>NZ_CP137746.1:0-3436745 GCF_033439925.1 Acinetobacter sp. 16
AGCAGTCTGTCCAGAGCATGTGCATCCCCTATATATCCATTTTTTTAAATTTAAAAGTAAAAAAGCCTACACCCCACCTTTCGAAGGGGTCGCCATTCTAACCAAGTTATCCACATCTGTCAGGCAAATTTATGGGACTTTTGCCGAAAAAGAAAGCGTTTGTTTATAAATTTAAATTTAAAAGCACTTGTGAATAACTTTTAGCACAAGCTGTGGATATTTTTAACACCAAAGTTATCCACAAAGTATAAAACCATTAAAAACACACTTATCCACACCGTAATCTAATGATTAAAAATAAAAATAGTATGATTTCCACAAAAAACATCAACCCCAATAGTAATAAATTTAAATTTTAAAATTTGAATTTACTTATAAGTGAGATTCCAAATGTGGATAACTAAAATGTTTTAAATTTAAATTCAAAATACCGGAACTAAATTTAAAATCAAAAATGAATTGTTGATAACCTTGTTGGTATGATGTGAATATAAGGTATTTCATATAAAATTTAAATAGATAGCTTGTGAATAATTATTTTTCTTAATTTCATATATTTAGTTGAGAACAATCAACTTGCTGCAAAACAAAGCAAACAATATGTAAAGTTTTTGCATTTTGATTGACAGAATAAAGATTGCGCAATAAAATCGCGGACCTTTATAGAAAGATCATTTTTGGGAGTTTCGATATGAAACGTACTTTCCAACCATCTGAATTAAAGCGTAAACGCGTTCATGGTTTCCGTGCTCGTATGGCAACTAAAGCTGGTCGTCAGGTTTTAGCTCGTCGTCGTGCGAAAGGTCGTCACAGCTTAACTGTTTAATTACTGTTAAGCCGACCAGACTTGGGTGATGGCACTTTACAGTTTTGGCACTGAATCTCGTATTCGTTGTGCTGCAGATTATAAAAGTGTATTTGATGGTGCGCTTTTTAAAGTGCATCAGCCCCATTTCCTTTTTTTAGCAAAATTAACCGAACAGCCGAATAGCCGTTTGGGTATTGTCGTTGCTAAAAAAAAGGTGCGTCGTGCACATGAGCGAAATCGAATAAAACGTCTTGCTCGGGAGAGCTTTCGTTTACATCAAGCACAGTTTGATGCAGACATTGATATTGTGGTAATGCCTAAAGTGGGTATAGAAGCAATTGCGAATAAAGAATTACATCAGCAATTAGATTTTGCTTGGCAAAAATTACAACGTTTAGCAAAAAAGCATTCTAAAGTCGTTGTGACCTCCCTCCAAAATTAGAGATCTCCAATGGTACGTCTACTGCATTGGTTGATAAGATGTTATCAAATCGCAATCAGTCCATTATTGGGGCCTCGGTGCCGTTATATTCCAACTTGTTCACAATATGCGCTTGAAGCTTTACAAACGCATGGTGCGGCAAAAGGTGTATGGCTTTCTACCAAGCGGATTTGTCGTTGCCATCCATGGGGTGGATCAGGCTATGACCCAGTACCACCCAAAGCACTTCGTTTTATTTCGTTTCATCAAATAGATTCTCAAATGCATCACGTTGCTGTACCCTTTCGTGATCGTTTACTCAAGCAAAATCTCTCTAACCATTTGGGATAATAGATATGCAACAATGGGCCAGATTTGCAATTCTTGGAGCCATGTTTGTTACCGCATATTTGCTAATTTTGGCTTGGCAAAAAGATTATGGTCATGCACAACCTGCTCCGCAGCAACAAGCAGCAGCAGTCACCACGCATGAAGTATCTGCAGATTTGCCAAATGCTCAAAATGCAACAGCGGCTTCAGACTTGCCACAAGCAAATGTGACTGCATCACAAACCACAGATAAGCCATCTGTGAATCAGCAACTGATTTCTGTTAAAACGGATCTTTATCATCTTTGGATTAACCCAAAAGGTGGAGATATTGTCCGTGTTGAACTACTAAGCCATGATGAAAGCAAAGACAGCGAAAAGCCGTTTGTTATGCTTGAAAGTGATGCGAAACGTACTTACGTCGCTCAATCTGGTTTAATTGGTTTGAATGGTCCTGACAGTAGCCGTAGTGGTCGTCCGACTTATGATGTTGAAAAAACAACATATACTTTGGCTGATGCAAAAAGCATAACGACGCAGGATGGAAAAAAACAACAGGTCTTAACAGTACCTTTGGTTTTCAAAACACCTGAAGGCGTAGAGATCATCAAATCATTTACCTTCACGCAAGGTGATTATCCGATTACAGTCAAGCACCAAGTCATCAACCGTAGCCAGCAAAACTGGCAAGGTCAAATGTTTGGTCAGCTGAAACGTGATAATTCTGATGATCCAGGGAAGTCTTCTCAAGGTATCTTCACTTTGGGAACTTATCTTGGGGGTGCATGGGGCACGCCAGAGGAGCATTATAACAAGTTGAAATTTGAGAATTTCAATGATGAAAAACTGAATGTCGAAGCCAAAGGCGGCTGGGTGGCCATTGTTCAGCATTATTTCGTCAGTGCCTGGATTCCTGGGAATTTAAAACTTACCCAAGCTGATGGCCAACCTTATACTGCCAAGCTGGAATCACGCCAGTCTACTGATGGTATGAATATCATCGGCTTCACCTCTCCAGTGATCAATGTACCTGCGGGTACCTCAATGGAAGTGGATGCGAAACTGTATTCAGGCCCTAAAATTCAGTCTGAACTTAAGGATTTGGCCGATGGTTTAAACCAGACGGTTGATTATGGCTGGTTATGGCCAATCGCCAAGTTATTGTTCCTGGGCTTGCAATTCTTCCATAACCTTGTGGGCAACTGGGGATGGTCAATTATCTTATTGACGATCTTGGTGAAGTTGATTTTATGGCCACTTTCTTCGAAAAGTTATCGCTCTATGGCGAAAATGCGTGTGATTGCACCTGAAATGCAACGCATGAAAGAAGAGTTTGGCGATGACCGTATGCGTTTCTCTCAAGAAATGATGGCATTGTATAAGCGTGAGCAAGTTAATCCGTTATCAGGTTGTTTACCATTACTATTACAAATGCCAATTTTCTTGGCTTTGTACTGGGTATTGATGGAATCTGTAGAGCTACGTCACGCACCTTGGTTAGGTTGGATTCAGGATTTATCTGCGATGGATCCATGGTTTATTCTGCCGTTGATCATGGGTGTCACCATGTATGTTCAGCAGATGCTTAACCCACAACCAACTGATCCAATGCAAGCAAAAGTATTCCGTATCATGCCGATCATGTTCACGGTGTTTATGTTGTTCTTCCCAGCAGGTCTCGTGCTTTACTGGATTGTGAACAACAGTATTACTATTTTGCAGCAATCGTTCATCAATAAAAGCGTTGAGAAAGATCGTCTGAACAAGTCAGAGTCAGCGTCTTAATCTCGAACTTTTACTGAATAAATCCGCTTAAGATGGTAATCTTAAGCGGATTTTTCTTTGGCTGTTTTTTGGATCTTTTAGATGAACACTATGCAACATCAAACCACTATTGCGGCGATAGCTACTCCCTTAGGTCGTGGCGGTGTTGGCGTAATTCGTTTGTCAGGACCAAAAGCGTATGCGATCGCTGAACAACTTACAGCGAAAGGTTTACCAGCAGCTCGTATGGCTGGATTTCGTCAGTTCTATGATGCTGATGGTACGGTCATGGACGAAGGAATTGTCTTATGTTTTCCAAATCCACATTCCTTTACAGGTGAAGATGTTGTGGAAATACAGGGACATGGTGGTCCTGTCATTCAAAATGCATTACTTGCCCGATTACTTGACTTAGGTGCTGTAGCAGCCAAAGCAGGTGAATTTTCAATGCGTGCCTTTGAAAATGGCAAAATGGATTTAGTACAAGCTGAAGCGATTGCAGATTTAATTGATGCAAGCTCTCAAGCGGCTGCACGTTCAGCAGTTCGTTCACTACAAGGTGCGTTTTCCACCAAAATCAACACCGTATTAGAAAAATTAATTCACTTGCGTTTGCATGTTGAAGCCGCGATTGATTTTCCAGAAGAAGAAATTGATTTCCTTGCGGATGGAAAGATTCTAGCGTTGTTGGATGATGTACAAAATTCAGTTAAGGCAGTACAACAATCTGCGCGTCAAGGTCAGTTGTTACGCGAAGGATTACAAGTTGTGATTGCAGGTAAACCAAATGCTGGTAAATCGAGCCTCTTGAATGCGCTCGCAGGACATGAGCGTGCGATCGTTACCGATATTGCTGGTACGACACGTGATGTGTTGCATGAAAAAATTAGTTTAAATGGGTTGCCGATCACATTGACTGATACAGCAGGTTTGCGTGAAACAGGAGATATTGTTGAACGTGAAGGGATCCGCCGAGCAATCAAAGAAATTGAACAAGCTGATCTATTGTTACTGGTTTATGATTTGAACCAAAATGATGATCCATTGTTGTTGGCTCAAGAATATTTTGCTGAACATTTAGAGCCGAAACGTTTACTTTTAATTGGAAACAAATGTGATTTAACAGGGCAAGCGGCCGAATTAAGCGATTATCAGGGCTTCCGTCATATTCGTGTTTCAGCAAAACAAGATATGGGCGTTCAGGCCTTGATAGATGCGATTACAGCGCATGCTGGCTTCCAACCAGAAGAAGATACCTTTATTGCGAGAACTCGTCATTTAGACGCAATGAAGCGTACTCAGCGCTATTTAGCAGAGGCGCGTGAGCAACTCGTTGTGTTTAATGCAGGAGAATTGGTTGCTGAATCATTAAGACTTGCTCAAAATGCCTTGGGCGAGATCACAGGTGATTTTAGTGCAGATGATTTGTTAGGTAAGATTTTCGGTTCATTTTGTATTGGTAAATAATAAATAAGCCTAGTTACTTTACAGGTAACTAGGCTTTTTTCTTGTGTCAAAGCTATTAAGCTTCTTCTTGCTCTTCAACTTCCTCTTCTTTGACCATGTTCAGTGAAGTGGTTGAAACGGGCATCCCATCTTGGCGTGAACTTTTTAATTTAATTTGCAAGCGTAACTCATTGACAGAGTCGGCGTTACGCAATGCTTCATCGTAACTAATTGCACCTTCGTTATATAGATCAAACAAAGCCTGATCAAAGGTCTGCATACCTAACTCGCGAGATTTGGTCATGATCTCTTTGAGCACATGGAATTGCCCTTTCAAAATATTGTCTGCGATTAATGGTGTATTGAGGAGGATTTCAATCGCAGCTCGACGACCTTGTCCATCTTGAGTTCGCACGAGACGTTGAGAAATAATCGCTTTCATATTGGATGAGAGATCCATCAACAGTTGATTGCGACGTTCCTCTGGGAAAAAGTTAATAATACGATCCAGTGCCTGATTGGCATTGTTGGCGTGCAGTGTTCCCAAACATAGATGCCCTGTTTCAGCAAAAGCAATCGCATGTTCCATCGTTTCAGTATCACGTATTTCACCAATTAAAATCACATCTGGTGCTTGGCGTAGCGTATTTTTCAACGCGTGATGCCATGTATGACAATCAACTCCAACTTCACGGTGTGTGATCATGGATTTTTTGTGTTTATGGACGTATTCAACAGGATCTTCAACGGTAATGATATGTCCAGCAGAGTTCTCATTTCGATGATCAATCATGGCTGCTAAAGAGGTTGATTTACCTGAACCTGTTCCGCCAACCACCAGTACCAAACCACGTTTTTCCATAATCACATTTTTCAGTGATTCTGGGAGTTTAAGTTTTTGAAAGGTTGGAATTTCAGATGTAATGGTTCGAATCACCATGCCTATTTGTAATTGTTGTTTAAATACATTGACCCGAAATCGTGAAACATTCGGGACATTAATGGCAAAGTTACATTCCCAATCATTTTCGAAGTCTAGACGTTGTTTGTCATTCATTAAACTATAAGCAAACAACTTGGTTTTTTCTGCGGTAAGCGCTTGTTGTCCTAAAGGGCGCATCAAACCCTGTAGCTTAATGCTAGGTGGGAAATCTGCGGTAATAAATAAATCAGATCCCCCATACTCAACTACTTTAGTGAGCATATGAAACATAAAGGTTTTAGCTTCTTCTAATAATTCAGTGGTATACATGGGTCAACCTAACGTAAGAACGAGACTTATGGGTGTTGTTTGTTGGAAAATGGTTCATCAAAAGAAAACATCTCCTTGTTTCTTTTAAATGAAGGACAACACGGTTTTTTGAATCATCAGATTATTTCAAAAAGCGACCAAACGTTCTACTTTTAATGTGTTTTTTGTTTTTATATCAATGTGCTGTGATAATTTTTGTCGCTTTTTTACTTCGCGTGTTTGTAAAAGTGTGATCCATTTCAAATCGAATTTAGCGCTATGATGTTCCACGTGAAACATTGCTGTATTTAGTTCAAGTTTGGTTGTATCTCGGTAAGCTCAGCTACCCCTTAAACATGATATGCGTACAATACAGAAAACCTTTTATTCGAGTTGCACTATGCTAAAAAAAATTGGAATGCTGGCTGTGTTGGGAGGAGTGTCTACTCTAGCAATGGCGAATGTTGAGACATTGAAAAGCAATTTAAGCAAACAGTATCCAAATATGGAGATCACAAATATCCAAAAAACAGAAATGTCAGGCTTGTATAGTGCCAATCTTGATAATCAAATTATTTACTTGGATGAAAATGCACAACATATGTTCATAGGATCTATGATTCGTCTACAAGATCAGAAAAATCTGACCAAGGATTTAGTGCTCAAACAAAACTCTATTGATTGGAAACAACTTCCTCTTCAGGATGCAATTAAAACGGTAAAAGGTAGTGGTAAACGTCAGTTGGCTATTTTCTCAGATCCGAATTGCCCGTACTGCAAACAGCTAGAAGCAGAACTTGATAAACTCAATGATGTGACCATCTATACATTTATTTATCCATTAAAAGCACAATCACTCACTGTATCTAAGCAGGTCTGGTGTGAGCAAAATCAAACTGTAGCGTGGAAAAACTTGTTGCAAAAAAATGTTCAGCCGAAAGCAAAAACATGTGAAAACCCAATTGAGAGAAACCTGAGCTTAGGACGTAAATTGGGTGTGAATGGTACACCAACGTTAATCTTTTCAAATGGTTTAAAAATGGTGGGTGGGCGAAGTGCCGCTGATATTCAAATGATTTGGAAAGAACTAGGTTTATGACATCAGATGCTCCCAATTCAAGTTAATGATTTGGGAGCTATCAGATTGATTAGGTCTTTTTCATAATTAAATTATAAATAAACAGAATAATCACTGCCCCTATCACAGAAGCAATAAATCCTGCTGCTGAATTATCGCCATAAAGACCCAACAGTCGGCCACCATAAGTCGCGAGTAAAGAACCTGCGATACCAAGCGCAGTCGTCACTATAAAGCCTGCTTTATCATTTCCTGGATGCAAAGCGCGAGCAATCAAACCCGCAAAGAAACCAACGACGATTGCTACAATCAGAGACCACATTGTATTTTCTCCTTGTTTTAACATTAGTATTTTGTCTTATCCTGCTAGATTTCACCTTGAAATGTCTGTAGTCAATTGCCCACTTATGTCGTATTTTTGTGCAAAATTGAACAGTGTTTGATGAAAGCTCAAGCAAAAAAAAAGGTACGCAAGCGTACCTTATCAATATTTAATCTGCTTTTAGTTATGACAGCATCGTTATTAAAAAATGCTAAGAACCTATGCCAATTAAAGACCAATTTCTCCAATGAATGGGAGATGACGGTACTTCTGATCGTAATCTAGGCCGTAGCCGACAATAAAACGATCTTCGACTTCAAAGCCTAAGAATTTCACTTCTAAATCAATTTCACGGCGTGATGGTTTGCTCACCAGAGTACATAGTTCGATTGAATTTGGATTACGTGTTTTGAGCATTTCAACAACTTTGCTCAAGGTATTCCCAGAGTCAATAATATCTTCGACAACAAGGACATCTTTGCCGTTAATCTCACCATCAAGATCTTTTAATATTTTGACATCACGCGTGGAAACCGTACCACCGCCATAACTTGAAACCGTCATAAAGTCGAGTTCATGTGGCTTTTCAATGGCACGGCACAAATCTGCCATGAAAATGACTGAACCACGCAATAAGCCAATCAATACCAGTTCTTTATCACTTTGAGCATAGTGTGCGTTGATTTTGTCACCAAGTTGTTTCACTTTGGCTTGGATCTCTTCACTGGAAATCATTACGCGCATTGCAACAGTCATCGATAGATTCCTAAAACTTTAAAAATGGGAAAATAAAAAAGGTGTTGACCTGCAACACCTCGAAATCTTGAGTTAATACGAGAATTTTAAAACAAAATGAATTTTCATGCATCTTTTGATGCTGATGAAAATGTATCATTTTGAGAGGAATGACTGTCTCGTCGAAGTAAGACAGCGCATCCGATCGCCAATAAGAGAAGTCCTAAGCTTTTTGAATTAAATGCTTTGGTTTTGCTGATAGGCTTTTTGTCCATAAATATAAGTCGCCTCAATATTGCGGTCATCGCCCATGGTAAATAGTGCAAACAAACTATCTTCGATGGATTTAGCACGTGATTGACGCAACTGTTGTAATGCCGTTGCTTTAAGATTAAGTACTACAAAATCCGCTTCTTTACCTACAGTAAAGTTACCCAGCTTATCATCTAAATCTAGCGCTTTTGCACCGCCTAAAGTGGCATGGTACAACGATTCATATGCGGATAATTTATCGCCTTGTAGTTGTTGTACCTTGTAGGCTTCATTGACTGTTTGCAATAGGCTAAACGAAGTACCTGCACCAATATCTGTACCGAGTCCAACTTTGACTTGCTGATCCCATGTTTTCTTTAAGGGAAATAAGCCACTGCCTAAGAACAAGTTTGATGTTGGGCAAAAAGCAATTGCTGAGTTTGTATCATGCATACATTTCCACTCAGTATCCTCTAAATGTACACAGTGTGCGAAAACGGAGCGCTGACCTGTTAAACCATAGTGGTGATAAACATCAAGATAACCATTTTGATGAGGAAATAAATCTTTCACCCATGCAATTTCATCTTTATTTTCACTTAAATGCGTGTGCACATACACATCAGGGAACTCTGCTTTAAGTTGCCCTGCTCGTTCAAGTTGTTCTGGTGTCGAGGTTGGTGCAAAACGTGGGGTAATCGCATAAAGTGCGCGACCTTGACCATGCCACTTCTGTATTAACGCTTTAGAATCAACATAAGCGCTTTCTGCGCTATCACATAGCGCTTCAGGTGCATGACGATCCATCATTACTTTGCCTGCGATTAAACGCATTTGGTGCTGTTCTGCAGCTTCAAATAAGGCATCAACAGACTCAGGATGTACCGTACAAAAAACTAAAGCTGTGGTCGTACCATTTTTGAGTAGTTCATTAACAAAAAATTTGGCAATTTCTTGTGCATAGGCTTTGTCTTTAAACTGGATTTCTGTTGGAAATGTATAGGTATTTAACCAACTTAATAATTGTTCACCATAAGCACCCACCATTTCAGTTTGTGGGAAGTGAATGTGCGTATCAATCATTCCAGGAATGATCAGATGTTCTGGGTAATGTTGAATCTCAACATCTGTAGGAAGATGATCTTGAGCAGCATCCCAAGGGCCAAACCAGCGAATTTTGCCCTGTTCAGTGATCAGAACACCATCCTCAATATAACGAACCTGCTCTGCGATCTCTGTCGCGTGTGAAACTATGTTTTGAATATCTAAGAAGCGACCACGAACAACCGTGATGGGAGTAGCCAAAGTCATAACAACCTACAATTTTACTTTTTTCGGTTGATTGTACCTGATTTTGATCATTTTACTGGATTGTTCTCATATTTTGACGCAGTAAAATGGATTGAAGTGAACTAATCATCTGAATCAATTCACTTTACTTTTAAGCTCAAATGAGTAAATTGTCAGCAATAATTATACTTTTTGGAAAAATAAGCATGTATTTTTGGAATACCAAAGCACTTGCACATGAACTTGCCGAAGATACTTTGAGCAAACAGCATTATAAAAATTATTATTTAGCTGCGGCTTTGGTCGTGAGTGTGGTGTATTACTATGGGATGTATTCTCCTTATTATGATGTACGTGTGATTAGCCTAGAAGCCATTTTAACTTTATTGATTATGCTGATTGGTATTCAACGAACTTATCAAGCCAATGGTGCTGATGAGGGAATCAATTTTTTGAATCGGATCACCGCCCTCTCCTTTCCGATCTTGATTCAAACCACGGTTGCTGGTGTGGTTTTTGGAGTTGTTCTTTTGCTGATCTATCAATATTTTGGATTGGCTCAAACTGCATTTGCAATATGGTATGAATGGTGTGTATCAGCCTTTACAATTTTTCTGCAAATTTTATTTTTTACACGTTTAGTGTCTTATATGAAACGTGTGGCAGCACATACGATTTAAACTTGATACGGTCAGGATGTATCTCATTAAACCCTGACCGATTGATGATTGTTATCTAGATTTACTCTATAAAATAATGCGCTGCGAAATGTGCATCATTGCCAATAATGTCATAACAGTCTTCACGAATAGACATGCCTGCACATTGATGTCCGATCATCCATAACCCCAGTGTCGGTAACTGACCAGAAAATAATGGCGTGTCGACCCACTTCTGAATCACATAACCATATTTGTCATAATCATCAAAATAAAAACTACCTGAAGCAGCGCCCTGATCCTGACCATCTTGCAAGACACGGATATTTGCCCCTTCTCTCGCCAAGATTGGTTTTTTTACCCATTTTCCACTGAAGTTTTGTTCAGGGTCATAGGCATAGGTTTCAACCAACAGTGGGTGATTTGGATACCGCTTCCATAGCTCAACTAAAATCGCTTTATTGGAGAGCAACATTTTCCAACACGGTTCGATCCAGTTCGTTTCTGGCTGAAGATACTGGGCAAATGATTCTTCCCAAATCCATTCCCACGGATATAACTTAAATAGATTTTGAATCGGTCGATTGTTTAGATCTACAAAACTCTGACCATTCCAACCAATATTTTCCATTGACAGTTCAGAGACCTGTAAATGAGCTTGAAAGGCAGTATCCATTAAGTATTCTAAATTGCCCCAATCTTCTCGCCCTGCTTCCTGACAAGCTGCAAAGTGGAGATGGCTTCCCCGAGGTAAAATAGTTTTCCAACGCTTAATCAGGTCTTCGTGAATGCTGTTGAATTGATCTCGATTTGCAATGCCTGAGACTTGTTCGATCCATAGCCATTGCGCTACAGAGGCTTCCAATAAACCCGTGGGTGTATCAGCATTGTATTCCAGCATTTTGATCTGCAGTCCATCATAGGCGAAATCAAAACGTCCATAGAGCATTGGACTATTCCGTCGCCATGAATGCTCAATATGTGGAATAGCAGCCTGTGGAATCTGGAAATAATTGGGATAATCACCACGTTGAATTAAATCCCCTACTACAGCTAAACACATTTGATGAAGTTCGTTTGCTGCATCTTCCAACTGTTCGATTTGTTTGAGCGTGAACTCGTAGGCGACACCTTCCGACCAATAAATAGAACCGTCCAATGACGGTAGATTAAAATAATCGAAACCAATCTTTTGGTGTTCAAGCTGCCAATCGGTACGTGGGGAAAATAGTTTTCTTTTCATATTGTTGTTCTAATTTAACCACCGAAAGACATGCCACCACGTCCAAATCCGCCACGGATTGGAGAAGATAATGAAGAGCTTTTCAGCGTAGTTGAAACGGTGGGTTGTCCCACACTAAGATTGCTTCTAGGTCGTAAAGTATGACCTCTAAACGAGACCTCACGATTATTTTGGTAGTATTGTGGTCCTAGATAACGGTTTGATCCATAACTACCTGCATAATAACCACTACTCGCGTTGTTATTCTCTTCTTCACAAGTGTCAGTATTCCAGTCAGCTGCGCAGTCATATTGGTTGTTGTAAACATCTTGAATCAATGGACCATCATTATGGCTACATGCAGTTAATAATAGCGGGACGACAACGAGATTGATTTTTTTAGAACGCATAATCTGCCACTCATTTAATTTAGTTGTAAGCGCCTTCATGGCGAACCAACTTTGTTTATTATGTTTCTAATCAGAAAGATAAAAGCGTAAAGCCGACATATCATATTGATCTGTTTTTTTAATGTACAGTCTAATTTTTAGTTTTTAAATCTCAAGACATCTGAAGCTCAGATGTCTTGAGTGATTCGCTTAGGATTGTAGCTGTTTTTTGTTATGACGCAGAGAAAGGTAAGCTGTAATGCTTAAGACGAGGACGATGAAGCCTAATGAAATCCAAATCGGCATGTGGAACACGTCGAGCATCAGCATTTTTGCACCAATAAAAAGTAAGATAATCCCTAAACCGTATGGCAAGTAATGCAATTTCGTTGCCGCACCAGCCAACAAGAAGAACATCGCGCGTAAGCCTAAAATCGCCATTAGGTTTGCAGTCAAGACGATAAATGGATCACTTGTGACCGCAAAAATCGCTGGAATTGAGTCGACCGCAAAGATAACGTCGGAACCTTCAACCAAAATCAGAACTAAAAATAATGGTGTCGCCCACAACAAACCATCACGGCGAACAAAGAATTTTTCACCTTCAAGTTGTGGCGTGATACGCATATGTTTGCGTAACCATTTTAAGGTTTTGATATCTTCGATATTGGTTTCTTCGTCTTGTCCTTTTAGGAATTTGAAACCTGTATAGACCAAGAATGCACCGAAGATGTAAAGAACCCATGAAAACTCTTGAACGAACCATGCACCAATAAAAATAAAGATGGTTCTTAATACGATGGCACCTAATACGCCGTAGAGTAGGATTTTACGTTGCAGTGCAGAAGGAATCGCAAATGCAGAGAAAATCATTAACCAAACAAAAACGTTGTCAATCGCTAAAGATTTTTCTAACAAATAACCTGCAAAGTATTCCATGGTTTTTTGGTTGGCTATACCTACCCCAACAGTTTGTTGTAAATAGAACCACAAACCACCACCAAACATTACCGCAACTGAAACCCAAGCAATACTCCAATAAGCCGCTTGCTTAATTGGAACATCCTGATTTTGCTTTTGTTTAAAGCCCAAAAAATCGATCAGTAGCATCACGATGACGATGCCAAAGAAGATGGCATATAGCCATATATTACCGATAGTGTCCATCACAACTCCCTATCTGGCAAATGGGCATAAAAAAACCTTGACCAGTTACCAGATGAATAAAAAACATCTGTTTCAACATGATCAAGGTCTTGCCTACATCACAATGTACTGTGATGCTCAGAGTCCGACTTTTTGCAAAGTGTAATGACGAAACTCTGACACCGAAGGCATGATATGCACTTGGGCTTGGAGGAGGCTACTCCCCTTGTCAAACTAATTCTGTATGGACGGTAACATCCAAATATGTACATAGGATTACATAATTTGTGTGTTTGTGCAATTTTTGAATGAATAAATTTTCAACAATATTTTATCATGCTCGTTGTTGCCCTTTCATTCTCAAGGATTTTCTTTGCAATGATGAACAAAATACAGCGTAGAGAAAAAACATATGAGTGCTGAAAAACTTCACCACACAACATTAAAGGCATTTGCCCCACGAGATCCCCAAGAATCACATCGTGCGGCTACCCCTTTGGAGTTGTTATTTGATTTGGTTTTTGTTGTTGCGATTGCAACTGCAGGTCAACAACTGCATCACGCTATGGTCGAAGGTCATTTGTGGCATGCTTTACCGACCTACTTTATGGTGTTTTTTTGCACTTTGGTGGGCATGGATGAACTTTTCTTGGTTTGCTTCAGCCTATGACAATGACGATACGCTGTATCGTTGTTTGACCTTTGTACAAATGGCTGGTTCTTTAGTCATGGCGGCAGGTATTCCTGCGGTATTTCAGCAGCATAATTTTGACATGATCATTATCGGTTATGTGATTATGCGTTTGGCTTTGGTGACCCAGTGGATTCGTGTCGCTAAACATGATCCTTTGCGAAAAGTAACCGCCTATCGATATGCCATCGGCATTGTATTAGTTCAATTAGGTTGGTTGATTACTAATTTTAGTTCGATTCATCTTAGTCAGTTGCTCTTTCTAGTCTTGGTAATATGTGAATTAGCAGTACCATTCTATGCCGAAAAACATGCGATCACACCTTGGCACCCACATCATATTGTGGAGTGTTATGGTTTGTTGACGATTATCGTATTAGGTGAGTCGATTATTGGATGTTTTGCTGCCACTCAAGATGCATTTTCGAATCAGGTATTGAATCTCGAAGAGATTTTTCTGATTGTAGGTGGGCTATTGATGATGTTTGCGATGTGGTGGGTTTATTTTGATCGCAGTCATCACCACCATCAACGCCGTGGTGTACAACCATTTTCATGGGGTTATGGGCACTTTCTCATTTTTATTAGTATTGCTGTGTTAGGGGCTGCATTAGCCGCTGCGGTCGATGTTTCAACGAAACATGCCGAAATTTCAGCTCAAATGATGGGTTTGATTATTGCCGCAAGTTTGGTTGTTTATAGCACCTGCGTATGGCTATTTTATGAAGCGTTTTATTTAAAGGGATGGAGACGTTGGATTTATCCAATCACGGTTTTTATTCTATTGTGTCTGCCATTTATCTTTAATCAGATTGGACACATTGTGTTTGCGATGGCGATTGTCTACATCCCTCGTCTTATGTTGTCTAAAGCATTTTTGATGAATTGTGATGATGAGCCAAGCATCGCAACACATTAAGCCTCCTTTCCATTTGAACTACCACCAAGTTTGGCGTTTTAATACGCTAACTTGGTAGGCTCAAAAAATTTTCAAAATTTCATTTCGAAGAAACTGATGGCGAGGATTCTGTCTGACGTGTTCGTGCCAATACATCCCCATTTTAATTTTAGGCAGCTCGATGGGTAACTGATGTATTTTTAAATCTTGCGCATAATGCAGATGTTTTAAAATACTATGAGGAATGGTAAGAATCGCCTTAGGATACTGAGCCAAGACTTGTAAGGCAGTGGAATAGTGCTGACAGCGCATAAAAATTTGTCGAGAAAGTTGCTGTCGATTGAGATAAATATCTTCAAGCAATAATCCTGTTCGCCGAGAGGACACACCGATATGTGGTGAGGATAAATAGAGCGATAAATCCATCTCTGTTTGAAGTGTACACGCCACAAAATGATCTTCAATCAAGTTTTCAAACTGTAAATTTTCTTGATAGGGTTGTACTAGATCAATCACAAAATCAATTTGTTGTGCTGAAAGATCAGCCAGCATATTTTTTCGATCAAGTTTGGAACTCAAAAACTGAATATCGAGATTGAGTTGACTAAAATGATGCACTAATTGAGGAAAAATAATCGGTTCAATTTCATCATGAATTGCGATTTTCAAGCTTTGTAGCATGCTAGGATCAAAGTCGTGTTGTGGAATCGCAATATTTTGAATCGTTGATAATGCCGTTTGAATCGGTTGATAAATTTGTTCGGCAAAAGGTGTGGGAAGCATTTTTTGTCCACTACGCACAAATAATTCATCTTTAAGTTGCAGACGCAAACGTTGTAAAGCATGACTGACCGCAGATTGACTAATACAAAGAAGTTGAGCGGCCTTAGAAATGCTTTTTTGCTCAAAAATCGCAATAAAAAGTGGATACAGATTGATATCAATACGAAGGAAGTTACCCACTTCCAATGGGCTAGTATTATGAATCTGATTCATAGTTTTGAATAAAATAAAATCATTTCATTCATAATAAATTTTCGCTTATGGTGATGTAAAGCAGCGAATTCAGTTTCGCCAAATTTTTACCTTGAGGGAAATGATGATGTTTGCATTATCTGAACGTGCACAGGATTTTATCGCGCGAACACAAGCTTTTATTCAACAAGAAATAGAACCGATTGAAAAAGCATTTTGGGATGAAGTGCATCAACTTAATGTCGATGGTGACTGGACCAAATGGCAGTGGCCTGAACAATTACAACAATTGAAAGATAAGGCTAAAGCGGCTGGCCTATGGAATATGTTTTTGCCCGATGCGGAATTGGGTGCTGGTTTATCGGTTCAGGAATATGCACATATTGCTGAATTGACGGGGCGTAGTTTACTGGCTCCGACAGTATTCAACTGTAATGCGCCTGATAGTGGCAATATGGAGCTGCTATGGCGTTATGGCAGTCAGGAACAAAAACAACAATGGCTGCAACCACTACTGAATGGTGAGATTCGGTCTGTATTCTGCATGACTGAACCTGCGGTCGCGTCAAGCGATGCGACTAATATGCAAGCCACGGCAGTGATTGATGGTGATGAAATTGTTCTGAATGGGCGTAAATGGTGGTCATCTGGCTTGGGTGATCCGAATGCAAAAATCATTATTTTTATGGCTTATACGCCAGACCCCAACAAAGATCGTCATCATCAACACTCAATGGTATTGGTACCGATCGACACGCAAGGCGTAACGATTGAACGGATGTTGCCTGTGTTTGGTGATTACGATGCACCGCATGGACATGGACAGGTCAGTTTTGACAATGTGCGTGTACCTGTGAGCAACTTTATTGGTGGTGCGGGTCAAGGATTTGAAATTGCTCAAGGGCGCTTAGGACCTGGTCGTATTCATCACTGTATGCGTTGTATCGGTGCAGCGGAAAAAGCGTTAGAACTCATGATTGATCGTGGCATGTCACGCAAGGCATTTGGTAAAGAAATTCTTAAACTTGGCGGCAATTTAGAACGTGTGGCAGAAGCCCGTGTGCAGATCGATCAAGCTCGCTTATTAACGCTGTATGCTGCTTATAAGATGGATACCTTAGGTAATATGGCAGCACTCACCGAAATTTCTGCAATCAAAGTCGTTGCACCGACTGTATTGCAAAACGTCGTTGATATGGCGATCCAAATTCACGGTGGTGAAGGTGTGTCACGCGATACTCCGCTGACAGCATTTTTCAATCAAGCACGCAGTTTACGTTTAGCTGATGGACCTGATGAAGTGCATAAGGGCATGATTGCTAAATTAGAATTGAAAAAACGTGGCTATGGTCGTTAATAAGGATAAAAAAATGACAATGATTGATATCGGCGGTCAGGTTCGTCACGGTGAAGAATTGGATATTTCCGCTGTTGAAAAGTGGTTAAAGGATCAAGGTGTTCAACTGCAAGGTCAAGCACAAGTCACTCAATACTCAGGTGGCGCTTCGAATTGGACCTATCGTTTGCAATACGACAATCAAGATTTAATCCTACGACGTCCACCGAAAGGCACTAAAGCCAAATCAGCGCATGATATGGCGCGTGAATACAATGTGCAGAAGCATCTTGCACCGTTCTACCCTGTCTTGCCTGAAATGGTTGCATTGTGTCAGGACGAGAACGTAATAGGTTGTGATTTCTATGTCATGAAACGGATTGAAGGCATCATTCCGCGAGCTAATTTACCCAAAGAATTACAATTGAATCAGTCACAAGTTCAACAGTTGTGTCTGAATGTTTTGGATAAATTAATTGAATTGCATCAAGTGCCATATCAAGGTACAGAACTGGAAAAACTGGGCAAAGGCGAAGGCTATTGCCGCCGTCAAGTTGAAGGTTGGGATGCACGTTATAGTAAAGCGCTTACGCCAAATGTACCTGATTTTAGCTTTGTGCGGGAATGGCTACAGCAACATATTCCAGCGGATTCTAAAACTTGTGTCATTCATAATGATTGGCGTTTTGATAATGTCATTTTAGATCCACAACAACCAACTACAGTGATCGGAGTACTGGACTGGGAAATGGCGACTATTGGTGATCCGCTGATGGATTTAGGCAGTGCTCTCGCCTACTGGATTCAAGAAGATGACGATGCTTTGATGAAGTCTAGTCGTCGTCAACCGACCAATCTACTAGGCATGCTGACACGTCAACAGGTGGTAGACTACTACTTGGAAAAAACTGGTTTGCAACCTGCCAATTGGGCATTTTATGAAGTATTTGGTTTGTTCCGTTTGGCGGTGATTGCTCAACAGATTTATTATCGTTATTACCATCAGCAAACCGATAATCCAGCCTTTAAGGATTTCTGGATCATGATTCATGCCTTACATATTCGGGCACTTAAATTAATTGCACAAAACAATGCTGAAGCACAGCAGTTAATTCCTGAATATGGAGCGAAATTACAGGATATTTTAAAACGATGACCACTATCTATTTGGTACGACATGGGCAGGCATCATTTGGCGCTGCGAGTTATGATCAGCTTTCAGCCAAAGGTGAACAACAGGCGCAGGTGGTGGGTGATTTTTTTAAACATACCTTGAAAGAACATCCTTTGGTGCTTGCAGGATCAATGCAGCGGCATCAACAAACAGCACAATTAGCATTGGCTCAAAGTTTTGATGATGCACCAATTCATACAGAGTCGGCTTGGAATGAATTTGATCATCAACAAGTATTTGCCAAATATGATGAGCGTTTTAATCAACCTGAGTTATTGAAGCAGGATGTTGAGTTAATTGCCAATCCACGTGCTTATCTTGCCAAAATCTTTGATGGCGCGATTGAACGCTGGATAGGAGAGCACTATGACCATGAATATCATGAGACATGGTTAGGCTTTCAAACACGTGTAGAAGGTGCTTTGCATGGTTTATGTCAGCACATTGATGCCACGCAACCACGTCAGGCTGTAGTGTTTAGTTCAGGTGGTGTGATTTCTGTGGCGGTAGGTAAAGTATTAGGTTTGAATGCTAAACAGATTTTTGCGCTGAATTGGTCGATTGCCAATGCCAGTATCACCACATTGCGTTGGACAGATGGTCGTTTGCAATTACTCAGTTTCAATGAGCATCATTATTTGAAAGCGCGTGATGCTGAACTCTTAACATGGATATAAATAAGAATAGGTGAAGGAAATGACAAAGACGATTTTAATTACAGGTGCAAGTTCAGGTTTAGGCGCTGGGATGGCACGTGAATTTGCAGCCAAAGGATACAATTTGGCATTGTGCGCACGCCGTTTAGATCGTTTGGAATCCTTACAACAAGAATTGCAAAGCCAGTTTGCAATTCAGGTCAAAATCAAAAGTCTTGATGTGACTCATTACGATGATGTTTTTACGGTTTTTAAAGCTTTTCAGCAGGAATTTGGGACAATTGACCGGATTATTGTCAATGCAGGTGTAGGTGATGGTCGTCGTATTGGTAAAGGGCATTTTGAAGTAAATCGTGCCACAGCGGAAACCAACTTTATTTCAGCATTGGCACAGTGCGAAGCAGCAGTTGAAATCTTCAGAGCGCAAAATAAGGGTCATTTGGTGGTGATCTCCTCAATGAGTGCAATGCGCGGTTTACCGAAGCATTTGTCGACCTATGCTGCGAGTAAAGCAGCAGTGGCACATTTAGCGGAAGGCATTCGTGCAGAGTTGTTGGATACGCCAATTAAAGTTTCAACCATTTTCCCCGGCTATATTCGTACTGAAATGAATGAGGGTGCGAAAAAACTACCATTTGAAGTGGATGAAAAGACGGGTTGCAAGGCGTTGGTGAAAGCCATTGAGAAGGAATCAGTAAAGGCTTATGTACCTCAGTGGCCATGGTTGCCAATGGGCATAGCAATGAAGATTTTGCCGTTAAAATTGGTGAATAAACTGAGTTAATTACTATTCAAAATAGATCGGAGATATCTCTATTTGGAAAGTTTGACAGCCTCATATAGGCTGAATCATTGACCTGTTTGGATATAGGCATTTACTTACTTTTCAAAGATGAAAAGTAACAAAAATCTTTTGTTGGACTGATGGTATATCCCTATACCACAGTCCAACGGGCGGCATCCATGCCGCCTTCACAATAGTAAATATCAGCAAGAAATTAATTTAATCTGAGTTCGACAAGAAAGACGATACGCGTAAACGTCATCCACAACCTGAGCTAACTAAAGCGTTTAAAGCTTTGAGTTAGCGCAAGACAAACAAAGTGCGTAGTTTGTTGCTCAAGCATAGCTTTCACCTTACGGTACGGCTAAGATTATTAATCTTTGCTATTCGTCCCACAGGTTTTGCCTACTTTTCCCGAAAGAAAAGTAGGGCGAGCCGCAGGCTGATCCAGAAATTAGATAAGAACTTGCAAGACTCCGTTAAGAGAATAGTTTTTTCAGAAAGTATTGACTTTAATTACGACAAAGCCTTAATTAACTTTTGGTGTAAACCACCAAAACCACCATTGGACATGATCACCACAGCATCGCCCTCGCCTGCTTCATTCACTACACGGGCAATGATGTCATCCAAAGAGCGGCTGACTTCAGCCTTGTTTGAAGATGCTGAGATTACAGGTTGTAAATCCCAGTCTAAACCTTCTGGTTGATACCAAATTACCTCATCCGCTAAACGTGCAGAGTGCGCCAAACCATCTTTATGACTGCCCATACGCATAGTGTTAGAACGTGGTTCAATGATTGCCCAAAGTTTACGTTCACCAAGACGTTTACGTGCGCCGTCGAGTGTAGTTTCAATCGCAGTTGGGTGATGGGCAAAGTCATCATAGACTTCGATGCCACGCACAGTACCTAACAGCTCCATACGGCGCTTTACACCACCAAAGTTAGATAATGCTTCACAGGCTTGTTCAAGGCTGACACCGACATGCTGAGCAGCAGCAATCGTTGCCAAAGCATTGGCTACACTGTGCTGTCCTGTCATATTCCATTTTACTTCCCCGATTGCCTTGCCATTTTCAAGGACTTTAAAATGACTACCATCGGCACTGATCAGCTCCGCTGATAAAGCAGCTTGGTCATTAGGTTCAAGACTGGTGCGAACCACAGGCGTCCAACAGCCTTGTGCTAATACTTCATCAATATTGGTTTCGGTAATTGGCGCAATAATACGACCTTCGCTTGGAATGGTGCGTACTAAATGATGAAACTGTTTTTGAATCGCAGCAAGATCATCAAAAATGTCAGCATGATCAAATTCAAGATTGTTTAAAATCGCAGTTTTTGGATGATAATGGACGAACTTAGAACGCTTATCGAAGAAAGCAGAATCATATTCATCAGCTTCCACACAGAAATATTTGCCACCACCTAAACGTGCGCTTTCGCTAAAACCAAGCGGTACACCACCAATTAAGAAACCTGGATTTAAACCTGCTTGATCGAGTACCCACGCCAACATTGTAGTCGTCGTCGTTTTTCCATGTGTACCCGCGACACCTAGGACATGTTTACCTTGTAGCACATGATCAGCTAAGAATTGTGGGCCAGAAATATAAGGTAAACCTTCATTGAGCATATACTCGATGGCATCAATACCACGTTTCATGGCATTGCCGACGATTACAAGATCGGGGTGTGGTTGCAAATGGCTACGATCATAACCTTGCATCAGTTCGATGCCTGCATTTTCGAGTTGAGTCGACATCGGTGGATAAACATTGGCATCTGAACCTGTGACTTTATGTCCTAAATCTCGTGCTAATAGAGCCAAAGACCCCATAAATGTGCCACAAATACCCAAAATATGCAGATGCATAACTCGCCTACTCCACTGCTTTGCATACAGCACGGAACACGTGTGTATGGTTGTCGTTATCAATAAAATTCAATCGCAACGATAGCAAGGCTTGCAGTGAAAAGATAGTCAAAATTCGTTGTTGTTCTTCACTTAAAATTTAAGAGAGAAGTGTTAAGATTTCATCGCTGTAGTCGCAAAAAAATATAAACTATCTTCTTCACCATTTTTTAGAAATTTAACAACTTTATTCAATGGAAAGATGAAATGTTCACCATCTGTTAGTACTGCAGCAAGTTCAATTGAGTGATCCAAATTATTAAAAAGTTCAGGATTTAATTCCTTAGCTGTTTCATAATCAACCCAATGCCAATTTGTATTTTTATCATTTTTTCTGATCGTTTCTCCTACATATGCACCTGTACGTAGAACAGTTTTAAATCTTTGATCATCAGAAATTTGATCTAAATTATTTTTCTTTAAATCTAACAAATATTTATCTATAAATTTCAAACTTTCTACAGAATAATCTAGTTTTTGAGGATCTAAGGCTTCAAAACGATATACAGGGTCATTTTTTTCACTATAGAACATGTTGGCTAAATCAGATAGGGCTTCATTTTGGTTATCTAAATCTAATTCTATCGCGTGGTTTGTGCTCATCGAAAACAGTAAAATAGTCAGTAGAAATAACTTATTCATAATCCTTATGTTTCTCAAATCTTATTCAAAAACGGATTTTACTATAAAATTATTACAAAATTTTTAGAGTAAATACAATTGAGCCCGACGCTTTTAGCACTGTGTTTATTGATTATTTCAAACTGTTTTATGACCTTGGCATGGTATGGACATCTCAAAATCTTACACGATGCTCCGCTTTGGCAAGCGATTCTATTTAGCTGGTGTATCGCTCTACTCGAATACAGTTTTATGATCCCCGCAACGAAATTATTAAATCAATATGGCTGGAGCTTGGGGGAAATGAAAATTACCCAAGAAGTCGTGACACTATTGGTCTTTGTTCCGTTCATGATTTTTTTATTTAAACAGCCATTTAAATTAGATTATGTCTGGGCAATGTTGTGTTTGCTTGGGTGCGTCTACTTTGTTTTTCGTAATCAGAGCTAGTTTTTCTATGCGATGCTTAATCGTTTCTGTAGTTGGGGATGCCTGAAAAAAACGCTATAATATCCCCCAATTTATTCCTTTGTGCTTGGCGCAAGTCGAGACACTCTCCTCTTTTTATCTTGTTTTGGAAAAGCCAATGAATGCGGTCGCAACAGATAACCAACCTTTAGTCGGGATTATCATGGGTTCTCAATCGGATTGGGCAACACTTGAACATACCGCAAACATGCTCAAACAGTTGGGTGTGCCTTTTGAAGCTGAAGTGGTTTCTGCGCACCGCACACCAGATCGTTTATTTGAATATGCTGAAACAGCACGTGATCGTGGTATCCAAGTGATTATCGCGGGTGCTGGTGGTGCTGCACATTTACCAGGAATGTGCGCAGCAAAAACTGATTTGCCAGTGCTTGGCGTGCCAGTAAAATCTTCGATTTTGAATGGCGTTGATTCGTTGTTATCGATTGTGCAGATGCCTGCAGGTATCGCGGTAGGCACATTGGCAATTGGCCAAGCTGGTGCGACCAATGCAGCTATCATGGCAGCTCAAATTCTAGGTTTGACTCGCCCTGAAATTGCTAAAAATGTTGCAGATTTCCGTACGGCACAAACTGAAAAAGTATCGAGTAATAACATTCCTGGTCAAGTATAACGAGGTTGATCATGAATAAAACCATCGGTATTTTTGGTGGCGGACAGCTTGGACGCATGATGGCGCAAGCCGCTTTACCACTCAATATTCAATGTAGCTTTTTCGAAGCAGAAACAGATTGCCCTGCGGCGATTTTAGGTCCTGTATTTTCAAGTAAAGATCCACAAGCACTTCAAGCTTTCATCGCAAGTGCTGAAGTATTTAGCCTTGAGTTTGAAAATACGCCCGTAGCTGATGTGGATGTTTTGACTCAGACCAAAACATTACACCCTCCTCGTCTTGCTTTAGCGACGGCTCAGAACCGTCTAGCTGAAAAAGGCTTGTTTGATGAGTTAGCTATTCCTGTTGCACCATATCGCGCAGTGGATAGCTTGGAAAGTTTAAAGCAAGCTGTTGCTGAATTAGGCTTACCGATCGTATTAAAAACCGTAACAGGTGGCTACGATGGTAAAGGTCAGTTCGTATTGCGTTCAGAAGATCAAATTGATACAGCTTGGGCTGAACTTGGGCCTGCAAAAAGTCTAATCGCTGAAAGTTTTGTGAAATTCAGTCGAGAAGTATCGATTATTGCAGTACGTGGACAAGATGGCGATGTCAAAACGTGGGCATTAGCAGAAAATCATCATCACAATGGTATCTTGTCACACTCGATTGTTCCTGCGCCAAACAGCACAGATCTACAGCCTGTTGCACAAGATTACATTACCCGTTTATTGAACCATTTGAATTATGTGGGTGTGCTTACGCTTGAGTTATTCGTAACTGAGCAAGGGCTTTATGCCAATGAAATGGCATGTCGTGTACACAACTCAGGACATTGGTCGATTGAAGGTGCGATTTGTTCGCAATTTGAGAATCATATTCGTGCAGTTGCAGGCTTACCACTTGGTGCAACAGATGTTGTTCGTCCAACTGTGATGGTAAATATCATCGGGCAACATCCTAAATCTGAGGACGTTTTAGCGCTGAAAGGTGCTCATTTACATCTTTATAATAAGTCTGAGCGTGCTGGTCGTAAGTTAGGACATATCACTTTGATGCCGAATAATTCTGATGAATTAACAGATTTATGCCGTCAATTGGCTCAAATTTTACCTGTGCCTTTAGCTTTGACGACTGATATGAATATCTAAGTTATCCACAATGCAACGAAAAGCGATCCTCGGATCGCTTTTTTATTGGCTTAATGTTTTTGAATTTAAAAATGTATAATGAATTTGGTTGTGGATAACTCTTGCTGGTGTTTTGAATTTAAACAAGGTGTCCTTAATTTGAATTTAAAACTGAGTTTTGGTTGTTAGGTTACTTTTAAATTCAAAAGTATGGGGTGAGATTTAAATTTAAACTTGATGATTTAAGTTGTTTTGAATTTAAATTTTAGTGGTGTGTATCAATGACTATAAGCTGATTTTAAAGAGAAAATTGGCTTAATTCATCTTCTTGATAGTTTTAGGATGATTGCTAAGGAAATAAATTTAAATTGAGTGGTTTTTTTGAATTCAAAACAAGTTGTATGACTTGGATTGTGTTTTGAATTCAAAAAGATGTGCTGATTTGAATTTAAAAAAGATAGGTCAAAGTTTTTAAATTTAAAAATCGCAAGTTTTATGAATTTAAAATATTCATTTAAATTTAAAAGACAAGAAATGAATTCAAAGTTACGATTCCAAACGATACATGCTGTTGCTGCATGCTATCTTGAATATGAAATTTAAATTTAAAAATTCTGGTTAAGACATGAAACATTCTTTGCGTTTTTTTCTAGGCACTGCCTTATTCACTTTATTCAATCAAGCTCATGCGGAACTGGTGATTAATGGTGCTACCATTTCAGCTACCACTGTAACGCCAACTAGCAACGTTTATTCTCCAAGTTCAAATTTTCAGGGATGTTTGGCAAATTTACGTTCTCAAGCCATCGCATCTGGTGTTTCTGCTTCGACCTATGATCGTTATACGCAAAATCTAACGCCAGATTATTCAGTGATTGATAAATTAAATTATCAACCTGAATTTTCGACGCCGATTTGGGATTATTTATCAGGTTTGGTTGATAACGAGCGTGTGCAAGCAGGTCAACAGAAACTTACACAGCATCAAGACGTACTACGCCGAGTAGAACAAGCCTATGGTGTTCCAGCAGAGACAGTCGTTGCTGTTTGGGGAGTTGAGAGTAACTATGGTGACATTTCAGGTAAATATCCTTTATTACAGGCTTTAGGCACTTTGAGTTGTGAAGGACGTCGCCAAGGTTATTTCCGCGGTGAGTTTTTTGCAACAATGCGTATTTTACAGCGTGGAGATTTAACTCAAGACCAACTTTATGGTTCATGGGCTGGAGCATTTGGACATACGCAATTTATGCCATCAACCTATGAAAGCTTAGCTGTAGATTTTGATGGAGATGGTCGCCGTGATTTGGTTTCTAGTACAACCGATGCGTTAGCATCTACAGCAAATTTCTTGAAAAGAGCAGGTTGGCAAACAGGAATGCCATGGGGATTTGAAGTCAAAATTCCTGATGGAATGTCGATTTCAGGTGAAAGTCGTCGTAATAAAAAATCACTTAATCACTGGATTGCACAAGGTCTTATACGTGCTGATGGTACCGCTTTGATTCAAGGAAATCTCTCTGGCAGTACATTGGCGGGTTTAATGGCACCAGCAGGTTCAAATGGTCCAGTATTTTTGGTCTTCAAAAATTTTGATGCGATTTATAGTTATAACGCTGCGGAAAGTTATGGATTAGCGATTGCTCATTTATCTGACCGATTACGTGGAGGTACGCCATTTTTAACTTCATGGCCGACGGATGATGCGGGTACTTCACGTGCGGAACGCCGCGAAATTCAACAATTTTTACTACAGCGTGGCTATGATATTGGTGCAGTAGATGGACTAATAGGTGATAAGAGTCGTCAAGCTATTCGACAAGAACAAACACGACTCGGTTTAAATCCAACTGGACGCGCAGGGCAGCAGATATTACAAGCTTTCCGTCAAGAACAAGCAAAACAAATGATGCAATAAATGATTTATCAATAATTTAGAAATAAAAAGGTCTACTTTAAGTAGACCTTTTTCTTATGGTTCAACGTCTAATTTGACCGCTTCTAAGATATCAAAAATAACCGCAGTCACATCTTGGCTCAAATCTCGATCATTAAAGATTTCATAAGCAGTAATAGTTACATCTGTATCGCTTGGTAATTGTTTTTGTTCTTCTTCGATCAGATGTTCGATAGGTAATAGCGTTTGTTTTACTTCTAGATGAAGAATCTCATCATAAGTCACATTTTCATCTTCAAGTTCAACGATTTGTTCATTGAAATATGGAATCAAAATCGAGTGGAGATAAGGGCTAATATCTTGAATATTCAAGATCTCAATATCACGAGTTTGTTCAATCGTACTGATGTGGTCGTTCACTTCAATGAGGATATGATAATAACTCATGTTGATCTCCGTTAAGACTAAGATGATGTTTTATCAACACAATAACACGAATAAATCCCAAGAATCGACCTATTCTTGTTACCTGAATAGAAATGTAGATTTCATGTGATTTTATAGAGGGATCATCATTAATTTGTATGATTTAACAGTGCGAGATCAGTTGCTGTTAGTTGGAAGTTTTTGGGATCTTGCTCCTTAATTCGTGGATACATCAATGATTTAGGATTATGTGTGTGTTTCAATCCCAAAGCATGTCCAAATTCGTGGGCTAGGGTTAAGCGTAAATCATCAATCGAAGAAAACTCATAAATAAAGATCTGTTTTCCTTTAAATTGCCCTTTATGAACGAGTTGAGGTGCAAAGTTTTGATTAAATCGATCAACGGACTGAGTTAGCTGTTCATGAAGTTGTTTTAATTCATCTGTTTTAACCTGAATTTGTTGATGGTTACGATCATGATCATTGATCAGGATTTTTAGGGCGTCTCTTTGCTGATTGAGTAGTTTTGTGCGCTCTTGAAGTAAGTTTAAATTTTTTGTATTTGATTTATTGAGATATTTTTTCTGAGCGCTTGCATAAGCATTGAGTTGGGCCTGATATTTAATTTTTTGTAATTCTAATTGGGTGTGTAATTGTTGAGAGTCTTGCTTCAGTTTTAGCAGTTTTTGATTCTCATCTAACCAGAGCTGCTTTTCCTGTTCTAAATTTTTGAGATTTTCAGTTCGTTTCATACTACGAACTTGACGCTGATCAAAGACCAAATTTACAGTAAATGTTGCTTTGGGATCATAAACAAAATAGCGTTTTCCCGTACCTTGTTCCCAAATAGCGGCGGCTTCTTGACTAATTTCAATCATTTTTTGCTTACTAATGTTTAAGCGAGGATCAAGGTCTGCAATACGATAGTGTAGAGGCGAATCATCATCTTCCGCCTCATTCAGATGTTGAGACACAGGGTGAGCATGAGTATGGATTGAGGTAAATGCTGAAATAATGATAAACAACAGCCAAGACAACGGATGCATATACAGGAGATAAACTGGAAAAAGGACGTATTTTATTCAGTTAAAATGATCAGTCAAATTTCTTAAAAAACCATTTTTACTGTTTTTTCTTAATAATGGAGTTCTAAATAAAATAGGGAATTGGCTTTAAAATTGCCATTTTTTGTGCTTTTTATGTACAAAATTTGAATAATAAAAATAATTACAGCATGTTAGATTTAATAATAAACTTTGAATATTATGTGAAATTAATCTTAATATTTGATTTCCTATTCATCTAATAAAAAAGTTTGTTTGTTTAATAAATATACCAAATGGTTAAGTTGATCGGTGCAAATCAAGTTCTTAATATAATTAATTGACGGCACGAACCAACTCTTGTTGATCTGCATGTGCTAGTGCAAATCGTTCCATATTTTGTTTTTGAATGACAGGATACATTAATGACGTTGGATCATCAGTATGATCTAAACCTAAGGCATGACCGAACTCATGCGCAAGAGTCATACGTAAGTCATCTTTGGAAGAGAACTCATATACAGAGATTTGTTTTCCATTAAATTGACCTTTGTGGAAAAGGCGTGGTTGGAACGTTTGGTTAAACTGATGTGCTGAAAGTGCCAATTGTTGATTGTTTTGGTTTAACCCTTTGATTTGTTGATTTAGTTGTTGAGTTTTTTGACTGTGTTGTTGGATTGCTTGTTTCAATTCAGCAGATTGTTGCTGTAGTTGTTTTTGACGTTGTGCTAGTTGATCTGCCCATTCTTTAGAGGAAGATCGCATTTGATTGAAGCGTTGTACATCTGCATTGTATTGTTGGAATTGTGCAGTGAGTTGGCTTTGTTTGCTTGCAATTGAGGCGGTTGCACGTTGTATCTCATCTTTAACTTGTTGTATTTGTAGAGAGTCGATTTCCCATTGCTGCTGTTGTTGCTTAAGTTGATTGAGACCTTGTAAGCGATTTGAGGTGTGTTGTTGACGGTCATCGTAAACTAGATTGATTGTAAATTCAGCATTTGGATCATAAATGAAATGCTTTTTACCCGTTTCTTCTTCCCAAATTTTTGCAGCCTGCTGAGTCAGTTCTAGGACTTGTTTACTACTCAAATTAAAACGAGGATCTATTGGAGCGATACGATAGCGTAGGGGCATGTCAGCAACTTGATGCTGATGCGAAGTTGTATTGTGCGGATTATTTTGAGCATGGCTTAAACTGCTAATATTTAGACTCAAACACGCAACAATAATGGACAAAGCTTGATAACGCATGAGCAACATCCCCCCAAATAAAATTCATTTTTGAGCAAAATTTTGATGTCGTCAAAACGCTATCTAATTAGGGTGTGTTGACACTTTTAGCTTAAAAAATAGCGAAGTAGTAAAATCAAATCGCCAAACCCAATTTTACTATTCGCTATGCCTCGTACCATGCTGACAGATCAACACTGGCAAAAGTTGAAAACTATTTTGCGTAATTTATCTATTCATCACAACTCAAATTTACGTAATTTTATTGAAGCTATTCTCTATAGAATTAGAACAGGCTGTCCGTGGCGAGATATTCCTTCCTATTTCGGTCAATCAAACTCTATTTTCAAACGTTTTAATCGTTGGTCAAGCAGCGGTAAGTTGCTTAGATTATTCAAATTATTAGCATCATGCCCCGATATGGAGTGGATTTTTATTGATGGCTCTCACGTACGTGCTCATCAACATTCTGCCGGTATAGCGAATCAATCCATTTCTAAAAGTGTAGGAGGAAACTCCTCAAAAATACATTTGATTGTTGATTCACATGGCAATCCTATTGATTTCATGATTACCGATGGCACTACACATGACATCAAAGTTGCACCTGATTTAATAGCAACATTAGATTTAAAAGAGACAGAAGTGGTATGCGCAGATAAAGGATATGATTCAGAACCACTGCGTGAGCAGATCAGAAAAACAGGAACAAAAGCGAATATACCAAAGAAAATAAATAGCCAATCGAACAATGATCATATGGACTGGTATTTATATAAAATCAGGCATTTAGTTGAAAATATGTTTTGTAGATTAAAACAATTTAGAGGGATAGCTACTCGATATGACAAGCTCAAAAGAAATTATCAAAGTGCTGTTGCCTTAGCCTGTATATTTTTATGGCTACCTTTATAGGTTTAATTATGAACAGTAAATGTCAACAGACCCTAATAATTAATATGAAAAAGTGTGATTTTTTTCCTTAAAATAAAAAAAATAATGCGATTCATAGCACAACGTAATAAAAGAAAGATGGAGTCTATATTGTTGTTTTTTTATTCATAACATTAGATTAATCAATGCTTTAAAATTGATCAATTGACCGAAAGTGCATAGCTTAAGCTTCTTTTTAGTTAAAAATCAAATTGTTATTTTTTGTAATTTAATTTTTTAATGAGATGTACTTCACCTTCTATAACTTTCTCTATTGCACGCTTTGAAGTAACTCCAAATCAGCAGGTTTTAAACGGAAATTATTGAGGTCTTGATCTTGCATTAATGGATACATCAATGCTTGTGGATCATTATGATGGGAGAGCCCCAGCGCGTGTCCAAATTCATGAGCAAGGGTGAGCCGTAGGTCATTTTCAGATTGGAATTCATATATCAAAATCTGTTTTCCGTTAAATAACCCTTTGTGAAAAAGGCGTGGCTGAAAGCGCTGTCGATATAATTTTACAGAACTATCAAGTTGTTGATCTAGCGAATTTAAGCTGTCAATTTTTCTATTCAGTTCGACGATGTTTTGATTAAAGTTATCAATCTCAAGCCTGAGTTTTTGTACAAGTTGTTGTAATTCGTATTGTTGCTGTTGGAAATATTGGCGATCATGATCAGTAGCATTTTGTTTAGCCAACAATACTTGATGGTTATAGTTTTCAATTTGTTGATTTAATTCTTGTTTTTTTCGATCTAGGCTTTGTTTATTGAAGGCTAATTGCTGTTCCATTTGATCTAATTCTTGTTTTTTATTGATCCATTCTTGTTGATTCATTTTGAGTTGATTGAGATGAGCGCGTTGTTGTTCACTCTCAAATTGACGCTCATCATAGATCAAGTGAATTGTAAGCTGAGCATTTGGATCATAAACAATATATTGCTGACCTGTTCCATCGTTCCAAATCGTCGCTGCTTGTTCGCTAATTTGTCGTACTTGTTCGATGCTGAGTTTAAAACGTGGGTCAACATCGCCGATACGATAACGTAGGCGGGTATCAAAAGGATGAAGCACTCGATCTGAAAGCGCATTAAATTTGAGTTGTGGATGTTCCCGACTTTGATAATTTAGCCAAAATACAGCAATCAGTATAAATATAACAATCAGAAGGCGAGGCATTTTTTGAATATTCTTGTCTAAGCTTACATTGCATCAATGTTGTAGAAGCATATTATCTTCATACATAAAGTAGCACTACTGTAAAAGAGTGGATTAAGAAAATATATCATTGTGTTTAGGCTTTTGCTTTAATAACGCAATACTTGGAATGATAAAAATAATCAAGGAATGCAGATGCGCAACTATTTATTAAAAGTACCTGATCACCAGTGGAATGCGAGTTCACCAGCAAAAAGTAGTTTCCAAAATTTAAAGATTCAATACTTGGGAACAGCAGGATTTATCCTTTCAGATCAACATCGAACTATAGTTTTGGATCCTTTTATTAGTCGTCCGAATTTTTGGCAAACATTCACGCAACCTTTGCTCAGTGACCCAACTTTAGTCAAAAAATATATTCCAAATGCCGATGACGTGTTAATTGGACATGCGCATTACGATCATATCTTGGACGCACCAGAGGTATGTAAACAAACAGGTGCACGCCTAATTGGTTCGAAGGCTACTTTGATGTATGGGAGATCGGCAGGTTTGTCTGAAGCACAAATGCTGGAAACCAAAGGTCGGGAAATTATTGAATGTGGGCAATGGCAAGTTGTTGGGCTGCCGTCGATTCATGGCAAAGCATTGTTTGGTCGGGTGCCATTACCAGGGGATATGACTACACCGCCACCTTATCCACCGAAATTTCATCACCTACGGCATGGTCAAGTGTTTAATTGGTGGATTAATACGGGGCATCTTCGCGTTGTACACATTGATTCAGCTGATTTTATTGAACAAGAATTACAAGGTAGGCAAGCAGATATAGTCTGTTTATGTGCGATTGGACGCAAATATCGCCCGAACTATGTCAAAGATGTCGTGCGCTTGCTGAAACCTAAATACATTATTCCATGTCATTGGGATACGATGCTCACGCCTATTGATCAACCATCAAAATTATTACCTGGTGTGAATATCCCTGAATTTTTAGAAGAAATAAAAGCTTCTGGAGTCGAACCATTATTTATGCCGATTTCGGGTGAACTATATTTCGATCAAAATAATGAATCTTAAAATAAAAAAAACCGCGCTTTCGCGCGGTCTTTTTTAAAGAGACAAATTATTTTTTGTCATCTTTAACTTCTGTGAACTCAGCATCTACAACGCCATCGTCTGCTTTTTGTTGTTGACCCGCATCACCACCTTGGAATGCATTTGGATCAAAACCTTCTGCGCCGCCAGCACCTTGTGCTTGTTCATAAGCACGTTGAGTGATTGGCATCAAGATGTTTTGTAAAGCTTCAGTTTTCGCTTTGATGTCTTCAACATCATTTTCTTTAGTTGCTGCTTCAAGCTCAGAAACCGCAGTAGCGATTGCAGTTTTTTCATCTTCAGTCACTTTGTCACCTAGATCTTTAACTGCTTTGTTTGAGCTAGATACTAAAGCATCTGCTTCGTTACGAGCTTTCGCTAACTCTTCAAATTTGCGGTCTTCTTCAGCATTCGCTTCAGCATCTTTAATCATTGCTTCGATTTCAGCATCAGACAAACCTGAGTTCGCTTTAATCTGGATTGATTGCTCTTTACCAGTGCTCTTATCTTTAGCCGATACTTTTAAGATACCGTCAGCGTTGATGTCGAACGATACTTCAATTTGCGGTACGCCACGTGGAGCAGGTGGGATATCGCCTAATTGGAAGTTACCCAACAATTTGTTTTGTTGAGCCATTTTACGTTCACCTTGGTAAACCGAAATATCTACAGCAGGCTGGTTGTCAGCAGCAGTAGAGAACACTTGTGATTTCTTCGCAGGAATCGTAGTGTTCTTCTCAATGATTGGTGTTAATACACCGCCCATTGTTTCGATACCTAAAGTTAATGGTGTTACGTCTAATAAAAGAACGTCAGTTTTGTCACCAGACAATACAGCACCTTGAATCGCAGCACCGATTGCAACAGCTTCATCAGGGTTCACGTCTTTACGTGGCTCTTTACCAAAGAATTCTTGTACTTTTTGTTGTACAAGTGGCATACGAGACTGACCACCAACTAAAATTACGTCAGAGATGTCTGAAGTCGAAAGACCAGCATCTTTAAGCGCGATTTTGCAAGGCTCGATTGTACGAGCAACTAAATCAGCAACTAAACCTTCAAGTTTTGCACGCGTTACATTGATCACCAAGTGTTTAGGACCAGTTGCATCAGCAGTGATGTATGGAAGGTTGATTTCAGTTGCATTTGATGAAGAAAGCTCGATTTTTGCTTTTTCGGCAGCTTCTTTCAAACGTTGTAACGCCAGTGGATCATTTTTCAAGTTCACACTTTGTTCTTTCTTAAATTCTTCAACCAAGAATTCAATTAACGCGTTATCAAAGTCTTCACCACCAAGGAAAGTATCACCATTTGTTGATAACACTTCGATTTGCTGGTCGCCATCAAGGTCTGCGATTTCAATGATTGATACGTCGAATGTACCACCACCTAAGTCGTAAACTGCAACTTTACGGTCGCCTTCTTTCTTATCCATACCGAACGCAAGCGCCGCAGCCGTTGGTTCGTTAATGATACGTTTAACATCAAGACCTGCAATTTTACCCGCATCTTTAGTTGCTTGACGTTGCGCATCGTTAAAGTAAGCAGGAACGGTAATTACCGCTTCAGTAACGGTTTCACCTAAATAGTCTTCTGCAGTTTTCTTCATCTTTTTCAAGATTTCAGCCGACACTTGTTGTGGTGCCAATTTTTTATCGTTAACTTCAACCCAAGCATCACCATTGTCTGCTTTGATGATTTTATAAGGTACAAGACCGATATCTTTTTGTACCGCTTGGTCTTCATAACGACGACCGATTAAACGCTTAATCGCGAATAATGTATTTTTCGGGTTGGTTACAGCCTGACGCTTAGCACTTTGACCCACTAAGATCTCGCCATCTTTATAAGCGATGATCGATGGAGTTGTACGTGCGCCTTCAGCGTTTTCGATTACTTTTACTTTATCGCCTTCAAGTACAGCAACACATGAGTTGGTAGTACCTAAGTCAATACCAATAATTTTCGCCATTTGGTGTGTTCCTCTAAAATTTTGTTGCAATGTTTTGCTTGTTATTCGATATGAGAGTCAATCGGTTTTTTTCAAGCATTTTTATGAAAAAAAATCAAAAAACTCTCAAATTCCTCCATTTTTGAGCAAAAAACGCTTGCTCACACGCATTATTGACCCACCATCACCATCGCAGGACGAAGTAAACGTCCATTCAGGGTATAGCCTTTCTGCAACACCGTACCAATCTCATTGGCCTTGGCATTTGGATCGATACCTACCGCTTGGTGTAAGTCAGCATTGAAGCCATTTTGGGTATTCGCCTCAACCACGCCAAATTTTTCCAGTGTGGTCAAAAGGGATTTTAGGGTCAATTTCACGCCTTCGAGTACAGGTGTTTGTTCATCACCAGCGGCTTGAATCGCACGTTCAAGATTGTCGACTGAATCCAACAACTCTTTAGCAAATTTCTCAAGAACGGTATCTTTGTGTTTTTCCGATTCACGCTGGATACGTTCAACACTCTTTTGTGCTTCGTACACGGCATTTGCGGTACGGGCTTTTTCAAGTTTCAAGCTTTCTTCGAGTTTGGTGATTTGCGCTTGTAAATCTTCAACGCTAAGCTCGTTTGCTTGCTCTACACCTTCAGCTTGAGTTTGTTCAGTTTGTTGCTCATTTTGAATGTCTTGAGCTTGCTCATTTTGCTCATTAGCCATTGATGATCTCCGTTGAAAAAAGTTCTTAAACATGTACAGTCCTTTTGGCGTGAATGCTCATAGGGTTAAACCCGAACTGCCACATCTTGTTCATTCATAGATAGGGATGAAGTATGGGCAACACGACAAAATTCAAGCGTTCAGGTTGATTTAAATCTTTTAATTTTGCTGATTTAAGTAAAAATTTAAGTTTTCGATGACAAAAGCAATAAATTCTTGTGTGATTTTCGGTAAATGTTGCCTTGATGCATAGACTAACGACAAGGTTAGGTCAGGTGCAGAAAAATCTGTAAATACCTGTTGCAAACGATGTTGTGCTATATCCTGACGCACCAATAGCGTTGGTAACATGGCAATGCCTTCTGCTTTGAGACACATTTGATAGAGCGCAATCACATCATTACTTTTAAACGTAACATTTAATGGATAATTCTGAGGTTGTTGATCTGTATCAAACAAAGTCCAATACTGATTATGCGTATGGTGGGCTATACATTCATGCTGAATCAGTTGGCTTGGGTGTGAAAGGGGAGTGTGATCTTGTAAATAATGTGGATGCGCACAAAAGATAGATTCAATATCACAAACAGGACGAGCAATTAAACCATCAGCAACTTTTTGTGTAATTCTGAGTGCAAGATCAAACTGAGCATCCATCAAATCAACCGTATTTTCAGTTAAATACACATCAAAATGAATGTGTGGATATAATTTTTTAAATTGCTTAATGCATTCATTTACCCCAAGTTGAAACAAAAATAAACCACAAGTAAAACGGATCGTACCACTATGCTGTTCAGGTGCAGCCAAACCTTCAAGCAACTGTTGCTGCTGTAAAATATTCTCACAATAGACCAAGGCTTTTTCACCCGCAGGGGTAAGAGAAACTTTACGTGTATTACGCTGAAATAGACGAGTAGAAAAGGTTTGTTCCAAGTGTTCAAGATAGCGTGACACCATCGCTTTCGAATAGTCTAAATGTTCTGCTGCTTTACTCAAATTGCCTTGTTGAGCAATACATACAAAAACTTGAATGGCTTTTAAAGTATCCATATAGAATTCTTATTGTTGCAATTTATGCAATATTTTATCTTAATTTAGGGCGTTTATTTGGCAATAATTGCAACTTAAAGTGTTTCTTATCAGATAGGAGACATATTAATGAATATCAAATCATTCACATTTGCACTTACTGCATTAGCGGCAACATCAACAAGCTTTGCACAGGATTTAAAAATTCAGAACTTCCTAGCAAAGCCTGAACATTTTGGCGTGACTTCAACATTAATCGAAGGTGACAAAGAAGTCTTACTGGTCAATGCGCAATTTTCTAAATCGGAAGCTTTACGTATTGCGGCAGATATTTTAGACAGTGGTAAAACTTTAAAAACAATTTTTGTCAGTTACGGTGATCCTGACTTCTATTTTGGCTTAGATGTATTTAAACAATATTTCCCAAATGTGCAAATCATTGCAACTCCTGAAACGGTAAAACATATTCAAGATACTCAGGCTTTAAAAGTTGCTTATTGGGGACCCAAAATGGTAGCCAATGCACCGAGTCAAATTATTGTGCCGCAAGCGTATACGGCTAAGACCTTAAAATTTGAAAATGAAAATATCGAGATTAAGGGAAAAAATGAGCTGACTTATTTGTGGATTCCAAGTGCTAAAGCAGTTGTAGGCGGTATTCCAGTCTCTTCTGGGATTCATTTATGGATGGCGGATACTCCTACAACAAAAGATCGTAACGAAGTGGTACAGGCATTAGAAAGTATCAAATCATTAAAACCGAATGTAGTCGTTCCTGCACATATGAAAGCGAGTGCAGCAGAAGGATTGGATGCAGTTAACTTTTCTATCGATTATTTGAAGCAATATGAGAAAGCAGCAAAAGTTACGAAAACATCGACTGATTTAATTCAAATGATGCAAAAAGAATATCCAACTTTAAGCGAATCAAGCAGTCTGGAATTAGGTGCTAAAGTGGTAAAAGGTGAAATGCAGTGGCCTTAAATTCGCTGTAAACGAAGAAAGCCGTGATTAATTTTCACGGTTTTTTTATTTTTAATACATCTATTGTTAACTCAAACTTTTTAATTGTAAGTTTTTAGCAGTGTTAATAGCACTTTGTATAAATGATAAATATTGAATATAAGACTATATTTGTATGATCTGATCCGAATCGTATTGCAGAAAAATAATAAATTATAAATATTTAGGGTCTGTTGACATTTACTGTTCATAATTAAACCTATAAAGGTAGCCATAAAAATATACAGGCTAAGGCAACAGCACTTTGATAATTTCTTTTGAGCTTGTCATATCGAGTAGCTATCCCTCTAAATTGTTTTAATCTACAAAACATATTTTCAACTAAATGCCTGATTTTATATAAATACCAGTCCATATGATCATTGTTCGATTGGCTATTTATTTTCTTTGGTATATTCGCTTTTGTTCCTGTTTTTCTGATCTGCTCACGCAGTGGTTCTGAATCATATCCTTTATCTGCGCATACCACTTCTGTCTCTTTTAAATCTAATGTTGCTATTAAATCAGGTGCAACTTTGATGTCATGTGTAGTGCCATCGGTAATCATGAAATCAATAGGATTGCCATGTGAATCAACAATCAAATGTATTTTTGAGGAGTTTCCTCCTACACTTTTAGAAATGGATTGATTCGCTATACCGGCAGAATGTTGATGAGCACGTACGTGAGAGCCATCAATAAAAATCCACTCCATATCGGGGCATGATGCTAATAATTTGAATAATCTAAGCAACTTACCGCTGCTTGACCAACGATTAAAACGTTTGAAAATAGAGTTTGATTGACCGAAATAGGAAGGAATATCTCGCCACGGACAGCCTGTTCTAATTCTATAGAGAATAGCTTCAATAAAATTACGTAAATTTGAGTTGTGATGAATAGATAAATTACGCAAAATAGTTTTCAACTTTTGCCAGTGTTGATCTGTCAGCATGGTACGAGGCATAGCGAATAGTAAAATTAGGTTTGGCGATTTGATTTTACTACTTCGCTATTTTTTTAAGCTAAAAGTGTCAACACACCCTAATCTAATTCAAAGAATTGCAAAATTAAGTGAATGCTCATCTAAACTGGTTTAATAAAAATTGCAAAACAATACGGCTTAAACAACAAACTGCAACCAATCCTCACCACGTTCATCGAAAAAATTGTGAATCATAGGCAACGCAAAGACAACTTTGCTTTTTGTCATAATGAAAGGAAATATACAATGAAAAAGTTAGCCCTAATCTCTATGGTTGTATCTGGTGTTGCATTCACAGCTGTAGGTTGTTCAACACAAGGTGGTCTTGATGCTTCTGGTTCAGCACAAACTAGCGTTAGCCCTTCAGGCGTACAAGGTGGCGTAGGTGTACAAGCGGGTTCATCTGTTGATGTTCAACCTGGTGGTGCTTCAGCAGGTGTTTCTGGTTCTGTTTCAGGCTCAGCAGATGCTTCGGCACAATAATTTCTTCGTTCTTGAGTAAAAGATATGATTAATTGGTGCGATAGATGCCCAATCCAATTGATCAAAATGTACTGCTATACATTGCATCAATTTACTTGTTAAGCACAAATGGATCTTGATCCAGAGGATGAGAGTGAATAGAAAAAATTCTCATCCTTCAATGACACTCATGAAGCATTTTTTGACATAGATTGGCAAAATAATCAGTTTGGATTAAGCAGAATAGTTAATGACTTTTTAAGCTTAGCTCTTTAGCGTACATCATATTTTTGAAATCTTGATCTTGATCTCTGGCTTTATAAAAGCATATAGTCGGAAAGAACAAGAATTATGAACAGTGCGATAAAGGGGACAAACGTGACAGCATTACCTCAGAAAATTCAAACGATTTTAGATAAAGGACAAGGTACAGCTGCACGTGCATTAGATAAACTTCCCAAAATAGTTCAAGAATCTCTCGCAAAAGTTTTAGGTTATCCTTATCAATATCCTGACTTAGACGCCTTTACCAAGTGCTTAATGGCGGTGCAAATTAAACAAGGGCGTATAGGGTTTATCGGGGAAGATCCAATTGAATCACGCCGCCAGTTTGATGCACAAATGTTGGCTATCCTAAACAAAGCGACACAGATTGAATCGGTAGAAGACATTCGATTACCTTTACAAAGTGGAACAGTCTTCGCTAGACATTATCATCCTGCACCCAATAAAAAACTACCTATGATCTTGTTCTATCATGGTGGTGGTTTTGTGGTTGGTGGATTGGATACTCATGATGAGGTGTGTCGACTCATTGCCAAATATGCCAAAGTACAGGTATTAAGTATCGATTATCCACTTGCACCTGAAGCTTCTCCGCAACTTTTAATCAAATCATGTGAAGATGCATTAGCATGGGTCTATCAGAATCGCCGACAATTAAAGATTTATAAAAATAGAATTGCTGTTGCTGGTGATAGTGCCGGCGGAAATATCAGTACAGTCGTTGCACAACACACAGCTGGTAAATCTTATGCTCCACAAGCTCAATTACTTATATATCCAGTTGTAGACTTCAAAAGTAGACATCCATCATTTTATGCATATGGTGAAGGGCTAGTATTGACGAGTAAGGATGTTGATTATGTTACTCAGTATTATGCGACTCAACACAACATCGCTTTGGATAATCCACTGATCTCTCCAACCTATGGTAATTTGAGAAAGCTAGCACCTGTGTATGTTATTACAGCTGGGCATGACTTGCTTCATGATGAAGGGGAAATTTACAGCCATAAATTGAGACAAAGTGGAGTCAAAGTTCAATATGTAGATTATCCAGATCAAACACATGGATTTATCAATTTGACACCTATTTCTAGTAAGGCTAAGCGCAATACAATCGAAATAGCCAAGAACTTTAGAAAATTTTGGGATAAGCATAGCTGATTCAAAAAATGCCGATGTTTCACGTGGAACATCGGCATGCTTTAATTAACAATTAGAAATAGCAAAATTATAGATAGAAAACTAAAATCGGTACCCATTCTAAATAGACTTTAAATTGAGAACAGTAATCATGAAAAAAATATTCCTCGCAACCAGTTTGGTTTTAGCAAGTAGTCAGCTATTTGCAAATACAATTATTGATATGAAAACCTCAATGGGGAATATTGAAATTGAACTTTTTAATGATAAAGCACCCGTATCAGCAAAAAATTTTGAGAGTTATGTAAAAAGTAACTTTTATGCTGGAACCATTTTTCATCGAGTCATCCCAGGATTTATGATTCAAGGTGGGGGGATGGATGCCAATATGATTGAGAAGGCAACTAAAGCTCCAATTATTAATGAGGCAAATAATGGTATCAAAAATGCACGGGGAACTTTAGCAATGGCACGCACGAGTGATCCTAATTCTGCCACGAGTCAATTTTTTATTAATGTTGCTGATAATAGCTTCTTGAATCGTTCAGCTATGGATGCAGGTTATGCCGTATTTGGTAAAGTCACCAAAGGAATGAATGTTGTTGATAAAATCGTAAATGTGCCTACAGGTAATTATGGAATGCATCAAAATGTACCAAAGCAACCGATTAAAATTATCAGTGTGCAAATAAAGAAATAATAAATAAATTAAAAGAAAATTTAATTTATTTATTTAAATTCAATATTTTAATTTGATTTTTGCTGTATTTTTATGGGTGTTGTGGGTAAAAAAACAACACTCGTCACAATCTTTTTCTAAAAACACTTGCGCACCAAAAAAAACCTCCTATAATGCACACATCCCGACGCAATGAAGCAAATAACTTAGCTTTAAACGGTTAAGTTGATTAACTTTATTGTGTTGAATTTTTCACTGACGAGGTGAAAAAAGATCATTAAGAGAATAGAAGAACAACTTGTGTGGATTTTTACTGGTTGATCGATCGAAATAATTTTCATTGATTGAATGGTAGAAATTTCTCGAAGTTTATTTGAGCGAATTTTTAGTCAGAAAATTGATGAGCCAGAATTAGCACCTTGTCTTAACTAAGGTGCAAAATGATTTTAACTGAAGAGTTTGATCATGGCTCAGATTGAACGCTGGCGGCAGGCTTAACACATGCAAGTCGAGCGGAGATGAGGTGCTTGCACCTTATCTTAGCGGCGGACGGGTGAGTAATGCTTAGGAATCTGCCTATTAGTGGGGGACAACATTCCGAAAGGAATGCTAATACCGCATACGTCCTACGGGAGAAAGCAGGGGATCTTCGGACCTTGCGCTAATAGATGAGCCTAAGTCGGATTAGCTAGTTGGTGGGGTAAAGGCCTACCAAGGCGACGATCTGTAGCGGGTCTGAGAGGATGATCCGCCACACTGGGACTGAGACACGGCCCAGACTCCTACGGGAGGCAGCAGTGGGGAATATTGGACAATGGGGGGAACCCTGATCCAGCCATGCCGCGTGTGTGAAGAAGGCCTTATGGTTGTAAAGCACTTTAAGCGAGGAGGAGGCTACTGAGACTAATACTCTTGGATAGTGGACGTTACTCGCAGAATAAGCACCGGCTAACTCTGTGCCAGCAGCCGCGGTAATACAGAGGGTGCGAGCGTTAATCGGATTTACTGGGCGTAAAGCGTGCGTAGGCGGCTTTTTAAGTCGGATGTGAAATCCCCGAGCTTAACTTGGGAATTGCATTCGATACTGGGAAGCTAGAGTATGGGAGAGGATGGTAGAATTCCAGGTGTAGCGGTGAAATGCGTAGAGATCTGGAGGAATACCGATGGCGAAGGCAGCCATCTGGCCTAATACTGACGCTGAGGTACGAAAGCATGGGGAGCAAACAGGATTAGATACCCTGGTAGTCCATGCCGTAAACGATGTCTACTAGCCGTTGGGGCCTTTGAGGCTTTAGTGGCGCAGCTAACGCGATAAGTAGACCGCCTGGGGAGTACGGTCGCAAGACTAAAACTCAAATGAATTGACGGGGGCCCGCACAAGCGGTGGAGCATGTGGTTTAATTCGATGCAACGCGAAGAACCTTACCTGGCCTTGACATACTAGAAACTTTCCAGAGATGGATTGGTGCCTTCGGGAATCTAGATACAGGTGCTGCATGGCTGTCGTCAGCTCGTGTCGTGAGATGTTGGGTTAAGTCCCGCAACGAGCGCAACCCTTTTCCTTACTTGCCAGCATTTCGGATGGGAACTTTAAGGATACTGCCAGTGACAAACTGGAGGAAGGCGGGGACGACGTCAAGTCATCATGGCCCTTACGGCCAGGGCTACACACGTGCTACAATGGTCGGTACAAAGGGTTGCTACACAGTGATGTGATGCTAATCTCAAAAAGCCGATCGTAGTCCGGATTGGAGTCTGCAACTCGACTCCATGAAGTCGGAATCGCTAGTAATCGCGGATCAGAATGCCGCGGTGAATACGTTCCCGGGCCTTGTACACACCGCCCGTCACACCATGGGAGTTTGTTGCACCAGAAGTAGGTAGTCTAACCGCAAGGAGGACGCTTACCACGGTGTGGCCGATGACTGGGGTGAAGTCGTAACAAGGTAGCCGTAGGGGAACCTGCGGCTGGATCACCTCCTTAACGAAAGATTGGTGACCGGTAAGAATCCACAACAAGTTGTTCTTCGAAGATGTATCTGAGGGTCTGTAGCTCAGTTGGTTAGAGCACACGCTTGATAAGCGTGGGGTCACAAGTTCAAGTCTTGTCAGACCCACCAAATCTGAAAGATATGTCGTTCATTAAATGATAAGCTGGGGACTTAGCTTAGTTGGTAGAGCGCCTGCTTTGCACGCAGGAGGTCAGGAGTTCGACTCTCCTAGTCTCCACCACGAATTAGATGAAACATTTAATTCAAAGCTAGAGTAAATTATAGAAATTAATAAATATCTAAATAAATCAAAAGAGATTTTGATTTGAGTTTATTAACTTCTGTGATTTATCACAGTTTACTACTCGCTGACGAGGCGGTAGTTAATCATTAACAGATTAGAATTTGAGTCTGAAATAAATTGTTCAAACTCGATTAAATAGGAAGATAACAAGTAATTGTTAAATTAATATTTAATCTGAGAACTAGCAAAAACACTGAATCAAGCGTTTTGGTATATGAATTTAGATTGAAGCTGTATGGTGATTAAATTCACAGACAACAAACCAGTAGCAATTAAGTTTGCAACGATAACACTCACTTGTATGTGTTAACGACTGTTTGGGGTTGTATAGTCAAGTAATTAAGTGCATGTGGTGGATGCCTTGGCAGTCAGAGGCGATGAAAGACGTGATAGCCTGCGAAAAGCTCCGGGGAGGCGGCAAATATCCTTTGATCCGGAGATTTCTGAATGGGGGAACCCACCCGCTATAAGGCGGGTATCATAAACTGAATACATAGGTTTATGAAGCGAACGAGGGGAAGTGAAACATCTCAGTACCCTTAGGAAAAGAAATCAATTGAGATTCCCTTAGTAGCGGCGAGCGAACGGGGAGCAGCCCATTAAGTTATGTGTGTTTTAGTGGAACGCTCTGGGAAGTGCGAACGTAGAGGGTGATATTCCCGTACACGAAAGGGCACACATAATGATGACGAGTAGGGCGAGGCACGTGAAACCTTGTCTGAATATGGGGGGACCATCCTCCAAGGCTAAATACTCCTGACTGACCGATAGTGAACCAGTACCGTGAGGGAAAGGCGAAAAGAACCCCTGTGAGGGGAGTGAAATAGATCCTGAAACCGCATGCATACAAGCAGTGGGAGCCGACTTGTTCGGTGACTGCGTACCTTTTGTATAATGGGTCAGCGACTTATATTCAGTAGCGAGGTTAACCGAATAGGGGAGCCGTAGAGAAATCGAGTCTTAATAGGGCGTTTAGTTGCTGGGTATAGACCCGAAACCAGGCGATCTATCCATGAGCAGGTTGAAGGTTGGGTAACACTAACTGGAGGACCGAACCCACTGTCGTTGAAAAGCCAGGGGATGACTTGTGGATAGGGGTGAAAGGCTAATCAAGCCTGGTGATAGCTGGTTCTCCCCGAAAGCTATTTAGGTAGCGCCTCGGACGAATACCATTGGGGGTAGAGCACTGTTTCGGCTAGGGGGTCATCCCGACTTACCAAACCGATGCAAACTCCGAATACCAATGAGTACTATCCGGGAGACAGACTGCGGGTGCTAACGTCCGTAGTCAAGAGGAAAACAATCCAGACCGCCAGCTAAGGCCCCAAAATCATAGTTAAGTGGGAAACGATGTGGGAAGGCATAGACAGCTAGGAGGTTGGCTTAGAAGCAGCCACCCTTTAAAGAAAGCGTAATAGCTCACTAGTCGAGTCGGCCTGCGCGGAAGATGTAACGGGGCTAAAACTATGTGCCGAAGCTGCGGATTTGACATTAGTCAAGTGGTAGGGGAGCGTTCTGTAAGCCGATGAAGGTGTATTGAGAAGTATGCTGGAGGTATCAGAAGTGCGAATGCTGACGTGAGTAACGACAAAACGGGTGAAAAACCCGTTCGCTGAAAGACCAAGGGTTCCAGTCCAACGTTAATCGGGGCTGGGTGAGTCGACCCCTAAGGCGAGGCCGAGAGGCGTAGTCGATGGGAAATTGGTTAATATTCCAATACTTCTGTGTAATGCGATGAGAGGACGGAGAAGGTTAAGTCAGCCTGGCGTTGGTTGTCCAGGTGGAAGACCGTAGGCATGCATCTTAGGCAAATCCGGGGTGCTCTATGCTGAGAGTCGATAGCAAGCTGTACTTGTACAGTGAAGTGGCTGATACCATGCTTCCAGGAAAAGTCTCTAAGCTTCAGTTACACAGGAATCGTACCCGAAACCGACACAGGTGGTCAGGTCGAGTAGACCAAAGCGCTTGAGAGAACTCTGCTGAAGGAACTAGGCAAAATGGTACCGTAACTTCGGGAGAAGGTACGCTGCTGACGGTGATGGGACTTGCTCCCTGAGCGGTTGGCAGCCGCAGAAACCAGGCCGCTGCAACTGTTTATTAAAAACATAGCACTCTGCAAACACGAAAGTGGACGTATAGGGTGTGATGCCTGCCCGGTGCTGGAAGGTTAATTGATGGGGTTAGCGTAAGCGAAGCTCTTGATCGAAGCCCCAGTAAACGGCGGCCGTAACTATAACGGTCCTAAGGTAGCGAAATTCCTTGTCGGGTAAGTTCCGACCTGCACGAATGGCATAATGATGGCGGCGCTGTCTCCAGCAGAGGCTCAGTGAAATCGAAATCGCTGTGAAGATGCAGTGTACCCGCGGCTAGACGGAAAGACCCCGTGAACCTTTACTGCAGCTTGACATTGAACTTTGACCTTACTTGTGTAGGATAGGTGGGAGGCTTTGAAGTTGGAACGCTAGTTCCAATGGAGCCGTCCTTGAAATACCACCCTGGTAATGTTGAGGTTCTAACTCTGTCCCGTAATCCGGGACGAGGACCATGTCTGGTGGGTAGTTTGACTGGGGCGGTCTCCTCCTAAAGAGTAACGGAGGAGTACGAAGGTGCGCTCAGCGTGGTCGGAAATCACGCGTAGAGTATAAAGGCAAAAGCGCGCTTAACTGCGAGACCCACAAGTCGAGCAGGTACGAAAGTAGGTCTTAGTGATCCGGTGGTTCTGTATGGAAGGGCCATCGCTCAACGGATAAAAGGTACTCTGGGGATAACAGGCTGATACCGCCCAAGAGTTCATATCGACGGCGGTGTTTGGCACCTCGATGTCGGCTCATCTCATCCTGGGGCTGAAGCAGGTCCCAAGGGTATGGCTGTTCGCCATTTAAAGAGGTACGCGAGCTGGGTTTAGAACGTCGTGAGACAGTTCGGTCCCTATCTACCGTGGGCGCTGGAAATTTGAGAGGATCTGCTCCTAGTACGAGAGGACCAGAGTGGACGAACCTCTGGTGTACCGGTTGTCACGCCAGTGGCATCGCCGGGTAGCTATGTTCGGAAGGGATAACCGCTGAAAGCATCTAAGCGGGAAGCCTACCTCAAGATAAGATTTCCCTAGGAATTTATTCCTCTAAAGAGCCGTTCGAGACTAGGACGTTGATAGGTTGGGTGTGGAAGCACGGTGACGTGTGAAGCTGACCAATACTAATTGCTCGTGAGGCTTGACTATACAACACCCAAACAGTTGTTGTATTCAAGATAAATTCAATACATAACTTGATTTAGTGTACAAACTAGTTACAATACAGACCAATTATCTAATCCGTTAATAACTCTTTGGATCGTAAGTAAGGCAAACATTATTAATTAATGTGAATAAGACCCGAAAACACCACAACAGTTTGCTGGCGACAATAGCAAGAGTGAACCACCTGATCCCTTCCCGAACTCAGAAGTGAAACCTCTTCGCGCTGATGGTAGTGTGGCGTTTGCCATGTGAGAGTAAGTCATCGCCAGCTTTTAAATACTAAACACCCCCTCCGCATACGCAGAGGGGGTGTTTTTTATTGAATTTTTAAAATTTATAAAGAAAATTAAGGTGAGTACAGTTTAGTCTGGCTTTTGCATATGACAGCTTAAGACGTTCATAAATGAATTAAGGTATTTTTTAAACTTAAAATCTAGCATGCTATAACAAATAATAAATTTCCCAATATTTTATGCAAGAAAGACCTTATATTCGAGCTGTAAAGTTTAAGTCGCCTGAGTCTTTGGATTGGGCTAGCTACCCTTATGTCGTACCAGCTGTTAACGATTTAGGAAGCATCAAGTTTCACCCACAAGTAACTTTCTTTGTCGGGGAGAATGGTTCAGGGAAATCGACCATTCTTGAGGCCTTAGCACTTGCTTTGGTTTTTTCAGAAGTTTGCATCAGGCGATTCGAACGATAAAAAGCTATAAGAAGCCTCAAGATTATTACTTTTTACGTGCCGAGAGCTTTTATAACGTTGCAACTTATATGAACAAGTGAACTATTTTGTGGAGTATGGGGGAGATATGCACTTATGCTCACATGGGGAGGCTTTCTTAAAATTATTAACAATAAAATTAAAAGGGAAAGGTTTATACCTTTTAGATGAACCAGAAGCAGCCTTGTCTCCAACGATGTTGATGACAACCTTATCGGTTTTAGATCGTTTATGTCAGGAGCAATCTCAATTTATTATTGCTACCCATTCTCCTATTTTATTGGTTTATCCAAATGCCAAAATTTATCAGTTTTCGGACACAGGGATTAGAGTGATATCTTATGAGGAAACAGAACATTTTAGAGTGACAAAGGATTTTTAAATAATTATCAAAAAAGAATTCAGCAATTGCTAGAGAAAGAATAGATAAAAAGAAGCCCCATCATCTTGACGGGGCTTCTTAGTATTCAGTTTCTTGTCGTTTATATTCCTTATCAACGACCGCTTCCTGCGTATCTTGTTATTTTCGATGAGACTTCCTGTCTCTTTATGCATCTTATATTAGCGGTCAAGTCGACGGTGGAATAGACGTAAATCTACCTGATCAATGTACGCCTAGACGTACAATTAGGCGATATTATATTTCTGTAATTTGGCAACGAGTGCTGCTAATCCTTTTACTTCAAATTCATTGGCTTCAAATTTTTCGTCTTTATTACGTTTAAAGATGTCGCGAATTTCAATCACTGCATTTGGATCAATAATTCCTAAGCTTGAAGTTACTTGACGAATTTGGCTAATTGAACGTGAACCATTGGTTGAACCATAGCCGATAAAAGCTGCTGGTTTGCCTTGCCATTCTTTACCGACATAATCCAAGGCATTCTTCAGTGCTGGACTATAGCCATGGTTATATTCAGGGCTAATAAATATGAATCCTTGTGCTTGTGCAATTTTATCTGCCCAAGCTTGCTGTTTAGGTTGGTCATAGATACCTGTTGCAGGTGGGTGAGCACCTGCAAATAACGGTAAATCCCACTCTTTAAGATCGACGATTTCTGTTTGAAGATTATTTAATGTGAGCTCAGAGATTGCTTGTTGTACCCAGTTTGCAACTTTAATTGCAGTTCGACTTTCACGAACACTGCCGACAATAATATAAATGAGCATATTTAAATTCCTATGTGTTATTGCTTTGATTTAAAAATGAATGTTTCTATGGTCTTATACAATTCTTTAGCGTTAAAAAAAGCTCTCATTTGAGAGCTTTTGTGTTACATCAATTTGATGCCTTGCTGACCTGCTGGGGTCACTTTAAAGATTTCAACTTCAAAGGTAATGTTTTTACCAGCAAGTGGATGATTAAAGTCAATCTCTGTGATGTCATCATTGACTGATTTTACGATGCCAAACAGGGTTGCTTTAGCTTTATCTTCAAATTCAATCATATGCCCGATGATAGGACGTTGTTCAAACTTCACGGTATCAAAAGTTTGAATATTTTCAGGATTCCATGGACCAAAAGCATCTTCTGGCGGTAAATGTACAGTACGACGATCGCCTGCACGTAAACCAAATAATGCCTTTTCAAATCCTGGGAGTAGGTTGCCATCACCAATGACTAGACTAACAGGCTCTTCACGACCACGGGTATTATCAATTTCAACACCATTTTCGATCGATACTGAAAAATGTAAATCAACTTTTGAACCATCTTCAATCCGAATTTCTTCGTTTGGTTGGATAATTTCAGACATTTTTTGTTTCCGCATTTTGGATACGTTTCTTTTCAAGGAAGAAAGTATCGATAAGTAGCAGGATTGTTCCTAAGGTAATCGCACTATCTGCAATATTAAAAGCAGGGAAGTGACTGTCTTGATAATAGACATGAATAAAGTCAACGACATAACCCAATGAGACGCGGTCTATAAGGTTGCCTATAGCACCACCGAGAATTAATGCAATTGCCATCGGAAGGATGATCATTTTTTTTGGCATTTTCATTAACCAAAAAATAAAGATAATCGAGACAAAGCCTGCTAAAGAAGTAAAAAAGTAACGTTGCCAGCCACCAGCATCAGAGAGAAAACTGAATGCAGCACCATAGTTATGCAGTAATGTCCAATTCAGGAAAGGTAATACAGGAACAGGATCGGCATAGTTTAAGTGTGTACTTGCAATCCATTTTGTCCATTGATCTAACACAATGGCAAGGAGTGAAAGTCCAAGCCACATGAGATTATGAGGATAAAACTGGAACAAGCCTTTTTTTGCTTGTGTATTAGGCATACTTTCTCACTTCGCCACTACCAGTGACATTGACGATACAACGAGCGCATAAACCAGTATGACCAACGTGAGTATTCACGTCTGGCAATACATGCCAGCAACGTACACATTTTTCACCATCAGCCGCAGAAACTTTAACACGTAATCCTGTTAAGTCAGTGCTTTCACCTTGTTCAGCATACGGGTGAACGATGACTTGAGACGTGATCAAGACGAAACGTAATTCATCAGCCAACTGATTTAATAATGTTTGTAATGCTTCATCTGCCCAAAGTTCAACTTTTGCAGATAAGTTACTACCAACGAGTTTAGCGTTACGTGCTGCTTCTATCTGTTTATTTACTGCTGATTTTACGCTAATCAATGTTTGCCAATCTGCTTCTGAAAGCAAGTTTGCTGTTGATGCAGTTGGGATGTCATACCATTCAGCAGTAAATACATATTTCTCAGTTTGTTCTGGGATCAATGGCCAAGCTTCTTGAGCTGTAAAGCTCAGGATTGGTGACATCCAGCGTACAAAAGCTTGTACTAAATGATACAACGCAGTTTGTGCTGAACGGCGAGCTTGTGAATCCGCTTTGGTGGTGTACTGACGATCTTTGATGATGTCGAGATAGAAACCACCTAAGTCATTGATACAGAAATTGGTCAATGCGTTAGTTACAATGTGGAAGTTCATCTCTTCATAGGCTTGCTGAATGGTTTTTTGTACTTCAGCCGCGCGTTGCAAGATGTATTGGTCTAATGCGATCAATCCGTTTACAGGTAAAGCATCTGTTGATGGCTTGAAACCATTTAAGTTTGCCAACAAGAAACGTAAAGTGTTGCGGATACGACGATAACCATCAGACGCACGGCTAAAGATTTCTTTACCTGCGGTCATTTCATAGCGATAGTCAGCCGAAGCAATCCAGAAACGTAAACCATCTGCACCCATATCTTTGATGATGTCTTGTGGGGTGATGATGTTGCCTAATGATTTAGACATTTTACGACCTTTCTCATCCACGACGAATCCGTGAGTGAGTAGACCTTTATATGGTGCACGTTCATTGATCGCAATTGAAGTTAACAATGACGATTGGAACCAGCCACGATGTTGGTCAGAACCTTCAAGATACAGATCTGCAGGGTCTTGTAACTCTTCAAGTTCACGCAACACTGCATAATGTGTAGTACCTGAGTCAAACCAAACGTCAAGTGTATCGCGTACGGCATTGTACTGTTCAGCATCTGCGCCAATGAAGTCGCTAGCATCGCGGTTATACCAACCATCAATACCTTCTTGTTCGATCAGTTTAGCAACTTCTTCAATGAGTTCAGGTGTACGAGGGTGTAATGCATTAGTATCTTTATGTACAAAGAATGGGATTGGTACGCCCCAAGTACGTTGACGTGAGATACACCAGTCAGGACGACCTTCGATCATCGATTGAATACGATTTTTACCCCAATCTGGAACAAATTCGATGTCATTTTCAATCGCATTTAAAGCAGTTTGACGTAAACCTTTGGCATCCATGCTGATAAACCATTGTGGTGTTGCACGGAAGATAATCGGTGTTTTATGACGCCAGCAGTGTGGGTAGCTATGTTTGATTGGCTGATGCGCCCATAGACGACCGACAGCACCCAAAGCTTCGATAATTTTTGGATTGGCTTTGTAGATGTGCTCACCCGCAAAAATCGGTGCAGTTGGTAAATATACGCCATTACCACCGACTGGATTATCGACTTTTAGATTGTATTGCAGTCCTACTTTATAGTCGTCCACACCGTGTCCAGGAGCAGTATGTACCGCACCTGTACCGCTAGTCGCAATTACGTGCTCACCAACAATTACTGGGACTTGACGATCAGTAATTAAAGGATGTTGTAATAATAGCTTCTCGATGACAGCACCTTTAAAGTCAGCCAATACAACTGGATTTTCGAGTTTGTAACGTTCGATTGCTGATTCAACTAAATCTTTGGCAAGAATAAAGTTTTGTGAGCCTCGTTCAGTGCTTACTTGTACAAGTTGGTAGTCAATGTCGGCATGTACTGCAACAGCTTGGTTGGCAGGTAAAGTCCACGGTGTAGTTGTCCAAATGACAATATCAGTTACATCTTGAACATCAATACTTAGACGTGCGCTTAAATCTTTAAGATCAACAACCGTAAAGCCAACATCAATTGCATCAGATTTTTTGTCTTCGTATTCAACTTCTGCTTCTGCAAGTGCAGAACCACAGTCCAAACACCAGTTCACAGGCTTCAAACCTGGTTCAATATGACCCGCTTTAGCAATCGCACCCAACGAGCGTACAATGTCAGCTTCTTGTTTAAAGTTCATGGTGAGGTATGGGTTATCCCAGTCACCAAACACACCCATACGCACGAAGTCTTTTTTCTGTAACTCGACTTGTGTGTAAGCATATTCACGGCAGGCTTTGCGGAAGGTAGATGCGTCGACCTTGACACCAACCTTACCCACTTTTTCTTCTACTTTAAGCTCAATCGGTAATCCGTGACAGTCCCAACCAGGAACATAAGGTGCATCAAAGCCATCCATCACGCGGCTTTTGATGATGATGTCTTTTAGAACTTTATTGACTGCATGACCTAAGTGGATTTGACCATTGGCATATGGAGGGCCGTCATGAAGTACATATTTTTTCTTGCCAATACGCGATGCGCGAATCTGCTGATAAATGTTGTCGGCATACCACTCTTCTAACCATTTGGCTTCACGCACAGCCAAATTTGCTTTCATGGCAAATTCAGTATCAGGCAAATTGAGTGTGGCTTTATAATCCACTGCATTTTCAGGAGTTTGCTTATCGCTCATGCAAGTTTTCTTCCAGTTTTATCAGTCTAAACTGACATGTTCTACAAAAATGAAATTTAAAATTTAAAAAGGAAATTCTGGTGTACGCTTACGATAGTCTCGTAGTTTTTGCACATCATCATCGATCCCAGCTTTGAGTGCTTCAAGCGAAGGGTAATTCAGTTCACCATGTAGATAGTGAAGGAAAGTTACCCGCATCAATAAGCCATACAGATTAGCAGAAACATCGGGGAAATGTACCTCTAATCGCCATTCTAGCTGGTCTTGTTTGATGGCTGGACGTGTTCCGACATGACCTGCGCCAAATAAACTGTCGGCTTGATAGCCCTTAATTCCGTTCAAAGCAGGATCAGTGTGCTTTGTTTTTGCTGTGAGTGAGGCATTTTCACAGACGACATCCACCGCATAAATACCACTTAAACACGGTTTATGGTGATTTAAACGGACATTAATCGTTGGAAAATCAAGGGTACGTCCAATCTGATCGCCATATTGCACACGACCTGTAATGCTGTATGGACGACCCAATAATTTAGCAGCTAAAGCAAGATCACCTGCTTGTAAAACTTGACGAATACGAGTTGAACTCACACGTTCACCATTTAAAGCCACTGTATTTAAATTAGTGACGTCAAATCCATAATCACGTAGGAATTCGCTATTGCCTTGGCGGTCTTTACCAAAATGAAAGTCATCACCTAATACTAAGCTTTGAGCATTGAGTTTTAATTTGAGTAACTCAGCAAACTCGGTTGCATTAAGACTTCTAAAATACTGATCAAACTTGGCGACAGCAATATAATCCACCCCTAACTCAGTTAAATATTCTACTTTTTCTCTGAGCGAGCTAATACGTGGTGGTGCGTCATAACCTTTAAAAAATTCAAGCGGTTGTGGCTCAAAAATCATCACTAATGTTTTTAAGCCTTTGGCATCAGCCAATGTTTTCAGTTGAGCAATCATCGCTTGGTGACCCAGATGGACACCATCAAAATTGCCAATCGTTACCGCGCTCGGAGGTAACTGAAAATCTGGCGATAATGCGTTGAGACGAAGCAACTTCATGGGCGTTAAATTCAGTGAATTTTGCAAAGGCTATATATTGCCATATTCTCAGCGATTCGTCTTGTTGTTGTGTTTTTACGCAAGGAAATTTCAATATTTAAACGCAATATATCATTTTTATTGATTCATTAAATAAAAATAAATCAGTTTTTCTTATTAATTGGGTCGCTTAAGATAGCTTAATCGTCGCTATAGATCGAGAAAGAGATGAAAAAGCCATTTTATCAGCTAGAACAAAGCAGAGATGTGATTCGCCATTTTACCCCAAACTGGTTTACCGCCACGATGGGAACAGGTGTGGTGGCGATGATTTTAGCACAGCTGCCTTTTGCTTCATCAGTCTTGTTTATGCTTGCGACTAAATTATGGCAGTTCAATATCTTGCTATTTATCACTTTCAGTATTCTTTATGGCTTGCGTTGGATTCTATTTCCGACTGAAGCAAAACAGATTTTTAACCACCCAAACATGAGCTTGTTTTTAGGTGCGATACCGATGGGACTAGCGACGATTGCGAATGGTTTCCTGAGCTTTGGGGTGCATTTATATGGTGATATTGCGGTTCAGATAGCGACTTATCTTTGGTATCTCGATGTATTTTTTGCGGTGCTGATTGCCTGGGTGGTGCCATTTTGTATGTTTAGCTGTCAGGACCATCAATTGCAACGTATGACTGCGGTTTGGCTGTTGCCAATCGTGGCATGTGAGGTGGCTGCGAGTTCTGCAGGATTACTATTACAGCATTTGGCCGCGGATCAGCATGCTTTAGCGATCTTGATCATGGGGTATGTGCTGTGGGGGATTTCTGTATTGCCTGCTTTTGCAATCTTAACCATTTTAATGTTACGTCTGGCTTTGCATCAGTTGCCTGAAAAAGAAGTCGCGATTTCTAGCTGGTTATGTTTAGGACCGATTGGAACAGGGGCATTGGCTTTGTTGTTACTCGGTCAGCAAGCTCCACGTATTTTGAATGCTGTTGGATTAGAAGAATTGGCGACAATAGTGCCAGCCATAGGCGTCATTGGTGGTTTGGTGTTATTGGGCTTTGGCTTGTGGTGGTTTGGCATCGCGGTTTTAACGACTGTACGTCACGCGCGTACAGGGATTCCTTTTAACCTTGGTTGGTGGGGGCTGACTTTCCCATTTGGTGTATTTATTTTAGCGATCTTTAATTTGGCGCATCAGTTACAGTTCAATTTCTTTACCTATATTGCTGTAGCTTTGAGTATTGTTTTGCTAGCGTTATGGGCTTTGGTGATGAAAAAAACAGTGGTTGGTGCATATAGTGGTCAACTATTTTTCTCTCCTTGTTTGGTCGCCTTACAGCAAAAGATGCAATAAGATAATCGTTGTGCAAGAGCACACCTTTTTATGTGTGTTGGCTTTAATCTGAATAGAGTATGTGGTTATGAATGCTGATGTTGCTTTGATGATGGCACTGCCAAATGAATCAAAAGGTCTATTTGAGCAAGCTGGAATTGAAGTTCACTATAGTGGTATCGGTAAAATTAATGCAGCATTCAAGGCATTTGAGGTAATCCAAAAAACGGGATGTAAAACCTTGATCAACTTGGGTAGTGCTGGGAGCTCTCATTTTAATGCACATAGTTTAGTTGAGGTGACGACCTTTGTGCAGCGCGATATGGATGTATCACCCTTGGGCTTTGCGGTCGGGGTCACGCCTATGGATGAACATTTACCTGCTGAGATTCATACACCAGCCTATTTTGAATATTTACCTAAAGGTATTTGTGGTACAGGCGATTCATTTGAAACTGGGGTTCCAAAGGTTCATTGCAATTTAGTAGATATGGAAGGTTATGCTCTGGCAAAGGTGTGTCAAAAACTTGGGGTGCGGTTGATTTCAGTAAAATATATTACGGATGGGGCAGATGATACTGCTCATTTAGACTGGGAAGAAAACCTATTGGTAGGGGCACAAAAACTGCTCGCTTTGTATCAAGCTCATTTCTAATAAAAAAGCCCATCGATCGAGATGGGCTTTTTTTAATGGGCTAATTTAGCGAGGGATCACACCATACAACATCATATGCACAGTGTGCTCAACCGTACGTTGAAACATACTACGGTTACGCAAAGTTTTACCTGTGACCATTTCCATTTGCGTCGAAAAATCAGCATAGTTTTGGGTGATTGCCCAAATATTGAGAATCAACAATTCAGGGTCAATCTCTGCCGACAATTTACCTTGCTCTTGCCAAGTTTGAATCACCTTGGTTTTACGCTTAAATAGCTTTTTCAAAGGGCCTTTTAAGATTGGTAAAATATGCGGCGCACCTTGAATAATTTCAAGGGCAAATAAACGTGAGGCTTTCGGTTGATCACGTGAGCTTTCAATTTTTTGAATTAAATAGTGAGTGAGGGCTTCAGTTGGCTCAAGCTCAGACTCTAGGGTTTGCAAGGGTGCAAGCCACTTTTGTAATACCGTGGTGAGCACTTCAACATAAAGTGACTCTTTATTTTCATAATAATAGAAAATATTCGATTTATGCATATTTGCGAGCTGGGCAATCTCATCCAAACTAGCTCCACTGAATCCATAGACGGAAAAAACATCGAGGGCAGCATTCAGCAGTTGATTGCGCTTTTGTGTACTTTTTTTCTGTTCCATCTGCGAGCTTGATTCAAAAAATGTCATTGACATTGTAAGATAAATTGTCCGATTTGTGCACAATAACACAGTTTTTTTGTCGAAAAATACGCAGTTCCAAGATGAATTGAAGCGATCTAATTGATAATACTTGAAATCTAAAAAATGAATTACATATTTTGTAAACAATTCAGTGTTAAATGCTGATGAATAAGCTCATTTTTTGATGCATATCCAGTGGAATTTATGATCATGGTGCGGTTTTAAGTTGCTAAAACCGCATCTAACACTTGTTGTTCCAACTGCGCAAATGCAATAGTTTTCTTACGTGGTCGTGGTAAATTCACTTGAAATTGATGTGCAATATGTCCTTGATCTAGCAAAATAATTCGATCTGCCAATTGTACCGCTTCACTCACATCGTGTGTGACCAAAATTGCAGTAAAACCTTGTTCTTTCCAAAGGCGTTCAATCAGGCTTTGCATTTCTAAACGTGTGAGAGCATCTAATGCACCTAATGGCTCGTCCAGTAGTAGAATGCGAGGCGCATGCGATAGAGCACGCGCTAATGCGGCACGTTGACGTTGACCTCCAGAGAGTTGAGTTGGCCAATGTTCGGCTTTATCTTTTAAGCCCACTTTTTCTAGCAATTGCTCGGTAAATTTATATTTTTCTTTGGCTAATCCAAGTTGCGTATTTTTCAATACACTTTTCCATGGTAGTAGACGTGGATCTTGAAACATGACCCTAATATCAGCATTGGTAATCCCTTCTCTAAAATGGCGTGCAGATTGATATTTGATTTCGCCATAACTTGGTTTTTCCAGTTGGGCGATTAAACGTAACAAGGTGCTTTTACCACAACCACTACGTCCAACAATTGCAACAAATTCACCTGCTTGAATATCTAAATCTAGATCTTCTAATACTTTGACATCACCATAATATTTATAGAGTTGCTCAATTTGAATAGCAGCCCCATTGCTATTGTCATCCTTTGATAGTGAGTCTTGGGTGCGAGATTCACTTAAGAATTTTAGGTTGAGATTCGTCATAAATTGATCCTTTTTATTTTTGATAGCCTGCATGCCAACGCAATAAATAACGTTCTAATATCTGTGCAAAAACATCAGCTAGTTTTCCAAGTAGGGCATAGAGCAAAATGCCGACCAAAACGATATCTGTTTGTAAAAATTCACGTGCATTCATAGTCATATAACCAATACCAGATTGCGCTGATATTGTTTCAGCTACGATCAGAAGCACCCAAACCAAGCCGAGTGAAAAACGAAAACCGACTAAAATCGAAGGCATGGCCCCAGGTAAAATAATTTCTTTATACAGTTGCCAGCGACTCAGACCATAACTTTTTCCCATTTCGATTAGTTGAGGGTCAACAGAACGAATACCGTGATAAGTGTTGATATAAATTGGGAAAAACACACCGACTGCAACTAGAAATAATTTGGCTGTTTCATCAATACCGAACCATAAAATAACCAATGGAATCAGTGCTAAAGCAGGGATATTGCGGATCATTTGCAATGTGGTATCAAGTAAGGTCGATGCAATGCGTGATGAACCATTAAGTAGTCCTAAAAGTAGTCCGAGACCACCGCCGATCAACAAACCAAGCAGGGCACGACCTGCGCTGACTTTGACATGATGCCAAAGCTCGCCACTAATTAGTAAGTGCCAAAAAGCACTCACTACAGCGGTCGGTGCAGGAAGAACACGACTTTGCAAGAGACCCGAACTTGATGCAACTTGCCATATCACGATCAATAAAATAGGGAATAGCCACGGTAGTAGATTGGTAAAAATGCGTTGTGTTCCACGTGAAACATTTTGTGTAGTCATGTGGTCTCCTTGTTTAACACTTTAGGCTGTTTGACTTCGGGCACATAATTGTTAGCAATAATTTCACCGAAGGGGCCTGTTAAATGAGGTTGTGCAAGTTTCTCTCGTGTTTTTAGTGGCAATAACGGAAACACCAATTCTGCAAAACGGATTGATTCTTCTAAATGTGGATAGCCTGAGAAGATAAAAGTATCGATACCCAACTCAGCATATTCTTGAATACGAGCAGCAACGGTTTCTGGATCACCAACCAAAGCTGTGCCTGCGCCGCCACGAACTAAACCGATACCTGCCCATAAGTTTGGTGAGACTTCTAATTGATCTTTACGCCCGCCGTGCAAAGCTGCCATGCGCTGCTGGCCGACAGAGTCCATTTGTGCAAATTTTTTCTGCGCTGCTGCAATAGTCTCATCATCTAAATATTGAATTAACTCATCGGCTGCTGCCCAGGCTTGTTGGTTAGTCTCGCGTACTATCACGTGTAAACGGATTCCATAATTCAAGCTACGACCCTTTGCCGCAGCCTTAGCTTTTAAATATTCGATTTTGTCTTTTACAGCAGCTGGTGGTTCACCCCATGTTAAATAGGTATCCACTTGTTCCGCCGCAAGTTCAGTAGCATCTTCTGATGAGCCGCCAAACCAAAGGGGAGGATAAGGTTTTTGCACAGGTGGGTACAAAAGTTTGGCATCGTCAACGCTTAAGCGCTCACCATGAAACGTGAATGACTCACCAGTATGTGATCGGCTTAGGATTTCACGCCAAATTTTTACATATTCAGATGCCGTTTGATAACGCGTACTATGGTCTTCATATAAGCCATCACCTTTGAGTTCTTGCTCATCACCACCAGTCACAAGATTCAATAAAATACGACCATTTGTTAAGCGATCAAATGTGGCAGCCATTCGTGCAGCGAGTGCAGGCGTCGTGATTCCTGGTCGAAGTGCGACTAAAAATTTAAGCTGTTTTGTGGCATCGATGAGGCTTGCTGCGGTGATCCAAGGGTCTTCACAAGAGCGACCAGTTGGAATTAATACTCCTGCATAGCCAAGATTATCTACAGCAACCGCAATCTGTTTCATATAAGCATGATCGACCTGACGAGCACCCTTGCTGGTGCCTAAATAACGACTGTCACCGTGAGTGGGAATAAACCAAAAAATATTCATGTCGATGTTCCTTATGAAAGTAAAATAAGCATTTATTTGGTAGACCAAACGCTGCGCTGAACGTCAATTTGCACAGGGATCAATTGCTCTTGTTGAAATAAATCGGCAATCTCTTGTTGGTGGAGAATTACCTCTGTTGTGAGAGGACGAACAGGCGAAGGTTTTGGTCTTTTGTCTAAAACACGTTGAGCAACTTGACTATCTAAGCCTGTACTGCCTGCATAGATTTTTAAGGCTTGATCTTGGTGTTTTACGATCCAGTGATCTGCATCATTGATCGCATTTATGACTTTCTGTACAGCTTGAGGATGCTTCTGGATGAAATTTGGGTTGCCAATATAAAAAGAATAAGTGGTTGGGAAAGATCGCCCGTCAATCAACGTTTTGGTATGACCCTGTAATTCTGCAGTGCCCAAATAAGGTTCCCAAATTGCCCAAGCATCTACCGCTTTTTTGTCAAATGCAGCACGTGCATCAGAGGGCGGTAACCAAATGGGTTCGATATCTTGCCAAGACAATTGAGCTTTCTGTAAGGTCTTAGCGAGCAGCTCATGTGCACTAGAACCTCTTTGCACAGCAATTCGTTTACCTTTCAAATCTTGTAGTGTATTGATTTGGCTATTGGGGTGAACCAATATGGCTTGTGCAGTAGGTGCGACAACTTCATAAGCCACATAAGTTAATGGCTTGGCAGCTGCTTGAGCAAAAATAGGTGGTGTATTTCCAACAGAACCAAAATCGACAGCACCAACAGCCAATGCTTCAAGTAATTGTGGACCTGCAGGAAATTCACGCCATTCAATTTTGGCATTTGGAAAGGCTTGCTCGAATAATTTCTGTTGTCTTGCGACCAGTAGATTCAGCGAAGATTTTTGGAAGCCGATAGAAAGTGTTTTTACTGCGCTATTTTCAGTAGAGCTCGCAGTATCTGCCGACGGCTGTTCGATTTTTTGACAGCCTCCGATTGTCGCTGCCGCGATCAATACACCCAAAATTGAAACTTTAGAAAACACCTTCATCGAAATCTCCAATTATTTAACATCGTTTTTTAGAATGGCATCTTGGATGACAAGCTGCTTTGGAATAAGTTTTTGCGCAAAAAATGCATCAGCAACGTATTGTTGTTCTTTAGCGACTTTTTCAGAGATTGGTTGAACGCCGAAACCCATACGAGAGATTGATGTTTTTAAAACCGCAAATTCCAGCCCTGTCGGTTTTTCGAGTAATTTAGCTGCGTCATCAGGATGTGCTTTGACCCAGTCAGTTGTTTGATTCAGAGTGGCAACTAGAGTTTCCAAAACTGCAGGATTGGATTCAGCAAACTTACGATCAGCCAAATAGAATTGATGATTACTGACCAGATGTTCACCGTTCGCAATTACTCGAGCTTGGATTTGATGTTCTGCAGCAGAGAAGAATGGATCCCAAATTACCCAAGCATCGACGGCACCTTTTTCAAACGCAGCACGTGCATCAGAAGGAGGGAGATAAACGGGTTGAATGTCATTGAGCGTAAGGTTATGCGCTTCAAGCAGTTTTAATAAAAGATAATGAACGTTTGAACCTTTGTTTAAAGCAACACGTTTACCCTTCAAATCTTGTATTGATTGAATCGGTGAATTTTTCTGCACAATCAGAGCTTCAGCAGTAGGTGCAGGTGGTTGGTTTGCAACGTAAACTAAGTTAGGGTTCGCTGTTTGAGCAAAGATAGGTGGTGCTTCACCTGCTTCACCAAATACTACGCTCCCAACATTTAAACCTTCTAAGAGTTGAGGACCCGCTGGAAACTCGACCCATTTAATATTCACACCCTGAGCAGCAAGACTTTTTTCTAATTCACCTTTTGCTTTGACAATCGGCAAGATGCCATATTTCTGGAAGCCGATGTTTAATGTTGTGGTTTCTTGTTTTGTTTCTGCTTGCTGTTCAGGTTTTTTAGCACAACCAGAAATACCCAATAAGCTGCTAAGACTTGCAGCAAGAAGTGTGTATTTTAGCCATGAAGAATGGATTGAAATGTTCATAGTGGTTGTGCTCCCCGTAAATCCAAAAAGATCTAAATAAGTGAGCAACTAAACTAGAATGCTTTTTATTGCAGAAAAAATAAATAATCAGGCTTTAGTTATCAGTAAAAGTGCAAAATAGAAAAAAGAATAAGTTTAGTGATTTATTGAATAATGAAAGAATTAAAAAATCTCACCTAAGCTAATGTTTATTATATCTTTTAAATTTTCTTTAAGGTTTTAGATCAAATTAAATTAAAACAATAATCACAGTATTGAGCGATTAGAAGATATCTTTATCAGAAATAAAAATATCTTCACGTACTGGAATTAGTTTAATGCCTTTTTAAACACAAGTGAATTTCTTTGATAATTATAGAGCGCTTGGCGAGCATTCGGTAAGTCATCCACAGTGGCAGGAAGAAATCCTTGCTCTAAAAACCAATGACCTGTTCGAGTGGTGAGAACGAATAATTGTTGTATACCTTGCTGTTTGGCTTTGCTTTCCAAAAATTGCAGAATTTGGCTGCCACGATTGGATTTTCGATAGCTAGAATCGACTGCAACACAGGCAATTTCCGCTGAACGAATTTCATCGTCCTGTGCAGGTATTGGATACAATGCAGCGCAAGCCAAGATCATGCCATCTCGTTCAATCACTGCAAATTGTTCAATCTCACTCTCAAGACGTTCCCGAGAGCGATAAACCAAAATACCTTCTTGTTCGAGTGGACGAAGTAGATTAATGAGACCACCAACATCATGGATATTGGCAATTCGAACTTCTTCATAATGTGCATCGGTAATCATGGTACCTATACCATCACGAGTGAATAACTCCTCGATCAATGCGCCATCATAAGCATAAGAAATTAAATGTACACGATGTACCCCTGATAAAGAGGCTTGTTGAGCTTGTTTTAAATGTAATGAAAATTCAGGATTATTTGCTTGGAACTGTTGAATATAAGGTTCAAGTTGACGAGGGCTTAGTTCACGAAGCAAGTGCTGTTTTTGATTCATTAAACCTTGTTTTTCACCCAAGAAAATGAGTTTATCGGCTTTAATCGCAGTTGCAGTTTTGGTTGCAACCTCCTCAGCCAGTAAATTAAACACCTCACCTGTGGTGGAGTAGCCTGTCGGTCCTAGCAATACAATATTGTGATTATCTAAATGACGCTGAATAGCATCTGTATCGATTGAACGTACATCACCTGTCAGTTGGAAATCGATACCATCACGAATACCATAAGGTTTTGCGGTGACAAAATTACCCGATACAACATCAATACGGGCGCCGTACATTGGTGAGTTCGCAAGGCCCATAGACAGGAGTGCTTCGATTTCTAAGCGAATCGAACCGACAGCATTCATAACGCCGCGTAAAGACTCGCGTGTCGTTACACGACGATTTTGATGAAAAGGTGTTTTAATTTTGCGTTCAAGCAAATTTTGATTAATTTGAGGACGTGCACCATGTACTAGGATCAGACGAATACCTAACGAGTGCAGTAAGGCAATATCGTGGATGATATGCTGGAAATTATCATGTTGAACCGCTTCACCGCCAAACATCAGGACGAATGTTTTATCACGATGAGCATTGATATAAGGTGCTGAATGGCGAAACCAATGTACATAATCTTGCGCTGTACTATTTGAAGTTTCAGTGATTTGGTTCGCCATGTCGATCTCAGATTTACTGCAATTTATTTGATTCTAACCAAAAAAAGCAAAAGATAAATCTCTTAGTACTGTTGTAGCGAATTTAAATTGCTCAACTGAGGTTTCAAAGGCTTAGAAACCGACAATACGAATAATACTATTATCATCGGAATTGACTAGAATGTAGTCATTATTGATTTTATACCATTGTTCATTTCGACCCGGTTTCGGAAGATTATTTTGTTTATAATCGACTTTATAACCATTACCTCGATAATGTTGAGGCATTACATAACCTGCTTGCCAACGATGTTGTTTCAAACGTTCAACACCACGTTCTTCGCGCATACGACGTTCACGCATACGATTTTCATTATCCGAGTTATCTAAACCACGACCTTGCCAACCACCTCGCGAGTCTTCTCCGCGATCAAAGTGTGGACCTGCGATGCTGTTCATACTACTTAATACAGCGGTTGAACCTAAAACAAAGATAATGAAAATTTTTTTCATGATGCACCTTAGTGACTTCGGATGTCTCTCATGTGAAAACTGTAACTTAAAAATGCAGAGAAACTGTGAAGATCAATTCATGATTCGTTTAAAACTATGAAGATTCCTTCAGCAGCCTCTTTCACTCATCCATTAGAATTTTTATCATTCTAGCTTTGAGCATCTATGCTTTGACCATTCATTTCTAAACTGTCATCACCCATCAAATATAAATAGGCAGGCATGATGTTATCTGGTGTTGGTAAAACCTTCGGATCCTCTTCAGGATAGGCTTTTGCTCGCATGGCTGTTCGCGTCCCACCAGGATTGATGCAGTTGAATCGAATATTCGGATAAGTGTTTTCAGCTGCAAAAATTTTACTCATCGCTTCAATCGCGACTTTTGAAACGGAGTAAGCTCCCCACAATGCACGAGCTTCTCGACCTACACTTGAACTGGTAAATACAACTGAAGCGCGATCAGACTTTTCGAGTAAAGGTAATAATGCTTGAGTTAATGCAAAAGGCGCTCTTAGATTAACGGCCATAACATCATCCCAAACATCTACAGGATAATGTGCTAATTCTACGCGATCACCTAACATGCCTGCATTATGTAAAATACCGTCTAAACGACCAAACTGTTGCTCGAGTGTGTCGACCAATAGCTCATAGTCATGGCTTGATGCGGTAGACAGCTGTAAAGGTAAAATTGCAGGTTGAGGTGCACCTAAGCCCTCAATTTCATCATAAATAACTTCAAGCTTATTCAGTGTGCGACCATGTAATACGACGGTAGCGCCATGCAAGGCATAACTAATAGCAGCCGCACGCCCAATTCCATCACCCGCACCTGTAATCAGAATAATGCGGTCTTTTAATAGATCAGGACGAGGTTGATATTCTGAATATTTCATTGTTATGCCTCCTATAATTATCTTTAATGTTTAACCCATCATACGCTGATTTTCTGACAAAACAGTGATTTTCTGTTTGAGCAATTCATGTAATTCCGGAACTGTTTGGATAATCGCATCTGCATTCCACGCATCAAGGTCATCACGAGATTCAATTGGTAAATAACCATACGCTGCCAAAATCGTATACATACTCGCATTGCGACCTGCATCGATATCACGAGGATGATCACCAACATAGATGATTTCTTCGGCAGCGATTTGAAGTTGTTTTGCTGCCAAATACATCGGTTCAGGATCTGGTTTGGTATTTCGAACATCTTCGGGGCAAACCAAGACTGAACAACGTGAGCTGAGATTTAACTCTTTAAGCAGTGACTCACTCAGACCACGTGGTTTGTTGGTTACGATACCCCATGGAATTTGTTTTGCTTCTAGCTCTTCGAGTAAAGGGTACATACCATTAAAAAGGTCTGTATCAACAACGATATTTTCACCATATACATCTAAAAAGCGTTGGCGATGAGCGAGAAACACAGGATCAGTCACGTCTAACTCTGGATAGACCAATTTCACCATGGCTCGAGCGCCTTCTGACACTTGAGTTCGAATTAACTCTGCATCAACAACTGGACGTTGCTCATCACGACACATCTGTTGAATAATGCGAATAAAGTCAGCCGCAGTGTCTATGAGCGTTCCATCAAGATCGAATAATACCGCTTTCATTAGGCACCTGTATTTGTAGTATGAACCATATAATTCACATCGACATTTGGGGCTAACCAATAGTGTTTGGTGATTGGATTATAGTGAAGACCAATCATTTCTTTTAAGCTAAGACCAGCGTTGCGAATATCATGCGCCATTTCAGATGGGCGAATGAATTTATGATAATCGTGCGTGCCTTTTGGTAGTAAACGTAACACGTACTCAGCGCCAATGATCGCAAACAAATACGATTTAGGATTACGGTTGATCGTTGAAAAGAATACATGACCGCCTGGTTTCACCAAACTTTGACATGCTTTTACAATCGAAGCTGGATCAGGCACGTGCTCCATCATTTCCATGCATGTGACAACATCGTATTGACCTGCTTGCTCTAGAGCAAGCTGCTCAACAGGGATTTGGCGATATTCAATGTTTTGTACATTTTCTTGTTGTGCGTGTAGACGACCGACAGCGAGTGGGGCTTCGCCCATATCAATACCGAGAACATCTGCACCACGACGTGCCATGCTTTCTGCGAGGATGCCACCACCGCAACCGACATCCAAAACTTTCTTGCCTGCCAATCCACCTACACGCTCATCAATCCAGTTTAAACGTAATGGGTTAATTTGATGGAGAGGGCGGAATTCAGAATGTTGATCCCACCATTTGGCAGCCAATGCTTCAAATTTTGCGATTTCTTGTGGGTCAACATTCAATTGCGACATGGTGTCACCTCTATTTATTGGCATAATGATCTAGGTCTAGTGTAGCGATTCTTGAAAAAAAAGCGATAAATCCTATAAAAAACTTCACAGAAGCAAAACGAATTGATCGTGTTTGATTTATATTTAGCATATAAACTTACGAAAAATGCTTAGAGGAAAAGCAAACTCAATGAAAAAGTTAGTATTAGGTGGTTTAAGTGCGGTTGCAATGGCGTTTTCAATGAATGCTATGGCGGCTAATTTTGTTGCTGGTAAAGATTATACGGTGGTTGCGAATCCAGTGAAGACCGCTGCACCAGCAGGCAAACTCGAAGTACGTGAATTCTTTTGGTACGGATGTCCACATTGCTTCAAACTTGAGCCACATATGCAAACGTGGTTAAAGAAGATTCCAAGTGATGTTTATTTCTTACGTACACCTGCTGCGATGAATAAAGTATGGGAGCAGGGCGCACGTGGTTACTACGTTTCTGAAGCGCTTGGCGTACGTAAGAAAACCCATATTCCATTGTTCCATGCGATTCATGAAGGTGGTCAACAAATCTTTGACCAAGCTTCTCAAGCAAAATTCTTTGCACGTTATGGTGTGCCAGAACAGAAATTTAACAGTATGTTCAATTCATTCCCTATTACTGCAAAAATTGCTGAATCTAACAAATTAGCTCAACAATATCAGTTGACGGGTGTTCCAGCAGTTGTAGTAAATGGCAAATATGTGGTGCAAGGTGAAGATGCTAAAGTGACTCAAGTCGTTGACTTCCTACTTGAGAAAGAGCGTAAAGCTAAATAATTGGCATGCTTGGATCATAAAAAAAGGACTGTGATGACAGTCCTTTTTTTATTTAAGCGTTTTCATCGAGCTGAAATTCTTTTAGATCGATCTGTACTGTTTGAGTAGGTAAAGATAGCGCTTGGCTGACATAGAGATTAATCAGTTTTTGGCGAGAGCCTATTGAACGCTGGTAATAGCTTGAGTTCAATAATAACGCTGCGCCATAAGTAAGAGACCAGATATAAGATAAATAGTCTCGAATCGACATATCGTAGTTCTGTGATTTTAAATATTTTTCAGTCATGTCTTTGAGTGAAACAATACGTTGTTGGCGAACAGCGTATAGTTCATCAAACAAATGTTTGAGTTTCGACTCCGTCATGGTCAGATGTTCTTCTAACTGATGTAAAAGAATCGTACGACTCGGCGCCGTTAAATGATGCAGCATATAACGAGGGGCATATTCTTTGAAATCTGTATTGTACTGATCTGAAATCTTGAGAATTTCTTTTTCATTTTGAATGATCAGTTCAAGTAACAACTCATTTTTGCTACGGAAATGCTTATATAAGGTGCCTTTTGCGATATCCAGTTCGGCAACCAGTTCATCGAGGGTCATTTCTTGGTTGTTTTCTAATAATAGCTTTTCCGCAACCTGCAAAATTTTTTCTTTACGTATTAAGAACTGAGTATGACGATCAGGATTCATGATGCTTTTAAGCTCCTCATAGTGTTCTAAACGGCATCGCGCTATTGTCTAATGCATCATAACGCTTAGCAATGCTTTTATATATCAACCTTTCATATTGATATAATCAAGCGTTTTGAGGTTCCCAGTTTGAGATCCCACGAAATAGTAAGCGCACTTGAGTCGCTGCATTATCGATAAATAAATTTTGCTGTTCTAACAAATGATCAATCGTGAACTGTTTGGGTAAGTTGATCCATGTCATCGCCCATGTAAAGGACATATTAATCAAAATCGTTGATAAGACTTGGAGGTCTTTGGCTTCTTTAATATGTTTGAAGGTTTCGAGTTTGCACAGGTCAATGGCAAGATCTTCAATCAAAAATTCGATTTCACGGGCAATCGCAATTCGTACTGTTTCAGAACCACCCCAACGTTCAGCGATCATAAATTGCCACTGTTGAGGGCTATGATTTACTGCTTGGACAAACAACTCAATGCTGGTTCGTGTTTTGGCAGACCCGCTGTGTTGTAAATAACTTTGCCCCAGTTGATGAATCAGGCTTTTGAGATGCAAAGAAACTTGATCAACGAGTTCTTGCCCTAACGCTTCCATGTCTTGGAAATGACGATAAAACGCCGTTGGTACTAAACCAACTTCGCGAGCCACTTCACGCAAACTGATACTACTAAATGAGCGTCCAGAAGTACTGAGATGGAGTGCTGCATCAAGCAGAGCTTGTCGGCTCTGTTGTTTTCGTTCATCTCTAATCGACATGAAAAAGATCCATTGAATTCATACAGCAGAGTCTAGCAAAAAAAACATGATTTTTTTAGCCCTGAGCGAGGATTAAACAAAGCAACTTTGTCCTGAGAAGTGTCTAAAGCCTAGCAAGAAAATGAGCAGCTAGGCTGCAAATAGAATTTATACCAATACTTTCTTTGTTCTCATAACCATTTAATGCCTGTTAAGAAGTGAAGTTGCCAAGCGAGAATAGAAACATGTTTTGTTAGGGCTAGATTTGTTGATTAATCCATTATTTTTTCTCGTCATTTTAGCGATTTATAAAAAAGTATTAAAAATAACCAAAAATTAGTGAACAAGTGTTGACTCAGTGAACACAAATTAATATAGTGTACACATGTTCACTACATGAACATTTGTTCACTCAATATAAATAGCCAGATACAAAACGAGGAACGTATGAACGCTAAGTTAAATTATCAACCGCATTGGGTTCGTGAAGATTTTGTTGATTTTATCCTTGCAAAAGTTAACCCGATGTGGACTTTGCGCCGCATTATGGCAAAAATCGAAGCGATTGAGCCTATTGCAGATGAAATGATCAAGGTCACTTTAAGCAGTAACAATAAATTTACAACCTATCAGCCTGGTCAATTTGTAATGGTCACGGTTCGTATTGATGGTGTGCTGCATCAACGAGCGTATAGCTTGGTGAGTTCACCAAGTCACGACAAATTGGTATTGGGTATAAAAAAACAAGGTCGTGTATCTAACTATTTAGCCAACAGCGCACGTGCTGGTGATGTGATTGAAATTACTCAGGCGATGGGCGAATTTACGCTAAAAGACTTTGATACAGAAGAAGGTAAACAACCAATTCTTTTGGTATCTGCAGGTAGTGGTATTACGCCGATTATTCCGATTGCGAAACAGGCTTTAGCACGTTCAAATCAACCTGTAACGTTGATTTATTACTCACGTGATCCAGCGTTCCGTACTGAATTGGAAACACTGGCAGCAGAATATGCGCATTTTAAGCTACACATTATTGTCGATAGTGCTGAACAACCTGCTTATTTTGATGAAGAAACTTTGGATCGTTTGTGTGCTGATGCTGCTCAACGTCAAACCTATGTGTGTGCTGCTCCAGGGTTGATGAAAGCGACACGTCAAATCTGGGCGAAACGTGGTTGGTTAGACCGTTTAACGCAAGAAAGCTTCTTGCCAGTGACGATGGATGTGGATGCTCAAATCCAACCAGTCAATTTCCGCCGCAGTATGCAAGAGTTTGAAGGCCGTGGCAACCTATTGGCCAGTGCTGAAGCTGCAGGTTTGAAACCATCTTTTGGTTGTCGTATGGGGATTTGTAATACCTGTGTTTGTACCAAGGTTAGTGGTGCAGTGAAAAATCTACTTACAGGTGAAATCGATAACCAAAACAATGTGCAAATTAAGTTGTGTGTGAGTGAAGCAGTGAGTCCCGTTGAGATTGACCTTTAATTCATATTGACCAGATAGAGAATAATATTATGAACATGATGACAGTAAATCCGACTAAAACGATTCCTCCAATCAAATTTGGCGGTAATACAAGCCGTGCATTAACACCAGAAGAAGTACAAGAGTTTGGCCGTAAGATTGAAGCCATCCGTACTGAAACCATGGCTAAAATTGGCAAAGAAGATTCTGATTATATTTATAAAGTACGTAACTTTGTACGCTACACCGAAATTGCGTCACGCGGCATGTTGATGTTTGGTGGTTGGATTCCACCTGTATGGTTATTAGGTACCGTTATGCTAGGCGTATCTAAAATCGTTGAAAATATGGAACTTGGTCATAATGTGATGCATGGTCAGTTCGACTGGTTAAATGATCCAACGCTTAATGGTGCAACCTACGACTGGGATACGGTGTGTACGGGTGAAGATTGGAAATATACCCATAACTATAAGCATCATACTTATACCAATGTGTACGGCATGGATCATGACATTAGTGGTTATGGCGTGATGCGTATGAGTCGTGAGCAAAAGTGGGAACCTCGCTTTTTGTTTAACGTACCAACGGGTTTTGTATTATCTACGGGTTTTGAATGGCTATTGGCTTTACAACGTCTAGAGATGGAAAAAGTATTATTTGATGGCACCAAAACTTGGAAAGAAGTGTATGTAGAATCCAAAAATCTACGTAAAAAGATGGTACGTCAGTTCGGTAAAGATTATGTATTGTTCCCATTGATCGCTGGCCCAATGTTCTTGCCAGTATTAGCGGGTAACTTTGTTGCCAATCTGATCCGTAACTACTGGGCATCGACCGTGATTTATTGTGGTCACTTCACAGAAGACTCTGAAATTATCACTGACAATATTGATAATGAAACCAAAGCAGAGTGGTACTTGCGTCAGATTCGTGGTTCAGCAAACTTTACTGGTGGTAAAATCATGCATTTCTTAAGTGGTAACTTGAGTCATCAAATCGAACATCACTTGTTCCCAGATGTACCTGCCAACCGCTATCAAGAGATGGCTCCTAAAGTACGTGCAGTCTGTGCAGAGTTTGGTCAACAGTACAATACAGCGCCGTTTGGATCTCAAATTGTGAGTGTATATAAACGTCTGGCGATTCACTCTTTGCCTGACAATGTGGTAGACCGTTTGGTGGCGATCAAACATAGCTTTGTTGACGCAGTGAAAAGCATGTTTGGTAAAGCTGCTTAATTAAGATAGAGCATTGTTTGAGTCATTAAGCGATGCTCTTTACCAACAAGCAAAAGGGAAAGTACGTGTAATTGAGATATACTATGGTGCAATTATAGTTGTGCTATCGTTTTAAGGAATTATTATGCGTATTGACCAAAGAGCATTAGACCAGTTACGTGACGTAAAGATTACGCGTAATTATACCCGATACGCTGAAGGTTCAGTTTTGGTTGAATTTGGCCATACCAAAGTGTTGTGTACAGCAAGCATTGATAATTCAGTACCTCGTTTCTTGAAAGGTCAGGGACAAGGTTGGGTAACTGCGGAATATGGCATGTTGCCACGCTCAACGCACACGCGTAGTGATCGTGAGGCAGCACGTGGTAAGCAAACGGGTCGTACTCAAGAGATTCAACGATTAATCGGTCGTAGTCTTCGTGCGATGGTGGACTTGAAGAAGTTGGGCGAAAACACGATTACGATTGACTGTGATGTGATCCAAGCGGATGGCGGTACACGTACTGCGGCAATCACAGGTGCAGCGGTTGCATTGGTAGATGCAATGAATGTATTGCTGAGCAACAAGAAAATTAAACATGACCCATTAAAAGGTTTAGTGGCAGCGATATCAGTCGGAATGTATCAAGACGAAGTCCTACTAGATTTATGCTACGAAGAAGATTCAAATTGCCAAACGGATTTAAACGTGGTGATGACACAAGCAGGTGAATTTATTGAAATTCAAGGGACGGCAGAAGACAAACCGTTCACACGCCAGCAGTGTAATGCCATGTTAGAGCTTGCAGAAAAAGGAATCTCAGAGTTGATTCAAAAGCAACAGCAAGCACTCGGTTGGTAAGTTCCAGTTGATAGTGCGGGCGGTCTGTTTTTTTTAGACCGCCTTTTTTTATTTAAGATTAGATCAGAAGGAAAAAATAAATAGCCAAAAAGATAACCATGCCCCATGTAATAAAGCCAACAATAAAAACCTCAGTGCTCTCAATATCAACGTGACGTCTCAATCGATAAGCAGATACAACACAATATCCAGTGCCACGAATTAAGCCTTCGATAATCACTTCAAAAATGATATGCAGAAAAAAGCGGATGATTTGAAAAAGCAAAGTAAAGAAGGTTTCGAAAATAGATTCCATTTTTTATGATTTAAAATAGTTTATGGGTCAATGTATCTCTAAGCGACATAAAAATAAACATGATCAATGAATATCTATCTCTACATAGACGCATTATAAATTTTCAAACGGTAACAATACCCGCTTATTTAGCTCATCTTAGTTTGGTACGCTTGCGTAAATTGAAAATAACAAGGAGGGGGAATAATGGTTCAAGTATTTCTCGTTTTTTTAACAGCAGTGACTTTTGTTTTGATGGCTGTTGATCCACGCTCTACTGATTCGACACAAGCTAAGTCAGCTTGGAATGAAAAAGTCGAAGTCTCTAGTGACACTTCGACTCAGAAGGAAACAAAAGATGTAGATGATGCTTAAGCATTAAAACGCATAGATAAATCTACAGCTCTCACATCCTTAGTCAGTACACCCATTGAAATATAATCTACGCCAGTTGTGGCAACTTCGCGTAAGTTCTCAATAGTAATATTGCCTGAGGCTTCTAACTTACACCGTCCAGCCACATGCTTCACTGCATCAATCATTTGTTGCTGGCTGAAATTATCTAACATCACGATATCAGCTCCAGCTTCGAGTGCTTGATTCAACTCGTCCCAAGTCTCTACTTCTACTTCTACTGGTTTACCTGGTGCGATTTGATGTGCTTTGGTAATGGCTTGGGCAATACCACCCGCTGCCATAATGTGATTTTCTTTAATTAGGAAAGCGTCAAATAAACCTAGACGATGATTTTGACCACCACCGATTGCCACTGCATATTTTTGAGCGATGCGTAAGCCTGGTAAGGTTTTGCGTGTATCCAAAAGTTTAGTGTTTAAACCATCCAATTGTTTGACGTAATTTGCCGTTTTGGTCGCCACAGCCGAAAGGGTTTGCACAAAATTCAAAGCAGGGCGCTCAACAGTCAGTAAGCTACGGGCTGAACCTGCCAATTTTAGAAAAGCTTGATTGGCTTGAACAAGTTCACCTTCTTGCTTTAACCACGTGATTTGAACATTTTTATCATAAGCTTTGATTAAGGCGTTAACCCAAGGTTGACCAGCCAATACCATGTCTTCACGAGTGATAATCGTTGCTGTAGCTTGCTCATCTTCTGGTGTGAGCATTGCGGTGATATCACCGTCCCCAATATCTTCCTGTAATGCTTGTTGAATGTTAATTTGAATCGATTGTTCAAGCAAAGATTGAGGAATGCTCATACTATTTCCAGTATAGGTTGACCAAAAAACTAGTGCGTTATATTAGCACCCTCAACATAAAAAATAAGCATTTCATCTCGATTATTGCGCATAAAGCATGTCAAAATGGCAAAGATAAAGATTAAATTGCCGATTTGATAAACCATGCAACGTTCTAGATTTGCGCAAATTCGAAATGGTGTATTAGATGGTGCGACGCAACTTCCATCACCAAATTTTAATGCACGTCCAATGGATGCTGACATTCAACTGATTGTTATTCATAACATCAGTTTGCCACCCTCTCAATTTGGTGGTGGTTATATCCAGCAATTCTTTCAAAATAAGTTAGATTGGAATACTCATCCTTATTTTCAGACTATTGAAGGCATGCAAGTATCCGCACATCTATTGATTTTGCGCACTGGTGAAGTGATTCAATTTGTAAATTTCAATGATCGTTCGTGGCATGCAGGACGTTCGAGTTATCTAGCACACAAAGAATGTAATGATTATTCGATCGGCATTGAGTTGGAAGGCAGCGATGATCTTCCTTTCGAGGACGCACAGTATCAAGCATTGGTTGATGTTGTACTGATGCTAGCTAAAAGCTATCCAAAAATTCAGAATCATATCGCGGGGCATTCTGATATTGCACCAATGCGGAAAACAGATCCAGGTCCTTATTTTGATTGGCAAAGATTCCGAAAAGCGCTATCACAAGCCAAATTAACTTAAAAAATATCCGCCAATTTATGATTTCACAACGAAATCTATTTTGAGTTTCATTACAATAACGCTTTTTAAAGATAAGCCGTAGGTGAATGCGATGGCATTGTGGCGATCGACTATTATTGTCAGTGCAATGACGATGTTATCTCGAGTTTTGGGATTAGTGCGTGATATCGTGCTATTAAATGTATTTGGTGCGGGTAAAGATTTCGATACTTTCGTTGTTGCCTTTCGTATTCCAAACTTTTTTCGACGCTTATTTGCGGAAGGGGCTTTTTCTCAAGCTTTCATTCCTGTTTTAACCGAATATAAAACTAGTAAAACACATGCAGAAGTGCAGATTCTGATTAGCCGAGTGTTTGGTTGTTTGCTGACGGCTATGTCATTACTAACTTTTGTGGCGATGGTTGCCGCACCAGCGATTATTTATTTGTATGCACCAGGATTTCATAACGATCCAGAGAAATTTGATTTAGCGGTGGATATGTTCCGCCTCACGATTCCTTATTTAATGTTCATGTCGTTGACGGCTTTTGCGAGTAGTATCTTAAATAGCTATGGCTCATTTGCATCGCCAGCATTTTCACCTGTGCTTTTGAACATTGCGATGATTGCAGGAGCATGGTGGTTAACACCTTTTATGGCAGAACCCATTATGGCATTGGGTTGGGCTGTCGTGGTTGCAGGTGTTTTACAGTTAGCGATACAAATCCCTGAGCTTTGGAAAAAGAACTTACTTATTCCACCTAAAGTTGATTTTAAGCATGAGGGTGTTGATCGTATCTTAAAACTAATGTTGCCTGCATTATTCGGTGTTTCAGTGACACAAATTAATTTACTGTTAAATACGATTTGGGCATCGTTCATGCAAGATGGTTCAGTGTCGTGGTTATACAGTGCTGAACGAATGACTGAACTGCCATTAGGTCTCATTGGCGTTGCGATCGGGACAGTTATTTTGCCTTCACTATCTGCGCGTCACGCTGAGCAAGATCAAGCTAAATTTAAAAGCATGATTGATTGGGCTGCTAAGATCATTATGTTGGTCGGTATTCCTGCAAGTATTGCATTATTCATGTTATCGACACCGATTATTCAAGCTTTATTCCAACGTGGCGAATTTACTTTAGAAGATACACATATGACGGCACTTGCATTGCAATGTATGAGTGCGGGTGTAATTTCATTTATGTTGATTAAAGTGTTTGCACCGGGTTTTTATGCACAGCAGGATACCAAAACACCAGTTCGTGTTGGTCTCATGGCAGTTGCTGCAAATGCGATTTTAAACGTTGTATTTATTGGATTCTTTAAATTAATTGATTGGCATGCTGAGCATATGGCTTTAGCACTCGCTTCGTCGGGCTCTGCTTTAGTCAATGCTGGAATGCTGTATTTTTATTTACACAAACGAAATATCTATCGTTTTGGGGCGCATTGGAAAAAGCTAGGTTTCCAATTTTTAGTGGCCAACATAACCATGATTGCTGCTCTTGCATATGCTTTAACATGGTACCAAGGTGATATCGCTCAGTGGTTGCGAATCGCAGAAGTTGTTGGCTTGTGTGTATTGGGTGTCGCTGCTTATGTTATTGGTTTACTAATCACGGGTTTTCGCCCAAGACATTTGAAACATTAAAAAGATAAACCCTCCAACAAGGAGGGTTTATTACTATTTCACTTCGAGTAATTCAATATCAAAAATAAGTGTGCTGTTCGGTCCAATTGCATCTCCAGCACCCACGTCACCATATGCTAAGTTAGATGGCACAAAGAAACGACTTTTGCCACCTTCTTTCATCGTTTGGACACCTTCAGTCCAGCCAGAAATGACTTGATTCAGTTTAAATTCAACAGGGTGGTTACGAGCAATCGAACTATCAAACACAGTTCCATCAATTAATCGACCTTCGTAATTAACTTTTACTGTCGATGTTAATTTTGGCGATTTACCAGCACCTTGTTGAAGAATTTGATACTGTAAACCTAATTTTGTTGTGATGATATCTGGTTTTTTAGCATTCTCTGCTAGAAAGTTTTTTCCTTCTTGAGCATTTTTTTCTGCCTGCTCTTGGAATTCAACTAATTGTTTGGCTTCAAGTCGCTTTTTATATTGGTTGAGAACAGTCGCCATTTGCTCATCACTGAGTGTTGCTGGTTTTCCCTTAATTGCATCTTCAAGCCCTAGCACAAAGGTTTCGATGTTTAAGTCTTTGAGTGTTTCTGTATTTCCTTTCCCCATTAAATAACCGTAGCTATAACCCAATTGATCTTTTTGTGGACTTTTTAGGGTGATAGGAGCTGCTTGAACCGTTCCAATCATCAATGTTATGAGAGTAAGTGTAAGTTTTTTCATTCTTTCTTCCAAAATAAAGGAGAGCACAAGCTCTCCCTATATCATTATTTTACAGCGATTAATTCGACATCAAAAATCAAAGTACTATTTGGCGGGATAGAGCCTGGCACGCCTTGTTCACCGTAGCCTAAGTTAGCAGGGATATAAAGCGTTGCCTTACTGCCTTCTTTCATGAGTTGTAGACCTTCAGTCCAGCCAGGAATGACTTGATTTAATGGAAACTCAATTGGTTCACCACGATCGTATGAGCTGTCAAATACTTTACCGTCAGTTAATTGACCTTTGTAATGTACTTTAACGACAGAAGTTGCAACAGGTTGTTTGCCAGTTCCTTCTTTGGTGATTTTGTATTGCAAGCCAGATGCTGTTGTTTGAACACCTTCTTTTTTAGCATTTTCAGCTAAGAAACTTGAGTTGCTTGCCTCAACTTTTTTGGTTTCGTCTTGTTGCTTTTGTTGCATCTCTTTTTGGAATTCTACATATGCTGCTTGTAATTCTTCCTCAGAGTATGCTGCAGGTTTTTGAGCATGTGCATCACGAAAACCTGTAATAAATGCATTCGTTTCAAGCTCTGGTGGAGTTTGTTTTGCAACTTCATAACCGAGAGCATAGCTGATCTTAGCAACAGGTGCTGCATTTTTATCAGCTTTCGTGCCAAACTCAGTGGTTGGATTTTGTGTCGCATAATAAACAGGTACTAGGGCCGCACCGCCTAACACAACTGCAGCAATCAGAGGTAAAGCTTTACTCATGAGATGTCCAAATCATTTTTTGCATAAAATTGATGCCATTGATCTTAGCATGGTTGAGTTAAAGCATAGAATCATTGATCTTAAAATCGAGTGAATTTTTGCTACGTTTCTTATGTATTTGTGAACATACTCTTTATATATGTGATATCTGAAGAATCAAAATAAAAGCGTGATTTTTTTAGTGCTTCTTTGCAGTACAGTTTGAGAATGGATTTAGTGCTAAATCAAAGTCTGATATTATATCAAACTCTAATATTCAAACTATCTACAGATTGAATTTTCTTAGATAGTTCTCTCGCTTGTCACTTAGGGCTGAAAACAGGATATATGTCGTGAAAAAAGTCTTATTGGTTTTCGGTACACGTCCAGAAGCAATCAAAATGGCACCACTTGCATTGCATCTTCAGCAGCAGAATGACTTTGAATGTAAAGTCTGTGTGACAGGTCAGCACCGAGAAATGCTGGACCAAGTCTTAGCACTATTTCAACTGAATCCCGATTATGACTTAAATCTGATGAGGCAAGGTCAGACATTGTCGGACGTGACAGCGGGTGTTTTAAAAGGGCTTGAGCAGGTCTTTTTAGAGTGGCAACCAGATCTGGTTTTAGTCCATGGTGATACAGCGACGACATTTGCAGCATCTTTGGCTGCATACTACCATAAAATTAAAGTAGGTCATGTTGAAGCGGGTCTACGTACAGGTGATCTCTATTCACCTTGGCCAGAAGAAGCTAATCGACAGTTAACAGGCGTTTTAGCCAATTATCATTTTGCGCCGACACAATCGTCCTATCAAAATTTAATCAAAGAAAATGTGCAACCTGAATGCATTGTCATTACGGGTAATACCGTGATTGATGCCTTACTCCAAGTCAAAGAGAAAGTTGAACATGATCAAGCCCTGATTGAAGAATTTCAACATACTTTTACCTTTCTGGATTCAACAAAAAAATTACTTTTAGTGACCGGGCATCGTCGGGAGAATTTTGGCCAAGGTTTTCTCAATATTTGTTCAGCATTGGCTGAACTTGCAGAGAAATATCCAGATTTACAAATTGTGTATCCTGTACATTTAAATCCGAATGTACAACAACCTGTACAACAGTTATTGTCCAATATTCCAAATATCTTTTTAATTGCACCGCAAGACTATCTACCTTTTGTGTATTTGATGAATCGTTGCGATCTCATTATGACTGACTCTGGGGGCATTCAAGAAGAAGCACCTTCCTTAGGCAAACCAGTATTGGTAATGAGAGACACAACAGAGCGACCAGAAGCAGTTGAAGCAGGCACAGTGAAATTAGTTGGGACAGATAAAGCACAAATTGTGCAAAATGTCTCTGCATTGTTGGATGACCCAGCTATATATCATGGTATGGCTGGAGCACATAATCCCTATGGGGATGGTACAGCTTGTCAGAAAATTATTGATTTTCTTCGACAGCACGCATTGTAATTTAAAATTTTTAAGTGATTTAAATCATTAAGTTGGGTATATGAAGCATTCTTTTAAACATCTTTGTGTTGTGGGCTTGGGTTATATTGGATTACCCACTGCGGCGACGTTTGCTGCACATGGTTTAAAAGTGACAGGGGTCGATGTTAATCAGCATGCTGTAGATATTATTAACCAAGGTAAAGTGCATATTGTAGAGCCAGATTTGGCTGCTTTAGTCCGTGATGTGGTTGCACAGGGACAACTTTCGGCGCAAACGGAGCCTTGTGCAGCTGATGCCTATATTGTTGCGGTGCCGACACCCTTTAAAGATGATCATGCGCCTGATTTAGCGTATATTGAATCTGCAGCAAAGGCTCTAGCACCTTATTTAAATGCAGGCAATTTGGTGATTTTAGAATCTACCTCACCTGTAGGTGCGACCGAAGAAATGGAAGCATGGCTCAGTGCTGCTCGACCAGATTTAACGTTTCCTCAACAGGCTGGAGAGGCTGCTGATGTTTTGATTGCCCATTGTCCCGAGCGCGTCTTACCAGGTAAAGTATTACAAGAGTTGATCAGTAATGATCGTATTATTGGGGGGATGACGCCTCGATGCTCAAAAGCTGCGATTGAATTGTATCGAACCTTTGTCAAAGGGGAGTGCATTGAAACCAATGCACGGACTGCGGAAATGTGTAAGCTGACAGAGAATTCATTTCGTGATATTAATATTGCTTTTGCCAATGAACTTTCAATCATTTGCGATAAGTTAGACATCCATGTGGCTGAATTAATTCAATTGGCCAATCGCCATCCACGCGTCAATATTTTGCAGCCTGGTCCGGGTGTTGGTGGACACTGTATTGCAGTTGACCCATGGTTTATTGTGTCTAAAACACCAGAGCAAGCTCGTTTAATTCGTACAGCCCGTGAAGTGAATGACAGTAAACCTCACTGGGTGATTGATCAGGTCAAGATTAAAATTGCCGATTATTTACAACAACATCCGAGTAAAACCATTCAAGATATTAAGCTGGCTTGTTATGGTCTTGCGTTTAAAGCGGATATAGATGACTTGCGTGAAAGCCCTGCCTTGGATATTAGTTTACATTTGTTCAAACACAGTGGTTGTCAGGTGGTTGCTGTAGAGCCGAATTTGAATGTGAATCAGTATCAAGACATTCCTTTGGTGGATTTAATCGAGGCTGAGCAGGCGGACATTCGTGTATTATTGGTCAAACACCGTGAATTTAAGTCGATTGACTTTGGTGCAAAAGCTTTCGATTTAGTCATTTGAGTTGAATAGATGATACGAATCCTTGCGCGTGGTTTAGCCTATCTGCACAACTTTTGTTTTAGGGCATGTAACCGAGTCTTGATGTATGGTTATTTGCAAAAATTTCGTAGTGCAGGTGAGCATGTCCTATTTAGTCCCTTAGGCTCGGTATTGAGTTATTCCACCATTACTTTGGGGCATCATGTTTTTATTGCCAATCGCGCTTGGTTCTCTGGCGAAATTGAGATTGGTTCTTATGTGATGTTTGGTCCGAATGTCACCATATTGGGCGGTGATCATGAATTTAAGGACACCACTCAACCGATGTTTTTTGTCAAAGACAATCAACAGCGTCAAGCGAAAATAAAAATTGGAAATGATGTCTGGGTGGGTGCCAATGTCACCATTTTAAAAGGTGTCGAGATTGGGCAAGGCGCAATCATTGCCGCAGGGAGTGTGGTAAATAAATCGGTTGAGCCGTTTAGTATTGTGGGGGGCGTTCCTGCAAAAAAGATTGCTGAACGATTCACCCAAGCAGAAAAACAAGCGTATATTTCCCATTCACACCATTGGTCTAAGTAGCCATGAACCCTCATGTGATTATGGTGGTCGGTGTAGGGTCTGCACGATTCTTACAATTACTCTTTAGTCTGTATTTGGCATGGTATTTTGGACATGCGGCACTCGCCAGTTTTGTATTAATGCTGAGCCTGAGTGCTGTATTTGGCGCATTTCCCTCTTTAGGAGGGGGACCTCAAATTTTACGGGCAGGCGCTTATTCACAGCCCGAGCAACATATACAAATGACGCTCGCAACCAGCATATTACTCCTCGTATTGAGTTTGTTTCTGTTACCTTTTGCGACCATGTTGTGGGGAGGAGATACGCAAAGTCTGCGCTCAAATGGTCTACTCACTGCTGCAGCTGTATTTTTTACGACAGGCAGTGTGTGTTTTGCCATGATTCAATCCTTATGGTCTTATCAACAAAAATATAAGGCATTAGGGTTATTTGCTTTATTGAGCTACATTTTGGCATTCATCATTGCTTGGATGGCCAGTGTATTTTTGGGTAAAACCGCTGCGAGTGAGATCATTACGATTTATGCACTGGTGTTTATGTTGTTGAATGCACTGGTATTCTATCACGTTGGCTTTCGGCCTTATACTTTAGGGACTGGTTTGTCGCAACTGCTGGATAAAACGGTTCTAAAGCAATGTCTAGAACAATCAATTAAAGCGGCTCTATTTGGTTTTATCACGCTTTTTGGTCTTTACGCGTTGATGAAAGCGGTGAATGTTGACTATTCCGCATATGATGCCGCAGTATTTTCTTTAAGTTTCCAGTTCTTTCAAATCGGTATTTTTATTCCGAGTGTGCTCGGTGCGGTATTTGTGCCGAAATTGGTCAAACAACAACAGGCGGCGGGTCAACAGAAAACCATTTATCTGTGGATCTCGATGTTTTGGGTATTCTGCTCGGCTATAGCATTGGTTCCTGTATTCTATCTATATCATTTTGCCTTAGAGGCATCTACGATACTCACCTTTGTATTGTTACAGTGTGCGGTGCCCTTATCTGCGTTACAGGCGATGTACATTCAACAACATGTGGCTATGGGGAAATTTAGTCGTTTAGCATTAAATGCGTTATGCTGGGCGACAATCGCTTTAAGTTTGCAAGCGATATTGCCAACACAGATTTACTTTTCTGCATTGGCCATTCTCTTGGCTTATGCAGGTAGTGTATTGCTATTTTTTTGCCGTCAACCTCAGCGAGTGTGAAATTTAATCATGGCGATGCAGACCCCACCCATTAGTTATGTAGCCAATGCCAGCAGTCCGCATGTCAGACATTGGGTGGAATATCTCGATGAATTAGGTTCTCCTTATCACATCTATAGCATTCATAAGAATAGCTTTTTCCCACCAGAACAGGTGACGACCAAGTTTAATGGTTTACTTCGCTTTGGTGCTTTAGGCAGTATTGTGGCCTATATCCTGTTGGGATTATGGTTGCGACTGTTTGTGCCGAAAGCTTTGCAATTACATGCGCATAATACTTCAGGTTATGGTTTGAGTGCATATTTAAGTGGTCGAAAATATCTGCTGACCACCTATGGGAGTGAGATTTTTTCTGCACCGCAAAAAAGCATAATCTATCGATTTTTGATTCGACGGACCTTACATGCTGCAGAAAAAATCACTGCATCTTCACAATATATGCAAGACACTTTGACGCAACACTTTTCAGTACCAGCATCACGTGTAATGACCTTTAGTCTCGGAGTTTCTTCGGTATTTCGTGTATCCACTGAAAAACGTTCAATTGTTCGCCAACAGTTAGGCATCTCTGAACAGGACACGGTGTGGATTTATAACCGCCGAATTACGCCGCTGTATCGTACACTGGATGTGGTGGAGGCTTTTCAACAGTTTGCACGAGGTCGTCAGGGCTATCGACTGCTGCTCTTGGCAGGAGATTTTGATGCGCAATATTTGGCTAAAGTGAAATCACATATTCAAGGTGATAATAATATCCAGTTAATTGATGGTTTTATTGATCAGGCGCAATTGTCAGGTTATTTGTGTGCAGCGGATGTTGCCTTGTCTTTACCCAAGAGCGATCAGTTATCTTCATCAATTTTAGAAGCCCTGTCTTGTGGGTGTTTACTCATTTTGGCGAAACTGTCTGCTTATCAAAGCATTACAGATCACTTTCCCTGTGTGGTGATTGATGATGTCTATGTAACCTCCATTCAACAGGCTTTTCAAGACAGTGTATTATCCCTGCAGTCGGATATTTCTCATCTGCAACAACAGCAACTGAAACAGGTGGCATGGGGGCGTCAGCAGGTGATGTTATGGATCAAAAAATTGTATGCGTGAATACGAATAGGGCGATGAGTTGAATTTTGCTTTAAATACAAAAAATCAGTTGCTGCTGATACATGCAATTATTCTCGGCTGGGGTAAAATAAAACTCACGTGTGCTAAGTGGTTTTATTGGTGTTTGAGGCTGCATGGCTTGCACTTCAAGTGGGATTTTCTTTTTCTAAGGTGATGTGAATGCGTCAAATTCTTCAAGACATGGCGAATGGTGGAACAACGGTGACGGAAGCACCTGCACCCCAATGCACATCAGGACATGTGCTGATTGCGACGACTACATCGTTGATTTCCGCAGGCACCGAACGAATGTTGGTGGGATTTGGGAAAGCGTCTTTAATTGATAAAGCACGTCAGCAACCTGAAAAAGTCAAAATGGTTCTTGAAAAAGTGCAGACCGATGGTTTATTGACAACCTATGACGCAGTGAAATCAAAATTGGCACAACCTTTGGCTTTAGGTTATTGCAATGTTGGCGTGATTCATGAAATTGGGCATGGTGTCGACGGGCTGAAAGTGGGTGATCGTGTCGTATCGAATGGTCCTCATGCCGATGTGGTGAAAGTGCCAAAAAATCTCTGCGCGAAAATTCCAGATCAAGTCTCCGATGAAGCGGCCGCTTTTGCAGTTGTTGCCAGTATCGGCCTACAAGGAATTCGCCTTGCTGAACCGACCTTGGGGGAGTGCTTTGTCGTCACTGGTGCAGGACTGATTGGTTTATTAACCATTCAAATGCTCCGTGCAAATGGTTGTCGTGTACTGGCGATTGATTTTGACCAAAGCAAGCTGGAATTGGCGAAGCAATTTGGTGCCGAAGTGTGCAACCCTGGGCGTGGAGAAGACCCTGTTGCAACAGGGTTGGCATTTAGTCGTGGTTTAGGGATTGATGGCGTGATTATTACTGCCTCGACTAAAGTTAGTGACCCAGTAACTCAGGCCGCACGGATGAGTCGAAAACGCGGACGCATTATTTTAGTGGGTGTGACAGGTTTAGAGTTGAACCGTGCTGACTTTTATGAAAAAGAACTGAGTTTCCAAGTTTCATGTTCTTATGGGCCTGGTCGCTACGATGCCGAATATGAAGATAAAGGGCATGATTATCCACTTGGATTTGTACGTTGGACAGAACAACGCAACTTTGTCGCTGTTTTGGATATGTTGGCTGCAGGTACCTTAAATGTTGATCCTTTAATTACCCACCGATTTGATTTTGAAGATGCGCCACAGGCTTACAATGTGCTGACCGAAGATCAGGCAGGGTTGGGTATTTTACTCAAATATCCTTCAGCAATTGCCTCACGTCTTGGACAAAATGTGGTGTTGAAACCGATACAGGTTGAACCAGAGAATGCTGTAGTTGGTTTTATTGGAGCTGGTAATTATGCCTCACGTATTTTGATTCCCGCATTTAAGAAAGCTTCCGCACAACTTCATACCATTGTGACTGCTGGCGGAATTAATGGCGTCATTCATGGTAGTAAAACAGGATTTGCCGAAGCATCGACAGATCTGAACGCCATGTTACAACATCCAGAAATCAATACGATTGCGATTGTGACACGGCATAATAGTCATGCATCGATGGTGGAGAAAGTGCTTGCTGCAGGTAAACACGTTTTTGTAGAAAAACCGTTGGCGTTACATGTCGATGAAATTGATCGCATTGAACAATTGTATCAACAGCAAAGTACAACCGATCGTTATAGCCGTGTTATGGTAGGTTTTAATCGTCGTTTTGCACCGCAAGTGCAAAAAATGAAGGCCTTGCTTGACACAGTAAAAGAGCCAAAAAGTTTTATTATGACTATGAATGCAGGGGCGATTCCTGCAGACCATTGGACACAAGATTTACAAATAGGTGGTGGTCGCATTATTGGTGAAGCGTGCCATTTTATTGACTTGATGCGTTTTCTTGCAGGTTCGAAAATTGTATCGATTCAGGCTCGTCGTATGGGTGAAACCGATGCTGTGCAGGTTCTAGAAGACAAAGCCTCAATGACGTTTGGTTTTGAAGATGGATCATTTGGTACGATTTTTTATTTGGCGAATGGTGCATCCAGTTTTCCAAAAGAACGCATAGAAGTCTTTACAGCAGGGCGTGTTTTACAGCTCGATAACTTTAGAAAACTGAAAGGTTTTGGCTGGCCTGGATTCAATAAAATGAATCTGTGGCGTCAAGATAAAGGTCAAGAGGCATGTGCGGCAGCATTTGTGGAAAGTATTCGACAAGGGCAACCGACACCCATCCCTGCTGATGAAATCTTTGAAGTCGCACGTGTGACTTTACAAGTTGCTGAAATATTACGAGCACAAACATGAGTCAACTCCAACTCAAGGCAAAGACGGCATGGGCATTAGGCTTTATGAGTCTATTTCGTGTATTGAAATATCGCTTGAGTGTAAGAATTGGGTTGAATTCTGTGCAAAAATTGACAGCACAGTTGCCTCGAGGCAATTTTTTTTCTTCGCCACGACCAAATGAAGAATCGGGTGCCACAGTAACGGATATACCTAATTGGTTTTATAATCGGTTTAGCCATCGTCAATTTAAAGATACACATTTACCTTGGTATCAAATTCCCGACTTTGATGAACAGATCGGTGACATTAAAGGAATTTGGGAAATTTCTCGCATGCAATGGGTGCTTGACTTTGTCGTGCGAGAGCGCAAACAGCAAGATGGTCTGGCCTTACTTGAGCTGGATTGTTGGCTGAATGATTGGTGTTGCAATAATCCAGCTTATTTTGGGCCGAACTGGAAATGTGGTCAGGAAGCATCGATTCGTGTTATGCACCTGATAGCTGCCTATCTTGGTTTACCAAATCGGGCTGATCCACAAATTCAATTACTGGACTTAATACACGTTCACTTGCAACGAATTTCCCCCACCATAGATTATGCGATAGCCCAAAACAATAATCATGGTACCTCTGAAGCCACCGCACTGTATATAGGTGGAGTTTTTCTCAATCATTTTCGACCATCATCACAAGCCAAGCAATGGCAAGATACAGGGCGTTATTGGTTAGAAAATCGGGCCAAATGCTTGATTATGGCAGATGGTGGTTTTAGTCAATATTCAGTCAATTATCATCGTGTAATGCTTGATTCTTATTGTCTAGCCGAGATTGTTCGTCGACAGTTTGACGATAAGACCTTTTCCATACGATTACAACAGCAATTACAACGTGCAACAGATTGGCTTCATGTGTTAACACAAGTACATGGGAATGCTCCCAATTTAGGTGCGAATGATGGTGCACGGTTGTTGGTAGTATCGGCAACCGATTATGCGGATTTTCGACCAAGTGTACAGCTAGCTAGCACGCTATTTGTGGGACACAGTTACTATCAAACTGCGGGCACCTATGATCAGGTATTGGTATTTTTTGCCTTAGAAAAAATGCAAAATCAGGCCTTTGAATTGCCGAGTAAGCAACAGTTTTTTCAGGACAGTGGCTTAATGACCGCTACAATCGGACCCTTTTTTTTGGCATTTAAACTACCGATCTTTCACTTTAGACCGAGTCAATGCGATAGTTTGCATCTGGATGTATGGTGGCACGGAGAAAACCTGTTACGTGATGGGGGAACCTATAGCTATAACTCTACCCTAGAAGATTTGGACTATTTTTCAGGAACAGCCAGTCACAATACCGTACAGTTTGATGATCATCTGCAAATGCCACGTTTGAGTCGTTTTTTATTTGGTGATTGGCTGAAACCCAAAAATCTTCACTATGCAAAAGATCATTGGCGTTGTGGCTATCAAGACGCTTGGGGTGGACAACATGAACGTGAGATTATTTTAACTCGTCATTCTATTAGGGTTATTGATCGTGTCTCTGACTTTAAGCGTCAAGCCATCTTACGTTGGAGACTACAGCCTGATCATTGGGTACTCACGCCAGACGGAGTAAGCAATGGTCAAATCATGTTGCAGCTTGAACGACCTCAGAATGCGCAAATGCATTTAATACAAGGCGAAGAATCTCGTAACTATTATCAAAAAAATCCATTACCTGTGCTCGAGATCACTGTGACACAGCCCACTACCATTGTGACCATTATCAAAGATTTGACATGAAAATTCTCTATTTCCATCAGCATTTTTCAACGCCAAAGGGATCGACTGGTATTCGTTCATATGCCATGGCACAAGCTCTATTACGTCAAGGACATCAGGTCACTATGGTGTGTGGTTCTTTTGGTGCAGGGCAAACTGGATTAAGCCAGCCTTTTGAAAAGGGTGTGCGTCGTGGCATAGTTGATGGCATCGATATTATTGAATTTGAATTGCCTTATTCTAATGCTTTGTCCTTTCTTAAACGCGTACTTATATTCTTAAGTTTCGCATTTAAGTCGATTCGCGTGGCACTCACCGAACCTTACGATGTGGTTTTTGCCACAACCACACCGCTCACAGCAGGTATTCCTGGTATTTTTGCAAAATGGCTACGTCGTAAAACCTTTGTATTTGAGGTGCGTGATTTATGGCCAGAATTACCTAAAGCTATGGGAGTGATTAAGAATCCCATCATTTTGATGATGATGTCTATGCTCGAATGGTTGTCTTACCATTCAGCCGATCGTTTAATTGGACTGTCACCAGGGATTGTGGATGGCATTATTGGTCGTGGTATTCAGCCTGAGCGTGTGGCCTCAATTCCCAATGGATGTGATTTGGATATTTTCGATCAGCCGATTGAGGTATGGCGACCAGAAGGAGTCAATCGCGGTGATTTGATGGCGATTTTTACAGGTACACATGGTCTAGCCAATGGTTTAGAAGCAGTGATTGCTGTGGCAAGTGAATTAAAACAACGTGGACGGGATGATATTAAATTGGTGTTGGTCGGTGACGGTATGCAGAAACCAGCCTTACAACAACAGGCGCATCGCTTAGAATTGAATAATATTATTTTTCATGATCCTGTAAATAAGCAACAACTGGCGGCATTAATGGCAGGCGCCGATATTGGTATGCAAATTTTAGCCAATGTTCCAGCCTTTTATTATGGAACATCGCCCAATAAATTCTTCGACTATATTGCAGCTGCATTACCTGTATTGAATAATTATCCAGGATGGTTGGCGGAATTGATTGAAAAAGAGCATTGCGGTTTTGCTGTGCCTCCCGATCAGCCGAAGGCCTTTGCGAATGCGCTAGAGAAAGCTGCGTCAGATCGTGATCAACTGAAGCGTATGGGACAAAATGGACAAAATGTTGCTAAGACGCAGTTTAATCGCGTGGCTTTGTCACAGCAGTTTGTACAATGGGTGACTGGAGCAAAACATGATTAAACGCTTATTAGACATCGTGATTGCTTTATTAGCGCTTATCTTACTTTCACCTATTTTAATTATGGTTGCATTACTGGTTCGTAAGAATCTAGGCTCACCTGTTTTATTTCAGCAAGAACGTCCTGGTTTACATGGTCTACCCTTTAAAATGATTAAATTCCGAACCATGAAAGATGCTTATAATGCCCAAGGTGAGGCATTACCCGATAGTGAACGTCTAACCGCTTTTGGAAAACTACTGCGCTCCACCAGTTTGGATGAATTGCCTGAGCTTTGGAATGTGTTGAAAGGGGAAATGAGCATAGTAGGACCTCGACCGTTATTGATGGAATATTTACCATTGTATAATGCTGAACAGGCCAGACGACATGAGGTTCGACCAGGCATTACGGGTTATGCACAAGTGAATGGCCGTAATGCTATTAGCTGGGAACAGAAGTTTAAGCTTGATACATGGTATGTTGACCATCAATCGCTGTGGTTAGATATTAAAATTATGCTGAAAACGGTTAAAAAAGTTCTCATTCGTGATGGTATTCATGCTGAAGGAGAAGCGACCATGTCGAAATTTATGGGTTCGGAGTCAGGTAAGCATCATGACTAAACCTATTTATGCAATTTATGGCGCATCGGGGTGTGGGCGAAGTTTAATGCCTGTTGCGAGACAGCAATTACAGCGTGATGGATTAACCGCAGAACTCTATTTTATTGATGATCGTTTTGATCAGCCAACAGTATGGAATGGTCATCCTGCTGTAAATTATGCATCATTTCAGCAGTTGCAAGCGAGCTCTAAACATGTGGTTATTGCAATCGCGAACAGCCGAATTCGAGAAAAAATTGCTCTACAATTGCAGCAAGATGAGATCAAAATGTGGTCTATTTGTGCAGACAATGTGGTACTCATGGATGAAGTTGACCTAGGTGAAGGTTCAGCATTAAGTCCATTTGTTACAGTGACATCTAACATTTGTATTGGTAAGTGTTTCCATGCCAATTTATACAGCTATGTAGAGCATGACTGTTTGATTGGGGATTATGTGACTTTTGCACCAGGCGTCAAATGCAATGGTAATATCCATATTCATGACCATGCTTACATTGGTGCTGGAGCTGTGATTAAGCAGGGAACGCCTAATCAACCCCTCGTTATTGGTCAAGGTGCTGTGGTAGGTATGGGGGCTGTAGTGACTAAAAGTGTCCCAGCAGGGGTGACCGTTGTTGGTAATCCTGCACGAATTATGCAGAAGAAATAGTTGATAAACGAATTATTTGGAAGAACAAAATGTTAAATACCGCATTTGAACCTTGGCCAAGTTTTACGCCCGAAGAGGCAAACGCGGTACAGCAGGTTTTATTGTCGAATCGAGTTAATTATTGGACAGGACAAGAATGTCGTGAATTTGAAAAAGAATTTGCACATTATGTCGGCACACCGTTTGCGGTTGCACTGGCCAATGGAACTGTGGCATTAGATGTGGCGTTAAAGGCTTTAGGCATTGGCGCGGGCGATGATGTGATTGTCACTTCTCGTACCTTTTTGGCATCTGCTAGTTCGATTGTCACAGCAGGTGCAAATCCTATTTTTGCTGATGTAGAGCTGGATTCTCAAAACATTTCACGCCGTACCATTGAAGCGGTTTTGACAGATAATACCAAAGCGATTATCTGTGTGCATTTGGCAGGTTGGATGTGTGACATGGATCCCATCATGCAATTGGCTGAAGAAAAAGGCATTTATGTCATTGAAGATTGTGCGCAAGCACATGGCGCGATGTATAAAGGTCGAGCAGCAGGTTCGATCGGACATATTGGTGCATGGTCATTTTGCCAAGATAAAATCATGACTACAGGTGGTGAAGGTGGCATGGTTACTACCCATGATGAGCAACTTTGGAAAAAGATGTGGTCTTACAAAGATCATGGTAAGAATTACGACAGCATCTACCATAAACAGCATCCACCAGGATTCCGTTGGTTGCATGATTCATTTGGAACCAATTGGCGAATGATGGAAATGCAAGCAGTCATCGGTCGTATTCAATTACGCCGTATGTCTGAATGGACGCAAAAGCGTTATGAAAATGCTCAACAACTTTTTGATGTATTTAAGAAGTCTCCTTACTTTACAGTCCATGAACCTTCGGTAGATTATCAACACGCTTATTATAAATGTTACGTTCAGGTGAATACTGATGCATTACCTGAAGGCTGGTCGCGTGACCGTATTATGCATGAATTAAATTCTTTAAATGTGCCATGTTTTAGTGGTTCATGTTCAGAAGTGTATTTGGAACATGCCTTTGATGATACCCCTTGGCGTCCGCAGCAGCGTTTAGTCAATGCACAGAAACTAGGTGAAACCAGTTTAATGTTTCTTGTACATCCCACGCTGAGTGATGAAAATATGAATACAATGTTAGAAGCAATTCAAAAAGTACAGCAAATGATTGAATAGGGGATGTCCCAAAAATGTGATAAATGATGTGATAGCATCGTTTATCCTCAAATGACTCGTATTTTGTACCCCTTTGCCCAGAAGATACCTTGTGAAACAAATTATTGAACAACTTGATACCGCTCCACGTCCATTCAAACAAGCATTTTTAGTGCTATTGGATATTATTGCGTTACCAATTTTATTTTGGCTGTGTTATGTCATTCGTTTGCTCAATTTTGATGTCGAAGCTATGTCAGGGTTAGATTTTTGGTGGATATATCTTGATCTAATTGCGATTACTTTGTTTTGGGGATTAGGTATATATCGTTTTATTGTTCGAGCCTTTAACGAAGCATTTATTGTCAAGTTGGCATTGGCTGTATGTTGCATGATGATTGCTTTATATGCGATGAAAACTGCCACACCAGCTTTTATTCCAATGTCTATTCCGATCATGTTCGGTTTCATGATGTTTGCTTGGGTATGGTGCAGCCGTGCTTTAATTCGTTTTGTAGTGAATAATGCATTAGGTGTAGCACATCAACAGAAACGTATTGCAATTTATGGTGCAGGCTACGCAGGTCAGCAAATTGCAGCAGCTTTATTTCGATCAGATAATCATCTTCCTGTTTTTTTTATTGATGACTCGCCATCTCTACAAGGTCAGATGCTCGGTGGTCTAAAAGTTTATTCATTAAAAAAAGCATTGGGTCGTCTAAAGCAACGTCATGTAGCAGAAGTATTATTGGCATTACCATCCGTAGGTCGCGAAAAGAAAGCACATATTATTCAGCAATTAGAGCCAGCACATTTAAAAATTACTGAATTTCCAGATTTGACTAAATTAGTCAATGGAGATATTCAAATTAATGATATTAGGGAAGTCGATATTATCGACTTATTAGGTCGAGACCCAGTACCGCCTATTTCGGAATTATTAGCTAAAAATATTAGTGGCAAAGTGGTCATGGTGACTGGTGCTGGTGGATCGATTGGCTCTGAACTTTGTCGTCAAATCATTAAGAATCAACCAAAGCTCTTAGTTCTATTCGAATTAACTGAGTTTGCATTGTATAGTGTGGAAAAGGAACTCAATTCGCTTGCAAGTTGCCCAATAGTACCAATATTAGGCAGTGTTCAAGAACAGCACAAGCTTGAGCGAATTATAGAGCAATACCAAATTCAAACAATTTATCATGCAGCTGCCTATAAACATGTACCTTTAGTTGAATGCAATCCGATCGCAGGGCTAAAAAATAATGCAGTTGGTACAGCTAGTTGTTTAAATGCAGCGGTTGCAAAAGGAGTAGAAACTTTTGTCCTGATTTCAACTGACAAAGCCGTACGCCCAACCAATGTAATGGGTGCGTCGAAACGTATGGCAGAGTTGTATTGCCAAGCAATGGCTGAAACTCAGAAATCTACACAAATTAGTATTGTTCGCTTTGGTAACGTACTGGGTTCATCTGGTTCTGTAGTACCATTATTTAAGCAGCAAATTGCTAAAGGTGGTCCCGTTACAGTAACACACCCAGATGTAACACGATACTTTATGACTATCCCAGAGGCTGCGCAACTAGTCATCCAAGCAGGAGCTTTAGGGCAAGGCGGAGATGTCTTTCTACTTGATATGGGTGAATCGGTAAGGATTCAGGATTTGGCTCGACAAATGATTGCTTTGAGTGGTCTAACAGTTCGAGAAACACCTACAGGTGATGGGGATATTGAAATTCAATATACTGGCTTACGACCTGGTGAAAAACTTTATGAAGAACTTTTGATTGACCAAGAAAATACGGAATATACTGAGCATCGTCGTATTTTACGTTCTTTTGAAAAATTTTATCCATTACATGAAATACAAGACGTTTTTACAAGATTTAGTCAAATGACTGCTGTTGCTCAGGATATTGATTGGGCATTACTTCAACTTGAGTATTATGTAGATGGGTATCGCCGTAATAGTGAAATTCAAATCAATTAATTTATAAAAACTATTGAGTTGCATATTATCCTAAACAACTCTTAGCGATTTAGCTTAACCAAAGAACGAAAAAACCGAGTACTAATGTACTCGGTTTTTTCGTTCTAGGATGAAAATTTTAATCTTCTTTATCATCCTTATGTGCAGTATAAGCATATGCATAGCTATAGCCATAACCCGCACCAACTGTTTGTTGGATGTCATTAAGAATGAAACCATTGACTTTAACATTGGCTTGCTCGAAACGATTCAATGTCAATTCTAGCTCTTTCATTTGTGTTTTAGCATAACGGGCAACAACTAAATTTACACCACTGTATTGAGAAATAATAATGCCATCAGTAACAGCTAATACAGGTGGTGTGTCAATAATAATATGGTCGTATTGAGTACGCAATTGCTCTAGTAGCTCACCAAAATATGAAGTGCTTAACAGCTCTGAAGGGGATGCTGGACTCTTGCCTCGTGTGATCATATCCAAGTTTTCAACGCTAGTTTGATGAATTACTTGTTGTACATTAGCTTGATTGCTAATTAAATCAGCTAAGCCAGGTTTCACATCCAAGTTAAAATACTTATGCATGTAACCACGACGCAAATCAGCATCAATTAAAAGAATTCTCTTCCCGCTCTGAGCAAAGATAGTTGCTAAGTTTGTAGAAATGAATGATTTTCCAATTTCTGGAGCAGGACCAGAAATTGTAATAATATTATTTTTTGCATTAGCTAATGCAAAATGAATCGCTGTACGAATACTGCGCAGACTTTCAATTGCAATATCGTCACTTTGTTTCACTGCTAAAATTGGAATACTCTTTTTCTTTTTCAAAATACTCATACGAGTTTCTTGAACAGGGGAGCGAGGTACTGTTGCATATACAGGTAAGTCAAATTCATTTTCAATTTGAGATGAATCTTTGATACCTGAACGAAGCATATTGCGAGCAAGTGCAATTAATACACCGATAAATCCACCAACAAAAATAGATAGAATAAGCACAATTAGCTTTTTGGGTTTGATTGGTTTGATTGGTTCAACAGCAGTATCAACCACACGAACATTCCCAATCTCACCAGCTTTTGCAACACGAAGTTGTTGATAACTATTTAATAAGTTCGTGTAGAGAGATGTATTTACTTGAACATCGCGATAAAGCTGTAAGTATTGGCGTTGTAATTCAGGTAGACGCTTCAAAGTCGAGTTTAACTCTACAATTTTTTTATTGACAGTTTCTAATTGAGCATTAATTTCCCGCATTAATGGATGATCATTAGTATATTTTGCGGACATTTCAGCTTGCTTTTGTTCAAGCTCTGTTTTCATTGTTTCTAATTGGATGTTTTGTTTTAAGAATAATTCAGATTCTTGAGTAACATCAACAGTGTTATTCTGCTCACGAAATTGGTTAAACTTTCTTTCAGAATCTTCTAACTGCTGACGAAGTTCAGGCAATTGTTTATCTAGAAAACTTAAAGTTTGCTTTGATTCCAATGTTTTTCTTTCAATATTTTGTTCATGATAAACTACCAAAATACTATTCAGAACTTGAGTAATATGCTGTGGGTTTGTTCCTTGATAACTTAACCCTAGAACCCCTGTCATTTTTCCTTTTTCAGCTACAGCATAACTTTTTTTAATAGCATCAACAGCTGTTGGTAAAGATAACTTTCTTATAGTAAATGTTTGCTCAAAAGGTTGAGAAGAATTGATATAAACATACCATTGACCTTTAGCATCATTTAAAGCACTTTCTTTTCCAGTTGTACCATTAAAAATGATATTATCTTTATAACTAAGGGTGAATTTATGATCTTTTTGAAACTGTAATTCAAGAGGTTTATCTAAATAATAATGAGGAACAATTAATTTTTTGATATGAAAAGATTTGTTTTGCTTAGAAAAAAAGACTCCCTGACTTGAATATTCTATTAGTGGTTGCTTATTTGAAAGTAAACGATGAATTAAACCATCCTGACTATCTTTTAGTTGAATATCCAAATTTAGATTGCTTATCACCTTGCCTAAAACCATACGAGAATTTAAGACTTCTTTTTCAGCATCAGCTAAAGACTTTTGACCGGAAATACCAGGAATATCTCCTAAGCTACCCAATAATGCTGCAGAAGCAGCGCCTTTACTATCTTCAACTTGAACTAAGGCATCAACTGAGTAAATTTCAGGTGTAGTTCGTAGAAATAATACTGCACAAATTAAGCTTAAAATAATACACAGCGCAATGATTTTCCATTGCGATATTAAAGAGAAAAATAACTCTTTTAAATCAATTGTATCGTCGTTGAGGTTTTGGTTTTGGCTCATGTTTATGCAACTACGTAAAATTAAATATGTGATTTCCAGTCAGATACATATGACTGTATATTCAAACAAGTTTCATTAAAAAAATCTTGATCATGCTGATAAGGATCCGGTACATTTTTACCTTGCCAATGTCCTAATCTGAATACCTTACCCTTAGAAAAAGGCCATGTTTGCTCAAGATGCTTTTGTTGATTTTGACTCATTACAAGTATCAAATCAGCTTTCTTTATGTGATCTGCATTCAACTTTTTTGCAATATGTTGACGCATATCAATGTTAAAACTATCCATACATTTGATTGCTTTATCGTCAGCAGAATGACCAACCAAACCAGAGATTCCTGCAGACTCTATGTCAATATTTGGATGATTTTGTTTGAGAAAATACTCGGCCATAGGGCTACGACAGATATTCCCAACGCAAATTACTAAAATATTACGAATTTGCATCTTTATTTACCCAATTGATCAAAAGTATAGAGGGTACTTGAGAAAGGAATAATTTGATTCATGACTCGTTGCCAGCGTGTTAAGCCAGTTGCATCGATATATACAATATCGTTTTTCTTCATTTCAAATTGATTGGCTAGCGCTAAATTACCGAAACTACTTAAATTAAGATGATAAATTGTAGATGATTTTTTGTTCAAGTCAGTACGCATTACATAGATACGAGCTGCACTTGCAGAAGTAGGATTAATTCCTTCACTTTCACCGAGGACATCACTAAGCGTCATGCCTTGATCTCGAAGCGCTATTGCTTGGCTGCGACTGGACTCACCCATAACATAAAGTTTTTGATTTTGTTTAGTATTTACATAAATCGTATCATTTGGTTGTATGAGTAAATTATGTAATGAAAAGCCTTTCTTTTCTAAACTTAATGTATTCAGATTGAAGGTCTTACCATTACGTATAAGTTGAATGGAAGTGTTGTCTCCTGTTTCTGTATTTACACCACCAGCCATACTAAGGGCTGTATAAATACTAATCGGCTGATCGTTTAAAGTATATTGGCCACTTTTAAGCACCTGTCCATTTACAAAATAGCGCTTGCCTTCATAGGACAAAACCCGCGCTACAACATCAGGTGTTTTTAGAAAACGAGAATATTCAGAACGAAGAGACTGATTAAACTGAGGAAGCGTTTGTCCAGCAGCTCGTATTTTTCCTATCAAAGGTAAATAAATATATCCATTAGTGTCGATAGGATAACCTACAGCTTTTATGTTTGTTGCATCTTGAATTGGTGGAGTAATTTCAGGATAAGCCCACAATTGTATAGACAGTACATCACCTGCGCTAAGTCTATATTGCACATGATTTTTATTGAATAAAGCTGAAATGTTTACAGTATCATTTTGCGTCAGATTATTATCTGATTTCGGAAGATTAGATTGTGTTAATTGAACAACGGAGACTTCAGCACCTTGATCAGTTTTATAGTAACCTTGGTCTGGTAGGTCATAGGTTTGTAAACCAGAAGTCATAGCGCAGCCAGAAAGGCTGAAAACTAGAAAAGAGAGTATAAGGGGGGTGTTCTTAAATGTCACAATGTAACCCTTTGCTTGTAATTCATTTTAACTTAAAATCTAAATTTGAAAGAATTGTAGACGATAATTCCCTTTAGAAGTAGAGTTTTGATGAGGATTTTGTATATTTGAATAGACTATCTTGTATTATTTAATTAAAGTGATTTGGCTTTTTAATATTATTAACATTAAAGCCAAGGTAAAATATTGGATAAACTGTAATACGTGATCTAATCACGGTCTCTTTGAAAAAGTAAAACTTATTTACTTTAATTCATGAGAATTCAAAAAACATAGGAAAAGTATGAAATTATTGGTAACAGGCGGTGCTGGTTTTATTGGTTCAGCCGTTGTTCGTCATGTTATTGAAAATACAGAAAACGAAGTATTAAATGTCGACAAACTCACCTATGCAGGAAATTTAGAATCTTTAGCACGTATTGCTAAAAATCCGCGATACACATTTTCTCAAACTGACATCTGTGATCGTGCTGCTTTAGATGAATTATTTGAAAATTTCCAACCCGATGCTGTGATGCATTTAGCTGCTGAATCGCATGTCGACCGTTCAATTACTGGCCCTGCGGCGTTTATTGAAACCAATATTATTGGTACCTACCAACTACTTGAGGCAGCACGCCATTACTGGAATCAACTAGATCAAAATAAAAAACAAGCATTTCGATTTCATCATATTTCAACAGATGAAGTGTATGGCGATTTAGAAGGTACAGAAGATCTGTTTTTAGAAACAACACCTTATGCTCCAAGTTCACCTTACTCTGCCAGCAAAGCCAGTTCGGATCACTTGGTTAGAGCATGGTACCGCACGTACGGCTTACCAGTTGTACTGACCAATTGTTCAAACAACTATGGGCCGTTCCATTTCCCTGAAAAACTCATTCCGCTGGTAATTTTAAATGCACTGGCGGGTAAGCCGCTACCTGTATATGGAAACGGTACACAAATTCGTGACTGGTTGTATGTAGAAGATCATGCCCGCGCACTTTATAAAGTAGTCACAGAAGCAGCAGTGGGTGAAACTTACAACATTGGCGGTCACAACGAGCAAAAAAATATTGATGTGGTAAAAGCAATTTGCGAACTTTTAGAAGAGCTTGCTCCAAACAAACCTGAAGGTTTAGCACGTTATGAAGACCTCATCACTTATGTGACAGATCGCCCTGGTCACGATTTACGCTATGCAATTGATGCAAGCAAAATTCAAAAAGACCTTGGTTGGGTGCCTGAAGAAAGTTTTGAAACGGGTTTAAGAAAAACCGTTGAGTGGTATTTGAATAACCAAGCGTGGGTTCAACATATCCAAAGTGGTGAATATCAAAATTGGATCAATCAACAGTATCAGGTTGCAGAAGAAACAAATTAAGTTGCGTAATACTATGAAAATACTGTTGTTAGGAAAAAATGGCCAAGTGGGGTGGGAGTTACAGCGTGCACTCCAACCACTTGGAGAGGTGATTGCTTTAGATCGTCAAGCAAACCCTGAGGGTTGGTGTGGTGATGTTGCAAACTTTGCAGAAATCTCAAAAGCCTTTGAACAAATTCGCCCAGATATCGTCGTGAATGCAACCGCTTATACCGCTGTAGATAAGGCTGAATCTGATGCTGAACAGGCACATCTTATCAATGCTTTAGCGGTTAAACATTTGGCTGAGGAATGTCAAAAGCATAGTGCATTGTTGATCCATTATTCAACAGACTATGTGTTTGATGGCACAGGTGTTTTGGCATGGAAAGAGGATGACCAAACTGCCCCAGTTAATTTGTATGGTCAAACTAAACGAGACGGTGAGCTTGCTTTAGAGCAAAGCGGAGTTTCATTTCTAAATTTCCGTACCTGTTGGGTCTATGCGGCGCGAGGAAATAATTTCATTAAGACCATGCTCAAATTGGCGCAAATGAAAGAAGAGCTGAATATCATCCAAGATCAAGTTGGTGTACCTACTGGAGCAGCACTGATTGCAGATGTCACGGCTCAAGCTATTCGCTATTATACTTTACAGTCGGATGAACAAAAAATACTGTTGCACGGTCATTACCATTTAGCGCCTACAGGCGAAACAACATGGTATGACTATGCTCAATTTGTGTTTGCGCAGGCACGTGAACATAATCAACCGTTGATCTTAAAACAAGTGAATCCCATAGAAACACAAGCTTACCCAACACCAGCAAAGCGCCCTTTAAATTCACGTTTAAATACAGATAAGTTACAACAAAATTTTAAATTACACCTGCCACATTGGCAGCAAGGTGTAGCACAAGTATTAGAGGAACTTCTTCCATGAGTCAAATAAAACGCAAAGGCATTATTCTTGCGGGTGGGTCAGGCACACGTTTGTATCCAATTACTATGGGAACGTCAAAACAGCTACTCCCAATTTATGACAAACCCATGATTTATTATCCACTGTCTGTGCTTATGCTGGCAGGGATTAGTGAAATTTTAATCATATCTACCCCAGAAGACTTACCAAATTTTGAAAAACTTTTAGGAACAGGTGAGGCGCTTGGAATCAAACTCTCTTACAAAGTTCAACCGTCTCCTGATGGGCTTGCTCAAGCATTTATTTTGGGCGAAGAGTTTATTGGTCAAGATAATGTCACCCTAATTTTGGGTGACAATATTTTTTACGGTCAAAGTTTTGGGCAGCAGCTCAAGCGTGCAGCCGAGCAACAGACGGGTGCAACAGTATTTGGCTACTATGTGAGTGATCCAGAGCGTTTTGGTGTGGTCGATTTTGATGCATCGGGTAAAGCTTTAAGTATTGAAGAAAAACCAGAGCAGCCAAAATCGAATTATGCAGTGACGGGTTTGTATTTTTACGACAATTCGGTGGTTGAGATTGCCAAAAATATTAAACCATCACATCGCGGGGAGCTTGAAATTACCGACGTAAATAATATTTATTTACAGCAACAAGCACTAAATGTAGAAGTACTTGGCCGAGGTTTTGCATGGCTAGATACAGGTACACATGATTCACTGATTGAAGCGAGTCAGTTTGTACAAACCATTGAGCATCGTCAGGGTTTAAAAGTTGCCAGTTTAGAAGAGATTTCTTTTAACAATGGCTGGATCGATTTAAACCAACTTAAAGCACGTGGTGAATTTTTTAAGAAAACTGGATATGGTCAGTACTTGTTAAAATTGCATCAAGAACATTCAAAATAAATGTAATCAAGTCATTATCTAAATCAACATGATGCCTTGCATATAGACTACACTGGATATTGTCGTAATGAATATTATTGAAACTAAAATCAATGGTTTACTCATTTTAGAGCCGCGTGTATTTGGTGATGACCGTGGCTGGTTTATGGAAAGTTTTAACCAAAAAAACTTTGAGCAGGCGCTTACTGAGCGTGATTTAGATGTGCCACAATTTGTACAAGATAATCACTCGTTTTCACAAAAAGGCGTATTGCGCGGTTTGCATTATCAGCTTAATCCGCATGCGCAAGGGAAGCTAGTGCGTGTAGTACAGGGCCGAGCGTGGGATGTAGCAGTAGATATCCGTGAAAACTCCCCAACATTTGGTGAATGGGTAGGGCTTGAGCTTACAGGCGATAATCACAAACAGTTTTGGATTCCTGCTGGTTTTGCACATGGCTTTATTGCACTCGAAGATAATACTCAGTTTTTATATAAAACCACAGATTATTACTCTAAAGAGTGTGAAAGAAGTATTGTATGGAATGATCCAGATCTTGCGATTGATTGGCCTGTTGAAGAAGGAACGTCATTAAAGCTAACTGAGAAAGATGAAAATGCAAGTAGATTAACAGATGCTGCGTTGTTTTAATCTTCTATGAAAACAAATAAAATTCTGAAAAATTTTTCTTATTTAGGTGTAGTTCAAATATTAAACTATGCCTTACCTATTATTACAATTCCTTTGGTTTCTAGAGCATTAGGTGTAGAAAAAATTGGACTGATAAGCTATATATTTTCGTATATATCTTATCTTATTTTATTGGTGAATTATTCTTTTTCATTAACAGCTATCCGAAAGCAAAATCAACTTAATGACTTGAGTCTCACATTTAGCTTGGTTTTTAAGAGCCAACTTCTTTTACTCGTCCTAACATTACCTTTCTTACTAATTGCACTATTATTTATACCAGATCTTAAGTATAACTGGTTTTTAACATGTATTTCGTATATAGCAGTACTAGGTGCTTTTTTTGATAAAAATTGGATTTTTCAATATAAGCAAGATTTGAAATTAGTTGCGATTGTTAATGTATTACTTAAGATTACAAGTGTTGTATGTATTCTACTTTTCATAAAAGAGAAAGAAGATTATCTTCTTTATGCTATAATTTTATATAGTGTTATCTTTTTTACGAATATTATCCTATTTTTTATATGTGTAAAAAAATACGAAATTAAAATTTTAAAAGTTAGATTAAAAGAAGTTATTAGTTTTTTGAAAGAAGGGAAAATGTTGTTTTTCTCTTCAGTTGTAATCAGTTTTTATACATCCACTAGTACGCTATTACTTGGAATTTATTGTAGTAATCGGGATGTTGGGCTCTATAGTTCTGCGATGAAATTGATTGATATCGCGAAAGTATTTGCAATTATGCCAATAACACAGCTTATCTATCCAATTGTCTCGCAAAAAATATCTGAGAATGTTGATGAGGGAATTCTTTTTGTCAAAAAATTGATGCCAATTTTTAATTTTATGGCGATTCTTTTGTTTATTGGAGCGATTATAGTGGGGCCGTTTATGCTTCATCTTCTATTCGGGTCACAATTTCTTGATGCAATTCCAATTTTATGGATACTTAGCTTTACTTTAATTTTAATTCTTTATAGTACTGTCTTTGGCGTGTTGTTGATGGTTAACTTGGGGATGGATCACTTATTCTTTAAAAATCAACTATATGTTGCTGTTTTAAGTGTTTTACTTACAATTTTAATATTACCGTATGGCGCTGGAATGACATCTGCTATTATATTGGTCATTAGCGAGATATTGATAACAGGATATCAATACTACTGTCTTAGATTAAAAGGTTATAACCTATTTTATTTAGAGATGTTTTCTAAAAAAGCTTTTTTAGAAGCAGTTAATGCAATTAAAACCCATTAGGATCAAATATGAATTTTTTAATTGTAGGCGCAGGTTTTACTGGCGCGGTTGTTGGACGAGAACTCGCTGAAGCGGGGCATCATGTTAAAATTATAGATCAACGTTCACATATTGCTGGTAATTGCTTTACAAAGCGAGATGAACAAACTAATGTGATGGAGCATGTGTATGGTCCACATATCTTTCATACTAGTGATGAGCAAGTATGGGAATACATCAATAAACATGGTACTTTCATGCCATACATTAATCGTGTAAAAACAAATTATCAAAATCAAGTCTATTCGTTACCTATTAATTTACATACGATTAATCAGTTTTACAAAAAAAGTTTTAATCCGACTCAAGCAAAAGAATGGATTTCAAGTATTGCAGATCAATCGATTAAAGAGCCACAAAATTTTGAGCAGCAAGCTTTAAAATTTGTAGGCAAAGATTTGTATGAAGCATTCTTTAAAGGATATACCAAGAAACAATGGGGCTGCGACCCAACTGAGCTGCCAGCAAGTATTTTAAAACGTTTACCAGTACGTTTTAACTATGATGATAATTATTTTTCACATAAGTATCAGGGTATCCCAAAAGATGGTTACACACCTATTGTTGAGTCTATTATTACTCATGAGCAAATAGAGATTCAATTGAATACAAGCTTTAATAAGAAACTACTTGAACAGTATGACCATGTGATTTGGACTGGACAACTTGATCAGTGGTTTGAATATTCAGAAGGGCGATTAGGATATCGTACACTTGACTTTGAAAAGCATATTACAGAAGGTGACTTTCAAGGCACAGCTGTAATGAATTATGGTGATGAAACAGTGCCTTACACGCGTATTTCTGAACATAAATACTTTACTCCATGGGAAACATACAACAGCACAATATACTTTAAAGAATTTAGTAGAGCTTGCGGTGAAAATGATATTCCTTACTATCCGATACGATTAGTAAACGACAAATTTTTATTAGAAAAATATATTGCTTTAGCTGGAAAAGAAAAAAATGTGACTTTTGCTGGACGGCTTGGAACGTATCGCTATATGGATATGGATGTCACTATTAAAGAAGCATTATATTTGGTAAGTAAAATACTGTTGAATATTAGAAATAATGATAAATTAAAAAGCTTTTATCATAATGAAATGGTTGTTTAATGATGAAAACAGAAATATATATTGCTACACATAAAGAGTATAACTTTCCTAGAATAGAGGGTTATATTCCAATTCATGTTGGAAAAGCTTTAACAGATTTGGATTTAGGTATTATTGGAGATAATACAGGAGATAATATTTCTAATCTGAATCCGAATTTTTGTGAGTTGACCGCTTTGTATTGGATGTGGAAAAATAGCAATGCAGATATTTTGGGACTAGTTCATTATAGAAGATATTTTTTAGATGTAAATAATATCGAATCTTTATCCAGAAATGAAATTATAATACCTAAAAAAGTTAGGTATTATAAAGAAGGTATAATGAATATATTTCTACTGAGACGATTTTTTTCTAAATTATCAATACAAGATCATTACAAGAAAAATCATATATCTCTACATTGGGATGTTTTAAGAGGTATAATTTGTCATAAATTTCCAGAATATTTAAAGATTTTTGATATGGTATCTAATAGTAAGTCTGGTATGAGTCATTACAATATGTTTATAGCTCATAAAGATTTTGTAAATGGTTATTGTGAATGGTTATTTAATATATTGTTTGAGTTGAAGAATGTTCTAGATTTAGATGATTATGATGCATATCAACGTAGAGTTTATGGTTTTATATCTGAAAGATTATTGAATGTATATATTGAAATGCATAAAAAAAATCTCAAAATTAGATATAAAAATGTTAGTTTTATTTCTTGAGTTAAAAATGAAAAAAATTAAATTACTAAGAACTGTTGTCGCTCCAATATATTGGTTTGTACTTTGTTGGTACAGATCTATTTTTGGTTATAGTCAGCAGGAAAAATGGGTATATCAAAATGAAAACAATAAACTAAGTAATAATTCATTTCCTAAGATAATCTGGATTTATTGGGATTCTGCCGAAAGGAATTTTTTGGTAGAAAGGTGTATTTCTCAAGTGAGAAAATTATGTCCAGATTATGATATAACAATTCTTAATAGAAAAAATGTAATTGAATATGTTGATTTATCAAAAATAAATTATGAATTAACTCAAGCAACATTGTCTGACTATATCAGATTAGCACTACTAAGAAAATATGGTGGTGTTTGGATGGATGCAAGTGTTTTTTTGTTGCAAGATTTATTTTGGGTAGAGAAAAACATTAAAAATTTTTCAACATTACTATTTTATACTGATCTTTGTACATTAGATCAAAATAATCCAGTTTGTGAAAGTTGGTTTATAGCGGCTAAAAAAAATAATGACTTTATTAATGATTGGTTTTTGGAGTTTGAATTATGTGTGACTAGTAGTAATCCATACTTATATTATAAAGATTATTTTAATAAAAAAGATATTATACAAAAAATTCCAAATACTGATTATTTGATGATTTATGTAGCAGCTGAAATTGTTAAATCAAAGAAAAAATATGATATAGTGTACTTAAATTCAAAAAGTACAGGGCATTATTATAATTACAAATTTTGTGCAAATGGTTGGTTTATTGCTAGAAATTTGCTTTTTAAGGATAAAAGAAAGGTATATAATCCTAAATTAATTAAGTTTACAAGTGATATAAGGGATTATATTAACAAATATTTAGAAAAAGGAAATTATGATATAAATAGTGTGGTTGGTAGTAGCGGTTTTAATAAAGGTAGTAGTGTTGATGAAAAATAGTCACAGCGTAAAATATTTATATTTTACGCTATTGATATATATAGTTTTTTTTATGGCATCTTTTTCTACTTTAAAACCACGGGGTTTTGATTCAGATGACTCAAACTATATAAGAGTATTTAATTCTATAAAATTTGATACTTCATATTTTTTTCAAGAAATGGAACCAACTTATATATTGGTTTCAAAAGTATTACATTATTTTGGTGCTAATTATGAATGGATGTTATTGTTTTTTTCTGCTTTTGGCCTAACTTTAAAGTTTATATCTGTTTATAAATTTTATAATAAAATTAGAGGTATTTATCTCTTTTTAATTTCTTATTTTTTATTCTTATATTGGTTTCATGACTTAACTCAAATACGAATTTCTTTTAGTCTTGGGCTTTTTTTGTATGCAACAACTTTAAGGTATAAAAATTTTATAAAATATTTTCTACTAATTGTCAGTTTATTAACACACTACTCTATTATTCCTGCTATTTTTTTATTGATATATAGAGACTTATTTGAATTAAAAATTCATCCAAAGTATCGATTTTATTTTGGCTGTCTCTTTTATTTATCTATACTACTAACTGTAGTATATATTAATTCTTTGATAGAATTGAAATATGGTGAAGGTAACTATCCATCTATATACTATTTGTTGCATCCATACTCAATATCCATTTTATTTTCATTATTTATTTTGAGAAGAAATAATAGGACTATTTTTTATTATTTATCTTTGTTTTATTATATCTTTTTTATATCTTATCTTTTGAGCAATAGTCAAATTGCTGCTTTTAGATTTATTGAGATAGCATATTTCTTTATTTTAATAGATATTTGTAAAAAATTTGATACTGGTTGGAAGAATTTTAAAGCCTTATTTTGCTTGATAATAACTACTTTTGCTTTCTCTTCATATGCTTTCTTTTTTTCATCTCAATCAAGTTTTGATTTTTTAGTTTTAAATAAATGGATTAATAGTGGATTTGGAGTTTTTTGATGATTGATATAGTTATGGCAACATATAACGGTGAAAAATATTTAGAGGCTCAATTGCTCTCTTTGATAAGTCAAACTCATAAAAATTGGTCATTACATATCTATGATGATTGTTCAACTGATGGAACTGTCGATATTATAAATAAGTTTATAAAGATTGATAGTCGTATCCATTTTTATCAAAATAAAAGAAATTTAGGGTGTGCATTGACATTTTTAAATGGAATAAAAAACTCATCTGCTGAATTTATTATGTTGTGTGATCAAGATGATATTTGGTTTGATAACAAAGTATTTCAACTTTACAACTTTATTAAAGATGAAAAAAAATTACCTTGTATTGGGTTAGCTAAAGGGGTTTCTTTTAATCAAAATATAAATAAAGTTACTGGTTTTATAAATTTAAATGAGCCTAAATCATTAAATGAATTTTTATTAAATAATGGAGGGTTACAAGGCTGTTCTATGATTATTAATAAAAAATTAATTAATTTAGTTTTAGAAGTACCTTCTGAAATCGTTATGCATGATCATTATCTTTCGTTATTAGCATTCTCTTTTGGAAAAGTTAAATATTTAAATATGGATTTAATGCTATATAGAAGACATGAGAAAGCTGTTACTACTAATTTTTATGGTTCTTTTTTATCTAAGGCTTATAATTATATTACTTCTAAGCCCTTTGTGATAGATTATCATCATTATATTGCAATAAAATCATTTTATAATGAAAATTATAGTAGATTTCAAGACAAAGAAATTCAATTATTTAAAGCATATCTTTCTTTAAAAGATGAAAATATATTAAAGGTATTTTTTGTGATACTGAAATTTAGGTTTTTAATTCGAGGAAGTATTCTCTTTTCTTTTCTTTCTTTTTTTCTTAAGAGAAAAATTGGAAATAATCAAAAGCAAAATCTTTATTATTGGAAATAATAATATGAATCTTGGATAATTAATTATCTTGAAAGATAAGATGACTAGAGCAATAAGCCCTGTTGGGCTTTGTTGCACAAACATTTCAGAGGCGAGTTTCCCTCTAACTATCAAATTCAAGGCACAACTCGGGTGTGAGGTTGGTCTAATTCAGTAAATTTATTTAAGACTGCCACACGTGCATGAATCTTGTTGACTGGACTGTCAAAATTCCTAATACTGATTCTATCGCCTAATAACTTAATGCAATGCATTTTGGTTTCAACCAAACTTCTCCGATGATAGTCACATCATTTTTTCCATATCGCCCTACCTAAATGCTTAACTGTTCGAAGTAATTCATTTCTTTGTAGCGAATGGGTATATCTTTCCAAGGCTTCGGATTCTTTCTCGGCGGAATGACAGTATAGGCTTGCTGATCCGAAATCACCTGCCGACATTTCTTGGTATCATAAGCACCATCGGTATATACGGAGTCAATCTGTTCATCTTGTGGAATTTGTTTAGCTATATAAGTTTATTCATTTGGAAATTATATTATTGAATAAGCTGTTATAAATAGGCATGTACCACAAAACTAGGGTGTGTTGACACTTTTAGCTTAAAAAAATAGCGAAGTAGTAAAATCAAATCGCCAAACCCAATTTTACTATTCGCTATGCCTCGTACCATGCTGACAGATCAACACTGGCAAAAGTTGAAAGTTATTCTGCGTAATTTATCCATTCACCACAACTCAAATTTACGCAATTTTATTGAAGCTATTCTCTATAGAATTAGAACAGGCTGTCCGTGGCGAGATATTCCTTGTTGTTTTGGTCATTCAAACTCTATTTTCAAACGTTTTAATCGTTGGTCAAGCAGCGGTAAGTTACTTAGATTATTCAAATTACTAGCCTCATGCCCCGATATGGAGTGGATTTTTATTGATGGCTCTCATGTACGTGCTCATCAACATTCTGCCGGCATAGCGAATCAATCTATTTCTAAAAGTGTAGGAGGAAACTCCTCAAAAATACATTTGATTGTTGATGCACATGGCAATCCTATTGATTTCATGATTACCGATGGAACCACACATGATGTTAAAGTTGCACCTGATTTAATATCAACATTAGATTTAAAAGAGACAAAAGTGGTATGTGCAGATAAAGGCTATGATTCAGAACCACTGCGTGAACAGATCAGGAAAACAGGGACTAAAGCGAATATACCAAAGAAAACAAATAGCCAATCGAACAATGACCATATGGACTGGTATTTATATAAAATCAGGCATTTAGTTGAAAATATGTTTTGTAGATTAAAGCAATTTAGAGGAATAGCTACTCGATATGACAAGCTCAAAAGAAATTATCAAAGTTCTGTTGCTTTAGCCTGTATATTTTTATGGCTACCTTTATAGGGGTAATTATGAACAGTAAATGTCAACAGACCCTAATCATCCATCAAAATAAAGGAAAAAATTTAAATTATGAACTCATACGATTAAACTGGACTAGAGTTATCTGAAGGCTTTATACAACAAAGCTATAAGAAATAATTAATCAGAATTTTAATTTATTACCGCCTTTAAATATTTTACTAAATTATTTTTTATATAGTACCAATTATATATCTCAATATTTTTAAGGCCATAAGTTATGTATCTTTTTTGAAGTTCAGTATTATACAGAATTTTTTCTATCGCTTTACTAATGTGTTCAATTCTTTTGGGATCTACCAGTTCACAACTATTATTAGCAATTTCTATCAATGAAGTCGTATTCGACGTGATTACAGGTGTTCCACATGCCATCGCTTCAATTACAGGAAGCCCAAAACCTTCATAAAGTGATGGAAAAAGTAGGCAGAGTGCGCCTTTGTAGGTTGATGCTAGTTCATCTTCACTTAATCGTCCGAGAAACTTAACTCGATCTTCAATTTGAAGCTCCTTCGCTGTATTTACTAATTGATCAGAAGGTTTACCCGAAAATAAAACATAGATATTTTTATCTATATTTGCCTGTGCAAAAGCTCTTAAAGCTCGGTCTTCATTTTTATGTAGCTTTCGATTACCCACTATGAAAATATACGGAAAACCCGGTAGGTAGGGCTGCACATCTTGATGAAAAGCACTCGATACACCGTTATACACTACTTTCACCTTATCTGGATTGATACCCGACCAGTCTACAATTCTGCCTTTTGAAAACTCAGAGACGGTAAATATCAGTGCAGCTTTTCTACATGCCCTCTTAAGAACAATGTTGTAATAGAGTTTCTTTAAAAAGGATGTATTGGCATCTACATCTATATGGTTGAGATCATGGATAGTAATTGCTGTTCGATGTAAAAAGAAAAAAGGTGCATTAAAACCAGGTGAAAAAAAGAAGTTTTTGTTAAAAAACAAATATATAGTAAGCTTAATAACATCAAAAATTGATACAGGGTTGCCTTTTAATTTTATTGGCTGAAAGAAATCTTCGTCATAAACTTCTGTCGCAAAACGCCCGATACCATGCTCTCCAAACCAACGTGTATCGAAAATTACTTTATTTTGTTGATTTAACATACAATTTTATTAAACGAGATTTTAATTACCTCGAATTATAATGAAATCCTATCGGAATATAAATGGTATATACTTGCTAACTTCAAAAATTCAATTTTTTTACAAAATTATGGATGAGTAAGAGCTTCCTATGATAACAGAACCAAAAACAGCTTTAGTTGCAGATTGGCTTGTCACCTATGCGGGTGCTGAGCGCGTAATGACTGAAATATTAAAAGTTTTCCCAAAATCAGATCTATTTGCTGTGATTGATTTTTTAAGCGATGAAAGTCGACAGCATTTTTTAGGTAAACACGCCCAAACAACATTTATTCAAAAATTTCCTAAAGCTGAAACAAAATACCGCAATTATCTTCCATTTATGCCTTTAGCCATTGAGCAGTTAGATGTCTCTGCCTACGATGTGATTTTATCGAGTAGCCATGCAGTAGCCAAAGGTGTGCTTACGGGGCCCGACCAACTGCACATTAGCTATGTTCACTCGCCTATACGCTATGCATGGGACTTACAGCATCAGTATTTACGTGAGTTGGGGCTCACCAAGGGCATAAAAGCCATTATTGTACGTTGGTTATTACACAAAATTCGGATGTGGGACTACCGCACCGCCAATGGGGTAGATCACTTTGTTGCAAACTCTAAATTTATTGCGCGTCGTATTCATAAGGTATATGGCCGCGATGCAGATGTGATTTATCCACCTGTAGATACAGATCGTTTTACACTACGTGAAAACAAAGATGATTTTTACTTTACCGCTTCACGTATGGTGCCTTATAAGAAAATTGATCTAATTGTTGAAGCTTTTTCTCATATGCCCAATAAAAAATTGGTCGTGATTGGGGATGGCCCAGATATGCAAAAAATCAAGTCTAAAGCGACATCTAATATCGAAATTTTAGGGTATCAACCGAACAGCGTGATGCAAGATCATATGCAGCGCGCTAAAGCCTTTGTATTTGCAGCGGAAGAAGATTTTGGTATTACACCTGTTGAGTCTCAAGCATGCGGCACACCCGTGATTGCTTTTGGTAAAGGTGGGGCACTTGAAACAGTGAATTGTGAGGTTGGATTGCATCCGACAGGAACTTTTTTTCAAAAGCAAGATGTCCCAAGCGTAATTACTGCGGTTGAGTATTTTGAAAAAAATGAGAATTTGTATTTACCAGAAAATTGTCGTACTAATGCTTTGAAATTTTCAAATCAGCGATTTGAGCAAGAGCTAGAAATTTATGTACATAGTAAATGGCAAATGAAGCAAGAGGAAATGAGCACTTTATAAAAATACGCCTAGCAGTTGCTAGGCGTATAAAATTTAACATCTACCATATAAGTCTTCGAATCGGACAATATCATCTTCTCCAAGATATGAACCAGATTGTACTTCAATTAGTTCGAGAGGAATTTTTCCTGGGTTTTCCAGTGCATGAATTTCTCCCAAAGGAATATATACAGATTCATTTTCTGTAAGAAGGAATGATTCCTTGCCTTTATGAATTTTTGCAGTCCCATTGACAACAATCCAATGTTCTGCACGATGATGATGCTGTTGTAGTGAAAGTTTCTGCCCTGGGTTAACAACAATACATTTGACTTGATAACGGTCACCACTGTCTATGGAATCGTAATTACCCCATGGTCGATATACTTTTCTATGTAAGTCGACCTCAGTCCTTTGCTGTGCTTTTAATATTTCTACAATTTTCTTAATATCTTGAACTTTATTTTTATGTGCGACAAGTACGGCATCAGATGTTTCAATGACGACAATATCTTCTAGACCTAAAACACCCACTAAACGACTTTCAGCGTATACCAGTGAATTTTGAGTATCGTGGATGATGGTATCGCCGCGTAATGCATTGCCTAAAGCATCTTTTTTGCTGACCTCCCATACGCTTTTCCAAGCTCCAACATCATTCCAATTGGCATTTAAAGGAATGACAACAGCTTTATCTGTTTTTTCCATAACAGCGTAATCTATGGAGTCTTCAGGGCATTGTTCAAAACTTGTTTGACCTAAACGGACAAAATCGAGGTCAATTTTGCTTTCATTCACTGATTTTTTCGCATTGCTAGCAATAGCTGGATTGAACTTTTCTAATTCTTTTAGATAAACAGATGCTTTAAACATAAACATGCCACTATTCCAGAGAAAAGAGCCATCAGCTAGATACTGTTGTGCAGTCACTAAATTCGGTTTTTCGACGAAACCTTCTATGTTGAAAGCTTGAGGTTTCCCCGCCGTGTGAATAGAATCTGCTACTTTAATATAACCATAACCTGTTTCTGGTGAATTGGGCACGATACCAAAAGTAACCATTTTTCCAGCTTCGGCAGTTGCTAAGCCAACTTTAATGGCCTGATTAAATGCCTCTTGATCTTGAATAACATGGTCGGCGGCAAGAATGAGGAGAATGGGGTCTTCACCATAAGACAGCGCAAATTCTGCAGCGGCTGCAATTGCGGGAGCTGTGTTCCTTGCAACAGGCTCTAACACAATTTTAGCTGTCATTTTTTGTTGGCGAAGTTGTTCAGCAACAATAAAGCGATGATTTTCATTGGTTACAATGATAGGATTTTGAAAGTTAATTAAAGATGCATTTAGGTTTGAAATACGATCTAGAGTAAGTTCGAATAATGTTCTTTCGTTTGTGATTGGTAAAAATTGTTTTGGATAGCTTGAGCGAGACAACGGCCAAAGTCGTGAACCAGAACCACCAGATAAAATTACAGGTATCATTGAAAATCTCTTATTTGTGTTTCATGTGCTATTTATATGGTTTTTCTAAGAAAAATCGAATATTGTTTTGTAAAAACAACAAAATAGTGATGAATTTTTACTTAGATTAAACAATTATAGATAAAACTTGAATTATTGCTACAATAATAATATATTTTATTCCATTTTAATTATAGGGTTAGGATATTTTTATTGATGAAGAATATCCAAAAAAGTTATTCTTTATAAAGATTTAGCTTTTAATAAGTCTGATAACAATTCTTAATAGGCAAAAAATGGCTTCAAGGTTACACGCATCATATGTGTCAATATTACAACGTTTTTGTGATGTTGTAGCAATTTATTTGGGCTTTTATTTTATTTCTAAAATAAATAATATGCCTATAGATAATAGAACGCTTTTAATGTTTTTGAGTGTAGTTAGTTTATTTCAGCTCATTGGTGGCTTAACCGATTTTTATCGCTCATGGCGTGGCGTTAGTCTATTTAATGAACTTATTTTTTGTTTGAAAAATGTTTTTTTTAGTGTCGCTTTAATTGGTCCTATTTTACTCTTTTTAGGCAAGATGAATGCACAAGTGATATTCACCTACTTTTTGAGTGTGGTTTTCATCATGTCTGTGCTGCGTATTGCTATACGTTTATCTTATGCATTGTTTTTTAAGTATTTTATTCGCGCTAATGATGTGCTTATCCTCGGTGATTCTGATAAAGCACTTAAGCTTTTTCAAGATTTAAAAGACTCCGAATGGACAGGTTTTAACCCAATAGGTGTGTTCTCATTTAGACAGGACTATGACCGCTTTGTTTATTCTGGTGGACTTGATGATGCGATGGAGATTGTTGACAAACAAAAAATTAATAAGGTTTATGTTGTGATCAATCAAGATAATATTGAACAAGCGGATCAAGTTATCAAGTCTTTAGCAGATACTACATGTTCAACAGTTATTATTCCTGAGTTGTTCTCGCATGACTTTTTATACTCGCGTGTTGAGGATATTAATGGTACGCCGATTATTCCAATTATAGATACTCGTTTAACAGGTATTAATACTTTATTGAAGCGCATTGAAGATATTTGTTTTTCACTGGTTATTTTATTGTTGATTTCTCCAATTTTAATTGGCATTTCAATTGCTATTAAATTAACATCTAAAGGTCCAGTTTTCTTTAAGCAGACGCGTTATGGTTTAAATGGAAAGCCGATTTTAGTTTACAAATTTAGAAGTATGAATGTCATGGAAAATGGAACTAAAGTAACTCAGGCCATTAAAAATGACCCTCGGTTGACCCCAATAGGTGGTTTTTTAAGACGGACATCTTTAGATGAACTACCGCAATTTTTTAACGTTTTATTAGGCAGTATGTCTGTTGTAGGTCCGCGTCCACATGCAGCAGCGCACAATGAAGAATATCGCAAACTAATTACGGGCTACATGCTTAGACATAAAGTGAAACCTGGTATTACGGGCTTAGCACAGATTCGTGGGTGGCGTGGGGAAACAGATACTCTGGATAAGATGGAAAAGCGTGTTGAATGTGACTTGGAATACATCCGAACTTGGAGTCTTCTATTGGATATTAAAATTATATTTTTAACGGTGTTTAAGGGTTTCATTAATAAAGCTGCATATTAAATATTTGTGTTTTCAATATTTGATACGTTTATAGAAACTTTGGGTTGTTTGCACTATTTTTAAACATTTTGAAATAAAAAATAGTGTAGTGTTAATAAATAATTTTTTGATAAAAAAGTGTATCTTCGATGATTAAAAAAGCGATTCTTCCTGTGGCTGGACTAGGTACCCGATTCTTGCCTGCAAGTAAAGCGATTCCTAAAGAAATGGTTACGGTGGTAGACCGCCCGGCAATTGAGTATGTTATCAAAGAAGCAGTAGCTGCTGGGATTGAGCAAATCATTTTAGTCACACATTCATCGAAAGCATCTATAGAAAACTACTTTGATCGTAACTTTGAATTAGAAACGACATTAGAACAAAAAAAGAAGTTTGATTTACTTAAAGAAATTACCGACATTTTACCTGCAAGTGTAAGTGTTGTTAGTGTACGCCAACCACAACCTTTAGGGCTTGGCCATGCTGTTCTTTGTGCTAAATCTATTGTTGGTGATGATGATTTTGCTGTGCTCCTGCCTGATGTCTTGGTTAAAGATAGTGATACGCGCAACGATTTAAGCTTAATGATTGAGCGTTATACTAAGTCAAACGCAGCCCAAATTATGGTTGAAGCTGTCCCTGATAGTTTGGTTGATCAATATGGTATTGTCGATGTTGCTGAAATTCCTGCTGAAGGCGAAAGTTATGTCATGCAAGGAATTGTAGAGAAACCTGCAATAGGTATGGCTCCTTCTAATTTGTCAGTTGTTGGGCGTTATGTATTGCCTGCACAGATTATGACTTTATTAGAACAAACACCGAAAGGTGCTGGGAATGAAATTCAATTGACAGATGCGATTGCAATGCTACAGCAATCAAAGCCTGTTGAAGCATATCGCATGAAAGGACGAACGTTCGACTGTGGTAGCAAAATTGGCTATTTGAAAGCAGTTTTACATTATGGTGTTGACCATCCCAAGTTAGGTGATGAGTTTAAAGCACTGATTAAAGAGTTAGAGTTATAAAAAAAAGAGGGATGGGCCATGAAAATCGCAATGTTTGGTACAACACTGTATGCGGGTGTTATCTCATCATTACTTGCAGAGAGTGGACATCAGGTCTTTATTTGTAATGATTTACAAGACCATACAGCGCTATTCAATCTTAGAGATCAAGATGTTGTTCATGCTTTAGAAAAACAATATCAAAGTGGTTTTCTAAGTTATTGTAATTTTGCGGCTCTTCCCTTGGATATTGATGCGTATTTTTTTAGTTTCAATCCAACTCAAGAGGCTGAGGCACTTGATGTTGTACAGAAATTAAAAATGCGCACGATTATTCATCCTAAATTGATGATTAATGCCTCTACTTTTGGTCTTAATGGTACAGAAAAATTAAAAGCCGTATTAACAAAAGATCATTGGGTTTATTTCCCTGATATTATTCAGGAAGGTCAAGCTTTTAAAAGTGTGACGAGTGCCTCTAAAGTGATTATTGGCTGTGCTGACCAACAAGCACAGGGTGACTTAGAGGAAATGTTGCGACCTTTATTCCCACGCCAGCAACAATATTTATTTATGCCTGTTTTAGATGCTGAATTTACCAAACTCAGTATTTCAGGCATGTTGGCGACTCGTATCAGTTATATGAATGATTTGGCAGATGTTGCTGAAAAGTTGGGTATTGATATTGCCCATGTTCGAGATGGAATGGCAGCAGACAGTCGGATAGGTGAATCGTATTTATATTCAGGTGCAGGTTTTGGTGGTGAAAACTTTTCACATGATATTTTGACTCTATCAAATACCATCAGTAATACTGGAACAAAAAGTCAGCTGTTGGGACAAGTTTGGGATATCAATGAGCAACAAAAAGAGTTTCTTTTTCGCAAGTTGTGGAATTATTTTCATGGAAATTTAGCTGGAAAAACGATTGCGATTTGGGGGGCTGCTTTTAAGCAACATACCTCAAGTACCAGTTTCTCACCTATTCATCCGATGCTTGCTGCACTGTGGGCGCAAGGTGTGACTGTTCGTTTGCATGATCCACAAGCCTTAGAAGAAATACACACAATTTATGGTGAACGTGATAATTTAATTTTATGTGAAGATCAGTATGACGCGGTGAATCAGGCACACGGTTTATGTGTTCTAACTGCATGGAAGCAATATTGGTCACTTGATTATACGCAATTAAAACTTAAATTAGCCCATCCTTTGATTTTGGATGGACGTAATATTTATCAACCTGATTATGTTAAAAGTCAGGGTTTTGCATATATGGGAGTAGGAAGATAATGATAAATTTAACTATTTTTCCTAAAAAAACGCTAGCAACAACACTTGAACATTTACAACACTTAAGTAAAACCATTGGCCAGAAGCACTTAAATACTTTTTTTGCCGAAGATGACCAAAGATTTAAGCATTTTTCTGTTCAATATGATGAAATCACTTTTGATTTTAGTAAGCATCGTGTTGATGAGTCCGTAATAAGCGCATTGATTGACTTTGCACAAGTTCGTGATCTCTCTACATGGACGAAACGTTTATTTTCAGAAGAAGAAATTAATTATACAGAGCAACGTGCAGCTATGCATTGGGCGCTTCGTTTACCGAAACATGATGAGCAACACCCTAAATTAGCTGGGAAAGTACATGAGCAATTAGAGCGAATGTATGCATTGGTTGAGAAAATTCACGCGGGTCAGTACCGTGGTGCAACGGGTGAAGTTATACAAGATGTGGTCAATATTGGTGTGGGTGGGTCTGATCTAGGGCCATTGATGGTGAGTCATGCTTTGTCTGATTTTAAAGTTAATACGATTAAGCCTCTGACGGTGCATTTCGTGTCAACGATGGATGGCACTCAACTTTCAGATCTGTTGCATCAGTTACGTCCAGAAACGACATTGTTTATTATTTCATCCAAATCCTTTGGAACAATTGATACACTCTATAATGCACAAACTGCACGTCAATGGCTTGAAAAGCAATTGGGCCAATCAGAAGCGGTGGATCAGCATCATTTTATTGGGGTATCGACTAAGCCTGAAAAAATGACAGAATGGGGTATAGCACACCAAAATCAGTTTTTGCTCTGGGACTGGGTTGGTGGGCGTTACTCTTTATGGTCATGTATTGGGTTGCCGATAGCATTAAATATTGGTGTACAAGGCTTTAAACGTTTACTTGCAGGTGCTCATGCAATTGATGAGCATTTTCAAAATGCTCCTTTGCGCCAAAATATTCCTGTTCTTATGGCTGTTTTGGGAATATGGAATCATAACTTCCTAGAAATTCAGACTCAGGCTATTTTGCCTTATGATGGTCGTTTAAAGTATTTTTCGGCATATCTACAACAGCTTGAGATGGAGTCGAATGGGAAGTCGATTCAGCGTAATGGTCAGAAAGTTGAGTTGGATACTTGCCCTATTGTTTGGGGTGAAGTGGGTCCAAATGCACAACATGCTTTTTATCAGTTGTTACACCAAGGTGCACATAAAGTAAGCTGTGAGTTTATTGCGCCAGTGAATCGTTATGCCGCTAACCAATTTACCTATGTAAAAAATGCCAATGCATTGATTAATCAACACCATTTAGCGTTATCAAATTGTTTGGCTCAGTCTCGACTATTGGCCTTTGGTAATCAGGCACTTGATGCTGAAGAGGTGGCGGGTCTAGAGAATTATCAAAAATATGAAGGTAATCAGCCTAATACAACCATTTTGCTCAAAGAGCTTAATCCTTATACCTTAGGTATGTTGGTTGCGTTGTATGAACATAAAGTATTTGTGCAATCTGTACTGTGGAATATCAATGCTTTTGACCAATGGGGTGTTGAAAAAGGTAAACAAATTGCGAATCAAGTACTTCCAATTTTGACTGGTACAGAAAAAGATTATGTTGATTTTGATAGCTCTACCCGTGGTCTATTAGATATTTTACTTGGAAAATAAAATGGCAAAAATATTAGTCACCGGTGGGGCTGGTTATATTGGTTCACATACTTGTTTGGAATTATTGAATGCTCAACATGAAGTTGTTGTATTGGATAATTTATCAAACAGCTCTGAAGTGTCATTATCGAGAGTTCAAGCTTTAGCAAATAAAAGTTTAACTTTTATCCAAGGTGATATTCGCGATGCGCAGATCTTAGATCAGATCTTTGCACAGCATCAGATTGATGCGGTCATCCATTTTGCAGGTTTAAAAGCCGTGGGTGAAAGTCAGAAAGAGCCGCTAAAATATTTTGAAAATAATATTTCGGGTTCGATTAGTTTGGTCAAAGCCATGGAACGTGCACAAGTGTTTAAGCTGGTGTTTAGTTCATCTGCGACGGTTTATGATGAAGCCAATGTATCGCCATTAAATGAAGACATGCCTACAGGTATGCCAAGCAATAACTATGGCTATACCAAACTGATTGTTGAGCAGTTGTTGGAAAAACTCTCGGCTACAGATGAGCGTTGGTCGATTGCATTGCTGCGTTATTTTAACCCGGTGGGCGCACATCAGAGTGGTCAGATAGGTGAAGACCCACAAGGGATTCCGAATAACTTAATGCCTTATGTCACTCAAGTGGCAGTTGGTCGCCGTGAAAAATTAGCAATCTTTGGCAATGATTATGACACGCTAGATGGTACGGGTGTACGTGATTATATCCATGTGGTCGATTTGGCCAATGCACATTTATGTGCCTTAAATAATCGTTTAAATGCACAAGGATGCCGCGCTTGGAATATCGGCACAGGCAATGGGATTTCGGTTAAACAAATTCGAGATACCTTTGAGAAGGTGAATGGTGTTGAGATTCCATTTGAATATGTACCGCGCCGCGAGGGAGATGTAGCAACGTCATTTGCCGATAATGCCCGTGCAGTCGCAGAATTGGGTTGGCAGCCACAATATGGCTTGGCTGATATGTTGGCGGACAGTTGGAATTGGCAAAAGCAGAATCCAAATGGGTTTCATAAGAGTTAAATCTCAGCTTTGAGATTCATCTAAGAATATATGGCTAATGCGATAGAGCTTTAGTCATGCAAAACACTGAATATCATGCCCGTTTGAATTTAAAATCAAATTGTGTATGGATTGTGCAAACAATCATGTATTTATTCCCTTATTTTAAAAAACATCGCTATGATGTTTTTTAAAAATGAACTTAGATGAAGAATATTTATGAGATATCAAAGTATTAGATTTTTGTCACTTGCGGTTTTATCTGCACTTTCTTTGCCAGCAATTGCACAAGGAATTGTTTTAAATAATGAAGACTTACGAACTGATTTAAATTGGTTAAATCAACAAGGTGTGATTCAAATTAGCACGTCTACATGGCCTTTAAGTGGTGATGAAATACAACGTGCTTTATCTAATGCAAAGATTGATAATCAAGTTCAGCAGCAAGTCTTGGATTCCGTGCAAGCTGCTTTAAGTGCGGAAAATACAACGGCCAAAGCCAGTTTATATGCTGAATCTGATCCCCAAAATGTACCGCAACATTTTGCAGATGAACAAAAATCACAATACCAAGCGGCTGTTGAGTTCAATGCTGGTGGGGCGCAATGGGATGCAAGACTGCGTATTAATGCTGAAAAAGACCCTATTATTGATAATGGGCATGATGTGAATGTTGAAGGGTCATATTTAGCTGGAAAGTTGTGGAATCAATGGTTGATTGCAGGGCAGATTCCGACCTATTGGGGGCCTGGACATGATGGTAGTCTAATTCGAGGGGATGCAAGTCGTCCAGTATACGGTTTTACAATGCAACGCGCTGAGCAAAAGGCATTTGAAACGAAATGGCTGTCTTGGATTGGCCCTTGGCAGTATCAAGTTTTTGCTGGCCGATTAGATGATTATGAGGCCGTGCCAAATACAAATCTCTTGGGAATGCGTTTAACAGCCCAACCTTTACCTTATCTTGAATTGGGTGCATCACGTACATTCCAAATAGATGGTCAAGGTCAACCTGATAGTTTCAAAGCCTATTGGAATGCTTTTATTGGTAAAGATAACGAATGTGATGATAGTGGGTGTACTGGAGAGGGGAATGCCTCAAACCAAATTGCAGGCCTAGATGCGCGTTTAAATCTACAACAATGGTTTAAAGTTCCATTGAGTTTGTATGGGCAGTTTGTCGGTGAAGATGAATCAGGTTTACTGCCATCTCGGAAAATGTATTTGGCAGGACTCGATTATTCCTCACAAGTGAAGAATATGCCGTTCCAGCTTTATACTGAATGGGCAGATACACGTACCAATGGTGATGTTTGGGGTTATTCATATAATCATCATAACTATACAGATGGTTACTACCAACATGGATTCCCTTTAGGTCACGCTATGGGCGGTGATGGTCAGATGTATAGTTTAGGTGGGGATATTCGTTTCGATAAAATGAATCGTTTAAATGGTCGCATCTTGTTGGCAAAAGTGAATCAGTCAGGACTTGAAATCAATCATGCTTTTCCACAAAAAGATGAAATCAAAGCTCTGGATTTAACGTGGACACATTATCTTCGTCCGAATACGCCGTTGAAATTAAGTGGTTGGGTCAGTGACTCTGACGTGTATGGTGGAGATAGCGGCGTGTCTTTAGGGGTTGAAATTCCTTTGGATCGCTCTTTATTTTACTAAGTTAAAAAGACTTTCTTAAAAAACGTATCTATACATGAACCATTCAAACGATGTTAAATCGTTTGAATGGTTTTTTATTTGAGGCTAAATATTGCTTAAGCTTGGATAAGTTGGGTCAACTGATCGACATAGACTTGTATTGGTTCAGGGTTTTTACTTGCATCACTTTCAATGTTTAAGCGTAATAGTGGTTCAGTATTTGAAGCCCGTACATTTAGGCGCCAAATACCAAAATCTAAACTCACGCCATCAGTTTGATCAATTACTGGATTTTGGTCAGCAAAATGATCAAAGATCTTTTGAATGGTGACTTGTGTATCGGCAACTTTGAAGTTAATTTCACCTGAGCACGGGAATTTTGCAATCATATCCTCAACCAATGAAGATAAAGATTGACCTGTTTCAGATAGTACAGAAACAGCCAATAACCACGGAATCATTCCACTATCACAGTAAGCAAAATCACGGAAGTAATGGTGGGCACTCATTTCACCACCATATACAGCATTGTGCTCACGCATTACATCTTTAATGAATGCATGGCCTGATTTAGATTGGACGACGATCCCTTGATGTTTCTCAACAATATCTAATGTATTCCAGGTTAAACGAGGGTCATGCACAATCTTTTCACCTGCTTGTTTGAGTAGAAAGGCTTGTGCTAAGAGGCCAACAATATAATAACCTTCAATGAATTGGCCTTTTTCATCAAACAAGAAACAACGGTCAAAGTCCCCATCCCAAGCAATCCCCATATCTGCACCATGCTTAAGTACTGCTTGGCTGGTACTATCACGGTTTTCGATTAAAATAGGGTTAGGGATTCCATTTGGGAAATTGCCATCAGCTTCATGGTGGATCTTGATGAACTCGACTGGGATATTTAATGCTTTAAATTTTTCTTCTATCGCATCAATCATATGCCCTGCTGCACCATTACCTGCATTGGTGACAAGTTTCATTGGGCGAATCTTAGTCGGGTCAATGTAGGTCATGAGGTGATCTACAAATTCAGGTAGGATATTGTATTTTTCTACAAGCCCCTTTTGAGTCGCGTCGATAAAGTTGCCTGATTCAGCAAGCGCTTGAATCTCTTTTAAACCTGTATCCGCACTAATTGGTCGTGAGTTCTCGCGAACCAGTTTCATCCCATTGTAATCCATAGGGTTATGGCTGGCCGTTACTTCAATACCACCTTGGACATCTAAATGGAATGCGCCAAAGTAAACTTCTTCTGTACCTGTCATACCCAGATCAAGAACATTTACGCCTGCATCATTTAAACCCTGAATGGTTGCTTGTTTAAGGCTTTCACTGGTTAGACGAACATCGGCACCAATCACAACTGTTTTTGGTTGATAAATTTGCCCATAAGCACGACCAATTTTATAGGCGATTTCTTCATTGAGTTCAGTGCCTAGTTTTCCGCGAATATCGTAGGCTTTAAAGCAGGTCAGTTGAGTCATATCTAAAGGTGCTGTTTGTTGTTTATTCATGTGTTGCAGTATACAAAGACTGAGCTAGATTGAACATTGAATGATACAGATTTAATCATTTAGCACATTTATTCTTGGCTCTAGTTGTCGGATAAATTTTAGTTTTAATGACGCTGGTTTTGTAAAAATAAAAAAGGTTGTTTCACGTGAAACAACCTTTTTTGATGCATAAAGTCCCCCTTTTAAAAGGGAGATGAGGAGCGATTATAGCTCCGCAAGGGGATTTTAAGCTGATTTTGCTAAAACTTCTGCCATCGCTTTTGCAACTTTATAAATATTATTCATATTTAAACCTGCAACGCAGATACGACCACTGCGAACAAGGTAAATTGCATATTCTTCACGTAAGGTGTCGACTTGCTCGCCTGTCAAACCTGTGTAGCTAAACATACCTTTTTGGTTTACAAGGTAGCTAAAGTCACGGTCAGGAAGTGCTTTAGTCAACTCATCTTTTAAGATGCTACGCATTTTGATAATACGTTCGCGCATCTCTTTAACTTCGTTTTGCCATTGTTGATTCAGATCAGCATCATTGAGCACCTGATCAACCAACCATGCACCAGTTGTTGGTGGGCTTGAGTAGATACGACGTACCGTTGCTTTTAACTGACCGAATGTGCATTTTGCTGCTTCAGCATCGTCACATACGAAAGTTAAACCACCAACACGCTCACCATAAAGTGAGAAGATTTTAGAGAACGAGTTGCTTACGATAAAGTTCAAACCAGCTTGGTCTAAAGCGCGAATTGCATAAGCATCTTGTTCCATGCTATCGCCAAAGCCTTGATAAGCGATGTCGAGGAATGGAATCAAGTTACGCTCTTTTAATACTGCAATGACTTGATCCCACTGTGCTGGATTTAGATCAGCACCTGTCGGGTTATGGCAGCAAGGGTGTAACAATACGATGCTTTGCTCTGGCAAAGTTTTTAATGTAGACAACATGCCATCAAAATCAACGCCACGTGTTTCAGCATCGAAATATGGATAGTAGTTGCTCTTGATGCCAGCACCGTTGAAAATCGCAACATGGTTATCCCACGTTGGTTGGCTCACCCAAACTTCTGAATTTGGGAAATAAGTTTTTAAGAAATCTGCACCAACTTTTAATGCACCTGAACCACCAAGCGTTTGGATAGTAGCAACACGACCTTGTTGAATTGCAGGGCTATTTGCACCAAACAATAACGCTTGAATCGCTTCACGGTAAGGTTTAAAACCTTCCATTGGTAGATAAAGTTTGGTTTGAGTATTTTTAGGTGCAATACGTTTTTGAGCTTCGATAATAGTTTCGAGCTGTGGAACGATACTGTCTTCGTTATAGTACAAACCAATACTTAGATTAACCTTTTCAGCGCGTGGATCAGCATTAAACTGTTCCATTAAAGAGAGAATCGGGTCGCCTGCATAAGGTGGGATATGTTGAAACATTAACAATGTCCTTTTATTCAACAAGGTGCATGGATGTGTCTTGTGGAGCGCTGCTCCAGATGCCCAATAATGTACCAATAAAGCGATGATGAAGCACGCTGTTATTTACATTTCTAGTGTAGGGTCTGTTGACATTTCACAGATGCTTGCGACAGAGAACATTTTTTAGACGGTACAAGGCATGTTTTGCGAAATTTAGTTATTCTAAATGAGCGAAACATAACATAGTAACGGCAAAAAATGTTCCTGTCCCGTAGGGTTATGGCTAAAACCTCCCTAAACTGCGTTATGAAACTTGACAAGGGAAGGCCATTGCCTGCGTTTCATGCCTTGTTTATGTTGTTTTAGCCGATAACGCAATGCATGGCTGAAATATCAACAGACCCTATTATTTACTTACAAAAATTTGTAGCAAAGCACTCGATTATAAAGATTGTCTACAATCAAGCTGTCATACCATAGTCGTAGCATAAGCAATATCAAAGAGTTCAAAGATATACAAAATTGAGCGTAGATCAATTGCAATAAAATCATAAACATTTGTTTTATTTATACTTATCATGGTTTTTATGACGGTTTTGAATGATTCTAATCAGAATGGATAGAATGTCTGACTGACTGCACAGGTCTATTTTATTGTCGACAATCCTATTGCATTATTTCTATTATCCCGTTATAAAATCATCAAAACTGTAGAGATTGTCGACAATATGCAAGATACCCTTGTTCCTCAAGCCATCAGCACGAGTCAGAGTATTACTCTGACGGAACACGTATTTAAGCAAATTCAATCGGCGATTGTATTAGGACAAATTCCTGCGGGCAGTAAAATTTCTGAGCCTGAGTTAGCACGTATTTACGGGATTAGTCGTGGCCCATTGCGTGAGGCAATTCATCGTCTAGAAGGCCAGCGATTGGTTGAGCGTACCGCACATGTGGGCGCACGAGTTGTTTCCCTTTCTCTACAACAATTTAAAGAACTTTACCAAATTCGTGCTTCACTTGAAGGCTTAGCTTGTAAGCTGGCTGCACAGCACATTGATAAAAAACAAATTTTGGCATTGCGTGATGTGTTGCGAATGCATGCTGAAGATGAAAATTTTAAAGCAGGTAAGGGTTATTACCTACAAGAAGGTCAAGACGATTTCCATTATTGCATTATCAAAAGCAGTGGCAATAAAACCTTAGAAAAAATGTTATGTGATGAGCTGTATCACCTCATCCGTATGTACCGAATTCAGTTTTCAAACACCCCAAATCGACCGAGCAAAGCTTGGGACGAACATATCCGCATTTTAGATGCGATCGCAGAAGGTGACGGTGAACTTGCCGAAATGCTGATGCACCGTCACATCAATGCATCTTACAAAATTGTTGAGCAAACATTGCTGCAAACCCAAGGAGAACATCAACATGGCTAAATCTGCTGGTCAGCTATTCCGCGACGCGGTCGCAAATGAAAAACCATTACAAGTGGTTGGTGCGATCAACGCCAATCATGCATTGTTAGCAAAACGTGCAGGCTATAAAGCAATTTATTTGTCAGGTGGTGGTGTTGCCGCAGGTTCGTTAGGTTTACCTGATTTAGGGATTAGTAACCTTGATGATGTATTGACGGATGTACGCCGTATTACGGATGTCTGTGATCTCCCATTATTGGTTGATGTGGATACTGGTTTTGGTGCTTCAGCATTCAACATTGCACGTACTACTAAATCAATGATTAAGTTCGGTGCAGCAGCGATGCACATCGAAGACCAAGTGGGTGCAAAGCGTTGTGGACACCGTCCAAACAAAGCAATCGTGACCCAACAAGAAATGGTGGATCGTATTAAAGCTGCGGTTGATGCGCGTACTGATGAAAACTTTGTGATCATGGCGCGTACTGATGCACTTGCAGTTGAAGGTTTACAAGCAGCAATTGACCGTGCAGGTGCTTACATTGAAGCAGGTGCGGATATGTTATTCCCTGAAGCGATCACTGAACTGGCAATGTATAAGCAATTTGCTGATCTGACCAAAGTTCCAGTATTAGCGAACATTACTGAATTTGGTTCTACACCATTATTCACGACTGAAGAATTGGCTTCTGCGGATGTGAGCATTGCGTTGTACCCACTTTCAGCATTCCGTGCGATGAATAAAGCAGCGGAAAATGTGTATGTGACTTTGCGTCAAGAAGGCACACAGAAGAACGTTGTTGACACCATGCAAACCCGTCAAGAATTGTATGAACGCATTAACTACCATGCGTTTGAACAGTATCTTGATGCGTCATTTGAAAAAGCAAAATAAGGAATCCCCCTAAATCCCCCTTTTTCAAAGGGGGACTTCCCTCCCTTTGGAAAGGGAGGTGAGGAGCGGTTGTAGCTCCGCAAGTGGGATTTTAGAACTCATAATTCACATAGAAAGAACAGAAAAGGACAATCTTATGAGCAGTAATGAAACTCCAACAGGCTTCAAGCCAAAAAAATCAGTTGCGTTAAGTGGTCAAGTTGCAGGTAACACAGCACTTTGTACAGTGGGTCGTAGTGGTAATGACTTGCACTATCGTGGTTATGACATTCTTGACCTTGCAGTGGGTAGCGAATTTGAAGAAGTTGCGCACTTGCTTGTACATGGCAAACTGCCAAACAAAGCTGAGTTGAAAGCCTATAAAGCAAAATTAAAAGCATTGCGTGGCTTACCAGCAGCATTGAAAACTGCACTTGAGCAGTTACCGCCATCTGCACACCCAATGGACGTGATGCGTACAGGCGTTTCAGTTCTAGGTTGTTTAACGCCTGAACATGAAGACCACAATGAAGCAGGTGCGAAAGATATCGCTGATAAATTGATGGCAAGCTTGGGTTCAATGTTGTTGTATTGGTACCACTTCAGCAACAACGGTCGTCGTATCGAAGTTGAAACGAATGATGACTCAATCGCTGCGCATTTCCTCCATTTACTTCATGGTGAAGCGCCATCTGAAGAATGGATTCAAGCCATGCATACGTCTTTGATTCTGTATGCTGAGCATGAATTCAACGCTTCTACATTTACTTCACGTGTTGTTGCAGGTACAGGTTCAGACATGTACTCAGCAATTACAGGTGGTATTGGTGCGTTGCGTGGTCCAAAACATGGTGGTGCCAACGAAGTTGCATTTGTGATTCAACAGCGATATGACAACGCTGATGAAGCAGAAGCAGACATCCGTAGCCGTGTAGAGAAAAAAGAAGTGATCATTGGTTTTGGTCACCCTGTTTATACCATCTCTGATCCACGTAACGAAGTGATCAAGAAAGTGGCGCGTGATCTTGCTGATGCTCAAGAGAACACCAAAATGTACCTCATTGCTGAACGTTTAGAAGCAGTGATGAAAGAAGTGAAGAACATGTTCCCGAACCTCGATTGGTTCAGCGCGGTGAGCTATCACTTGATGGGTGTTCCAACAGCAATGTTCACTCCATTATTCGTGATTGCACGTACAGCAGGTTGGTCAGCACATGTGATTGAACAACGTCAAGACGGCAAGATCATTCGTCCAAGCGCGAACTATACTGGCCCTGAAAACTTAGAATTTAAACCATTGGCGGAGCGTGGTTAATGACAAATCAATACCGTAAACCGCTGCCAAATCAGAATGGCAATACCCAGCTTGAATACTATGACGTGCGTCAAGCCGTTGAAGATATTCAGCCAGGCGCATATGAAACTTTGCCATACACATCTAAAGTGTTGGCAGAGCAGCTTGTACGTAAAGCTGATGCAGAAAACTTAACTGATTATTTAAAGCAATTGATTGAACGCCGTCAGGACTTGGATTTTCCTTGGTATCCTGCGCGCGTGGTCTGTCATGACATCTTAGGTCAAACAGCACTCGTTGATCTTGCGGGCTTGCGTGATGCGATTGCTGAAAAAGGTGGTGACCCATCTAAAGTCAATCCAGTGGTACCAACCCAGTTGATCGTAGATCACTCTTTGGCAGTGGAATTTGGTGGCTTTGATCCTGACGCGTTTGAGAAAAACCGTGCAATTGAAGATCGTCGCAACGAAGACCGTTTCCACTTTATTGAGTGGACCAAAACCGCATTTAAAAATGTCGACGTAATCCCTGCGGGCAACGGTATCATGCACCAGATCAACTTGGAGAAAATGTCTCCAGTGATCCAAAACCGGGATGGCTTAGCGTTCCCAGACACATGCGTAGGTACAGATTCACATACCCCACATACCGATGCACTTGGTGTGATCTCAGTGGGTGTGGGTGGTTTAGAAGCTGAAAACGTGATGTTGGGTCGTGCATCTTGGATGCGTCTTCCAGACATTATCGGTGTTGAGCTTGTCGGTCAGCGTCAAGCAGGCATCACAGCGACTGATATCGTATTGGCACTCACTGAATTCTTACGTAAAGAACGTGTGGTTGGTGCATACCTTGAGTTCTTCGGTGAAGGCGCAGACACCATGTCGATTGGTGACCGTGCAACCATCTCGAACATGACACCTGAATACGGTGCAACGGCTGCGATGTTCTACATCGACCAAAACACCATTGATTATTTACGCCTGACAGGTCGTGAAGATGCTCAAGTGGCATTGGTTGAGCAATATGCAAAAGAAATCGGTCTTTGGGCATCGGATATGACCAAAGCGCAGTACCCACGTGTACTTCGTTTCGATCTTTCAACAGTCACTCGTAACATTGCAGGTCCATCAAACCCACATGCACGTGTATCTACTGCTGATTTGAAAGAAAAAGGTATTGCTGGCGTTGTTGAAAACCGTACGGATGGTTTAATGCCTGATGGCGCGATCATCATTGCTGCGATCACGTCTTGTACCAATACCTCAAACCCACGTAACACGGTGGCGGCGGGTCTATTGGCACGTAAAGCCAATGAACTGGGCCTAGTACGTAAGCCTTGGGTGAAATCTTCATTCGCACCAGGCTCTAAAGCGGCTGCGCTGTATTTAGAAGAAGCTGGCGTACTCAAAGACCTAGAGAAACTTGGTTTTGGTATCGTGGCGTATGCATGTACAACCTGTAACGGGATGTCAGGTGCGCTTGATCCAGTGATTCAACAAGAAATCATTGACCGTGATTTGTATGCGACAGCGGTACTTTCGGGTAACCGTAACTTCGATGGTCGTATCCATCCATATGCAAAACAAGCGTTCTTGGCATCGCCTCCACTTGTTGTCGCGTATGCGATTGCAGGGACAATTCGTTTTGACATCGAAAAAGATTCATTGGGTACAGACAAAGACGGTAATCCAATTTACCTGAAACATATCTGGCCATCTGATGCTGAAATCGATGCACTGGTAAAAGAAGCTGTGAAGCCTGAACAATTCCGTAAAGTCTACATTCCTATGTTTGACCTCGGTGAAGTTGAGCAAGCGGAAAGCCCACTTTACGACTGGCGTCCTATGAGTACTTACATCCGTCGTCCGCCGTATTGGGAAGGAGCGTTGGCTGCACCACGTACGTTGACCAACATGCGTCCGCTTGCAATTTTGGGTGATAACATCACGACTGACCATTTATCGCCTTCAAATGCGATCATGATGGATTCGGCTGCGGGTGAATACCTACACAAAATGGGCGTACCTGAAGAAGACTTCAACTCATATGCGACACACCGTGGTGACCATTTGACAGCACAACGTGCAACATTTGCCAACCCGAAATTGTTTAATGAAATGGTGGTTCGTTCAGACGGCACGATTAAACAAGGTTCAAAAGCGCGTGTAGAGCCTGAAGGCGAAGTGATGCGTATGTGGGAAGCGATTGAAACTTACATGAACCGTAAGCAACCGTTGATCATTGTAGCGGGTGCGGATTATGGTCAAGGTTCAAGCCGTGACTGGGCAGCGAAAGGTGTTCGTCTTGCAGGTGTTGAAGCGATCGTGGCTGAAGGTTTTGAGCGTATTCACCGTACTAACTTAGTGGGTATGGGTGTGTTACCGCTTGAGTTTAAACCAGGTGTGAACCGTAAGACGTTGAAGTTAGATGGTACTGAGCTTTATAGCGTGATTGGTAATATCTCACCGCGTTCGACTTTGACTTTAGTGATTGAACGTTCAACTGCTGATGGTAAAGAAGAAATTCTTGAAGTGCCGGTAACTTGCCGTTTAGATACAGAAGAAGAAGTTTCTGTATATGAAGCGGGCGGTGTACTTCAGCGTTTTGCGCAAGACTTTTTAGAAGGTCAAGTGGCTTAATACTTTAGCTAAAAGTAATTGATATTGTTTAAAAAAAGCCCTACTTTAAAGTGGGGTTTTTTTATACTTTAGGAAAATTATAATGACTATTATTTCAAAAGGTTCTGAATGGCATATCTGGGACTTACATTTTCATACACCCAGTTCATATGACTATAAACATAAAGATGTAACTAATGAGGAAATTATCAATAATTTAAAAAATAATAATGTAAAAGTTGTTGCAGTAACAGATCATCATCTCATTGATATTGAAAGAATTCGTGATCTTTCTTTATTAGCTCAAAAAGAGAATATTACAGTACTGCCTGGTATCGAATTTTTATCTGATTCCAGAGGTAAAGATCCTATTCATTTTATTGGAATTTTTTCTGAAACATGTAACTTAGAACATGTATGGGGACAGATTAAGCATAGAACGCCAATTAATAAAATTGATTCAGAAAGTAAGCGTGTAAATGAAGTTTATTGCAATCTTGATGACACTATTAAACTTGTTAAAGAGCTAGGCGGTATAGTAACGATCCATGCTGGTGAAAAGCATTCATCAGTAGAGAATATTACAAATTCTTTACCCCATGCTAGAGCACAAAAAACGGAAATTGCTCATGCAGTAGATATATATGAGTTAGGTAAAGAAGAAGATCAAGAGGGATATGTTAAAAGTGTTTTTCCATTCATTAAAAAAACTATACCAATGATTATTTGTTCTGATAACCACAACATTAGAAAATATGAAATAAAACAAAAACTTTGGATTAAAGGTGAGCCGAGTTTTAATGGATTAAAGTATGCTCTTAATGAACCAACAGAAAGATTTTATATTGGTAAAGAACCTGAAATTCTAAAAAGAACAAGAGAAAACAAAACTAAGTATATAAGCCGATTAAAAGTTTCACTAGATGGCGTATATGATGCAAACAATATTTGGTTTGATAACGTAGATATACCTTTAAATAGTGAGCTAGTTACCATCATTGGACATAAAGGAAATGGAAAAAGTGCTATATCAGATATTCTTGCTCTTTGTGCAGATGCTGAGCATAGCGACGAATATCTGTTCTTACATAAAGATAAATTTAAGAAGAAAGGTTTTGCAGATAGATTTAAGGCTTCTATTGAATTTCTTAGTAATTCAACAACAGAGTATAGACAACTAAATCATGCTATTGATTCTACACAGCAAAGTTTAGTTAGATATTTACCACAAAGTTATTTTGAAAAAGTATGTAATGAGATTGGTAAAGTTGAAGCTTTTAGGCAGGAAATAGAAAAAGTTGTTTATCAATATGTTCCAAGAGAGAAAAAAGTAGGTTCAGAAAATTTCAAAGATTTAATTTCGTTAAAGAAGAAAGCGATTGATTCAGAAATGGACTCAATAGTTGAAAAATTAAAAATTTCAAATGGTAAAATTATTAATCTGGAAGATATGGGAGATCCAGATTTTGTAGAAATTTTAAAGAGTAAAATAAAGATAAAGACTCAAGAAATAGAAGTGCATAATCAAAATAAACCTATTGAAGTTCTTGATCCTAGTTTGAAAGTTAAATCGCCAGAAGATGAGCAAAAACAAAAAGATCGTTTACATTATGAAAAAGAAAGAGATAAGCAAGTTGAGCTAAGTAAAAGTTATGAAGATAGATTAGGACAAAATAACCGTTTAAAGTTGAATGCTGTAAACTTACTTAGAGAAGTAAATAATAAAATAAAAGAGTTGGAAGACTATTTGATTCAAAATTCACAACTTATTAATGAACTTCAAATAGAAAAAGAAACTCTCATTAAAATCACATTTGATGAAAATTTGCTCAAAAGTAAGATTCATGAAATTGAATCTAGTATTCAGAAAGATACAGAGCTATTAGATGAGTCTAATCAGAATAGTTCTAGATTTAAAATTAAGAAGTATCAAAATTTGATAGATTCAATTACTTCAGAATTTACTGGTGAGCAAAAAAATTATCAACTTTATCTTGATGCAGTAAGTGCGTGGGAAGCTAGAAGCAAAGAGCTTATAGGTTCTTTAGATGAAGTTGATTCATTGGTTTATCTCGAGCATAAACTTAATTACATTGAAAATAACTTATACGATGATTTATTCAAAGAAAGAAATATTAGGCTAGAAACTGTTAAAGAAATCTACTCTAAAAAATCAGAAATTAAAGCTATTTATGACGAAGTTAAAAAAGGAATTGACGAGCAACTTTTAGCTTCTGAAGTATCTGATCTAAATATTGCTAGTAAATTTGGTTGTGATTCTGATTTCAAGAAAAAAATATTAAGTAATATTCGTCAGAATAAAGTTGGTAGTTTCTATGGTGGTGACGATGGAAGCAGGATTTTACAGGATGACTTAATTAACCAAACTGATTGGAATGATCTCGAAAGCACTCTTAACTTCTTAAATAAATTTATTAAATATCTTGAATGTGATATGAGAGTTGGTGATAAGAAAGCAGTTTATATAGGTTCTGTTACTAATAATCGTTCTGACCTTTATAACTATATTTTTAGTTTGCAATTTTTAGATGCTTATTATGATTTACAGAATCATGGTAAAAGTTTAGATCAGTTATCACCAGGTGAAAAAGGTGCATTATTATTAGTCTTTTATCTTGTTCTAGATAAGGAAGATATACCATTAATTATAGATCAACCTGAAGATAATTTAGATAATAATAGTGTCGCTAAAGTTCTGGTGCCATTTATTAAATTAGCGAAGAAAAAACGTCAAATCATTATTGTCACTCATAATCCAAATTTAGCTGTAGTAGCGGATTCAGAGCAAGTTATAAATGTTTCTTTGGATAAGCAAAATGGTTATAAGTTTAATTTTATGTGTGGTGGTATAGAAAATAAGATTATTAACAAACAAATCTTAGAGGTACTAGAAGGTACAATACCAGCATTTTGCTTACGAAAAGATAAGTATAGTATTACTTGATATTGGGAGTTTTCAGTATTTAGCCAAATCGCCATCACTATTCGTCAGAAAGGTCAATAAATAATCAAAACTATCACGCTATAGTATATGAACCATTTCTAAAATCTATGGAGAACAAAGATGGTTACTGCTGGCGAAAGACCTGGAACTGGCTTCTATTTTTGTGTCCAATGCGGACATCGCACCTATTTAGAAATTGGTACTGATCGTTTACCTCCGTGTACCAAATGCCTTGGCAATCAATTCAACAGTAAGAATGCCTAAGCCGCAAACACCAAACAGTTACCCACTGTTTTGATGAAAGCCCTGTCACTCGATAGGGCTTTTTTGTTACTGTAAAATATGAAATAACAAGATAGCGATATCTGACAAAAATAAGGAAAACCCAGATGGAAACAATTTTAGGACTTTGTATCGGCGTAGGATTAAGCGCAGCCTGTGGTTTTCGTGTCTTTGTTCCTTTATTGGTGATGAGCATTGCAACCCTGATGGGTTGGTATGAACCTGCCAAAGGCTTTGAATGGTTAGCGATCCCTGCCGTATGCGCGGCACTTGGATTTGCAACCATCTGTGAAATCGCAGCTTACTATGTGCCGTGGGTCGATAATCTTTTGGATACCATCGCTACGCCTGCTGCTGTAGTGGCAGGTACACTCAGTACGATGGCGGTCAGTAGTGGAGAAATGTCACAGTTTGCGACGTTGGCAGCCGCGCTGATCGTGGGCGGCGGAACAGCAGGTGTGGTGCAAATGAGCACGGTAGCTGCACGTGGGGTTTCAACTGCAACTACTGGTGGATTGGGGAATTTTGTAGTGGCAACAGGTGAGTTGATTGGCTCGATTGTCTTGTCGATCTTGGCATTTGTGATGCCTGTTGTGATTACTGTATTTGTGATTATTCTCGTGATTGTGGTCGCACGTTGGGTGAGCCAAAAAAAACAAGAAAAGATCAGTCATTCAACATCGTGAGTTTTTAAATTCAGTACAATCAGGAAACTTAGACCTAATTTTATAACCTAAGTTTCCTGTGTGTATTACCACTTCACACGTTTGAATAAGATATCTTTATACATAATAAAATCGCAAGCGAGGCTAAAGAATGGCTGCTTAAAGGTTGCAGGTTTATTATGCTCATAAAAGAAATGACCCACCCAAGCAAAGCCATATCCGACTACAGGCAAAGCCCAAAGTAATTTGGCATTTCCAGTTGCAACAGATGCAGCAGCAATACCAATTACACAGCTTGTCCCCACGAAATGCAGGCGACGACAAGTCGCATTTTCATGTTGCGAAAGATAAAAAGGATAAAATTCAGCAAGGGTTTTATAACGAACTTCACTGGCTTCCAACTGCACAGTATTGTTTTTCATCAGTTCTTGAGTATTGTGAGACATACGACTATTCCTTTCGTTTAAAGTCGTCTTCATTTTGAACACTCCACCCGAAATGGTCTTGAACGAATATGCTATCTCAACACATGGAATTAGACTCGATCACACCGCATAAAAGCTTGGTCTATGCGTGGGATGGCGTGATTGTGTATGTGACTCAAGATCATTTGAATAAAGCACACGCGCATTTTCCAGCACTATTACAAATTGGTTTGGGCACTGCTTTTGCATTGGCTGTTGAAGATCAGCCTACGAACTATCATGAAGTTGTAGTGATGGCACCCAATATTAGCCACAGTACCGATTCACAGAATCAACCTTATATTGCAATTCTGATCGATCCTGATCATGTGCTTTATGCTTATCTACATCCTTTACTGAATGGGCAGACATTTAATTCATTATCTGCTGATCGACTTCAATCTTTTCAAAAACAGTTTCAGCAATTGATGAGTGCTCAACTCTGCTTAGAACAAGTAAAGCAATTGCTGATGGATGTGTTATTGGTACTCAATCCTCAGCCATTATTGGCTTTACCATGGGATCAACGGGTTCAACTCGCTTGTGAATACATCAAACGCTGTGTGCCCCATCAAATTCCAACCATCGCAGATGTTGCGTTACAGGTTGGGCTATCAGAGTCACGCTTGATGCATCTGTTTAGTCAGCAACTCGGACTATCTATGCGGCAATATATCTTGTGGTTGCGTATTCGCTATGCCATCAAGTTGTGGATGCAGGGCAAAACTTTGATTGAGATAGCAGTTGAATCAGGCTTTTCAGATCAAGCCCATTTCACCCGAACTTTACGTCGTATGGTGGATTTTGCGCCGTCGATGTTGAAAGCCAATACGATTTTTATCAGCGATGACGCTAACGAAAAATAAACTAAGCATTGAAAGAGTTCGGTCAAAGTATTTCTAAAATTCGATGCTAAGATTTTCATGAACACTCAGAAGAATTACAGATATGAAAATCGTCGCCATTCAGCCTGCATTGCAGTTAGGACAGGTTGAAGCAAATTTAAAAAAACTCGAACAATTGATTTTAGCGGCATATCAAGAGCATTCGCCTGATGTGATCGTACTTCCTGAGTCGATGACTTCTCCAAATGTCTATTCACCACAAGCTTTCTTGACACCACAACCATTACAGGGTCAGCCCTTACAGCTTCTAATTCGCTTAGCCAAGCAATTGAATGTGGTGATCACAGGGGGCTTCGTGGCAATTCGTGACGGGCATACCTATGGTACTTATGTCATGGTGGAGCGGAATGGCGATTATCATCTGCATGACAAAGATATTCCAACCGCATGGGAGCAAAATTTCTATCGCGGTGGTTCGGATGATGGAATTGTGGATTCAAGTAGCTTGAACTGTAAGGTTGCATTGCTCTCAGGTTGGGAGTGGGCAAGGTTTCGTACCGCCAAGCGTGTTCGAGAACAACATGCACAGTTGATTTTAGGTGGAATGTGTTGGTATTCGATGCCGATCAATTGGTATGGATTGTTGGGTACTTGGATGCGTCGTGAACATGAAATTTATAAACAACAAAGTGAAGCACTACCTGCGCAAATGGCACGCTTAACAGGTATTCCCGTAGTGCATGCCGCGCATGTCGGCGAAGTCTTGAGTGATATGCCGTTGTTACCTTATGTCAAATGGTTAACTGAAATGGTGGGCGAAACGCAAATTTGTGATGCTGCTGGAAATGTCTTAGCACGTATGAGTTTAGCGGATGGAGAGGGCTATATCGCCGCAGAAATTGAATTGGCTGAACCTAAACCTGTCGAACCTTTAGCATCTAGTTATTGGATTCCTGACATGACGCTGACTTCAAAATTAGCATGGCATGTCGGCAATCTTCATGGCGGACTGATGTATCGTGTGAGACATCGCCTGAAAAAGTTTCCTTGGCAAAAACAGTTGAAGTAAACCAAAGCTAGCTTCTCATTCAACAAACAACGATGGCATGGTGATCTTGACCATCGCTTCAGAGTTGCAATGACAGTATTTTTCTCAATCAAAGCTCGAAAAATCATCTTCAAGCGAGTAAATTACACCCACATTTTGAGTGTGCATGGTTGATGATGGCGTTTACTTGGATTTTATTTACCTTGATGGCTGCTTTTATGCAGGCGTGGCGCAATGCATTTCAAAAACAACTCAGCACCACAGTCGATGTTTATGGCACGACATTGGCACGCTTTCTATTTGCACCGATCTTTGCTTTTAGTTATATCGTCATTCTTTATGCTCAGCAGCCTGTCAGTGTTGAAGTCAGTTTTTCTAATAAATTTTGGTTTTATGTGGTGATCGCAGGGATTAGCCAAATCTATGCAACGGCTTTAATGGTCAAATTATTTCAACAAAAGAATTATGCCATCGGGGTCGGTCTCGCCAAAAGTGAAGCTATTTTAGCGGCATTGGTCGGTGTGCTGTTTTTACAAGAGCATTTAACAGCATGGGGCTGGGTGGGTGTTTCAATTGGTGCAGTCGCGGTATTTTTACTGAGTAAAGGCCGACAACATACTGAACTTTCAATGAAAACATTGATGATCGGTTTAGGCAGTGGTTTGTGTTTTGCCATCACCTCATTGTTGGTGCGTGAAGCAAGTTTAGAGTTGAGCATGTTGCCATTTCTACATCGTGCCGCATGGGTGCTGTGTAGCTTGATTAGTTTTCAGTGCATTATATTGTTGCTATATCTTGGTATTTTCAGTCGTCAGACTTTATACAAAATGTGGCATCGTCTTGGACTGACTTTCAAAGTGAGTGTCTGTAGTTTTCTTGCTTCATTGGGGTGGTTTAGTGCGATGAGTATGCAAACCGTGGCAATCGTGAAAACACTGGGTCAGGTCGAGATTTTATTTAGTTTATTGATCTCTGCATTTTTCTTTAAGGAAAAATTGGCGAGAACTGATCATTTGGGATTGTGGTTGGTGATCGTGGCTGCGATTATGGTGATTTGGGCTTAAATTTTATAAGCTCATGAAAAAATACACATGTAAATTTGAATATATCGGAATTTAAATCAGTTATTTTTTGTTTAAATGGGAAATAATTCTGATTTTAGAATCTGTTACGCAAAACTATTTCATTTGTGGCGAAAAATACCATTTTTTAGGAAAACAATCCCATCCCGATCTGCCTAAACTATGTCTCAAGGGTGTGAAAGGGATCGAAAAGAGTAGCATGCACCGAGGCTTATAAAGCAAGTGTGTACGAACCCAAAAGGTCTCGATTCGGCTTAGGACGCTATAGATCAAAAGTTTATAGGCAAAGGTTATGGCTTACAAAGTCATAGGTGTTGAAGTAAACAACATGTTTTCCCTTGATACCCTAAAAAATTAATCTAAACAGAATATGACGAAAACATTAAAAATAATAAATACTAGATCAATAAAAGCAAATTCGAATGTGAAACACATCTTTAAATTCAAAAAATATGAATAGAAGTCGAGATTTTTATATTAAAAAACAAAGTGATATAATGCCATTAAAAGCGAAAAATCAAAATATGATCATACTGGAATAGGTCAGAAAAATAATGAATGAGTTCGATCTGAAAATACGTTATCCCCATCAAACCAACAAAAATGATGCTGCTCATTTGGGTATGTTTGACGCAGAGACGATCATTCGTAAGTTTGATGAAATGGGATGGCGACAACAAATGGTCCGTCAGTTACAACTGGATGGTACAAACACCAGTTTTATGGTAACGAATGAATATACAGGACAAAGTGTCCGTATCATTTTGGATGCCTATGCTCAATCCCAGCAACTGGAATTTAAATTGGATAGTGATATTCCTGTTCTGATTTCGAGAAAGGATGTATTTGGATTGGTCACCCGCAAAGCCAAAGATACGATTTCTTTTAATCACCTGACACTGAACCGTGCCAAAGAATATCTCATCGCGTTTATGAATGGCGAGGTTGAGGAGTTAGAAGCACTTTATCGTGACAGCTTAAATAAACCGATGAAGACAGCGTCTTAACTTTTAATTTTCCTGAACTCAATCAAATAAAACCTGAATAAAGACATTTTATTCGGGGTTTTTATTATAGATAAACCAAAGATAAAAAATAGCGATCCGCTGGTTGTGATTTTTTTGAATGGGTCGATTTTCTATTCGTTGTCGTTATAATCTGCTCGCTTGATTCAATCTGTTTGCTTCCTATGCCTTTAAACGATCATTTTATTTACCAACCTCCCCAAGAACCTCTTGAGATCATGTACGAAGATGAGGATTTGGTCGTGGTCAATAAACCTGCGGGCTTATTGTCCGTGATGGGGCGATTACCAGAACATCATGACAGCGCGTATTTGCGTGTATTGGATCTCCATCCAACGGCTAAAGTAACGCACCGTTTAGATATGGCCACTTCAGGTTTACTGATGTTTGCTAAGCATCGTGATGCAGAGGTCGCCGTGAGTAAAATGTTTCAAGCGCGTACCGTCAAAAAATATTATGAGGCCTTGGTACAAGGTGCAATTCAGGCTGAAGGCAGTGTCGATGTCCCATTGATTACAGATTGGGAAAATCGTCCACGTCAAATCGTACATTTCGAGTTGGGTAAGCAAGCCAAGACACTGTTTCAATTGATGGATTACGATGTTGAAACTGATCAAAGTCGTGTGCGACTAGAACCCGTTACAGGTCGCTCACACCAACTTCGTGTGCACATGATGCATATTGGACATCCAATCATGGGCGATAAACTTTATCATCCTGAGCCTGCCAAATTTCATTTAAAACGTATGGCATTACATGCTGCATTCTTGTCTTTTCAGCATCCTTTACAACAACATCTCGTTGAAATTAAATCGGTGATTCCATTTTAAAATGTAAGCTAAGGTGAAATAAGTGTAGCTAAGCTAGACATGTGGATGGATTTATAATAGATTATAAAAACATATAATGTTTTGTGAGATGCCCGATGAGTCAACCATTAACCCAGCATTGGCAAACCATCTATTCCACCAAAGATCCTAAAGAAGTCAGTTGGTTCCAAGCTCAGGCTTCGACCTCCTTGCGATTGATCCAAAAAGCGCAACTCCACCCTGAGGCAGAAATCATAGACGTTGGGGGAGGCGCCTCAGTTTTAGTTGATCAGCTTTTAGAACAAGGCTTTAAACACATCACAGTTTTAGATTTGGCAGAGGCTGCGTTACAAAAAAGTCAGGTACGCTTGGGAGAACTTGCCAACAAAGTGACATGGCTTATTGCGAATATAGTCGAGGTTGAGTTTGCAGATCACCAATTTGATCTTTGGCATGATCGGGCAGTTTTTCATTTTTTGACAGAGCACAACGATCAGCAGCGTTATTTGCAAAAAGTAACTGCTGCGCTGAAATCAGGTGGTTATCTAGTGATCTCAACCTTTGCAGAAGATGGAGCATTGAAGTGTAGTGGTTTGCCTGTGCAACGCTACAGCACACAAGAGCTGATACATTTCTTTGGACAATCTGCATTTGATGTGGTGGAAGAGGGGAAAGAAGTTCATATCACCCCAGCGGGAAATGAACAGAAGTTTAGTTATCTACTCTTGCGAAAAAAATAAAACAAGGAATAACGTTCTTAACTATGTATTCGTGTATCAACGAGTTAAAGTGGGCTGGTTTGCCGACTTTGACTCAAGCGCAATTAAAAAAATTACTACTTGAAGCCGATCCAGATTGGCAGCATGTTTTAGCTTATCTATCAGAAGTAAAAATCTTTGTGATTTCCAATGATCGTCGGGATGTAATTGCAGAATTATGTTTATTACAACGCGGGGATGAAGCGGAAATTATCAATTTAGCCGTCACCAAAGAGCATCGAGGTTTTGGTCTAGCCAAATCATTGATTAAACATGCGATAGAAAATGCATGGCAATCTTCGGTCAGCACTGTTTTGATTAAAACAGGCAATTCAAGTTTTGATCAGTTGGCTCTGTATCAGAAGTGTGGTTTTCGTATGTCATACATTGAGCGAGATGTATTTAAACACTATCCTGAGCCGATTTATGAAAATGGAATCCGTTGTATCGATCAAGTTGTTCTATCCATCGAGTTGACCGTATAGCTATCGAAGATCGACATGAAGATCATTTATGCTTTCACTACAATAATGATCTTCATGCGTCTAAAAACTGACATAAAAATAGGTTAATCTATAGCCAAATAATTAAACTGAAACGACAACAAAGGATATTCAAATGACACGTGATTACGAGCAATTTCCTGATAATGACAATGGTAATGTGCTTTGGCAAATGGTTGAAGATGGCAATGACCTAAGTGAACCGCATGAAGTCGAATTTTCAATTGTATTTGAAAAGCAAGAACAAGCAGAAAAGTGTGCATTGCATCTGTTGCATCAAGAGCAAAAAATTTCACTGTATCAAGAAGAATTGCATTCAGATGGATCGGATTTGTGGGTGTTAAATATTCACGTCAATATGATGTTGGAATATGAAGATATTGCTGATTTAGAAGAGTGGATGACGCGGATTGCGCAAGAGTTTGATGGTGAATACGACGGATGGGGTTGTATGAGCTATATCTATGATGATGAAGACGAATAATGATAGATATTCAGCCTGCGTTTGCAGGCTGAAATATTTTTAATGGTGCATCCTACGACATCTAATTTTATTTACTCACATCTAAGTAAAGACTTTCTTTGACTTCTTCCATCACCACATAACTATGGGATGATGCCGAAGCAGGCAGTTTTTTCAGTAAATCACCCAATAAGCGTCGATAAGCACTCATTTCTTTGAGTCGTGCTTTGACTAAATAATCAAACTCACCTGATATCAGATGACATTCTAAAACCTCAGGGATATCCACTAAATCGCGTGCCACCTGATCAAATACATCGCCTGATTTTGCAGATAGTTTGATTTCTAAAAACACCAACAGGCTACGATCAACATGCGCAGGATTAAGCCGAGCGTAGTAGCCCATAATAATACCTTCACGTTCCAATCGTTTGACGCGTTCTGAGCAAGGCGTGGTAGATAAGTTCACACGTGAAGCCAACTCACTAATTGCGATACGCCCTTCACGTTGCAGAATGTCTAAAATCAGGCGATCAATACGGTCTAATTTACGCATAGATTATTCCCTTTTATTTTAATTTTTCCGCGATAAAAACATTAAATTACCTAGATTATAGCAATAAAAACAGTCAAAAAAACTATTGAAGCAAAAATATACTAGTTAAATAAACTAGTGAGCGAGAGGGACCTATTATGCGCGTCATCGTTTTAGGAAGTGGTGTTATTGGTGTAGCAAGTGCTTACTATCTTGCGCAACAAGGTGCCCAAGTGACTGTACTTGATCGTCAGTCTGGTCCAGCAAAAGAAACCAGTTTTGGTAATGCTGGGCAAATCTCGCCAGGATATTCAACACCTTGGGCTGCACCAGGGATTCCATTCAAAGCAGTAAAATGGATGTTCCAGCATCATGCACCACTTGCCATTAATATAGATGGCAGCATGTGGCAGCTTCAGTGGATGGCACAGATGCTGAAAAACTGTAATCCACAAAGTTATGCGGTCAACAAAGAACGCATGATGCGTGTGGCGGAATACAGTCGTGATTGTTTGCGTCAACTCAGAAGTGAAACAGGTATTCATTACGAAAATCGTTCCAAAGGTACCTTACAGGTATTTCGTAATGAAGCGCAGCTTGAAGCAGTGCAACGTGACATCCAAGTACTGGAAGAATGTGGTGTTGATTTTAATTTACTCAATGCTCAAGAACTGGGCAGTGTAGAACCAGCATTGGCACACACAGATAAATTAGTCGGTGGTTTACATTTGCCGAATGATGAAACGGGTGATTGTTATTTATTCACCAATGCCTTGGCGAAAGTAGCGCAAGACTTAGGTGTCGAATTCAAATTCGATCAAAATGTTGAGCAACTGATCGTAGAAGGTGACGAAATCAAAGGTGTGATGGTCAATGGTGCGATTTTAACGGCTGATCGTTTCGTACTTGCCTTTGGTAGTTATTCACGCGATTTCTTAAAACCATTGCAATTGAATCTGCCAGTTTATCCAGTGAAAGGTTATTCATTGACGATTCCAATTGTTGAACCAAAATTTGCTCCGCAATCAACGGTTTTAGATGAGACATATAAAGTCGCGATTACACGTTTCGACCAACGTATCCGTGTGGGTGGTATGGCGGAATTAAGTGGCTTTAACTTGGGCTTGAATGATGATCGTCGTGCAACTTTGGAAATGGTTACCCAAGACTTATTCCCAGGTGGTGACTTACAACAAGCATCATTCTGGACAGGTCTACGTCCAATGACACCAGACAGCACTCCGATTATTGGTGCTACCAAATATAAGAACCTATTCTTGAATACTGGTCATGGCACTTTAGGTTGGACCATGGCATGTGGTTCAGGCAAATTGATTAGTGATTTGGTGATGAATCATCGTACCGAGATTATTACGGATGGCTTATCGATCCAGCGTTATTCACACGCGGCATAATTTGATTATACAAGGAAGTTGATTATGCCTCGCCCAATTACTGCGGTCATCCATACTCAGGCTTTGCGCCAAAATCTTGAGGTCGTGAGAACTTCTGTTCCAGACAGCAAGGTGTTTGCAGTGGTCAAAGCCAATGCCTATGGACATGGAATCGAACGAGTTTACGATGCTTTAAAAACTGCGGACGGCTTCGCTTTACTTGATATAGATGAAGCGAAACGTTTGCGTGCATTAGGTTGGACAGGTCCAATCCTATTGCTGGAAGGAATTTTTTCGCCACAGGATTTATTTGACTGTGCTGAATATCAGTTGAGTTTCACGGTACATAGCGAGCATCAAGTCGAATGGATACAGCAGCATATCTATCCAGCCCAGTTTGATATTTTCTTAAAAATGAACAGTGGCATGAACCGTCTAGGTTTCAAGCCTCAACAATACCGAAAAATCTGGCAACATCTGCAACGCCTCAATAATGTTTCCAACATCACCCATATGACGCATTTCTCTGATGCTGATGGCGAACGTTTTGGTCAAGCTGGGGTTGAATATCAACTCGCAGAATTTGAAAGCACCATTCAGGACTTACCTGGCGAAAGATCGGTGAGTAATAGTGCTGCCATTCTCAGATATCCCTCGCAAGTACACTCCGATTATGTCCGTGGCGGCATCATGCTGTATGGTAGCTCTCCCGATTATCCGAAGCATAGTATCCAAGATTGGGGACTTGCGCCGACCATGAGTTTGCGCAGTAAATTGATCGCGATCCAACAGCTAAATGCTAATGAAAGTGTAGGTTATGGTTCAAGTTTCGTAGCTGCACATGCGATGACGATTGGTATTGTCGCGTGTGGTTATGCAGATGGTTATCAGCGTACCTCTCCTACAGGCACGCCCGTGTTAGTCAATGGAATCCGTACCCGAACCATTGGGCGAGTCAGTATGGATATGTTGGCAGTCTATCTAACGCCAGTTCCGAATGCTGAAATTGGCAGTGAAGTTGTGCTTTGGGGAACATCAAAAACAGGACAAATACTCTCTATTGATGATGTTGCAGCAGCCTCAGGCACAGTTGGCTATGAACTTATGTGCGGCGTAACTGCACGAGTTCCATTTATCACTCAAGACTAAGGAAGTCATCATGTCACATTCAGATATCCAGAAAATCAATAGCACCGAAGTGATGAGTGCAGTCACGGTTTTTAATCAGGTGGTGTATCTATCAGGACAAGTGCCTAAAAATCCTGATTTAGATATCGAAGGACAAACGCGTGATGTATTGGCAACGATCGAGCAATTGTTAGCCTCCGCAAATAGCGATAAATCACGTTTACTTTCGGTACAGCTTTTTCTGAAAGACCTAGCTGATTTTCCTAAGGTCAATGCGATCTATGTTGATTGGTTAAAAGACTGTGTGGCGCCATCACGCGCTACGATTCAAGCTGATTTGGTCAATCCAAATTGGTTAATTGAAATTGCAGTGATTGCAGCACAAAAATAAAGCGAATCGCTTTATTTTTGTTTAAATGAGATTAAAAAAGAAGAAAATTAACGTATTTGTCATAGATAAAAGTAAGGCAAATACGTATTTTCTTGCAGTCAAAATGAATGTGTCATTTATAAAGGACAGCTGGTTAAGCTCATAAATTAGCGACCGATTCATTTTAGGAAGTAGTAAAAAGGAACTTTTTTATGACGGTGATACATAATCAGTCTTCAGGTGATGATGCACCTCAAGACTTACAACGAAAACTTTCCAATCGCCATTTGCAATTGATTGCTATTGGTGGCGCGATTGGGACTGGACTGTTCATGGGTTCAGGAAAAACCATCTCCCTTGCTGGTCCATCAATCTTGTTTATTTACATGATTATTGGTGGCATGTTCTTCTTTTTGATGCGAGCACTCGGTGAATTATTGCTTGCCAATTTACAGTACAAATCTTTCGTCGATATGGCACACGATCTGATTGGACCGTGGGCCGGATATTATTTGGGTTGGACCTATTGGTTAGGTTGGGTCTTGGTCGGTATTGCGGACTTAGCTGCCGTGATTAATTATCTTGGTTTTTGGCTGCCTGATGAAACGACCTTTACTCCAATAGGACAGGCGCTGATTAGTGCGGGCCGCGTATTATTCGTTTTGGCGTTGAATTTACTTACGGTCAAATTGTTTGGTGAAGTCGAGTTCTGGTTTGCACTGATTAAAATCTTGGCGATTATTGGTTTGATTGGGGTTGGGGGCTATATGATTTTTAGTCACTTTACCGCATCTCATGGCACAGTGGCTTCACTCAATAATATTTGGTCGCATGGTGGTATGTTCCCGAAAGGTGTTGATGGCTTCTTGGCTGGTTTCCAAATTGCCGTTTTTGCCTTTGTCGGAGTGGAGCTGATTGGAACCACGGCGGCAGAAACCAAAGACCCACATAAGAATCTTCCCAAAGCGATTAATGCGATTCCGATTCGTATTATTTTGTTCTATGTCTTAGCTTTATTGGTGGTGATGGCTGTGACACCGTGGGATCAAATTCGCGCAGATAAAAGTCCATTCGTTGAGTTATTCCTGAATGCGGGGATTGTGACCTCAGCGATCATCATGAATTTAGTAGTGTTGTCTTCGGTGATGTCGTCGATGAACAGTGGTGTTTTTTCTACCAGTCGTATGTTGTTTGGTCTGTCAAAAGATGGTCAGGCGCCGAATTCATTTAGTCGCTTATCCAAAAGTGCAGTGCCAGCAAATGGTCTGATCTTCTCATGTGTATTTATCATGGGTGGAGCTGTGCTTCAGTATTTTGTCCCGAACACCATGGAAGCCTTTACTTTGGCAAGTTCGCTTTGTGTGATCCTGTTTATTAGCGTATGGAGCTTGATTATGGTCTGCTACATTCGCTATCGCAAATTACGTCCAGAGTTACATGAACAGTCTAAATTTAAAATGCCAGGCGGCGTGTTCATGTCTTATGTGGTGATCGCATTCTTGTTGTTCACTTTGGTGATTTTGACACTCGAACCTGACACGCTAAAAGCGCTGTATGTGAGTCCGTTGTGGGTGGTGATTTTAGCGGTGACCTATCAAGTATTATACAAACCACGTATGCGTAAACTTGGACGTGAATTGGCTTAATCGATTCATTTGCATCTCCCATAAAAAGAGCTGATCTAACTAGATCGGCTCTTTTTATATCTACGCCGAGAAGTATTAATCAACCAATAAATGCTGATATTTATCTGCCTGTTTACGTAAATAATCCCAGACCAGTTTAATCCGTGGCTCATGCTGTAAATCTACAAAGGTAAGCATCCAGAAAGTATGATTAAAACGTACTTGTTCAGCTAAAACATCCTGAAGTTCAGGTTTATCATGGGCTAAAAATTTTGGCAAAATTGCTAATCCAGCACCTGCACTTACTGCGATTTGCTGTGCCAAAATACTGCTACTGCGAAAATTTGCAGTGAGTTTTAAGGGTAAACGTTCTAGACAATACAGCTCAGGGCTATAGACCAAATCATCAATATAATTAACAAAACGATGTTGGGTTAAATCCTCTAATCCACGAATTGGTGGATGTTGAGACAGATAGTTTTGGCTGCCATAAATCTTTAATGTGTAATCTGACAGTCGCGTGATGATATAAGGTCCAGACGTTGGTCGATCAATAGACACCACAATATCCGCTTCACGATGCGAGAGTTTAATCATCTTCGGCACAGGAATCAGGTCAATCGTGAGTTGAGGATAGTGAATCGAAAATTCTGCTAATAGTCGTGCAAGAAATGCGGTACCAAATCCTTCAGGTGTGCCAATTCGCACACGACCTTGCAAAGGTTGATGCGGTTTCTCAATCTGAAGAAAGGCCTGTTCCATTTGTTCAACCAGCGGAACAAGAGCTAATCCTTCCATCGTTAGTTCATAACCTGATGCTTCACGCTTGAACAAAGTCATGCCTAAAGCCAGCTCCAATGCTTGAATCCGTCGAGCTACGGTACTGTGTTCCACGCCAATAATGCGTGCTGCATTGGTCAAGGTTTTGGTTCTCGCTAAAACCAGAAAAAACTGTAGATGATCCCAATCCACTTTCATTGTTATTGTCATCCCTGTGCATATTTGCACATCAATCGTGCATGAATTTGCGTTGGTGGTCAAAGCATTCTTTGCTAGTCTCAAACAAATGTTAAAAAAAGAAAATACGACGAATCGCTATTTTCGAACATCTGAACACAATAAAAATAGGCCTATGGAGAGGTTATGAATACAATCCAGAAAATCGAGCTGGACACAGCTAAGCTACTCATTAATGGACAGTTGATCGAGTCTGAAACCCAACACTGGCAAGATATCGTCAATCCTGCGACACAGGAAGTCATCGGTCGCGTACCTTTTGCAACAGTGCAGGAAGTGGATGCAGCGATTCAAGCTGCACAAGATGCTTTTGCCACTTGGCGTCAAACACCGATTCAAGCACGTATGCGCATTATGCTGAAGCTACAAGACTTGATTCGTGCCAACATGAAAGAGATCGCGAAAGTACTGACTGCTGAGCAAGGCAAAACCTTAGCCGATGCAGAAGGTGATATCCAGCGTGGCTTAGAAGTGGTTGAGCACGCTTGTTCTGTCGGTACTTTGCAAATGGGCGAGTACATCGAAGGCGTAGCACGTGGTGTTGATACCTATACTTTGCAACAACCATTGGGTGTTTGTGCGGGCATCACTCCATTTAATTTCCCAGCCATGATTCCATTGTGGATGTTCCCGATGGCGATTGTTTGTGGCAATACCTTCGTACTCAAACCCTCTGAACAAGACCCATTAACCACGATGATGTTGGTCGAACTTGCGATTCAAGCAGGTGTACCTGCTGGTGTGTTGAATGTGGTTCATGGTGGCAAAGAAGTAGTCGATCGTCTCTGTACACATCCACACATTAAAGCGATTTCCTTTGTCGGTTCAACTGCGGTGGGTACGCATGTGTATAACCTCGCAGGGCAACATGGCAAACGTGTGCAATCGATGATGGGGGCGAAAAACCATGTGGTGGTGATGCCTGATGCCAACAAAGAACAAACCCTCAATGCTTTAGTCGGTGCGGCTTTTGGTGCTGCAGGACAGCGTTGCATGGCACTTTCAGTTGCTGTGATGGTGGGTGAAAGTAAGCAATGGGTTCAAGAGTTGGTTGAAAAAGCCAAAACCTTGAAAGTTAATGCAGGACATGAGCCGAATACAGATATCGGACCTGTCATTTCTCAACGTGCCAAAGCGCGTGTGATTGATTTGATCAATAGTGGTGTCGAGCAAGGCGCAGAGCTGTTACTCGATGGTCGTGATGTGCAAGTTAAAGGTTATGAGTCTGGTAACTTTGTTGGAGCGACCATTTTTAATGGCGTGACCACAGACATGCGTATCTATAAAGAAGAAATCTTTGGTCCTGTATTGGCAATTATTTCTGTTGATACTTTGGAAGAAGCGATTGAGCTGATCAATGCCAATCCATTTGGTAATGGTGTTGGACTCTTTACTCAAAGTGGTGCGACAGCACGTACCTTCCAAAACTTAATTGATATTGGTCAAGTGGGGATCAATATTCCAATTCCTGTGCCAGTGCCATTCTTTAGCTTTACAGGTTCGCGTGGTTCAAAACTAGGTGATTTAGGTCCTTATGGTAAGCAAGGGGTACAGTTCTATACACAAACCAAAACCATTACTAGTCGTTGGTTTGAAGATAGCCATGAAGTTGGCGGTGTAAATACCACCATTAGTTTACGTTAAGGGGGAATCAGGGATGAATATCGCCTTTATCGGTCTTGGAAATATGGGTGGCAGAATGGCCCATAACCTGCTCAAAGCAGGACTTACAGTCTATGGTTATGATCTCAGTGAAGTGGCGAATCAGCACTTTGCTGAAGCGGGTGGTGTGGTCTGCGACAGTCCACAAGCAGCAGCCCAACAAGCAGATGTGGTGATCACCATGTTACCAGCAGCTAAGCATGTCAAAGAGGTTTACCTCGGTGAGGAGGGCGTGTTGGAAGTCTTGAAGGCAGGGGCATTGTGTATTGATAGCAGTACCATTGACCCGCAGACCATCAAAGATATCGCTGCGCTTGCGCAAACTAAAAATATTCACATCTGTGATGCGCCTGTGTCGGGTGGCACCATTGGCGCGCAAGCAGGTACTCTCACTTTTATGGTGGGTGCCAATGATCAGACCTTTGAGGAAGTCAAACCTGTGCTCAGCCACATGGGCAAGAATGTCATTCATTGTGGCGAGGTTGGCGCAGGACAAATTGCCAAGATTTGCAATAACTTAATTCTTGGAATCTCGATGGCTGCTGTGGCAGAGGGCATGGCATTGGGTGCCAAATTGGGGATCGACCCACAAGCATTGGCGGGTGTGGTGAACACCTCAAGTGGTCGTTGCTGGAGTTCAGAGATTTGTAATCCATGGCCACATATCAATGAAAATGCGCCTGCTTCACGTGGCTATCAAGATGGTTTTGCGACACAACTGATGCTGAAAGATTTAGGTCTGGCAGTCGAGGCAGCAGGTCAGGTCAAACAGCCTATTTTGTTAGGTGGCATGGTACAGCAGATGTATCAGCAGATGTGTATGCGTGGAAATGCGCATTTGGATTTCTCCAGCATTATCCAGCAATACCTACCAGACCAAGTTTAAACATCAAGCCATTGGATGGCTTGTAAACCAATAAATGCAACTCTGTCGTAAATAACTACAAATCCAGACTGAGGGAATAGAGATGTTGAATTATAAAGATGTGGCAAACGCATTTGATTTTGAAAATACGGCTCAACAAATGTTGTCAGGTTCGTTGGATGCACTCAATGCATGCTTTGAGTGTTGTGACCGACATGTAGACGGTGAAAAAGTTGCTTTGTACTGGCAAGGCAAAGATGGGCGTAAGGAACAATATACCTTTGCGCAATTCAAACAGTGGTCCAGTCAATTTGCTAATTTTCTAAAATCACAAGGTGTACAGGCAGGTGATCGTATTTCGGGTTTATTACCACGAACGCCTGAACTGATCGTGACGATTTTAGCCGCATGGCGAATTGGAGCCGTATATCAACCGCTGTTTACTGCTTTTGGGCCGAAAGCGATTGAGCATCGTATTCAACTTGCACAAAGCAAATTAGTCGTCACGGATGTGGGCAATCGCAGCAAGCTCGATGAAGTTGAACAATGTCCAGCTATCGTGACCGTTGCTGATACAGAAGGTTCAGTGCTCAAAGCCAGCGATTTTAATTTTTGGCAGGAGCTGAATCAGCAGTTTGATCAATGTGAATTAGTCATGCGTAATTTGCATGATCCATTCTTATTGATGTTTACCTCAGGTACTACTGGACCTGCAAAACCGCTCGAAGTTCCACTAAAAGCCTTGATTGCATTTGGTCGCTATATGCAAGATGCGATTGGCTTAACTGAAGATGATGCTTTTTGGAATATTGCTGATCCGGGTTGGGCCTATGGTTTGTACTATGCGATTACGGGGCCGTTATTCTTGGGACATGCGACGTTGTTCTACGAGGGTGGATTTAGTACGGATAGTTTGTGTCAAATTGTCAAGGATTATCAAATCACCAATTTGGCAGGTGCACCAACGGCTTATCGTATGATGATGGCGGCTGATCCAGCACAAATGGCGCCGTTAAAAGGTCAGTTCCGTGTGGTCAGCAGTGCAGGTGAGCCACTGAATCCAGAAGTGATTCGCTGGTTCAAACAAGTTTTAGATGCACCGATTTATGACCATTATGGACAAACTGAAGTCGGTATGGTGGTGTGTAACCATCACGGTTTAAGCCATGAAATACGTGCAGGTACAGCAGGTTTTCCAAGTCCGGGTTATCGGGTTGCCGTGGTCAATGAACAAGGCGAAGAGCTTCCGCCAGACACCGCTGGAATTTTAGCGGTGGATATCAGCCAGTCACCAATGATGTGGTTTGGTGGTTATAAAGAAAGCCGTAAATCACCTTTTGTTGGCAATTATTACTTAACAGGCGATACCGCTGAGTTACATAGTGATGGCAGTATGAGTTTTGTAGGGCGTAGCGATGATGTGATCACCACATCTGGTTATCGTATCGGCCCATTTGATGTTGAAAGTGCTTTGCTTGAACATGATGCGGTGATTGAAGCTGCGGTAATTGGTGTGCCTGATCCAGATCGTACCGAACTGGTTAAAGCCTTTGTTATTTTAGCGGCAGGCGTGCAGTCTACGGTTGCTTTGGCAGAAGAATTAAGCCAATTTGTGAAAAAACGTCTTTCTGCGCATGCATATCCACGTCTAGTGGAGTTTGTCACCGAGTTGCCGAAGACGCCGAGTGGTAAAATCCAACGTTTTTTATTGCGTAATCAGGAAATTGCTAAGCAACAAGCAAAAGCAGGGTAAGGGAAATAATAATGCAATTTACCGAAGAACAATTGTTAATTCGTGATATGGCGAAAAGTTTCGCCCAAGAACAAATCAAACCGAATGCCAGTGATTGGGATCGAGATGGCACCTTTCCCAAAGCTGCGTTAGCGCAGATGGGGCAGCTTGGTTTTATGGGGATGCTCGTCCCAGAGCAATGGGGTGGGTCAGATACGGGAAATTTGGCCTATGTATTGGCACTCGAAGAAGTTGCAGCAGCAGATGGTGCGACCTCGACTATTATGAGCGTGCATAATTCGGTGGGCTGTGTACCTATTTTAAAGTTTGGTAATGACGAGCAAAAAGAACGCTTTTTAAAGCCCTTAGCCCAAGGTGAAATGATCGGAGCCTTTGCTTTAACCGAACCTCATACCGGTTCGGATGCTGGAGCTATCAAAACTCGCGCGGTTAAAGATGGTGATGATTATATTCTCAATGGTGCAAAGCAGTTTATTACTTCCGGTCATAATGCAGGGGTGATTATCGTCTTTGCCGTGACTGACCCAAGCGCAGGTAAAAAGGGTATTAGTGCCTTTCTCGTGCCACGTGATACACCCGGATATGAGGTCATTCGTGTCGAAGAAAAGTTAGGTTTACATGCTTCGGATACCTGTCAGATTGCTTTGACCGATGTACGTGTGCATAAAAGTTTGATGTTGGGTAAAGAAGGCGAGGGTCTGAAAATTGCACTTGCTAATTTAGAAGGTGGTCGTATCGGGATTGCAGCACAAGCAGTGGGTTTGGCGCGTGCAGCTTTAGAAGAAGCCACGCACTATGCCAAAGAACGTCTGACATTTGGTAAACCAATTTTCGAGCATCAAGCGATTGCCTTCCGCCTTGCCAGTATGGCAACAGAGATCGAAGCTGCACGACAACTGGTTCATTATGCTGCACGTCTCAAAGAAGCGGGTCAGCCTTGTTTGAATGAAGCATCGATGGCCAAATTATTTGCTTCTGAAATGTCAGAGCGTGTTTGTTCAAGTGCCTTACAGGTCTTTGGTGGTTATGGCTATCTGAAAGATTTTCCAATCGAGCGAATTTATCGTGATGCACGAATTTGTCAGATTTATGAAGGTACTAGCGATATTCAACGTTTAGTGATCGCACGTAGTCTATAAAACTCAAACAAGGATTGAATGATGCAGTGGCAAACTATTTTATTGGAAAAGCGTAATGGTGTTGGGTTAATTACTCTTAATCGTCCTAAAGCTTTAAATGCGCTAAACAGTGAATTGATCAGTGAAGTGAATCAAGCCCTCGACCAACTGGAAAAGGATCGTGAGATTGGTTGTATCGTATTGGCAGGTTCGGAAAAAGCTTTTGCAGCCGGCGCGGATATTAAGGAAATGGCACAGCTAAATTTTCCTGATATTTATTTTGATGATTTTTTCCATCTTGCTGATCGTATTGCCCAACGCCGTAAACCTTTGATTGCTGCGGTGAGTGGCTATGCTTTGGGTGGTGGTTGTGAATTGGCACTGATGTGTGACTTTATCTACTGCGCTGAGAATGCCAAGTTCGGCTTACCGGAAGTGACTTTGGGCGTAATTCCAGGAATTGGTGGAACACAACGTTTAACTCATGCCATTGGTAAAGCCAAAGCCATGGAAATGTGCCTCACCGCACGACAAATGGGTGCAGTAGAAGCTGAGTTAAGTGGTTTGGTTGCACGTGTATTCAACAAAGAAGACCTACTCGAACAAACCCTACAAGCCGCTGAACAAATTGCGACACGTTCTCTGACCGCAAACATGATGCTGAAAGAAACTATTAATCGAGCTTTCGAAGTCAATTTGACCGAAGGATTACGATTTGAACGACGCATGTTCCATTCTATTTTTGCCACTGCGGACCAAAAAGAAGGCATGCAAGCATTTGTAGAAAAGCGGCAGGCAAATTTTAAAAATCAATAAGAGATCAACAAAATGAACAAAGAAAATCACTTAATGATTGAGCAACAAGGTGGTCTAGGCATGATCACCTTAGATCGAGTGACACATCTGAATGCATTATCACTAGCGATGATTGAGGGGATTCAAGCCCAACTTGAGCTTTGGCGAGATGATGCTGCTATCCAAGCGATTTTAATCAAATCGAACAGCCCGAAAGCCTTTTGTGCAGGAGGCGATATTCGCTATCTGTATGACAGTTATAAACTGGGCACGACAGATCATCAGGGTTATTTTAGTGCCGAATATAAGATGCTCACCACCATACGTGAGTACCAAAAACCTGTCATCGTTCTGCTCGATGGTTATGTGCTTGGTGGTGGTTTTGGCTTAGCGCAAGCCTGCCACATCATTGTGAGTAGTGAAAAATCACGCTTTGCCATGCCTGAAACAGCGATTGGTTTTTTCCCAGATGTCGGCGCTACTCATTTCCTATCGCGCTTGGATGACATAGGCGTGTATATGGCGATTACAGGTGAGCAAATCAGTAGCAGTGATGCCCTTTATTTGGATTTGATTGACTACCATGTACCGAGCGAAAGACTGCAAGCCTTGCAAGATGCATTGGTTGCAGAAGACGATTTAAGTCAACAAAACATTGAACATATTGTGAGTTGCTTTATCACCCGCCCAGCAGAAAGTGAATTGAAACAGTATGCTGAAGCGATTCGTAAACATTTCGGTTTTCAACATTTGGATGAGATTGAGCAAAGTCTTGAAAATGAACAAGATGAGCAGTTAAAAGCATGGGCAAGCAAATTACTGCATCTACTGCAACAACGCTCATTCGTAGCAAAACAAACCAGCTTGAAACTACAACATCTTGGACGTGGGCTTTCCTTGCAGCAATGTATGCAACTAGAACGTGATTTGCAGGATATTTGGTTTGAGCATGGAGACTTTATTGAAGGCGTGCGTGCACTGATTGTCGATAAAGACAAACAACCGCAATGGCAACAAGCCAATCCTGAACTAGAGCAAATATTAGAAAAGCTGAGCTAAGTACGGCTCATCCGATTGTTATCACAAAGGAGAAACACAAGCAGGACGTAGACTTTTGATCAAGCATGATCATCAGCATAAAAATTCAGAATAAAAATTTCCAAGAAAGGAAAATGAAGATGCAAACATTACATGGAAACGGTTCACATCCTAAAAAGTCATCACATCGTTTGGCGGGTATCTCCAGTATGGTGGGTACCACTATCGAATGGTATGACTTTTTTATCTATGGTGCAGCGGCGGCACTGATTTTCAATAAATTATTTTTCCCTAATCTTGATCCCCTGACAGGCGTACTCGCAGCATTTGGTACCTATGCAGTAGGCTTCATCGGACGACCTTTAGGTGGTTTAGTGTTTGGACATTTCGGCGACAAGATTGGTCGTAAGTCCATGTTGTTACTGACTTTGATGCTGATGGGTATTCCCACTGTATTGATTGGGCTGTTGCCTACTTATGAATCAATTGGCTATTGGGCTGCGATTTGCTTGGTGATCTTGCGTTTTATCCAAGGTATGGCAATGGGTGGAGAGTGGGGCGGGGCTGTGCTCATGGCTGTTGAACATGCACCTGAAGGTAAAAAAGGATTTTGGGGTAGTTTGCCTCAAGCCAGTACAGGTGGCGGTTTAATGCTGGCCTCAATTGCTCTAGGATTGGTGTCCTTACTGCCTGAACAAGCACTGTTTAGTTGGGGCTGGCGTATCCCTTTCCTCGCAAGTATCGTATTACTGGCTGTAGGTTGGTATATCCGTGTCAAAGTACCTGAGTCACCTGACTTTGAAAAAGTCAAAGAGCAAGCTGAGAATATTAAAGTTCCTGCGTTACAGGTCTTCAAACAACATCCAAAACAGTTGATTACGATTATTGTGGCACGTGCTGCTGAAAACGCATGGTTTTATATTGCATCAACATTTACTTTGGCTTATACCACGACCCAACTTGGAATCCCTCGACAAGAGATTTTGTTCGCTACCATTTGTGGTGCAGCAGTCATTCTATTTATGACCCCATTGTGTGGACATCTGTCCGATCGGGTTGGTCAACGCAATATGTTTATTTTTGGCTTATGCGTGTTGGCAGTATTTAGCTATCCATTCTTTAGTATGCTCAATACCAAAGACCCTGTACTGGTGTGGACTGCGATTGTATTGGCAATTGGTGTGGTGTTCCCGATTATGTATGCGCCGCAAGCACAATTATTCGCGCGTCAGTTCCCTGCCGAGATTCGCTATAGTGGTATCTCGATTTCAGTGCAGTTGGCTGGTGTATTGGGTGGTGGTATTGCACCGTTGATTGCAACCAAGTTGTTGAGTGTCGGTGGTGGCAATCCATATTTGATTATGATTTATATTGGTTCGATGGCGATGATAGCAATTATTGCAACAACTTTTATGCCGCGTGACCGAATTGCTGAAACTTATCAGCAATCAAATGAGCTAGATTTAAAAACGAAGATTACTGAACAATCCTAGTTTGCAAAATCTATAGATAAGAAAAAAGCCCTAATCTTTCGACTAGGGCTTTTTAAATTTGGAGCGGGAAACGAGACTCGAACTCGCGACCCCAACCTTGGCAAGGTCACCGAGATTTATTCCATTAAATGACTCTAATTATAAGTATATGATTTAATTAATAGTATATGTTTTTTGGTGGAGTAAAATTTTTAGTAATTTAGATCATTTAAGGGTATTTTGGTCACTTTATTTTAGACATTTTAGTTTGTAAAAGTCACCTATTTTTTGATACTGATTTTCATGAGAAATAACAATATTATATGATTTAATATAATGATTCTTAATCCTCATGAAAATGTTTTATATTCAATTCAATAAATGAATATTATGCTCAATCCTATTTTGGATCATTTGGAGAGTCTCTGCTTGAATTTGTCCAGGTAATAGATCATGAGCGATATTGCTGAATCGGATTGCAACCTTACAAATCGAACTAATAATTTCATCGACTTCTTGGGCAGAAAGTTCCGCTTCCTGAGTACCAAGTTTTACAAGAGCTTGTCGAGGAATATCCAGTGCCTCACCCATGATATCCATTTGATGATATCCACCTGGTCCTTCACAGAAAGTAACATCATAGGCAGGAGCGAGTTTCCATTGCCCATTATGGGACATCAGAAATGAAAAGTTTTTGCAATGATCATCTCGATTATTGAAGACTACATTGAAAACAGCTCGCTTGAATGCAATTGCTTTTTCGCGAACATCATTGGTGCAAAAGTGTGCAGCGCGAAGAAAGTTACTGTAGTCTAAACTCCCTGGTGATTTAAAATCAGCTCCGGTGAAGGCAGCTAAACTTTGCATAGGGATACGCATACCATCATGGCGGTCAAATCTTTTTGATGCAAATGCGGTTAATCCATTCGGAAGAGTAAAATATTGAGTATCAGGGGTATCAATATCACAATGACGTAAACATTCTGCATAAACAGCTTCAATTGCACAAACTTCAGGATGCTCTTGCTGAGCGGGAAATTTGATCAGCCATGCTTCATGTTGATGTGAGCTAACTGTTGAGAATTCGTTGGTGACAGGATCACGATAGACGAGTGCTTTTGGCCTTGCACCTTGCGGAGATCCACCCATAATTAATAAATGCTGTAAAAATTCTGCACCTTCTCCTTTGAGAACTTCCTGAACTTCTTGAGCGAGTTTAATCAGTGGAATATTTTTAGTTAATGCTAACTCAGGTGCTGAAGGTTCAAAGGATAATGCCCCCATCGCATGTGTATTAATATACGTGAGTCTTTCTAATGGCCCAATCCGTGCAGGATTGAATCCATTTTTTTTAAATAAGCGATCCATAAGTAGCATGCCCCAACCATCGGGTAAGGCATCATATATAGGACTTGGCAATCCCATTTGATGTGCAGGAAAGTTCGTTCTTAATGGGTCACCTTTTAATGGAAGTAGGTAAGAGGAAAGTTCTAAACCTTTACTGATCGCTTCTGCACTGTATTCAAAGGCGATTAATGGCCGACCTGTGATTGCGGTTGAGGAGACCAGTGTGCCCCAAAGCCAATATTCACCCCATCCATTGTAGTAAACATTAAGTTTTTTGAGCATGGACTTATTTCCTTTTGATACGTTGGCGAGCCGTATTGCTCTCATAGCGGAGAATGTCATTTACACTGTTTAAATGAGGTTTGAAGAGTTCCTCTACTTCTTTTAATCGGCCCAATACCATGGCAACGCGTACTAAATTTTCAAATGAAACATTTCGACCAGCTTCCAGATTAGATACTGTATTCACACTAATACCAGCACGTGTAGCGACGTCTGCCTGAGTCATTTCCAGATAAAGTCGTTCTTTGCGAAGCCTTTCACATAATAAAGTAACAACCTCTTCAGGTTTTTTAAATTTTAAATCCATAATATTGGGTCTTATATCTATATATATATCTATTAAAACACAAAATAATGGATTTATAAAATAAGCCATTTGATCGGTAAGGAGGGTGCTTAATTGGCCTGATTAGATCTTATTAGATTAAAGAAGTCTAATTAGACATTTACAATCTAATAGAGCCTAACAACTTGCTTTAAGCTCAATCAGTTTCGCCTGTTGTCGCGAGGAACCGGTATTTGCTATCAGGTTAATCTGGAATATCTGGCACAAGTGGTTTGGAGCAATGAGGTTATGGGCAGGGGTTTATCTTTTCTGATACCTTATTGGGTACCGATTCACAACTTATTCATCATATTCTGAAAATATTTCTTCAATTTCATTGTGCTGCGGCAATTTATGCTTTTTTATTCACTTCGAATTGTAAATCAATACTGCAAATTCTTGTTTAAATGATCATTAAATTTTGTGCTAACTTGGACAGACATTATTTGGCTAGTGGGACAAACAGTTATTGCTCTTTAAGATGATTAATTTAATCACTCACGCTTGGAAGTCCATATTAAATCATTACAGGAATGACTGGTAAACCACGAATAAGAATGCGTGGCAAACTTATCCAATAATTTGCACTAAAGATGAGAAACTATCATGAGATACATCAGTAACTTGAATACTCCAAGTGCTTTTGCATCTTTATACTTGAAAGAGAACTTGATTCGCTCTTCCTCCTCATTCAGGCTAAAATTTTCTGTCCGTAATGCTAAATCCTGTAATGTGTTTTTGAGCTCTGTCTTGCTCTGCTGAGAGAGTTCTAAATGAAGATATTTTTTGGGAAATAAGCTATGAATAAAAGAAAGAAGTTTCTTCAGTTGCCGTTTTTCATTCAGTTCAAAAATTAACTGGGCTGAATTGGGCTGAACTTTTTCAAGATAAATTGAGTAGATCGTATTGAGCTGTTTTTCATATTGAGTATGTACAGTTATGAAGCGTTCCTGAACATGATGGATGATCTGTTTTTCTTCTTGATTGGTCGGTAACATGGTGACTAATGCATCGGGAGCTTTCCTTGAAAAGTCCGTGGTAAATAGTCGGGAAGATTTTTTTTGGTTTACACAGGAAGTTTTCAAATGCAGAGCTCTGGCACGTAATTTTTGTGCGATTTGCAAAGGAATGGCTTCAGGTAACAGAAGATCTTCTTCTTTTTTTACTGCAAGAATGTGATGCAACAACTCAAAAGTCATTTCTGAGTCATGTGCTCCTAGCATCAGCGAATCAGGCGATTTCTGTTGCCCTAGTTGATATTGATGATCATGTTGCCTGTAACGGTCTTTAGTGAGTTGATCAAATAAAAACTGTTTGATCGCCCGTTGCTGAACAGGATATTTAATAGCATCATCATGTTTCAGAATATTAAAATAGGCTTCTTTAGGAAGTGGGCTGTGCATTTGATTCAGCTGATAACTGATCGCCAGATGCATCAAATGCAGATAGCTTGAACAAGTGGTTTCAGGTGTTAGGTGCCCGGCAAAATGAGAAAGCGCATACCAGGTTTGCTGAGTATTTTTGTTTCGCAGCAATGCATAACGGATGCGTAGTTGATCATTTGGCGTATAGTCTGTAAATGCATCAGCAAGCGGTGAGTGTTTTAAAACCAGATAGAGATGATTAAAGGCTGAATGACGCAGACTATGGTAAGTAAAATTGTGCTCTCCGAAAGCTGAATGGATCAATTGTTTCAACAGAGCATTGATTTCATTTTCATGAGTCTCTTCTAGGGACTGTTTTAAAAATAGCGGTTGAGTAACTGATTTTCTTTGTTCTTTTAGCAGGCGTTTTCTATTCTGACTATATGTTTTAAATGCATGTAATTCATCGGCTTTAAGTAGATGATGTAGAGGAATCTTGCGGTAAGCAGAGTAGCTTTTTTGATTTTTATTGCGATTGTTGCGAATGGTGAGCATCACAGCATCTTCACTAATAAATAAATCACGTACAAAGATATTTAATGTTTCATTGATCCGTAGTCCGACTCTGAACCCCAGAATAAAAATCAGTTTAAATATATTTTTATCCTGAATCGAAATATCTTGAGTATTTTCGAGCTGCTCTAGCATGTGGTGAAAAATATGGGGCGATATCAATGCGGTTCTGCAGATTTTTACCTGGATTAAATTATCCAGATCAACAGTGGGTGCATTAAAAAATAAGGTCTGTTTGTGATGAAACTCCTGTAGACGTTTTTGTAAAGTCGCTTGAGTCGTTTCTTTCTTTAATAGAAGCATTTCCCCATATAGATCTTCAAAATCAGCATCTGAAAATGATGAAATATCTTTGTCTTGCGTTGCCTGCAGCCAATCGACTGCAAACTGTGAAAACATGGTTTTTAGAGAGCTTTGTTTAATTGGCTGAAAATCTGCGCGTATAAGCTTGCGCTTAAATCGTTGCTGCTGCTGAATAATATTATTGAGATCGTCCAGTTCTGGCTCCGTTAATTTTGAGCGCAGAATGGTCCACAACAGTAAACGTTCCAAGGCAGGAGATTGTTCTCCGGAATATAACTTTATGAGTTGATCGCTATGGCCTTCTGCACGAATAGCTTGACGTATCTTTACTAAAATATCGGCTACATCTAACGCAATAGTGATCGTAGACTGGTCCCGAGGGTTTTCACAAACATTCTGAATCGTATGGGTAGGCGTGGGTTCAGGCTGAATAAAATAAGCTTCTAATTGTTTTTCGAGAGGACTGGAACTGTAAATTTCATTTTTTAAGATACAAATGGACATTTGATCCAGTCCGCTGTTTTTCAGGAACTGTGTATAGTAAAAACCGTATTTTAACAGGTCTTTACAACGCACCTTCTCTTCAGGGAAGCATTCAATAATACAAGCGTTAATCAGATGTTCTGCATCTTCGATATCTGAAAATAAATCAAATTTTTGATGTTTTAGTCTGTAGATCCAGCATTTCACAATGTCGTGTAGCACAAACGTTTTTGTATAGCTGACTGAAAAATCAGGGTCATTTATACGCTGATTACCGAAATGTCGGTTCGGGATTTCGAGTGTAACCATATGATTCAGGTTTAAAAAACTTTGAAATTTCTTTGTTTTTAAAATGATTTTTAAAAACTTTTGCAGTTCGGTATGGTTATAAATGCCATTGAATAATATTGAACTGATCAAACAGAAGCCAAGTGATTGGGTTGGACTGAAGTCATTATGTTTTGTCCAGTAAGCAATCATATTTTGGGCAAATTGAGTAACTTTTTTACCATGTTTTAAGGTTTCAATATTTTGTTGCGGCAGAGTCCTTTCGTGCCTCACGGGTGCGGCAGGCACCGGATAGTGTTGATTCGATAAAAGATTAAAGCGCCTGATATATTTAGCAAATTCTATACGTGCTATTTGGTAGCTTCGGATATAGGATTTACAGTGCTCTAAAAGTCGATCATCAATTTGTCGATAAACTTCAGGATAATTTTCAGGTGTCATCTCTGAGCATTTTTCGCTAAATAATTGCAGAAGAAACGCTTTTCTATCTCTATGTTTCTTTAATCGTTTGAGCGAGTGAGGATGTTTGCTCATGTAATCATTATTCCCGTGAAATTTGACATGCTTTTAAGCACTAAGGTTTTGACCAACTTGTCTTGTGCTGCTCTAATTTGATCGTAATCCGTTGTCTGAAAAGCTGAATAGCGGTCAAACAGTTCTTGCATGGGCTCATCGTGACCAAAGATGCCCTTAACTACATCTTCATTACAGTATTGGGCAAAAAAATAACGAGTAAAATGACGGGTCCAATTACGTTGTAAGGCTATTTCTGTACAGTATTTTTGAATATCAGAGAGTTCCAGATTTCTGATATATTCTTTTGAGTCATAAAATAAGAGTAAGAGACGCTTGCCATCAAGGACCTCATGAATTGCTTGTACTTTTTCTTGAGGTAGATAAGCTTTAGTGAGGGAGAGAAAGTGTTTTAAATATTTTAGGTAATACTGTATTTCATCACGAAGATAATCATTAAACGGTAGATATCGCCCAATGGTGCCCGAATAACGCTGCTCTTTATCTGCAACAGCCATCAATTGATTGTCGAGGTCAATATAATCTAGATTGGGTGGGAAAGATTCGCTTGGTCGTGCCGACGTGATGAGCATACAAACATGCCACAGCCAGAGTGAATAATGATTTAAGGTCTGAAAGGGATTTGGATTATTCCGAACTTGATGGTCAAGCTGGTAAAAAAAGGACTGGACAAATGGAAGATCAGGTACTTGCTGACTGCCAAACGTAATAGGGGATTTAAATTCCTCAATATATCCAGTGTCAAGCTGAGGACCAACCAGATCAAGTGTTTGAATATAAATATCTAAGATATCAATAATTTTTGTTGAAAAATAATGGCATGGAGTGTAGTTGTTAACATTCTCCCCAGCGAATAATTTACTTTCTAACTCATATCCTAGTTCATTCAATGTAATGTCACTGATTAAACGAGGAAGATTTTGAGTTGTTAAAGGAAAAGTAAGATCATTGTTGATTCTACGTATATATTCTTGTACCTCTGAAGAAATATCGGCTTTATCCCACTTTTTTAGCTGAAGTATCTGCGTCAAATAAACTTTGGGTAAGGGAATGGTAAAAGAATTGCCGATATTGAGCATGTATTCTTTTAAAAATGTATCTTTAAATTTAGAGCTATCAATACTTTGACGAAAAAAACAGTTTTCATGACTGAAGCGGATTTCTTTACTTTTTGAGCTTAGCAAGAAACGTGTTCGGAATACTAGCAGCTCTTCATAATGCGTGAAACTAAGGGCTGAAAACAAAAGCAAAGCATGAATTGGAGAATTTTCTGCTTGTTCAAATAAAATACCCATAATATATCGTGCCGTAGGCAAATCGAAAACTCTAGGGTTTGGTTTGTTCATTAACTCATTTTTGTATTTATGCAGAACTCTGTTCTTGAGATTATTGATTTGAGCTGTAATGGAGTGTTGTTCTAAAGCATTAAATTCGAAATTATGATCTTCGACAGTTTCCTGCATTGTCTCTTCAATAGGCAATTTTGCCTCGCAACGTTCAAAATGAGTTTGATAGGTTATTTCATCGTCGAGCGTTATTTTTGATGCCTTTCTAACATCAGTTTGAAGGGTTTCTTGGGTGCTTGGACGGCTTTCTCGATGTCTTTTTTGACGATCTGCTTGCGTATGCGCATAGGTATAAATAACGCGAATATCTGCTAGTTGTCCAATTTGCTTCGTGGTTAAATTTGGTGTGGAGCGCTCAAGTAGCTTTTTATTCTCCGTTTCAGCTAAATTTAAAAACTCATATAAATCCTTCCACTCTATGGGAAGAGCTGGTAAGAAGTTATAAAGCCAGTGGTATTCTCGCTTTGTGCTGGCTAAACGAAAGCGCATACAAAGATTAGCTACGGTGGTTGCATGTTCTTTGCTATCAAGCAATTCAATACATTGAGTATTGAAAATAGCCCATTTTAGGGCATTAGCTTGATATGCCGAAGGGGTGTTAATGACTGCGATAAGATAGTGAACTAGTGGATACTCACTGATTGATTTTTCTGCAAGCTGTTGATTTATAATATTGTTAAGCTCAACGATTTCAGTAGGTTTGATGAAGTCATTGAGTTTGATTGAATTTTGAAAACTTTCTAGCTTTACTTCTGCCAGTGCTCGATAGAAATTTCGAAACGACTCAAGTTTTAATTCTTGAGTATCTTCTAAGTAACTATATCCGTTCATGATGATATTCCAGCCAGAATTTTTTCTAATGAAAGTGGACCAGCATAATTTGAAATAGAACTTACTGGACTTTGGGATTTAGATAGCCCTGATAATTCTCTTAGATGATTGATAGTTAAAACTTCCTGTCCGAAAACTTCCTGAAGATGTGCGGCTAAGTATTGTTCATTTAGCCAATGCGCGATGATATCTAAGCCATGAATTGAGTGATGTAATCCGGAACACAGTAAGGCCATTACTTCGCTTAAAGCCTGGATTGTGAATTCGTAGGAATTATTTTTCTCATAAGCTCTAAACGTAAATTCATTTTTATTCTTGTTGTAAAAATAGGCATAGATCCAGCTGAAATGACTACTAAAAAAATAGTGACCCAGTGTGTTAGTGGTAATGAGTGGAATGTCGATATTCTGTTTAAAAGCTAAATCAAGATGGTAGTTCTGTTGTTTATCACTCAATTGGAGGAATAAAGCTATCCATATTTGATATGCATGCATACATTTTGGATAACACTTTAAGTGCAGATTTTTTACAGCTACACGGTAATTTTGAATCCCCTTTTTTGATTTTGACATATTTTATTGTCTCGCAGAAAGTTTAGATCAGATCTAAATACTGATAAGTTTTTTTTAAAATTATTCTGTTAAATCAAAGGTTTTTTATTTTCCTTAAAATCTCTAAAATTAAAGTATTTATTGTTTACATTTATATTGTTCAAATACACACTAAAAAATTTGCTTAGTAGTTTCATTAGTAATAACCATCGAAAAATAATAATGTTTTAGGTTGTGTTACTAACTGAATCTCTAAAACTAAAGTCTTTAAGATTCAGTAAATATTAATTATTAGGGAAAAAAAGAAGGATGCCTTTTAGTATCCTTCAGTGATCCCAGTCTGCTAACCAGTTTTAAAAGTATCACATTAAGTTGTTGATAAAAATAGAATAAATATTTATTCTAATTGAGATTATTTTTTAAAAATTAGGCAGATAGCCTAAAAATTGTTTGAGTTCCGAGTCATTTTTAATGGCTTTGTTGCACAAATAGACGAAAGGTAGAGTTGTTCTAATCTTCAGATATTTATGCAACAGCCACCGTTTTAGCTGTACCAAGTTGAGTAAATTTATTCAAAATATCGACTCTTATTTGCAAGTCAACCACCTGACGATTAAAGCATCGACTAGATACACCTTGTCCAAGTCGTTTCAAGGCAAACATTTTAGCCTCTATTCGGGATCGTCGATGATAACCAATATCTCGTTTCCACTGCTTTTGACCCTTGTCCCAACAGCCTTGTACTGCATGATTCCTTGCTTTACCAATTTCATTTTCCGCCCATAAAGCAGCATTGGAACGAGGAGGGATAATTACATTTGCTTGCCGTTTCAAAATCGCATCATAACAATTCACTGTGTCATAAGCACCATCAGCCGTGACAGATGCAATGGGTTCATCAATTTGATCTAAAAGAGGTTGGAGCATTTCAGCATCACCATATTGGCAGGTCGTGACTTCAACCGCTTGTATTTCTCCACTGTTTGCATCTGTCGCAAGATGTAATTTCAGCCATTGTCGATGTTGGTTTACGCCATGTTTTTTACGCACCCATTCCCCATCACCTGTAACTTTGATCCCTGTGCTATCAACTAAAATATGCAAGTCTTCCTGTGGATTTTTTGCTGATTTATGTAGAAGTGGCTGGAGCTTATCTGCTCGCCGACTCAATGTTGAGAAGTCTGGAACATTCCAGTCGAGGTGAGCCATTTGCAAAAGGCTTTGAATGAAACCTTGTGTTTGGCGTAAAGCCAGTTGGAACAGGTTTCGTATCGTCAGGGCAAATTGAATTGCTATATCAGTGTAGGTAGGTTGCCGTCCTTTTTTTCCAGTAGGTGTTGCAGACCATTGCATTTGGGGATCAAACCAAATGGTGAAAGCACCCCGTTGACGTAAAGCCTGATTGTACTCAGACCAGTTCGTTGTTTTGTATCGGCTTTTTGATTCTGTATTCATCTAACATGTATGGGGATGAAATTTATTTATGCAACAAAGCCATTTTTAATACAAAAAATTACAATTAAATTTCGGCTGAGGTACATTGTGGCGTACAAGAAGTTTTAATTTAAATAGGTGCCAGTCCTGCTTTTTTTGTTAATATCGATTTAAAAATAAAAATCCTGTTGAAAGTGTATTATATAAATATCTTGTAAATATATAATGTTTATCAGTTTAAATTGGCTTTGTTGAACAAAGCTATTCTAAAAGGTTTCATCAGCAATATCATTTCCAAATGAAGAAACCTGAATCCAAAATCTATCGCACAACGAATTGTCTTATAACCAAGCTTTAATCAAGCGAGGAAATATTTCAATTTGGTTCGATCCCCAGACTCAATGGTATGCTCAGCCACAAGCTAAACATGCAAGAAATCAAACCTATTCTGATACAGCAATTCAGTGCTGTTTGATGATCAAATTTATCTTTCGACTTTTTTGCGTATGGTCACAGGCTTTGTGCAAAGCATTATTCAACTCAGTGAGTTAAATTAGACAGCACCGGATTATTCCACACTTTGCAGACGACAAAAGCAGATTAATATTGCGATCAGCTATCAAAAAAGTCATGAAGGACTACATCTATTAGTAGACTTAACTGGCCTAAAGTTTTTAGGCGAAGGCGAATGGAAACGCAAGAAACATCAGCCTGAATATCGTTGGCAATGGCGTAAAATGCATATTGGTATAGATGCTAAACCTTGCAAATACGAGCTATACAGCTCACAACAAATAATATAAGTGATTCACAAGTCTTGGGTGATCTGCTAAATCAAATCTCATCTGATGAACTCATTGATTCTGTCTATACCGATGGAGCATATGATACGAAATTGTGCAGACACGTGATTTCAGATCGTCATGCACATGCGGAAATTCCTCCAAGAAAAAATGCAAGGTCATGGAATGATAGGAAATTGGGATCTTTAGAAAAAATGAACTATTGAAAACTGTCAAACCTCTAGGAAGAACGCTTAGCAAAAATGGCCTAGCTATCATCGGTGCAGTTTGGTTGAAACTAAGATGCATTGCATCAAATTATTGGGCGGTAAACTCAGTGCAAGAAGTTTTGATAGTCAGGTCAATGAAATTCATGCACCTTGCGTAGTAGTACTACTCATGCCTTAAATAAATTTACAGAATTAGGTCGACCTCAAACCCAAGTTGTCACTTAAATTTGAGCAACTTAGGAAAGCTATTTCTTTAAAATCTTTATACAACAAAGCCGATTGACTCTATATCTTCTTAATTTTATTATGCGATTGCGGGCACACATTGCCAGTCGGTTTTAGCAGACCGTTGATCCAGTACGGAAAATAGCTTGTCTATTTTTCGTGGACCTTCTCGTCCCCCTTTTATCTTTATGGTAGGACAGAAGGGGGACACCTTCGGGTGTGCTGGTTCCTTGGATCCCAGTCTGCTAACCCTCTTTTGTTCTGCCACCATTATTTAGCAGTGATATGGCAGAACTTCTTAAGATTCAAGGAGTTTCTCATGCTGTACCAATCTTTTCTAATTTGCGACTCACCCCATGTTCAACCTTGTTGTGCTTTGCAACGAGGGCGATACGGCTAATTTATTATTATTCGTCTGTATTCAAACAACATTTTTACAAGAACAATCCAACGGTGGATGGCTAAGTCACGCCTATAAAAAATAAACCTTTTTATATCTGCTGGTGATTGTGCATTGCATTGAACATGCGGGAAACAACCATGACTGAATTAAGCAAACCCAAAATCATACCTATTGAACACCGTCCACAAAAATCTAAGCTCTTTATAAAATGTGTGGTCTTACCCATCGTGATCTTTCTCATCGTTGCCAAAATCTTCTCTTTTGGTGCTTTCGGTTACATCTTCTTTGGCTTTGACCTGTTCTGGTTTGTGATCCTTTACTACCTTTATGAATATGGAAATACCTACTTTGACGGGATGACTGAACAACTCAAGCGTCAAGGAGAAACTTTTAACTACCAAAACCGTGGTGTTTGGATCAACAGCCAAGATAAAACCATTATTCTGTTTGATCAGCCAGATCAACGCCTCGTGAAATATCCCTTTGATTACATCACTTCCGTTGGACACTACAACTTAGTTGAAGATAATTTTAGAACCACGACCACTGTGATCAGCAATCCAATGATGGGAACACATGTCAATCAACAAGTTCATCGCACACCGATGAAACGAGAGTTTCAAGTCAATATTGGCACACGAGATCCATTCAAACCGAATTACAGTCTAAAAGTCCTATTTCCTTGGCGTAGTCCACAAATGGCCAGTGAAATCCGTCAGCTACTATCAGCGGATCATTATCAATAACTGATGTTAAACGATTAAAAATAAATAAGTATTTTACACGAGCACTTCTTGCGGGTAGCCAAAGCCCGTAGGAGATGCGAGGATCATTAAAATGAAATTTCGATTTAAACCTCTACTGATCAGCAGCATGACCTTGTTGATCATGCAGACTGTGACGGCTCAACCCCTGTCTACATCTAAGCCATTCACCTTAGAGCAGGGCTTAACTTGTCTGGATTGGGCCAAGAAAGAACAATCTTTGAGTAACCACTTAGCCTTGATGGGCACCGAAATGAAATGGCCATCTGGAATCACCTCATTACAGCAACAATTTCAACAGCAGTACCGCAAACAAAAGAGCAGCGTCATCAATGATCCTGATGATGAAAATTTCTGTGAAGATTGTCCTGAAACCGAAGTTTATTTACCCAATAGCAAAAGCAATCCCATCAAAAGGATTGAAACCTTAGTACACGTCAGTGTTGCAGGGGCAAAAACTGCAATCTATCGTGCTGATGACATTAATAACACCAAACAAAAGATTGAGGATGGATTAAAGATTCAATTTAGTCGCTATAGCGGACAACAATTGAAAAGCTTTAAACAGCAATGGGATAAAGCTTCAATGCATGATGATCAAAACAGAAGCAAGACCCACAAAGTCTTTCAGCAATATCCACATTTAAAGGTCTTTGATGGAGAGGTTTTCAACAATCAAAAGGTCTACACCCCCAAACAAATTTATATCTATAGCCAGCCCTATAAAAGAGATGTATCTGATCCGAATGACATGATTGCTTTTATTAGCCTTTATGACAATCCAGTAAATCCATCACAACACATCTTACAGTGTGGCTTTATTGACAATGTGTTTTAACAACTAAATTAAGAGTCTATTCAAATGAAAAAATTAATAATTGCAGGATTATGTTTAAGTCTTTCAACCTTGGCTAGTGCAGGCGTAAAAGAAAGCTTAGTTGGTAAACGATTGGTCTTAGATTTACCCGATGTAGAATGTGCAGGCTTGTCCTTTTCCAAGAATGGAAAAGATGCTGCAATGTATGCAGAAATAGGGCAATGCCAAGATCCATTACCATTAAGAGTAAAATGGTTAGATGACAAGACTTTCATTTTGATTGAGAAAGTACGAACCAATGAAGTTTCTCCACCACGTACTTATTTATACCTGGTAAAAAGCTACAAGAAAAATGGTGTTGAATTGACAAATATCTCGACAGGTTGGGGAGATCATAAAGATACGACCATCAGTTATTATTTTAAATAAAGAGAAGGATTGGCAGCTTAGAGCATGCGTTAAAAAACAATCAATCAACGATAAGTCATAGGTTTAAAACAATGAACTACTACGCAGAGGACCCCTTCTAGGTAATGTGACCTAGGAGGCAATATGAAAAAGCTGAAATTTCAGTACCTACAACCTGAAAATACTCACCCTAATGACGGTATACGACAACGATACCCTCATCTGAGAAATGTGTATCATAAAAAGTTCAGTACACTTCAAGAGCGTAGTTTTTATTTTCTTCATTTGATTGAATATAAGAACTATCCTTTAAAACTTCGTGTTGCACGAGGTACGGGCTTGCCTGAAGAATGGGATGATTTACCTGCTTATGTCTATAAAGTTGCAAAAAGTTGGAAGCATAATTCTAGAAGACGGAAGCAATATTTTAACAACAACCAAAATAGTAAAATGAGTAAAGAATAAGCTGACTAAAAGATAGAAATTGGAGCTATTTCTCCATTACTTTTTTGGATATATTTAAGGCTTTGTTGCACAAACCTATCTGTAAAGGCTTTTTCAGCGATATAATTTTCAAATGAAGAAGCCTACACACAAAATCTACCGCACAACCAATTGGCCCGCATATAACCGAGCACTCATTAATCGCGGAAATATTGCCCTTTGGTTTGATCCTGCTACGCAATGGTATGCTCCATCAAAAGGCAAACAAGGGCGAAATCAAACCTACTCCGACGCAGCCATCCAATGCTGCTTAATGATTAAATCCTTATTCCGTCTATCTTTACGTATGGTCACTGGCTTTGTGCAAAGTCTGATTAAACTTTGCGGATTAAATTGGACCGCACCAGATTACAGTACGCTTTGTAGAAGACAAAAGCATATTGATATTGCAATCAGCTACCAAAAAAGTAGCGATGGGCTGCATCTACTCGTAGACTCTACAGGGATGAAGTTTCTAGGTGAGGGCGAATGGAAACGCAAGAAACATGGAGCTGAATATCGTCGCCAATGGCGTAAACTACATATTGGTATAGATGCCAAAACCCTACAAATACGCGCTATTCAGCTCACAACCAATAATGTCTGTGATTCACAGGTGCTTGGTGATTTACTTAATCAGATTCCACAAGATGAGCAGATTGACTCTGTTTATACCGATGGAGCTTATGACACCAAGCAATGCCGTCAGGTCATTGCAGATCGGCAAGCACATGCGGTGATTCCACCTAGAAAAAATGCGAAACCATGGAAAGATACAAAGAGTAGCTCGCTAGAGCGAAATGAATTACTTCGAACAATTAAACGTTTAGGTAGGACACTATGGAAAAAATGGTCAGGCTATCATCGCCGAAGTTTGGTTGAGACTAAAATGCACTGCATCAAATTATTAGGAGATAAACTCAGTGCAAGGAGCTTTGATAGCCAAGTCAATGAGGTTCATGCACGTGTAGCAGTCCTCAACAGATTTACGGAATTAGGTCGACCACTTACCCAAGTTACGCCTTAAATTTGGCTCAATTAGGGGCGCTTTGCCTTTCAAATCTTTGTGCAACAAAGCCGATGCAGGCCTGCATAGTGAAGGGCAGTTTGTAAAAGCTCTTGATGAGTTTTCAAAACAAAATGGCTTAATGGGGAAAGCCACACATTGGATTAAAAATATTGGTTCTTTAAGTACAGAGGTGGCAGGGGTAAAAGCTGAAGTGACACTTCTACAAGGACAAGTGAATTCCAGTATTTTGTCTAGCATTACTAAACTGGCTCAGCAGGGGAAACCTATTTTACTGTTACTTGATGAGATTCAGGCTTTAGCTAGTTCAAAATATAAAACCACGATTGCCAGTTTACGTACCGCTTTAGATATGCATAAAGAAACAATAAAGGTAGTTTTTACTGGTTCAAGTCGAGAAGGCCTGAGACAAATGTTTTCTGTGAGTAGTGCTCCCTTTTTTCATTATGGACAGAATTTACCTTTTCCAAATCTAACAAAAGCATTTACAGATCATCTGGCAGATGTATTTAATCAGACAACAGGACGTAGTTTGAATAAAGAAATTTTATGGCACGCTTTTTTAGATATGAAGCAAAGTCCTCAACTAGCAAGATCATTAGTGGAGCGTTTAGCCTTAAACCCAATGCTGGCTATAGATTTTGCCAAGGAACAGCTTATAGCCGATACAATGGGGCATCGTGACTTTTCGGGATTATGGGGAGAGTTTAAGTTATTAGAACAGCTAATTTTAAAAGCCATAGCGGAATCACAAGTTGAACTTTATAGTAGTCAATTTAGACAACATCTGGCTGATTCCATTGGTGTAGATAACATTGCGGTACGGTTCATTCAATCGGCCCTACGTTCTTTATCAAAAAAACAAATTATTTTTAAACCAGAAAATGGTACTTATGAAATCGAGGATGCTCTTTTTAAAGAATGGATTATGGATGAAGCATAATTTTGAAAACTCATTTGGATAAAAATTAACCGTACTGAGCTTGTCGGAGAATTTTTATTTAAGTATTTTATTCATAGACATTATTTCAATATAATGGGTGTCTATGAACAGAGAAATTCAACAAAGACTCGTATGAGTTAAATTATTTGAAGAGACTAATGATGCTGGCCTAGTTTGTCGGAGATGTGGCATTTCTAGACCAACGTTACGCAAGTGGTGGAAACGATATTCTGAGCAAGGTATTGATGGATTAAGTAGCCAGAGTAGACGTCCCTTAAAATCGCCAAATACTAAAATCAATGCTGAGCTAAAAGCCTTAATATTAGAAATGCGCTCAGCTAGAAATTTTGGTGCTCGACGTTTGCAAACAGAATTGATGAGGCTGCACGGAGTCTCGTTGTCCTTAGCGACTATCCATAAAGTACTATCCACCCATCAAGTCAAACCGATTAAAAAATTCCGTCGTAAAGCAGATTTCATTCGTTATGAACGCCCATTACCAGGCGATAGAATTCAAATGGATACCTGTAAACTGGGTCCAGGACTATATCAGTACACATCTATCGATGACTGCACACGATATCGCGTTTTAAGGATATATAAACGCCGAACAGCAGCGAATACTCTCGACTTTTTAGACTGCGTAATTGAAGAAATGCCTTTTCCCATACAGCGAATACAGACCGATCGTGGGCGGGAATTCTTTGCTGAAAAAGTACAGAAAAAAATGATGCAGCATGGAATCAAATTTAGGCCAAATAAACCAGGTTCACCTCATCTGAATGGCAAGGTAGAGCGTTCACAAAAAACTGATAAATCTGAGTTCTACGCTACTGTAGATATCAATTCTGAGGATATCCAAGACAAGCTAGCCGAATGGCAGCATTACTATAACTGGATGAGACCACATTCAGCGTTGAAAGGTAAAACACCGATGGAGAGGTACTTTGAATTATGTGAAGAAACTCCTTTCTCAGATGAAGTCCAGAAGCAATACAACCCCTCAAATGAACGGATTCAACATGCCAATTACAAGATGGATCTAGAGATCGCTAAATTGAAATGATCTCTATGAATCACACATAGAAACAATGCTAAAACTTTTGACCCCATTTGGTTTAAAATTAACTGTTGTGAAGAAATGATCACTTTCTATCAGGATATTTTCGATCTCAATGAACTGTTTAACTTCTCGAATTTGATTGTCTTTATTCACAATATTCCTATTGAGTGAGTCGAATCTGTGCTCAGGTTGAGCAGTTCGGCTACTGTTCTGAAATGACAGCTTTGTCCGTTATAATTGTATAAACATTTTTAGTGTCTGGTAATCATGTCGTCATTGATCAATTTTCTATCTCGCTTTAGTACTGCAACTCTTCATCGTAGTCTGAGCTATGCTAAGCACATTGATAGGGAAACAATTGAGTTTTTTGAGGAAAATGATGATGTCACGATGTATGCTCAAATTGAAGGGACAGATTATTACGATACCGCGATTACCTATAATCCCCAAAAAGACCGTTTAATCGATGACGACTGCACTTGTCCGGTTGGATATAACTGTAAACATGCTGCTGCTTTAGCGCGGTTATTCTTTCAGGAATATCGCCAGGAATTTCAACAGCGTTATGCTGAATCTCAATCTCCGCAGGGAATCGCAAAACGCCGATGGGGGGATGATCAGGCACAGCGCTGGTTGAATGATTTTAAACGGTATTTACAACAGACTGAACCAGAGCAATCTGTCAAAACAAACAATTATTTAATTTACCTGCTAGATCAGTCGGTCAGCTTAAAGAAATTGACAGTTGATGTTCAGAAGGCCAGACGCAATAAAAACGGCTCGATTGCCGGTGAAAGTGATTATACCCAATATGAAAATATCACCAGAAAGCATCTGACTTTACCTGAACAAAAACGACAATTATTTAACCAGATTTATTATTACGCCAAAATAAACAGCGACGAACGCTTTTATCAAAGCAATCTTGATATCTCCGGAATTTTATTGGAGCATTTCAAATCTTTTATTCAAAGTGGCGATGTTTATTGGCAAAAAAAGAGCCATGCTGCACTTCAATGGTCAGAACAAGGCTATCACATCGAACTGATCTGGCAACAAGGTCTAAACAAACAGACAGAGCATTTAAACATTGAATTGGTCAATGGTGATATTCGACTCGATTTAAAATCAAATCCTCATATTCAGATTCTCGCAAGCCATCCACCATGTTATGTGGATATTCAACAGAACACGGTGGGCCAGTTATATGGTGAATATACGGCAAATCTTCTGTACCATTTTTTACAGATGCCTGATCTTCCATCTATGCTCTTGCCAGAGTTTGAGCAACTGACTCATCAATATTCAGACGTGAAAAATCTGCCTCGGCCCGAGTCTATTCAGCATATTGATGTCCTTGAGGGTAGTCCCCAGCCAATTTTACGCTTCGGTGTTTTAGATACATTTGATTGGAAATTAGAGGAGTCTGTTTGTGCTGAAATTGAATTCTCCTATGCTGGTGGGCGAATAAAAGCAGGTACATCAGGTGACAGTTTTATTGGTGAGCAGCATGGAAAAATGGTGCGACAGCTTCGGGACTTCGTTCAGGAACAACAGTCAATCCAGCGTTTACAGCTGTTGGTCGAATCACTGAAGTGGGTGAAAGATCTTAGTTATGACCAGCAATTAAAACTGGATAAACAACGTCTTGATTCTATGGTTTTTGCTTTCTATGGAGACTGGATCAAACAGCTGATGCCCATCAATCAAATTGAGTTGATGGGCTGGCAGATAGAGCATCTGGAAAACAGCCCCTTTAACCTGCAATATGTCGAAAATTTAAATATTTCTATCACTGAATCTGAAGGTCAGCAGGACTGGTTCAATATCGGGGCGACGGTTCAAGACAGTGCAGGTAATTCTTATAATTTGCTTGATGCGCTCGTAGCTTTGGTGCGAGTAAATCCTGATTTACTTGATCCGCGGACGTTTATTCATCTGCATGACAGTCAAATTTTCACCGTGAAAACTGCAGTTGATCAACCTGATTTGGCTCTATCCGCTAGGGATATTAAGCCGGTATTGTTACATCTGCAGAGCATTTTACAGCAAGAAGAGCGCAGTATTGATCGCTATGATGCGAGTCAATTATTAGAATTGCAGCATAATCTTGGGATGACATGGCAGGTCAGTGATCGCCTGCAGCAATTTGTACAGAAATTCAAACAAGGCTATCAGCAACAACTGCCGACACCACAAGGTTTTCAGGGGGAGTTGCGTCCATACCAGCAGCAGGGCTTAGGCTGGTTACAGTTTTTAAGGGAAACCCAGCATGGCGGGATTCTGGCAGATGATATGGGCTTGGGGAAAACAGCACAAACTTTAGCCCATTTACTCATGGAAAAGCAGGCTGGATATTTGCAGGACAGTCCCGCCTTAATTGTTGCACCCACATCGCTGATGCATAACTGGTTCAAAGAAGCGGAGAAATTTACCCCTGAGCTCAAGGTATTGCTGCTACAGGGGCCCGACCGCCATCAGAATTTTGAGCAGATTCCGCACTATGATATTGTGTTAACCACCTATCCGCTTCTAGCGAGAGATGAAGAACAACTAAAGCAATATGAATATCATCAACTCATTTTGGATGAGGCGCAGAATATCAAAAATCCGCGTGCCAAAGCTGCACAGGTAGTACGGCAATTAACAGCGCGACATCGTTTGTGTCTAACAGGTACCCCGATGGAAAATCATTTGGGTGAGCTGTGGGCACTATTTTATTTCCTGATGCCAGGATTTTTATATTCACAAGAAATTTTTAATAAAAAGTACCGTCATCCGATTGAAAAGCGCGGTGATGAGCAGTTAAGACAAAAGTTGGTCAACCGGATTAAGCCCTTCATTTTACGTCGCTTGAAAACTGACGTAGCCAAAGAGTTGCCAGAAAAAACCACGATTGAAGTCAATATTGATATGAATGACCAGCAATCCAAGTTATATGAGGCTGTTCGTGCCACGATGCAGGAAAATATTCAGAAAATTGTGGCAGAAAAAGGCTTTAAACGTAGTCAAATTCAAATTTTAGATGCCTTACTGAAGCTACGTCAGGTGTGCTGCCATCCTAGCTTACTAAAGCTGGATTCAGTGAAAACCGGGCAGGCACACTCTGCCAAACTTGAACAGTTGATGGATATGGTCGTTCCAATGGTGGAGGAGGGGCGAAAAATTCTGATCTTCTCTCAGTTTACCTCAATGTTGGAACTGATTGAGCAGCAGCTCCATCACGCAGAAATTGGCTATGTGAAACTGACTGGAAAGACCAAGAAACGGGATGAAGTCATTACAGCATTTCAGTCTGGACAAGTGCCGGTATTTTTAATCAGTCTGAAAGCAGGAGGGGTCGGTCTGAATTTAACCGCCGCAGATACAGTCATTCACTATGATCCATGGTGGAACCCTGCTGCTGAAGATCAAGCTTCAGATCGTGCATGGCGGATTGGACAGGACAAGCCAGTATTTGTGTATAAGCTGATTACCAATAAAAGCATAGAAGAAAAAATTCTTGCCTTACAGCAAAATAAAGCAGAACTGGCACAGTCTATTCTAAGTACCGATCATGAGGGCGAAGCGAAACTGACGGAAAATGACGTGATGAACTTGTTTGAGAAATTTTAGTTTGGTTTCAGATTACCCTAATCATCTGTAAGTATCTGAAAGTCTGGATGCAATTTTTTCCAATGTTCTCTTAATTTTTCTTTATGAACAGAAATCATAGGTAAGTCTAGTAATAGCACTGGCCATACTGACCGTGCTTTGTCCATGATCACGTGAAGCTGTTTTTCAATAACACGCCATGGAACACCGACTTTTTCAGCCCATTGTTCAAAGTGTTTCATCTCAGCTAAATACCAATCTTTATTTTTGGCAAGATTTAATGCGAAATGACGCTCATTTTCAATATATACACTGGTCATTAATATATCGTATGCGGGAGATAATCTGGGTGCACTTTTATCATGATAAATCATACTCCAGTTTTTTAAGTGCGCATCTCCATTGGCGAGTAAAATATTGACGAGTAAGCGGCTGGCAAATTGCTGAATATCAAGAATTTTGTTATCTGAATATTGATAAATGATCTTTCCTATCTGCTCATAATTTGTGGTGCTGTATTTCTGATGTGGATATGCGCCGAAGATCTGAGCAAAATCTTCGATGTGAATAAGCTCTGTAGTATCAGCAGTACTCTGTCTATCAAATCTTTTGATTGCGAAAGCATATTGCTCTTGGGGTAAATTTAATGGTGGAAGGTCTTGTAAAAGGGCCATATCCACCAAGCGAATCTCAGGGACATCTATTCCGACCGTTTTGGCAAGGGTCATCATAGAATATTCATTTAGCGGAACAAAAGCATGTCTGGAAGAAGGAGTTTTGATAATCCAGTCCCCGAGTAGAGTCGTTTCCGTTGCCTGTGCTAGTGTAAAACGCCCATCTTTGGCTTTCATGGAAAACTTCATTTGGACGCCGGCCAAGGAAAACTTATTATCTGTTCGAATCTCTTGCTTTAAAATCTGATCTGGATTCGAGATCTGCAGTTTGAATTTTATTTCATCTGGAATTTCTTCTGGATCTAATGGGGTCGCAATGAGTGCTCCAGGTAAGTCATGACCTAAAGCTGCCAATAACTGAAATTCATTGTCTATATGTACTTTAAGGCTTTGTGCAATGAGTTCGCGTAATGCGCCTTCTGGTAGCAAGTTTGATAGCAAGGGGTGTAAGCGCTGATGTGTAACATAAGTCTTTTCTAAAATCTTATCTGCTTGAGGATACAAGGGGGAAGTCAGCAAGCTCAAGGTCTGGCGTTGCTGATCAAATCGGAAAGAATCCGTAAAAACCAGAATATTTTTTCCGCTCTGAAATCCTGCCAAGTATCCAACGACAGCGTGATGTAATGTTAATTTCAGGACGGCAACAGTATTCATGGTTCCTCTCCTCCGAGAAGACCCTTCCATGGGTTAGTCATTAAGTCATCCTGATCTTCAATAGTGACTTTAATTTCATCATTCAATAATTGTCTAATCAAATGAACCTTATCATCAGGGATGAGCATCAGTTGAGCATTTAATCCTGCCGCGATAATTTCTAAGGTCTCTAATCGAGGGTTGCCCTGACTTTCCAGCTTTTGGTATTGCTGTCTTGAAATGCCTGTACGGGATTGCATATCAACTTGCTTTAAGCCCAATTGGGTTCGTCTTTTTTTGATTTGCTGAAGTAAAGACTCATTCATTGTAGACACATTTATTGCTTTTTAGTGTTATAAGAAACATATTAGTTTCTTTTTTCTTGAAAAGCAATTTATGATTTTATCATTTCGATCTGCAAAACAGCCTTAGCTACGTAGTGATCTGAAATGACTCTGAAAATACAGTTAAAATTTGCATTCGGACCCGCATCCTTTGTGATGGCCAGTTATTTTGATGCCAAGGAGACCCACACATTTAGAATTTTAAAAGCGGCTTTACGTTTAATTATCTTATGGATTGAAAATTGGGGTAGTGTCAATAGATCTAAAATTATAAAACGATATTATTGTGTGATTGTTCTACAATATAGCCTAGAGCTTTATAACTTTTACTCCTTCTCTGAAACATTTTGACAAATATCGGATGGTTAACATCAACATAATCATATACCTGAACTTCAAATTTACCTTCATTTGATCTATGAATACGCCCAACATATTGAGCCAAAGTGCCTTTCCATGAAATCGGGAATGCCAAGAACAAGGTATCTAAACGAGGAAGATCAAAACCTTCACCAATGTATTTTCCCGTGGCAATCACAACATGAGCATCATCTAAATTTTGTTTTTCTTTTATGTTTTTTGTATGGCTCATACCTCCCTGTAAAATAGATGTTTTATACCCTAAATCATTCAACTTATTTCTAAGATTTTCGGCATGTTTTCTACGTTCAGTTAAAATTAACGGGATCTGACCATTTTGAATACAATGAGAGACATCTTTAATAATGGCATTATTACGTTCTGTATCTTCAGTAAGATGTTGCATCAGCTTTGAAATATGTGGTTTATTTTCGGTACCAAAGAAAATTTCTGGGAATTCACCTTCATAATTTACTTTTATTAATAATTTTTTAAGCTGGGTGTGATTGTTGGATTTCGCTTTGTATACAATAGAACCAGCTTGCATGAAAATAATGGGTTGATGCCCATCTTGACGTTCTGGTGTAGCAGTTAACCCGAGAATGTAGTAGGGACTGACTTCACTGAGAAGAAATTCATAGCTTGGTGCGGATAAATGGTGGCATTCATCTACGATAATTTGTCCGTAATTAAAGGCGATAGGTTTGATTGAATTATTTACACGGTTGATTAGACTTTGATATGTTGCAATGTCAATTTGATTAGATGGTTTGGCTTTTCCACCTTGTATTGTACCAATTTCGACATCGGCTAAAAATGAATGTAATCGTTCTTTCCATTGAGAAACAAGTTCTTTGTTATGAACAATAATGAGTGTATTTGTTTGGCGTTTGGCAATGATAGAGATTGCAGTAACAGTTTTTCCAAAAGCCGTTGGTGCATGTAGAACTCCAACATCGTGTTCAAGGATTTTTTTACATGCCATTTCCTGTTCAGAGGATAATTCGGTAAGTAGATTTATATTGACTAATATGTTGCCTTTAGTACGTTGATCTTTTAGTTTTATTTTAGTATCTTGTTGATTAAGCAAGTGAATTATATCTGTTAGGCATCCTCGTGGTAAACTGAGATATTGTCCTTCAAGGCGGGCACAGCATATGTGTCTTGGAATTCCTGTCGTTGAAAAACGCATTGCTTGTGCTTTAAAAAAACGAGGGTTGGAGAAAGTGGCTAATCTTTTTAATTGAGCTATCAATTGAGAGGGTAATGTCTGAATTGGAATGTGAATCATATTTGCGAATACCAATTCAATAGCGTCTGGACATCCCGCGATCTTTTGATTTTTTTTAGGAATATTTTTTACCCATGGAGCCTCATGGTCAACATCTGTTTGATTCTGTTCGATGAAATTGTAGCCTAGTTCATTCACAATATTATTAACTTCAGAAGAACTCATTAATTCAGTTTGTTGTAAAACAGTCCATGGGTCAGTAAAGGCATTAAAGTTACTGTCAATAAAGGTACTATTTCCTAGCGCTCTTGCGTGCTTTTGTAAGGGTAATGCTATTAAATTTCCAAATCCGCCTGCTGGCATGTGATCTTGATTTGGAAACATACGATCATAAGATTCAAAATCTAGAGCTGGATAAAGTTCCATGGCCTTATCTAGAATACCTGCACCCATTAAGCGAGCTTGCTTAGCTGCAATTGGTTCAGAGAAAAATATCCAAACATGTGCGCCATTACCTGAACGAGAGCGCTCAACCAAAAATGGTATATTTAAAGATAAGCACGCTTCAGAAAATGCAGTTACACAATTTTTCCAATCTGATTTATCAAAATCTACTGCGAGTAACCTACATTGATCTGTTGCTAATAGTGGGTAAATGCCTATAACTTTCTGTCCAGTTAAATGAGAATAAAGAACTTCTTGTGTGATGGGTAATAGTTGACGGCTTTTACAGTCTGAACATTTAATTTGAGGTTTGTAACAAATGCCATGTTTCCACTCATTTGCACAAGCAACAGAATAACCAGATTTTCCACTGCTATTTTCCCAACGATAAGCAAAGGTATCAGTTCGTCCAATAAACCTTTGAGAAAATAATAAAAGTCTTTCTTCTGCTGATAAATAATTCTTATTTTTTTCTTCAAGCGATATAAGTTTTTCTTTTTCTTGATAAAGGCTTTGATATTCATTTTGTAATAATGTGATTTGGTCTAAAATTTGCTGTAATCTAACTGCAATTTCTTTTAACTTATTATTCACTGATTTTTCCTAAAACACAGCTATTACTGTCCTAATATCAAATCTTAAATTAAAGAATTACAATATAATAAATCAATTAATTTTCAAAATATTATACAAAATTATTTATATGCATTAATTTCTTTAAAGTTTAGCTCGAAGACCCTCTAGCAATTGTAAAACAGAAAACAATCCCTGAGCATTTTGAATCTGTTCTACCGGAATACCATTAGTTAATTTATTTGATGACTTCATGAAATGCTGCATCCAGGTAGTATCTCCACCCGCCAGAGTCTCTAGTGATGTGGTAATACGGATTAAAGTGAGGGCTATTTCTCCTTGTTTTGAAGTGGGATCTAATTCAAGAGAGGTTAAAGTTTTCACCGAATCTATACTGAGTATTAAGGCTAGTTGATCCTGTGCAAGACCAAGTCGTTCAGCAGCAGCTAAAACTGCCTTAGCTAATATCATTTTCTGTTTTGCAGTTTTTTCTGATGTTGTATGCATGACCTATCCCTGTTTCAGACGCTGCTAACTTAATTTTTACTAAACATATATTAAATTTGGCTTTAGATAAGGAAGCAACGGTTAAATTATTTAACAGCATGTAGTTATTTTTAGACCTTCGGCTTTAAGTTCAAGAGATCGAGGTCTGCCAATACAGGCTAAATGTAAACAGAATTTAAATGCGGCCAGTGCTTTAGTATCTTTTGTTGAGTAAAGCTGGAGACGAACATAATCTTCTTGAGTCGTAGGATGCTCTGTTGTGCTCGATTTAGCCAGCTTCAGTAATAAAGGCTGTTTCTTTTTATCTAGCAATTGTACCAAGTCTTGTCCGAGCAAATGCCAAAATTGATGGGGAAACAGGTCTTTTACCTTGGAATAAAATGATTCCAATTGATCGATTTTATTCCATCGATAATGAATGCCGGTATGCAAACCGTAACACGACTTAAAAATGTCTCAAGCACCGCTTTTATTTCATCTGGCTTTTTTTCAAAGATATTTTGAATATTTTCAAAGAAATAGTTTCTTGCTATGCGCTCTTCAACGGTATCTATCATGGCGGGTTTCAAAGGTTTATCCAGATGATTTTTGTTGTTGAGATCAAATAACCTTGGGTTGCTTTTTTGAGATTTGAGTTGGCCCAGTTGTTTGGCATTTTCATACCAATAGCTAACCAGTTCGACAGGTAAGCTCATTTCTTGTGATACCCGGTCTGGATCATGATGAATTTCCAGTAAATTTAGGCACTTAAAAAACCATGCAAATGAAACTTTAGATTCTTTTGTTCCTGCGAAATATTTAAAAAAATCATGAGGCTGTGAGTTAAATGAAACCTCATCTAGAATGTCTTCTACGTTACTTTTTAACCAGTCAGTTTGATCGTTAAGTAACTGCTGACTTAAATGAACAGCATGCTTTTCAAAATTGAATGGAGCAGAATCTTTTACTGTGTTTAAAAATTTGAAAGAAGGTAGGTAGCCCATCATCTTCTTTGCTAATTGAGTATCGATGTCTGGATGATATTGCAGTATTTTATGCCCAGCGATCAGGTAGCTAAGATGAATATAGCTTTTAAAGGTTTCTGTAGGGTCAATGTGACCCAGTAAATGGGCAATCATAAACCAATGATTTTGACCATGCGTATGACGGAGTAATTCTGCTCGAATAGATTGATATTCTTCTTCTGTATAATCCGTCAGATTTTTGACCAATGGAGCGTAATTACAGTTGAGAACAACCGATAGGTGATTCGCTGCTGTGTGTCGAAATGAGTGGAAAGAATAATCATGAGTTTTAAAAAGCTCGTTCATAATCATTCTAAAAGGTGTTGTCACCGTATGTTTGTTCAGCTTGCTATTTTCATTCCAATTACGGAATAGGTATAAGTTTTCCTGATTGAGTAATCGTTGCTCGACTACATAATTACGAAATATTTGATATTCATCGGTTTTTAATAAGCAATACACAGGGACTTTGCGTTCAGCACTATCTGTTTTAAGTTGATGTAAGTTTCCTTTCTTTTTTGAGCCGTAGGGCTGAATCCATACGGATAGACAGCTCAAGCCCTCGATATCCCGCACACGTAAGCCCAGAATTTCATTAATACGCATACCGGTTCGGTAAGCTAAGATATAGATGATTTTTAATATCTTATAAGTGTTTTCTTGACTATTAGCACCTGAAAATAAGGTATCTAACTTGTTCATGAAAGCTTGATAAGTCAAAGGGCTAATAATACGGGCTCTAGGCCTATTTTGTACAGCGATTGACTCTAATTCGAGAGGTTCAGCTTCAAAAACTATTTGTTGAAAGCTCTGGAAGCGCTTCAACATACTGACAGTTTGACCAATGGATTTTTTAAAGTTAGGCTCGCCGGCTTCAGCTGCAAGTCGGGTGTTTGTAATGATTTGTCGGTAGATATTAATGATTATTGTATTAGGATCATCTTCGCTATCTAGATATTGTAAAGAATGGGTCAGCCAAGGCTCTGCAATACGCGAATAATAAGTGTAAATCGAACCGTCTTTTAAACGCTTATTCTGCTGAAACGATTTTTGAAATTGGCTAGTGCAAAAATTTAAACGTTCAGCCAGTGACTGAATTTGTTCTAATTCTGGTTTATAAAGGCTGATGAGCCATAAGGCGACACGTTTACTGTACTCATTAAATTTATTAGTATTTTCAATGCAATATTTAATGATTAATGCATCGATACTTTGATCAGTTTGTGATGTACGAATCAGTTGTAAAAGGTCTTTGTGAATCTTTATAACATCATCCAAGGCTTGCTGAATGTCATCATTAGAGTAGGATTCCCTCACAGTAGATGGTGATTTTTCTACATTTGAATCAGTAAGAGTGTCCTGCTGATATTTAAATTTTGGATGAAGAAATCTTTCAAATTCTATTTCTGATAAGCCACAGGTTGCAGTATTCTCAATGAGGCATTGTGAAAGTGCAGGATCAATGTCAACTTTCGGGAGTTGCATCCAGTTAAAGTTGGCGTAGTCGCGTAACAATTTATAAGTTTTGAGATTAAATGGTAACTTAATCTTATTAAAAATAAGCTGTAGATAGTCTTCTACATTCTGGTTTACTGTACGAATATTTCTGCTATTAAAATGAATTAACCATAAGCGGGTAATTTGATCAGGAATAAAATTACGCGATTTACGGATGGTTTTTTCATCAATAAAGAGATCTCCATAGGAAGGGGAGAGCGGTTCTAAAAATATAATGTTCAGATTTTCGATCTTTCTAATTTTGGCCGGATCTTTTAAATGTTGAAGCAAAGCCTCTAAAGAGGCTTTTTGATTTAAGCCGGAATAAAGCATGGCAGAAATAACAATATTTCCAATGATTTCATCATCAGAAAATGTCTTGCTATCTTTTGCTAGAATCCAGTAGTCCCAAAGCTTATCAAGAACTTCATCAACCTGCTGTCCCTTCTCGATCCAGTCCATCGTAAAAACTGGCTGATCACGCTTCATCTCAAATGTCAGATTCGGTAGGGGCAAAGTCTCACGACGATTTAAATTGATTTGCTTGATATATGACCGAAAAAATTCATGTGCATATTTTTTCCAGGCCAAGCTTGGAGCTTTGCGTTTAATAAACTCATAAATTGCTGGATATAAGGATTCAAGATGCCCTTTTTGTTCCAAATCTTGTTCTTGGAAGTATTGAATTAGCTCCTGTTCTACATCTACTCGAAGCTGTTCTTCCTGATCGAGTCGGTCTTGTTTTCTACGTGCTTCGGCATATAGTGTTCGAGTTTGCTTAGTACGTTTATTGAGTGAGGACATCGAGTTCAATACCGGTAATATTAAAATGATCTTTCATTTGTTCAAGAATATGAGCAATCCTTGAATATTGTGAAATAGATAAGCTGGAATAAGGATGAGCAGCTTCTTGCTGCATCGGTTCATGACCGAATAAAGCTAAAATTTCAATTTCGCTAATTTTATGGCTGAGAAACGCACGGGCAGTATGCCGGTGCCAGTTTTCATGTAGCAAACTTAACTCAGGGTTAGATTTTTTTATAATCGAAGGCCTTAAGGGGTACCATTGACCATCCTGAAAGATATTCAATAGTGGGAGCTTGCTCTCTAAAATTTGTTGAATATGTTGTGGAATTTCTGGCTGACTAGGAGCAATTTGAGTTTTAAAATAATGTAAAAAATCTATGAATTTCTGGAGTTCTTGTACAACAAAATGACCCAGTGGAATTAAACGTCCATAGCCTTGACGCCCACCCACCTCCTTATCAGAAACCATGCATATTTTTCTTTTCAGGTTAAAGCTTTTTAAAAAACCTGGAAATTCAGCGACGGGTCGTGCAGCAGTAAAGAGCAACAAGAAATGCCACATCCACAGATTGTAGTGATTAAAAATTGCTATCCAGTCGTCTTCTTTTTGTGAAATTATTCTGAATTTGAGAGTGGCAAAGATATTTTGAATCACATTTGAAGTAGGTGCTTTGCGGCTTCCAAAGTTTTTTTCTGCAGCATATTCAATATTCTGGTAGTCATCGGATAACGACTCACACAGCTCTTTTAAAATTGAGACATATTCAGTCTGTAAAGTCAGGATATTTTGATGACAATAAGAAGTAGAAGAAGACTTATTGGCATCAATACCAGTAAGAATGTCAGCAAGCTGTTTATTTCCAGTGCGTTGCAAAATAGTCTGATGTAAAAGAGAGCCAATTCTTATTAGTGATAATTTTGGAATATAAAATTTGGCTCTCAGCTGTTTCAAATGTTGCTGAAGGTCCTCTTCCGTAACGGGGTCACCGTCTCGCAGAGATTCAATAAATGAATTCGGGATCGGGATGTCCAGATGAACTGTTTGGTTGAGCAAGCCCTCTGGATAAGCAAAATCCTTATTTTCAAAAATTGAAAATTTACTTCTCAGATAATATTGTCCATTGCTTTGCTTGATTTGTTGGCGAGCGTTTAAATTTTTAGCACGTTTACTTTGTAGACGTAGCCACTCCTGGATTTTATTTCCTGTCAGAAATGACAACATCAGGATCAAGGATGCCTTCTTTTTTTTGGTTTCTTTATCCTTGTCTTTAGAGTCTTCTTTAATCTCAATAATGTAATTTTTATATAGTTCAGTAATTAGGGCACTTATGCTTGTGGTATTAGGAAAGAGGCTGCTGTATGGCAGCAAATGTTCTTTCCGTTGAATATGTTTGGCAACCAGAGGCAGCACATAGCTCTGGCTGGATTCTGAATATGCAGCAAGGGGGGTAACGATGGTTGGGTCTACTAATATTTGACGTGTATCTTGGTCATCTAGTTGTTGTTCTATATTGAGGGCTTTAGATTTTTGCCCTTTTTTAATTTCTGAACTTTCTGCAATCAGCTGATCTTCGTCTAAAAATTCATGTTGCAGTTGCGTCTCGATGCTCGCTTTTGCAATTTTTGCCTTATTTTCCAAAACATAATTAAAGGTGATGCGGATCACGTTTAGCAGGTTTTGCATAAAATCATTAGATGACTCTTTATCACGTTCTTCATCAATAACCTCATTCAAATACCGAATAAATTCAACTAAGGAAAGGGAGGGATCTTTAAGATACTTTTCCCAAAGGAGTCTATATTCAGGAGTATTTTGATATTCTTTTTCGGAACTTAGAATCCGATTGGCGGTACGGAAGCGTTGGAATAAACGTTTTACAGTATTGAAATGTTCAGTGTGATCCTCTTTAAAAAGTTCAGGTTTAATGTCTGGCAGTGCAATTAGGTAAACTGCTGCTTTTAAGACCAGGATATTCCAGATTAACGCATTTTCTTCTGACTTTGCTAATTGTGCAATTGAGTTCACATACCAAGTGACTGGTGTTGCGCGAACAGTATGTTTTCGAGAGGAGACCAAGGCAGCGGGTCTAGCAACAACAGAATTGGTTTGTAGATCAAAATCTAATAGATCGAGGTTCAGCTCCTTCAGATATTGATCACTGGGGTGTGAAGTCAGTAAATCAGCAATATATTGAATATGTTCTGCACGGTTGAACTGCTCGTCACCAAAGAGTTTTTCCAGTGTCTGTTTTAATGATACCCGCGGAATATCAGCAGCATTTTGACGGCTTGGGTTAGATTCTGACATTATGCTTTCCATAACTGATCTGGCGTGAGAACGAAGTCCACATTGTTTAAAAGCTGTTGAACAACTTCACTGGTTTGTTGCAGTTGATCTAGCACATTTTGTCTTTTCCGGTTTATAACTTTATTGCGATAATTCAGCTGATTTCGTGTATATGACAGTAGATAGGCAAGCAGATCCAAACTCATTGTACGGTGAGGTTTGAAAGAGTTTTCTTTGTTTAACTTGTAAATAGCCTCGGCAGAAATGTATTCATTTATTAAGTTATGTAACCTTTTGGGATTTAATCTATTAAGATCATAATAAGTAGATGATAGAAATTTTAGAAATTCGGAACTAGCCACATTTTTTAATAGTTCGATTTTTTTGTTATCTTTGGGAAGAGAATGGATAATTAGATTAATTTCTTTGGGTGCGTTCTGAGTCCAGTATAGGAACCATTGGAAATTACTGGCGATGGTATAACCGGATAGATTAGTATCTTTCCAGACGTGAATTTCGGGACGTGGATTCAAGATACCTAGATCTGTTTTTAAAGCTTTGAAAGCCTCTTGATAGCAAAGATAAATTCCAGAAAAATAAGGATGTACACTGATTTGGACTTTATTAAAATTTTTGCACAACAATTTTTTTGGTATGCCAAATTCTTCATCAAAATCAAAAGTTGTTCCCATAAAAATGAGAGTCCCCAAAAAGTTTAAAAAATAATCAAGTGAATATTCTTATAATTTTTTGAAATATTAAACAAGGTTGATTCACCCTATATTTTGTGTATATTTACAATTAATATACAATATGTTGTTATTTTTATATAATTTTAAGAACTAAATAACAATCTATAACATGCTGTATATTTAAAGATATAGAGGTTCTTACTTAGGAAATTAAAAAATTGAAACAGGTAGAAATTGTTACAAATATTCTAAGCAATCAATCTCCCACTCGAGTTTTCAGCCTTATTTACACATTAGAGGTATAGTTTCAAGCCTGATAAAAACGGAGCTTGAAAATTTTTAATAGCTAAAGAACTGAAAGAAGTTGAATATTAAATTAATACAGCCTCAAAATTAAAATGGACCTCTTTACCTAGAGGGCTATTATTTTGAGTTCATAGGGGACAGCTCTAGTTATCCCAGTATGAGACAGCCTCATTTTGAAGCTGTTTCAAATGCTTTTGGACTCATTCTTTAGAGATGCTAATGGCACCTGATTTGATTATAAAATATCTTTATATAATCTTATAAGTTTTCTAAGTGACCTAAATTTTTATTTTGTACGCTATGAAGGATAGTTTGCAAAATTTCAATTCGTGCAGCATATTTACTATCATTGGCAATGATGTACCAAGGAGAAATATCTGTGCTCGTGTATTTGAACATATCTGAAGCTGCTTGTAAGTAGGCATCCCACTTTTCTCTATTACGCCAATCATCTTCTGTTAATTTGAAGTTTTTTTGAGGTGTATTTTTTCGCATGTAAAAACGACGTAATTGTTCATCTTTTGAAATTGCTAGCCAAAATTTTATAACAATTGTATTCGTATCAGACAGTTGTTTTTCATACTGATTTATTTCTTCATAAGCATTTTGCCATTCTATTGGGTTAATTAAATCTTCTACACGTTCTACAAGTACACGTCCATACCAGCTGCGATCAAAAATATTAAGTGCCCCATTCGTTGAATGCTTATTCCAAAAACGCCACAAATAAGGACGTAATCGTTCAAAATTTTCTGGTGCTGAAATACTATGAATATTATATTCGTGTAGCCCTAGAAATTTAATGATGCGCTTAATTGAACTGCCTTTACCTGCGGCATCCATACCTTCAAAAACTAATACAACGTTATGTGATGAATAACGTAGAACATCTGCGACTTTCCTTTCTAGTTGTTTAATGGTTTTTTTATACTCTATGTGGCTAATTTCACTTTTTTTTATTTGAGTTAAACTTGAAGGAATAGGTGCCGCCTGATATTTTAATTTATTCTTAATTTGTACAGGTGGTAGTTTTAGATGTTTAAGTATTAATTGAGAAAACTGTGTATTTCTTTCTATATTGTTTTCACTATTAATGATTACCCAATCGTGGGTGAATCTATTTCTTAAAGTTTTAATTTGATTGTATAAGGTTTTAGTTTTCCATTTTTTTTGTGGAAAATCATCCCATGTAAAACGTGGAACTCTTTGGATTTTATCAATAATATCAATATTTTTTGTGCGAATTTTTACTTTGCTCCATGAAACTTCAAACCAAACTTTAATAATATCTACATTATTATTTTTTAAGTAACTTTCAAATTCATATATACGCTTTAAGTGTTCGTTGAATGTATTATTTTGTATTTCTTCATCATTTAATATAGTTGACGCTAGTAAATCAGTATACCAATTTCCATAAAAAAACATGATTTGTCCTTTTTTTGGAATGTCATTTATGTATGGTTGCCAAATTAATTTATTTTCTTTGACTCTATTTGGGGTTTCAGCCTTAATTTTTAAATATCTAGGATCCATTAATTCACTTAGCTTTTTGATTGATTGATTTTTTCGCGTTAGTTCAATTCCGCCAATTATTACTAATATACTTTTTGATTTAGAATTCTTGAGTTTATATTGTTCTTGAATTAATTTAATGGAGAGGTCTTGATAATTCATTTTAAGTCTCGTTTAAAAAATTTTTAATAAAATAATTATAAATTCAGTTGTAGTCAATGTTATTGTTTTATGATTAAAGTTGTTTTGCAACAACTTTTTTTTTGTGCCAGTAAAACAAAACCGACTAAAAAGATCGGTATTTTTTTAATTATTATTTTTATTAGTGTTATTAATATAAGTTATTGTTATTTATTAATATTTATTAGTATTTAAAATATTAAAAAATTAATTTTTGACCTTTTTTTATTTTAAGTTTATATTCTTTATAAGAAAAATTTGTTAATAGCAATATTTTTATATGTCTTTGGATGGGGGCTGTTGTGAGTCTTGAGATTTCAACTGTTTTAGAACATAAAGAAAACTTGAATAATGCTTTTTTTAAGAAAAAGACACAGGTTAGAGCAATTGAATCTGATTTTAAGATGGTGAATCAGACTATTAAGCTTCTATCAGAAGGTGGCGTTAATGCAGTTACATTAGAGGCAGTAGGTGTGAATGCAGGATACAGTCGCGGTTTGGTTTCTAGGCGCTATGGTTCTAAGGATCAATTACTTGTTCGAGTTTTAAATTATTTGGAAAACTGGTTAAATGAGAAATCTAAAATTGCAACTAATAATAAATATGGTTTAGATGCTATTAATTCATTAATTTTAAGTATTTCAGATGATTTTTATTTGTATCGTGAAAAATATAGAGCATATTTTTGGTTGAGATTTTATGGTTTAGAACAAAATAAAATTTTAAATGAATGTCTGGTAAAATCTCGTAATATTCGTGAGGAAAACACTATTAAATGGCTTAAAGAAGCATTAGCTCTAGAGGAATTATCACGAAATGTAGATATTGAAATGGTACATGATTTTCTTAAAACATCATTGATGGGTTTAGTTCATAACTGGATGGTAGATCCTAATTTTAATATTGAAATTAGATTGAAGCAGTTAGTTTATATTCATTTGAAAAATATGTTTTCAAATTCTCATTTGTATCATTCTGTTAATTTTTGGGGTGAATAATATTATGCAATTTACCCAATTAAAATATAGTAGTTTTTTAATTATATTCAGTATTACTGGTTGTCAACAAATAGATCCTTATCAACAGCCTAAAATTTCTTTATCTCATAATTATCCGATTCAAACTCAGCACTCTTACCAAGCACTTTCTTGGATTGATTATGTCAAAGATCAACAACTTATTAATATTGTCGATCTGGCACTAGTGGCGAATCAGGATTTAAAGATTGCTTCATTACGTATGCATGAAGCACAAGCGGCTTATAACATTCAACGTGCTGAACTTTTTCCGAATATAGGTGGTACTGCGAGCATGGAACGCAGTCATGTGCCTGCCGACTTATCTTATGTCGGTAGAGAAGTGACATCCAGTCAGTATTCTGTGGGTCTTGGCATGAACCAATGGGAGCTGGATTTGTGGGGTCGTATCCGCAGCTTGAATGAAGCGGCTTTGCAGCAATTTCTTGCAGTTGAAAGCAATGTGCGTGCAGCACGCAATAGTATTATGCAGCAAACTGTTCAAAGTTATTTAACGTTATCTGAACTGGATAAACGCATCCATTTTGCTCAGCGCTCTGTACAGAATTATGAAAAATCAGTACGAATTTTTAAGCGCCGTTTTGAGGTGGGTGCAGGCTCTAAAGTGGAATACATGCAAGCAAAAACAATGCTCAGTAATGGTCAAGCTTTAGTGGCTGAATTACAGAAATCCCGTGCACTGACTGCAAACTATTTAGTGCAATTGGTGGGACAGCCGATTTCTTTGCCTAAAACAGATTTAGATCAAGTGACTTTTAAAACAAGTATGCTACAAACGGGTTTGCCTTCAGACTTATTGTTGAACCGTCCTGATATTCATGCTGCGGAAGCAATGCTTAAATCTAAGCATGCCAATATCTATGCGGCACGCGCAGCATTTTTTCCACGTATCGCACTGACGGGCAGTTTTGGAACAGCCAGTGCAGATTTAGACGATTTATTTAAATCTGGCAGCAGTGTTTGGTCGTTTGCTCCAAGTATCAGTGTGCCGATTTTTACTGCGGGTCGTCTAAAAAATAATTTGACCTTAGCAGAAGTGCGTAAAGAGATTGCAGTGGCAGAGTATGAAAAGACGGTACAGAACGCATTCCGTGAAGTCTCTGATGCACTGGTTCAACAGAAATATTTAGATCAACAATTACGGATTCAGAAACAAGGACTCAGTGCTTTCCAGGAAACTGCACGGCTGGCACAACTGCGTTATGACAACGGTGCTGTGGGATATTTAGACGTTTTGGATGCACAGCGCAATTTACTTAGTGCAGAACAGCAATGGATTGAAACGCAAAGTAGCTTAATGCAGTCCTATGTCAGTCTTTATTTTGCCTTGGGTGGTGACACCGCATTTGCAAAAAAAATTTAAAATATTGGGTAATTAAACATGAATTTTAAGAAAATAACCATTGCTGGGTTCATCGTTGTTTTAGGGTTGGTCGCTTATCTGATCTGGAAAAATATGAATAAGCCAGACACTGATGCCTTAGTCAGTGGCAATGGACGTATTGAAGCCACTGAAATTAACGTATCTAGTAAGCTATCTGGTCAGTTAGAAGAAATTTTGGTTAAAGAAGGTGACTTTGTCGAGCCTGGTCAAATCTTGGCGCGGGTTAAAATTTCGACTTTAGAAGCCCAGTTACGTGAATTGGAAGCACAACAGCGTCAAGCCCAGGATGCGATTGCGACAGCGGAAGCACAAGTGGCGATGCGGATCAGCGAAAAAGCCGCCGCTGAAGCCATGGTACAACAGCGTGAAACAGAACTGATGGCGGCTAAAAATCGTTTAGCGCGTACCGAAGTTTTAGCCAAAGAAGGCGCATCGTCCAAGCAACAACTGGATGATGAACGTGCCGCAGCACAGCAAGCCATTGCGGTATTAAGCGCAGCCAAAGCACAGGTACAAAGTGCCCAAGGGGCAATTGTTGCGTCTAAAAGCCAAGTGTCAGCCGCACATTCTCAAGTCGATGCCATCAAAGCCTCGGTGGAACGGATTAAATTTGATATGGATGATGCACAGTTACGTGCACCATTAAAAGCACGTGTTCAGTTCCGTGTCGCGCAGCCGGGTGAGTTGGTGGCAGCGGGCGGGCGTGTGCTCAATCTGATTGATTTATCTGATGTGTATATGACGTTCTTTTTGCCTGAAACCGTTGCAGGTAAAATTGCTATTGGAACAGAAGTACGTATTGTATTGGATGCTGCGAAAAATGTGGTGATTCCAGCTACAGTGTCTTTTGTTGCCGATACTGCACAGTTCACACCAAAATCGGTGGAAACGGAAAGCGAACGTCAAAAACTGATGTTCCGTGTTAAAGCGAAAATTGATCCAACTTTATTGAACAAATATATCGAACAAGTCAAAACAGGTTTGCCAGGTGTGGCATATATCAAAATTGATGATCAGGCAGCTTGGCCGACATTTTTAGAGAACACAGTTAAATGATGACACAACAATCTGAAAAAGGATCGGTTGTTGCAGAAATTGAAAATGTTAGTCTGAAATATGGAAAAACGGTTGCACTGAATCAAGTGTCGCTATCCTTACCAGCAGGCTGCATGATCGGTTTAATCGGTCCAGATGGGGTGGGGAAATCCAGTCTATTGGCTTTGCTGTCAGGGGCGAAAATTGTACAGCAAGGTCGCTTAAAGGTGTTGGGCGGTGATATTGCCGATAAACAACACCGTACCCGTGTTTGCCCACATATTGCCTATATGCCGCAGGGTTTAGGGAAAAACCTATATAAAACTTTATCGGTTGAAGAGAATTTACAGTTTGTGGCACGTCTGTTTGGGCATGATGCTGCCGAGCGACGCAAACGGATTGATGATCTGACCAAAAGCACAGGCTTGTACAATTTTCTCGACCGTCCTGCGGGTAAATTATCGGGTGGGATGAAGCAGAAATTAAGTCTGTGCTGTTCTTTGATTCATGATCCCGATTTTCTGATTTTAGATGAGCCGACCACAGGGGTTGACCCTTTGGCGCGAGCGCAATTTTGGGAATTAATTAACCGCATTCGCAAAGTTCGTCCACAGATGAGTGTTATTGTTGCTACTGCTTATATGGATGAAGCACAAGGCTTTGACTGGCTGGCGATGATGGATGATGGGCAGATTTTAAAAACTGGCACACCACAAGAATTATTGACTGAAACGCAATGTAACAGTTTAGAAGATGCTTTTATTCAACTATTGCCAGAAGAAAAAAAGCTCGGCTATGAGCCTGTGGTGATTCCGCCTTTACCTGACTACGGTTCAGAAAGCTATGCTCTTGAAGCGCAAGATTTAACAGTGAAATTTGGTGATTTTACTGCGGTAGATCATGTTAATTTTAAAATTAAGCGTGGTGAAATATTTGGTTTCTTAGGCTCGAATGGTTGTGGTAAATCCACCACCATGAAAGTGCTGACGGGACTTTTAGAAGCCTCAGAAGGTCAGGCGTGGCTGTTTGGTGAGCCTGTAGAGGGCAACAATATTGAAACTCGTCGCCGTGTCGGCTATATGTCGCAGGCATTTTCCCTATACAGCGAGCTGACCATTGTGCAGAATTTGGTCTTACATGCCAAATTATTTCATGTGCCACAAGAGCAAATTGAGCCGCGTGTACAACTGATGCTCGAGCGTTTTGATCTTGAGAATGTGAAAGAAAAACTGCCTGATGATTTGCCCTTGGGGGTTCGTCAGCGTTTATCACTCGCAGTGGCACTGGTGCATAATCCTGAAATTTTAATTCTGGATGAACCAACATCTGGGGTTGACCCGATTGCGCGTGATAATTTCTGGCGCTATTTAATCAATTTGTCGCGTAATGATGGGGTCACGATCTTTATTTCAACGCATTTTATGAATGAAGCCTTGCGCTGTGACCGAATGTCAATGATGCACGCTGGACGGGTGCTTGACAGTGCGTCACCAGCACAGCTGATTAAAAACCGCCATGCTGAAACACTTGAAGAAGCTTTTATCGGTTATTTGATTGATGCTGGTGCAGGCACTAAAGATCAGCCCAATGATTTGGCGGAAAGTATTGCTGAAACAAATGGCAGTAAAGAACTGAATGCCAAGCCAAAAAAATTCAGTTTGCGCCGGTTATTGAGTTTTGCCTGGCGTGAGTCTTTGGAGTTGGCGCGTGATCCGATTCGCGCAACCATGGCTTTAATGGGGTCATTAATTTTACTGCTGGTCATGGGCTACGGCATCACCATGGATGTTGAAGACCTCAAATTCGCTGTGCTGGATCGTGACCAAACGAGCTTAAGTCAAAACTACAGCATGAGTATTGCGGGGTCACGCTATTTTATTGAAAAACCACCGTTGCAAAGTTATGACGATATCGATCGGCGAATGCGTAGCGGTGAAATTTCCTTAGCGATAGAAATTCCGCCTAATTTTGCTCGAGATGTGGCGCGTGGCGAACAGGTGCAAGTCGGGGTGTGGATTGATGGTGCAATGCCACAACGTGCAGAAACCGTACAAGGTTATGTACAGGGGATTCACACTTACTGGCTCATGCAAAAGACGTTGGAACAAAGCGGTGATGCAACATCAAGTACAGTGAATGTCGAAACGCGCTATCGCTATAACCCTGATATTAAAAGTTTACCTGCGATGACCCCCGCAGTGATGCCTTTATTGTTGTTACTGATTCCTGCCATGTTGACGGCTTTATCGGTGGTACGAGAGAAAGAACTCGGTTCAATTGTCAATTTATACGTCACGCCTGTGACACGCAGCGAATTTTTAATCGGCAAACAGATTCCGTATATCGTGTTGGCGATGTTGAACTACTTTATGATGTGTTTGATCATCGTGACTTTATTTGATGTACCTGTCAAAGGCAGTTTTTTTACCCTCACAGTTGCTGCATTTCTGTTTGTGATTTTTGCCACAGGGATGGGTTTATTGGCATCCACAGTGACCAAAAGTCAGATTGCGTCAATGTTTTTGGTGATGATTGGGACGTTGGTACCTGTCATGCAATTTGCAGGGATTATTAACCCTGTTACCTCCTTAGATGGTTTTGGGCGTTGGTTTGGTGAAATTTATCCTGCAACACACATGGTCAATATTAGCCGTGGAATTTTCAATAAAGGTTTAGGTTTTTCAGACCTAACACACGCTATATGGATTATGGCACTGTTGATTCCAGTCATCATGTTTGCAGCCATTGCCTTGCTGAAAAAACAGGAGCAATAAGATGTTCAAAAAAGTACAGAATATCTATCAGCTCGGATGTAAAGAACTTTGGAGCCTGTGGCGTGATCCTGCCATGTTGGTGCTGATTATTTACACCTTTACCATCTCAGTATATACCGCATCAACAGCGGTCAAAGATACCTTGAATATGGCACCGATTGCGATTGTGGATGAGGATCACTCTACCTTGTCGGAACGGATTTCTTCAGCCTTTTATCCGCCTAATTTTATCAGTAAAACCACCACGCTTGGCACGATGGATGCAGGCATGGACGCAGGTGAATTTACCTTTGCGGTCAATATTCCGAGTAATTTCCAGTCGGATGTACTGTCGGGTGATGCAGCAGAAATTCAGGTTAATGTGGATGCAACCCGAATGACCCAAGCCATGTCTGGCGCAGGTTATATTCAGCAGATCATTCAATCTGAAGTAAATGAATATGTACTTCGCAATCGTGAAATTAGCCAGCTACCGATAGATTTGGCAATACGTTCCCGTTTTAACCCGACACTGGAAAATATATGGTTTAACAGTGTGATGCAAATCATTAATAACGTGGCGATGCTTTCGATTATCCTCACGGGGGCAGCACTGATTCGTGAGCGTGAACATGGCACCATTGAACATCTGATGGTGATGCCAGTAACGGTATTTGAAATCATGATGTCCAAAGTCTGGTCAATGAGTCTTGTGGTATTGATCGCAGTATTTGTTGGCTTAAAAGTCGTGATTCAGGGTGTATTGCATGTCCCGATTGATGGTAGTTTGCCGCTCTTTTTCTTTGGCGCCTTACTCACACTGTTTGCAACAACTTCAATGGGTATTTACATGGCAACTGTATCTAAATCTATGCCGCAGTTTGGTTTGCTCATGATGCTCGTATTGATTCCGATGCAAATGCTATCAGGCGGCTCAACTCCACGTGAAAGTATGCCGGAAATTGTACAGCACGTGATGATGATTGCCCCAACGACGCATTTTGTTTCCTTAGCTCAAGCCATTTTATACCGCAATGCTGGATTTGATGTGGTATGGCCATCTTTTGTATGGCTGTTAGGTATTGCAGTGGTATTTTTCTATATATCGTGGAAACGCTTTAAAGACACCATTCATACCATGGCTTAACAATTTCCTTTTGGCAGGCAGTGTCCATCCCTTAAAAGACTGCCTACTTTTTTTTTATTCTTTGATAATAATTCAATGGCGCAAGATTTAAATAAATGTCATTGAATAGCATAATTTTTTTGAAATTTATAGGGGAATGTAGTGCTTCAAATTCTCTCTGAACTATGTGGCGGTGTCGGTCTATTTTTAATTGGTATGACGTTACTGACTGATAGCCTTAAAGAAATTGCAGGTCAGACCTTGAAGGAGTTACTGACAAGGTTTACGGCAACACCGTTTAAAGCCATGCTGTCAGGTTTGGGTATGACATTGCTGGTGCATTCATCTACAGCAACAATTGTCGCCGCCATTGGTTTTGTCGGAGCAGGGGTACTCAGTTTCACGCAAGCCATGAGTGTGGTGATTGGTGCCAATATCGGCACAACCAGTACTGGTTGGATTGTGGCATTTTTGGGCATGAAATTTTCCATTTCCATGTTGGCATTACCGATGATTGCTTTAGGCGCTCTGCTTAAACTCATCGCTAAAGGCCAAATGGCCTTATTGGGCCTTGTGATTGCAGGCTTTGGTCTGATTTTCTTTGGCATCGATGTTTTGCAAAAAGCCATGGCGGGGTTTGCTGTACACTCAGATTTATCCTTTTTTGGTTATGACAGCTTGTGGTCACAATTGGTTTTGGTGCTGATCGGCATCATTATGGCAATGCTGCTGCAGTCCTCTAGTGCATCTATTACAGCGACTATGGCTGCCTTAGTCAGTGGTGCGATTGACTTGCCGCAGGCGCTATATATGGTGATTGGGCAAAATATTGGTGCAGTCAGCATTACCGTGATTTCGGTGATTGGCGCTTCGATCAATGCCAAACGAACAGTTGCTGTGAACGTGATTTTTAATCTCGTGAGTGCGATTGCTGCATTTTTCCTGTTAGCACCGTTTTTTCTTTGGTTGATTAAACACAGTGCATTTTTCAGCAGCATTGATCAAGTGATTATGCTCGCGATGTTTCATACAGCATTCAGTGTGTTGGGGGCATGTATGTTTATGCCAAGTCTGAAATTTTTAGAACAGAAAATTATCCAATGGTTGCCAAGTAATAATCCTGCCATTTTAGACAGTCTGGATGATGCAAGTTTGCAAGTACCTGCCATTGCAGTACAGGCCGCGGAAAAGGCGGTATATTTCAGCATATTTGAGATTTTTAAAATTCTACAAATGGTTTTTCAGACCGGTACATTACCTAGACATCAACAGTTGAATACGCTGAATGAGATTATTCAGCATATTGAGCAGTATTTAGAAAAAATAGCGATTCCTGAGCATCCTGCACTCAAACAAAAATTCTTATCATTACTGCGAGTAATGGTCTATGTACGTGTCTTACATAATGATTTAGAGCGTTTAGATAATGCCATATTGCTACGAACACAGCCGGCAATTTTTCAGTTAGCACTAGATTATTGCAATATTTTAGAAAGTTACTTTTCAAATATAGAACAGTTAGCAGATCAATCAGTCATTGAAAGTCTTAGAGCCGATTTAAATCACTTAAAAAAATGGACCAGTAGCCATCGTGCCGAAATGCGCGAAAAAGTCATGGAATATACCGAAGTAAATCAATTAAGCGCGTCCAAAGGGGTGGAATTATTAGCTGCACAGCGTTGGATGGATCGCTTAATTGCACATAGCTATCGTTTCTCTAATGTGATGTATGAGCGTCTTTTAGAGGAGTCTTGATGAATGTGGTTCCTCGGGTTTTTTATTCCGCTGTGCTGAGGCTAAGACATTGAATACTGTATTACTAGATTTATCCTTTCAAGAATTATTGAGAATCATGGCATCTGCTTTAGGCTGCGGTTTATTAATCGGTTTAGAACGAGAAAAGCATAATCGTAAAGAAAGTGAACCCAGTTTTGCCGGACTGCGTTCATTTACCATTTGCGCCTTGCTTGGGGCAGTATGTTTTTTACTGCATCTTGCAGTAGGTATCTTAGGTGCATTTTCGGTTACGACTTTTTGTGTTTATAGTCTGATTAAACAAAAACAGGATATTGGTGCGACCACTGAACTGGCATTTTTGATGACCTATTTGATTGGTGCATTATGTGTGTTTAATGTGCCGCTTGCTGCAGGGTTAGCGGTAGTGTTGTGTCTGATTTTAATGGGCAAGCAGTCATTGCATTATTTTGCTGGCAATTGGATTCAGCATTTTGAACTGCGTGACGGTTTGTTTTTACTGGCACTGATTTTAATTGCGTTGCCACTGATGCCGGATCAGGCAATGTGGGGCACAGTACTCAATCCATATGTGATTCTAAAACTGCTGATCATGATTTTAGGCGTACAGTCCTTGGCACATATTGCTAAACGTCTCTTGCCAAACAATAAAGCCTTGATGTTGTCATCTTTGGCATCCGGTTTTGTTTCTAGCACCGCAACTATTGCCAGTTTGGGCATGGAAGTCCGTTCAGGCAAAGCAGAAGCCAAATCTAATGCTGGTGCAGGCTTAATTTCCTGTATTGCGACCCTGTTACAGCTGCTGATTATTGTCGCAGGGATTAATTTTGCTTGGTTTAAGGTTTTATTGTTGCCTTGCAGTATTGGCATTGCAGTGCTTTTGATCATTGCCTTGATGTTAATTCATTCATCCAAAGCGACGATGGGTCAACAGGCTACACCACAAAATGATATTACGCATATGGACAGTCGTATGTTCAGCATTAAGGAAGCCTTAATCATTGTGGTAACACTGACAGTGATTCAAGCAGCGGTATATGGCTTGAATGTAGTGTTGGGTGATAGCGGTTTGATTATTGGGGCATTCTTCGCTTCTTTATTTGAAGTACATGCCGCCATGGCAACGGTGGTGATGCAAGGAACACCACAGCAGATGACGTTGGTCTACGCTATGATGATTGGTTTGGCTGCACATGCATTTTCTAAAAGCATCAATGCATGGCAGAGTAAAACTTGAAGTGCGACATAAACCACCTAATTAATTTAAAGGGTTTATGGAGTATATAAAATTGTCATACCATCATCTTAACTTTGAAGATCGTACTGCATTAATGCTTGAGTCAAGAAAAGAAGGCTTTTCAGCCAGAAAATTTGCTGAACTTATTAAAAGACATCCTAGTACGATCTATCGTGAGCTTAAAAGAAATAGCATCAATGACGTTTATCAAGCTCGATATGCTTCTGATAACACTTTTGCTAGACGTAGACGTGGTCACAGAAAACTCAAAATCGATTCAATCCTCTGGAAATTTATTGTTGAAGCGATCCGTTGTTTATGGTCTCCTCAGCAAATAGCAAAGCGTTTAAAGACATTTCCTGATTTGGATCAAACAATGAATGTAAGCCATACAACGATTTATTCAACGATACGAGCATTACCCAAGGGTGAGTTGAAAAAAGACTTATTATCCTGTCTACGTCATGAAAATAAAAAGCGAAAAGCTAACGGTGAACCTAAAAAAGATTCTATATTACAGGATATTAAAACTATTCATGAGCGCCCAGCCGAAGTTCAAGAAAGAAAAATACCGGGTCATTGGGAAGCTGATTTAATTAAAGGTAAAGACAATAAAAGTTCGATAGCAACACTTATTGAACGAAATACACGGCTCTGTATCTTGGCAACATTACCTGATGCAAAGGCAGAATCAGTGCGCAAGGCTTTAACTGAAGCTCTGAAATATTTACCTGCAGAACTGCGTAAAACGTTGACCTATGACCGTGGACGCGAGATGGCAGAACATAAAATACTTGAAGAAGATTTAGGCATAGATGTATATTTCTGTGACCCACATTCACCCTGGCAAAAAGGCACATGCGAAAATATGAATGGTTTAATTAGGCAATATTTACCTAAAGGGATTGATTTAAATCAGGCAGATCAGCATTATTTAAATCAAGTTGCCATGTCACTGAATACTCGTCCTAGAAAAGCGTTAGATTGGCTTACACCATTAGAGAAATTTGCTCAGCTTGTTGATTATCATAAGACTTTTCAAACTGTCGCACCTCATGTTTGAATTCGCCCATTTTTAACTGGTGGCGGGAAATATTTTCTATATTTTGCCCCCGCACAAATGCTGCATATGGCGATTTTAATGGCGGTACTTTGGATGGTTATTCAGTAAATTTAGGATTTATTTTCAATATTTTAGAATGGTATTTAAGTTTTTGTTTTGTAATTCTATTTATTTTTAGCCAACTAAAAATGGCATTGCTTTTAAGAAATATGGGTAGTATATGAATTCCGTAGTTACACAAGCCTCCCCCCCGGTATATGGTCAAGTTGAGCGATATATTAATCGCGAGTTGTCAATTTTAGATTTTAATTTACGTGTCTTAGAACAAGCGGTCGATCCTTTAAATCCACTCTTAGAAAAATTGAATTTTTTATTAATTTTTTCTAGAAATTTAGATGAGTTTTTTGAAATTCGTGTTGCAACTATGTTGGAACATTTTGTTCAAGAGCGAGACATACAAACGGCTGATGGTTTATCCCCACAAGAAATTTTACATCAAATTTCGGAGACAGCACATGCTGCGATTGAACGCCAATATCAAATTTTAAATGAGCAAATTTTTCCGCAGTTAAGAGAAGAAGGCATCAGCTTTTTAAGACGTGGAGAGTTAACTCAAGCACAATCTAATTGGGTCAAAAAATATTTTCAGGAACAGGTTGCACCAGCCTTAACACCAATAAGTTTAGATCCTGCGCATCCCTTTCCACGCTTGGTCAACAAATCACTTAATTTCATTGTGACTTTGGAAGGTAAGGATGCCTTTGGCCGTCAGATCGATTTGGCAGTGGTTCCTGCACCACGTTCATTGCCACGTGTGGTGCGTTTGCCAGATGAGTTGACCGAAGGCAAAGAGCATCATGTGATGCTCTCTTCAATTATTCATACTCATGTGTCTGATTTATTTCCGGGAATGACGGCAACGGGTTGCTATCAATTTAGAGTAACCCGAAATGCAGATTTAACGTTAACTGAAGATGTTGAAGACTTAGCGGAAGCCTTAAAAGACGAACTCAGTTCACGCCGTTTTGGTCGGGCAGTACGTTTGGAGGTCAATAAAAATTGTCCATTACATATTTATGAATACCTACTCAAAGAATTCGATTTACATGCACATCAATTGTATCGTGTCGATGGGCCAGTTAATTTAGCTCGATTAGTTTCGGATTTTAAACGCCCATCTTTACGTTATGAACCTCATACTCCTGCGATACCAAAAATACTTAAAAAATCTGCCAGTATTTTTAGTGCGATGCAGAAAGAAGATATTTTACTGCATCATCCTTTTGAGTCGTTTAAACCTGTAATTCGATTATTACGTGAGGCTGCGCAAGATCCGCATGTTTTAGCTATTAAACAGACCTTGTACCGAAGTGGAGCGGACTCGGAAATTGTACAAATTTTGGCTGAAGCAGCAAGAAATGGTAAAGAAGTCACTGCAGTAATCGAGTTACGTGCACGGTTTGATGAAGAGTCCAATATTGCTGTAGCTAATGTATTGCAAGAAGCCGGTGCTGTTGTGGTATATGGTATTGTGGGCTATAAAACACATGCCAAAATGATTTTGGTCGTGCGTCGAGAAAATCAAAAATTGGTGCGCTACGCACATTTAGGCACAGGGAATTATCATGCAGGGAATGCTAAAATTTATACAGACTATGGATTATTAACTACAAATCAAGACTTATGTGAAGATGTACATCGTATTTTTCAAGAATTGACGGGTATGGGGAAGATGGTTAAGTTAAAGAAACTTCTACATGCACCTTTTACTCTACATAGCCAGTTAATTGTATTTATTGATAATGAAATTACCCTTGCTAAACAAGGTAAACCTGCAAAAATTATCATTAAGGTTAATGCACTGACAGAAGTTCAATTAATAAATAAATTATATGAGGGCGAATTCAAACATGAGGTGCGACAGTTTGAAAAGTCTTATGATAATCAACAAGCTGAGCAAATTTCTCTAATGGTGTAAGCCAATCTAACGCTTTTCTAGGACGAGTATTCAGTGACATGGCAACTTGATTTAAATAATGCTGATCTGCCTGATTTAAATCAATCCCTTTAGGTAAATATTGCCTAATTAAACCATTCATATTTTCGCATGTGCCTTTTTGCCAGGGTGAATGTGGGTCACAGAAATATACATCTATGCCTAAATCTTCTTCAAGTATTTTATGTTCTGCCATCTCGCGTCCACGGTCATAGGTCAACGTTTTACGCAGTTCTGCAGGTAAATATTTCAGAGCTTCAGTTAAAGCCTTGCGCACTGATTCTGCCTTTGCATCAGGTAATGTTGCCAAGATACAGAGCCGTGTATTTCGTTCAATAAGTGTTGCTATCGAACTTTTATTGTCTTTACCTTTAATTAAATCAGCTTCCCAATGACCCGGTATTTTTCTTTCTTGAACTTCGGCTGGGCGCTCATGAATAGTTTTAATATCCTGTAATATAGAATCTTTTTTAGGTTCACCGTTAGCTTTTCGCTTTTTATTTTCATGACGTAGACAGGATAATAAGTCTTTTTTCAACTCACCCTTGGGTAATGCTCGTATCGTTGAATAAATCGTTGTATGGCTTACATTCATTGTTTGATCCAAATCAGGAAATGTCTTTAAACGCTTTGCTATTTGCTGAGGAGACCATAAACAACGGATCGCTTCAACAATAAATTTCCAGAGGATTGAATCGATTTTGAGTTTTCTGTGACCACGTCTACGTCTAGCAAAAGTGTTATCAGAAGCATATCGAGCTTGATAAACGTCATTGATGCTATTTCTTTTAAGCTCACGATAGATCGTACTAGGATGTCTTTTAATAAGTTCAGCAAATTTTCTGGCTGAAAAGCCTTCTTTTCTTGACTCAAGCATTAATGCAGTACGATCTTCAAAGTTAAGATGATGGTATGACAATTTTATATACTCCATAAACCCTTTAAATTAATTAGGTGGTTTATGTCGCACTTCAAGTTTTACTCTGCCGAGGCTTCTCAAGCAGGTGTACAAGTAGAATTAATCATTCGTTCTATTTGTTGTTTACGTCCAGGCCTAATTGGCTTATCAGAAAATATTCGTGTTCGCTCAATTGTAGGGCGTTTTCTTGAGCATACTCGTGTCTATTATTTTTACAATAATGGTGATACACGTGTGTATTGTTCTAGTGCTGACTGGATGGAGCGTAATTTATTTAAACGTGTTGAAGTGTGCTTTCCTATTGAAAATACTGGACTCAAAAAAAGAATTTATCAGCAAGGGTTAGAAAATTATTTAATGGATAATCAGCAATCATGGTTATTGCAAAGTGATGGTAGTTGGTGCCGTAACATCTCGACAGAAGATCAAAAGCCTCATAATGCACAACAGACGTTATTAGGTGATATTATTTGATAAAAAAATCCGGTTTTAAATTGGTTAAATCGGATTTTATTAATTTAAGATGCGTAAAAATTTCAAGTTAATAGATCTCTTTCATAAATCAAAAAAGCGATCATCTTTTTGATTAATATTTGTACCCCGGATTTTTTAGCATTAATGCATAATCTGCTGATGAAACACATCGATTCGAAGAAGCTTTCTGAAACACAGTTTAGGCGATATACAGGCATCTCATGGTCAACCTTTTATGTAATGGTGGAACAATTACAGAAGCAGGTTCCTGCTAAAGGTAGACCATCCAAGCTAAGTCTCGAAGACCAGGTTCTTCTGTGTCTGAGCTATTGGGGCGAGTATCGAACTTTATTTCACGTTGCAACAAGCTATGGTGTTTCAGAGCCAACAGCTTCGCGAATTGTACGTCATGTGGAAGACTGCTTAATTCAGTCAAACCTGTTCAATTTACCGAAGAATTTACCTGCAGGTGAAGGTATAGACTGGAATGTTGTCATCGTGGATGCCACAGAAATTCCAATACAAAGACCTAAAAAAACAGAAGAAAAGCTATAGTGGCAAGAAAAAGACGCATACCTTTAAAGTACAGGCCATGATTCACTATAAAACTCAGCAAATTCTGAGTTTATGTAGCAGTCCCGGTGCAGTGCATGATTTCGAGTTGCTCAAACGCAATTTAAATCAAATTCCTGAAGGGACTTTTATCCTTGCAGATAAAGGCTATCAAGGAATTTATGCTGTTTTTACACTAAGAGCCTATTGCCGTTAAAAGCCAAACGGCACTGTAAGTTAGATCCTCAGCTTAAAATGTATAACCAAGAGATTAACAGAAGAAGAATCGGGATTGAGCACGTATTTGGTCGACTTAAGACCTTTAAAATTCTAGCTGACCGTTACCGAAATAGAGGTAAGAGACTCGGTCTGAGATTCAACTTAATCGCTGGAATTTACCATATGGAATTGAGTGAAAAATGACTTATGAAAGAGATCTAATTAAGTAATCTGAATCCTGCTTAAGGAGTTAAGACCATTCATCTTTGAGCTGATCGATCATTTTGATCATAAAAAGCTCTGCAATTTAATCTAATATCTGTAAAAGTTAATCCTAAAATAACGTTTATCTTTTTATTTTTGAAGAAAAATCCTTATCCGAGATTCAGGTTAAGTATGTTGAATTATTTTATCTAATTTATGGAAAGTCGGTATAAAATGATTAAAAAACTTATTAGTAATATAATTAGACTTAATGGAATTAAGAATTTGTTCGCAGTAAATTTCATCTTTTTTCCTAGAAATTAATATTTTATATATTATAAGTATATTGCATTTTTATAAATATGGCAAACATTATATTAATTTTTAGTTGATTTAAAAAGTTGCTTTAAAGCAACTTTTTTTAAATATAATTATTTTTACAATGGATGATTTAATAGATTTTAGAGTGTAAAACCATATTGGATGGTTTTACACTTTTATTATGATTGCTTCTTTTAAGGAAGAAGCCTGTTGTCTTCCCAATAGCATGGTATCGTAATTAAATTATTCTCGTGTAAGCGTGACCATAATCGGACACCTAAATCCCGCTGCATATTTTGGATTGTGAAATTGGAAATCAGCAGTGTAGATTTCATATTGTCATAACGACTATATAAAACCTTATGCACCATCTCCAGGCGTTTTTCATGTCGGTCATGCAGGCCATATTCATCTATCACCAATAAATCAAAATTGGAGAAATGCTCGATAACTTCCTTTTCAGAGCGTGAAGCATCTGACCAGGTGTCCATCATTTTTTGAGCAATTTCTGCACTGGTATAGTAGCGTGCAGATTTTGTACTGTTATGCAGAATGTTGCGAATGATTGACGCACTCAGATGAGTCTTCCCTGTACCTGGTGTACCAATGAGCAGCAGGTTTGGATAATGGTCAGAAATAATTTGCTGTGCAAAAGCCTGACATAGTTTTATGGCATTGTCTTGAGCAGGACATGCAACTACATAATTCTTGAAGCCACGGTCCAGGTAGCGTTTATTGAGCCCTGAGTTTTTGATTTTCTGTTGTAGCAATCGCTGTTGCAGCTCATCTGCATAGGCTGCATGTGAGTGATGGACGGTTTCTTTCGCACACAATTTACAGAGCCTGTGACCGGCAATTTCCATCAGGGGTATATGATGGATAGGGCAAAGTGTTTCTGTTGTTTCTACGCTCAACTGGAGCGTTTTAAGCATGGTATTCATGATCCTTCTCCTAAATCCATTTGGAATTTTCTAAAAAAACCTCATTTTTTTCTTCAAAATTTGAAGATGAAGATGAAGATGAAGATGAAGATGAAGATGAAGATGAAGATGAAGATGAAGATGAAGGGCATGGTTCAAGCATGGCTTGAGTAATACTCGGGCTATGCTCATGATTTGCTTGAGCATTTACTTTTTGTTGCTTGGCTGATGCTTGAGCATTACTTGCGGATTTTCCCCAACGTGCTTGAGCTGCATTTTTAGCTTTATCAGATTTCATTTGCTGATTTTGCAATGCCTGGCTTTTTAAACTGGTTAAAAAATTTGAATGAATCTGCTCAGATTCAATTTCAAACAATTCCAGGGCCAACAACGTATTCAACAAGGTTTTAGCCTTGGTATTTTGCGATAATTTTGTGATGCTACATACTGTCGCCAGGTCATGAGGAATAGCACCATTTTTCCAGAAATCCATCATTAACAGCAGTGCTGCACCAATTTGTTCTGCTGTCATTCGTGCAAATTTCGCCTGTAAGTCGCCAATATATAGTGGCATCCAAATTGAAATATCTTTATGCATGTGTTCACCTTTTTATAGGTATAGAGGGGCTAAGGTCATCAAGTAGATGACCTTGTATATTTATTAGATCAGGGAGCCAGGCTCATTAACCGGATGCGGGCCTGTTGGGCTAAATCATCGTAATGGGCTTGTCCATCATCCAGCATTCGCTGTAGCCAAAGTCTCAACGCCTGATGATCATCGAAGCATTTGTTAACTTTGAGTAGAAATGCCAGATTGTGCAGTTTGGGAATGTGTAGCTCATGGATTAATTCACGAGCGACCATATCCGCTTCAGGACTCACCACAACACCACCAAAGAAAGCTTTACTATTCATGTGCAAGCTCCTCTGTATTTAGTTTTTCCAACATGGCTTCAAATGCACTGCCATCACGACGGGTAACATTGGGTATGTAGCGGCTATAGACCCGGAATAGCATTTCAGTCGTTGAATGTCCCAATTGACGTGCGATCCATTCCGGATTCTCTCCTGCCGACAGCCAGAGTGTTGCTGCGGTATGACGTGTTTGATAGGCTCTTCTAGGCTTCAATCCTAGAAAGCGCAAGATCGGATGCCAGACACGTTTATTCACCAGACGGTAATCGAGAGGTCCACCGTCACGATTGCAGAATACGAACTCTGATTTACCATTATTTAAGCTTTTCTGTTGTAGAAAGGCTTGATAAACCCGATCACTCATTTGGATGGTGCGGTCAGAACCATAGGTTTTGGTTCCACCAAGAACACCATTTACTAACGCTTCTCTGATATGGATTTCACGACGCTGTAAGTCGATATTTTTCCATTGCAGACCATCGATTTCACTGGTACGCATACCCGTAAAAAAGCGAATGGTGTAATAGGGGCGGAAGTCTTCACGCACCGTGCTAAGAATTTTATGCACCTCTTCCAGAGAAAAAGGTGTGACTTCAATCTTGCTTTCCTTCAGATTGTTAATATTTTTATAAGGCGATTCAAAGTCGTATCGTTCAGCTGCATCATTGAGTATCATACGTAAAGGCGTCATGATTTGATTAATCCGCGATGCTTTCAGGCTTGTCTGATCTTTTCCGTGAGTCACTTTGGCGAGGGATGCACGGAAGTTCAGCAAGTCTGACTTCTTGATTTTTGAGAGAACCTGATTACCAAAAGCAGGAATCAAATAATTTTTAATAATAATTGAAACCTTGTGTTGATAGGATGTTCTCCATTCAACCTGTTTCTGCTTAAACCACAGCGCAGTAAACTCTTTAAAAAGAGGAACTTTGGTTTGTACAGCGATTTGTTGACTTCTTTTTTCCTTAAATTCATCGACACGTTTACTTTTGGGAAAGTACTTTTCGTATTCAAAAGTTCCCAGTGTGATTTCTGCCTCAAGCTGTTCGAGACGTTTTTTTAAAATGCGACGGTTATAGGCATTGTCTTCAAGATTGGTTGTTTCTCTGCAACGGATGCCCATGTAGCGAAAATCGGCAATCAGTTTGCCACTTCGTTCCCGGATGGTAGCCATCAATTAAACCTCCCAAGCTTTATTGCAGAGCATCCATGCTTAAACCAGTGAATTTAAGCATTTCTGTTTCAATGCGTTCCCAAACAAAAAGAATCTTGCGACCACCAAAAGGACGGATGTAGTGAACCCCTTCAATGAAGATGCTGTCCTTCATTTGGTTACGAATAGTACGAGCGTCGTACTGGATTTTTTCAGCCAGTTGCTGGGCTGTGAGATAGGTATATGACATAATAGAGCCTCATATTTTTTACTAGGTAACTAGGAAAAATTATTCCTAAGACATAAATTATCATATTTTTATGTCTTTGCAAGTACTTTTTATGATTTAACTGGGAAATTTTATGATTATTTCAAACTTGGCAGTTCTATTAGCAGAAAGGAAACTTAAGGTTGCTGATTTGGTGAGAAGTACTGGAATTAATAAATCTACTTTACATAAACTTTATAATGATGAATCTGTACGGATTGATTTTGAGACAATTGATAAAATTTGTATTGCATTAGATGTGGAAGTAGGTGATTTATTGATTTTCAAAAAAAATGTTAATAATCAAATTAATGAATAATAGTTTGGTCACTGATGGTCACATTGAAATCGTGATTGGTCACAAAAGTAGATATGAATTTTGAACGTTTGTTAAAATTTACCTAGACAATTTGAATTGATTTACTTAAAGCTTAAATGAATACCTACAAATGAGCTTTTTTAGGTAAAAAATTTGGTCACCGATGGTCACTTTAGAAAAGTAGTTGGTCACAAATTTGAGAAAATAAGTTCATAAATTAAACTAAAATTTTATTTTCTAGATTTAGTTTTGGGGCAAGATAGGCTAAAAAGAATAAGTCATTCGGTTAACTTTAAGATCATTTAAGGTGATTTATATATGGTAGGGCACTCAATGGTCACATATTGGTCACAGAAGATAGGGGGGCGTAATTAGATTTATAAATAGGCTCTAGTAAATAATTTTAATTAGGTAGAAAAACATCAATTAAATCAACAATAAAAAAGCCCCAATCTTTCGATCAGGGCTTTTTGAATTTGGAGCGGGAAAGGAGACTCGAACTCCCGACCCCAACCTTGGCAAGGTTATGCTCTACCAACTGAGCTATTCCCGCATATTGAGCAGTTTTTACTAAAACTTACACTTAAAAAAACCAATCTGGAGCGGGAAACGAGACTCGAACTCGCGACCCCAACCTTGGCAAGGTTATGCTCTACCAACTGAGCTATTCCCGCGTGCCAGCTATAATACATTAAGCAAAACAAGGGTCAACAACTTTATGCAAAGTTTTTGCTTAATTGCATAAAATAAAAGCATTTATCTTGAAAATACCGAAAAACTCACCTTTAGAGGCGAAGTTTTAATCTATTTTGCCCAGATACTCTGCGTTTGTATCTCTGAAATCATCACAGACCTCATGCAAGTAGTTATGTATAATCAATGCACTATCTCAATCTGATTTACAGAGTGAATGATGAACTTAGAACAACAGTTAATTGAGCGCTTAAACACGTTAAACCCTACTCATCTTGAAGTTATCAATGAATCTTCAGGTCATGGTGGATACTTTCCAGGTAAAGAATCTCATTTTAAAGTTGTGGTGGTCAGTGAAGAGTTTCAAGGTTTACGTCTTGTACAGCGTCACCAGAAAATTTATGCGGTTGCTGCGGAATTGATGAGTCCTGGGAAAATTCACGCCTTAGCTATACATGCTTATATCCCTTCAGAATGGCAAGGACAAGCACCAGCAAGTCCTGAATGTGCCCATGCACCAAAAAACTAGGAATCGACTATGGACGCGCATTTAATTACCAAAATTATCCATATGTCAGCGGTGAGTTTGCTCATTCTAGTATTTGTCGCTCGAGCAGCAACTTTGTTTATTGGATTGCGAGATAATCAACAGCCAAATACTAGTTCAAGTAAAGCGATCGTAGGGTTACAGCATTTATCGTTAACTTTAATTATTGTTACGGGTGCTGTGCTGGTTTATATGAAGAACTTCCAAGTCGAGCCGTGGTTCTATGCCAAAGTCATCCTATTTTTTGTACTGTGGTCTTCGATGATCAAAATGTATAAAAAAGATGATACGGTGCTTTTGGTTCAACGTCGTGCTGGTTTATTGATCGGAACAGTGGCCTTAGTGGGTATTCTGGGCTTAGTTATGATCAAGCCAGTTTTTGCATGATTTGACATTGTTTTAGTAATTGTTTTAGCACTAGGTTAAACTGCGTGCAGTTTACAAAAAATCTTGTAGAGGGAAATCATGTTAACTCGTGTGGTATTTAACCAAAAAGGTGGTGTGGGAAAATCAAGTATCACAGTCAATTTGGCAGCAATCAGTGCTAAACAAGGTCTAAGAACCTTGGTTATTGATCTTGATCCACAGGCAAATTCGAGCCAATACCTTTTGGGTGAAGATGCGACATATTCTGCTGATAAAACAGCATTAGAGCCAAACATTGAGAACTTCTTTGAAGATGTCTTAGGTACAACACAACAAAAAGGACTGATTGGTAATGCAATTGGTTCTATTTTGAAAGCCCCACGTGGTAAAGGGCTCGAAAGTTATGTACATCGTTCGTCATTTGAAAATTTAGATGTCATTCCTGCCAGCCCAAGTCTAGGTTCATTAGAACACGCATTAGAAAGCAAACATAAAATTTATAAATTACGTGATTCAATTCAATCGCTTAGTGCACGTTATGATCGTATTTTTATTGATACACCACCTGCATTCAATTTCTTTACTTTATCCGCATTAATTGCAGCAGATCGTGTATTAATTCCATTTGATTGTGATGTTTTCTCTAAACGTGCGTTACAAACTTTGATTGAAAATGTGATCGAAACCCAAGATGATCATAATGATCGCTTAGAGATTGAAGGTATTGTGGTCAATCAATATCAAGCTCAAGCAAAATTACCACGTGAAGTGGTTCAACAATTGAAAGATGATGGTTTGCCTGTACTTGAAAGTATGCTGCCGCCATCAGTTTTGATGAAAGAATCACATCAGAAGAATTTACCTTTGGTTCATCTCGCAGCTGAACATAAATTGACGCTTGCTTATGTCACTTTATTCAATGAGATTGAAGCAAAAAAATAAGAGAAGCTTATGAAGCGTTTATATTGGTTGCCAGTTTTGGCAACAACCTTATTTCTCGGTGCATGTGCATCGACGGTTAAACCTGCTTATGTATCTCCAACGCAATATCAGTCATTAAACTGTCAGCAACTACAAGCAGAATACAATCGTATTCAGCATTACATCGATAATGGTGTACAAACACCGAAGCGCACAGGCGTAGGGGTGGGAGTTGGACTAGGCGGTGGCTGGGGTAAAGGTGGTTGGGGCTTTGGGCCTTCGATCTCAGTCAATATGGGGCAGTCGATGAACACCAAAAATACTGAGCTTGCGAATGTACTGGGTCAACAAGATGCAATTGTTCAGGCTGCGAAGTTTAAAGGTTGCCCAATTATTGTCAAACAGCGTGCAAATTCTTAATCTTCATATGTGCATCACTGGTGTTTACGCTGGTGATGCTCAATTAAATTTTAGCAAAATGTTTCATTAAAAAAATATATATAACAATGTCTTAATTGATTTTATCTTCAATTTTCTTCATTTCAAATTGTTCATTTTTCCCATAAAACTTGTTTGTCGCAGCGAATTTCGTATAAGGTGGCGAGCATGTTGAGTCAGTTGGTATCTATATGATTGATAGTTGGTTTTTTGTTTTGGCGATGATCGCAGTGTTACTCATTCCAGGGCCGACGAATGCTTTATTAGCCAGTTCAACACATCAACAAGGCGTGCTGAAAACGTTGTCATATATACCTGTAGAGTGGCTAGGTTATATCTATGGGATCGGATTGTGGGCGTTATTTATCCATCTTTTTGACCCAATTTGGCCTGCTTTAATCATCATTTTGCATGTTTGTAGTGTTGCCTATGTTTTATGGCTAGCATTTCATTTATGGAAAAGTACACATCTTCAAAAATACAATCAGCATCATCAACAAATTAAAACTCCTCGACTATTTGTTTCGAGTCTAAAGAATCCTAAAACATTGTTATTGGCAGCAGGAATTTTCCCAAGAGAAACATGGGACTCAGTTGAAAATGCATTATTGGTTTTCGCTGTGTTTAGCTTAGTGTTGATACCCGTATCAATTTTTTGGATGATCTTTGGACGTGCATTATTGGCTGGTAGTTTGGTAGGAATCAAAGCCGACCACTTGTACAAAGGATCGGCTATGTTATTGATTATTTGTACCTTACCAATGATTTTTCGTTTCTTTTAATCAATGGGGCAGAGCATTATTTTGCTTTAATGCTTTGCATTTTCTGACGTAGAAAACCAATTACACCTGGTAAGATACTGATAATAATGATACCGAAAATTAAGTGCGTAAAATTATCTTTCACGATTGGCATATTTCCAAATAAATAACCCAAAGTAATGAATGATGCGATCCAACATAACGCCCCCACCACGTTATAGGTCAGGAAGTATTTATAGTTCATGCTGCCTGTACCAGCTACAAATGGCGCGAAGGTACGTGCAAATGGCACAAAACGTGCGAAGATAATGGTTTTTCCACCATGACGCTCAAAAAATTCTTGAGTCTTAAACAAGTGCTGTTTATTGATGAAACGCAAGTTCATTTCAAATACACGAGGACCTATGTAACGTCCGATATGGTAATTGACAGTGTCACCAAGAACTGCAGCGATAAATAACAAGACACCGAGAACCCAAGGATCCATTGCACCAGTTGATGCTGCTAGCGCACCTGCCGCGAATAACAAACTATCGCCTGGCAGAAAAGGCATCACCACTAAACCCGTTTCAACAAAAATAATCAAAAAGAGAATGGCATAAATCCAGACACCATAATTCTTAATAAACTCTAAAAGGTGTTCGTCAACGTGCAGAATAAAATCAATGAGTTCCATGAAGGCTTTAACACTATAAATTTGAGCTAAATCCTAGCAGTGCGTCTGTCTAATGTCAGTAAGAAAAGCAAATTAATTAGTAACTTTACTTAATGATGCAAAGCATAACGAATTGCTGTTAAATTAGTCACCATTGTTCTTAAAATGGAACAATGTATTAATAAATATGATGTTTATTGCAAATAGGAAGATACATAAACTGGTGTTAAGTTAAAAAACAAACAGTGTGGAATTGATTATGTTTAATCCTAATGTCGTTGTAAAAAATATCGTAACGCAATCTGGCGTAGAAAATACAGTGACTTTAATTGCTCGTATTTTAATGGCCTATATCTTCATTATTGCTGGATGGGGTAAATTGACCGCATATGGTGCTACAGCAGGCTATATGGAGTCGATGGGAGTTCCAGTGGCATTATTACCGATCACAATTTTGGTTGAGTTTGGTGGTGGTTTAGCTCTGTTATTTGGTTTCCAAGCTCGTTTAGCTGCTTTGGGTTTGGGAGTGTTTAGTATTATTACTGCATTCATCTTCCATGGGACAGATGATCAAATGCAACAGATCAACTTTATGAAAAACTTGGCAATGGCGGGCGGATTATTTTACTTAATGCTTTATGGTGCAGGTCGTCTGAGCTTAGATCACGCAATTGAAAAATAAACAATCAGTTTCAAAAAAGCCCCACTTTTGATGGGGCTTTTTTACATCCTTTGAATTTACCGTTTATTACAAAAAATGATCTCACTGTTTATCGAAATTTGTTTGAATATTAAAGGATTAAATTGTTTGGAATGAATCAATGAGAACAATAAGCTTAGGTTTAATGATCGGTCTTTTATCAATAGCTGCAAGCCACACATGGGCTGGGAAACAAGATGCTGTACTTTTGAAAGAAGCAGCTCAAAATAGTGTGCTGGTGAGGGATATCGTCAAATACGCAGATGAAACTGGTGTAACGCTCACAGGAAAAATTAGCAAACATTTACACAGTGATCATTATGAATTTCAAGATCAGAGTGGCAGCATTGTTGTAGAAATTGATGATGATTTATGGCAGCAAGCACGTTTAAGTGTTGGTGATTCTGTACGTTTAATCGGTGAGGTTGATACACATCGATATAAACCTACAGATATCGAAGTAATCAAAATTGAGAAATACGGACATCAATAAAAAAAGGAAGCCTTAGCTTCCTTTTAAATTTGATAAAAATCTTAGAGCATAAAGTGGATTTGCATTTCCCCGACGAGGAAACCGAGCACAGCACCGACGATAATCAATGACCATTCATCTTCTTTGAATGCTGGACGTAACATACCTTCAAATTCTTCAGGGCTGAGGCGTTGCATACGATCAACTAAGGTATTACGAACATTCATTGCATCTTCAGCATAAGATTCAACATAACGCATCGTATCTGGCAGCTGTTTTAAAATACGCTCAGCAACTTCAGCTTTCAGGCTTTGATACTTCTCGCCGCCAATCGCGTACACCACCAATGGGCGAACAATACCTGCCTGTAAATCAATTTCTTGTTTTACATGGCGGCTGACCAGTTCAATTACCTTGTCTGAGTGAGTCCCTGAAAAAAGCTCTTCCATCATGTTACGAGAGGTGAGTAACTGTTTCGAGATTAATGCAGCGTAGTCCGCAGCCACTTCATTTTGACGTTTAATGAATAGTCCTTGCCATGTGTAACCCATGATTTTTTTCGGGTACAAAGGTCTAAACATCATTTGTAATGCGATCCAGTCACTAAAGAAACCGACAAAACCACCAAACATTGGAAGCATCCAAGGATATTTTCCTTGTGTCACAATCCAACAAAGCATTTGTACGACACCAATCGCGAATCCAAAAATAAAGCCGACATTACTAAAGAATTTAAATTCTTGTTTGCCGACTTTTTTAAAGATTTCATTGAGGAGGCGTTTATCTTTGAGTAGGTTGTTGACCACCATGTGTTTGATATCGAAGTATTTAGACACATCACGCTGTACTTCACTCATGATGTGTTCAACGATTTCAGGTGCTTTGGTTTGGACACGTTTGATCAGTTTTTGACGAGCAAATTCTGGCATCCCTTCCCATAAACCAGGTTGGTATTGCTGAGCAACTTCACGAGTGATGTCTTCAGCGGCTGCCATGAGCGGTTTTTCAATTTCTTTTGCGATGCGTTTCGGATCGAGTCGTGCAAATATTTCTTCAGGTTTGATCAGTTTTGAGGTCATCAATTCAACGGCAGTGGTTGCCATTTTTTCAGCTTTGCGAGGAACGATACCTTGCCAGCCAATAGGAAGACCAAATAATCTTAACCCCTTAAACTCAAGTGGTGAGAACATCATTTGAATCGCAATCACTTTTGTTACATAGCCAATAATGCCACTAATAAAAGGGATTGAAATATATAACCAGAAATTCTGTTGAAAATCTGCAATCATTTCTTGAAACATTATTGTATTGGTCCTTCAAGTCCTAATTGTTGCCTTATGACAAGACAAGCCATAGATGATAATGAAATGTTTTAGGACATTGGTGGTACACCAATATCTTTAGATTCTTTTAATTTTTCCTTTTATCAAGGACATCGCATTCACATAAAAAGGAAACGATGAGATCTATTGAATACCTTTCCATGGTAATGCTTTTTTCAGTTCATCATCTTAGCACCAATTTTTGCTTTGTGTTGAGCAGAATTGGCAAGAATTGTTGATTTAACTCTCTAAAATAGGCAAAAAGTTGTGAAATTTTAGTTTAAATTTCAGCAGGGATTAGCAAGTAAAGCTAAAAAATAAGATAGATGATGAATTGCGATGCGCCAAAGCGTGAAAAATGTTAGAATGTGGCGCTTAATTCATTTGCCTTTATGATTATCCCATGACGACCAATACTCAAATTACTGAAGATCGTATCCTTATTTTGGATTTCGGCTCTCAATATAGCCAGCTGATTGCACGTCGTGTACGTGAAGCGGGTGTCTATTCTGAAATGTATGCATTTGACATGTCTGAAGAAGATATTCGTGCATTTAATCCAAACGGGATTATTTTGTCAGGTGGCCCTGAGAGTGTACATGAAGAGGGTAGCCCACGAGCACCTCAAATCGTGTTTGAATTAGGCGTGCCAGTTTTGGGTATTTGTTATGGTTTACAAACCATGTCGGAACAACTTGGTGGAAAGGTAGAGCCAGGTACAGTTCACGAATTTGGTTATGCAGAAGTTGATATCTTGGTACGTGACCAGTTAATTGGTAACTTGCAAGATCGTGAGAACCAGCTGCATGTTTGGATGAGTCATGGTGATAAAGTAAGCGCGATTCCTGAAGGTTTCCAAGTTACTGCAAGCACACCAAGCTGTCCTTTTGCTGCTGTAAGTGATGAAACACGTCGTTTCTATGGCGTTCAATTCCACCCTGAAGTGACTCACACTGCGAAAGGTGAAGAATTACTTTCTAACTTTGTTCATAAAATTTGTGGTTGTCGTGGTCTTTGGACACCTGAGCACATCATTGATTTACGTGTAGAACAATTACGTAAACAAATCGGCGATGAAAAAGTTCTTTTAGGTTTATCAGGTGGTGTTGATTCATCTGTAGTCGCAGCATTGTTGCATAAAGCGATTGGCGATCAGTTAACGTGTGTATTTGTAGATAATGGTTTACTTCGTTTAAACGAAGGTGATCAAGTTATGCAAATGTTCGCAGAGAACATGGGTATTCGTGTGATCCGTGCAGATGCAGAAGAGCGTTTCTTGACTGCGTTAGCGGGTGAAGTTGATCCTGAGAAAAAACGTAAAATCATTGGTCGTGAGTTTATCGAAGTATTCGCAGAAGAAGCTCGTAAACTTGATGGCGTAAAATTCTTGGCACAAGGTACGATTTATCCTGACGTAATCGAATCTGCTGCAAGCAAACAAGGTAAAGCACACGTTATCAAATCACACCACAACGTAGGTGGTTTACCAGAAGATTTAGCTTTTGATCTTGTTGAGCCATTACGTGACTTATTCAAAGATGAAGTACGTAAATTAGGTACAACTTTAGGTTTACCTCATAGCATGATTTATCGTCATCCATTCCCAGGTCCAGGTTTAGGCGTGCGTATCTTGGGTGAAGTGAAAAAAGAATATGCAGATATTCTACGTCTTGCTGATGACATCTTTATGCAAGAACTTCGTGCGAGTGGTTGGTATGACAAAACTGCTCAAGCATTTGCGGTATTCCAACCTGTGAAATCAGTGGGTGTTGTGGGTGACGGTCGCCGTTATGCATGGGTGATTGCACTTCGTGCGGTTGAGACTGTTGACTTTATGACAGCGCGTTTCGCTCACTTGCCATACGAGTTGGTTGATAAAATCTCTACTCGTATCATGAATGAAATCAAAGATGTTTCACGCGTTGTTTATGATGTGTCTTCTAAACCCCCTGCGACAATTGAATGGGAGTAAAACTGGGATTTCAAGCAGCAACGCTGCTTGCCAGTTTTACGCCAAAGGCTATGCCTGCGGCAGAGGGATTTCAAGCATGAGTGCGTGTTTAAAGCAACGCTTTAAACCAAACGAAGCTGCTTGCCAGTTTTACGCCGAAAAAGGACGCAATTGCGTCCTTTTTTATAGTTTAGACCGATCTAGATAGTCGGAAGGTCAAAACTGGCCACTTGGTTGCGTCCGTTTTGCTTTGCACGATAAAGCGCAATATCTGCTTCTTTGATCAGTGAATGTAAATTGATATTGTCTGAATTTAGTTTTGACACACCAACCGAAACGGTGAAACTAATTTTGATATCATTTCCAATACAGACAGGGTGAGACTCGATATTTTTTCTTAGACGCCCTGCAATCATAATGGCATCTTCCAGTGTCGTTTCGGGAAGCAAGGCAACAAATTCTTCGCCTCCAAAACGCGCGAGAACATCGGCACGGCGCATTTCCTTACGTGCAAGTTCGGCAATTTTTTGCAATACCTGATCGCCAATATCATGGCCATAACTGTCATTAATTCTTTTAAAATAATCCACATCAAACATCAGTAGACAGATGGATTGATACGGCGGCCAAGCATGAATCATCTTATCTGCAATCAACTCAAATTGGCGACGATTACTCAGCTGGGTGAGTTCATCTGTATGGGCAAGTTCACGCAGCAGGTGTCGATCCCATTCCTCCAGCATAGAACGTAAAAATGCACGCCGCGCATTTAAGGTGTTATTCCAGCTCACGTATAAACTAAAAAACAAAATCGGAATATAAACCAATAGGAAAATAATAACTTGCTGGTTGTTGTTGATAGACAGGATACCACCAATAATCACCATGCTAATCAACAAGGCAGTGAGAACAGCGGGACGGAATCGAACGTGAATGGATAGACAACCCAATAGTAAAAAAATCACGGAAGCATATTGATATTGATTGACGTTCGGACTATGGGATTGACTGAGCAACCAAAACCAAATGGCCGCACCACACGCACTAGAAATAGGGAGTAATAGATCAAGAATGACAATATTTTTGCAATATTTGAACATCAACATATTAAGAATTACAAAGCCAAGTACTGCGACCACACGGCTGAGACCTGAAATAAAGCTGATATCCGGTAATAAAAACCAATCCGCAAAAAAATAAAAAAGGAAACAAAGTTGACCTAATAAATTGATTTGTTTCAAATAAAAACGATGATGAACATTCTGATAGTTGTAATAGCACGGTTTAAATTTTTCTGGAATCTGGGCGTCATCTTCTTGTAAGGCATTGGCAATTGCATCGCGATTGTGGGGATCACAAAGTTGCGATGGTAATATAAAACTATCTACAGGCACGCGTTGAGTATCATGATGGCTGACTTGTGAAACAAAGCCTTCTTTACGCCCCAATATGGTGTGCCTGCCTCCCCCGTTATTCATAGGCTGCTCCACACTATTGACGCTGTTGTATGAAGAAATAATTCACTTAAAGTTATAAGTAAGTACAACAGCATCTGTTTTTTTATAGAAATTTGCTGGGCAAAATCGCTCTTTTTCTTTTGTGTATCTTCTGATTATATTATCTGAAAGAAACCCCAAAGTCATACGGCAATTCAGTGCAGATTGTATCAAAATGGTTTTTTACACATGGGTAAAATCTAAGGTTTTATCTCTAATTTTTGATCGGGATTTCGTTGGAAGAAACCATCTAACCAAATTAAATATATGAAATATAGGAAAATTAAAAATGACCAATACACAAGATGGCGAACTTTCTTATTCAGAAGATTGTGAAAAAATTGTTGATAGCTTGCTTCAAGAATTTACCATTCGTTCAGCGACGATTGGCAAGGGAACGGTTATCAAGCGCGCCTTGCCGAGTCGTCATAAACGTTTAGTTGGTGCTTGGTGCTTTCTAGATCATGCAGGGCCAGTCAGCTTTCCAGCTGGAGATGGGTTAGATGTTGGGCCACATCCTCATATTGGTTTGCAAACCTTTACATGGATGATTGAAGGCACCATGATGCATACCGATAGCTTGGGTTCAAAACAGCTTATTCGTCCAAAACAAGTAAACTTAATGACAGCTGGACGTGGTATTTCTCATACAGAGGTCGCGCCTGATACTGAAACTCAAATGCATGCGGCACAGTTGTGGATTGCTCTTCCTGATAACAAGCGCAATATGGAGCCTAACTTTGAGCATTACCCAGAACTGCCTGTTGTGGTTAAAGATCAAGTTGAATTTACAGTCTTAGTCGGTGACTTCCTCAATACTCTTTCTCCAGTTCAAGTACATACACCTTTAGTTGGTGTTGATCTAACAGCTCAAGCGGATACTAAAACGCGTATACCACTCAATCCAGCATTTGAATATGCTTTCATGGCGCTTGATGGCAAAGCTCGTGTGAACGGACATGAATTAACTGCTGATAATATGGTGGTTTTAGAAACAGGTTTGACGGAAATCGAAGTTGAAATCAAATCTGGTAATCGAGTGCTTCTCATTGGTGGTGAACCTTTTGAATCACCTATTTTGTTGTGGTGGAACTTCGTAGGACGCACGATGGAAGACTTGCAGCAAGCACGTGAAGACTGGATTAACCATGATGCACGTTTTGGTGAGATTCCAGATTATCAAGGCAAACGTTTGGAAGCACCAACGCTACCTGATCAAATGAGGGCTTCAAAATGAGTGTTATCGCAAGTGCAAAAGTTCTAACTTTACCTGATCCGTGGAAAGGGGAAGTGACTAGTGGAACGCATCAATTTTTGACAGATAAGCCTGAATCTTTCGGTGGACATGACACAGGTCCCGCACCATATGATTTTCTTACAGCTAGCCTAGCATCATGTACCATGATCACATTGCGCATGTATGCTCAACATAAAGAAATAGACTTAGGTGAGTTTACGGTTGAGGTGGATTTTCATACTAATCGTGAACAACAGGAGCGAATTGAACGTCGTGTCACCTTTAAGCAACCTGTTTCACCAGAGCTAAAAGAAAAACTTCTCAATGTCTGTAGCAAGACACCTGTCACTAAAACTTTGTTACGCAGTTTAGACATTCAGACCGTGATTCTTTAAGGCTTTAGTGCTATTGTGCTTGGGCAAAACATAATTCTAAACGCAACTGTTAGAGGGATAAAAAACAACAGTTGCGTAGCACAAGCAGGCACACAAAATGATTACCTTACATTATCTGCAATGCTCCCGTTCGTTTCGAATACTGTGGGCATTAGAGGAGCTTGGTGTGGACTACCAAGTAGAGTTTTATCAAAGGTCAGCCAGTTACGCAGCACCAGAAATCCTTAAAAACATACATCCTCTCGGCAAAGCACCTATCTTGGTAGATGATGGTGATGTGATTGTTGAATCGGCAGTGATTTTGGATTATTTGCAGCAACAATATGATCGACTTCAGCAGTTCAAACCCCAACAAGCGAAAGATCAAAGACAATATGACTATTGGATGCATTATGCGGAAGGGTCTTTGATGCCGCTTTTGGTGATGACTTTAGTCATGAACAATGTCAGTAAGCATGTACCGTGGGTGATTCGTCCAATTGCCGAGAAAATCACAGATGGCGTAAAAGGTGGTTTTATTCGTCCTCGTGTAAAAGAACATATTCTGTATTTAGAACAATATCTGTCTGAGCATGATTATTTTGCAGGTGAGTTTTCATTTGCTGATATTCAAATGGCGTTCCCATTGATTGCGTTACAAAAACGTCTACATGGGAAATACCCAAATATTCAAGCCTTTGTACAGCGAATACAAGAGCGCGCGGCATTTCAACGTGCTGAACAGAAAAGTTTAGAATCTGAGTGTGGCTAGTTCAAATCATCTTGCTTTAAATAAAAAAGGAACGATCAAGCGTTCCTTTTCTATTTGATATTTTGCCGATCAACGTTTGATGACAATCGAATCAATACCACTATTTTGAAGTGTTTGTTGTGCTGCTAAAGCGGCATCTTGGCTATCGTATGGTCCTGAAAAAACACGATACCATGTTTGACCATTTTCAACAGTTTTGACTACATCTGCCGATAAACCATTTAAAATAATTTCGGCACGTCGTGCATCGGCACTATCAGGATCTGGATAGCTTCTCACTTGTAAAATATAAGTGGCTTGAGCAGGAGCTGTTTGCTCACTTGGCGTAATTCCTCCTGACGCATCAGCGTTTGTCGTCTCTGCGGCTGGGGATTCAATAATCACGACATTACCTTGCTGTTTGGTTTCAGGAACAGCTTGTTCAGGAATTGGCGTGACTTGTTGTTGAGGGAGCAGATCATAGAAGCGATAGTCTTTGTTGGTATCTTCTTCTTGATAATGCTCTGATGTCACCTGGTTTTTAGCAGGTACAGGTTGCCATGGTTTCCATAGCATCAACATAACCGCAACACATAGAATCGCCAAAATGGCTACAAGCATACCGAGCCACTTGGGTATGAGTGGTTTTTTGGGTTTATTTGGTCGTTCAGATACACCACGTTGCGTTTTTCCAAACACCTGAAATTCCTCTTGATCCTATTATGTTATTTGTAACGTGAATCATTGAATAAACAAAGCATTATGTTCAAAAATAATGCGTTATTCACCTTATTATTTATCAGATAAAACCTAAGATAGTGTTTTTTTCTGTAAAGTGAATATGAATCTCTCATTTCTTAAACTTAAACGATATAAATAATAAAGCAAGCAAAGCGAACTTTGCTTGCATCTATTAATTATAACGTTGTTTAGATTACATTGAGTCTGGTGCAGATACGCCCAATAACTCTAAACCATTACGTAACACTTGCTGTACATTCGTTGAGAGCAGTAAGCGTGCTTGAGACAATGAGGTATTTGTTTCATCTACAAATTTCACACCATCTTGTGCATACCAACCATGGAATAGTGCAGCCAAATCTTTGAGATAGTTACCAATTTGATGTGGTTCGCAAACATTTGCAGCTCGTACAACAATTTCAGGATAAGCTGCTAATTTTGCAAGGATTTCTGTTTCTGTCTCTAAGGTTAATAGATCAGCAAACTGTCGTGCATTCGTAGCGTCAAATACAATGCCTTTTTCTTTAGCACGATTGACAATACTGTTTACACGCGCATGCGCATATTGGATGTAATACACCGCATTGTCTTTGCTTTGCGAAACTGCGAGGTCTAAGTCAAAATCAATATGTTGCTCAGATTTACGCATCACGTAATAGAAGCGTGCCGCATCATTACCAACTTCTTTACGTAGATCACGCAATGTGACGAACTGACCTGAACGAGATGACATTTGTACCATCTCACCGCCACGCCACAAACTCACGAACTGAACTAAAAGTACAGTCAATTTCTTCGAGTCATAGCCCATCGCGTCAATTGCTGCTTTAACACGTGAGATATAACCATGATGGTCTGAACCCCAAATATCAATTAAGTCAGTATAACCACGTTGTAATTTATTCAAATGATAAGCAATGTCGGATGCAAAATAAGTGGTTTGACCGTTACGACGTTTCACAACACGATCTTTTTCATCACCAAATTCAGTTGATTTAAACCAGATATTGCCATCTTTTTCGTATAGGAAACCACGCTGATCAAGCGTTGCAAGTGCTTCATCAATTTTATCAGCCAATGATGCTTCACTAAACCATTGATCAAAGGTAACACCAAAGTCTGCGAGGTCGTCTTTAATATCATCTAAAATGGCATGCAAAGCCGCTTGGTGGAAAACGCGATAGCCTTCACCTAAATGCTGTTGAGAATTCGCAATTAAACCATCAATATGCTTTTCTTTATCCCCAGAGAGCACAACTTTGTTGCCATCAGCGTCTAATTCTTCTGCATATTGAACGTCTTCTGGAACATCTTTGTAGATATCTGCAACTGGACGAACGTGTGCATCGCCATCTTTATCTATAATGCTTTGTGCGATTTCTTTCACGTAGTCGCCTTGGTAGGCATTCTTAGGGAAAACAAGAATTTGACCTGTTAACTCTAAATAGCGCAAATAAGTAGAAGTCGCCAAAATATCCATTTGACGACCAGCATCATTTACATAGTATTCGCGATCAACTTTAGCGCCTGTTGCTTCTAATAAGTTTGCAACAGTCATACCGTAAGCAGCGCCACGACCATGCCCAACATGTAGGCTAGAAGTAGGGTTCGCTGATACAAACTCAACTTGGATTTTTTTCGCAGCGTTCACTTGGCTACGACCATATTGATCTTTCTGTGCTTGAATTTGGTCGAGCACAGCAAAGCGTTGATCAGCATTTAAAAAGAAGTTAATGAATCCTGGACCAGCAATTTCTGCTTTACTAATATCAGCAACTTCTGGAAGTGCTGCTAGGATTTTTTCAGCAAGATCACGAGGTTTCATACCCGCAGCTTTTGATCCAATCATCGCAATATTCGAAGCAAAGTCACCGTGACTTCGGTCTTTGGTACGGGTTAAATGGCTCGTGTTTGTCCAATCTGAAGGAAGTATCCCTTGTTGTTGAAGGGATTGCACCGCATGATCAAGAGCTGATTGTATTGCCGTATTCATAGTTACCGAAATAAATGTCGCGGAAAAACGCTAAATATAGCAAATTTCGCTCCTGTTAGGGGAGACATTTGGCGGCTGAGTGAATAATTTTAGTTAAGTAATGACCTGTGTGAATGAAAGGTTCATTGAATCTCAGCTTTTAGTTTGATTGGTAATTTCTGATTTGAATGAATGTGGATTGGATCAAGTGTTCAAGAGTTTTATATTATTTAATTATGAAATGGTTGATAACATCAAAATTTATGTGCTTAAGATTTATTTATAACTATGAATTATCACAACATAATTATAATTGTATGAAAATATTATGAAATATCTCTTGTATGTCGCTATTGAATACTAAGCCTGAACTGTATCACTGTTTAAAATGTCATTTTTATACGAAATAGCCTTAAGCTATTAGACACCACGAGCATGAAGTGATCTTTAAGAGGCTTTTGTGCTCTAAGCTGGAAAATGAGATAGGCAATGACAACAGGAAATCCAAGTAAACACCCTCTTTATATCCCATATGCAGGTTATACCCTCCTAGAATTACCACTTTTAAATAAAGGTTCGGCGTTCACTCAAGAAGAACGAACCAACTTTAATTTGCACGGTTTACTTCCACATATTATTGAAACTATTGAAGAACAGAGTCAGCGTTCATATCAGCAATATTGTGCGTTTAGTGATGACATCAATAAGCATATCTATTTACGCAATATTCAAGACACCAATGAAACCTTGTTTTATCACCTCATCGAACATCATTTAGAAGAAATGATGCCGATTATTTATACACCAACTGTCGGGGAAGCATGTCAGCGTTTCTCAGATATTTACCGCCGTCATCGTGGTGTTTTTATCTCATATCCTGATCGTGAATTTATTGATGATATTTTACAAAATGTGAATAAAAACAATGTAAAAGTGATCGTGATTACCGATGGTGAGCGTATCTTGGGATTAGGCGACCAAGGGATTGGCGGGATGGGTATCCCGATTGGGAAGCTGTCTTTATACACTGCTTGTGGCGGAATTAGCCCAGCCTATACTTTGCCGATTACAATCGATGTCGGAACCAATAATCAGCAACTATTAAATGATCCGATTTATATGGGATGGCGTCAGCCTCGTATCAATGGCGATGAGTATTATGAATTTATCGATCATGTGATTAATGCGGTTAAACGACGTTGGCCAAAAGCTTTGATTCAGTTTGAAGATTTTGCTCAAAAGAATGCTATGCCGTTATTGCAAAAATACCGCGATAAGATTTGTTGTTTCAATGATGATATCCAAGGTACTGCGGCCGTTTCGGTTGGAAGTTTGATTGCAGCGAGTCGAGCGGCAGGAAAACAATTAAAAGATCAAACAATTGCCTTTTTGGGGGCGGGCTCAGCAGGTTGTGGTATTGCTGAACAAATCATAGCCCAAATGATGGCAGAAGGTTTGACGGATGCTGAAGCACGTGCACGCGTATATATGGTTGATCGTTTTGGTTTAATCACTGAGAATCAGCCGAACTTGTTAGATTTCCAGCGTAAGTTAGCGCAAAAGGCGGAAGTCATCGAGCAGTGGGCGAAAGTTGAAGATATTATTTCTTTGTTAGATGTTGTGCAGAATGTCAAACCGACCGTATTGATTGGTGTCTCGGGGCAACCAGGCTTATTCACTGAAGAAATTATTCGTACCATGGCGGCACATTGTGAACGTCCTATAGTCATGCCTTTATCAAACCCAACTTCTCGCGTTGAAGCAGTACCTGCAGACATAATTGAGTGGACTGAAGGACGTGCGTTGATTGCAACGGGTAGTCCATTTGCACCTGTGAATTATCATGGTCAACTATACAATATTGCTCAATGCAATAATTCTTATATCTTCCCAGGTATTGGTTTGGGTGTAGTCGCTTGTGCAGCTACCCGAATCACTGAAAATATGTTGATGGCTTCAAGTCGTGCATTGGCTGATTGCTCTCCTTTATTAGCAGATGCTCAAGCAGACTTATTACCTCCATTAGGTGAGATTCAGGCTGTGTCTAAAGTGATTGCTTTTGAGGTGGCGAAAGCTGCGATTCAAGATGGTGTTGCGGTAACGATCAGTGATGATTTATTGCAACAAAAAATAGAAGAATCTTTCTGGCATCCTGAATACCGTCGATATAAACGAATCCCGTTTTAAATAAAAAGGAGCGTAACGCTCACTGCTGTCCCACAAATATCACAAGAAGAACCTCAATTGAGGTTCTTCTTGTTTTCGCCATTTTTTATCAGGCACAAAGAGTGACCTTAAAAGTTTCCTTTCAAATAAATTGACCTGAATAATTCTCAGTAAACGCTGAACACTCCATCCTTCTTGTGCCATGTGTTTAGCGAAGTTCACCAGCAAATAGGCAATTAATGCAATCCATATTTGCGTTTGTATCGCATTGCGGCTTCGACCTAGAAATGACTTCAGTTTTAAATTCTGCTTGATGGCTTTAAAGAATAACTCAATCTTCTAGCGGTCTTTATAAATTGCAGCAATGGTGGATGCTGCCAGATGAAAGTTGTTGCTCAGAAATTCGAATGTTCTTTTCTTATCTGTATCATAAAACTCTATACGTCTTAATAATTCAGGTGCGCCTCTTTTCTTGGCATACGCACTGCTCAATTCAATACATTCATCCGCAATAATCCCTTTAGTCGCTAATACGCTGCGGCTTGATTTAACTTGATAAACTGTCTTTGGGCGTAGCCGGGTTACAAAGCTGACGTTCTGAAGTGTCAACTGAGCAAACCATTGATAATCAACATATCCTTTATCAAAGACGATAATGCTGCCAGCAGGAAATTTAAATGCTCTGCCTTGCACCATATCATTTTCAATACCATCCCCAAGCGCTACAAATTCAGGAATGGTATTGCTGTGATTTAAGCCAACACTGAGTTTAATACTGGCTTTGGATTCATGTACTTTTGCCCATGCGCACAATGACAGTGAAAGATCAATATGACTGGCATCTAGTGAATACAGTGGATTCTTGAATCTAAATTTATGTGCAGTTTTAGAGTTTTCACAGCGCTGAAGCAGCTGTGTGAACAATTGCTGATACAGGCTGGCGGGCTGTTCTTCGTTGAGTCTTGCTAAGGTGCTTCGCGCAATTCTCTTCGCGCCAAGATGATAGAGCTTTTCCTGCTGGGATTCGAGATTGGATTGAATGTCTCTTAAGCTTTGCCGACAAGAAAGTTGGGACATCAATATGGCAACAAACTGATCCCAGCGGGTGGCTGATCTTAATTTTTGCCCAGAGTGGTGCAGTTTAGCCAGACGTTCAAAATCTTGTCTTAGAATGGGTTTGAGTAATTGATGAAATACGGTATTCTGATGTGACAAAACCTGAGTCCTTTATAGTTAAAGTGTTTGTTTGCACTCATATTTTAACTATTTAGACTCAGGTTTTTTTATTTAGAGCAAACTATGGGACAGTAGTGGCGTAACGCTCCTTTTTTTTAAACTGCCAATATTTCCTCTAGAAGTTCATCACTAGGCGCAAAGTAATAGGCACCATCAACTGCTGTAGTGAAATGTAATAGGCGATCATGAATGCCATCACCAGCAGTTCCGAACATACGCTGTAACATTGCATCAATAATATTTAGATCATTGGTATAGGCGACGAAAAATAAACCTTGTTCACCTTTGCCATCACCATATGGCAAGCTGTGGCGGAGGATTTCCATTTCTTCACCCTCATCATCCTCCACGACTGTACGTGCAACATGGGAGTTTTCAGGTTTGACATCATCATCAAGTTCAATTGACTCTAATTTGGTACGACCAAATACTTGCTCTTGCGTATCGACTTTGAGTTGTTGCCATTTCGCTAAGTCGTGGACATAACGTTGAGCAAAAATAAAACTTCCATCCGCAAATTTGCCTGCTTGCTCAGGTAGCAGCGCGGCTTCAGCACGATCGTCAGGAAATTGAGGGTTTTCAGTGCCGTCAATAAACCCTGTCATATCACGTCCATCAAAAAATCTAAAACAATGGCGTTCATCCAAGACTTCTACTTTGTCTTGAATACCTGCAAAGAAAGCTTGACTGATTGAGAAGCAAATATCAGCACGTGCACTTGCAATATGAATAAATACATCTGCTGGTACAACAGGCATATTAAATGCGCCACTTTGAGGGTCGAGTTGTTTAAAACCTTCTGGTGTTTCAGTGCTGAGTTGTGCCCACAACTCAGGACCAAACGCAACAGCAGTTTTAATTTGATCATTTGGATGTTGGGTGATGAGGCGGTCGCGAGTTGACAGGAGAACTTCAATCTGTTGTTTTAATTCAGAAATTGTAAGATCTTTTAAGCGAAGCACGATAAAGCGTGCATGATCTGAAGGTAGTGGAAGAATGACAGATTGAGCAGTCATTAAAATCTCCTTAATTATTTTTTAATACAGCAAAAAACAATATTGTGCCTGATGATATAACTGTTTAATAGTTTATTTATTCTTTTTTACCTCATGAATTAGCAGAAAATTTCAGCAATAAAACAGTATAATTCCACTTTTATTTATCTCTTTTATATATGAGTTTCCAAGTTTGGTTCGCCTTTATGTTGGCATGCTGGGTGATTAGTCTTTCTCCAGGGGCGGGGGCGATCGCTTCAATGTCGAGTGGTTTAAACTATGGCTTTAAGCATGGCTATTGGAATGCGATTGGCTTGCAGCTGGCTTTGATTATTCAAATTATGATTGTAGCCGCAGGTGTGGGAGTTCTTTTTGCGACGACACCGTGGGCGTTTCAGGTGGTGAAATGGTTTGGGGTCATTTATTTATTATACTTAGCTTATGTTCAGTGGACTGCCCCAGCTCAAAATATTGATATTCAAACCGAGCAGAAAAACACACCTGCTTTAGTACTAGTGTTTAAAGGATTTATCGTCAACATGAGTAATCCTAAAGCTATCGTTTTTTTGTTGGCTGTACTCCCGCAATTTTTAGATTTAAACCAACCGCAGTGGATACAATATGTGATCATGGCGATTACAATGGTCGTGATTGATTTGATGGTGATGGCAGCATACACAGGACTTGCATCAAAAATCTTGAGATTACTGCGTTCACCTCGACAGCAAAAATATTTAAATCGAAGTTTTGCGGTGATGTTTGGTTGTGCAGCCGCATTGTTGAGTGCAATTCAGCAAACGAGTTAATCTTTTGCTGAAGATACGCTAAGAGATTTAAATTTTTGTGTTGCGAAAATAGCTGCGAATGTAAGTGCCATAAACAAAACGATGCTTAATCCTGTAGCAATATTTAATGCTGCACTTGACCATAATCCAACGGTTACTCCAAATTGAGCAAGCACAAATGCCCAAATCACCATTTGTTTAGGGGAGTGAGCCAGTAAGCGAGCACTCAATGCGGGAATGACCAGCAAAGCACCCATCAGTAGAGAGCCTACTGCGCGAAGTGCCAACACGGTAAATAAAGCGAGAAGCAACATAAAAACTAGACGCTGCCATTTAGCATTCACACCTTCACTGATCGCAATGTCAGGGTCAATAGAAATCTGAATTTGTGCGGACCATGAGCGATAAAGAACAACCAATGCTGCAGCGATAACAATCGCAAATAAAGGTAAATCAGCCCATTCGATACTCAATAGATCGCCAAATAAGTAGCTTAATAGTTCAGGTCTTAAACTTGGTAAATGCTGTATTAGAAGTAGGCCTGAGCACAGTAATGTCGCTGAACACAATGCCAATAAGGCATCATTTGGCAATCTTGAATCATGTAGAACCCATAAAATAGCGACTAAGAGTCCTGCTAAACAACCAACACCTAACCAAAAAGGCAGTTGAAGCATTCCTGCTATGGCAACACCGAGTAATGTGCCATGCGCCATAGTGTCTGCAAAAAATGACATCCTGCGCCAAAGCATCAGACAACCTAAAGGTGCTGTGAGAAATACTAGCAATGTCCCCATGATCCAAGCAGGTAACAGTAACTCTAACCATTCCATCATCGCTTAGACCTTTGGTTCAGGGTGGATATGTGGACGAGGGTCATGCGTACAGGATTCAACATGATCGCTATGCCCACAATGATTGTGGTGATGCTGATAAAACATGCGTTGAGTTCCAAAAATTGCTTGATACTCAGGATGCTGTTGAATGCTTTCAGGTAGTCCGCTACAACAAATGTGCTTATTGAGACAAACTACACGATGCGTACCTTGCATAACCCACTGTAAATCGTGAGAAACCATTAAAACAGCACAACCATAACGCTCTGGCAGACTACGTACGTATTCATACAGTTCGGCTTCTGATTGGATGTCTAAACCCTGCATGGGTTCGTCAAGAACTAAAATATCAGGTTGACGTAATAAGGCGCGAGCAAGGAGAACACGCTGACGTTCTCCTCCGGATAACTGCTGAACTTTAGATAATTGTAGTTTTGAAATCCCAGTGTCCTGAATAATTTCTTTGCGAAGATCACTTGCACATGCTTCTAGATCAAGTAAGTCTTGGACACGTAAGGGCAGGCTGCTAGACGGATTAAATTTTTGTGGGACATATGCCATTTTTAGCTTTTTAGCAAAAGTGACTTTGCCCGCGTTGGGTTGCATGATGCCAAGCAATACTTTGATTAACGTAGACTTACCAGCGCCATTCGGACCAATCAATGTGACGATTTCTTTTGCTTGTAAAGCAAAATTAACATTTCTAAGGATGTCTCGTTCATCTCGTCGAACCGAAATATTTTCAAGTTCAATCAATGAAGGGCTTATTGACGAGTGCTGCACTGATGACATTTTCCAGAGATTTCAATAATGCTGTGTTGCGCGATAAATTGATCAGATGCCGCCAATTGATCTAACTGTTGAATTAAGCCTTGAGCAGATGCTTCTTTTACAGAGTGGCATTCTGTACAAATCAAAAAAGCAGCTTGATGTCCTTCACGTGGATGGCAGCAAGGGATGTAAGCATTGATTGAGGTTAAACGATGGATTAAACCTTTCTCTAGCAGGAAATCTAATGTTCGATACACCGTCGGTGGTGCAGCAGGGCGATCAGCTTGACCTTTTATTTTTGCCAGCAGATCATAGGCGCCCATAGGGGCTGAGGCATTTAGAATGAGTTCAAGAACTTCTTTGCGTAAAGGTGTTAGTCGTGCGCCAACCGCAGTACATAAAAGCTCTGCTTCCGCAATTCTTGCTTTAATATCGTGATGACCGTGGACACCGTGCAAAGCATTATCATGTTCATGTGAACAAGAACTCATAACTTGACCTCATTGTTTTGCACATATCATAACATGCAAATGATCTATAACTATCTATATCGTGATCTTGATGATTATGGTGACAAAGGGGGTAGAAAATAGACATAGGCAATTTTTAACTTTTGTTATATTATAACATGCTTCGCTAAGTTGAGTACTACTGTAATGTCACGCCTTTTAATCTTTGTTTTCTTTTCAATGTTTAGTACATGGGGGTGGACTCAAAGTTTAGTGGTTTCGACACATCCAATTTATTTGATCGCTAAGGAAGTAACACAAGGAATTGAAGAACCTGTATTACTTTTAAATGATCAAACTGGACATGATGTTCAATTGACTCCTGCTCACCGCAAAGCGATTCAGGATGCCTCTTTAGTGATATGGCTAGGCAAGGCACATGAAGCACCTTTAGAAAAGCTCTTAGGTCAAAATCGAAAAGCGATTGCTTTATTGGACTCAGGAATTTTAACGATACTTCCTCAGCGTAGTTTACGTGGAGTAGCTTTAGCGAATACGATGGATAGTCATGTTTGGTTGGAACCAAATAATGCAGTTCGTATTGCTTTCTTTATTGCGACTTTGCGATCACAGCAAAATCCAGAAAATAAAAATAAATATATGTCAAATGCAAAAAACTTTGCACAACAAATGCTACAGGCTTCGCAAATATACGAGAGTACTAATAAGGCAAAACCATATTGGTCTTATCATGATGCCTATCAATATTTAGAGCGGGCGCTGAATTTGAAGTTTGCTGGAGCATTAACTGATGATCCGCATATTGCGCCTACAGCTGCACAAATAAAGTACTTAAAAGATAGTCGACCAAAGTCAAAAATGTGCCTATTGGCTGAAACTTCGGCAAGTTCAAGCCAATATCAGAAGCTAAATCCCATTATCTTTGAATCAGTAGATGAAAGCATGAGAGGGGAGGATGATTTTGTGGTTGCTTGGAAAAAATTGGCTTCAAAAACCGATAAGTGCGTATTAAGTGCGCAAAAATGATGAAAAAAAATTAATTGAGTTGACTCTATCGTCAGAAAATATGGTAACGAAAAAAGCAGACTTAAGTCGAGAAAAGATTGCATGTTCAGGGGTGTAACTCTATAATGCCTGCGATTCGAAACGATCATCAATAAAACTTGTCAAGCAGTTACGCTGTAAGTGGGTAAAAAATGAGCCGAACTAGTCGCATGATTGACCGACGATTAGCAAAAGCTTTGGTCTTCTTACAAGCGTGTATGATTCCAGTGGCAGCTTTATTGGCTTGGCTGATTAAAGATACAACTGCTGCTTTAAGTGCTGCGCTTGGAGCTTTGGTCTGTTGGTTAGCACACTGTTATTTTGCTTGGCAGTCGTTCAGAACGGCAGGTGCCAGAGCATCAAAACAAGTTATGCTAAACATGTATCGAGGCATGCTTGGGAAGTTTGCGATTGTGATCGTTGGTTTTATATTAATTTTAAGCAATGTTAAACCGCTGTCACCGGTTGCATTGTTTAGTGGATTTATCCTCGTACAAGCGATGTCGTGGGTCGCGCCGTTTTGGGCGTCGCGTCTACAAAAACGTGGATAAAGCACATTTTGAGATTTTTGGAAGTAGAAACGAGATTATTGCAGTACGCATGGTTCGTTTAACTTCTTTTTAATGATTGACATTGACCAGGTGTGATTTATGGCTGCTGAAGAACATGCCCTGACTTCGACCGAGTATATCAAGCATCACTTGACCAATATGACCTATGGCAAAATGCCTGATGGTACATGGAAATTGGCTGAGACTGCTGAAGAAGCTCAATCGATGGGGTTCACTGCAATTCACTTGGATTCAATGGGTTGGTCTATCGGACTTGGTGTTATTTTCTGTTTGTTGTTCTGGACAGTTGCGAAAGCTGCGAATGCAGGTGTACCAACTAAATTCCAATCAGCGATCGAGATGATCATTGAGTTTGTTGACTCAAGTGTTCGTGATACTTTCCACGGCAAATCACGTTTAATTGCTCCACTTTCATTGACCATTTTCGTGTGGATTTTCCTCATGAACGCAATGGACTTGATTCCTGTAGACTGGATTCCTTATCTAGCTCAACAGATTGGTGCAAGTGTATTTGGTATGGACCCTCACCACGTTTATTTCAAGGTTGTTCCATCTACTGACCCGAACATTACTTTAGGTATGTCATTGTCGGTATTTGTGTTGATCTTGTTCTACAGCATCCGTGAAAAAGGTGTTGGAGGATTCGTTGGCGAGTTGGCACTTAACCCGTTTAATCCAAGTAACCCAGTTGCAAAAGCGTTATTGATTCCAGTGAACTTGATTTTGGAATTAGTAACTTTCCTTGCTCGTCCAGTTTCGTTGGCTCTACGACTGTTCGGTAACATGTATGCAGGTGAGTTAATCTTCATCTTAATCGCGTTATTACCGTTCTGGATCCAGTGGGCGTTATCTGTGCCTTGGGCTATCTTCCACATTCTTGTAATCACGCTGCAAGCATTTATCTTTATGATGCTGACCATCGTTTACTTGAGCATGGCAAGCGAAAAGCATTAATGGTATTGCCTAACTATCACCTGATGGTTGGGCTTAAATTTTAGTTTAATTTGGTAATAACCTAACCTCTGAGGAATTTTTCATGGAACTCACTTTAGGTCTAGTTGCAATTGCATCTGCTATCTTGATCGCTTTCGGTGCTTTAGGTACTGCGATTGGTTTTGGTCTTTTAGGTGGTCGCTTCTTAGAAGCTGTTGCTCGTCAACCAGAATTGGCTCCACAACTTCAAACTCGTATGTTCTTAATCGCGGGTCTTCTTGATGCTGTGCCTATGATCGGTGTTGGTATTGGCTTGTTCTTCATCTTCGCTAATCCATTTGTAGGTTAATAGCTTAATTCCTAAATCCACATATTGAGGAATAGCGAAATGAATATCAACCTCACATTGATTGGTCAAGCAATTGCATTTGCGATGTTCGTCGCATTCTGCATGAAGTTTGTTTGGCCACCACTAATCAATGCGATTAGTGAGCGTCAGCGTAAAATCGCTGATGGCTTAAACGCTGCTGAAAAAGCTAAAGCTGACCTTGCTGATGCGCAAGCACAAGTTAAGGCAGAGTTAGATGCAGCGAAAGCACAAGCGGCTCAATTGATCGAACAAGCGAACCGTCGTGCAGCACAATTGGTAGAAGAAGCGCGTACCCAGGCTGCGGCTGAAGGTGAACGTATTCGTCAACAGGCGAAAGAAACTGTTGATCAAGACATCAATGCTGCTCGCGAAGAATTACGTCAACAAGTTGCTGCTTTGGCAGTTGCTGGCGCAGAAAAAATTCTGAACCAACAAGTTGACGCAGAAGCTCATAATGCCATGCTGACTCAGCTGGCTGCTAAACTATAAGCGAGGCGAAATATGGCTGAACTCTTGACGTTAGCACGCCCGTACGCCAAAGCAGCATTTGCTTATGCATCTGAGCAGAATGCAACTGACGCTTGGTCAAATGCGTTACAACTGCTCAGTGCTGCGGTGCAAGACGAAGCATTTTCCGCTTATTTAAATCGCCCTGAGCTGACTCCTGCGGAACAAGTAGGTCTTTTTGCGAAAGTTTTAGGTGAAGATCAATCTCAATCAGTGTCTAACTTTTTGACACTTCTTGCAGATAACGATCGTTTAGTTTTATTGCCTGAAATTGCTGCAGAATACGAATTACTTAAATCGCAGAACAACAACACGTTGGAAGTGGAGATTGAATCTGCTTTTCCAATGGATGCGACACAAGAGCATATTTTAGCTCATGCGCTTGAAAAACGTTTTAACAGAACTGTACATGTGACTGTTAGCGTTAATCCAGCGTTAATCGCAGGTGTTGTGATTCGTGCAGGCGACCAAGTGATAGATGACTCTGCGCTTAACAAGCTTGAAAAAATGCGGACTCGTCTTCTTGCGTAACAGCAAAAAGACTGAACTTAAAAAAGATTGAGGAATAGCGCAATGCAACAACTGAATCCATCCGAGATCAGTGCGCTCATTAAACAGCGTATCGGCGATCTGGACACCAGCGCGACCGCTAAGAATGAAGGTACCATCGTCATGGTATCTGACGGTATCGTGCGTATTCACGGTCTTGCGGATGCAATGTACGGTGAAATGATCGAATTCGACGGCGGCTTATTTGGTATGGCACTGAACCTAGAACAGGATTCAGTGGGTGCCGTTGTTTTAGGTAACTACCTAAGCCTTCAAGAAGGTCAAAAAGCTCGTTGTACAGGTCGTGTATTAGAAGTTCCGGTAGGTCCTGAACTTCTTGGCCGTGTCGTAGACGCTTTGGGTAATCCAATTGATGGTAAAGGCCCTATTGATGCAAAACTAACTGATGCTGTTGAAAAAGTAGCACCAGGTGTAATTTGGCGTCAATCTGTCGACGAACCTGTTCAAACTGGTTATAAATCAGTTGATACCATGATCCCTGTAGGTCGTGGTCAGCGTGAGTTGATCATTGGTGACCGTCAAACTGGTAAAACAGCAATGGCGATCGATGCGATCATCGCTCAGAAAAACTCTGGCATTAAATGTGTATACGTTGCGATTGGTCAAAAACAATCAACAATTGCAAACGTTGTACGTAAGCTAGAAGAAACTGGCGCTATGGCGTATACAACTGTTGTCGCAGCTGCGGCAGCTGATCCTGCAGCTATGCAGTATTTAGCTCCGTACTCAGGCTGTACAATGGGTGAATACTTCCGTGACCGCGGTGAAGATGCGTTAATTATTTATGATGATTTGTCTAAGCAAGCTGTTGCTTACCGTCAAATTTCATTGTTATTACGTCGTCCACCAGGTCGTGAAGCGTATCCAGGTGACGTATTCTATCTTCACTCACGTCTTCTTGAGCGTGCTTCGCGCGTTTCAGCTGACTATGTTGAGAAGTTCACGAACGGTGCAGTAACTGGTCAAACTGGTTCTTTAACTGCGTTACCGATCATTGAAACTCAAGCGGGTGACGTATCTGCATTCGTACCAACGAACGTAATTTCGATTACTGACGGTCAGATCTTCTTAGAAACATCATTATTCAACGCGGGTATTCGTCCTGCTGTGAACGCGGGTATCTCTGTATCGCGTGTTGGTGGTTCTGCTCAAACTAAGATCATCAAAAAATTGTCTGGTGGTATCCGTACTGCTTTAGCACAATACCGTGAATTGGCTGCGTTTGCTCAGTTCGCTTCAGATCTTGATGAAGCAACTCGTAAGCAACTTGAGCATGGTCAACGTGTAACTGAGTTAATGAAGCAGAAACAATATGCTCCTTACTCAATTGCTGACCAAGCTGTATCTGTTTATGCATCTAACGAAGGCTACATGGCTGACGTTGAAGTGAAGAAAATCGTAGACTTTGATGCTGCGTTAATTGCTTACTTCCGTTCAGAACATGCTGCGTTAATGCAACAGATCGATGAAACTGGTGATTATAACAAAGACATCGAAGCAGCATTCAAAGCAGGTATTGAGAGCTTCAAAGCGACTCAAACTTACTAAGTTTATCTTTAGTTAAGTTTGGTTCACGGATCAACCTTCGGAAGCTCGAAAGAGCTTTCGAATACTAGGTTAAGCGTATGGCAAATTTAAAAGAAATTCGCGCCAAAGTAGCTAGTATCAAAAGCACGCAGAAAATTACTCGCGCGATGCAAATGGTAGCTGCTTCTAAAATGCGTCGTGCGCAAGAGCGCATGGCTCAAGGCCGTCCGTATGCCGATAATATGCGCCGTGTAATTGCTCACTTAGTTCAAGCAAATCCTGAATATAAACACCGTTATATGGTTGATCGCCCTGTTAAGCGCGTTGGCTATATCGTGGTGTCTTCAGATCGTGGCTTGGCAGGTGGCTTGAACATTAATTTGTTCAAGAAAGTTGTGCAGCATGTCAAAGCACAACAAGAGCAGTCAATTGAAGTTGAATTTGCTTTGATTGGTCAAAAAGCGGTTTCGTTTTTTAAGAATTACGGCGGTAAAGTGCTTGGTGCAACGACCCAACTTGGCGACGCGCCGAGTTTGGAGCAGTTAACTGGCTCTGTACAAGTTATGCTTGATGCATTTGATAAAGGCGAATTAGATCGTATCTACCTCGTTTCAAATGGTTTCGTCAATGCGATGACTCAACAGCCTAAAGTAGAACAACTTGTTCCTTTAGCACCAGCGCAAGCAGGCGATGATCTCAACCGTACTTATGGTTGGGACTATATCTACGAACCAGAAGCAGAAGAATTGTTAAATGGTTTGTTGGTTCGCTACATCGAGTCTATGGTTTATCAAGGTGTGATTGAAAACGTTGCATGTGAGCAGTCTGCTCGTATGGTCGCAATGAAAGCAGCGACAGACAACGCAGGCCAATTGATTAAAGACCTACAACTCATTTACAACAAGCTGCGTCAAGCCGCGATTACTCAGGAAATTTCCGAGATCGTTGGCGGTGCCGCTGCCGTTTAACATTATTAAGTTTGAATTGAGGAGACAGCAATGAGTAGCGGTCGTATCATTCAGATCATCGGCGCGGTTATCGACGTCGAGTTTGAGCGCAATAGCGTTCCTAAGATCTATGACGCTCTCCAAGTTGACGGTACTGAAACTACTTTAGAAGTTCAGCAACAGCTTGGCGATGGTGTTGTTCGTACCATCGCAATGGGTTCTACAGAAGGTCTTAAACGTGGCCTTAATGTAACCAGTACAAATGCACCGATTTCTGTTCCAGTGGGTCCTGCTACGCTTGGTCGTATCATGGACGTATTGGGTCGCCCTATCGATGAAGCAGGTCCTGTAGCGACTGAAGAACGTTTGCCGATTCACCGTCAAGCACCTTCTTATGCTGAACAAGCAGCTTCTACTGATCTTTTAGAAACTGGTATTAAAGTAATTGACTTACTTTGCCCGTTCGCGAAAGGTGGTAAAGTTGGTTTATTCGGTGGTGCGGGTGTTGGTAAAACCGTTAACATGATGGAGTTGATCAACAACATCGCGAAAGCACACTCAGGTTTATCTGTGTTTGCTGGTGTTGGTGAGCGTACTCGTGAAGGTAACGACTTCTATCACGAAATGAAAGATTCTAACGTTCTTGACAAAGTAGCAATGGTCTACGGTCAGATGAACGAGCCACCAGGTAACCGTTTACGCGTAGCGTTAACTGGTTTGACTATGGCTGAATACTTCCGTGATGAAAAAGACGAAAATGGTAAAGGTCGTGACGTATTATTATTCGTCGACAACATCTACCGTTATACACTTGCGGGTACTGAAGTATCAGCATTGTTAGGTCGTATGCCATCTGCGGTGGGTTACCAACCGACACTTGCAGAAGAAATGGGTGTTCTTCAAGAGCGTATTACGTCTACTAAGTCTGGTTCGATCACATCGATCCAAGCTGTATACGTACCTGCGGATGACTTGACTGACCCATCACCTGCAACAACGTTTGCTCACTTAGATGCAACAGTAGTATTGAGCCGTGACATCGCATCTTCTGGTATTTATCCAGCGATCGATCCACTTGACTCAACTTCACGTCAGTTAGATCCATTGGTTGTTGGTCAAGAGCATTATGAAATTGCACGTTCTGTACAGAACGTATTGCAACGTTATAAAGAGCTTAAAGACATTATCGCAATCTTGGGTATGGATGAATTAGCTGAAGAAGATAAATTGGTTGTTTACCGTGCGCGTAAAATCCAACGTTTCTTCTCTCAACCATTCCACGTAGCTGAAGTATTTACTGGTGCTCCTGGTAAATTAGTACCGCTTAAAGAAACTATTCGTGGCTTTAAAGGTCTATTAGCTGGTGAATACGATCACATCCCAGAACAAGCGTTCTATATGGTTGGTGGTATTGACGAAGTGATTGCTAAAGCTGAGAAACTCTAATTTAAGGAGATCATCTCATGGCGACTATGCAATGTGATGTCGTAAGTGTTAAAGAGTCTATTTACTCTGGACAAGTTACGATGTTAATCGCAAAAGGTGCGGGTGGTGAGTTAGGTATTTTACCTGGACATGCACCACTTGTAACTTTACTCCAACCTGGACCGATTCGTGTTCAGTTGGAAAATGGTACGGAAGAAATTGTTTACGTATCTGGCGGTGTGTTAGAAGTTCAACCTCATGTTGTTACGGTACTTGCAGATAGTGCAATCCGTGCAGACAACTTGGATGAAGCTGCAATTATGGAAGCTCGTAAACAAGCTGAACAATTGCTAGCAAATCAAAAGAGTGATTTGGATTCTGCTGCTGCACTTGCTGCGTTGGCTGAAACAGCTGCTCAGCTTGAAACGATCCGTAAAATCAAGAATCGTGCAATGTAATTGTAGATTTAAGATTGAAAAAGCCACCGTCAGGTGGCTTTTTTATTTGGATTGGCTTTATGAATCTGACAATTATCACAATTGCCTTTATAAAAAGGTTCAGTAGCAATACGATCAAGAATAGATATTCTTAAAGATATAAGAAAATAATGCTTAGTTTATTTAAACTTTTTTTATTTGGTAATCTGTGCGTGAAGCATAAATTAAGGATATATTTAACAATCTAGCAACTCGCTTAACAATAGTGATCGGAAGTAAGAGCTTGCTGATTTTTCTATATTTGCAATAACGAATAGATCTTATAAAAATTCAATTAGGAAGTATATGTTACCGAGTAATGTCTTAAAGTTGCGTTTAGATCGCATCGAACAACAAGGGCATCATTTATCTGTCAAAGACCAATTGAAGCTGGTAACGCTCACCCAACCTGATTTAACTGCAAATATTTACACACAAATATTTAATCTTACTTTACCCAAGATTTGGAATTTTCGTCATTCCACCAAAGAAGATATTCATTGTACTTTACGTTTAATTCAATTAATTACAGAGACCTTTATTCCTGTTTATAAGTTCCATGCACAAAAAAATGCATGGCTAGAGCAGTGTTTAGCATTTCGTTTGCAATATTCAGAAGAAAAATTTAGCTCAAATGAAATTCAAACGATTTTGTTGCAGTTATCAGAGTGCAAAGACGGTGAATTAAAACTGAGTGTTTTGAAACAATTGTGTGATGAATACGATATTGTTGAAATCAAATTGAATCTTGCGAAGTTGTATGTGCGTTTGGAAAATTGGCATGCAGCTATAGAAATCTATGATCGTGTCTTCCAGCAACAACCTACACAGCATGAAGATATTCACTACGATTACATTCAAAGTCTGTTAAATCGTAATCATTATTCGAATGAACATGGTCATGGTGATATCGTTGAGGCTTTGGATCGACTAGGAAATCTTGATCAGATTCAACAGCAAAAACTACACGATGAACTGACACGACGAGCTGTAGGCTTATTATTGCCTGAGAATCTCAACTCGCATATTGTGCAGTCTCCAAAAACATTTATACATCTTCAGCATAAGCTAAAGTTTGTTGGATACTCTTTAAATCATTGGCTATCAGCTGATGAGTTTGTTGTACCTTATTATAAAAATAGAATTGAACAAGCCCCTAAATTGCTCAATAACCAAGAGGTGGTTATGCATTTAGATCGCCATAAAGCAGCAAATGCAGCACTACAGAAAATATTAACTGGGCGAGATTTAAAATTTGTTAGTGGGATTAACGCTGCAAATCATAGCTTAGGATTTATTTGGAATTATTTTCATATAAACCCTTTGGTTTTAGATGCGCTTGTCACTGCTTCAAAGGGTGATCCAGAAGCATTTTATAATTTAAAACAGATTCCAGCGCCTGATTATAATCATGATGCTGCTATGCAGCAGATATCATCTTATTTGGCTAAACAACAAGTAGCATATAACTTGAGTCAGCAGGGACATAGCATTGAGTTTGTAGAGCATTCACATTTAGCTGGATTTGACCTTATTGTGGATGGTACACCGATGCAGGTTAAATGCACGCTTGATACTGAAAAAGTCGAAAAATTTGCTCAGAGCTATCCACATATTGCAATCATCGTGAATATTGAGCTGGCTCATTTGCAAGAAAAATACCCATCGGTTTTTGCTGATTTAGCACTTAGTTATGAGTCGGTACAACGCACTGCTCAACAAAGTTTACAGCAAGTCGTTGGACGTGAGGATTTTTTACCAATTCCTTTAATAAATACGGGTTTTGCTGTCTATCGTAATTTTAATAAAGTACAAACTAGACAAACAGTACGCCCTTTTCTGCAATACAAATCGTCTAACTCTACTATGAAAAATGGTTTGGCTTTAGGAGCAGCAATCGGTGGGATTGTCTCAGGTTCGATCGGTGCTTTTTTTGTTGGGGGACTAGCGATTTATCGAACTTGGCGTGTTCAGAATAAAGAACAAACCAAATCGGCTCATGAGAAACAACAAATCATTGCGCAAAGAAACCAAGTCATGGATTTGTTGATTGATTTTGCGGAATGGTTTACTCACGACCTACTCAAGTATCGGATTGATTTATATGCTTACCAACTCAGACAAATTGAAATGAAGCTGATGGGACAGATACCTGAGTTGTCTCTTTCTACTTTGTTGTTTGCCTATAAGTTTGAAGCGCATCATCGAGCGGTAAAGTTGTATGAATGGATGCAGCAACAATTGACACATGACAATCCCAAACGCAAAGTGCAAGCAGGCTGGGTGGCATTAGCACAATCAGATCAGTTTATGTCGATTGAGTTGAAGCAACGTCTTAATCAATTGAATACTGTATTAGATCAATATAAAAAGATGACTCAAATGGGGCATGATTTTCCAAATCTAAGCAAACAGAAAGCTAATACTTCAGTTTCTATGCCATCGTATCAGATACAACCCATCAAAATGAGTTATGAGATTTGATATTGCTAAGATCATGTAATTAGTATTCTCATTCTCTAAAAGCTCAAGTATTTCTAATAAAGATACTTGAGCTCAAGAATTTAAATACTCATATCAGCAAGCCAGAGGAAATAACCACCGTAGCTATTAAATTTAAATTCACCACCAATATTTTTCCCTTCATCTGTTAATTGGTGCCTACCTTTATCATTAATTATGAGAAAGCCTTTAGCTACAAATTTTTCTAAAAGCTCATTTGTTTTCAGTTTATGTTTGGCAGCAAGTTTTGAAGTTGTTAATTTGCTAAAATCATCTTGTTCACTATTTTCTTGGCTTATTTCTGTATCTCTCACCTCATCAAGAGAAATTCTAACTTCATCGCTGATTCGAATAATGCGTTGGGCTTCTTCATAAGCATCTTTAAACACCGATTCATCATGATCTTTTTCAATCAAAATCCCCATCTCGTTATTATTCACTTGGCTAAACTCATATAAGTTTAGACTGGAAATTATACAAGTTGATTCATTGATGTAACATTTAGCATGAAGGTTCTTACAGAAACTCACCCTTACATAATCAAGTTTTTGCATCCATTTAATTTCATCAGGATGTAAATCACTTTTGCCATAAATTATACGAATATCAATTTTAAGACGATTTTTATCTTCAAGAAGTTCCTTTATACGATCATTTAGTTTTAAAAAAGGGCTAATTAGAATAAGGCGTTCTTTTGCATTTTTAATTAATTCTTCTAGATAAAAATTAGTTGCACTTGTATTAAGAAATTTAGACATGTCGTTCCAACATTTATGTAAATATTAAAATTAAAGTAAAAAAATTATAATATTTATTTTAATAAAGAGAATAGTTAAACCATTCTCTTTATTAATTTTATATTTTATTTCGCTAATTCAGCTTCAATTGCATTTACGATGCGTTCATCATCCGCTGTAATATCTGGTGCAAAACGCGCCACAATTTCACCATTTTTATTTACCAAGAATTTTTCAAAATTCCATAAAACCTCAGGTGGATTGTTTGGCGTTAAACCATAATCAACTAAATCTTTCCACCAAGGACCTTCACCAATACGTTCAGGGATTGCTTGAGTTAGTGTTTGATAGAGTGGATGTTTGTCATCGCCAGCAACGGAGATTTTTGCAAATAAAGGGAAATGAACATCATAATTCAATGAACAAAATTGCTGAATTTCATCATTTCTGCCAGGTTCTTGCTCTAAGAAGTTATTTGCTGGAAAACCTAAGATTTCTAAACCTTGATCTTTCTTCGCTTGGTACAGTTTTTCCAAACCTTCATATTGGGGAGTTAAGCCGCATTTAGATGCGACATTGACGATTAAAAGTACTTTACCTTGGTATTGTTCAAGGTCGACTTCCTGACCGTTGATGTCCTTAACAGGAATGTGATAAACCGATTGGCTCATGGAATACGTCCTAATTTGTTGTTGTGACAAGACTTGTTTGTTTTAACTGCTTATTTATCAGAGTGCAATCTTATTCATAGTAATCAATACAAATAATGAGCAAAAGAAGAAAGCTGAATTAGGTAGATGCATTTTTGAGTTGAATAGGTGTTTGTCCTGTATAGCGCTTAAAAAATTCGATAAAACTTGAACTGTGTTGATACCCCAGAGAAAATGCAAGTTGTTTAATGGTCATCCCTTGGCGAATTTGATTGATCGCATAGATGATCTTAGCTCGATTGCGCCATTCTGCTAAAGATAGCTGTAACTCTTGTTGGCTGAGGCGAAACAGATGACGTTCACTGAATGTAAAGTGCTGTAAGATCTGTTGTAGGCTCATATGAAATAATTCAGGATTCGCAAGTTGATCGAGAATCGGAGCTAAGGTTGGATGCGTGCTTTGCGGCAAATAATGTGTATATGCTGGAGCTTGTTTTAGTTGATCGAATAGCACTTGTAATAAATGTTCAAGATATTCGGGTGCAGGATTTTGCTTTTGTTGCTCTAGAATTTGAATGACCAAGGCGCGAAAAAAAGGTTGAATACTAAAACAGCGGCAGACATCGCCTAATGCATTTCCGAAACGAGGATGAAGTCGGATGCAAATATAATGAATTTCATGTTCAACAGGCAGTGATTGGTGTTCTGTGCGTGGTGGTAGCCATAGCCCATAGCTTGGCGGTGATAAATAATATTTTCCTTCAATATCAAACTCTAGTGTTCCATTTAAACTAAAATTAAAGTCACCCCAAAGTGAAGAGTGAGGACTAACAACGTCATTCTTTTGATAGAGAAATTCATGCACCTCTATACCAGTTAAGAATGGAAATTGTTGGGTACCGTCAAACTTCATTTGGATTCTCAACTTTTAATTTTCACAAGTGACTTTGGGATTATTTAAGCCTTTGGCTAAAGTAAAAATGCTAATCAAGGCTAAAGCTACAAAGCTAATTACACCATAAATTAAGATATTTTCATTGAAGTGATCAACGACATAACCGACTAATAATGAGCCAACAGCAATCATGACTTGGAACATGCCAACAAATAGAGGCATTCCTTTTTCAACAGCATTGGATGCATGAACAAACATCCAAATATTCGCGGAAGTTGGAAAAGCTCCAAAGGCAAAACCCCAAAGTGCGGCGAGGATGACAGCACCCAGTTCATGCACTGCAAATATCGGGAAGCCAAAGAACACAACTGCAAAGCAGAAACTCACAAAAGCAAGTGTATAGCGAACATTTAAATTGCCACTATAACCTGCGAATGCATTCCCAAATACACCAGCAATTCCATAAAGTAACAGGAGAGAACTAATGGTGGTGCCATCAAAACCTGCGATATTTTTAAAGAAAGGGGCTAAATAACTATAGGCACAGAAATGTGCTAAACCAATCAAGAGTACAATCAACATGCCACTACGTGCTTTGGGTATTCTCAACAGCGTAGGAAGATCGCGCAGGTGAATAGCGGATTCAGGATTTAATTTGGGTAAGAAGATGATTTGTAATAAGAGGACGATTAAGCCAATTGCCGCCGTTATTCCAAATGCGCTAAGTCATCCGTAGAACTCGCTGAGCCATGTGCCTATAGGAACGCCTAATACCGTTGCAAAGGTTACACCTGCCATGACGACTGCGGTTGCCTTAGCGATGGGCAGATGAGCAGGAGCAAGTTTGCCACTCAAAGCAATTGCTGTTGCCCAAAAGCCTCCAATTGCAATTCCTAATACTAACCTGCTCAGTAAGAGGATATTAAAACTCTCAGCAAATGCAGTAATGGTATTTGCTATCACCATGATCGCAGTCAGTAGAATTAAGACATAACGACGATCTAGTTGTTTCACTGATATCGGGAGAAGGGGTGCTGCAAATGCTGCCATGACGCCTGGTAGAGTGATAATCAAACCCGCTGTGCCAATAGAAATATTCAAATCAGCTGCAACACTGTTGAGTATACCTACAGGGAGAAATTCACTGGTCACCAGTGCAAAAGCGCCGATCGCGACTGCGAGAATCGCATACCAACTCCCTTGATTTTTCGTTGATGATGCGCCACTAGATTCGGGAGAGTAAGAGTTTTCCATATAAAATTCCTTTATTGTTAGATGCATAACAATAAAATTTCGAATACTGGTTAAATTTTTATAACGATCGTTATAAAATAAAAATAGATGCGTCAATTAATTTAATAATGATCGTTATGAAAATATCTGTGGCTTTTATGAAAGATACGCATGAATCTCACCTAATGCCTTGTGATAATAGCTTTAAAAAGAAACGTGGTCGCCCAAAGTGTTTTGATGAACAACAAGCCTTACAAAAAGCCATGCTATTGTTTTGGGAACATGGCTTTGAAGCGACATCGATGAGTGATTTAACTCAAGCTTTAGGGTTAACTGCACCAAGTTTATACAGTAGCTTTGGTGATAAGGTGGGACTTTTTTATAAGTGTATCGACTACTATTTGGCTCATGAAGCATGTCCAATTGAAGCGATTTTCTTAGAGGCGAAAACTGCCAAAGTCGCATTTGAATTATTTCTTTATGACAATGTACAACGTTTGGTTCAACCCAATAAACCTACAGGTTGTATGCTTGTCGTTGCTACCATGAATTGTTCTGATCATGCGCAGACAGTGCAGCATACTATTCTTGAAAGGCGTCTGAAGACCAAACAGAAAATGCTTGAGCGTTTAAAACAGGGTGTAGAAAATGGTGACATTGCCCAGTCTACCTCTCTACAAGAGATAGCAGATTTCTATGCGACAGTCTTACAAGGATTGACTGTGCAAGCACGAGATGGTGCAACGGTTCAACAATTGCATAAGGTGGTTGAACACGCAATGCGTAGCTGGGACTTATTCTAAATTTGATGTCTAAACAGCGATATAAATGTCTGAAATACGATATTTAAATTGATTTAGACATCTTTCAGAATATTCGCATTACTTAGAAAATGCGGGAAAGTGGATGGGTCTGCTAAGCAAATATCAAAAATGGGTGTTTATCTTACCTCTCATTGCTGTTTTCATTTGGTCATTGAACATTGCGGTGACTCGTTATGTTGCAGATTATATTTCACCTGCCAGTATTAGTTTTTATCGGTGGTTTGTCGCTTTTATTATCCTGACGCCATTCATGTTACCCAAAGTTTGGCAACAACGTGCTTTGATTCGACCTTTGATTGGACGTTTAGCTGTGCTAAGTGCTTTTGGTATGGTGTTATATCAAGGTCTTTCATATACCGCTGCACATTATACGACGGCGACCAATATGGGCATCGTCAATGCATTTGTTCCCATTTTTACTATATTTATTTCATATTTGATCTTAAAAGATAAGCCTAATCGTTTTGCGATCGTTGGTAGTTTATTGTCCTTTGCTGGATTGATCTATGTGATGAGCCAAGGTCAGCTTTCTAGTTTGTTTGCTCAAGGCGGATATTGGGGAGATGCTGTCATGGTGATTGCGGTAGGATTCTATGCATTTTATGGGGTGTTTCTCAAAAAATGGCAAGTCCAGTTACCCTTGATGACCAGTCTATATGTCCAAATAGGGTTTGCATTGTTATATCACGTCCCATTTTTATTATATTTAGGCTTGGATGCGATTGATGCAGAGAATGCCATGAGTGTGCTTTATGCTGGTATGTTTCCATCTTTGATTGCTCCCTTGTTATGGATGGTGGCAGTACAAGCGATTGGCCCAAATCGAACCAGTATTTTTATGAATCTTATGCCTGTATTTACGGCAGTGATAGCCAGTGTTTGGTTAGCTGAACAATGGACAATTTCTCACTCGATTGGCGGTATAATGATTCTCATAGGGATTATTTTGGCTTAAAAAAAGACAAAAAAAGTTGTTCAATCACAGTTGGAAACGACGACTTAGTTGCGCATAAATGAGATGGTTTTGCTTAAAAGAGCAACAAACGAACGTAATTTTTTTATTAACTGTTTATTCTTTCTATATGATTTACAAATATATTTTAAAGGAGTGCCTCATTTGTGATTCTGAAAAAGATCAATAAAAATAAAAATATATTTTTATTGGATCTTTAAAACTGACAAAAAAGGTACGCTTTTCACTTTTTTTGTTAGATAAATAATATATTTGTATAAGATGAATGATTGATCCATAATACTCAACACAGCAAGATGATTCGTTTTAGAATGAATGAGTTGCTTACCAAATTTGCGAACCCTCTGGATGTGATGATACACATCCTTTTTATGCTCAGTTATCCCTATATAACTGAGCTTTTTTTTATCTGCTATTCATGTAATTAAGCGCGAATCACTTCACCTGTTAACGCATTGAGAATACGACTTGGTTCTTGGCTCAAGCCTAATTTACCATCTAGATAATGCAGAGATGAACCAAAATAATCTTGTGCTTCTTCTAAACTTTTTGCTGGAGTTAAGCCTGCGGGATTTGCGCTTGTCGATACGATAAATCCACCAAATGAATCACATAGCTCTACACACAAAGGATGTGTTGTTACACGAACAGCAACCAAAGAGTGTTGTCCTTTAATCCAAGTCGGGATGTGTTGATCGGTTGGAAGTAGCCATGTTGTGGCACGTTCGGTCTCTTGACGATTTGACCAACTGGCAATCACTTGGTTGCGGAGGTTGGATTCTAGGTTCTGTAGTAGATGTTCTACTTGTTCTAGATGCCCAGCTAATAAAATCACGCCTTTTTCAACTGGACGATGTTTTAACTCAAGAATGTCTTGAAATGCTTGTTGATTAAAAGGATCACAGCCCAAACCCCAAACGGCTTCTGTTGGATAGGCGAGGACTTGTCCTTGTTTTAGACAATCAGCGGCTTCGGCAATCGAGTTTGTAATCATGTCTAGGAGGGTACTAACAGAAAAGATTGGCTATAGTTTAATGGATTGGACGACAACGTAAATAGCGACCACCTTGTTGTATGCACAAACCTAGTAACTCTAATTCCATTAATTGAGATGTGATTTCAGAGATCGGTGCTGGATAGCGTTGGCTGAGTAAATCTAAATCCTGTCCAATCCAATCTAAATTCTGATACAAGCTAATCAAATGTGGTGGAAGTGTTGAGTGCTGTTCTACAGCATCTTTAGTGTGTTGTTGGGTCTGCCAATGTGTAGGTAATGCTAAATCTTCAATAATCTGTTCAGGATGATCGACCAAAACAGCCCCTTCACGAATAAGTTGATGACAGCCTTGATGGTATTCACTGTAAATATGACCAGGGATAGCAAATACCATTTTACCTTGATTGGCTGCTTCATTCGCCGTAATCAAAGATCCACTTTTTAGTGCTGCTTCAACCACTAAGACACCTAAACTTAAGCCACTAACAATCCGATTTCGTCGTGGAAAATGTTGTTGTAATGGGAGTGTCGTAGGAAGAAACTCTGTGATGATGGCACCTGATTGAGCAATTTGTTGTGCCAATGGTTTATTTTGAGTTGGATAAACAGTATCTAACCCCGTACCTGTGACAGCGATGCTTCGATGATGTGCTAAGCCACCGCGATGAGCAGCTTCATCAATCCCATGTGCAAGACCACTGGTAATATAAAATCCTTTCTCACTAAGGTAATAAGCAAAATCATAAGCCACTTGGCGACCATGTGGACTAGGTTTGCGGCTCCCCACCAATGCAATTTGCGGTTGCAGTAAAGCTTGAAGATGACCTTGACCAAATAATATGGGTGGATGGTCTGCATAAGGTATGAGTTGTTTGGGATAGTCAATATCGTGTGGCGTCACGATAAAGTCACAGTGCTTCAAAATCAGTTGAACTATCTGTTCAAATTGTTTTTGACCTTGTGTACTTTGAAATTCTTCTAAACGTTTTAGATGGTTTGCATGTAAACCGAGTTGATACCACTCAGAGAATCGGTGGCTTTGTGTTGCTTGTTCACAACTCCCAAAATGTTTCAGAATTTTGTGAAAGCTGGATAGGGAGTGTTGAACCAAATACCACACCAACACGGTATGGTAGTGGCGGGGTGATAATTGATTCAACATAGTTTGTTCTTAGTCATCCAAGCGTGGTGGTTGGATGTTTGAACCGACCTTGATTGGTAGTTCACTTTCTAAAACGTAGGCATAGCTGATACGATCAAAACTCTTGAAGATCATCAAGCTACCCACATATTGTCCAGGTAATTTAACTTTCTCTTTAGTTTTTGGATCTTGTACGATCTCACCCTCTTGGTAGGTGCTAAAGACTTGACCAATTTCAACGCCATCAGCAGTACCACGATCAACAGTGACAACACCATTTTTTGCGGCTGTACCAATCGATCCTAATACACGAATCACTTTACCGCCATCGCGTACTTGTTTTGCATCGATAGGATAGAACAAGGTTGGCAACATTGCCTCTTGTTCAAGCATCACGCGATCACCACGACGAACTTCGCCGTTATAGCTATCAGTCAGTTCAACCGTAGTAATGTCGTTTTCATTGCGCACAGCAACACCAGATGCGACTTGAAGTAATTCAACACCTAGGTTTTGCTTTTTGCCTTGCTCATCAACAACGATGTAAGGTTCACCTTCACGGTAAACGCCATAACGCTGACCATTTTCTAGACCTTGACCACGGACGTAAACACTTTGTCCTTTGCCTGCAAGCACGCGATTGTCAGCTGTGCCTAAGATATAAGGGGTATTCGCAATCGCATCCGCTGGTAATACTGAACTACGTTCTAACCATTGTTGAATATGAGCCAATGGAATAACTGGCACACTATTGTTCAATGCTTCGATACGTACTTGCGGACGTAAAGTTGTTCCACCACCTGTATAACGACGAATAATACCGTCACAGCCATCACCTTCATCTTTACCGATTAACGGTTTGCCATTCAAACTACAGAGTAGTAAGCGGTCACCTGGATAAATCCAGTGAGGATTCTTAACGTGTTTATTGCTTGCCCAAATTTCTGGCCAGCGCCATGGTTTACTTAAAAACTTGCCTGAGATATCCCAAAGGGTATCGCCTTTTTTCACTACATAGACATGTGGTGCCCCAGCTTTAACAGAGGGTGGGCTAACATTAGGGCTTGCTGCATGCGTTATATTTACCGTCATGCCTAATCCTGCACAGATGGCAACAGCAATCAGTTGTTTTTTTAACCCCAAGGCATGAAATGAGTGTATGCCGTTTAAAACCTTTTTCATTATCATAATTCCTAAAAATTATGTGTGTAGTTGCGCTATAATAACGACTTTACACACAATTTTTTGATCAAGCATTCCCTTCAGTTGGTTTTCTGATCAATGGCATAAATGAGGAACAGTATGGCCTTATTACCTATTTTAAGTTTTCCTGATCCCCGTCTTCGTACCATTGCCAAGCCAGTCGAAGAAGTCACTGATGATATTCGTCAGCTTGCAGCAGATATGTTAGAAACCATGTACGAGGCACCGGGTATAGGTTTAGCGGCAACTCAGGTTGATCATCATATTCAGCTTATTGTCATGGACCTTTCTGAAGAGAAAAATCAACCGATGGTGTTCATTAACCCCAAAGTCACTCCACTGACTCAAGAGACTCAGCCGTACGAAGAAGGCTGTCTCTCTGTGCCTCAAATATACGACAAAGTTGAGCGTCCGTCACGTGTAAAAATTGAAGCAATTAACCTTGATGGTCAAGCATTTGAGTTAGAAGCTGACGAACTTCTCGCAGTTTGTATCCAACATGAAATGGATCACTTAAATGGCAAACTTTTTGTTGATTATTTATCGCCATTAAAACGTCAGCGTGCACGTGAAAAGGTTGAGAAAGTAGTACGCCAGCGTGAAAAAGAGAAAGTTGCCGTGAAGCGCTAAGCTCATCGTTGGTTTTTCGTGATGCCATTATTGTTTCGCAGCGGTTTATTATTCGCATTTACCGCAGTCTGTTTGCAGATTGCGGTCTTTTTGCAGCCTCTACTGCCGAAGCAATATCAAATCGCACCAGTCTGTGAAACGATTACCAAAGCTTTACTGTTACCTCAGGTACAAGCTGAGCAAAGTCAATCACAGCATCATGCTCATCACCATTCACATCAACTCGAACAAGCACCCGCATCTGCATCTTCGCACGATCATCACGATCCCAATCATCAATGTCAGTACTGTACGGTATATGCCAATTTAGTATTGCCGCCTGATGTGGGTGTCAAAGAAATTTTAGTTCGTGTTCAAGTACGTTTAGTCGCATTTCAGCAAACATTTCATCATGTTTATTTTGCGCTACAACGACTTTTTCTATTGCCACAAGGGCGAGCCCCACCTGTTTTCGCATAAATCAAAGCACTTTTTCTTAGGGTTTGTATGAACTCTAAGCCCGTTTTATTTATGTTTTAAGAGAAGACATCTCATGGCACAGCCTAAATTTTTATTACAACCCTTAACGGTTGCGATTCTTGCTGCCTCAAATTCGAGCTTACTTTGGGCAAATTCTGAAGATTTATCGACTCAGCAACGTGTTGAAGCAAAGCTTGCACCTATTGTTGTGACTGCTCAACAACCGAACCAGAATAATGGTTTAGTCATTGAAGTTGATCCTAAACAACCCATACAACCTGTACCAGCAACTGATGGTGCTGATTATTTGCAAAGCATCTTAGGCTTTAGCGCCATCAAAAATGGCGGAACGAATGGTGATGTTACATTTAGAGGAATGTTTGGTTCTCGGATAAAAATGCTGGTGGATGGCAGTGAGAGTTTAGGTGCTTGTCCACAACGAATGGATGCTCCGACTTCATATATTCAGCCTGAAAGTTTTGACAAAATTACGGTAGTGAAAGGTCCACAAACTGTTCAATACGCAACGCCTGGCTCTGCAGCAACGGTGATTTTTGAGCGCCAACCAGAGAATTTGAGCAAAGATCAGCCTTATCGTGGACAAGCGAGCGTCTTGATCGGTTCATATGGGAGACTCGATCATAATGTAGAGGCTGCGATTGGGGATGAGAGCAAATATGCGCGATTAAATGCTAATCGTTCTGTCTCAAATGATTATCAAGATGGTGATGGTCAGACGGTTCATTCAAATTGGGAGCGCTGGAATGCCGATCTTGCCTTAGGCTGGAAGCCTTCAGAAGATTCTTGGCTAGAGTTTCGTGCGGGTAAAGCAGATGGCGAAGCGGCATATGCAGGTCGTACTATGGATGGTTCGCAATTTAAACGCGAAAGTTTAGCTTTGCATGCGGAACAAAAGAATATCAGTGAGGTGATTAAGAAGCTTCAAGCACAGATTGATTACAGTTATAACGATCATGTGATGGATAATTTTAGTCTACGCACACCTCCGATGACCACGATGAAAATGCACGGTATGGAGATGACTGTACCGAACAAAATGTCGATGCGTGTTGATCGTCGTACCTTAAATACACGTCTAGCAGTAACAACCGATTGGGACAAATTTAGCGTGATTTCGGGTGTAGACACGCAACAGAATAAGCATGGTGGCGATATGGTGATGTATGCCATGCCGAAGATGAACATGCCTTATGCGGAAGACTTGAAGTTTCAATCTTATGGTGCATTTAGTGAGTGGACTTATGCGATTGATCAAGATCAAAAAGTTGTAGCAGGAGCGCGTGTCGATCAAGTCAAAATAGACAATCTGCAAAATGCTAAAAATCGTAAAGATACTGTACCAAGTGGTTTTGTGCGCTTGGAAAAGAGTCTTCCAGGACATGGTTTAAAGACTTATCTAGGTTTGGGATATGTGGAACGCACACCTGACTTTTGGGAGTTGTATAGCACCACGACAGATCATGGTGTAGGTTCCACAGATATGATGGGTAAAACCACATATAAAATGGTGGATAATCTAGACAATCTGAACAATGAACGCACAGCACAATTGGATCTCGGTTTGCAAGCAGAGCATGGTGCATGGAGTACTTGGGCATCAGTTTATGCTGGATTAATCAAAAATTTCATCCTACTTGAATACAATACACCAGATAAAAGAAAACCACTTGCGCGTAATGTTGATGCCACAATTGCTGGGGCAGAGGCTGGGGTAGGTTATCAATTTAATGATCATTTCCAAGCAGATATTTCAGCAATGTATGCGTGGGGTGAAAATAGGTCAGATGATCGTGCTTTGCCACAGATAGCACCTTTTGAAGCGCGTATGAATCTTCGTTATGTGGATGAAAAATATAGTCTAGGATTGCTATGGCGTGCCGTTGCAAAACAGGACCGTATCAGTCTCAATGAAGGGAATGTGGTTGGTTATGATATGAATGAAAGTAAAGCGTTTAATACCTTGGCGATCAATGGAACATATCAATTGACCGATACTGTCGATGTTTCGGTAGGCGTTGATAATCTTTTAGATAAGGCTTACACCGAGCATTTAAATAAAGCAGGCGCTTCGATGTTTGGTTATGCAGCCAATGAGCAATTCAATAATATTGGACGTAATTATTGGATGCGTATGAGTATGAAGTTCTAAGGAATAAAAAAACAAGGTGGGAATTCCACCTTGTTTTATTTTGCAATTAAGCCAAGCAATCTTGTTTTGGCATCAAACTATCGCAATACAAAGGATTTAAAGCACACTGTAGGTCATCAATTTGTTCTTGGGTCACATAGCCTTTAGCTTTGAGATATTCTGCAACGCGATCATCTCTTAAACTTAAGAATGCTGCATCGTAAACCCCTAAATCTACAAATAAAGCAGCAGTTTCTAAGCTATTAAAATGATCTAAAAATACGTCATTTTCATACATCAGGAATACATGGTCTAAGTCTGCATTCGCATCGACTTTGAGTCGTTGTGCAAGCTCTAAAGGACGTGTTTTGATAAACAGTAAATCGGTCAATTCATCAAATTGTGATTTATCGAGTTGATGTGTACCTGTTTTAACGTGCCCTAACCATGCTTTAAAGACGAGAACTGCACCTCCACGAAGTAGCATGCTCCACATTTGATGGCGTGTATCGTGATCTAAATGTGCAGATTCATTTTCCAAGGCTTTAACTAGATTCTCTTCTTGCTGAGCTAATTTATCAAAAAGCCCTAAACCTTGTGGATGATATGCAGCTGGTGCAAAAACATCAAAATTCAGTTCGTGAAACACTTTTAGCGCTAGAGGAACAGCAGCTTGATACAGTGTGTTTAATGCACGAGTGTGTAATTCACTGAGCTTGCTTTGTTCGAAAATTTGTTGCCAGTCAAGTTCTGGAAGTAGCGCATTTGCACTGTATTGGCGATAAAATTGTAATGCGGTATGCTCTGAAGTGGCTGTATTGCTATTCATGATCAATGTCCTTTTTGGCGAGAGTAAGAAACCAAAGGATTGATGCATTGGTTTCTTGCAATTTGATCAATTTATGCGTGATTTAAAAAGCAAGTAGAATACGACTAAAGTTGTAGATGTGGATTTTTATGTTATAAAAACAATTAAAATCAATGATATATATAATTGTAAGTAAGTGTACAAACGTTCACTAATGTAAGTGGTTTATTTTGCCATAGTCAACTACTGTTTGAGCATTTTGGTCAATTTTTTAGCAACCAAAATGCTTTTTGTTGATCACTTCTGCCTATATCTAAAAATATTATGCTAGTCGCTGATCATTAATGGGCGTTTGACCCTTCTAACTCAATCTTTGTGCATCGGCATAATTTTTAATCCCGAAAGCCACGAACGCAGGCCAGCTGGTTTTAGTGGTTTTTTCAGTAAGATGATATTCTGTTGTTTAAGTTTTTGCGGTAACTCTGGGTCAGAATCCGCAGTGATGAGTGCAACAGGAATGTGGGCAGGGCGATGCTGTTCGATAAAATCGAGTCCACGTTGATCATGATTTAAATGTTGATCAATTAGCCAAACCTGAATATCTTCATGTTGGATCAGCTCTAATGCTTCTGCTGGTTCAGTGGCAGTAAAGATTTGATAACCCCATTTGCTGAGTAAAGTCCGCATACCCTCCAAAATCGTTTCATCATTATCCAAACATAAAACTTTATAAGCCGTATGTTGTAAGGCGGTCATTTGTGGTGAGGCGACTTGGATTTTTGGAGCTTCTGCTAGAGGTACTTCAATCATAAAACAAGAACCTTTACCCAACTCAGAATAAACTTGAACAGGGAAATCTAGTAAGCTCGTCATACGTTGCACAATCGCTAGACCTAAACCAAGTCCTTGTTCACCCCATGGTGAAGTATGTCCACAACGTTCAAACTCTTGGAAAAGTTTTACGCGTTGTTGTTCATTGATACCAGGTCCTGTATCCCACACACCGATTCGAATATGATTCGGACGTTGAGCTGAACGTAATACACCTACTACAACACGACCTTGAGCAGTATAACGTAATGCATTGCTGACAAAATTTTGGATTATTCGTCGCATCCATTGTGGATCAGTGTCTACCCAAAATTTAGTGTCATACACTTTGAATTGAATATTGCGTTGAGCTGCGATGGATTTAAATTGCAATTCGAGATCACTCAACAAATCATGTAATGAATAGGCTTGACGCTTCGGTTGAATGGTTCCACCTTCGAGGCGAGCAATATCTAAAAGTGCGGATAACATACTCTCTGCACCATAGAGTGCACGGTCTAGCTGTTGAAGGGTGAGTTGATCATCTGGATTATCAATACTTTGCTCAAGTGCAGTACTAAACAGTCGAGCCGCATGCATCGGTTGTAATAAGTCATGGCTTGCGGCAGCCAAGAATCGACTTTTGGATTGATTGGCTTTATCGGCTTGTTCAAGTGCTAATTGCTGTTCTGTCAATGCATCTGCAAGCTGTCGGGTACGATCACGGACTCTTTCTTCTAAAACAGCTTCATTTTCACGGAACGCCGTAATATCTGCGAAAGTCGTGACAAAACCACCACCTTCGATTGGATTACCACGCATTTGAATCACAAGACCATCTTTACGAATCCGTTCAAATTCATGAGCACTTCCAACTTTCATCCAATGAATACGTTTACGAACATGTTCCTCAACTGGTCCTGGACCACATTCACCACGTTCGGCGTTATAGCGTATAAGATCAGCAATTGGACAGCCGACATAAACTAAATCTTTAGGGTAATCAAACAGTTTTAGATATTGATTGTTCCATGCAACTAAACACATATTTTTATCGACCACACTCACCCCTTGAGTCATATGATCAATCATGGTCATCAGTAAGTTTTGGTTGAAACGCTGCCATTGGGAGGCTTGGTCTAAGATATTGGCGACTTGACCTAAAGCTAAACCATTATTGATCAAAGCAGTGGTCAATAAAGTTCGCGCCGATGCTGCACCAATGATCCCCGCTAAATATTGTTCAGTAAAACGCCACCACATCCCATTTGCGACATGATTTTCATTTAAAACCACATGATTTTGTTCACAAAATTGCTGGAATGCTTGGATTGTCGGTTTTTCACCTGTAATTCTTTTCGCGAGAGCGAGTAGGTCACCGACTTTTAATCGTGCGGCATTTTGATGTAAATCACTGAGATCTGTTGAAGTCTGTGCTGAAGGTAGAGGTTTGCTTTCGTAATAAAAGAAACTTTCAGCCTGAATTTGTTCAGCAATACTTGGGCGGTACAAGCGTGAAACCCAAATATACATGGCGATATTCAGTCCTAAAGACCATAAAACACCATGTGTTAATGGAACAAAAGATTCAAAACCCAATAATGCTTCTGGGCGTAAGCTATTAATATCAAAAGGACCAAACAGCAATAAATGTTGCGCAAAATTTTGATAATGCTCAGGAAGGCTACGTAAAACTGTTGGGAATAATAGTGTATAGCTCCACATCACAAAGCCAACAATCAGTCCCGCGTATACTCCTTGACGACTAGCTCCTCGCCAGTACAAACCACCAATCAAAGCAGGTGAAAATTGTGCGACTGCACTAAAAGCGAGTAAGCCAAAAACAGATAGTTGGTTGATATCATTAAAAAAATGGAAAAACAAAAAGCCGAGCAGCATGACACCAACGATACTAATCCGACGAGTTAATTTCAAAACACGTGGCAGTTGTTGATCTTGACGAGAAATGATCTTAAATCGCCAAAGTGCAGGCATGATCAAATCATTACTAAGCATGATTGAAAGTGCCACAGATGCAACCAATAACATTCCTGTAGATGCTGAAAATCCGCCTAGAAATGCCAGTAATGTAAGCCATTCTTGTTGATAACTGAGCGGTAGTGCGAGTACCGCAATATCAGGTGTGCCCAATGATTCAGGCAATGAGTGTAATGCCCAACTTGCGATAGGAATAATCGCGATGATGGTCAAAATCAAATACGCTGCAAACCAACGTCGAGCACCACGGATATGTTTTTCATCGCGTAACTCAACCACTGCAACGTGGAACTGACGAGGCAGACAAATCATGGCTAAACCAGCCAGTAGCGTTTGCACCCAAAAGGTTTCTGGAACGCCAACTTGTTGTAAGTCATGAAAATGTTGACTGACATCGTTGCTGACTTGTTTAATATTTTCAGGCGATTGCAATAAGAAAAATCCTGCAACACAGAGGAGGGCGAATAATTTCACAAAGGATTCAAAGGCAACCGCCAGCATCAAACCGCCATGCTGTTCCGTGTGTGCAATATGTCGTGTTCCGAAAATCATTGCCAAAATAGCCAAAAGGGCAGTTAGCATTAACACACTGTTTGTTGTCGTAGTGACGTGTGCATTTTGTTCTAGAATGACCGATGCACTGAGTGCAATAGCACGTAATTGCAATGCCAAATAAGGAACAATAGCAATGACTGCTAAAATCGTGACGAGTGCAGCCAAACTTCCACTTTTACCGTAACGAGCAGCAACAAAATCGGCAATAGATGAAATGGCATGGTATTGGCGAATACGTCCCAACCGTTTCCAAATATCGTAGCCAAACCAAATAAATAGCAAAGGACCCAGATAAATCGGGAGGAAAATAACACCTTCTCGAACAGCAGCGCCTGTAGCACCATAAAACGTCCAAGATGAACAATACACGCCGAGCGTTAGGCTAAACAACAGCATACGACCACGTGGACTCAAGCGGCTAGCGTGTTTTTCACCGAAGAAAGCACAGCCGAAAAGTAGCACGATATAGAGGGCGAGTACCCCGATAATAAGCCAACTGTTCATATTGCCCACGTGTTCAAATTCCATTTTTTATCATACCCGATGCTTCGCTTGCATGATGAGTTGAGATGTGCATTTAGAGACCAAAGTCTAAGTTACGAGTCAAGCATAATCTTGTTAACTTTAATTATGAAAAATCCCATTTGAAAAGGGGTCCATGGTTGGACACAAAAATAAGGAGTCGGTTATGGATGATTCACAGGTAGAACGAATTCTACGTAATCCAAAGTTTCAAGAGATGGTGAGCAAGAAGCGTACTTTAAGTTGGACATTAACAGCAATCATGTTGTTTATCTACGTCGGCTTTATGCTTTTAGTTGGCTACAACAAAGAATTTCTAGCAAGTTCATTTAGCGGTGGTGTAACAACATGGGGGATGCCTCTTGGTTTGGGCATTATCGTGTTGTCCTTTTTGTTATGTGGTGTGTATTCATATATCGCCAACAATAAATTAGACCGTTTAAATGAAGAGGCTCTCAAGGAAGTTGAGGCGATCACACATGAAAAAAGGAATGCACTGAGATGAAAGGGACGTCAATAAAAGCGAAACTCTTCGCTCTCACAAGCTTGGTGAGTTCTGGAATCGCCTACGCTGGACCAGACCTTGGAGCAGCAGAGCAGCAAGCAACCAACTGGCACGCGATCATTATGTTTATGATCTTCGTGGGTTTTACGCTGTTTATTACTAAATGGGCAGCAAAACAGACAACAAATGCTAGTGATTTCTATACGGCAGGCGGTGGTATCAGCGGTTTCCAAAATGGTTTGGCGATTGCGGGTGACTATATGTCGGCAGCATCGTTCTTGGGTATTTCCGCACTTGTTTTTAGTTCAGGTTTTGATGGCTTACTCTACTCACTTGGTTTCATGGTGGGTTGGCCAATTGTATTATTCTTAGTTGCAGAGCGTTTACGTAACTTGGGTAAATACAATTTATCTGACGTGGTTTCTTTCCGCTTAGATGAGAAGCCAGTCCGTACCTTAGCAGCATTTAGTTCATTGGTTGTTGTTGCATTCTATTTGATTGCTCAAATGGTGGGTGCAGGTCAGTTAATCAAATTATTGTTTGGTCTGAACTATAACATCGCTGTTGTGATCGTTGGCTTATTGATGATGGCATACGTAATCTTCGGTGGTATGTTGGCGACCACTTGGGTACAAATCATCAAAGCGGTGATGTTACTCAGTGGTGCGACTTTCATGGCATTTATGGTAATGAAAGCCGTTGGATTTAGTTTCACGAATATGTTTAACCAAGCGATTGGTGTTTATAGCCAAGCGCATGGTATGAGCTGGGAAGAAGCTGCAAAAATCATGGGGCCAGGCAAACTCGCTGCAAACCCAATTGATGCACTGTCATTAGGCCTTGCTTTGATGTTTGGTACTGCTGGTTTACCACATATCTTAATGCGTTTCTTCACAGTTAAAGATGCAAAAGAAGCACGTAAATCTGTAGTTGTAGCAACTGGTTTTATTGGTTACTTCTATCTTTTAACTTTCATCATTGGTTTCGGTGCAATCTTGTTTGTTGCAAACAACCCTCAATTCCTTGATGTTGCAAAAGCTGCTATGACAGGAAAATTAGAGTTGGTCGGCGGTAACAACATGGCTGCGGTTCACCTTAGTGATGCTGTGGGTGGTGACCTATTCATGGGCTTCATCTCAGCAGTGGCTTTCGCAACAATCTTGGCGGTTGTTGCTGGTTTGACACTCTCAGGTGCTTCAGCAATTTCTCATGACCTTTATGCAAACGTATTCAAAAAAGGTAAAACGACTCCACAATCAGAATTGCGTATGTCTAAAATTGCAACTTTAGGCTTAGCAATCTTTGCAATGATCTTGGGGATTTTGTTCGAGAAACAAAACGTTGCCTTCATGGTTGGTTTAGCATTCTCTGTAGCATGTTGTGCAAACTTCCCAGTCCTTGTTTTATCAATGTTCTGGAAAGGCTTAACGACTCGTGGTGCGGTTATCGGTGGTGTTGTTGGTTTAGTTGGTGCAGTGACTCTGATTATCTTATCAAAAGCAGTTTGGGTAGATACGCTTGCGATCTCAGAAACAGCACCAAACCCATTTAATGGTCCTGCATTATTTGCTATGCCACTATCGTTCTTATGCTGCTGGTTCTTCTCTGTAACAGACAAGTCAGCACGCGCTCAAAAAGAACGCAAAGCATTCGACGCACAGTTTGTTCGCTCACAAACAGGTATTGGAATCTCAGGTGCATCTGATCACTAAGTAGATTCTACGCTTTATTAAAAAGCCCTCATCATTGAGGGCTTTTTAATTGCTAATGCATACTGGCCAGTTGTTGTGCTTGATTGCGATAAAGAGACAAGCCAAGTTTTTGCAGATGGCGTCCATTAAGTTCAAGAAACTGATTCAATCGTGGAATATGTTTAGCACCTGAGTAAAGTGCCAAGTTTCGGCCAATCAAATAATAGGCAAACCAAGAGGCTGACTGAGGGGTTAAGCCCAACAATTTCATCTTCTTACGTCCTATAAAGAACTGAGTCAGTTCTAAGTGTTGTTTATATGCCAATTTTTGTTGAAAAGAGCGTAAATAACGATATTTTCGTTCAAAAGGTTCTTTGGAAAGACTTGAGCCAAGTGAAATACTACTTGCATCCGATTTTGGATGCGCGAATTGCATCCAGTAGATGAGTTTCCATCCTTCAGATTCCTGATCCACCAACCATTTTTCCTCAATTCCCATCAACCAACCTGCATATTTCCAAAAGTGTAAAAAGCTGTCGACTTCCTCAGCACTTGGAAAGATACCTAAGGCTCGAATTCCTAATAGCACAACCCCACTAAAGGCAATATTCGTCATGGCTTGATCATATTGATTAATTGGTAAGCCCCATGTTTCAGCATCCCATTTTTCTGATTTTTGTAGTTGATGCCGTACTAAAGAATGAATGAAACGAACATAAATTGTGGAACAAAAGCCCTTGTTATAACGTTCAAAGCCCTCTTTCTCTGTGATATCAACCCACCATTTTGTGGTTTCTGCAAGGCGCGTAGCTGCTTGTTTTTTTAATGCACCTGTGAGGATTAGCGATTGGTTAAAACCAGGATACATATAGCCCGCCATTAAAGAGAGATCTCTAAGAATCAGACCATTATTTGCTCCCAATCGATAAGTGAATTGCAGAGCTTTATCTATTTTGACTTGGTCATACCAAGTGGGTTTTCGTTCAACTAAGCTAAAAAATTGTGTCAGTTCAGGAACGTCATGAGGCAGTTTATCTAAACCTTCATATAACGCCGTCTCAAAGTATTTTCGATGAAGTTTGGGATTTTGTAATACCCATCGCATCACTTGATCCATCGGTTCATCACCTGCTTGAAGCGCTTCGTTGAGTTGTAAATATTCAGCATAGCTTGGTTGTAAATGTTGATTGGTCATATAACCCAAGATTTTGGTTTTTAAATTGGACTGCACCATAGTTTCAAATGCAGCTAAACGACTTGGTTTAGGGATGCTTAGCATTGCAAAACACCTTTGGTTGTTATTTAATCAAAGCATAATATGAATGTTTATTCGCATTCAATTCGCATTTTAACAGAGCCTCTTGATGAGAAAACGCCCACAACAACAACGCGCCAAAATGATCGTTGAAAGTATTTTGGAAGGTACGCAAAAATGCATTTCCGAACAGGGGATTCTGCAACTCACAACATCAAAAATTTCAGAAAAATCAGGTGTAAGCGTTGGTTCGATTTATCAATACTTTGAAAATAAAGATCAGATTGTTTCTGAACTGCTGTTAAGAAAAAGTGAAAATTTAGGACAAGCACTGAAACAGCTGGTGATGCTTCAACAACAGACTGCGATTCAAGATATCATCAGATTGAGTATTGCATTTGGTTTTGAGTCCCTAAAATCCGATGAAGGTTTTTTCATCGAAATTTTAAAAAACTGGCACGCTTATAGTGATTCAGATGCAGCGCAAGTTTTGGAACAGCATTTTTTAGAAATAGGGATGTATTTATTTGGGCGTTATTATCCGCATTGGGATTTTGAAACTTTAAAACATAAGTCCTTTGTGATTATTAACAGTACATTATTTACAATGATGCGTTATGCCAGTAAGAATACGTTTTTAATCGAAGAACAACGCTTACAACAAGAACTCACCAATATGATTATTTCTTATTTAGATGCCATATCATGAGTTCAGAAAAACAATAATTTGGACATGGAAAAAGTAATGCAAACAATAAAACAGTTTTGGAATGGATTTAGATTGTTGCCATCAGCTTGGCTCTTATTGGTGCAATTGGCTTTATTAATTTTAGCTACAATCACTTATGACGATAGTGCCTATCGTGCATTAACATGGTCATTAGGCGTTTTAGCCTTACTTATTATTGCAAAAGTCATTCGACAAACCCCAGTATTTGCATTTTGGGGACTGTTCTTTGTCAGTGGCGCATTTATATTTTCTATTTTGATCTTTGTCGGTTTTGACAATCATACAATACAGATTACGGCATACAGTTTTGAAGCCTTAGCCTATTTTTATGCAGCGTATGGTTTACTAAGGTATATGTTTTCAGATCGTTATCTCACAAAAGACGAATTATTTGCGGCTGGTGCCGTATTTACTTTGATCGCTTGGGCATTCGCTTTTTTATATAGTATTTGTCAGATTATTTTGCCGAATAGTTTTCAAAATCCAAACCATCCTGAAGCCTTACAACGTTGGTTAGACCTACTCTTTTTGAGTTTTAGTTTGCAATCAGCCACAGGATTATCTGATCTTATGCCACTCAGTCCAGCCGCTCGAGTATTAACCATGCTACAGATGTTTGGCGGTGTGATGTATTTTGCAGTGATTGTTTCGAGATTAATCGCGCTACAATATATTCCTCATGCACCGAAAAATTCACAAGATTAATCTTTAATTCTGTTACAGCATTACAACTGCGTTATTTTTCACGTTTTATATACTTTTGTTTGAGTTTTTCTTGTTTTGAACTCGCTTTTGTTCACATTAAGTGAATGTCTTATTTGACCTATAGGTCTGTCATGATCATTAAAATAATATGGGTGAATTATGTCTTCCAAGACTCCTTCGCAGTTTGCGAATGTGAATCCAAATGTGTTTTTTAGCACAGTCATTATTATCGCAATTTTCTTAGCAATTGTGATAATTGCCCCAAGCTCGTTTGAGTTTTTAACTCAACAACTGAAACAGTGGATCACTGATTCGTTTAGTTGGTTCTATGTATTATCAGTCGCCGTTTTCCTTATTCTACTGATTTACATCGCCTGTTCGGACAGTGGGAAAATCAAACTCGGACCTGATCACAGCCAGCCTGAATATAAAAATGGTTCGTGGTTTGCCATGCTATTTACGGCAGGCATGGGGATTGGTTTGATGTTTTTTGGTGTGGCTGAACCTGTCATGCACTATGTCAGTCCGCCGAGTGGTGATCCTGAAAGTGTCGCCTCAGCTCAACAAGCATTAAGAATTACCTTTTTTCATTGGGGATTACATGCATGGGCAATTTATGCCTTGGTGGGTTTAGCTCTAGCGTATTTTGCGTATCGACATAATTTGCCTTTAAAAACACGTTCAGCACTTTATCCTATTATCGGTGAACGGATTTATGGCCCTTTGGGCGATAGTATTGATACTTTTGCAACGATTGGAACTGTATTTGGTGTCGCGACTTCATTGGGTTTTGGGGTAACGCAAATTAATTCAGGTTTGCATTATTTATTTGGGATAGAACAAAGTACAAATATCCAAGTTGGACTTATTATATTTGTCAGTATTTTGGCATCTTTATCTGTTTTTCTAGGACTCGATAAAGGCGTGAAACGCCTTTCTGAATTAAATCTAATTCTCGCTTTAACCCTTCTTGCTTTTGTATTTATTGCAGGGCCGAGTATCTATCTGTTACAGACCACGATTCAAAATACAGGTTCTTACATCTCAAATTTATTTGCGATGACTTTTAATCTTTATGCCTATCAACCCAATGGTTGGATTGGAGGATGGACAATCCTTTATTGGGCATGGTGGATTTCATGGTCTCCATTCGTGGGAATGTTTATTGCAAGAGTATCAAGAGGACGAACAATTCGCGAGTTTATTGTTGGTGTATTACTGATTCCTACAGGCTTTACTATTATTTGGATGGGCTTTTTAGGAAATGCGGCACTTTTTAGCATCATGCAAGAAAGCAATACCAATTTAATTCAGGCGGTACAGTTAGACTCTTCGGTTGCATTATTCGAATTTTTAAATCATCTTCCATTCTCAGGAATTTTAAGTTCTGTTGCCACGCTTTTGGTTATACTTTTTTTCGTTACCTCAGCTGATTCGGGTGCATTGGTGACGGATTATCTCACCTCAAAAACTGAAAACTCACCGACTTGGCAGCGTTTATTTTGGACTGTCTTGATGGCGCTATTGGCGATTACGCTTTTACTCGTCGGTGGTCTAGCCGCATTACAGTCATCCATTATTATGAGTGCATTGCCTTTTACGATTGTGATGTTGTTGATGAGTTGGGGGCTTTTAAAAGCATTGAATTTGGATGTAACCAAAACTCGAGCTATCCAAGAGGCACGTATCACACCACGCGCAATCAACAACCCACGAAGTTGGCAGCAACGTTTAGGATTGATTATGCATTATCCGCATACAGAACAAGAGGTGAGAAACTATATTGCTAATGATGTTCGTAAAGCCTTTGAAAGCATTCAACGAGAATTCAAACGTCGACATTTAGAAGTTGACATTCAAGAGACTGAACAGGGCTTGCAGCTACATGTTGACCATCAGCATGAAATTAACTTTATTTATAAAGTCGTATCACATGCAACGCTTCCACCGAGTTTTATGCTCGGTCGATCTGAGATTGATGATTCTTCATATTTCCAAGCCGAAGTGTTTTTGCGAGAAGGTGGTCAAAACTATGATGTAATGGATTGGACGCAAGAAGATTTAATTCAGGACATTATTGATCAGTATGAACGACATCTTTATTTCTTAAATATTGTACGAACGACAACTTCCTAACCCTCAAAAATAATTTTATGAGAGATTAAAATAATGGCTTCAAAGTAATTGAAGCCGTTATTTTATTTTGAATGAATTAAATTTGAGCATTATTGAACTTTAAGAAATATTTTCTAACTCAGGATGTTGTCTAAAATACAGGCTAAATATAAAAATAGAGCTAGTTTTCTGTCGATAATTAAAACAAATTTTTAATAAAATTATTAAATTACAGAGGCTTAGGTTTGTAAAATTCATTTTTTCTTATAATTAATAAATTTTAAATTATATAAATCAGTAGATTAGATAAGTTAAAGTTTAAAAATAAAACAACCAAATAATTAAATTTTTAAAACCGCTTGCAACCCTCCTGAAATGCTGTAGAATGCACATCCATCGGCGGTGATGCGGATAAAAACTTATTGAGAAACAAGGATTTGGCTAAAATGGTTGGATTCTTGGGTTGGTTGATAAGTTTTAAAAATATCTAAATTACCTGTTGACTTTAAAGAAATTTAGAGTAATATAGCCGACCTAGCTTGATGATGACGAATCATCGAGAAGATCATTAAGAGAATAGAAGAACAACTTGTGTGGATTTTTACTGGTTGATCGATCGAAATAATTTTCATTGATTGAATGGTAGAAATTTCTCGAAGTTTATTTGAGCGAATTTTTAGTCAGAAAATTGATGAGCCAGAATTAGCACCTTGTCTTAACTAAGGTGCAAAATGATTTTAACTGAAGAGTTTGATCATGGCTCAGATTGAACGCTGGCGGCAGGCTTAACACATGCAAGTCGAGCGGAGATGAGGTGCTTGCACCTTATCTTAGCGGCGGACGGGTGAGTAATGCTTAGGAATCTGCCTATTAGTGGGGGACAACATTCCGAAAGGAATGCTAATACCGCATACGTCCTACGGGAGAAAGCAGGGGATCTTCGGACCTTGCGCTAATAGATGAGCCTAAGTCGGATTAGCTAGTTGGTGGGGTAAAGGCCTACCAAGGCGACGATCTGTAGCGGGTCTGAGAGGATGATCCGCCACACTGGGACTGAGACACGGCCCAGACTCCTACGGGAGGCAGCAGTGGGGAATATTGGACAATGGGGGGAACCCTGATCCAGCCATGCCGCGTGTGTGAAGAAGGCCTTATGGTTGTAAAGCACTTTAAGCGAGGAGGAGGCTACTGAGACTAATACTCTTGGATAGTGGACGTTACTCGCAGAATAAGCACCGGCTAACTCTGTGCCAGCAGCCGCGGTAATACAGAGGGTGCGAGCGTTAATCGGATTTACTGGGCGTAAAGCGTGCGTAGGCGGCTTTTTAAGTCGGATGTGAAATCCCCGAGCTTAACTTGGGAATTGCATTCGATACTGGGAAGCTAGAGTATGGGAGAGGATGGTAGAATTCCAGGTGTAGCGGTGAAATGCGTAGAGATCTGGAGGAATACCGATGGCGAAGGCAGCCATCTGGCCTAATACTGACGCTGAGGTACGAAAGCATGGGGAGCAAACAGGATTAGATACCCTGGTAGTCCATGCCGTAAACGATGTCTACTAGCCGTTGGGGCCTTTGAGGCTTTAGTGGCGCAGCTAACGCGATAAGTAGACCGCCTGGGGAGTACGGTCGCAAGACTAAAACTCAAATGAATTGACGGGGGCCCGCACAAGCGGTGGAGCATGTGGTTTAATTCGATGCAACGCGAAGAACCTTACCTGGCCTTGACATACTAGAAACTTTCCAGAGATGGATTGGTGCCTTCGGGAATCTAGATACAGGTGCTGCATGGCTGTCGTCAGCTCGTGTCGTGAGATGTTGGGTTAAGTCCCGCAACGAGCGCAACCCTTTTCCTTACTTGCCAGCATTTCGGATGGGAACTTTAAGGATACTGCCAGTGACAAACTGGAGGAAGGCGGGGACGACGTCAAGTCATCATGGCCCTTACGGCCAGGGCTACACACGTGCTACAATGGTCGGTACAAAGGGTTGCTACACAGCGATGTGATGCTAATCTCAAAAAGCCGATCGTAGTCCGGATTGGAGTCTGCAACTCGACTCCATGAAGTCGGAATCGCTAGTAATCGCGGATCAGAATGCCGCGGTGAATACGTTCCCGGGCCTTGTACACACCGCCCGTCACACCATGGGAGTTTGTTGCACCAGAAGTAGGTAGTCTAACCGCAAGGAGGACGCTTACCACGGTGTGGCCGATGACTGGGGTGAAGTCGTAACAAGGTAGCCGTAGGGGAACCTGCGGCTGGATCACCTCCTTAACGAAAGATTGGTGACCGGTAAGAATCCACAACAAGTTGTTCTTCGAAGATGTATCTGAGGGTCTGTAGCTCAGTTGGTTAGAGCACACGCTTGATAAGCGTGGGGTCACAAGTTCAAGTCTTGTCAGACCCACCACTACTGACGAAGTGATGAATAATCACAAGCTGCTAGATAAAAAGATATGTCGTTCATTATGATTAAAGCTGGGGACTTAGCTTAGTTGGTAGAGCGCCTGCTTTGCACGCAGGAGGTCAGGAGTTCGACTCTCCTAGTCTCCACCACGAATTAGATGAAACATTTAATTCAAAGCTAGAGTAAATTATAGAAATTAATAAATATCTAAATAAATCAAAAGAGATTTTGATTTGAGTTTATTAACTTCTGTGATTTATCACAGTTTACTACTCGCTGACGAGGCGGTAGTTAATCATTAACAGATTAGAATTTGAGTCTGAAATAAATTGTTCAAACTCGATTAAATAGGAAGATAACAAGTAATTGTTAAATTAATATTTAATCTGAGAACTAGCAAAAACACTGAATCAAGCGTTTTGGTATATGAATTTAGATTGAAGCTGTATGGTGATTAAATTCACAGACAACAAACCAGTAGCAATTAAGTTTGCAACGATAACACTCACTTGTATGTGTTAACGACTGTTTGGGGTTGTATAGTCAAGTAATTAAGTGCATGTGGTGGATGCCTTGGCAGTCAGAGGCGATGAAAGACGTGATAGCCTGCGAAAAGCTCCGGGGAGGCGGCAAATATCCTTTGATCCGGAGATTTCTGAATGGGGGAACCCACCCGCTATAAGGCGGGTATCATAAACTGAATACATAGGTTTATGAAGCGAACGAGGGGAAGTGAAACATCTCAGTACCCTTAGGAAAAGAAATCAATTGAGATTCCCTTAGTAGCGGCGAGCGAACGGGGAGCAGCCCATTAAGTTATGTGTGTTTTAGTGGAACGCTCTGGGAAGTGCGAACGTAGAGGGTGATATTCCCGTACACGAAAGGGCACACATAATGATGACGAGTAGGGCGAGGCACGTGAAACCTTGTCTGAATATGGGGGGACCATCCTCCAAGGCTAAATACTCCTGACTGACCGATAGTGAACCAGTACCGTGAGGGAAAGGCGAAAAGAACCCCTGTGAGGGGAGTGAAATAGATCCTGAAACCGCATGCATACAAGCAGTGGGAGCCGACTTGTTCGGTGACTGCGTACCTTTTGTATAATGGGTCAGCGACTTATATTCAGTAGCGAGGTTAACCGAATAGGGGAGCCGTAGAGAAATCGAGTCTTAATAGGGCGTTTAGTTGCTGGGTATAGACCCGAAACCAGGCGATCTATCCATGAGCAGGTTGAAGGTTGGGTAACACTAACTGGAGGACCGAACCCACTGTCGTTGAAAAGCCAGGGGATGACTTGTGGATAGGGGTGAAAGGCTAATCAAGCCTGGTGATAGCTGGTTCTCCCCGAAAGCTATTTAGGTAGCGCCTCGGACGAATACCATTGGGGGTAGAGCACTGTTTCGGCTAGGGGGTCATCCCGACTTACCAAACCGATGCAAACTCCGAATACCAATGAGTACTATCCGGGAGACAGACTGCGGGTGCTAACGTCCGTAGTCAAGAGGAAAACAATCCAGACCGCCAGCTAAGGCCCCAAAATCATAGTTAAGTGGGAAACGATGTGGGAAGGCATAGACAGCTAGGAGGTTGGCTTAGAAGCAGCCACCCTTTAAAGAAAGCGTAATAGCTCACTAGTCGAGTCGGCCTGCGCGGAAGATGTAACGGGGCTAAAACTATGTGCCGAAGCTGCGGATTTGACATTAGTCAAGTGGTAGGGGAGCGTTCTGTAAGCCGATGAAGGTGTATTGAGAAGTATGCTGGAGGTATCAGAAGTGCGAATGCTGACGTGAGTAACGACAAAACGGGTGAAAAACCCGTTCGCTGAAAGACCAAGGGTTCCAGTCCAACGTTAATCGGGGCTGGGTGAGTCGACCCCTAAGGCGAGGCCGAGAGGCGTAGTCGATGGGAAATTGGTTAATATTCCAATACTTCTGTGTAATGCGATGAGAGGACGGAGAAGGTTAAGTCAGCCTGGCGTTGGTTGTCCAGGTGGAAGACCGTAGGCATGCATCTTAGGCAAATCCGGGGTGCTCTATGCTGAGAGTCGATAGCAAGCTGTACTTGTACAGTGAAGTGGCTGATACCATGCTTCCAGGAAAAGTCTCTAAGCTTCAGTTACACAGGAATCGTACCCGAAACCGACACAGGTGGTCAGGTCGAGTAGACCAAAGCGCTTGAGAGAACTCTGCTGAAGGAACTAGGCAAAATGGTACCGTAACTTCGGGAGAAGGTACGCTGCTGACGGTGATGGGACTTGCTCCCTGAGCGGTTGGCAGCCGCAGAAACCAGGCCGCTGCAACTGTTTATTAAAAACATAGCACTCTGCAAACACGAAAGTGGACGTATAGGGTGTGATGCCTGCCCGGTGCTGGAAGGTTAATTGATGGGGTTAGCGTAAGCGAAGCTCTTGATCGAAGCCCCAGTAAACGGCGGCCGTAACTATAACGGTCCTAAGGTAGCGAAATTCCTTGTCGGGTAAGTTCCGACCTGCACGAATGGCATAATGATGGCGGCGCTGTCTCCAGCAGAGGCTCAGTGAAATCGAAATCGCTGTGAAGATGCAGTGTACCCGCGGCTAGACGGAAAGACCCCGTGAACCTTTACTGCAGCTTGACATTGAACTTTGACCTTACTTGTGTAGGATAGGTGGGAGGCTTTGAAGTTGGAACGCTAGTTCCAATGGAGCCGTCCTTGAAATACCACCCTGGTAATGTTGAGGTTCTAACTCTGTCCCGTAATCCGGGACGAGGACCATGTCTGGTGGGTAGTTTGACTGGGGCGGTCTCCTCCTAAAGAGTAACGGAGGAGTACGAAGGTGCGCTCAGCGTGGTCGGAAATCACGCGTAGAGTATAAAGGCAAAAGCGCGCTTAACTGCGAGACCCACAAGTCGAGCAGGTACGAAAGTAGGTCTTAGTGATCCGGTGGTTCTGTATGGAAGGGCCATCGCTCAACGGATAAAAGGTACTCTGGGGATAACAGGCTGATACCGCCCAAGAGTTCATATCGACGGCGGTGTTTGGCACCTCGATGTCGGCTCATCTCATCCTGGGGCTGAAGCAGGTCCCAAGGGTATGGCTGTTCGCCATTTAAAGAGGTACGCGAGCTGGGTTTAGAACGTCGTGAGACAGTTCGGTCCCTATCTACCGTGGGCGCTGGAAATTTGAGAGGATCTGCTCCTAGTACGAGAGGACCAGAGTGGACGAACCTCTGGTGTACCGGTTGTCACGCCAGTGGCATCGCCGGGTAGCTATGTTCGGAAGGGATAACCGCTGAAAGCATCTAAGCGGGAAGCCTACCTCAAGATAAGATTTCCCTAGGAATTTATTCCTCTAAAGAGCCGTTCGAGACTAGGACGTTGATAGGTTGGGTGTGGAAGCACGGTGACGTGTGAAGCTGACCAATACTAATTGCTCGTGAGGCTTGACTATACAACACCCAAACAGTTGTTGTATTCAAGATAAATTCAATACATAACTTGATTTAGTGTACAAACTAGTTACAATACAGACCAATTATCTAATCCGTTAATAACTCTTTGGATCGTAAGTAAGGCAAACATTATTAATTAATGTGAATAAGACCCGAAAACACCACAACAGTTTGCTGGCGACAATAGCAAGAGTGAACCACCTGATCCCTTCCCGAACTCAGAAGTGAAACCTCTTCGCGCTGATGGTAGTGTGGCGTTTGCCATGTGAGAGTAAGTCATCGCCAGCTTTTAAATCTAAAACACCCCTAACCTAACGGTTAGGGGTGTTTTTTATTGAAATAAGAAAACTTAAAACTAATCTCAATTGTTTTATCTCTACTTCAATTTATAATCGAGTTAAATTCATAATTATAAAAAAGGAATTCAGCATTGAATGTAATTATCCAGTTGCTAGGTGGTATAGGCCTATTCCTTTTAGGCATGTCTCTGATGACGGATAGCTTAAAAGCAATCGCTGGTGAAGCTCTACGACAATGGTTAGTTGGATTTACAAATTCTCCGATTAAAGCTGTTTTATCAGGGATTGGTCTAACTGTAGTTGTACAATCCTCTACAGCTACTACTTTAGCAACAATTGGTTTTGTCAGTGCAGGCGTTCTTAGTTTTAGTCATGCAATTGGAGTGATTATCGGAGCGAACATAGGGACAACAAGTACGGGATGGTTAGTTGCACTGCTGGGATTGAAATTCTCAATTGCAAGTTTCGCCTTACCTATGATCGGAATTGGAGCTCTGCTTAAAGTATTAGGTAATGAAAAAGTTTCTTTTTTAGGATTAACTTTAACTGGATTCGGCCTGCTATTCTTTGGAATTCAAATATTACAAGATGCGATGAGTGGTATCGCTGAACTTATTGATTTATCTCGTTGGGCAGAGCCAACACTTATAATGAAGGTCATTTTAGTGGTGATAGGCATTTTGATGACCATTCTATTACAGTCATCAAGTGCAGCAATAACAACGACATTGGCAGCATTATCTACTCAAGCAATCAATTTTGAACAAACTTTAGCATTAGTGATCGGTCAGAACATTGGGACCGTCGCAACAGCAGTACTCGCGGCGATGGGAGCGACCACAAGTGCAAAGCGGACAGCAGCGGTTCATGTTGTTTTTAATGTAGTTACGGCAATTTTTGCTTTTCTTATTTTGTCTCCAATCTTTGTATGGGCATATCAACATGTGGATGCGATCCATCAATTAGATGAAGTATTGTTAGTTGCAGCATTTCATACAGCTTTTAGCTTATTGGGAGCATGTATTTTCATGCCTCTTTTACCTAAATTTGAGCAACTGATTATCCGTTTACTACCTGAACAAGAGCCTGTGACGACCTGTTATTTGGATGAGTCACTTTATAGCGTTCCAGCATTGGCAATTGCAGCAGTAGAACGAGCATTATTGAAGTCGATTGCAGATATGTACAGTGTATTGGTTCGTTGTATCCGAAACGAGATTATTCCTTCACTTGTAAATATAAGTGAATATGATCATACACTTGTAAAAGTTGAGCAGTATCTAAAAGAAATGTCGATTCCACAGTCGAATATTGATCAGCAGCGCTTTATTATTTTGTTACGGTTAGTTGTGTATGTTCGAGTGCTTAAAAATGATTTAGCTGATGTTTCTAAAATTGAATTTGTTCAAAATCAAAGCATTATTTATGATTTAGCACAGCGTTTCGCCACAGTTTTGGAGCAGAATATTTCTTATTTACTGCAGCAACCTTTTTCAAATTTACCTGAATCATTGGTAAATGAATTAACTGAAATAGTCGAAGAGCTGAAAAAGAAACAAGAATTTGTTCGACAACAACTGATAGAAGATGCTGCAAACAAGAATATTCCTGCGACTTATACTTTAGAGCTCTTAGCTGCGGCAAAGATGGTTGGAACATCTTATGGTTCACTGTAGCCGTGTAGCAATCTTGTTGAGTGATACAACACACATATTAGTGGATGATGAAGTAGAGTTAGCTCATTAAAATATAACTTTTCATAAATCCTACGTTTTCTACTTTCCTACTCAGCTGACAAGCCTATAATGATTGAGAATCATTCCAAATCTAATAAGGAAATAACATGTCGACCGATCAACAATTTCCAACGCCTGCAAACTTAGGGATAGCAGTATATTCAAACAATGCTGAAGCGATTGGTAATACACCATTGGTTCGTATCAATCGTCTGATTAAAACTGGCGCAACAGTATTGGCAAAAGTTGAAAGTCGAAATCCTGCATTCTCAGTGAAGTGCCGTATTGGTGCAGCTTTGATTGCGGATGCGGAAAAGCGTGGTGTGTTGAAAGCGGGTATGCATATTGTTGAACCAACCAGTGGCAATACAGGAATTGCATTAGCATTCGTTGCAGCGGCAAAAGGTTATCCAATCACTTTGACGATGCCAGCCAGTATGAGTTTAGAACGCAGAAAAGTATTAAAAGCTTTAGGTGCGAATCTTGTTTTAACTGAACCTGCTAAAGGTATGAAAGGTGCAGTAGATGAAGCGGTTCGTTTAGCAACGGAAAATCCAAAGCTTTATTTTCTACCACAACAATTTGAAAATCCAGCCAATCCACAGATTCATGTTGACACCACAGGTCCAGAAATCTGGCAGGCAACCAATGGGCAAGTTGATATTCTAGTTGCAGGTGTTGGCACGGGCGGGACAATTACTGGCATTTCTCGTTATTTTGAGCAAGTTCAGAATAAGCCAATTTATTCTGTCGCAGTTGAACCTGCTGAATCTCCAATCATTACTCAAACTAAAAATGGTGAAAGCATTTCACCCGCACCGCATAAGATTCAAGGCATTGGAGCGAACTTCATTCCTAAGAACTTAGATTTGGATTTGGTGGATGAGGTTGTACCAGTGAATAGTGCTGATGCGATTGAGTGGGCAAGAAAGTGTGCAACTCAAGAAGGCATTTTGGTTGGTATCTCAAGTGGTGCAGCTTTAGCAGCAGCAGCTCAAATTGCAGAACGTCCTGAAAATACCGGTAAAACCATTGTGGTGATTTTGCCTGATAGTGGTGAGCGTTATTTATCTTCTGTTTTATTTGAAGGTTTATTTGACGAAGCTTGATTGCATTGTTGAGTGAGTAAAAACCATGCCTAAGCGCATGGTTTTTTATTACTTCTATTATAAGGCTTTTTTTAAGGTTTTTTCATGGCGCTTAACTGAGCGTGCATATTTCTTCGCTTTATGGCGAGTCCAAAAACTACGTTCATAGCCTGTCGGTCCAACATTGTAATACGCTACAGCTTTAGACCAACTTCCAGCAGATTTGTAATAGCTGGAAAGAATATAAGCACCACAGTTGATATTGGTATTTTCATCATACAAATTGCCAGGGCAAGACGTACTCCAATAACTAGAAATAATTTGAGTTAGACCAATCGCACCTGTAGGAGAGCGCGCTGAGCTATTAAAATTTGATTCTTGGCGAATTAGTGCAGCAAGTAAAGTCGGTGAAACATCATAACGTTCAGCACTTTGCACAATCATAGGAGATAAACGATTGGCAGTATTTGGAGCAACAGAATAAGCATTTTGCAAACCTGAAGACAATTGATTAGATCGGTTTGCAAATGATCCGCTTAAACTACTGCATGCTGTCATACTGATCGCTATCATGCTCAAACTAATTTTTAAAATCATTCTATTAAATTTATTGATACGACTGTATTGATCAGTATGATTGAATAAGAATTGCAAAATAATAAACCAAAAGTACCAAGATGAATTGATGGTATTAACACCATGTAAATGAGTCAATAATAGTTATTTTACGATCATGTGAAGAGCATTGTTTGGACATAAAAAAAGCCCCGACATCCTGTCGAGGCTTTTTCATATTTGGTTTCTTGCCGTTAACTCCTGTCAACGACCACGTCCTGTGCTTCTTGTTGTTCTGAATGAGACTTCCTGTCTCTTTATGATTCTTATGATAGAGCTTTATACTTTAGTCGTATATTCGCTAATCACCGAAACTGATGTACGTATATGCGTACATGATGTAATCATAATGCTTCTTTTAAAGCTTGCTCATGGCGTTTTACTGAGTTGGCGTAGCGATGTGCTTGATTGCGCATGTAGAGGCTTCTTTTATAACCGGTTGGTCCGACATTGTAATAACCAAGTGCTTTGAACCAATCACCAGTCGCTTGATAGTATTTTGCAAGAATGTATGCGCCACAATTAATATTAATCTGTTCATCATAAAGATTTCCAGAACAGGTCTGTTGCCAAAACTTGGGACGTACTTGGGTCAATCCCACAGCATCTGCTGATGATCTGGCATTGGCGATATAGCTAGATTCTTGTCGAATCAGTGCAGCAAGTAAATGTGGAGAAATATTATAAGATTCAGCGCTTTGCAGAATCATCGGTGCGACACGATTTGCAGTCGTTGGATGAACAGAAAAAGCCGTTTGAATGCCTTGTGAAAATTGTTGTGAATGGTTGATTGTTGGTGATTTTGTTGTTGTACATGCAACGATGAAGTAGGCACTAATAACTATAAAGCTGAGTTTAAGACATTTGTTTTGAAACTGAGTAAAAGAAAATCTGTATCGCGTTATCATCGTGAAAAAAGTGTGTCCATTCTATAAAAGCACGCGGATAGTAAAAAAGAGGCCTATTGCGGGTCAATGATGGTTCATAGGCAAAATCGTTCGTTTTTATATTTTAGGCTTGACTTAATTTAGAAAAAAAGAAGCCTCGACTTCCTGTCGAGGCTTCTTCGTATTTGGTGCTATCACCAACTCCTGTCGATGACCACGTCCTGTGCTTTTTATTATTTTAAATGAGACATCCTGTCTCTATGTCTTGCATTCTAGGTAAGTATTGGCATGTTGTATATGCGTTAATCACTTGATTTCGTGTAGGCTGTGGCTTACATAGTTGAATATCTCAATGTTTCAAATTGGCTGTCTTTATTATCCATGCTACTAGCTTTTGAGCAATCGGTGCACAGACTAATACACTTGGAAATGCAAACATCCACGCCACAATCCAAGCTGACATCCACATTGAAAAGAAGTTATCAATTAAACCTACCGCTTTAAAGGTAGTAATTCCTGAGATGAGAAATGACATCATGCAAGATAATATGAATGGAAATAAAAGACTTGCTGCCTTCACGTAATCACCTCTGAATTGCATTTAAATTTAATGCAAAATTTTGCCCGAATAATTGGGCGGTTTTAATATCACCAAAATCAAACGCATTGGCTGCACTTTGATGTTCAGCTTGTGCCATTAAACCTGACCAAGAACCAAGACGATTGAGTGCCTGAGTATAAGGTATACCTTGATGTTGTTCAGGTAGAACAGGATTACCAATCCATATCATACCGTGTTGCATACAAAAGGTGAAAAGTGAAATGAGTGTCGACTGTTTATCTCCAGCAGGAAGTGATGAAACCGTAAATCCTGCCGCGAGTTTTCCTTTTAGGCTTTGCTTTTTCCATAATGGTCCTGTGAGATCCATCAGTTGTTTGAAGGTGCCTGAAACACCGCCTAAATAAGTTGGACTACCCCAAATGAGTCCATCATATTGGGTGATGAGGTCTGGATGAGCCATCAATGATTCTGCTGTAAACAAATCAATTTGAATATTCTCTACTTGTGCAGCACCTATTTGAATTTGCTCTGCAATAAATTGAGTATGACCTTGGCGGCTATGGTAGATAATTGCGATAGATTTCATGGAGTCGTCCTCGATTAGAAAAAATTAAATAATTCAGCGGTGAGAAATAAGCCACCCCCAAAAATACTGTGATTGATCAAGCTTTTGATGCGGTTAATAAAAGGCTGAGGTGTTTTTGAGGCAGCGATACCTAAACCCATCGCGGGTTGCATGATCAGGAAAGGGATCAAAACAGTGATCACACCAAAGGAAAGTGCAGAACGAAATTGAGGTTCAGCCAACCAATTTTGGCCTACCATTAAAATAAAGCTGAAAGAGAAAATGACACCCACACTGTAATGAGCAATCCAGCCAAGTAGGTATTCATGTCGAATTTCTGGACTTTGAGAAATGGATTGATGCTGGATTTTTCCACGCAAAATCCAGCCAATCCAACGTCCAAGTAAAGCAAAATTTAACGTTGGGATATTGAATATTTTTAATATCAACAACCAAATATCCATGATGATGGTTGCACCAATACCAAGTCCAAAAATGTAGATCAATCGTTCCAACACATTCATTTCATCACCTTGAGCCTTTACCAATAAAATCTGATAAATTGATTGTGCAAGTTCAAGTCAACTTGAAGTCAAGGGGGATTTATGGATATTGGTGAAGTCGCAAAAAAAGCAAAGCTCACGACATCGACATTGCGCTTTTATGAACAGAAAGGGTTAATCAAATCGATTGGTCGTCATGGCTTACGTCGTCAGTACAGTAAACAAGTTTTGGATCAACTGGCTCTCATTGCATTAGGTCGAGCAGCAGGCTTTTCATTGGATGAAATTGCAAGCATGTTTGGGCAGGATGGAAAGCCTGAGTTGGATCGGAAAATGCTGAATGATAAGGCAGAACAATTAGAACAAATGACACGACGTTTACATTTTATTAGCGAAGGATTGAGACATGCTGCGATATGTCCCGCAGAAAATCATATGCAATGTCCGACTTTTCAGAATTTTTTAAAAGCTGCGATTGCAGGTGAATATCAGCCCACAAAACTCTAAAACAAAACAGAGTTTTAAGGAGAAAGCATCTGATTGCATCGCCATAAAGATGTCATTTTATTGAAGTCAAAGCTTCATAAAAACTTGTTCTAATTTTTCTTAATTTTTACCAAATGTATAAAACCATGAACAAGAAAACTTTATTGGCTTTATTGTGCTGTAGTGCTTTGGCTTTAACGGCATGTAATGATGATGATCAAGATCAAAAAACATCGGTAGATCAAGTGACTGAGCCGACCTTGATTTCTTTTGCTAAGCTGCCTGTAGAAACCTATGCGATTGGACCTGATTCTGGCAATGCTGTCAGTGGCGGTAATGGTATTTATCCACCATTTAAAGGGCAACCTGTACAAGGTTTCTCGGCTGCTTTGAAAAATGAAGACGGTAGTTATATGGCGATGTCTGATAATGGTTTTGGTACGCAAGACAATTCAGCGGATTATTTATTGCGTATTTATAAAATCAAAGCCGATTTCAGAACAAAAAATAAAGGTACAGGGCAAGTTTCAGTCCAAAGCTTTATTCAATTACGTGATCCCAATAAACGTATTCCATTTGAAATTGTGAATGGAAGTACTTCAGAACGATTATTAACGGGTGCCGATTTTGATCCTGAGTCGATGCAACGTGCAGTAGATGGGAGCTATTGGATCGGTGATGAGTTTGGCCCTTACTTATTACATTTCTCAGCAGAAGGAGTTTTATTGGATGCACCAATTGGATTGCCTAATCCTTTAAATTCAGCCCAAGAACTACGTTCCCCTCAAAACCAATTCAACAAAGCCAACATCAATTTTGTTGAGCCTTTGGTACAGCGCAGTGGGGGCTTTGAGGGAATGGCGATTTCTCCAGATGGCAAATATCTATATCCTTTACTGGAAAAGCCATTGCTGAATGATGCTACAGGTCAACTTCTGATTTCTCAATTTGATATTCAGAAGAAAAGCTATACGGGACAATATTATTGGTTCGCTTTAAATAGCAAGGCAACCAATATCGGTGATTTCCAATTGTTTAGTGATAAAGATGGCATCATCATCGAACGTGATGCGAGCCAAAATAATTTAGGTGGGTATAAAAAGCTGATACGAGTTACTTTGACCGAGCCTAAACAAATGGTAGTGCGTGAAGATTTGTTGGATTTAATCAAAATTGCCAATCCAAATTTACTCTATGGCACAGCGCGTGAAGGGGATATTGGAACAGGTCAGGTCTTTGCTTTCCCATTTGAAACGATTGAAGATGTAATTATTGAAAATGGAACGACATTAACTGTATTGAATGACAATAATTTCCCAGGTTCTTCGGGACGTAATGCCAAACTTGCGGACGACAACGAAATTATCCAGATTCGTTTGCCGAAAGCATTATTTTAAACGTCGGGTAAAATTAGCCGAAATGGTCATTCCTCATTTCGGTTGAAAGCGTATACTGATCAGGCAGAAGGAGTCCTCATGTCTGAATCAGTTACACGCCCAACCCATATTGAATATGGTTCAAAATCGTTTACCGCGATTTTATGGTCTTTGTTCTTTGCTGGTTTTGCTTCCTTTTCATCTTTGTACTGTGTACAGCCGATGATGCCAATCTTTGCAAAATTCTTTCAGGTCACACCGACCCACAGTAGTTTCCCTTTATCTTTTTCAACCATTGCACTCGCGATTGGTTTGTTGTTCACAGGATTCATATCTGATCGTTATGGACGCAAAAGGATTATGGTGTTTGCCTTATTTTTTGTTTCCATATTATTGCTGATTAGTGCTTCATTTCCGATTTGGGAAATTTTTCTGACTACTCGTATTTTTATTGGCTTAGCAGTGAGTGGTGTCGCAGCGGTTGCAATGACCTATATTGGAGAGGAGATCGCACAAAAAGATATCGGTTTTGCCATGGGGCTATATATTTCAGGTACGGCAATTGGTGGAATGGGAGGGCGTTTAATCGCGGGAGTTTTAGTTGATTTTATTTCTTGGCAATCTGCTACTTATATTATTGGTTTTCTAAATCTGATTATCGCTTGTTTATTTTATTTTTTATTGCCCAAATCGCAGCACTTTAAACCGTATCCCTTTCGGTTTTCTCGCTTTAAGGATGCATTTGAACAAAACTTAAAAGATTCAAAATTAAGGATTTTATTTGCCCAAGGTTTTATCTTAATGGGCTGTTTAGTGACAGTATTTAACTACATTAGCTATCATTTATTAGAAGCACCATTTCACTTATCACAAGCATGGATTGGTGTGATTTCGATTGCTTATCTAGCAGGTATTTATAGTTCGCCTAAAGCCGCGCAATGGGGCTTTAAGTATGGACGAGTTAAAGTTCTGCCGATGATGTTAATGACGATGATGATTGGCTTGTGGTTTACACTCATTCCATCATTATGGTCAATTTTGATCGGTTTGATTATCTTCGCTTTTTCATTTTTTGCAGCGCATTCGACCGCAAGTAGTTGGGTTTCAGTACAAGCAGTTCAATATCGTGCAGTGGCATCCTCGCTGTATTTATTCTGCTATTACATTGGTTCAAGTTTGCTCGGCAGCTTCGGTGGATTGGTTTGGGAGCAGTTTGGCTGGATTGGAATTAATTTGAGTGTTAGTGTGGTTTTGGTGATTGGGTTAGTATCCGCTTTATATCTTGGTAAATTACAACGTTCAGCCTAAATTATTAAATCTGAATAAACTTTGTACAAATAATTTGTTATCTCCTTGTTCTTGAATGCTTTATAAACAGGGAAAATGAATTGAATTCATGTTAAAATGATCGGCTTTCATCTTTAGATGTCTCTCCTTCATCTGCTAGCCGAGATTCGCAAGCTATGTCTACTGCCTATACCAAGCAGACTGCGCCTAAAGCGCTGTTTGATTACGACAAATATTGGGCGTCGTGTTTTGAACCCGCACCATTTTTGCCGATGTCACGAGAAGAAATGGATCTACTCGGTTGGGATGCGTGTGACTTTATTTTAGTTTGTGGTGACGCTTATATTGATCATCCATCTTTTGTATCGGGTGTGATTGGGCGTGTGCTCGAAGCACAAGGCTTCCGTGTAGGTATTATTGCTCAACCAGATTGGACCAATGTTGAAAGTTTCCGTGTTTTAGGTAAACCAACCATTGCGTGGGGCGTAACTGCGGGCAATATGGATTCGATGATTAACCGTTATACGGCAGATCGTAAAATCCGTTCAGATGATGCTTATTCGCCAAATAATGAACCGAATAAACGTCCAGATCGTGCTGCCACGGTGTATTGTCAGCGTTGCCGTGAGGCTTTTCCTGATGTGCCAGTATTGCTCGGTGGGATTGAAGGTAGCCTACGTCGTATTGCTCATTATGATTATTGGTCAGACAAGGTTCGCCGTTCAATCTTGATGGATTCTAAAGCCGATTTATTAATGTATGGAAATGGTGAGCGTGCAATCATTGAAGTGATGCATCGTTTAGCTAAAGGTGAGAAAGTTCATGACATCACTGATGTTCGTGGTACTGCATTTATTATTAATAAACACAATAAAGCATCAAAAGCACAATTTGTTGAAATCGCAAGTAATGATGTGGATACGATTGGTCGTGTAGACCCAATTATCAATCCATATGTCATGACTGAAGATATTGATGGCTGTGAAGTTGAAAAAGAAAAAGGCAACTCACTCGCACAATATCAAAATTTCCAAAAAGAAATTGTGACCAATCCAATCGTTCGTGAAGGGGATCAACTTGATCCAGATACGCAGATCGTACAGTTAAAACCTGCGCCATCCAAAGCGATTAAACATAAGTTACCTCCACGTGAACTCGCTGTGATTCGTTTGCCTTCTTTTGAAGAAGTCGCCAATGATCAAGTGCTGTATGCGCACGCCAACCGTATTTTGCATCTGGAAACCAATCCAGGAAATGCTCGCGCATTGGTACAACGCCATGGCGAACGTGATGTTTGGATTAATCCACCACCAATTCCGTTAACAACGGAAGAAATGGATTATGTCTTTGATTTACCTTATGCACGTTTACCGCATCCAGCTTATGGTAATGCGCGTTTCCCTGCATTTGATATGATCAAATTCTCTGTGAATATCATGCGTGGTTGTTTTGGTGGTTGTACGTTCTGTTCGATTACTGAACATGAAGGTCGTATTATTCAAAACCGTTCTGAAGAATCAATTCTGCGTGAAATTGAAAAGATCCGTGATACTGCACCTCAATTTACAGGCATTATCTCAGACTTAGGTGGTCCAACGGCAAACATGTACCGTTTGCATTGTAATGACCCTGAAATCGAGAAGAACTGCCGTAAACCGTCTTGTGTTTATCCAGGTGTTTGTCAAAACTTACACACTGATCATGCGCCATTGGTTCAGCTTTATCGTAAAGCACGTGAAATCAAAGGCGTGAAGAAGATTTTGATTGGTTCTGGTCTGCGTTATGATCTCGCAGTATTAAACCCTGAATATGTCAAAGAGTTGGTACAGCACCATGTTGGTGGCTATCTGAAAATTGCACCTGAGCATACCGAACATGGTCCATTATCCAAGATGATGAAACCAGGGATCGGAACTTACGACCGCTTTAAACAAATGTTTGAGCGTTTTAGTAAGGAAGCAGGGAAGGAACAATATTTAATTCCTTACTTCATCGCTGCGCATCCGGGTACAACGGATTACGACATGATGAACTTGGCGATTTGGCTGAAAAAGAATGGTTTCCGTGCCGATCAGGTACAAACCTTCTATCCATCGCCAATGGCAACTGCGACCACTATGTATTATTCAGGCAAGAATCCATTGTCTAAAGTGGCGCGTTATACTGAAAATGTCGATATCGTGAAAGGCGAAAAACGTCGTCGTTTGCATAAAGCTTTCTTGCGTTACCATGATCCAAATAACTGGCCTTTATTACGTGAAGCACTGAAAGAAATGGGGCGTTCGGATTTAATTGGTAATTCGAAACAGCATCTGATTCCAACCTATCAGCCACAAGGCACGGCTGAAGGTGAATATAAGTCTGCTCGTAAGAAAAACTCGACCGTGGCTGGTGATTCTGTAAAACGTGGTCAACAGTCTCGTCCGCAGTCTCAATCGAGTCAGAAACGTCCACAAAAAGGACAAATCTTAACGCAACATACAGGTTTACCACCGCGTGAAACTGGTGATAAAAAGCCATTTTCAGGAAAGAGTAAACCTAAGGCTAAAGCTCATCGTTAATATTTAAAAGAAAGGGAAACATGCTTTCCCTTTCTTTTTGTCTGAAAATGTCAAAATAATCACAATTTAAGTGTAAAACTACAATTTATAGAAACATATACTGACAATATCAACTTGAAAATTTAAGCTATGATGATTATAAATAAAGAGCAGAACAGCTTTTACGACTTTGGTCGACTAGTAGAAAACGATTAAAAACTTTAAAGTTGCACTGCTAAAATGACTTTGCTATCGCTGTTATTGATTAAAAAATGGCATAAAGCCAAATGATTATAAAAAATCTAAAGGGATTGGTTAGAAATGTATTATTTCATTACATTAGCTGGGTTGCTAATAATTGCAGCACTCGCGCTTCGGCGTATGCATCAAAATCAACGTCAAGATAGCCCGTTAAAACGCCGCGGCATTCTCACGATTTCTGAACAAATTACACTTATGCGCTTACAGGCTGTTTTGCCACGTCATACTGTACTTGCACACGTGTCTTTTGATGCTTTATTGACAACAAAATATGCGCATACACGCCGTAAGTATCAAGGACTAGTGGCAGATTTTGTGGTGCTTGATCAACAATATCAGGTTCTCGCTGTGATTGAGATTGCAGATGAGTCTTCAATTAATCGTTTAAATCAAAAATACTATCAAGATAGTTTGTTGGAGCTGGCTGGTTATAAAGTTCTACGCTACGGTAGTATTCCAACAGAACATGAATTACGTGAAGATTTGGTATCTGATCCTTATGAATCAAATACCATTATGACAACTTCATCTACCTCATTGCCTCAAACAGAACGTATGATGAAGTACAGTATGTTTGCTGCAAAATCGTCTTAATCTGGAAGAACAGCAGTAACGGTCATTTCTACTAGTACGTCAGGTGCATAGAGTTTAGATTCTACGCAGGTACGTGCTGGGGGATGACCTTCAGCAATCCATGCATCCCAAACCGCATTCATCGCGGCATAATCTTTCTCGATGTCTTTAAGAAAAATAAGCACTGACAAAATATGGGTTTTATCTGTTCCCGCTTCCGCTAGTAAACGATCGATATTATCTAAAGTCTGCTGTGTCTGAGCAGTTACATTTACACTGGTATCATCAGCTAATTGACCTGCTAAATGAACCAAATTTCCTGAAATTGCGACTTCGCAGTAACGAGAAGTGACATGCAAACGCTGCACAGACATAAGATTTACCTGAATGAATAACAATAGAAAAGATTGTACTTGATACGATTCTGATGCAGTGTAAATTTGTTTAAATTAGGCTGAAAAAGTTTCTATTTCCATTAATTTACGTTGTTTGAAAATCAAAATAGAGCGGGATTGTGGGCAAATAATAATATTGCCTAGATTCAGAAATTGAATTTTGGCTTATCGAAGTTGATTTAAACAGCTCGCAATAGAGCTCTGGTTGGGACACAGTTGTTTGAGTTGGCTCAAAGCTGAAGTGGTCGTGTGATACATGATCTTATTCCTTATCATCATTGTTAAAAATTGGGCAAAGATATGACTTTGCCCGATTCGTTTATATGTTTTGTTGTTCGGATTGATACCAATTGACGTGGCGTGTGATGTACATGACGCATGCAATTAAAATGAAAGACAAAATGGAGCCAAACAAGAAAGTTTTTCCGCTGGATTGTAGTAATAGATACATCATGCCGTATAAAGCACTGAGCAAAACACCGAAGAGTATGGCGGCTTTAAAACCTTGAACGACGAAGTATAAATACCAAGTAATCAAGCCAATACATGCAACTGCCGCAATCAGATAGGCAAGGGAAAAAGCGTAATATTCACTGATTGATAGTAATAAGACGAAGAACACGCCTTGTGCCATGGCAACCAAAGCATACTGAACAGGATGAATTTTGAGATTCTTCAAAACCTCGAATAAAAAGAAGCAACCAAAGGTAATAATGATCACCATAATGCCATATTTGATGGCACGATCAGTTTGGGTATAAATATTAACGGGTTCTAAAAATTGCGTTGAAATACCAGAAATGTTATTTGAAGATGTATTTGAAGTAGCATAAGCAGCTTCAACATCACTGATCAGATTGCTTTGAGTATTTAAAGCTTGGTAAAAACACTGACTATTTTCACAGGTTGAGAGACGATCTAAATTACGTTTACCTAAAGCAATATTTTTCCAGTCCGCTTCAAAAAGTTGTCTTTTGCTCAGTTTCTTAAACGGTAAACTTTGACCATCGTATTTCACATCACCCCAATTGCCTTTAGCTTGATATGTCATCTCGTAACTGGTTGGGATAAAGGCAAATTCGCTTAAACCTTCTAGATCAAATTGTAGGCTAAAGCTAAAACCTTTTTGGAATTTTTGAATCAGTTCAGGATATTGCTTGCTGGTGATATGTAGTAGATCAAAGCCATGCTGTCCTTGGCTTTGTTCAGAAAAGTCAAATTTGTAATTTTTTCCATCAATATTAAATGTTGGCTTTGCGTTTAGACCGCGAGCATCTTGGATAGGAAAAATGATTTCAGCTTGATCCCAAAGATAGTTGTGTTGAGGTTCAATCGTAGCGCCTTTAAATACGCCTTTTCCTTGCATGTGATTTTGATAACTAATCGCTTTATACATACTACGTTTGTAGGTATTGTCTGAAACTTTAAATTCAGCTGTCCAGTCTGTTGTTTCTGCACCTAAGGTAATAAATGCTGTTTGCGTGCAATCGTAAGTTTTCTTTTGTTCATCGGTACATGTAGTTTGAATTTGATAGGGAAGTTTTAAATAGGGTGCAATCACTTGTTGTGGGCGAATTTGTTCTTTTGCAATGTCCTGAATCACTTGTTGTTGATAGCTTTGGCGCTCATCTACTAAGTTAGAGATAAAAAAAAGACCAATATAAAAAATCAAAATCAGGAACAAAATCGCTCCTATTTTCAGATTAATAAAGTTTCTGCGCATGGTGGATTCCATTGTCATTGTGGTATGACAAGTATCTCGAATCGATATGCGTTCTAAATGAGTTGTAATTGAAGCTTATGTGAAGTTTCGATGAAGTATAATTTTTACCAGTACTCCTGATTTGTGTTGCTCTAAGAAATCTAAATAATTTTCAGGGATATTTTGAATGGTGACGTGACCTTGATGCTGTTGGATAATCTGCTGCACGATACTCAGACCAATACCTGTACTTCGTTGCTGATTTTGGGGACGAGGTAATGAAAAATAGGTTTCAAAGACACGATTTAAAGCGTATTCAGGGATGGCTTCACCCTCATTGAATAATAGTATTTCAATACCACCAGTGATAGTGATGGTATTTGCCCTGAGTTGAATTGCGAGAAGACCTTGTTCAGAGCAAAAGTCTCTTGCGTTATCTAAAAGATTATTGATTGCTTGTTTAAGCCAAAAGGGATCAGCATAGATTGCGCAATATTCAGGAATATTCAGCTCTACTTGAATTTGTTTAATTTGGAGAGCACTCTGTTGTTGTATCAAACAATCCCGAATTAATTTTGATAAATCAATGTTTTGAAACTCTAAGGCGTGCTGATTTTTCTCTAAGCGTGTGAGCAGTAGCATGCGTTCGATTAAAGATTGTAAGCGATGACTTTGCTCAACAATATGTGCTGCAAATTGTTGTTGATCTGCTAAGGGTAAATCATCTTGTAATAGTTCTGCACTGGCTTGAATTGCCGTGAGTGGGCTTTTTAACTCGTGGGTTAGCGTATTGACATAATTTTCGACATAAGCACGATCTTCGAGTTTCTCTCGCATTTCACTGAGCGCTTGTGTCACTTGGTTGAGCTCTTTTGCAGAATAGAAAAATGGAGCTTGATTGACGGGTGCTAGTGCTTGAGCATAGCGACGCACCTTATCAATACTGTGTCTTAACCAATATGCCACCATGCTTGCGAGTAATAAACTCAATGCGGCGATCCATAGCGCCTGATGAATCAGTTGACGTTCTGCACGAGCAATATACGGTTGTACGGATTGATTTGGTTTACCAATGCTAACTACACCAAGTAATTGTTGTTTGTAAATAATGGGTGCAGCAATATGCATCACGCTGCTGTTTCGATCATAAGGATTGGTTGCAGTAGAACGTGCGCCGTATTTGCCGCGTAAAGTCAGATAAACATCATTCCATTTAGAATAGTCTTGCCCAACGGCTTGACCTTCGGAGTCGTAGATGACAATACCGTGCTGATCTGTAATATACAGTTGTTGGTTAATTTCATCTTTTTGATGCTGCCAAATTGTGGCATTGAGTTGGCGTGATAATGCTGCTTGAATTTTTTGATCAAATTCAGGTGTACTGACTTTTTGTTGTGCCACATCTTCTGCAATCAGTTGGGCAATGATATTGGCATTCTCGGCGAGAGTATCTTCGACCACTTGACGTACATTTGGTTTAACCTGTTGATTCAACGTGTATGCAATAAAGCTCAGGCTCAGCACAACCACTAAGCTAAAGAAAAACCAAATGCGGATAAAGATGGACATTGGTTAACCTAACTTCACTAAACTATACCCAAACCCTCGATGTGTTCGAATGGGATCATCATCAGGGGTAATTTGTTTAAGCTTTTGTCTTAAACTTTTAATATGGGTATCGACTGTACGTTCTAGGCTATGCTCAGGATGTTCCCAAATATGATCCATCAGTTGTTGTCGACTAAAGACTTGTTCAGGATGCTGAATCAGTAAAAATAACAAACGATATTCATAGCGTGTCAGGTGCAGTATTTGCCCATGATATTGAATCTGTAGCGATTGCGGATTACACGTCCATGTTGCAGATTGTAGGGGTATTTCTACTTTGCTAATTGATGGTTGTGATGAGATATTTTGCGCCTGTATTTCCATTCTGCGCCAAATGGCTTTGATTCGTGCCACAATTTCTCTTGCACTAAAAGGTTTTGTACAATAATCATCTGCGCCGATTTCTAGACCGACAACCCGATCAATTTCATCATCACGTGCAGTGAGGAATAATAAAGGTGTTTGATATTTTTGGCGTAGCTGTTTGCAGACTTCAAAACCATTCTGATCAGGTAAACCAACATCTAAAATAATAAAATCAAAAGCTTGTTCTGAAAGATATTGTAGTGCTTGAGCCCCTGTATTTGCCCAGCTTACACTCCAGCCTTCGCGCTCAAGTGCATAGCGTAGCGGAAGAATAATCGCAGCTTCATCTTCAACACAGAGAATTTGTTTTTGATTCATCATGATTAACTAATCAATATTTTCTAATTTTATTGGGTTAGTTTAGCGGAAGATGTGGTTGAGAAAACTAGGAATACTCATTTTTATAATTATTTAATAAAGCAAAGGACACTTGAAGTGCCCTGTAATATTCGGATTTGATCGTCACGCCAACCACAGGAGCAAATGCTAAAAGCGAGGATTTCTTTAGCAAGAGCAAATGACAAGGATAATGTCACTGCGATGCTTAGAGTACTGAAAACTGCATAAAAAGCAAACATAAATTTGAACGAGAATTGTGCTTTTGCATAAAAAAGCAACGTTACCACAAGGAAAGTTGAGATTCTTCCTCATGCGTCTGTAGTTGGTAAACGCCTACACCGACTAAACGGAACTGAAAACTTTGATCAATATGTATTTCTTCGATTAATTGCAAAACCACTTGTTCTAAATCTTGCTGCGAGCGCAGAGGGAGTTTAAAACTCTTACTATGCTGCAAGGTTTGAAAGTTTTTGAGTTTGAGTTTGACGTTTACCCCACGAGCAGTCAGTTGTTTTTTTTGCAAACTGCGCCAGACTTGCTCTGCTAAAGGCTGCCAAGCATGAGTACATTGATTCAATGTGTAGTCATCATCAAAGGTAATTTCTTTCGAGATTTGTTGGCGTTCACGTTCTGCTTTGACGGGACGATGATCAATACCTTGTGCGTATAAATATAGTTGTTTACCGTATTTTCCGAAGTGATGGATGAGTACGTTCTCTTCTATTTTTTGTAGGTCGCCCAAGGTGTGTAAATTTAATTGATTTAATTTTTCATGTGTAACTTTGCCAACGCCTGGGATTTTATTCAGTGCTAAGTCTTGAATAAAATGTTGGATTTGATGGGGTTTGATTACAAATAATCCATTCGGTTTATTCCAATCAGATGCGATCTTAGCCAAAAACTTATTAGGTGCAACGCCCGCGGAGGCTGTTAGTCCTGTGACGGCAAAAATATCTGCGCGAATTTGAGTCGCAACTTCAGTAGCGCTCGGGATGTTTTTTAGATTCTCAGTGACATCTAAATAAGCCTCATCTAAAGATAATGGTTCGATGAGTGGTGTGTATTGCTGAAAAATTTGATGAATTTGTGCTGAAACTTCGCGATATTTCTCAAAATGAGGTTCAATCACCACCACTTGAGGACAAAGCTTTTTTGCTTGTCCCATCGACATCGCAGAACGTAGACCAAAAACACGAGCAGGGTAGGAGGCAGCGGCAATGACAGCGCGTGGATGGTGTGAGGAAATGACCACTGGTAAGTCTTTAAGTTCAGGACGATCACGTAGCTCAACTGAGGCAAAAAAAGCATCCATATCGATATGAATGATTTTGCGTAACTCATTTGCCATCTTGAATGCCTTGCTGCTCAAGGAAGATACGCCACTGGCGTGGTGAATCCGCATACACATTTAAATCAACAGCTTTAGGTATCCCATCAATTTTTCCAGTTTGGGTGTGTTGCCAAAATAGCCATTTTCGTCCGTCTTTTAATTCTGGTTTAGCTTCGTAATCACGAACCCATAGCGGCGTATCGTTAAAGCTCCCCATCAAAACGATGTGATAAAAACTCTTAGAAATATAGAAAATAGGTTGTTTGCCATAATGTTGTTGTAATTGATCATGCATGACCTGAATTTCTTTGAGTAACTGTTCTTTGGTATAAGTATTAATACAATTACTGTCATATTCCAAATCAATCACAGGGGGAAGGGCATCTGCTTTCTTTGGAACAGTCGCGATAAAATTTTCAGCTTGAACTTTGCCATCACGACACAGGCGATAGAAATGATAAGCACCGACATGCAACCCCTGTTCGCGAGCTTTTAGCCAGTTGTCCTGAAACTTACGATCTTTAAAATCGCCACCTTCTGTGGCTTTGAGATAGACAAATTGATATTGCATCGGAGAGATTTTTTTCCAGTTAATCTCACCTTGATGATGTGAAACATCTAAACCGCGAATCGAATAATCTTGTGCAGAAGCTTTTTGTTGGTAGAACAAACCGAAATAACTGACGATACCTAACATGACGGCTAAACCGATACTGGTATAAGTCGGATAATGCTCAGAGAGTCGGTATTTCGCAGTTTTTTTCGCCATGTCGTCAGAAGTTATGCAAGGTCTAATAGAGAGTCGGATTTACAATACTGATCATGGATTGATTGTACTCGTTTTGCTTTGGGATGAACCATCTGACTACCAAATTGTTCCACAAATCTACACGATGCATAATCTTTAGCCTGTTGTTCATATTCACGAACCCAGTTTTCTCTGTGTGCCATGCGCTCGTTTGATATCGGCCATATACCTTGTCTTAATCGCTCTACGCCTATTCGCCACGGTTTAGGGCTGATTCGGGCGCGAAAGCAATTTTGATTTTGGCACATCAGGTCATAATAGGGATCGGCATAAATTGCTTTGAAAAATGATTGAACTTGCTCACCTCGAGGCTCAAAGATTTGATGCATAACTAAAATTCGATAACCATTCGGCGTGCGATAAACACGTAAGTGCCATGTTGGATAATGTGTTGAGAACGCTCTAATTTTCTCTAGAGCTTGTTGTTCAGGTGTGCCCTTAAGTTTTTGTTGGAATTTAAATACTGATTTTGCAATCAGGCTCGTAACTAGAAGCGAAAGGACAAATCCAATGCCAAAGATAAACCCAGAAGAAAAATAAAATGCGCCTAAACCGCTGCTAGCCAGTAATATAAAGAAAATGATGAAGTACAAACTAGAATGAGGTTGGGTCACAAAATCAATATCTGCGAATAAGACATCAGGTGTGTTTAGACATAATGCACCATAGCTATTACGCGTAATAATCACATCATCGTACTGGCTGATGATTTCCTCTCGAATAGGTAAGCCCTCTGCACCGTTATAAGCAACTTTATGATCGATACGCCGAACCTTTTTATCTATTTTAAGTTGTTCAAGCGCCTCAAAGACTCGTTGCTCGGCATGCTGCTGAGCCGCTTCAATATTTTCATCTGACCAACCAAAGCGTTTAATCGTATATTGGCGACCTTCAAATTTCGTTTTGGTTTTTGCTTCAGCCCAATATTTAGGGACGATCATCTCTAGATCCTTCTTATTTTTGATATTTTATTACTTAATTAATCTGTTGTTTCTTTGGGAATTTGCCAAAAAATCCAAGCAGTAATGATATTGATACATCCTAAAGAGATGAGTGTGGCATGGAAAGCTGTAGTTATCGATGATGCTGGAAAATGTTGACCATATACATTGATCAATGTGCCTGCTAAAGCAACCCCGATACTCATTGAGAGCATCATAATCATTGATAAGAAGCTATTTCCACTACTCGCATCATGCTGTGGTAAATCTTTAAGGGTGAGCGTATTCATGCCAACAAACTGCAGTGAGTTGAGCGTCCCAAAGATAAATAAATGTAATATTTTTAGCCATTGAGGCGTATCAGCGGTCATTAATGCAAAACTGGCAATACATAGACCCACCAATACGGTATTGGTGAGCAGAAAGCGACGATAACCCACTCGTTGAATGATCGGTCGAATAATCGGTTTGGAAAATAATGAACCTAGTACCATCGGGATCATCATTAAACCTGTGATAAAGGGTTCGAAGCCAAAAGCCACTTGCAGCATCAACGGTAAAATAAAGGGAATCGCATTACTGCCTAGACGAGCAAAGAAATTTCCTAGTACCCCAATTGAAAAAATCTTATAGCGAAATAAACGTCCATGAAACAAAGCATTTTGATGGCTATGTGCATGATAGGCATACGCAACTGTTGCAATCGTGCCTGCGACTAATAAGGAAATACTGACTAAACCTGAATATTGAGGTGCAGCAATATTTTCAATGCCTAAAGACAATCCGACCATTGCGATCATGAGCAAGATAAAACCACTTAGATCAAAGGCTTTTACGCTAGGTTCTTTTTGGTTAGGCATGACTTTAAAGGTCATGATCATCCCAAAGACTCCCATCGGGATATTAATCAGGAAAATCCAGTGCCATGTGGTGACTTCGACGAGCCATCCACCCAATGTCGGTCCCATGAGTGGACCAATTAAACCAGCCAAACTCATTAGGCTCATAGCGGAGAGAAACTGAGAGCGAGGAATTAATTTAAGTAGTGCCAAACGACCAACAGGCATGAGCAATGCACCACCAATCCCCTGAATGACACGAAAGAATAGCAACTGATCGAGATTTTGGGATAAGCCACAACCTAGTGATGCTAAGCCGAAAATGACCATCGAACTGAGATAAATATTGCGAATACCAAAGCGATCAGCAAGCCAACCGCTTAACGGGATACAGGCTGCGACGGATAAAACATAAGCGACAATGACTCCATGCATTTGTAATGGGTCTTCATTGAGCTGAACTGCCATAGCAGGAATCGCCGTGTTGACGATCGTGGTGTCTAAGGCTTGCATAAAGAAGCCTATCGAAACCAATAATACCAACAAGCGAAATTCAGGTTGTACAGCTTGATGAGTCGTCGTTGTCATATATTTTAAGGCGCTAAAACTCTATTCAAGTTTAATGCAAAAGAGCCTGAAAGAAAGACAATAATTGTCAAAGAGACGTCATCGAAATGACATCAAAATGTCATCGAATTTGAATCTCAGAACACTAGATTGATCCTACTTAATAAATCGTATGGAAATTGATCATGAAGTTTAAGATTTCAGTTTTATTGACAGCTTTACTGTCTGTGGGATTAGTGGCATGTAACGATAATAATGACAACAACAATAAATCAGAACAAATTGAACCTACCCCTGAAACCATTAAATTAAGTGTATTAGGACACTATAAAACCAATATTTTTGCTGAAAGTGCAGCAGAAATTCCTGCGTATGATGCGGCAAGCAAACGGTTATTTGTCGTGAATGCACAAAAAGGTTTGGTAGATGTACTAGATGCATCTAAGCCTGAACAACCTATTCATATTGCAGAACTCTCTGCACGTGATTATTTAGCTGACTCAGAAGTGAATAGTGTTGCAGTGCAAAATGGCATCGTGGCGATTGCAGTCCAAGCAAAAAATAAAACCGATGCAGGTCTCGTGGTTTTCTTTAATGCCAAAGATTTGAGTTTTATGAGTAAAGTGGCTGTAGGTTCGTTGCCTGACATGCTGACCTTTAGTCCAAATGGCAAAACTGTTTTAGTGGCAAATGAAGCTGAGCCAAATGATGATTATTCGATTGATCCTGAAGGTTCGGTCAGTATTATTGATATTCGAGACATTAAACAACCTAAAGCGAGTATTGCTGATTTTAGAGCTTGGAATAGCCAAAAGGCAGATCTCATGGCAAAAGGTGTGCGTATTTTTGGACCAAATGCTACGGTTGCTCAAGATTTAGAACCCGAATACATCACCATTTCAGGTGACAGCAAAACGGCATGGGTGACATTACAAGAAAATAATGCGATTGCACGAATTGATATTGCTCAGCAGAAAGTTACCGATATTTATCCATTGGGCTATAAAGATCATGGCGTAATGGGTAATGAACTGGATGTCAGTGATAGAGACAGCGAGATAGATATCAAAACTTGGGCTGGTTTAGTGGGTATGTATCAGCCAGACTCGATTGCGAATTATCAAGTGAATGGACAAACCTATTTGGTCACAGCCAATGAAGGGGATAGCCGTGAATGGTTAAAAGATGAAGATGCTTACTTCGCAGGTAATCTAGCTCAAGGTTATGTTGAAAATATCCGTATGAAGCATTTATTTAACAGTAAAGGCTTCAATGCGGAAGGTGATTATCCTGCCCATTTACAAAAGATCGCAAATGGTGTGAAAGGAGCTAAACTTAATCCTGTTACATTTGCCTATTGTGGTGCGACAGCAACCGAAGCAGGAGATTGTCGTAAAGATGGTAATTTAGGCCGTTTAAATATCGCATGGAATATGGGATATCAAACCAATGCGGATGGATCACCAAAGCTAGATGCAAATGGACGATTAATTTACGATAAATTGTATGCCTATGGCGCACGTTCATTTAGTATTTGGAATACCCAAGGACAGCTGGTATGGGATTCAGGAAGTGAGTTTGAGAAGAAAATTTCTGAACTGTTTCCAAATTATTTTAATACCGATCATGAAGCCGTTAGTTTAGATGATCGTAGTGATAATAAAGGTCCTGAACCTGAAGGTATTACACTGGGCACGATTGGTGCGAAGACCTTTGCATTTATTGGTTTAGAGCGAATGAGTGGCGTGATGGTATATGACATGACTACACCAATGCAGCCTAAATTTGTTGAATATTTCACGACTCGTAATTTTGTGGAAACGGATAGTGCCAAGCAAGGTGATTTAGGACCAGAAGGTTTGATCTTTATCGCTGCCAAAGACTCACCAAATGGTAAGCCCTTATTGGTTGTCGGAAATGAAGTAAGTGGCTCTACTGCAATTTATCAAGTGAATGTTCAGTAATAAGTTATAAAAAAGCGGATCAATAGGTCCGCTTTTTTGATCAAAATACATCAAACTTCAATATGGGTCGGTGCATCCAAATTTTTAATTACATTAGAAATTTGTTCAGTGGTTTCACAAATAATCACTTTGGCACGATGTTGAGGGGGAAGAAATCCTTCTTCTACTGCATAATCAAGTTGAGCAATCAGTGCATCATAGAAACGATTGACGTTATAAATAATCATTGGTTTTTGATGCTGATTGAGTTGTCCCCAAGTCGCAATTTCTAGAATTTCTTCAAAAGTTCCCAAGCCACCTGGCAGAGCAATAAAGGCACTAGCACGCTCAGCCATTAACGCTTTACGTTCATGCATGGTCTCAACGACGTGTAACTCGGTGAGTTTACTATGAGCAATTTCATAATCCAGCATGAACTCAGGAATTACACCAACGACTTCGCCACCATGTTCTAAAACCGTGTCTGCGACTTGTCCCATTAGACCAATACTAGCACCGCCATATACGATGCCAAAGCCTTGATCAGCGACATGCTGTGCGAGTTCAATCGCTTTATCGCGGTAGATTGGTTTATTACCGGTACGTGAACCACAATATAGCGCAATTAAAGCTTGAGTTGTTTTTGGGAGAGGTGTTGTTCTTTTCTCAGTCATTCTTAGTACACTATTCATTTCGTTTATTTTTCACCTTATCATTTTCATTGTAGTTGTCTAGGCTAAATCACTTTTATGACAGTTTTATGCACATTTTACATACAATCTCTTTTGGCAATACTTAGAAAGAATTTGTAAGAAACATCCACATAAAAAAGGTGAATTTCACTACGATCTTGCCTATACTGAAAATCCTTTTATTAATTTATGTACCTCTATGAGTAGTGGTTGTTGTCGCTCCGCTTTGTTTTTATTTCCTAAGAAAAATGTTTTGGCTGCTAATGCTGGCCTTTTAAAATTTAAACTCCAATACCTTGCTGCCAATTTTGCAGAGGAGTCTCGTCAATGATCTTCGAATGGATGTCTGACCCTTCTGCATGGGTTGGTTTGGCGACTCTAGTCGTATTGGAAATCGTATTAGGTATTGATAACCTTGTTTTTATTGCGATTTTGGCGGAAAAATTACCGCCAGAACAACGTGCTGCTGCTCGTAGAATTGGTTTAATTCTCGCATTATTAATGCGTTTGGTTTTGTTGGCATCTATCGCTTGGGTGGTCACTTTAACCCAACCGCTTTTCCATGTGTTCGATCATCCTTTCTCAGGGCGAGATTTGATTCTGTTGTTCGGTGGTGTGTTCTTATTGTTTAAAGGAACAATGGAATTACATGAGCGAATTGAAGGTAAGCAGACCTTAAAAGAAGAAAATCCAGTACATGCTGCATTCTGGATGGTGGTTGTACAGATCGTTGTACTTGATGCGGTATTCTCACTTGATAGTGTGATCACCGCTGTGGGTATGGTCAAAGACCTTTCAGTGATGATGATCGCGGTGACTATTGCGATTGGTATCATGTTGTTGGCAGCACGTCCTTTGATGGAGTTCGTCAACAAACACCCAACCGTTGTGATTCTGTGTCTCGGTTTCTTGATGATGATTGGTTTCTCCTTAGTCGTTGAAGGCTTTGGTTTCCATATTCCGAAAGGCTATTTATACGCAGCGATCGGATTCTCTGTTTTGGTTGAAATGGTCAACCAAACTATGCGTCGTAACCAAGAAAAACTTGTGACAACGACTGACTTGCGCTATCGCACTGCTTCAGCAGTGTTGCGTATGTTGGGCGGCAAAAATGATGGTCAAAACAAAGAAGCGGAAGATGTTTTAGCAACTCAAGCTTATGCCAAAGAAGTCTTTGACGAAGATAATGGTGTGTACCATAGCGTACTTGTACAAGGTGTACTGGGATTGTCGGAACGACCTGTTAAATCGGTCATGACACCTCGTCCAGAGTTAGAGTGGTTAGATTTAGATTCTGATCCTGAAGAGTTAAAACAGCGCTTAATGGCAATGACCCACTCACGTTTAATTATTGCGCGTGGTGAGCTGGATAATATTGAAGGTATTGTTCTGACTCATAAAGTATTAAATGAATATATTGAAACAGGCTCAATTGATTTCACAAAACATATTAGAGAACCTTTGATTGTTCATGAAAATGCGCAAGTGTTGATGGTGATGGAGCAATTACGTCAAGCACCTTTGCAAATGGCGATTGTACTCAATGAATATGGTTCAATTGAGGGTATTGCGACTCCTATTGATGTGCTTGAAGCAATTGCTGGTGAGTTCCCTGATGAGGATGAACTCGAAGCTGCGGCAGCAAGCTTAGAAGACGGTTCAATGTTGTTAGAAGGATCGACTGATATTCGCCATGTGTCATTGTTACTCGGTAAGGACTTAGTTGATGAAAGTGAAGAATATTCAACTTTGTCGGGTTATATTCTTTTCCATTTAGGACGTTTGCCTGAAAATGGTGAAATGATCGAAGCCGATGGTCATCGCTTTGAGGTGGTGACGATGGATGGGCACAAGATTGAAAAAGTGCGCATCATTGCAAAAGACAAAACATCTGAAAAGTAATTCGATTTGTTGAGTTGCTTTAAGTCCCTGAGCTAAATCTAATATGTAGAGCAATCACATTATGGTTTTCTCAGGGTTTTTATTTTTGAGAATGAAAAATGACTGTGTTAGAGAATTGCCCTTGCGGACAAGGTTTATACATAAATTGTTGTCAGCCTTTGCATCTAAAACAACAATTTGCTGAACATGCAGAGCAGTTGATGCGTTCACGCTATAGCGCGTTTGCCTTGCAAAAAATAGATTATATTATTAAGACGACTGCTTTAGGTCAACAGTCTATGCTTGATCGTGCTGCAATCGCAGATTGGAGTCAGTCTAATCAATGGTTAAAATTAGAAGTGTTACAATACCAGCCTAAACTTGATAAAACTCATGCCTTAGTCGAATTCAAAGCCCATTATTGTGATCAAAATCAGGATGCAAAACAGCAGCATATACATCATGAAATTTCACATTTTGTTTTACATCAGCAGCGTTGGTATTTTCTTGATCCAACCTTGAATATGCAAGTCACCATGAAACAACCGTGTATTTGTGGTTCGGGGAAAAAATTTAAACAATGTTGTGCACAATTCATCTAAGTTTGTCTTAAAATAGCGCACACTTTTATGCCTGATTGAAGGATGTAGGCAGATGTTGCTCACCGTTATTTACATTATTGCCATTACTGCGGAAGCAATGACAGGAGCTCTGTCAGCGGGCCGTCGTAGTATGGACTGGTTCGGTGTGACACTGATTGCCTGTGTGACAGCTTTGGGTGGTGGTTCAGTTCGAGATGTGTTGTTAGGGCATTATCCTTTAACTTGGGTGAAGCATCCTGAGTATTTGGTACTGACGTGTTGTGCCGCATTTGTCACGATTATTATTGCCAAATGGATGAAGCATTTACGCAATATCTTCTTGGTACTTGATGCTTTAGGTTTAATTGGTTTTACCATTATTGGTTGCCAAATTGCGTTGTCGATGGGGCACGGTTTTGTCGTTTCAGCCGTTGCAGGAGTTTTGACAGGAGTATCAGGTGGTATTCTGCGTGATATTCTGTGTAATGACGTGCCTTTAGTGTTCCGCCGTGAGCTATATGCCAGTATCTCCTTTGTTGCTGTGATCTGTTATTGGGTCTGCTTAGAGGTCGGTTTGCCACATGATTTGACCGTTATTTTCACTTTGGTTTTTGGTTTCACTTTACGTTTGATCGCGATTTATTTTGGCTTGGAAATGCCGAAATTTATTTATAAAGAAGATGATGCGGAATCTGCTTCGTCTACGGATGAGCATTGATTGATTAGCTGTATATGCGATGCTTTGAGATAAATTAAAATGAATAGACCTCTTGCAAAAATCATTTTTTAACCAACTCCATGTTGTAAATTGCAGCAATTAAATTCAGACGTAAACCCATGCGTTTACGCCTATTTCGATAACGTGTAGCCAGAATTCTAAAGGTCTTTAATTTTTCATTGACGTGTTCAATTCGAATACGACGTTTACTAATTTCCCGATTTATTTGCTTCTGTAATAAAGTTAACGGCTTCTTTTTACTTGCCTTGAATGGCATCAGGCATTTTATCCCCAAACGATTTAAACCTAAATAACCTTTATCAATAAGCATAAAGGCTTGATATCTCTGCTTTTTACGTTGAGCCTTAAACAACTGGAAATCATGTGTACTCCCATGTGTAAGACCTAATGAAATAATCTGCATCGTTTCATAATGAATGATGAGTTGAGCTTTGATCGTATGTCGTTTTTTCTTACCGCTGTAGAATCTTTTCTGTTTTTTTTGGACGCTCAATTGTCATTTCAGTTGCATCGACAATAACAACATTCCAATCTATCCATGCACCATGCGGTAGTTTCTTAGGTAAATGAAATTTATCAGATTTTATTAAAATATTTTCTATTTTATGAATAATTCTGGACGCAGTTGATTCGTGGATTCCATAACTCATAGCAACATGAAAGAGCGTGCGATATTCACGCCAATAACTTAGCGTCATTAACAGTTGGTCTTCAAGTGAAAGACTCGAAGGTCTACCTCGTTGAGTATTGACTTGGCTTGACTCTAATACTTCAAGCATTTCTAAAAAGGTTGAGGGTTGTATTCCAATCAGTCGTTTAAACTGACTATTTGATAGCATCTTTACTTTTTCATATTTCATGTACTCATGATAGTAGAACATGACTTTTTAATGTGGATAAAAAACAAACAAAACGTTGATCGTTTTTTGATTTTTGCAAGAAGTCTAATGATATCAAGTTTGATAAGAAAGATTTTTATAAAAGTAACAAGCTTTTTCTTATCTTGGTGATTGTATATTTTCTGGCACAGTATAAGTCTCAGTTAGATGTTTTAAACATTCTGCATGATCTCCTTTTATTCGGAGTGACTGTCGGATTGTTCAAATTACTAAGAAATACTCAACAAGATCAACTGAATTATCTTATTCCGAATATTATGTTTATTTGTCTCATAATTTTTCAGATTGTATTTAAGAAATAACATCTCTTGTAAGACAGCATTTGACGTTTAAACAACAACAAGGGCTTGTCACAACGCTTTCATCCACATAGCATACAAAGCATTGACGATAACAATGATTTTGGATGACTCGCTGAAATGACCAGCCTTGCACATCATGCAACCGAAAACCGTTCCGTAGCTGAATTCACAGAACAAGCTTATTTAAACTATGCCATGTACGTGATCATGGATCGTGCATTGCCACATATCAGTGATGGTTTAAAACCTGTACAGCGCCGTATCGTATATGCGATGAGTGAGTTAGGTTTAAAATCAACAGGTAAGCCAAAGAAATCTGCACGTACTGTCGGTGATGTACTGGGTAAATACCATCCACATGGTGACTCAGCATGTTATGAAGCGATGGTGTTGATGGCTCAGCCGTTCAGTTATCGTTACCCATTGATCGAAGGTCAAGGCAACTGGGGTTCACCAGACGATCCTAAATCCTTCGCTGCGATGCGATATACCGAAGCTAAACTGTCCGCTTATAGTGAATTATTGCTGAGTGAACTAGGACAGGGCACCAGCGAATGGCAAGATAACTTTGATGGTTCGATGAAAGAACCAATTACTTTACCTGCACGTATTCCCAATATTTTGCTGAATGGCACCACAGGAATTGCGGTGGGGATGGCGACTGACATTCCGCCTCATAACTTACGTGAAGTGGTAAAAGGTACGATTGCATTGATTCGCAATCCTGAAACCACAGATGAAAAATTAGCAGAATACATCCCTGCACCAGATTTACCGACTAAAGCAGAAATTATTACCCCACCTGAAGAATTATTAAAAATTCAAACCACAGGTCGTGGTAGTTATCGTATGCGTGCGGTATATACCATTGATAAAAATGAAATCGTAATTACTGAACTACCGTATCAAGTTTCAGGTTCCAAAGTGATTACTCAAATCGCTGATCAAATGATCGCTAAGAAATTGCCTTTGGTCAGTGATGTACGAGATGAATCGGATCATCAAAACCCAACACGTTTGGTGATTGTACTGCGCTCTAACCGTGTCGATGCAGAAACGGTAATGAGTCACTTATTTGCTACGACGGATTTGGAATCTAGCTATCGCGTCAATCTAAATATGATTGGCGCGGATGGTCGTCCGCAAGTTAAATCGATTCGCCGTATTTTGTTGGAATGGATTGAAATTCGTAAGCAAACGGTGACACGTCGTCTTCAATACCATTTAAATAAAATCGAAAAACGACTGCATATCTTGGCAGGTCTTTTAACTGCTTATCTCGATATTGATACTGTGATTCGAATTATTCGTGAGGAAGATCAACCAAAACCAGTGTTGATGCAGCACTTTGGGATTGATGACATTCAAGCGGAAGCCATTTTAGAGTTAAAGCTTCGTCACCTCGCCAAGCTTGAAGAAATGGAAATTCGTCGTGAGCAGGAAGAGTTAGAAGCGAAAGCTGCGATTATTCGTGAGCAATTGGCAAACCCAGAATCATTGAAGAATTTAATCATAAATGAATTAAAAGAAGATGCTAAAAAGTTCGGTGATGATCGCCGTTCACCTATCGTTACTCGTGCTGATGCTGTACAAATTAAAGAGCAGGACTTAATGCCTGCGGAAACGGTGACGGTTGTTTTATCCGAAGCAGGTTGGGTGAGAGCTGCCAAAGGCGGTGATGTCGATGCTGCGAACTTAAACTATCGTGCTGGCGATCAATATCTCAGCCATGCAGTTGGAAAGACCAATCAGCGGGTGTATTTCTTGGATGAAACAGGTCGAAGCTATGCTTTACCGATCAGTAGTTTGCCATCGGCACGTGGATTGGGTGAGCCTTTAAGTTCTAAACTTGCACCAGCCAGCGGTGTGTCATTTATTCAAGTCTTTATTGAAGATGATGCGAGTGAATTGCTTGCCGTGAGTTCAAATGGTTACGGCTTCAAAACACAAGCAGCTCAACTTGATACCAATGCTAAGGCAGGTAAATCCTTCTTGACTGTGGCAGATAAAGCGACGGCATTACCATTGTTGCCAATTCAGCAAGCGACACATGTTGCAATCTTAAGTTCTGCGGGTAGGTTACTTATCGTTGATTTGACTGAGTTACCTGTGCTGAATAAAGGTAAAGGTAACAAGTTGATACAACTTGATGAAAAAGAGCAAATTTTATCCATGACAACCTTGAATTTAGATGAAATAATCCAAGTCGCTGCAGGACAACAACATCTAAAACTGAAAGGGGATGATCTCCAAAAATATATAGGAAAAAGAGCAACAAAGGGGCAACTTTTACCACGGGGATATCAAAAAGCAAATAGACTCCTCATTCAGAGATAAGGCTAGTATTCTGCGACACAAATACGTTATATATGAAATATATTCATCTTGTGTGAATAGATTGACAAGGCAATTCAAAAAGTTAAAAAAAATGTTTTGCCATGGAAAGTAACGTTGTTACATTTTAAGGATTACACTCGGAGATAATGGCATTATGGAAAAGATTTGGTTTGCTGAATACCAAAAGACAGGAATTCCAGAAACAGTTGCACTGCCTGCTGAAAACACCTCACTTGTTGATATTTTTGAACGCAATTTCCAAAAATTTGGTTCACGTGATGCCTTTATCTTCATGGATAAAGTTTTAACGTATAATGAATTAGAAGTCGCTAGTCGTAAATTCGCAACATATTTACAAAGCCTGGGTTTGGCAAAAGGATCACGCGTTGCGGTGATGATGCCTAACGTATTCCAATACCCAGTGGTTGCTTTAGGTGTATTCCGTGCAGGCTTAGTACTGGTAAATGTGAATCCACTTTACACAGCACGCGAACTTGAGCATCAATTAAATGACTCAGGCGCGGAAGCTCTTGTGATCATTGAAAACTTTGCAAGTGTATACCAAAGCATTATTGGTAAAACGCCTGTGAAGCATGTTGTGGTAGCAACTGTTGGCGATATGTTGGGGACCTTAAAAGGTACGATCGTTAACTTCGTTTTACGTAAAGTGCGTAAGCAAATTCCTGCTTGGAACATTCCAGGTCATGTGAAGTTTAATACTGCATTAAACAAAGTAAGCCCAAGCAATTATAAACGTCCAAGCTTAACCTTGAGTGACACTGCTGTACTTCAGTACACAGGTGGTACAACAGGTGTTTCAAAAGGTGCTGAATTAACTCATCGCAACCTTGTATCAAACTTATTGCAGTGTGACGGAATTTTCTCAAGTAAATTCGGTACGGGTGATGGTGCTAAAGATGACCGTATCGTATGTGCTTTACCGCTTTATCACATCTTTGCATTCATGGTGTGTGCACTTTACGGTATGTACAAAGGTCAAGCGAATATCTTGATTCCTAACCCACGTGACTTACCAGTTGTTGTTGGTGAATTACGCAAATATAAACCTTCATTCTTCCCAGCAGTAAATACATTATTTAATGCTTTAGTGAACAATGAAGAGTTTAAACAACTTGACCATAGCAATCTTAAGATGGCAATGGGTGGTGGTATGGCTGTATTGCCTTCAACTGCTGCTGCTTGGAAGAAAGTAACAGGTACGATCATTATCGAAGGTTATGGTTTATCTGAAACTTCACCAGTTGCAACTGCAAACCCACCAACAACAACTGAGTTTAGTGGCACAATCGGTATTCCATTGCCATTAACAGAAGTTGTATTGCTTGATGATGATGGTAACGAAGTAGCACAAGGCGAACAGGGTGAGATTTCAATCCGTGGTCCTCAAGTCATGAAAGGTTACTGGAACCGTCCTGACGAAACTGAAAAAGTGATGACTAAAGATGGTTTCTTCCGTACTGGTGACGTCGGTATCATGGATACACGTGGTTACTTCAAGATTGTAGACCGTAAGAAAGATATGATCTTGGTTTCAGGCTTTAATGTTTATCCAAGTGAAATCGAAGAAGTGATTGCAAAACATCCTAAAGTATTGGAAGTTGCTGCGATTGGTGTGCCTGATGAAAAATCAGGTGAAGTGCCAAAACTATTCATCGTGAAAAAAGATCAGTCATTAACGACTGAAGAAATCTTGGCTTATGCAAAACAAAACTTAACAGGTTACAAATGCCCTCGTTATGTTGAGTTTATGGATGACTTACCAAAATCAAACGTAGGTAAAATCTTACGTAAAGATTTACGTAAACCTGCTTAAGCAACCAACCTTTACACTGCTATAACCGCAGCTCACCCTTTAAAAAAAGGGAGGCTGCAAAAACGCCGCAATCGCGGCGTTTTTTTGTTTGGGTTTATTTAGAGTTATTCGACTTCATTAACCAGCGATCAATATACGGTCGACCTATGCCGACAATCCCGACAAATACAACCATTGTGGCAAGTTGGAAACGTAGACGAGTAGGATCAATCCCATTAAAACTAAAATAATTATCTGCTACAGCGTAAGCAACAATAATACTCAACCAATGCCAAAGCGTTAAACGCTTAATCCCAACAGCATAGAAGGCAATCGTCAGTATAACAAAGGTTCCTAGAGTCGATTGCCAGTTCAAGTTTGCACAAATGACACTGAGTAAAAATGCCATGATTGGCAGCACGACTTTCAATACACGATCTACGAGGACTTGATGTTGTCGTTGCTGTGCAAGTACTTCAAACATTTCTTTTTGATCTGGATGTTGCATAGTCTAACCCTAGAAAACTAAAAATGAGTTACAAGTGGATGGCATATAAACTTGAGAGATTTGTCGAATATACACAAATGAAAATTAAATAAATTTTAGGTTATGATAGCATGATCAAAAGAATTTCAAGTGACGGATGTGAGCATGCAAGGTATTGGCGGCATTATATTGATTATTATCGTCGCGTGTCTGTTGCCCTATGTTTTCACCTTGATTGCAAAATCGAAGGGTGGTTTTCAAGCAAAAGATAATCAGAATCCGCGTGAATTTCTAGCTAAAACGACAGGTTTGGCCGCACGTGCCAATGCTGTACAGCAAAATAGTTTTGAAAGCTTACCTTTGTTTATTGCGGCTATATTAATGGCTGAATATATGGTGGTACCTGAGAAATTTATTATGACTTTAGGTTGGGCTTATATCGTTTTTCGCGTGATTTACGGTATTTGTTATCTAGCGAATTTAGCGACTTTACGTTCGATCATTTGGTTTTTTTCGCTACTTTGTCCGATTCTCCTTTTTGTGATTACTGTCAAAATGACTTAAGGTGAATAAAATAGAAAATTTTCTAGCTGATGGTTTTCTAGCATCATTTTCATTGTATTCACGTTATAATCTCTCGGATTTACATCTAAGTTCACCAATATAAACGAGTGTTGATATGAGTTATAGCAATATTCCTGCGGGTAAAGACGCACCAAACGACATTTATGTCATCATTGAAATTCCTGCAAATGCAGCACCTATCAAATACGAAATCGATAAAGATTCGGATGCGTTATTTGTAGATCGTTTTATGGGTACAGCAATGTTCTACCCTGCGAACTACGGTTATGTGCCAAATACATTATCTGAAGATGGTGACCCATTAGACGTTCTTGTTGTAACTCCACATCCTGTTGCTGCTGGTTCTGTGATTCGTTGCCGTCCAGTTGGTAAATTAAATATGGAAGATGATGGTGGTATCGATGCGAAACTTATCGCGGTTCCACACGAAAAGTTATCTCCACTATACAAAGATGTTAAAGAATATACGGATCTTCCGCCATTATTGATTAGCCAAGTTGAGCATTTCTTTGCACATTACAAAGATTTAGAGCCAGGCAAATGGGTAAAAATTAGCGGTTGGGAAAGTGCAGATGTTGCTAAGGCTGAAGTATTGAAAGCAATCGAAGCTGCTAAGAAGTAATTTTCTGAGTAGATTCAGCTAGATTTTATGATTTAAAGTCTAGCTGATAAAGAAACCTCCATTCAATTGAATGGAGGTTTCTTTATGACTTAAATAAAGCTGTGAATTAGAACAGTTTCACAGGAATATCAAGGAACAAACGCCATTCATTGGTTGAGCCAATGACATTGCTGACATATTCTTTAGAAACATTATTATAGGTATCACTTGAACGTAAGTAAGAATAGCGAACACGTAGGCTTGCATCTTTCAATGCACCTGTTTGAACTGTATATTTGACTTGGTTAAAGAACTCATGTTCTTCGGCTTGGTCAATGATTTTTGAGCGATCTGTTATTTTAGCGATATCAATATCCCAACCATAAACAAATGCAGTTGTCCAGTTTAGACCAGGTAAACCGTGATTTTTGAAGTTGTAGTTATATTGTAGCCCGACAGATTTTTCATCATTACCATTAAAGTCACCTAAATAGGAATTAGGGACATAGATACTTTGTAAACCATCAGCATTATAGCCATAGTCATATCCAGTATTACCTGTGTTATCTTGATAAGAAAGCATGACATTATGTACATCTTTGCCATAGCCCACTGAAACAGCCCAAATCGAGTTTTTACGGTTTGCTAGATCATCTGTGGTATGTGAATCAGTGAGTGCATCTTTATCCCATTTTGTATGATAACCCATGGCATCAAGTGTTAAGGTACTCTTGTCTTTTAAGCTTTGGGTAAAGTTTACATTAGCATAATGACGTTCTAACTTATCTTGAACATCTAAGCCATAATACGATGAATTGAGTTGATCATTAAATTTATATTTAGCACCCCAAACTACTGCACGATCAAGCCCTTGACCTGTCACATCTTTATCGGTACTAATTTGGTTTGACATTTGGTTTTTTGTGAATTTACCTGCAACCACATTTAGATTTGGAATTTCATTACTTTGAATGAAAACACCTGTGTAATACTCAGGCACTAAACGGGCTTGATTACTTGCCATGACAGGAAGTGTTGACACCTGTGTACCATAAGTCACGGTTGTGTTGGAAATACGTGCTTTCACATTGGCACCACCACGAGCCCAATGATCATAAGCAAATCCACGATCATCTACAGGAATCATTTGATTACCCGTATTATTATTCGCACCAAGCTTGAAAGATGCATCACCTACTAGGCCAACACCAAAGCCAACAACACCCTTTGTAAAGCCTGATTGAAGATCAAAAATGGCAGTTTGCGCTGTTGAGCTTGTATCATTTGTTAAACCGTCTTTTTTATCACGATTTAAAAAGCCTGTGCGGAACAATACTGAACCATTTGCATCCTCAACAAAACCTTTAGCTTCGCTTTGTTCGCTTGCATATGTTGAGGAGATCAATGCGGCATTAATCAAAACCGCTAATGTTAGTTTCTTTGCCTTTGGCATAGGTGGCCTCATAATAAATAAGATCAATTTCGATCAAATAGAAATTTTGACCAATTGTATAAGTTATACATAAAAAATATAGATTTTTATTAAATTATTTTAATCATTTTTACACAAAATTAAGCTAACATTTTATGATTTAATTATCGTTTAAAATTAAATCATATTTAAATTAATATATTGATTTTTATTAATATATTGTTTTATTTTAATCGTAAAATATATTGATTATTTTTTAGCTTAATGCATTTAAAATACGTGATTTGTTTCTATTTTTCTCTTTTATTTTAATGATTTATTTTTTCTTTGATCAAAAGCTATTCGACTGATTTGCAAAAAATTACATCCCGACGAATGACATTTTTTGCTGTACAAAAACGCACCATTATTTTCAGGCAGATTTAAGTTTTATCTGTGCACTTTTAGGGGGCGATTCAGGCTATATCAACATATTTAATTGTTATTTAAGGAGAACAGCACTTTTTATTAAATTGAATTGCATTATTTTTGTGCATTTTTTAGGCGCAACAATGGCAGTTCTTCTTAATAGTTCAGAAAAATGAACCTTATTAAAGAAAAAATAATATTTCAGCACAGCCAAATGGCGTCGATAGCACTCTTATTGAACAGAAGCTAGATTTAGCAAGCATTTCTAAAAGTTGGCACAGCAATTGCTAATTACAAAATGATGCAACTTAAAACATAAATCAGTCGAATATCCATCATGGGGGAGATCAATATGATGAAATTTGCATGTAAAGCGATCGCGTTGAGTATTTTTGCTGTGACTTCGACTTTTACTATGGCCGAAGAAACAAATACTTTATCTCAGTATGGCCTTAGCTTTTCTGGTAATGCTGCTTTAACTACAGACTACCGTTATCGTGGTATGACACAAACTCAAAGTGATCCAGCATTACAAGGTGGTTTTGCTTTATCTCATTCTTCTGGTTTGTATGCAGGGGTATGGGGTTCAAATGTAAATTTTGGTTCTGCTGATCCACATTTGGAGTTAGACCCATATGTAGGTTATGCAACTGAATTACCATTTGCTGGTAAGCCAAAATTAGATGTTGGTTTATGGTATTACGGTTATCCAAGTGCTTCAGATTTTAACTGGCTTGAGTTATACGCTAAATTAGGATTCAGCAGTGTTATTGCTTCTGGTGACAGTCTTTTAGCTGCTGTTAACTACACCAACGACTTCTTTGGTTTAGAAGAAGATGCGTGGTATTTAAACGCAACTTATACTGTTCCTTTCGCTGATACTGGTTTTGGTGGTGTAGCTAGCGTTGGTTATACTAAAGCTGATGATTACGACTTTAGTGACAACGGTAGTGAAGACGATAACTATGTCGATTGGAAAGTTGGTGTAACTTATAGCGTGAAATCAGTACCTGGTTTATCAGCTGAACTAGCTGCTGTAGGAACAAACATTGATGCAAATGCTCAACCATATAAACGTGGTGTTGAAACAGGTGCAGTATTTACATTAAACAAAACATTCTAATCATGTAATTGATTGATGCTTTGAAAGCCAGCAATTTGCTGGCTTTTTTATCTTTAGTCATTTTATTTTTAATCAATTTGATTGTTTGAAATTGAGTTAAGTATTACGTGCATCACTGCGCCAGAATGAACGCTTTTTGCTCCAGTTTGGTTAGGTATTCGATCATTAATTTTGCAACTTACTTATTCTAAAAAATAACCATCCTAATTTGCATCTAAATAGTTGTTTTATAATAATTTATTTAATTATACATTGTTATCAATAATGGCATGGCATTTGCAAAATATCTATTGATTCACTTTAAGACCTAAATCATTCAAATGTAAATAAAAAGGGGCAATCAATATGATGAAGTTTGCAGTTCAAGCTGTTGCTTTAGGGGTCGCTACATTCGCTTCGACACTCACTATGGCAGAAGAAAAAAAACTTCCATTTCCAGGTACGATCACAGGCAATATCAATGTTGTGTCTAGTTATAACTTGCGTGGTATGACCAACTCACCTGAAAGTGATACACCTGCGGTGCAAGGTGGACTTGATTATGCACATGATAGTGGTTTTTATTTGGGTTATTGGTTTTCAACATTGACAGCTGCATATGCAGATTTTAATACCTCACCGACTTATGTAAAAGAAGAGAAGAAGTCATTTGAAAATGATTTGTATGCAGGATACAAAGGAAAAATCACAAAAGATTTGGGCTATCAAATTGGTGGGACTGTTTATTATTACTATCCAGGCTGGGAATCAACGGGTTATGAAACAATTGTCGGACTGAGCTACAAAGACTTTAATATCACTGCTCAGACATTATTAAATAATGTGACTTTCGGTAATAAAGGTGATACCTATTTCTTGGCAACTTATGCACCTAAATTAGCTGGCGGATTCACAGGTAAAGCACAAGTTGCAGCTTATTATTATGGTGATGATGATGAGTACTTGGCTTATCAAGCAAAACCAGGTGATGTCACCAAAACAGATTTTGCATTCCGACACGCTACACTAGGTTTATCGCATCCTTTGGGTGAAACTGGCGCAACGTGGAGTCTAGATTACATTTTTGGCGGTTATACACGTGATGAAACTAAACAGAAAAACAAAGTTGTTTTAGCTTTAGGTTATGCGTTCTAACTGATTTGAGAAAAAAGCGACCATTAGGTCACTACTGTCCCATAGTTTGCTTTAAATAAAAAAACCTGAGTCTAAATAGTTAAAATATGAGTGCAAACAAACACTTTAACTATAAAGGACTCAGGTTTTGTCACATCAGAATACCGTATTTCATCAATTACTCAAACCCATTCTAAGACAAGATTTTGAACGTCTGGCTAAACTGCACCACTCTGGGCAAAAATTAAGATCAGCCACCCGCTGGGATCAGTTTGTTGCCATATTGATGTCCCAACTTTCTTGTCGGCAAAGCTTAAGAGACATTCAATCCAATCTCGAATCCCAGCAGGAAAAGCTCTATCATCTTGGCGCGAAGAGAATTGCGCGAAGCACCTTAGCAAGACTCAACGAAGAACAGCCCGCCAGCCTGTATCAGCAATTGTTCACACAGCTGCTTCAGCGCTGTGAAAACTCTAAAACTGCACATAAATTTAGATTCAAAAATCCACTGTATTCACTAGATGCCAGTCATATTGATCTTTCACTGTCATTGTGCGCATGGGCAAAAGTACATGAATCCAAAGCCAGTATTAAACTCAGTGTTGGCTTAAATCACAGCAATACCATTCCTGAATTTGTAGCGCTTGGGGATGGTATTGAAAATGATATGGTGCAAGGCAGAGCATTTAAATTTCCTGCTGGCAGCATTATCGTCTTTGATAAAGGATATGTTGATTATCAATGGTTTGCTCAGTTGACACTTCAGAACGTCAGCTTTGTAACCCGGCTACGCCCAAAGACAGTTTATCAAGTTAAATCAAGCCGCAGCGTATTAGAGACTAAAGGGATTATTGCGGATGAATGTATTGAATTGAGCAGTGCGCATGCCAAGAAAAGAGGCGCACCTGAATTATTAAGACGTATAGAGTTTTATGATACAGATAAGAAAAGAACATTCGAATTTCTGAGCAACAACTTTCATCTGGCAGCATCCACCATTGCTGCAATTTATAAAGACCGCTGGAAGATTGAGTTATTCTTTAAAGCCATCAAGCAGAATTTAAAACTGAAGTCATTTCTAGGTCGAAGCCGCAATGCGATACAAACGCAAATATGGATTGCATTAATTGCCTATTTGCTGGTGAACTTCGCTAAACACATGGCACAAGAAGGATGGAGTGTTCAGCGTTTACTGAGAATTATTCAGGTCAATTTATTTGAAAGGAAACTTTTAAGGTCACTCTTTGTGCCTGATAAAAAATGGCGAAAACAAGAAGAACCTCAATTGAGGTTCTTCTTGTGATATTTGTGGGACAGCAGTGCCATTAGGTCGCTTTTTAGCTATTGCTACCTCGATAAGACAAGGCTTCTGTTAAATGTGAGCTAGAAATCATCTCACTCTCAGCTAAGTCAGCAATCGTTCTTGCAACGCGAAGTACCCGATGATAAGCACGGGCAGAAAGATTTAATCTTTGTTGTGCTATTTCAATAATTTTTGCAGATCCCTCGTCTAAACGAGCATGTTGATCCAAAAGTTGAGGTGAAAGCGCTTGGTTTAAGCATTGCTGTCTTTTGATTTGTTGCTGATATGCTTTTATCACTCGTTGACGAACAGTTTCAGAGTTTTCTGAGGGTTTTTGGTCTTGTAGCTCTTGAGCTTGCAAGGGTGGAACATCGATATGCAGATCAATTCGATCCAAAAGTGGACCTGAAATTCGATTTTGATAACGCTGAATATTTTCAGGAGAACACTGACAACGACTATCTTGATTAAATGCATATCCACAAGGGCATGGATTCATTGCAGCGATAAACTGAAAATTTGCAGGGAAGGTCATTTGTCTCGCCGCGCGAGAAATTACGATTTCTTTAGACTCTAAAGGTTGGCGCAGAACTTCAAGCACTTTGCGGTCGAATTCAGGTAATTCATCTAAAAACAAAACGCCGCGATGAGCAAGCGTAATTTCTCCAGGTTTTGGTTGAGAGCCTCCACCAACCAAAGCGATCGCAGATGCTGTATGGTGAGGTGCACGAAAAGGACGCTGACCGAAATGATGTTGAGCATTTGCTACGGAATAGATACTAGCAACCTCTAAATTTTCTTGAGCATTCAAAGGGGGTAAAATTGAAGGCAGTCGAGATGCAAGTAATGTTTTTCCAGTGCCAGGTGGTCCCTTAAAGAGTAATGAATGACCTCCTGCAGCCGCAATTTCTAATGCTCGGCGAGGACGAAGTTGACCTTTAACATCGGCAAGATCGTATTGATATTGTGATAATGATGAAATAGATCGTTGTGGTGCGGCTTTTATTTGGCTACTGCCCGAAAAATGTGCACATACATCTTGTAAATGTTTGGCAGGATAAACTTGAAAGTCTTCTAGTTGATTTGCCTCGTCCACATTTGATTCAGGAAGAACTAAATGATGCTTAGCTTGCTGACAAGCCATAGCAATAGTTAATGCCCCTGAAGTTGGACGTAAATGACCATCCAAAGCAAGTTCACCAATAAATTCAAATCCTTCGGTACAATTTTCAGGAAGCTGACCTGATGCGATTAAAATCCCCAATGCAATTGGCAGGTCAAGTCGTGACCCATCTTTGGGCAAGTCTGCAGGTGCTAAATTGATGGTTAAACGTTTGGTTGGGAAAAGAAAACCACTATTAATTATTGCGGATCGAACGCGATCTTTACTTTCTCGAACTGCTGCCTCAGGTAAACCCACGATAGTTAAAGAGGGTAGGCCAGAACTAATATGAACTTCGACCTCGATTTGAGGGGCATGTAGCCCCAATAATCCCCTTGTATAAATTTTTGCAAAAGACATTTTATTATTGTTCCATTGTGGTGCTTTATTTTTAATCATTTAAATGTGCAAGTTGCACTGAAAAGGTGCTTATTTTTTGTTCTGCACCATTTCTTCAAGAGCTTTCATCTGTTGTTGTAACTCAGTAAGACGTTGGTTGGCTAAATTGAGGGCAGTTCTTTGACGATCTAGTTCTTGTTTGGAAACAAGATCGAGCTTCTCGATGCTTTCATTTAATAATGCGCGGAGGTTCTTTTCTAAATCTTTTTTAGGTTGATCAATTTGCTGCAAAATCGCTTGTAAAAGAGTTTCAATCATAATGAGCTCAATGAGTTATGTATATTTGCTGCTCAGTGTAACACTGCTTGTCTGAATCCTCTAGACTTGTTGTTGAACGTTGGATGACTGGAGACTTGTTTTAGCTAAACGTTGGCAAATGAAACTTATTTTCGATTGAATATCTACATCTTCAAGGCTAAATAGGTTATAAAGAAAGCTTGTGCCTGATATTTAAAAATCCCCAACCTTTAAATATTGGCACGAAAATTGAACATAAAACCTTACTGGTGAAAATAAGCCGAAGGAAAACAAACATGAAGCTTGTAACTGCAATTGTAAAACCATTCAAATTAGACGACGTGCGTGAAGCGCTCTCTGATATTGGTGTTCAAGGGATTACCGTAACTGAAGTCAAAGGTTTCGGGCGTCAAAAAGGTCACACAGAATTGTACCGTGGTGCAGAGTATGTGGTTGATTTTTTACCAAAAGTGAAGATTGAAATTGCGATTAGCGATGAAATGGTTGATGCCGTAATCGAATCAATCACTCGTGTCGCAAGCACTGGAAAAATTGGTGACGGAAAAATCTTTGTTACGAATTTAGAACAAGTCATCCGTATTCGTACTGGTGAAACAGGGCCAGATGCTGTCTAAATTGGCATAAAGTTTGCTGAGTTAGAAATAAGAGAAATAGCTCACAAAATAAGGTTGGGGGACACGAATGAAAAAAATGCTTATGGCGCTCAGTCTATCTGGCGCACTCTTAGGTGGTTCGGCTGTTGTTTGGGCAGAAGAAGCTGCTTCAACACCAGCAACAGAACAAACTGTAGCAGCATCTGATACTGTCGCTGAAACAGTAACGACTGTTGTTGCTGAAACTACCGCTCCTGCAGAGGCTGCTCCAGCACCTGAAGAGACACCAACAGCAGATACAGGTGATACCGCTTGGATCCTTGTTTCAACAGCACTTGTTCTGTTAATGACTATTCCAGGTTTAGCGCTGTTTTATGGTGGTATGGTTCGTAAGAAAAACGTACTCAGTACCATGATGTTCAGCCTTTCAGCTGCAATTCTTGTGAGCTTGATTTGGGTGATTGTTGGTTATTCTCTCGCATTCTCTGGTTCAGGTGCCTATGTTGGTGACTTGGCGAAGGCGATGTTAAATGGCGTTGCTTTTGATGCGCTGAGCGGGACGATTCCTGAAAGCTTATTTGTAATTTTCCAAATGACCTTTGCGATCATCACTGTGGCAATTATCAGTGGTTCTATTGCTGATCGCATGAAGTATTCTGCGTTCATGGCATTCATCGCAATCTGGGTCATCCTTGTTTACGCTCCAATTACTCACTGGGTTTGGGCTGCAGACGGCTGGTTATTCAAAGCAGGTGCTTTAGACTTTGCTGGTGGTACTGTTGTACATATCAACGCGGGTGTTGCTGGTCTAGTTGCTGCATACATGTTAGGTAAACGTACAGGTCTTGGTCGTGAATCTATGGCACCACATAACCTTACTTTAACTGTAATCGGCGCGAGCTTGATTTGGGTAGGTTGGTTCGGTTTCAATGGTGGTAGCGCATTAGGTGCGGGTGCTCGTGCAAGTATGGCAATCTTGGTAACTCAAGTTGCTGCTGCCGCTGCTGCATTCTCTTGGTTACTTGTAGAACGTCTAATCCGTGGTAAAGCTTCTGTTCTTGGTGGTGCATCTGGTGCGGTGGCTGGTCTTGTTGTAATCACTCCTGCTGCTGGTTTCGTTGGTGTAGGTGGTGCATTGATCATGGGTCTGATCGGTGGCGTAGTATGTTTCTGGGGTATTACAGCACTGAAACGCTTACTTAAAGCTGATGATGCTTTGGATGCATTCGGTTTACACGCTGTTGGTGGTATCGTAGGTGCAGTACTGACAGGTGTCTTCTATAGTGATGAAATCATTAAAGCTGCTGGTGTTGTACTAGCTCCGACATTCGCTGGCCAACTTTGGGTTCAAATTGAAGGTGTATTAGCAACAATCGTATATAGTGGTGTTGTGACTTTCATTATCCTTAAAGTGATCGATCTTGTGATTGGTATACGTGTAAGCGCTGATGATGAGCGTATGGGTCTTGACCTTAGCCAACATGGCGAACGTATCGAATAATTGATCTTTCGAATATCGATAAAAAAGCAGCCCGTAAGGGCTGTTTTTTTATGTCAATGAAGAAGCATTTATATACTTTTGGTTGTACTGATGGGCTATTGTGGCTCTCTGTTTAGCAATAGCTGAAACTTTGATACACTTGGTTGATGTGAATAACTAATTGCACAACTATGCATTGTCCATTTTGTAACGCCGCTGATAGTAAAGTTATCGATTCCCGTTTGGCTGCCGAGGGTAGTCAGATTCGTCGCCGTCGTGAATGCGTGGTGTGTGGTGAGCGTTTTACAACTTTCGAAAGTTATGAAATGGTAATGCCGCGGGTTATTAAATCAGATGCGAAAAGTGAGCCTTTTGATGAAGCAAAACTCCGCCGCTCTCTGATGCACGCTTTGCAGAAGCGACCTGTGACCCAAGAGCAAATTGAGACAGTGCTGAGCGACATTCAATCCCAAATTCGCCGTCTCGGTGAACGTGATGTCAAATCTAGAACCATTGGTGAAATTGTCATGCAGGCTTTGTTTGCATTGGATCATGTGGCGTATGTTCGTTTCGCTTCTGTATACCAAGATTTCCAAGATGTAGAGGCATTTCGTCGTCAAATCGAGCAAATGCAACAACGTGAAAACGAAGCTTAAGTTAGGGAAATCATGTCCGATTTAATCCAAGACCATCTTTCTGAAAATCAGTACTGGATGCAACAGGCTATTGATTTAGCACGACGTGGTCAGTATTCGACTAAACCAAATCCAAATGTGGGTTGCGTTATTGTTAAAGATGGAAAAATCATAGGTGAGGGTTTTCATCCCAAAGCAGGTCAGCCACACGCAGAAGTATTTGCACTTCGACAAGCTGGAGAAAATGCCAAAGATGCCACGGCATATGTGACTTTAGAGCCGTGTGCCCATTTTGGTCGGACACCACCTTGCGCTGAAGCCTTAGTAAAAGCTCAAGTCAAAAAGGTTGTCGTTGCTTGTTCTGATCCAAATCCTCTGGTTGCTGGTAAAGGTGTCAAAATCTTGCAAGATGCAGGCATAGAAGTGGAAACTGGGATTTGTGATGAAGAAGCCAAAACTTTAAATTTTGGCTTCTTAAAAGCGATGTCGACAGGTTTACCTTATGTACGTTTGAAAATTGCATCTAGCTTAGATGGGCGGACTGCGATGGCATCAGGTGAGTCGAAATGGATTACTGGAACAGCAGCACGTCAAGATGTACAACATTGGCGAGCCATCTCCGCTGCTGTGATTACAGGTATTCAGACCGTTCTGGCAGATGATTGTGAACTCAATGTCCGTTCCTTAGACGGGATTGATCTCAGCTCGGTTGTACAACCTAAACGAATTATTTTAGATCGTCAGGGACAGTTACCCCTGAGTGCCAAGATTTTACAAAATCCTGAAACCGTCATGGTGATGACACTATTTCGTCAAGAACTTGCCGATTTAGGCGTGATACAATTAGTGCCGCAACCATTGAATCAATTATTGCAAACCCTCACTCAGCAATATCAAATTTATGATGTGTTGGTAGAGGCGGGTGCAACCTTATCAACCGCCTTTTTAGAACAAGGTTTGGTTGATGAAATGATTAGTTATGTTGCACCTACTTTACTTGGTCAATCTGCCCGTCCAATGTTCAACGCTAAGTTTAGCAAAATGGCAGAGCAACTTCGTTTTGAGTTGGTCGATGTAACCCAACTTGGGCAAGATATTCGCCTGAGATTGCTCCCTATCCAAGAGATGATATGAATCCAGAACCATCGGTTTATCACAAACGTCGTCATGCAGCACGTACCACTGACGAGTATCTTTTTCATCAGTTAGTTCCATATCTCGGGAATAAGCGTCGACTTCTACATTTGATTTTAGAAGCGCTTGAGATTACGGGCACTCTGAATAGTAAAAAGAAGAATCCACCGATTTTTGCGGATTTTTTTGCAGGGAGTGGTGTTGTTTCTCGTTTAGCCCGCCAAAATGGGTATCGTGTGATTGCTAATGATTGGGAGCCCTATAGTCATGCACTCAATCATGCCATTTTAGCTTGTGTGGATGCACCAGCTTTCAAAGAGTTGGGTGGTTATCAAAAGGCGATTGATTACTTAAACAGGCTCCCTGAAGTCAAAGGCTGGGTGACCCATAATTTATGCCCGCGCAATGATGATATTTACGATCCTTCCCGTGATCGATTGTTCTTTAAACGCCGCAATGGCATGCGTATAGATGCAATTCGACAACAGATTGCGACATGGCAAGCTCAAGGTGCAATCAATGATGTCGAGATGAGTGCTTTGTTGGCGCCATTACTTTATTCAGCCAGTTTTGTGAGTAATACCAGTGGTGTATTCAAGAGTTTCCATCAAGGGTGGGGTGGGAGAACTCAAACTGCACTAGAACGTATTGAATCTTTATTGTGGCTTACCCCAAGTCGCTTTTGTGAAATTGGTGATAGCAAACGACCTGCTGCTGAAATGTGGTGTGTAGATGCTCAGCATTTAGCAAATCAAATGAGTGGTTTTGAGGTTGATGTTGCTTATCTTGATCCTCCTTACAACCAACATGCTTACAGCAGTAATTATCATGTTTTAAATGCTTTGACTTTGTGGGATCAAGTCGATTTGCCATCACCTGATACAAAGGGCTTCAAGAGTGGTATTGATCGAGCATGGCGTAAAGAGCGTCCTAGCCCTTATAACTCTTCGAAGCATGCCAAAGATGCTTATGAGAAGTTACTTGAAACGATTAATGCACGTTATATTTTGACGAGCTATTCAACTGATGGAAATATCGAGCCTAAAGATTTACTTACAGCGAATTTAAAACGCGGCAAAGTAACACTACTGACGCAAGATGTTCCTCGCTATCGAGTTAGTAAACAGCGCCAATCTGAACGTGCGCGTGTACTTGAATTTATTGTCATTACAGATACTCATGCTAAGTCTGGTCCTCCATTAAGACAACTATTAGGGCAGCTTTATCATTTTGCTGAGCTAGGCGGGGTCGATACAACAGGCAACAGCACGCAACTTGCACTATGGTAGGTTCATGCAGACATCATTTTTTATAAAATGGTGTCTGGGCTTTTATATTTTTTATCTTTTTTAATCATTAGAGCTAATATTTAGATTAAGTTATTGTTTTGTATGTGAGTTATAGAGCACTTTTATAAATTCATATTTAATTGTTAATTTTATAAATAATAATCAAAAACAGAAGCTTATATTATTTTCATTTGAACTTGTTGATTTTGTTGTTTGAAAAATATTTTACTTTTTGGTCTAAAAATAACCTTAAAAATATTGATCATTTTCGAAAATGAATATATTTTGCCGAGCTTGATTTAAGGTCATGCTGATCAGTGGCTATGACCAAGTGAGGTTGTTATGAGTCACTCGGAACCTACTTTATGGGGTCAATGTGTCGCAGAGTTTTTTGCTACTGCAATATTTCTATCATTTGGTATTGGTGTTGTGGCTGCACTTAAGCTTGCAGGAGCAAACTTAGGTTTATGGGAAATTAGTATCGTTTGGGGTTTAGCAGTTGCTCTAGCTGTTTATTTATCAGCGGGTATTTCAGGTGCTCATCTCAATCCTGCGGTTACAATCGCTTTAGCTTTATTTGCTGGGTTTGATAAACGTAAAGTCCCTTTTTATATCATTTCACAAGTCGCTGGTGCAGCCTTGGGTGCATTCCTTGTATATGCTTTATACAGTAACTTATTTCTGGACTATGAGCAGACTCATCATATGCTCCGCGGCAGCGTAGAAAGTTTAGAGTTAGCTGGGATTTTCTCAACCTATCCACATCCGTTGTTGTCGATTGGTCAAGCATTCATGGTGGAAATGTTTATCACTATGCTTTTACTTTGGTTAATTATGGCCATTGGCGATGATACCAATGGTTTACCACGTGGAGCTTTAGCACCTATTTTGGTCGGATTGCTTGTCGCTGTAATCGGTGCTTCTTTTGGCCCATTAACAGGGTTTGCAATGAATCCTGCACGTGATTTCGGTCCTAAATTGGTTGCTTACTTTATGGGCTGGGGACCTATCGCTTTTACTGGTGGTCGTGATATTCCATATTTCATTGTTCCTATTTTTGCACCAATTTTAGGTGCGTGTTTAGGTGTATTGGGCTATAAATTTTTCTTTAGCCAATTCCTAAAACATCAGCAAGTCGAAGTCAAAGAAAAGATGAACTCACAAATTTCTGAGTTTCAATAAACCTCATTGAATTGTTCAAAGGTAGTCAAATGACTACCTTTTTTATCTCTGACGATTTGAACTCTGAGTGGCTTGTTATCTCAAGTTCTTTGCTTTAAGGTATCTCATTGACTATGGCGCGTATTGCATAAAGATAGGTTGAAACTCCCATGTTTACAGGCATTATTGAAAGTTTAGGTAAGGTTGAGAGCTTACAAAGTGTGGGCGGCGATGTTCGTTTACGTATTCAAACTGATCTGGATATGTCGGATGTGCATTTGGGGGATTCGATTGCAACCAATGGTATCTGTTTGACGGTGGTCGAATGGGGCGATAATTGGTATGCGGCTGATGTTTCCCGTGAAAGTTTGAATCGTACGACATTGGGGCAGTGGAAAGTTGGTCAAGCGGTGAATGTCGAAAAGGCAATGCTGCCAACGACTCGTTTTGGTGGGCATATTGTCAGTGGTCATGTTGATGGCTTGGGTGAAATTACTTTAGTCCGCCATGATGCTCGTTCATTGTATTTTGAAGTGACTGCACCTGTTGAATTAGCCAAATATTTGGCAGAAAAGGGTTCTGTGACAGTTGATGGGATCAGTCTGACCATTAACCATTTACGCGGCAATATTTTGAGTTTGAATTTGATCCCGCATACGGCTGAACGTACCAATATTGGAACTTGGCAAGTTGGAAGCAAAGTCAATCTTGAAGTTGATGTATTGGCTCGTTATATCGAAAGATTACTACTCGGTGATAAGGCAGCTGAGCAGAAAACTGAATCAAATATCAGTATGGCATTTTTGGCCGAAAATGGTTTCTTGAAATGATTCAAAAAAGCCCAGTTTGAACTGGGCTTTTTATTATTCTTCATCTGAAAATTGACTATTTTTGAGAATGTATTCTATTTCGTCTTGCGCAATCGCATGTAATTTTGCTCTAAAAACTGTGACCGCTTGTTCAATCATACTTTCAGCTTCTAATTCCAGTCGGACACGCACACTTTCAAGCTCAGATTGTATTTGCTCATCTTTAATGACCATGTGTTGGGCTTGAGCATAATCAATACTTGGCTGTTCTGGATTTACTTGATAACGTTCAGTTTGGTCTGCAATTTCTTGGTCAATATGATGACGTAATGCTGCTAAATGTTCAGTTTGTTGTTCGAACTGACGCTCTTCGTCCGCTTGAAGCTGCGCTGCATATGCTGCTTCAGCAGCTCGTTTTTCTTCAAGCGCCTTTTCTAAAGCCAATTGTTTACGGATTCTTGCTTGTTCGATTAATTCTGCTTTGAGATCAGCATATGCTTTTTCAATTCGTTGTGCAGAATTTCGTTGTGCTTGTTCATCATGATGAACCCAAGTTTGGATGGGTGTTTGGGGCAGGAGTAAATCACAGATGCGAGCTAAATCTTCTTGATACGTTTGGCGAACCGCTTCAGGCGTGTTTAACCAGCGTTTTTTAAAGTCTTGACCTACATTTAATGCCACCTGACACTCCTCGAATGACGCTCTAATTTCGGATTTATAATTTAAATGTTCGAGGTGCTATACCTAAACGACGATACATTTTAAATTTTTCTCGACCGATTTGTTTCGCAATTTCATTATTTTCAATAATTTCGATAATGTGTCGAAATTCTTGAGTTTGTTCAAGTGCATGATTGTTAAAATTAAAGACAATCCAATCATTGGATGATGGTAATTCTTCTGAAATACATACGGCACTATTTTCTAAATGAATCCCATGGGGGATAAAACTTGTTGGATCAAAAGTCCAAAGCTTCTCATCAAGTTCGTTCTGCATTTCTGCATTATCGCAATACCACCACACTTTAGGATGTTGGTTCAAAATTTTTCGGCATAAACGACAAGCACTTTCAACTTGTCGCTCAGTACTATTTTCAAATAGATAAAAACTAATTTGAGCTTGAGTTGACATCTAATTACACATATCTGTTTTTTATGGTTGAGTTGATGTATTCACTAGCGAATACATCAATATGCTCAAATAGGGCTAGAAATTTCTCAAGTTTGAATCGTCCAAAGTTATATTCAAGCCCTATTTTTATGACAAAAATAAATGTCACAACATTCAGCTATTTGCTTGAGCACGATTTGCTAAAAATTGCATCAATAATGGAACTGGGCGACCTGTTGCTCCTTTAGCTGCTCCAGATAACCATGCTGTACCAGCAACATCGAGATGTGCCCAGCGATAGTCACGTGTGAAACGTTCGAGGAAACATGCTGCTGTGATTGCCCCACCATGTGGGCCGCCGATATTCGCAATGTCTGCAAAAGGTGAATCTAGCAATTCCTGATATTCTTCCATCACAGGCATGCGCCAAACACGATCGAGTGATTGTTCGCCAGCTTGTAGCAGCTCTTGAGCCAATTCATCATCAGGAGTAAATAAGCCACTTACAACTTTACCTAATGCAACGACACATGCACCTGTAAGTGTTGCAATATCAATCACAAGAGCAGGGTTAAAGCGTTTGATATAGGTGAGCGTATCACATAGAACCAGACGACCTTCTGCATCAGTATTTAAAATTTCTACAGTTTGACCACTCATGGTCGTTACAATATCACCAGGTCGAGTTGCCCGACCTGATGGCATATTTTCCGCTGCGGCAATCGCACCTACCACATGAATTGGTAGCTGTGCTTCACAAAGAGCCTGCATTATGCCAAGTACTGAAGCAGCACCACACATATCAAATTTCATCTCATCCATACCAGCACCAGGCTTCAGTGAAATACCACCTGTATCAAAGGTTACACCTTTACCGACAAGTACGATCGGAGCTTGATCTGTATTGGCTTTGTATTCAAGAGTAATCACTCGACCTGGACGATCAGATCCTTTGCTTACAGCAAGGAACGCATACATCCCAAGGTCAGCCATTTGTTGTTCATCAAGAATGGTAACTTGCAACATATCTGGATATTGCGCAGCAAGAGCCAGTGCTTGATCAGCTAAATATTCTGGGAAGCAAATATTTCCTGGTCGATTACCTAAGTCGCGTGCATAGTTTTGTCCAGACTGAACAGCATGAACTAAGTTGAGTTGTGCATCATCTAATAGAGTTGTTTCAGCAACAAGATGAATGGTTTCTAAGACAAATTCATTTTTTTTGGATTTGAATTCGTCATAACCATAGCCTGCTTGACTTAAAGTGAGTGCGAATAAGGCATGTAAATCTGTTGGCAAAGCAGTGAGATCAATCGTAATTTCTTTAAATTTATTTTGTGACGATTTGATAATGCTTTGTGCGAGTTTTGCTAATTTATTCGGTTTTAACTCGTTACTTTTACCTAAACCAAGCAGTTGGGCATTAGATTGCACTTCTATTTGAGCAATAAGCGGTAAATTCTCGTTAAAGACTGCTTTAAATTGTGTTGCTGAAATAAGATTATCTAGGTTGTTGATTTTATAAGACTTTGTGCCGTGTTGTAATTGCTCTGAATCAACTAAAATCCACAAGGATTCACTAGACGCTTGAGTTGGTAATGCGGTATGAAGTGTAAATTTCATTGTTTATGTAAAACCTAATGAGCAAAAAAGATAGATAAGTCCATTAAACACGTTCAGGTATGAGCTTGCAATCGGCAACATGCGATAGGTTTTATATTTTTAACATTCGGGTAAACTAGCGTTACCCCACGATTGGTCTATTTTTTGGAAGCATTACTTTGATTATTCGGCGTTATCTCGTCAAACAAGTGGTGTCCACTTCTTTGGTTGTAACTGCATTACTTACGCTCATTATCATGGGTGGTCAGTTAATCAAGATTTTTGGACGAGCTGCACAAGGTCGTTTAGATGCTGGCGTTTTGCTGAGTATCATTGCATATCGTCTACCCGAATTTTTGACGTTGATTCTTCCACTCGGTTTCTTTATTGGATTGATGCTGGTATTTGGTCGACTTTATGTTGACCATGAAATGGCGGTGTTAAATGGTAGTGGCGTCAGTCGAAATCAATTGGCAAAATTATTATTACCGATGACCTTCGTTTATTTGCTTGTTCAATCTTTTCTGATGTTTTGGGGATCATCGTCGGGAATCAGAGCTTACGAGAGTTTGATGCAAACTCAAGCAGTGCGAGCAGGTTTTGATTTGGTTCGACCGAAGGAGTTTATTTCTTCTGGGCCATACACCATTTATGCTGGCTCTTTGTCAGAAGATCGCAAAAACTTAAAAGATATTTTCTATTATCAAAAAGCTGAACGTGAAGACAAACCTGATGTCATGATCTTGGCAAAAGAAGCTACACGTGTGGAAATGGCTAATGACACAGCCAATGTGGTGGACCTCGTTCAGGGGCGACGTTACGAAATTTATCCGAATCAGCCACGCTACACTCAAGCAGAATTTCAGTCATATCGCTTACGTTTAGAAAATGATAAAGACATTAAATTTGAAAGTGATGATGTTGAAGCATTATCGATGAGTAAATTATGGCAAAAACGTGATGATTCGGTGGTTCGTAGTGAGTTGGGATGGCGGATATTTGGACCGTTTGTCATCCTTGTTGCTTTGTTGCTTGCCGTAGCATTATCAGAAGTTAGCCCGAGACAAGGTCGTTATTATCGTCTCATTCCTGCGATTTTTATTTTTGCCAGTTTAATTGTATTGATGATTGCAATTAAGACCCGAATTAGTAAAGAAGAGTTAGATATTTGGGCATATCCAGTTGTGCTTCTTGTCTATGCAATTGCAGCAGCGATTTTTGCACGCAAACAGAAATTAGCGCCTAAAATTAAGAAAGGCATTCAGCGAGTGGGGTTATGATGTTAGCACGTCGAATAGTCGCCAAACATGTGACAAAAACCACGGTACTCGCAATGTTGGGAACAACATTGGTGCTTTCCTTTTTACAAGTGTTGTTTACGTATCTAGGTGAGTTAGGCTCACTTAAACCTAATTACAACGCATGGCAGGCATTTTTGTATGTCATGTGGGGTGCGCCTCGATATTTGTATGAAATTTTACCTGTAGCAGCGTTGATAGGTTCTGTACTTGGTCTAGGGGCATTGGCATCGAACAGTGAACTGATTGTCATGCGCTCGGTGGGTATCAGCCTATGGCGTATAGTTGGCTGGGTTATGCGTTCAGCACTGTTATTAATTGTTTTGTCTTTTGTATTAAGTGAATGGGTTATTCCATATACAAATGAAAAAGCTCAAAGCATTAAAAAACAACGTAGTGTTGCGACTTTAGGTGAAGTAAAAGGATATTGGTCGAGAGAAGGTCAACGTTTTACATATATTGACTATGCAAACTCTCAAGGGCAATTGCGCAATATTCAGTCAATTGATTTTGATCAAAATTATCGTCTTCAGTCTTTTATTACTGCTGAGAAAGGTCAGTTTGTGAAAGATGGTCAATGGACTTTACAGGACTCACATCAAGTTGATTTGCTGGCTCAAGGAAATGCGATCAAAACTGATCATGCTCAACAGGCATTAGGTCTTGCTTTGCAGCCGAAATATGTGCACATGGTAACCTTAGATCCTGAAGATTTATCTCCAAGTCAGTTGGTTAGTTTTATGCGCTATTTGGAAGAATATAGCCAAGTACCAAAGAGCTATGAACTGGCTTTCTGGCAGAAAGTATCTTCTCCTTTTGCATTGATTGCGCTGGTTTTAATTGCGTGTTCTTTTATTTTTGGTCCATTGCGTCAACAATCGATGGGCTTTAGGCTCGTGATTGCATTATTTACGGGGTTAGGATTCTTCTATTTACAAGACTTCTTGGGTTATGCAAGTTTAGTCTATGCACCATCACCTGCATGGTTTGTATTGTTGCCAATTATGCTGATGTTCGGCATCGGTAGTTATTTGCTCTATCGAGCACGTTAACGCAGCATTTGCTTTCCCTATCTTATCGATTGAGCAAAGCCATCCGTCAGGTCATAGAGAATTTTGTCAAATTTCGGTAAACTATGCCGATCAAATGATAGACAAACAGAGAGTCCAATATGACGGATGCAAATGCTGGCAAAATTCCTCACGTTCTAGTAATCATGGATGGTGTAGGACATCGTGAAGCAGTTGAAGATAACGCGTATTTAGCAGCAAAAACGCCAAATCTAACCGCCATGAAAGCGAAGCATCCGAATAGTTTAATCTCTGGTTCAGGTGAAGATGTCGGTTTGCCAGATGGGCAAATGGGTAACTCTGAAGTTGGGCATATGAATCTCGGTGCAGGTCGAGTGCTGTATCAAGATTTTACTCGTATTACTAAAGATATCCGTACTGGTGCTTTCTTTGAACATGAAGTGTTGGTTGATGCTGTAGAAAAAGCCAAAGCTGCAAATGGTGCTGTGCATATCATGGGCTTGCTGTCAGAGGGTGGCGTTCACTCACATGAAGACCATATCGTGGCGATGTGTGAGCTTGCACTAAAACGTGGTGGAAAGGTCTACTTACATGCATTTCTCGATGGTCGTGATACTCCACCACGTAGTGCAAAACCTTCGTTAGAAAAATTAGATGCTGTATTTGCTCAATACCCAAATCAAGGTCGCATTGTTTCGATGATTGGTCGTTATTTTGCAATGGACCGTGATAATCGCTGGGATCGTGTTGAACAAGCTTATCGTTTAATGACTGAGGGTGAGGCGACTCGTGTTGCTAGCAATGCGGTTGAAGCGTTGGATCTCGCTTATGCTGCTGATGAAAACGATGAATTTGTCAAAGCAACACGTATTGGTGACATTGTTAAAGTACAAGATGGCGACAGTATTGTATTTATGAACTTCCGTGCTGATCGTGCGCGTGAAATTACTCGTGCTTTTGTTGAAAAAGATTTTACAGGCTTTACACGTAAAGTAATTCCAGCACTTTCAAAATTCGTTATGCTGACTCGTTATCAAGCAAGTATTGATGCTCCCGTTGCTTATATGCCTGAAGAGTTGAAGAATTCGATTGGTGAATATCTATCAGGATTGGGTAAGACACAGTTACGAATTGCTGAAACAGAAAAATATGCACATGTTACGTTCTTCTTTAGTGGTGGTCGTGAGGATGAATATGCAGGTGAGAAGCGTATTTTGATTCCATCGCCGAATGTCGCAACTTACGATTTAAAACCTGAAATGAGTGCAATTGAAGTCACTGATGAGTTGGTTAATGCAATCAATTCAGGTGAGTTTGATCTGTTAGTTGTGAACTATGCAAATGGTGATATGGTTGGTCATACTGGTGTGTTTGATGCTGCTGTGAAAGCAGTAGAAACTGTGGATGCATGTTTAGGTCGAGTCTACGAAGCAGTGATGGCAAACAAAGGTCATATGTTAATTACTGCTGATCATGGTAATGTAGAGCAAATGCAGGACTATGAAAGCGGGCAGGTACATACGCAACATACCACTGAGCTGGTGCCATTCATTTATGTTGGACCTACACAAGCAACAATCGCTGAAGGTGGCGTGCTTGCAGATGTAGCACCAACTTTGCTCAGTTTAATGAATCTTCCTGTTCCACAAGAGATGCAAGGTAAAAATCTAATTACGTTACAATAAGGTGAGAGAATGACCCCACACAACAACATATATCGCGCATTATTTGCTAGTTTGTTGATGTGTGGGGGATACTCTTCCTTTGCTGCACCGATCTCACATACACATGAGTGGGATGAGAGTCCTGAATCGCGTAGTGCCGAAGTTCCGATTGAATCAATTCAACAGTTTGTTCAAATCTATAGCATTGTGAAGGACAATTACGTCGATAAAAAATCTGACGATGCTTTGTTCCAACAATCCATACAAGGTCTAGTCAGTGGTCTAGATCGTTATTCTCGTTATCTTTCTGCAGAAGAATATCGCCAACTCATTCAATATACCGAAGGTGATTTAGCATCAGTTGATTTTAATTTGAATTACGACACGCATATGCGTGCATGGCAGATTCAAGATTTAAAAACAGGTTCTGATTCAAATAAATTGGGTTTGCGAAATGGGCAGACAATTTTAAAAATTGATAATCAAGAATTAAAAAATCTAAATCAAGATCAAGTTCTCGGCTTACTTTATGGGTCCATCGGAAGTACAGTACAAATACAAGCTGAAAATAGCACGAGTACTATCATCTTAGTCAGAAACAAAAAAGTTGAAACGGATATCGAACCTGAGTTACTGCACAATCAAGTTTTAGTTTTAAAAATTCGTGTCTTTCAACAAGACACTGCAAATGAAATCAAAAGAATTATTGATGAATATAGTTCAAATCGTTTGAAAGCTGTTGTTTTGGATTTACGTAATAATCCAGGTGGATTGTTATCCGCTGCTGTTGAGTCAGCCGATTTATTTTTAAACCAAGGTTTGATCGTGACGACAAAAAGTCGTTCTGAGGGAGATCAACAATTTCAAGCACTTCCTTCAAATGACTTTCAAAATCTAAAAGTAGGAATTTTGATTAATCATCGTTCGGCATCAGCTGCTGAAGTATTTACTGCTGCATTAAAAGAGCATAAAAGAGCGTGGGTAATTGGTGAAAATAGTTATGGAAAAGGCGTGGTGCAAAAGCTTTTTCCACTTCCTAGCGGAGCCGCCTTACAAATGACGGTCTCTCATTATTATACGCCTGAAGGACATATGATTGAAGGTCAAGGGATTCAACCTCATCAAACCTATCCCTTGTCGCCTGAAACAAGGGAAGATGCATATCTAGAACATGTGGCAGAATTGACTTTAAAAAGCAAAATCTAAAAAAAGCCCCAAATTTTATGGGGCTTCTTATTCAGAGATTACTCATCATCCTCAGTATCTAAACCAAACTTTTTCAAACGATAGCGTAAAGATCGGAAGGTCATTCCAAGTTTTTTTGCTGCTAGCGTTCGATTCCAGTGGGTCAGATTTAAAGCATTCAATAACACTTCTTTTTCAATATTTTCTAAATAGCGTTCCAAACCTTCTGGCGGTAATTTTTTAGAGCTTGGGTTTGGACTCGCACTTTGCAGCGTTATTTCACTTTCATCTGACTGAACATAAGCATTTGAAGGAATACTGATTGAGCTACGCAGAGGTGCAGTTTGCAAATGAGCCAAATCAATGGTTTCATCATCACTGAGAGTGATTGCTCGTTCAATAATGTTTCGAAGTTCGCGAACGTTACCTGGAAAATATTGCTGCAAGAGGAATTGCTCTGCACGTGTGGTGAGGGATTTAACAGGTAACTCCCATTCTTGGCTAATCTTTTGAATAAAATGATTTGCCAGTATTAAGATATCTTGACCACGTTCACGAAGTGGAGGCAATACGATATCCATCACATGAATGCGGAAGAATAAATCTTGTCTAAAGCGACCTTGCTGAACCAAGAGTTCTAAATCTTGGTGGCTGGCACTAATCACACGGAAATCCACATCAATTTCTTGATCTGATCCAACTGGACGAATTTTTTTCTCTTGTACTGCACGTAAAAGTTTTACTTGCATATTTAAGGGAAGTTCTGCAATTTCATCTAAAAAAAGGCTGCCACCGTGTGCAGATAAGATAAGTCCTTGTTTATCTTGTGTTGCACCTGTAAAGCTGCCTTTCTTATGACCGAATAATTCGCTTTCCATTAATTCTGTTGGAATAGCACCACAGTTGATGGCAATGAAAGGTCCTTCGCTGCGATTACTTAAACGATGAACTAAGTTCGCAACAACTTCTTTTCCTGTTCCTGATTCACCTGTAATAAAAACAGGTGCTTGTGAACGGGCAATCTTTTTTAAAGCGATCCGTAATTGTTGAATAGGTGCTGAACGCCCAATCAGCAATTTGTTTTCTAAGGCTGTTTCTACCGCCTCTTGTTCGGGTTGAGGGCGGTTTAAAGCTTTTTGAATCAGTTGATCAAGATGTGTCTGATTCACTGGTTTGCTAACAAAGTCAAACGCCCCAGCTTTCAGTGCTGCAATTGCAATGTCCATATTTCCGTAAGCAGTAAGAACAGCGATTGGTGTGTTTGGATAGTTTTGAGTCACATGTTTGACAAGATCAAGACCATTTCCATCTGGAAGGTTAAGATCGGTTAGACATGCATCGTACTGAAACTCGGTAAAGAATTTTTTGGCTTGCTCCACACGATATGCAAGATGAGTTTTGATTCCCATACGTGCGAGCGTCATTTGCATAAGAAGACATAAGTCTTCTTCATCGTCTACGAGTAAGACGAGAGGTTGTTTAGTTGCCATTTCCCCGAAAAACCTAATTTAATCAATGAATTTTTGAGCATTCAATCCTGAAACATGCTCCTTGTTGTTGCTCTATATAATTGAGCTTTGCATGATTTGCCTCACAAAAACTATGAGACAAGTACAATCCTAAACCAGTTCCTTTAATTTCGGTACTAAAAAATGGTTTGAATAACTGAGAAATATCTCTTTTTGCAACGCCTGTACCAAAATCAATCACATCTATTCGGGTGCGACCATCATTTAGATGAATATTCACTTCAATATATTCTGCTTCAGGTGCATTGTGTCTTATAGCATTACAAATAAGATTGATTAATACTTGTCTTAATTGTTTTTCATCAAACAGGATCGTTAAATTTTCAGGCAAACTGAGTTGGATCTTAGATTTAACATCTGCTAAATCTTCATTTAATAATGTTTCAAAAAATTCTGTTAATTGAATAATTTGTGGTTCAGTAGGTTTATTGCGTGCCATCCCCAAAGTATCTTGAATGATGCTATCGATCCTTTTTGCCTGTTTGCTAATCATTCGAGATAGCATGTCTTGCTGCTGGATATCGCTACCCTTAAGTAATTCATTGGCTTGTACAATAGCTGCAAGTGGGTTTCTGATTTCGTGTGCAATACTTGCAGAAAGTTGTCCTAAAGCTGCCAATTTTAATTGTTGAACCTGTTGAGTAAGTTTTTGGGCATCTTTCAGGATCAATAAGAATAGGGGCTGTTCAGGAACAATTAAATGTTTGACTCGAACATTGACCGTGTATGGGCTAAGTTGTGATTCAAAACTAAATTCCTCACCATCTTTTAGCTCACTAAATTTGATCAGCTCAAAAAGATCAGGTTGCCATTTTATTAAAGGTGTTTTCTCAGTAGAAACAGGGACATTAATTCCAAGTAAAGTATTGGCAGCAGGATTGCTTAAAACAATATGGTTACTTTCATCTAGAACGAGATAACCATCTTCAATCTGTTCAAGGATGTAGCGGTTGATATTTTGAAGTTGATGAATCTCTATGGATTGATGGAATGTCAACGTCTCTAAAATTTTAAAACGTTGTACTGCAATACGTCCAATCGCATGCACAACAAAGAATAAAAAAGCGAGAAAGATACTATTACTTAAATGATTTAAGTTGTTGTAGTTAAAGAAATCGCCAATAAAACGTTGATAAACCACCATAATGACAGCAAAAAGTGTCACGATCAGCGAGAGCTGAGAGTTTAGTAGAATTGCAGAAGAAAAGATTACGATTACGTACAGCAAACTTAATTGTAAGTTTGGCCCCCCCGCAGAGAAAGTAATCAACGCTAAACAAATCACATCAATAAGAAAAATTAAAATGAGCTGTTTAGTGACTTGTACTGGAAGTATTTTGAGTAAAAAAAGCTGGAAAATACTAAATGCAATAAAGCAAATCAGTGTATAGAAATATAAAAAAGGGTAATCATAGTCTGAGGCTAATTGCTCAGCCGTTAATAAATAAATGAGCAAAAGGCTGATAGAGATAATCAGCCGATATCCACTATACCAAATACCAAGCTTATAGACGGTTTGGGAGACGGAAGAGGCTATTTTGCCCAGCATATGTGATCACTTTTCTTAAGGTTTAATAAGACCGTATCGAATCGCTAAGTGTGTGAGTTTGACATCACTATCAATCCCAAGTTTTTCAAAAATACGATAACGATAAGTATTGACAGTTTTAACGCTTACAAACAATTTATCAGCAATTTCCTGAGCACTAATACAGTTAACGACCATCATCGCAACTTGCATTTCACGTTCTGAAAGCGAATCAAATGGGGATTGTTGAGTATCTGAAAGATATGAGCTAGCTAACTGCTCTGCAATATCAGCACTGAAGTATTTACCACCTTGCATGACTTTATTGATCGCTCGAACCATCTCTGAAATTGGTGCACCTTTGGTAATATAACCTTTAGCACCAGCTTTGAGCAGTAGTGATGGGTAGGGTTCTTCTGCTAAACCACTGACAGCAATCACTTTTGTATCTGGTGCTGACTGGAGTAGTCGGCGAGTAGTTTCAACGCCACCAATTCCTGGCATATTGACATCAAGCAACACCACTTGAGGGTGTTTTTGACGAACCAATGCAATTGCTTCCTCGCCAGATTCAGCTTGTCCAATAACATCTACATCTGGATGGTCTTCTAACATACGGCAAATGCCTGTGCGTACGAGTTCATGATCATCAACAACGAGAACAGTGATCAAGAAGACCTCCTTTTTTTTCAAAAAACTGGTTTTTTGTTACATAAAGCAAAATTAGCTTGCAATGAAACGACAAAATTAGCAATCCTATTCTTTGTGATTAGAGAATAGTTGTACACAATTGTGTCTACAAAAGCTTTACCCGATTTGTTCAAATGTAAGGCATAATGATAGTAAGCGCAAATGTACAGCGTCCTGAGTTGAGTATTGTGTCGTGAAAAATTCTAAAAAATCTGTCTTGCATGTGTTAAGCATGTCGATCTTGTTGGCGTGGAGTTCAACAAGTTTTGCTGAATTAGTGAATAATAATTCAGTATCTCCGAGTGCGGGCAGTTCGTCAGCTTCGATTAGTTGGTCTGCAAATGATGTCAGTCAATTTCTGGAAGATGATGAGACTGAGATTAGCCCACAAGGTTCAACTTCAGTCACGACAACTTTACGAGGGAGTGGCTCTGCTTCCATTACTTCATCAACGGCGCCTCAAAAGAGCGTACAAATACGTGACACTTTCGGGTATAGCAATCAACCCTCTGTCAATGCACGTGCAGCATTAGTCATGGATGCACAAACTGGTGAAGTACTGTACAGTAAAAATAGTAGCTTAGCAGTTCCAATTGCATCGATTACTAAAGTCATGACCGCAGTTGTGACAGCTGATGCTCGTTTAGACATGTCGGAAGAGATCACCTTACAACAAATCGATTTCGCTGGTGCTGGTGGTAAGAACTCAAGTTCTACATTGCGTGCCGGGGATACGATGAATCGTGCAGAACTACTGCTTTTCGCATTGATGAAATCTGAGAATCCTGCTGCTGCTGCTTTAGCTCGTACATATCCAGGCGGTCGTTCAGCGTTTGTGGCTGCGATGAATGCTAAAGCAAGACAACTAGGTATGACATCAACGCGTTATGCTGAATCTACAGGCCTTGATCCACATAATGTTTCATCAGCAAGAGATTTAGGTATTTTGGTGAGTGCTGCATCTCAATATGGTTTGATTCGTCAGTTCTCAACAACACCTACTTATGATTTTAATTTAGGCTATCGTGTTTTGAAGTCTAATAATACCAATGCATTAGTACGTAATGGTGGTTGGAATATTAACTTATCAAAAACAGGTTATATCAATGAGGCAGGACGTTGTGTAGTGATGCACACCACAGTTAATTCTCGTCCAGCTGTTGTCGTATTGCTCGGGGCTTCAACTTCTCAAGCACGTACAAATGATGCGACGAATCTATTAAATTGGGTGGCTACCCTACCAAAACGTATTTAGTAGCATTGGATTGTTAAAAGCTCTTCTTTATGAAGAGCTTTTTTATGTCTTTAAAAAATCAGAGAAAGACGACATAACTTGTCTTTTATCAAATAATTATATGTATTAATAAATCAAAAATAGAGTAATATTTATTCATTACAATAAATGATGACATTCAATCATGAATGCGATGCAACATGCTCGGATTTCCGCAAAACGTTGGGGTGGGGAGCCTGAAGACTACTATGAAATTCATGCTTTTATAGATAGTACCAAAAGCTTATGCAGTGATGCACGACACCGAGTTTTGCATACTTTATGGGGAATTAACTCAGTTGTAGTACCGATCTTTGGGCATAGTCTAGTGACGAGTACAGGCAAATCTGTTGATGTTAAAGATTTGTGTGAGCGTGATCATTTGTTAGTGGACTATCAACAGCGTTTTATTCCGACCTTACATGATTTTGTAAATGCGATAGATGTAAAACAATTACCCCAAAATTTTGAACAACATTTAGAACAATTACATCTTAACTATGTAAAGGATAAAACACTTTCGCAAATGATGTTATCGCCATTAGCACAGACGGGTAAATTACATTCTTTATTACTGACACATAATAGCTGGTTTATTTTTGATATCTTACCTCGATTGGGATCACTGCCTAGTTTGGGAAATATTCGTTATAGCCCTGCTGATTTTTTTAATGCGATGCATTTTGAATTGTGGATGGACAATGGGATGGCAATTCCTCTGAGTGCGCAAGCATTACATCAAATAAAACAAACGACTTAACGATATATTTTTACGGGAATAAAATGAGCACATATGTGATTCGTGCCAAGTATTTTGGTTATAACGATGAAGTTTTCTACGTAGCTGGCAATCGTATTGCTAATGTTTTTGATAATAAGCAACAGGCTGAATTAGCTTATAAAAAACTTGAGATAGATGGAGCGCGTGATTTTGCATTATATGAAGTTGAATCTCTTTTTGATGCTGATGAAGCATTATTGCAGCAATTAGATGACTTCGTATATTCACGTTGTGGTGAACATATTTGCGAAGAAGGGGATATTTCTGACGATGTATTACCTGCAAGTTTAAGTGACGATGATACCTTTGAATTTATTCAGCTTGCTGGAATGCAAAAATTCCAATTGGTTGAATTCGAAAATGAAGTCAAGTTTTATGGTTTATGGTCTGTAAAAAAACAACAATGGGTGGAGGAACATGATGAATGCTTTGCGGGTCTAATATATTCAGAAAGTTTAGATGCTTTTAAATCTAAAGTTGAGCATATTTTTGCTGATTATGATTATTCAGCAATTGAAATAAAAGGCAGCTTGGATGAACTTTCAGCCCAACCGATTTTATTGCAAGCAATGATTAGTACACGATCTGGTTTAAGTTATGATGAAGCAAAACAAACCCTTGTCATTGATGCTTGGCAAGATGAAGCATTGTATGCTGTGAATTCGCTATTGAAGCAACCTTTGTTTGAAATTAAAGAAATTAATCTAGAAGAAATTCAAAAAATTGAAAAAGACTTAGCGAAACAATACAGCTACGATGAAGATTATGAATATGAAGAATAAAATCATGTTCTAGTTAATAAAAAACCAGTTGCAAGCAACTGGTTTTTTATTACTAAAAATTTATTCTTACATATTTGAAAGAATAGAATCTTTAACTTGATCCATCGTTGCATCGATGGATAACATCACAGCATCCGCACATTGTTTGATTGCTGTATCTGGATCTTTCAAACCGTTACCTGTCACAGTACATACGATCACAGAACCTTCAGCAATTTTACCTGCTTTGATGTCACGAATAGCACCACCGATAGAAGCAGCAGAAGCTGGCTCTACGAAAACACCTTCATACATAGAAAGTAAGCGTTGAGCTTCAAGAATTTCGCTATCTTGAAGTTCATCGAACCAACCTTTCGAATCACGTACAACTGCTTTTGCATGATTCCAGCTTTGTGGATTACCAATACGAATAGCCGTTGCAACGGTTTCAGGACTTTCCACTGGAGCACCACGTAAGAATGGCGCTGCACCAGAAGCTTGATAACCAACCATCGTTGGTAAGCCTTCAGGTTTAGGACCAGTGAATTGATCTGTTGCTGCATCATAGATGACTTGTTCGAACTGATCAGCAGGTTGATTTGCTACTGCTTCTGTATACCCCATCCAGTGTGCAGTGATATTCCCTGCGTTACCTACTGGTAAACAGTGGTAGTCAGGTGCACGCCCTAGAGCTTCAACAATTTCGTACGCAATGGTTTTTTGACCTTGCAAACGGTAAGGATTGATTGAGTTTACGATAGTCACAGGTGCTTGATCTGCTACTTCTTTCACTAGACGCATACCGTCATCGAAGTTACCGCGGATTTGCATGGTGATTGCACCGTACATCATTGCTTGAGCCATTTTACCCATTGCAATTTTGCCTTCAGGAATCAAAACGAATGCTTTGATTCCTGCACGTGCTGCATATGCCGCTGCTGCAGCTGAAGTATTCCCTGTTGATGCACAGATAATTGCCTTCGAGCCTTCTTCAACTGCTTTGGTTACAGCCATCGTCATACCACGGTCTTTGAATGAACCTGTTGGGTTAAGACCTTCGTACTTCACATAGATTTCAACGTCTTTGCCAATAATACGTGGAATGTTCTCTAGTTTAATAAGAGGAGTATTTCCTTCGCCTAAAGAAATTGCACGTGTAGTTGCAGACACAGGTAAACGGTCACGATAACGATCTACAAGACCAGTATAACGATTGGCATTCGACATGATGGTGTTCCAATATGAGGTAGAGCGGGGTGAGGGAAGGCATTTTCCCTCAACCTGATTAACTATCGAGCGATTCTAAACGAATTCTTACGATTTCGCCACGAATAGCTGGTAATGCTTGAATTTGAGCAAGAGCTTCATCCATTTTTGATTCAACAATTGGATCAGTCAAAATCACGATTGGGATGAGGTCTTTGAGGCGAGATTGTTGCATGATCGCATCAATACTAATACCTGAACGGCTGAGAATGCTAGTGACATCAGCGAGCACACCAGTTTGGTCTTCTGCATTTAAACGAATGTAATATCCCGTTGTCATTTCTTCACGGCTTAGGATTGGTACATTTGTAAGCGCCTCGAATGCAAGTTGAGGGATTGTTCCAGCGCCGTCTTCGGTGTATGAGATATCTCGAACAATATCAATCACATCTGCTACAACTGCTGAAGCTGTTGGTCCTGCGCCTGCACCAGCACCATAGTACAATGTTGGACCCACCGCATTTGCTTGAACAAGTACCGCATTTTTTACGCCATTCACGTTTGCGATCAATTCTTCAGCAGGAATCAAGGTTGGGTGTACACGTAACTCAATGCCTTTTTCAGCACGACGCGCAATACCTAAATGTTTGATACGGAAGCCAAGTTCTTCAGCATATTTCACATCTTGAGCTGTGATTTTACTAATGCCTTCGGTATAAACCTTATCGAATTGAAGTGGAATACCAAACGCACAAGATGCCAAAATCGTCAGTTTGTGTGCAGCATCAATCCCTTCAACATCAAATGTCGGATCTGCTTCAGCATAGCCAAGCTCTTGAGCTTCTTTGAGAACATCATCAAATGCACGACCTTTTTCACGCATTTCAGTCAGAATGAAGTTACCTGTACCGTTGATGATGCCTGCAAGCCATTCGATATGGTTAGCTGCTAAACCTTCACGGATGACTTTAATAATTGGGATACCACCAGCAACAGCTGCTTCATAAGCAATTTGTACGGCATTGTCTTCTGCTGCTTTGAATAGCTCATTACCATGTTCTGCGAGTAAAGCTTTGTTTGCGGTAACAACTTGCTTGCCATGCTTAATGGCTTCCATGATGACTTCATAAGCAGGATGAATGCCACCCATGACTTCAACGACTACATCAACATCAGGTTGACGCACGATCTCCATGAGATCTGAGCTTTGTTTAATGCCTTCGAGTTGTAGATCTGGACGTGGACGGCGGGTGCCTACGTGTGTAATTTGAATTTCTCGACCAGTACGGCGTTTAATTTCAGCAGCATTTTCTTGTAATAATTTAAGGGCTCCACCACCTACAGTACCAAGACCGAGTATCGCCAGACGAACTGGTTTCACGTCACACTCCATTTTATTCAATCATTTTAATGAAGCTTGATCATAGCTAAAAAAGTGCGCAGACACTAGGGCTAAGATCATCTTTAATCTGTCGCCCAAGTCGCTTTGTGGAGTTGCTGTGAGGATTTATTTTTCGAGTCGTTTAATGATTTCTTCTGGTGTCATATATCCACCAAGATATTCGCCGTCAACGTTATAAATTGCTGGTGTGCCATTAACGCCCATGTTTAAACCTAACTGATATTGATCACGTACAGGGTTTTTACATTCTGCTGCAGTAACAGGAAGACCTTGTGATGCTTGATCAAATGCAGCTTTGCGATCTTCACTACACCAAATTGCTTGCATCGTAGGCATAAACTGCTCACCACGTGGCCATGCGATATAACGAACTTCAATACCTTTGGCATTAATTTCAGGTAAATGTTCATGCAGCTTGTGACAGTACGGGCAGCTTGAATCGGTAAAGACATAAATCACATGCTTAGCTTTACCGCCTTCCGCTGGGTAAACAATTAAATCTTCAGTTTTGAGTGCTGCTAAATGTTTTTTATTTTCTGTAGCTTGCAGAGCTTCGCTAACATTTTGTAGCTGTTTGTCGCCTAAACGGATCACATCGCCTTGGATGATGTATTGACCATCACTAGTGGCATAAACAGAACCCATGCCTTCTAGACTCACCCAGAATAGATTAGGAACTTCTGTTTTTTTAACTGCAATAATTTTAGCGTTGATATTTGCAGTTTTAAGATGTTTTTCTAAGGTTGAGACTAAACGTTGTTGCGCGTTTCGTTCACTTAAGGTTGATGCTTCACCCGTAGCAGGCGCTGTTGCTGTAAGAGCATCTTGTTTTTGCGCTGAATTTTCTTTTGAGCAGGCACTAACTAATAAAGTTGATGCTAATGCACAAGCAAGCGCAAGCTTAGACCGAGTAAACACCATAAAGAACCTTTTTTCTACGTATTCATTTGTATTAAGGGTCTAAGCATAACAAAAAAAACATCTGACTTCGTTAAATCTTGCTTAAGCTTTGTGAACTCAATCAACTTGTTGAATGCGTCATAGATAAACGGTCGGTTTAACCTCTTGGATGATGTTTGCTATGCAGCTCTTGCATTCGATGTTGAGCGACATGCGTATAAATTTGTGTGGTTGAAAGATCGCTATGACCGAGTAGCATTTGTACTACACGCAGATCAGCGCCGTGATTGAGTAAATGTGTTGCAAACGCATGTCTCAGGGTATGCGGGGATAATTCTGCGGATATATTGGCCTGTAAAGCATAGCGTTTGATCGCGTACCAAAAGTTTTGCCGACTCATGATTCCGCCATGTTGGGTAAGAAATAAATAATCGGTATTACTTTTATAAAGCTGTGGGCGGGATTCTGATAAGTATTTCTCGACCCATTCACATGCGTATTGACCTAGCGGGACAAGACGCTCTTTATTTCCTTTACCTGTAATACGTAAGAAGCCTTGTTTTAAATTTATTAACTCTAAACGTAAATTCAGTAGTTCTGTAACACGTAGACCACAAGCATATAAAACTTCAAGCATGGCTCGATCACGTAAACCCAAAGCGGTACTGATATCGGGTGCATTTATCAGTGCTTCAACATCATGCTCTGATAAATCTTTGGGTAATGCTCGACCAATCTTTGGGGATTGATGTGTCGCAACAGGATTATCATCTCGAAGTTTTTGTTCTCTGAGAAATTTAAAAAATTGCCGTAAAGCTGATAAACACCGAGCAATGGAGCGTGGGCTTTTGCCATGTTTGGTCAGCGCGATCAGTACATCGGCAATATCATCACTTGACCACTCAGTAAGTACCACTGTGTCGTGCAAGTCACTACATTGAATTAAATCAGACAAATAGGCATTACGAGTATGCGGACTTACTGTTTGTGCAACTAAATAATCACGAAATCCATGTAAAAAACTTAAATGTTCAGGGATTTTTACAGCAGCAGGAATACGAGGTTTTTTATTTAACATAACAGCTTAAATCCTTTCATCTACTGCACTGTAAAAGAAAAAGTATTTGTTGTCGATCTGTGACAAGACTAAATGCCACTGAGATTGCTTTTGGTAATTATTCTCATTTGCTTGTATACTACGTGCAAAAGAGTTATGGGTTAGAAACGGTGCGATTGTCAGCATTAAAAGTCAAACAAACAGCGAAAATCACGCAAGTGAATCGCCTTGTGAATGATAATGATGAACCAGATCTGGTAGCGATACGTCTCGAGAGTTTAGGTTTTGTGCCAGGAGCACAGGTTCAAGTGATCACCAAAGGTGTTTTTGGTGGTGACCCGATTCTAATCCAAATAGGTTTTACCCGTTTTGCTCTGCGCAAATCTGAAGCCGATAAAATTGAAATTCAGCTGGAAGGAGCACCTACATGAGTGATGCACTTCGTGTTGCCCTTGTGGGAAATCCAAACTGCGGTAAAACATCTTTATTCAATCATTTAACTGGTACTCGTCAAAAAGTAGCAAACTATGCGGGTGTTACGGTTGAACGTAAAGTCGGACATTTTCAGCTGCCATCAGGTAAAAATGTTCGTGTTCTAGATTTGCCAGGAACTTATAGTTTACAAGCAACCAGTCCCGATGAAGCAATTACCCGTGACGTCTGCCAAGGTAAAATAGCTGAGGAAGGTCAGCAAGATGCTTTCTTGTGTGTAGTAGATGCGACGAGCTTAAAACTACATCTTGGTCTCGTATTAGAAATTATTGAGCTTGGTCGTCCGATCCTCGTGGTTTTGAATATGATGGATGAAGCACGTCGTCGTGGTATTCAAATCAATACACAAAAATTATCTCAACGTTTAGGTGTACCTGTGGTTGAGACGGTTGCTGTACGTAATTCAGGAATCGAAAATTTATTACATGCACTTGATCAAGGGAAATATACCGTTCCGCAGACCGAGCTGAGTGGTTTGACTGGTGAGCATCATCAGAAAATTGAAACCATTTTCAAAGATGTCGTGAATTTCGTAGATCAGGAAGATAAGCGTACAGATTTCCTTGATAAAATCTTCTTGCATCCAGTGTTGGGTTTGCTCAGTCTAGCAGTGATGATGTTCATCGTTTTCCAAGCCGTATTCGCTTGGGCGGCACCATTTATGGATGGAATTGAAACATTCTTTGGATGGCTTGGTGAAACATTAGGTACCCATATCAGTCAGCCACTTTTACAAAGTTTAGTGGTTGATGGAATTATTGCAGGTGCTGGTGGCGTAGTGGTGTTTTTGCCACAAATTCTGATCCTGTTCTTCTTCATTTTAGTTTTGGAAGAATCTGGATATCTACCTCGTGCTGCGTTCTTGCTTGATAAATTGATGTTTAAAGCAGGTTTGAGTGGTCGCGCGTTTATTCCATTGCTTTCAAGTTTTGCTTGCGCTGTTCCGGGTATTATGGCTACTCGAAGTATTAGTGATCCCCGTGATCGTTTCACGACGATTATGGTCGCGCCATTAATGACTTGTTCAGCTCGTCTACCTGTATATGCTTTATTGATTGCAGCTTTTATTCCAGCTCAGACCGTTTGGGGAATCTTTAATCTTCAAGGTTTAGTGTTGTTTGGTCTATATATGGCGGGTATTGTTAGCGCATTATGTGTTTCATTTGTGATGAAATTTTTGCAAAAAGATAAATCACAACATGCGCTTTTATTAGAGTTGCCAAGCTATCGTATTCCCGATTTAAAAAGTGTCGGCATTGGTTTATTAGATCGTGGAAAAATCTTCTTAAAACGCGTGGGTGGAATTATCTTCGCGCTTTCGATTTTACTTTGGTTTTTATGTACTTTCCCACAAGCGCCTGAAGGTGCCACTCAACCTGCGATTGATTATAGTTTTGCTGGTATGTTGGGGCATTTAATGCAGCCTATTTTTGCCCCAGTGGGATTCAACTGGCAGATATGTATTGCACTTATTCCAGCGATGGCAGCACGTGAAGTAGTTGTTGCTGCACTGGGAACAGTATATGCCTTATCTGGAGCTGATGATGAAGCTGTTGCCCAAGGCTTGGCTCATTTAATTAGTGCAGATGGAACAGGTTGGTCTTTAGCTACAGGGCTGTCTTTGCTGGTGTGGTTTGTTTATGCGCCACATTGTTTAGCAACTTTGGCAACGGTGCGTAGAGAAACAGGTTCTTGGAAACATGTGGCTGTGATGACCGCATATTTATTTGGTTTGGCTTATTTGATGTCTTTCTTTACTTACCAAATCGCTTCGCGAATTTGGGGCTAGATAGGAGCTGCATATGTTTGAGTATCTGATTATTGCGGTTTTGGTCGGTTGGAGTGCCATAGTTGTCTTTAAAAAGGTATTTCCTCAAACCGCAAATGCTATGTTCATGTCTTTGTCGAATGTATGTCAACATTTTGGTTGGCAACGCTTAGCTCTACGATTGAAACCTAAAATGGTTGTTGGATGTGGTGGTGGATGTGGTTGTGCAAGCGATGAAAAGGACAATAAAAAAACTGAAGATATTCAAGCCGTGAAATGGCGTTAAGATTTTTTGTTTATAAAGCCATCGAATGATGGCTTTTTTACGCACTGACACAAAAAAATGCGAATAAAGATAAAACTGAAAAAGCATTCAAAACAGCAAAGTGCTAACATTTTTGCCATTCTGTGATCTGCGATAAAATGGGGCAAAAATGTTAATACAACGTGGTGGATTAAAAGTTGTTGCTGGCTTGGGTATTTCTGGTGTGTCAGCAGTAAACTTTCTGCATGAACAAGGCTACCAAGTTGCAGTAACAGACTCTCGAGAAACTCCACCAGGTCATGATCAAATTCCTGCTGAGGTGAGAACGAGCTTTGGACGACTCGATACAGAGCTATTACTTCAGGCTGAAGAGATTATTTTAAGTCCTGGCTTAGCACCACAATTACCTGAAATTCAACAAGCCATTGATAAAGGAATTCCAGTTGTAGGGGATATTCAGCTTTTACGCCGTGCAACTGATGCTCCCATTATTGCGATTACAGGGTCAAATGCTAAAAGTACAGTGACAACACTCGTGGGTTTGATGGCTCAGGATGCTGGAAAGAAAGTGGCTGTTGGTGGAAACTTAGGTCGACCAGCCTTAGATTTATTAAAAGATAAACCTGAACTCATCGTTTTGGAGTTATCGAGTTTCCAGTTGGAAACTACTTCGCATTTGAATGCTGAAGTTGCGGTTGTTCTCAATATGAGTGAAGACCACTTGGATCGTCATGGTGATATGTTGGGTTATCACAAAGCCAAACATCGAATTTTCCAAGGTGTTAAAAAAGTCGTTTATAACCGAGATGATAATTTAAGCCGTCCTTTAGTGCCTGATGCAACACCAATGCAAAGTTTCGGTTTGAATGCTCCTGATTTAAATCAATATGGTGTTTTGAGAGATGCAGATGGCACCATGTGGTTGGCACGTGGAAGAGAGCGTATCTTAAAAACCTCTGAGATGTATATTCAAGGAATGCACAATGTAGCAAATGCACTTGCTTGTTTGGCCATTGGTGAAGCGGTTGGATTTCCGTTGCCGAGTATGTTAGAGACATTGAAAACATTCAAAGGCTTGGAGCATCGTTGTGAATATGTGCAAACGATTGATGGTGTGCGTTATTACAATGATTCAAAAGGAACAAATGTCGGTGCAACTTTAGCGGCGATTGATGGGCTTGGCGCTGCTATTGAAGTCAATAAAGGCAAATTAGCACTTATTTTAGGCGGTCAAGGCAAAGGTCAGGATTTCCGTCCTTTGCGTAATGCAATACAAAAATATGTGAAATCTGTCATTCTAATTGGCGAGGATGCACCTGTAATTGAACAAGCGATACAAGGAACAACTGTTATTCAGCACGCGTCTAGCTTAAAAGCCGCGGTCGAGCTTGCTCAGCAAGTAACACAAGCTGAAGATGTGGTTCTGTTGTCGCCAGCATGTGCAAGTTTTGATATGTTTAAAAGTTATAATGATCGCGGGCATCAGTTCGTGGCATGTGTAAATGCCTTGAGTGAAAATAAAAACTAGGAACAGCGTTATGGCGGATTTGGCCCAAAATACAGTGCAGAAGATTTCTCAAATCTTAAATCGATTGCCGAAGCTTCCAGCAGAAATGACACCACGTAACATTCTGATTTTCTGTGTGGTATCTTTACTCTGTTTGGGTTCGGTGATGGTGGCCTCTGCTTCCATGCCGTATGCAGAATATATCCACGAAAATCCATTTTACTTTTTGATTCGTCATGGTATTTCGATTGTTGTCGCTGCTGTGGTTGCATTTTTGACTTATCGTGTCTCTTTAAACTTATGGTTTAAAAATGCGTTTCCATTATGGCTGATTACGATCATATTGCTGCTCGCTGTTTTGGTGGTCGGGTCAGAAGTGAATGGCGCACATCGTTGGATTAAAGTTGGTGGTTTCACAATACAGCCAACGGAGATTGCTAAGATTGTGATGGCAATTTTTACGGCAGATTATGTGGTGCGCCGTGCGAAAGAGGTTCGAACGCACTGGAAAGGTTTGCTACGCTTAAGCGGAGTAATGGCACTTACAGTCGGTTTTATCGTTGCTGAGCCTGATCTTGGGGCAACAGCAGTGATTGTTTTAATGATGGTTGGCGTGTTCTTCTTAGCTGGCGCACCTGCGACTCAGTTTTTGATTATGTTAGGGGCGATTCTTGCAGGGATTACCGCACTGATTTTATTTGAACCATTCCGCTTTCAACGACTTATTTCATTTACCAACCCTTGGGCTGATCCATTAGGTGTGGGTTATCAGTTGTCAAATGCTTTGATGGCATTTGGTCGGGGTGAATGGTTTGGAACAGGTTTGGGGCATAGTGTCCAGAAACTTTCCTATCTTCCTGAAGCACATACAGACTTTATGTTAGCAGTCTTGGGTGAGGAGTTTGGATTCTTCGGTGTAACCACGGTCATGATTCTCTCATTTACTATGCTGGCATGTTGTATTCGTATTGGTCATCGTGCATTACAGCATAATTATCTACGCGCAGGTTATTTAGCTTATGGTATCAGCATTATTTTCCTGTTACAGATTTTGGTAAATGCGGGCATGAATATGGGCTTGATGCCAACCAAAGGTTTGACACTGCCGTTTATTAGTTATGGTGGTACATCATTGATGATGTGTGCTGCGATGATTAGTCTGATTTTGAAAATTGACGCTTCAACCCAAGAGCTAAATCCTGTCAAAGAAGAATCGAATTTCTAAGGAATTTAGTTTCTGATACAAAAGAGACCCTAATTTATTAGGGTCTCTTTTGTTTTATAAATAAGATCCTGTCAAATGAATGCCTTTAGGGATTAAATTTACATCCCATTGCTGTACAGCTTGTTGCAGCATTATTCTAGGTTGATTTAATTCAACATTTGGTTGCCCAAGTGCCAATATGGCTTGCTGTAATAATTCAGAAGCCTTTGATACGTCTAATGCTTGTGCCAAATTTTGCTTAGATAATTTCTGACCTTGACCATTCATAGCAAGGGGTAAATGCATATAACTCAAACTTGGATAGTTCAATATAGAACCAAGCCAGATTTGTCGAGCGGTATTATCTAATAAATCCGCACCGCGAACGACATGCGTAATGCCTTGTAAATAATCATCTACCACAACTGCTAATTGATAACTAATGATGCCATCTCTTCGTTTTAGAACGAAGTCACCGAGATCATCTTTTAGGTTGGAACATTGCAGACCTTGTAATCTGTCTTCAAAACAAATCAGCAGATCATCGACTTTTAAACGAATGGCTTGCTCAGCAAAATCAAGATTTAAATCTCGGCATGTGCCAGCATAGATGTGATTAGAGCCGAGCATTTTGCGGGTGCATTGGCAAGCATATATGGCATGTTGCTGTTTGAGTTGATCGAGTACTTGCTCATAAATAGTTAAACGATCTTTTTGGAAAATAATCTCGGCATCAGGTTCAAATTCAAAGGCATCGATGCAAGATAAAATGTGAGTTTCGCTATTTGGATAAATGCGAGGAATATCGGTATCTTCTATTCGTACTAACCACTTACCATGATTGGCTTTGGCATCACAATAGCTTGCGACAGCAGTCAGTAAAGAACCAAAATGTAAAGGGCCAGTAGGAGAGGGTGCAAAACGTCCGATATAAGACATAAAGATTTATTGTTGTCTAAATAATTAAATCTACACCTAATCCCTCCAATACAAGGAGGGAGATATGCGAAAACAATGGGGTTTTAAAACTCGCAATATTCCTCCCTTTCTAAAGGGAGGTTAGGCGGGATGGTTATCCGTTGTTTTGCTTTTCTTTGATTTCAGCCAAAGTTTTGCAATCGATACATTGAGTAGCTGTTGGACGAGCTTCTAAACGGCGTAAGCCGATTTCGATACCGCAAGTTTCGCAGAAACCGTAATCACCACTTTGGATCGCTTCTAATGATTGCTCGATTTTACGAATCAGCTTACGCTCACGATCACGTGTACGTAATTCAATCGCAAACTCTTCTTCCTGAGTCGCTCTATCATTTACATCGGGTAAAGCTGTTGATTCATCTTGCATTGTGTTGAGCGTACGATCAACTTCTGACATTAACTCTGCTTTCCATGCATTTAAGATTTGGCGGAAATGCTCAAGTTGTCCATCAGACATGTATTCTTCATTTTTTTTCGGCTGATAAGGTTCAATCCCAAACAAGCTCGCAGTTGTACCGCCTTCAGAAGCTTTAGGTTTGGTTTTGCGTACACGTTTTACAGTCGATTTTTGTTCGTCGATCACTGCTGTGTGTTCGTCCAAGACTTGATTTTGGTTGTCATTCGCCATATAGGGCATTCCTCATCTTACACGTACTATCTATACGCAAAAAATATGGTGATATGCAAGTGTTTTTATAGAAACCTAAGATGGTTTTTTCCATCAAGGGTCGACATCATATAGACTTTTTCAGCAAGATGGTAGTCATTACTGTCTAGAATTAGTGATAAATCTAGGATGTGATTTGTAATCAAAAGTTTAGTCGTAACCTAAGACTTCTGAGCTACTCAAGCGTTGAGAATTACTTAGACGATGTACTTGTGTTTCAATCTCGCCATTTGCTTTCAAACGGATATATCGGTAGCCAGGGTGTTCTTCATCAAGTGCAAATTTTTCACTTTTCGGTTTGAACTGAATACATGTAGAAGGGGTCGAAAGGAATTCAACACCTTGCCATGATGTAATAGAGTCTTGATGCACGTGTCCACAAATAATTGCCTTAACATTGCTAAAGAGCTGAATGGTTTCAAGTAAATCAGAGGAATTTTTTAATTTATGCTGATCAATCCATGCAGATTGCATTGCAAAGGGATGGTGGTGACATGCAATTATGACATAACGATCATGTAGTTGAGTCAATAATTTTGGAAGTTGCTGCAATTGGGCATCTGCGATTTTGCCGTCAATACGATTCGGCTGAGCGCTATTTAATAAAATGACATACCAATTTCCAAGCTCAACAACTGTTGGAGCAGTCTTGTCTTGCTCATGGAATGGAAAATGATTGACATCATCGTGATTCCCAGGTGTTTGAAAAAAGGGAATGCTCAAGCTATGCATATACTCGAGATAGCGATGATAGGTGAGTGGCGTCGGGTTCTGAGCTAAATCACCTGTATGAACAATCAAGTCAATCTCAGGGTGTGTTTGACGCATCAAGTCAATTACTGCATGAAAACTTTGTTCGGGTTGCATTCCGACAAATTCTAAATGTGGATATTCAAGTAAATGAGTATCCGTAATCTGGATCATCACAAAATCTTTTTGTGATAATGTTGAGACTTGAAAAGTCACCGCTTTATCCCCTTCAGATTTTTATTGTTGTCGTAAATGCTGAGTAAGCCACTGCAATGCCATAATGACAGGTGCATTTCTCAACCGCCCATTTTTTAATAATAGAGGTGCATCAGAATAATCAAACAAATGAAGTTGAATGTCTTCACCTTCGTCTGGCATTCCAAACACGCCACCTGATGTTGGTAATTCAACATTTGCAACATATAAGTGAAAAATTTCTGAACATGCCCCTGCTGAAGGATAAAAGGTAAATAAATGTTGTAAGTCATGAACTTCACAACCCGCTTCTTCTAAGCTTTCACGGCGAATACATGTTTCAGGTGTTTCATCCCCATCTAAAACACCAGCAATCACTTCTAATTGCCAAGGTGAAACGGTATCGTTTAATGCGCCAATTCGAAATTGTTCGATCAAAGCAAAACGTCTTTGCTGATTATCATATAATAAAACACCAGCCGCTTCGGGACGGTGAATTAATTCACGATGAATAGATGATGAATAATTAGATTTATTAAATAATCTATGTTTTATCGTGACTTTCTCTACCTGAATGAACCCTCGAAATAAGTTCTCTCGAGATTCTATCGAAACGTCGGATGCTGAAAAGCTGGCGTGCTCAAGAATATTCATCATAAATTAGGATGAGATTGTACATATCTCATCCTAACCGAGAATGGTTCGTTGGAAAATCTTTTTTTAGTCGATTTACACTTTGTGGTACAGTTTTTGACCATGTTCCTGATAAGCGGTTTTCATTGCATTGAGACCTGCTTCAACTTCTGCATCTTCATCATTTGATTGATTGGCATTGTGTTGATTTTGCGCATAATCTCGCACATTCTGTGTGATTTTCATCGAACAGAATTTTGGTCCACACATCGAACAGAAATGAGCTGATTTATGAGCTTCTTTTGGAAGTGTTTCATCATGCATGCTACGTGCCGTATCAGGGTCTAAGCTCAGATTAAACTGATCGTCCCAACGGAATTCAAAACGTGCTTTAGAAAGTGCATTATCACGGACTTGCGCACCTGGATGACCTTTGGCTAAGTCTGCCGCATGCGCTGCAATTTTGTAGGTAATGATGCCATCTTTTACATCTTTCTTATTTGGTAAGCCTAGATGTTCTTTAGGTGTAACATAACAAAGCATCGCTGTACCATACCAACCAATCATCGCAGCACCGATTGCTGAGGTAATGTGATCATATCCTGGTGCGATGTCAGTCGTGAGTGGTCCAAGAGTATAGAAAGGAGCTTCTTTACAGACTTCTAGTTGTAAATCCATATTCTCTTTAATCATATGCATAGGCACATGACCAGGACCCTCAATCATCACCTGAACATCATGTTCCCAAGCACGATGTGTCAACTCTCCCAGTGTTTTAAGTTCACTAAATTGCGCTTCGTCATTGGCATCTTGAACACATCCAGGTCGTAGTCCATCACCTAAGCTGAATGAGACATCATAAGCTTTCATGATTTCGCAAATTTCATCGAAATGCGTGTACAAGAAGTTTTCCTGATGATGTGCTAAACACCATTGCGCCATAATTGAACCCCCACGAGATACAATGCCTGTGAGGCGATTTGCAGTCATAGGAACGTAGCGAAGTAAGACACCAGCATGAATGGTGAAATAATCTACACCTTGTTCAGCTTGTTCAATCAAGGTGTCTTTAAAAATTTCCCAAGTGAGGTCTTCTGCAACACCATCCACTTTTTCTAAGGCTTGGTAAATTGGAACAGTCCCAATTGGAACAGGTGAGTTGCGAATGATCCATTCGCGTGTTTCATGGATATTTTTACCTGTCGATAAATCCATAATGGTGTCAGCACCCCAACGTGTTGCCCATGTCATTTTGGCAACTTCTTCATCAATAGATGAGCCAAGCGCTGAATTACCAATATTGGCATTAATCTTCACTAAGAAGTTACGACCAATAATCATCGGTTCACATTCAGGGTGATTAATATTTGCAGGGATGATCGCACGTCCTGCAGCAATTTCTTGACGTACAAATTCAGGGGTAATTTCTCTTAAATTTTGTGCACCAAAATTTTGTCCTGCGTGTTGGCGCATATCAACGTCATGACGTTGGCGTTGATTCTCACGAATTGCAATATATTCCATTTCTGGCGTGATAATACCTTGCTTCGCATAATGCATTTGCGTGACATTTTTGCCTGCTTTTGCGCGGCGAGGATTTTGGATATGAGCAAACCGAATATCTGCTGTGCGAATATCTTTTAAGCGTGCTTGTCCAAACTCAGAACTCAAGGTTTCTAAAACATCTGTATCATTGCGTTCTTCAATCCATGATTGGCGAACTAGAGGTAAACCTTTGTTCAAATCAATTTGGACATTTGGATCTGTATAGACTCCAGATGTATCGTAAACCATGATTGGTGGGTTATGTTCGCCACCTAAACCAGTAGGAGTATCTGTGAGACTGATTTCTCTGAACGGTACTTGGATGTCTGGGCGTGAACCTTCAACATAGACTTTTTTGGAGGCAGGTAAGATACGGGTTAAATCTTTAGCATCTTGCTCATGTTGAGCAGAAATATCAGCAGGGGAAAGATTCGTTAATTGGTTCATTGCATGATCCTTATGTTTGGCATTAACGAATCAAGCACGACCAAAAACGATGGCGGATTTATCTCTTTGATAAATAAAGGCGAAGTTTTTGCTGGGCTTGATTCCTACGCAGGTGTTAACCTGATCAGGTTCAACGGTACTTGTCTTTAAATTGAGAATTAAGACAATCTCAGCAGTTTGTTAACTGCGCTCCGTCAAGCTAGGCATTTAGACTAACAGATTTTTGCTTTATTGTTGTATCAATTAACACCATTCGTTAATTGCCAAATCCATGCTATTGTCATAAAAGTTTCATCATAGTTATGGTTTAATCACCAATCATTTTTTCCATGTGTCTAGTGGAGGCATCCTGTGTGTCCAAGTAATCCAGTGTTAAGTCACCATATTTCTTCACAATTTAATGAAGACCTACAAGATGTTCATACCAAATTTATGACAATGGGCGGATTGGTAGAGCAGCAAGTTGCTAACTCAATTCATGCTTTATTAGACACAGATGCCAATTTAGCGATTGATGTTCAGTTTAAAGACAACACGGTGAATCAATATGAGCGAGATATTGATGAAGGTTTGACTTTAATTTTGGCGCGCCGTCATCCTGCTGCGATCGATTTGCGTATGGTGATTGCAATGAGCAAAGCCAATACCGATCTTGAGCGAATTGGTGATGAAGCTGCAAAAATTGCACGTATTGCTCAAAATCTTTGTGAAGAGGGTGAGTCACCACGTGGTTACATGGAAACACGTCATATTGGTAATCAGGTTCGTGTCATGATCCATGATGCATTAGATGCATTTGCGCGTTTAGATGTGGATCAGGCTTTGAAAGTTGTTATGGCTGATGTCGATATTGATCGTGAATATCAATCAGCGACTCGTACACTTATGACATATATGATTGAAGATCCACGTCATATCTCACGTGTTATTAATGTGATGTGGGTGTTACGTTCTTTAGAGCGAATTGGTGATCATGCGCGTAATATTTCTGAGCAAGTGATCTATATGGCGAAAGGTATGGATGTTCGTCATACTAGCATTGAAGAAATTGAGCAAAAAGTAAATCAAAAGTAATTTTGCACACCCAAAAAGATTTAATAGAAAGTGAATTTAATCAAAGTAAATCTGAAGCAGATTTTGATTAAGTTCACTTTTTTTATGAAAAACGGTTTGTTTGGATCATTTTGGGGTGATTTAAATGATCTGTTATAGTTTTTTTTGAAGGCTTTGTGGCTATATTTAGAATCAGTATTTTTTCAAAATAGTATTTTCAACCTAAAGGCGAGAATGCTATGAGTTTCCTAAAAAAGAAAAATAATGCGAGCTTCGTTTTCTTTATTATCGTTCTATATGCATGTCTTGGATTTGGTTTAGGATTTGTGATTTGGGAGTATTTCCTGCTATCTCCATAAGATTGCAGAAACGAATATGTCACACAGATATTTAGATAGAGTAAATAAAAAAATCCCAGACTTCGGGGGAAAAGTCTGGAAGAGAAATATCATGCATTGTTGAGATATTGGGGGTATCTCTATCTTTCTATAAGTAACTTTAAATAGAATCGTTCAATCTGTCATGTAGACAACTGTGTATACTCTGTAATCCTTTATTACTAGTGTAAAGATCACGTAAATAAAAATGATAAATCATAAGTGTTTTTAAATCAAAATTTGAACTTATGGTAAAAATAGCCTGTAATTTAAAAGATCAAAGTTGTCTTGCCAATTTTTAAATAAAAAAAGCAATGATGGAATCATTGCTTTTGACACAAGAAATTTTAAAAAACTAAGCTCCCCTTCTTAACTTGGCAGAGCTTAGCTGTTCGATAAGGGTAGAGCGTTACTCAGCTTATCCTTGTTCAGGCTTCCAGCCTTCGGCTTTTTCTACGCTTTGGTCATTGTTGAAAAATTTCTCGCGTTGTTCCTCGAGGAATTTTTTTGCATCTGGTTCAAATACATTTAAACGTTTTTCGTTAATCAATGTAGTTTGATGTTTTAACCATTCTTGCCAAGCTTGTTTAGATACAGTCTCAAAAAATTCTTGACCCTTTGCACCAGGGAATGGTGCAAAATCTAAACCTTCAAGTTCTTGTTGGTATTTACGGCAAAATACTTGTCTAGTCATGATCAGTCCTTAAGCGTATAGCTGTTCTAAGCGAGTGTGTGCACGAACAATTGCAGCTTCAACTTGTTTAGGTGAAGTTCCACCAATATGGTCACGTGCATTCACTGAAGCTTCTAAAGTCAAAGCTTTGTCAAATACATCTGCTTCAATCAGATCAGAGAATTGTTGTAACTGTTCAAGAGAAAGCTCAGACAAATCTTTTTCTTCTGCTACGCCAAGAGCAACTGCTTTACCAACAATTTCATGCGCATCACGGAAAGCAACCCCTTTTTTAACAAGGTAATCTGCAAGGTCAGTTGCTGTAGAGAAGCCACGTAAAGCCGCTTCACGCATAACTTCAATATTTGGTACCAGTGCTGGAACCATGTCTGCAAAAGCCATAAGTGAGCCACGAACGGTATCAATGGCATCAAATAATGGTTCTTTGTCTTCTTGGTTATCTTTGTTGTATGCCAATGGTTGACCTTTCATTAAGGTCAATAAGCTAATCAAGTCGCCAAAAACACGACCTGACTTGCCACGAACTAATTCAGGAACATCTGGGTTTTTCTTCTGGGGCATGATTGAAGAACCGGTACAGAAGCGATCAGGAATATTCACAAACTTGAACTGAGCTGAAGTCCATAGAATTAGTTCTTCAGACATACGTGATAAGTGCATCATGATCAAAGATGCTGCGGCATTAAATTCAATCGCAAAATCACGATCTGAGACTGCATCCAGAGAGTTTTCTGAAACTGCTTCAAAACCTAATAACTCAGCGGTATAGGCACGATCAATCGGGTAGGTTGTACCAGCTAAGGCTGCTGAGCCGAGTGGCATACGATTGACACGTTTACGGCAGTCTTGTAAACGTTCGGTGTCACGAACAAGCATTTCAAACCAAGCTAATAAGTGATGACCAAACGTCACAGGTTGAGCAGTTTGTAAATGAGTAAAGCCAGGCATGATAGTATGCGTATTTTGACTTGCTAAACTCAGTAAACCTTTTTGTAAGCGAAGTAATAAGCCTAAAATGTCATCAATTTCATCACGTAGATATAAACGAATATCTGTTGCTACTTGGTCATTACGACTGCGACCTGTATGAAGTTTTTTACCTGTGATGCCAATACGTTGAGTCAGACGAGACTCAATGTTCATGTGGACATCTTCTAAATCAATACGCCATTCAAAATTTCCAGCTTCGATTTCTGCTTTAATCGTGCTTAAACCTTGAATAATGTCATCACGTTCAGCTTCAGTGAGTACACCAACTTTCGCTAACATGGTTGCATGAGCAATAGAGCCTGCAATATCTTGTTTATAAAAACGTTGGTCAAATTGCACAGATGCTGTAAATTCTGCAACAAATGCATCCGTTGCTTCTGAGAAGCGACCGCCCCACATACCAGAGGTTTGATTAGGGCTTGCTGAAGATGAGGATTGAGAAGATGTGGTCATGGCGGCTCAGTAAAATAAAAAAGAGTATAGCAAATCCAAACGCAGATGCCGAAACTCGACGCAAGAAGTTATCGCAATCTCGTCAGATGAATTCATCAGGCACGTATTTTTTTACGAAAATTGGTCAATGGCAACACTTATTAGAACTAATTGTTGCAAGTAATGTATTGGCAATGGTTTTAGCATTGGCGGAAGCTCGCTCTTGGCATGCTTTGGAAGGTATTCGCGTTTTACAATACACCTTTTTTATTAATTGGGTGATTTTATCTTTTTCCGCATTTGTCGATTATTTTCAGGATTTCTTTACTAAGTTAAGTCAAAAAGTCGCTTTGACTTTGGGTTTTGTTGTCCTGCAAATCATTGTGCTGCTTACAACTTGCGCTGTGAATATCATTCAGTTTTGGGCAGCTCGATCTACTGGTTTTTCCGAAGATGTCTTATTTCATGGCGTAAGTTTGCATTTGGGGTATGGTATTTTATTGGGTGCTTTTTGCTTACGTTATTTATATATGCGTGAGCAATGGTTGCGTCAGCAGTACAGTGAGTTAAATGCGCGTATTCAAGCGATGCAAGCAAGGATTCATCCACATTTCTTATTCAATAGTTTAAATAGTGTGGTGAGTTTGATTTCAATAGATCCAGATAAAGCTGAAAATATGTTGATCAGTCTTTCTCGATTGTTTCGGGCCAGTTTTCAGGAGTTGAAACTGGTAAGTTTGGAGGAAGAAATTGATCTGTGTAGGCAATATCTCAGTATTGAGAAAATGCGTTTAGGTGACCGATTAACCGTAGAATGGAATATTCAAGCGACACCAATTGAGTTAAAACGAGCGACTATTCCATTATTAACGTTGCAACCTTTGTTAGAGAATAGTATTTTTCATGGGGTGGAAAAAGTTTTACAAGCTTCAACGATTAGCGTATTGGTTGAAATATTGCAAAATCAAGTCACTATAGTCATTACTAACCCCTATTCTCACGATAAAATAAAATCCAGAACAGGGAATGGTATTGCAATAGAAAATGTTGAACAGCGCTTGAAGGCTTATTATGGGCCAGCTGTGAAGTTTCAAGTGTATGGGGGAGTGTCGTTATATACGACTGTGGTGAGTTACCACGATCGAGTAAAATAATAAGTCCAGTTAACCATAAAAAATATGGATGATGTTAACGGTGACAAGGAGGAGAGGATGAAAGTTCTGATTGCTGATGATGAACCTCTCGCAGTAGAGCGTTTATCACGTTTAGTGACCCAAATGGGGCATGAAGTGATTGCGACAGCACATCATGGGCAAGATGTGTTAGATCATATTGAAAATGATTCACCAGATGTTGTTTTATTGGATATTCAGATGCCAGGGATGAATGGATTAGAGTGCGCTGAGCAATTGAGTCACTTGAACCCACGTCCTGCTATTATTTTTTGTACGGCATACGATCAACATGCATTGGAAGCATTTAAATTTCAAGCCCAGGGATATTTACTCAAACCTGTAGCCCAACAAGATTTACAGCAGGTTTTTGATAATTTAACTCAACTTACCCAAGCTCAAATGACGGGTTTAAAACAACAAGATCATATGTACGATACTAAAACTCAACGTCACCAAATTGCTGCGAAAACTTATCGTGGGGTCGAACTTATCCCTGTAGAAAATATTTATTATTTTTTGGCGGATCAGAAGTATGTCACCGTGCGCCATAAAAATGGCAGTGTATTGATAGACGAAACATTAAAAGATTTAGAGCATGAGTTTGCTGACCGCTTTATTAGAATCCATCGTAATGCGCTTGTTTCACTAGATTATTTAGAAGGTCTAGAGCTGGTTGCTGCTGGACAATACCAAGTTCGATTACGTGAACTTGAGGAGCGCTTGTCGGTGAGTCGCCGTCATTTACCAAGTCTAAGAGAGTGTATGCATCAACTATAATTTGTTGAAGCTAAGCTTGTTATGATCACTTTTTGCTTTTTTTACTTGCATTTTTAAATGATCAAGTTAAGTTTGGAGCAATTGCTTTGATCAATACTTAACTTAGATTTATGAAAACTCTAAAAATTGCAACTCGACAAAGTCCTCTTGCACTTTGGCAAGCTGAGCATATTCGTGCTCGTTTAAATGAACTTTATCCTGATTTAACGGTTGAATTGGTTAAGTTTGTAACCCAAGGTGATAAGATTTTAGATACGCCTTTGGCAAAAATTGGTGGTAAAGGATTATTTGTAAAAGAGCTGGAAGCAGCACTACTGGATGGGCGTGCTGATTTAGCTGTACATTCAATGAAAGATGTTCCGATGCATTTACCTGAAGGTTTAACACTTGCAGTGATCTGTGAACGCGAAGATCCTCTAGATGCTTTTGTATCGAATCAATATGCTCATTTTGATGAGTTACCACATGGTGCGAAAGTAGGGACCTCAAGTCTACGCCGTAAATGTCAGATACTTCAGCAACGTCCTGATTTAGAAATTATTGATCTACGTGGTAATGTCGGTACGAGGTTATCTAAACTCGATGATGGGCTGTATGATGCGATCATTTTAGCGAGCGCAGGTTTAAAACGCTTAGGTTTGGCAGAGAGGATTCGCCATTGCCTCGCACCTACATTGAGTTTGCCTGCAGTAGGGCAAGGTGCTTTGGGGTTGGAATGTCGCGCAGATGATCAAGAATTACTGGAATTAATCTCTCCTCTTCAACATGAAGTAACTTCAATTTGTGTACGTGCAGAACGTGCTTTTAATGCCTATCTTGAAGGTGGATGCCAAGTTCCGATCGCTGGTTATGCGACAATTACTCAAAATCAACTTCATATCGAAGGTCGAGTCGGTAGTGTGGATGGAAAGACGCTATTAAAAGAACAATTGTCAGGAGCATTGGATGAGGGAGAGCGATTGGGTGTGGTTTTAGCCGAAAAACTATTGGCACAGGGTGCAGGTGAGCTACTGAAAGCTTTATATTAAAATGTTATTCATCAATACGCGCCCTGAAGATCGAGCACATTCATTAAATCAAGCTCTGATTCAAGAGGGGATACAGGTTGAATCCTTGCCCTTACTTGAGTTGGTTGCTGAGCCATTTACAGCAGATTTGATGCAGTTGTATGATCAACTCAAGGCTTCGCAAGTGATCGTTGTGGTTAGTCCAACTGCTGTTGAGATTGGTATGCTGTATCTCAAGAATAGTGGGATTGATTTAGATCAACTTAAACATATTCAATGGATCGCGGTTGGGCAAGCCACAGCAGCAGCGCTAAAAACCTTTGGGATTGATAGTCTTGTTCCTGATGTGGAAAGTTCAGAAGGGATGTTGCAGCTACCGATACTTAGAGAACGTGTTGACTTAAATACAGTCGCCTTTTGGCGTGGGCACGGCGGACGTCAATTTATGATGCAACATTTGCAACAAACAGGCGTTAATATTCTCAACTTTATCCTTTATCGTCGCCAATGCCCTGAACTAAGTTTGACTAAATTTCCTAAACTCGTTTCTCAATTGGTATCACAACAACCAGTTTTTGTGTTGATTAGTAGTGAAGCAAGTTGGAGAAACTGGCAAAAGCTCACCGCACAGATTAGCAAAGAGTTGGATTGTATTTATTTAGTACTTGGTGAGCGTTTAGCTCAGGTATTGTGTCAAACGCAAAATCAAGTAGATTCTATGTTGAAATATATTCAGTTAGAAACATTAGCACCATTAGAAATTATTCATTCTATTCAAGGCTGGCAAGGACAATCATGAGAAAAATTGCTTATTTCATATTGGTTCTGGGTTTGGTGTGGTTGGCGAAACTCAGTTATGATGTTGCGCAATATTCTCAAACAATTCCTCAGCTTCAACAGCAGTTGGTTCAATCACAGCAACAATACTCTTTGTTAAATGACCAATTAGTGGGTTTGCAACGACAACTGCAAGACAAAAACACCTCAAATACCAATAATAAACTTGTAACTACACCGATAACGATTGATGGTATTGCTCCCGCCGTTGTAATCAAGCAAAAACTACAATTAGTGCAGTTTGCTGTAGATCAGCAACAATTTATTTTTGCGCTAGAACAGTTGAATCAGTTGCAACAACAAATGGCTCAACATCAAGTTTCACCAGCATTGCAGCATGGTCTTATCAAAGCGATGGAACAAGATAAGCAAAACATTCAACAATATGTATTGCTGCAAACTCAGCAGCGTCAGCAGTTTGATACGTTGTTGCAGTATTTAGATCAGCAGCTTCAGCAAGAAATGCAGAAACCCGATATTCGACTGCAGAAAAACAGTGAACGTTCATGGTGGCAATGGTTCAAATTTGAAAAGGTGCAACGCACTCCACCAGACTTAATCCAACGAAGTATTTTACTAAAAGAGGCTCAATTAAGATTATTACTTGCAGAGCAAGCATTGCATTTAAATCAAGCCACTGAATATCGCAAGTCAATGCAAGAAGTTATGCTGCTTTTAGAGGATTTGCCAGATCGTAGTAGTCAGCAAATGAAACTACGTGTGCAGAAAATGCTTAATCTTCCCGTTGTTCCTGCTCCGAAACTAACGACTCTCGGTTTGCTAGGGTAGTCTGATATGAAGCATTTATTGAAGATATATTTCCTTGCAACCCTTAGCTTATTCGCTATTTTTTCAGTCTTTAGCTATGGTTACGGTAGTGGTTACGCTTATATCTATTGGCGGGACTGGCAGTTTCAAAGTAGCTTTTGGGGATTAGTAACTTGCTTTATTCTTGTGAGCTTCATCGCTCAGGCAGGATGGTTATTAGCAAAAAGATATCTCGCACAACAGCAAAGACAGAAAGATACAATTCTTCGATTTAAAGATTTACATCCTTATGAGCAGCTTGGCATCGTTTGGTTATTAGATGCTGCCAAAGATCAGCAAGTGTTCATTGAGCGAGTTTTCACACAGTCAGGTTTATTGAGTAATATCGTTGATGCTCAATTTGATTATCGCAATGGTGATTATGAAACCGCATTGATGAATCTAGAAAAGTCAGCCCCTATGGCTTTTGAACTTGCTGAATTGCTTAGAGTGGATATTTTTCTAGAGCGACAAGAAACAGAGAAAGCACTTACACATTTGGAATTTCTCGCACAACATCAACTATCCCCTTGGCTAAGCGAAATTGAAACGGCATATCAGCAAAAAATAACCAGTTTGTGGGGTAAATTGGCCTTACAAAAGCCATGGGTGTTTTTACAAAGTACTCAACATGGGCTGCTAGATGCAGAACATCGTGATCTTTGGTTGCAGCAATTATTAATTCAATTTGATCAAGCTACTGTCGATGATTTAGGTGTACTTCAACAACGTTACATGATGCTGCATTCAGAAATCAAAGCACGGCCTTATACCAGTAAAGTACTTTGGTTAAAATTATTGGCTCGAATGCCTGAAATGAGTCTCCAGCACGGGGAGCTTGCCTTACATCTATTGCAAGAGCATTTTGATCCTGAAGTATTTTATTTGTGGTTTCAACAACAGCTACTTAAGCAAATTCCTGATTATGCTTATGTTGAACAACGAATTATGGAGTTGGAGCAAAAATATACCAGCGTTCCAATGCTGGCTTTTGCAAAATGGCATATATTTATGGCGACAGATCGCCAGACTGATGCAGCACAATTGTTGGATTTATATCCTGATAATATTTTAATGAGTTATTTAAGGATTAAATCCATCTTGGGTGATGATTCTGATTTAATCAGACAGTTGAATTTAATCTTTGAAAATGATGTTAATTTTCTTAACTTTAAGATATGAGTGAAATAATGAAAGAGCTGTCTGTCTATCCAGTAATTCTTGAGCAAGCTGTTGCATGGGGGGATATGGATGCTTTTGGACATGTAAATAATGTTCAATATTATCGATATATTGAAAGTGCACGAATTGCTTATTTAATGAAATTAAACATATTCGATGAGGATATATTGACGGTTGTTGCTTCGAGTCAATGTAAATATTTAAGCCCAGTATTTTATCCTGATGTGCTGCATATTGGTGCAAGAATTGAAGAGTTAAGAAATAGTGCGTTTAGAATGCATTATGTTTTATGGAGTCGTGATCAAGCTCAAGTGGTTGCAACTGGTGAGGCCGTCATGGTGTGTGTTGGCAAACATGATTCAAAGAAAATTAATATACCTACCGAGATTCGTAATCGTATTATAACGTTGGAATCAAGTGTTGGACATCATATTGAATAATATGTAAAGACAGTTATGTATAATTTTATCTAAGTCATATTTATTGAGTTGTATCGAGGTGCAATTCAATAAATTTTTTAAAATAAAACTTACTTATAAATCTAGATTAAGTTTATTTTAAGGTGGGTTTTGAATTGATATTTTAAGAAATAATAACAATAAAATATGAAGTTAAAAGAATGGTAAAATGTGCTGTAATATTTGATGTGAACAAAGTTTCTTTGTTTTATTGTAAATAATAGCTGATTTAAGTGAATGCTGTGATTAAGTTGACTATTTTAATATTGATTATCTAATTACATATAAATTAATATTGAGTTGAATTTTTAATTCATTTTATTTTTTGAGTGATATATTTCCCTTTTGAGTTGGAGTGGTTCTAATGAAACCAGATATTAGTGATTTATCTGTTGAAGATCTCAAGCGTTTGCAAGCTGAAGCTGAAGCTTTAATTGCAAGCAAAAAAGATCAAGCAATTGAAGATGCTTATAATCAAATTATTGCGATTGCTGAAAACGTTGGATACAGCGTTGAAGAGCTTTTGGAGCTTGGTGAGCAAAAACGTAAGAAAACAACCCGTAAAGCTGTTGAGCCGCGTTACCGTAATAAAAATAATGCAGAAGAAACTTGGACAGGTCGCGGTAAGCAGCCACGTTGGTTAGTTGCAGAATTAGAGAAAGGTGCAAAACTTGAAGATTTCTTAATCTAAGTCAAGTTTTAAAGTCATCGTATTGTCATAAGGTGATTTTATTCTTTATTAAAAAGCCAGGCTTAAAAAGCTTGGTTTTTTTATATGAGAGAATTGGCGATGTTGAAAAAGTATGCATAATGTCAATCAGAGGGCGAGTGTCTCGACAAGGATGATATTTTGCGTGTTGGTAAGGGTGGAATGAAGAAAAAAACAAAACAATGGAGATGGTGGATTTTCGCCGTTTTTGCATTCTTAATTTTTATTATTTTACAAATTCCAGCAACATGGTTAATTGCTAAGTTTTCTAAAGATAATCAAATATTACATAATGTTAGTGGCAATATCTGGCAGGGACAGGCGGATTGGCAGCGTGGTCAACTGCGAGGAACTGTCCATTGGAAAACTAGACCTCTAGATTTATTGTTATTACGTGTTGGTGCAAATCTCGATATACACAGTGGAAATACCCAATTTAATGGTGTTTTTGGTTATGGATTTGGTAAAAAAATCATGATCAAGAATCTTCAAGGTGAAGTTTCACCTGAAACCTTAAAGTATTTTGCAAATTGGCAGTGGCCTGAGAACGCGATTCAATTAAAAGATGTTCAGTTAAATTATCAAAAAGAAAAAGGATTTAGTGCTGCGGAAGGGCAGCTAAACTGGGGTGGTGGTGAATTGAATTATACATTCGGTCAACGTCAAGATCGTATGAATATGCCTTCATTAATGGCTGAAATAAAAGATGAAAATGGTCAGCTACAAGTAGATGTACGTGATCAGCGTAGTCAAAAAATGGCAAATCTAAGTCTAGACCCTAGTTTGATGCTTGATGTGCAATTGACGCAACGAATGCTTTTGAATATTCCATCATATGAAGGAAAAGCTGGTTTAGACACTTACGTGATTAGCTCACGTCAACCACTCATGCAGGGTGGCTTCTGATGAAACAATTTGCTCAAAAGATTCAACAATTGAGATGGCAGAAATTAGACAAGCTAGGTGCGTTGGTGTTGGTAATATTAGTGCTATGGCTATGTTGGAAGTTGGCTTCTTTATTTTGGTTTGTTGTCGCACCGCCGCAGCCGATGCAGTTTGATCGAGTTGAGTTGGGTTCGCAGCAAGCTCAAGTACCCAACATTAGTTCGTTTGCATTATTTAACGAACCCGCAGCAGTTTCTGCTCAAGATAATGTTAATTTAGAGTTGCAGGGTGTTTTGCTAGGTTATCCAAGTTATTTATCCTCTGCTGTCATTAAACTCAATGATGTTGCTGAACGTTATCGTGTCGGTGAGACGATTGGCTCAACGTCCTACCAACTTGCAGAGGTTTATTGGGATCATGTGATTCTTAGGCAAGGAAATGGTGCTACACGAGAAGTTAAATTCAAAGGTCTAGAAAACGGCTTATATCAACCGATAGCACCCGTTTTAAATGAAAGTATGAATAATCAGCCAACTCAAATGCAGCCCCAAGCACCTTCTCAAAGTTCTCCGCAATCTGCTTTAGGTCAAGCGATACAGCAGATGCAAGATAACCGAGAGCAGTATTTAAAAAATATGGGTGTGACTGGCGGCGGTTCAGATGGTTATGAAATCTCTGATCGAACACCATCGAACTTGAAAAACACATTAGGTTTGCGTTCAGGTGATCGTATTCTGTCGATTAATGGTCAAACTGTTGGGCAAGGGCTAAGCGAAGTACAATTATTAGAGCAAGTACGTCGTGAAGGGCATGCCAAAATAGAAATAAAACGTGGTGATCAAGTGATGACCATACAACAAAGTTTTTAGTGATAACACGTCACCACATAAGTTAGGAATAAGTGCAGGTTATGGCTTTTTTAAATCATCAACGTCCACTTTGGGCATTACTTGCCGCAGCACCTTTAGCCGCGTCAATCAGTACCCATGTGCAAGCACAAACATGGAAGATCAATTTACGTGATGCGGACTTAACAGCATTTATTAATGAAGTTGCAGATATTACGGGGAAAAACTTTGCGGTTGATCCTCGTGTACGTGGTAACGTCACGGTGATTTCAAATAAGCCTTTAAATAAAGATGAGGTTTATGACCTATTTTTAGGTGTTTTGAATGTTAACGGTGTTGTGGCTTTACCATCGGGAAATACTGTAAAACTTGTTCCTGATAGCAATGTGAAAAATTCTGGTATCCCATATGATTCACGCAGTCGTGCGGGTGGAGACCAAATCGTTACACGTGTGATTTGGCTGCAAAATACCAACCCTAATGATTTGATTCCTGCACTTCGTCCTCTGATGCCACAATTCGCGCATTTAGCTGCTGTAGCAGGAACAAATGCGCTGATTGTTTCTGATCGTGCCGCAAATATTTATCAGTTAGAAAATATTGTGCGTAATCTTGATGGCACAGGCCAGAATGATATTGAAGCGATTAGTTTGCAATCAAGCCAAGCAGAAGAAATTATTGGTTTGCTAGAAACGATGAGTGCAACAGGCGCATCTAAAGATTTTATTGGCTCACGTGTACGCATTATTGCGGATAATCGGACTAATCGCATTTTGATTAAGGGTGATCCTGATTCGCGTAAACGTTTACGTCAAATGATCGAAATGTTGGATGTGCCTTCGGCAGATCGTTTGGGCGGTTTGAAGGTTTTTCGTTTGAAATACGCCAGTGCAAAAAACTTAGCTGAAATTTTGCAAGGCTTGGTCACTGGTCAATCAGTTTCATCGTCTTCAGCATCAAATAATGCAGGCTCATCAAATAACCCAATCAATAACCTTGTTTCAAACAATCAAAGCTCAAATTCAACATCTGGATCATCTTCCTCGATTTCCACGCCTTCAATTAATTTGAATAGCGGCTCAAATAATCAAAATGCAGGTGTTTCAAGCTTTAATGGAAATGGTGTTAGCATTATTGCGGACAGTACGCAGAATGCATTGGTAGTTAAAGCGGATCCTCAGTTAATGCGTGAAATTGAGGCCGCGATCCAGCAATTAGATATACGTCGTCAACAGGTGCTGATCGAAGCGGCAATTATTGAAGTTGCTGGTGATGATGCAGATCAATTGGGTGTTCAGTGGGCATTGGGTGATATAAGTAGTGGTATTGGATTAATAAACTTTACCAATGTTGGATCTAGTTTATCAAAACTAGCTGCTGGATATTTGACAGGTGGAGCGGCTGGTTTGGGTTCTGCAATTGGGGCTGGTTCTTCGATTGTAGTGGGTGACTATAAAGAAGGTGCGAATGGTTCACGTAAGCTTTATGGTGCATTGATTCAGGCGCTAAAAAGTAATACGAAATCCAATCTTCTTTCTACACCATCTATTGTGACGATGGATAATGAAGAAGCCTATATTGTTGTGGGTCAAAATGTGCCATTCGTAACAGGTTCTGTGACGACTAATAGTACAGGTGTGAATCCATACACCACTGTTGAACGTAAGGATGTGGGTGTAACGCTAAAAGTTGTACCGCATATTGGTGAAGGTGGTTCTGTTCGGTTAGAGGTTGAGCAAGAAGTCTCTGCTGTACAGGAAAGTCGCGGTCAAGCAACTGATTTGGTGACCAGTAAGCGTGCCATCAAAACTTCGGTTTTAGCTGATCATGGTCAAACGGTTGTTCTGGGCGGTTTGATTTCCGACAATTCAATCCATTCGAGACAAGGATTGCCTGTCTTAGGCGATATTCCTTATCTTGGGCGATTATTCCGTGCAGACAGTAAAACCAATGAAAAACGTAATCTCTTGGTTTTCATTCACCCAACGATTGTTGGTGATTCGGATGATGTGCGTCGAATTTCTCAACAACGTTACAATCAGCTTTATAGCTTGCAGCTAGCTATGGATAAAAATGGTAATTTTGCTAAGTTACCTGAAAATGTGGCTGATATTTATCGTCAACAACCGTTAAATACTACGTCACCGTATCAAAAGGTTCCAACAGCAACACAAAATCAAAGTAGTGTCGTAACTACACCTGTAGCGACTATAGAACCCCAGGTACAACAGCAATCTATTCAGCTGCCAGCAAAATCGACTGAGCGTAGTAAGAATACAGTGACAACTACGACGATTCGTTCGGCATCTTCACAGTAGATGCACAGAAGACCTTATGTCACAATGTTAAAATTGAGAGAAATTTTATAAGGATATGCATCTATGACTTGGAAACTACAAGCCATTACGGGTGAATTTACGGGGCAAGAGATTAGCGTAGAGCGTGATATGTTAGTTGGTCGTCATCAAGATGCTGACCTTTTGTTGCAATCTGCCGATATTTCTCGTCGACATGCTGCCTTGTTGTTGAAAGATCAGCAGCTTTGGGTTCAAGATTTGAATTCTTCAAATGGCACATTTATCAATGATTTGAAAATTGAACAAGAAACAGAGTTGCATGATGGGGATATTTTGCAATTTGCGAGCTTTATGTTTTCTGTACTTGCACCTGTTGATGCTGAATTGCCTGAAATTGAAACAGAACCAGTGCCATCAACATCACACGACCAAGGCATGCCGAGTATAGCTGAACGTGCTGTCGAAACCCCAATTAGTCGTGATGGAATGCCGCAGCAAGTTGCGATTCCCAAGCCTGCGCCGATACCACAAGGTGTTGATGTGCAGTCGACTTTAGAGCAACAACCTATTCCATTTGAAGAGCCTGTATCACGAGTGGCACAAGAAGTTGAACAACAAAAAAATGCATCTGTAGGTTTGATTTCAATTATCGTGCTGATCATTTTGGCTGTGATTGCTTGGCTGTTCTTTAAATAATTACGCGAAGCTTTTACAATCAGGGCATACCATGAGCGTATGCCTTTTTTATGTCGAGTAAATTTATGCTAATTGCACAGTTAGAGCGTCGTAGCCTTATTCTCTTTGATCTCGATGGAACACTTGTTGATTCTGCAGCAGATTTGTACCGTGCGATGAATCTCAGTTTGGAAAAACTAGGATTTCCATTAGTCACGGAAGTGCAGATTCGAGCTTGGGTTGGAAAAGGCGCTGCAAAGTTGTGTGAAACGGTGCTTGATCATTTATTTGGGGATGCTAACCCAGAACAACTCAATCATTTACTTGATACATTTGTTGAAATTTATGCACAGGAATTATGTGTCGACACGAAAGTATATGCAGGGGTGTTGGAATTTTTACAGTATTGTCAAACACATCAAATTACGATGGCATGTGTAACCAATAAGCCTGAACACTTGGCTCGAGGTATTCTCGATGTTTTGGGATTGAGTGCTTATTTTAAAATGGTAATTGGAGGTGATAGTTTAGCTGAGCGCAAACCACATCCGTTGCCATTGTTACATTGTATGCAGCAGCAAAATGCTCTGGCTTCTGAAACGTTGATGATTGGCGATTCAAGTAATGATGTTGAAGCGGCAAGACGTGCAGGTATAGATTGTATTGTGGTCAGCTATGGCTATAATCATGGAGAAAGTATCTATGACTGCCAACCACAACAAGTGATAGATAGTTTGGCAGAATTGGTAGATGAAGATCAGGTGAGGAGAAGGGCATGAAAATGAGTATGGTTTTTCGATGGCGGGATTAAAGCAGCATTAAAACTAAACGCAGATTAAATCGAAACCATAGAGAATATTCATGACGACCTTAGTACAATTCGAACAGTTAAAATCTTTAGGCTACAACACTATTCCTGTATACCGTCAACGTTTAGCGGATACCGAAACTCCGCTTTCTGTTTTCGCGCGCTTCAAAGAACACAAACAAGCATATTTGTTTGAGTCTGTTGAAGGTGGGGAGAACTGGGCGCGTTATTCCATGATTGGGTTGGGAGAGTCGACAGTTTTTTCTTGCAATGCAGGAATCTTGACTATTCAACAGTTGGATGGTTCTGTTATTCAACAAGAATGTAGTGATCCATTCCAATATATACGTGATTTTCAAAAACAATTTAAAGTGCCGACTCAAAATGAGTTGCCTGATTTACCAAGCTTTACTGGCGGTTTAGTTGGTTATCTTGGTTATGATGCAGTGCGTTATATTGAACCTAAACTTAAAAATGTACCAACAGCCGACCCTGTGTCTTTACCCGATTTATGGTTAATGCTATCTAAAACAGTTATTGTTTTTGATAATTTGAAAGATACGTTATTTTTGATTCATCATGCTGATGTGAATCAAGAAAATGCCTATCAACAAGCACAACAAAAATTAGATCAACTTGAACAATTACTTGCAATACCTGTAAGTCTGCAAGCAAAGCCGCATTCTGCTCCTCATTTTGAATCTATTACAGGTAAAGAGAAGTTCCTTGCAACCGTTGAGAAGGTAAAAGAGTACATTCGTGCTGGTGATGTGATGCAGGTGGTACCTGGTCAGCGTATGGTTTCTGATTTTGATGGTGAAGCATTACAGGTTTATCGTGCACTCCGTCATTTAAACCCTTCACCTTATTTATTCTTGGTACAAGGACAAACACTGACGGATCAGAAGCCTTTTCATATTGTTGGTTCATCTCCTGAGATTTTGTCTCGTTTGGAGAATGGTATCGCAACAGTACGTCCTTTAGCAGGCACTCGACCACGTGGAAAAACTAAAGAAGAAGATTTGGCTTTAGAGCAAGATTTATTGGCTGATGAAAAAGAAATTGCAGAACATTTAATGCTGATTGATCTTGGACGAAATGATGTTGGTCGGGTTTCAAAGATTGGTAAGGTTCAAGTCACTGATCGTATGGTGATTGAGCGCTACTCACATGTGATGCATATCGTGTCAAATGTTCAGGGTGAGGTTCGAGATGATGTCGATGCGCTTGATGTATTTAAAGCGACATTCCCTGCGGGCACACTTTCAGGTGCACCTAAAATTCGTGCAATGGAAATCATTGATGAAGTAGAACCAGTTAAGCGTGGTGTATTTGGTGGTGCTGTTGGATATTTGGGTTGGCATGGTGAAATGGATATGTCGATCGCGATTCGTACCTGTGTGATTCGTGATAAAAAAGTATATGTGCAAGCTGGAGCAGGGCTTGTTGCAGACTCAAATCCAGAATCAGAATGGAATGAAACTCAAATAAAAGCTCGCGCAGTGATCAAAGCGGTTGAATTATCATCAAATGGTTTGATTTTATGAGTTTTTCGCAGTTTTTATAAAAAAACTGCTTGCATAGCCTGAGAGTTTTGCTAAACTGCACACCGTTCCGATACGAAACGTACGAAACACTAAGAAACGCCGGCATAGCTCAGTTGGTAGAGCAACTGACTTGTAATCAGTAGGTCCACAGTTCGAATCCGTGTGCCGGCACCATCTTAATGTAGTAGAGTGTTAGAGTGAAGAACAGCACTGTGTAAGTGTGATATGGTGAGATTCCCGAGCGGCCAAAGGGGGCAGACTGTAACTCTGTTGCGAAAGCTTCGAAGGTTCGAATCCTTCTCTCACCACCATCTAGCTTCGATTGAAGTGGTTAAGTACCAACGCGCGGGAGTAACTCAGTTGGTAGAGTGGCAGCCTTCCAAGCTGCATGTCGCGAGTTCGATCCTCGTCTCCCGCTCCATCGAAGAGATCGCTCTTATAGCTCAGTGGTAGAGCACTCCCTTGGTAAGGGAGAGGTCTCGAGTTCAAATCTCGATAAGAGCTCCAGATATACAACTTGGTAGAATTTCTACAAAGATTTAAAAAGAAGCAGGCTATTATAGTCTGCTTTTCAAGTATTAGGTGTCTAGTTTTTTAGGCGAATGTCGATAAAGAAAGTTTTTCAGGGTTGTTTTTCTCTAAACTGGTGTCGACGTAAACGAGGAAAATCAAATGGCTAAGGCTAAGTTTGAACGTAATAAACCACACGTAAACGTGGGTACAATTGGTCACGTTGACCATGGTAAAACAACTTTAACTGCTGCGATTGCAACAATTTGTGCAAAAACTTACGGCGGTGAAGCGAAAGATTACTCACAAATCGACTCTGCTCCTGAAGAAAAAGCACGTGGTATTACAATTAATACATCACACATAGAATACGATTCTCCAATCCGTCACTACGCTCACGTAGACTGCCCGGGCCACGCCGATTATGTTAAAAACATGATTACTGGTGCTGCTCAGATGGACGGCGCGATCCTTGTATGTGCTGCGACTGATGGTCCAATGCCACAAACTCGTGAACACATCCTTCTTTCTCGTCAGGTAGGTGTACCTTACATCATCGTATTCTTAAACAAGTGTGACCTTGTTGATGATGAAGAATTACTTGAATTAGTAGAAATGGAAGTTCGTGAACTTCTTTCTACTTATGACTTCCCAGGTGATGACACTCCAATCATCCGTGGTTCAGCTCTTCAAGCATTAAACGGTAACGACGGCCCTTACGGCGAAGCTTCTGTTCTTGCACTTGTAGAAGCGCTTGACTCTTACATTCCAGAACCAGAGCGTGCAATCGATAAAGCATTCTTGATGCCAATCGAAGACGTATTCTCTATCTCTGGTCGTGGTACAGTAGTAACTGGTCGTGTAGAAGCTGGTATCATCAAAGTTGGTGAGTCTGTTGAAATCGTTGGTATCCGTGATACTCAAACAACTACAGTTACTGGCGTTGAAATGTTCCGTAAACTTCTTGACGAAGGTCGTGCGGGTGAGAACTGTGGTATCTTACTTCGTGGTACTAAGCGTGAAGACGTACAACGTGGTCAAGTACTTGCTAAACCAGGTACAATCAAGCCGCACACTAAATTCGATGCAGAAGTATACGTACTTTCTAAAGAAGAAGGTGGTCGTCATACTCCATTCCTTAACGGTTACCGTCCACAGTTCTACTTCCGTACAACTGACGTAACTGGCGCGATCAAATTACAAGATGGCGTAGAAATGGTAATGCCTGGTGATAACGTAGAAATGTCAGTAGAGTTAATCCACCCGATCGCAATGGACCCAGGTCTACGTTTTGCGATTCGTGAAGGTGGTCGTACTGTAGGTGCTGGTGTTGTTGCTAAAGTAACTGCATAAGCCCAATACTGTGTTACACTCAAATCGGAAGCTTCGGCTTTCGATTTGCTTAATAGGTCAGTAGTTCAATTGGTAGAGCGTCGGTCTCCAAAACCGAATGTTGGGGGTTCGAGTCCCTCCTGGCCTGCCACTTTTTTTAAATAAAAAAGCTTGATTCTGGCTAAGTTGTCATATAATAAGTCGCGAATTCAACGACGAGTAAAAAAATGTCGAATGATAAATCGCGTGACGCATTAAGCGACGCGCCAATCCCTCAAAGAAATAATGCAGAAGTTGTAAGTTCAGGTTCGCCATTGGATGCTGTCCTGTGGTTGGTTGCTATTGCTTTGCTAATCGGTTCTGCATTGGTAAATCAGCATTTACCTGCCTATTGGGCGCCTGCAAATGATATTTGGGTGCGCGTTGGGGTAATTTTGGCTTGTATCGTTGTCGCTTTAGGTTTATTATACGCCACCCATCAAGGTAAAGGCTTTGTGCGCTTGTTGCAAGATGCACGAATTGAACTGCGTCGAGTGACTTGGCCGACGAAACAAGAGACGATCACCACTTCGTGGCAGGTGCTCTTGGTAGTAATTATTGCATCTCTAGTGTTGTGGTGCTTTGATTATGGGTTAGGTTGGTTTATTAAGTTAATTATCGGGTAAGAGCGCCATGAAACGTTGGTATATTATTCATGCCTATTCAGGCTTTGAAAAACAAGTGTTGCGTTCGCTTAATGAACGTATTCAACGTAGCACGGTAGCTGACAGCTTTGGTGAAGTCCTGGTTCCTACTGAAGAAGTAGTTGAAATGAAGGATGGTAAGAAACGTAAATCTGAACGTAAATTCTTTCCAGGCTATGTGTTAGTCGAAATGGAAATGAATGATGATACTTGGCACATTGTAAAAGAATGTCCAAAGGTTCTTGGTTTTATCGGCGGTACGCCAGAAAAACCAGCGCCAATCACACAACGTGAAGCTGATGCGATTCTTGCTCGTGTACGTAATACTGGTGAGGCACCACGTCCTAAGACGATGTTTGAACCAGGTGAGGAATTGCTCGTTATTGATGGTCCGTTCACTGACTTTAAAGGAGTCGTGGAGGAAGTTCAGTACGAAAAGTCACGTTTAACGTTGACGATTAATGTATTTAATCGACCAACTCAAGTTGAACTTGAATTTCGACAAGTCGAAAAAACAGTTTAATTTCAGTTGTTTGAAAAGCGCCCGATTTGATCGGGCATTGTTGTTGTAATGTTTCGGCATTACTTATTTTTTTGGGGAGCCTAACGGCGTCTGTACCCAGAGGTAATTTCAATGGCTAAGAAGATTGACGGCTATATCAAGCTGCAAGTTCCAGCTGGTAAAGCGAATCCATCTCCACCAATTGGTCCTGCTTTAGGTCAACGTGGTGTAAACATCATGGCATTCTGTAAAGAATTCAATGCTGCTACACAAAAACTTGAAGTTGGTTTGCCAATTCCTGTCGTGATCACTGTGTACAACGATAAGTCGTTCACTTTCATCATGAAAACTCCACCTGCATCTATTCTTCTTAAGAAAGCTGCTGGTATTCAAAAGGGTTCTTCTGTACCTAACAAAACTAAAGTTGGTAAGTTGACTCGTGCTCAATTAGAAGAGATTGCGACTACTAAAGAACCAGATTTAACTGGTGCTGATTTAGACGCTCGTGTGCGTACCATTGCTGGTTCTGCACGTTCTATGGGCTTGGAAGTGGAGCTATAAGACATGGCAAAGTTAACTAAACGTCAAAAAGCCATTGCTGCTGCTGTAGAAGCAAACAAAGTTTATACTTTGGAAGAAGCAGTACAAGTTCTTAACAGCCTTCCAGCTGCGAAGTTCAAAGAATCTTTAGATATCGCTGTAAACCTTGGCGTAGATCCACGTAAATCTGATCAGGTTGTTCGTGGTGCGACTACTTTACCAGCAGGTACAGGTAAAACTGTACGTGTTGCAGTATTTGCTCAAGGTGCTGCTGCTGAAGCTGCGAAAGCTGCTGGCGCTGATATCGTTGGTTTTGATGATCTTGCTGAAAGCATTCAAGGTGGAAACCTTGATTTTGACGTAGTAATTGCTGCTCCTGATGCAATGCGCGTTGTTGGTAAGCTTGGTACTATTCTTGGTCCACGTGGTTTAATGCCAAACCCGAAAGTGGGTACGGTTACTCCAGACGTTGCTAACGCAGTTAAAAATGCTAAATCTGGTCAAGCACGTTACCGTGTTGACAAAGCGGGTATCATCCACGCTGCGATTGGTCAGCTTGGCTTTAGCGAAGAAGCTGTACGTCAAAACGTTGAAACTTTAATTGCAGACTTGAAAAAATTAAAGCCTGCTACTTCTAAAGGTGTATACGTTAAGAAGATCACTTTAAGCTCTACTATGGGCCCAGGTCTTACTGTTGACGTAAACAACGTTTCTAAGTAATTAGACAGAATTTTAAAGCCTCAGACTCTTTTTTTAAAAGAGTTTGAGCAAACTTTGAATTGATAAATGAATATTTATCAGCGTCAAAGACCTCAGGTGAGAAGTGTTTTTGAACATTTTTCTTAATCTACCAGCCTGAGTAGACGTGGTGGTGTGATTTGTTCCTCCTCCACGTGTAAGTCGAAAGGCTTACGAATTGGGAGTGCATCTTTATAGATGCATAAATCACCGTTAGGAGGTTTTACAATGGCTCTTCTTATCGAAGGCAAAAAACAGATCGTTGCAGAAGTAAGCGAAGTTGCTTCGAAAGCGTTTTCTGTTGTTGTGGCTAACTATCAAGGTTCAAGCGTAGAGCAATTAACAACACTTCGTGTTGAAGCTCGTAAGTTAGGTGTGACGACTCGTATCGTTCGTAACACTTTGGCTAAGCGCGCATTAGAAGGTACTCAATTCGATATCTTAAATGACAACCTTGTTGGCCCAACCATTCTCGGTTTCTCTACTTCTGAAGATGACATGGGTGCAGCTGCACGCTTGTTCGAAGAATTTGCGAAAACTAACAAAGCATTTGAACTTAAAGCTGCTGCATTTGATGGCAAGGTTTATCAAGGTGCTGACGTTAGCGTGATTGCAAACCTTCCGAACCAAGAAAAAGCGCTTACTATGCTCGCGTCTGTTCTTCAAGCTCCTATTTCGAAATTGGGTCGCCTCATTACAGCGCTCAAAGAGAAAAACGAGTCAGAAGCAGCTTAATTCTATTTTCACACCATTCAATATCCATTTGGAGTTATTCTCATGGCTTTAACAAACGAAGAAATCTTAAACGCAGTTGCTGAAAAAACAGTTCTTGAACTTGTTGAATTAATTTCTGCTTTCGAAGAAAAATTTAACGTATCTGCTGCTGCTGTAGCTGTTGCTGCTGCTCCAGGCGCTGGCGCTGCTGCTGCTGAAGAACAAACTGAATTCAACGTTGAGTTGACTTCTTTCGGTGCTAACAAAGTTGCTGTAATTAAAGCAGTTCGTGAAGCTACTGGTCTTGGTCTTAAAGAAGCTAAAGACCTTGTTGAAGGCGCTCCAGCTGTTCTTAAAGAAGCTGTTTCTAAAGAAGAAGGCGAAGAGCTTAAGAAGAAGCTTGAAGAAGCTGGTGCTACAGTTACACTTAAGTAATTCTGTAGGGAGTCGATTTTTTTATAATCGGCTCCAAAAAATGGCTGATGGCTCTTGGGTCATCAGCCTTTTTGCGTTACAATAACCGGCTCGTTTTTTGTTAGTTTTGCATATTTCGTGCAGATTTTTATAGAAAACAAATAAAATCAAATGCTTACCAATATTTTTTTGCTTATAAAAATATTGTTAAGCGTTTTGATACCACTAAAAATTGCAGCATTTGTAAACAGTGGTGGCCATATCGGCCTGCGTAATTCCTTCTAGGCCCGTTCTGCAGGCGGGCTTAGTTTACTTTCCGAGGACTCCAGATGGCATACTCATATACCGAAAAGAAACGGATCCGTAAGAATTTTGGTAAATTGCCCCACGTAATGGAAGCACCGTACTTACTTTCGATTCAGGTCGATTCGTATCGTACATTCTTACAAGGTGGTAAAACTCCAAAAAATCGCGAAGATATCGGTCTCCAAGCCGCATTTCGTTCAGTTTTTCCTATTGAAAGTTATTCTGGCAATGCTGCTTTAGAATTTGTTGAGTATAGCCTTGGTAAACCCGAGTTTGACGTGCGTGAATGTATTTTACGTGGTTCGACTTATGCGGCACCAATGCGTGTAAAAATTCGTTTGATCATTAAAGATCGCGAAACGAAATCAATCAAAGATGTTCGTGAACAAGAAGTGTACATGGGCGAAATGCCGCTCATGACCGACAACGGTACTTTCGTTATTAACGGTACTGAACGTGTAATCGTATCTCAATTACACCGTTCACCAGGCGTATTCTTTGATCATGATAAGGGTAAAACACACTCAAGCGGTAAAGTGTTGTATTCAGCACGTATCATTCCTTACCGTGGTTCATGGTTAGATTTTGAATTCGATGCAAAAGATTTAGTTTTCGTACGTATTGACCGTCGTCGTAAATTGTTGGCGACTGTGATCTTACGTGCTTTAAATTATAGCAATGAACAAATCTTGAATTTGTTCTATGAAAAAGTACCTGTATATCTTGATATGGGTAGCTATCAAATTGACCTCGTTCCAGATCGCTTACGTGGTGAAATGGCGCAATTTGATATCTTGGACAATGATGGTAAAGCAATCGTTGAACAAGGTAAGCGTATTAATGCACGTCATGTACGCCAAATGGAAGCAGCTAACTTAGCTAAGCTTTCTGTACCTGATGAATATTTATATGAACGTATTACAGCTGAAGATATCACACTGAAAAGTGGTGATGTGATTCCTGCAAATACCGTACTTAGCCATGAAATTATGGTGAAATTGGCTGAAGGTGGTGTTAAACAATTTAACATCCTATTCACTAATGACATCGATCGTGGTTCGTTCATTGCAGATACATTACGTGCAGATACAACAACAGGTCGTGAAGAAGCGCTTGTTGAAATCTATAAAGTAATGCGTCCAGGTGAACCACCGACAAAAGAAGCAGCAGAGAACTTATTTAATAACTTATTCTTCTCTTCTGAACGTTATGACCTTTCTCCAGTAGGTCGTATGAAGTTTAACCGTCGTTTGGGTCGTCCTTACGAAGTGGGTACTGATCAGAAGTCACGTGAAGTTGAAGGTATTTTATCGCATGACGATATCATTGATGTACTTCGTACATTGGTGGAGATCCGCAATGGTAAAGGTGAAGTCGACGATATCGATCACTTGGGTAACCGTCGCGTACGTTCTGTTGGTGAAATGACAGAAAACCAATTCCGTGTTGGTTTGGTTCGTGTTGAACGTGCTGTGAAAGAGCGTTTAAGCCAAGCTGAAACTGATAACTTGTCTCCACAAGATTTAATCAACGCGAAACCAGTTGCTGCGGCAATCAAAGAATTCTTTGGTTCAAGCCAGTTATCTCAGTTCATGGACCAAAACAACCCATTATCTGAGATTACACATAAACGTCGTGTGTCTGCGCTTGGTCCTGGTGGTTTGACACGTGAACGCGCAGGCTTCGAAGTGCGTGACGTACATCAAACTCACTATGGTCGTGTTTGTCCAATTGAAACACCTGAAGGTCCAAACATTGGTTTGATCAACTCGCTTTCTGTCTATGCTAAAGCGAATGACTTCGGTTTCTTGGAAACACCATACCGTAAGGTTGTAGACGGTCGTGTGACAGATGAAGTTGAATATTTATCTGCAATTGAAGAAGTAGGCACTGTCATTGCACAAGCCGACTCAGCAGTGGATAAAGATGGCAACTTGACTGAAGAAATGGTTTCTGTACGTCATCAAGGTGAATTCGTACGTATGTCGCCTGAGCGCGTAACACATATGGACGTTTCTGCACAGCAGGTTGTTTCTGTTGCAGCGTCATTAATTCCATTCCTTGAACACGATGACGCAAACCGTGCATTGATGGGTTCGAACATGCAACGTCAGGCTGTTCCTACACTTCGTGCTGACAAACCACTTGTCGGTACGGGTATGGAAGCAAACGTAGCACGCGACTCAGGTGTATGTGTGATCGCGGGTCGTGGTGGTGTAATTGAATATGTTGATGCATCTCGTATCGTTATTCGTGTGAACGAAGATGAAATGATTGCAGGTGAAGCAGGTGTAGATATTTACAACCTGATCAAATATACACGTTCAAACCAAAATACATGTATTAACCAAAATGTCATCGTAAACTTGGGCGACAAAGTTGCTCGTGGCGATATTTTGGCTGACGGTCCATCGACTGACATGGGTGAACTTGCGCTAGGTCAAAACATGCGCGTCGCGTTCATGACATGGAACGGTTATAACTATGAAGACTCAATCTTACTTTCTGAGCGTGTGCTTCAAGAAGACCGTTTAACGTCGATTCATATTCAAGAATTGTCATGTGTAGCGCGTGATACTAAGTTAGGTGCAGAAGAAATTACTGCTGATATTCCTAACGTCGGTGAAGCTGCACTGTCTAAACTTGATGAGTCAGGTATTGTTTATATCGGTGCTGAAGTTACTGCAGGTGATATTCTTGTTGGTAAGGTAACACCTAAAGGTGAAACTCAGTTAACACCTGAAGAAAAACTACTTCGTGCAATCTTTGGTGAAAAAGCGGCTGACGTAAAAGATTCATCTTTACGTGTTCCGTCAGGCACTAAAGGTACAGTGATTGACGTTCAAGTCTTCACACGTGATGGTTTAGAAAAAGATGAACGTGCGCAAGCAATTGAGAAAGCTCAGCTTGATGCATACCGTAAAGACTTGAAAGAAGAATACAAAATCTTCGAAGAAGCAGCACGTGAGCGTATTGTTCGTTTGTTGAAAGGTCAAGAATCTAACGGTGGTGGTTCGACTAAACGTGGTGAGAAGCTTTCAGAAGATATGTTGTCTGGTCTAGAGTTAGTTGATCTACTTGAAATCCAACCAACAGATGAAGCAATTGCTGAGCGTTTAACTCAAATTCAAGTGTTCTTGAAAGAAAAGAGCCATGAAATTGATGAAAAATTTGCTGAGAAGAAACGTAAACTTTCTACAGGTGATGAGTTAACAACTGGTGTATTGAAAGTTGTTAAGGTTTACCTAGCAGTTAAACGTCGTATCCAACCTGGTGATAAGATGGCGGGTCGTCACGGTAACAAGGGTGTTGTATCAAACATCTTACCAGTTGAAGACATGCCACATGATGCCAATGGTGTGCCAGTTGATATCGTATTGAACCCACTCGGTGTACCATCGCGTATGAACGTGGGTCAGATTCTTGAAACTCACTTAGGTATGGCAGCAAAAGGTTTGGGTGAGCAGATTGATAAAATGCTCAAACAACAACGTACAATTGCCGAGTTACGTTCATTCCTTGACAAGATTTATAATAAAGTGGGTGGTGAGCAAGAACAGCTTGACACACTGACTGATGAAGAGATCTTGAAACTTTCAGGTAATTTACGTGCTGGTGTGCCTTTGGCAACTCCAGTATTTGATGGTGCTGAAGAGTCACAAATCAAAGAGTTACTTGAACTTGCAGAGTTACCACGTTCTGGTCAACAGATCTTGTTTGATGGACGTACAGGTGAGCAGTTTGATCGTCCAGTAACTGTCGGTTACATGTATATGCTTAAGTTGAACCACTTGGTTGACGACAAGATGCATGCACGTTCAACTGGTTCTTACTCACTTGTGACACAACAACCGCTTGGTGGTAAAGCACAATTCGGTGGTCAGCGTTTCGGTGAGATGGAAGTATGGGCACTTGAAGCATATGGTGCAGCATATACCCTCCAAGAAATGCTCACTGTGAAGTCGGATGACGTCGAAGGTCGTACACGCATCTATAAGAACATTGTAGATGGAAACCATTATATGGATCCGGGTATGCCTGAATCGTTCAACGTATTGACCAAAGAGATCCGTTCTTTAGGTATCAACATTGAACTGAAAAATGGTGACTAATTAGCCATTAATTCTCCTAGTTTCCACTCGAAAAGGGTGGGGGCTTCCCTCCTGAGAAAAGGAGGGGTTGAGGGAGGGTTGTTCAGTTAAAAAAACAATATTTGTGACCCAGTCAGGTAAGCCTAGCTTCCTGACACACGGAGAAAAAAATTGAAAGACTTGCTCGATATCATGCGTAAGAAAACGGATTCAGAAGGTCATGCACCGATTGAATTTGACCGTATCCGTATTGGTCTTGCGTCACCAGAGATGATTAAGTCATGGTCTCACGGTGAAGTTAAAAAGCCTGAAACCATTAACTACCGTACTTTTAAACCTGAACGTGACGGTTTGTTCTGTGCCAAAATCTTTGGTCCAGTAAAAGATTACGAATGCTTGTGTGGTAAATACAAGCGTATGAAATATAAAGGCGTCATTTGTGAAAAATGTGGCGTTGAAGTAACGACTGCTAAAGTTCGTCGTGAACGTATGGGTCACATTGAACTTGCTTCTCCAGTTGCACACATTTGGTTCTTGAAATCATTACCGAGCCGTATTGGTTTACTTCTTGATATGACATTACGTGATATCGAGCGCGTATTATATTTCGAATCTTATGTCGTTACTGATCCTGGTATGACTCCGTTTGAAAAGTATCAACTTTTAACGGATGAAGAATACTACAATGCACTTGAAGAGCACGGTGATGAATTCACAGCGAAAATGGGTGCAGAAGCTGTTCAAGACTTGTTGAAAGACATCGATCTTGAAGCTGAAATTGCTCGTTTACGTGAAGAGATTCCACAAACGACTTCAGAGACGAAACTTAAAAAAGCGTCTAAACGTTTGAAGTTGATGGAAGCATTCAAAGAATCAAACAATAAGCCTGAATGGATGGTGATGAATGTACTTCCAGTACTTCCACCAGACTTACGCCCGCTTGTACCACTTGAAGGTGGTCGTTTCGCGACTTCAGACTTAAACGATCTATATCGTCGTGTGATCAACCGTAACAACCGTTTGAAACGTCTTCTTGATCTTGCTGCACCAGACATTATCGTACGTAACGAAAAACGTATGTTACAAGAGTCTGTTGATGCATTGCTTGATAACGGTCGTCGTGGTCGTGCGATTACAGGTTCGAACAAACGTCCATTGAAATCTTTGGCTGATATGATCAAAGGTAAACAAGGTCGTTTCCGTCAAAACTTACTTGGTAAACGTGTTGACTATTCTGGTCGTTCGGTAATTACCGTAGGTCCTACTTTACGTCTTCACCAATGTGGTCTTCCGAAGAAAATGGCGCTTGAATTATTCAAACCATTTATTTTCGCGAAACTACAAGCATCTGGTCAAGCAACAACCATTAAAGCTGCGAAGAAAATGGTTGAGCGTGAGACTCCAGAAGTTTGGGACGTTCTTGCTTCTGTAATTCGTCAACATCCAGTGATGTTGAACCGTGCGCCAACACTTCACCGTTTAGGTCTTCAAGCATTTGAACCGATTCTGATTGAAGGTAAGGCGATCCGTCTTCACCCACTCGTATGTGCTGCGTTTAACGCCGACTTCGATGGTGACCAAATGGCGGTACATGTTCCATTGACATTGGAAGCGCAGCTTGAAGCTCGTGCATTGATGATGTCAACAAACAACATCTTGTCGCCAGCCAACGGTGAGCCAATCATCGTTCCTTCTCAGGACGTTGTATTGGGTCTTTACTACATCACACGTGATGCAGTAAATGCCAAGGGTGAAGGCATGGTGTTTGCGGATACTCACGAAGTAAACCGCGCATTGGCAACGGGTAAAGTAGCGATTCACGCACGTGTAAAAGTACGTGTACACCAAACTGTGATTAATGAAAATGGTGAACGTGAACAGCAAACGATCATCGTTGATACAACTCCAGGTCGTTGCTTACTTTGGGAAGTTGTTCCACAAGGTTTAAGCTTTGATATGATCAACCTTGAGATGACTAAAAAGAACATCTCTAAGTTAATCAACTCTTGCTACCGTAAGCTTGGTTTGAAAGATACTGTTATCTTCGCTGACCAATTGATGTATTTGGGCTTCCGTCAAGCGACGCGCTCAGGTGTATCTGTTGGTATGGAAGACATGCTGATCCCACCAACGAAACAAGTCATTATTGACAAAGCTGAAACAGAAGTTCGTGAAATCGAACAACAGTTTGAGCAAGGTTTTGTAACTGCGGGTGAGCGCTATAACAAAGTGGTCGATATTTGGGCACGTACCAATGACCAGGTTGCGAAAGCAATGATGGATAACTTGTCTTACACACTTGTTAAAAACAAGCAAGGTGAAGACGAGAAGCAGAAATCATTCAACAGTATCTACATGATGTCTGACTCGGGTGCCCGTGGTTCGGCAGCTCAGATTCGTCAGTTAGCGGGTATGCGTGGTTTGATGGCGAAGCCAGATGGCTCGATCATTGAGACACCGATTAAAGCAAACTTCCGTGAAGGTTTGACAGTACTTCAGTACTTCATTTCAACACACGGTGCGCGTAAAGGTTTGGCCGATACTGCATTGAAAACTGCGAACTCTGGTTACTTGACTCGTCGTCTTGTAGACGTGGCACAAGACTTAGTAATTACTGAGCCAGATTGTGGTACAAGTGGTGGTCTAGTGATGACTCCATTCATTCAGGGTGGTGATGTCATCGAGCCATTACGTGACCGCGTATTAGGTCGTGTAACTGCTGAAGATGTACGTCGTGCATCTGATGATGAAGTTGTATTACCTCGTGGTACGTTAATTGACGAGAAAATCGCAGCTCAGCTTGAAGAAGCGGGTGTCGATGAAGTTAAAGTACGCTCAGTAATTGCATGTGAATCTACATTCGGTGTGTGTGCTCGTTGTTATGGTCGTGACCTTGCACGTGGTCACTTGGTGAATCCAGGTGAATCAGTGGGTGTAATGGCTGCTCAGTCAATTGGTGAACCTGGTACACAGTTAACGATGCGTACGTTTCACGTGGGTGGTGCTGCGAGCCGAACTTCTGCTGCGAACAGCGTTCAAGTACGTAACAAAGGTACTGTACGTTTCCACAATGTGAAAACTGTACAACATGCCAAAGGTCACTTAGTGTCAGTTTCTCGTTCAGGTGAAATTGGTATTGCGGATGACTTAGGTCGTGAGCGCGAGCGTTATAAACTTCCTTACGGTGCCAGCATTTTGTTGAAAGATGGTGAGACTGTAGAAGCTGGCGGTATCGTAGCGACTTGGGATCCACATACACATCCACTTGTTACAGAAGTTGCGGGTAAAGCACGTTTCAGCCAAATCGCTGATGGTGTAACTGCAACCTCTAAGACTGATGATGCAACAGGTATGACGACTGTTGAAATCTTGCCAGTAACAGCACGTCCTGCGTCTGGTAAAGATTTACGTCCTGCGATCGTGTTGGATACAACAGATGGCGGCGAACAGTTCTACTTCTTGCCACAAAATACAATCGTGACTGTCCGTGATGGCGAAACGATTGGTGTGGGTGATGTAATCGGTCGTGTACCACAAGAATCTTCGCGTACTCGTGATATTACCGGTGGTCTTCCACGCGTTGCAGACTTGTTTGAAGCACGTAAACCAAAAGAGCATGCGATTTTGGCAGAAGTGTCTGGTATCGTAAGCTTTGGTAAAGAGACCAAAGGTAAGAACCGTTTAGTGATCACACCTGATGATGGTTCGGAGATCTACGAAGAGTTGATTCCTAAATGGCGTCAAATCAACGTGTTCGAGGGTGAGCATGTGAACCGTGGTGAAACCATTTCTGATGGTCCACAAAACCCACATGACATCTTACGTTTGAAAGGCGAAGTTGCTTTAACAAACTACATCGTGAACGAAGTTCAAGACGTTTACCGTCTCCAAGGTGTAAAAATCAACGATAAGCACATTGAAGTCGTCGTACGTCAAATGTTGCGTAAAGTTGAAATCACTGATGGTGGCGATACAAGCTTTATTAAAGGCGAACAAGTGGATTACATCCGTGTTGTTCAAGAGAACCAAGCTGTCTTGGCTCAGAACAAGTTCCCTGCGAAGTTTGAACGTCAATTGATGGGTATTACCAAAGCGTCGCTTTCTACTGACTCGTTCATCTCTGCTGCATCGTTCCAGGAAACAACACGTGTGTTAACTGAAGCTGCTGTAACAGGTAAAGAAGATGATTTACGTGGCTTGAAAGAAAACGTTGTTGTTGGTCGTTTGATTCCTGCTGGTACAGGTCTTGCGTATCACCTAGAACGTCGTCGTCAAGAAGCGGAAGCTGCTGAGTTTGAACTTCACAATGATTTCAGTGAAGTTGATCAAGCGTTTAGCCAAGCGTTAAATTCAGATCAATTCTAATTATGAGTTGATTCAAAAAAAGCACCTTCGGGTGCTTTTTTTATTGGTTTAAGATTGAGTTTAAATTTACAAATATTAAAGCATTAGCTAACTCAAATTACATAACATGATCAAAGTCCACATAAAAGAAGATTATTATTTTTAACATACAGAACAGGAGAGTATCCGTCATGAAAAAAACAATTGGTGTTGTTTCTGCTTTAGTCATATCAACGGTTATGTTTACAGGTTGTCAAAATATGAGTGCATCAGACCAGCGTATAGGTGCAGCAGCCTTGGGTGGTGCAGTAGGTGGTGGTGTTGGTAACCATGTTGGTGGTGGTCTAGGGGCGGGTGTAGGTGCAGCAGCTGGTGCTGGTGTAGGGGCAAATACCCAAGGTGGTAGTAGCCGTACGACTACAAGTAGTGCTATTGGAGCAGGTATTGGTTCAGTTGTAGGTAAAGCGTTATTAGGTGGTGATTCTGGTGCTGCAATAGGTGGTGCGATCGGTGGTGGTGCAGGTGCTGCCATCCAAGAAAAGAAATAATCTCTAATTTCGTAATAAAAAATGCCTGTGATTCCTCTCAGGCATTTTTTATCTAGCTGTATAGATTAAGTAGTAGCTTTAGCCTTTTTTCTACGAATGTATAAGGTTTTCTCGACTTCTGCGATCCGAGTACCAGCTTCATCCACAATATTTAAAGTATATGATCGAAGTACAGGTTCGTGATTTTCAGCTAATCGTTTAATTTCGCTAATTTCTTCTGGGCTGATCCGAATATCAGCATAAACAGTGCTTCGACCTGGTGATAAAAAATTGATTGCAGCACTTTTATCCCACACAATGTATTTGTTTCCCAAATGATGTATCAAAATAAGCATATAAAAGGGATCAACCATGGAATACAAACTGCCACCAAAATGTGTTCCAACAATATTTCGATTTTTTCGTGTAAGCGGCATTTTGATTCGAATGAAATAATTGTCGAGGTCAATCGTTTCAATTGCTATTCCTGCACCGCGATAAGGTGAGTAATGATTGATCATAAATTTTGAAACGGCTGGAATGGTTCGAATTTTTTTGAAAAAGTTTTTCATGGTCAATTTTTTTTCTGATACCTCTATTCATACTCCATAAGTATCATTTTTATTGTATCGCTGGCAATGGCTGTTTAGTTGACCAAGCCACTTGAAAACAAAATGGGAAAAATTATGCAACCACAAGTAAAAACTGTCACAACTTCTGATCAGCAAACACTGTGTGTGAAGACATGGGGCGATGAGAAAAAAACACCATTGGTTTTAGTACATGGTTATCCAGATAATCAGGAAGTTTGGGAGCCAATTATTGAAAAGCTTGTCAATGATTATTTTATTGTAACTTATGATGTGCGTGGTGCAGGTTTATCTTCTATTCCAAAACGTATCAAAGACTATCGTCTACCGCGTTTGTCATTAGATTTACAAGAAGTGGTAGATCAAGTTTTAGCAAATCGTAATTTTCATATGGCAGCCCATGATTGGGGTTCATTACAATCTTGGGAATCGGCAACTGAGCCTAAACTTAAAGGTCGTTTGTTGTCTTATACAACGATCTCTGGGCCTTGCTTAGATCATGCTTCTTTATATTTGCGTGAAAAGTTTAAATCAGCACCAGCAAATGTTCTGAAAATGCTGACAAAATCATGGTATATCGGTGCATTCCATTTACCACTCATTGCACCTACAGTTTGGACTTTCTTCAGTCCAGAAAAATGGGGCAAAATCTTGAATGGATTAGAGAAAAAACAAGATTTACCATTAAATGCAAATATTGTTGCAGATGGTAAATACGGAATTAACTTATATCGTGCAAACTTTATTCCTTCTTTAACTCAACCACGCCAACGTTATGCGCAATGCCCAGTACAAGCAATTGTATTGCGTCATGATGCATTTGTTAGTCCAGAATATATTACTGAGTCTATGCCGAAGTGGGTTGAAAAGTTCGAATATACTGAACTTGATGCGAATCATTGGGCTGTCATCAGCCAACCTGAGAAAATTGCTGAACTTATTCGTGGTTTTATTCAGCGTCAGGCTGCTTAAGATTGAACGATATTTAACAATAAAAATCACATAAGATTTACGCACTTTATTCGGCGATATTTTCAGCTTCATCTCAATGAATCTGCTAGAATGTCGCCTTTCTTTTGCTCCTACTTTTTTCATGAATGCTGTCGTAATCGCGATTGCCGTGATGTTTATACTGTCACTGGCACGAGTTTCTGTTGTTCTCACTTTAGTGATTTCAGCCATTGTTGGTGGTTTAGTTGCAGGTTTGAGTCTTTCCCAAACTGTGGAAGCATTTAATGCTGGTTTAGGTGATGGTGCTGAAGTTGCCTTAGCGTATGCAGTATTAGGTGCGTTTGCTTTAGCACTTTCTAAATCAGGTTTACCTGACTTACTTGCGCATAAATTGATTGGTTTACTGGGCTTTGAAGCAAGTAAAAATCAAGAAAAAAAGGTGAAGTATCTTTTATTAACCATTTTGTTAATTGCAGCAATCTTTTCGCAAAACTTAATCCCAGTTCATATCGCCTTTATCCCTGTACTGGTACCTCCATTGCTGAAAGTCATGAACCATCTAAAATTGGATCGTCGTGCGGCAGCATGTGTGCTAACGCTTGGTTTAGTGGGAACATATATTTTCCTGCCTGTTGGTTTTGGTGCGATTTTCCTTGAACAGATTTTGATGGGAAATATTAACAAAATTGGTGCAGCGTATGGTTTGCATGTCGAACGCAGTATGATGCCGATTGGAATGGCTATTCCTGTTTTAGGAATGGTTCTTGGTACGCTTGTGGCAGTGTTTGTGAGTTACCGTAAGCCACGAGAATATGTAGATCGTACAATCACAACGGTAAAAACTATTGATTTAGATAAACCATTGCGTACAACAACATCTCAAGTTGAGCATGATCTCAAAGCCGATGCTGAAGAGCTTCGACATGAAGCAGAAAATGTACCGACAATTTCTAAGAAAACCATGTTTATGGCTTTGCTTGCAATTGTACTGACTCTGGTTGCACAACTGTATTCTGGTTCTATGATTCTAGGTGGATTGGTTGGATTTGCTGTGCTATCCGCTTCTGGAATTTTTAAATGGCAAGATGCGGATGATGTTTTTGTGCAAGGCATGCGGATGATGGCATTGGTAGGCTTCATCATGATTTCTGCTGCTGGATTTGCATCAGTCATGACGCATACAGGCGATATTAATCAATTGGTAAATGGTGTGGTCAATATCATTGGTGATAATCATGCATTAGCTGCATTTCTGATGTTATTTATCGGCTTATTTGTTACGATTGGGATTGGATCATCTTTTTCAAGTGTGCCTGTATTGGCTGTTATTTATGTACCATTGTGTGTGCAATTTGGATTTTCACCATTGGCGACGATTGCATTGATCGGTACAGCCGCAGCTTTGGGAGATGCAGGATCTCCAGCATCGGATTCAACTTTGGGACCAACGGCTGGTTTAGGTGTGGACGGTCAACATGATCATATTTGGGATACGGTCGTTCCAACATTTATTCATTTTAATATTCCTCTTTTGATCTTTGGCTGGATTGCAGCCATGATTCTATAATAATCTTTCTAAATAAAGGTCCTGATTAAGGGCCTTATTTTTTGTGAATTAAATTACGTATTTTATTTATTTAATATCTTGGTTAACTGATTTTAAAATAATCATTTGATATTTTTCGTCTCTTTTTTATTCTATTTTAATAATGATGACTTTATATTAAAAATTGTGGATTTATTATTTTTAAGTAGAATTAAATTCTATTTTTTAAATAAATTTATCTATCTTTATTAGTGGTTAATTCTGACAAAATAGCTAGGTTTTATAGGTATTTATCTTGACTTAAATGGTTTGAATTAAAGTCGCATTACATATTTTAACAATTATATTTTTTTGTTATTCAATGGATTAGATGAATAATTAAAATAGTCGGATTTTATCTCTATTGTATAATAATGTGAACTGGTGTTTATTATATTGGACAAGAACATAATTTTTTAAATGAGGTTATTTAAATGTTAAAGAAAGTTTTAGTGGTCGCATTATTGGGGTTATCTTCAACTGCATTTGCAGGAGGTTTTCAAATTAAAGTGGGTGCGAGTTTAATTGACCCAACAGCAGATACAACGCTTGCACCTGGTGCTACGGTAAAAGGGGATCATGAATTTGCATTTACACCGTCAGTTGAATATTTCTTTGGTGATACACCGTTTTCTGCTGAAGTGTTATTAGCTAATCCTATTAATCACGATGTTTTATTAAATGGTGAAAAGGTTGCAAGTGTGCGCCAATTACCACCAACAATTACAGCAAAATATAATTTTAAAAATTCAACTCGTTTCACTCCTTATATTGGTGTCGGTGGTACAGCATTTATTGCATGGCATGAAAAAGGCGTGGCGGACGACGTAAAAAATGCATACGGTGTTGCAGGTCAGTTAGGTTTCAATTTCCAACCTGCTGATGCGAAAAACTGGGGTGTGTACTTTGATGCACGTTATGCAGACATTAGCCCTAAAGTTAAATTAGTTGATGGTACTAAATTTAAATTAGACTTGAATCCAATGGTCTATACCCTCGGTTATAGCTATAAATTCTAAGTCATCTAGTTGTGCAAGCCTCACATTATGTGGGGCTTTTTTTATATTAAAAACCTACATAAAAATAAAAAAACTGCTCGTATGATAAATAGAATTCACTATATTTATGTGTGATTTGATATGAAATTTAAATTAGGGTGTATTGGGTTTATTTCGTTTCCATTATTTATTTCATCTGTGGAAGCTGCTAGTTTTCCATGCCATCAAGCAAAATCAACGGTTGAACATCAGATTTGTAATCAACGAGAATTAAATGATGCCGATGTAAAGTTGGCAACAACTTATCAAATTATCTTGCATGCTCTTCCAATGGGAGGGCGTGATGCTGAAAAAGATAAGCAGTTTCAATGGTTGAAACAGCGTAATCGTTGCGGTGCGAAAACATTATGTTTGAGTAAAGCATATTTACAAAGACAACAACAACTTGATCGTATCCTACAAGATCGCGTGTTGAGTCAGGGACCTTTCTAGCTCACGTAAATTTGAGTGATTTAGATAAAAAATTGCATTTTAAGGATTGAAAAATTTTAGTTATACACCATTCATAGATCATTCCAAATTGATAAGCCTCACAAATAAGGAGTGATTTATGAGTGAACAAGCATCACAAAATTATAGTTTCCAAGCTGAAGTTGCTCAGTTATTGCATTTAGTGACGCATTCTCTCTATTCAAACCCAGAAATTTTCTTACGTGAACTCATTTCGAATGCATCAGATGCATGTGATAAATTACGTTTTGAGGGAATTAATCATCCCGAATATTATGAAAATGATCCAAATTTACGAGTGCGTCTGACTTTAGACAAAGAAAATAAAACGCTTACAATTTCAGACAATGGTATCGGTCTAAGCCAACAAGAAGCGATTGATAATTTAGGTACGATTGCAAAATCAGGTACAAAAGATTTTATGTCTAAGCTGACTGGTGATCAGAAAGCAGATGCGCAATTGATCGGTCAGTTTGGTGTTGGTTTTTATTCAGGTTTTATTGTTGCGGATAAAATCACTGTCGAATCTCGTCGTGCTGGTTTAGCTTCAACAGAAGCGGTACGTTGGATTAGTGGTGGAACAGGTGAGTTTGAGGTTCAAAGCATTGATAAAGCAACACGCGGTACAGATATCATCTTGCACCTACGTGATGATGCACTGGATTATTTAGAATCTTGGAAAGTAAAACAAATCGTTAATAAATATTCTGACCATATTAGCTTGCCAATCGAAATGCAAAAAGAAGTCTGGCAAGAGGAAGAGACTGCTGAGGGCGAAGAGCCTAAAGGTGGTCAAATGGTCAAAACAGATGAATGGGAAGTGATTAACTCTGCGAGTGCATTATGGACACGTAGCAAGAGTGAAATTACTGAAGAGCAGTACATCGAGTTTTACAAAAATTTAAGTCACGACTTTGCAGAACCATTGGCTTGGGCACATAACCGAGTTGAGGGAAGTACTGAATATACACAATTGTTGTATATCCCAAGTCAAGCGAAACAAGATTTATTTACCCGTGAAGCAAAAGCTGGCATTAAGCTATATGTGAAACGTGTTTTCATCATGGATGAAGCAGATAATTTGATTCCAAATTATTTACGATTTGTACAAGGTGTTGTGGATAGTGCTGATTTGCCATTGAACGTCAGCCGAGAGTTATTGCAAGAAAGCCGTGATGTTAAAACTATTCGTGAAGGGAATGCACGCCGTGTATTAACCTTATTAGATAGTTTAGCTAAATCTGAAGATGAAAAAGATCAAGAGAAATTCAAAAAATTCTATGCGGAATTTGGATCTGTACTAAAAGAAGGTCTAGGCGAAGACTTTGGTAATCGTGAGCGCATTTTGAAATTATTGCGTTACGCAACGTCGACTAATGATGAGGTTGTAACGTCTTTTGCTGACTACAAGTCGCGTATGAAAGAAGGTCAAAAGGCTATTTATTATGTGACGGCTGAAAGTTTGAATGCTGCTAAAAACTCTCCTCAACTTGAAGTATTTAAGAAAAAAGGCATTGAAGTATTGCTGATGGCAGATCGTGTTGATGATTGGGCGATGAATTTTGTCCATGAGTTCGAAGGTACGCCGTTACAGAATGTTTCAAAGGGTGCTGTTGACTTAGGTGATTTACAAGATGCTGAAGAGAAAAAAGCGCTTGAAGAGGCAGCTGAGCAGTTTAAACCTGTCATCGATCGCTTGAGTGCTTCACTCAAAGAGAAAACTAAAGAAGTCCGTGTGACTACACGTTTAGTGGATTCTCCAGCATGCTTAGTCACTAGTGAGGGTGAGCTTTCACCTCAGTTGGTCCGTATGCTTAAACAAGCAGGACAAGCAGTTCCAGAGATTAAGCCTACCCTTGAAATTAATCCTGAACATCCACTGGTGAAAAAGTTAGAAAGTTCTGAGCAATTTGATGACTTAGCGAATGTGATTTTTGATCAGGCTGTTATTGCGGAGGGTGGTTTACCTGAAGATCCAGCAGCATATGTAAAACGAATCAATAGCCTACTATTGAAGTAGTTTTATCTCATCTGATAGCAAAAAACCTCTAAGTGATTAGAGGTTTTTTGCTATGGATAAACTTAAAGTTATCCACAAGATCGCTGTTAATTTCATCAAAACAAACTTTCAAACCGAACAAATGTACTGACGTAATGGCTTCGATCTTCACGATGGTCGTTAAAATAATTGAGATCTCCTTGTACATAGAACCATTCGCGCCAAAGAGGTTGTCGCCAAGATACAAAAGGTCCCCAACTATTTAGACGTAAATCGTTGTTATCGTAATAGCCACCCGTGTAAATACCGTATTTAAAACTATTGTGTGCGAAAAATTGGTGTTGGCGGAATGTACGGTTGTCCCATCGTAGATCATCATCTTGTGTATCAGCATAGGTCAAACTGAGTTGATTTGATAAAAAAGGTTGGTTTGGGCGTGCGTGAATCAGTTCTAAATTTGTTCGAAGATAGTTTTCACTTTTACTGCCATAGCGATAGATTTGTTCAGCATTGAAATTAAAGTCATGATCTAAATCCCAATATTTTTTTGCTCTCAAACGTAAATAAACATCATCACCAGAGCGAATACCGATATCTGCATCGGTATCAAATGGTAGTCGTTTGGAGAAATTTGACCAACGTAATGCGATTGATCCATTACTGTCTCTAGTTTGTTTTGAATCAAATTTTTTATCAGGATCTTGATTCGGTTGAGTGTTGGTATTGGCAACATTGTTGTCAAACTCATCATCAAGGGAGTCATCACCAAAAACCACACTGAATTTTTTTTCTAATGTTGGTAGTTTGATTTTTCCACGAATACGAGGTTTAACCTCATATTGATCATATTTATTCCAATAATTATCAACCAAGACCCGAATGGTAGCTGAAGCAGGCTTTTCTGGATCTACATCTCCAAACCAATCATCAATTTTGACAGAAGTTCGGTCTGCCCAATTCCGAATATCTTTTTGTTTGCGATCAATCCAGGTTCTATCTTCTGTTTCTGAAGTTGGTGGAACGATAGGTTCATCAGATTGTTCAGGAAGTATAGTGGGTGTAGCATCGACCCATTTAGGTATATAACTTAATAGATTTGCCGACTCTGATGCATGAGCTTGTTCACCCTGAACGGATATTTCTTCAGTGGCGTAAGTGGCTTGAGTTATTACGCCGAATAGAAGAGCCAAAAGTGTTGGAACAAGGGCGATAGGGACCGTTTTTAAAAAAGTATTCATAATTTAAGCTTATATATTGTTCTTCTTTTCACTCTTTATTATTTCGTTATTAAAATCAATATTTAGACACAAAAAACAGCAATTTATCAGAGAGCTATACAAATAAACTTTTAAAAAAATAAGCCACATTCTGAGATGAATGTGGCTATATAAATCTTGTGATAGATTTTTGTTATGCTGAAACGTCCGCCTTAGCTAAAGCATCATACAAGGCGTGGACTGAGATCGGTTGAGCTAAACTACTAATCACTTGTCGAATCAATTGCCATGTATAGCCATTTGTACGATCAAGTAATAAGAATGGATAGGCTTGGTCTTCAGAGGAAAGTTTGATGCGTTCTAAGCCATGTATCACACGAATTTTTTGACGTTCTTTTAACAGAATAATTGGTGTAAGGAAATTAGCCGCTGTTTCATCAAAAGGAATGAACTTCTGTGTATTGATAAATGATGCTGGAATATATGGATAAGCATCTTCATCACGTTGCCAAACTGTATGACCATTCATGATGCATTCATTAAACAACGTTTCATGTTGATGATAGTGCTGTTTAAAGGTCGTCCAATGTGTCTGATGTATGGAGTTGGTACGCGTATGGCGTTGATCAGTGTAAGTTTGTAAAACACTCGTTGCATATTCAACGCTGTGTGTACCAATTAAGACAACATAATGTGAAAATTGACCTTGTGCATAGAGTTGTTCAGCTAAAAAGATTTGAGCTGTTTCCCAAATTGGCTGTTCATCATTTTCAGCTTTTAAATATAACCAATCAATTTTAATGTTTTGATCAATCTCATCATGTAGATCTACATGATACAAAGATGGAAAAACTTTTGGATCTACACGTTCAAGTCGGCAAACTAAACCATCTAGATTAAATTCTGTATTTAGAGGTTTAATTTTTTCTAGATTCGCAGTCGGTCGAGAAGCGGATTTAAAACTTGGTTTTGGTCTGCTCGCAACTGATGGTGTCGAAGGTGCAATTGGTGGTGCAGTTTGTAATTTTTCTTGAATAATCGCTTCAAGCTGTGCATCGAAATTCGCAGTTTTCTCTTTAAGCACCGTTAACACATCCTTGGTTTCAGTTTGAGTTGCCTTTGTTGTTGAATCTAACCCAGCTTCACTGATTGGTTCTAAGATTGGAATGATTTGTTTTAGCTGCTCATCAGTTTTGACATATTGCTTAGCGTGTTTAGTTAACCATTCTAAAGCTTCTTTGCTTGAGTCCATCCACGGACTTTTCAAAAATGACAAAGCAGGGCGAACCACCCATACTTGCCAATGATTAGCTTGGCGTAAGGTTGCCCATCCCATATCAGGAGCAGCAAATAAAGCATGCTCAATTTTTTCTGAGAAGTTATATGTGCCGTAATAAGTCATCGAAAAACCATATGCAGCAAGTTCCTCAGATGGGACTTCTTCTTGTTGTATATATTGTTTGAACTGCGCTAATTCTTCTTGAAAAAGAGGGTCATTACATGATGCACAAATGTCTTTAATTCTTTTTTTTGATTTGGCAATTTCAAAAAGCGAAGCTTTATTATCATTAAGCCCAACAATAAGATGTTTGAGCTCATCAACCAATAATGCTTTCTCTAATACGTCCATTGCTTATTTCCTTAGAGATAGGCTTGAGCCTGTTTTAAATAATAAGTAAGTACAACATTGACAGCATCTTCTAGCAATTTTTATTCAGTCGTGGTTGCCAAAGTGTGCTGTTTTGCCAATGCTACAAGCTGTTCTACACATATTTGTTCTGGTTGAATCTGACCGTTTATTAAAGCTTGTAACTCTTGCATTTCCATAACAAAAGATTGTCACTTTATGACGATTATAGAAGAAAAATGCGTAAAATCTATAGTGCCTAAGTTATTCAAATTCTGTATTTAAATTTGCTAAATCGAGATTTAGATCATACTTTTAGCTTTAAAACTGCTACGTATTAAAAGATAGAATCGGATAATTAGATGGCTATACACAAAGATATCTATAAATTTAAATTCTTTATGTGAGCTTCATCACAAAGCCTGTAGTAAAAACTTGATCAAAGTAATTACAGGATTTGTTTCATATTATTTAGTGCAATAAAAATGCCTGATTTGTGATCAATAATGATTGGAATTGTATTGATTTTTACATGCGTGAAGCGCATAGGTTTCGGGGTGAACCGAAACCTATGTGATGAATGATGTCTTAATGTTTGATTTCACAAGATTCATCATTACATTGAGCTGAGTTGTCCTGCTCAATGCTTTCTACTGATGAGGTTTGTGCTTGTTGAAGTGCTTGTAAAAAGATTTCTCGAGGCTGTGCGCCCGAAAGTGCAAGTTTCTGATCAAAAACAAAGAAAGGAACGCCTGTGACCTTCAATTGCTCATGTGCAATTTTTTCATCATGACGTACAAAGTCAGCTAACTCATCTGAATCTAACACGTATTCAACTTCAGCATTGTCTAAACCAATACGCGAAGCAATTTCCTCAACAACTTCTCGCTCACCAATCGCCAAACCTTCAGTCATATAAGCATGGAAAAAAGCTTCTTTTGCTTCATTACCTAAACCTTTGCTTTGTGCCAAATGAATGATACGGTGAGCGTTAAAACTATTCCCAGAGTTGGCTTTTTGCCATTGGAAATCGATGCCTTCAGTCGCTGCCATAGCGGCGACATTACGCTCCATTTCTTCCATCTCTGCATAACTACGTCCATACTTTTGCGCGAGACGTTCAGTATTTGAAACCTCGTGTTTTGTAGGGGCGTCAGGATCAAGTTCAAAGCTATGCCAATGAATATCTAGCTCAATGCCTGCTTGTTCAGCTACATGTTCAAGACGCTTTTTTCCGATGTAACAGAAAGGACAAACTACATCTGACCAAATATCAACGCGCATAAAATTTCTCTTCAATTATCGTTAAAAGAGATAATAGGGGCGTAGTTGCTGAATTTAAAGCGATTAAAATGTAATGCTCCGTTACGAGAAGTGAAATAAAAACTATATATATTGTTTTCTTATTGATTAAACTGACTTTAACAACAAAAAAATAAAATGAAGCTAGGGAGGCTTTATGCGCCGTATTTTAATGATTCTCGGTGTGATCGTGGTATGTATAGGGGCATTTTTCATCTATCAAAATAATTCAAAACAGCGAACAATTCAAAATCAGAAAATGTTTGATGTCGTGATGGCAGAAAAAATGCGTGAGCTATATATCCAAGCACAGGATTGGTCAACGCCCGTACAATTGGAGGTTGAGGATGATCGGCTATCTGGTGATTATCAGTTGATGTCGGAGTTTCTACTGAATTATTGGAAGGAGAATATTGAGGCGCGTAATCACTATTTACGTCAATTAAAAGCAGCGCAGTGGGATGCATTTTTAGATGTAGAAAGATTGGAGCGTGATAGTAAATCAAACTATAAAGAAACAGAGCAAATGTTTAGCGATGTTCGCCGTGCATCATTAGAGTACGATAAAAAGCGTCAGCAGATACAATCTCAAGCTTTAGCTGATGCCAAAGAACTTTCTCTAGATGCTGAGTTACAGCAACGCCTACAACAAAAACTCGCTAAGAATCTGCATGTTGATCCAGCTCAAGATATTTTTGCTATAGAACAGCAAATCATTGAGAAAGCTCAAGCGATGTTTGATTTGTTAAAAAAATATGAATGGCAGCGACAAGGAAAACTTATTTTGTTTCATGAATCTGCTCAAGTCCGCAAATTCAATACGTTATACCAAGATGTTTTAAAGCTAAATGCTCAAATAGAGAAAATTAAAAATAACAATGTTGCTGTTTTAGAAAAAGAGCTCTAGGTTATTTAGACGATAATGGTTTGAACTAAATTAAAAGTTTTTGAGGAGAGCTGACGTTAAAAACATGAATCTATGGCAACTTTTTAGCAAAGTTCGACCTTTTGTGAAGCCTTACAGACTATTGGTGATAATCACCTTAATCCTGACTTTGATTGGAGCATTGACCGCTCAGGTTAATGCTTTAACGCTGCAATATGCTGTTGATCAAATCAATCGTTTAGTAGAAGCGGGAGATGGTCTTGCTCAAGGTTGGCATATTTTAGTAACGATCAGTGTTATTTTACTTAGTAAAGAAATTATCAGTACTTTGATTCAGTTTGGGCAAAAGTTATTTGGTGAACGTCTCAGAATCATGATTTCACAAGATGTTGCCCAAGCAATTATTGAGAAATTTCTGACCTATCGGCTTTCATTTTTCACTCAAGATGACAATCAAGCGGGAAAATTACAAACTCGTATTGATCGTGGTATTGGTTCGATTACACGTTTGATTCAAATCTTCTTTATCGACATTTTGCCTTTATTCAGTAGCGCGATTCTCGCATTGGGTTTGATGTTCTATGCTAATTTTTGGATTGGACTAGTCGCCCTAAGTATCGTGCCGATTTATTTTTGGTTGACCTTTAAACAAGCGCAGAAATTAGGTGGAGTAAGACGGAGTTTAAGAGATGGTCGTGAGCGGAAAAGTCAGGGTATTCTGAGTATTATTAATTCGATTACAGTTATTAAGTCGTTTAACCGTGAACAAGTTGAAGCTGAAAAACAACTGATCTTACAAAAGCAGCTTACCGATAATCAGATGCACACGCGCCAAATTAGTTTTATTTTTGATGGCGTTAAAACTTTTACTGAGCAAATTGGGATCGTTTTTATCATTATCCTCACCGCGTATTTTGTGTTGATTGGCGACATGAGTATCGGGATGATTATGTTTCATATTTTGCTATTTAATAATGTTTCAGCTCCTATTCGCTCATTGCATCGTATTTATGATGAGGTCAATGATGCCATGATTTATGCGGAAAGTTTTTTTCAGATTCTTGAGGCGGATCATGAGATTGAAACCTCAGGACAGCAGAAACCTTCACAACTCAGTGGAAAGTTTGAGTTAAAACAGGTCGATTTCTTCTATCCAAATGGTCATCATGCGCTTAAAGAAATTAGTATCACCATACAACCCAATAAAATTACAGCACTGGTAGGATTATCTGGTGCAGGCAAATCGACTTTAATCAGCTTATTGGATAAATTTTATTTACCGCAGACAGGACAAATTCTGTTGGATGGTATTGATTTGAATGATATGGATACTCAATATTTGCGAGATCATATTGGTTTAGTACTGCAAAAAAATCATATCTTTCAGGGCACGATACAAGACAATATTTGCTATGGAAAAATGGATGCAAGTGAAGACGAAATTATCCAAGCTGCTAAAAAAGCATCGATCCATGAGCAAATTTTAAAGTTACCTAAAGGTTATCAATCTGATGCATTGTTATTGTCGGGTGGACAACAGCAACGAATCGCAATAGCACGTATGTTTCTGAAAGATCCACCGATTATTTTTCTAGATGAACCGACAGCGAGTTTGGATGCAATCGCAACAGAGCAGATTAAGCACAGTTTAGATGAAATCAAACAAGGGCGAACTGTGATTATTATCTCTCATAGTCTTTCTCAGATCATTGATGCTGACTACACCTATGTCATGCAAGATGGTGCCATTGTTGAGTATGGTGAACATCATCAACTTTATCAGCAACAGGGTGTATATAAAGATATTTTTGATGCGATGGCAAAAAGCCTTAATATCGAAAAGATCGCTAAAACTTTTGATAATGAAGGCGAAGAAGAAACACATAGTTGATATGACGCATTGATTTAGAATCAACATAGTAGGAAGGTCTTTGAGCATCTTTCAGAACAATGATCAAAGACCTATTTTTTATTTAATCAAAAATCTTTTCAGCTGCTTGGAACGGTAAGCTCACTACGTCAATCGCCACTGCAAATGGCAACAAAACGAGTTTTTCAAAAGGATTCATACCTGATTTAGAGCTATAAGTTTCTTGTTTGTGGGTATAAATCGAGACTTGATAAGGTTTACTCAATGCTTTTAATGAACTGAGATTATTTGCAGCAGGGTAGACTACCCCCGCCAATTTAATATCAAAACAAAAGCGTTGCGCTTGCATACGTTCGTCACTAGATGATGAACATTCTTTGGCACCATTCTCTATGAAAAATTCTAAGTCCTTTTTGCTCAGGTCTTCTTTGAGTTTTACATAAGACAGCGGTAATGTACCTGAGAAATTTCCATCATTCTTTTCCGAATAGAAGTTGAGTTCTCTGGTGATTTGAATGTTTTTAGGATCAAGTTTATTGATCAAAGTGACAAACTGAGTGCCGCCTTGCGTCAGGATATAACTGTTTTTTTGCCCTGCAATCACAATACTGTCTTTCGGTAAGTTCGCAGATGCTTGCGCAGGTCGTCCGAATGCAACGACATTGTCCTCAACTAACATGACACGTTCAGTACGGGTATATGTTTTACTGTCTTTAGTAATAAGGGTTTTAGTTGCACATCCAGTTAAAGCAACGCCTGTTAGCATGCAGATCATTGTTATTTTTGCTGATGTTGACGACATCCATTTACTCCTAATATTTTGAATTTTAAATTTAAAAAAGAACAAAAAAATGAAAATAGCTCTTAGGACAATAATCAAAAAAGGCGATATATGCGAGGTTTTTTTTGCGTTGAAATTTGATTTTTTACAAACATCTAACAGATGAGTCTATTTTAATTTTTTTTATCTAAAGTTTAAAATTTTAATGAAATTTACCGTTTATCTGACCTCTGCTGAATAAAACAGCACTTTGTTGTAGCCTATAGGTAGATGCTTTTATTTAATCTCATCACGGATTTGATGACTGAGTTTTGGAGCAGAAATGAACTTACTCAAACGATCATTGCTGATTACGATGTTAACTTATATCGGTATTGCAACTGTACAAGCCGAAGAACAGGTAGGTTCGTTGCCTACGATTCGGATCATGGCAGAATCAGAGCTACGTGAAGAGGTTGGATTGGTTCCTTTTCAGGAAGATATCAAAGTCCGCCAAGCCCTACAACATTATATAAACAAGCAGCAGACTGATATTCAAAATGCTCAACTCACTGAAGTCACAACTTCGATAGATTATCAGCCGAGAACTGTACAGCCTGATTTATCTCAAGTTTCACCTTTTTTAGAAGATTATATTATGGCTGTTGCGATGGGCTTTCAGTCATCTAATCCAAGTAATGGGGTCTTCAAAATGTTAGAACCCCTCAATATTAATCGGGATAATGCGAATGCATTTCGTGAAGGCACAATAAAAGTAAGTTTGGATGATCTATTAAAATTACAACAACAAATTGAAGCGGGTTTGAAAACACCTCAGAACTTTCTAACACGTTAACTTAAATCATATGTTGAGATAAAAAAATCCCCGTAATGGTACGGGGATTTTTTTATTTATTCTTTTATATAACGCTCAAAAATTGAAGAAAAATCATAGTTTTCAATCTTTTTACGATGCTCAGTCAGTTTTGTTTCAACTTGAATCGTTGTTTGCGAAATGATACTTGGTAAATTTAATAACACTTGCTCAGGAAGTTCACGCAACGAGAACATATTATTTACAGCTTGTTGTGTTGAAAAAAGCAATGATGATTGGCGCTCGATTTCTTTACAAGCCTCACCAATGCTAAACAGTGCTTTATATAAATCGCGCACTTTTTCAATTTGTGATTTTTCAATATCAATTGAATATGCTGCACCACCTAGATGGAACTTGAGTTCTACATCACGGTCTACTGTACCTGCAGTTTCAAGCTGAACATGACTGATTTGATAATGTTTGTAGGGATATCGGTTTAAAGTACGTTTTTTACTTACAGCACTTGTACCATCGAGATGGATGAAAGCAGAGTTTGTGAAACAATATTCATCAGTTTTGGCTTTGATCAGGAAAAAGATTTTTTCGTTATCTTCATGAAAAATATAGTCATCAATATCTGTTTTGTCATAGTCTCTTGGTTCGATGATCCGACCAATGTCGCTTGTCCCCATTAAATCTGCTGCCATATTTTTAAACATTGTTAGAGCCTTATAATTTTTGGAAATCCGATATTAATCTGATGCCACTTTGTTTGTCTATAGACTTTATTTGGGTTGATCGCTGTTTTAAATTCTCTAATAAATAGAATTGGTTATAAAAAAATCCCCGCACATGGCGGGGATTTTCTTTTTATCTCAGTGTTGATTAAACACGTTCGATAATTGTCGCGATACCTTGACCGAGGCCGATACACATGGTCGCAAGACCGATTTGAGTATCTTGTTGCTCCATTACGTTTAACAACGTAGTGGTGATACGAGCACCTGAACAGCCTAGTGGGTGACCAAGAGCGATTGCACCACCATTTAAGTTCACGATGTCTTGTTTGTCATACAGACCTAAGCCTTTAAGAACAGACAAGCCTTGTGCAGCAAATGCTTCATTTAACTCAACAGTCTGGATATCCGCCATCGTTAAACCAGCACGTTTAAGCGCTTTTTGAGTTGCTGGAACTGGACCGTAACCCATGATTGCAGCATCACATCCTGCAATTGCCATAGAACGAATCACAGCACGTGGTTTTAAACCAAGCGCTTGTGCACGTTCAGCAGACATAAGCAACATTGCAGAAGCGCCATCAGAAAGAGCAGAAGATGTTGCTGCTGTTACTGAACCACCTTTAGGATCGAAAACTGGTTTCAACGCTTTGAATGCTTCAAGATTAGCATCTGGACGAATCACTTCATCGATGTCGCAAAGGATTTTGAAGCCATTTTGATCGTGACCTTCAATACCAACGATTTCGTTTTTAAAACGACCTTCTTGTGTTGCAGCCCAAGCACGGCGGTGAGATTCAACACCGAAGGCATCTTGTTCTTCACGAGAGATTCCGTTCATACGACCTAACATTTCAGCAGTTAAGCCCATCATGTTAGATGCTTTGGCATAGTGTTTAGATGCTTCAGGGTTCAGGTCGATGCCGTGCATCATACCGACGTGACCCATATGCTCTACACCACCGATGATGAAGATGTCACCTTGATTGGTTGCAATCTGTGCAGCAGCCGTGTGGATTGCTTGCATAGAAGAACCACACAAACGGTTAACCGTTTGACCGCCAGCAGTCTTTGGAATATCAGCCAATAAACCAATATTACGAGCAATGTTCATACCTTGCTCTAAAGTTTGGTTTACACAACCCCAGATTACATCTTCAACTTCGTTGACATCAAATTGGTTACGAGCAACTAAAGCGCGAACCAGCTCCGCAGACATGCTGTCAGCACGTACATTGCGGAACATACCGTTTTTGCTTTTGCCCATGGCAGTACGTACGCCATCAACAATCACAACGTCACGTGGATTTAAAGTAGCCATTCACGTCGCTCCTTAACCGTAGAATTTCTTGTTGTTTTCAGCCATGTCACGCAGCATTTGCGGCGCTTCATAAGCTTTACCTAAGTGTGCATATTTATCGCAAAGCGCAACGTATTCAGCAACACCAGTTTGGTCGATATAACGGCATGGACCACCACGGAATGGAGGGAAACCTACACCCATGATCATCGCCATATCTGCTTCAGAAGCAGTTGCAACGATGTTGTCTTCTAAGCAACGAACTGTTTCGTTACAGAAAGCAAGCATCATACGGTCAATGATTTCTTGTGGATCAAATTCACGTTTTTCGCCAGTCACGAAAGGCGCAATGATTTCGTAAGCTGTTGGGTCAACAGTTTTCGCTTTCTTACCTTTCTTGTCTAACACATATTTGTAGAAACCAACATCGTTCTTTTGACCAAGACGTTTTGCTTCGTACATCGCTTGGATAGAACCTTTGTAATCTGGCTTCATACGGTCAGGGAAACCTTCAGCCATCACTTCTGCGCCATGTACACCTGTATCGATACCAACAACGTCGATCAAGTATGCAGGACCCATAGGCCAACCGAATTTCGCCATTACATTATCAACTTGCTGGAAGTCAGCACCGTCTTTAACGAGTAGGTCGAATGCACCAAAGTAAGGGAACAATACGCGGTTTACCAAGAAACCTGGACAGTCGTTTACAACGATAGGTGTTTTACCCATTTTCTGAGCAAGAACAACAGTTGTTGCGATTGCTTCATCAGAAGTTTTTTCACCACGAATAACTTCAACCAATGGCATCATGTGTACTGGGTTGAAGAAGTGCATACCAACGAAGTTTTCAGGACGTTGTAATGCTTTCGCAAGGCGTGTAATCGAGATTGTAGATGTGTTAGATGCGATGATCGTGTTTTCACGAACATGCTTTTCTGTATCTGCAAGTACGATTTCTTTAACTTTAGGGTTTTCAGTTACCGCTTCGATCACGATATCCACTTCTTTAAACTCGTCATAGCTTAAAGTTGGACGGATGCGAGCAAGCGTTTCACCCATTTGCGCAGGTTTCATTTTCTTGCGTTCAACTTGCTTTGTTAGCAAGCCATTCGCTTCTTTCATACCTAATGCAAGTTGTGGGTTACCAATATCTTTCATGATGATTGGAGTGCCTTTGCTTGCCGCTTGGTAAGCAATACCACCACCCATAATACCAGCACCTAATACAGCTGCTTGGTTTACAGGATGAGCACCTTTTTCATATTTTTTCGCAGTTTTCTTCACAACTTGATCGTTGATGAATAAACCGATAAGTGCGCCAGCTTGTGGTGTGATCGCAGCTTTAGCGAAACCTTGAGCTTCTGCTTTTAATGCGTCGTCACGAGTTGAGCTTGCACCTGCTTGTAATGAGTCAAGCAATAATTTAGGAGCAGGGTATTGCGCAGGGTTTGCTTTAGCAAGAACCGCACCTTTCGCTGTATTGAACGCCATCATTTGTTCAAGTGGGTTCAATTTAATTGCGTCTAATTTTTCTTGACGCTTTGCTTTCCAGTTCAAACGACCAGCAAGTGCTTGTTTAACTAAGTCAACAGCAGCTTCTTGAAGTTTGTCAGCAGCAACAACTGCATCTACAGCACCATCTTTAAGCGCAGCAGCTGGCTTCTTAGGATTCGCCATTGCCATCCATTCAACAGCATTGTCGATACCGATCAAACGGCTTAAACGAACGCTACCACCAAAACCAGGATAGATACCAAGTTTGATTTCTGGTAAGCCAACTTGTGCTTGTTCAGACATGACACGGTAGTCACACACTAAGCACATTTCAAAACCGCCACCAAGCGCCATGCCATTGATCGCAGCAACTTTAGGCATTTCTAAATCTTCAAAGCTATTGAAGATTTCGTGTACAGGAATAAGCCAATCAATGATTGCTTGTTCACCAGCAGCGAAATTGTCGCCAAATTCAGTAATGTCAGCACCAACGATAAATGTTGATTTACCAGAGGTAACAACTAAGCCTTTAATGTCGTTATTGGCTTTAACTGCAGCAATCGCTGCCTGGAAGTCTTCGATGGTTGCACGGTTAAATTTATTAACCGACTCACCTTGTAAGTCAAAGCGGAATTCTGCAATTCCGTCCGCAAGCATTTGGACGGTAATGGCATTGCCAGCGTGGATCATGCCTGATCTCCCTTGTTGTGGAGGATTCTGAGTTGATGTCATAAAAGCGTGTGTGTGGATATAGTCACACAAAATGCTTCGCTAATCTTACGATAACTATATCCAAAAAGAACATAACAAGTTGTATCAAGCCGTGACGCTAGGGTCATCTATTGTTTTGATGGATCATTTTTTATTATTTTAATTAATTTAAATCAATGGTTTATTGTTGTTTATAATGATGATTGTAAATAAAAAATGCTGAAATGAATAAAATAATCTCCATAAGTACTTACAACAATAAATTTATCTAGAACACTCATTTACTGTGGAATATGTGCTTTCTTAAAGGAATAGATATTAAATTTTATTTGTTCAAAGGCAAATTCTTTATTTTGGTCTATTTCTTGCTGCATTTTTAGAAGAAAATCACATTTAGCGCTAGAACCTTGAAATAGGGAAGCTGTGGTTCTTTTAAACATTCACAGCATTTATTTTTCATATTGAAACACCGTCATCAGCTGACAAAAAATGTTAGTTAATGCTTGAAGTGGAAAGTGAAAATAAAGGCTAGAATTTAACTAAAGATGGTTTGCACACTTAGAACAAGACAGAACTGAAAATCAATCCAATTCGATTCTCGATAATCTTGTTTGGGGATGAGAGGTGTCAGGATGAAACCAATAGACCAAACTTTGATGCAACAAATGCATATTTCCTCAGAGGAAATAGAATATCGAAAATCTTTATTGTCGTTGACGAATAAAGAACTTCTCCAGTTAGTTCAATTAGGTATAAAGCTTGAGCCTTTATTTGATCAAGTTGTGATGGAGTTTTATCAACAACAAACTTCAGTAGCCGAAATTGCAACTTTGATTGGAGATGTAGATACCTTATCTCGTTTACAACGTGCGCAACGACAATACGTCACTGAGTTATTTTCTGGGACTTATGATGCCAATTACGTTAACAACCGTCTAAGGATTGGTTTAGTGCATAAGCGGATCGGTGTAGAACCCAAATTATATTTATCGGCGATTTATCATCTCAAAACTAGATTAATGACTTTGGTGTATGAGCAAATTGGACATACAGATGAATATCATCAAGTTGTGCAAACTCTAGAAAAACTATTCATGTTTGATATTTCTTTAGTTGTTGAAACCTATGTTTGGAGTTTAGTCAGTGAAATCAAATCGTCTAAAGAGAAAATTGAACAATATGCCAATGTCCTCGAAGATCGCGCACAACAAATGGAAGCATTGTCACAAACTGATCCTCTGACAGGTTTACTGAATGTTCGACATTTAAATAGTATTTTGAATGCAACTATATGTACGGCTGAACATACTTTAGAACCTGTGACGGTGGTATTTATTGATATTAATGATTTCAAAATGATCAACGATACATTTGGGCACCCACGTGGCGATCAAATTTTAAAAATAGTGGCAGATGGTATCCGCTATGTTGCTCGACTTGATGATCATTGTTTTCGATGCGGAGGTGATGAATTTTGTATCATTTTCCCAAGATGTACAGAATCTCAAGCGATAGAGAGTTTTGTACCTCGTTTGGAGCAATATATTCGCCAAATAGAACCTTCAATTAGCTTGAGTATCGGTGTCAAACAAACCGATCATGTTGAAGGGTATATTGATGCAACAACATTAATCCATGAAGCCGATGCAAGAATGTATCAGGTGAAAAAAGAGCTTAAAACAAAAATATAGTTTTTAAAAAAAGTTATTAAGTTTTTGAAAAATAGAATTAAAAAAAATTAACTCGCTATCCAAGTCGGAGTTTGAGTAAAAGCGGCTAGAAATTGTGAGGGATGGTGTTAAAATTTGGCGATTAATTTTTAAGTGCCGATATCAATGATTAAATGGATCATATTAGCGATCTTTATCATTTCGGCGTTGTATATTCAGCGTCGTGGTAAAGTTAAGCATTCGTTTTATCGTCAATTTTTTGACCATTCTACTGTGCTCGCACCGATTAATTTCTTAATGTACATGTTTTCTAAAGTACCGAATCAACCTTATATCGATACTCAATATTTCAAAGACCTAAAAATTTTAGATGAAAATTGGGAAATGATTCGTGATGAGGCGAAAGCTTTATACGACAAGGGTGGGATTAAAGCTTCAAGTAGCTACGATGATTTAGGTTTTAACTCATTTTTTAAAACAGGTTGGAAGCGTTTTTATCTTAAATGGTACGATTCTGCGCATCCGTCAGCTGCTGAGCTTTGCCCAAAAACGACGGCTTTGTTGAAAACATTGCCAAGTATTAAAGCTGCGATGTTTACCGAGTTGGCACCAGATAGTCGTTTAGTACGACATCGTGACCCTTATGCAGGTTCGTTGCGTTATCATTTAGGTTTGATTACACCAAATGATGACCGTTGCTTTATTGATGTGGATGGCGAACGTTATTCATGGCGTGATGGAGAAAGCGTTGTGTTTGATGAAACCTACATTCACTACGCTGAAAATAAAACAGATCAAAACCGTATTATCTTTTTCGCTGATGTAGAGCGTCCATTAAAGACACGTTTTATGGAAAAGTTTAATCACTGGTTTGGTAAAAGTGTGATGACTGCTGCGAGTTCGCCGAATGAAGCTGGTGACCAAACAGGTGGTTTAAATAAAGTTTTTGGTTATGTTTACCAAATCCGAATTAAAGCCAAAGCATTAAAGAAATCAAACCGCCAACTTTATTACTTTTTAAAGTGGTTCTTAATGTTAGGATTATTCTTCCTTATTTTTATACGTCCCTATGTATTTTAATGAGTGAAATCAAAACGCCCGACAGGGCGTTTTTTATTTGTTCTCGTTATAAAATACGTTTAAATGAGTGAATTTTATCGAGGTACAAACTATGCAGACATTTCGTTCAAAAATAGATTGGTGGTTATGGGGAATAGTTATTGCGACGACAGGTTTACTGCTGCAGTTTTTATGGACGATGCATATTAAAGGAACCATGCAAGAATACCCTGAGCATGCAGTTATATACTTTCTAACGATTGTATTGCTCTGGTGGCCGATCTTAAACACTCGTTATGTTGTGACTGAACATGAACTGACGATTCATTCGATGTGGTTTAAATGGAGAATAAATAAGAAGGATATTGTTGAGCTTACAAGCACACATCATCTGACCTCGTCCCCAGCTCTATCTTTGGATCGTTTACGCATTGATTATAAAAAGGATGGTATAGCAACTTATATTTTGGTATCACCTAAAAATAAACAGGCTTTCTGTCAGGCAATACAGTCAGTACTCACTAAAAAATAGATTGATAATTTCGCATTTCATGTTGAATAGAAAACTTATTTTTAAAAAGAGCAATATTTTTTTTAGTTGTACCAGATAGTATAATTTGGATAAAATTTGATATTTAAAATCATGAGAAAATATAATGAAAAAACAGCTATTGATTAGTTTAAGTATTTTAAGTTTAGTGGCTTGTACTGAAGAAACTGATGATATTTATGGAACTGTTGATCCTCAGAATAAAGCTTTTTATAGTTATGATCTTTCAGTTGCAAATGAGTCTAATAAACTGACAAAGAAATCGTATCAAGTAGATAAAAATAATGATCTTTTAATTACTTATACCGAAACACCAAAATTACAGACTGAAGCGCTTCGAAACTTTATTACTAGCAATGGGATATCAACCATATTTCCACCGCAAAATACCACTGGTGCTTATATCGTAGGTCGTAAAGCAGTATTCAGTGATAGTGTTTTAGAGTATGAACCTTATAATTTAGAACAGAGAACAGCATTTAAACTTACTTATCAGCTCAAGAAGATTGACTTGTCTGGCTTAGAGGTTTCTGACTATGTACGTTATTTTTTAAGACAAGCGACAGCATCATCGTTCATAAGCGATGTTACACTAGAAATTATTCAAGGACTATTGTTTGCCAGTCAGGATAAATTCCCTGCAGGTGCAACATGTTGGCAAAAACAAGTTCAGTTGAGTACTCAAGATTATATTGAATCTTATCCAACGCAAAATCTTGCGCATGTCAGTACCAGTAGTACTGTTCAAAATCAGGGTATTTGGCAAAATGCATCATGGACAGCATATCAACCTAGTACAGAGTTTAATTTAGCGGATACGCGAATTCGTCATCAAGCACGTGAGTATTGGGGGTTTTACCATACGACGAGAGAGGTTAATCCAATTACTCCGACAAATGAACTCGCTTGTGATTTCTTTAATGAGTCAGCATTTAAGAGCGTTGATAAAGTATTGAGTCGAGTTTTTTAATTATCGGTGTAATTTGAGCCATTGAGTTGATGGATTTTAGCTCAATTCACTTGAAATTGATTTATGCAGACTACATCATCAAACCAATACTGATCATGAAAGTCTGCTGTGAATCCAAACGCGCGTGAACACATTGAAAAAATACTGACTCATATGACCCAATTGCCTGGTGTGTACAAAATGCTAGGCAAAGATGGGGAGTTACTTTATGTCGGTAAAGCGAAGAATCTAAAAAATCGTGTCTCCAGCTATTTTGTAAAAACGATTGAGCATCCCAAGACACAAGCTCTGGTTGCACGTATTTATGATATCGAGACATTGATCGTTCGTTCCGAAACTGAAGCGCTACTATTAGAACAAAATCTTATCAAATTACATCGTCCGCCATATAACATCATGCTGCGGGACGATAAGTCCTATGTCTATATCTTTGTTTCCGCAGATAAACCTTATCCTCGTATTGCCAGTGGGCGAGGTAAAGGTAAGCATCAAATCGGTAAGTTTTTTGGTCCTTATCCAAGTGCGTACAGCGCGCGAGATACTCTTTTAACCTTACAGAAACTATTTAATGTAAGACAGTGTGAAAATAGCTATTTTTCTCAACGCAAACGCCCTTGTCTACAATATCAAATCAAACGGTGTACAGCACCATGTGTGGGGTTAATTAGCCCAGAAGATTATAAAGAAGATGTTGATAATTCAATTCGCTTCTTACAAGGTGATACCAAAGAACTGAATCAGGAATTAATCGGCAAAATGGAGCAAGCGGCAGAAGCTCTTGAGTTCGAAAAAGCGGTATTTTATCGAGATCGGTTGTCTTTATTACGTGAAGTTCAAGCACAACAAGCGGTGTTTAAAATAAAAGGTGAGGCCGATATTCTAGCGATTGCCTATCAAGCGGGTGTCACCTGCGTACAAATCATGTATGTGCGTAATGGTCGTATGCTGGGAGGAAAAAGCTATTTTCCAGATATGTTGAGTGATGATCTTGGACAAATGCTCAGTGATTTTATTGCTAACTTCTACTTCCAAGTGGCAGATGAAATCCCTTCTGAGTTGATTGTGAATGTCGAACTTCCTGATCGAGTTCAACTCGAAGAAGCGTTACAACAAACCTTTGAGAAGAAAGTTCAGATCAAGCACAAAGTTCGAGAAACACGGGCTGAGTGGCAAGAGCTTGCACAAATGAACGTGCAGCATGCTATCAAAGGGAAGTTGAGTAATCATTTAGAGTTGAATGAGCGTTTTCATCAACTTGAACAAGTTGCAGGACGTCCGATTGATCGGATTGAATGTTTTGATATTAGTCATACTATGGGGGAAGCACCAATCGCTTCCTGTGTGGTGTTCGATCAAGGTGGAGCGCGGAAAAGAGATTATCGTCAGTTCGCCATTCAGGACATTACCGGTGGTGATGACTATGCAGCGATGCGTCAAGCGCTGATTCGTCGTTATAAAAAGAATATGTTACCTGACCTTTTACTGATTGATGGTGGTAAAGGTCAGTTGCATATGGCTATGGATGTCATGGAGGAGCTTGGTCTAGATGCATTTATGATTGGGGTTTCTAAAGGTGAAGGGCGAAAACCAGGTTTAGAAACCTTGCATTTTACTGATGGTACAAAGATTCAATTGCCTGAAGACCACAAAGCTTTGCACTTGATTCAGCAAGTTCGAGATGAAGCACATCGTTTTGCCATCACCAAACATAGAGCCAAGCGAGATAAACGACGTAGTAGTTCCGTATTGGAAGCAATCCCAGGTTTAGGACCTAAACGTCGACGCGATTTATTGACTCATTTTGGAGGTATACAAGGCGTGCTAAAAGCTTCAGAAAAAGAATTAATGCTTGTTCCTGGTTTGGGAGAAGTGATGGCAAGGACGATTTATAAAATTCTTCATGAATAAAAGGGCGGATTGACCGAATCTTCCATAGAGTTGTGGATAAATGATCATTCACAAAACTTAAGAAACGTTGAAAGATAAAGTGAATTTGCTCCTTAAGGAATAATAATGTCACTGCTTGGATTGTATCAACAGCTAGAACAACAAGAATGGATTGATATTCCATCAGGATGGTTGCAAGGGCGTACGGTATTTGGTGGTCTTATCGCAGGTCTGCTCATTCAAAAAGCAATTCTTACAGTCAATGATTCAGAAAAACAGCTTTTAAGTTGCAGTGTCAGCTTTGTTGGGCCTGTACAGCAAGGTGCAGCCAAATTGACGGCTGAAGTATTGAGACAAGGCAAATCAGTGACGACACTTGAAATTCGTCTTTGGCAAGACGATGCAGTGCAAAGTGTTTTAGTCGCAAGCTTCGGTTTGGGGCGAGAGTCGAGAATTGTGGTGAATAACAAACCAACAGTTCCTGACTACGTAACAGCAGATCAACTGGAAAAAATGGTTTATCTTGAAGGTTTGATGCCTGAATGCTTACAACAGTTCGAATTGTGTTGGGCTGAAGGACATTATCCAATGGCAGGAAGTAAAACACCTGATTTTGGTGGATGGTGTCGTTTTTCTCCTCAATTACACTCAAATCGTGATTTATATTTGGGTGATTTATTTTCTTTAATGGATGTGTGGCCGCCAGGTGTTTTACCAATGTTTAAAACACCAGCACCAGCGAGCTCTTTAAGTTGGCACATTACATATATACACCCGATTGAGAATCAACTGCATGACTGGTTTAAATATAAAGTCGTTACTGAGTTTGCAGAACACGGTTATTCAACAGAATATGCTTATCTTTGGGATAGTGAAAATCGATTAATTGCGATCCTTAGGCAGACGGTTGCCGTTTTTGCCTAGTCGACACTTCCTCGTATTTCGTATAAAGTTGCTTACAGATGGATACAATCTCGGCACAACCTTTGTGCAATATGCATATTTGATGCGACCAACATGGCGGTGTTTATGAGCACAGGGCGAATCCTGAACATTCCTAATATTCTAACATTGGCACGTATTGCCTTTATTCCTGTTTTTTTGGTGATTGCCTATTGGCCACCAGCGATTGGAATTGCTGAGCATCATGGTGGGATGATGCGACATTTGATTTTGACCGCGATCTTTGTCCTTGCAGCTGTAACAGATTGGTTTGATGGCTACCTCGCAAGGACATTAAATCAAACATCGGCTTTTGGACGCTTTCTCGATCCTGTCGCTGATAAATTGATGGTCGCTGCTGCTTTGATTGTTTTGGTTCAATGGCAACCTACAATTTCCATGGCATTTGCTGCGATTGTGATTATTTCTCGTGAAATTACAGTTTCAGCATTGCGCGAATGGATGGCAGAATTGGGTGCAAGAACTAATGTAGCTGTTTCAACCGTAGGTAAATATAAAACTGCCTTTCAAATGATTGCGATTAGCGTATTTTTGTTGAACTGGAAGCCGTTAGAAATCTGGGCATATGCTTTATTGTATGCTGCGGTGATATTAACCTTGTGGTCGATGATTATATATCTACGAGCTGCATGGCCTTATTTAAAACAGCCTTAATTGCTCATCAATCTAATAGCATCAAATCTAAGAAGCTCTCTACCTAGAGGGCTTTTTTATTGCCTCATATATACAGCTCAAGAAAAAAGCCCATAACGAATATGAGCTTAGTTCTCTGAGGAAAGTCATGCTCTTTTTGGGAGAGTATGCTGAAGAACATAATCATAATATGAGAATATGTTGATATTTACAACGCATGAAAGTGTAAATAATTTTTAATATTCTCAGTTTTGGTTTGCTTGGTTTTCAGTCAGTGTTGCAAATTTATGTTCGATCTGAGCTGCATTGCTTTGTAAGATTTCGATAAGCTTCTGAATATTCAGAAAATCAAAACGATTTTTTGATGCAACTAAGGTCAAGGCGATCGGTGCTTCCTTTGTGGAAAAACGTATCGGCACAGACAGACCGCAAACTTGTGGATCAATTTCACCTTGAGATAAATAAAATCCCTGCTTTTTGATTTTTTTCATCTGTTGAGCGAATTCATCTAGATCATGGGCAAAGCCAACTTTGGCAAGCTCATTTGAGAATTGCTCATAGTAAGACTGAATTCTTTGTTTGGTTAAATGAGCAATCACAATTTTAGGTGATGCCCCCACATATACAGGTCGAGGACAGCCACGTCCGTATGAAAGCAGCTCGGCTGCTTTGAAGGTTTCATGATGTAAATCAATACAGTAATCATGATTCAAATAGGTGAGTAAGCAGCAAAGTTCTGTACGATCTACGATGTCTCGCATGAACGGAATACTGATTTGTACTAAAGGATCTGTACTATGCGAAATATAGTCTAAAACCGCTATTTTAGAGCCTAAAGTGTAGTCACCAGATGTTCCACTAATACGTTTCAAGATATCAGTTGATACCAGTTCCTTTAAATAGCGATATGCAGTGGGTTTTGAGAGATTGAGCTCATCACAAATGATATCAACGTTGATAATCGGGCGAGAAACTGAAAATAAGTCCAGTACAGTGAGAATTTTACCAAAACTCGAAATTGCCATGATGAGCTGTTTACTCCTTAAAAATAGTCTAAAGCTGTGGCTTTTATTTGCTTTATAACAGAAAAGTCATTCAGCGGGTATGCACTTTTAGCGTAGTTGATTCTAAAACGTATGAATAAGTTCTCTGATGAGAAAAATGATATGTTTTGCATGATATATTCTATATTTAATTAAATAATTATCAAATAATGATAATTTATGTTGACTAAATTGCTTGGTTTTGAAAAAATTATAAGCACAATTTCTTCATTGGATAATTTGTTTTAAATTTATCCCTGAAATGTTTGCCATTCCGATCAGTTCATTCTATTTCACGGTCAATTGAATGCTCTTTTAGTCTCTATCAAGAAGCTAAATGCAGCTGAGTTGTGATGTGAATTTGCGTTTCCTAACGCGGTTAGTATTGAGAAAAGTTCATGTTATTTAAACAGTTGTTGGCTTTTAGGCCGAGTCGACTTGATATTATTTTTGCGTGCAAAACCTTTGTCGCAGGGATGTTGGCACTGTTTATTTCATTTGAGCTTGATTTGATTAACCCAATGTGGTCGATAGGGACGGTATTAATTATTGCCAGTCCTTACTCTGGAATGGTTTCTTCCAAATGTATTTATCGCTTGGTTGGTACGGCTGCAGGAGCAATTATTGCGTTGCTTTTGACACCACATTTTATCAATACGCCGTGGTTGTTTACGATCATCTTGGCATTGTGGGTCGGGTTTGCACTGTATATATCGCTCTTGGATCGTACTCCTCGTAGCTATGTATTTATGTTGGCTGGATATTCCACCGCAATGATTGTGTATAACGCCATCACTTATGTTGATAGCTATAATATTTTTGATATTGCTCTGGCACGAGTTTTAGAAATCTCTGTGGGTGTGATTTCAACCGCTGTCGTTTCAGCAACTTTTTTTCCTGTTCATGTAGGTGCCATGATTAAACAACGTGTCATCAAAACTTTGCAGGATCTGGAAAATATTTTTGAAAAACTCATTTCAGACCAAGATACAAACCAAAATTACACACAAATTTTAGGGGTGATCACCCGTGATGCATCAGATATCCATGCTCTAGCAGTTCATCTCGCTTATGAAAAAGGCGAGTTGCAAGGTATGACCAAACCTCTACAAGAAATGCTGCATCAGGTCTCGCTCGTTGTGGCCAATCTTGTTGCCATGTCTCAACGGATTAAACAATTAGAGCAAATGCCATTAACCACATTAGCTCCAAGGTTAAGCCAACTACGACAACAGACCTTACAGTTTTTAAATCAAGAAAAACAATTAACTGCCGATAACTTAGGTGATTTACCACCACAGTTTGAACAAGATTTTAGCGAATTGATTGCGATGGCTTCGTCTGAACAAAAGACTGTGTTGGCTGCTTTAAAAATGGATGTACGTCATTTTATCGCCAATATGTTGGCAGTGAAGTTACTTTGGCAACAGATCCAGAAAGGTCATAAAGAAATCCCATCTGAGATAACTACGATCACCACCAAATATCCAAGTTTACATCGTGATCATGGTATTGCGGTACGCGGTGGAATCAGTGCGGTTCTCATCACTTTCATCGTGACAGGAGCGTGGATTTTATCAGGTTGGAAAGCTGGATTTATGATGGCGCAAATGGGTGCGATCACAGCGTGTATTTTGACTGCTTTGGATAATCCTGTGCCAGTGTTGCGCATATTTATCTGGGGAAGCATCGTTTCAGCGGGATTAGTTTTTATTTATGCCTTTGGAATTTTCCCCCACATTACGCACTTTTGGCAATTAGCACTGGTACTTTTTCCAATTTTCCTTGTGGCTGTAAGCATGATGGCAAATCAAATGCTAATGCCGATTGGTATGGTTTTAGGCATTAATACCATGATGGGGTTGAATTTACACAATAAATATTCAATGGATGCGGTGTCTTATTTAGACAGCTCCTTTGCCATGATTTTGGGTGTTTTGGTCTCATTAATTGTGATTGATTTGGTTCGTGCTGTTTCACCCGATACAAGCGCAACACGTATTTTAAGTTTGCATTACCAAGCGATGCGTCAAGCTTTAACACTGAGTTATGGGATTGATTTCAAAATTCATTTACGCAGCATGCTTGATCGAGTTGGGGTTCTAAATAGCAAGATGGTACAAAATGCTGAACTGAAATATGCCATCCAAAATGCCTTAATTGAAAGTGCATCGATTGTTGATCTTGTACGATTACAGGAAATCCGCCAAAAGCTTCCACATTATGTGGACTTGCAAATGCAAATTGCTCTTTTAGAGCAGCAGCTTGCCGAATATTTTCAAACTCAATCAGAGCAACTTTCACTTCAAACTTTTCCAACGAAAATCCTTCAGCAAATCGAAGTGGTCAAGCATCTTGCAACGCCAATTAGTGAAGATGATTTGCATCAAAGATTATTGATTTCACTGAATAATATTCTCAAAAGCATAGGGCATGTTTCAAATGAACAGGTGAGTTTAAATATGAATGACGTTGAGGTTGCTCATGGGTGAAATCAATCTATATGGAATTTATATTCCTACGTTGTTAGTGCAAGCCGTGATTGCTTATGTGTTGTTTAAGATATTAAGTCCATTTGTAGATCGTTTCGCTCAGGCGGGATGGATCGGGTTACCCAGTATTTTTAATCTCTGCTTCTATTTAGCTTTGATGCTTTGTGTGCATGAGATTTTCGTCCGACTTTGGATTTGAGCTAAATTTTTGATTGTTTAAATTTCTCTGATTTAAAAATGAGTAGTAAAGGTGAAGAACATGAATGCATTTGATATGCGAAAAGTCATACGACCCGTGGTTCTTTTCATTGCCATTATTGTGGCGATATACACGGTTGTGCATTTATGGAATTACTATAATGCGGCACCTTGGACGCGAGATGGTCGTGTCCGTGGCGATGTCATTCAAGTGGCTTCAGATGTAAATGGTTTGGTGACTGAGGTTTTGGTACAAGACAATCAAACTGTAAAGAAAGGACAGGTCTTGTTTAAAATTGATGTCGCACGTCAAGCATTGGATGTGGAGCAAGCCAAATCTGATCTTGCGAAAGCTAAAGCAGGTCTAGCACAAGCTCAAGCGACTCTCGCGGGTACCAAAGCTAGCTTAGTAAAGACCGAAGCCAATATGAAACTTGCCGAAAAGAATGCAGCTCGATATACCAGTCTTATGGATGGTGCAATTTCCAAACAGGAACAAGATCAAGTTTTTGCTGCACGTGATCAAGCTTTTGCTGAACGCGAACAATTAAAAGCAAGTATTGAACAAGCCAATGCTGCGATTGAACAGCAATATGCGTTACTGGATGTGGCGACAAGTAATTTGCACTTGGCAGAATTGAATTTACACCGTTCAGAAGTTGTTGCTCCTGCCGATGGAACTTTATCAAATTTTGATTTACGTGTGGGTAATTACGTTAAAGTTGGACAAGCTGTAGCAGCTCTTTTAGATCGTCAGCAACTTTATGTGGTTGGTTATTTTGAAGAAACAAAACTTGACCGTATTCATGTTGGAGATGTTGCAACAGTTCAATTGATGGGGGATAAACAACGTATTCGTGGTCATGTGCAAGGTATTGCATCTGGGATTGAAGATCGCGAGCGTTCCGGCAGTTCAAACTTATTGGCAAATGTAAATCCAACTTTTAGTTGGGTACGATTGGCTCAACGAGTGCCTGTGAAAATTGTATTAGATGAACCACCACAAAATCCATTGGCATTCGTTTCTGGACGTACTGCAACGGTGAGAGTGATTGAGAAATAAGCTTTGATGTTGTTAATAAATAAAATTAGTAGAGTGATATTGGTTAGGAAAGCTCATAAGCTCAATTCAACGTTGTTATTCCGTTCCGCCTTCAATGTAAATTCAGCTCAAAAGGCGATATGGATATCGCCCGCCAAGATATTCATTTATATCTAAGATGTCTGATTAAGGTGTGATGCCTGTAGGATAGCGATACCAGCTTTGTATCAACAACGCTGCTGCAAAGCTATCTGCTGATAAGCGTTTTGCTTGACCTTTACTTTGATAAGATTCGAGTTCTTCTCTCGCTTCACGAGTTGTTAGGCGTTCATCCACCATCCACGTTTGGATATTTGTCTGGTGACGTAAACGACGAGCGAATTTACGAGCGCGTGCTGAGAGTTCGGATTCACTATCATCCATATTCAAAGGTAGCCCGACTAGAAATAAGTTCGGTTGCCACTCTTTAACAAGTTTGAGTAATTGGTTCCAGTCAGGAATGCCATCTTTCATTATAAATAAAGGCAGTGGATTGGCACTTTCAATCGCGGATTGACCAATCGCAATGCCCATTTTTTGTGTACCAAAATCAAATGCCATAATCGACTGAGAAGTTTGTATATCAGGCATGACCAATCTCAGAAGCAAACCAATTACGATCTACACCGATTTTTTTATAAGCCGCATCCCAACGATCGCCGTATGGAAGATTAAAAATAAGATCCATATCTGAATCGCAAATTAACCAGTCACCACGAGTGATTTCATCTTCAAGTTGATTTTTACCCCAACTCGCATAGCCTAGAGCAATTTGATAGCGACCAACGCCTTCATTGTGAGCAATCGCATCTAAGATATCTTTACTGGTGGTAATGCAGACATTTTCTCCTACCGCAATAGAGGAGTGCCAAGTCGGTTGACCAGTATGTAGAACGAAGCCTGCTTCTGGGCGTAAAGGACCGCCCTGCAAGACCGCGTGAGGGTGAACATTATCCGCATCAATTTCCAAATCATTGAGAAGTTCTTTGATTTGTAAATCAGACGGACGATTGATAATGATGCCTTGTGCACCGTCTTCATCATGGCGCGCAACATAGATGACAGTATTTGCAAAGAAGTCATCTGCCATGTCTGGTGGAGCGATGAGACAACGGTGAGTTAAGTATTGTTTCGTCACCTAGGCGGTTCTCCATCAAAAGAATGTACGTTTCTATCTATATAGGTTCTTTATATCAACATACAAGAGTTAATCGGATTTCGCCAATCATTTTCTGATATTTTGCCCTAAAAATCAGGCAGGCTGAAACTTAAGCTGTCGCAGCTGCTTTGCATGTTGCAAAGTTGTCTCACTAATTTCGACACCACCAGACATACGAGCAAGCTCTAGAATACGCTGTTCTTCGTCAAGTTCGATGATGGTACTGCTAGCTGGATCAGTTTGTTGTTTTTTGACCAGTAGATGTTGATCGGATTGCGCCGCAACCTGTGCTTGGTGAGTAATACATAGTAATTGAACATGCTGTGCTAAATCAGCCAGTAATCGTCCTACAACTTCTGCAGTTCCACCGCTAATTCCGACATCAATTTCATCAAATACTAGAACTTCTGCTTCGGTCTTCTCAGCATTCATGACTTGCATGACTAAAGCAATACGAGAAAGCTCACCACCTGAGGCAACTCGTGCTAATGGTTGTGGAGGAATTCCTTTATTTGCAGTGAATAGCAGTTGAATAAAGCTTAGGCCTTCGGATGATGCTTGTTCTAATGGTTCGAATTTGAATTCAAAATGAGCTTCAGGAAGAGCCAAAGGTTTGACTTGTTCCGTCAGTTGTTTGGCTAGTGGAATCGCAGCGGTGCGACGAATATCATCTAAGTGCTGTGCTTTTTCAATAAAGGATTGATAGGCAATTTCAACTTGTTCAGCCAAAGTTTCAGGATCTTCAAGTTGATGAAGTTGTTCTAATTCCTGTTGCCATTGTTCAAAATCTTGTTTGAGGGACTCTGGTTGAGTTCTGTATTTACGTGCCAGACGATGGAAGATTTCAAGTGTAGAATTTAATTGCTCCATGCGTTCAGGATCGAAACTTTGGCGATCTATGAACTGACGCAAGCTTGCTGTGGCGTCTTCAATTTCGCTTTGTGCATTTAATAAAGAATTATAAATGGTTGAAAGCAGTTCGCTGCGTCCAGCATGAGACTCTAACCGACGGATAATCGATGAGATTTCTTGAGTAATATTTTGTTCAGCTTCATCCAATACATTTAGGCTATAACCACAGTCTTGCATGATATGTTCGTGATGGCTTAAGCGATCAAATTCTTGTTCAATTTCTCGATATTCTGTTTGTACAATTTCCTCAAGCTCTTCCAATTGAGCTTCTAAGCTTTGTATCTTTTGCAGGCGAGTAGCTTGCGCATCTAGCGCGGCTTGGTGTTGTCGGATATTTTGCTGCCAAATGCTATACGCTTCACGAACTGCTTGTGCTTGATCACCAAAATTGTGATAACGATCTAACCAGTGTTTTGGATAAGGTGGTTCTAGAAGTTGTTGTTGGCTGTGCTGGCTGTAGAGTTGGACTAATAATCGCCCGATTTCTTTAAGTTCAGCAAGGCTACTAGGTCTTCCATTAATCCAAGCTTTACTACGGCCAGTTGCAAATATGACGCGACGCAAATGAATCTCGCCTGATTCATCATCAAGCTCATGATCTATGAGCCAATTGGCTTCAGCACTATCAGCTTGGTAGCTAAAAATAGCCGTAACGTCAGCTTTATCTGCACCATATCGGACATAATTTGTATCTGTGCGTTCACCCAAACATGCAGATAAGGCATCTAACAATAAAGATTTTCCTGCGCCTGTTTCTCCTGTGAGAACATTAAAGCCTTGTTCAATATCTAAAGCTAAGTGGTCAGCGAGTGCAAAATTAATTAAAGTTAAATGGGTGAGCATAAACGCATCCAATGCACAGATTGTTTTGCTTAAAGATAGAGAGTTTTTATAGTGGCGACAAGTCGTGATTCACCTATTTTGTTGCTTTCACTACAAAACGATTTATTGGAATTTGGAAAAATGCATAAGTCATATTGTTCAATAAGCAAAGAGCTGAAAGTGTATGATTTCAAGCTGATCCATAATTCAAACTAATAATGTTTTAGCGGTGTTGTTTTTTTTAGTGCTTCAAATGGTTTATTTCTGAAGTCGGTCTCATATATTGAAGTTTGATTTTCTTAATATTCATTATTCATCGCGGTGCAAATCACTTTGTGCTTGGTAAAATTAACGAAGATGATTCTGTCCACTGGTAACATGGTTGTTTGCCTTGTGATTGGGTAAAAGTTATTTTTCTAATTCTCGCCACTCGTAGCATAACTACTCGTCTTGAGCCCGGACAAAGCTTCGCTTTGTTTTTTCCTCGCTCAGGTATGAAAATTGCTGTATTTACGCCAGAAAATGGATTGATTAGTTGTAAAGGCACAATTAAACTACGTCCAGCATAACCTAATATAAATGCGGCAGAATTTGGAGAGTACGCATGAGTTCAGTGCAGTTTGATCATGTAACGGTCATTAAGAAATCGAATGTGTATTTTGGCGGGGCATGTATTAGCCATACAGTACAATTTGAAGATGGTACAAAAAAAACTTTAGGCGTTATTTTACCTACTGAACAACCTTTGACTTTTGAAACACACGTCCCAGAGCGTATGGAAATTATTTCTGGTGAGTGTCGCGTAAAAATTGCAGATAGTACAGAAAGTGAATTATTCCGTGCGGGGCAGTCATTCTATGTCCCTGGAAACAGTGTATTCCATATTGAAGCAGATGAAGTACTTGATTATGTGTGTCATTTAGAAGGTTAACCTTTTCCTTCGTAAATCGAGTACACTATATCTGAAGAAAATCCTGTAAAGTCATTTACAGGATTTTTTTATTAAATTCCCTTGCGGAGCTATTCGCTCCTCACCTGTAAAGTCATTTACAGGATTTTTTATTTTCAAAATCCCCCCAAATATCCTGCTTTAAGTGGGAATGCTGAAAAGAGGTCGCTCATGGCAAAACCTGAATATTATTATGGCGTTCATTCCGTGGAGTCATTATTAGAATTGGAGCCTGAGCGAGTACTCACATTGTTTACGCTTAAAGGTCGAGATGATCAGCGTTTACAAAAAATCTTAGCACTTGCAGAACCCTTCGGGATTAGTGTGCAAAAGGCAAGCCGTGACAGTCTGGAAAAACTAGCAGGAATGCCATTCCACCAAGGGGTTGTTGCTGCTGTACGTCCTCATCCAGCGCTTAATGAAAAAGATTTAGATCAATTAATGCAGCAGCATCCCGATGCGTTATTGTTGGCACTTGATCAAGTGACTGATCCACATAATTTAGGTGCTTGCATCAGAACTGCAGCCGCTATGGGGGTTCAAGCAGTCATCGTACCTAGAGATCGTTCAGCAAGTTTGACGCCAACAGCACGTAAAGTTGCAGCAGGTGGTGCAGAAAAGGTTAAGTTTATTCAAGTCACTAATCTTGCTCGTACCTTAGCGCATTTAAAAGAGACTACCCATACTCGTGTGATTGGTACGATGCTTGATGAGAATGCTTTGCCTATTCAGCAATGTGATTTTAGTGGTTCAGTTGTGATAGTGATGGGCGCTGAAGACACAGGACTTCGACCAATTACCCAATCGCAATGTGATCAAACAGTGTTTATCCCAATGGCAGGTGATTTGCAGAGTTTAAATGTAAGTGTTGCAACAGGTATGGCACTTTATGAGGCATGTCGACAGCGTACTACTGTATAATCATCGTTACGCTCTATTCAAAATTGAAAAATGACAGTTCGCTCGCAAGGTTATCTTTTTGTCCTGATCACGATGTGTATATGGGGCGGATTTACTATTTTCTCCCGACTTAATGCGCATTGGCATGTCAGTATGTGGGATTTGGTTGCGATGCGCTTTGCAATTGCTTCTGTTATTTTAGTGCCTGTTTTAATTTATAAAAAAGATTTTGCCTTTTTATGGCATCCACGCCCTTTGATTTTGGCACTGATCGGCGGGCTAGGCTATTGTTTTACCGTATATACCGCTTTTCTGCATGCCCCAGCTGCACATGCTGCTATTTTTTTAAATGGTTGTATCCCTTTGTGTACTGCTATTGCTGCATATTTATTATTTAGACAGCCTTTTGATAAACATACGTGGTTCAGTATAGCAATTATGATGAGTGCATTATTACTTATGAGTTATTTAATGCTGCATGATCAAAGTACTGTATTGGGTTGGGGGGATCTGTTGCTGTTTATTAGTGCGGTGTGGTGGGGTATTTTTACCGTTCTCCTAAAGCAATGGAAGTTATCTGCTTGGCATTCAACAGCGGGTGTAGTGATTTGGTCTGCGATTATCTACCTGCCTATTTATATTTTATTTATTCCAAAACATTTTCAAGATGCAGAACCTCTTCACCTCTTGATTCAAGGACTTTTCCATGGTGTGTTGGTAGTGATCGTTGCGACTTTGACTTATGTTGCAGCAATTCAAAGATTAGGTGCATTTAAAACGGGGAGTATTGTAACTTTAGCACCATTTATAGCAGCTGTTGTCGCTGTTCCTTTGTTAGATGAACCAATCAATCTTGCCATTATCAGTGGTTTGATTGGAATGGCGATTGGTGCACTTCAACCGTGGCGATGGTTTCAAAAAGACACCTTAGAGGCTCAGCTCGAACAACAAAACAAAAATTAATATTCAGCGCGTTGTAGATAACTGAGATGTAATGGTTTTAATTGTTGGTGTAGATGTTCCAATAAGCCATCATTTACCACAATGTCATTTGCCAAACGTTGCTTTTTAGAACGAGGCATTTGTGCTGCAATAATATGACGAATTTGCTCTTCACTTTGCCCATCTCGTTGACTTGCGCGTTCCAGTTGAATGTGCTCACTCGCATCGATCAATAAAGTATGATGAACAAGTTCATGTTGATTAGTTTCAAACAAAAGCGGTGAGACTAAAATGACATAGGGGCTTTCAGCTTGTTGTAATTGTTGAATGATAGATTGGCGAATAGCGGGATGTGTGATTTTTTCTAATGTCATACGTGCTTCAGGATGGCTGAAGACATGTTCTCTCAAGGCTCGACGATTCAAAGTTCCATCTTCTAATAGAACCCAATCTCCAAAAGCACGGTGTATTTCTTTTAAAGCAGGTTGATTTGGCGCTACGACTTCTCGAGCAACAATATCTGCATCTATTACAATAATACCTTGGGACTCAAACCATTGGGTTGCAGCAGATTTACCACTTCCAATACCACCCGTAATCCCCAAGATAAATGTCATATTAACCCCCAAGATACACTTTCATAATTTGCTCACCCCATAGAAAGGCAATCCAACCGGCAATTGCAATATAAGGACCAAATGCAAAAGGTTGATTTTCACCGCGCATTTTCATCAGCATAATACCAATAATTGCGCCTACCATAGAAGAGAGTAATACGATGAGGGGTAGCATCATCGGACCCATCCATGCACCAAGGGCGGCAAGCAGTTTAAAATCTCCATAGCCCATGCCTTCTTTGCCAGTGATGATTTTAAATAGGTAATACACAATCCAAAGACATAGAAAACCGATTAAATAGCCCCAGATCGCAGCACTAGCCGTTGTATAGATTGCAAAAGTATTAATACCTAGACCTAATGCTGCTAAAGGTAGCGTAAATCGATCAGGTAGTAATTGTGTATCAAAATCAATAAAAGTGAGTGCAATCAGTGTCCAAGTTAGAATTAAGCCGAACAGCATCTGAATTGTTGCACCGAATACCGCCACAACGATCAATGAGCAGATCATAGTAAGTAGTTCAATCAGCGGGTAGCGAATGCTAATTGGGTTTTGGCAAGTGCCACATTTACCGCGAAGTACTAACCAACTAATAAGAGGGATGTTTTGGAACCATTTAATTGGCGTTTGACACTTAGGGCAGGTAGAAACTGGCTGACTTAATGTTAACTTGCTCTGATCTATGATCGGCTGTTCATGGTGTAAAAGCATTTGGCATTCTTGATGCCATTCTTGCTCCATCATTTTTGGAGTGCGAAAGATCACAACATTTAAAAAACTTCCGATGCACAGACTGATTAATCCAACTGCAAGGTAAAGTGCAGTTGGATTTTCTAAAAAGTAAAGGAAAAAAGATTGCATTACACTACAGAACCCATTTGGAAGATTGGTAGATACATGGCAATAACGAGACCACCCACTAACACACCAAGTATTGCCATAATAAGAGGTTCCATCATCGAAGTCAGACCATCGACTGCGTTGTCGACCTCATTTTCATAGTGTGTCGCGACTTTATCTAACATCGAATCAAGTGCACCTGACTCTTCACCAATTGCGACCATTTGAATTGCCATAGCAGGGAAGCGGTTTGAAACACGCATAGCAAATTGCAGTTGTTGTCCAGTTGCAACATCTTCTCTAATCTTAAGTACAGCTTCTTCATAAACAACATTATTGGTTGCGCCTGCTGTGGATGTAAGCGCATCGATTAAAGGAACGCCCGCCGCAAATGTCGTTGCTAGTGTACGACTGTAGCGGGCAATAATTGCTTTGTATACGAGATCACCAAAGATCGGCAATCTTAAAGCAAGTTTATCTAAGCCATCTCTAAATTTTTTACTACGTTTTTTAGCTTCTAGGAATGCAGCAATAATCGCACCAACAACAATAATCAGAATGAACCAATACTCTTGCATCCATTTGGACATACCAACCACCATTTTGGTAAATGCGGGTAAGTCTGCACCAAATGAACTAAATAGATCTTGGAAAACGGGTACTACCTTAACCATTAGAATGATTGTTACAATTACAGCTACAACGATAACAGTGGCAGGATATTTCATCGCTTTTTTAATTTTTTGTTTGAGTAATTCACTTTTTTCTTTATAAACAGCAACACGATCTAGCATCGTTTCAAGGGCACCTGATTGTTCACCAGATTCGACGAGTGAACAAAATAAATTGTCGAAATATTGAGGATATTTTCTTAAAGCACCAGCAAAAGTATTACCGCCTTCAACTTCGTTTTTTAAACCTAATACGACCTCACGCATGGATGGGTTTTCTAAACCTTCTGCAACAATTTCAAAGCCTTGTACCAATGGTACACCCGCTTTCATCATTGTTGCTAATTGGCGTGTGAAAACCGTGATATCCAAGGTCGTTACTTTTTTCTTCATAAAACCTTCGAGAATATTTTTACGTTTTTCTCGAATATTTTTAATCGTCACGCCTTGTTTACGTAAGGTGACTTTTGCTAAAGCCATATTACGTGCTGGAAGTTCCCCTTTAATTTTTGCCCCTTTACGATCGACCCCTTCATAGGCAAAAGTAGGCATCATTTGCGCTTTTTTCGCTACCATGACCATTAATCCTTTTTATTGATTTTATTCATTTGTTACTCGGTTAACTTCTTGCAAAGAGGTGATCCCTTGCATGACCTTTTTTAAACCAGAACGACGTAAATTATCGAAACCAGCCTTTTCAGATGCTGCTGCAATTTGTAGTGCATTCCCATCTTCCATAATAATCTTGGAAATCTCTGGTGTCACTTTCATCACTTCATAAATACCGACACGTCCTTTATATCCTTCACGACAAGCATCACAGCCTACAGGTTGAAATATTTGGAAACCTGGGGTGGTTAAGTCTTGTTCGGTGAAACCCATTTCTAGAAGGCTTTGTTTAGGAATATCGATAGGTTGTTTGCATGAAGAACATAGGCGGCGGGCTAAACGTTGAGCAATCACGAGATTAACCGAGGTTGCAATATTGAAAGAGGGAACCCCCATATTGCGTAATCGTGTGAGTGTTTCAGGAGCGCTATTGGTATGCAGGGTCGACATCACCATGTGACCTGTTTGAGCTGCTTTAATTGCAATTTCAGCTGTTTCCAAATCACGAATCTCACCGACCATGATGACATCAGGATCTTGACGTAAAAAAGCTTTTAATGCTGCTGAGAAAGTTAAACCTGTTTTAGGGTTGACGTTAACTTGGTTAATACCTTCTAAGTTAATTTCGACGGGATCTTCTGCGGTCGAAATATTGGTATCTTCTGTATTTAAGATATTTAAACCTGTATACAACGATACAGTTTTCCCTGAGCCTGTTGGACCTGTAATCAGAAGCATACCCTGAGGCTTGTCTAATGCACTCATAAAGAGTTCTTTTTGTTCATCCTCATAGCCTAAGGCTTCAATACCTAACATTGCGCTTGAAGGATCTAAGATACGAAGAACCAGTTTCTCTCCAAATAAAGTTGGAAGTGAGTTAACACGAAAATCAATCGCTTTAGTTTTAGAGAGTTTTAGTTTGATACGACCATCTTGAGGCATACGCTTTTCAGAAATGTCCATTTGAGACATGACTTTTAAGCGCGAGGCTAAACGAGTTGCGAGTTGTAATGGTGGGTTAGCAATTTGTCTGAGTACACCATCCACACGATAACGCACGCGATACATTTTTTCATAAGGCTCAAAATGTAAGTCAGAGGCTCCCATGCGAATCGCATCAATCAATAACTTGTTGATATATTTTACGATAGGAGATTCTTCTTGATTATTTGTATCCTCATCCTCAGTCGTGTTGTTTGTATCAGTCGTTGCAACATCAACATTATCTAAATCAAAGTCGTCATTTTCCCCAAAATCGAAACTGCCGCTATCTCCAAATTGCTGATCAATCAGTTTTTCGAGTTTATTGTGCTCAACAATCACAGGTTCGATATTTAATTTGGTATTGAACCTGATTGCGTCTAATGCATCAATATTCGTCGGGTTGCTGGTCGCAACATACAAAATCTGACCACGTTGAATGAGTGGAACAACACGATGTTTTTGAATCAGTTTGCTGTCAGTTATTTCACGAAGTAATAGAGCTGTATCAAATACAGCAAGATCAAAGAGTGGCTCACCAAACTCTAAAGATATGCTTTCCGCAATTGTCAGAGGTGATAGACGATGATGTTCAATTAAGTGAGCAACAATATCTTGTTGTGCTTTTTTTGCAGCATCAATCGCACTCTGCATATTTGATGCAGCAATGTGACCATCATCGACTATGCGTCGAATAAACCCCGAAAATTTTGGAGACGTATGTATTCCTGACATCTGTCCGCCTTATGACAATATGGTTATAATAGCTATATATCAAAATTATACTTTCGTTACGTAAAATTACTACCATTGAAAGTGTCGTTTTTGACTTGATTAAGCTTTAAAACTTTGAACTGATCGAATCTTTTGCAAATTTATTTTTATCATAAACTTGTAGTTATGATGTTTTGAATAAATAAATGTCTCAGCCAACAAAATCCACTTTGGTTAAACTGATAATACTCTTTTTCATCCCATAGTCACTGCTTTAAATTCAAACGATATAAAAAAACTGAATTTTCTAAAAAACTGTGTAAAATATGCAGCATTTTTTAGAATTTATTCGTAGGTTGGCGGAGTATGTCGAATTCGACCATTACCCCTTGGGTTGTTGGCAATTGGAAAATGAATCCAATGCATGCTGACGCTTTAAAATTAATAGAAGAATTTAAACTGTTATTACAACAGGAACCTATTTCTCAAGCGGCATGTCATATTGGTGTTTCTCCAGTATCGATTGCGCTTACAAATATACAAGCACATTTAGCTGAATTTAATCGAACAATCTATACGGTCGCTCAGGACGTTTCCAAAATTGCTGGCACAGGGGCGTATACGGGTGAGGTCAGTGCTGAATTGCTAAAAGATAGTCAAATCGAATTTGTACTGATTGGACATTCTGAGCGTCGAGAATTATTTGGTGATAATGTAGAAATCATCAAGGCTAAACTCAACAATGCTTTAAATGCAGGATTGACTGTGATTTATTGTGTTGGTGAAAGTTTAGAGCAGCGCGAGCAGGGCGCTGCTGAACAAGTTGTATTACAACAAATTTGTGATATCGCAGCGATTGTGAAGCCTGATCAATGGCAGCATATTGTGGTCGCTTATGAGCCGATTTGGGCGATTGGCACTGGAAAGACTGCTTCTCCTGCTGATGCGCAAATGATGCATGCAAAAATTCGTGAAGGTTTAAAACAAATCACACCTTTCGGAGCAAATATTGCTATTTTGTATGGCGGAAGTGTGAAAGCTGAGAATGCTGTTGAATTAGCTGCATGTCCAGATATTAATGGCGCTCTTGTTGGTGGTGCATCACTCAATGCGCAATCCTTCTTCCAAATCGCAAAAGCTTTTGCTCAAAGCAAATAACGAGGAATAGAAATGTATAGTTTTATACTCGTTGTACATATCATTTTGGCAATTTTGATTATTGCTTTGGTTCTTGTACAACAAGGTAAGGGTGCTGAAGCTGGCGCATCTTTTGGTGGTGGCGGTGCTGCCACAGTATTTGGTGCTTCGGGTGCAGGTAACTTCTTGACCCGTTTAACTGCTATTTTTACTGCATTATTTTTTGTAACTAGTTTGACCTTGGCTGTGTTTGCTAAAAAACAAACGACAGATGCATATACGCTTAAATCAGTTCAAACGACGACAACAGCTCCTGCCTCATCGTCTGAAACTTCATCAAACGCGCCAAAAACAACTGAATAAGTTGATTTAGGACTTTTCTTTTTCGCTTTAAACGAATAGAATGCGTCCCACAAAGCTGCGGTGGTGGTGGAATTGGTAGACACGCTACCTTGAGGTGGTAGTGCTTTCGGGCGTGGGGGTTCAAGTCCCCCCTTCCGCACCAAACTTAATAACCAGTAAGTTTGGTGTATGCAGTGTTTTGTTGATGCGGGATGGAGCAGTCTGGTAGCTCGTCGGGCTCATAACCCGAAGGTCGTTGGTTCAAATCCAGCTCCCGCTACCATTTGATTAAGGTGCAACTTAATCAAGCAAGTATGAAAACTTGAATTGACTTTTTTTCATATCTGTATATAATTTTTGCACGTTGATGCGGGATGGAGCAGTCTGGTAGCTCGTCGGGCTCATAACCCGAAGGTCGTTGGTTCAAATCCAGCTCCCGCTACCAAGTTTCTTAAAAGAGGCTCACAATAAGGTGGGCCTTTTTGCACAGTGGGCAATGCTTTTCTGTGTAACATAGGGGCGATTTACGCCCTTTTTTATTGGTTGTTTAGCTATCGTGTAGTGTTCGACATCAATTGGTCAAATAGTCGTGCTTCACTATACGGTTAAGATTGATTGGCTCGCATGAGAGCGACGAGAGTAAATGAAATTATCAAATAAATCTCAAGCATTGCATGATCTTATCGCGCCAGCTGTAGCTGCGTGTGGTGTAGATCTGTGGGGGATTGAATTCCTTCCACAAGGAAAGCGTTCTTTATTACGTATTTATATCGATAAACCTGTCGATGAGAACGCAGAACCTATTCTTAATGAAGATGGTGAATTAGAACAAGGGCGTGGTATTGGCGTTCAAGATTGTGTGCTCGTTACACAACAAGTGGGTGCAATGCTTGATGTTCATGATCCTATTTCTGGTGAATATGCTCTTGAAGTATCATCACCTGGTTGGGATCGACCATTCTTTCAATTAAATCAATTACCAGCATATATTGGACAACAAGTGGCTTTACGCTTGATTGCTGCCGTCGAAAACCGTCGTAAGTTTCAGGCGAAATTACTTTCTGTAGATTTGGAAAATGAACTGATCCAAGTTGAAGTGGAAGGTAAACACGTGCTTGAAATTGATAGCAATAACATTGATAAAGCAAATTTAATCTATCAAGACTAATATTAACTTAATTTTATAAGAAATCGGTAGGTGACTTATGGGCCGCGAAATTCTTACCGTTGCAGAAACGGTTAGTAATGAAAAAGGTGTTAGTCGTGAAGCGATCTTCCAAGCGTTAGAGCAAGCCCTTGTTGCAGCAACGAAGAAAAAGTTTTACGAAGGTACACATTCAGAAGAAGCTCAACTTCGCGTTGAGATTGATCGTAAAACAGGTGATTACCGTACTTTCCGTCAGTGGACAGTTGTTGCGGACGAAGATCATGAAATGCCAGCTTGCCAAGATGCAATTTCAGATGTAGATCCATCGAAATGGTCGATTGGTGATGTGCGCGAACTTGAAGTCGAGTCAATCGAGTTTGGTCGTATTGCTGCACAGATCGCAAAACAAGTGATTGTACAAAAGATTCGTGAAGCTGAGCGTGCATTGGTTGCTGATGCTTATGAATCGAAAGTCGGCGAGTTGATTTACGGTGAAGTGAAAAAGCAAACGAAAGATGGCTTTATCATTGATCTGGGCGATAACGCAGAAGCTTATTTGGCGCGTGAAGAAACGATCCATAAAGAAATTTTGCGTCCTAAACAACGTATCAATGCAATTTTATATAGCGTGAATCGTGAAGGTCGTGGCGCACAACTTTTGTTGTCTCGCTCACGTCCAGAGATGCTGATTGCATTGATGAAAAAAGAAATTCCTGAAATTTCTGAAGAAATCATTGAGATCAAAGCAGCAGCACGTCAACCAGGCGTTCGTGCTAAAATTGCAGTGAAAACTAACGACCACCGTATTGACCCTGTTGGTGCTTGTATTGGTATGCGTGGTACACGTATCCAAGCAGTACAACAAGAGTTAAATGGTGAGCGTATCGATGTTGTGGTGTGGTCTGATGATCCAGCGCAATATATCGCAAGTGCTTTAGAGCCAGCAGATGTATCTGGTATCGTATTAGATGAAGATGCACGCAGTGCAGACATCATTTTTGCGACCAATGATCAATTGGCGCGTGCGATTGGTTCACAAGGGCAAAATGTTCGTTTGGCATCTGAATTGACGGGTTATAAACTCGACATGATGTTAGAAGAAGAGTATCGTGCTCGTCAGCAAAATGAAGCTCAACAATATCTCGATATGTTTGTTTCTCGTCTTGATATTGATGAAGATTTAGCAATGGCATTGGTTGAGATGGGCTTTACTTCATTAGAAGAAATTGCTTATGTTCCAGCTGAAACATTTGATGAAATCGAGCTTGAGGCTGATTTAGTTGAATTGTTACAAAGTCGTGCGAAAGAAGCTGCATTAACGGATGCGTTAAAACAGCAAGAAAATATTCAAGAGCCAAGTGCAGAACTTCTCGGTATGGAAGGTATGACGACTGAGATTGCATATGCATTGGCGGCGCGTGGTGTGATTACGATTGATGATTTGGCTGACCAAGCGACTGACGATATCTCAGATATCGAAGGTTTAGGTCATGACAAAGCAGGTCAGTTAATTATGAAAGCACGTGAATCATGGTTTAATTAGGAGATAATAGATGACGGACAAGTCGATTCAAGAGTTAGCGCTCAGCGTAGAACGTCCTGTAGAGAAACTCCTAGAGCAGGTTCGCGATGCAGGTCTACCACAGCGTAAAGCAGATGACATCATTACCACTGAACAGCAAGATACTTTGGTCAATTATTTGAAAAAAGTACACGGTCAGGAAAGTGGTAACACAGGAAAAATTGCGTTGAAACGTAAAACAACGAGTACTGCTAAAGTAACAAGTACATCGGGTAAAGCTAAAAACATTAATGTTGAAGTGCGCAAAAAACAAGTATTTGCGAAACCGAGCCCTGAGTTACTTGCAGCAGAAGCAAAAGCGCGAGCTGAAGCTGATCAGAAAGTACGTGTTGAACAAAAAACACGTGTTGAAGCTGAACAGAAAGCCCGTGATAGTGCTGAGCAAAAAGCTAATGCAACTTTAGAAGCAATGCGTGCAGAGCATACTTCTGACAGTTCAACACAAGCACCAGCTAAAACAGCTGTTGTGGTTAAAAAACGTAACAGCGACAAGATTATTAAAGCACCTGTTGTTAAGCCAACAGAAACGCCAGAACAGAAAAAAGCTCGTGAAGCTCAAGCGGCTCAGTTAAAAGCTACTGAAGAAGCTGTACGTCGTAAAGCTGCTGAAGAAGCACAACAGCGTACACTCGAGCAAATGCGTAAAATGGCATCAAAATATTCAAATGATGATGCTACGACTACGATTCGCGTGATTGATGACTCTCCTTTAGCTGCTGGTCTTGTTGGTCAAGCATATGAAGATTCATTCAACAAAGAAGACCGTGAAATCAAACGTGGTGGTGCAACTGCAAATCCGCGTGCTGGTAAGAAAAGCGGTCGTGGTGGCGATGCTCAAGCAGAGCAAAGTTTCAGTAAGAGCCATCACAAGCGTGGTTTGAAAACGAGCCAAGCGAATAAACATGGTTTTGAAAAACCTGTTAAGAAGCAGATTTATGATGTTGAGATCGGTGAGAAAATCATTGTTGCTGATCTTGCTCAAAAAATGGCAGTTAAAGTCCGTGAAGTAATCAAAACACTCATGAAAATGGGTGAGTTAGTTACTCAGAACCAAGCAATCGATCAAGATACAGCTGTACTGGTCGTTGAAGAATTAGGTCATAATCCAGTACTAGTTTCTGATACTCAAGCAGAAGACAACTTACTTGAAGCTGCTGAAGAAGCACGTGGTGAGCAAACAACTCGTCCACCTGTTGTAACAATTATGGGTCACGTTGACCATGGTAAAACGTCATTATTAGATCGTATTCGTCGCTCTAAAGTGGCAGCTGGCGAGGCGGGTGGTATCACTCAGCACATTGGTGCTTACCATGTTGAAACTGAGAAAGGTATTATTACTTTCCTAGATACACCTGGACACGCAGCGTTTACGTCTATGCGTGCTCGTGGTGCGAAAGCAACAGATATCGTAGTACTAGTAGTTGCTGCTGATGATGGTGTAATGCCACAAACAGCGGAAGCGATTGATCATGCTCGTGCAGCGGGTACGCCGATCATTGTTGCAATCAACAAGATGGATAAAGAATCAGCTGACGTTGACCGTGTACTTAATGAGTTGACTACAAAAGGTATCGTGCCTGAAGAATGGGGCGGTGATGTTCCAGTTGCGAAAGTATCTGCGCATTCAGGTGCTGGTATCGATAGCTTACTTGACCTTATCTTGATCCAAGCAGAATTGATGGAGCTTAAAGCTTCAGCAGAAGGCGCGGCACAAGGTGTAGTAATTGAAGCGCGTGTTGATAAAGGTCGTGGTGCAGTTACTTCTATTCTAGTACAAAACGGTACTTTGAATATTGGTGATCTTGTATTGGCTGGTTCATCTTATGGCCGTGTACGTGCGATGTCTGATGAAAATGGTCAACGTATTACTTCGGCTGGACCATCAATTCCAGTTGAAATTTTAGGTTTACCTGAAGCACCTATGGCGGGTGATGAAGTTCTAGTCGTCAATGACGAGAAGAAAGCACGTGAAGTTGCTGATGCTCGTGCAGATCGTGAACGTCAAAAACGTCTTGAACGTGCAAGCTCTATGCGTCTTGAAAACATCATGGCGTCTATGGGTAAGAAAGATGTTCCGACTGTGAATGTTGTACTTAAGACTGATGTACGCGGTACTTTAGAAGCATTACATGTTGCACTTGATGAGTTATCTACTGATGAAGTGAAAGTACGTGTAATTGGTTCAGGTGTTGGTGCGATTACAGAATCTGACGTTACTCTTGCAGAATCTTCTGAAGCTGTTTTATTAGGCTTTAACGTTCGTGCAGATAACACAGCGCGTCAAAAATCTGACCAAGATGGTATCGACATTCGTTACTACAGCGTTATCTATCAATTAATTGATGACGTGAAAGCAGCAATGAGCGGTAAACTTGCTCCTGAACATCGTGAAACAATCTTGGGTGTTGCTCAAGTTCGTGAAGTGTTCCGTTCAAGTAAGTTTGGTGCTGCTGCAGGCTGTATGGTAATGGAAGGTGTAATCCACCGTAACAAACCAATCCGCGTCTTACGTGATGATGTGGTTGTATTCCAAGGTGAGCTTGAGTCATTACGTCGTTATAAAGATGTAGTAGAAGAAGTTCGTGCTGGTATGGAATGTGGTCTTGCGGTTAAAGGTTATAACGACATCAAAGAACTTGATAAAATCGAAGTTTATGATGTTCAATTGGTTAAACGGAGTCTTTAATGGCGGGTAGCCAACGCTTAAAGCGCATGGCGGATTCAGTACAACGTGAGTTGTCAGAGTTAATCCGTCAGGAGCTTAAAGATCCACGCTTAGGTGGTCTGGTGACCATCTCTGCGGTCAAAGTCAGTGCTGACTTAGGATATGCTGAAGTTTATGTAACCGTGATGGGGCGTGAGCTTGGTGATGAGCAAAGTGAAGCAGCAAATAAAGAAACTTTAGATGTATTAAATAAAGCATCTGGTTTCCTGCGTCATGAGCTAAGTCGTCGTATTAAGACACGTATTACCCCTAGATTGCGTTTCCATTATGATAAAACCAATGCATATGGTAACTACATGTTTGGTTTGATCGCGGAAGCTGTCAAGGATCTGCCTGAACAAGGGCAAGAAGATAAAGAATAAATTTAAAAAAGCCACTTTCGGGTGGCTTTTTTATGATGAGAATATATTGTTTAAATCACAAGATTTAGTTCTGATCTTCTTTATTTGCTGTACGACGATAACGTTGCCACGGTAGCGGACGATTTAAAGCTTCTGGAACATCACCACTGGTTGAACGCAAACGTAAATGAATTGCAGCTTGTGCCATTAAATTTGCAGATACTGGGGCAGTAATAAAGGCAAATAAAGTAATCAATAATTCAGCAAAACCGAAACGACCTTGAGTCGCTCCAAATACCATAGCTGCAATTAAAAAACTACCTAAACCTAGTGTGCTTGATTTTGTGGGTGCATGTAGGCGCATAAATAAATCAGGTAAACGAATCATGCCGATGGAACCCACCAGCATAAAAAATGCACCAAAAATCAAAAAGAAGGAAATAATTATTTCAAAAACAAATTGCATGATATATCTCCTTAATCGATCACATGACCCGTTGTAAAGTAACGAGCAAGTGCCGCAGTTGACACAAAGCCCAACATGGCAACCAGTAGTGCGCCTTCAAAGACATTCGTGCTGACCCAATACACACCTAAAACGATAATCAGACAAGTCGCGTTCAGGAAAAGCGTATCCAACGCCAATAATCGATCAATCACTGAAGGTCCTATGATTAAGCGAATTAGGCAAAGAAACATAGAGATCGTAATCGCAATTAAGCAAATACCAAGAGCATAAGGCAAGATTGTCATTGTTCTACTCCTTGCATTGGCTTGACATTAAAAATCTCCAATAAAGGTGTTTCATATCTATTTTTGATTTCTTGAATATCAACTTCTGCATTATCTGAACTGAGTGCATGAACTAGAATATCACCTCGCTCTTGATCAATACCTGCTGAAACTGTACCTGGTGTTGTGGTGATGATCATCGCCAGTAATGTATTAACTTCTTCATGTTCCGTTTCAAGCGGTACTCGATACCATTTAGGTTGTAAGTGATCTATTGGTCCAAGCACCATCCGTGCAACACGAAAGTTTGAAATCACGATATCCCAAAACACAACAAAGAATAATTTGATAGCAGGTATCCAATGTATATGTGGTGTGCGTGCGATGAAAGGGCGTACTAATCGTGGAATAATAATGGCTAACAAGGTAGCTAGAAATAATGTTGATAGTTCAACGCTTCCTGACAACATTAACCAACTGAGAAATACCATAAATGAAACAAATGGGTGTGGAAACCACCGATCAAGCAAAGTGATTTTTTGCATGTTAGTGTTCCTCCATTGGTTTTAATTGACTGGCATTTGGAATTGTTGGTGCTTCAAGTGTTTGCTCTGCAATCTGACGTTGTTTGTATTCCGAAATGTGCTCACCTTGCAATGTTGGTTTAGAAATCACATTTGGAATCAACAGCGCATTATGATCTTCTACTTCACCACCATATTTCGTTTCTGGCAAATAGCTAGGATCATAAGGTTGTACGCTAATAGGGCGACCTTGATCATCAAGTTTTAATATTGCTTCATTATAAAGTGCATGATTTTGAATTTGCTGTGCAGTCGCAGTCATATAATTTTGTACTGGGGCAGCAAAAACGACATAACTCATCAAGCCGAATAAAATGACATAAATCACGGTGTCATTACGATTAGGTGCTTTTTCAGGTAAATCTTGATAAGTAACAAATGCTGCTTCATCAGGATTGTCTTCAGGTGAGGTCGCTCGCCAGAACAGAATAAAACCTACACGTGTTAATGCGATGATACTCAGTAAGCTGACAACTAGAATCACAGCAATAATCCAACCTTGATAAGCTGTTTCAGCTGTTGCTTGAAGAATAAAGACTTTACCTAAAAAACCGCTAAACGGAGGTAATCCAGCCATCATAAGTGCGATGGTGAAATAGGTAAATGCAGCTGCTTTTTCTTGCTTTATTTTGGGTGCGATTTTTAAATGATCTTTAAACTCGCCACGTTGTGAAGTCATCCAGCCACAGAATAGATAAAATGCTGCAGCGATTAATGTACTATGCACTAAATAATAAAGACCTGCTGCCCAAGCTTGGGTGTTTAGCATAGCGATCGCAATCAGTAATGTTCCAATTGACGATAGCACCATAAACCCAACAAAACGACGTAAGCGATCTGCTCCAAGCGCACCAATTACACCATATAGAGATGTAATTAATCCAATAACCAGTAAGACATGCTTTAAGATGTCTTTTGCCATCGCATCATCGAATACCGTTCCATTGACACGTAATATGGCATAGATACCTACTTTGGTCATGATTGTGAAAATCGCTGCAACAGGCGTGCTCGCTACAGCATATGTTTTCGGTAGCCAAAAACCCACGGGCAACATTGCGGCTTTGATACCAAAGACAACGAATAACAAAAAACCACCAGCAATCGCGAGTTTGTGCTGATCATTGTCTAGGGTAGGGACAAGACGGCTGACATCAGCCATGTTTAAACTACCGACACTTCCATAGATCATGCCTAAACCGATGAGGAAAAGCGCCGAGGCAAGTAAATTAATCGTGACGTAATGAACGCCAAGTTGAAAGCGAGGACGACCTTGACCATGCAGTAATAATACGTACGATGCCATCAACAAGATTTCAAAAAATACGAATAGGTTGAACAAATCACCTGTTAAGAATGCACCAGATAATCCCATGAGTAGGAAGTGGAACATTGTATGGAAATAGCGACCACGAGTATCCCAATTATCACTGGCATACCAAAGTACAGGGAGCGCCAAACCATAAGTTAATACCAGCATAAAAGCTGAAAGTCGATCTAAGACTAAAACAATACCAAAAGGTGCAGACCACTCACTGAGTTGATAAACCGTTATCTGACCTGTGCTCGCTAACAATAAATAGCTCACTGCAGTAATCAGCCCCAAAGTGACTGAACCTAAACTAATACTCCGTCGCCATGGTTGACGCCAATCTTGTTTTAAAGAACCAGAACCAGGATTTCCTAAAATTAATAGAAGGAAACTTGTAAATGCAGGAATTAAAATACTAAAAATTGGAGCGTGACTTAGCCAAAAATTTGAAAAATTGAACATTATGGCTCATCCTCGCGTGGGTCATATGTCAAGGTTGGTTCCTCTTTGGAGTCAACATGATCCGTACCAGACTCATAACGACTGCGTAACGCCAATTGCACAATAAATGCGGTTGTTGCAAAACCAATTACAATTGCTGTCAAAACTAATGCTTGAGGAAGTGGATCGGTTACTTTGGTTGCTTCAGTTAAAATTGCAGGCGCGTTGACTTGTAAGCGGCCCATTGCAAATAAAAATAAATTCACCGCATAACCAATCATGGCAAGTCCAAGAACGACAGGAAATGTCCTTGCACGCAAAATCAAATAAATGCCTGTTGCAGTCAGTAATCCAATTCCCGATGCGAGTAAAAATTCAATACTTACCATTTTATTTATCTCCACTTGGGATTGGACCCGACATACTTGAGTGGCGAGAGTCACCTAAAACTGAAATTAACAGCATCGTGGCACCCACAACAGTGATGTATACGCCTAAATCAAATGCAGCCGCAGAAGCTAAATGCATTTTGCCTAGAAGCGGAGGCTCAACATAAATATGAGCACTGGTCAAGAATGGACGTGCCCAGTACCACGCGGCAATCCCAGTTATACCTGCAATCGTGAGTCCAGAACCAATCCATATCTCATAAAGGCGACCAGATTTAGCTTTGATCATTTGCTCTGCCTGATCTTGACCTAAAACGATATATTGAATAATCAATGCCATCGAAGTAATCAATCCTGCAATAAAGCCACCACCAGGATAGTTATGACCACGCAAGAAAATATAAACACTAACCACTAATGCAAGAGGAAGTACCCACGAAGCAGTAATACGTAACATTAACGGTGATGGATTAAAACGATAGCTAAGACCTTGCGTCATGGTCGTACCATGAGCACGCATACCATCCATTAGACATAGGGCACCGATTGCAGCAATACCAAGTACTGCAATTTCCCCGAAAGTATCGAAACCACGGAAATCAACGAGGATCACGTTGACAACATTTGAGCCACCGCCTAATGGAATTGACTGTTGCAAGAAGAACCAAGAGATAGAATTATGGTCTCTGGTTAGGATTAACCATGTAATCCAACCAATGCCAAAACCTCCAGCAATTGCCAAGCTTGCATCACGCCAACGACGAGGGCGACTTGATTCGTATGGTGTTAATTGCGGAAGTAATGATAGGCTCATGAGAAGCAATACAGTGGTGACAACATCAACTGTGATCTGAGTTAATGCAAGATCTGGAGCAGATAAAGTCACGAAAACCATAGTCACGACTAAACCAACGGCTCCGCTGATTAACACTGCCTTGATACGTTCATGATGGAACCACAGCATCATCCAACATGCTGAGAATAGAGTAAGCCAAAGAACGATTGCGACCCAAGGTGCATGTGTAAGTTCTCTAGTACCAGTGGTTAAGCCTTGATTGAACAAAGGTAAGGCGACCATGATGATGCTGAACAAAACGATCCAGAGCAAATAGCTTTGTAATGAACCATTTTCAGTTTTTTGTTTAATTTTGCGGCTATTCAATAATAAATGTTTAAGGAATAACTCGAATAAAATCTTCCCTTGAAGCTTGCCTAAATACGGATCTAAATCGATTTTACGAATGCGACCATCTTTGGCGAGGCTAAAATAGAAAATTGCCCCGCCAATTAATGCAACTACACTCATTAGCAATGGAGCATTAATACCGTGCCAAATCGCGAGATGTGTCCCTTCAAAATTTGGTTGCATGAGACTGGCACGTGTCACGCTGTTGACCATCGTACCTGCAAGAAGGGCAGGGAAAATACCGACTAAAATACATAAAGTCGCAAGAAAAATTGCAGGTAAACGCATACCTAAAGGTGGTTCATGCGCATCTTTATTCGGTACTTGATTCCCAAGCTCGCCGTCGAAGAACACCCCGTGAACTAGACGAATCGAGTAACTGACTGCAAATATGCCTGCCAAAGTTGCAACGATAGCTGAAATGACCATCACGGGTCCTGACAAATTAGCGAGCAATTCGGTAAAGAACATTTCTTTGGAAATAAAACCATTGCTCAGTGGAACACCTGCCATTGAGGCAGCTGTGATCATAGTTAATGTGCCAGTGAACGGTAATAACTGCCAAAGACCACTAAGCTTGCGTAAATCTCGTGTGCCGCTTTCATGATCAATAATGCCAGCTAGCATAAACAATGCAGCTTTGAAGGTGGCATGGTTAATGATATGGAAGATTGCGGCTGCTACAGCAAGAGGAGAACCAATACCAAGTAAACAAACAATTAAACCTAAATGACTAATTGTTGAATAAGCCAATAAACCTTTGAGATCTTCTTTGAAAATCGCGAAACCTGCTGCCATACACAAGGTAAACAGACCAACAAAAGTTACGATATTGTGATAAAGCGCAGCACCAATAAAAATAGGTGCTAAACGAGCAAGTAGAAAAATACCTGCTTTTACCATAGTCGCTGAATGTAGATAGGCAGAAACAGGCGTTGGTGCAGCCATCGCATTCGGTAACCAAAAGTGGAATGGAAACTGGGCACTTTTGGTAAATGCACCTAATAAAATTAATAATAGTGTCGGAACGAATAAGGCATGTTGTTGAATTTCATCTTTCATCAACACCAGTTGATCGATTTGATAGGTCCCTGTAATTTGCCCCAAAAGAACAAATCCACCTAGCATCGCTAATCCACCCATCCCCGTAATGGTGAGAGCCATACGTGCGCCACGTTGAGCAGCATCGTACTGACTCCAGTAACCCACTAAAAGAAATGATGAAATACTGGTAAGCTCCCAAAAAACTAAAAGGATCATCAAGTTGTTTGAGAGTGAAATCCCGAGCATCGCTGCCATGAACAACATCAAAAGTTGATACAGTTTAGCTAACGAATTTTTAGGACTTAAATAATAATAAGCATAAATATAAATAAGCGTACCGATACCGCTAATCAGTAAACTAAACAATAAACCTAAAGCATCTAAACGAAAGCTTAAATTGATCCCAAATTGCGGAAGCCAGTCCCAGCTTTGTATGAGCGGTGTGCCCTGAAGAACCGTTTCTGCTTGAGTTAGCAGTAATAAAAAACAACTCAGGCTAATGCCTATCGCCCCTAGTGCCGTCACACCACGTGAAAAACGTTGCAGCTGTGAGACAAGGGTGGTGCCGAGTATAAGCGGTAATAAGATAATAATCGGTAGCACACTGGTATCCATGTCGATGATTTAGATCAAAGGACCTAAGGGTGAATTTTCTTCCAAGATTCACAGGCATTCAAAGAGATTGCCAAAGTTTCAAATCTCGAAACCCAATCAAGTTAACGGAGGCAGCAAGTTGTATTGCACAACTTGAAAATAAAAAATGAGTTTTATCTTACTATAAAACATCAACAAAAACCCGATGGTATTACATGAAGTAACAACATTCTAGCAACTCAAAAGCCAAAAATCGTTCACCAAAACAATCAATTAAAGTGAAGTCTCTTGAGGGGTATCATCTATTTTTAACAGATTGAATAAATCAGTTTTTTCTTGTGGATTAAGTTCCTGTATTTGATGAAATAACTCATCCACTTTACTTACAAGAGTTTCTGTTTCTAACAAATTATGCGTTTGAGCAACGTTAGTTCCTTCACTCCATACCAGTTGATTATAAAGTTGCGAGAGTTGGTTTTGAGATTGTGCAAGATTGATTTCGTAGATTTCGTTGGCATCCAAACGTAAACATTGATAATCAAGCGCATGTTCTAAAAGCTCATCTCGGTTACCTGTTACGATGATTTGTAGTCTAGGGAATGCAAGATGTAGTCGCTGTAGAATTTCTGCTGAGAAATTTTGATCAAGTTGATGATCAACCTGATCAATTAATAAAATCCCATCACCTTCTAAGCAAGGATCGAAGCAATGTTGGTTAAGTAAACATAAGCGACGTGTCACATCACCAATCAGTGCGATCCATGTTTTGAGTGAAGCTGATAATTGTTGAAATGGAATGAGTTGCTCTTTGTAGCGCACCATCAACAGCAGTTTTGGTACATATTGTATAAATAAATCAGTAATTTCTGGAAAAACTGTATGTAGACTTTTTTTCAGAGCATATAAGTTTGGTGCAGAAAGTTGTTTGGGATGATTGGCAAGTTCTTGTTGAAGCTGCTGTAAAATTTCAGATTGATTTTGTTGTTTGAAATCATTCCCCATTAAGCGTCGAACAATATGAGCAGAGTGCGCATTTTCCACGTCACTGATTTCTCGTAACCATTCAAAAAAACGTGCAAAGGTTGTGTAGGGAAGTGCTGTTAAATCATATGCCGCAATTTCTTGCAAAATACCTGGAACATTTTTGCTTTGTAGATTGACTTCTTGGACGAAGCGTTCAGCAGGATAGTAAGCAATCAGGGGTAAGCCGAACAAATGATCTTGCAGGCTGGTTTTCTGATAAAGATTCACCACTTGATCTAGTTGTTGAGTTTCAACCTGACTGATACCAACGCCTTGACTATTAAATGTTTTAAATAATTTCCATGAGCAACTATGCGTATCTGTTTCTAGAGCAGAACTACTTTCAGCAAGAGCACCATTTAACTCAGAACTGATTCTAACGTTGACTTGAACTTTTGCTTGAAGTCGAGTCAGCATAATATCTTGATCAGAGATCACTACGCCTGCGGTTCGAATATCTTTGAAACGTGCTGAAAACCAAGTCAGGGCTTGGTAAATATTTTTTAAAACTGTGGTTTTGCCTGTCGCCTGATCACCAAGGATTAAGGTAATTGGGCGTTGTGCAGGGTGAAATTCAACAGTTAAATCTCGGAACATTCCGACATGTTTAAATTGAACCGACTCGAGTTGCATAAGCTCACCTCAATCCTGAGCGCTTTATCCTGCGGACTGGCGAAGAGTTGAGGGAGCGCATCGTTTTAATTGTTGTATTAAGTCATATAGATGATGAATATTTAGACTTACTTTAGCACGTGTACACGCAACGTAAAGTAATCTCAGCTCTTCATCTGTAATTTTATGTTCCAAGCCATTTATTTTAAATTGATAGTCATCTTCGATGTGTACGCGATTCCACTCTAAGCCTTTGGCTTTATGTGCGGTTGAAATGACATAATCAGCTTGTTCAATCGGGGTGATTTTAGCTAAAGCGCGTTTGAGTGGCTCAGTCCCATGATCATCAACTAATTTCACTAAGGGCTTGATATCACTGCCATCATTCGTTTCACAGTATTCATGTACATCATGCCATGAGTTAAACCAAGCAAGCTCTGGTACATCGGTGATGCGTTTACCTTGTTTGAGTAAACTGGCAGCATCAACAAAACGACTCAGTTTTTGGTGATCAGCTTGTAAGCTGACTTTATCACCATGGACTAAACCTGAAAGTAATAACTCCATCGCTCGTGCATTCGTCCGACATAGAATCGCATCGCGCATTTTGGTATGCGGTTTGTTGACGACATTGGACTTAACATTTGGATTGCCGAGTAAAGGGACAGTTTCATTCAACGCACCTAGTATGGAGTTTGCTACATCAGCAATCGCATCACCAAAACGGAATGAAGTCGTCAAGCGACTTTCATGTAAGGGCATTTGTTGCATTGCATTGACTGCGCCACGCCATGCATAAATTTGCTGATGTGCATCACCTACATAAATCACTTGGGTACTTTTTTGACGAAGTAATATGCCAAGCATCAGAGGATCTGCATCTTGTGCTTCATCAAACAAAACATAATCTGTTGGAATATTGGGTTCTGATAAAGCCCATAATTTCAGATAAATGTCATGCCCAATACCTGCTTGATGATTTGGATCAATCGATTCTAACCAACGTCTTTCTACTGCAGGGTAAAGGTGTTGTTGTAATGACTCAATATCATCTTGGTGCAACCAGCTAGGTGCTTGAATGTGACGAGGCGCAGGATATTGCGAACTTGTCGAGCAAAAATAACTGACCGCATTTGCCACTAAACTTGCAAGTCGACTAGGCATGAGTACATATTTTTCATAACGTCCCCCCATAAGGCGACGTAATGTAATCGGCTCAAGACGATATTCTTTAGCGATAAAACTTGGGCTTAAACGTGGTAAGCGTAATTTATCAGTCACGCCACGAGGTACACTGCGAAAAGCAAGTGAGTGAAAGGTTCTGCAATTCACATTGCCATGAAATTTATTTTGCGCTTCAGATGCGATGGCTTTGTTAAATGCCAAATACATACCACGCCGTTCAGGCATGGCATCACTAATCATTTGTAATGTCGTGGTTTTACCTGTGCCAGCATACGCAATCACTTTAAATGATTGTCCTAAACGAGCATTATCTATGGCAATCGCTTGCTCGTAGGTAGCTTTGGGTTTCTCGTGATTTGACACAGGCTCTAATTACGCTTCTTTGCTACGATTTGCTTTTTCAACCAAACCAGATAGACCTTGACGGCGAGCAAGTTCATCTAAAACTTCTTGCGGATCAAGATCGAAATAGCCCAACATGACAATACTGTGGAACCATAAATCGGCAACTTCATAAATGAGGTCATGTTTGTTTTCGAGAGAGGCGAGTGCGGCATAATCTTTGGCTGCAATAATGCTTTCAACACTTTCTTCACCGACTTTCTCTAGAATTTTATTGATGCCTTTTTTGTAGAGGCTCGCAATATAAGAACTATCTGCGGCAGCATTTTTACGCTCTTGCATCAAGCGACCTAAGTATGCAAGTACATCGACTTGTTCACTGTGGTTATGCTCGTGAGTTTCTACTTTTGCTGATGCGCCATAAATCGCCGTTGGATCTTTCAGCTGGGCATCTACAATCTCCCAACCTTGAGGGGTCAGTTTGCGATAGAAACAAGATTCACGACCTGTATGACAAGCAATACCACCATGTTGTTCAATTTGTAGAATAATAACGTCAGCATCGCAATCGAGACGGATTTCATACACTGTTTGGAAGTGTCCAGATTCTTCGCCTTTGTGCCACAATTTTTGACGTGAACGTGAGTAATACACCGCTTGATTCTTTTCAGCCGTCAGTTGTAATGCTTCACGGTTCATCCATGCAACCATTAACACTCGACCAGTTTGATGATGTTGTGCAATGGCAGGAACAAGACCATTGGAATCAAATTTAACTTCATCTAACCAGTTTGACATGAGTGAAAAATCCATTGAGTGGAAAGCCGTTAGTGTAGCGTTTGTGGCTTAGGTTGGCTATGCTTGTTGGGTAAAAAGTCATGGATCAGGCTTTAAAGGTAGTTTGAGATTTCAATCAAGTTCTGATCTGGATCACGAAAATAAATCGAAAGGATTTTTCCCATCGCACCTGTTCTTTCGATTGGACCTTCAATGATTTTAATGTGCTGTGCCTGAAGGTGCGCAATCACTTCATGGAGCGGTGTTTCCGCAATAAAACATAAATCGGCCGATCCTGCGGTTGGACAATATGCTTTAGGTTCAAATTCTTTACCAGCTTGATGTAGATTGATTTTTTGATTGCCGAATTGCAGTGCTTTTCGGTTTTCGGCAAAAGTAATGACTTCAAAATTCAGGGCTGATTGATAAAACTGACAGGTGATTTCAATATTAGCAACGGTCAAAACAAAATGGTCTAAATGGCTAATTTTCATATTTAATTTAACTCTCTTTATTTTTTTATTCACATTCAGGTAAGGATTGATTGTTTGTAATCAAACGATTTTCATGGTGTTGATACTCAGCAATTTGCTGATAACTCATTTGTTGAAGAGGTCCTTTTTTTAAGCCTGAAATGGTGATTGCCATTTCTTTACGAAAATAGGGGATTTGATACATCCACGGGAAAATTAAGTCACGTAAACTACCTGCCCACCAGTGATTGGATTGATAAAGAGGTGTCAGTAAACGGCTGAGAAATTGATAGAACTGAGTCGAGGAGCGGCGATGTTGATGATAGTGTTGCCATAATATCGACCAATCAATGTGCTGATTCTTCCGAGCGAGGCGCAATGATTGCGAAAAAGCCCATGCATCTAACAGTGCCATATTGGCGCCTTGTCCCAACTGAGGGCTCATGGCATGTGCTGCATCACCGATGACCCCGATTCGACCTTGACCAAATTTTGACATCACCACATCACGATATTGAGCTGATAACCATTGCGGTTGATTTTGCTGGTCTAATAAAAGTTGACTGAACCACTCAGCCACATCTGGCCAGCGATCTGAAACTTGTTTTAGCCATAGCTGCTTTGCAGATTCATCTTTTAAGAAAGATTGCAGTTGCGATGTTGGTAAACTCCAAAACACACTTGAAAGCCGTTGTTGTGGTGCTGCAGGAATAGCTCCTGTCGGTAATATTCCCATCATAATGTTAGAGCGATCATAAAATTGATGCAGAATCTCAGGATTCAAGCTTAAGCATTCAGGCACGATTGTCCATGCAGCTCCCCAAGGATAAGGTTGATCGATTTTAACCCATGCTTTAGGGCGAAGTTGGCTTCTTGCACCGTTGGCAATCAGTACCGCATCAAAACAATCATCGAAGAATTGGTGTTTGCATGAGCCAAAGATTCGAACTTCACTTTGTAGTTCCTCAAGTCCGTCGATACGATGTCCCATTCTCCAAGTGACATGACTCGAATATTCAGCCAATTTTTCAGTTAAGACGTGACATAAGGTGGCACGATGAATACCAAGACCAAAATGATGAGCCTCAGCTTGGTGGTAATGACTATTCACCAATAGACGTTTATCTGCAAGTTGACCTTCTAAACCCGTGACTTTTGCACCTAATTTCAATGCTTGATCAAGTACTCCAAGATGTTCGAAAACAGCTAAGCCAGCAGGTTGTAAAAGTAAACCAGCACCAACAGGAGAGAGTTCATCAACGTGTTCAAAGATCGTGACTTGATGACCTTCGCGTGCAAGTAGAATCGCGGTGGCGAGTCCTGCAGTGCCTGCACCAATAATTGCAAAATGAGGTGTTTTCATTATTTTTTCTTTTAAAGTATTTGTATATTGATCTAGTCCTGATCTTAACTGATATCTATATTTTGAAAAAGATTAAAAAACTGACTTATAAAAAAGCCCTTGTATGTACAAGGGCTTTGGAACTTATTTCACAATCCGCCACAGTGCCAAAAGGCTACTTAAGACGATCAGAATGATCGAAACAAACCAAGGGCTTATAATTGCGATCGTTAACATAATCAACATCGTACTGCCAAACATCCAGCTACGACGTTGTTGCTGTTGCATTTGCAAACGCATTTGTTGTATTTCGCGCAGTTGTTTGTCTTGCCATGCCGACTGGTTTTTTAAACCATTCAAACTATCAATGAGTAAAGTTGGTAAATCCTGAGCACCCAAAAGTAAGTCTGGGATTTGTTGTCCAATCTCTTTGATATTTTTAACTGGGTTCATATTGGCTTTGACCCATTCAGTCAAAATCGGTTTTGCCAATTTCCAAATATCAAGTTGAGGGTAAAGATCAGTTCCTAAGCCCTCTACATGGACTAAGGTTTTCAACAACAACATCAGTTGCGGTGGGATTTCTAAATGGAATCGACGCGCAATATCCATGACTTGAATCAAAATACCTGCGAAATCTAATTGATCCATTGGTTTTGAGACCATTGGGCCTACAGTGCGGCGCATCTCACGAGATAAAGCATCTTGGTCAGTACCAGGTGGAATCCAACCTGCTTGATGTACGATCTGAATCAGTTGCATGAAGTTACTGTTCATGACAGCAAGTAACATACGCGCTACGGTCATTTGGTCATGTTTTGACAACTCACCCATAATGGCGCAGTCCAACGCGATAAAGCGTGGGTTACTTGGGTTAATTGTTTCCACAAACACATTACCAGGATGCATGTCAGCGTGGAAAAAGTTGTCACGGAATACTTGGGTGAAGAAGATCGTTAAACCTTTTTCCGCCAAATCAGCACGATCCATGCCTAGACGATCAAAAGTTGCGGTATCTGAAATTGGAACACCAGTGATGCGTTCTGCGACCATCACGTCTTTACTGTCCATATAGACTTCTGGCACATACATCATGCTTGAGCCAGTAAAGTAATGACGCATGCGGCGAGTGTTGTCTGCTTCTAGACTTAGATCAAGTTCATTTAAGATAATTTGGCGATAATCTTGAATGATTTCAGATAAGTGCAGCGCACGCGCAGCTTCTAAACGGTTTTCTAGCCAATCGCCCAACCATGCCAAAATCTCAAAGTCTTGCAAAATTTGACTGCGAATATCAGGACGAGTGACTTTAACGATTACTTCACGTCCATCGTGCAAAGCCGCAGTATGGACTTGTGCAATCGATGCAGCCGCAAGCGGTTGTTCATCAAAACGTAGAAATAGTGTTGAAATATCTGCTTTTAATGAGTCTTGAATGCGCTGTTTCGCCAATTGTGTGTCATAAGGTTTTACACGATCTTGTAATAAAACCAATTGTGATAACACTTCAGGCGGGATCAAATCTCGGCGAGTCGAAAGCAATTGCCCAAGTTTAATGGCCAAAGGCCCCATATCCTCAAGGGCTTCTTTTAACTTGAGTGGATTCTTTTTCTCACGACTTGACCACGCCGCAGGATGCATTTTGATGATGTTTAATGCATGACGTGCTTTAACTGGTAACTCTTCCGCAGGAAACAAGGTGTCAAGGCGGTAATGTGCTGCAATACGCCAGAGTTCGAGTAACCGTGTAATATGCGGAATCATATGGAATTTTACCTAGTCTTGTGTTGGATTAAACTGAGATTTTAATTGCTGAAATTTTGCTTCTAAGCGATCAATTTCTTGATTGAGCTGACGAGTTTCTCGATTCAGATCATCCATTTGCCAACGTGGCGCAAACAAACCACTATCTTCTTTAAGTGTATCTTCGACAAAGAACAAATGACTTTGCAACGAGCGCTTTATTTGTTGAGGTGCAAGCTGAATTTTTCCTAACTCATGTGCGAGTTGTGGACCAATCCAAGGGGATAAATGTGCAGCGAGATCAGGTTCCGCCTGTTGCATGATGCGCTGGATATCTTGCAATAAATGATAATCACCCTGTAAAGGAATATTACCGATTTGATCCATATCACTTAGCAAAAGTCGAATCAGTTCAACCACATTTGCTACATGTAAGGTTGCAGTGGCATCGGTGATCTTATTTTGATGATCGAAAGGGCGCTGCTCAAAAATAGAAGGAGTTTGACTCTGTCCAGTGACAGTGGGTTCTAGACGAACTTTATTTTCATCAAAGAAAACATCAACTGAGAGTTGTGGACTATCGATCACAACTCGTAATAGTTGACCTTGTAATTGATTCAGTTGGATACGTGTAATCGCATCCAAATCAATCACATGATGAATGATACGTTCGACTGCACCGAGTGCTAAAATCGACCACATATCTTAAGCCTTACAGTTTGAATCCACGGTGAACTGCAACAATACCACCTGTTAGGTTGTGGTAATCACAGCTTTGGAAGCCTGCATTTTCCATCATGCCTTTAAGTGTACGTTGGTCTGGGTGCATACGAATTGATTCGGCAAGGTATTTATAACTTTCAGAATCATTCGCCACCAATTTACCCATCATCGGAAGTGCGGTGAATGAGTAAAAATCGTAGAGTTTTGAAAATGGTTCAAAAACAGGTTTTGAGAACTCAAGTACCAATAAACGACCACCTGGCTTAAGTACGCGATACATCGCTTGTAAAGCCGCATCTTTGTCAGTCACGTTACGCAAACCAAAACTGATCGTCACTAAATCAAAACTATTATCCGCAAAAGGTTCTAATGTTTCTGCATTGGCAAGTACGAAATCAACATTGGTGCAGCCCGCATCAATCAAACGATCACGACCAACATTCAACATAGATTCATTAATATCTGAAAGTACCACATGCCCTTGAGGACCGACTTCACGGCTAAAGACTTTCGCTAAATCACCTGTACCGCCTGCAATATCCAAGACATGCTGCCCACGACGAACGCCTGACATGTTGATCGCAAAGCGTTTCCATAGACGGTGAATACCAAATGACATCAAGTCATTCATGATGTCGTATTTACTCGCAACTGAATGGAAGACTTCAGCAACTTTTTGAGCTTTCTCATCACTGCTAACAGTCTGATAGCCAAAGTGTGTGGTCGCGCCGACATTGCCTGTATTGGCACCACGCGGTAAGTTGTATTTTGGTACAGAGCCGCCTGTAGGGGTAGATGCAAGTCCTTGTTGTAATGATTGTTGTTGACCTTGCGGTGTACCTTGCGGAAGCGGTGAACTTAGGAATGGACTGACTTTGTCTGAACTCGGTTTTTGCTCAACTTCTGGGGTAGGCTGTTGGTTTTCGTTAGACATTGTTTTCTCCTAAACTCTCGTTCTAGCGATACGAATCAACATGCATGATGACAGATTTTGTAATTTTTTACAGGGCTTAGCATGTAATTGTTATGAATAATATACAGAAAGTCAGTGACTAAAAAGAGTTTCTAAATCGAAAAATGCTTATGCGCCATCTCTCAATAAAAATTAGCAGAGATGACGCTGATGTTTAAGGGCGAAATGGGTCTGGGTGACCTGCGTGAACCTTCTCAATAATTTCACGCTCTTTTTCAGTGAAAGTTTTGATGAAGTTAGCCGCTGATTTCATTGGTTTCATCGCTGCAAAACCTTCTTGAATAAAGTCATACATGCGTTCGAATTGGTATTTGTTGGCAATGCCTTTACACATTTTAAATGCAGCGTACATCATGGTTGAACGCATATATTTATCTAATGCGACACCTAACTCATCCAAAAGACGTAATTGCTCATAACGATCTTCGCCTTGATCCAATTTGATGAGCGTTTGACGCATAATTTCATCAGTCAATACAGTGTCAGCTAGGTAATCTTGTAAAAGTTGTACAGCAACTTGCTCATCCAAACGTGTTGCTAAGACAGCTAGGCTAACTGATTTGGTTCCCGTTTTAATTGCATTATCTGGCAATAAACTTTCTGCTTTGTGCGCATATTTCAATAGACGTTCGATCTGCTGTGCCATTGCATCAAAATCTGGTCCACCATACAAACGGTTTAAAAAGTATTGTGCCATCAACTGATTTTCAGGTTGGGCAAAAAACTCTTGGTGTGTGGCAGCAATACGTGCTTTCATCCATGCTTGTACGTCATGTAAACGCTGAGCTAGAACTGGATCTTGATGGTAATTTAAGCTTTGGTATTGTAATAAAAGTTGATCAAATGCAGCGAGTTTTGACATGTTCGAACTCAAAAGAAATAAAACCTTAAAATCATAGGCGTGATGATAACTTAGAACTATGACAGCACAAACCTAAAATCTTTAACAATCGGTCAGTCGAGATATGCACTGAATCTAATCTACATAAACTGTACACGGGATTTGATGCCTTTTTATCAGATTTAACTATACTTATTGTTAATAATTAAACATTTAGAATTAAATATGAGCACACAACAACCGACATTTGAACTACGATCAGAAGAAGAACTTTCTTTGGATTTGATCGAGGCTCAATATGCTTTAAAAGATAGCCAAGATAAAAAAAATGCCAAAAGCGTATTAATCCTTGTCAGCGGGATTGAACTTGCAGGTAAGGGCGAAGCAGTTAAGCAATTACGTGAATGGCTTGATCCTCGTTATCTTAAAGTGAAAGCTGATGCGCCTAAGTTGTTGAGTGCCAATCAAACATTCTGGCAATCCTATACTCGGTTTATTCCTGCTGAAGGGCAAATCGTCGTGATGTTTGGTAATTGGTATAGTGATTTGTTATCTACTGCGATGCATGTTGCGAAGCCTTTGGATGAAACACTGTTTGATGCTTATGTTGAGCAGATGCGATCATTTGAACATGATTTGCAAAACAATAATGTTCATGTCATTAAGGTTTGGTTTGATTTATCTTGGAAATCATTACAAAAACGATTAGACCAAATCGATGCATCTGAGCAGCATTGGCATAAATTGCATGGCTTAGATTGGCGTAATAAAAAACAATACGATACATTGCAGAGTCTCAGCCAACGATTTACGGATGACTGGTATGTGATTGATGGTGAAGATGCAGAGCGACGTGATCAATGTTTTGCTCAATATATTTTGCAGACTTTACAAGAGCTCCCTGTTCATCAAACTAAAGTCACTGAGAAGTGGCAACAAGCCAAAATTCCAAACGAGCTATTAGAGCCATCCAAACAAGTTTTGGATAAAGATCAGTATAAGGATGAGCTTAGTAAACTCACCAAAAAGGTGGCTGATGCACTTCGATATGATGACCGTAAAGTGATTGTTGCATTGGAAGGAATGGATGCAGCAGGCAAAGGCGGAGCAATCAAACGGATTGTGAAGAAGCTAGACCCTCGTGAATATGAAATCCATACGATAGGAGCTCCAGAACGGTATGAGCTACGTCGTCCTTATCTTTGGAGATTTTGGAATAAGCTCAATGATGGGGAGAAAATTACGATTTTTGATCGCACATGGTATGGGCGTGTTTTAGTCGAAAGAATTGAGGAATACGCAACTACTGTAGAATGGCAACGTGCTTATGATGAGATTAATCGCTTTGAGCAAAGCTTAGTCGATAGTCAAACCATAGTGGTGAAGATTTGGCTTGCGATCAGTAAAGATGAACAGGCGGTTCGATTTAAAGAAAGGGAAGAAACACCTCATAAACGTTTTAAGATCACTCCTGAAGATTGGCGAAATCGTGAAAAGTGGGATGATTATTTAGACGCTGCGGCAGATATGTTTGAGCGAACGAATACTGACTATGCACCTTGGTATGTGATTGCGACTGATGATAAAAATACAGCAAGGGTCGAGGTGTTGAAGGCGATTCTAAAACAGTTGAAAGTTGGCTAAGACTAAACTTCTGATGAGTTCGTGAATATGTGGAAGAAATTGTTAAAAATAGGATTAACTTTAAGCTCCATACTTCTGCTCGCTTTTGTTTTTTTATTGGATTTTATATTTACATGATTTATGGAATTCATCCCTCGGATGAAGGAAATATAAGTATTAGCTGTACATGGGAAAATGGCAAGTTGACTACCGAAAGAACGACGATCATACAAGGTGAAAGAGTGGTATCGTCAGGCGAGGTAGATGATTGTGTTCATTGAAAAAGTGTGTAGTAATGACTAGATCACATCTAAGAAATGTGATCTAGTCATTCTTAAATTTAAGCCACGATGGTGCTTCGACTTTTTTGCTGAATACGTTTTGCCAAGTTATAGCAATCTTGGATATGTGCTTCAGTGATTTTTCGCATCATAAAATAACCAAGGCTTGCTGCGATCAGTTGACCGCCCAAAGGGATAAATTTGGTCACTTGTTTAGTGGCAATTTTGGTAAAAAAGCCGTTAAAAGATTTTTTCATTGCTGTGCGTGCGACAACGAAACCAGAGAACTCAAAACCACGTTTGCGTAATTCGTCCCAATGGATTTTCTTGGTTTCAGGATCGTAAACACTAATATGTTCAGGGGCTAAACCAAAGCGTGCATTAATATGCGGAATGATTTGCGTCAACATGCCTAAGTCGACAACAACGTCAAAAAATGGAATCGGTACAATTGCTGCACCAGCAGACCAATATGCACGTTTTTTTGTTAATTCTAAACATTCCTCACGGATTTGCTCCAAGTTCAAACTTGGATCTATTGAATCAGGAATTTTTTCGATTTTCATAAAGTTATACCTAATGTCTATCCCTTGATAGTACATTCAATCGTATTGAATGATGAATTTCAAAACAAATTTTTTATTTGATTGTTGGATTAACGTGACATAGTTCGTTGAAGTTGTATAGTGATGATTGTGTACGAATTTGTGCATTCGAATGGTGATTTATCAAAGAGGTTTCTTTAACACATGGGTATTCATGTCATTCAAAGTCAGCGCCTAGATGTATTATTACAAGGGGTGATGGCCTCGATGAATCAGCCGAGTTCGTCACCATTTCAAGTTTTTCAAACGCAGCATTTTATAGTTCCTAGCCCTGCTCAAGAACAATGGCTAACGCAAAAAATTGCTGAGCAGCAAGGCATGTCAGCGAATTACCAATTTCACCAGCGTATTCGTGGTTTTCAATGGTATGCCTATCAACAGGTGCTCGAAAATAAAGAACAAGTCCGTAAAGCCAATATTCCACGGTTGATTTTAAAATGGCGTATATACCAAGCTTTACAACCTTTTATTCAGTCTGCACAGATCAGCTTGCTTGAAGATCATCCTTTATATTCGATTGTGCAGCGTATTTATGACAGTGCCGACCAATTACAAGATGGCACAGAGAAGCAGTTAAAAAAACAAAGTATGCTGTATTGGGTCGCTGAGCAAGTCTCCCATCTTTTTAATAACTACATGATTTATCGCGGAAGTTGTCAACGTGGCTGCGTACAGGATTGTACTTGTGCGAGTAACTGGTTATCTAAATGGGGGCGTAATCAAGCCCTCGATATTGAAAAGTTAATCTCGACAACAGATCAACAGACGTCTGCGTTTAGTTTGAACCAAATCGAACAGTTAGAGGCTTGGCAGCGTTGGTTGTGGCAGCATTATTTCCATGAGGATTTTGTGGAAATGCAGCGTATTGATACCGATTTTTGGAAACTTTTAGACAATGAGGTTACAAGAACGCAGGCTTTGGCTCAACTTCCCAAGCAGATCATTATATTTACACTATTAGATTTACCACCCAGCCAATTACAGTTTTTACGCCGTTTAGGGCAGTATCTTGATGTGTTGATTTTGCATTTCAACCCGTCACAAGAGTACTGGGCAGACAGTGTCGATCCGCAATGGAAGCAGAGTTACGATCTTGGTGTCAAAGAGCGCTTTATTCTTAAAAATCCAAAGGCCACGGATGCAGAAATAACGGCCTTTTTTGAACAATTCACTTTGTTTTTTAATGCGCAGGCACGTGAGTCACGTCACCCTTTATTGACTCGACTGGGTAAACAAGCTCGAGATCATTTCTCTCTTTTATCACAACTGGCAACAGGTGAGGAAGGGAAGTGGGTCGATGCCTTTGTGGATCATTTCCCAGAAACTTTATTGGGTAAAGTGCAGTCAGATATTTTCTATCTTGCTGAACCAAAAGCTGAACAGTATCAGTTGGATGAAAATGATCAGTCGATTCAGATTCATGTGTGTCATTCCAGTTTAAGACAACTTGAAGTGCTGAAAGAGCAATTGGTGCATTGGTTATCTGAAGTAGATGACATACCACGCCGTCCGAGCGATGTTTTGGTATTAACGCCTAATTTAACTGAATTAGAACCTTTAATTCGCAGTGTGTTCCCTGCGGTTGCTCATACTCAAGAGGCATTTTTACCCGTCAAAATTGCTGGGGTGGCGCAGCTTGATGCACTCAATGCATGGCGAGCTGTTTCAGGTCGGATGCAATTACCACAAGGGCGTTTTACTCAGGATGATTTTGCAGATTGGTTGAATCTAGCTGCAACTCAACAACGTTATGGTCTTGATTATAGTCAAGCTCAACGCATTTTAGCTTTGTTAAATGATGCAGGCTTCAAGCGTGGCTTGGATGCAGCACATTTACAGCAAAGCTTAAGTGCTAACGATGACGACTATCGGTATAGTTTTAAGTTTGCTTTAGATCGATTAGCACTAGGGATTGCCATCCCAGCTCATGTGATGGTGCAGCAGACTTTAAGTTATGCAGATGTTCAGCCAAGTGACTTCGAGTTGATAGGTTTGTTGATTGAAATTTATCAAGATTTATCAGCACGGCGTGATTGGTGGATTGCACATGAGTTAGGGCAGAGTTTTACTGTAGAAGCTTGGTTGAAAAAGCTAAAGGAAGACATTCAAGAGTTTGAACAAGCTGATATTGTTGCCCTAAAAGCAGTACGCGATATTGTCCATAAGCAAGAGCGAATGCTGACTTTGGCGAGCTATTATGACGATGCTGAAACTCAATTACGTCAGATTTCACTGCCTTTGCCTTATATCGTTGATGAAATTCAACGGGCTTTAGAAAGCCAATCTGCACAAGTTGAACCGACAGGGCAAATTACATTTAGCCAAATTGGTCAGATTCGCCCGATTCCTTATCGATTGATTGTGCTTTTGAATTTAGATACGGGTAAGTTCCCTAATCGAGATAGTCATATCCCCTTTGATTTAATGGATGCTCTTCGTCAGCAATTAGGTGATCGTTCTCGACTGGAAGATGATCAAGGTGCATTTTTGGATGCAGTTTTGCTAGCACAAGAGCAGCTTTGGCTATTCTATAATGGCTTTGATGTGAATGATGGTGAGGTACGTGAACCATCAAGTGTATTGCAAGGTTTTCGAGATCACTTGGGACTGATTATAAAGCCAGATCTCGCTGACTCATTTGCCAATACAGAAACTTCTTGCGCGGATGATTATAAAGCTTTGCAAATCCCGTCAAAACTTTATCCACTTTATCATTTGCATCGCTTACAACCTTTTGATCCATTAGGATTTATCGCTGAGCAAAGACATATACGCTATCAAGATCATTGGTTTAAGGTAGCATCCCAGTTGCAGCAGGTTAAGGGTGAACGTCAGGCTTGGGTCAATACAAGTTATCCACTTGAACAGCAAGACATGATCATTCTAGATGCTCATTCATGGATTCAGGACGTGATTTTCCCTGCACGTTTGTATCTTAAAACGCTGGGTATTGAAAATCTAAGTGCTACAGAAGTAGTGGATCAGACTGAACCTCTGATGCTCGATGGTCTAGGTAAATACGCGATTCGTCATTTTTTACAACAAAACATAGATGCTACGGCACCCGCTTTATTGCAAGATCAGTTACCTGTCGGAAAAATGCAACACAGTGCATGGCAACAAAGTCGTATAGAGCAACAACGTTTGTTGGAACGTTTGCGAGACTATGCAACTTCCCCAACAGAAACCACGCAACGTGTTTGGCGAGTATCGAAACAACTTCAAATCAGTTGTGTTACACCCAAACACATTGCGCAAGACTGGATTAGCTTAGATGCTTCGAGTGCACGTGCTAAACGCTTTGCCAAAGTTTGGCTTGAGTATTTGCTGTGGCTTGTCATTTTGGATCAAGAGACGGCTTCTGAAAAACGTCGTGTGGTGGTATTTAGTGATCAAACCGTGATTTGTGAGGGGGTGAGTTCACAGCAGGCGAAGCACTATCTACAGCATTGGTTACAGCTTTGGCAACAGGCCCAACAGCAACCTGTGGTGCTGCCTGCGGCATTGTTATTAAAACCTTTGGAAAAAGGGAAAGCATATGACTGGGTTGAACAGGATGCACTACATACGCTGAGTGAAGATAGCCAAAATGATTTGCTGAAAATCTGGAAAAACACCTACAACACAGGCTTTGTTGATTTCAGTCAAGATGAGGCGAATCAACAGCACCGAGATTGGCAGTTTATTTTGCAGGAACAGGATGCAACGGCATTGTTGCAATTCGCCTGTGATCATTATTCTTATGCTTTATATCAACCAATTTTTGAATTTTTACGAGTGGAGTAAGACATGCATTCACAATTTCCAGTGTCTTACCAACCGATTCGTGATATTCAATTCGAAGGTTTACATTTAATTGAAGCTTCGGCAGGAACAGGTAAGACCTATACCTTGTCGAGTCTCATGGTGCGGATATTTTTAGAAAAATATTTGCCACATCAGGTGATTGCTACAACATTTACTCGTGCGGCAGCAGCTGAGTTAAAAACGCGGATACGCGCGCGTTTAGTTGAGATTCAACAGTTTTTAGAACCATTTCGAAATGTATTGGAAGCGGATATTTATCAGTTTGCCTTGCAAGAAAATGATCCATTAAAACAACATGTTCTACAAAATTTCGCACCGCGTATTGCCTATGCTTGTGAACGGTTAAAGCTAGTAATAGATCAGTTAGATGAGTTGTTTGTTGGCACATTAGATAGTTTTAGCCAGAAATTATTACGAGAATTCGCTTTTGAAAGTGGCAAGATCGAACGCGCGCAAATTACGGAAGACGCAAAAGCCTATACCCGTCAATTGATCCACGATGTACTGCGTGAATGGATTCAAGCCCAGCCCCAACCGTTGATTGATACACTTTACATGGTAGGTGGATTAAAGAATGTCGATTACTTTATTGGTATGGTCGAAAGTTCATTAAATTTTAGTTCAGCACAATTTAAGTTGCCGAATTTTCCTGAGATTGAATGGACTCAACTGCAACAATGGCGGCAACAAGCGCAGCAAATTGAACTTAATTGCTTGGCTGAATATTTTAATTTGGATGGTGCACATTACTCACATATCAATGGAACTTCTTTTCGTAATCATGCATTTAATAAACTGTTCAGTGAGTCTCTGCCTCAACTATTAAAAACACTAGCTGAGACGGAGAATTTACAAGTTTTTGATACTTATTTTTCCAGTCAACGTGATGCCGCATTTAAATTTTTAGATAAGCTCAATGAGCAGAAAATATTTAAGAAATGTCCGGCTGATATTTCAGAAGGTTTTTATCAACATCCAACCCTTTTGCAACTACAACGATTACTTCAATCTCTGCAGCAGACTCAACAACAATTTGAACAATTACAAGTTTATTTAAAAGCTTATTTATGTGTTGAGGTTAAAAAACGTTTACCACAAATATTACAACAAAAGGGGGAGACCACTTTTGCTCAGCAAATTAAAACCTTGTCAGATGCTTTAAAGGGTGAGCAGGGGCAACGTTTTGCAGTCTTTGTACAAGCCCGATATCCACTTATTTTGGTAGATGAGTTTCAGGACACAAACCAAGATCAGGATGATATGTTGGCGAGTATTTGGCGGCATCCACAGCGTTATCAAAAGGGCTGCATGATTATGGTTGGGGACCGTAAACAGGCGATTTATGGGTTCCGTGGCGGGGACATGCTGACCTTTCTGAATGCCTATCAAGATATCATGGCAAAACAGGGACGCGAATATAAATTGATTCATAACCATCGATCAGTCAAAGAACTGGTCGAAGTAGTGGATGCTTTATTTCAACGACAAATAGATTTTGGCGAGCAAGTGATCTATGACCCGATTCAAGCAGGAGAGCGACCACATCCTGCCTTAATCGATGATCATCAAATTAATCCTGCCCCTTTACGCTGGTTACAGCTTGCGGACTCAAAAGAACAAGCGACTCAGGTCGCATGGAAAATTCAAAGTTTGCTCAATCAAGCACACTTAAATCAACTGTATCTTCAAGGTGAAACTCGGAAAGCAATTGACGAAGATGATATTGCTGTACTTTCACGTAGTCACAGACAGCTAGACGAAGTACAACAGGCATTGCAGCATTTGGGAATTCGTGTCAATCGACCATCAAAACGCAGCGTATTTGACTCGCCTATCGCACAAGATGTGGCAGCCTTATTGACGGCTCTACTTCATCCCTTTGATGAGGCTAAGTTGAAACGAGCCTTACTTAGCCGTTTATTTGGATTTGATCTCAAACGCTTGTTGGTACTCGAGCAGAGCCCAATTGGGTTAAGTGAGTACATGCAATCCTTTGATGATCTTCGTGAACTGTGGATTAACCAAGGTTTCTTGGTGGCGTGGCAACAATGTCTAAATCAATTCGAGATTTGGCAGCAATTGGTGATCACTCAAAGTAAAGATAATGAACGTGCCGTGGTAAATTTACGTCATTTGACCGATATTTTGAGTCAGCATAGCGAACATGTACAAGGACCTCAGAATCTCTATCATTGGTATCTTAAACAGCTGAATTCGCCAAGTGATCGAGAGTGGGAACTGGAACATAAACTATCCAGTGAAGCTGGTGTACAACTCATGACGATTCATCAATCTAAAGGATTGGAGTTCAAAATCGTATTTTTATTGGGTGCAAATAAATCACCCTCAAATCAATCAGAAGCTTTAAACTTTTCCACTACAGAGATTCAACTCCCTGAAACAGGACAAATCCGAACACAACGTGTCGTTGCGATCGCCGATAAGAATTTTCTTCAAGATACAGAAATCAATCAGCATCAACAACGTGCTCAAGCCGAACAAAACCGTTTATGGTATGTCGCACTAACGCGTGCTAGTCATCGTGTTTATGCTGTGTTTGAACCTGAAAAAGGGGATAAAGCCAAAGCATCTGCCTTAGCTTTTTGGAAAAACCAAGCTGAGGTTTTTCAGCATATCTATAGCGCGGATGAGGCGTGTCTTCAGGAACGTCCTGCAACTCTTCGTACTGCAAAAATGTCTCAAGATTTGACACTTGCCGCACAGCCTTTACCGACACAACGTTTTTATGCACGCGGCAAAACTAGCTTTAGTTATTTGGCACAACATTTAAAACATAAAGCCAATCGTATGGATCGCTTGGCAAATATGGATCAGAATCTACAACAGGCTGAAGATGAATTAGAGCTCACACAAATCATCATTGATGAGAGACCGGTTTCGCAGCCAATCGCATGGATTAAACAAAATTTTCCAAAGGGTGCTTTGGCAGGTAATTTCTTACATGAGATTTTTGAGCTGATTGATTTTCAACAACCTGATATTTGGGTCGAAGAAATTCGTCGCCGTTTTAAGAATACTTATCAAAGTTTATGGTCTGATCTTTTTAGCTTGTATCAACAGCAGTTTCCAGAACAGCCACAAGCTGAGCAGTTGTTATATCAATGGATTGCGGAATGGCTACAAGATGTTTTGGCTACACCTTTGAATGGTGAGTTTCAGTTAAAGCAGTTGATAGCAGGACAGTATCTATCGGAATGTCCATTTTATCTGTCTTTATCTGATCGTGTATTAGCAATGCAACGCATACAGCAGTTGTTTGAAGAATATGACATTTATATGCCTGAACTATTGGAAGCGAAATCAGCACGTTATCTAAATGGTTCTATCGACTTGGTTTATTTTGATGGTCAGCGCTACCATATTGCCGATTATAAAAGTAATTATTTAGGTGCAGATCAATCAGATTATGGTGCTGAACAGATTGCTGACAGTATGTCATTGTCCAGTTATTGGCTTCAGGCAGGGTTATATTTAGTCGCTTTGCATCGCTATCTTCGCGTTAAACTGCAAAATTATAATATTGCAGAACATCTAGGTGGCGCATCTTATCTGTATTTGCGTGGTATGAATGGACAGGCTCAGCAAGGCTATTTTTATTGGAAGCCAAATGATGAGTTTATTTTACGATTAGATGCAATACTGGGATATTTTTCTGAGGATAAAAATCAGAAAATAATGTAGATAAAGTGTGTAATTTTAAATTAAACAAAAGCTTATCTTGTGAATAAGTCTGTCTATAACCTTGTGGACAAGCGTGTGGGTAAGTTTGAGGATAACTCTGTGGACAAAAGAATTAGTCAGCAACCAGAACAAAACCAGTGGTTGAATGTGTGGAGTCGCTATCTTTCTCAAGCACCGTTCTCTCAATCTGCTCAACCATCGAATGCTGCGAAAATATTAGAGCAATTGATGGAAGCCAGTTTACAAGGCGACAGTTGTATTGATTTTGAAGCAATACAGCTTGAAGCATTAGGTGATCTAGCGGTTTCCAGTGAAATCGCAACGACTCAGGTTGCCCCATGCGTCTATGATCAGCAGGGCTTGGCATTATACCGATATTGGCAATTAGAACAACGCCTCGCTCATCAGATTTGTCGATTAAAGCGACAAATGGTACCAGAGATTGATATTTCTGTTTATCAACATTTATTGAGTGATGAATTTCAGCAGAAAGCTTTAAGTATGGTGTTGCAACAATGGCTCAGCATCATTACAGGAGGGCCAGGTACAGGTAAAACCTATACTTTGGCACGCATTATTGCTGCATTAAATCAAACAATCCCTGATATTCGGATTGCCATGGCTGCACCTACTGGTAAGGCAGCGCAACGTATGCAAGAAGCATTGCAAAACTCATTTAAGGATCCCAAGTTGCTTGAGTCTGGGCTAGTAACGGATAACCTACGACACCAAAGTACCCAAACACTGCATCGATTGTTAGGAATGGGGAATCGACAAGTTCCACGCTTCAATCTCAAACAACCATTACCTTATGATGTCATCGTAGTGGACGAGGCGTCGATGTTAGATTTGAGTCTTGCGACCGCGTTATTTGAAGCGGTTCCTGAGTCATGTCGAATTATTTTATTGGGAGATGCCAATCAATTAGCATCCGTCGATGTGGGAGCAGTTTTAGCAGATTTACAGCAGGTGAAAGGCTTGGCAGATAATCGAGTAGAGCTAAAAAAAAGTCGCCGTTTTTCTGATGAAGCCAAAATTGGTCAGTTAGCTCGTTTTATTCAAGCACAATCGGCTTCTGCTGACTCTCATTTAGTCTTATCTAAACTTGAAAGTGAAATTGTAAAGCCTGCTTCACTTCAGCAGATTAAACTCAGTAAAGAAATGCCTGATTTTATTCAGTTGGAATATTTACCTGAGCAACAGGATATAGATGCTGAGCAGTATCAACAAAAACTAATGTATGGCTTTCAAGATTATGTCGACGTATTAAAAAACTATATAGAAGCCGACCAACCAGAATCATATATTCAACAGGTTATTCAGGTCTTTGATGATTATAGAATTTTAGCGGCAGTGAAACATGGTGCTTTGGGGATTGAACAACTCAATCGCTATGCTGAACGTTGGGTGAATCAGCAGCTTAAACAAATTGCAGTTGCAGAATGGTATGTTGGACGCCCTGTGATGATAACCTATAACGACTATCAGTTAGGGATTTCAAATGGTGATATTGGGATTTGTTTTAAACATCGAAGCCAAGCACAACAATTTGAAGTGTACTTTCCGAGTTTAAATAAGTGGATTGCAGCACATCGACTACCGCGTAATATGCAAACAGCGTTTGCATTGACCATTCACAAATCTCAAGGTTCTGAATTCTCTCATACTGCAATTGTCTTAGATGCACATGCAGAAAAATTGTTGAGTCAGGAATTGATCTATACAGCAATTACAAGAGCGAAAAAAGTCGTGAGTATTTTAGCGACACAGAAATCATTAGGAGCAGCCCTTACGATTCGAACAGTTCGTCGCAGTGGTTTAGTTCAAAAGATTAATTTAGACTGATTGTGAAATTATTCTTTAAAATGAGGGTTTTTGTAAGCAAAAGCTTACACAGATTCGAGATATTGTCGCTAGAGCTAAATACGTGTTTTTGAGATTATATAACCACAAACAGTCTAGCAAGGAATGCTAGGTAAATCGCACAAAGATAATAATAAAGTCGTTATGACAGCGAACTTACAGTGAAGTAAGTGATAAAAGAGGAAACTTACAGCCGCTAAGCCTTGTAGTTTTGGGAGAGACTACAGGGCTTTTTTATTTTCTTGATTTTTCTTTATCTGATTTCATCAAATTGCAATTTAGTTTGTTTAACTTGCAACACGTTAATATTCACTCTGAGTCATTTTAAAATTTAGATTATTATTTAATCTAAAAAAGTGATTGTAGGACAACAAATTTGTATTATTAAGTTAAATGTTATACAGACCTGTACGTTTTTGCTTACATAGAGATAAGAAAAATGCTATTTTTCTCCACAATTGATTCTGAGAGAATAGTAAGCATAAAGAGGAACGAGCTCTAATAACTGCATAGTACACCAAGAAAATGATGTGCTCATACGTTCAGAGGGTTGAATGTAGCAAAACAAGAAAAGAAAATTAGAAGAATAGTGATAACTATAATTACGCGCAGAAGCCCAAGTCTAACTTGGGCTTTTTTATGCGTGAACGCTTCAAATTAAACTTTATCATTTTCAGTACGATCAGTTGCAAACAATGAGCGTCGCTGATTCTTTGGAATTTTTGGGCAGTTGGTTGAGATTTGATAGAGGGTCTTTGCTAATCCGGGTAAATGAGTTCCGACGACTGATTTGCCTGTTGTGAGTAGAGAAACACTGATGTCGCGCTCTGGGTCTGCCCAACATAAAATATTTGAGAACCCGATATGCCCAAATGCTTGTCCAGTCATTGGACCAAATAAGCCAATTGGATTGCTTCCAAGCATAGGTCCTAACGCATAGCGCATAGGGGCTAATAAGGTACGATCTAAGCTAACTCCAGAAGTTGGCAGAGTTGAACGGAATACCGTTTGTGGCGACATAATTTGTTTGCCTTCATATTCACCACCACTCAACAACATTTCAAAGAAACGTCCTGCTTGTTCAGCACTGGTGTAAATATTTCCCGCTGGACAGATGGTATCCATAAAACGGTTGTCATTGGTTACATCAACTGCAAGTTGTAGTCCACCACCTAATACGTGGTGTAGATAGTGATCCGTCCCTAAACTTGGATGGATTCCTGTGGCATAGTTTAATGCCGCATCGGCACGATATTCTGGTTTGAGACCGTAGTTAAAATAGTTAAGCCCCATTGGTTTTTCGATTTGTTCAGCCAAAAAGTCACGAACATTTTGTCCTGTTACACGTTTAACGATTTCACCCAAGATATAACCTGCGGTAACTGCATGATAGGCGAGGTGAGTACCTGATGGTGAAACAGGTTTAGCAGCACAAAGTAACTTTAAAACTTCATCTTGGTTGAACAGAAGTTCTGGAGTAACTTCTTGATCAATACGAGGGATTCCACCACGGTGAGAAAGTAGATGAAAAATGGTGGCACGACGCTTTCCGTTGACACCATATTCAGGGATATAGTAGCTGATTGGATCTAGTAAATTTAGATCACCACGCTCATCTAACATATGGATGAGCATCGCTGTGACCATTTTCGATGCTGAAAATAAACAAATTGGAGTATCTGGTGTTCCGATTTGCGCATCAGCAGCTAAACCTTCTGGCGCATTTCCCCGTGCATAGCCAATACTTCGGTTGAGTAGAATCTGTCCATTACGACGTAAGCACAGGGTTACAAGCGGGTAATTACCTGTTTTATAAAGTTGTTCGACACTATTCCAAATTTTTTGGATTTGACGTTCCGTCATCCCACCCAATTCAGCTGCGACCTCATCTTTGGAGCGAATAACTTGATTCAGGTCTTTTGGAACATAACAGGTATTGGTAGATAAAATTTTCACGATTCCCTCGAATTTTTTCGTTTTCTTTCACTTCTGTTATAAATTGAAAACAGATTCATCCTAGTGTGCCGTTTTTGTTCAACGCTGTCAGCTGCCGAATTGCCAGTAAACATAAAACATTTTTGCAATATAACGATAGATCACTTAAAATAGCACCTTGCTGTAGTGATGCACGGCAGTCGGTTGCTCGCAACTGATCATTATCATTTAACTTTTAAGCATCTCGGAGAAATCGAATGGCTTTAACTAATACTGATCGCGCAGAGATCATCGCTAAATTTGCTCGTGCTGAAAATGACACTGGTTCACCAGAAGTACAAGTTGCTTTGTTGACTGCTCAAATCAATGATTTGCAAGGTCACTTTAAAGAGCACAAACATGACCACCACAGCCGTCGTGGTTTGATTCGTATGGTTAACCAACGTCGTAAATTACTTGACTACTTAAACGGTAAAGATCACGGTCGTTATGTTGCTTTGATCGGCGCATTAGGTTTACGTCGTTAATTCGATTTTACTTTGTTTTCGCTATTTCGCATGTTGTTATGCTTTATCGCTGAAAAGAGAGTTTCATCTAATTTATTTTAGGTGATTTTAAGAAGGGGCGCTTGTTCGCTCCTTCTTTGCGTTTAACTTTTTTAAATATTTGATCTAGTGCGATGGCTTCTAAGCTTTGTCATTTATCTACACAGCAGTTGTGGTCTGAATGCCAAACCTTAGGGGTCTCACTAGAATAAAATTAGGAAAATACAATACATGTCTATGTTTAATATAGTTCGTAAAGAATTCCAATTTGGTCAACACCAAGTTGTTTTAGAAACGGGTCGCGTTGCACGTCAAGCAAATACAGTTTTAGTCACTATGGGTGGTGTAACTGTTTTAGTTGCGGTTGTTGCGCAACCTAAAGCAAAAACAGGTCAAGATTTTTTCCCGTTGACTGTTAACTATCAAGAAAAACAATATGCAGCGGGTCGTATTCCTGGTGGTTACGGTAAACGTGAAGGCCGTGCATCTGAAGCTGAAACTTTGATTTCACGTCTAATCGACCGTCCAATTCGTCCGTTATTCCCAGAAGGTTATTTCAACGAAATCCAAGTAACAGCAACGGTTGTTTCTTCTGATAAGACGATGGATGCTGATATTGCCGCTATGCTAGGTACATCAGCTGCATTATCAATTGCTGGTACACCTTTCCGTGGTCCAATCGGTGGTGCTCGTGTTGGTTTGATTAATGGCGAATACGTTTTAAACCCGAACTTTGAACAACTTGCACAATCTGATCTTGATTTAGTTGTTGCGGGTACAGAATCAGCAGTATTAATGGTTGAGTCTGAAGCGAAAGAACTTTCAGAAGACCAAATGTTGGGTGCTGTACTTTTCGGTCATGACGAAATGCAAATTGCAATTCAAGCCATTAAAGAATTTGCTGCTGCCGCTGGCGCAGTTGAATCAACTTGGGTTGCTCCAGTTAAAAATGAAGAACTTCGTGCAAAATTGAAAGAAGCTTTCGAAGCAAAAATTTCTGAAGCTTATACGATTGCAGTTAAACAAGATCGTTATACAGCACTAGATGCACTTTATGCTGAAGCTGTTGCGCAGTTCGTTCCTGAAAATGACGAAACTGGTATCGCTGATGAAGTAAATGAATTATTTGAAGATCTTAAATATCGTACAGTACGTGACAACATCTTGTCAGGTAAGCCACGTATTGATGGTCGTGATACTAAAACTGTTCGTGCGATCGATGTTCAAGTCGGTGTATTAGATCGTGCTCACGGTTCTGCGTTATTTACACGTGGTGAAACTCAGGCGTTGGTAACAACAACTTTGGGTAATACTCGTGATGCGTTGATGGTTGATACCCTTGCTGGTACTAAAACTGACAACTTCATGTTGCACTATAACTTCCCTGCATACTCTGTAGGTGAGACTGGTCGTGAATCAGGCCCTAAGCGTCGTGAAATCGGTCATGGTCGTTTAGCACGTCGTGGTGTTCAAGCTGTTCTTCCTGCTGCTGATCGTTTCCCGTACGTGATTCGTATCGTATCTGATATTACTGAATCAAACGGTTCATCTTCTATGGCTTCTGTATGTGGTGCTTCATTATCACTTATGGATGCAGGTGTTCCACTTAAAGCGCCAGTTGCTGGTATTGCAATGGGCTTAGTGAAAGAAGGTGAGCGTTTCGCAGTTCTTTCTGACATCTTAGGTGATGAAGATCATCTTGGTGATATGGACTTTAAAGTAGCAGGTTCAGCAAACGGTATTACTGCGCTTCAAATGGACATTAAGATTGAAGGGATCACTGAAGAAATTATGGAAGTTGCGTTAAACCAAGCATTTGCTGGTCGTATGCACATCCTTAATGAAATGAACAAAGTAATTTCACGTGCTCGTCCTGAAATTTCAATGCATGCTCCTACTTTTGAAGTGATCAGCATTAACCCAGACAAGATTCGTGATGTCATTGGTAAAGGTGGCGCAACGATTCGTGCCATTACAGAAGAGACTAAAGCTGCGATTGATATCGAAGACAATGGTACAGTTCGTGTATTCGGTGAAACTAAAGCTGCTGCTCGTGCTGCGATTGCAAAAATCCAAGCACTTACTGCTGAAGTTGAACCAGGTAAGATCTATGACGGTAAAGTAATCCGTATCGTTGAGTTTGGTGCGTTTGTAAACATCATGCCAGGTACTGATGGTTTACTTCACATTTCGCAAATCTCAAATGAGCGTATTGCAAACGTGACTGATGTATTGAAAGAAGGTCAAGATGTGAAAGTACAGGTTGCGGATGTTGATAACCGCGGTCGTATTAAGTTAACAATGAAAGATATTGAACAAGCGTAAGCTTCTCAATATACAAAAAGTCCGCTAAATGCGGACTTTTTTATGGCATCATCTTTTTAAAATTTAATCTGAACATTAGAGTTATGCAGCTTTATTATTTTTATCGACATAACAGTGAAAATACGATTTTTATTAGTGCAGAAGAACAAGCAGAACATCATCTAGAGTTTTTATGGGTCGATAGTTTAAGACAAGATTTAGTGAATCATAACGAGATGTGGCAAAAGAACATTTATGAGCATACTGGTGTGGTGCTCAATGAATTTCATATGCGAGATTTATTAAATATCGAACATCCGTGTGCTTTTGATAGTGTTGAAGAATATGATCTTCTGGTTTTTCGTAAGTTAATCACGCCAGATGACCAAATTTATGAAAATGAAGCATCTGAATCTCATGAAAGCGTTTTTGGTTTGGCGACAACGCCTATCAGTTTTATTTTAACGCCTCATATTTTGATTAGTCTTAGAGAGCAGGGCAATAAAGCGGTAGAGAGTTATATCCAACGTATTCAGATGATTATGGAAAAACCCATAGCTGAACAAAACAAACCGCGTAAATTACCAAGTACACCTGCTGATTTATCACTTCGTTTATTAAACAGTATGATTGATGGTTATCTAAACCTAAGAACTCCATTAACACGACGTGTTGAATATTGGCAGCAACAGTTATTGCAAGGAAATCGTCGATTTAAACAATGGCATCAGTTGTTTCATGAAGATATGGCATTTCAGCAGATTGAAAATCTATGTGAAGAGCAAATTGAAACTTTACAAGAGTTTCGGGATGAGCTTGTAGATAATTATCATCATGTGGTTGGAGAACATAAGCACAAAACTCAAGATATTCTGTTAGTTCGTTTAAATGATTTGATGAGTCATGTCGAACGCGTGCAAAAGCATACTTTGAGGCTTCGCAATGCCGTTCAATCTGCAATTGATCTACATTTTTCTGCGATTGCGAACCAAACTAACGAGAATATGCGAATACTGGCAATTATCACGGCAGTTTTTGCACCATTAACTTTACTTACGGGAATCTATGGAATGAACTTTGAGTTTATTCCTGGTCTCAAATCACCCGTAGGTTTTTGGATTATGTTAGGTGTGATGTTGCTGAGTACAGTCTTGCTACTTTATTACTTTTATCAGCAACATTTGGTTGGTCGTGGTGAGCGTAGTGTGATTGATTTGCTCGCACAACAAAACAAGCAGCGAAATATTAATCTGCTTTGGTTCTTAGATTATGAGCCAATCAAACAAACACTGAAGGAAGTTGAGAAAATGACCAAATTAAAATGATGAATTTGGTCTGTGTATTTTACTCAGTGGAAATGTTTGAGTTGTCTTCTTAATTGTTGAACTTCATCAATTAAATCCAACATTACCGCCACAGCTGAGAGACTAGCATCGAAATCCCGTTGCAGGCGATAGGCACGACGGGCGCGAGCAACATCTTCACCAATAAACTGGTGGCTTTGTGGATCAACCTGAATCTGCAAAATATCGTAGTCGATCAGCTTGAGTACCCAGTCGGTGCTTTGACCACAGGCTTCGGCAAAGTGCTCAAGATCAAGTGCCAATTGTTCATCAATGATTTCAACTTGGCAGTGACCGTCATATTGAATTTCTTTGTATTGAATAGTTGTCATGATCTTACTCCTTATGATGCACGAGGTCTGAATGAAGCAAAAGCATCTGCAAACTGTTGATAAGCTCGTTGCTCTTGTTCGCTGTGTGCTGGTGGTAAAACAATATTAATAATTAGATATAAATGCCCTGCAGTTTTATTTGGTATCCCTTTATCTTTGAGACGTAATTGTTGTCCATTTTTGGCATTTTTAGGTAAATTGACTTTGAGTTGCCCTGCGGGAGTATTGACTTCAATGCTTTGTCCTAGAGCTGCTTCCCACGGAGTTACATCAATAGTTTGATAGACATCAGCCCCTTGAATACGAATGCGGTCGGTATCTTTATATTGGATTTCAATATAAAGATCACCATTTTCACCACCATTGATACCACTTTGTCCTTGGCCATTTAAGCGAATTTGCTGACCTTCTTTCATTCCTTTTGGAATCTTAACCTGCAAGGTTTTTCGCTGTATTTCAGGCTCACCATAGACGTTATAAGTTGGAATTTGCAAGGTAATCTGCTGGGTTGAACCGTGATAGGCAATATCTAAATCAACTTGAATGCTGGCATGCTGGTCTTCGCCCTTGTAACTGCGTTGCTGGCGTTGCGAACGCTGCTGCCCGCCACCAAACCCTGCGCCAAAACGGCCAAACAAGTCTTCAAAACCACTAAAGTCTGCACCCCCATCGCCTGAACTTTGGCGATAGAACTGGGAACCGTCAAAACCACCCGTGCCTTGACCAAATCCGCCTGCACCCTGACCAAAGCCAGCAAAACCCTGTGGATGATCCAGCATCTGGTCATATTCAGCCTTTTTAGTGGCATCACCCAAGGTATCGTAGGCGACATTAATCGCCTGCATTTTGGCTTCAGCATCTGCCTCTTTACTAATATCTGGATGATATTTCTTTGCCAGTTTACGATATGCTTTTTTGATTTCGTCTGCTGAAGCATCTCTTGAAACACCGAGCTCTTCATAATAATTTTTTGCCATGATCTTAAATATAATAATGAGATGTTTCTTTTATTATGAAACGAATTGCCAAGATTTCAATAGGCTGGATTGTATAAGACTTGTTTTGTTGTTTTGGAAAAAATGCCAGCACTTTGGCTTGGCTGACACCGATCATGATATCCATTGGGCTATAACTTTAACTGAGATAGAGTTTTGGATAATGCCTTATCCAGTAGACCTTAACGTAAAATAAAAAAAGACGGCAGCCCACTGCTGTCCCATAGTTTGCTCTAAATAAAAAAACCTGAGTCTAAATAGTTAAAATATGAGTGCAAACAAACACTTTAACTATAAAGGACTCAGGTTTTGTCACATCAGAATACCGTATTTCATCAATTACTCAAACCCATTTTAAGACAAGATTTTGAACGTCTGGCTAAACTGCATCACTCTGGGCAAAAATTAAGATCAGCCACCCGCTGGGATCAGTTTGTTGCCATATTGATGTCCCAACTTTCTTGTCGGCAAAGCTTAAGAGACATTCAATCCAATCTCGAATCCCAGCAGGAAAAGCTCTATCATCTTGGCGCGAAGAGAATTGCGCGAAGCACCTTAGCAAGACTCAACGAAGAACAGCCCGCCAGCCTGTATCAGCAATTGTTCACACAGCTGCTTCAGCGCTGTGAAAACTCTAAAACTGCACATAAATTTAGATTCAAGAATCCGCTGTATTCACTAGATGCCAGTCATATTGATCTTTCACTGTCATTGTGCGCATGGGCAAAAGTGCATGAATCCAAAGCCAGTATTAAACTCAGTGTTGGCTTAAATCACAGCAATACCATTCCTGAATTTGTAGCGCTTGGGGATGGTATTGAAAATGATATGGTGCAAGGCAGAGCATTTAAATTTCCTGCTGGCAGCATTATCGTCTTTGATAAAGGATATGTTGATTATCAATGGTTTGCTCAGTTGATACTTCAGAACGTCAGCTTTGTAACCCGGCTACGCCCAAAGACAGTTTATCAAGTTAAATCAAGCCGCAGCGTATTAGAGACTAAAGGGATTATTGCGGATGAATGTATTGAATTGAGCAGTGCGCATGCCAAGAAAAGAGGCGCACCTAAATTATTAAGACGTATAGAGTTTTATGATACAGATAAGAAAAGAACATTCGAATTTCTGAGCAACAACTTTCATCTGGCAGCATCCACCATTGCTGCAATTTATAAAGACCGCTGGAAGATTGAGTTATTCTTTAAAGCCATCAAGCAGAATTTAAAACTGAAGTCATTTCTAGGTCGAAGCCGCAATGCGATACAAACGCAAATATGGATTGCATTAATTGCCTATTTGCTGGTGAACTTCGCTAAACACATGGCACAAGAAGGATGGAGTGTTCAGCGTTTACTGAGAATTATTCAGGTCAATTTATTTGAAAGGAAACTTTTAAGGTCACTCTTTGTGCCTGATAAAAAATGGCGAAAACAAGAAGAACCTCAATTGAGGTTCTTCTTGTGATATTTGTGGGACAGCAGTGACGGCAGCCCGTCTTTTTTATGAGAAAAATCAATTAACTCAAATGTTCACCAAATAAGCCTAATGCTTCTTCGGCGGTAAATTCATAGCGTGCATTACAGAACTGGCAATCCATTTGGATTGGGTTTTGTGCTTCAAGCGTTTCATGAACTGCATGAACACCAATTTGAATCAATGCATTGGCACAACGCTCTTTTGAACAAGTACAGCCGAATTTGAGCTGTTCAACTTCTGGTAAGCGAACCTCTTCCTCATTGTATAGTCGATACAAAATCTCATTGGCTGGAAGATCTGTTAGTTCTTCTGATTTGAGTGTTTCAGTTAACATTCTCAAACGTGGCCATATATCTTCATCAACAAGTTTTTGTTCTTCCTCATCGTTTCGAGGTAAGAGCTGGATTAAAAGACCACCAGAACGCTCTCCATTGGTTGCTAGTACAATATGTGTTGGGATTTGCGCTGACAAATCATAATATTGCATTAGACAACCTGCTAAAGTCGGTTGATCAAGAGGTACAATCCCTTGGTAACGTTCACCATGTTCAGGTTCGATATTGATAAAAAGAACAGGGGTGGTGAGGGCTGCCAAAACAGTTCGACTGTCACTACCTTCATTAAATCTTGGATCTTCTTCGTAATCAGCTAATGCACGTACTTCACCTAAATGATTACACTCCGCCATTGCCCATTTGAATGTCCCGCTCGCCTGAATTTGTAGGCTGATGCGCCCACGAATTTTAAGCGTGCTTGCAAGTAATGCCGTTGCGCTGAGCATCTCACCTAAAAGGCTTTTAACCGCAGGCATGTATTCTCTTTGAGCCAAAATCGTTTGTAATGTTTCTTCTAGATGAACCACTTCACCACGAACAGGACAGTCTTCGATATAAAAGCGTTGGCGTAAATCAGACATATTTTTCTCCAATACCCCGTTAGGGGAAAACAAAGCAATGCTTTGCCTTGAAAAGCGCTTATGGCTTTATAAGAAGGTGAATGGTTATGCAGTCAATAATGGTGTCAGTTTGCAAAAACTCAAGATATTTCCTGCTGAGAATTTGCTTCACTTTGTGTATTTTGCTCATTCATCAAACGATGTTTTGCAGAAATAGATGTGTTTTCAAATAAATTTTCAAGTTCTGCAAGTGCATTCGGGTAACGCTCTATTTGATCGTCTTCATCATATGTACTGTAATGCGATCTCAAAAGCACCTGATCGTGCTGTTTAAACTCTTCAATTCGAGTTTTTGTCTCATCAATTGATAGACCTGTTTCGATCAGCACATCTTCTGCCATACCTAAAGATGAGAGATAGGTTTCACGATAAATTTGTTGCACGCCTAATTGATGCAGTAGGTGGGCATGATGTCGATCACGAGCACGTGCAAATAAAATTAATTCTGGATAATTCAAACGAAGGTGACGAGCGAGATTCATACTATCCTCAACATCATCAATCACTAAAATTGCCAGCTTACAATGTTCTATACCAGCGATACGAAGATTCTCGATTTGAGTCACGTCAGCATCAATAAAGCGATGTCCATATTGTTCTATAAAATGAGCAGCAGGTTGATTGCTATCAATGACGCTAAAGTGTTGACCTTGCGCATGTAATACTCTAGCGATGATTTGCCCAAAACGCCCGAAACCTAGAATTAGAATTGGATGTTGCGCAACTTCGTCTGAATCGGGCTGAACTGGCTTTTTCAAGATCAAAGGTAAAACTTTAGAATTCACCAGCCAAAATAAAGGTGGAGTCAAAAGCATTGACCCAAATACCACGACTAGAGTTGGCTGTAATATTTGCGTACTGATGACTTTTTCACTTTCAGCAATTTTGAGCAAGATAAAGGTTAACTCTCCACTTTGTGCCAGCAATACAGCGGACAGGTTACTGAGTTTTAGTTGGCGTTGTTGAAAATAGCTTGTCACTCCAATAATGCCTGCTTTAATCACCACAAGCCCAACGATCGCAGCGACAATAAAAACAGGAGTTTGGAATAAGGGATTGAGTGTTAGGTTCAATCCTAAAGCAAAAAACAGAAGTCCGATGAGCGCATGTTTAAAGGGTTGAATAAAGTTTCCGATCTCAGTACGAAAATCAGTTTCAGCAAGCACTAGACCTGCTAAAAAGGCAGCGATTAAGATATGAATATTTAAAATCTGTAGTATCAAAAAAATACTGAGTAAAACCAGCGTGCTGAGGATGGGAAGAAGTTCCAGACTTTTATGACGCGCTAAATAATGAAAAGCTGGACGCACTAGATAGCGGCTTGCTAAAAATAACCCCGAGATTGTTGCAATGATTGCAGCAAAATAGGCGATACCATGACGTGTAGTTGCGGTATCTTCGAGTAATGGAAACAGGATAATAACAATAACAGCGAAACAACTTTGTAGTTGAGCTGCGGTTAAACTATTTTGTCCTAATTGATTACGAACCTGATTTTTTTGCTCTATAAATTGTTGTACTAAAAAGACAGATGAAAAGCTCAGGGATAGCCCCAAAAGACAGCCTAGTAACAACTGATCCAACAAGAGAAAGCATACGACACATAGGACAATGCTAATTAAAGCCAAAGGCGTAGCATAGAGCTTTAAGACACGATGACGTTGTTGCCACAGTTGTTTAGGTTTTAAATAAAAACCTAGGAAAAACAAAACGGCCAACATGCCTAAGTCGGTTAAAAGTTGAATTTCATCAACATCATCAATCAGTTTGAAAACACTAGGACCTAACAACAGTCCTGCAATCGTAAAGCCTAAAATCGTTGAGAATGTATAACGCTTTGCGATTGGTGCAAAAATTAATGCTGCTACGAGGAAAAAAAGGACAGTAATCAATAAAGACATTTAATGCCTCGAATCTAAAATTCTTATCGTGAATTCAACTAAACTCTTGTGGATCAACATCAATTGATAATCTGAGTTGATGTTGGCGAGGTAAATGTACCACTTGTTGCCACCATTGACGTAAATAAAAATGCAGTTTTGCTCGGTCGGCAGATAAAATCACCATATGCGCTCGATAACGCCCTGCTTTGCGTTCCATTGGGGCAGGAATAGGTCCCCAAATTTCAATAATATCTGCTGCAATAGCGCTTAAGCCTTGTGCTGCTTCCATTAAAAACTGTTGACTATAATCACGATCTTTCGACTCCACACGGACTAAAACAGCGTAACGATAAGGCGGTAACATCGCAACTTTACGTTCACTCAGCATCTGTTTTGCAACGGCACGATAGTCTTGTTCAATCAAGGTTGTGAGCATTGGATGATCGGGTCTTAAACTTTGTAAATATACGCTGCCTTTATGTTCACCACGTCCTGCACGTCCTGCAACTTGTATGATTAATTGTGCTGTGCGCTCAGGTGCTCTTGGGTCTACGCTTAATAATCCTGAGTCGATATCCAGAATAGCGACTAATGTGACGTGTGGGAAATGATGTCCCTTCGCCAGCATTTGAGTACCTAACAAGATGCTTGGTTTATTCTGTTGAATTCGATCATAGATTTTTTGCCAACTACCCACACGACTTGTACTGTCACGATCTACCCGAATTACTTCATGATGGGGGAATAACTCGTGTAACTGTTCTTCAACTTTTGCAGTTCCAGCACCAATGCTTTTTAAGGTTTGATGTTTACAAGCAGGGCATTCGTCTGGCAGGCGATTGATCGTACCGCAATGATGACAGTGTAAATAAGAATAAGGCTGTGAATGTACAGTGAAATGTGCATCACAATGTGGGCAGTTTGCTTGCCACCCACAACTTTCACATAGTAAAACAGGAGCGTAACCTCGACGGTTTAGAAAGATAAGAACCTGTTCTTTGCGCTCTAAAGTTAATTTAATTTGATCAATTAGGTTTTGACTGATGCCATTTTTCTTCTTTGCTACTTTTAGATCAATCACATGCATTTTCGGTAAGACCGCAGTTCCAGCACGTTGATTGAGTTCAAGTAAATGCAATTTACCAGACTCCACTAGATAATAACTATCAATACTTGGTGTAGCAGAACCCAAAATCACAGGGCAATTGTGTAAATGACCACGATAAAGGGCGACATCACGAGTGTGATAACGGAAACCCTCTTGTTGTTTATAAGAGAGATCGTGTTCTTCATCTAAAATGATCAAACCTAGATGCGGCAAAGGGGTGTAAATCGCAGAACGCGTTCCAATGATGATAGATGCTTTACCAGTTTGTGCATGTTGCCAAGCTTGCAAACGTTTTGAATCATTAAGTCCCGAGTGCAGTAAAGCAACATCGCAATGAAAACGAGATTTGAAGCGTGCGACCGTTTGAGGTGTCAAACCAATTTCAGGCACCAACACCAAAACTTGTTTACCTTGCTTTAGGACCTCATGCATTACTTGCAAATAGACTTCGGTTTTACCACTGCCTGTAAGTCCATCTAGTAAAAAGGCTTGGTAACGTTGTTGAGCTTTGAGTATTTGTTGGATTGCTCGCTTTTGATCTTCGTTCGGCGTTAAAGGCATTTGTGCAAGTTGTATAGGCATCGGTGTAAAGTCATGAGCTTCAAGCTGACATTCAATCAGTCCCTTTTTTTCCAATGCTTTTAATGTTGCAGTTTCTACACCACTAAGATTTAAAATATTTTCGGTAGCACCATGTGGATGAAGTTTTAGAATCTGATAGGCATCGTATTGCTTTTGAGAACGTTTTAATAAAGATTCTGGATCGTCATGCGTGAGAATATTCCAGTGGTGAAATAAGATATCTAAAGCACGACCCTGTCTTAAGAGTGCAGGAAGTGCACTTTGCATCACTTCACCAATCGGGAATTGATAATACTGCGCAGACCATGTCAACAAAGTTAAAACTTGTTGGTCTAAGATAGCATCTTCATCAAGAAGTGCTGTAATCGGTTTAAGTTTGAATTGCCCTGTAAACGGCTCATTTGGATCAACTTTCTCAGTAATGATACCGATCAGATTTTGGCGACCAAATGAAACAGAAACACGTGCGCCTATTTGAGCTTGCAGGTATTGCTCTGCACTGACCGTATAGTCAAACGTGTCATACACATAGACGGGTAATGCAACTCGAATACGGTAAAGAATAGCGTTAGAATTTTCGGTAGGCATATTGGCTTTATTCACGTGTAAAATGGCATGACGTCATATCATGGAATTATGCTAAAGTGCTGTGCACAAGGCGTATCAAATATTCAAATCAAAACAGTAATTTTACGATCTTGATGAATATAGAATGGAACTATCGTTCCTTATTCCTTACATGGATGCAACAGTAACGACAACTATTTTTGGACAATTAGAACAGAACCATGCCTGCTTATCAATTTACTGCAATCGATGCTGCTGGAAAGCAACACAAAGGTGTGCTGGAAGGCGATTCCGCTCGACAAATTCGTCAACAGTTGCGTGACAAAGCGTGGACACCGATTGCTGTTGATGCGGTTGAGCAAAAAGACAAGCAACAACAGCGATCATGGTTTAGAAAAAGCTTTAGTGCTTACGATTTGGCACTGATGACACGACAGTTATCTGTTTTAGTCGCAGCAGGCATTCCTTTGGAAGAAGCACTGCGAGCTGTGAGCAAGCAGAGTGAAAAGTCACACGTTCAAAACCTTTTAATTTCGGTTCGATCAAAGGTTTTGGAAGGACATTCACTGGCACAAGCAATGCAACAATCAGGACGGTTTCCAGAATTGTATATTGCGACGGTTGCTGCTGGCGAAAGGTCTGGACATCTGGATCTGATCTTGGATCAGCTTTCTGATTACACTGAAAATCGTTTTGCGATGCAGAAGAAAATTCAAGGTGCAATGATCTATCCGATTATCTTGATGTTGATGTCATTTGGGATCGTGATGGGATTGATGACTTATGTTGTTCCTGAAATCGTAAAAACCTTTGAACAAAGTAAAGAGGCATTGCCTTGGATCACCGTGTTATTGATGAAAATTAGTGCGTTTATTCGTCAAACATGGATAGGCATGTTGATCATTGGTTTTATTGCTCTCATTCTGTTTACGAGGTTTTTAAGAACAACAGCAGGGCATTATGCATTTGACCGATTAACACTCAAATTGCCACTATTTGGTAAACTTTCACGTGGTATAAATGCAGCACGGTTTGCCAGCACTTTATCAATTTTGACACGTTCAGGTGTTCCTTTGGTTGAAGCTTTGCGCATTGGTGCAGAGGTGAGTAACAATTGGGTGATTCGTGATTCGATTGAGGTCGCGATGGAGCGTGTAACAGAAGGTGGTAATTTGGCAACACAGTTAGAACGTTGCGGTTATTTTCCACCAATGATGGTACAAATGATTCGTAGTGGTGAGGCTTCAGGTGAGTTAGACCGCATGTTGGATCGTGCATCTACGATGCAAGATCGAGAAGTTACGACCTTTATCTCCACCTTATTGGCACTGCTAGAACCTCTGATGTTGGTTTTCATGGCAGCGATTGTATTGGTGATCGTGATTGCGGTAATGTTGCCAATTATTAATATGAACAATATGATTTGATGAATTGCATGAAAGAGATGAAAATGAATAAGCAAAAAATGTATATGAAGCAATCTGGCTTCACGTTAATTGAAGTGATGGTTGTGATTGTCATTTTAGGTGTTCTAGCTGCATTGATCGTTCCAAACGTGATGGGACGCGGCGAAAAAGCTAAAGTGGATACCACGCAAATTACTTTAAAAGGTGTTGCTGGCGCTTTAGACCAATATAAATTAGATAATGGGCGTTATCCATCGATGCAAGATGGTGGTCTAGATGCATTGGTGAACCAACCTGCAACCGCAAAAAATTGGTTGCCTGGTGGCTATGTCAAAGGTGGTTATCCTAAAGACAGCTGGGAAAATGACTTACAATATGTGATTCCAGGTCGAGAAGGTCGCTCTTTTGATTTGTATTCGTTCGGTGCAGATGGAAAAGAGGGTGGTGAGGGTAATGATGCAGATATTTATTATCAACCATAAATTCTAATTAAAACGTTCACTTCACTTTTAGAATAAATAAATCAAGAGTGAAGTGATAATGTTTCTTAATTCATAAAATAATTATAAATTTATGAAAAACATGATAATAATATAATTAAACTAATTTGAGATTTATAATAAGAATTATTCCCATATTTAATAGTTACAAGAAACAGAAGTGATTCATTAAATTAAACTTTTTATTTAGATTAAAGCTTTGCATAATAAATTCAGATCATTTAAATGGGTGGTGGAGAAATCAGATGAAAGCATTTTTTTTGTTAGATGAACTGAATCAGTTTCATTGGGCAATGCTTAAATCTGTATTGCTCATTTTAAGTTTACTACCTGTCTGTGAAGGGGCATTAAACTTATGGCAAACGGCTGAAGGAAGTAGTCAGATCGTCATTGGCTTTTTTGTGATCAGTTTGTTGAGTACGTGGTTTATCGTTTGTTTCTTGAGTGCTTTGAAAACCAGTATTTGGAATATTAGTAATCTAATTCCAAAATATGAACAATTCATTTTTAAAGCTTATCGAGCTTTGCCGATGTTTTTCTTATCTGGTTTAGTCGCGTATCTCACGGTACAGTTTTCAATCTTATTTTAATTTGAATATTATGAATAAAAAAAGAGCGCTTTGGATTCAAAACGCTCTTTAGAAATTATCGACGTGATTTAAATGAAATATCGACTTTTCTAGGACGATATATCCAACCGATAATTAAAAGTAGAACAGAGAAAATAAGAATCGGGAAATCACTTAAACGATTATAAAGTGTTTGACCTTGCATCGCTGGTAAATCACCACGTAATACTGCTTCGTGATCCATAGGAGCCTGTTTCACAATATGACCATTCTGATCAATAAATGCCGTGACGCCTGTATTGGTTGCACGAATAAACCAACGACCATTTTCTTTGGCACGCATTTGCACCATTTGTAAATGTTGCCAAGGTCCAGCCGTTCCTGTAAACCAAGCATCATTTGAAACTGTGATTAAAAAATCGCTATTGAGTGCATTACGGCGAGTGAGATTTGGATAAGCCACTTCATAACAAATTGCAGCTGCAAGCGCATGTCCTTTCACAGATAATGGTTTTTGATCTGATTCTCCGCGAGAAAAACCACTCATACTTACATCGTTCTGCATTGCAGGAAGTACCCATTTCAACATTCCAGACAACGGAATGTATTCACCAAAGGGTACGAGGCGTTGCTTTTTATATAAGCCAGACGATTCACTACCAGAAGCCATGATACTGTTGTAGTACAAAGGCTCACCTACTTGTTGTGATTTAGGGATGTCCCAATAAGGAATACCCGTAACCCAAGCAGTATCAGATTTTTTAGCCTGTGCATCCATTGCTTTTAAAAAGTCAGGAATGTCTGTTTGAAACAGAGGAATCGAAGATTCAGGCCAAACAATTAAATCACGTCCCCATTCAGCACGACTCAGGTTGGCATAGATTTCCAAGGTTTTAATTTGATATTCAGTTAACCATTTCAGGTCTTGAGGAATATTGCCTTGGATTAATGAAACACTGAGCGGTTTTTCTGTTTTGGGTTGTACAAATTGAATGAAACCCGCACCCCATGCACCTAAGATCAGTAAACCAGATGGGATGGCCCAAAACCAACGACGATTGAGGATTTCTACAAGAGCACATGCGAGCACGATCACGACAAACGATACAGCATAGACCCCAAATAAAGGCGCATAACCATCTAATAATCGTTCTGTGAATGCATAGCCTGCAAAAAGCCATGGAAATCCTGTGAAGACCCATGTCTTTGCCCATTCAAATAAAACCCAAAGTGGTGCAAATGTCAGTGGAGTTTCAGGGAAAAATCGACGGTAAAGCCAAGTCTGAAAAGCGGTAAATAAGCCCATTGCGGCTGCCATAAAGGCAATCATCAAAACGCTTAAAAAGGAGTTAGTATCACCATAGACGTGAATGGAGGTATATAACCAAAATGCACCTACGAACCACAATCCGAATCCGTATGCCCAGCCCAATACAAATGCCTGTCTAGGATTACGCTGGCGTAATACGGCATAGAGTAAAGCAGGGGATAAAATTGCTAACCACCAAAAGTAATATGGTGCGAGCGCAAAACTAAAGATTGCACCTGAAATAAGTGCAATCAGAAGTGGAAAGATAAACGGAAGCTGTTTGTGGGTTTGGGATGTGTTGAACAGCTTTTCAAAGTAGCTTCTCATTGACGGACAGCTCGAATCAGATGAATAGTGCGTGCATCTGCTTCAATAATGGTAAATTCCCAATCACCAAGCTCAATCGTCTGACCTTGTAGATCGCTCACTAAACCGATTTCTTGCAGCAGTAAACCGCCCATAGTTTCAACTTCATCGTCAGAAAAATCTGCATCTAAAATTGTGTTGAAATGTTCAATTGGTGTAAGTGCTTGAACAATCCAAGTATTGGCTGTAGTGGGATCATTGTCAGGTACGATATATAGTGCTTCTTCATCGGCAATATCGTGTTCGTCTTCAATTTCACCGACGATCTCTTCGAGAATGTCTTCAAGGGTGACTAGGCCAGAAGTTGAACCATATTCATCGATGACAATCGCAATATGTGTTTGGGTGTTTTTGAGCATACGTAACACTTGGTCTGAACGTGCACTTTCAGGTACAAACAAAGGTTGGCGCATCAGAGCGCGAATATCGACTTTGACATTGCGCTCAGTCAAAAAAGGTAAAAGATCTTTGGCCAACAGGATACCCACTACATTGTCACTTTGATCTGCTGAAAACACAGGGAAGCGTGAATGCGCTGAATCAATCAGCACATGCAGAATATCAAGTAACTGGTCATCTTCCTGTAAACTGATAATTGCAGTACGAGGTGTCATAACCTCTCGAATCTTCGTTGCTGGCAGATCTAGAACACCTTCAAGCATTGCGACTGTGTCGGGTTCTAAGAAGCGACGTGAATCTTGAACTAACTTAAGTAATTCATCGCGAGTTTCAGGTGCAGTACCTAACCATTTTCTTAAGCCACGCATACCCCACGACGGACTGGATTCATCGACCATGATCTTTCCTAAAGACTCTCTATATCAATTAGATGATTTTCATCATACCGAAGAAAAAGCGGATATGCATCAATAAAACGATGCAAGAAATGTACAGTTTTTCAAAAAAGTGCAGGTGATTTCTACAGTATGACTTTATGATAAAATGTGAAAATTAGCATATTTGAGTTATATGATGTCTGAACAAACCAAACTCCCAACAGTACAACTTAATACCCGTGGTTTACGTTGTCCTGAACCAGTGATGATGCTGCATCAAGCGATTCGTAAAGCAAAATCTGGGGATGTGGTAGAAGTTTTTGCAACAGACCCTTCAACTTCTTGGGATATTCCTAAATTCTGCATGCATCTAGGACATGAATTACTGTTGAAAGAAGAGTCTTTAGACGAAAATAGCAATACTGAATATCATTATTTAGTGCAAAAAGGTTAATCGTTTGCTTTCGACCTATTTCTCAGGTTTTGCGCTGGGACTTTCACTTATTCTCGCAATTGGTGCACAAAATGCTTTTGTTTTAAAGCAAGGATTGCTCAAACAGCATGTATTTTGGGTATGTCTGATCTGTGCTTTATCCGACGCATTTTTAATTTGTTTAGGTGTGTTTGGATTTGCTTCAATATTGAGTCAACAAGCATGGTTGATTCAAGCTATGAAGTATTTCGGCGCACTCTTCTTGTTTATTTACGGCGCCCGCAGCTTTTACAATGCTTATAATTCGCAGTCAGGTTTAATTGCTTCTGAACAAGAAACAACGACTTTCTGGCAAACGATAGTTTTATGTCTCAGTTTCTCTTGGTTAAATCCGCATGTCTACTTAGACACGGTTGTATTATTAGGTTCAATATCTGCTCAATATGCAGATAAGATCTCTTTTGCTAGTGGGGCAGTATCAGCGTCATTTTTATTCTTTTTTAGTTTAGGATTTGGGGCGAGATTATTGCGTCCTGTATTTGCAAATACTAAAGCTTGGAAAGTCTTAGATCTATTGATTGGCTGTACCATGTGGTTGATCGCACTTTCACTATTAAGATAGGTGTTTATGCACCTATCTTTTTGATTTAATTAGTTTTCGACTGATCCAGTAATCACAACTTACATATCTTCCACCGCCAAGAACCAGTAGTGCACCCAACATAACCAAATAGGTCACTGCAAACTCAACGCCATTATTCAATATGACAAATGAGCCACTAGATGTAAGCCAATCATAATTTCCATAAGTGCTCAGAATCTCTCTCGCTTTCTCTAATTTTTCAGCAGACTCCATCACTTGCATATTGGCAAAAGGTGCTTGTGGGTCGGCAATCGCTTGCCAACCATTCGGTAGATGCACAGTAAATATCGCGACGAGCATTGTGATCATCAACGGAATACTAATCCATCGAGTTGCCAAACCCAGTGCTAATAAAATGGCACCACCCAGCTCAGCAGAAGTTGCTAGTGTTGCCATCAGCACTGGAAAGGGTAAACCTAAACCCCAGTCAGGATTGCCAAACCATTCAACGGTATCCGCAAAATGAGCAAGCTTATTTGAACCCGCCATCCAAAATACTGGAACAAGAAACAGCCTTAACGAAAGTGCTGCAATTCCATCGAAATGTTTTAAATGTGAACAGAAATTCTGATAGCGTAAAAATAAAGGATAAATAAATTTATTCATGAGGATTTCACACCGACTCGTATTGAATAGTCATTAGTCGGTTGAGGATTTAGTTTCTTACAAGAAAAAAATTATTTTTTAACTGTAATAAATTGAGTGGTCGCTCGTCTAATAACATGTACCTGAGTACAAAACCCCAAATTGATTTAAAAGGAACTTCAAAATGAATAAGTTAAATTCGATGACTTCAGTCGCTGCTTTAGTTGCTCTATCTATGGTTGGTGCAACAACACACGTCTCAGCCGCCTCCACAACAACTGAAACACATGTAAGCAAAGCGGCTGATGGTAAATGTGGCGAAGCAAAATGTGGTGCAAATAAAGCCAAACAACAGCATAAAACAACAGAAGCAAAATGTGGCGCTGCCAAAAAAGCGGCTGATGCGAAATGTGGTGAAGCGAAATGTGGTTCAGATAAAGCGAAAAAACAACACAAAACTACTGATGCAAAATGCGGTGCAGATAAAAAAGCTGCAGATGCAAAATGTGGAGCAGACAAAAAAGTGGCTGATGGGAAGTGTGGCGGTCACTAAGCCTTATGCAGACGGTAGATGACAGCATCTAAAAAGATGGCTGTCATTCACCAAAAGGATTCTTTATGGATGCAATCACAAGTGTGGGTCTTGGTCTAAGACGAGATTTTATCGAGGCATTTTTAGGTGCGACTCACCATCCTGACTTTATTGAAGTTGCTCCAGAAAATTGGATGAGCTTTGGTGGTCGACATGCGAAACTTCTAGCTCAGTGTGTAGAAAAATCTCCATTAATTTGTCACGGACTCTCTTTGTCGATTGGTGGTCCTCATCCCTTAAATATTGATTTTATTCATCAAATCAAAAAATTCTTAGATACTTATCAAGTCGAGATTTATTCGGAACATCTGAGTTATACCAATGATGGTGGCTATCTATACGATCTCTTGCCTATCCCAATGACTGAAGCTGCTGTGAAGTATGTAGTGGAACGAATTTCTCAAGTTCAAGATATTTTAGGGCGAAGATTAGTATTAGAAAATGTTTCTACTTATCTTATGCCGAATGCTGAAATGTCTGAGGCAGAGTTTGTCCGTGAAGTAATCACACAAGCAGATTGCGAATTATTGTTGGACGTGAATAACGTTTATGTAAATAGTATCAACCACCAATCAGATGCTTATGCTTTCATTGAAGCTATGCCGAAACAACGTATTCGTTATTTACATATAGCAGGGCATGAACAGGTGAGTACAGATTTACTCATTGATACTCATGGTGCTGAAGTATGTGATCCCGTGTGGGCATTGTTGGAATACACTTATCAGGTATGTGGTGTGAAACCAACGTTATTAGAGCGCGATTTTAATATCCCAACATGGCAGCAACTTCAGAGTGAATTGAATAAGATTCAGCAGTTACAGCATCAATATTCAAATCAACACACACTAATCCCAATGAGCCAGAATTTGGTCGATGGGGTGAATGTATGAGTATGAATGAGCATACTTTTCAGCAGACCCAACATGTTTTTTGTAACTGGCTGCGTGATCCAAATTCAGTAAAAGCAGTGCCTTTTGCTTTGGATCGTATGCAAGTTTATCGAGAACTGTTGTTCAACAATGTTTGCTCATTTATCAATTTGGTTTATCCGGTGGCTCGATCTTTATTGCCTGAGCAGCAATGGCAACAGTTACTGGCGGATTTTTTTCGAGAATCTCAGAATCAGTCTCCGCTTTATAACGATATCTCATTGCAATTCAGAGAGTTTCTCACAGAAAAACAGCATCCTATTTTATTTGAATATCCGTGGCTTGCTGAGCTGTTGCAATACGAATGGCTTGAACTGTACTTGGATACACTTGAAATTGAAGATGTTACTTTGAATGCCGAATTAAATTGGCAGCTGACTACACAAGTTTGGGTTTTGGTGTATCAATATCCTGTTTACCAGTGGTCAATCAATCAAATTTACAGAGATCCCGCTCCAAGTGCCATCATGGTTTGGCGAAACAAACATGATCGGGTTTGTGTTGAATTATTGACCCCATTATCCGCTTATCTAATTGAGCAATTAGCACAACAACCATTGCCGCGAATAGCACTCGCTGAGTTTATCCAGCAAATAATTCCTGATCTATCGTTCAGTGAAGTGAATACTCAACTGGATGAACTTGCAGAAGATTTGATCCGCTTAGAATTGTTATACAAACCAGACTAGCATAGTGAGAAACGCGATGCCTGAAATGACAACATCGAATGCTAATGCATCGCAGCAATTGTATAACGATGATTTTCTGATGGAACTACGACAACAAATGATGAAATTTGCAGTATTGCAACTTTCTTCATTTCATCAAGCTGAGGATGTTGTGCAAGAAGCTTTGGTCAGTGCTTTACAACATTCAGGTTCTTTTTCTGGTCGATCAGCATTTAAAACATGGGTATTCGCTATTTTAAAAAATAAAATTGTTGATCTGATTCGTCATAAGCAACGTTTAGTCAGTATGTCTGAATTGTTTGATACAGAAGAAAACGAGCGAAGCGTGGATGAGTTGTTTGATGCTTCAGGGCATTGGCAAAAATCAGAAAGACCAAAAGCATGGTTGAATCCTGAGGAAATGATGGAGCAGCAAGATTTTTGGATGATTTTCGATACCTGTTTGAATCATTTACCAGCAAAGTATGCACAAGTGTTTATGTTGCGGGAAATGATAGAACTTAGTTCAGATGAAATCTGTGAGAAATTAGAGCTAAGTATCTCAAACTTGAACGTTCTAATGTATCGCAGTCGAGCCAGACTACGTGAATGCTTAGAAAACAAATGGTTACTTCAGGAGGATTGTTCATGTTGACGTGCCGAGAAGCGACCCAATTGCTTTCAGAAAAACAAGATCGGACACTGAACTTCAAAGAAATGAGTGCCTTACAGTTTCATGTGGTGATGTGTAGTTCGTGTCGACGTTTTGGCAAGCAGATGAAGAGCTTAAGTTTATTATCAAAACAATATAAAAAATTTGATGAAAAACAGAAAGATTACAATAAGAAAGCCTCATATTTCATGAGGCTTTCTTGGTTTAATTTGTACTAAAAACTAAGTTTCAGCACAAATTAAAAATTACATATTCGGGTAGTTTGGACCACCGCCACCTTCTGGCGTTACCCATGTAATGTTCTGTGATGGGTCTTTAATATCACAAGTCTTACAGTGTACACAGTTCGCAGCGTTGATTTGGAAGCGTTTAGAACCGTCATCATTTTCCATCACTTCATAAACACCAGCAGGGCAATAACGTTGAGCAGGCTCATCCCATTTTGGTAAGTTTACGTTGACTGGAATAGATGGATCAGTCAGCTTCAAGTGAGCTGGTTGATTCTCTTCGTGTACAGTATTTGAAATAAAGACAGAAGATAAACGATCAAATACTAACTTACCATCAGCTTTCGGATAGTTAGGTTTGAATGTTGACGCATCTACAGTTTTAAGAGCAGCAAAGTCTTGTTTTAAGTCATGTAATGTAAATGGTACTTTAAAGACATTTTGGTCAATAAAGTTGAACGCACCACCAATCCATGTACCAAACTTATGCATCGCTGGACCAAAGTTACGTGCTTGATATAACTCTTCTTTTAACCAAGAGTTGTTATATTTATCTGTATAAGCAGTTAACTCTTTAGCAAAATGATCATCGCCTTCAAGTACACGAGCAATGGCAAGATCACCACCTTTTGCTACACCAGCAGCGATGGCTTCAAATACAGCCTCGCCACATAACATGCCTGACTTCATTGCAGTGTGTGAGCCTTTGATTTTTGAGAAGTTCAAGAAACCAGCATCATCACCGATCAAGCAACCGCCTGGGAATGTTAGTTTAGGTAAAGAGTTGAAACCGCCTTTCACTACCGCACGCGCGCCGTAAGAAATACGCTTACCACCCTCTAGGAATTGCTTAATCGTTGGGTGTGTTTTCCAACGTTGCATTTCCATGAATGGATACATGTGAGGGTTTTCGTAAGATAAGTCGACGATCATACCCAAAGTAACTTGGTTATTTTCAGCGTGATATAACCACCAACCACCTGCAGAACCTGTCTCAGACAAAGGCCAACCCGCACCATGCATTACAAGACCAGGCTTGTGTTTTGCAGGATCGATTTCCCAAAGTTCTTTGATACCAATACCATAATGTTGTGGATCAGCATCTTTATCTAAATTGTATTTAGCAATTAAACGCTTACCGAGGTGACCACGGCAACCTTCAGCGAATAAAGTATATTTAGCATGAAGTTCATAACCAGGAGTAAAGTTGTGTGTTGGCTCACCATTTTTGCCAATACCCATATCACCTGTTTGGATGCCTTTTACAGTACCATCTTCATGATAAAGTACTTCAGATGCAGCAAAACCAGGGAAAATAGAAACTTCTAATTCTTCAGCTTTTTGACCTAACCAACGAACAACGTTACCAAGAGAAATGACATAGTTCCCTTCGTTGTGCATTGATTTAGGAACCATCCAATACGGCATCTTTTGTGCTTTAGTATCAGATAATAAGAAATAAGTTTCGTCATCCGTTACAGGAACATTCAGCGGAGCGCCTTCTTCTTTCCAGTTCGGGAACAATTCATTCATGGCACGTGGTTCAAGTACAGCACCAGAAAGGATATGCGCACCAACTTCAGAGCCTTTTTCAACCACACAGACTGAAAGGTCAGGTAGGTTGTTTTCAATCGCTAATTGACGAATTTTAATCGCAGCAGATAAACCCGCAGGTCCAGCGCCTACGATCACTACGTCAAACTCCATCGCTTCACGTTCGATGTGTTCCATGTAGGACTCCTCATATTTTAAGGGTGGCAACCGTAATCATTGCTATTCGGTGCTGCCATGAGTGTTCTGAATTGCCAAGCACAAAACTATCTATTGCGCTTGCAAACGTTTGGGATAGTATAGTTTTAAACCTTGATCTCGCCAATTGGCTGAGTGGTCATATTTTCCCGTCAGCAAGGCATAAACTATGATAAATGAAAATGATTCTCCACAGAATACAGGAAAAATCGTGTTGTCTGATGATAAAAACTTAATGAACATTGCACAATACTTAAAAGATGTACAGCAAAGTCACAAAAGGTCAATTCCACCTTTAGACCAATGGCATCCAAAGCATTGTGGCAAAATGGATTTGAAAGTAAAAGCCAATGGTGAGTGGTGGCACGAAGGTCAATTGGTTAAGCGTCAGGCACTCTTGGATCTGTTTAGTAAAGTGCTTTGGAAAGAAGATGGAAAATTCTACTTAAAAACACCAGTTGAACAGATTGAAATTGAAGTTGAAGATGAGCCTTTACTCATCAATCAAGCTGATCAAATAGAACTAGATGGAAAAAAATATCTACAACTTACGACCAGTAATCAAGATGTCGTCATTGTGGATGAACAGCATCCGATTTTTATGCGTGAATATGCAGGTGAGTTAAGACCTTATGTTCATGTTCGATTTGGAATCAATGCCTTGATTCAGCGTCAAAGTTTTTATCATCTCGTGAATTACGGCACTTTGTCTGAAAATTCACAAGGTGAAGCTGTTTTAACATTAAAAAGTGGTGATTTAGTCTTGCATTTGAGCACCTGAGGTTTAATCTTTAACAGAGATATTCCACCACTACGTTTTCGTGTATGACAGCTGTTCAACCTATCGCAGAGTTATTAAATCCTATGCCTCATGCATCCTCAGATGCTCCGATAGGTGTATTTGATTCTGGGATTGGAGGCTTGTCGATTGCTCAAGAAATTGCCTCTCATTTACCCAATGAGCGCATTCTTTATTATGCTGACACCGCTCATGTACCTTATGGGGCGCGTTCTGATCAAGAAATTCGTGAGCTAACGGCAAAAGCAATTGAATGGCTTTATAGGCAAGGTTGCAAAATCGCTGTCGTTGCCTGTAATACAGCATCAGCATTTAGTTTGGATTATCTGCGTGAACATTATGGTGAGCATTTTCCGATTGTAGGCTTAGTGCCAGCGTTGAAACCTGCTGTACTTCAGACGCAATCAAAAGTCGTCGCTGTGCTAGCAACACCTGCAACGTTTCGTGGTAAGTTAATTAAAGAAGTTATGCTTAAGTTTGCAGAGCCTGCAGGTGTGAAAGTTTTAACTGTTACGAGCCTCAAACTTGTGCCCTTTGTAGAGGCAGGAGAGCAGATAAGTGAAGCATGTTTAGTTGAGCTTCATAATATTTTGCAACCAGTGGTAGATCAGGGGGCAGATTTTCTTGTACTAGGCTGCACTCACTATCCATTTTTGAAAGATGCTATTCGTCAGATTTTTAATGAAAAGTTAAAATTAATCGATTCAGGACAAGCAGTTGCGCGACAAACAGCGTATATTTTAATAAAAAATAGGTTATTATGTGACAAAATAAGTCATAATATTACACGTATTGAATGTTTCGTTAGTGGACAGAATGCAGTCGAGTTACAACCCGTAGTTCAGCATCTTATGTCGTCACAATTGACGTGGACAATCAATAATTTGGATGAAGTTTAGATATTAAGCTCGACTCATACCATATTTAAAATTTTATTTGGGGTTATCTGTTAATAGGTTTTTGGGCGGTTTAGCTTAAACTTATGGATAAGTGAAGTGGGGCACAGGCTATGCAAGATACTCGTTATCAAGTCTTTATTTCTACGTCTGGCAATGAAATGCAACCAGAGCGAGCAGTACTGACTCAAACTTTGGTGGGAATGGGCTTTTTCTCTTGGGGCTTGGAACAACGCACGCCATTGAGCACATCGATCGCCCGACGTCAAATTGATGACTGCGATTACGTGGTGATTTTGCTTGGCAGCCAGTATGGAGAACAATCTGTGTCTGGCGTAGGTTATATGCATTTAGAGTATATCTATGCGATGACCAAGCAAAAACCTGTGATTGTATTTATGCATGAAGATCCCGACTCGCGTGACTTACAATTGCAAGATAATAAACCTGAATTAAAAGAAAAATTTAAAGAGTTTAGAAAACAGCTACAGCATGATGTTGATCAAATATTTACATACCGTACCTTAAGAGATTTGGAACTAGCTGTTCGTTCGAGCATGCCACAAATGTTAGAGCGTTATCCTGTGGTAGGTTGGGTACGTCCTCAGAACACTCAAGTTTTACAAGATGAGATCGATAGTTTACGTGCCAAACTAAAACAACTCGAAACTGAGATGGGTAGTCGCGAAGCAGATCCAATTTCAATGTTACCTAAGGTTTCAATGCATGAGCTTTATTCTTTTGAATATCGTATGCATGCCTATCAAGATGGTAATTTTAAAGACATCAAAACGTTCCGTAAATTAACATGGGCACAATTGCTCAATGTACTTGGTTCATCTTTTGTTAGTCCAACTCCTGAAGAATATTTTTCAAAACGTATGAATGAATATTTAAATGAAACAGGTTTGGAGGATGCGCGTAAAGAGATGCCAAGAGCACACGCCGTTTCAAGAGCACAGATCAATATACGTGCTTTGCATGAGATAAAAATGCAAATGCGTCAGAATGAATGGATTGTACCTACGGGACGTGATGATCGCCAACGTATGTTATGGCAGTTGACGCATAAAGCTCAAAAGCTATTGGAAAGTAATGTCCTAGATAGTAATCGGGTTTTTCAATTTAAAACAATGCATTAAACCAATTTAAAAAAGAATCATAAAGCTGCTAAAGTAATTGAAGAAATTCAGCTATAGCGGAAACGATCTATGTCAGCGACACCAAAACCAAAAGTCACTGTGATTTTAGCAAATTTAGGTACGCCCGACGAAGCGACTGCACCAGCAGTACGTCGTTTTTTGAAGCAATTTTTATCTGACACGCGTGTAATTGAAATACCAAAATTTATTTGGTGGGTGATTCTACATGCTTTTGTTCTTCCATTTCGCCCAAAACGGGTTGCTCAAGCATATGCCTCAGTTTGGTCAACTGACTCACCAATGCGCGAAATTGTTCTCAAACAAATACAATTGATTAAACAGCGTTTGCTGGATGAAAATCATCAATTTGACTTAACGGTTGTGCCTGCCATGACTTATGGCCAACCAAGCATTTATGCAGTATTTGAGCAACTTGAGAAAGTGCCTCAAGAGCATGTGATTTTATTACCATTATTCCCACAATATTCTGCGACATCGACTGCGCCTTTATATGATGCTTTTGCACGATGGATTCCAAATCAGCGCCATTTGCCTGGAATAACTATGATCAAAGATTATTATCAGCATCCATTATTCATTCAAGCTTTGGTGGATAGTGTGCTTGCTTATCAAGAGCAGCACGGAAAACCTGAAAAATTATTGATGTCATTTCATGGTATTCCTCAGCCTTATGCAGACAAAGGTGATCCTTATGCAGATCGTTGTCGTATGACCGCAAAACTGGTTGCTGAAGCATTGCATTTAAATGAAGATGAATGGGCAATCAGTTTCCAATCTCGTTTTGGTAAACAAGAGTGGGTTAAACCTTATACCGATGTTTTATTGGAACAATGGGGACAAGCAGGGGTTCGATCTGTACAAGTGCTGAGTCCTGCTTTTTCAGCAGATTGTCTGGAAACATTAGAAGAATTGGCAGTTGAAAATAAAGAAACTTTCCAACACGCTGGTGGTGGAGAATATGCTTATATTCCTGCATTAAATACTGACCAAGCACATATAGATTTGCTTGCAAGTCTGGTTCAGGCTAATCTTGATGCTCTTACTCATACCTTAGCTCATCGTTAAGACGATCTTCTTTCACGCCAGAGGTTTTTTATGCTGCAAGTCAAAATTGTTCCTGTTACCGCATTTGCTCAAAATTGCTCAATTTTATGGGACAGTGAAAGCAAAGAGGCGGTTTTGATTGATGCAGGTGGCGATGCAGCAGTACTAAAAAAAGAAGTTGAGGCTTTGGGTTTAACCGTTAAGGCACTATGGTTGACGCATGGACATCTTGATCATGCTGGTGCTGTAGGAGAATTGGCTGAAGCTTGGAAAATTCCTGTGATTGGTCCACATAAAGAAGACCAATTTTGGTTAGATATGATTCAAGAAGTCTCAGCACGTTATGGTTTCCCAATTCCTCAACCTGTTAAAGTCGATCAGTGGTTAGAAGGTGGTGAAACCTTAAAACTGGGTGAAGACGAATTCGAGGTGCGTTTTGCACCAGGACATACGCCTGGTCATGTGATGTTTTACAATCAAAAGCATGGTTTGCTTTGGACGGGTGATGTGTTGTTTAAAGGCTCGATAGGACGCACAGATTTTCCAAAAGGAAATCATCAGCAGTTACTCGATTCGATTAAAAGAGAATGCTTTAGCTTACCTGATGAAACTCAGTTTATTTCGGGGCATGGTCCAATCAGCACAATCGGTTACGAGAAACAATTCAACCCATTCGTTGCAAGTAAAGCTGGCTAATCCTCGTATTCATCTTCATGACGTTTATCGCCTGCCTGAGGTGCATCTTGGGTAGGCAGTTTGTATTCATCGTTTGCCCAAGCCCCTAAATCAATCAGCTTACAACGCTCTGAGCAAAATGGGCGAAATTCATTACCTTCCCAAGTGCTGTCTTGTCCACAACGTGGGCAGGGGAATGTACGTGGCATAGAAAATTCCTACATCAAAAACAAATAGATTAGGCAAAAGCAAAGTGAATTGTTAGACTTAAGCCGATTTCTAGATAGTTTGATGTGAATATGTCGATTCGTCAATTTCAAGCGCACCGAATGCAAGCACCACGTGATTTTCAGGTGATTCCGAATACGCCGATTTGTGTTGAAATCGGTGCGGGTAAAGGTAAGCATGCTTTACTGTTCACAGGGCAAAATCCGCAAACGACGTTGTATGCTATCGAACGAACTAAAGAAAAATTTTTAGCGATGCAAAAACAGCATCAGCTTGAACCACGTGAATATTTATACCCGATACATGCTGATGCTTTGCCTTGGGTCGTACATGCTTTGCATCCTGCACAAGTAGAACAATTTTTTATTCTTTATCCAAACCCAGAACCCCATAATCCAGCACAGCGTTGGTTAAATATGCCGTTCTTTGAGTTTTTACTTTCACGTCTTCAGCCGAATGGCACCATTACTTTAGCAAGTAATATTGAAGAGTATATTGAAGAAGCTGAACAGCAACTGATTCAATTGTGGAAGTTGCCTTATGAAAAGCAAAAAATAGCAACAGACTCTGCACGTACACATTTTGAAGTCAAGTACTTGGAACGTGGTGAACTTTGCCAACAGTTGATCATCACCAAGCCTGAAAATTATTCGACTCGTTTTGATGATTTTGCACCTTTGCAAGGTCAAAATGCTCAAGAGCAATCTGATGTCTAAACGTATTGCGATTATCGGTGCTGGCCCAGCAGGTTTGATGGCTGCTGAAGTATTGAGCCAATATGATTATCAAATTGACGTTTTTGAGCAGAAGCCTTCAGCAGCGCGTAAGTTCCTTATGGCTGGGAAAACAGGTTTAAATATTTCTCATGCTGAGCCAATCGATACTTTTATTCAACGCTATGATCACTCAGTGTGGTTAAGTCCATGGGTGAGACATTGGGACGCGCAGTGGATTCAAGACTGGATGAAAGGTTTGGGCATAGAGTCCTATGTGGGGAGTTCAGGGCGAATTTTCCCGACCGAGATGAAAGCAGCTCCTTTACTCCGTGCTTGGCTAAAACGATTGATAGATGATGGGGTGAAGTTTTATTATCGTCATCGTTGTGTCGATGTGACCAAGAATCAGTTAACGATTGAAAACCAAACAGGATGTTACACTGATCATTATGATGCGATTGTGTTGGCCTGTGGAGCTGTTTCATGGTCACAATTAGGCAGTGATGGTGCTTGGCAGCAATGGTTGTCTGAAGATCAGATTGAACCCTTTCAAGCCAGTAATGCAGGTGTATTGAAAGCATGGTCACCATTTATGCAAGACTGTTTTGGACAACCACTTAAACGCGTTGATGCATGGGTGAATGCAGAAAATAAAACGCATGGTGATATTGTGATTACTCACTATGGTTTTGAAAGTGGTGTGATTTATAAATTAGGGCGTGATTTAAGAGCTTTGAATCATCAAAAGCAACCTTTCATATTGCATCTGGACTTATTGCCAGATGTCAGTGCCGAACAATTAGAAAAAAAATTACACAGCAATAAAAAGCAATCCCTAACCAATATTTGGCGAAAAGCAGGCTTAGATCACGTCAAAATTAATCTGTTGCGTGAAGTCACGAATAAAAGCATATGGTCAGATGTAAAACAGATGGCTCAGCAGATCAAGAACCTTAATATTTCACTCGATGGCTTTCGTCCAATCGAAGAAGCCATTAGCTGTGCGGGTGGTGTTAAACAGATCGCTTTGTCTTCTCAATTACAATTGCAATCAAATCCTTTTGTGTTTTGTTGTGGTGAAATGCTGGATTGGGATGCACCAACAGGGGGATATTTACTCACTGCTTGTTTTGCAACTGGGCGAGCGGCAGGAACAGGGGTACATCAATACTTAATATCTGACACTATAAGATAATGTTTTAAAAAGTTTTTATAAATTTAATGTATTTTTCATGTTTTAAATAACGCGATTTTTATCTATTGGCGAGTTTCTTGCAAAGTTGAGATTTGTCTTTTTGATATATGAATATTCAATGTTGCAGAGATTCAAATCTAGTCTATTTCTTCAAGTCATTTTTGCGTTAATTCTCGGTATTATCATTGGAATCAGTTTTCACGATTTTTCTTTAGCTTTAAAACCACTAGGTGATGGCTTTATTGCACTGATCAAGATGCTTATTGCGCCTATTGTTTTCTGTGTAGTTGTGCTTGGATTGTATGGAGCAAATGATCTTAAAAAAAATGGGGAAGATTGGCGCAAAAACGATTTTATATTTTGAGATTGTGGCCAGCATTGCTTTGGTTTTGGGAATTGTGATTGCATATGTCTTCAAACCTGGCGTTGGTATGAATATTGATATCACCCAGTTATATGGAAAGGATTTAAATGTTTATACCGAACGTGCGCACACGATGAGTTCGGGATCAGATTTCTTATTAGGGTCTGTTGACATTTACTGTTCATAATTAAACCTATAAAGGTAGCCATAAAAATATACAGGCTAAGGCAACAGCACTTTGATAATTTCTTTTGAGCTTGTCATATCGAGTAGCTATCCCTCTAAATTGTTTTAATCTACAAAACATATTTTCAACTAAATGCCTGATTTTATATAAATACCAGTCCATATGATCATTGTTCGATTGGCTATTTATTTTCTTTGGTATATTCGCTTTTGTTCCTGTTTTTCTGATCTGCTCACGCAGTGGTTCTGAATCATATCCTTTATCTGCGCATACCACTTCTGTCTCTTTTAAATCTAATGTTGCTATTAAATCAGGTGCAACTTTGATGTCATGTGTAGTGCCATCGGTAATCATGAAATCAATAGGATTGCCATGTGAATCAACAATCAAATGTATTTTTGAGGAGTTTCCTCCTACACTTTTAGAAATGGATTGATTCGCTATACCGGCAGAATGTTGATGAGCACGTACGTGAGAGCCATCAATAAAAATCCACTCCATATCGGGGCATGATGCTAATAATTTGAATAATCTAAGCAACTTACCGCTGCTTGACCAACGATTAAAACGTTTGAAAATAGAGTTTGATTGACCGAAATAGGAAGGAATATCTCGCCACGGACAGCCTGTTCTAATTCTATAGAGAATAGCTTCAATAAAATTACGTAAATTTGAGTTGTGATGAATAGATAAATTACGCAAAATAGTTTTCAACTTTTGCCAGTGTTGATCTGTCAGCATGGTACGAGGCATAGCGAATAGTAAAATTAGGTTTGGCGATTTGATTTTACTACTTCGCTATTTTTTTAAGCTAAAAGTGTCAACACACCCTACATATTATTCCTAAAACATTTGTAGATGCTTTTGCTCGTGGTGATATTTTACAAGTCTTATTGATCGCTATTTTGTTTGGTGTCGCTTTACTCATGATTCCAAAGCATTTGGCAGAGTTGGTATGTAAAGCAATCGAAGCTTTTTCTGAAGTGTTTTTTAAGATGATGGCTTTAATCATTCGTTTAGCACCAGTTGGGGTATTCGGTTCAGTCGTTTATACCACTGCTAAATTCGGATTAGATTCATTGGTTCAGCTTGGCTATTTAGTCTTATTGTTTTATGTGACTTGTATTTTGTTTGTACTTGTTATTTTAGGTGGAATCCTGAAATTTACAGGTTTAAATATATTTAAATTTCTAAATTATTTTAAAGCAGAACTATCTATTGTATTGGGAACTGCATCCTCCGATTCAGTGTTGCCTCAGATAATGAAAAAGTTAAAAAATCTAGGAATTAAGGATTCCACTGTGGGTTTAGTGATCCCAACAGGCTATTCTTTTAATCTAGATGGATTCTCTATCTATCTAACTCTTGGCGTTATATTTATTGCCCAAGCTTGCAATATTGATTTATCGATGCATGATTTACTTGCAATTTTATTGGTTTCTTTGGTGACTTCAAAAGGTGCACACGGTATCCCAGGTTCTGCACTAGTGATATTAGCTGCAACTTTGTCTGTCATACCTAGTCTTCCAACGATTGGCTTGGTGTTGTTATTGTCCGTTGATTGGTTTATTGGGATTGTGCGTGCTTGTACGAATTTGATCGGAAACTGTGTGGCAACGGTTGTGATTGCTCATTGGGAACAGGATATTGATCATGCACGTGCCCAAGCTGTATTGGATCAAAAGATTGAGTTGAATTCCTAGATTAAATCACTATCTGAGACAATAAATAGTTTCTTAAAAATAGCATTTCTAATTTGCATGGAGCTTATATCTAGCCTATATTTTTAATGGAAAATTCATCAAAGGAATGTGCAATGTCTCAAACTTTACCTGTATATCACGGCAGTTGTTTGTGCAACGGTATTCGTTATGAAATCCATGGCGAAATTGGAGATATTGTGCAATGTCATTGTCAGCGTTGTCGTAAAGCCAATGGCACAGCTTATGCCACAAATGCTCCAATTAAAGTAAGTGATTTTAAAATTACGCAAGGTGAGCATCTACTCAAAAAATTTCAATCCACTGAGACGACTCAACGTTGTTTTTGTACAGATTGTGGCTCACCTATTATAAGTATTAAATCAGATATACCTGAGTTTTATCGCCTAAGAATAGGTACTCTGGATACCGCTATTCAGCAAAGACCAACCATGCATATTTTTGCTGCATCAAAAGCTGAGTGGGACTGTATTGCAGATGATTTACCACAATATGTTGAGCGACCATAATCGCTTTAGGTTGAGGATTAAACATGATTTTTGAGACTGCATCGTTAAGCCCAACGGAAGTGTATCGACTTTTAGTCGGTGGGATTACCCCTCGACCAATTGCATGGATCAGCACTTTATCTAAAGATGGTGTCGCCAATATCGCCCCTTATTCATTTTTTAGTGTGGCGAGTTGTAACCCACCGATCTTATGGTATTCACAAGTGAACCCACAAAGTGGGCAGGATAAAGACACACTTCGAAATCTTATTGATACTCAAGAGTGTGTGGTCCATATCGCTGATACAAAACTACTTGAGAAATTGAATTTGTCTTGTGCATCATTAGCTGCTGAGCAAAGTGAATTTGAATATGCTGAGATTGCATCTTGTCCAAGCTATTCAGTACAACCCTTATCTGTTCAAGACTCTTTGGTTCGTTACGAGTGTCGCTTAAGAGAAATTTTAGAGTTCAGCACACTTCCCTCTGGGGGAAAAGTTGCTTTACTCGATGTTCAGGCGATTTATGTAGATGATCGGGTCTGGAATGGAACGATGATAGACCAAGAAAAATTAAACAGTCTTGGAAAAATGGGTGGTGATTTTTATAGTTTAACTAGTGATCTGCGTAAATTATCGAGACCGCAAGTTTAATCGAGATTCAAAAAAGGAGGTTTTAATCCCACTGTTGTCCCACAGATATCACAAGAAGAACTTCAATTGAGGTTCTTCTTGTTTTCGCCATTTTTTATCAGGCACAAAGAGTGACCTTAAAAGTTTCCTTTCAAATAAATTGACCTGAATAATTCTTAGTAAACGCTGAACACTCCATCCTTCTTGTGCCATGTGTTTAGCGAAGTTCACCAGCAAATAGGCAATTAATGCAATCCATATTTGCGTTTGTATCGCATTGCGGCTTCGACCTAGAAATGACTTCAGTTTTAAATTCTGCTTGATGGCTTTAAAGAATAACTCAATCTTCCAGCGGTCTTTATAAATTGCAGCAATGGTGGATGCTGCCAGATGAAAGTTGTTGCTCAGAAATTCGAATGTTCTTTTCTTATCTGTATCATAAAACTCTATACGTCTTAATAATTCAGGTGCGCCTCTTTTCTTGGCATGCGCACTGCTCAATTCAATACATTCATCCGCAATAATCCCTTTAGTCTCTAATACGCTGCGGCTTGATTTAACTTGATAAACTGTCTTTGGGCGTAGCCGGGTTACAAAGCTGACGTTCTGAAGTGTCAACTGAGCAAACCATTGATAATCAACATATCCTTTATCAAAGACGATAATGCTGCCAGCAGGAAATTTAAATGCTCTGCCTTGCACCATATCATTTTCAATACCATCCCCAAGCGCTACAAATTCAGGAATGGTATTGCTGTGATTTAAGCCAACACTGAGTTTAATACTGGCTTTGGATTCATGTACTTTTGCCCATGCGCACAATGACAGTGAAAGATCAATATGACTGGCATCTAGTGAATACAGTGGATTTTTGAATCTAAATTTATGTGCAGTTTTAGAGTTTTCACAGCGCTGAAGCAGCTGTGTGAACAATTGCTGATACAGGCTGGCGGGCTGTTCTTCGTTGAGTCTTGCTAAGGTGCTTCGCGCAATTCTCTTCGCGCCAAGATGATAGAGCTTTTCCTGCTGGGATTCGAGATTGGATTGAATGTCTCTTAAGCTTTGCCGACAAGAAAGTTGGGACATCAATATGGCAACAAACTGATCCCAGCGGGTGGCTGATCTTAATTTTTGCCCAGAGTGGTGCAGTTTAGCCAGACGTTCAAAATCTTGTCTTAGAATGGGTTTGAGTAATTGATGAAATACGGTATTCTGATGTGACAAAACCTGAGTCCTTTATAGTTAAAGTGTTTGTTTGCACTCATGTTTTAACTATTTAGACTCAGGTTTTTTTTTTAGAGCAAACTATGGGACAGTAGTGGTTTTAATCCCTCCTTTTTTTAGATTATTTTACAGACAATGCCTGACCTTCAAATTTCACACCATCCCAGCCATTTTGCATAAACTGACGAATATTTTGGTGATCTGTTCCTTCAGGTGTTGCGAGCACAGATGCATAATGTTCCGCAAATAAACTTAAAGTATCTGCTTGGTTTAAACCTTCTAATTGAGCAAAACTAAAGACTTTTGCACTTCCTTGGTTCTCAGTTGCAGCATTAAATTGAGCGCCATTTTGAAAAGCCGTAGGTGTGTGTTGATAACGTGCTTCAATAAAGGCAATAACATCAGCAAATTTTGCAGAACCATCTTTCAGTTGTGCCAATAAGGTTTGAGCCATTTTAAAATTCCATGTGTATAAAATGAATGTGAGCATCATACCATCGAATCAAGAACGTTGATGTTTGATGCTGTGGAAACTAGACCGAATAGGGCAAGCTGTTTATGCTGTAAATGATAAATCAAATGTATAAATAATAATGAATCGACATCATTTTAAAGTACCTAAACACAAGCCTTTACTCCGTTATTTTAGCTTGCTGCTTAGCTGTCAATTTATCTTGACTGTGCGTCGCTTTTTCATGCGTCTATTACCTTTTATACGATTTGAAAGTCAGGTCAGTCATATTGTGTATTTATCATGGTTAGTTGATATCGAGCAGGTTCGAGAACGCTATCCTGAGCTGGTTCATTTGTGGGAAAGGCAGGGCAAAACAGTTTTTACCATTCTCAGTTACCAACATCATCATTTTGGCTTTCGTTTTCTTGGTCCATTTCGACGTTGGATGCCTTCTCCCCGACAAAGTAACTGGCGTTTTTATCTCAATGATACGGCACCTAAAACGGTCATTTTTGAACAGGTTTTGATTGACCATGCTTTATATGTTGTTGGTGGTCGTCTTGCAAGCGATGTAATGCCTGCCCAATATGCTGCAAAGTTCGAGCATGAATTTGATTCTAAACAGCAGGCTATTCAGACGGAGGTTTATCTAGATCAAGATTATTCTTTTAAGAGCCATGTCGGTATTCGACAGGAAAAAAGTTTACCTGCAACATGGCAGAATTTATTTGATTCATGGGCGGATGCTGTGCATTTTCTAGTTGATCAAGATCATGCATGGGCAGAGTGGGTTGATCAGCCCCAACGAATGTCGCAAGGTGATATTCAAATGCCAGTCTGCTTCGAGCAAATTCAAGCCGCAGAAGTACTTGCTCTAAGCCCCCCTGAACTGCTAAAGCAGTTTCAAATAGACGCTGATGCAGATGTTTTTGCTTTTGTAATTACTGCTCTAGATTTTCACGTCTTGAATGAAAAAATATTAAATTGAACATCAAGTTGTGGATAACTGAAGCGTTATACACAGAAAAAAACATAAGTTGAGTTGTTCAAAATCTATGTTATTTTAGGATGAAGGAGATGGTATTCCTCCTTTTACAAACCGCCAAACTGGCTAATGATGCCTACGTTGTCCTGTACAGGGAGCGTAGGTTTATGCGCGCTCTGTTTATCTTCTGGAGTCCGCAGATGGCAAAAGTACTCGCTATGTTTAATGCATTACTGTCTCCAAATCTGAGTTTGGAGTAAATCATGTACTATTCACTTATCTCAATTGCGTTAGGATCAATCTTAGGTGCTTGGCTACGTTGGTTGATTGGTTTAAAGCTCAATCCTATTTTTCCAGCGATTCCATTGGGTACGGTCACCGTAAATTTTATTGGTGGTTTTATTATTGGATTTGCAATTTCATATTTTTCACAAAGCGCACTTAGTCCAAATTATAAGTTATTTGTGATCACAGGTTTTTGTGGCGCATTAACGACTTTTTCAACCTTTTCGGCAGAAATCATTGCATTATTGCAACAAGGTAAACTGAGCTATGCTGTTGCTGCGATTGTTATTCACGTGATTGGTTCACTCGTCTTTACTTTGATTGGCATGAGCTTGCATCAGTGGTTGAGTGCTGCGTAGTTCGGGAGAGAACTTATGAATGGATTCTTAATTACCTTTTATGCTGAACGCAGTCGAATGTACCAAGGTCAACCGATTGTTGAATGGTTATTGTCCGTTGCCCAACAAATGAAGTTGGGAGGTGCAACAGTCATAAATGCAACACATGGCATGGATCATCGCGGGCAAATTCATTCTGCAGGATTTTTTGAGTTGGCTGATCAGCCTGTTCAAATTCAATTTGCCGTGAATGATGAACAGGCTACAGCGTTGTTTAAATTTCTTGAAGATAAAGCGATTTCTCTATTTTATGTCAAGCAGGCTGTTGAATATGGTGTGATTGGACAATCATCACTGCGAGATGGATGACAAATTTTTGACATAAAAAAAGAAGTCTAAGTGGAGGAGATATAACCTTAGACTTCGAATGCTTGTAATGTACAGCGTCAAACTTAAAATAAGATTAAGCTTTACGACTAAAACGACCAAATCGTTTATTGAAGCTCGCAACACGACCTTCGTTGCTTGCTTGACGTACTTCGCCTGTATAAAACGGATGTGATGCGCTTGAAATATCTAGCGTCACATAAGGGTAAACTTGACCTTGATATTCTTTAGTCTGTTTGGTTTGGATCGTGCTACCAATCAAGAAGTAAGCATCGGCATTGGTATCGTGAAATAGTACTTGTTGGTAATCAGGGTGAATATCTTTACGCATTTTTAAGACTCCTAAAATTATATGGAAATGTTATAACATAACAATACATGAAGTCAATTTTGAGTATTTCAAGTTTTGCTTTGAAATGACATATAGATTTTCGTCTTGCGATTAAGTAAGGGGCACTAAGTTTTAAGAAATTTAACTAGGCACGAGTTCTTCAAATAAGTCGTTCAGATTGTCATGCACTTTGAGATGAATGAGATTCCAGTAATGTCCAGATACCGTACGATTCACCATCAATGTATCAGGAGAGGGTTTAAATACGTCCCAATATTTTAAAGATTTTTTCACTAGGCGCATGCCATCGTGATGTGAAGAGTTTTCTGCAAAATCATAATGTGTACTGAGCGGACGTAATAAAATTTCAATCCATTGACTATAAAGTTCGTCAGGGAACTTTTCTTTTTCAGCCAATGCCTTTAATTCGACTAATAAGTCTTCAACTTGAGCAATATTCTCTTGTCGAGCAGCATTGACGAGAGATTTAAAATATTGAACGATCTCAGGCGATAAGGTTTTTACACTGCCATAATCGTAAATAATTACGCTGCCATCTTCTCTAAATGCAAAGTTACCTGGGTGTGGATCGCAATGAAATCGTCTTAAAAAGAAAATTTCTTGTCCGAGCGCACGTACGATTCGACGACCAATTTGATTGCGTGTTTCGACAGACCACGTACTTGCCGTTTCGATTGATTCACCTTTTTCATAACTGAGTGTGAGTACACGGCGAGATGAATAGTCTTTATAGACGGTAGGTATAATCACTTGTTGATCGAGTTTTTCATGGAAGGTTTTAAATACTTCTAGATTCTGAGCTTCAATTTCATAGTTCAATTCAGCTGATAGGCTGTCTTGGATTTCTTTAAAAAGTTGATCTTGAAGTTTTTTATCAATTTTTAATACACCCATTAAACGTAAAGCAAGGCGAACCTGTTTTAAATCGCTTTCACAAGCTTGATCGACACCAGGATATTGTACTTTGACTACCACTGCTTGCCCATTCGGCAAAATAGCACGATGCACTTGACCGATGGATGCTGCTGCAAATGGTTCGGTTTCGAAAGAGCTAAAAATTTGGTTTAAGGGTTTGCCTAACTCTTTTTCGACTTGCTGTTGGATCGCAGCAAAAGGCATGGCAGGGGCTTGGCGTTGTAACTTAGCAATCGCTTTGGCGACTTCTGGTGGAAAAATATCTTTGTATTGAGAGGCAATCTGTCCGACCTTCATTACAGCACCTTTCATTTCTCCAAGTGTATCAGCGATTTGAATGCCGATATCTTGGAAAAGTTGGCTACGTGCTGCATTTTTTTGTTCTTCATCGGCAGTGAGATTTCGAATAGAGTTAGCCACGCTTTTGCTTGCAATACTTGCGGTCATGCCTGCCAGTTTTAAAAAGCGTTTACCGGAAGAACTCGCATGCTTTGCCATATTCGTTAGACCTCAATTGTTTTATCTCAAAGGAGTATCTTGATCATAGGGTACAAAACTTAAATTGCCTATAAGAAAATGTTAAGTGATGTAAGTCATTATTTATGAGTAGGTCGATAATAAATGAAAAGCTCAGTTGTTAGAGCTTTCCATACCATGAATACGTTAGAAACGAATATTCTTTATAGTGTTTTCTCTAAGCGTTGATTGTATAAATACAAACGACCAATCAATAATACACAAGCAATCGTTAAGCCAATAATCAAACCTAGCCAAACACCTGCAACACCCCAAATCGTATAACGAGCTAAATACAAACCGATTGGGAAAGCAATCACCCAGTATGCCATCAGTGTAATCCACATAGGGGCTTGCGTGTCTTGCATACCACGTAGGCAGCCTGCAGCGCTTACTTGCCATGCATCCATTAATTGGTATGCCATTGCAAACCATAGCAGATACATCGCCATGGGGATCACATCTATATTATTGGTGTAGATTGCAACGATATATGGTCGAGCTGAGGCAATCAGAAGCATGGTGCACAATGCAAAGAATGTCGCACTCATCAATCCTACTTTCTGTGCTTGGCGCATAGCTTGCCAATTCTTTTCCCCATAATACATTCCGACCCGAATTGTTAAGGCAATCGCTAAGGATAAAGGAATCATAAACAACTGAGATGTGACTGAAATTGCAATTTGATGTGCTGCAATCGCATTTTCTCCCAGTGGTCCTAATACCAACGCACCTGTGCTAAAAATACTGACCTCAAAGAAAACCGCTAAGCCAATTGGAAAGCCAAGTTTTAAAATTCGTTTAACCCAAGTTGGGTCTATTTTTTCCCATTGCGTAAAAATAGGAGCTTGTTTATATGCACTTGCTTTAGAAATGTATATTGCAAGTGTAATGAACATTAACCATTGTAGAATCGCTGTCGCAAAGCCACATCCAGCACTGCCTAAAGCTGGTATTGGCCCAAAGCCATACATGAAAATGAAGTTCAGTGGAATCAGTACTAAGAGTGCCAATAAACTGATTACTGTGACTGGGCGAGGATGTCCAAGCGCTTCTGAATAGCTACGTAAAGCTGCATACATCATTACAGCAGGCATACCAAAACCAATCGCATGTAGGAATAGGCTGGCTTTCGGGAGGAGATGCTCTGGTACGCCAAAGTAAGGCAACAAAAGTGGCATACATTGCAAAATAAACATTGCAACGACACCTAGAATCAATGCTACCCATAAAGATTGACGTGCGATAGTCGGAATTTTTTCAGGTGTTTTAGCACCACGTGCTTCAGCGACGAGTGGTGTGGTCGCAATCATAATCCCAGCAAACAACAGCATGATAGGAATCCACAGACCCACACCCACAGCAATTGCAGCAAGATCGCCAGCAGAAAGATGGCCTGCCATAATTGTATCAATCAAGCCTAATCCAGCTTGGGCAAACTGAGTGATCAGTATTGGTAACATCAAATGAAACAGTTGTTTTGATTCATAGCGCTTGCTGGTTGCTTGTAACACAAAAAATACTCTTATTTATTAAAAAACGGAAGAAACCTTAGCGCTGTAAAGTGAGTAAAACGCCAATAAAAATAATGATACCACCGAGTAAACGCTGCCAGTTGATAGGTGCTTTATCTGTACCTAACCAGCCAAAATGATCGAGCAGCATTGAAATAGTGATCTGACCAAAAATAACTAATCCTGAAAATGTGAGAAAACCTAATTTTGGAGCAGTATAAATACTCATGCTAATCGCATAAACACCGAGAAATCCACCGATCCATAAATACCATGGAATGTTTGAAAGTTCATGTAAATTTGGTTTCGATGCATCCTGAAAATAGACGAGTGCCGCTAAAACAGCGGTACCGATGAGAAACGAAAGAAATGCTGCTTGAAGAGGGGAGCTTAAATGTTCTCTCAATTGTGAATTTATTGCAGTTTGAAATGCCATTGCAATTCCTACTCCAAAGGCTAAAGGCAGAAAGAGTAGCAATTGGCTAGAAATTTTCATCATCATCTCAATGTAATTGTTCTTCGTTATCTCAGTCTAACTGAATACTTACAGGATGATAAGCCGTGTCTACAGAACCAGCAACAGACTCTGTAAGAGTCATGTTAAAATAGCGATGTTCTGTCATTGAGCTTCTACTTTGAGTCTGTTAAATCCAATTAATATCCCACTTTCCTTGTATATCCATATGCCTTGGTGTGTGCGTAAGTGTCCTTACTGTGACTTCAATTCACATGCCGTGCCTGATGGTCAACTCTCAATGGATTTGGAACAGCAATATTTAACAGCATTGGTCGCTGACTTTGAAACACAAGTTGAAATGGCGCAGGGAAGATTAATTCATAGTGTATTTATTGGTGGTGGAACGCCATCATTGATTTCCGCTCAAGGCTATCAGTGGCTTTTTGATCAGCTTAAAGCACGTTTAAGTTTCTCAGATGATTGTGAGATTACCTTAGAAGCAAACCCTGGAACGGTAGAGCATGATCCTTTTGCGGATTATCTTTCTGTTGGGATCAATCGCCTGTCGATTGGTGTGCAAAGCTTTGATACAGAGCACTTACAACGCTTAGGTCGTATCCATTCCGCGCACAATGCTATGGATGCAATTCAGCAGGCTCGTCAAGCAGGCTTTGAGCGCGTCAATGTAGATCTTATGCATGGTTTACCCTCGCAAACTATCGAGCAAGCTCTAACAGATCTTAAGTTAGCTGTGGAGCATGGTGCAACGCATATCAGTTGGTATCAACTTACGATTGAGCCGAATACGGTTTTCTTTCGAACGCAACCTGCTTTACCGCAAGATGAGATTTTGGAGCAGATTCAAGAACTGGGTGAAGCATATTTAATTGCGAATGGTTTTATTAATTATGAGGTGTCAGCATGGAGAAAAGAAAAGCCATCAGCCCATAATTTGAATTACTGGCAATTTGGGGATTATTTGGCGATTGGTGCTGGTGCACATGGCAAGGTCACAAGACCGGATGGAGTATACCGTTTCCAAAAAACGCGTTTACCAAAAGATTATCTTGCTAAAGTTCCTGCCGAACATCTACAAATGAAACGTATCGGGGCTGATGAGCTACCTTTTGAGTTTATGATGAATGCTTTACGTTTGAATGAAGGTGTTGCTGCTGAGCTTTATCAGCAAAGAACTGGTTTAGATTTAAATCACCTGCAAACACCATTGAGTAAATTACGTCAGAAAAAATTATTGCTTGATGATACAAGTAAAATTGCTTGTACTGAGCAGGGGCATATTTTTTTAAATTCAGTCTTAGAATCATTCTTATAAGAACAAAAACTCCCTTTAACGAGCACTGCTAAAGGGAGCACAAATATTAAAAATTAAAGTTAATGTTGTTTACATCCATCGTTGAAATCGTAACAGGCGCATTTTGAGTCGTTGCTTTTACTGTATCAGTCGCACTGATAGTGTATTGTCCATTTACGGTATTATCAGGAGTTAATACGATTGGCAATGTACCTGTGTATGGACCTAAATTAGGTGCACCTGTACTTAAGGATAAGCTATAGGCACCAGTGTCTAAAGTCGCATTGATGGTATTTACTGTATAAGTCGTACCACCACTAGTTTGTTTTGCATTGACTTTAATTAAGTCGCTGCTCCACTAACACGATAGTGTGTTGCTACATTTGTATTAATCGGTAATGCTTGAGTAGAAATGGTGGTGGTTTGTTCAGCGGTGACTGGAACTGATTTAATCACTGCAGTTGCATATCCAGGAGCGGTTATAACAATGTCATAGTTGCCATTAGTTTTACTTTGGACAAGTGGCATTAATTTAAAGTCACCTGTCGCTGGTACAGGAGTACCTTTAATGATTTCACCATTTTGCTGTGCATAAACGGTTGCACCTGCTTGAGCAAGGCTTGGGCTGACGAAGCCACTGATGGTTCCACTCACAACTTGTGGTGTTGCTGTGACAACTGGTTTCAGGTTGTATGAACCATTTCCACGTTTCACAATAGATTGGCATGCATCAAAATCTAAAACAAGGTCAACTAGCGTGTCTGGCTTTACATCAAATGATCCCACGACTTTATAGCCACTCTGAGCCGCGCTCGGTGTCGTCAATGCTAGCTCGGTACCTCCTGTAGGAACAACAGAGTTAGCCCATTTTGATCTAGAACTAAACGGATTTGTGTATAGCGCCCAGCTGGAAGAGGGGTCTGTCCTAAAGTTGTGAGAGCACCATTGGTCAGTGTAAGTAAATCTATTTTTTTAGGATTAGCTAGTTTTACTGAATACCAGCCTGCATCGCTATCTTTTGCTGTACTACTGCTATGTACTTTTACCTCTTTGACAGTGACATAGACGTGATCCATTCCACAAGCAGGGTTATCGGTTAGGCTGACATTGAGCGTGCCTGTATTGTTTGAATTATTATCAGCGCTGCTTCCACCACCACATGCAACTAAGCCTAAAGAAGTTATAGCAACCAAGCTAATCAATTGAATATTCTTCATGAATAGGTCCTTTCATCCGAGAATAGTATGTAAAATTGTTTTCGGAGTATAAAAGATTTAGTCAAAATACTATGTTGTATAATTATAAATATTTGTTTTTATTGATTAAGTTGGTGTGAGCTGGTTTCTGTTTTATACATAAAGATAGTTGTAGATCATGATTAGATATCATTTTAGATGAAGTAATCACAAATCCCAACTTCACAGATATTAACTTCATGAATAGGCATAAAAAAACCTCATCATATGATGAGGTTTTTTAGAATTTGGTGGGTCGTCCGCGACTCGAACGCGGGACCAACGGATTAAAAGTCCGCTGCTCTACCAACTGAGCTAACGACCCTGAGTGAGGGTAAGTAAAATAACGTTTACTTAGAGCTTAGAGAAAATCTATGATTTTTCTAAGTTAAACCTCTTACAGGCGTTTGTAAAATACATTTTACAAACTATCAAAACATTAAGTGGTGGGTCGTCCGCGACTCGAACGCGGGACCAACGGATTAAAAGTCCGCTGCTCTACCAACTGAGCTAACGACCCTAAGCAAGTGATTAAACATGCTTCGCAAGTAAAACTAATCAGTTCTAAGTGCGTCTTCGTTTTGATGTTGCGTATTCTAGCAACTTATTCAGCTAACACAAGAGGAAATTTAAAAACATCTGCATGATTGTTTATAAAAAGCACGATTTCCTCTTGTTTAGCTAAAAAATAAACTAGAAACGGTATTGATATGCCTGAATATTCTCAAAGATTTCAGCATTTACATCACAGTAGCTCGTTGCGCCTGGTAATAAAACCAACAAGCGTTCATCTGTCTTGCTTGGGTCAAATGCATCTTCTTTCAGCTTATTCTTTTGATACTTAAAGGTACCTGTTGTTTCAACTTTGGCTTGTACACGTAAGAACACCGGAATCGCATAAGCTGGTAAGCATTTCTTGAATACACTGACCATTTCTGTAAGGTCATTATCATTCAGTTCAGCGCCATCGGTTAAAGTAATAGCAGCCATACCTGCACGACCATTTGTGTTTGGAATTTCTACACCATAAACAACAGCTTCAGCGATCTTTTCGTATTCAGAAACCATGTTTTCAACTTCAGTCGTTGAAACATTCTCACCTTTCCAACGGAAAGTATCACCCAAACGATCTACAAACTGTGCATGACGGAAACCAATATCACGTACTAAATCACCAGTGTTGAAATACGAATCACCTTTAGTAAAGACATCTTTCAAGATAACTGATTTGTTTTTTTCAGGATCAGTATAACCATCGAAAGGTGAACGGCTAGTAATCTTACCTACGAGTAAGCCGACTTGCCCTGTTTTGACTTTCTTGCAATAACCCTTGCTGTCACGTACTAGTTCGTTTTTCTCTTTGTCATATTCAACAATTGCATATGGTGTTGGAGAAAAACCAACTGTATTGTCAAAGTTGAAAATATTGCTGAAGCCAACGTTACCTTCACTTGATGCATAAAGCTCAAGGACTTCTTGAACACCAAAGCGCTCTTTGAATTTGCCCCAAATATTTGGTCGCATACCGTTACCAATCATTTTGGTAACACGGTGAGCACGGTCAAGTTCTGTAACTGGTGCATCCATGAGGTAACGACATAATTCACCGACATAACCGATCGCTGACGCATTAAATTTCTGAACATCTTTCCAGAATGCACTCGTCGAGTATTTACGACGTACAGCTAAAGTTGCGCTACCAGCAATCACACCACACCAGCACACGACGACGCCTGTTGCATGATAGAGCGGTAAAGTGACATACATTACGTCATCTTTACCTAAATTTAGAATATGACCGTATGTACCATAAGCAAGTGTCCAACGGCTATGCGTGAAGATTACAGCTTTAGGCAAGCCTGTCGTGCCAGATGTATAGATATAGAATAATCCATCTTTACCTGTCACAGTGTGTGTGGTTGATGGATTGAATTTAGGGAATTGATCAATTTGTTGAGCAAGATTGACATAGCCTTTAGGTGCTACACCGGCATTTTGACGAGTTTCTTGATCTGCAAACCAATGGAAACGATCTTGAGCAACAGTTAAATCGTGACGAATTTCATCTATCGCAGCTCGTACTTCTTCACCAGCAATCACCGCGATAGGATTAACTAAGTTAATACTGTGTGCTAGAACTTTGCCGACCTGTGATGTATTTACAAGTGCAATCGTTACGCCAATTTTAGCTAAAGCAACAATAGTGGCAATCAATTCAGGGCGGTTTTCGACCATCACTGCAATTACATCACCTTTTTTTGCCCCAATCGACAAGTAGTAATGCGCAATTTGGTTTGCCCATTCGTTCAAAGCACTGTAGCTATAACGTTGATCTTCAAATAACAGGGCGATTCCTTGCGGATTACGCTTAACTGCTTTTTCAAAGGCAATTCCTAAGCCTGCTGGGGAAGTAGGCGTCCGCAAATAAGCCTGTTTAAGACCATTGAGGATATGAGGTACTTTTGTGATGAAGTTGGGAAGGCGAGTTGCGACATCACTAAGGGTAATAATATCGGTCTGTGTAGTTTGGCTCATATCAATCCTGTTTATTTTTCGATCAATCCAAAAAATGGCTATCTGTTGGAACACAACCATTAAGATCATTGTTGTTAATGCTGTTTTTTAATGGGAAGTTCCTAGAGCAATCAACCTAATCTGACAAAATAACAAAAAAGCCTAGTCATCGAAATGACTAGGCTTTTGCTTATTGTGTACAATTTAGCAAATTATTCATTGCCAGCAGTTGCTTTTTTCGGTGGACGACCACGAGGGCGACGAGGGCGACTAGATTTATCTTTCTCTAGTTTCGCAGCTTCATCTTCCGCTTCAGTCTCATCACCTTCAACAACAGTCTCTACTTTTTCTTCGGCTACAGCGACTTCAACGGTTTCTGTTTCAGTTGCTTCTTGTTGAAGAACAGTAGTTTGTGCTTCTTCAATTACTTCTGCAGCAGTTTCTTGAGCATCTTGCACTTCTGTTGCCGTTGTGAGCTCGAGAGGTTGTTGCTCAGGAATTGCATCAACTGGCTCTGAAGTAGAAGTTGCTGGTTCAGCTTCTTTCGCTTCAACTGGCGTCTCTGCGGTAGTTGCTGGTTGAGCTACTGAAGCGTTCGCTGCAATATGTGCTTCTTTCGCTTGTTCCGCAGCAAGTTTGGCAAGGCGACGGCGTTCACGAGGGTCATTTGCAACGCGAGTCACAGGAGCTTCAGGTGGTGTTAACGGTAACACTGGTGCAGGTTCTGCTTCCTGAGTTGGCTTCTGTGAAGGAAGAACAGCATCACGTGTAACAGGACGCTTTTCTTCAACCACAACAGTTTCTACTGCAATACTACTTGCGTATTGTTCAGCGAACTTTTGTAATGCACGGTTGAACGTTGTGACTAAACCAAATTGTTCAATCAAAATTGTGCAATCTTCACCATAGATATGGCGAATCAGACCACCAATAGTATATTGCCCTAAGGTTGGTATCTGCGAGTGCGCAATTTTAGGTGCTGGCTTTTGATTAGTATGCCCGCCACCTTGATGCGAACGGCGACGTGAACGAGGATCGTTACTTGCACGTTTTACAGGCGCTACTTGAGTTGATGGCTCAACAACAGCAGTTTCTTCAACTTCTGGCTGTGCCGCTTGAGTTGGCTCAACTGTTTCTGCTGTCGCAATTACAGCTTTTACAGACTCAGTGTGAGGCACATCTAACGGTGCTTTTTCTGCATTAATTGCAACGATTTCACTTTGACCTTGATCAATATTTACGATCAATGCCGTGTTCATCGCTTCCGCACGTGGTGCATCAACAACGTTCACTTTTACTTGTTGTGGATTAACTGCCGCTTCAGCTGTTACTACTGGAGTTTCATTTAAAACACTTTGGTCACGATGACGGTTTGGTCGGTTCGGACGTTGTTGTTGGTTGCGATCACGACGTGGCAAAGGCGCAGACTCATTCACTGCAGTCTCTTGATGTTGCTGCTGAGCTTCTTGAGGTTGATGACGCTTTTGCTGGCGTTTTTGATCACGTTGTTCTTGACGTTGTTCATGACGTGAAACTTGAGTCACTTCTTCATGCACTTGATTTTGTGGTTCATGTGCATGTGAGTGTTGCTCACGTTGTTCTTTATGTTTGCGCTTCTTCTGGTTTTGATTAGGACGATGAGATTTTTCGTCTTTTTCAAATGTTTCACGTGCTTCTTGTTTTGCTGGTGCTTGTGAAATATAAGCGTTATTGCTTGCAGGAGCAGGTGTTTCTACAGCTGCAGGAGCAGGGATATTCACTTGTCCAAACTGACCACGACTTACTGCGCCGTTATTGATCATTTGCTCAATCGCAGCAGCAGCGTTTTGTGCAGAACGAGATTGATCAGTAGTTTGAGCTTGTTTTTGAACAAATAAGTTCTCTAACCAAGCACAAGGGCTTGCTGATTTCTGTACAGTGGCTTGAGCTGGTTTTGCTTGTGCAGCTTGGGCTTGATGGGCTTTCTTTTGTGGTGCTGTTGCATTTTGTGCAGGAGCAGCTGGATGGCTGTGATCTGCTTCTTCTAAATGCCAATCAGAAGACTCATAACCAAGTTCTTTTTCACTTGAACGAGTTGCTTCAGTACGTTCATAGCTAGATGGGGCAAAGCCATCTGGATTGAACTGGATTTGATAATGTGGTGTTTCCAAGTGAGGGTGAGGCAACACAGTGACACGTACATTTGAAGTTTGTTCAAGATAAACAAGGCTGTGACGCTTTTCATTCAATAAGAACGCAGCGATTTCAACAGGTACTTCAACTTGAACTTCACCTTGGCGTTCACGTAAAGCAATTTCTTCAACTTTACGCATAATCGAAAGTGACAGTGAACGTAAGTCACGAACCATTCCTGTGCCATGACAGCGTGGGCACACATAACCTGTCGCTTCTTCTAAAGAAGGACGTAAGCGCTGACGGCTCATTTCCATCAGACCAAAACGTGAAAGTTGACCGAACTGGATACGCGCACGATCGCTTTGTGTCGCTTCACGTAATTTCGCTTCAACCATACGTTGGTTGCGATCTTTGGTCATGTCGATGAAATCGATCACAACTAAACCGCCAATATCACGTAAGCGAAGTTGACGCGCAATTTCTTCAGCTGCTTCTAAATTGGTATTTAATGCAGTTTCTTCAACATCGTGACCACGCGTTGATTTCGCTGAGTTAATATCAATTGAAACTAAAGCTTCAGTTTGATCAATCACAATTGAACCACCTGAAGGAAGTTTTACTTCACGTTCATAAGCGGTTTGGATTTGACTTTCAATCCCGAAGTGAGCAAATAAAGGCTCATTCAAGGTATAAGTTTTTAACTTATCAAGCTGACGTGGCATTACTGCTTTAACAAAGTTATACGCTTCGTTATATGCCTGCTCGCTATCAATCAAGATTTCTGCAACGTCATCGCGTAAGTAATCACGAATAGCACGCGTCACTACACCAGCTTCTTGGTGAACAAGCATTGGTGATGGACCTGAACTTGCAGAGCTTTGAATTTGAGCCCAAAGATCCAACAAATGTTGTAAATCCAGTTGAAGTTCTTCTTGGGTGCGACCGATACCTGCGGTACGAACAATCACGCTCATGCCACGAGGTACATTTAGAGAAGATAAAATTTCTTTTAGCTCTTCACGCACAGAACCTGAAATTTGACGGCTGATACCACCACCTTTCGGGTTGTTTGGCATAAGAACTAAATAACGACCTGCAAGAGAAATAAAGGTAGAGAGGGCAGCACCTTTGTTGCCACGCTCTTCTTTCTCAACTTGAACGAGTAGTTCAGTACCTTCGGTGATCAGTTCACGAATGTTAGAAGTTTGACGAGGATCTGCTTTGAAATACGAGTTTGCAATCTCTCGCATTGAAAGGAAACCTTGACGCTGAGCGCCATACTCGACGAAAACCGCTTCTAAAGATGGTTCAACGCGAGTGACGTGACCTTTGTAGATGTTTGATTTTTTTTGTTCACGAGTACGGTTTTCTAAATCGAAATCGTAAAGGCGATTACCAGTGATAAGTGCAACGCGAACTTCTTCGGCGTGGGTTGCATTAATCAACATACGTTTCATGGGTGTGACACCTAATAGTGATGCACACAAACAACAAGCTCAATACTTTTGAGCAAACATCAAATTGACGCGATCAAGACTCAGAGGCTACTTTTATTTGCGAAGCTCTGAAACCACTGACTGTAAATTTCCAGTTTGGGCTTTGATACGGTTGTTTCGATGTTGGCAATACTGCTTCTATCTTTGGTCTGTTGATATTTCATCTCTGTCTTGCATCTGAGAAATATGGTAAGACCCCGACATAATCAAAGTTTCCTGTACGCTTCACTGGCGGGTGAGCGGTGCATTGGATGGTGACTTTCACTGTCATTAAGCATTGAAGTCGATCCATCTGGAAGTCTTGATACGGAATGATCATCGTATCACTGCTTAGCAGTTCCAATGCATCAACGCTTTAGCCTGAATGCGACATCAGGGAGCAAATTGTCTGATGTGGATCAGTTTACGTTTAATAACCAACAAATTGCTGGCGACATATTTTTTCTGAGCAAACTGCATGTGCTGATGCACAATTAAACGCAACAGTTTGTCATTTTGCCGATATAATAAGCCTTCGGCGTCGGCATAATTCTTTAGGACCTATCCGAGTTGTTGGTGAAGATCTCATCGATTTAAAATTTTATCTAAATAAAATTTCTGATTTGATGCTCACTTACGGTGGTATCCGTGCGCTGAATATATCAAACCTTGCGGCATCTGCCTATGGGCTAAGTTTAGGTTTCTTGTGAAATAACTTAGCTAAATGATCATTTTTTAATCGTATTTAGCAAATCTTGGATGAATCGAACGTATGAATTCTACACAACAATGGCAAAGTGTCACTTGGTTTGACGTGGATGAGCATCAAGAAGGGCAGCGAATCGATAATTTTTTATTTACCCGATTAAAAGGTGTTCCTAAAAGTCGAATCTATCGTTTGATTCGTGAAGGACAGGTTCGTGTCAACAAAAAAAGAATAAAAGCAGAAACACGACTGAGTATTGGTGACCAAATTCGAGTTGCGCCGATTCGTTATGAACAAAAAGATGAAACCGATGCACCTGTGAGTGATGGTGTAGCGCAAAGTTTACTCAGCCGTGTGGTTTACGAAGATGAAGGCTTATTAGTGGTGAATAAACCATCTGGTATTGCCGTTCATGGTGGTAGCGGGGTTGCATATGGCTTGATTGAAGCCATGCGTGCTGCGACAGGCAAAAAATATTTAGAATTGATTCATCGTATTGACCGTGATACCTCAGGTCTAGTGATGATTAGTAAGAAGCGAAGTACCCTCAAGTTACTTCAGGACTTATTGCGTGAGCATAAGATTAAGAAGACCTATGCAGCAATCGTTAAAGGGCAAGTGAGTTTGGATCAGCAATTGATTGATGCGCCTTTGCTTCGTTATGAACTTGCGAATGGTGAGCGACGTGTCCGTGTCACTAAAGAAGGTAAACCTAGTAAGACAGAATGGAAGGTGATTGAACGATTTAAAGCCGCAACATTAGTCCACGCTTCACCTTTATCAGGTCGTACCCATCAAATTCGTGTACATGGCCTAAGTATCGGGCATCCTTTGATTGGGGATGATAAGTATGGTCACAATACAGCTTATACAGGTCCTGAAGCACGTCGTTTATGCTTGCATGCAATGCGCTTAGATATTCCGAACTACCCAACCATCGAAGCACCAATGCCTGAAGATATGCAACAGGTGATTAATGAGTTGAGAAAGCAAAAATGAGTCAGAATGTTGAATTAGTCATTTTTGATTGGGATGGGACGTTGTTTGACTCGGTTGGGCAAATCGTTGCAAGTCTGCAATACGCAGCACAGCAGTTTGAACAACCGCTTACCGATGATGCTGCAAAGAGTATCATTGGTTTAGGCTTACCTGAAGTCATGCAAATTTTATTTCCACAGGTACCGCATTTACAGCAAGATATTTTGCAATGCTATGCAGATCATTATGTTGCCAACTCTAAAGGTGATGCTTGGTTTGCGGGTGTTGCTGAACTTTTACAAGAGTTAAAACAACAAGGTTTAAAACTTGCTGTGGCGACAGGTAAAAGTCGTAAAGGTTTAGATCGAGTTTTGAGCCAAACCAATAGCCATCACATTTTTGATATTACCCGCGCAGCTAGTGAAACTAATTCAAAACCAGATCCGCTGATGTTGCAGGAAATACTCACGGAAATGGATGTGGCTGCTGAATCTGCAATTATGGTAGGTGATACCAGTTATGATCTTGAGATGGCTCAAAATATTGGCATGCCTCGAATTGGAGTGAGTTATGGAGTGCATACTGTTGAAACATTAGTACAGTATCAACCTTTGACGATTGCAAATGATGTGGCGGAGTTGCATCAGTATTTGCGCAATCACTTAGCTGAGTTTGCTTTAACTGAAAGTTAAACAACAAAAATCATTTGAAACGACACAGATAGGGATTGATCAATCCCTATCTTCAATAATAAAAATAGGGAAAGTATGAGTCGTTCCATTCGTTTATTTCATTTATTACAACTGCTTAGAGAATACCGTTATCCTGTTACTGCACAGGCGCTAGCCGAACGTCTTGAGGTTAGCCAACGCACTTTATATCGAGATATTGAAACACTACGTGAGCAAGGCGTCAGTATTGATGCTTCGGCAGGACTGGGATTTCAGCTAAAAGAAGATTTTCTTTTGCCGCCAATGACTTTAAATGAAACTGAAATTGAAGCAATTTTTCTTGCGTTGAATTGGTTAAAAGACATTCCTGATCAAGCACTGAAAGCGGCATCAACCTCCGTGTTAGCTAAACTGAATGCAGTTTTACCTCAGCACTGTCAGCATTTGCTAAAGCAGACGACCTTAAGGTCGATTAATACATGGTTGCCTGTCGATGAAATGCTCGTTGAGCAAGTGCGTTTAGCGATTCGCCAACAAGTAAAAATCCTCGTGGATTATGCAGATGAGCAACAACGAATAAGTACAAGAATGCTTTGGCCTTTTGCTTTAGGATATTTTAATGATCGTATTGTATTAGCAGCATGGTGTGAGTTACGCGAAGGGTTTAGACACTTTCGTATCGATAGAATACGTGAGTTAAGTTTGACCCAAGTTTATTATCCACAATTCAAACAGCAATTATTTCAACAATGGTGGGTTCAAGAAGTGTGTGAATCGACTACTGACAAAAACTGACAATCAAAGCGATTAAATTTAAATAAAACCAATAAACAAGGAAATACAAAAATGGCACTTAAACTTTATACCAATAGTTTTTCACGCGGTGTGGTCGTGGATTGGCTACTACTAGAACTCGGAATTGAATGTGAGCGTATTGAGGTTGCATTTAAAACTGAAATGAAAACACCAGAATATTTGCAGATGAATCCTTTTGGTAAAGTACCTGTTCTGGTTGATGGTGACATTGTTATTTATGAATTGGGTGCAATATGTGCTTATTTAGCTGATAAATTTATCGATAAAGGACTAGCACCTGCACTCAACGATCCCAAACGAGGTTTATATTATCGTTGGTTGTTCTTTATCTCAGGGCCATGGGAAGCGGCAGCGACAGATCGAATGTTGGGTATAAATGAGGTTACATCTGAGCAGAAATCTTCGATTGGTTATGGTGACTACCAAGATGCTTATCATGCTTTTGTGGTTGGATTGAATGAAGCAGCTCCTTTTTTATGTGGAGAACAATTCACTGCTGCTGATGTGTTAATTGCAGCAATGTTATTTTGGCAGTTGAAAATGGGTGAAGTACAGTCGCATCCTGCGATTGAGCGATATTTACAGAGTGTTAGTCAGCGTCCAAGTTATCAGAAGTTTGCTGAATTCTTTAGTAATGCTTAAGTCCAAACATCAAAAAAGCCGACAATTCGGCTTTTTTTTCAGCTTGCATAAAGTGCAAATTGATCAAGTGCAAATACTTGTCGAATCTCTTCCAAAAATTGTTCAGTCGCTTGATTGGGGGGATTTTTATTAAACGCCATAAATACATCCAAACTGGGCAATGGCTTGGCTAAGGGTTTTACAATGACTTGATCAGTCGCTAGGGCTTCCATGTAGGATGGCAGAATTGCACAGCTCACACCCGAGTTTACCGCTTGAATGCAATCCACTATAAGATTGGTTTCATGGATGGTTTTGAACTGAATTTTATTAAATTCAATATATTGCAAAATCGTTTTCGATAAGGGTTGTGACAGCTTATTAGAGAGGATGGTTAACTCTAACTCTTTTAATTGCTCAAGTTTAATTTCTTCGAATTTAGCAAAAGGATGTTGTTTCGGGAGCATAAATACAAGAGGCTCTTTCAAAACTAACTGACTGGCAAAAGTATCATTTTGAAAATCTTGATTAATAAAAATAATGTCTAAATCACCTTTTTTTAATTCAGTGATTTGGTCAGTTTCTTTTAGATTGAGTGTACAAATTTGTAGTTTTGGAATTTTCACGCGTAAACGTGGCAAAATATAAGGAAAAATACGGATTTCTGCTGAAGGAACGAATCCAATTCTAAGACATTGAACTTTTGCAGCAGCAACTTGTCGCGCCATTGTCACTGCTTTATCTGCTTGAGTGATCGTTAAACGTGCCTGCTCTAGAAAAACGTGACCTTCATCTGTCAATTCTACTTTTCGTTTGGTTCTATGAAATAATTGAACACCAATTTCATCCTCTAAATCCTTGATTTGTTGGCTTAAAGATGGCTGTGCTGTATGAAGCTTAATTGCTGCTTTACTAAAACTTAGCTCTTCGGCAACGGTGATGAAGTAACGTAAATGTCGTAATTCCATAAGACGAATCCAAGTGTGCCTTATTCTAGTTTTAGAAAGATTGATAATGGGTGAAACTGGCGTAAGACTATATCATAGCTGTTTTTATGACCGATGTGCTCAGTTTTGAGATAGAAAAAATGTATTAAAAACCTAAAATTGTGACTTAATTTGATCATGATAAAAAATTGAACCTTTATATAAATTTATGTTGACTCATTAGGTGAAAATCAGCATAACTAAATGGGTTCTACGAGGACTAAAATGCATGAATTGAAATGCATTCAAACTTCTCAAAATTGATACATTCACGTGAGATGGAAAACGTTAAAGTAGAAAACTATTTATCTGATGAATAGATCACCATCGCTGCTTGAGATGATTAAATTCCACTATAGAAGAAGTACATGAAAGATAAGCCGACATTAACTTACCAATTGCCGACCCAATCTTGCTTGAGCCATACTTTTGGGAAACCACCATTTCCTCATGAGGCTTCTGACCATTGTGGTTTTGATCGTTTTTATAATATTGAAAAACGTGATCCACCATTTGATCGAACACGTTTGTTTAAATGGCTTGCAACACGGAAGTCATATACGTGGAACGTTGATCGATATCACGAGCAAAATCTACGAAATCAGATGCTTGAGTTGCCTCAGAATCGACCACATGCTGATTTAAATGACTGGAAAATTTGGTTCGTAGGGCATGCAACGGTATTGATCCAAATCGGTCGTTACAATTTCCTGACGGATCCTGTTTGGTGTGAGTATGTGAGTCCTCAGCAGGGGCGTGGTCCGCAACGTGTTTGCCCTGCAGGTATTGCTTTGGAACACTTGCCTTGGATTCATGGTGTGTTGTTAAGTCATAACCATTATGACCATATGGATTTAGCCAGTTTAGAGTGGTTACATCAAAAATTTGCGATGCCGATCTATACTGGGCTTGGTAATGGATATTATTTGCCTAAACACTTTCATGTTATTGAGATGGATTGGTGGCAAGAGATTCCGTTTCATGATGAATTAAAAATTGCTTATACACCTGCACAGCATGCCTCTGGTCGTGGCGTGCGTGATCAAAATCGGGCCTTATGGGGTGGTTTTTCATTATTGGCAAAAACAGGACATTGTTTCTTTGCTGGTGATACGGGATATTCCCCACATTTTAAAAAGATTCATGAGCGTTATGGTGATGCCCGTGTAGCACTATTACCAATAGGGGCTTACGAACCACGTCAATTGATGCGTTTTGTTCATATGAATCCACAAGATGCTTTTCATGCACACTTAGATCTACATGCCCACCGATCATTGGCCATTCATTTTCGAACTTTCCAACTTACTGATGAAGATCGCAATGCTCCTGAACATGAGTTACAACAAGCAATGAAATCTTCATCTAAATTAGTCAATCCATTTTATTGTATTCGTGAAGGGCACTTTATTCGGGCCTAGCTTGCTGTAGTGTCCTGATAAAGCATAAGGCAATGACGGAAAGGCTGACAAGCCCAACATTCATCATCACAGGATTAAACGCTTATTCATGTCATGGCTTGACTAAATTGTCGCCTAATTTAATCTAAAAAGCCATCCGAAGATGGCTTTTTAGAAGGTTCTCAGGAATTAAATAAAGCTTGGTAAATGACGAGCAGGGTCAGTTTCACGGGCAGCTTGCGCATCAGCAACAGTCATACCAAGTGCTTTTGCAACACCTTCGCCATAAGCAGGGTGGCAAGCATAGCAGTTTCGGATATGACGATACTTGATAAAGTCCAACGCATCACCCATCGCGCGTGCTGTATTGCCAAATAAGGCATCTTGCTGTTCAGGTGTCATTAACTCGAACAAGGCACGAGGTTGACTGAAGTAGTCATTATCATCTTCACGATAATCCCAGAAGTCTGCATCGCCATTGATTTTCAATGGTGGTTCTTTGTATTGCGGCTGTTCTTGCCATTGACCGAAGCTGTTAGGTTCATAATGTGGTAAACTACCATAGTTGGCATCAATGCGACCTTGACCATCACGGTGATTACTGTGAACAGGGCAGCGAGCAGCATTCACTGGAATTTGTTGATAGTTCACGCCTAAACGGTAACGTTGCGCATCCGCATAGTTAAATAGGCGTGCTTGCAACATACGGTCAGGTGAAACGCTAATACCTGGTACTAAGTTACTTGGTGCAAAAGCAGATTGTTCAACATCTAGGAAGAAGTTTTCAGAGTTGCGATTGAGTTCAAACTCACCAACTTCAATCAGTGGATAGTCGCCATGAGGCCAAACTTTAGTTAAATCGAATGGATGATATGGAACTTTCTCAGCATCTTGTTCTGGCATGATTTGTACGAAAAGCGTCCATTTTGGATAGTCTTGACGTTCGATGGCATCGAATAAATCACGTTGATGGCTTTCACGGTCTTGACCCACCAATTCACCAGCTTCTGCATCAGTTAGGTTTTTAATTCCTTGTTGCGTTCTAAAGTGGAATTTCACCCAGAAACGTTCATTGGCTGCATTAATGAAGCTATAGGTATGACTACTAAAACCATGCATATGTCGGTAGCTAGCAGGGATACCGCGATCTGACATTACAATCGTGACTTGATGCAGGGCTTCTGGCAATAAAGTCCAGAAATCCCAATTATTGGTAGCACTACGTAGATTGGTTTTTGGGTCGCGTTTTACTGCTTTGTTGAGATCTGGGAATTTGCGTGGATCACGTAAGAAGAATACAGGGGTATTATTACCTACCATATCCCAGTTACCTTCTTCAGTATAAAATTTTAAGGCAAAACCACGAATATCTCGTTCAGCATCCGCTGCGCCACGTTCACCTGCAACCGTGGTAAAACGAGCAAACATTTCTGTTTTTTTGCCGATTTCGCTAAAGATTTTAGCGCGAGTATATTGAGTAATATCATGGGTAACTGTAAATGTACCGAATGCACCAGAACCTTTAGCGTGCATACGACGTTCAGGAATCACTTCACGGACAAAGTTGGCAAGTTTTTCATTTAGCCATAAATCTTGGGCTAATAAAGGACCCCGAGCACCTGCTGTCATACTATTTTGATTATCCACCACGGGTGCACCAAAATCAGTGGTTAAGTGGCTATAAGGACATTTTTTATCGTCTTGGCTCATGTTCTATCTCCATCAAGATGACCTGTGAGCTGGGTCATCTGAACTGTTTGACCGTTCAAAGATATGAATGTTTAACCGTATCGGCTACAAAATGGGTATCAAAAATGAAGATGCCTAAATTGATTTGTAATGATGTGGTTTACATCCGTTGTATTTTTACTCTAGATTGATGAAAGTTTTTTTTCCAATGGATTAAAGTTGATGTCATAAATGCTTTATCCGATTGAAGCTGTTTAAATCTTAAATGTGGCAATGAGAATTGTTGAGCAATAAATTGTTAAAATTTGAAAAAGTCCCATTAAAATAACCAATTAAAGGGAATTGAATAGTTCGTTAAGGGTAATTGTATAATCAACTCCCAAATTCAGCTTGTATGCTCATATATAAAAACAGGAGGTTTTTCACCTGTTGCAGTTATGTAAAGGCATGCTTGAAAGGATGCCCTAGTTATTTTCTAGGCACTGACCAAACGATTGGATTTTACCATATCGGCCAAGCCGTGGGTTTTAAAGTAGTGCTCAAGCCAGCTTTTAATGACTAATGGGTTATTCATTTGTAGGACATTGTCCAGCAGCTGTTTTGCATCTGCCATTGGGACATGGCAAATTGCCTTTCTCACCCGCAGGATGTTGCTTGAACTCATTGAAAGCGTATTAAAGCCCATCGCCATCAATAAAATCGCAGATAAAGGATCACCTGCCATTTCGCCGCACACACTGACGGGTTTTTGATGGATGTGGCAGTCTTCAACTAAACGACTTAATGCACGCAAAACTGATGGATGAAAATGCGAATAAACGTTTGCAACATGAGGGTTGTTTCGATCGACTGCAAGTAAGTACTGGGTCAAATCGTTAGAACCGACAGAGAAGAAATCAACTAGCTCGGCAAACTCACTGATTTGAAAGAGGACACTAGGTACTTCGACCATAATTCCGATTTTTGGTCGAGTGATTTTAACTTGTTCTTCTTCTTGAACCGCAATCCAATCACGTTCCAATAAATAAAGAACTTCCTCAACTTCACTGACGCTTGTCACCATCGGCAATAAAATATGTAAGTTATTTAGACCAATACTCGCTTTTAACATCGCGCGAATCTGTGCAGAGAAAATCTCAGGATGGTCTAAGGTAAAACGCAAACCACGCCAACCTAAAGCAGAGTTTTCTTCTTCAATGCTGAAATAAGGCAAGTCTTTATCCGCACCAATATCGAGGGTACGCATAATCACTGGCTTATTTGCAAAGTGGCTTAGCTGTTGACGATAGATAGCACGTTGTTCTTCTTCACCTGGAAAGCGCTCACGAAGCATAAAAGGAATTTCACTACGGTATAGTCCGACACCTTTTGCACCACGTTGCACACCACGGACAACATCAATCATCAAACCTGTGTTGACGAATAGAGGAATTGATACACCATCAGGGGTAATTGCATCCTTGGTTTCATATTGCTTTAAGTCTTTCGCAATTTGTTCTTCTTCTTTTTGGACTTCTTTATATCGTTGGCGCAATCGACGTGGCGGATTAACGAAGACTCGACCTTGATAAGCATCGACGATCATTTCAATGTCATCAAGTGTGGTGATTGGTAATTCAGTGACGCCAACAACTGTTGGAATACCAAGCGCACGAGCCACGATCACCATATGTGAATTGGCAGCACCTTCAGAAGTAACGATTGCCGCAATATTATCAACAGGTAATTCAACCAGAGCAGCCGTACTGATTTCTTCACCAATCAGGATGCTGTCAGGGCTTAGCTCTCGATGACTCGAATCGGCTTCTTGCAAACATGCCAAAATTCGACGACCTAGGTCTTTTAAATCTGAAACACGTTCACGCAGATAGTCATCTTCCATTTGCGCAAACAACGCAATATGTTTATCAATAACTTTACGGACAGCACCTTGTGCCCAACTTCCAGCTCGAATGTGGTCTTTAATTTCACTTGGTAATGCATTTTCATCCAACATTCTCAAGAACACACTAAATAAAGCACGTTCTTCAGACATGAGTGAGTCTTGCATTTTTTCATCTAAGGATTGAATTTCCTTACGTACAGAGGCAATCGCTTGATCAAGAAGTTCAAGCTCCTCACTAATATCTTCTGCTTCTCGATCTGGAATTACCGTAAGATCAGCAGGAGGGTAGAGCACAATTGCACGACCTAGCGCGACACCGCCTGCACCTGAAACACCTTGGAACGTTTTATATGTTGAGCCACTGGTAGGCTTACGGAAAACATCAATATTACCAACGGCATGTGCATGTGCAATTACGCCAGAAAGCTGAGCACAAAGCGTCACGAGGAATGATTCAGCTGCTTCACTAAAGTCTTGTGGTTCTTTATTTTGAACAACTAAAACGCCCATAACCTTACGGCGATACATGACTGGTACGCCAAGGAATGAGTTAAATAGCTCTTCACCTGTTTCAGGTAAATAAGCAAATCGGTCATGCTTGGGAGCATTGTCAAGGTTAACGATTTCTTCGCGTTGTCCAACTAAGCCGACCAGACCCTCACCAATATTTAATGAGACATGTCCAACTGCTTCAGGTTTAAGACCTTTTGAAGCCATCAACACATAGCGTTTATTACGTTCATCCAATAGGTAAATCGAGCAAACATCTACATGCATCGCCTCAGCCACATGGTTGACCATAATGTCCAAGGAGTCATGCAAACTGACGGACGCATTGATTTCTTGCACAATGCGTCTAAGCGTGTCGAGTTGCATGTTTGACATGGATGTTTACTCCAATTTATAAATCGTTATGAACCTAGTTATAACAGCTCTCTAGTCAAAAATCATTGCTTAAAGTGATGATTTATTGATGTTTAGCGTTGAGGTAGTTGCAAACACAACTCCATCATGGCTTTACGGTAAACATCACGTTTGAAATTCACCACTTGACCTAATGGATACCAATAACTCACCCATTGCCATTCATCAAATTCGGGTGGGTCGGATAGGTTTAACTGAATATGATGCGGCGATGCCGTTAACTTCAGTAAAAACCACTTTTGTTTTTGTCCAATACATACGGGATCTGAATCTGACCGAATGTACCGATGTGGCAAACGATAACGCAGCCAACCTTTAGTTTGCGCTATAATCTGGACGTGTTCGGGCAATAAGCCGACTTCTTCTCTCAGTTCACGATAAAGTGCCTGTTCAGGGGTTTCTCCAAACTGGATACCTCCTTGTGGAAATTGCCAAGCATTGTGACCAATGCGCTTTGCCCATAAGACTTGTCCGTCATCGTTTGCCAAAATGATCCCGACGTTGGGTCGGAAACCTTCTGAGTCGATCATTTGGCTACCTAAATTTTGTCTATATCGTTGACTTTGATCTCGGGGACAGTCACTCTTCACGTCCAACTCGAAAAAGGTCAAAGTAAAATGTTTAAAATTGCTATGATCTTAACGAATTTTTAGTCACTTACGGAAATAGATTTACGTTTTTTTTCTTTAATTTGCATTTAAATGAGCATTTATATGAAATTGGCTTTGTTTGATTTAGATCACACCCTGTTAAATACCGATTCTGACCACTCATGGGGTGAGTTTTTAGTGAATGAAGGTTTGGTTGATCCAGTTCATCATCGTCAAATGAATGATAAATTCTACGAGGACTATAAGGCAGGACAACTTGATCCGATTGCTTATAACGAATTTGTCTTTGAATTTTTGACCAAGCATGACAATACTTATTTAACTGAACTACACCAGTTGTTTATGCAAAAAGTGATTCGTCCCCAAATGCGTCCGAAAGGTTTTGATGCAATTAAAAAGCATCAAGATTTAGGTCATGCGATTGTTGGGATTACTGCAACCAGTGATTTTATTACGGCTCCGATTTTTCGTGAATTTGGTATTACTAAAATTATTGCCACCAATGCCGAAGTTCTTGATGGGAAGTATACGGGTAAGGTGACAGGTTTACCTTGTTATCAGAAAGGTAAGCTTGCTCGTTTAGATCAATGGTTAGAGGGAAGAGCAGTTGATGAGTCTTGGGCGTATTCAGATTCGATTAATGATCGTTTTTTGCTTGAATATGCAACCCATGCAATTGCAGTGAATCCTGATGATCGTTTAGAAAAATTGGCGCAAGATCAAGATTGGGATATTCAAGACTGGTCGATCGTATCCGTATAATCTTTACTTTGCTCACATAGTACTTATTATGTTAGAAGAATAGGTATTATGTGAATCGGAAATATCGTGAATAATAAGAATTCAGAGCGTAGACGATATCGCCGCTCAGATTGGGGTGAACAGTTCCTTAGCCAAGGTTTTGATGCCTTGATTAGTGAATTGTTATTCTACTTGATTATCCTTTTATTTGGGGGTGCAATAGGCGGCATTATTTTTGCCTGCATAACGTTTGGATTTGGCGCATTATTTTTGGTTTTACCCTTTGTGATGCTGCTTTATTATGTTGTTAGGAAATTTGTGAAAAAATAAAAAATATTTATCTGATCCATTCAATTTATTGTTATAACACTACTGAATTTATGTCGGGGGTGTTATGAAAAAACAACAAATTAAACTGCCAAAACAACTTTGGACAGAAGACTGCATTGATCTTACTCGGCATAGTTATAAAGGTAAGTTACTGACAAAAAAAGAAGGTTTTAAATTAGGAAAAGCGCAACGTCAAAAAGTTTCACGTGAACAGTTGTCACAACTATCGCAACGCCCTAAAGGTCTAACGGCTTTAAATATTTATGATTGGAGCAATCAAGGACGTTTAGAATTGCTTAAACCAATTCGTGCAAAACGTATGAGCGTTTCACCATTTACCTTTTATCGTGGTATGCCTTCCTTGATGCTATTTGATCAAGCTTGGGAGCAGTCGAACTCTGGTCTATTCCAACAGATTTGTGGCGATTGTCATTTGAGTAATTTTGGTGGCTTTGCTAGTCCAGAACGTAACCTATTGTTTGGTATTAATGATTTTGATGAGACTTTGGTTGCGCCATTTGAATGGGATTTAAAACGTTTAGCCACTAGCTTTGTGATTGCTGCACGTGATATTGATCTAGCAGATAAAGTAGGATTAAAAGCAATTAAAACAATGCTGAACAGCTACCGTCAGCATCTACTAGAAAATACGGAACTTTCACCATTACAAGTGTGGTACGAAAAAGTTGATGCCAGTACCTTGTTAGAAAATACTGAATGTCGAAAGCTAAGAAAGAAGCGTGCGAAGCATCTTGATTCTGCACAAAAAAGAAATGCATATTCTGTTTTGCCTAAGCTCACGCAAAAAGATGAAGATACAGGATTCCGCCATTTCGTGGATGATGCGCCATTATTATGGCATCCAAATTCAGATGAACCATTTAGCAAAGATGTAGATATCTTCTTCAAACAATATCGTGAATCTTTGAAATATGATCGCCAAGTGCTCTTTGATCGTTATCAACGCACTGATGTAGCGTTGAAGGTAGTCGGAGTCGGAAGTGTGGGGACACGATCAGCCATCGCATTATTCCAGGATGCGGATCGTGAACCATTAATTTTACAAATGAAAGAAGCCAATCCTTCTATTCTTAGTCCGTTATTTTTGGACAAAGTGACACATGAAGGTGAGCGTGTAGTGCATGGTCAGCAACTCATGCAAGCCGCTAGTGATATTTTCCTAGGTTTCTCTTCAACACTTGATCAACATTTCCATGTGCGCCAATTGCGCGATATGAAAATTTCAGTTGATCTGAGTGATATGGATGATGAATATTTTTATGAATATGCTGAAAGTTGTGGTTTGGCTTTAGCTCATGCTCACGCTAAGGCTGGAAATGCTGACGTATTGATGGGATATCTCGGTGAAGGTGGTGCGATCGTAGAGGTATTGCAATCGTATGCAGAAGCTTATGCAGAACGCAATCTAAATGACTATCAGCAATTTATGAATGAAGTTGCTGATGGTAAGATTCAGCTCGCTGGAGATGATGCGCTGTAACAATAAGTATGCTGCTACAGATGATATGAAATAATTCGAAAGGTTAGAGAAAAATGTTTAATAAAATTATGTCTGGTTTGGGTCTTCAAGGCGTGACTGTAGAAACACGTTTACAGAATCCAAACTTGCAAGCAGGTGAGACACTGCATGGGGAAATTAGTTTCAAAGGGGGATCTTCTGATAAAGAAATTAATGGTCTTTATTTACAATTGATGACGATGGCAGAAGTAGAATCTGGTGATCATGAGTTTAATCAACCTTTGGTTTTACAAGAATGGTTAGTGAATTCGAGATTCTTATTACCTGCACATCAGGCTCATTCTTTCCCATTTAGTATCCAATTGCCTTTTGAAACACCAATTACAGAAGTTGCGTGTCGTAGAAATGGTGCGCGAGTTTGGATTCAGACTCATATGGATGTCGATTGGGGCTTAGATGCCACTGATCGTGATTATCTAAAAGTACTGCCAACAGCAGCAATGCAAAGCTTTTTACAAGCGATGCAACAGTGTGGTTTTGTTTTATCTACAGTTGATGTCGAAAAAGGACAGCTTACAGCTCGAAACTTTAGATCGACAATTGGCTGCTATCAGGAGTTAGAGTTTGTATCCTCACATATGTTTAGTGGCTTTAATGAGGTAGAAGTTTCATTCGTCGCAGAAGCACAGCAAACCCATATCATGTTAGAAATTGATCGTACATTCCGTTCAGATCAATTATTGACGATGACGATTTCAAATCAAAACCTTGATGTGAATCAAATCACACAGCAAATTCGCCGTTTATTACAGATTGCATAATCAAGTTAAAAGCCTCCCATTTGGGAGGTTTTTGTCATATAACTGTCATCTTTTCTTCTTAAGATAAAACTATGAAAATAAAAATAAATCAGGAAGAAAATACTTCCCCTAAGCTTGATGCGTTACTGAAACTAGATCGACAACAACAACACTTAAAAATACGATGGATTATATTGCCCATCTTGATTGTTCTACTAATGTTTAGTTGGCAACAACATCTGTTTACAGCTTGGGTGATTTTGCCGAGTATATGGATGCTGCTGGTCTTTAACCATTTACTGATCATTCGAAGCAGAAGACAAAAACTACAAAAGATTCAAGAGATAAAACTTGACCCTGTTTTTATGCGATCGTTACAACAACGCTATCCGCATATTAGTTTAAATCAACGTCGTCTGATAGAGGTAGGATTTAAAGATTATCGTAAGCGTCCGCTGAACACACCTTATGAATTCGTCCTATAAGCCTTAATTTAGTCCTGACTTAAAAACAAGTGGGAACTTAAATTTATGACTACAAATAACCAGACATCCATCGCATCTCTTACGATAAAACGAAGAACATATAGTGCTGAATTTAAACAGCAGATCGTTCAGGCGTGTAAAGCATCGGAGGTTTCAATTGCTTCGGTCGCTTTGCAACATGGATTGAATACAAATCTTGTATCCAAATGGATTCGCTTAATTGATGCTAAGCCAGGGAATGATCGCTCACTACTACCGAATAAACCTGCATTTATTACCTTATCTTGCTCCGCACCATTAGATCCTATCCCTACTGGCATGTTAACGGTTCAAATTACTTTACCCCACTCAAAAGCAGAAATTGGCTTGAAATGGCAAGTATCAGAAATATCTGCTTTAGCAGAATTACTCAAGGCACTTACAACATGATCCGTATCGATGAAATCTGGTTGTCTACTCAGCCCATGGACATGCGTGCAGGTATGGATACGGCCATGGCTCAGGTGGTGAGAGCCTTTGGCTACATCAAACCGCATTGTGCTTACCTGTTCTGTAATAAACGTGGCCATCGCATGAAAGTGCTGGTACATGATGGACTGGGCATCTGGCTGTGTGCCCGGCGGTTGGAACAGGGAAAATTTCACTGGGCTAAAGTTCACCAGGGTGAAAGCGTAGCCCTCAGCCCAGAACAGTTACAGGCACTGATCCAGGGTTTGCCTTGGCAGCGCATTGGACGACAGCAGGTGGTGACGATGCTCTAAACTAGCTTGGTCCATTCTGCTATTCTCCAAACGTTCTATTTCCTCTGCGTCATGACCTCAGGCATACTGCGGTCATGAATACGCTGCCTGATTTAAGCCAACTGACCCATGAACAACTGCTGGAATTTACCCGGCAGTTGGCAATGCAGCATCAGTCTTTGGCACAATCAAATCAAGAATTAGAAAAATCAAACCAGCAATTGGATGCCAAAGTTCAACATCTTTCCATTCTCACGCAAAAATACGAGCATGAGCTCGCACTATTTAAACAGCACAAATTTGGCAGTAAAAACGAACATCTCACCGCAAAACAAATCCATCTGTGGGATGAAGCGGTCGAAGAAGATATTGCCGCTGTTGATCTGGAACTGGAACGGCTGAATGCAGATAAAACTGATGCAGCGACACACAAAGCCACAGTCAACAAACCTAAACGTCGACTGCTGCCCGATCATCTACACACCATCCGTATCGAGCATGAACCAACATCAACCCAATGTGCTTGTGGCTGCACCTTGCGTCGTATCGGCGAAGATATCAGTGAAAAACTACATTTCAGACCGGCACAGTTCTATAAGGAACAGCATGTGCGTGGCAAATGGGTCTGTGATCAGTGTGACACCCTGACTCAGCAAGCGATGCCTGCCTATGTGATTGATAAAGGCATTGCTTCACCTGAACTGCTCAGCCATGTGCTGGTATCGAAGTATGCCGATCATTTACCGCTGTACCGTCAACGTCTGATCTATCAGCGGGCGGGAATCGAGCTTTCTAGATCAACGTTATCTGACTGGATAGGTCGCTGCGGTGTGGAACTGGAACCTCTGGCCAATGCCTTAAAACAGGTGGTGCTGCAACAGCGGGTGATCCATGCCGATGAAACGCCGGTCACCATCATGCGGATGGGTGATGATGAGAAAAAACCGAAGAAAGGTTATGTCTGGGCCTATGCCACTACACAGTACAATCCAGTTCAAGCGGTGATCTATGACTTTCAGGATAGCCGTTCAGGTCAGCATGCAGAAGAGTTCCTGAATGGCTGGCAGGGCCATCTGGTCTGTGATGATTACAGTGGTTATAAAGCACGCTTTAAATCAGGCGATGTCATAGAGGTGGGCTGCATGGCGCATGCACGTCGTAAATTCCATGAGCTACATGTGACCGGGAAAAGTCAGATCGCTGAACAGGCATTACTGATGATTCAGAAACTGTATGCGATAGAAGCAGAACTCAGGAAAAAGACCGATGGTACAGCAGAACACCGCCGCGAATACCGACAACAGCACAGCCAACCGGTGATGCAACAACTGTGTGAATGGCTCAACCAACATTATCTGACGGTGCCATCGAGTTCTCCAACCGCCAAGGCCATCAATTACAGTCTGAAGCGTTGGCCAGCCTTAAGCCGCTATCTGGATGATGGCAATCTACCCATTGACAATAACTGGGCAGAGAACTCAATGCGTCCCTGGGCATTGGGCCGTAAGAACTGGTTGTTTGCAGGTTCGCTGCGCAGTGGACAGCGAGCGGCAAATATCATGACTTTAATCCAGTCAGCAAAGCTGAATGGGTTGGATCCGTATGCCTATCTCAGTGATGTGCTGAAAAGGCTGCCGACGCATAAAGCGACCCAAATAGAAGAATTACTACCACATCGCTGGAAATCCAACTCAAATTAAAAAATAGGCATGGGGTTCAGCGGACGCTTACAGATTATCTAGCCCTGCACGCAATTCAACAGCAAGCATATGCAATGCCTTCAAACGCAGTCGATGCCTTATGGCATGAGATGTTGGAATATCCTGATCAATACAGAAAATTATGCATTCAGACTATTGGCCGAGAGTTGAATCATCATCCTTATGGTGATGAGACTCAAGCAGAGCAACAAGCGAAGCAATTATTTGAAGCATGGAAATATAGTTGTATGTTGCATGGATATGATCCTAGAAACACGACGCAAATGCCTCGATTATTTGCAATTGACCAAGCTTTGAATTGGGAGCATGGACAACACTTTGATTTGGATAAAATGACTAAAGATTATGCAAAATACTTGCAAGAACAGTCGTCCTCATCATCGAGTTGTGGAAGTAGTTGTAGCAGTTGTGGTGGGGATTAAATTTAATCGTTTTTCATCAGTTGAATCAGCTCTTCAGCAGCTCTAGATTGAATTCGCGCGGGATGCCAAACCATACCGAGTTGACGATTCATTTTTAAATTTAAATCGAGTTGTTTTAAATCTTCGTTTAGAAAAGTTTTAGGCAAAACCGACCAACCCAAACCTATTGAAACAAGCATCCTGATAGATTCTAAAGGATTGTTACTCATGGTTATTTTTGGTTTTAGACCATTCTTTTCAAACTCTGACAACGTAATTTGACTCGTATAAGTTTGTGCAGCAGGCAAAAGACTAGGATAGGCGATCAAATCTTCAAGATTAAGTTGAGTTTGTTTTGCCAAAGGATGAAAAGGTGCGCTCACAAATACTAAGGGGTCATTCCAAATAGTCACGTAGCTGAGTCGATCATCACCTGCTGGGGGTAACGTTAAAAAGGCAAGTTCTAACTCTCCTGCAAGGACTTGTTCATGTGCTTGTTCAGAGTCGACAAAATGCACATCCAAAGTGACTTGAGGAAAAAGTTGAACAAATTTCTTAAGTGGTTCAGCGAGATGATGTAGACCAATATGATGGCTAGTGCCAATTTTAAGGCGACCTTGCACCTGAGTCTGTTCATGGCTAAGTGTGTGGTGAATCTCACCTAATTCATTTAACCATGTCTTTACTTTTGGAAGTAATGAATGTGCAGCATGTGTTGGTTGAATACCACGACCTGCTGACTCAAATAATTTTACGCCAAAATAATCTTCTAAACTATGAATACGTTTAGTGACTGCAGGTTGAGTGATAAATAATAATTCTGCAGCGATTGAAATAGAACCTGTTTCCATCACTTTCACAAATGCTTCAAAAGCAGCAAGATTCATATTGGCTTTCCATAAGGCGTTTAAATTCGTTGTATCTGCAACGGATAGGTTCTAGAAACGACTCCATACTTTTTCATGGAAGAAAAATGCAAAGGCTTGCACTGTTGGCTCAAGCAAACTGAGCGTTGCTGCCATGATCAAATTGCCTGTCACTAGATATGCCACCATCATAGCAACAGTGATGTGCATGATGTAGTAACTCAAGGTTTTTTTTAAAGTTCGTTGGTTATTTATCACGAATTTTTGAATATTTGCCATCTGAGGCACCATTTTAAATCTTAATTATTTAAATAATAATCATTATCATTTGTGTTGTAAAAAAGAATTTTTAGCTTGTCGTTATTGAATTTATAAATGAATCAACGATAAGTCTTCATATGAGTGCTAGTTTCTAGTTTTTTATATAATTCAAGCTTATATATCATTTGAAATCCGGAATCATTTGAAAGAGTTTTCTATTCCTAAAAGTTTGCTAATTTATAAAAATGATAAATTAGATTTATGTGAAACAGTTGTTATAATCAAGCTAAGATTACAAATACCCAGTCCTATGGCAAGCACTACGGAGAGCGAAGACATGGCAGGCAAAACATTATATGACAAATTATGGGATGATCATTTAGTCACTGAGCGTGATGATGGATCGTGTTTAATTTACATTGATCGTCATTTATTACATGAAGTGACTAGTCCACAAGCATTTGAAGGTTTACAGCTTGCAGGACGTCAACCATGGCGTTTAAGTGCCAATGTCGCAACACCAGACCACAATGTACCGACCTCTAAAAAAGAGCGTGAACAAGGCATTGCAGGGATTGAAGATGATACTTCTCGTATCCAAGTTCAAACCTTAGATGATAACTGTAAGACCTTTAATATCGTTGAATTTGGTATTAATGATATTCGTCAAGGTATCGCACATGTTGTTGGTCCAGAACAAGGTTTAACATTACCTGGTATGACTGTTGTGTGTGGTGATTCTCACACGGCTACGCATGGTGCATTCGGTTGTTTAGCACATGGTATTGGGACATCTGAAGTTGAGCATGTTTTAGCGACTCAATGCTTGGTACAGAAAAAATCGAAGAATATGCTTGTTCGTGTCGATGGTGTATTAGGTAAAGGTGTAACTCCAAAAGACGTGGTTTTAGCGATTATTGGTAAAATCGGTACAGCGGGTGGCACAGGTTACGCAATCGAATTTGGTGGTCAAGTATTCCGTGATATGTCGATTGAAGGTCGTATGACTGTTTGTAATATGGCGATCGAGGCTGGCGCACGCGTGGGTATGGTTGCTGTAGATGATAAAACCATTGAATATGTAAAAGGTCGTAACTACGCACCTCAAGCAGAGCAATGGGATCAAGCAGTTGCATACTGGAATACTTTGCATTCTGATGCAGATGCTGTGTTTGATGCTGTTGTTGAGTTAAACGGTGCAGAAATTGAACCGCAAGTGTCTTGGGGAACTTCACCAGAAATGGTTATTCCTGTATCACAAGCAGTACCGACTTTAGAGCAAGCTAAAGATGACGTGCAACGTAATGATTGGACACGTGCATATCAATATATGGGCTTAAATGCAGGTCAAGCATTGGCAGATATCCAATTAGATCGAGTGTTTATTGGTTCTTGTACAAACTCACGTATCGAAGATATTCGTGCGGCTGCTGAAGTTGTCAAAGGTCGTAAAGTTGCTGCTAGCATTAAACAGGCGATGATTGTTCCTGGATCTGGCTTAGTCAAACAACAAGCAGAACAAGAAGGTTTAGATCAGATTTTCTTGGAAGCAGGTTTTGAATGGCGTGAACCAGGTTGCTCAATGTGTTTAGCGATGAATGCTGATAAATTGCAACCAGGTGAGCATTGTGCATCGACTTCAAATCGTAATTTTGAAGGTCGTCAAGGTAATGGTGGACGTACTCATTTGGTTAGTCCAGCAATGGCAGCAGCGGCAGCAATTGCAGGTCATTTTGTTGATGTTCGTTCATTCTAAAGGAGCTAAATCATGGAAAAATACACTGTAGAACAAGGTATTGTTGCACCTTTAGATCGTGCCAATGTCGATACGGATTTGATTATTCCAAAACAGTTTTTGAAGTCAATTAAGCGCACAGGTTTTGGCGATAACTTATTTGATGAGTTGCGTTATTTGGACGAAGGTTATTTGGGGCAGGACATTAGTAAACGTCCTAAGAATCCAGATTTTGTTTTAAATAAACCGCGCTATCAAGGTTCAACAATTCTATTGGCTCGTACTAATTTCGGTTGTGGTTCTAGCCGTGAACACGCGCCTTGGGCATTAAATGAATATGGTTTCCGTACAGTAATTGCACCAAGTTTTGCAGATATTTTCTTCAATAACTGTTTCAAAAATGGCATGTTGCCGGTGATCTTATCTGAAGAGATTGTTGATCAGTTATTTAAAGAGTGTGCTGAAACAGAAGCTTATCAACTTACAATTGATTTAGCTGCACAAGAAGTACGTACTCCGAATGGAGAGGCGTTTAAGTTTGAAATTGACCCATTCCGTAAGCACTGCTTATTAAATGGTTTGGATGATATTGGCTTAACATTACAAGCTGCCGATGATATTCGTCGTTACGAAGAAAAGGCAAAACAACAACGCCCATGGGTGTTTCAAGAGATCCAAGCTTAGCTATTTATATTATTTAAATGTAAATATGAAGCGATGTCTTGGAGACATTTTGAACATAACCATAGCGCGGTGATTGAACTCTTGTTAACATGCAAGCGAATACAATTTGCTTGCATGTTTGCATGAAATGAGGACTGGGCTTGAATAATGAAAAGAAAATTCGCTCGCAGTAGTTTGCTGTGTTTATTTGTCGGTACGACTTTAACTGCGTGTCAGAATGCACCAAATGTAGTTGATCAAGTTCGTATTGCGCAAAATGCACTAGAAGACAAAGCGGAAAATGCAACTTTATATTGTTCAGGTGTCGATAACTGTGAGTTTGAACGACTAGGTGATACTGTCGTGATGGATCCCAAATCACGTCGTATTAGCTCACAAGCAATGGAAAAAGGAATCGTTCGGTTACATGGTCCAGTGTTTAGTCGGAAGCAACAAGTTTATCTCAGCGTGCCTGCTAAACAATATGAAGTAGTGATTCGTTATTATCCTATTTCACCAGACCGTGCCGAAACCTTTCATGTGATTCATGCGTTTAAGTCTAACCAGCGCTATACCTTCAAAATGTACCGAGATAGAGCACATCAGTCAGGTAGCTTGTTAAAAGTTTCTGTGCCTGAACCTTTATGTGTGGATTTACTACAAGAGCAACGAACAATCCGCCGTTTCTGTCGTCCATTTGATGTCAGTACGGGATTGGGTGAGTTTGTAGAAAAGAAAATTTAATCGACGTGCAGTGTCGTAACTGCTTACATGAAACTGGAAAAATAGATGTCTAAGCATATTTTAATTCTAGCGGGTGATGGAATTGGTCCTGAAATCGTTGGTGCAGCTGAAAAAGTATTAACTAAGGTCAATGATAAATTTAACTTAGGTTTAACATGGGAACATGGATTGCTCGGTGGTTCTGCAATTGATGCACATGGTGAACCATATCCAGCTGTAACAAGTGAACAGGCTAAAAAAGCAGATGCTATTTTGTTGGGTGCTGTAGGCGGTCCTAAGTGGGATAGCATTGAGCGTTCGATTCGTCCTGAACGTGGTTTGTTAAAAATCCGTAGTGAACTCAATTTATTTGCTAACTTGCGTCCAGCGATTTTGTATCCACAATTGGCAGATGCATCTAGCTTGAAACCAGAAATCGTTGCAGGTTTAGATATTCTGATTGTACGTGAATTAACGGGTGGTATTTATTTTGGTCAGCCTCGTGGTATCCGTGAGTTAGAAAACGGTGAGAAACAAGGTTATAACACCGATGTTTATTCAGAAAGTGAAATTAAGCGTATTGCTAAAGTTGCATTCGAATTAGCTGGATTACGTGGTGGTAAAGTTTGTTCAGTAGATAAAGCTAATGTGCTAGAAGTCACTGAATTGTGGAAGCAAACTGTCACTGATTTACAGCAAGCGCAGTATTCAAATATTCAACTGTCTCATATGTATGTTGATAATGCTGCAATGCAATTGGTACGTGCTCCTAAACAGTTTGATGTTATTGTGACTGGTAATTTATTCGGTGATATCTTGTCTGACGAAGCCGCTATGCTTACTGGTTCGATCGGGATGTTGCCATCAGCATCTTTAGATGAAAATGGTAAGGGGATGTACGAACCATGTCATGGTTCAGCACCTGATATCGCAGGTCAAAATGTTGCGAATCCGCTTGCAACAGTGCTCTCAGTTGCAATGATGTTGCGTTACACATTCCGTGAAGAAGCTGCTGCGAAAGCAATAGAAGATGCTGTAGGTCAAGTTTTAGATCAAGGCCTACGTACAGCAGATATTATGTCTGAAGGGATGACAAAAGTTGGAACAGATGCGATGGGTGAGGCTGTAGTTTCGGCGCTCAACTAATTCGGTATCGAACTCAATAAAAAACGTAGCTTGCGCTACGTTTTTTATTGCAAATTTTTGCTAGCACGCCTTACCTTCATAACGTATTGAACGAGCAATTTGTTGCTGATCTAATTCAAAAATAATATGACAGTAAAAATTAACATCATAAGATTGCTGACTAGTTGTTATTGATCCTAATCGAGTACCAGTCATAGTTGGTCCTATTTCACCTATGCTTTGTGTCATAGGCACAGGAATATTGATTGGACGTAGCACAGTAAATATTAAATATTCATCGGTTTTTTTAGGTGCTTTTAATGTTTGAAAACCTAACTCTCTAAGATTCAAGTTTTGTTGAATGTTGCTTGCTGGTTGACCGATATAGGGTTGTAAATAATCTTGAAGCTGTACCGATCTCCAATTTGGTGTGGTACATGCTTGTAATAAAATAAATACTGCTAATATCCATACCTTGTAATACTGCATAAGTCATCCTTTATTGAGCAAGTATTTAAATGAATGATCATCTATCTATTTAAAACCATTAAACAAAAATATACAAACTCGTCTATCGGTCGGCAATGTTCAATTCTTGCGAAATATGCTTAGATATTTGGGTAATAAACTGTTTGGAAAGAACTCATGCATAAGATCATCTTAGGTTTAATTTTGGGGGGGGCATCAACATTCGCGATGGCAAATAATTGTGATAAAGCTCGGAATACCTATGATGATATTTATTGTACCAATAAGATTTATGCGAGTGCTGATGCAGATTTGAATAAGAACTACCAGCAATTACGTCTGAAATTAGATGAAACACAACAAAAAATTTTGAAAAAGTCACAACTTGCTTGGATTCGCTATAGAGATGCTGAATGTACTGATGATCAGCAAGTTTCTGTAGATGTACAATGTCGCTTATCAACGACACAAGAGCGCAATCATTGGCTATTAGAGCGTTTACGTGAATGTCAGACAGTAGGCTGTAAAACTACACGTTTGAGTGAATAGCGCAATTTATAGATATAAAAAAAGCCACAAATCATGTGGCTTTTTTGCATTCACTAATCTTAGCGTGCACGGTACGTGATACGACCCTTAGTTAAGTCATAAGGTGTCATTTCAACTTTAACACTGTCACCTGTTAAAATACGGATATAGTGTTTACGCATTTTACCAGAAATGTGAGCAATAACTTCGTGACCGTTTTCTAAACGTACACGGAACATCGTATTAGGAAGCGTTTCGGTGACAACGCCTTCGAACTCAATGAGTTCCTCTTTATTGGCCATGGCCTACCTGATGATCAAATTGGAAAGGCGCAAATTATAGTCAATTTATTTAAAATTTACAAGACGCTGGCTTAGCAAAGGCTGCAACGTTTATTTTGAGAAAACTGTCTAACAATCTGTATTTTTTTTTAACAAAAGAAGCATAATAGTGTTGTCAGTTTGGTCAATCAACGTTAATCTAAAATCATCGCTTATTGTCATAATAAAGTATCTACAGGGAAGGGCACTGCGTGGGTCAGTTAACAGATGCATCGGTTGTATTGCGCTTTGGTTATCAGGCAATTCGTAAAGCAGGATTACCAACTGAAGAGATTTTAACAAAAGCAGGTGTTGCTCTAAATCAAGTTGATACCAATGCCAGAACCCCTTTAAGTGCTCAAAATGCATTTTGGATCGCAGCACAGGAAGTGAGTAATGATCCAGATATTGGTCTGCATTTAGGTGAGCATCTTCCATTATATCGTGGTCAAGTCATTGAACACTTATTTATCAGTAGTGAAACGTTTGGTGAGGGGCTTAAACGTGCGTTAGCCTATCAACGTCTGATAAGTGATGCGTTTGATGCGAAGTTAGTCATAGAAGATGGTCGTTGCTATTTAAGCAATGGTGAACAATATTGGCCTGATAATTTAGTCAATCGTCATTTTTCTGAATGTGCGATGTCAGGTATTTTGCGCTTCTTCAAGTTCATTACCGAAGGACAATTTCAGCCGATCTTCATTGATTTCAATTTCAATGAAGGCGCTGATGATGATGAGTATTTCAGAGTGTATGGCTGCCCTGTCAGTTTAGGTCAGAAAGAAACACGTCTTTATTTTGATATGGCTGTGCTTGATTATCCACTATGGCAGGCCGAACCAGAATTATTACAACTACACGAGCAACTTGCGATTGAGAAGTTACAAGAATTAGCTCGCTATGATCTGGTGGGTGAAGTACGTCGTGCAATTGGCTCAACATTAGAAAGCGGTGAGACAACTTTAGAAACCGTTGCAGCCCAGCTCAACATTACACCGCGTCGTTTAAGAACTCAGCTTAGCGAGGCGAATACCAGTTTTCAGCAAATCCTCTCCGATTATCGTTGTCGTTTGGCGAAAAAACTTTTGGCAAATACCAATGAAAGTGTTGAAAGAATTGTTTATTTAACGGGCTTTTCAGAACCAAGTACATTCTATCGTGCATTCAAACGCTGGACGAATGAAACCCCTGTTGAGTATCGTAAAAGAAAACAGCGTTAATCTTTTACATCAGGAAAAACCCTCAAGAAGAGGGCTTTTTTTTATTCGGGTAGATTTAACCAGTGAGGTCCGAGAGGCAGCTGAGGTAAATCAAACTGATCTGGGTAATAAGATTGGATAAAATATAGACCATCTGCGGGAGCGGTAATTCCTGCTGCGCGACGATCTTCGGCAGCAAACATCGTGTCTATATGGTCAATCTCATACATTCCTTGCCCGATCTCAAGTAAGCACCCCATGATATTTCGAACCATGTGGTGTAAGAAACCATCGGCTTGAATATCTAAAACTAAATAGCGACCATGTTCAAATAAACGACAATGCTTTACATGTCGTACAGGTTGATTGGATTGGCATGCGGCAGCTCTGAATGACTCAAAATTGTGAGTGCCTTCAAATTTCGCAGCAGCTTTAATCATTTTTTGCACATCTAATTCTTGGTATAGATGCGTGACTTGTTTGTGGAGTAAAGCAGGACGAGTGGGGGCGTTATATACTACATAACGATAACGACGAGCCATTGCTTTAAAACGTGCATGAAAATTTTCATCCATGCATTTGATCCACTGAATAGAAATGTCTTTGGGGAGTTGGCTATTTGCTCCCATAAGCCATCCACGTTCGGGACGAATGGCCGTGGTATCGAAATGTGCGACCATATTGGTTGCATGAACGCCAGCATCAGTCCGTCCAGCAGCATGAAGAATGACAGGGTGGTCGGCGATTTTACTGAGTACCTTTTCGATGGTTTCTTGCACACTTACAACGCCTGCTTGTTGAGTTTGCCAACCACGGTATTGAGTACCACAAAATTCAATACCGATCGCGTAACGTTGCATGCTTAAACCTCAATCTTAGTGTGTATTCCAATGTTCAAACCATTGAACATGAGTCGGGTATTTTAAATACATTTGCAATGCTTTTGCATATAAATCCGCATGACTATGACAATCATTGATTAATACTTTGGCATTTTCAATCCAAGAACTCACAGCGTATCGTTGATCAAGTTTACCAAACACCACTTGTGAGCTAATAATGACAACACAACCTCGTTCATATAATGCTTCGAATAAATTCAATAATTCGGAATTGGTTGCAATATTTCCTGTCCCAAACCCTTGTAATATCAAGAAGTGTGGTGGGTTTTTAATTAAATTTTCGAGTTGAGCAGCAAGTTGTTCTTTTGCGATTGGCTGCAACATTAAATTCAATACGGTTAATGATGAGGCACGTTCTATATGTTCAGCTTGAACAATAAAATTTTCGATAGAAGTTTGGCATGATTGATGTGCATCAATGCCTGCAAAAGCATCTAATTCAGTCGTATGTACTTTGAGAACAGTTTGCGCATGGAAAATATGTTGATGAAATGCTAAATATGTACCGACAGGAAGGCTAAGTACCTGCTCAAGTGCTAAATTTAGATTCCCGAGAGCATCAGTAAATTCTCGAGAGTCATTCCCTTCAATATTAAGTAGAGGATATTGACTACCCGTAATCATAATATGAGATGACTGTCCCAAGAAACGTGCAAGTGTCGCTGCAGCATAACTGAGTGTGTCAGTGCCATGAATGATGACAAAATGTTGATAGTTTTTGAGTTGAAGGTCTTGAATTTGCTGAATAAGCTTCAGCCAATCTACAGTCGTACAAGCACAACTGTCTTTTATACTAGGTGCTGCAAAACAATCAACGTCAAGATGGGGTGGAATGACTTTTTCAAGTAAGGGAATAAACTCATTTTCAGGCATTGGCATTAACGGATTACCGACACAGCCAAACGTACCACCCATGTAGATCAAAGCAATTTTTTTCATCATAAAAAAAGCAGTCCGAGAGACTGCTTATATTAGACTGATCAAATTTAGGAAGCTATTTTATTCAGTAACTTTTCTACGTATTGTTGTTGATCTTGATTAAAAAGTGATTGATTGGTCTGCAATATAACTCGCGCAGATTCATAAGCACCTAATTCAATATATTGTTCTGCTAGATCAAGATTAAGTTGAGCTTCGTCCATAGTTTGCAAATCTGGAAAAGATTGCATTAAAGGATCATTAGTTGAAAGAGCAGGTGCTGTTTGAGAGACTGGTGTGATGAGTTCAGGTTGAGTTTCTTCAGCCGTTGTCGGTTCGTTAATCTCAAATGTAAATGCCGTTTTGTCAAAGACTGGCTGTTCTTCAAGCTTAACTTCAGGTTGATTGAAGTCTAAATCTAAATGAATTGGTGCTTCAGTTTTTGTTTCAGGTTCAGGGGTTTTTAGTTCAAGATCAGCAAAACTAAAATCTAGACCAGATTTGGTTTCTTCAACTTTGACTTCCTGTTCAGTGACAGTAGGTGAGGTTGTAGGTTCGAGGTTGAAAGAAAATTCAAGAGAGGCTTGATCTTTTGATTCTGTTAATTCAGGTTCAGGCGAGGATTTGGTTTCAATTTCTATTGCAGGTTCAGCAGTTTCTTTTTGTTCAAAAGAAAAACTAAAATCTAAAGGTTTAACTTCAGGAGTAGGTTCAGCTTCTATTTTTGGCTCTTCAACTGGAGGCGGTGTAACTTCCGTTTGAAGTTGATCAAATGATTCAGCTGGGCTAGGTGAAGCAACCAATGCATCAAAATCTGCTGAATTATCTTGTACAGGAGTTTCAATAATAGTTGATGTTTGACCAAAATGGCCTTTGCTAGAATGAAATTCTAAAGCATCTGAAGGTTTATTGGTTTCGTATTCTTTTTTCTTGTCCAGTGCAGTTTGGATCAGTGAATTTAGTTCTAAATCTTGTAAATGTTTAATCAACTGATTAATTGCAAAATCATCTTTTTGAGCGATGTGAAGATCTAACAATAAGATATACAAGTCATGCTGAGAATCATCTGTTTTAAGTGCCTGATTGATTTGAGCTTCAGCAGCTTGAAAGTTATTAGCAAGAATAAGTTGCTCAATCTTTTCTTTCAGTTGTGTTGGTACAGGTGTATTGGCTTGAACTTTATTTGTCTGTTGTTGTGTTTCGACTTCAGCAATAGGTGTTGATTTGGTCGCAACTTTTTTTGATGCTGCTTTCTTTTGAGATTTGGCTGCACCTCCTTTTTTAGGAGTTGCTGTATTTTCATTGTCAGCACGTTTTTTTAAAACGATCGCAACGACTAATACAATAACTAACAATACAATGATGATAGTTGACATGATCTTCACCCCTTAAAGATTAGAGCAGCTTTTAGTGTAAATTTATGAGAATCTTCTCGTAACCTAGCGTGTTGGCTTTTTAGTTTCCTGTTGAGCTTTTAGTTGCTCTTGTAATTCAGCCAGTCGAGCATTTAATAGCTGGATACGCTGTTCCTTTTGACGCAATGCCAACTCTAACTGAGTCACGTTTCGTTGTAATGTAACGGTTTTTTCCCTTGCTGTCATAACTTTTAATGATAAATCAGCACTGGTTTTTTGTTGTAATGTGTCCTTCTTCGCACTTCCTGTGCTGGAATCTTGATTACTCTCGGCAACTAGAGACATTTCAGCTTGTTGTAAACGGTATTTGGTACGTCTATTAGGTACAGTTGTGGTTTGTGCTGCAAGCTGATTAGCATTTTGTGCTGGACGACTTGGAATATTGCTTAGATTAAAGTTTAAACGTGAACCTTGGCGTATTCTATTTTGATTACCCCCAATAAATGCATGTTCGTTTTGTTTTTTAATTTGAGACATGACTTGTGTTACTGGCTGTTGAGTCTGACTTGCGATTTGCTGTGCAATACTCCACAGAGACTCATTGCGTTGAACTACGTGTTGTTGGTTTTTTTCAGAATTTAGTTTTTTCTGCTCAGGTGCTTTGACTTTTGCCTGCTGAGTTTTGTTAGGTTGTTGAGTTGGTGTTGTTTCCACCTTTTTCATGTCCTGACGAGCAATCGTTTTTTCACTATTGAGATCCGTCTGTGGTGTTTGCGAAGACTCAACGACTTTCGAAGGTGCAGGAGTTTGAGCAACTTGTTCAGCATTGACGTTATTATTTGCTGAGGCTGTTTGTTGTAACGTATTTGGCTGCGCACTTGGTTGTGGTGCAATTGAAATAGCTTCAGCATTTACTGAAGAATCATCATTATTTAAAACAGGAGGAAGTTTATATGGTGCATTCAGCAAAGTTTCTTGTTTTAAACTTTGCTCTTTTGACTCAGATGTATTGGCATTAAATCGAGTACTCACTGGTAAGTTTAATGCGATATCTTTTTCACTCACAATAAACTTAGGTGTAAGCGGTTTTTCGGCAATTGATTTAGCTAAAACAGGATCAACAGATCTACGAATAGGCTGTCGGATATGTTTTAAATGTGATGCGCTACCTTCCTGAATTTTTAAAATAATATTTAATTCAGCTTCAGTCATTGGGCGTGTGGAAGTAATAACAATCGTTCCTTCGCCTTGGCTATTGCGTCTTGTAAAAAAATTTAAACCAGATGGTGGTTGGTGTGCTGCGCCAATCATCATTAAATCTTCAGGCGTAGCTAAACTCACTTCTAGTTTTGAGTTCGTGTCTGCTTGATGAAAACTCATCTCAGCGTAAAGTAATTCCCCAGGCGCAGATTGAACTTGCAACGGATCGAGTGTAATTGCGTAAAGATGTTGCGAAGAAAATATGGCTAAAATGGCAATTTTTAATTTGTTATAAACAGTCATCTCGATCCATGAAAAAGTGATGTTATAGTCGTGTAAAAGTATACATTACCGTGATGTAAATGAATTGTAAATTCTTCAAAAGTGAAAACATAAAAAAGCCGATCAAGTGTGATCGGCTTTTGATTTTTAGGTGTTTTTGCTTAAGCGTTCTTGTATTCAACTAAAATACGAAGCATACGGCGTAAAGGTTCAGCAGCACCCCAAAGTAGCTGATCGCCTACTGTAAATGCACCTAAATATTCTTTACCCATATTTAGCTTGCGTAAACGACCTACAGGAACAGTTAAAGTACCTGTTACTGCAACAGGCGTCAGGTCAGTCATTGAAGCTTCACGAGTATTTGGAACGACTTTAGCCCATTGGCTAGAGTTGCGAATCATGTCTTCAATTTCATCAAGCGCAACATCTTTTTTCAACTTTAAAGTGATTGCTTGTGAGTGACAACGCATTGCACCGATACGAACACAGTGACCATCAATTGGAACGATTTGTTGATTACCCAAGATTTTATTGGTTTCAACTTGGCCTTTCCATTCTTCTTTTGATTGACCACTTTCGAGTTGTTTGTCGATGTATGGAATCAATGAACCAGCGAGTGGCACGCCAAAGTTTGCTTTAGGGAAACCTTCACCACGTTGTAAGTCAGCAATTTGACGATCAATATCAAGAATCGCAGATTTTGGATCATCTAGTAATTCTTTAGTATTGTTGTACAAATAGCCCATACCCGTGATGAGTTCACGCATGTTTTGCGCACCAGCACCAGAAGCTGCTTGATAAGTCATCGAAGTTGCCCATTCCACTAAATTATTTTGGAACAGAGAGCCTAAACCCATCAACATAAGTGAAACTGTACAGTTGCCACCAACGAAAGTTTTTGTTCCGTTGACTAAACCATCTTTAATCACATTTAAGTTTACTGGATCAAGTACGATAATTGCATCATCAGCCATACGAAGGGTAGACGCAGCATCAATCCAATAACCATCCCAACCTTCTGCTTTAAGTTTTGGGAATACATCAGAGGTATAGTCACCACCTTGGCAGGTTAAAATGACATCCATTTGTTTCAGACTCTTAATGTCTGAAGCATCCATAAGTTCTGGGGCAGTCTTACCACCAAATGAAGGCGCTTCGCCACCTGCATTACTGGTAGAAAAATAGAATGGCTCAATATGAGCAAAATCATTCTCTTCAACCATACGTTGCATAAGGACAGAACCCACCATCCCACGCCAACCGACCAGACCTACTTTCATGTCATTGTGCCTCGGTATTTCAAAAAACTTTTAAGGGGTATGAGTGTATCAAAAGCGACCACAACTGCAAGCTTTACGTAAATAAAACGATAATTTAATTGAGTGAAATAATTTGTTTGTATTAGATAGAAAATTGATAAAGCCATAACTTTATTGAGAATCTAAGACATCCCCACGAGAAAAATGAACATGATATGGATTCAGATTTGTGCAGTATTGGTTATATGGCTTTCGTTTTGGTCATTAATCCCCAGAGATGAGTGGTGGTTTAGAGGTGCGGACTTTCCGCGCTTACAGATTCTGGCAATCGGTCTCTTCGCCTTTTTTGCAATGTTATTTGCCATTCCCGAATGGACCTTGACTACTGAGTTGCTGTTTGTTGGATTGGTCGCAGCAATCGCTTATCAGTTGAAAATGGTTCTACCATATACCCCGATTTGGAAAAAACAAGTTCAAAAAGTTAAGCCTGAGCAAATCAATGAAAACCAGCAAATCTCATTGCTGGTTGCCAATGTATTGACGCCAAATAATAAATATCATTTATTACTTGAGCATATAGACAAATTAAAACCTGATGTTGTGCTGACATTAGAGTCAGATTCAAGTTGGCAAAATGCGTTAGTTCACATTGAACAAGATTATCCTTATCGCGTGCCCGTACCTTTAGATAACTTATATGGTATGCATCTATATAGTCGCTTGCCATTGCACGATACAGAAGTGAAATTTATCTTAAGTGATGAGATCCCTTCCATTCATACGACTTTAACCTTGTCTTCTGGCCTGAAAGTGCAGCTATATTGCTTGCATCCTAAGCCTCCTAGTCCAACGGAAGCTAAAGATTCCACTCTAAGAGATGCAGAATTATTAATTGTGGGTGACCAAATTAAAGACCTCGATCAGAGTTGCATCGTGATGGGGGATTTAAATGATGTGGCATGGTCACGAACAACGCGTCTTTTTCAGAGAATCAGTGGTTTATTAGATCCACGTGTTGGTCGTTATTTCATGAATACCTTTCATGCCGATTATCCACTATTAAGATGGTCACTCGATCACATTTTCCACAGTACAGATTTTGCTTTGGTTGATATGAAAAGATTGGCACATATTGGTTCAGATCATTTTCCAATTTATGTGGTTTTACAAACGGGTCGTATTTTTGAACAACAGCAACAAGAGTTGGAGCAAACGGCTGATGATGAGCAAGAGGCGAAAGAGGCGATTCAAGACGGTATAGAAAAGGCTGAGAAAGAAGAAAAAATTGTTGTGGATGAGTTAGCACAACCTCATAAACAAGCGATGGAAAAGGAAAGTAGACAAGGAGTATTGTAAGCCATAACGTACAGGGATTTAGGTCCATAACGAATGGTCTAATCTACTTAAAAGATTTATTCTAAATACATCAGCACATGGACGCAGGAATGGATTTCCGTTTAAGGATAGCGACGCTGAGATGGAAAATGCATTATGGATATGATGCCTGCTACGGAAGCAAGATAATAACAAAGATGTGAAAGCACAACCTTATTTGCCCGAGTTTTGCAGGATGCGAAACTCGGGTTTTAATTTTTTCTAATAGATTTTTTCGTAACCTTCTGCTCGAGTTTTGAATCTACGGTGAAACCACATCCATTGTGTCGGTGCAATACGTAGTTGAGCCTCAATAATTTTATTTACACGAATCGCATCATCTACTTCATCTTCACTTGGCATATTTTCGACGATTGGTTCGATGAGTACTTTATATTGTGGATTGTGGATATCACCATAACGGTAAAAATACAATGGAATTGCAACGGACTTAGAGATTTTTAATAAACGACGATGCGCAGTCACGGTTGCAGCAGGCACACCAAAAAAGGGAGCCATCACACCTTGTTTTAAACCAAAATCTTGATCTGGACTATACCAAATAGCACCGCCATCTTTTAAACGACGTACTAAGCCTCGCATATCATCATGATCAATTTGTTGTTGATAAATAGTCGCTCGACAACGATAAATCAACATATCCAACATTGGATTATTCTGTGGTCGATAAACAACATCGGGTTCAAAGTATTGAGCACAAATATAACCACCCGCATCAAGCAAGGTACTGTGTGTGCCGAGTAACAATATGCCTTTACCTTCGGCTTTGGCATCATGGATATGCTCTAAGCCTTCTATGGTATGTCGACCTTTAAACCAATGTGGACAATACCACGCATTTAGAGTTTCAAACACACCTAACATCATGTCGACAAACACCTGTTTGGCTTGAGCTTCAACTTCGGCAGGCGACCATTCAGTAAAACAAACTTCTAAATTTCTTAGTGTGGTTTTACGACGTGATTTCAATAGATACCAACATAATGCTGCTAGTCCATGTGCTAAGCGCCACTGAATTGCCCAAGGCAGAATAGCCAAAAGCATAAGGAAAATAATGGCGATCCAAATTTTCCAGTATTTTGGAAGTAAAAATTCCCATCGAAATTCGCCAGGAATATAAGACTGTTGTTGGCTCATAGACTTAGATGCGTAAAGAAGTTGAATTTTTGCGAAGTGTAACACGAAGTTGCTTTTCTAATAATTGTTCTAGGAGGTTTGTTGTATTGACAATAAAAATCATAGAATGGTGGTTGATTTTTACTCTATTGAAGTGCTGTATAAAAAATCAGTTATTTAATAGATTGATTGTAGGGATAGCTAAAATAATTAAGGTAAAAAGACAGATGAATATTTCAGAAATATTTGATGGCAAGAAAATGGATACTCTCTAAATGATAAATTATTTTGATCATTTAGAGAGTATTGATTGCGAGTTTATGCATGGTCAATGGAAAGGTTTGGAAGTCATCACTGGTCATCCAATGAATGGTCTGTTGGATAAAGCAAATTGGTATGGGAAAAAATTTATAGACGATGAAACAGTATTTCCACTGGTTTTACTGAACCCGAAAAGTTCTAACTTATTTAGTATTGATCCGAAATGGTTGCCATTAGGTTTAGATTTTAGCTTTTTAAAAAGTAAGAGTAAGTATCTGGTGAGAGGATTGAGATTACTCAAAACAGATAAAAGTAAAGCAAGATTAAGGATGATTGAGTTTAGAGGTAAATCATCTGCCACCATGATTTATGATGAAAAACCGATTTATGATGTTTTTAGGCGTATTGATCAAAATACAGTGCTTGGGTGGATGGATTTAAAAGATCAAGCTCAGCCATATTTTTTTATTCTTATACGAGATGAGGGAAGTAAACATCTATGGGAATAGCCCAATCTTCAAATTACTATGTAATATCCTGAAGATTGGGCTTGTGAAATGAATTATGAACCTTTGCTAAGATTTTCTAATACATCCCAACGCTCTAATTTTTCAAGCAATAACTCATCAATTTCAGCTAAGCGTTGGCTGGCTAAAGTCGCTGCATTGGCATCACTCACAAACCATGAACCATCCGCTAGTTTCTCTGAAAGTTCAGTTTGTTCTGCTTCTAATTTCTCAATTTCAGCAGGAAGTTGCTCAAGCTCACGTTGATCTTTATAGCTTAGCTTCACTTTCTTTGGCGTTGGAGTTGCGGCAGCCAATGCAGCAGCTTCAGCCTTGGCTTGTGCCTTTTTTACATCACTCTTTTGATCAACGACTTTCTGATCTGGTCGTTGCTCCAAGTAGTCTTGGTAACCACCAATGTATTCATCAATATTACCTTTTCCATCGAACACCCAGGTTGAGGTGACGACGTTGTCCATAAATGCACGGTCATGCGAGATGAGTAACAAAGTGCCTTTATATTCAGACAACATTTCTTCAAGCAACTCAAGTGTCACCATATCCAAATCATTGGTTGGCTCATCCATCACAATTAAGTTTGATGGTTTGAGTAGAAGTTTTGCCAATAGAATTCGGTTACGCTCACCACCAGAAAGGGCTTTCACAGGTGTACGTGCACGTTCAGGTGAGAATAAAAAGTCCTGCAAATAACTATAGATATGACGACGGTTACCATTCACATCGACAAAGTCTGAGCCTTCCGATACGTTCGCCATAACGGTTTTTTCGAGGTCGAGTGCATTACGAAGTTGATCGAAATAAGCAACTTCGAGTTGTGTACCCGTTTTAACCGAACCGCCGTGTTGGATTTCACCTAGAATCGCTTTGATGAGTGTGGTTTTCCCAACACCATTATCACCGACTAAACCGATACGATCACCACGTAATACGATTGCAGAGAAATCTTTAATGAGTGGTTTACTATCATAGCTAACTCTTAAGTTTTCTATCTCAAAGACCAACTTACCTGAACGGTTGGCTTCTTGTGTCGCCATACTAACTTTGCCTTGCTGGAAGCGGCGAGCTTTAGATTCTTCACGCAAAGCTTTTAAAGCACGAACACGACCCTCATTACGGGTACGACGTGCTTTGATACCTTGACGAATCCAAGCTTCTTCTTCAGCAAGTTTTTTATCAAATAAAGCATTCTGTTTTTCTTCAGCTTCCATTTGCTGAGCTTTAAGTTCTAAGTAACGTGAATAGTTACCTTCATAGCCACGCAGAATACCACGATCGAGTTCAACAATACGGGTCGCAATGCTATCTACAAATGAACGGTCATGTGAGATAAATAAAAGCGTGAGATTGTTTTGATCTAATAGGAATTTTTCTAACCATTCAATACTTTCCACATCCAAATGGTTGGTCGGTTCGTCGAGTAATAAAACATCAGGTTGAGTGAGTAGCGCGCGCGCCAGTAATACACGACGTTTACGACCACCTGATAGGTCAGCCAAATCTGCATTTGGGTCGAGTCCCATTTTACCCAAAATGGTATTTACTTTATTTTCTAATGCCCAGCCATCTAACTGATCTAGCTTATGCTGCAGCATACCCATACGGTCGCAGGCATCCATATCACCTAGCACACAAGCATCACTTGCCTCATGATATTCTTTTAAGACACTTGCGGCTTCACCTGCACCATCCGCCACAATGTCGGCAACTTTGCCTGAATCCATTGGAACATCTTGGGCTAACATAGAAACGGTTAAGCCATTTTGAATCGAAACTTCACCACTATCGGGTAATAAGCTTCCCTCAATCAGTTTAAGTAAAGTAGACTTACCTTCACCATTACGACCGATTAAACAGACTCGTTCACCACGTTCTAGGTTAAAGTTCGCGCCGTCGAGTAGGGCTGGTCCGCCAAATGCGAGATGGACATCCCTTAAAGTAATATAGGCCATAATGTTTCCTAAAAGCTCAGATGAGGTCTGAAATGACTAAACAACAAAATTTTGATGATCACGCGTCATTGTCCGCACCCATTGAAGATTTGCAAGTGCGAATTGCATTTTTAGACGATTTAGTTGAGCAACTCAATCAACAGCTCGCAATTCAGACACAAGAAATAGCAGTTTTGAAGAAACAAATGCAGCTTTTATACCAACGCGTTGAGTCTTCAGACTTGTCAGAAGGAATTGCACCGTTTGATCCAATGAGTAACAAACCACCGCATTATTGATAAAATAAATCTTAAACGCTAAAGTGATGAAATTAGCGGATTTTACATTTAGAGATAAAAATGAAAAAAGTCTTGCTCTTGGATATTGAAAATATTCATAAAACTGAAAAAGAGCTATTACAACTATTGAAAACTTATGCTTGCGTGTATTTAGTCTACGCAAAGTCTCCTGTGACTTTAAGTTTAGATGCATTAATTAAATTTTCTCCTTTTGTCATGGATAAAAAGCTAGTTGTCATTAAAATGCCTAAAATTGGTAAAGATGCTGCTGATTTTGGTCTTGCATTTTTAGCAGGGCAACTTTCAATTCAAATGGATAAAAATCAGACTTGCTTTGATGTCATGTCTAATGATGGGGCTTTAGAGTATATTGTTGATTTGTTGAGGATAATGGGTTTTCAAGCATCACAACTTAAAATGCTTTCGGAGGTGAAAGAGGTTGAAAAAATAAAAGAGCAACCATCGCTAGTTTTAGCTCCAAATAACTTAAGTGATTCTGACTTTACATTAAAATTAAAGCATCTTATTAGTATTCTTTCAAAACTAAAAAACATGCCAAGTAATGAAAAAGCATTATTAAATGGTGTTAAATCATGGGCAAATGTTACGACTAAAGAGGCTGAAAAATTAATCAAGACGTTGATGAATTTCAAGATGATTAAGTTTAGCGCACAAGGAGTTACGCTTAATCGAGAGAATTTAAAAACTTTTTTAAATAAATCTGAAATAGCACACAATGAAAATCCAAATAAGTCCGAGATAATTGAAGAAATCCCTGAAATCCAGGATATTTCAGAAAAATTTCATCTACGGCAAATTAAAGAATATTGTGATTATTTAATTAAGCAACAAGGAAAGCCGTCGAGTTTATCTAGCTTAAATAATTCAATTAAATCAGTTTTAAAGTTGGAAAGTGATAGTTTAGCTAAGAATAGATCTAAGCTTCTTCTTCGTTATGGCATTGTGAAGAACTTAGATGATGGGAAAATTATTTACATAGATAACAATATTAGAAGATGGTCAAATTTGGAATTATTGCCACAACATTCTCCCATGGATATGGCGATACCTGACTTTAAGGTTTGTCAGAAAGAGTCTAAAGAAAAACTGATTCAAAAAATCATTTATGTTTTGAATGAAATAAAAATACAGAAATCGTTTGTGATGAAAATATCAAATAATATTTATTTGGAAGAGATGTAAAAACTCAACTTGCCTTTTTCATTCAACTTATGTAACGCTAATAAAAGGAAGTTTTGGGCACCTTTAATGAGTAATGTTGGAATTTGGATAACTGTTGCCATTGTACTATTTGTACTTGGCTCTATTTTTGGTTTACGTGTGAGTCCAAGAGAAAAAGCACTCGGTTTAATGCGCGATCAAGCTCGCAAAATGGGATTACACCCACGACTCATCGTTGCGCCTGAGTGGACGAAAATTCCAATGGCATCTGAAAAACGCGCCAGTATGGTTGCTTATTATAGTGTGCTTATTCCAGATGCTCGCTTGGCACTTATGCGTGCAAGAGTTGTTGATGGCAAGCTTCAGGTTGTGCAGGGTGATCAGAAATTTAATGACTTACCCATTGCATTAAAAGGAGTTTATGCTATTGATATGCAGGCAAACTGTGTGGGACTGTATTGGGATGAAGAAACTGATCTCAGAGCCACTCAGCTTGAAGATATAAAAGTTTATTTACACGAACTAGCACAACGCTAATTTATTGATTGATCATAGGAAAAACGATTCATTATGGCGAATACTCCACGCTCTGCTTCCAAAAGCACAGCAGCTTCTAACTCTGCTGCAACTAAACGTGCCTTAGTGATTGTGGAGTCGCCTGCAAAAGCGAAAACCATTAACAAATATTTAGGTTCACAATTTATAGTGAAGTCATCTGTTGGTCACGTACGTGATTTACCAACAGGCGGGGGAGCAAAAACAACTGAAAAGAAGCCTGCAACCCGTACTAAATTAACTGAAGAACAAAAAGCTGAAAAAGCTCAGTCTGCACTTATTAATCGTATGGGCGTTGATCCCGAGCATGATTGGGTCGCACACTACGAAGTGTTGCCTGGCAAAGAGCATGTTGTTGCTGAACTAAAAAAACTTGCCAAAGATGCTGATGCAATCTATCTCGCAACGGACTTGGATAGAGAAGGAGAAGCAATTGCGTGGCATTTAAGAGAAGTGATAGGTGGTGACGATAGTCGCTATCACCGTGTGGTATTTAACGAAATCACTAAAAATGCGATCCAAGAAGCTTTTAAACAGCCTACTCGTCTTGATTTAAATCGAGTGAATGCACAGCAAGCACGTCGTTTCCTCGACCGTGTAGTTGGCTTTATGGTATCGCCTTTGCTTTGGGAAAAGATTGCCCGTGGCTTATCTGCTGGTCGTGTTCAGTCTGTTGCTGTAAAACTTGTGGTTGAACGTGAACGTGAAATTCGTGCCTTTGTTCCAGAAGAATATTGGCAAGTGTTTGCTGATACGATGTCTAAAAAAGAAGACATTCGTCTAGAAGCTGTTAAACAAGCTGGCAAGACACTAAAGCTCAAGAATAAAGCTGAAACAGATGCACTATTAAGTGTTTTGAAAGATGCTGAATATAAAGTTGCGTTGCGTGAAGATAAACCGACAAAGGTAAATCCAAGCGCACCTTATATCACTTCAACTTTACAGCAAGCAGCAAGTACGCGTTTAGGTTTCTCTGTTAAGAAAACCATGATGTTAGCGCAACGATTGTATGAAGGTGGTTTTATTACGTATATGCGTACTGACTCAACTTTCTTGAGCGATGATGCCGTGAATATGGTTCGTAACCATATCCAACAAAACTTTGGTGACAAGTATTTGCCTGCACAACCAAATCGTTATGGCAATAAAGCAGGGGCACAAGAAGCCCATGAGGCAATTCGTCCTTCCGATGTAGCACTCACTGGCGATAAACTTGCTGGTGTAGAACGTGATGCACAACGTTTGTATGATTTGATTTGGCGTCAATTTGTGGCTTGCCAAATGACACCTGCTGAATATTTGTCTTCAACCTTAACTGTTGAAGCTGCAAATGTTGAATTAAAAGCTAAAGGTCGTACCCTTGTTTTTGATGGTTTTACCAAAGTTCGCGGTGCGAATAAATCTGATGATGATGTATTGTTACCGGCTGTAAAAGTTGGTGAAGTACTCAAATTAGAAAAACTTGATCCAAGTCAACACTTTACTAAGCCACCTGCACGTTTTACTGAAGCATCTTTAGTTAAAGAATTAGAGAAGAAAGGTATTGGTCGACCTTCTACTTATGCAGCGATCATTTCAACCATTCAAGAACGTGGTTATGTGAAACTTGAAAATCGCCGTCTCTTTGCCGAGAAAATGGGCGAAATCGTGACAGATCGTCTCGATGAAAGTTTTAATAATTTGATGAACTATGCCTTTACCGCAGATTTGGAAGGTCAGCTCGATAAAGTCGCGACAGGTGAGCGTAACTGGAAAGAGCTACTAGATACATTCTACGGTGACTTCAAAAAGCGCCTGACCAATGCTCAAGGCGAAGACGGTATGCGTCGCAATCAGCCTATTGAAGTAGCTGATGTTGCTTGTCCTGAATGTTCTCGTCCAATGCAAATTCGTACAGGGACGACAGGGGTATTCTTGGGCTGTTCAGGATACAATCTGCCACCGAAAGAACGCTGTAAAGGTACTTTAAACCTTACGCCAGTCGAATCATTAGCTGCGTTATCGGATGATGATGGTGCTGAAACTGCTGATTTGATGTCAAAACACCGTTGTCCAAAATGTGGTACTGCGATGGACAGCTATGTCGTGGATGGTGGTCGCAAATTACATGTTTGTGGTAACAACCCTGATTGCGATGGTTATGAAGTCGAAGAAGGCGAATTTAAGATCAAGGGTTATGACGGTCCGACTATCCCATGCGATAAATGTGATGGTGAGATGCAGCTTAAAACGGGTCGTTTTGGTCCATATTTCGCATGTACTAGCTGTGACAATACTCGTAAGGTACTCAAGAGTGGTCAACCTGCTCCACCACGTGTAGACCCAATCAAAATGGAGCATCTACGTTCAACGAAGCATGATGATTTCTTCGTTTTGCGTGATGGCGCTGCTGGTTTATTCTTGGCTGCAAGTAAATTCCCGAAAATTCGTGAAACGCGTGCACCAAAAGTATCTGAATTGCGTAGTGTAGCTGAACAACTTGATCCAAAATATCAATTCTTGCTGCAAGCTCCTGATACTGATCCTGAAGGTAATCCGACAGTTGTTAAATTTAGCCGTAAGAATCAAGAGCAGTATGTTGGTTCAGAAACTGCAGAAGGTAAACAAACCAAGTGGAGTCTAGTATTCCAAAATGGAAAATGGGTTGAAGCTTAAATAATTCATTTCGAAAAATGCTAGCACTCGCTAGCATTTTTTATATAAACAAAAAAATCAATCAAATCTTAAAACTTTTGGGGTGCACATGTGGAAAAATATTAGGGTTGCATGTCTTTTAGTTGTTTTATTGATTGTGGCAATTAATGCGTATCGTGATCAAAACCAAGACTGGAACCAACCGATCAATATTCTGCTACATCCCATCAATGCTGATGGCCTACCCTCTACTCAAAAATATATCCAAGAATTACAGCTAGATGATTTCTATGAGGTCAAACAGTATTTAGAAAAAAATAGTCAACAATATCGTGGGAAAAGTAGTTATTTTATGGTTCAGATAGGACGTGAATTACAACAAATACCACCTAAGACACCTGAACAACCAAGTGTTATCAATAATATATTGTGGAGTTTAAAGTTTCGTTTCTATGCTTGGAAACAACATGAATCAATAGATGGTTCTCCAAGTTTAACTTTGTATTTGAATTATTATGATCCAAAAAATACAAAAGAGTTAAAACACTCGACTGCGCTTGAGCGAGGTCGTATTGGCTCAGTCAATTTATTCGCAGCTCATAAGCAAGAAAGACAGAATAATGTTGTGCTCGTACATGAGTTGCTTCATGGTTTTGGTGCTACGGATAAATATAATTTAGCCAATGGCGAACCACTTTTTCCAATTGGCTATGCTCAATACGAGAAAAGACCCCTATATCCTCAAACTGAAGCCGAAATTATGGGGGGGAGAATCCCTTTATCAGAGTATAAAAGTAAAATGCCGAATGATTTAGAACAAACAGTCATTAGTCTGCTCACAGCAAAAGAGATAGGATGGGTTCAATAATCTGTGGATAAGTTCTGACTTATCCATACCAATTAAATAAAAAATCAATGTAATAAAAAGAGTGATTTCCTGACATTCGGTCATTATTTCTCAACATGCTTTATACAATATCGTGTATGGAACACGCTCAAAATAGAGCTATAACATTGATGATAAAAGAGTAAATAATGATGAAAACGGTGGGTAACGATCTGATTCGCAATCAGCTACACGCTGATCGTAAATGGTATCTGTTATTAGGTGTCTTATTGATTATTTTTGGTTTGGTTCTTTTAGCTGCACTGCCTTTTGCAACATTATCAGCGGTCCTTCTTTTTGGTGTCCTTATGATGCTCGGTGGTATTTTACATTTTATCGCTGCATTTATGGTCTTTCAGGGTGGGACACGGTGGTTGTGGGCATTATTCGGCGTTTTGTATATTGCAGCTGGTTATTTTGCTTTTACTACGCCCGTGATTACGGCAGTGGTTTTGACCAATTTATTGGCAATCGCATTGATTATTGCTGGGATTATACGCAGTGTTAATGCCTTTATTTTAAGACCGATCTCAGGTTGGGGATGGGTGTTGTTTTCAGGTGTATTAACACTTTTAACAGGTATTCTCATTCTATCGTCACCTGATTCGCCATTTTGGGTACTTGGTATGTTTCTCGCGATTGATATCCTTTTCCAAGGGATTAATTATTTAACTTTTGCAAGCGCAATCAAAGAGCTCCCACACAGTTCAACTGTGATTTAACATTCGACAATTATTGAAATATTGAGAGCATGTTGATACATGCTCTTTTTGTTTTATAGTTGAAAACCGCGATGCAGTTTTAGTCTGCTAAAATAGCCTTTCATTTCTGATTGACCAATTTTATGACGCTCGCCAAGCTAATTGATGAACTCAACCCTCAACAAAAACAAGCAGCCACTACGGTTGCGCATAACTGTTTAGTTTTAGCAGGGGCAGGTTGTGGAAAAACCAAAACGATTGTAGCTAGAGCAGCATATTTAATTGATCAAGGTTTACCTGCACAGCAGATCCAAATTCTAACGTTTACCCGGCGAGCTGCCAGTGAAATTGTTACGCGAGTCGAACAACACATGGGGGCACAATCCAAAGGTTTACGTGCCTCAACATTTCATACCTTTTGTATGTATCTTTTGCGCCGTAATCCACGCGCTTTTGGTTTGACACAATTCAGTATGATTGATCGAGATGATCAATTGCTGATGTTCCGCTTATTGCGTGGTAAGGATAAAGGTAATGTGTTGCCAAAAGCTGCTGAATTATGTGATTTATATTCTTATGCACGGAACACGAAAACCAAATTATCTGATGCTTTATTCAAGCAATTACCGCAAGCTGTAGAGTATAAGTCGCAAATCGCCGAATTGATGAAAGCCTATGAGCAGCGCAAGCAAGAGCGTAATTTCCTCGATTATGACGACATTCTTTCGATTGTGGCGGTGCATTTACAAAACTCACCTGAGTTGGTGAAGTGGGTGACGGGTTTCTGTTCAGCATTGTTAGTCGATGAAATGCAGGATACTAATCCACTGCAATGGGCTTTATTGCAGCCTTTGGTAGGTAAGGTGAAATTATTCTGTGTTGGTGATGATGCTCAATCTATTTATGGTTTTCGTGGTGCAGATTTTGAAAATATTCATCACTTTAAAGAGCGTGTACCAGATGCTGAAGTGTTGACTTTAGAAATGAATTATCGTTCGACCCAAGGTATTTTAGATTTATCCAATTGGTTACTTGAGCAAAGCCAAATTGATTATGACAAGCATTTACAAGCCTATCGAGGAAATGGTTTAAAACCACAATTGCATATCCTGAGTAATGAGTTTGAAGAAGCCAATTGGATTGTTCAAGATCTAAATCAACGGCATTCGCAGGGTGCTGCTTGGGCAGAACATATGATTTTATTACGTTCAGGTTTTAGCGGGCGGTATTTGGAAGGGGCTTTGATTGCGGCGAATATTCCTTATCGATTTATTGGTGGCGTAAAGTTGCTTGAATCCGCTCATGTCAAAGATGTTTTAAGTTTGCTTCGCGTCAGTGTCAATCCACAGGATGATTTAGCTTGGATGCGCTTTTTGACGCTTTGGGATGGTGTAGGTGATGTTGGAGCAAGTAAATTAGCGCAAGAGCTCATTCAGTTGCCTGATATCGAAGCACGTTGTCAACGATTAGAACGACATGGCAAAGTGCCACAACAAGCGATTTTGATCTTAATGCAATTAGATGTATTACAGCAGCATGTGGAAGCTTGTATCGGCTTAGCTTTGGATGCTTTAAATGAGCAATTAGAAAATAACTACAAAACCAAAGATTGGTCACGCAGAGTCAAAGATTTTGATTTGGTGAAACAATTAGCACGTAAGCATCATTCACTTGGTGAATTTTTAGAAGAATATGTACTTGACCCAATTTCGATATCAGAAATTGACAAGACACCCGATCAAGACTTAGTGACTTTGATTACGATTCACTCTGCAAAAGGTGCTGAACAAAAAGTCTGTTATGTTCCACATGTATCTCCCAATCAATATCCACATGCACGGGCGCAGGGTGATTTTGACGATGTCGAAGAGGAGAGGCGTGTTTTGTATGTCGCATTGACGCGTGCAGAAAATGAGTTGATTTTAACCAAACAAAATTTAAATTTATGGTCACAAGATCAATATGATGAACTGGGTAGAAAAATAGAAAGCTACTTTCTAAATGATTTACCTCAACATTTAGTGGACATTCAAATTCATCGTGACATTCCTCGTGCATATGGGCAAACGAATCGTGCTCGCTCAAGCACAATCAATTTAGGTTTTGGCATAGATTTCGATTAAACTAGCGTGATTCATTTCTTTTGATTCACTTCATGGTGAATCATCTCTAGGTTTTAACATGAAAATTTTAGTTCGCAATTTAGATCGTTTGGTGACAGACGCAGAAATCCTCGACTTATTCAAAGCTTATGGCAAAGTCGATTCTTGTGTTGTGGTCAAAGATGCTGAGACTGGTAAATCCAAAGGTTTTGGTTTTGTTGAAATGCCAAATCCACGCGAAGCGATTAAAGCCGTGAAAGGGCTAAATACATTAAAACTCAAAGGTCTTGGGATTCGTGTAAAAATAGCTGAAGATAAAGCTTAATCCATAATCTTAAAGCAGTATCAAGTTTTATCGATTGTTGTTCCAAATGCCGAGCGAATTGTACAAGGCATAAAGACCTTAGAGGTTTGCTCGTGGCGACCTGAGAAATTACCGCTTAAAGATTTAGTGATTGTTGAGAATACGCACTTTTTGAATAATCATGGCGATGAAGAGATGTGCAAAGTAGTGGCTTTGATCGATATCGAGTCAGTACATCCTTGGTTGGCTCAAGAAATTGATGCAGCTTGTGCTACTGATTGGGCGGATGGATATTTCGCTTGGGTTATTTCAAATGTACGTCCTTTAAAGCAACCAATTGAAGCAATTGCGAAACGAAAACTTTATCGTCTTGAATTGAATCTATAAGTGCTATTTTTTTCATCTCCAATACGCTTTACAATCAGTTTTCGTTTTAAATGAAAATAGGGATTTATTATGTCTCGTGTTGCTCGCTATCATGCCGATCGTACCAATCAAAAACTCTATTTTGCTCGTCTCGCATGTCAACAAGCGGAGCAAACTGACAATATCCAACAAGCACAGGCACATCGCGAAGCAGCAGTTTTTCATTTGCATGGTGCAATTTTGGCTTTTCTTCAAGAGTTGGTTCGCTATTATCGTCTCAATGATATGCAACCAACATTTAAATCAATTGAAGAACACATGGCTGATAAAGGTCAAGTTTCTCCAGAGGTTGCAGTATTGCAGCAATTGGCCAAAGATGGGTTCATTGCTGAGTTAAAACGTGCTTATCGCATGTGCCAATACGCGCCTGAACCAACTTCTCCTGAGCCAGAAAGTGAAACATCTTCAAACCTGATTATTAAAGTCACTCAAAGTCCTCAAGCGTGGTTGCCAGATTCAAAGATTCTCCGAGAATGGCATCGTGAATTGAGTCATTTGATCGATGGTTTTCGTAATGAAATGGTTGAATTCTAACTCCAGCAAGATCGTTACTGACTTGAAATCTAATCAAGCCGTACCTATATAAGTAAGACGTGAGATTGTAAAGTGCAAGGGTGCTTTGCCACCATGTTGAATCATGGAGAAAATAGATGTCTATGCAACAGTTAAAAGAATTATTTGGTAGTCAGGAAGCGATTCTTGAATTGGTTCAACTTGAAGGTGGTGAGCTTGCTTTACGTAATGCGGGTTCAGAAAATGAACCTCTTGTAAAAATTCAGTTCAGTGAAGAAGTAAAAGCGATCTTAGGTGATCAAACACCTCTTGTGGCACAACATATGATTCAAGCAGCTCTATTTGGTTTATTAGAGAAACAAATGAATCAGTGGCAAGCCGAAGTCGTTGATGAAAAACCTAAACATTTAAGCTAATAATAAAAAAGCGTACCTTGAGTACGCTTTTTTTATATGACCAAACAATCAATGAGCATTCGGTTGATGTGCAAGCTCGATCTGATTCAAAATATGATGGCTCATATTCTTTGCCATTTCCTCTTTTGCGTAGAATACTTCACCAATATTTTCCTCGCGGATAACAGCGGCTTCTTCCTTACTCTCAGCACAGATTAATACCTGTATCTCTGGATTTAGCTGTTTTGAAATATCGACAATTCGATGAATGTCGAGGATATCCATCGGTGAAATCACCAATAAACGTGCATGTTGAATATGCGCTTGGATCAATACATTTGGTTCAGTGGCTTCACCACTCACAGCTGCAATACCACTGGCACGTAACTTCTCAACAATCTCACGATTTTCTTCGGCAATAACGACTTTGATGTTCTGCTCAATCAGATTTTCACTGATACGACGTCCAACACCCCCATAGCCAATGATCACCACCTGATCACGAAGGTAGGATTGGTCAACTTCGTCAGGTAACATTGCTAATGGGTCGCCACTACGCTCTAGTAGACGGGCTAAATGTGAGCGCTCACGAATCCAACGCTGTGCAGGTTCAATTGCAGAAAACACAAAAGAATTAAGTGTAATTGAAAATAATGCACCTGCAAGAATTAGATTTTGCGCCTCAGGTGTGAGTAATCCTAGAGCTAAACCTAGCGTCGCCAAAATGAAAGAGAATTCTCCGATTTGTGCCAAACTTGCACCGACAGTTAATGCAGTGTTGATTGGATAACGGAAGAATAAAACCAATGCCATGGCAGCTAATGTTTTACCGACCATGATGATTGCGACGACAGCTAAGATATGAAGTGGTTCTTCGACCAATATTCTTGGATCAAAGAGCATTCCAACGGAAACAAAAAATAGAATCGAAAAAATTTCACGTAGCGGAAGGGTTTCTTCTTCAGCACGATGGCTAAAGTCAGACTCTTTAACCACCATTCCCGCAAAGAACGCACCGAGTGCCATAGAAACGCCAAATACAGCATAAGAGCCATATGCAATTGAAACTGCAGCAGCAACTACCGTAAGCGTAAATAACTCACGAGAACCCAAACGAGCGACAAACTGCATGATCATCGGAACAAGTCGTTTGCCGATGATCAACATAAATGCAATAAAGCCTGTGACTTTTAGTAAAGTAATACCAATCGTGACCCAAATACTTTGAGATGGATCTGTGTTGGGTAATGCATGCCCGCCCAGTAAAACCGCAGTTGCAGGTAACAATACTAAAGCCAAGACCATGACAAGGTCTTCAACCAATAGCCAACCGACAGCAATTTTTCCATTAACAGAATCAAGTAAACCACGATCCCCTAGGGCTTTTAATAATACAACCGTACTGGCACAGGAAAGACTTAAACCAAAAATGAGTGCTGAGCCAAAACCCCAGCCCCAGAGCATTGAAACTCCCATACCTAAGAGGGTAGCAACAGCGATTTGAAGAATAGCTCCAGGTAAAGCAATACGTCGGACTTGTAACAGATCATTAAGGGAGAAGTGCATTCCTACACCAAACATCAAAAACATAACACCTAGCTCTGCAAGCTGGTTGGCTAGATGAATGTCACCGACGATACCTGGTGTATTTGGGCTAATGATAATGCCCGCAATTAAATAGCCGATCAAAGGAGGTAGGCGTAAACGTGCTGCGATATAGCCAAAAATAAGAGCCATACCAAAGCCAACAGCAAGTAATATAATTAAATCAACATCATGTGGCATCGAAGCTCCTTAATCGTTGCGGTTAAGGTCAAAATAAAATAAGCATAAAAAATGCCAAAGCAAGTAGCTTAAAATTTTAGCAATTAAAATCGAATTTGTTGATGATAATTTTTTTATTTATCAAAAAAAATCATGTAAATTGCTGTAACACTTTCTAAAGCTTAGCGTATTTATACAGTGTGAGAAAGAAATCTTAAAAGATAGGAAATTTAAAGTAAAAAAAACGACTTCATGAGAAGTCGTTTTTTTAAAGAACTAAAATTATTTAATTTTAGCTTCTTTGAAAATTACGTGTTGACGGATTTTTGGATCAAATTTTTTGATTTCCATTTTTTCCGGCATAGTACGTTTGTTTTTAGTAGTGGTATAGAAATAACCTGTACCAGCTGTAGAAACGAGGCGAATCTTATCACGCATTGTTCAGACTCCTTAGATCTTTTGACCTTGAGCACGGAGATCAGCAACAACTTTCTCGATACCCAATTTATCAATAATACGCATACCTTTAGTGGTTAAACGAAGACGTACAAAACGCTTTTCGCTTTCTAACCAAAAACGGTGGTGGTGCAGGTTCGGCTCGAACCGGCGTTTGGTTTTGTTGTTTGCGTGCGATACGTTGTTACCAACGATAGGACGCTTGCCGGTAACTTGGCAAACCTTAGACATGGTGAACTCCATTGCTAGTTTATACAGCACCGTTTCGTGCAACTAGCCATTCAAGTAAACGGATGAAATCATTCAAGGGGCGTTTTATACCAAAAATACGATTAAAAGACAAGCGAATTTGGTAAAAACAGAGCATGATCTAGTGTGATAGATCATGCCTTGATCAGCTTAGCGGAATAGTGTTTTTAAAAGCACTTTATGCATCGCTTTATTAGACGGTGGAAGGATGAACTTCAAGCTATAAAGTTTAGGGCTTACAGGATTCGACATGACTGAACGTTCATGAGAGAAGCTAAAGAAACCTTCTTTACCATGATATTTGCCCATACCTGATGCACCAACGCCACCAAATGGAAGATCATCCTGTGCAACGTGGGTCAGTGTTTGGTTAATACCAAAATGCCCAGAGTGCGTGCGACTTGCTACGTATTCAGCACGAGCACTATCAATATCAAAATAATAGAATGCCAATGGACGTGGATGGTTATTGATGAACTGAATCGCATCTTCAATATGTTCATATTCTAGAACAGGTAAGATTGGACCGAAGATTTCATTCTTCATGATTTGCATTTCAGTTGTTACACCAGTAACCAATGTTGGAGCAATCTTGCGAACGTCATTTAAAGATTCATTTTTCGTATTCAACTCAACAATTGTTGCGCCTTGGTCACGTGCATCTTCTAAGTAGCTTTGCAGACGATTGTACTGCTTGTCATTGATAATAGAGGTGTAATCTTTATTATCACGAAGGTTTGGGTACATTGTATTTACAAAGTCGTTATAGTGCTTTGTAAAGTCTTCAGTCTTGCCCTTAGGTAAGAATATATAGTCTGGAGCAACACAAGTTTGACCCGCATTCCAAAGTTTACCAACAGCGATACGTTGAGCTACATCACGAATGTTCATTGCTGAATGAACAAGAGCCGGTGATTTACCGCCAAGTTCTAATATCACAGGAACTAGATTTTCAGCTGCAGCCGCCATCACTGTTTTACCAACAGACGTAGAACCTGTGAAAATCATTTTATCAAATGGTAGATGGCTGAAAGCATCAGAAATAACACCGCCACCATTTACAACAGCAACCAACTCTTGTGGAAATGCCTCTGCTAAAGCATTTTCAAGAACATAACCAAAGTTTGATGATGCACTTGAGATTTTGATCATGGCATGGTTACCCGCTGCCAATGCACAAATCAAAGGACCAACTGAAAGCAATAATGGATAGTTCCATGGCGCAATAACACCGATCACGCCCAATGGTTGATATTCTACCCAACCTTTTGCTGGTTGGTGTAACATGCTGATATGACGCTTAGATGGTTTCATCCATTCTGTTAAATTCTTGCTGTAATATTTGATGTGTTCCAAACATGTAAGAACTTCACCAATTTTGGTTTCCATTACCGCACGATTGCCATAATCTTGATTAATTGCGTTAGCAAATTGATCTTGATATTTTACCAAGATATTTTTAAGTCGAGCCAAACGTTCAATACGTTCTTTGGCACTTGGCACAGGATGGCGTTGGTAAGCTACTTTTTGCTGATCAAGCAAATCATGTAGCCGTTTTACATCAACATGAGGTGTCATAACGGTTGTTTTTGTTTGACTGTTCATAGGAGTGGACCAAAATAAAGCTTATTATTTTTTAATTTTTAGAGTAAATACTCTAAAGTGTCAAGTCGCTTTATGAGTTTGCTTTATAACCTATTGATAATGTTATAGATGGTTAAAAACGATGTCGCACGCTAAACCGAACAAAACTAAAGATAGAATTTTGCAAATCAGTTTGCAGTTGTTTAATGAGCGTGGAGAGCGTTCGGTTACAACCAATCATATTGCGGCTGAGCTGGGGATTAGCCCTGGCAACTTGTATTATCACTTTCGTAATAAACAAGAAATTATCAAAGAGTTGGCTCAGCAATATCAGGCTGAGACATTGGAAATGTTAGCCTTACCCGTTGATCGTCCACTCAATGCAAACGATAAAATTAGTTATTTTCAGGTGTTGAGCAACCAACTTTGGGCTTATCGCTTTATTCATCGTGATGTTTATCATCTTGTAGAAAATAACGAAGACTTTAGAAAAATCTACCCGCGATTTGCAGGGCAAGTGATGCAACAAGGTCAAAAGATTTATCGTGCCTTTGTGGATGCTGGTCTGATGAAGATGACCGATTCTGAAATTGAGGCATTGATTATTAACTTGTGGATCGTTCTTACCAACTGGACTAACTTCTTGTACATGTCTGGGCATATCAGTGATAACACACACTTAGAAGAAAAGTGGGTTTGGCAAGCATTGAGACAGATGGTGTTTTTAGAAGGACCATATTTAATGGGTGAAAGTCGTCAAACTTATGAACAGTTGCTCCGGTCACTTGGTCCATCCGATTTGTTTGCAAGTTTATCCAACCTTAAAAATGACGATGAGTCGTGATCAGGTATTTAGTCAGACGCAAAAAAGAGCTAGAATGCTCGGCTTGATTTTAATTTGATTTGAATAAGTGATATTAACCACATGAACACGACCACTGCCAATACAGCACGTTTACTGATTACTTGTGAAGACAAGCCGGGAATCGTGCAAGCTGTATCGAGCTTTTTGTATCATCAGGGAGCAAACATTACCGCACTTGATCAATACGCGACAGAAGCTCAGGGCGGACGTTATTTTATGCGTGTTGAATTTGAACTTGATCATTTGCAATCTCGTAAAGAAGCCTTGATGCAAACCTTCGCTGCTAACGTTGCTGAGCGTTATGAAATGCAGTGGAAACTGACTTTTGTAAATGAATTGAAGAAAGTTGGTATTTTGGTTTCAAAAGTTGATCATGCTTTATTAGAGCTTTTATGGCGTCATGCACGTGGATCATTGCCATGTGAAATTACTCAAGTCATTTCAAACCATCCTGATTTGCGTGATGCTGTTGAAAACTTTGGTATCCCATTTCACGTTGTGCCAGTGAATAAAGACAATAAAGTTGAAGCTTATGCACAGATCAATGACATGATGCAGGGCAACGATTTATTAATCTTAGCCCGTTATATGCAGATCTTAAGCGAAGATTTTGTTGCTCAATGGGAAATGAAGATTATCAATATTCATCATTCATTCTTACCTGCTTTCGTGGGCGCAAACCCATATAAACAAGCATATGAGAAAGGGGTGAAACTGATTGGAGCAACTGCGCATTATGTAACAGCTGATCTTGATCAGGGACCAATCATTGAGCAGGACGTTGAACGTGTAAGCCATGATTATAACGTGGAACAATTACGTGAGCTTGGTGAAGACGTTGAACGTAACGTGTTGGCACGTGCGGTCAAATGGCATTTAGAAGACCGTATTATTGTTGATGGTAATAAAACCGTTGTTTTTCAATAAATAAATTAAAAAAAAAGCATGCATAAACGCGTGCTTTTTTTATGTATTTATTGTAATGTTATAACATTATTTTTGTTGGTGACTTGTTGTGAACTAATCGGCAGATTCACAAAAAAATAGTTGCAAATGAAAACACTTCTCATTTATTATTACAGCACTTTTATTGTTCTATCCGATGATTGAAATCGCTTTTTCGAAAGTATCATCATCTATTAGGTACTTAGATTCTTATGAGTCAATCTCCTGCTACATTCAACGCACCTTATTCGATGAAAAAGAAAGTCATCGCTGCTCTTGTTGCAGTTGTGATTGGACACGCTGGCGTTTTGTGGGCGGTGAGTCACATGAAAACGATTGAACTGCGACCAATCGAAAAAGAGCCTTTAAAAGTCAAGTTTGTTAAAATTAAAGAAGTCACACAGCCTGAATTACCTAAACCGAAAGAACAACCAAAACCTGAACCTAAAAAAGAGGTGAAAGAAGTCAAGGTTGTTGATAAACCTTTACCGCCACCGCCTAAAAAAGTCGAAAAAGTTCAGCAAGTCAAAACTGAAACACCAAAACAAGTGATTCAGAAAACAGAACCGAAAGTCGAACCTAAGATTGAAACGAAAGTTGTCAGTACTGTCGTAACAGAAAAAGTGGTTGAAAAGCCTCAACCTGTTCAAGAAGTTGTGAAGCCACAACCTGCGGCTGACCCATCACCAAAACGTGTTTCAATTGGAGGTGCTGGTATTCAATGGAGTCGTTCGCCAAAAGTTTCATTTACCCCGAGAGATTTAGAAAATCAGACTCGTTTGATTACGGTGTATATTGAAGCTGATGAGAAAGGTCGAGTGACTACGGCACGAATTACCCGTAGCAGTGGTTTACCGAATTTAGATGAAAAAGCATTACGTGCAGTGCGAAATGCTAAATTTAAACCGTATATGGAAAATGGCGTTGCTTACCCGATTAAAACAGAGCAACCGTTTGAGTTTAATCCTTAATCAATTTGAGTCCTTGTGACAGATTAAATCAGGAGTTCGTATATGAACTTTTCAGTTTATTGGCAACATGCAGATGCAGTAAGTAAAACTCTGTATTTCATCCTTTTAGCAATGTCGATTGCAACGTGGACGATTTTTATTCTACGTTTAATGGGAACTCGCCAATTAAAACAACAGGCTTATGCTCAACTTGCTCAAGCTTTGACGTCGCTCAAATCTAAACTACAACCATTGACGTTTGAACAACGTAAAGCGGTTGCTGAGCAAGCATTGTTACGTCAAATTTCTGCTGAAAAGTCTCAAGCGGAAAAAGGCGTATCTATATTGGGTACTATTGCTTCGATCGCACCATTCGTTGGTTTGTTTGGTACAGTCTGGGGAATCTTCCATGCGCTTGTTGCTGTCGGTAAGAGCGGTCAAGCAGGTTTAGCTCAAGTAGCAACGCCAGTGGGTGAGGCATTGATTATGACGGGTCTTGGTCTTGCAGTTGCGATTCCTGCGGTACTTGCTTATAACATCTGTGTACGTTTCAATCGTGGTTTAGCACATGACTTACAAGATCAGGCACATAGTTTATTGATCGATACGATGTTGCAACAAGAAAGCACGACGAAAACCGAAGCTAAAGCGACTCAACAAAGTTTAGTTGGAGGTCAAGCTTAAAATGGGTTTCCAATTGGGTGAAGACCACGACAGTGGTATGAATGAGATGAATCTCATTCCTCTGATCGACATTATGTTGGTATTGATGATTATTTTCTTAGTCACAGCAACGGTTGCTAACCCATCAATTCCATTAAGCTTACCAAAAACCACGGCTGAAATTATTGATCCACCGCCGAAAGCCATCACCATTAGCATTAATCAAAATGGCGAAGTTGCTTGGGATGCTCAGATAATTAGTTTAGAAGAGCTAGAAAAGCGTTTCCAAGAAGCGGGGCAGGCTGAACAAAAACCTACGGTTCAACTGCGTGCAGATAAAGAGTCGAAATATGATACGGTTGCTCAGGTGATGTCGCGTGCTAGTGAAGCAGGTTTGAGTGATATTGCCTTTGTCAGTGAAAATTAAAATGATTTAGGATTTAAAAAAGCAACTCATCGAGTTGCTTTTTTTATGTCTATTCTGTTTTAAGAAGCTCAGTAAACTTACAGCGTAGTTTAGAGAGCTTTGGGGGAATGCTAAAATTGCAGTAACCTTGTGAAGGATTACGCGCATAAAAATTTTGATGATAATCTTCAGCTGGGTAGAACGTTGGCACGGGGCTTAGCTCTGTAACAATATTTAAACCCTCACTGATTAGGTTTTCAATCATTTGCTGTGCTTGTGCTTTTTGATCATCATTAAAATAATAGATGACAGAGCGATATTGCGTACCAATATCATTCCCTTGACGATTCAATGTTGTTGGATCATGTGTGGCAAAGAATACATTTAATAAATCACTATAACTGATTTGCTGTTCATCAAAGTCAATTTGCACGACTTCAGCATGTTGAGTATCACCTTGGCATACTTGTTCATAACTTGGGTTTGCAATATGACCACCGGCGTAGCCACTCACGACTTTTTCAACACCTTTAAGTTGTAGAAAAACAGCTTCTACACACCAAAAACAACCACCGCCAAATAAAGCTTGTTGCATGTAACTCCCCAATTTTTATTTTAAGAATGCTACTAAAGTAAACGAACCCATAAAAAAGTAAAGACCTAAGAGTTAGTTAAGTCTGTACTTTCTATGGGTTGAATTAGTTTTTATGGTGTATGTGCGCTGATGAGTTAAATTGAATCAGAACCTTTCCAGATTGATCGAGTAGTTGCAAAGTATTCGCCTTCAAACTGTAACGTTGTGTTTGCGATAAAGCATCTAAATATTGGCGTGAAACAGCAGCATTATCGCCTATACAAGCCATTTTGGTTGACATGACAGGTCCAAGTTTTAATTGATTATTTTCAGCTTTAAATGAACCGCGAATTCGGTTGCAACCATCAGATCCACTAAAGCTTTGAGTTGAACTTTCAAATTGAATATGTGGGCTACGAGGGTTATTACTTGAAACAAGTTGCGTGCCTTGAATTTGTGTTGCAACCCAAGTGCTATGATCAAGCGTTTGAGTTGAGTTTAATGATGTTGTCGTTGCGCATGCATTCACTATGGCTGTAGTTGCTAAACCTAGGCTGATGAGAAATGGTTTTAACATGATTTTATTTCCTTATTCATGTGAATATTTTATTTTAATTACGAATTGAAAAAATGAAGAATGGCTGTGGATTTCGTGTCGGTATGTAATCTAATCTGCTGTTGGAATACCTAAACGGATTATTTTTGAGAAATTTTCACTACTTTGATCCATTTGTTGATCAAATTGCTCAGCACGAGGATTAATATGTGTTAAACGATACCAATCTTTTAAGCTGTAATTTTGGTTGAGCACTTCGAGATCATATAAGTAATTAGGTAAGTATCCAGAGGCAAGCAATCGATAATCTTTAGGTAATTGTTGGGGATTAATTGCTTGAGCCATATCAAATACCAGCGTAGTACAGTTACTGGTTAAAGTATTGTACCATTTTGCTTCTGCTCGTAATTCATCTGCCTTATGTAAATACTCTATAAATAATGCCTTACGTTGATCTGCGGGCATTTTGATTGGAAATAAATACACTTGCTCATGACGAACGTTACTGCGTGTATACACAATATCTTTTTCATCTGATGCAACTAGGCTAAGTTCATATTTTCGGAAAAAACCTCCCACAGCAGAGAATTCTTCGCCTTTTTCTTTTCGGATTTCAATTGAGAAAACCAGAGGTTTTTGATCTGAAAAATCAAAACTTACTAGGGTATGTGCAATCTGTGGACCCATCCAGTAGGAAGTAATGACATTAACACCTGTGATTTTATTTAAATCTATTTTGCGATCTTCCCAGTGTATTTCATAGCTTCCATCTGTATGCCAGCTAAAGTTCCGAATATTATGCAAATGGACAAGATCACCTTGTTTTTCATAATAAAGCTGCTGTGCAACTTCAGGATCCCATTCGCGGTCTTGTTTCGCTTGAATGGAAAAATACCAGATCAATGAACAAGCAAATGCAAGGCAGTAAATAATGATATCTGTGCGACGGCTGAAAAGATGACCACTAACGTATACACCAATTAGACTTAAAGCAAAAATGGTCCAGACCACAATCACAATACGACTGAAGACTGAACCAAGAGGCTGTTGGATCCAAAGTGCAAGACATAACCACACGCTAGACAGGACCACAAATAAGGTGAAAAGACTATGGAGCAGACCTATTCCTAAAGCGAGAAAAAACTCACGTGATCCAATATTCTGCATAGTCCTGTGCGATCCATTATTTATTTTTGATAGGTCGCAAACTCAAACTTAACCAGCGATTTTTCATCTTGATGATGTTCTGAGTTTACTTTTTGGAAATCCTCAGAGATTTTCGGGTAATGTGCATCACCTTGTACATCTAAATCAACATGAGTCAATTCCAGACGATCAGCGATGTTGAGGGTTTGAGTGAAAATCTCTCCACCACCAATAATAAATAAAGACGCTTTTTCAGAATGTTGTACGTCTGTAAGTGCTTCATTTAAGGCATCTTCAATGCTATGAGCGACCTTTACACCTTCAAATTGCCATGATGGATCACGAGTAATCACCCAATTCACACGATTAGGTAGCGCGCGACCCATAGACTCTAAAGTTTTACGACCCATGATGACAACGCCACCTTGAGTAATCGCTTTGAAATGTTTTAGATCAGCAGAGATATGCCAAGGCAATGCATTGCCTTTGCCGATACAGTTATTCTTATCCATTGCGACAACGTGAACAACTTCGATATCTTGCCATGCCATTTTCTTGATCTCACTTATCGTTAAACTGCTACAGGTGCTTTAATTGCTGGATGTGATTCGTATCCTACGATTTCGATGTCTTCAAACTTAAAGTCGAAAATATCTTTGACATCAGGATTGAGCTTTAACTGACATAACGGTAACGGTTCACGAGTAAGTTGTAATTTGGCTTGCTCAAAGTGGTTTGCATATAAGTGTGTATCACCACCAGTCCAAACAAAGTCCCCAACATCTAAACCACAGACTTGTGCAATCATGTGGGTGAGTAGGGCATAGCTAGCAATATTAAATGGCACACCTAAAAATACATCTGCACTACGTTGATAAAGTTGGCAGGAGAGTTTGTTATCATGTACAAAAAATTGGAACAGGGTATGACAAGGTGGTAAAGCAACCTTACCTGCCTCATTTGGATTCCAGCCCGAAACGATTAAGCGACGTGAATTCGGATTGGTTTTGATTTCATTGACGAGCCATTTAATTTGGTCAAAACCATTTTGTTGGTAACTACCATCTTCATTTTGGCTAGCACCAAAGTTACGCCACTGATGCCCATATACAGGACCAAGCTCACCTTCAGGTCGACCGAAGCGAGCTGTTTGCTCAGCAGTTGCCCATTCATCCCAAATAGTGACTTTATTGTCTTTGAGATATTGAACGTTAGTATCACCTTTGAGGAACCAAAGAAGCTCAATTACAATTGAACGAAAGTGAACTTTCTTAGTGGTTAGTAATGGAAAACCTTTAGAAAGATCAAAACGCATTTGATGACCAAATACAGAACGTGTACCTGTACCTGTACGGTCACCCTTGTCACCGCCATTGTCTAGGATATGTTGTAAAAGGTCTAAATATGTACGCATAACGCTCTCTAAAATCGTTTGTGAACTTACATGTTAAACAGCTTAACCTGCTCAACATCTTTGATAGGGAATGATACTTGATTATTCCTGCTTATAATATTTCTATTCTTTAAAAATACAAAGAGCGCTCTATAAGCGCTCTTTGTTTCTAGTCATCTTTATTCAGTAACAAAGGTTACTTTGCCATCAGCAAGGGATTTAACACGTGCTAAGGATTCCACTCGATAACCTTTTTCAAGTAATACATCTCGACCTGGTTGGAATGATTTTTCAATCACGATACCCACGCCTACAACTTCAGCATTTGCTTGATGAATAAGATCGATTAAACCTAATGCAGCTTGACCATTCGCCAAGAAGTCATCAATAACCAACGCTTTATCAGTTGAATTAAGATGCTTGTTTGAAATAGCAATTGTACTTTCAGTCTGCTTAGTGAATGAGAACACTTTAGAACGATAAAGATCATCTTTTAAAGTCAATGACTGGTATTTACGAGCAAAAATCACAGGAACACCAAGCTCTAAACCTGCCATAATCGCAGGTGCAATCCCAGATGCTTCAATGGTAATAATCTTAGTAATGCCTGCATCTTTAAAACGCGCAGCAAACTCTTTACCAATCTGTTGCATTAACACAGGATCGATTTGGTGATTTAAGAAAGCGTCAACTTTCAATACTTGATCAGATAGAACGATACCTTCATTTAAGATTTTCTGTTCTAAAGCGTACACGGGAGAATCCTCTAAACGGATGCTTTTTCAAGCAAAGGCATATTTTAAAAAGCATCCAAAAAATTGCAAGCTAAAATTGACCAGATGGTTAATTGGTTTTACCCGAATAGCCAGTCAATAATAGTCCATAGGATGATTTACCATCATTATGTGTCACTTTTACAGGAAGATAATCTAATTTTGGAGCTAACCAAAATACGGTATTTCGTTCAGGTTTGCTGTGTTGTAATACGACTTTGATCGTATTAAATGTTCCATAACTGGTTTTAATACTTTCAGTACCTTGTTTAATAAAACGTCGCTCATCGACACCTTTCGCATCCGAAATATAATAACGTGGTTGTAAGGTATTGCCGTTTTTTAAATCTTCACGAACTTGTAACTCAGCATTTAACTCGTCCAAAACACCAGCTTGCCAAGCAAAAGAACGTTTCTTGTCATCTTTTTGGGTGTTAATCACTTTAGCACTTGGATTGAAGTTAATATTCATCGTGTTGTTGTGCACTAAAATTTTACTGGTGCGACTGAACTTTTGTGAAGTGATTTTGTTATCTGAGAAAGCAAACTGACTGGTTTCAGATGCAGAAGCAATACCACCCGCTTTAGCAACAAATTTATATGTCCAGTTGTTGCCTTGCTGAGATAATGTACGTGTTGCTGAACCTAAATTCTTGTTGTTATAACTAAATTGATAGCTCGCTTGGAATGGCGCCATTGCATAGGCATGGCTAAAGAAGCTTGCACAAGCAAGTGTTGCAGAAGTTACCGTTGCAATACTCAAAAACTTAGTAAATTTGTTTGTCATAGCATTTTGTGTCCTTTGGATGAGCATTTGATGGGATCATCCAGATATCATTACGATTTGTTGTTATTATGCCTGTAGATTATGAAGAAAAGATCAGGTTTTTTACTAAGCGCTTGTTAATTTTTCGTATTAATCATGAAGTTGGAGATTTCTGTGGCAGAGTATAAATAACATGCTGCCACAGGATGTTTGGAATTATCTTTTTGAGTCTTTTTGCTGGATTGGGGTAACTTCGCTAATATCTAAATCATCTTCCTCATCAAATTCATTGGATGGGGAGAGGATCGCTGTAAGATTCACATTTCCCCAAACAATTAATTCTGCTGGTCGGACACGTGCACGATTTACATGCACCTTACTCAGGGTCTCAATAATACTTGGCTTTTTACTAAACCAGCGATTTAAATCTAGATAAAGTAAATCATCTTTTACGGTTACGACTTCAAAGTGTTCTAAAATTTTCCCTAAAGGATCTTCCTCACGAAACTTTTGGTAATACCAAATCGCAAGATGAAAGCCCCATTTTTGGAAAATGTTTTTGAAACTCGCTTCAATCACTTGAGTGTTACTGATTTGCTCAAAAACCATAAGTTGAACATCTTTATTCATTTCCATCTGCAACAGCTTTAAATCAACAGAAAGGGTAGTATGCAGACCTTTGACGTCTATTGTCGAGTACAGTCTTAACCAACCATCATATAAATCAGCATGCAGGTCTTTAATGATTTTAACTTTTTCGGTGACATAACGCTCCATCGTCGCGTTCACAAATACTTGTGAAAGCGAAACCTCTCTTTCTTCTTCGATGAATTCTTCGGCTTTTTGGTAAACTTTACGTAGACGTTTAACAACAGATGAAATTAGCGTTTGCATAAAAGTTGTTCCAGAAAGTGAATTGTTTTAGATAGCAATGCCACGATCTTTGTAATAACTAAAAAATAAAAATAAATTTCTGACTTGCAGTGTAGCAAAATTAATTGCTACATTTTCATAAAATGATGGTATGGATACACTGTAACTATAAGTGGATCATATTTTTGTAAAATTTTGAATACTGGTTCGGCTTTTTATACGGCTTTGCCGTTGGGGATGAGGCAATTTTTGCCGCTAAGATGCCATGTGGAATAAAATAAATTTTCGTTCGGAGTTGTCATCTCATTGGTGGCAAGACTCAATTTTTGTAGGGGCTGTGATTTTAGCATTGCTTCTGCATTTGGCTGTGCTTGCGGTACAGTTTGCTATGCCAACTCCATCCGATACCTCCACAAAGGAAATCGCAGTTTCTATTCGCCCTAGTACCGATAAAGTAGAAAATGCTGATTTTCTCGCTCAAGCCGATCAAAAGGGTTCTGGTGAGTTTCGAGAAGCACATCGCATGTCGAGTGATATGCCTTCACCTATGCAAGCTGATGCGACTACAGGTGAAACTGAGTTTGAAAGCTTAGAAAAAATTCAGCAAAAGCGAGAGTTAAAATTTGAAGAAAAAGTTTTAATGACCGTATTGAGCTGGCAGAAACAGGCAGAACAAAGCGAGCGTAAAAAAGCCTTAGAGGATTTACAAAGTCAGTTCCAAGCAAAAGCTGCGATGGTTGCTAGTCTTGAAGCTCAGTATTTACAGCGACAACAAAATTTTAGCCGTAAACAACGGATTAAAACGGTAGATGGTATTCAAGCTAAACAGGATGCTTCTGCTGCGTATTTAGATAAATTCCGCCAAAAAGTTGAGCTCTACGGAAATCGCTATTATCCAGATGCTGCTAAACAACAGCGGTTATCGGGCGAAGTTAGATTAATGGTTATTCTGAACTCACAGGGTGGGATACGTGCAATTCGTTTAATTGAGAGTTCGGGGCATTCTGTTTTAGATGAAGCAGCTAAGGCTTCAGTGCGCCGTGGTGCTCCTTTTGGTGCATTTGATTCAACGATGAAGAAGGATATTTCTGAATTACGTATCATTCGGACTTGGCGTTTTGATCCCGTGGATGCTGAGTTTGAAGTGCATTGATTTTAAAAAATAAATCATTTATCAAAAGCTATTTAATACAATTAGATAGCTTTTTTTTGTTGTTATTCATTTTTCTTTTTTTACAACACGCTATTACATTTTATAAATAAAACTTGAACTGATAATAAAAATAATTATCATTTGCATTGTATTTTAATTGTTTTGTATGCGTTCCTTTGCTGAAAAGTAAATGCTCTGGGGGAGATCGGCGCATGCATTTTAAATCTCATATCTTTGCATAAGGAAATTTCCCATGCATCAATCTCAGACTTTTCAATCTTTTAAAGCCCATCCTCTTATGTTGGCGATGGCGATATTACTTCCTTCATTTGCTTCTGCAGAAACCAGCACCTCTTCATCGACAGTTGCACTACCTACGATTAGCCTCAAAGCACAAGATGATCAATCCTCAGTTACAGAGGGAACTCAAAGTTATACGGCGAAGAGTGCAAATACAGCGACTAAGTTGAGTCTATCGCTTCGTGAAACGCCACAATCCGTTAAGGTTTTAACTCGTGAGTATTTGGATGATGCCAATATCAGTTCTTTTCAGGATCTATTAAATAACGTCACAGGTTTATCAGTTAACCAATGGGATGAGCGTCAATATCCCACAGCGCGAGGCTTTGATGTCGACTATTATTTATTTGATGGTGTTCCAAGTAATGTAGGCATGGAAGCAAATGATCCTGATTTAACAATGTATGATCGCGTAGAGTTGGTCAAAGGGGCAAACGGTTTAATGACTGGTGCTGGTAACCCAGCAATAGCTATCAATATGATTCGAAAGCATGCTAATGCGAAAGAACTCACTGGGCAGGTAAGTACTTCTTTGGGTTCATGGAATACATGGACGAGCTCGGCAGATATTTCTACAGCATTGAATACGGATGGAACAGTTCGTGGCCGTGTCGTGGTAAAGCACGAAGACTCTGACTCTTTTATGAAAGGGTATGAGAAAAATAATAATGTTGTATATGGGGTGGTTGATGCTGATATCAGTGACAAAACCTATGTCTCTGTTGGGGCTGGTTATCAAAACTTAGAGCGTGATGGAGTACGGTGGGGCGGATTACCAGCATTTGATAGTAATGGTCAACGCGTCGATTTTGATCGATCCAAAAGAGTAACTTCTGATTGGACTTATTGGAATACGGACACCACCACAGCCTTTGCAACCTTGAAACAAAATCTATTCAATGATGTGAATTTGCATGTGAATTATGCATATCGTGAAGTAAAACAAGATACTGCATTGCTCTATTTGTGGGGGAGTTTCGATAAAACTACAAATACCAGTAAAGGTACATTAATGACTTGGTCTGATGCCACTAAGACGAAAGAAAATAATATTGATACTTATCTTTCTGCTCCCTTTTCTATTGGTGGTTTAGAGCAAGAAATTGTGGCAGGTTTTATCTATAACCAAGCACAAAAAGACACATGGTATTCAGGTAATCCTCAAATTGCATCAGATGTGGTACTTGATTTTGATCACCCGAATGTACCGCTATTAGCATCAATTCAAAATAACAATATCTATCAAGTGCCTAATAAAACGACTCAAACAGGCGCTTATTTGGCAGGTAAATTTAGCTTAGCTGAGCCTTTGAAATTAATTACAGGCATACGGTTATCAAACTGGAAATATGAGAGTGATGATGGTGTAGGAAATAGAAAATTCAAAAATGAAGTAACTCCATATGCAGGTTTAGTTTTTGATTTTCTTGATCAGTATTCTTGGTATGCGAGTTATACCAGTATTTTTAAACCAGAAGATAAACGAGATATAAATAAGCAGTACCTTGATCCACGAGAAGGTAAAAGTTATGAGACAGGTTTAAAAGGGGAGTTCTTAAATGGAAAGCTGAATGCTGCTTTATCGGTATTCCAAACCAAACAAGATAATGTTGCAGAAGAAACAGGAACTTTTATACTGAGTCCAGATGGAACCCCAACAACAGAAAAAGCGTACCGTAGTGCTGATGGTGTCGAAAGCAAAGGTGTTGAATTTGAGTTAGATGGAGAAATTGCCAATAACTGGAATTTAAGTTTTGGTGTTGCTCATTTCAATGCCAAAGATGCTCAGGGTAATGAAGTGCAAACAATGTCTTCAAGAACTAACGCCAATTTATTCACCAAATATAAGTTAGATAAATGGAGTGTTGGCGGCGGTGTAAATTACAAGAGTAAGTTTTATACAGGAGATGGTGACAAACGCATCACCCAGAATGCCTATGCTTTAGCAAATTTAATGCTTGGCTATGATATAGATTCAAATATTAAAGCTCAGATCAATTTGAATAATATTTTTGACAAAAAATACTATACAGGCATTGGCGATAATTTGATGGTGTATGGCGCACCTCGTAATGTGACCTTTACATTACGATATCAATTTTAAGAATTGAAAAAACGGCTGAAATTGTATTCAGCCGCTTTAAAATTGTGGATAAGTTCTCGCTTATTCACAATCTATTTGTACTTGAGTAAGTCCGTTCGATTTTGCAGATTTCGATATTAAAATGCTGGTACCATTTTTCTTTACCTAAGTGTTGGGCAACTAAATGTTCAGCATCTTGTTGCCAGCGTTGAATATCTTCGAGGCTGTTCCAGTAAGACAACGCTATTTCAAAATCATTTTCACAACATGCTTCAAACTTAACACAATGATATTGGCCGATTGCTTTATCTCTAAGCTTTTGTGCCATTTCTGTGTAAGTAGAATCCAATTGTCTAATGGTGGCTTTAAAAATAACGATATACATAGGACTCAGGCTTAATTTTCATCAGCTTGGTAAGGATTACTGATCCCAAGTTTTTTCAGAATCTCAATTTCCAAAGCTTCCATTTCTTCAGCTTCGGCTTCACTGGTTTCATGGTCGTAGCCGAGTAAATGTAAAATCCCATGCACGAGTAAGTGAGTGAAATGATCACTTGGTGTTTTTTGTTGCTCTGCTGCTTCTTGTAACACAACAGGAATACAGATGACCAAGTCACCTAAAGGCTCTGCTTCGAGTAAGCTGAGCATTTCTTCTGGAATATCGCTTGGAAAAGATAAGACATTGGTTGGTTTGTGTTTCTCTCGGTATTGCAAATTCAGTTCATGACTTTCTGTAAGATCAACGCAAGCAATGCCAATCTCACAATCTGCGTCAAAACCAACATGACGTAATGCAGTTTCAATTTGTTTTTTGATTTGACCACGCTTCAATGGTAAATCATTGGCTTGAAAGTCTTGTTGAAGACTTAAATTGATTTTCAAAATAGATCCTTAAATATAAATTGCATCTACAAACTTAGAGTGAAACTCAATGGGATAGAAAGAAGACTAGAGGAATGCTTTGCTGCATATTGATCAAATTTATTGAATGATTTGTCTTTTCATGTGCCATCTTTCAAAATTTGATGATCAATAAGTTTGCTGACAAAACACAAAACTATCCTCATTTAGATCACTGTAGGCTACTCACACTCATATACTTAACTCGGTAATGACCTTGGAGCCTACAGATTTCAAGTGCCTTTTTTCAATGTCACACTAAAAGCATATTCATTAATGTTGAGCGTCAGCTTTCTCATCATTTTCTGTTACCAGTGCTTCTTGTCTTGCTTTACGTTCAGCACGGGCTTCTGCTGACAAACGTTGTTGTTCGCTATCCCAGCCTTCATAAGCTTCGACAATTTTTTGTACCAGTTGGTGACGTACTACATCTCGAGAGTGGAAGCGCGTGATATGAATTTCATGGACGTTTTCAAGAACACGTAAGGCATGAGCCAAACCTGATTGCTGACCACGAGGTAAATCCACTTGCGTTACGTCACCCGTTATTACCGCTCTTGAACCAAATCCTAAGCGTGTAAGGAACATTTTCATCTGTTCAGGAGTTGTATTCTGAGCTTCGTCCAAAATGACAAAAGAATGATTCAGTGTGCGTCCGCGCATATAGGCGAGAGGTGCTACTTCAATCACTTGGCGTTCAATGAGTTTAGCGACTTTTTCAAAGCCCAGCATTTCATATAGGGCATCGTAAAGTGGTCGAAGGTAAGGATCAATTTTTTGAGTTAAGTCACCTGGTAAAAAACCAAGTTTCTCACCTGCTTCAACTGCTGGACGTACCAGTAAGATACGTTGAATTTCATTACGTTCGAGCATATCTACTGCTGCAGCGACTGCAAGATAGGTTTTACCTGTACCCGCAGGCCCGATACCAAAGGAGATATCGCTTTGTAAGATACGTTGTACATAGCGTTTTTGATTTGCGCCACGTGGATTGATGCGGCCTTTACGCGTTTGTAGCCAAACGTTATCAAGCCCAGTATGTTCTTGATCAGAGTCATCCAAAAATTCACGATCAGTTTGAGATCCTTGAATCATTAAATGAAGTACATCCGCACTGATTTGAGAAGAAATTTCAGATTCTTGAAAGAGCCGTTGCAAAAGTGCTTCGGCTCGTTCGACCGCTTCGATATCACCGTCTAAATAAAAGGCATCGCCTCGGTGAGTTATTTTGACATCTAAACGTTGTTCGATTTGTTTTAAATGCCCGTTATACGCACCGAGCATGCTTTTTAAACGTTCCATGGAAATTTCAGGGAACGTTACTGTACGTCGAATCGCTGCAGTCAAGAGAAACCCTTTATGTTGTCTTGTAAGAATACCCTTACATTACGCCACGTCAGGTTCAAGATTCAAGAGTTCACCATAAACTAAATTTAAAGTTTTGATTTCAGTAATCTCAATTTCAGCAAAACGTCCAACCCAAGCTGCATCACCGATAAAAGTAACAAGACGAGTGTTGTCCGCTGTACCGATCAGAAGATTTGGATCTTTATCAGAAACTTTTTCAATCAGTACGCGTTCAATTTTACCCAGCATCGCATCAGTTTTATCGATACTAGATTGTTTAATCACTTGTTGAACTTGTGCTAAACGATCTTTTTTCACTTGCTCTGGAGTGTCATCAGGAAGTTCAGATGCAGGTGTACCAGGACGTTTTGAATAAACGAAACTATAAGAGTGGTCAAAATCTAAATCTTTAATAAACTGCAAAGTCTCAGCGAAGTGCTCATCCGTTTCGCCAGGGAAGCCAATAATGAAGTCACTTGATAAATGCATATCAGGGCGAACTTTGCGTAGTTTTGCAATTTTATCGATGTAGACATCAATCGTGTGATTGCGCTTCATGGCTTGCAATACATCGTTTGAACCACTTTGTACAGGTAAATGCAAATGCGAAACCATCTGAGGCAAATCACGATAACATTGAATCAACTCATCAGAAAATTCTAATGGGTGAGAGGTGGTATAACGTAAACGACCAATCCCTGGAATTTCAGCAACTAAGCGCAGTAATTCAGGGAATGTGCAAATGCCACCTTCAAAGGTTTCACCACGATAACCATTTACATTTTGACCAAGCAGACTAATTTCACGAACACCTTTCTCTGCCAATCCAGCAATTTCTGCTAACACATCATCGAGAGGGCGCGAAACTTCTTCACCGCGTGTGTAAGGGACTACGCAGAATGAGCAATATTTCGAACAGCCTTCCATGATCGAGACAAATGCTTTAAAACCTTCAACACGTGGTTCAGGTAAGAAATCAAATTTCTCAATATCTGGAAAAGAAATATCAACTAATTTGATTTTTTCTTTCTTTGGCTTTTCCACTTGGGCTTGATGCTGATCTAGCATTTGTGGCAAGCGGTGTAGGGTTTGTGGACCGAATACCATGTCGACATAAGGTGCGCGCTTTTGAATGTTGTCACCTTCTTGAGAAGCAACACAGCCACCGACACCAATCACTAGGTCAGGATTTTGTTCTTTCAGTTTGCGCCAGCGACCAAGTTCACTAAAGACTTTCTCTTGCGCCTTTTCACGAATTGAACAAGTGTTCATTAACAAGATATCAGCTTCGTTTGGATTTGTGGTCAGAACGTAGCCGTGTGAGTCGCCAAGCAAATCTGCCATACGATGACTGTCATACTCATTCATCTGACACCCTTGAGTTTCAATATATAACTTCTTCATTGAAACATCAGTGGTGTGCGTTGGCTGGGTAACAGTGTTTTCTGAGGCAGCTTTTGTAGCACTAGGAGTGAATGTTTGAACCGTCATGCAGGCTCCTAAACGAGGTGGATTTAAACAAACCGCGGATTATAGCAGCATTTTTGAATGTTCGCTGAGAATAAAAAAATGACAAAAATGGACACTTTGTGGATGAAAATACGTGAATTTTAATGAATATGAATCAGCAAGTTACATAACACAACAATAGTAAGACTTGAGAGTTATTAAACTATAATCGCAGGCGAAATTAGGCAAATGTATCGATGAAGATGAATAAGCAACACAATTCAGTTCCACACCTCAAAATAAAACTAAATAACAAGAAAATCTTACAACGTAGTTTTGTTGTTGGTGGTTTGCTTGCGTGTTCGTCTGTTTATGCTTTAGATGATCAGTTTAATGATGCTTTACGTGCTGCGAATGCGGGGAATACCGCATTGCTCGATCAGTACCAATATGAGATGCAAAATGATGTTTTGGGTTACTACCCAGAATATTGGAAATTGAATAGTAATCTTGGGTTTCAGCCAGCATCTTCAATTATCAATTTTGCGCAACGTTATCCAAAGTCTGCAATGGCTGAAAAGTTAGCAGCAGATTATGTTGAAGAAAAGGTAAAACAAGCCAACTTTAGTGAGGCAAAACCTGTCCTCAGTTATGTAACGAACCCTGATCAGGACGAAAGTTGTGCTGTGGCACAGGTTCGAGCTCAAACTGGGGATAGTTTGGTTTATGCAGAATATAAGGATATTTGGTTGGCAACAAATACCCAACCTGAATCATGCAATGGTTTGGGGCGTATGATGTTATCAAGCCCCTTAATGACTGCTCAAGATCGCCAACAACGCTTGTGGGGACAACTTAGAGCTGGTCAGTCGGGGCAAGCAATCGCAACTGCACAAACTATGGGTTTAAGTTTATCTCTGGCCCAGTTTAATCAAATTCAATCTAATCCTCTCGCGTACCTATGGAGTGCGCCAAAAGCCAATGACGCGGATTACGCCTATTTAATTTTTGCGTTAGGTCGCGTAGCAGATAGTGATTTAACTAATGCTTTAGGCAATGTGCAACGTGTTGCTCAAGATTTACCAAGTCCAGTACAAAAATATTTGTATCGTACTATCGGCTATGTTGGTGGTACAACTGTAATGAAAAATGGTTTTAATCGTGAAGTATTAAATGCATTTGATAAGAGTTATGGTTATCCATTTAGTCCTGAAGAAGCTGAAATTTATGCGCGTCAAGCGGTGCGATTTGGTGCATGGGAAAGTGTAATTCGTGCAGTAGACTCAATGTCGGTCACACAAAAACAAGAAGATCGTTGGCAATATTGGTTGGCTCGCGCATCAGAGCAAAGAAATGACAAAGACTCGAAGTTAGCAGCTCAACAAATTTATCGCAAACTAGCGCAAGCTGGTGATGATTATCACAACTTGCTTGCTAAAGATCGTTTAGGTCAGCGATACAATCATCAACCTTATAATGAACAACCAAGCGCACAAGATATTCAGCGTTTAAACCAAAATATTCACTTTAGACGTGCATTCGCTTTACGTGATATTAATGCTCCTGCCAATTATACCAATAGAGAATGGAACTGGGCTGTCAGACAGGCTTATCTACAAAAAGACGATGGTTTATTATTGGCGGCTGCTAAGCGCGCACATGATATGGGCTGGTATGATCGAGCAATTTATGCGGCTGATCGAACCAGCACTCGACACAATGATACCTACCGTTTTGCAACGCCGCATCGTAGTAATGTGACTAGTCATAGTTACAATGCTGGTATTGATCCAGCTTGGGCGTATGGTTTAATGCGCCAAGAAAGTCGATTCGTGACCACAGCGAGGTCGCATGTCGGGGCTGGTGGTTTGATGCAGATCATGCCAAACACGGCCAAATTGATTGCTCGACAAATGGGAGAAACCTATAACCCTGCGGCATTGAGTGAAATGAACACGAATATTCGATATGGGACATTTTATCTTTCGATGATTCATGGTCAATTGAGCGGAAATGCAGTGCTTGCGACAGCGGGTTATAATGCTGGTCCAAATCGTGCACGTCGTTGGCAACCTGATTTTCAACCAATTTCGGCTGATCAATACACTGAGTCAATTCCTTTATTAGAAACACGTGACTATGTAAAACATGTCATGACCAATGCAACACACTATGGGGTAGTCTTAGGGCAGGGACCTCAATCTCTGGAAAAACGTATGAGTATTATTCCTGTACGTAATGAACCTTAACGCATGGCATCGTTGAACTTGAGATAATGAAGTTTTTGTATTTGATGAAATCAATGTGCTTGATGAAGGAATCAATGTTTAGGGCTATACAGATACTAATCTGTTATTTAGCTCTTTCATTTGCTGTTCCATTATATGCAGCGGACAAAGCTGATATTGCTGGATATGTGATGCATGTCCAAATGACACCTGCTGTCTGTTCCTTTGATTCTTCACGTCAAAAACAACGTAAATGTTTAGAGGGTTATTCTCTGACGATCTCAAGTTTATTGCCAGAAGTTCCTGTTGGTCGAGACTGTCAAACAAAATCATCGGCTAAATTATCCCCTCTACAAGCAAAAGTGGTTGCACGTGTAATGCCAGATGAAAATGCACGGGTACAACTTTGGCAAAATGTCGGCGGCTGTGTGCCAATGAATGCGAGTCAATATTTCAGAACGATTATTAATTTTGCGGAACGGTTAAAAATACCTGCTGATTTGACTAGCCCTAATACGATTGAAGTACAAAAAGAAAATTTAAGGCAGCAATTCACTAAACTAAATCCTTCTCTACCACCCAATGGAATTCGATTTACTTGCCAAGCATCCAAATTTGACTCTATTTTGACTGAGATTCGAGTGTGCTATCAGAAAAACGGTCAGTACAAACAGTGTTCGAGTCATGTGGTCACAGGATGTCCAAGTGAATTTACAATTAAAGGAAGTTATTAAGCTTTTTTTCTGAATTAATTTGTATTTTCTATCAGACTTTTGTTGAAATCCATTCTCTTTTACATGCATCTGCGTTCGCTTTAGAGTACAATCTTTGCCGTTTATGATAATTCGGTTGAATAACAAAAGAATTCAATCGTGCTAACGCATCTCATTGGAGAATATCACATGAAGCAACCCGTTCGTGTTGCCGTTACAGGCGCTGCAGGTCAAATTGGTTATAGCTTATTATTCCGTATCGCTAGCGGTGAAATGTTAGGTAAAGATCAACCTGTAATTTTACAATTGCTTGAAGTTCCTTTTGAGAAAGCTCAACAAGCGCTTAAAGGCGTAATGATGGAACTTGATGACTGTGCTTTCCCATTATTGGCAGGCATGATCGGGACTGATGATCCAGAAGTTGCATTTAAAGATGCTGACTATGCGTTATTAGTAGGTTCACGTCCACGTGGTCCTGGTATGGAACGTGCTGACTTATTGAAAGTAAATGGCGAGATCTTCATTGGTCAAGGTCAAGCTTTAAATAAAGTTGCTAGCCGTGATGTTAAAGTATTAGTTGTTGGTAACCCAGCAAATACAAATGCTTACATCGCAATGAAATCTGCTCCAGATCTTCCAGCGAAAAACTTCACAGCTATGTTGCGTCTTGACCACAACCGTGCATTAACTCAACTTGCTCAAAAAGCTGGCGTTGCAGTTTCTGACATCGAGAACATGACTGTTTGGGGTAACCACTCTCCAACTATGTATGCTGACTACCGTTTTGCAACTGCAAATGGCGTAAGCTTAAAAGACAAAATCAACGATGCTGAATGGAATAAAGATGTATTCCTTCCAACAGTTGGTAAACGTGGTGCTGCGATCATCGAAGCACGTGGTTTGTCTTCTGCTGCTTCTGCTGCAAACGCTGCAATTGACCATATGCGTGATTGGGCGTTAGGTACAAATGGCAAATGGGTAACTATGGGTATTCCTTCTGACGGTTCTTATGGAATTCCTGAAGGTGTAATGTTTGGTTTCCCTGTAACAACTGAAAACGGTGAATACAAAATCGTTCAAGGTTTAGAAATTGATGAATTCAGCCGTGACCGTATCAACTTCACTCTTAACGAGTTAGAAGAAGAACGTGCAGCGATTGCTGACATGGTTAAATAATTTGTCATTTTGATAAATTATGAAAAGCACTCTCTTATAGAGTGCTTTTTTATTTTAAGAAACAAAATACAACAAGAAAATATAGAGATATGCCTGCAAGTTAATACAGTTTATTGTTAGATTATTTACTAGATGGGTTTTACCTAAGGAGAAGAAAAAATGTTTGAACAACAACCAACACTTGAACTTTTATTTGAACAATTGGGGCTTGATGCAGATGAAGTTTCGATGGAAAACTTTATTAAAACTCATCAATTGAGTGCTAGCCAGAAATTACACGAAGCTGATTTTTGGAGTGCTGGGCAACGAGACTTTCTTAAGAGTCATTGGGATAAAGATGATGAATGGGCTATCGTGATAGATGAGTTGAATCAGCAACTACATGTGGATAGTACAACTTAATAAAAAAGCTCACATCAGTGAGCTTTTTTATGGATTAAATTTATGAACCAGTCTTCTTGGCGGGCTTGATTAAAAGCTGGATGTGCATGTAATAACTGCAAGTCGTGATCTACACATGCCACATATTTTTTTAACCAATGTCGAGTCATCGCAAACTCTTCTTTACTTGCAGATGCATAAGCCAAAAAGAAGTAAATATCTAGATGATCGTAGTGAGCGAGAGGTTTTAGGATTTGTTGCGTGATAATCGCAAAACGTTGTTCTTTGGTTAGCTCAAAATAAATCATATAAGCTTTGGCTAAATGCAACGAGAGGTCAAGATAAAGGCTTAATGGCATTTCCTCAAATTCAATCCGAGCTTGCTCAAGTAGCACGATGGCTTCTTGCAAGAAATGCAATTGTTCTTGACGGACATGACTGAGTACAACCAATTGCAGACGTAAGTCAGCTCTTTCTAAAGCAAGTTCAGGTGTATTTTCACTTAAATAGAGTTGGTCTGTTTCACCAATTCGATTTACTACATGTTTCGTTTCATTTGACATCAGTTTATCCAAAACCTTGATCTATGCATGCATATATAAGGCTTTATTTTGCAATTTAAAGGTTTAGGCATTCCAAAGCGAATTTCCACTGCGTAACCATGCTGTAATTGATAGACGTTGCTGTTTTGAAAGCAACACTTCATGTAGTAAATCACTTTGGAAGATAGCAAGCCGATTAGGCAATGGTTCAATGGTATGCCATTGTTCATTTTTATCTTGCAAGCGTAACTGACCGCCAAAGTCTTCTTGCCACTGTTCATGTAAATAAAAAACAGTTGAAATCATGCGATCATTCTTTTTCTGAGGATTATCTCGATGTAATGCATAAAACTCACCTGCGTTGTAACAGGCAAAATGAGCCTCTACTTCTTTGATTCCCAAATAAAACGCTTGATTTAATAACTGAGACAAGTTTTTTAATGCATTAATATGTTGTTGTGCGATCGGTAATTGTTCATCAATCCATAAGATATGATCGCTACGTATATGACTCACAATACCATTTTGGATACCTGCGGCTCTAAACTCAGCAAGATGTGAACTGCATTCGTTTACGAGAGAGTCTACATATGCAGCAGGATAAACATTATCTATAACGGCAAAACCTGATTCATTTAAATCATCCAAAACTTTATCTAAATCCCAGGATTCAGGGAGAGAACTTTGCTGCATATATTTCCAATAGAGCTTGATGAAGAGGCAGTATGATCTTAGCCGATCACATCAACGCTAAAGAATACTTTTTTCATTCGTGATAAACTACCCTTTGAATTGAGGAATAATTGTCAACATGAATTACCGTCACCATTTCCATGCGGGTAACTTTGCCGATGTTATGAAGCATGTACTTTTGCTTCAACTGCTCGCTCGTTTAAATGCTAAAGATAAACCTTATAGATATATAGATACCCATGGCGGTGCAGGTAAATATGATTTATCTACGTCTGAAGCACAAAAATCAGGTGAGTTTTTAACGGGTATCCATCGTTTGGTCAAGCTTGACGATTCGATTAAACGTAATGCACCTGAAGGCGTAAAACAATATCTTAAAATTGTTGAAGATATGCGTGCAGGTTCAGGTAAGGGCGCTTATCCAGGTTCACCTTGGTTTGCGCTTGAAGGCATGCGTGATATTGATAAAGCAACTATATTTGAAATGCAGCGTGATGTGTTTCAACAATTGTATTTTAATATTCGTGATAAACGTGCGGGCTTACATGAGCGTGATTTTTATGAAGGTTTGATGGGTGTCATTCCGCCTAAAGAAAAACGTGGATTGGTCATGATTGACCCACCATACGAAATCGAACGTAAAGATTTCCCTCAGTTAGTTGAGCTGTTACAAGCTGCACATAAAAAATGGCCGACAGGTGTTTTTGCTGTGTGGTATCCAATTAAAGATCGCGCGATGATTGACCGTTTTGAGAAGAAAATGTTTAAGACTGGTATTCGTCGTCAGTTGGTATGTGAAATTTGTGTATGGCCTGATGATACGCCAGTTGGATTAAATGGTTGTGGTTTATTGGTGATTAACCCACCTTGGAAATTTTCAGAAGATGCTGATCAGGCATTACAATGGTTGTTCCCTCATTTACGCATGAGTGAAAATGGGGGTCATGCTGCAGTGCGTTGGTTGGTGGGTGAATAAGCCCATCAATGTCAAACTATTCTCGAGGAATTGAAAATAATGACAAATTCTCCTAAGTCAGATTCTGATTTGAAGAAAGAAGAGCTTTCTTTTGATGGGATCACCTTTGAAGTCGAAGAAGAAGAACAAACGCATGAAGGGCAAAAAGTTAAAAGACGCGGCATTTATTTATGGCCAAATCTGATTACAACAGCGGCTTTACTTTCAGGTTTTTATTCGATCATCGCTAGTATGAATGGTAATTTCACTCAAGCTATTTATGCGATTTTCTTAGCAGCATTGTTAGATGGTTTGGATGGTCGAGTTGCTCGTGCAATCGGAGCACAAAGTGCTTTTGGTGAACAGTATGATTCACTTTCGGATTTATTAGCCTTCGGTGTAGCTCCAGCTATTTTGATGTACAGTTGGAGCCTCAATGATTTGGGTCGAATTGGTCTAGCTTGTTGTTTTATTTACACAGCCTGTGCAGCATTTCGACTTGCACGCTTCAATGTACAAATCGGTGTTGTGGATAAACGTTACTTTATAGGAATAGCAAGTCCATTAGCTGCTGTAACTGTTATTTCAATAGTATGGGTGAGTCAAGATTATCCTCTGGTATTTGATTTAAATGACATCACAATACAAATCATCAACGCCGTGATTATGGTTTCGATTGGTTTGCTTATGATTTCAAATATCAAATACTATTCATTTAAACAAATGGATCGCAAACGTGTTCCTTTTGTAGTTTTGTTGCCTGTAGTCTTGATTTTTGCTGCAATCACCTACAATATTCCTGTAGGGATACTTGTTGTATGTATCATCTATGTGTTGTCTGGTTTTGTAACGACACTATTAGCTAAAAAAAATGATTCCAAAATAACAATCTAAATAAAAGGAGGTTCGGCATGCCATTGTTGATGAATAATAGTCAATTAAAGCAGCTGAACCTCAACAAGTCAGATGCTTTAACTTTTTACCCACCCAAAGGTTTATTTAAAATTGTTTATCAAGGTTTGATTCTACCGAATCTACCTGCACCTTTTCATTATGTGAATTTCATTAGTTTGATCGGGCAACCTCGTATTCCCATTTGTTATAATCCAAGTGCAATTTCCACAACTGCGATCGATACAGCTACAGTTTTGGTAAGCAGTAGCTTATCAACAGTTGGACATCTAAAAAGTTATAGTGCAAAAGAACAGTGTCAATTTGAGACTGATTCTTATCAGTTTTTAGATGTTGATCAAATTCATGTTGATTTTCCAAACTATTACTTCAAACGAAATGACAATGAATTTAGCTGTGATTTAAGGGTAAATATCTGTTCTGAAATAGAAAATCATACAGCATTGCACTGGGGCGTGGCTGACTACTGGTATGTACAATGTCAGTGCGTTGGGGAAATTGTTTATAAAAATCAAAAATATTTGATTGAGACCAAAGGTATTTTAAAACATGCAAGGGCGGTATATTTACCTTTTATTGCTTTTCACTTTTTTACATATCAAATCATTCATATTAATGAAGAAATTCAAGTCATCCTTTCAGAATTGCGCAACCAATGGAATAACGTAATTTTCTCTCGAATTGAGGTTCAAACCAGCCAACAAGGTTCGACTCTTTATGATCGAAATGTAGTTTTTGATACCCTTAGGGTATATCCAAAGATTCAAACTCCTAATGGACGTGAGATGTATCTTCCTCGTGAATTCATTTGGCAATATCAAGAAAATGAAGAAGTTATCTTTCAATTACACGGACAGAGTAGGGGCGATTATAAATTTGGTCTAGCTGCGGGTTATGTTGGTAGTTTTAGTTATGATTTATTTTGGAATAATCAGTCCTATCAAGGGAGTGGGTATTGTGAATACATCGATTGTCGACCTTTGCATTGGCAAGAAAAAAGTAAAACTGAACAAATCTTAGACCAAATTCCACATTTTCAGCCTTATTTGTGTAAAAAATAATCTATCAGTTTAAATATTAAAATAAATTCCAATAAATCACTTGCAAGCGATTAGAAATACTGTAGAATGCACATCCATCGGCGGTGATGCAGATAAAAACTTGTTGAGAAACAAGGATTTGGCTAAAGTGGTTAGATTCTTGGGTTGTTTGATAAGTTTTAAAAACATCTAAATTACCTGTTGACTTTAAAGAAATTTAGAGTAATATAGCCGACCTAGCTTGATGATGACGAATCATCGAGAAGATCATTAAGAGAATAGAAGAACAACTTGTGTGGATTTTTACTGGTTGATCAATCGAATATATTTTCATTGATTGAATGGTAGAAATTTCTCGAAGTTTATTTGAGCGAATTTTTAGTCAGAAAATTGATGAGCCAGAATTAGCACCTTGTCTTAACTAAGGTGCAAAATGATTTTAACTGAAGAGTTTGATCATGGCTCAGATTGAACGCTGGCGGCAGGCTTAACACATGCAAGTCGAGCGGAGATGAGGTGCTTGCACCTTATCTTAGCGGCGGACGGGTGAGTAATGCTTAGGAATCTGCCTATTAGTGGGGGACAACATTCCGAAAGGAATGCTAATACCGCATACGTCCTACGGGAGAAAGCAGGGGATCTTCGGACCTTGCGCTAATAGATGAGCCTAAGTCGGATTAGCTAGTTGGTGGGGTAAAGGCCTACCAAGGCGACGATCTGTAGCGGGTCTGAGAGGATGATCCGCCACACTGGGACTGAGACACGGCCCAGACTCCTACGGGAGGCAGCAGTGGGGAATATTGGACAATGGGGGGAACCCTGATCCAGCCATGCCGCGTGTGTGAAGAAGGCCTTATGGTTGTAAAGCACTTTAAGCGAGGAGGAGGCTACTGAGACTAATACTCTTGGATAGTGGACGTTACTCGCAGAATAAGCACCGGCTAACTCTGTGCCAGCAGCCGCGGTAATACAGAGGGTGCGAGCGTTAATCGGATTTACTGGGCGTAAAGCGTGCGTAGGCGGCTTTTTAAGTCGGATGTGAAATCCCCGAGCTTAACTTGGGAATTGCATTCGATACTGGGAAGCTAGAGTATGGGAGAGGATGGTAGAATTCCAGGTGTAGCGGTGAAATGCGTAGAGATCTGGAGGAATACCGATGGCGAAGGCAGCCATCTGGCCTAATACTGACGCTGAGGTACGAAAGCATGGGGAGCAAACAGGATTAGATACCCTGGTAGTCCATGCCGTAAACGATGTCTACTAGCCGTTGGGGCCTTTGAGGCTTTAGTGGCGCAGCTAACGCGATAAGTAGACCGCCTGGGGAGTACGGTCGCAAGACTAAAACTCAAATGAATTGACGGGGGCCCGCACAAGCGGTGGAGCATGTGGTTTAATTCGATGCAACGCGAAGAACCTTACCTGGCCTTGACATACTAGAAACTTTCCAGAGATGGATTGGTGCCTTCGGGAATCTAGATACAGGTGCTGCATGGCTGTCGTCAGCTCGTGTCGTGAGATGTTGGGTTAAGTCCCGCAACGAGCGCAACCCTTTTCCTTACTTGCCAGCATTTCGGATGGGAACTTTAAGGGTACTGCCAGTGACAAACTGGAGGAAGGCGGGGACGACGTCAAGTCATCATGGCCCTTACGGCCAGGGCTACACACGTGCTACAATGGTCGGTACAAAGGGTTGCTACACAGCGATGTGATGCTAATCTCAAAAAGCCGATCGTAGTCCGGATTGGAGTCTGCAACTCGACTCCATGAAGTCGGAATCGCTAGTAATCGCGGATCAGAATGCCGCGGTGAATACGTTCCCGGGCCTTGTACACACCGCCCGTCACACCATGGGAGTTTGTTGCACCAGAAGTAGGTAGTCTAACCGCAAGGAGGACGCTTACCACGGTGTGGCCGATGACTGGGGTGAAGTCGTAACAAGGTAGCCGTAGGGGAACCTGCGGCTGGATCACCTCCTTAACGAAAGATTGGTGACCGGTAAGAATCCACAACAAGTTGTTCTTCGAAGATGTATCTGAGGGTCTGTAGCTCAGTTGGTTAGAGCACACGCTTGATAAGCGTGGGGTCACAAGTTCAAGTCTTGTCAGACCCACCACTACTGACGAAGTGATGAATAATCACAAGCTGCTAGATAAAAAGATATGTCGTTCATTATGATTAAAGCTGGGGACTTAGCTTAGTTGGTAGAGCGCCTGCTTTGCACGCAGGAGGTCAGGAGTTCGACTCTCCTAGTCTCCACCAAATTCGAGGGTAAACAAAGCAACGCTTTGTCCGAGAATTTAAGCAAACAGCTATGCTGTGCGCAGGCACACATAGAACGAAGCTTGGAGCTAAAGATTACAGAACTTAGTAAGCAAATAGCTTCTTAACTTCTGTGATTTATCACAGTTTACTACGCACCGACGAGGTGGTAGTTAATCATTAACAGATTAGAAAATTGAGTCTGAAATAAATTGTTCAAACTCGATTAAATAGGAAGATAACAAGTAATTGTTAAATTAATATTTAATCTGAGAACTAGCAAAAACACTGAATCAAGCGTTTTGGTATATGAATTTAGATTGAAGCTGTATGGTGATTAAATTCACAGACAACAAACCAGTAGCAATTAAGTTTGCAACGATAACACTCACTTGTATGTGTTAACGACTGTTTGGGGTTGTATAGTCAAGTAATTAAGTGCATGTGGTGGATGCCTTGGCAGTCAGAGGCGATGAAAGACGTGATAGCCTGCGAAAAGCTCCGGGGAGGCGGCAAATATCCTTTGATCCGGAGATTTCTGAATGGGGGAACCCACCCGCTATAAGGCGGGTATCATAAACTGAATACATAGGTTTATGAAGCGAACGAGGGGAAGTGAAACATCTCAGTACCCTTAGGAAAAGAAATCAATTGAGATTCCCTTAGTAGCGGCGAGCGAACGGGGAGCAGCCCATTAAGTTATGTGTGTTTTAGTGGAACGCTCTGGGAAGTGCGAACGTAGAGGGTGATATTCCCGTACACGAAAGGGCACACATAATGATGACGAGTAGGGCGAGGCACGTGAAACCTTGTCTGAATATGGGGGGACCATCCTCCAAGGCTAAATACTCCTGACTGACCGATAGTGAACCAGTACCGTGAGGGAAAGGCGAAAAGAACCCCTGTGAGGGGAGTGAAATAGATCCTGAAACCGCATGCATACAAGCAGTGGGAGCCGACTTGTTCGGTGACTGCGTACCTTTTGTATAATGGGTCAGCGACTTATATTCAGTAGCGAGGTTAACCGAATAGGGGAGCCGTAGAGAAATCGAGTCTTAATAGGGCGTTTAGTTGCTGGGTATAGACCCGAAACCAGGCGATCTATCCATGAGCAGGTTGAAGGTTGGGTAACACTAACTGGAGGACCGAACCCACTGTCGTTGAAAAGCCAGGGGATGACTTGTGGATAGGGGTGAAAGGCTAATCAAGCCTGGTGATAGCTGGTTCTCCCCGAAAGCTATTTAGGTAGCGCCTCGGACGAATACCATTGGGGGTAGAGCACTGTTTCGGCTAGGGGGTCATCCCGACTTACCAAACCGATGCAAACTCCGAATACCAATGAGTACTATCCGGGAGACAGACTGCGGGTGCTAACGTCCGTAGTCAAGAGGAAAACAATCCAGACCGCCAGCTAAGGCCCCAAAATCATAGTTAAGTGGGAAACGATGTGGGAAGGCATAGACAGCTAGGAGGTTGGCTTAGAAGCAGCCACCCTTTAAAGAAAGCGTAATAGCTCACTAGTCGAGTCGGCCTGCGCGGAAGATGTAACGGGGCTAAAACTATGTGCCGAAGCTGCGGATTTGACATTAGTCAAGTGGTAGGGGAGCGTTCTGTAAGCCGATGAAGGTGTATTGAGAAGTATGCTGGAGGTATCAGAAGTGCGAATGCTGACGTGAGTAACGACAAAACGGGTGAAAAACCCGTTCGCTGAAAGACCAAGGGTTCCAGTCCAACGTTAATCGGGGCTGGGTGAGTCGACCCCTAAGGCGAGGCCGAGAGGCGTAGTCGATGGGAAATTGGTTAATATTCCAATACTTCTGTGTAATGCGATGAGAGGACGGAGAAGGTTAAGTCAGCCTGGCGTTGGTTGTCCAGGTGGAAGACCGTAGGCATGCATCTTAGGCAAATCCGGGGTGCTCTATGCTGAGAGTCGATAGCAAGCTGTACTTGTACAGTGAAGTGGCTGATACCATGCTTCCAGGAAAAGTCTCTAAGCTTCAGTTACACAGGAATCGTACCCGAAACCGACACAGGTGGTCAGGTCGAGTAGACCAAAGCGCTTGAGAGAACTCTGCTGAAGGAACTAGGCAAAATGGTACCGTAACTTCGGGAGAAGGTACGCTGCTGACGGTGATGGGACTTGCTCCCTGAGCGGTTGGCAGCCGCAGAAACCAGGCCGCTGCAACTGTTTATTAAAAACATAGCACTCTGCAAACACGAAAGTGGACGTATAGGGTGTGATGCCTGCCCGGTGCTGGAAGGTTAATTGATGGGGTTAGCGTAAGCGAAGCTCTTGATCGAAGCCCCAGTAAACGGCGGCCGTAACTATAACGGTCCTAAGGTAGCGAAATTCCTTGTCGGGTAAGTTCCGACCTGCACGAATGGCATAATGATGGCGGCGCTGTCTCCAGCAGAGGCTCAGTGAAATCGAAATCGCTGTGAAGATGCAGTGTACCCGCGGCTAGACGGAAAGACCCCGTGAACCTTTACTGCAGCTTGACATTGAACTTTGACCTTACTTGTGTAGGATAGGTGGGAGGCTTTGAAGTTGGAACGCTAGTTCCAATGGAGCCGTCCTTGAAATACCACCCTGGTAATGTTGAGGTTCTAACTCTGTCCCGTAATCCGGGACGAGGACCATGTCTGGTGGGTAGTTTGACTGGGGCGGTCTCCTCCTAAAGAGTAACGGAGGAGTACGAAGGTGCGCTCAGCGTGGTCGGAAATCACGCGTAGAGTATAAAGGCAAAAGCGCGCTTAACTGCGAGACCCACAAGTCGAGCAGGTACGAAAGTAGGTCTTAGTGATCCGGTGGTTCTGTATGGAAGGGCCATCGCTCAACGGATAAAAGGTACTCTGGGGATAACAGGCTGATACCGCCCAAGAGTTCATATCGACGGCGGTGTTTGGCACCTCGATGTCGGCTCATCTCATCCTGGGGCTGAAGCAGGTCCCAAGGGTATGGCTGTTCGCCATTTAAAGAGGTACGCGAGCTGGGTTTAGAACGTCGTGAGACAGTTCGGTCCCTATCTACCGTGGGCGCTGGAAATTTGAGAGGATCTGCTCCTAGTACGAGAGGACCAGAGTGGACGAACCTCTGGTGTACCGGTTGTCACGCCAGTGGCATCGCCGGGTAGCTATGTTCGGAAGGGATAACCGCTGAAAGCATCTAAGCGGGAAGCCTACCTCAAGATAAGATTTCCCTAGGAATTTATTCCTCTAAAGAGCCGTTCGAGACTAGGACGTTGATAGGTTGGGTGTGGAAGCACGGTGACGTGTGAAGCTGACCAATACTAATTGCTCGTGAGGCTTGACTATACAACACCCAAACAGTTGTTGTATTCAAGATAAATTCAATACATAACTTGATTTAGTGTACAAACTAGTTACAATACAGACCAATTATCTAATCCGTTAATAACTCTTTGGATCGTAAGTAAGGCAAACATTATTAATTAATGTGAATAAGACCCGAAAACACCACAACAGTTTGCTGGCGACAATAGCAAGAGTGAACCACCTGATCCCTTCCCGAACTCAGAAGTGAAACCTCTTCGCGCTGATGGTAGTGTGGCGTTTGCCATGTGAGAGTAAGTCATCGCCAGCTTTTAAATACTAAACACCCCCTCCGCATACGCAGAGGGGGTGTTTTTTTATTTCTTATTTGAATCAAATGCTTGTTGCAATATTTATTTATATTTAATAATCCTAATATTTATTGAACAAAATGTTGAAATTAAAAATAAAAAAATGACGGAAAAATATAAATAGAATTTTTGCCAAATAGTTCACTTTCTTTGAATATAAAAGTGGTATTACGAATTGATAAAATATATTATTTCGAGTAAATTTTTGTACAAAAGTCTTAAGTCTATTCTAAGGCTATTATATTAAATAAGATGGATATTACTGCTATGGCATATTTAAAAAATTTAAAGAAAATTGGGGTGAATACTACGGTATTGGCAACTTCCCTTGCTCTTGGTGCATGTGGAGGTGGAGGTGGATACTATGGGAATAATGATTCATCTAATAATAATCAAAATAATACAGGAGGGAATCAATCTGAGACGGATACTACAAAAGTTGCTCAAAGTTTGACTGTAACTTTACAAGATGCTGAGGGTAAAACCTTACAAACCGCTCAGGACAATAGTCAGGTTAAAGTAGCTATCAAAGTACTTAATGCTGATAAAGGTGGCATTGCAGGTAAAGATATTCGTTTAAGTATTACCGATGCTGACAAAATTGGTGTAGAAAGTACAAGCTCAAAAGTAACATCCGATGAAAATGGGGTTGCAACATTTACATTAGATATTCCTGCACTACAAGCTGCAACTGGAAAGGTACAATTAACGGCAGTTGTTGATGGGACGACCATTTCGATGCCATATACACTCAATATTCAGAAAGCAAGCGCCATTACAAGTGACTATAATTTGAGTGTTGCTCAAGGTACGGTATTAAATTTGCCAAAAGGTTCTGCTGATATTGCTGTGCAAGTCACTGACACGAATGGCGGGGTAAAACCTGGACAAACCGTTCAACTTACTTTACCAGCAGAGATGCAAGGTAAATTTGTGATTGCATCAGGTTCATCAATCAGTACAGATACCGAGGGTAAGGCAACTTTTAAAATTACTGCAAATGCAGATTTAACAACCGCAGAAATTGCGCAGTTTGTTGCAACTTCGCAGACATTAACGTTTAAGTTGATTGATGAGCATAGAGCTGAAAGACAGGCAACGGCTGCTTTAACCTTTAATGATATTTCTAAGACGGTTAGTGTCTTAGAAGTGATTACGCCAGATACTTCGATTGCTGCGAAAGCTGGTACGGCAAAAGTTCGTGTATTTGCTAAAAATAGTAATGGTGATATTTTAGCGAATACCAAAGTAAAACTGGCGGTAGAAGCTGTTGCTGCTTCTTATGGTGTTACACTGGATAAGGCGGAAGCAACAACCAATGCACAAGGTTATGCTGAATTTACATTGTCTAGTAATGCGACTCATCCTATTGCATTGGCACAACTTGGTATTCAATTAACAGCAACTTATTCTGAAAATAACCAAAATATTAAAGGTAATGCAACAGTTCAGGTTGTGACTGCTGATGAAACTGTAGACAATCAAGAAGCAATTCAACGTTTAGAAATTGCATCTTCATATAAAGTAAATGCAAAAAATGATGATGTTACCATTACAGTTAAAGCAATTGACTTTACAGGGTTCGGTGCGAAAAAAGGTAAAGTAACACTTAGCTTAAACCCAGAAGCACAATCGAATGGTGTTACTTTTGAGGGAGCAAGTACCAAAGATGTTGGTACTAATGGCATAGTCACCTTTAAATTGAAAACCAATGCCACAACAGTAAAAGCAGTTGATGCGTTGGTGAAAGCAGGAATTACAGCAACTTTTACCACAGATAATAATGTAACTAATAAAATTGATATTGCTGTAGAAGATGAAGCTGTTTCAGAAGAAAAAGTTCGATATTTGGCTTTTGAACCCATTACTCAACGTTTTGATTATACAAAATCTCAAGTGATTAAAGTAAGAGTGCAGGCAGTTGGTGAAAGTGATAGTGCGCTTAAAGGCGAATCAATTTCTTTAACTCGTACAGGTTTAATAACTCAGCAATTACAAGATTTAGGGCTAACCCCTAAAGGTAGTTCAACTAAGCAGACAGACGAAAATGGGTTTGCGGAGTTTGAATTCCAATATACTTTTGCCAATACTCAAGAACAGAAAGATTTGGTACTTAATCCAGCGGGTATTCGATTATTAGCAAAATCTACGAATGATAAAACACAAATTTTAGATTTAAAATTTAAAGAGCCATCAGCAACTACTGATGTTACTTTAGAGTCTTTGGTCATTGATACGGTAGGTTTAGCGACCTTGGCGGTGAATACACCTGTAACATTAAATGTTACAGTTAAGGCGACAGGTAGTGATGGTCAAGTTTATAAGAACCAAAAAGTTGGCTTAGGTTTAAATGAAGCTGCATTACAAAATGGGGCAAGCATTGTAGGTGGGGCATCCAAGACCACAGATGCAAATGGTAATGCTTCATTCCAAATTCAAATTACAGCTAAAAATGTAACTGAATTAGAAAATTTGATAGCGAATGGTTTAACTTTAGCTGTTAAGGGAGCTGAGACTGATATTACCGCACTTAGAAAGATTGAATTGGCTAAACCTGCTGTTGTCTATCAGGATTTGGCTAACTTTACCTTTACAAAAGTAGATGGTACTCCATTAGATACTGTTTCAGTTTTAGGTGGAGAAATACGTGTTAAAGTTGTTGCAAGAGATGCAGCGGGTAATGCGATCCCAAATACACCAATCTCGGTTGCCTTATCTTCTTTAGTTTCTAGTCGAGTGTCATTAGATGGTGTACCTGCAACTACGAATAGTAAAGGTGAAGCTGAATTTACGGTTACTGTTTCAGAAGGTAAATATGATGAGAGTTTGATCAAAAATGGCATTATCTTTGCTGTTGTTGGTACAAACTTGAATAATGGTGATCGCCTACAACAAACTAGTTCAATTGGTATCACAGCTCCAGCGAATGCGTTAAATCCGCGATTACGTGCAGATGTTAATATTGTTTCAGCAGGAAAAACTATAAAAGTATTTGCCTCTATAAAAGATGAAATGGGGATTAATACTGCTGCGGGTACGCCAATGCGATTAAACCTCAGTCAAGCAGCTCGTGATGCTGGAGTGCGATTTGCAGGTAATGTGGATACGATCAGTGTAGTAGTGGCAAAAGATGTGGATACTGCAGTTGATTTAGTGATTCCTCAAGGTTTAAGTTCTGCAACATTAAGTTCGTTTGTTGTGACGGGTACGATAAAAGATCCGAGAGGGAATGATATTCCAACAAATTTAACCTTTACTGTGGAAGATGTTGTAAATCCAAACCATTTAGTTTTTGGTGCACCAAGTAAAGCCATGTTGGATGTTAATGGTGATGAGTCTATCGTTACAGTGCAACTATTAAATGCGAGTAATCAGCCAGTTCGAAATCAAGATATAACTTTATCTGCGAATCATGCTGGATTTATTATCATTGGAAATCCTGGTAGTGGAGGGACGACAAATACGAGCTCACCTTCTACTGTTAAAACAGATTCAAATGGTAATGCTTTCTTCTCGGTTAAAGTAGATGGTACTACTGTTAATAAGGCATTATTGTTAGCGAGTCAGATTGAACTAACAGCAAGTAATACTAGTGCTAATGGTGCAGAAACAACGCAGATTACTCGGTTAAATACATTTGAGTCATTGCCACCAGCACCAGCTGCTGATCAACCAGCACGTTATTCTTTACGTATTTCGGCAAAACCAACCATGAATGTCCGTGCTGATACTGCGGAAGTAACCGCAACATTGGTCGATAGTAATGGTGGTGGTGTAGCTGACAAGTATGTGTCATTAAGCATTGAAGATTTTGCTCGGAATGGGGCAATTATAGTTGGGGCATCAGGTAAGACAACTGATGAAAATGGTCAAGCCGTATTTATGATAAGAGTTGACGAGGCTGCTCGTAGAAATTATACGGCGGCAGCATTTATAGCGGATGATTTACATTTAACGGCACACTTTAAGGAAACTGGTTATCTCGAAGCCACACAGATTACACAAGTTGATATCGTACAGGCTAGTGTACAGGCTCCAATTGCATCAATTGTGATTGGTGTAAATCCGACAGAAGTCACTTCCTCGGATGGTGGCGTTTATTACACTCGGAATATGTCTGTAAGTGTTACAGATTTTGATGGTAAGCCTTTGCCGAATCAAGTAGTCACTTTAGAGGCGACACCAACGACTTACATCAAAGGTCGTAATATTTGGAGATTAGCCCCAGTTGCAGGAGCTGCACCAGCAACGAAATGGGTATTTGCTAATGAACAATTTTTTGATTTAAGTAACCCAAATATTTATATGAGTGGTAATGTGCCTATGAATAATATGGGCACACCTGCTGATCCAAATGATGATGTACCAGCAACCACTATAACGAATGTTGCTACAAGCTGTGTAGCACCTGCGGATGGTTCTGCAATAGGTGCGAATAATACACCGACGAAAGTAGTCACGTTTGTTGGTCAGTCGGGTGTTCAGCAAAATACCTTTACCACCGATGCAAATGGTAAATTTGACTTTGCTATGCGCTATCCGAAAGTTTATGCTCAGTGGTTAAATGTGAATATTAGTGCTTCTTCTACGGTAGCATCTTTACCAAATAGAACGACTTACAGTGTGGGATTACCATCCTTAGCTGGTGACTATTCGTCTGATGGAACTTATTCTCCAAATGCAGTCAGCCCTTATGGAACAACATTCACTTGTCCATAATGCCTGAATGAAAAAAATGGAAGCTTTCGAGCTTCCATTTTTATTTGGATATTTTTTATTAATCATCCAACAAATCCATTTGCTTGGCTAACTGATATAAGTTGTTTGAGCGATTGCCGGTACGGCAAAACATTAAAATGGGTTTAGGAAGTTCGTTATAATGATTGGCAAAGGTGCGTACATCGATTTCACTAATTTGACCAGCAATGACGGGTTGATACACATAATCAAGACCTGCTGAACGTGCTGCTTCTTCTATTTTAGCGCTAGTCGGTTGTTCTAGTCCGCCTTCCATATCAGGACGGTTATTGATGATTGATTTGAAGCCTTTTTCGACGACTTGCTCAACATGTTCAGGACCAATTTGACCTGCAAAACCAACATTTTCTGACATCTTGTCACTCCAAAAATAAACAAAACATTTTATGCTCTATCATAGCATTAAGCTTGATCTTGAGTTTAAATGTCTATAGTAAATACATGATGATAAGCAAAAGATAACGCAATGGAGCGCGCATGCACACCTATACAGTTGAGCCGTTGTATGTTCCTAGTGGTGATGAAACGATTGCTGCTGATTTTTATCTACCGAAATCCAACATAAAACCAGCCGTTATTATTATGGCGCATGGTTTTGCTGGATTACGTCAGTTTAAATTAATTCAGTATGCGCAGCGTTTTGCACAAGCGGGTTATGCTGTTATTTTATTTGATTATCGTTATTGGGGAGGGAGTACTGGGAAACCTCGAGAGTTGATCTCTTTAAGTGCTCAATTAGATGATTGGAAAACCATAGTTCAGTATGCATCAAATTGTAAATATATTGATAGTAGACGTATTATCTTGTGGGGAACCTCATTAAGCGGCGGTTATGCTTTAAGTTTGGCTACAGACCTAAAAAACATTCAGGCAATCATGGTTCAAGTTCCGTATGTTGATGGTGCTGAAACAGCGAAACTTTATCCCTTGCAACGCTATCCTGAAGCATTAAAGCGATCAAGTCAGGATTATATGGGCTCAAAAATGGGGCTTGCACCTAAAACACTACCTGTTGTTGATCAATACAAGCTTTGTTTTTTACCTACATCTGATAGCTACTTTGGATATCATTCAATAGTGAATCCTGATTATTATTGGAGTGGTGAAGTTCCAGCACGTGTATTTTTTAATTTGATGCGTTATCGCCCAATCCAATTTGTACGAAAAATCAATATTCCTGTTTTATTCATTGCTGCTAAAAATGACACTTTAATTCCAATTCAGTCTAGTCGTGAAGCAGCGACCAATATTGCGCCATTTGTCACGTATCATGAGTGGGATATTAAACATTTTGATATTTATCATGGTTCATGGTTTGAAAAAGCAGTCACAACCCAATTAGAATTTTTGCATCAACATATTGGAGTGATGTAAATGATTATAGTCTGTAGTTCATGTGGTGCAAAAAATCGTGTACCAGAAGAGAAATTAAGTACGCAACTAAGTTGTGGTAAATGCCATCAGTCATTATTATCACAACAACCTATTGAATTGAATGAACAAAATTTCAGTAATTTTATTTCTAATACTGATTTACCTGTATTGATTGATTTGTGGGCAGAATGGTGTGGCCCATGCAAAATGATGGCTCCACATTTTGCTCAAGTTGCAACCCAAAATCCATATGTGATTTTTGCAAAGATTGATACAGAAGCAAATCCAAGATTGAGTGCAGCATTTAACGTACGTAGTATTCCAACCCTAGTGCTGATGAACAAAACAACTGAAATTGCTCGAGTGAGCGGAGCATTACGTGCACCTGAACTTCAGCAATGGCTAGAGCAACATTTGAAGTAACATCAAGAGATATTTGATATGACTGAGCGTTTGAACCATCCTGAAGGCACGCTTTCTTTGCAAACGATTGCAATGCCTGCTGATACTAACTGGAGTGGTGATGTTTTTGGTGGATGGATTGTATCTCAAATGGATTTGGCTGGTGCAATTCACGTCGAGCGCTTCAGTAAAGGTCGTTGTGCAACGATTGCAATTAATCAGATGACTTTTTTAGTTCCTGTGAAAGTCGGAAATGTGATTAGTTGCTATACAAAAATCTTGAAAGTTGGTAATACTTCGGTCCAAGTACAAATTGAAGTATGGAACAGTCATGATGATTCGCGTGAACCAGTGCGAATTACTGAAGGGGTGTTTACCTTTGTTGCGGTCGATGTAAAGGGTAATAAACGTCAAATTTCAGAAGAAGTTAGACAGAAATTTACAGCAACGCTATCGGTTTAAGCGTATTTGCTTGATACGATTAGGGAGTTATCTCGTTAGGATTTAAGCATGGCTGAAGAGCTCATTTTGCAACAAGGCGATAAAGCCGAACAATATCAAAGTATTATCCCTCAGATTAAAGCAATTATTGAGGGTGAGCCTGACCTGATCGCTAATCTTGCAAATATTTGTGCTGCACTGAATCAGCAATTTGGTTGGTTATGGGTTGGTTTTTATTTGGTTAAGCAAAATGAATTAGTATTAGGTCCATTTCAGGGACCAATTGCCTGTACTCGTATAGCGAAAGGTCGTGGTGTATGTGGTACAGCATGGCAACAACTACAAGTTATTATCGTGCCTGATGTTGAGTTGTTTCCAGGACATATTGCATGTAGCTCAGCGTCTAAATCAGAAATCGTATTGCCGATTATGCAAAATACGGAATGTGTTGGTGTACTAGATATTGATAGTGATGAACTCAATCAGTTTGATGAAGTCGATGCTAAATATCTGCAGCAACTTATTTCTATTATTGAAACATCAATTTCTCATTCATAAAGGTATAACACAAATTTATTTGGGCTATACCTTTGTAGCTAGAACATGGTATTACTGTTTTTACTTTGCTCTGGGATGTTTTGAATCACATCCCAATGCTCGACAATTTTCCCATTTTCAACACGGAAAATATCAATAATTGCTCCTCCCCGATCTGTATCATTTTCAGTTGAATGAACATGTAGAACAACTAGGTTTTTTCAGCAATCGCTTTTTTAATTACATTTTTTGCTGCTGGATTATTGCTAAATTTCTCCGTAAAGAAGTTTACAAAAGGTGCTTTGCCATCGGGAACATTCGGATTATGTTGAATATATTGGTCGCCAATATAGCGATCAGCATATGCTTTAACTTGGTGTTTCAAAAAAACACCTTCATAAAAGTCCACGACAATTTTCTTATTTTGTTCTGATAGCTCATCGGAGAGAGTTTGGTTCGAGCTGTTAAGATGAGTCGTATTCAATGGAATAGAAGAACAAGCAGTAATGATAGTCGTCAAAAATATGATGGGAATAAAGTAAATTTTTTTCATAATATAAAGCCCGAGAAACAAAACGGTATTTGTATCTTGGGCTGAGTAACTATCTAAAAGAAGTTTAGATCAGTTATTATTTTTTACGTTTGGGTAACCAAGCCCAAAGCATTTGGCATTGGATCGGTTCATTTGCAGAATCATCAATGACCGTAACAGGAATCAGTAGCTCGCCTTTTTCATTATTTGCAATGAACTTTTGTTGATCAGCAGATAATGTTGCAGTTGCAGTTAAACCGCCTTGTGCGACTTTTAAATAATCTACATGTAAAGATTTGATCAATAAAATGCGATCATCAGGTACATGTAAACCTGTTAAAAATCCAGTTGCTGTCTCAGCTAATAAAGCCATAGCTGCCGCGTGTACACCCTTAATATGATTTTGCATATTACGTTGGTTTTCAATGCGAACAGTCACATGATCTTTATCTACTTCTAAATAGCGTATGTTCGCTGTTCCTACCATCGGAACAACACGACCAAATGCTTTGCTCCATAAGGTACTACGGATACCTTTAGGGAATTTAGAAGTGGTTTTAACTAACGTATAAAGACGGTTATCTTTTTCCATAGCGAGCCTATTGCTTAGTCTTTGAAATTATTAAATTGCAGTGGCAGACCAAATTGTTGTTCACGTAAAAAATTCATGACTTGTTGCAACGTATCACGTTTTTTATCAGTGACGCGGATTTTGTCCCCTTGGATAGAAGATTGCGCTTTGATACCACTTTCTTTAATGGCTTTATTAATTTTTTTTGCAGTATCTGAGTCAAGTCCATCTTTGAGTTTGACCACTTGTACTACATGTTTACCTGATGCAGTGGCTTTTTGTGGATCAAGCGCTTGTACATCAACCTTACGTTTATAGAAATGATTTTCAAGCATTGTATAGAGGTGGATCAGGAAATTTGAACAACACTTATAAGTGATATTTTGCTCCCCAAATGATGTTATAAACATCAATATATGGAGTATTTTATGGCACGTAGACCAAGAAGAAATCATTCAAATGATTTTAAAGCTAAGGTAGCACTTGCTGCGATTAAAGCAGAAAAAACACTTGCTGAATTGAGTGCTGAATTTGATGTTCATCAAAACCAAATTATCGACTGGAAAAATCAATTAATTTCAGCTTCCTCGCAAGCTTTCGATCAATCAAAAGCTCCAACAGAACCACCCATCGATCTAAAAAAACTACATGCAAAAATTGGTGAGCAAGCATTAGAAATTGATTTTTTAGAAGGTGTGTTGAAGAAACTGGGCCGCTTCAACCACAAAAGTTAATCGACGACTCACTTCAGATTTCAGTATCTAAGCAAGCTAAGCTGCTGAAAGTCTCCCGTGGTTGTTATTATTATCGCCCAAAACCTGCGAGTGCATCAGATCTGAAGCTGATGCGGTGTATGGATGAATTACATATGCAATATCCTTTTGCAGGTAGCCGTATGATGCGTGATTTGTTGAATCGTCAAGGACATCATATAGGACGACGTCATACACGTACTTTAATGAAGAAAATGGGCATTAATGCGTTATATTGCAAACCAAATTTAAGCCAGGCTAATCAAGCTCACCGCAAATATCCATATCTGCTCAAAGGATTGGCTATTCAGCGCAGTAATCAAGTGTGGTCTACGGATATAACGTATATCCCTATGGCAAAAGGCTTTGTTTATTTATGTGCTGTGATTGATTGGCATAGCCGCAAGGTACTTGCGCATAGAGTATCGATTAGTATGGAGGTTACATTTTGCATAGAAACATTAAATGAAGCTATTGAAAAATATGGTCGACCTGAAATATTTAATACAGACCAAGGCAGTCAGTTTACCAGTGATGCATTTATTGATGTATTGAAATCAAATGGCATTCAAATCAGTATGGATGGTAAAGGTCGATGGGTTGATAATGTGATGGTTGAACGATTATGGCGGAGCGTTAAATATGAAGAGGTGTATCTCAAAGCCTACAGCAATGTTTTGGATGCGAAGAAGCAATTAAACGCATATTTTGAATTTTATAATTTGAAACGACCTCATTCGAGTCTGGACAAAATGACTCCAGATGAGTTTTACTATGACCAGCTACCACAACAAAATAAGGTAGCTTAACTAGAGCAGAGTATCACTTATAAATAAGCTTTTAGTTGTTCAAACATGTGGGACCACCTCTGTATAGACTTGTTCACATTGGAAATCACTTTCAGTCGAGATTTTAATTTCTTTATTTTTCTCATTTAACTCGATCGAAACGTCTTGTCCGCGAAAGTCGAAACGTGTACCAATCTCTTTTTGCGTGTTTTGTACCGCATGATTGACTTCAAATAACTCTAATTCAGAAACAATATCAAAAGAAGGCATGGTTAGACCTTTACAAAGGGAAAGAATATTTGAGATGCTAAGGGTGTTTTCTTCATTTGCCAAGTGTTGTTTACATCAAAGGAGTGCGCAATGATCCGTAAACAAGAAATTACAACATTTGAGTTCCCAGAGGACGCGATCATTTGGGATGTCCGAGATACCAAAGCGTATTCAGAGGCTCATGTCAAAGGGGCAGTAAATCGTCCTATTGCTGAATTAACTGCGGATAGTTTGACTCAAGTTGCAGCGGATCAGCCGATTTACATTTTATGTGGTGGTGGCAGTAAAGCACCCAGAGCAGCCGAACTTTTAGAAGGTCTAGATAGTTCACGTGAATACGTCGTTTTGATGGGAGGTACTCGTGCAGCACGTGATGCTGGTTTACCTCTTGTAGAAGGTGTGTAAATGAAAAAGTTTGCCAAAATACATTTGTGTTTTGGCAAACTCAAAAATAAATCAAATTCTCGATTTAAAATTTAAAAACTACATTTGCTTCGAATAATACGGTTTTTTCACTTTTACTTTTTTTTGGAAACGTAACGGATTCAATTTACTTAGTAAAGATTGTGGAGCTGGACAAAGCTCACCCAATACTAATGCAGCTAAAATCTCACTGCATAATGGTGCAAATAAAAATCCTTTAGAACCTAAACCTGCAAAAGTATAAATTTCAGTGTTTGATTCCATTTTCCCAACCAAAGGAAAATAGTCTGAACTCTGCGCCCGAATAGAAGCACGACCATGCCACATGTCGATCGATGGAAGTTGTTCAGCATATTGTGGGAAGATACTGTGGATAAGTTCGTAGTTATGCACATGGTCTTCAGCAAGAACATCACTATCGTCACGGTTAGGGTAGAAGGATGCACCTAAAATCAATTGAGAGTCATCTAACTGCATACAATAACCACCATAGCTATAAGCCTGATCCAAGACCAAAGGCTGTATGGTGTTATTTACCCAACTGACCTGCCCTCGAATAGGCTTCAATACAGGATAGTTTTCAAATAAGGCAGCACTTTGTTTTGCACAACATACGATGACGTGATCTGCTACCGAAATTAAGTCCTCATCTTGCCAAATTTCTGTTTGCGTTGCTTTTGGTCTAAGACGAGAAACTTTGGCTTTTTTTATGCTGATATTTGGATGTTTTAAAATCTCATCACGCAATACATGAGGAGAAACTGCACCAGCTTGCTGCAATATCAAACTTGGATAGTTGGTTTCGATTGTTTGATTGAGAGAAGAATGAGCTGTCCCGAAAACTGATTTAGGATATTGTTGTTCTAGTCCAAGTAGCTCATCGGCATTTTTTATTGCGATCTGTTCTACTTGGATTGCACGGAATGCTTTAAATCGTGAATAAAAGTTTAAAGCATGCTGCCAGCTTAGAGTCATTAAATGTTCATGAGCTTGATCAATTGGACACAGCTTAGGATTGAGTAACGCAAGAGGATTACCAGAAGCACCTGAAAGTGGTTCATTTTGCTCGAAAATCATTACTTGGTGTCCACGCTGAGCAAATGCCCATGCGGTGGTCAAACCTGCTATTCCAGCGCCGATAATGGCGATTTGTCGCTGCTTTAGTTGCGTTGTTTCAGGTAATGCTGCTGGAAGCTCTTGGAGCAGCTCAGCCTCTGGATTTTCCTGATCTGGGCAGTCTAGCCAAATGGCTTTTAACATTTCTCGTTTGTGACCAAAGCCTCTAGGTCGGCTGATTTGGATCCCGTGTTGTTTTAGTCCACGTTTAAGAATCCCCGCAACGCTGAAGGATGCAAAGGTCGTTCCGTACTCGGATAAGCGCACAATATGATTTAATACATTTTCTTGCCACATATCAGGGTTACACGAAGGCGCAAACCCATCGAGAAACCAAGCATTGACGGATTGTGTTTTTGGGATACTTGGGAAAATGTCCTGCGCATCACCGAGCCATAGATCGATGCTAAATCGCTCTTCGGGAAAACTCAGGCGATGACAACCTGCAATCGGTAATGGGTATTGTTGTACTAGTTTATCTGCAAGAGGTTTAAGTTCATCCCAAACACTAAGCGCACGTATGAGATCAGCTTTACTGAGAGGGAATTTTTCAACACTGATGACATGTAAATGACTGTGATTATCAGGGCGAACACTTTGCCAAAGTTGCCAAAGGGTAAGAATATTGAGTCCTGTACCAAAACCCGTTTCACCTACACAGAAATACTGAAAGTCACAGAGTTCTGATAATCGTGTACTAAGATCATTTCCATTTAAAAACACATGGCGTGTTTCGAGTAAACCGTTATCTTTAGAAAAATACACGTCGCCAAATTGTTTAGATATGGGAACTTCGATACCATCAACAAGTTCCCAATCTAATTCAGCTGTTTGAAGTTTTAATGTTTGTGACATGAAGATTTATATTTACCACTGACGACGACGTTTGGTGTAGACATAACTTGCGATAAAGAAACCTAAAATTACCCCGACAGCAATCGTCATAGCGCCATATAAAAACATCTGAGCACTGCGTTCACTTTGCAGAACTTGGACTTGTACAGTCAAGTTATCATTTTTTAATTGTAATTCTTGATTTTGAGACAGAGCTTGCAGATTTGCATGTTCAAGTTGTTTCAAGCGTGTTGCTTGATCTTGAATCATGGCTTTGACTTTTGCATCTTGTTGTTGTTTGGCTTTTGCAATTTGTTCCGCAGTCAATGGCTTTGGTGCTGAAGCCGTTGTTGTATTGTTTGTGGAGCCACCTGTTGTTGCTGTTGCAGGTTTAGGTTGTACAGTTGCAGGTGTAGTAACGGGTGTTGTAGGCGCAGCCGCTGTTGGTGCTGATGGCGTTGTTGGTTCAACAGCCCAAGTCGTTGAACTGAGTAAACATAAAGCGAAAAAGCTTCTCACTGAAACTTGCATGATTTACCCTTTTGGAAAAGCTTTGTTGAACAATTTCACTTCGATATCAGCATATATCCCTTCTTTTAAGAACGGTTCATCTTGGATCCATGCATCGAGAGCTTCACGACTATCAAATTCGACAATAATCGTGCTACCTAAGAATCCTGCTTGAGGATTGTTTGGGTCTTTAGGATGAGCGCCCGCTGCGATCAGACGACCTTCATCATCTAATTTTTGTAAGCGTTCTAAATGTTGAGGTCGTGTTGCTAAACGTTTTTCTAGAGTACCTTCACGATCAGTACAAGTCAGCACAAAATAGGGCATAGATGTAGCTCAATAACTTTAAATTTAGTCTGTGGTTTTAAAATGCTTTCTTAAGCAAAACAGTATAACAGCAAGGTAACTGATAGAAACGATAATATCGCCAAATGCGGTGAACTCGCCCCAATATTTGCCTTGCATAAAGATAAAACCGAAGAAAAAATGTAGTGAGGCTAATAAGAAGAATTGCCCACACCAAGCCCAGTTTAAACGCATCCACCCTTGAGGACTTAACTCAAGTAACGAACCTAATAATTTTTGGATAATTGGCATCCGTTCTTTATTGAATAAAGGCGTGACTAAGAACCCGATACCTATTCCAATATTGATGATGACAGCTTTCATTTTAATGTAAGTTACATCACTGAAAATTAAAGTGATTCCTCCAAAAATAATGGACATCACCACAATAAACCATTGCATTTTTTCCAGTTTGAATTTTTGGAAAAAGAACAAACAGCCATAAACCACTAAGGTTGAAATAAGAAGCGCGCATGTTGCAACAAGAATATGATTTTGATCAGTATTTCCTGCGCTACCCACCAATTGGAGAAGGGGATGTTGACTATCTTTAGGATCGGTCGTTTTATAAAAGTAGAAGAAGATAATCAGCGGAAGGTAGTCGAGCAACGCTTTCATGTTACAGTACGATGATGAAATAGGTCAGATAGCATAATACAAACCATGTTCGGTGTCGATTTACATACACATACTCACATTTCTGATGGTACGTTCTCTCCTGAGCAACTGGTACAGGCTGCTGTCGATTTGAAAATCCATATGTTGGCTGTAACTGACCATGACACTATGGATGGTTTAAGCTCTGCACGAAAGTATGCTCAAGATCATGATATTCAGATTATTTCTGGTGTTGAAATATCGAGTCAGTGGTCAAGACCAAACACGAAAAAAAGCTATGGTGTGCATATCGTGGCGCTGAATATGCAAGATGAAACACCGATCCAAGCTATGCTTGAAAATCAGAAAAAAGTCCGTGCGGAACGAGCTAAGGTCATCTGTGACTTATTAGAGAAATGTATTGATTTTGATATTTATCCAGATGTAATTGCGAAGGTTGATGGGCAATCAGATCGTGTAACCCGAACGCATATCGCTAAAACATTGGTAGAGAAAAATATCGTTAGTCGTCCACAGCAGGCATTTGACCGTTTCCTAAAAGAAGGAAAAAAGGCTTTCGTAAAATTTGAAGGATTAGGCTTAAAAGATACCATCGATGTGATACATGCGAGTCAGGGTTTTGCTGTATTAGCTCACCCAACGCGCTATGATTTATCTGCGACGAATATCCGCTATTTAATTGAATTATTTGCTGAGGCGGGAGGAGATGCAGTTGAATTACCTCCAAGTATAGAACCCGCTTCGACACGTCAAATGGTTGATCGAATGATTCAGCAGTTTGATTTAGCCGTTTCAATTGGCAGTGATTTTCATGGTGAAAATATGCCATGGATTAAACTGGGTAATACACCACGAGTAAAAGAGGGGCAAATTGGAATTTGGGATCATTTCCAATAATTCTACCTTACAATAAGTTGTGATCATGTGCCTGTATGGGCGGTGGAGTAGGTCTGCCCAGCGTGCTTAACAGTTCAATTTCAATTGAACGCACCATCGCATCTAAAGGTAAGTCGTTGCTTTGCGTTCCAAAAGGTTCTTCAATTTCTGTGCTCAGCGCATCGAGTCCCAAAAAGGTATAAGCCAAAATTCCGACTAAGAGTGGTGTGACTAAACCAAGTAAAGAACCTAAGCTAAATGGCAGCATAAAACAGAAAAAATAAACAGTTCGGTTTAATAAGACCGAATAAGCAAAAGGAATAGGGGTATTGGCAATACGATCACAACCCGTTTGCATCTCACTTAAAGCTGCGACATGACGGTTCATTTGTGTATAAATCACATCAGAAATTTCACCGTCTTTCAGCGCTTGCAGTAATTCCCATTGAATAAGGCTTAGTGTGTATTGCGGAGCATTATGTTGTTGGTAAAGCTGATTCAAAGCTTGCTGACTCAAACCGCTGGTTTCGGTCAGTTCAGTTGGGTTGGCTGTTTGGTGGCGTAATCGATCACGCAGCACATTCGCAAAAACAATCACATTTTGAATGATTCTTTCACGTCTGGCTTGTGCCAACACTCGACAATCTCGATCAAAATGACGTGAAGTCGCAATTAAAACACCCCAAAGTTTACGTGCTTCCCACCAACGGTCATAACATGCCGTATTTTTGAAACCTAAGAAAATCGACAGTACAACGCCGATCAATGTAAAACCAACCAATGGAATTTCAGGAAAACGATACAGGTCAATATATTCAACTCCGCCAATAATTGCAGAGATCAACATCACAAAACCTAAAGAGGGTAAAATTTTGGGTAAAATCGTCCCGCGCCATGAGAATAAAACTTTAAAAATGCTAGGCTGGTCGCGGACAATCATGTTATTTGAATCATTAATTTTATCTGTTGATGTTCATGTTAGATGGGCGCTTTGTCAAGATCAGATTGCTTGATTTTAATAGGGTTGAGTAGTTGTTGTTCAGTAAAAGAAAAATAGCCGTCAGGTGAAATAATAAAGTGATCAATCAAATGAATTTCAACTAATTTACAAGCTTGTTTGAGTTGTTGAGTAAAGTAGATGTCTTCATTTGAAGGTTGGGCTATTCCGTAGGGATGGTTGTGTGCAACGACGATTTGACAGGCCTGTTGTTGAATTGCGTAGCGTAGGGTCTGATTCAATGAAACGCTACATGAATGCTGCGAACCGTAAAATAGTTTTTTGAAATGAAGCTTCCTCAGTTCTGCATCTAAACACAGAACAGCAAATACTTCTTGTTTTTCACCTAGAAGTTCATAACGTAAATAATCCAAAACCAAAGAAGAATGATCTAAACATAGTCGTTGTTGATGAAAATAGTTATTCAAATAACGTCGTCCTAATTCTTTGACTGCCATGAGTTGCGCATATTTGGTTGACGCGATGCCATTAAATTGGGACAAGTCTTCTAACGAAGCATCAAAAATTGGGTTCAATCCTCCAAAATGCTGAATCAGGATACGAGAAAGTTCAACAGCTGAGTGTTGTTTCGAGCCAGAGCGGAGAAAAATCGCTAGTAGTTCAGCATCCGATAAACTTTGAGGTCCTTGCGAGAGTAAACGTTCTCTTGGTCGTTCTTGTTCTGGCCATGCTTTAATGGATTGTTTTATAGATTGATTCATTTTTATTCACATAATTTTTTTATGATGATAATTTTTCCAAGTGCATCACTTGGGTATGGTGATATTTAATGATATTGTGAGCGCCACTGCAACAGAAAGGTACCCTGTTTGTGAGCTTCGATCTAAGTGTAATTCCACATAAAAACATTATATTAGCGGTTACGGGTGGTATTGCTGCCTATAAAAGTGCCATTTTAGTACGCCGTTTAAAAGATTTTGGTTTCGATGTCCGCGTGGTCATGACACATGGCGCACAAGCATTTATCACACCTTTAACATTTCAAGCCTTGTCAGGGAATCCTGTACATACTGAGCTACTCAACCCTGAAGCAGAAGCAGGTATGGGACACATCGAGTTGGCGCGATGGGCTGATTTAGTGTTAGTCGCTCCAGCAAGTTGTGACACGATTGCGAAATTTGCCAATGGTTTGGCAGATGATTTGCTCAGTACATTATATTTAGCGACGAAAGCACCTGTTTGGGTTGCACCTGCTATGAACCAACAAATGTGGGCAGCAAAAGCAACGCAACGCAATCTACAAACTCTGGTTGAAGATGGTGTACATGTCATTATGCCTGATGCTGGTGAACAAGCTTGTGGAGATGTTGGTCTAGGTCGTATGCCTGAACCTGAAGATTTAGCTAAACAAGTTGCAGCTTATTTTCATAAAGCGCAGCGTGCAATTGCTGAGAAATTTGGTTTACTCGCTGGCAAGCGTGTCACGATTACAGCTGGACCAACGCGCGAAGCAATTGATCCTGTCCGTTATATTTCTAATCACAGTACAGGAAAAATGGGTTTTTCTTTGGCAGCAGCATGTTATGCGGCTGGTGCAAAAGTCACTTTAGTTGCAGGTCCTGTCAGTTTAGATACACCAAATGGTGTTGATAGAATTAATGTGAAATCTGCTATGCAAATGCTTGATGTTAGTATGAATCAGCTCAAAGAAGGTTGTGATATTTTTATTGCAACTGCCGCTGTTGCTGATTATCGAGTTGCTGAAGTTGCGGAACATAAAATTAAAAAGTCTGGAGATGAACTTGCAGTTTCATTGGTTAAGAATCCAGATATCGTAGCGACCATTGCACAGCAACAACAGCGTCCATTTATGGTGGGCTTTGCCGCTGAGACGCAAAATGTCGAAGAATATGCAGCAGGTAAATTGGTTGCTAAAAAACTAGACATGATTGCATGTAATGATGTGTCTCGACCTGATATTGGTTTCGCTTCTGATGAAAATGCAATGACAGTATTTTTCGCTCAGACATACCATATGGAAAAGCGTGAGTTAGAGAAAGCGTCAAAGCAAGAGATTTCGCAACAGTTGGTAGAAGCAATACATGATGCTTTACTACAGAAGTCGTAAATAAAACCATTTTACTTTTAATTAAAATGCAACGAAATCGTTGCATTTTTTATGTATTCTAAACTTACGTCGTCATCTGACCTACAAGCACAACTGTGTGCGATGTCAGTCTGTACGTGAATTCAATTATAGCCACAGTTTTGATAGGACATCCTGATGATTAAAAAAACTTTAGCCACTGCACTTATGTTGTCATGTTTTAGTTTGAGTAGCCCAGTTTTTGCTGGTGGTTTATCTGATGATATGAAAGTACTCGGTAAAAACTATAAAGCATTCAATCAGGCTGAAAATCCACAGGCGGCAACAGCTGCTTTAAATAATATGCGTGCAGCAGCAGTCCATTCAAAACAGTATAAGTTGGCCTCACATTCAGCTGAAAAAGTTCCAACTTCAACAGCATTATTTGAGCAAATTATTGTTGAAATTGATAAGGCAAAAGCACTTGTTCAAGCAGGTAAGTTAGACGAAGCAAAAAAACAAGCGAAGAAAATTGCAGATTTACGTGATCAAGGTCATAAGCATTATATGCATTAATTTATTGGGATTTAGATCAATAAATCTAAGCGTGTATTGTTAAGTCGAGCCAGTAGTTTAGTGATAAAACTGTACGTATTAAGCGTGCAGTTTTTTTATGCGCATTCATTTATATTGAATGCGCATAAAAAAACTGAGCATGATTCGGATTTTCATCAAACTTCTAAATTGATACAGTGAAACGATGAATGATGAGAGCTAATCCTATGTCCTCACAACAACATTATCAGCGAATTGCAGAAGCGATTGCTTATATACAGAATAATTTTCAAAGGCAGCCACAGCTTGATGAAATAGCAGCACATATTCATCTTAGTCCAGCACATTTTCAGCGCTTGTTTACTGAATGGGCAGGAACCAGTCCGAAGAAATTTTTACAATATATTAGCATTGAACATGCAAAGAAGGTTCTGAAGCAACAGCAGGGCAGCGTATTTGATGCAACATTTGCTACAGGATTATCGAGTACCAGTCGACTACATGATCTTTTTATTCAAATAGAAGGTATGACACCTGCTGAGTATAAATATGGTGGGCAGCATTTAACGATTCATTATCAGTTTTCTGAAACACCATTTGGTCAGGTGTTGATTGCATCTACTCAGAAAGGCATTTGTACACTTCGATTTGTAGAAAATACAGCTGAAGCATTAGCACATTTAAAAGAGCAATTTCCTCATGCAATGTATATTGAACAAGTTGACGCTTTTCAAGAAGCTGCATTGAAGTTTTTTCGGCAGGATTGGGAACAACTCCCGATGATTAAATTACATCTCAAGGGCACACCCTTTCAATTAAAAGTTTGGCAGAGCTTACTCAAAATTCCAATGGGGCAACTTTCGACTTATGGACAACTTGCCCAGATGATCGATCATCCCAAAGCAGCTCGTGCTGTTGGAACAGCAATTGGTCATAACCCGATTGCATTTTTAATCCCTTGCCATCGCGTGATTCAGTCGACTGGCGCTATCGGTGGATATGAGTGGGGAACAGTTCGTAAAACAGCTATTATTGGTTGGGAGGGTTCGCAGACTCATGCAATTATTTGATATTGAAGCAGATCCAACAGTGAACTATTTACCCTACGAGGGGACTGTTCATTATTATGGTAAAGTTTTAAGTAGTTTAGAAGCAGATCACTATTTCGAAATGCTTATGAAGAACATTGCATGGGAAAACGATCAGGCGATTATTTTTGGTCGAAAAATTATAACTAAAAGAAAAGTCGCTTGGTATGGTGATCGAGGCTTCGAATATACGTATTCCAACATTAATAAATATGCTTTGCCTTGAACTATAGAACTGATTGAGTTAAAAGCCTTAGTCGAAAAATTAACAGGTGAAACATTCAATTCTTGCTTGCTCAATCTTTACCACTCTGGAGAAGAGGGAATGGCTTGGCACAGTGATGATGAAATCGATCTCATCAAAAATGGTGCAATTGCTTCTTTAAGCTTTGGAGCGGAACGTAAATTTGCGTTTAAGCATAAACAAACCAAAGAAAAAGTTGATGTGTTTTTAGAACATGGCAGTTTATTAGTTATGAAAGATACGACACAGACATATTGGTTACATCGTTTACCGCCAACCAAAAAAATATTTACACCACGGATTAATCTTACCTTTAGAACGATTGTTGAGTAATAAAAAAAGGACTGATATTCAGTCCTTTTTTACAGCTATCGCAATAACGATTAAGCTTGACCTTGAGCATCTGCATCCGCTTGTAAGCGTTGCATGTTTGCTTCAAATTCTGCATCAAAGTTAATTGGTGTAAGTAACAATTGTGGGAAGCTACCCTTCGTTACTAAATCATTTACCGATTCACGTAAGAAAGGGAACAAGATATTTGGGCAGTAAGCACCTAAGATATATGGAAGACGGTCTTCTTCAACGTTATCAACCAAGAAAATACCTGATTGAGTTACATCAACGATAAACGCCGTTTCATTTTCATTTGTTGCTTGAACTACAACTTTTAATGATACTTCGTAATGATTTGGGTCAATTTTTTCTGCAGCAGAAGATAAATTGATATTGAGTTCTGGTTGCCATTGTTTTGTAAATACTTGCGCGCCAGGAACCTCAAAAGAAATATCTTTAGTATAAATACGTTCTAATGCAAGTTGTGGTTGAACTTGTTCTTCGCTCATTGTTTTTCCTTAAAGTTAAGCTAATAATTGGTCGAGTTTACCTTCACGCTCTAAAGCATAAAGTTGATCAAAACCGCCAATGAATTGGTCTTTGATAAAAATTTGAGGCACTGTACGGTGGTTAGTACGTTGCATTAACTCAATACGAACTTCAGGTGCTTCATTTGAAAGATTAATTTCTTTAAAAGCAACGCCTTTACGCTCAAGTAATTGTTTTGCACGTACACAGTATGGGCAAGACAGCGTTGAGTAAATTGTGACGTTTGGAGTTGTCATCTTATTGCTCCTTAAGCTTTGGTTTTACTTTTAACTAAGGGTAAGCCTTGAGCTTTCCAGTTGCTGATACCACCATCTAGACGATAGCTATCTGCATGCGCAACTTTTTGCAATGCTGCACCCGCAACTTGACCTAAGTTACAGATAAATACCAATGGACGATCACTTGCTTTTAATTCATCTACATGACTTGTGATTTGGCTATATGGAATGTTACGGCTACCGCTGATGTGACCATCACGGAAATCTTTCGCATCACGAAGGTCAATCAGCATGGCATTTTTTGCTTTAACCAAAATACCGAGTGATTGCGGTGAAATTTTACGACCATTACGTTGTCCTTCTAAAACAAAGAACAACACGATCAATACGCCGAGCGCACCAAATAAGAAGGGGTGATTCCCCATAAACTCTAACCAGCGTTCCACAAGTCACCTAAAGTTAAAATCAAAATTGATCCTGAGTATAACGTATCTCTATGGTGATCAAAATCCTTAGTTCAAGGGGGAATGATCGAGAAAAGTTAACTTTTTTGTTGAGCTTCTTGAATTTCATCAATGAGGCGTAAATAACTGTCAAGACGGCGCTGTAAGATTTCGCCTTGATCAACTGCTTGTTTCAATGCACAATTTTTCTCATGCGTATGCGTGCAATTACGGAATTGGCAGAGACCAAGATGTGATTCAATTTCAGGAAAACCTGTACGAACTTTTTCTAAATTTAGATGCCAAAGACCGAACTCACGAATCCCAGGAGAATCAATCAATGCGCCGTTTGATCCAAATTTAATCAGACGTGTTGAAGTCGTGGTGTGTTGACCAAGGGCTGAGTTTTCTGAGATTACATTGGTTTTCTGTGCTGCATTTGGGACGATAGTATTGATCAATGAGCTTTTACCCACACCTGATTGCCCAACAAAAGCCACAGTTTCCTTGTCCAAGCGTTGAGCAAGTTCAGTCAAATAACCTTGTGATTGGCAGATCATGGTTTCATAACCCAAGGCTTCATATTCACTGAGTAAATTTAGAATAGGGTCATTTTCAGTGAGTAAGTCTGATTTGTTGAGTACCAATAATGCAGGAATATTGGCATCAGCACAGGCAACCAAATAACGATCAATCAATGTTGGTGCAGGTTCTGGCAATGGTGCAAATACAATCACAATCAGACTAATGTTTGCTGCCACAGGCTTAACCTTATGATAGCGGTCAGGGCGAGTCAGTAGAGATTGTCTAGGATAGATTGCAGTAATGATTCCTAAACCTGTATTTGGATCTGCTTGCCATTTGACGCGATCACCAGTGACCAATAATTCGAGATTGGTACGAGTATGGCAACGCCAAACACTATCCAATTCAATTGGTTTCCAGAAAGGTTCAGGCTCACCATCTTGAACTTCTGGTTTTTCTGGATGTTGATCAGGTACAGAGAGTGCTTGTACTTCGAGTTGACGACCATAATGCTGAACAACTAGCCCATCCAAATCTTGTGATGTGTCAATGTCGTCTTGACGAGATTTGTGCTGTTTCTCAATACGACGTTGCTGTTGTTCGGTTAAGCGACGTTTACGAATTAAAGCCATTCATGTCCCAAAAAATCCATACATTTAAGACCGCAAAAATAGCATGAAGCCACTATAGAATTACAGCCAAGAAGTAATTAATTTGCTACTATTGATGTTTTTAAGCACTTTAGAATCACGATCTATGAGCAGTACCCCAGATACACGATTAATTTGGATCGACCTAGAAATGACAGGTCTGGATACGGATAACGATAAGATTATTGAAATCGCAACAATTATTACTGATGATAATCTTAATATTCTTGCTGAAGGTCCTGTTTTAGCGGTTCATCAATCAGATTTGATTCTAAACGCAATGGATGAATGGAATACCAAGCAACATGGTCAATCAGGTTTAATTGAACGTGTACGCCGTAGCAAATTGTCTGCGCAAGATGCAGAACAGCAAACACTTGAGTTCTTAAAAAAATGGGTGAATCCAAAATCATCACCAATGTGTGGTAACTCAATTTGCCAAGATCGCCGCTTCTTACACCGCCTGATGCCTGAACTTGAACAGTTCTTCCATTATCGTAATTTAGACGTATCTTCAGTCAAAGAGTTGGCGAAACGCTGGAGACCTGAAATTATGAGTGGCTTAAAGAAAAATGCCTCACATTTGGCGATGGACGATATTCGTGACTCAATTGCTGAATTAAAATATTACCGTGAATATTTTTTTATTATGAATAAATAACTCATGGCTTATCTTTTATAAGGATGCCATTGAAATATAAAAGGAGCTTCGGCTCCTTTTTTTAATGAATGTAAAAAAATATTGGGCAGAATAAAGAAATCGCTTAAACTTGTGCTTTTATTGCTAACTATAAAAAGAGCGTATACATGCAAAGTAATAATCCAATTTTAACTCGTGTTGAAACCTATAGTGACTTGGCTGAACCCATGACCATTCAAGGAGCGATTCAAAAATCGGTTCTTTTGACTGTGATCGCAGCGGTTCTCGGAATGGCTCTATTTTTCTATTGTGCATTCACAGCAAATCTTTCGATTGCATATGCAGCGGCAATCGTCGGGGCAATTGGCAGTTTTGTTCTAGCTTTGATTACAACATTTAAATCCAATACAGCACCTGCTTTAGCAATTCCTTATGCTTTATTTGAAGGTGCATTTTTAGGTGGTATTTCTTTTATTTTCCAACTGAAATTTCCAGGTGTTCCGTTACAAGCTTTACTTGCAACATTTGTGACCACATTAGTTCTATTTGGTTTATATAAATTCCAAATCATTCGTGCAACTGAGAAATTCAAAGCAGTGGTGATCTCAGCATCTATTGCAATTGCTTTGGTATTTGTCGTTCAGATCATTATGAGTTTGGCATTTAGTTCAAGTATTCCTTATATCTTTGAAAGTAACTGGTTAGGTATCGGTTTTGCAGCTTTTGTTGCGGTAATTGCTTCACTGAACTTAATTTTAGATTTTGATTTAATTGAAAGTGCCGCAGCACAACGTGCTCCGAAAGCATTTGAATGGTTATGTGCAATTGCACTGTTAGCAACTTTGGTATGGATGTATTACTCATTTATGCGTTTGTTGAGTCTGATCCAAGGTGATGACTAACGAATTGTTATCTTAAAAAAGAAAATCGCCTTCATCTGAGGGCGATTTTTTTATGCAAGTTTGTAAAAAAGATGGATTATGCAATTCCGAAAAATAAGGAATGTTGGCATGATGTGGTGAAAATTTTTCGAGTGAGAATAAGATGTCACAAGGACTTTTAGCTGGTAAACGTTTTTTAATCGCTGGTATTGCAAGCAAATTATCAATTGCATACGGTATCGCTGCTGCATTACATCGTGAAGGTGCGGAGCTTGCGTTTACTTATCCAAATGAAAAGTTGAAAAAACGTGTTGATGATTTTGCAGCACAGTTTGGTTCGAGCTTAGTTTTCCCTTGTGATGTAGCTGTTGATGCAGAAATTGATGGTGCATTTGCTGAGTTAGCAAAACATTGGGATGGTTTAGATGGTGTTGTGCATTCAATCGGTTTCGCACCAGCACATACATTAGATGGTGACTTCACAGACGTGACAGATCGTGATGGTTTCAAAATCGCACATGACATTAGCGCGTATAGCTTTGTTGCGATGGCACGTGCTGCAAAACCTTTATTACAAGCACGTCAGGGTTGTTTATTGACTTTGACTTATCAAGGTTCTGAGCGTGTGATGCCAAACTATAACGTGATGGGCATGGCTAAAGCATCTTTAGAAGCGGGTGTTCGTTATTTAGCACTAAGCTTGGGTAAAGAGGGGATTCGTGTGAATGCGATCTCTGCGGGTCCAATCCGTACATTGGCAGCCTCAGGTATCAAATCATTCCGTAAAATGTTAGATGCCAATGAAAAAATCGCTCCATTACAACGTAATGTAACGATTGAAGAAGTGGGTAATGCAGCATTATTCCTTTGCTCACCGTGGGCTTCAGGTATTACGGGTGAAATCCTTTATGTTGATGGTGGTTTCAATACTGTCGGTATGAGCCAGTCAATGATGGATGATGAATAATTAGATTAATCTAAATTATTAGATAAAGCCGCTTTATTGCGGCTTTATTTTTAGTAGTAGACTTAGGTTTCAAATATAATGCTTGGAGATATGTTGGGGCTGCTTCTGTAGACATTATCCTTGAATGACTTGTGTTTTTAGAATTTCGGTATGTAAGGACACAACCTTTTCAATAAATGGAAGACATTTATCAATAAAAAATTCTCTAGCTCTATTAATTCTATATGGATCAAGTAATTTATGGAGTGCTTGTTCGAGTTCAGCATAATTTTGTACATCATAAGTCTTCAATGCACGAAATTTAGTAGGTACGCCAGTTGTATATAGTTGTTGTATTCTCTGAGCTACATCGCCAGTGGTTATACCTATTTTAACTATTTCATGACCATTTTCAGTGAATAGATTTGTCCCTAACACATAAACAGTGCCAACCCCTTTTTCTAAACGAGAAAGGTCTTCATTCTCTATAGTCTCTTCTATTATTTTGGAGTCATAATCATAATGAGTATATGATGAAGATTCTAAAAAAAGAGTCATTGGTTTTGTAGATCTATCTGAGAAAATATCAGAAGCTTGACGAGTTGCTATATAAATTTCTGCTAGTAAGGCATGATCTAAATTATTGTAATGACCTTTTTCAACGTTTCGTTTATGTGCTTCAGTTCCGTAATAGTTGGGATACTTAGTTTTTAGATAATCACGTATTTGCTGTGGAGTCATACCATTAGGGTGATTTTCTAATATTGTACGGATTAGGTCTATAAATTTCATTTGTTATCAATCCTTCCCAATTATCAATTTGTTATGTTTAGATAAAATTATATGACCATATATGCTATACACTCAAAAATAATATAGATAGTTGTATTTTCTTTTTTATTTCGATCAACATATAAAACAGCAAGATTTGCGTCAATGCATAGATTTGATGGATAAAATCAAAAGTTCTCAGCCCATTCAAAATGAGTTGAGAACTTTAAGAAAGTAAACAATATCAACTCGTGTGTTATTGCTCAGGTAGTTCTTTCACAGGACTTCCACCTAGTGCTTGCATCAAAGTCACATAGGCATTGTATTGACTCTGCTTGGTTTCAACTAAGCTGAGTCGCGCATTGCGTGTGGTCTCTTGAGCATCAAGTAAATTCTTTAAGGCAATTGCACCATTTCGATAACGCACTTCGGTAAGTCGCTCAGTTTTATTAGCTAACTCGACATTACGTTGCTGTAACTGTACTTGCTGATTCAGTTGTGTTCGATTCGACAATGCATTTTCTACATCAGCGAAAGCTTGGTATAGCGTTTGGCGATATTGAATAATCGCTTTTTCATATTCCAGATCACTAATCGCAATATCTTTCTTCATATCATTATATTGAAGAAAGGGTAGGCTTAAACTCGCACCTAAAGTGAGTGCAGGATTCTTCAAAAGTTGTGTCAGCGATGTACTCGAAGCACCTAAATTACCTGTGAGATTAATCGAAGGGTAGTAGCTGGCTTTGGTTGCATCTTTATTCGATAGCGTTTTACGTAGACGTAATTCTGAAGCTTGTAAATCTGGGCGACGCGACAAAATATCCGCAGGTAGCCCCACAGCGATATTCGGCAGAGCATTTCTTGGAAGCTGTTTCGGTTCTTGAATATTCAGTTGCTGTACAGGCATATGTAGCAATACTGCAATGGCTGTACGTGTTTCTACACGTTGTTGTTCAATCTGACTCAAACTGGCTTTTTGGCTTTGAACCGATTGTTCTGCTTGAGTTAAATCTAAACCTGAAACCGCACCTGCTTTGTATTGTGATTGCACTAATTCATAAATTTTCTGTGTAGAAGCTAAATTCTGTTGGATGGTGTTATATCGCTCATTTAAATAACCCAATTGCCAATATAGTTTGGCTGTGGTGGCAACTAAACTTTGCGCGGTTGCTTGTAAGTCCTGTGCGCTTGCAAGAGCTTCCCAACGACTCGCTTCAGTTTGATTGGCAAGTTTACCAAATAAATCTAACTCATAACTGACACCCACACTGGTTGATAAACCACGATCAGTGCCATTTCCTGAGCGTAGATCATAGTTATGACCTGTTGACACACTTGAACTGGAACGAATGCCTTGCTGGTTTTCAGCCAAGCCAGCTTGTAAGCGAGCTTGTTTCAGTGTGATACCAGCAACTATAAGATCACTGTTTTTAGCGAGTACTTGGTCAATCAACTGATTGAGCTGAGCATCATTAAAGAGAGTCCACCATTGATCGCTCAGATTTACATTTTTGTTCTTTTGCACATCATATTGGAACTGTTGAGGAACTTGTACGGATGGCGAGTTGTATGGTGTTTTAACAACAGCAGAACAGCCAGCTAAAGAACCTGTGAGTGCCAGTGCTAATCCTAATTTTTTTAAATGAAAAGACATACTCAAATTCCTTATTCTCTTGCTAGTGCTGCAACTGGATCGAGTTGCGCCGCATTTCGTGCTGGTAAGAAACCAAAAACGATACCAATCAGACTCGAACATACAAAGGCTGCAACAATAGATGTCGTTGAATAGCTCATCTCAATAATGCCTTTGGCAAAGTGTCCGATAATTTGTCCAATCCCAAGTGAAAGCAATACACCTAGCACGCCCCCCAGTAAGCAGACCAAAATCGCTTCAATCAAGAACTGCTGCAAAATATCACTTTGTCGAGCACCCACCGCCATTCGGACACCAATTTCTTGGGTACGTTCGGTGACTGAAACCAACATAATATTCATAAGCCCAATACCACCCACGACCAGTGAAATGACAGCAATTGCTGAAATTAACAATGTCATTGTCGCTGTGGTTTGCTCGATCGTTTCACGAATACTATCGGAGTTTTGGGTAAACACATCCTGAGCACCATGACGTTGTTCAAGTAAGGTTAGGATTGCATTTTCAGCAGCACTACTTGGATATTCATCCTTGATGCGCACGATGATGCTGCGAACGTTCGATTGTCCAAGCATTCGGCTCATTACCGTTGAATAGGGAAGATATACATTCAAGCTGTCGGAACTACCCATGAAACCTTGTTGCGCATCTATGACACCAATCACTCGACTCGGTACACTGCCCAATAAGATCACTTGACCGACTGGGTTAGTACCATCAGAGAAAAAGGTTTTCTCAGTATTCGTATCAATGACCACATCCTGTGCGCGTTGGGTCACACTGCTTTTATCAAAAGGTTGCCCCGATTTAAAAGTCATACCGCGCACATAGAAGAAATCCGAACTTACACCATTGACGGTTGCAGATGCTTCAGTTTCTTTAAAACGTAAGGTCACACTTGTATTAACAGAAGGACTGACTCCATCAACATAAGGTTGTTCTGAAAGTGCATCTGCGTCCGCAGGTACAAGTGTTTTGGTTTGTGAGGCTCGTGAGTTATCACCGAATCCTCGTCCTTGGTACACAGTAATGGTATTCGTACCGAGACTACTAATATTTTCAAGAATTTGCTTCTGAGACCCATTACCCAATGCAACCACTGAAACTACAGATGCAATTCCGATAATAATCCCGAGCATGGTCAAAAAGGTACGCATTCGATGGGCATTCATCGCTAGCAATGCCATACGGAACGCTTCACCTAAGCGATCAAAGAAAGATCGCCAAGCTGAGGTTTTCTTTTGCGGTAAGGGTTGTAGTGTCTGACGTTTTAAATCGGGATCATCATTTTCAGGTGTATTAGCGCGATCTGAAATAATATTGCCATCACTGATTTCAATAATACGGGTCGCGTTTTTTGCTACATTGAGATCATGTGTAACTAAGATGATGGTATGACCTTTAGCATTGAGTTCACGCAAAATACGCATGACTTCAATACCGCTATTCTTATCCAATGCTCCTGTTGGCTCATCGGCAAGAATCACGTCACCGCCGTTCATTAATGCACGTGCGATCGAAACGCGTTGCTGTTGACCACCTGAAAGTTGACTTGGACGATGATGTAGACGCTCCTCTAAGCCAAGTTCAGAGAGCAATTCAGCCGAACGTTCCTGACGAAGATGACTATCGACACCTGCATAAATTGCAGGGACTTCAACGTTACCAGATGCACTCAAATCACCGAGTAAGTGATAACGCTGGAAAATAAAACCAAAATATTCTCGGCGTAATTGGGCAAGTTCATCAGGTTCAAGTTGACGTGTTTCACGTCCGTTGACCAAATAACTACCTGAACTAGGTTTGTCTAAACACCCTAAAATATTCATGAGTGTGGATTTACCTGATCCAGATTGCCCAACAATGGCAACCAATTCACCTGCATAAATTTTTAAATCAATGCCTTTGAGGATTTGGACTGTACCTTCACCTGCAGGGAATTCCCGAGTCAGGTTGCTGACTTCAAGTAGCGGCTGTGACGAATGCGTTTGATTTTGAGTCATATTACATTCTCATTGCACGTTGGTTACTGCGTTTTGCTGCTTCATTTGAGTTGTCGGAAGCATCTGCAATCACAACTTGGTCACCTTGTTTGAGTCCTTTCAATACTTGCGCCGTTACACGGTTATTGAGTCCGATCAACACTTGCTGTGGTTGAGCGCTACCATCAGCCTGTAAAACACGAACCATTCCTGTTGATGCTTTTCCTTGAGCAATTAGATTCTGTTCTTCAGCTGTTAACTCCAAACGTTTTGGACGCTGAACTTCTTTATTGGTATTACCCTCGGTTTTATCGGTTGAGGTTTTAGCAGTATTTTTTGTATTAGATCGTTTTGCTTGAATCGCAGCTGCTGGGATTGTTAATGTATTTTTTGCTTCTGCTAACACAATATAGACTTGAGCAGTCATATCAATGCGCAGTTTGCCATCTTCATTAGGTACGTCAAAAAGTGCGTTGTAATAGACCGCAGAGCTTGATGAAGAAGAGTTCGTGCTCGTAGTTTCAGTATTGATTGAATCTGGAGCGGGCTCTACTTGACGCAAAGTCGCATAATGTTTTTTCTCGCTATTTCCTAAGGTGGTGAAATAAACGGTTTGACCTTTCTCAACTTTCATCACATCTGCTTCTGAAATCTGAGCTTTAATGGTCATCGTGTCGAGAGTTGCAAGTTTTACAATGGTTGGAGCCGTTTGATTCGCATTTACCGTTTGACCTTCTTCAGTCACGATTGCCACGATAGTTCCATTCATAGGTGCAACAATACGGGTATATCCGAGGTCTTCTTTCGCTGTTGCCAGAGTTAAGCGAGATTGTTCAATTTGAGCATTAATCGCAGCTATTTGTGCCTGAGCTGTTTTGTAATTTGCTAGTGCTGTTTCAAGCTCTGCACGTGATGTTGCATCTTGGCTATACATCGCTTGTTGGCGTTTGTATTCAGCTTCAACTTTTGCCAAATTTGCTTGTTGAACGGCAAGCTGGGCTTGTTGATTTTTAATACTTGCTTCAGCCGTTTTTAAATCATTTTCTTGACGAATCGAATCAATCTGAGCAATCAACTGACCTTGTTTAACTTGATCACCCAATTGCACGTACATTTTTTTCACTTGACCTGAAACCTGTGCACCGACACTCACCATTTTGGTGGCTTCCAATACACCTGTGGCTAAAACAGAATCTTCAATATCACCACGCGAAACTTCAGCACTAATATATTGTGGAACTTCAGCTTTAGGTTTAAAGAACATCCAACCTAGTGCTGCTATGATCAATACACCGAGAGCGATCAATATTATTTTGCGAGGTTGAATTTTTTTAGAGCTTGTTTTTGGCATGGTCACGAGGTCAAAATGAAGAAAATAAACTTAGTATAAAAGTGAAATAAGGATAAAGCGTGGATATTTTTAATTTAGAATGAGAATTATTTACTATTTGGCTGTGATGCTATGTCGTGGAAATGTCATATATTATTTGAATACCATGTGTAGCACTCATGGCAAGAGCGATTCCACCTGTTTTGGGTAAAGCATAATCACGAGGATTAATACGAATCAGAGAGGGCGCAAATCGTTCACTGAAATAGCGTACTGTTGGAATAGCTGTACCTGCACCAATCTCTATAACAAGTGGTTGTTTATATTGATTTATAAAGGATTCTAAAAGATTTCGTTGCTGTGTTTGTCGCTGAGCAATCCACTCGTAGTCATCAAACATTAAGATATTAGGACGTGCCAAACCGCCACAATGTTTGCAGTGAGGAAGGTCATCTAACCATTGGCAGTTCAGATGGTCGATTTCAGGCGAGATGTCATCTGCTGACCAAATTTCTGAAGTACAACTAGCTAAGCATTGCAAATGATGAATTGAACCATGACATTCATAAATCTGCTTTGGACTAAAGCCTGCCTTTTGAAATTGCCCGTCGACGTTAGAAGTAAATATAAAATAAGGTAGTGCTAATTTCTCTGCCAATTGATTGAGTAATTCAAAACCTATATGGGGTTGAGTCTTACGATAGAGTGCTAAACGATGTCCGTAAAAGCCCCAAGCTAAACGTGGATGGCGATGAAAAGCGGCTGGATTGGCGATTTCTGTAAAATCAATTCGTTGTTTGCCTAGTTCAGGATAGGCTTGCCACATACCGTGATTACCACGAAAATCAGGTAGCCCAGAGTCAACACCCATGCCAGCACCTGCGCTGATAATGAGAGCATCAGCACGCGAAAGTATATCTTTGATTTGTTCTTTCTGGATTGTGGTTAAATCCAATGACATAAAGTCATCCTTTTTTATTTATTTTTAAGAAAAGCTTGGAAATAAAGTTGTACCACACAGTTCACTGATTGCTTGAAGCATCAGATGTTCTGAGTTTTCTTTAGACATTCCTTTAATTGCAGCATCTATTGCTAATAAAAGTTCAGGCCATTTTAAAAACTGACGAGGGTTTAAGCGGCGTAATGCTTGCTGATAAAGCGAAACTTTAGTTTTCCAAATCCCTAATTGCAATGCATTCTGTGGCTGCTCAAAAAGTTGCATAAGTAGACGCATTTCTTTGCTGAGTGTCCATAAGATCAAACTATCTGGTTCGCCAGCAGCAAGAAGATACTGATAGATTTTAACGGATTGAGCTAAATTTCCTGTTAATAATGCATCACTTAAATCATAGGTGGTATAGCGTGATTGATCTTGTAAACACGCATAGAGTTGTTCAATCTGGATTTGTTTGATATCGGGAAAGGTATCTGCAACACGCATCAAACTGTTTTTGGCTGCCAGTAGGTTATGTTCATGATGCTGCATCAGCCATTGCCATGCATCATTATTCAATTGGATTCCGAGCTTGTCGGCTTCAATACTTAATATTCTTTGTCGGTCTTGCGGATAGGTTGCCGTTAAGGGAACTACAACACCATTTGCTTCAACCACCTGAAAGAAAGCGGACTTTAAACTACTGCTATCTTGTTTCGGTAATACGATAAGCAATAAGTTATGTTCATTGTGCTGAATATAACTTTTGAGCTGTTTTAGCCCATTGGCATCAGGTTTGATGTTGCCATGGACTTCAATTGCGAGTTGTTGAGAAAATAATGACAGGCTATTCAATGCATTAAAGACATTTTTCCAGTCATTCACACTGCTAATATCATAGCGTTGACGTTCAACTTCTTGTTGTTGCCACGCTTTACGAAATGTATCGAGTAGATTTTGTTCTAGCAAAGGCTCTTGCCCATGGATGATCCATGCACCACGGGCTTCATTTACACGTTTTAAAGCTTGAACATAATCTAATTTCATAAACTGCGATTACGACTGTGCTTTCGGTAAACGATTTGCTGCAATTTGACGTGTAATCTGTTGAGCCACATCATCAATTACAATCTTATTTAAATAAGCTTCTTGTTGATTGTCTGTATTGACCGTTGCGACATCATATTGATAACTACGTGATGCAGTTAATGTGCGAGGTTCAGTAATTTTATTGCCTTGACGATCTTCAATTTGGAAAGTCACTGTTAGACGAAGCAAGACCTCAGTTAATTTTCCATTCAATAATTGACGGCGAGGCGTGTAGTCTAAAATGCGCAGTACATAAGCATCATTCGCATTACTCAGTTGTACACCTGTTGCACTCAAGTAAATGCTCAGACGATTTTCAAGCTCATCGGTATTGTCAGGTAAAACAAGATTTAATTTGTTATATACCAAAGGCGTTGCCGTTGGATTACTTCCTTTCAAATGGAAACCGCAACTGGCTAAGCCTGCACTTAGGCCTAATGTTAAAACAATCGCAGCGAAACGTTGAGCTATATGCATGCTTTGTCCTTATAATCTTCCAGCAAATATGGAAGATTTAATCTTGATAATTTGACCACATTTTAGAATCAAAGCCCGTTGAATGACAGCGGGCTTTGATGAGGTTTTGTTTCGATAAAGTTCACTCTCTCACTAGGAGAGGGAGTTTAAACAGAAAATTAAACCACTAAATTCACAAGTTTATTTGGTACAACAATTTCTTTCTTGGTCGGTCCAGTTAAGAATTGTTGAACTTCTGGTAAAGCTTTTGCTAAAGCCAATAAATCATCTTTTGAAATATCGACAGCGACATCTAACTTACCACGGAGCTTACCATTCACTTGTACAACAATCGTTTGTGTATTACGTGTTAATGCTGATTCATCCACTTGCGGGAAGGCAGCAGCTGTTAAGTCGATACCAAACTGAGTCAATAAAGTTTGACTGAGATGTGGTGCAAATGGAGCAAGCAAGGTTAACAATGTAGTAATTGCTTCGCGTGCTACAGCAGCATCATTATCATCTTTTGCTTCAAACTTGTTAGTTGCATTCAGCAACTCCATCAATGCTGCAATCGCAGTATTGAATGCATGGCGACGCTCGATGTCATCACCCACTTTTTGGATGGTTTCATGCGTTTTGCGACGTAAATCTTGTGCATCTTTAGACAAGTTCGCAGTATCAATCGTCGTTGTTTGGTTGCCTGTTTCCAAGAAACCAGCAGCTAAACGCCATACGCGTTTTAAGAAGCGGTTCGCACCTTCGACACCTGCATCTGACCATTCTAAAGATTGATCTGGTGGTGCAGCAAACATCATGAATACACGTGCTGTATCTGCACCGTACTGATCAATAATTGCTTGTGGGTCGATTCCGTTGTTTTTCGACTTAGACATTTTCTCTTGTCCGCCGATGATAACTTCTTGACCATCACCTGAGTATTTTGCAGAAAGAATACGACCTTTCTCATCACGTTCTAATTCGATGTCAGCAGGATTAAACCAAGTCTTCTTACCATTTTCAGCTTCACGATAGAAGGTATCAGCTAACACCATGCCTTGAGTAAGCAAGTTGGTAAATGGTTCGTTACCTTGTACTACACCTTCATCACGCATTAATTTGTGGAAGAAGCGTGCATAAAGTAAATGCAGAATTGCATGCTCAACACCACCGATGTATTGGTTTACAGGAAGCCAGTTTTGAGCAGCTTCTGGTTTTACCATACCACCTGTAAAGTCAGGAGATGCATAGCGCGCATAGTACCAAGATGATTCTACGAAAGTATCCAAGGTATCTGTTTCACGGCGTGCATCGCCACCACAGCAAGGACATTTGGTCTCATAGAATTCAGGCATTTTATTTAATGGGTTACCAGAACCATCTGGAACCACATCAGTTGGTAATACCACTGGCAATTGATCTTCTGGCACTGGGACTTGACCACAAGTGTTACAGTTAATCATTGGAATTGGACAACCCCAGTAACGTTGACGAGATACACCCCAGTCACGTAAACGGAATTGAACCTTAGCATTTGCTAAATTCTGTGGTTCTAATTTTGCAAGGAAAGCATCAAAAGCGGCTTGGAAATCTAAACCGTCGAACTCGCCTGAATTGACGAGTTTACCTTCCTTAGAGCCATACCATTCTTGCCATTCAGTTGCAGAGTAATCTGCATCATCAGTACCTTTGGCATCGATCACTTGTTTGATTGGCAAATTAAACTTGTTGGCAAATTCAAAATCACGTTCATCGTGTGCTGGCACAGCCATCACAGCACCTGAACCGTATGACATTAATACGTAGTTTGCGATCCAGACAGGAAGCTCATCACCAGTTACAGGATGTTTTACGAATAAACCAGTTGCCATGCCTTTCTTTTCGGCAGTCGCTAAATCAGCTTCAGCCACTGATCCCATACGACATTCTTCGATAAATGCAGCCAATTCAGGATTGTTTTCCGCTGCTTTAAGCGCAAGAGGGTGTTCTGCTGCAACAGCAACATAAGTCACACCCATTAAGGTATCAGCACGTGTTGTGTAAACGGTTAAGCCATCTGCATAAATTTCTGTATTTGCAGAAGGGAAAGTGATTTCCATACCCGTAGAGCGACCGATCCAATTGCGTTGCATGGTCAACACTTGTTGTGGCCAACCATCTTGCAAGGTGTCTAAATCATCTAATAATTCTTGTGCATAGTCTGTGATGCGGAAGTAATACATTGGAATATCACGTTTTTCTACCAATGCACCAGAACGCCATCCACGACCATTTTCAACTTGTTCGTTTGCTAAAACAGTTTGGTCAACTGGGTCCCAATTTACTGTTGAGAGCTTACGATAAATCAAACCTTTTTTATAAAGCTGAACGAATAACCATTGTTCCCAGTGATAGTATTCTGGTGTACAGGTTGCAAATTCGCGATCCCAGTCCACAGACAAACCCAATTTTTTTAATTGGTCACGCATATATGCGATATTTTCAAATGTCCATTTTGCTGGTGCAACTTGATGAGCGATCGCTGCATTTTCAGCAGGTAAACCAAACGCATCCCAACCCATTGGTTGTAATACCGTTTCGCCTTTTAGACGGTAAAAACGGCTGATCACGTCACCAATGGTGTAGTTACGCACATGCCCCATATGCAGCTTGCCACTTGGATAAGGGAACATCGACAGGATATAGCGATGTTTGCCCTCTACAGTGTCTGCAACTTTAAAAACTTTGCGATTGTCCCAGTCTTGTTGAACTTGAGGCTCAATGGCACTTGCTTGATATTCGGAGTCAATGTGAGAAGTCGTCATAGGGATATGCGATACAACAAAAATTAAAGTTAAGATTGCCGCACAGCATAGCGCAAAATAGGGGCGAATGTCAGTTTTTAGAGCAAGATTTTATCTTCTGGATATTGAGTATCAGTGGTTCTATTTCAGTGCTTTTATCGATTTGATGTTCTTGAGTTGGTTAATTTCTCCGTGTTCTGTTGATCAGCTACTTCACTTTTTCGTTTGGTGAGCTAAATATTACTATGAATAGATGAAAGATGTTTTTCATAGGGAAATAAGATTAGTCGTTTTATAGACGAATTAAGGTGATGTCTTATTTCATCACCTTAATCGAATTTTATTTTTTAAAGTTTTGGCTGAACTTTTACACCTGAATTCGAAGATACACTTGGTGCTTCTACTGTTGGAACAGGCTTAGAATTATCGGTAGGCATATTCGTAGTTGATGAATTGTTTTGTTGATTTATATCGCTTTGTGGCATTTGAGTAGGTTGTGTCGTTGTACTAGTTGCATTGCTGGAACTGTAGTTATGGCTACCATAAGTTGTGACTTTATCTAAACGTTTTGCACCTTTAGGAGGTGGAGTAGCTGTGTAATGAGTAGAGCCACTAGCGTCGACCCATTTGTAATATTGCTGTGCATGGTTTTGACTAGAACTTAGAAGCATAACTGTCGCTGCTAAAGTATATAAGCTTGTTTTTAAATGATTTGATGTCATATTTGATCTCCCCAAGAGAATTTTGTCTACATTCGATCAAAGTGCTTTTATGCGTGAATAACAATGCCTATTTTTACTGAAAAAGAAAATAGTTATTTGATAAATGGGGTGGTGCTGCATTCAAAAAATGCGTGAATAGTGCTTAAAAAAGCAACAGCTAAAAAATATTCTTAAAAAACCTTTTCTTTGTTATTGACTTTGTATATGAAAGCAACAAAAATGCATGCTTTAGTTTTATATGCGTTTATTTGATCACCCTTCGGATAAATGTCATGGCTTGCAATGGACATTCTTTCTAGCCGAGAGAATGATTTTTTGAAATATGTTTATCCCAACATATTTTGATTCGAGATGTAATAACAGCTTATACGGCTGATGAGTCAGAAAATTTTTCCTATTGCAGCAAAAACGAGTAGAATACGCACACTTACAAAAAGTGCATAAAGTTAATGAATGAAACACAGTTTATGTCTCCCATAAATTGTGCAAACACTAGGGTGAATCACGTTGGAACTTTTATCTGGTGGTGAAATGCTCGTTCGTGCGCTTGCGGACGAAGGCGTAGAGCATGTTTTTGGTTATCCAGGCGGCGCAGTTTTACATATCTATGACGCGCTATTTCAACAAGACAAAATTAATCATTACCTTGTACGTCATGAGCAAGCTGCTGGTCATATGGCAGATGCATACTCACGCGTAACGGGTAAAACAGGTGTAGTGCTCGTCACTTCAGGACCTGGTGCAACAAACACAGTTACTCCAATTGCAACGGCATATATGGACTCAATCCCAATGGTGATTTTGTCTGGGCAAGTTGCGACTCATTTAATTGGAGAAGATGCATTCCAAGAAACAGATATGGTTGGTATTTCTCGTCCAATCGTAAAACATAGTTTCCAAGTGCGTCATGCTAGTGAAATTCCAGCAATTATCAAAAAAGCATTCTATATCGCTTCATCTGGTCGTCCAGGTCCAGTAGTAGTTGATATTCCTAAAGATGCGACCAACCCAGCAGAGAAATTTGCTTACGAATATCCAGAAAAAGTGAAAATGCGTTCTTATCAACCGCCTTCACGTGGACATTCGGGTCAGATTCGTAAAGCAATTGATGAATTAATTACTGCTAAACGCCCAGTTATTTATACTGGTGGTGGTGTTGTTCAAGGTAATGCTTCTGAATTATTAACAGAACTTGCGCATTTACTTGGCTACCCTGTAACAAATACTTTAATGGGTTTAGGTGCTTTCCCTGGCGATGATCCACAATTTGTGGGTATGTTGGGTATGCATGGAACTTATGAAGCGAATATGACGATGCACAATGCAGATGTCATTTTGGCAATTGGTGCGCGTTTTGATGACCGTGTAACCAATAACCCAGCTAAGTTCTGTCAAAATGCGAAAGTCATTCATATTGATATTGACCCAGCAACAATTTCGAAGACGATTATGGCGCATATCCCGATTGTGGGTGCTGTTGAGCCTGTCCTTCAAGAAATGTTGGCTCAGTTGAAACAAATGAATGTGTCAAAGCCAAACCCAGAAGCTATTGCTGAATGGTGGTCACAAATCAATGAGTGGCGCAAAGTCCACGGTTTGAAATATGAAACACCAACTGATGGTTCAATGAAACCACAGCAAGTGGTTAAAGCTTTGTGCAAAGTTACAAATGGTGAAGCGATTATCACGTCTGACGTGGGTCAACATCAAATGTTTGGTGCTTTGTATTATACATATAAGCGTCCACGTCAATGGATCAACTCTGGTGGTCTAGGTACCATGGGTGTTGGTTTACCATATGCGATGGCAGCTAAACTTGCTTTCCCAGATCAGCAAGTGGTTTGTATTACTGGTGAAGCATCGATTCAGATGTGTATCCAAGAGTTATCAACATGTAAGCAGTATGGCTTAAATGTGAAAATTCTTTGCTTAAATAACCAAGCTCTAGGCATGGTTAAACAATGGCAAGATATGAACTACGAAGGACGTCATTCAAGTTCATATGTTGACTCATTACCTGACTTTGCCAAGTTAATGGAAGCTTACGGTCACGTTGGTATTCAAATTGACCACGCAGATGAGCTTGAATCTAAGCTTGCAGAAGCAATGGCGATTAATGATAAATGCGTGTTCATTAATGTCATGGTTGACCGTACTGAGCATGTGTATCCAATGCTTATTGCAGGCCAGTCGATGAAAGATATGTGGTTAGGTAAAGGGGAGCGCACGGCATGAGACACATTATCTCTGTACTTGTAGAAAATGAAGCAGGCGCGCTTTCTCGTTTGGTCGGCTTATTCTCTCAACGTGGTTACAACATTGAGACTTTAAACGTTGCTCCAACTGAAGATGAAACTTTATCTCGTTTGACGCTGACAACTTATGGTGATGATCACAAAATCGAGCAGATCACAAAACAACTGAATAAATTAGTTGAAGTGGTTAAGGTAGTTGATTTGTCAGAAGGCGCACATATTGAGCGCGAGCTTATGTTGATTAAAGTGAAAGCTTTAGGTGCAGCTCGTGCGGAAATTAAGCGTACAGCTGATATTTTCCGTGCTCAAATCGTTGATGTGACACCGACGACTTATACGATTCAAATTGCTGGCACGACTGACAAGATCGATGGTTTTATTGATGCACTTGCTGAGAATACAATTTTAGAAGTTGTACGTTCTGGTGTGTCAGGCATCGCACGTGGTGAAAAAGTTTTAAGTATTTAACGCTTCCCCAGTTCTGCATATAGAAATGGAAGAATTGGGAAGTTTCAAAGGATCTATCCTTGTATAACAAGGGAAATGACAAAAATTTTAGCGGAGAAAACAGATGCAAATTTTTTACGATAAAGACTGTGACTTATCAATCATCCAAGGCAAGAAAGTTGCAATTATTGGTTATGGTTCACAAGGTCATGCTCACGCACTTAACTTGAAAGACTCTGGCGTAGACGTAACTGTTGGTTTACGTGCTGGTTCAGCATCTTGGAAAAAAGCTGAAAATTCAGGTCTTAAAGTTTCTGAAGTGCCAGCAGCTGTTGCTCAAGCTGACTTAGTTATGATCTTGACTCCAGATGAGTTCCAAGCTCAACTTTATCGTGATGTAATTGAACCAAACATCAAAGAAGGTGCAACTTTAGCATTTGCTCATGGTTTCTCTGTTCTTTATAACCAAGTTGTTCCACGTAAAGATTTAGACGTAATCATGGTTGCTCCAAAAGCACCTGGTCACACTGTACGTTCAGAATTCCAACGTGGTTCAGGTGTTCCTGATCTTATCGCGATTCACCAAGATGCTTCTGGTAATGCTCGTAACGTTGCACTTTCTTATGCTTCAGGCGTAGGTGGTGGTCGTACAGGTATCATCGAAACTTCTTTCCGTGAAGAAACTGAAACTGATTTATTCGGTGAACAAGCAGTTCTTTGTGGTGGTGCTGTTGAATTGGTTAAAATGGGCTTCGAAACTTTAGTTGAAGCTGGTTATGCACCAGAAATGGCTTACTTTGAATGCTTGCATGAGCTTAAATTGATCGTTGATTTGATGTTCGAAGGCGGTATCGCTGACATGAACTATTCAGTATCTAACAATGCTGAATACGGTGAATACGTAACTGGTGTTGAAGTAATCAACGAACAGTCACGTGAAGCAATGCGTAATGCATTGAAACGTATCCAATCTGGTGAATATGCGAAAATGTTCATCCAAGAAGGTGCGTTGAACTACCCATCTATGACTGCTCGTCGTCGTCAAAATGCAGCACATGGTATCGAAGTAACGGGTGCTAAATTACGTGCGATGATGCCTTGGATTCAAGCGAACAAAATCGTTGATAAAGAGAAAAACTAATTTTTTAGTTTAATCTTTGAAGAGCCCTTGTTTATACAAGGGCTTTTTTATTGCATCACTTAAGTGCTGTATCTTGTGATGATAGCCTAATCTTGCAGTTTAGGTCGTTAAGTTAATTCTCGTGGCTCGTATAGAAGTAAGCAGAGTTTTTAAGATGTTACTGGGAGTATAAAAAATAAATTACCTGATAAGGAGTGTAGTCACTTATTTGCTTTCAATATAAAAAAATTCATATTCTTAGTCTTTTTTAATAACAGAGTTATAACAAACAGCATGATAAAAAGGCATACTATATATATGTTTAAAGCATTTATTAAAGGTGAGTGAGTCTTTTATAATTGTTGATTGTTTTTTAAATTGAATGAACGACGGTTCAGCTTTTAGTATCTTATAATCAAAAAATTAACATCAAAATATTTAGTTCAAATTTAATCTGAAATATGGTTTGAAAATTGCAGTAAAAAAGCAAGAATTTTCATTGGTTTGAAATGAATATGTGTTTTTATTCTATTGATTTTAAAAGCGAAAAAGACTTGAACTTATGCCAGATGATGTTATTGTTAAGGAAAGATTATGAATGCGAAATTTATATCTTTTTTGAGTGTGAAGGATCGTTCGGATTTTGAGCAATTTGCTCAGAAAATAAAAAAAAGTACTGAATAAGCATGGAAGTCCTTTATGGTACACGTTGATTACGATAGTACATTGGTCATCGTTTCCATTCTGGTTGCTATAGCAACTTGCTACGCAGCAGTTTCGATGGAAGAACTTGTTTTCAAACCTGCTTATAAAAAATTTGAAAAAAGTATTTTGATTGCAAGTGGTCTAATCTTAGGATTAGCGATATGGGCAATGCATTTTGTGGGAATGCTGGCTAGCCATTTGCCAGAAGGTTATCACTTTGATCTTAGTTTGACTGCATTGTCTTATTTAGTTGGTGCAGTGGCTTCTATATTTGCTGTGTGGTTAACAACTCGACCTACATTACCTTTACCGCGATTGGTTTTAGGTGCTGTGTTTATGGGCTTAGGCATTTCAGGAATGCACTACACGGGAATGCTTGCACTCTCATTTACCGATCATCAACTACACTATGATCCACTTTTGGTCATTAGTTCGATCTTGATTGCAATTTTGGGTTCTGCATTAAGTTTTTGGTTTATTTTTAAATATAAGACAGCGACTACCCATCGTACAGTTTTGAAACTGACTATCGCTTTATTGATGGCATTTAGTATTGTGGGAATGCATTATACTGGAATGGCTGCTACCTTATTTGATGAACGGGTAGCGATGATCTTAAGTGCTGCTCAAACTGACCAAAGTGTGCTGTTATTTACGATTATTTTTATTACGAGTTTAGTCTTTGTTGCTGGTTTCGCCGTTGCAGTTTTAGAAGCGAGACTAGAGGAGCGCAACCAACAATTAACAAAAATCAATCGCGAGTTAGCCAACCAATCTTCACATGATTCCTTAACTAAACTGCCAAATCGCTTATCTTTAACAGATTATGCTGAAGTAATTTTTAGTCATCATCGTTTAAAAGAACAAAAAGCTGCATTTTTATATATTGATTTAGATCGCTTTAAGTCTGTTAATGATGCTTTTGGACACCATATTGGTGATCAGTTATTAATCCAAATGGCTAATCGATTACATCAGAAACTCGGCCAAAATCAAAAGCTGTTTAGAATTGGTGGTGATGAGTTTGTTTTAATCTCAGAGCATACTGATGCAAATGAGGCGATAGAGTTAGCAGAGAAAGTTCTACATGCCATTCAAGAAAGTTATTCAATTGCAAATAAAGAGATAAATATTTCAGCCAGTTTGGGCATTGCGATTTATCCTGAGCACGGTACGAATGTTCAAGATCTTTTGATCAATGCAGATGTTGCGATGTTGGCATCTAAAGATCAAGGACGTAATACCTTTACTATTTTCCATTCTGCAAGTGATCAACAAGATGTGCGTAGTCAATCCAAATTAATTAATGATCTTTATAAAGCTGTTGATGAACAACAGTTTATCTTATTTTATCAACCGAAATTTACGGTCAATTATGAAATTTGTGGAGTAGAGGCTCTGATTCGTTGGAAGCATCCAACTTTGGGATTGTTAACTCCGCAAATGTTTATAGAGGGAGCTGAGAAGACAGGTTTGATCATTCCAATGGGATATTGGGCACTTGAGCAAGCTTGCCAACAGATCCAAAAATGGGAACAGAGTAATAGTCCTTTTTATCCGATCGCAGTCAATCTTTCGGCTTTGCAATTTGAAAATAAAAAACTGTTTTGTGTATTAGAAAAGCTCTTAGATAAATATCAAATTCAACCTGAACATCTCATTTTAGAAATCACAGAATCAACTGCGATACATCATATCGAATCGAGTATTCGTACCTTAGAGCGATTGAGAAAGTTAGGGATTCGAATTGCAATTGATGATTTTGGTACAGGTTATTCGAGTTTTCTTTATTTAAAAGATTTACCAATCGATGAGCTTAAAATTGACCGCGGTTTTTTAATTGATTTACAGCCTAATTCGAAAGAAGAAGCAATCTTAGAAAGTATTATTCACTTGGCTGCGAAACTGGAATTGGTAGTGACTGCAGAAGGGGTTGAAACGCAGGAGCAAGCGGATATTTTGACACATCTTGGATGCAATCAATTGCAGGGATATCTGTTAGGTCGTCCTGTGAATGTTGAGAATCTAGTATTAAACCGAACTCATAACTTTGCTTAAACGACTGCGTTAAGCAGATTTGATGAGTTGACAAACATTGAGCATAGACTCAATATTTGACAATCTTATTTGCTTTATTCAGAGCGTGGAATGAGCCAGTTGGTAATGACAGGCCAAACATGTAGAGGTGCTTGGCTTCCTGAAACCAACCCCATATGTCCTACTGAAACAATCTCGAATTGCTTATCTTGACTGCTGATTAAATCCATTAATGGTTTGACCGCTTCAGCTGTGACGATAATATCAGTATCACCGCCAATCGCTAAAACTGAACAATCGATATCTTTAAAATAAGCGGTTTGCTCACCAAATTGAACCACACCAGTCGAAAGTTCGTTATCGATCCAAAAGCGCAAAATGATATCGCGCATTACACCCCCAGGATAGGCGAGCATATTGTCAACAAACGAACTTGAAGTTGCGTGATTAATGACAAACTGTCGATCATTCAAATTTTTCAGTAATTGCCAATAATTTTTAAAATTACCCACGGGATCTGTGAGCTTAAATCCGAGCGTATTTTGCCAACCGTGAATATGAAAATAGCGGCTAGGAATTTGACGGATTCGGAAATTGGTATTCGTTCGCACCCATTGCGCTGGTGTGTTTAACTTTTGATAGAGCTTACCAATATAACCTGATTGATGGGTATTAATCGGTGATGCCAAAATCATTAAATTCTTAATATTTTTATCTTTAAATAATGACGTGTAGCAAAGAGAGATCGCTCCACCTAGGCTCCAGCCATATAATGATAGTTGTTGTTGTCCGCTATGTTCACGAATTTTGTTGATAAAGTCGGGCATAAAGATTTTGATATAGGTGCCGAAATTGTATTTGGCTTGTCTACGGCTTGGTGTGCCCCAGTCAATCATATACACATCAAAACCTTGGCTTTGAAGATAACGAATTAGACTACGATCAGGAAACAAATCGAACACTAAGGTATTGGCTGCTAATGGGGGAATAATGACGAGAGGGACACGGTGTTTATTTTCACCTGTTTCTACATCTGCCTTGTAAAACCGTAAACTAATAATTTCACGTTCATAAACGACTTCAAAAGGTGTCTTTCCTGACAATGCCAGTTGATGTCCTCTCAAGAAACGATCCGCCGCATTTGAAAAAACTTGTGCAGCTTGTTTACCCGCACGCGTTTTTAAGATGGATTGGGCTGTTTTAGAGTTAACAAAGGTATCTTTAACTTTAGGCAATTGAGTCATCGTGCAAGAACTCTACGGTTGCAACTGTGTAGCGGCATATTAGAAGAAAAAAAGCATTTGCTCACTGACTCATCTGCTTAACTTATTTTTGAAAATGATCAATTTCGAATATTGCATGGTCGTAAATTGCTCAAAATACTTATTTAGGCAGTTGGGGCGTATACGTAAGTGAGCTTATCAATCTTAATATATGGTATTGCGTATATATGAATATTCATATATAAAGTCACTATCATTAATTCAAAATGTTTTTACTCATTATGTCTACTCAACAACAAATTACGATTTATCACAATCCTGCATGTGGGACATCTCGAAATACACTCGGATTAATTCGCAATACAGGTATTGAACCTATCGTGATTGAATATTTACTGAATCCTCCTTCAAAATCTGAACTTATTCAATTGATTAGTGATGCTGGTTTGTCTGTAAGGGCTGCGATCCGTACGAATGTTGATCCTTATCGTGAACTTGATTTGGATCGTGAAACTTGGACAGATCATGAATTAATCGAATTCATGCTTGAACATCCTATTTTAATTAATCGTCCTTTTGTTGTGACGAGTCAGGGTACTCGTTTATGCAGACCATCGGAGTTGGTACTGGATATTTTACCAGTTGCACAACAAGGTGCTTTTTCCAAAGAGGATGGTGAACAGGTGATTGATGAAAATGGTCAGCGTGTTAATTAAATAATAATTCAGTATTTGAGGTTGGAAATGGATCGAGTGAATTTCTTTAAGTGTTTGTCTGATGAAACACGTCTCAGTATTGTCACTTTGGTGGCGGAAAATAAAGAACTATGTGTTTGTGATTTGACTGAAAAATTAAACTTGAGCCAACCAAAAATTTCGAGACATTTAGCCTTATTAAGGTCATCTGGCTTACTACAAGATCGAAGACAAAGTCAGTGGGTGTATTACAGCATCAATCCAGAACTGCCGATATGGTGCCATGATATTTTGGCTCTTTTAGTCAACGGTTCATCATCAACTAGTCAGGATTTATCGTCTTTATCTCTAAAAAGTTATTGTGAGTAATTTGAATATGAAATTTCTATTTTTATGTACTGGAAATAGTTGCCGTAGCATTTTGTCAGAGGTGTTATTTAATCATCGTGCACCAGCAGGTTGGAAAGCATATAGTGCAGGAAGTAAGCCATCTGGCCAAGTTCATCCTTTGACGATCGAGACTTTAGAAAACTTAAATCTATCAACTGAGGGTTTGTGGAGCAAAACGATTGATGACTGTGAACAATATCAACCTGATGTGGTAATTACCGTATGTGATTCTGCAGCACAAGAAGCTTGTCCTCTTTATTTAGGCGGAGCGATCAAAGCACATTGGGGTTTAGCAGATCCATCGCATTTAGACTTGCCGAAAGAAGAAAAATTAAAAGCATTCCAAGTGACTGTTGATCATATCAATCGCCGTTTAGATGCTTTATTTGCAATGGATACTGAAAGTATGACTCGTCCAGAGTTAATTGCTGCGATCAATAAAATTTCTGAGATTGAATGAGAACATCATGGCTCAACAAAGGTTATCTTTTCTAGATCGTAATCTTACGCTTTGGATTTTTATTGCCATGGCACTAGGAATAGCCATCGGTGTATTTATCCCTCAGGCTTCAGTAACGCTCGATAAAATGAGTGTCGACTCGGTCAATATTCCTATCGCGATTGGTTTGATTTTGATGATGTATCCACCTTTGGCAAAAGTGGATTATGCTGCTTTACCAGAAGTGTTCAAAGATAAAAAAACTTTAACTTTATCTTTGGTGCAAAACTGGTTGATTGCTCCAGTATTAATGTTTGTACTCGCAATTGTGTTTTTACATAATTATCCTGAATACATGACTGGACTGATTTTGATCGGTTTAGCACGTTGCATTGCAATGGTTTTAGTTTGGAATGGTTTAGCCTGTGGTGATAACCAATATGTAGCAGCACTTGTTGCATTTAATAGTATCTTCCAAATTCTATTCTTCAGTACTTATGCGTGGTTATTTCTAACTTTCTTGCCACCGTATTTTGGCATTGCAGGACAAGTCATTAATGTCGACTTCTGGACCATTACGCATGCGGTATTGGTTTATCTTGGGATTCCATTTTTTCTTGGTTTTATGACACGATTGATTCTCGTCCGAGCTAAAGGCTTAGATTGGTATCAAACTGTTTTTTTACCAAAAATTAGTCCTTTGAGTCTGCTTGCTTTACTTTTCACAATTGTCGCGATGTTTAGTTTGAAAGGTAGTGATGTTGTCAGCTTACCTTTGGATGTAATCCGTATTGCAATTCCTCTGACGATTTACTTTGTGGTGATGTTCTTCATTAGTTTCTTTATGAGCAAATGGATGGGCAATGACTATCCTAAAACCACTGCAATTTCGTTTACTGCAGCAGGCAACAATTTTGAATTGGCGTTAGCTGTCGCTATTGCAACATTTGGATTAGCTTCGCCAGTGGCATTCACTACAGTGATCGGCCCTTTGGTTGAAGTTCCTGTATTGATTGCTTTAGTTAGTGTGTCCTTGTGGTTAAGAAAAAAGTATTTTAAATCGGTGTAATGGTGATGAGTCTTCCAAATATTGATATGAGTCTGCTTGATCAGCCTACTTTAGAGAAAGTACAGGCAAAAGCGTTAGACCATGCTCCAAGAGTTTTATTGTTGTATGGTTCTAATCGTGAACGTTCTTACAGTCGCTTAGCTGTGATGGAAGCAGGGAGAATCTTAGAGCAATTTGGTGCTGAGGTTAAAATTTTTCATCCTAAAGGATTGCCTCTGCCAGAAGATGCAGATACTGAACATCCGAAAGTGAAAGAGCTACATGAATTATTGGCTTGGGCTGAAGGTATGGTTTGGTGTTCACCTGAACGTCACGGTTCGATGAGTTCAATCTTTAAGTCACAAATTGATTGGATTCCTCTCGCGGGCGGTGCGATTCGTGCAACGCAAGGTAAAACACTTGCTCTGATGCAGGTCAGTGGTGGATCACAGTCATTTAACAGTGTAAATCAAATGCGCATACTTGGTCGTTGGATGCGGATGATTACCATACCGAACCAATCTTCTATTCCAAAAGCATTTTTAGAGTTTGAAGAAGATGGGCGTATGAAACCTTCTGCATATTACGATCGAATTGTTGATGTGATGGAAGAGCTTTATAAATTTACACTTCTTACACGAGGACAAAGCAAGTATTTGACAGATCGTTATTCTGAACGCAAAGAATCTGCTGAAGAGTTGTCTAAACGTGTGAACCAAAGAAGTTTGTAAAATAAACTTTACTCGATGTTTGTGATGTGATGAATTTTTAAAACGAACTGCTCATTTCAATTGAGCGGTTCGTTTTTTTTAAATTTAATGCATTCGTTTATGAGTTAAAACTTTTCTCTCATCCAACCATAAGCTGCTGCAAATGGTAATGCTGTTCTAGCAAGATATGGAACGTGCCATAAACCACCGTGATTAGCATTTTCCATGATGAGATCAAGTGGATGATCCAGTACTTTTTTAGGATTGGTTGCACTTTCTGGATTGTTTAAATCATGAACCCATAAGGCGGCCATAATTGCATTGGTGGTTTCAGGGCTAAAAGTCTCAACTTTAAATAGATCAGCACCAGAAAAAGCAGCTTTGAGGATTGGATTCTTTACGACAGAGTGAGTTGTAGTGGATGGAGCAATATTAATTACCGTTTTCTGACCACGAGCGCGTGTAGTAATCGCAAACCATTGCTGTAATCTTTTTGCCAAGGCATAGTTAGGTCCTTGTTCAATCACCATACAATCTGAAATACCATATTGCTGACCATTATCACATTCAATCAACTGATTAAAATTCGGCTTAAAAAAGCTAGACAACGAAATTTTGTGAATAGACTTAGTCAGAATTTTTTCGGCTACAGGACGCTGTTTTATACGAGATTGAATGGAATTCACCACTTTTTTTGGAATCGCATAAATATCGGTTGGGGTCAGCATAAACATAATACTGCTATCAGGTTTATGTTGGCTCACTTGCTCCATGATACTAATCATTGCCATAGAAACACGCACATGTTTTTCGCCATCTAAATAGGCGATCCCTGCTAAATCTAAGCTTTGTTCAAAGCTATTTAACCAATTGGCAATTTCTGGAGTTTGAGTGAGTAAATTCGCCCCGAGTTGTTGTGTTCCATTTGCGTTCGTGTGTTGTGGAGCGATAAGCGTTGCATTACCTTGTTCTATGACCTTAGTAATTTTTTCCCAAATTTTGGGTTGGGGTAAATCAATAGCAACAATATTGGCGCGCCATTTTGCTAACCAACTTAATGGTCCAGCTTCAGAGCCTGCGCCAAACAACACCATGGTGCGATTAGATAAATCAAACCATTCAGGATGTTGATTGAGTAAGCGTAGAGCTTTGGCATGCGTTGGCTCAATGACCTTTTGCTGCTCCCAAAGATCGATTTGTTGTAGTAAAGCGTCACCTTGTAATTTCTGACCTTGATAAGGGATAAACCACGGTTCTATCGTCGCATCGCCTTTACCTTTCAAGACAAACTGCTCAAAGGGTTGATCCTTAATCTTGATCATTGCATCAGACAAAGTATGACTTTGTTCTGCTCGATTGAAAGTGAGTAACTCTTTGGCTTTGTCTAATCCTTTCTGAGCGATGGGAAGGGGATTATTGACAGATTCAATACCCGTTTTAACTAATTCATGGAAATAAATTGGATAATTTTTTCTCCAGTTCTTCTCATTATTTAGTTGTAAAACATAAGGGGAATTTACACTTTGTAGTGCGGCTTTTAGAATTTGTTTTGCTGTGTGAGTGGTGCTCGGAGTTTTTTTTCCTGATTGAATTGGAAATTGTATACCATCATGATGGGGTTCTATTTTCTTGCTCAATGTTGTACTCCATTTCATCTAAAATATTCGGCATCATTTCGAACATGTTAATAAGTTCAGACCCTAAAGATGATGGCAAAAAGTTTATTAATGAAATTGGAGGCGTATTTGATTGATATTGGACGTAATTTAGTGGGATTTAGGATATAAAAATGCCGAATCTAGGTTGTTCGGCATTCTTTTTAGAGCGAGATTAAATGATATGAATCTTAAGTGTTAGATTGATATTCATTGATCACTTCGAGCGCAGCACGAAATGCCTCTTGCGTCGCTGGAGCGCCACAGTATGGAAGGCTATGCAATAAGACTTCTTGTATCTCTTCAATACTCGCCCCATTGTTTAAAGCACCACGAATATGACCTTTTAGCTCAGTTGGGCTTTTGAGTGCAGTTAAAAATGCAATGGTGACCAATGAGCGATATTTACGTGGCAATACACCTTCACGTTGCCAAGTTGATCCCCAAGCATGTTCATTAATCCAATCTTGGAGTGGTTGAGTAAAAGGAACAGTGTTGTCTTGAGCACGTTTGACAAAGCTTTCACCCATAACTTCAGTGCGAACTTTTAGTCCATTTTCATAATCTTGTTGTGACATGTTTTGACTCGTATAGAGATAAGAAATTATTGCAGTTATCCATAAATATGCACGTATAGTAACCAGTTTTATATCAATCTTAAAATAGCCCATTTTGAATTGAGTTGTTCTCACTCAATGTTTAAGGGAATTAATATTGAACTTGATTCGTTAATGGAAATACTGTTGAGAAGTTTTTATGTCTCAAAAACAATCGAACTTGTGGATAAAACAAGACCTATCAACAATCAATAAACAAGTCTTCTAAATCTGCTACAATTGCGCCAATTTTGAATTCTCACTTTTTCAGTTAAGGTACATATTAAGCAATGTGTACATAACTGTGTACATATTGAAGATTTTTCTCATGAGTTTTAAAGATGAATTAGCGGCACAAGTTGCCCAACGACGCACATTTGCGATCATTTCCCACCCCGATGCGGGTAAGACCACCATGACTGAGAAACTGTTGTTATGGGGTAAAGCCATTCAGGTTGCGGGTATGGTAAAAAGCCGTAAGTCAGACCGTTCAGCGACATCTGACTGGATGGAAATGGAAAAAGAGCGTGGAATCTCGATTACCACGTCTGTGATGCAGTTCCCTTATAAAAACCATACGATTAACCTACTGGATACACCAGGACACGAAGACTTCTCGGAAGATACATATCGTACTTTGACTGCAGTTGACTCAGCACTCATGGTGATCGATGGTGCGAAAGGTGTCGAAGAACGAACCATTAAATTGATGGAAGTGTGTCGTATGCGCGATACACCGATTATTTCATTTGTGAACAAAATGGACCGCGAAATCCGCGAGCCGTTAGAGTTACTGGATGAAATTGAAAATGTCCTCAATATCCGTTGTGTACCAATTACATGGCCTTTAGGTATGGGACGTGACTTTGCTGGAGTTTACAATTTGCTTGAAAACAAATTGTATGTCTATAAAGCTGGTTTCGGTTCAACCATTACGGACATTGAGGTACGTGATGGTTATGATCATGCAGACATTCGTGAGAAAGTTGGTGAGTTGGCATGGGCTTCTTTCGAGGAATCACTCGAATTGGTTCAAATGGCAAATGAGCCGCTGGATCGTGAATTATTCTTACAAGGTAAACAAACGCCAGTACTTTTTGGTACGGCATTAGGTAACTTTGCTGTTGATCATGTACTTGATGCATTTATTAATTGGGCACCAGAACCTAAAGCGCATCCAACTCAAGAGCGAACTGTAGATGCCAACGAAGAAGGATTTACAGGCTTTGTATTTAAAATCCAAGCCAATATGGATCCGAAACACCGTGACCGTATTGCCTTTATGCGTATTTGTTCAGGTAAGTATGAAAAAGGTTTAAAAATGAATCATGTGCGTATAGGTAAAGATGTACGTATTAGTGATGCATTAACCTTCCTTGCAGGTGAGCGCGAACATCTTGAAGAAGCTTGGCCTGGTGATATTATCGGTTTGCATAACCACGGTACCATCCAGATCGGTGATACCTTTACCAGCGGTGAAAAACTTCATTTCACGGGTATTCCGCACTTTGCACCAGAAATGTTCCGCCGTGTTCGTTTACGTGATCCTTTAAAATCTAAGCAATTGCAGAAAGGTTTGAAAGAGTTGTCTGAAGAAGGGGCGACTCAGGTGTTCATGCCACAAATCAGTAATGATCTGATTGTTGGTGCAGTTGGGGTGCTACAGTTTGATGTGGTCGCATACCGATTGAAAGAAGAATATAAAGTTGACTGTATTTATGAGCCTGTAAGTGTTCATACCGTGCGTTGGATTCATTGTGATGATGAAAAGATTCTCAATGAATTTAAGAAAAAAGCGCATGATCAATTGTCAGTAGATGGTGGTGGTCATTTAACTTATCTTGCACCAAGCCGTGTTAATTTACAGTTAATGCAAGAGCGTTGGCCTGATATCCAGTTCCGTAACACACGTGAACACTAAAAGCCTTTTTAAGTCCCTCTTTAGATAAGAGGGACTTTGTCACAAGTCTTATAGATTTGAGTTTGTGATACTTCTCTCTTTAAAAAGGGAGGAATTAAAAAAATAAAGGGATGAAAGATATGAATATTTTAAAACCATTTCTTGGCGCTAGTTTGATTGTTAGTGTGATGGCTTTAACGGCATGTGATCAACCCAAAAAGAATGAAGCTGGATCAGCAGACAAGACTGAACAACAAACTACAAATTTAGAAAAAGCAGAAGTTTTACCTTATTTGAATATGAAGGAAGCAATGGCTGAGTATGCATTGCCTTTTTGTGAAAAGAAGAATTGTATTGATCTCGATATTCAAACGATAAAAACGCAAGATGAATGGCTAAATACATGGATTGCAAAAAATCAAGCCAACGTCATCCAGCAACAAATTGAACAAAATCAGAGTTTGACATTGCAGCAGGCGATTAATGCCTATGTTAAAAAGTCAGATGAGTGGCAGGAAAAATATTCTAAAAATAAAGCCTATGAATTGCGCATGAATACGCGTATTGCTTCACAACGTAATCAGTATGTACTGTTACAGATTGGTGTAGATACTAAACAAGAAGATATTGCGGTCAAAGATCGTTATTACTTTTTTGTCGCTGATCGTAAGTTGCAGAAGAATTTAACCGTCTTCGATGTGATTCAAAAAAATCAGCAAAATGCGATGAATGAGATCGTTCAAACTCATTATCAAAAATGGATTGAAAAGCAGTCTGACGAAGTTAAAAAACAAATCCCTAAAAAATTATATTGGGGTCAATCAGATTGGTTCTTTGATGGCGAGGGGATTGGTTTGCATTACCGAGCGAATCAAATCAGTAAAGATGCGCCACAACTTGATATTTATTTAACGACAGAACAAAGTAAACAGATGTTACAGCCTGAAATATATCAGCAAATGTTTTAGCAGTTGTTAAATACTCAGCACTGATTTTCGTATAGAAATTGCATGTACTTATGGCGAATTTGGCATAAGTTCGATAGCATTTAAATTCTCTTGTGTCATAACAATGCTTGTAGGTTTTAGATGAAAAAAGTTTTTCAATATAGCATTCTTGCATGTGCTGTTTTACTTGCAGCATGTCAACCAAAATCAGAACCTAAAGAGCCAGAAGATAAGCCACAAGATCCAGTTGTGAATCAGACCTCAGAGCCTGTTCTACGTGGTGAAACGGTAAAACTAGCGGTGACTTTGCCTGAATGTAACGGCAACACATGTCCAGATTTTACGGTTGAACGCCTGCAAAGTAATTTTCCATTTATAGACCAATTACTTGATCAAGAAATTTTAGATCAACTCAGTAAAATGTTAGAAATCGTTGATGCAGATCAGGCTTCATCTACAGCGCAAGGCAGTGAGCAAACCAATCATTTAGATGTTCAAGCTCAGCATTATGCAAATGCTTTTATTAAAATCGATGAAGAATTGAAAGCATTAAGTAGTAGCCATCAAATTAGTTTGATGATTAAACCTAAGATTTTGCAGTCCAAAGGCACATTGGCAACTGTAGTTTTGAACAGTAGTAGTTACTTGGGTGGTGCACATGGTTCTACGGCTCAACGTTACTATAATTTTGATTTGAAAAACCAAAAACAAGTTCAGCTCAATGATTTGCTTTTACCTAAGCAAAAAGCAAAACTTGATAAGCTTGCACATGAAGCGTTTAAAACATGGGTGATTGATTCAAAACTTGCCAATACAGCTGATGAATATGAACAGGCATGGCCATTCCAAGTAACAGACAATTACTTTTTGGGTGAGCAAGGTTTGATCTTGCAATATGGAGAATATGAAATTGGTCCTTATGTGGTCGGGCTGCCACGTTTGGTGATTCCTTTTGATCAATTACAGGGTGTATTGAAACCTGAGTATTTGCCAAAAGTTGAGACGCCAGCGGCTTCTACTGTCGTCGCAACTGACAAAAGTACGTCTTAATGCAACTTTTCGATACTCATACCCATTTTGATGTTGCCGATTTTGATCATGATCGGCAACAACTGGCTATTCAGGCAAAGCAGGTTGGGGTCGAAGCTTTAGTACTAATTGGTTTTATTGAATCTCGGTTTGATGAACTTATTCAAACTCACCAACAATTAAAAGCGTGGGAAAATGTTCCGCAATCCTATTTAGCACCAGGCTTACATCCATTTTATATTGAACAGCATCAGTCATCCCATCTACAACGACTCGAACAGGTCTTACAACAATATGACTGTGTTGCAGTCGGGGAAATTGGTTTAGATACTTTTTTAAAAGAACATAAACAACCTGAATTGTTTGCCAAACAACAACACTATTTTAATGCTCAACTAGAGTTGGCAACTTACTATCAAAAACCAGTGTTATTGCATATCCGCAAAGCTCACGCGGAAAGCCTAGCTATTTTAAAAGCACAAAAATTCAAATTTGGTGGTATAGCCCATGCTTTTAGTGGTGGCGTTGAGGAAGCTAAAGCGCTGATCAAACTCGGTTTTAAAATTGGTATAACTGGGCAAATTACTAATCCGAACGCAAAAAAATTACATCAAGTTGTGCAGGTGATAGGTGCTGAACATTTGGTGATTGAAACTGATTGTCCAGATATGACACCGCTATGCTGTCAGACCTCTACAGAACAGCGTACTCGAAACACACCTATGAATTTGCCTTATGTGTTAGAGAGTTTGGCACAAAAGCTTGGACTATCGACAGAAACACTGGCACAACAATTGTGGAAAAACTCTTTGGTCGCTCTACATCTGGATTTTTAGAAGAATAAGAAAGCATTCCCAATAATAAGATAACTAAAAGGGAACATAAGCATTTTAAAACAAGGGTACATTAAATAGACAACTTGATAATAATCAAACTCGCCAATGCTGGGAGGGTAACCTAATGGCCAGATATAGCAAAATCAATAGTTTTAATGCATTAAAAACCTTAACTGTCGCTTCCAAATCTTATCAAATTTTTAGTTTGTCTAATGCCGCTCAAACGCTTGGTAATATCGATAGATTACCGAAATCCCTCAAGGTTTTACTGGAGAATTTATTGCGATTTGAAGATCAAAAAAGTGTAAAAGTGGAGCATATACAAGCTCTAGTAGATTGGCAAAAAACGAAATCTTCAGAGCAAGAAATTCAATATCGTCCAGCGCGTGTACTGATGCAAGATTTTACAGGCGTACCTGCTGTAGTTGACTTAGCCGCGATGCGAGCTGCAATGGCACAAGCAGGCGGTGATCCAAATCGAATTAATCCTTTATCTCCTGTGGATTTGGTAATTGACCACTCCGTGATGGTCGATCATTTTGCAGATGAAAATGCCTTTGCGGAAAATGTTGAAATCGAGATGCAGCGTAACGGTGAGCGTTATCAATTCCTCCGTTGGGGGCAATCTGCATTTAACAATTTCAGCGTCGTCCCACCAGGTACAGGTATCTGTCACCAAGTCAATTTGGAGTATTTGGCTCAAGCGGTTTGGTTAGGTGACGATGACGGTGAGATATTTGCCTTTCCTGATACCTTGGTTGGAACAGACTCTCATACCACGATGATTAATGGCTTAGGTGTTTTGGGATGGGGTGTAGGTGGTATTGAGGCTGAAGCTGCAATGTTAGGACAACCCGTGTCAATGTTAATTCCAGAAGTGATTGGATTTAAATTGACTGGCAAGCTAAATGAAGGAATCACTGCTACAGATTTAGTGCTGACCATTACTCAAATGTTGCGTCAAAAGGGCGTCGTTGGAAAGTTTGTCGAATTTTATGGAGATGGTCTAGCTGATTTACCTTTAGCTGACCGAGCGACGATTGCCAATATGGCACCTGAATATGGTGCAACTTGTGGTTTCTTTCCAGTAGACGAGGTCACACTCGGATATTTGGCACTGACAGGTCGTCAACAAGATCGTATTGACTTGGTTGAAGCTTATAGCAAAGAACAAGGTTTATGGAGAAATGCAGGTGATGAACCGATTTTTACAGATACATTGAGTCTCGATATGAGTACGGTGCAAGCGAGTTTGGCGGGTCCTAAACGACCTCAAGATCGAGTTTTACTTTCAGATGTTCCAAAAACCTTTAATGCGCTGATGGAACTCACGTTAAAGCCTGCTAAAGAAGCGAAAGAAAACTTAGAAAATGAAGGTGGTGGTGGAACTGCGGTTGCAGCTAAACAAGCCAATCTCCCTCATGACAGTCCAACTTGCACATTGGAAGGTCAAAGCTTTCAGTTAAATCATGGTGATGTCGTGATTTCTGCAATTACTTCTTGTACCAATACATCCAATCCAAGCGTGATGCTTGCCGCAGGTTTATTAGCAAAGAAAGCTGTAGAGAAAGGCTTACAGCGTAAACCATGGGTAAAAAGCTCACTTGCTCCTGGTTCTAAAGTGGTCACAGATTACTTAGCTGCGGCTGGTTTGACGCCGTATTTGGATCAGCTTGGCTATAATCTAGTGGGTTATGGCTGCACCACATGTATTGGGAACTCTGGGCCATTGCCTGAAGCTGTTGAGGAGGCCATTCAATGTCAGGATTTAAATGTCGCTTCTGTGCTTTCTGGTAATCGAAATTTTGAAGGGCGGGTACATCCTTTAGTCAAAACCAATTGGCTTGCATCACCACCTTTGGTTGTTGCTTATGGTTTAGCAGGAAATATCCGTACTGATCTCACCACTCAACCGATTGGGCAAGGTAACAATGGCGAAGATATTTACTTAAAAGACATTTGGCCAAGTCAGGCAGAAATTGATCAGGTGCTGCAAAAAGTAAACACTGACATGTTCCATAAAGAATATGCGGCGGTATTTGATGGAGATGAAACATGGCAGGCGATTCAAATTCCACAAAGTCAAACCTATGCATGGCAAAGTGACTCGACTTATATTCGCCATCCACCATTCTTCGAAACGATTAGCCAAGCTCCACCAAAAATTACCAATATTGAGCAAGCACGGATTTTGGCTGTACTTGGCGATTCGGTGACGACTGATCACATATCACCAGCGGGGAATATTAAAAAAGACAGTCCAGCTGGACGCTATTTGCAAGAGCAGGGCGTAGATGCAAAAGACTTTAACTCTTATGGTTCACGACGCGGTAATCATGAAGTGATGATGCGAGGTACGTTTGCCAATATCCGTATCAAAAATGAAATGCTCGGTGGTGAGGAAGGAGGAAATACGATTTATATCCCAAGCAATGAGAAATTGGCAATTTATGATGCATCGATGCGTTATCAGCAGGATAAAACGCCATTAGTGATTATTGCAGGTAAAGAGTACGGTACAGGTTCATCTCGTGATTGGGCTGCAAAAGGAACTAATCTTCTTGGGATTAAAGCGGTGATAGCCGAAAGTTTTGAGCGTATCCATCGTTCGAATTTAGTTGGTATGGGGGTGTTGCCGTTACAGTTTGTTGATGGGCAGACTCGTCAAACTCTACATCTAACAGGACGTGAAGTAATTTCTATTCATGGTTTATCTGATGATATTCAACCCCATCAAACTTTAGATGTGAGTGTGATGCGCGAAGATGGTCGCCAAGACCAATTTAAAGTGTTATGTCGTATTGATACCTTAAATGAAGTGGAGTATTTCAAAGCAGGTGGTATTTTGCATTACGTGCTTCGAAATTTAATTGCTGCTTAATTTCAAATGGATTATGAATCAATAAAAAGATGAAAATTAGATTTTCATCTTTTTATTTGAGTTTGAATGTTTTAGCAGTATGGTATCTGAGTTAAATCTCATGGAACGATGGGATTGAATCAGTTACCTAAATATGTGTATTACCTACTCATTGCACAAGCATTCAATCTAATTGCCGCAGTATTGTCGGTTACGGTTTCTGCTATCGTCGGTTTAAAGCTTGCACCTACGCAGGCTTTAGCGACAGTTCATTATGGTTTGCAATTTTTGGCGATGCTATTAACAACCTTTATTTTTTCATTTCTGATGAAACGATGGGGGCGCCATGTAGTATTTCAGTTTGGTGTACTCTGCTTATTTGCCGCTGGTTTTTTGGGATATCAAGCCTTATTAAAACAAGATTTTTGGTTGCTGTGTCTTACACATTTTTCGCTTGGGCTTTTTCTATCTACAGCGAGTTTTTATCGTTTCGCAGCATCTGATCGTTTGTCATCTGAATTAATCCCCAAAGCGACTGCATTGGTGATTTCAGGTGGTGTAGTGGCAGCTGTAATCGCACCTGTATTAGCCATTCAATTTCAGAAAGTGAAGGGATTGCCAGATTTCACAGCAATTTATTTGATCTTCTGCGGATTGGCTTTGTTGTTATCGCCGATTTTGTATATATGGCATTCAAAACACAAATTACAACAAACTCCACAGCCAAAGGTTGAATCGCTGAATCGAGTAAAAATGTCAAAGCATCTGGTTGTTGCTGCGATTATTAGTGGAGCACTTGCATACTATATTATGAATGTGATGATGATTATGTCGTCTTTGCATTTAAAAGAGCATCACTCTTTTCATTACGCATCAATTTCAATTCAGTTGCATGTTTTGGCAATGTTTGTCCCATCATTCTTTGTGTCAAAGCTAATTCAACGTTGGGGAACCCATACGATTATTTATACGGGTTTTATTTTATTAATGTTGTCTGCATTTATACCGATGATGGGACAAGCAGGTATCTTTATTAATATCGCTTTGATTGTTTTAGGTGTGGGATGGAACTTTGCTTATTCTGGTGCTTCGACATTATTGGCTGGATTGGAAGAACAACAAAAGCATCGTGTTCAAGGAATCAATGAAACGGTGATTGCATTATTCGCCACTTTAGGTGCTTTTTTACCTGCACCAATCCTCACTAGTCTGGGATGGAATAATGCAAATTTATTGGCGCTTTCACTCACCTTTGTTGTGCTTTTAGTCTTGATTGGTTTGAGTCGTCGACAGCATGCACAAGTATCATCAATGTAGCCTAAATTTGGATAAACACGCTAAAATAGCTGCTTAACTCTTAGCTGTAGAATTTTTACGATGACTGATCTCCAAAATGATGAATATGACCGCCGTTTCGCTGGTGTGGCTAAAATTTATGGAGAAAGTTCATTTAGTCATTATGAAACTAGTCATATCATGGTGATTGGTATAGGTGGTGTAGGCAGTTGGGCAGTGGAAGCTCTCGCTCGTTCAGGAATTGGTGAGCTAACTTTAGTGGATATGGATGTCGTTGCTGCATCAAATATCAATCGTCAATTGCCTGCGATGACTTCTACTTTAGGACAAGAAAAAATTGAAGTCATGGCAGAGCGTTGCAGACAGATCAATCCACGTATTAAAGTGAATGTAATTGATGACTATTTGACACCTGAGAATGTCAAAGAAGTTCTAGATCCCGTTCCTGATATCATTTTAGATTGTATTGATGATGTCAAAGCCAAGCTGGCGTTAATGCTACATTGTCGTTTTAACAAGATTCCGTTAATCGTGTCTGGTGGAGCTGGTGGTAAGCTTGATCCACTTAAAATACGCGTTGCAGACTTATCGAAAACAGAACAAGATCCAATGCTTGCTAAGTTACGTGCTCAACTTCGTTCAAAAGGTATTTGCAAAAAGCCAAAAGAAAAATTTGGAATAACTTGCGTCTATTCTATTGACAATCCGTTTTCAAGTGCTGATGTCTGTCCTACGTCACTCGGGCAGAGCCCTCATCTTGCGCCTGGACAAAGCGGTGCTTTGTTTAATCCAGGCTCAGGACTGCGCTGTGGCGGTTATGGTTCGGCGGTTGTAGTAACATCGAGTTTTGCAATGGTTGCTGTGGCTGAAGTACTGAAAAAACTCGATAAGACGAGGGCTTAGGAAAGCCCTAAAATTTAAACTTGCGGGTATTGCGGTGCTAAACGGTAATAGCTATAAGTCACGTTAGGGTCTTTATAAACATCATAACTGGTTTGCTTGAAGTCTGAGACCCATTGTGAACCTGTAAAGCCTGCAATATGTCCATAACGATGTTTTTTAGTGCGATGGATAATATAGATATCGCCAGGTTGCGGGTTGTTAAACTCTGGTTTGATTTTTTGATAGCCAATTTGTTGAAGAGTACGTCCCCAATCCGATGCTGCTACAGGATGCTGAACAATTTTAGCTCCTGCGGATTGCAATGCAATTCTAACGAATTTAGCACATTGAGATGAACTTCGATAAGATGCTCGTTTGGTGAGCTTTTGAGAAAATTTGTCGACATCAATTGTGTGTATTAATGCTGGTTTTGGCATTTCTCGATAAGGGATGACCAACTGTTGTGCAGGTGGGTGCATCATGCTGTGGTCAACTGAGGGAACATCATAAATCATTGTAAATCTCTACCGCATTTTCAAAACAACTGAACGTGTGCCAGAATCTGTACGCGGCACATAGTAAGCGATAAATCTCAAAAAGACTAAAATGTAATGTAATAATATAACAATTTAAGCTGTTGATAATGAACTTACGAAAAAAACTTAATGAAGATTTTCTTAATTTTAAGTGGTTTATAAAAGCGAAAATTTAAATTTTAATATTTGTAAAATGATGTTTCTTAATGTGATGAAGTTGGCGTTTTTTGAGCATCAATCAAACTTGATGCTCTCGAAGATAATCTTCAGTCCTTTGCATTGCTGCTTGAATATTTTGAATCGCATTTTCGATATCAGTTATGGTCTTTGCATTACCACCACTGAGAGATTGGCGCCACTTACGCGCACCAGGAAGATTTTGAAATAATCCTAAAATATGGCGAGTGATAATAGAAAGTGGAGCACCTTCAGCAACACGTTGATGAATATAAGGCATCATTTGTTGCATGATGTCAAAACGATCGGGTGCATCCAAATTCCAAAGTTGTCCCAACTCAGCCAGTAAATAAGGGTTGTGATATGCCTCGCGACCAATCATTACACCATCAACATGTTGTAAGTGTTGTTTGGTTTCTTCAAAAGTTTTGATGCCACCATTGATTTCAATAGTGAGGTGCGGGCGTTCTAGCTTGAGACGATACACGTCCTCGTAACGCAGAGGCGGAACTTCACGATTTTCTTTGGGTGACAAACCTTGCAAGATCGCAATGCGTGCATGCACGATAAAATGTGTACATCCTGTAGCTGCTACAGTATCGACGAAGTGCAGCATTTCTTCATAAGACTGCATATCATCAATTCCAATACGATGTTTTACCGTGACAGGAATTGAGACGGCTTTTTGCATACTGTGAATGCATTCTGCAACTAGATTTGGTTCTGCCATTAGACAGGCACCAATTTTATTATTTTGAACACGATCACTCGGACAGCCGACATTTAGATTGACTTCGTTATATCCCCAATCTTCAGCCATTTTAGTGCAAGTTGCTAGCTCCTGTGGATTTGAACCACCCAGCTGTAACACGATTGGGTGTTCTTGCTGATTAAAATCCAAATGACGATTTGCACCGCCATAAATAATTGCACCTGTAGTCACCATCTCAGTGTAAAGCACTACATTTGGATTAAATAAACGAGCAAAGAAACGATAATCTTTTGTTGTCCAATCCATCATCGGGGCAACACTGATTCTCGGAGATTGAGTGTTTTCAATGTTTCTGTTAATAGTCATTAAAAATCATACCTTTAATCTATATTCTGCAACCTGCGAGAATCTGTTTGAACCTGTGTTTAGATGGGTGAATCCGTTTGCATTTACACCAAATTTTACACCATAATAGAAAAAATAGCTTTTGGTGTAAATTATGGGGTCAATTACAGCAAGGAAAGGTGCAGATGGCAAAGTTAACTATCGTGCTGCGATTCGAATCACTCGAAAGGGCTTTCCTGCTTTTTCTGAAAGTAAAACATTTCACTCAAAGAAATTAGCTGAAAACTGGATTAAGAAACGAGAAGTCGAAATTCAAGAAAATCCTGATATTTTGCTTGGCAAAGAAAAGTTGATTGATCTGACCTTATCAGATGCCATAGATAAATATTTGGATGAAGTCGGGAGCGAGTACGGAAGGACGAAACGCTATTCTCTGCTCTTAATTAAGAAGCTACCAATTGCGCGCAATATTATCACAAAAATAAAATCAGTACATTTGGCCGAGCATGTGGCTTTAAGGAAGGGTGGAATTCCGTACCTCGATCTTGAACCTATTGCGACTAGTACACTGCAACATGAGCTTTTACATATCAGAGGTGTTCTTTCTCATGCTGCTGTTATGTGGGAAATGGATATTGATTTAAATAGCTTTGATAAGGCTACTGCTCAGTTAAGAAAAACACGTCAAATATCCTCCAGTCAAAAAAGAGACCGACTGCCTTCGAGAGATGAATTGATTGCATTGACGAAGTATTTTGCAGAACGATGGAAGCTAAATCGTTATGGCTCTAAATACCCAATGCATTTGATTATGTGGTTTGCAATTTTCTCATGCAGACGTGAAGCTGAATTAACACGATTGTATCTTCGAGATTATGACCCACATCATTCAACGTGGAAAGTGCATGATTTAAAGAATCCTAATGGTTCTAAAGGTAATCATAAGTCATTTGATGTACTTGATCCTTGTAAGGAGCTGATCAAAAGACTGAAACATTCAGAAGTTCGAGAACGGATGCTAAAGCTTGGACATAATGAAAATTTGTTATTGCCTTTGAATCCCAAAAGTTTGGGTAAAGAGTTTAGAGAAGCTTGTAAAATTTTGGGGATTGAAGATTTACGATTTCATGACTTGAGACATGAAGGCTGTACTCGATTAGCTGAACAGAGTTTTACTATTCCTGAAATTCAGAAAGTAAGTTTGCACGATTCTTGGGGGAGTTTACAGCGTTATGTATCAGTGAAAGCGAGAAGAAATATATTACAGTTGGAGGAGGTGCTACGCCTCATCGATGAAACGTAGCAAAATCTTTGGATGCCTCTGAATATTGCTTATCCAAGACAGCAGCAAGATCCTTAATGTGTACCAAAAATGGAGCACGTTTACTTTTATCTATTTTGAATACTGAGAAAGGGAATTGTTGATTATTCGCTTTTCTCAGTGCTTCGGCTTTGCTGAGGTGGGGATAATAGTCAGAAACTACTGTCATTAGTTCAACGGTCATAGAACGATACTTTATAAAAAGTAGTTCGGTAGTATTAATTTGAAAGCAATTCATGAAGTGGGTATTCCATACATAAAACTTTTTTAATTTGAATGGGTCACCTTTGAAGTAAGGCTGACCATCCCTATGTCTTAATCTTATTTTTTTGATGTAGGTCTTTATGTAATACTAATAATTAGAAATAATATTTTACTAGAATTGTGGTATAACATATTGAAAACTATTATTTAGATTCAAAAATGAAAAATTGCACACTTCTTGATTTTGAGCAATTGCAGGATGAAATTCTGAATTGCTTTTTGGATCATGCTGGACGTTTTTTAAGAGAACATAAAATAATAAGCGATCCTGACCCAAAGACTGAGTTTGAAGCGTCAGAACGCGAAATTTTGGTTGAACTGATGGTAGAGCATAGCCAAATGCGGTTCTTTGGTGAAACGTATTCGGTACAGGACTTGCTGAATTTGCTTGGTCAAATTAATACGGTAATAGAGGGGATTCGTGATTATAGACAGCAGCAGATTAATGAGAAATATTCCGAAATATTAAATAAATATATTGAGTTGGTTGTTGATGAAGGCGGGAGAGTCTACACCTATAACCCGAGTTTGAAGCGTAGAATCAATGGAATTTTGAATATAAGAAAACGATATGCGCCGCTGTTGCATAAAAAGCTTGAAATATTCTATTCAGAATTAACTGGTTATGCTCAAAAAAATGGCAGATTTAAAAATGCTTCGCAGGCAGTACAACTGATTTTACCCACGCTGCAAATCAAGTTTAGAGAGTTTGATTTGCAATGGGTTCAAAGCAGATTAGAGACAAATAAACAGAAAATTTTAGATTTAACAGAAGCCAGAAAAAATAACGAGAATAAAGAAACCTGTGAAGATGATGATTTTGGTGTGTCATTTAAAATTCAGGATAGAACCTATCTAAACCAGATCAGGGAATTACAGAATGAAAATAAAAAATGGGAACAGTTTCTACAGCATCCAGAGCGGTATTTTCCACAGCAAAAGCAACTCCCATTTAATACAGCATATTGCGATGAAGTGCTGGTCAATCACTTAAGGCGTCGTCCTGATTTATTGAAAGAGATTATCCAAGTTCAATTATGAATATCATTGAGGTGATGAGGGGGGCTCGTTCTTGGGCAGCAAGTGGATGAGGTGTGCTCGTTCTTAGGCAGCAAGTGGATGAGGTGTGCTATTGCTGCTTGCTCCTAGAAATGAGTAACTGTTAGCTCAGGTTTGAGCTGGTACAACTTCATCGTCATTTTGTACGGTACTGCCATATTGATGATGCTGATCAAATCCTAAAGCATAATTGGTATTTGGTTGATTTTTGATTGTTAAAAATAGCTTTTGTTTTGCGCATTCATTTCTCAATTGAGTTTCAATTTCGCTAAGTGCTTCGGGTGCAAGAGTTTGGTTAATGCTTTGTTGATCTGCTTCGTTAATCTTGCCTAAAAAAGCTTTAATTTTCTCTAATTCAATGGTTTGATTTATAGCCAATTGAATGAGGTATTCCTCAAATTCTTTTGCAGATTTGCTCATGTTTTCGTGGATGATATTTTTTTGGTGCACGAGTTCTTTTTCGAGTTCTGTAATTTTTTCATCCTTAAATTTCAATTCTTGCTTTAAATTATAATCATGATTTAAATTTTGCTCTTTTTTGAGTCTTGATATTATTTTATCTTTTTCACTTAATTTAAAATTATGTGCATCAATTAAAAATTCTAAGCAATTATCTAGACTTTTAAATTTACAATTTTTTTTAATTTTCTCAAGTTGTTTTAATATATTTTCGTCCATTGTTATTTGTTTGGTGATACGGTTGGCTTTCTTTTTCTCAGAGTGGTATTTAAATAAAAGGAATTTCTTTTTTAAAATTGAAAAATGTTCATCATTAGTTTCAATAATAAAATTTGTTGTCTCACATATGAGGGGGTTTATAAATCTTTCGTTTGTGTGGGATGTCCTAGCCGGGTTTTGTAGAGAATCTGATATTAAATTCTCATGTGATCTAGGTTGGGGGTGATTTGTAGATATGTAAACAATCTTTTGGCCAGGTTCATCAAGCTTAGTTAATAGACTTTCCTTCATGTAGCTCTCTTGATCCAAGAAATCTTTTTTTAAGTCCGTGTCAGTCGATAACCATTTATCTAAGGTTAAATGTGGTCGTGCCATTTTACAATTCATAAATATTTACTTAACATTTATATATCAGTAATTAAATATTAAGTAAATATTAATTATGCATTAACTGTTAAAAAAACAAATTTCAATTATCATTTCATGCCTATTATTATTGCTGTAAAATACATATACCCAAAGGAGAACTTGGTGTGTGGGAATTTTTAGCATGATTATTCAGGATTCTGAACAGCGCTTTTTGGCGCTATTTATGGCTTTCTATCAAAGGGTGGAGGGGCAAATTTCAGCCTATGCTTTTTGGGCATTAATCACGTTTATCAGAAATTTTGGAGTCGGAAGTACATCATTGCCACTCGGTGAATTATCAAAAGTGATCGGCATACAGGTTAAAAAATTACGGGGTGTATTGAATGAGTTGGAACAACAGGGAATATTAAAAATAGATTTTCCTGAAACTGGAAAAAGGTCTAGAGTTCGTCATTTACAACTTAATCTTACTTATATAAGGCTTGATTCAGCCACGTCTATTGAATGGTTAGAAAATAGTAATAAGCGTATGGTTAGGCAGATCCCTTTATTAAAATTAATTCAGACTTTATTTATAAAGAGTGATGGCATAAGTATTAGCAATTCACCTAAAAAAATAGAGATCGACTGCTATCTTGATTATCGAAGTTATCTTGTTTTATTACGGTTGCTTTACGGTGCAGACTCGTTTGGGGTTGTTATAGGGTGTGGAATTGGTGAAATTGAGCGAGCCACGGGTTTAAGCAAACAATCTATTTATCGCGCTATACAGCAGCTTAAAAAAAACGGATTTATCCGCTGCCAAGCGGATGGCGCAATTCGAAATAGTTTTATTCAAACAGAGTCTCCAATATACGCTTTAAACCTTTCGCATAGGTTTTGGGGGGATGCTGCGATCTACGGCAAATTTTATATTTTGAAGTACCCCCAGCCGCATGTTTTTGAAGTTCAGAAAGTGGCCTCTATTTTTACTATGCTGAATCCAAAGAGCGACTTGTTGTCAAACACTAAAAGTGAAGATTCAGGTGTTGGCTTGAAGGTGTTGAATTGCAAAAACTATTATTTGTTACATGATCCTTTGTGCTGGATGAAACCGTTTATTCTTCGGTCTCGTGATGCTGTAGGTTATGCAAATTATGTTTTGTTACAACAGCAGGAAATAATGAAGTTATATGATCATTATGTCGAGCTAAAGCGGTTACATCCAGAGAACCCATTATCAGCGACGTTTTATTTAAAGCCGCATGAAAATATTTTGAAGGATGAGGCGGTTTTGGATCATTTAGCATCTATCCAGCATACTAAACTCAGCGGGATGAACAACCGCTTAGGTCTTTTTCAAAGCTTGCTTGAGCAGTGGTGCTGCCAAATATACTGTCAGAATAAATCGCTTTTTAAAATGCTGAAAGAAGCTAACCCAGTAGTAATCGATGATGAAAGCTTTGAGCGTTTAGGGTGCACAGACTTTCTCTATCCGTATTCATTGCAAGCCACTCAAATCAAAACAATCAAAGAGAATATGACGCTAAAAAATGAGTCTGATAAAATTGAATCAATGATCACCTTCAAGTTAAATGCTGAGCAGTCCAGAATTCATCAGTTTTTAATGGCCCTTATGGATCTGATTGCATATAACCAAATTTATTTTTTTCAGCAATGTATGCGGAAACATTCTGATATTGACCAAAAGCTCAGTGCAACTAAAAGTAGTTTGGGAAGGGCATTGGTAAATGCAACTGAAATAGTGACGCCTTTTAGGATTTTACCTCGGTCATTTATACAGAATACATACAGCTGTTGCTTTGTCCCTGATCAGCACGCGGAAGCTAACAGGTATGTCTTAAGTGAATTGGCGTTTCAAGAACCCTTTCAGGATGGAACTCGCTTTGATTTTCCTACACAGCAAATAACAGAAATTTCACCAACACTGGCAGAACTTAAAGATTACGGACTGCTGCATCATCACTGTTTGTCATTATTCGAATAGTTTTTTTGCGCTAAGTTTTTTTTGAAAAAACCATTTTTCTGACCTAACTATCGTAACGCTAAAATATATAAAAAGCCTAGCTTAGCCGAAGGTCTGGAAATTCTGCTGATAGGCTAGGCTATGGTTATTGCTTTTACGCTAAGACGGTTTTATATATTATTAATATATAGATTAATACTAATAATAGATTAATGACTGTAGCGTATAGAACTATAAATACTAGATATATCAATACAATCACTGTTACTCATACAGATAACAAGAACAGTTAGACATGTCATGCAGATATGAATATATACCCAATATGCATGATGATAGGGACCAATAGTCCATGTAGAATGAGAGCACTATTCGATAAATGCGGATAGTGGATGACTTGTTCTTACTCTAGATAAAAACACTATTTAAAAAAATAAGTCGATTGCTTAACTATGACGTGAATCATAGTTAAGGAAGTTCAACGTGTTCCCATTGGATTTAGATGATCAGGCAGGGGTGATGTATACCATTCATCGCTTTGTAGATGTATGTCTTAATTTTGATATTTCAGACGAAGCATTCATTTTCAACCTAGAACGCTTGTATTGCGCATTTGAAGCGTTTAAACAAGAAGGGCTTGAGTATGCAGCATCGCTTAGGGCGTTTATTGCAGTTACTGAATACGTCAATAGCCAACGTGGCATGCTTAGCTTTGCTGAATATCTGACAGGGCTTTCAATAGGGGAAATTAAGGCATTAAGACGAATACTGCATGCACATCGAGGGCTGATACGTGATGAGATCAAAAGCTTTGTGAGACGGAAAGAATTGAATCGAGTGGCATTACTTGAGGAGTTCGAAGGCGCAATTAAGGGGTATCATTCGGTTCTAGTGATCAGAGTGGATTTGAGCTATAGCAAGGACAGCATGAGTGAAATTACTGTAAATGACTTCTATCAGCATATCGGAAAACTACGTGATTTGATCACTGATAAAAATGGATATTTTGATGCACTTTTGACCTATGCGATCGCACTGGAGCAGGGTATAACCAAAGGCTTTCATGCTCATTTAACATTGGTGATTAATAGATCGAAGCATCAGAGTGATTATAAAATTGCTGAGGGAGTGATCGATAAGTGGAAGGAAATCACATTCGATAAGGGTTTTGGGCGGAACATCAACACGACAGCGAATAAAGACAACTACGAGAAGCAAGGTCGTTTAGGTATTGGAGATATTCGTCGAACGACACCCGAACAAGGCAACAATGCTTTGGGTGCAGTTGCTTATCTCAGTGACCCTGATAAATACGAGCAGACGTTATTGGTTAAACCACGAGGGCGTAAAACGTTTTATAAGGGGGATTATCAGCATCATGGTCGCCCAATACCTGATACAGAAGAAAATAGAAGAATCAAAGAATGGGATGCGCAGACCGCTTTAGCAAAGCTGGAAGAGGAGATTTGGTTTAAAAAATTATGAATATGCCAGTTCTATGAAATCAATCCATTCATAGGACAACACATGAGCCATTCAGAGTTAGAGTTTGTTACAGCACCCCGATTAGAACAAGACGTTTTAGAGCATTACCAAACGATTCGCTTTGCTCCAATTCCAGAAGGTACTGATTACGATGCTCATCAAAAAAATATAGATCAGGAGTTCAAGCGGAAACTGTCTGGTTATTTTTCAGCATGGCGCAGAATGATGGCCGTTGGCATTCATGAGCATTTGTCTTTTTCCTTTTGGGCAGACAAGTTCTTTCAGGCTTACTGCAGTGTATTACAGGAAGAGCAGATTCGGTTCTTTGAGGTCACGGCGCAAAGAAGCGCTGGTTTTTATATCGATAAGATCGTAAAGCGGCTGAGAGTGCTGTTTGAAAGCACCAGCTTAACTGAAGAAATGCATAAGCTGAATGAGTGCTACGAAAAGCGGATTGAAAAGTTGAGAGAATCCTACCGTAATACAAGCCAGATCTATCCTGATGCAGCGGATTTAAAACTGGAACTAAGTCTAAATGAGGGTGGAAATGAAATTATCGATTTGCGACAGTTAGAGCGATTTTTATCAAATTTCCAAAAAAGTCTAGCAGCTGAGTATTGGTATAGAACACAAGCCATTTACCGCTTTTATCAAATTGTACGGGATGATGTTCAGCAGCGGTATGTGATCCACTTTTATCTGAGCTTTAACCGATCACTCTATGCTGATCCATTATTTTATTGCAGTGTCATAGAGCGTTGCTGGGCCCAGGTCACGAATTATATGGGTACCTGCAGTTGCCTTAGTCTGACAGATCAAAATAGTGTGGTTGATGCTGAACAGATGTTTCGGATTGATCGAATTATTCAAGAAGACGTCCAATGTCCGCTGAGTGCATTAAATAGCATGCCAGAGAATCAAACAGGGCAGTTTGGGCTTCCGAATAGAATCTGCATTTACCCTAAAGGATTTAAATGGTTTGATGGAGCACCTGTACGGCGCTGAAAATTTATATGAGTGTCCTGCACTTGCTTGACGCTCTAGATTGCGCAGATTATCCTTCTCATCAATTCTGTTTGCAAACGTCGAGCACCCAGATTTCTAGCCGAGCGCATTTCCAATATTAAGGCCTCTAGCTCAGTATTGATTTTAGTATTTGGAGATTTTAATGGGCGTTTACTCTGACTACTTAATCCATCAATACCTTGATCAGAATATCGTTTCCACCACTTGCGTAATGTTGGTCTAGAAATGCCACATCTCCGACAGACTAGGCCAGCATCATTGGTCTCTTCAAATAATTTAACCCATACGAGTCTTTGTTGAATTTCTCTGTTCATAGACACCAATTATATTGAAATGATGTCTATGAATCACACATTTAATGACTAGATTTCATTGGAGATTTTGGATGAGTTCAATTGCCACCACCTCTAAGATAAGTAAGCTTACTTTGTACTAACTCAAACTAGGTACAGCTTAAATCCTTTTAATACAGTTCCAGAAAATAACTAAATAAAGCTTCATTACCCATAAGCTATCCATTGATAAAGAGATAGCTTGTAAATTTGAGATATATTTTCATATAGGATTTACTTTCTAGAAGCTATTCAGTATTCTTTTCACGTTTCATTTTGATCTGACTTGCTATGTTGGCTAATAAGTTTTTTAAGCTTATTCTCGTATCAGTCCTGTTTTTGTTTGCTATAACAACGACGGGGATTTATACGTGGGCGCCTGTAATAGCAAAAAATCTAGGTCATCATCATGAACTGAGTATTTCTGTAGAAACAGAAGATTCTAGCCAATGGTCATTAGTTCATCATGATGAAGTTCTGAATACAGCAGATCAAGATAAAAAAAATCATAACTGGACAAGTTATGATGAACCCGCATTTCATCATTCAGTAAAACCAATTCAAGCTGATGATCATTTCTCAATTGATCCAGTCTTTTTCCTTAGTTTTGCTTTACCTTTAATCCTCTTATTTTTAGGTTTATTTGAACGCCCAATTCGTTCTTTTAAGCTTAGGAAAAGGATTCCCTTTCTTTGTAATACCTACGCATTTACCAAAACTCTCATTGTTCTAAGGAATTGATTTAACTATACAAAAATATTTTTCATTTTTTGTATAGGTATAGTCATGTCTAAAAAAAGTCAGGTAATTTTCGCCTGTGGCTTAGTCATCATTGCTCCTCAGTTATTAGCAGGAACAAATTATGCACAGTTACAGCAGCAAGCTATTGCAAATGATTCAGTTCTAAAAAGTTTGCAGCAATCTCAGCAAGCTTATGATGTAAATCAAAAATATGCTGGTCGGATGAACAATCCAACTTTCAATGTCGAATTGGATAATTTGGGTAATTCTAAGCTGAAAGATTTGGATGGCCCAACTGCATTCATGGGTTTGTCCCAAGAAATTCCGTTGAATAATAAACTCGCTTTGCGTAAGCAATTGGCAGGTTTGCAAGGAAATAATAACCAATTTGAGATTACTCAACGACAAGCAGAGTTAAAAGCTGATTTTCGAATCTGTATGTCTAATTGGTATGCAGCTTCTCAGCGAGCAGAAATTTATGCTGCAGATAGCAAGCTGAGTGCAAGACAAGCAACAGTTCTAAATGAAAAGCTAAAGTATGGACGTGTGATTCCATCTGATGTTCAGCTTAATTCAGCTTTATCTGCTGAGTCCAAGTTACGTTATCAAAATGAGCTGAAAAAGGTTCAGTTTCAGAAAAATCTCTGTTCAAAATTTGCTTTTGATTTGCCAGCCAATGCTATAGATGTTCCTTTAACGATTAACTTCACTGACAAGGTTAGCTTATCTGAAAAGCAGGCTTTACTAAAAAAGCAGCAGGCAAAAACTCAATTTGAATTAGCAAGAAAAGAAGCGGTTCCTGATATCACGCTTGGCGTTGGTGTACGTAATTATCAAGAAACAGATGACAAAGTTTTTTTGGTTTCCACTTCTATTCCGCTTTCGATATTCAATCGCAACAGTGGAAATATTGCACTCGCTCAAGCACAGCAAACCAATGCTGAAACTCGTTCAGAATTAATCAATCGAAATTCAAAGATTGAATTGGATAACAAATCTATTGAGGTATCCAGTTTGATTGATGCAATCAAGCAATATGACCAATCTGTTTTACCTGCAACAAAAGAAAGTTTACGCATTGCAGAAATGGGTTATCAGGCAGGAAAAATTTCATTATTGGAATTTAATAGCATTAAACAAGTTTGGTTAGACAAACATCTCGCTCGATTTGATCTGTGGTTGGCTTTGCAAAATCAGATTGCAGAAGTTGAACGAAATTATGTAACGAATTTAGATCAAGAATAAGGGCAGAGAATATGAATAAACCAAAGAATACAGTAATTGCTACAGGCGTTATAGCTTTACTTGTCATGTTGTGTGCTCTGGCTTGGTATAAAACAGGAAACAAATCACAGACGTCTTCAGCACATGGTGAAGCTATCGAAGAAAAAGCTGCTGTCGCAGGTGATGAAAAAGGTCCACATGGTGGTCGCTTATATCGTGATGGAGACTTTTCGGCAGAGGTAAAAATTTTTGAAGAAGGTGTAGAGCCGCATTTACGTGTCTATGGCTACTACAAAGATCAGCCTTTAAAGCCGAGTGAGATTAACGCGAATATTTTTATTAAGCGTTTAGATGCTGAGCAAACCATTCGCTTCAAACCTGAAAGTGATTACTTGATTGGCGATGAAATTGTTTATGAACCGCATTCGTTCTTGATGGTGATAAATGTTGATTATCAAGGCAAGAAACACAGCTGGAAATGGGATACCAAAGAAGGCCGTGTAACGATGCTGGATAGCAGTATCAAAAGCAGCGGTTTAGAACTTCTTAAAGTTGAACCTATGACTTTTGAGAATGCGCTTGAGCTCAAAGGCGAGCTTAAATTTCCCGATAATTTTGAAAGTTTTATTACACCTAAAGCAAGCGGAACACTAATCAAAACTTATCGAACGATTGGTGATAAAGTCAGCCAAGGTGATCTGTTAGCGACTGTTCAAAGCCAAGATCTGATCCGTTTAAATGCTGAGCGATCTATTGCTTTGGATAATTTGCAGTTTTCTCGCAAAAAAATGGAACAGGAACGCGCATTATTTCAAAAACGTGTATCGCCTGAAATTGACTATATCAATGCAAAACGTGAATACGATGATGCACAGACTCGTGCTAATGAGCTGAATAGCTTAATCAGCTCTTACGGTGGTTCAGGTAATGGAACGATTGAGGTAAGAGCAGCAATGTCGGGCACAGTTTTACAAGTGCTTGCTGCGGTTGGTTCAAATGTAACACCAGCTTCACCACTCTTTAAAATTGCCAATACCTCACAGTTGCTTGCAGTGGTCAATGTGCCGGCTGATAAGCTGAATGCAATTAATCCAAATGCAAAAGTAACCGTTAAACCTCAAGTACAGGAAAGTACGGAGGAAGCACTGGGTAAGATTAAATACATTAGTGATGTGATTGATCCGAAAACACGTACTGCTCAAGTCTTTATTGAAATTGCGAACCAATTTAAATGGCGTTCTGGTCAGCTTGTTACCGCACAAATATTTGAAAATCAAAGCACGAAAGCCATGGTTGTGCGTGAAGATGCATTACAAAACTTCCGTGATTGGGATGTGGTATTTATCCGTGTAGGAAATGACTTTGAAGCACGTCCTTTAGAACTAGGCGATAAATATAACGGTTTTGTTGAGGTGAAATCTGGTCTTAAAGCAGGTCAGGTGTATGCAGCAGGCAATTCCTATTTATTAAAAGCAGAGCTGGGTAAATCTGGCGCTACTCATGATCATTAAGGGGTAGCGACTATGTTTGATCAAATTGTTAAGTTCTCGATCAAGAATCGATGGCTTGTACTGATTGTCTTTCTGTTTATCGGTGCATTTGGCGTTTATAACTATTTTAAACTGCCGATTGATGCTGTACCTGACATTACCAATGTACAAGTCCAAATCAATAGTGAAGCGCAAGGCTTATCTCCAATGGAGATGGAGTCACAAGTGACCTATCCAATTGAAACGGCTTTGGCTGGTATTCCTAATCTGGAATACACACGTTCTGTATCGAGATATGGTTTATCTCAGGTTACGGCGATTTTCAAGGAAGGTACGGATATCTATTTTGCTCGTCAACTCGTAAATGAAAAGTTGCAAGGGGTTACTCCAACACTTCCGACTGGCATATCGACTTCAATGGGGCCTGTTTCAACAGGGCTTGGCGAAATCTTTATGTACACTGTTGAGAACGCAAAAGATAATCCAAATCCATTATCTCCCACTGAATTAAGAACTCTGCAAGATTGGGTGATTAAACCACAGCTTCGAAATGTTGAAGGTGTGAATGAAATCAATACGATTGGCGGTTATCTAAAACAATTCGTGGTACAGCCGGATTATGCATATTTACACAGCATTGGTTTAGATCAGCAGGATATCCTGGATGCTATTTCTAAAAATAGCATGAACAAAGGGTCTGGTTATATTGAGAAGAATGGTGAGCAGTATTTGATTCGATCAGATTCTCAAATTAACTCAATTGAGCAAATTCAAAATATCCCTATCACGACAAGCAGCGGTTACATTCTGCGTTTGAAAGATGTGGCAAAAATATCGATTGGTCACGAGTTACGTACAGGTGCAGCAACTAAAGATGGGCAAGAAATTGTCTTAGGTACTGCATTTATGCTGATTGGTGAAAACTCGCGAAATGTTGCTCATGCGGTAGATCAAAAGTTACAAAAAGTCCAAGAGTCATTGCCAGAAGGTGTTGAGGCAAAAGCAGTTTATAACCGTACAACCTTGGTTGATGCGACGATAGACACGGTGAAGAAAAACCTTCTAGAAGGTGCAATCCTCGTTATTGTCGTTCTTTTCTTATTTCTTGGACATTTCCGTGCAGCGCTCATCACTGCGATGGTGATTCCTTTATCAATGCTCATGACCATTACAGGCATGGTGAATCAACGAATCAGTGCAAACTTAATGAGTTTAGGTGCGCTAGATTTCGGGATCATTGTCGATGGTGCTGTCGTCATTGTTGAAGCTTCACTTGCAAAATTAGCGATGAAGCAAAAAGAGTTGGGCCGGATTCTGACGCGTAAAGAACGTTTTATTACCGTATTTGAAGCAACTAGAGAATCTCGAAAAGCGATTCTTTATGGTCAATTGATCATTATCTTAGTGTATCTGCCTGTCATGACGCTTACTGGTGTTGAAGGCAAGATGTTTACACCGATGGCAGCTACAGTTGTTATGGCTCTCGTGGCTGCAATGGTTCTTTCGATTACTTTTGTTCCTGCAATGGTGGCTTTGGTCACGACAGGCGAAATTAAGGAAGAGGAATCGAAGATTGTTCATTTCATTAAGAAAGTTTATAGCCCAATTTTAGATTGGTCTTTGAGTCATCGTTATAAGCTGATCGCGTTCGTAGCAATTTTCTTTGTATTCAGTGCGAGTCTTTCAACTCGTTTAGGTTCCGAATTTATTCCCTCATTAGATGAAGGTGATGTGGCATTACATGCACTTCGAATTCCTGGAACTTCTTTAACTCAAGCTGTTGAAATGCAGTATGCGCTTGAAAAAGAAATCGTCAAAATTCCTGAAGTGAAAACCATGTTTGCCAAAGTGGGGACAGCTGAAATTGCGACTGACCCAGTTCCACCAAACGTCGCTGATAATTTTGTGATATTGAAACCACGTAGCGAATGGCCGAATCCTGACAAGGAAAAATCAGCTGTCGTTGCCGATATTGAACGTGTGGCAAAAGGCGTTTATGGCAACAACTATGAGTTCACTCAGCCGATTCAAATGCGTTTTAACGAACTGATTTCAGGTGTCCGTACAGATGTTGCAGTGAAGATTTATGGTGATGATTTAGATCAGTTGCTTGAATCTGCAAATGCTGCAGCGAAAATTTTAGAAGGTGTGAATGGAACAGCCGACTTAAAAGTTGAACAGATGAGTGGGCTTCCAATGGTCTCTGTTGAACTTAAAAAAGACATGATCGCCAACTACGGTCTTGATGCTGAAGATGTACAAAAGCAAGTATCCAGTCTGATTACGGGGCAAACAGCAGGTAAGGTTTTTGAGGGAGATCGTAAGTTCGATATTGTGGTTCGAATGGACCAAAACTCTGTTACGGATTTAGAAAAGCTTTATCAAGTTCCAGTGAATTTGCCTGATGGTTCAAGCGTACTTTTATCTGAACTGATCGAATTGAAAAATGTTCAGGGTCCAAACCAAATTTCACGTGAAAACGGTAAACGCCGAATTGTGATTACAGCGAACGTCCGTGGTACAGATATTGGTAGCTATATCGAAGAAGCACAGACTAAGTTGAATGCTGACTTTAAATTACCTGAAGGCTATTGGCTGACATGGGGCGGTACATTTGAACAAATGGAATCAGCTTCAAATCGTCTAATGATTGTTGTACCTCTCGCTTTGATCTTAATTTTTGCCATGATCTATATGGCATTAGGAAATGTCAGAAATAGCGTGCTGGTCTTTACGGGTGTGCCATTTGCCTTAACGGGCGGTGTGATTGCCTTAGCCTTACGTGATATCCCATTCTCTATCTCTGCAGCCGTTGGTTTTATTGCACTGTCGGGTGTAGCTGTACTGAATGGCTTAGTTCTAGTGTCTGCAATCCAGAGATTGAGAGATCAAGGTGAAGGACTACTCGAAGCTGTTAGACACGGTGCATTGGAACGACTTCGCCCAGTATTAATTACGGCTTTAGTGGCATCTTTAGGTTTCATCCCTATGGCATTGAATGTTGGGATTGGCTCTGAAGTGCAACGACCAATTGCGACTGTTGTGATTGGCGGAATCTTATCTTCGACCTTATTGACGTTGATTATTTTGCCTACGCTATACGTTTGGTTTAACCAAGGACGTAAAAAGCAATCAGATGATTTTTCTGAGCAGCAAGAAGCCTAGGTGAAACAATGATAGGCATAGTGAGAGATAAAAAGTTTAGAAATTTGATGATGTGGTTCGTCTGCATCATCAGTCTTGCACTATGCCTGCATTTTAATACGCACAATGCAGAGACTGCATACCAAGAACATGCGGTTTATGAGTTTGAAAGTGTACATTTTCATGATGTGCATCAAAAGCAAAACCATATTCATCATGATAATTTTCATGAGCATTTTGGTGAATATCAGTCTGGTCAATCGATGACTTTGTTATTTACTTTAGCCTTTATTTTGATCCTAGATAGAGTGAAAAATTATCTCTATCTCATGATCAGTCGTATTTTCAAACCTCCCAAAACATCGCTAGAAACTTTTCTTTTTAGTTAACTTTGGAGTTTGATTTACATGCAATTTATTTTTTCACAATGGGTGAGACTCAAGGCATTTTTAAAGTTATTGATTACTTTAAGTGCTGTTTTGATGAGTCCTGCACTTTTTGCCCATGGCGTGGCAGAAGGTGACAAAGGCTATATTCAAGAAATTTATGGGGTACACATCATTCCCTTTATTTACCTTGGTGCAAAGCACATGGTTACAGGTTATGACCATTTGCTGTTCCTCGTCGGGATTATCTTTTTCTTATATCGCATGAAAGATATTGGCTTATATGTCAGCCTTTTTGCGATTGGTCACTCTGTGACAATGCTGATTGGGGTGTATTACAACATTTCCATGAATGCATACATTATTGATGCAATTATTGGTTTTTCTATTGTTTATAAAGCTTTGGATAATTTAGGTGCATATCAGCGTTGGTTTGGTTTCCAGCCCAACACTAAAGCAGCGACGTTAATTTTTGGTCTGATTCATGGCTTCGGTTTAGCGGTAAAAATTCAAGAGTATGAAGTTTCGGCAGATGGTCTATTGGCAAACCTCATTGCATTTAATGTCGGGGTAGAGCTTGGTCAATTTATGGCTTTAGCGATGATTTTGCTGTTGATGACAATGTGGCGAAAAACGCCGTATTTCTTCAAAACAGCTTATCAAAGCAACGTTTTTTTAATGTTCCTTGGCTTTTTACTTGTGGGCTTTCAGCTTACTGGCTTCGTTACTCAATAAGGATTTTCAAATATGTACAACGCTCAAATTCCACAAGATGTTGAATTACCTTCTGCAAAGAAACTTGTTAAATCAACCATTATCGCTGCAGTGAGTGCTGCAGTTGTCTTAGTTACAGTTGTTATGCCAGCTGAATACAATATTGATCCTACTGGGGTTGGTAAAGTTCTAGGCTTAACAACGATGGGTGAAATTAAGCAATCTTTGGCTCAAGAGTCTGAAAATGGTATGGGAGAGGCAGTTTCAAACACGATATCGAGTGAAGCTGCAAGTGACCCTAATATTCAATCATCTATGCCAATTGGTGAAGCAGAAAAAATGCTAATGCCTGCAATTCAAAAGCAACAGATGACAGTTGAGTTGAAGCCCGGACAAGCCACTGAAATTAAGTTGGCGATGCCGGAAAGTGCTAGCGTGAATTTTAAATGGACAACATCAGGCGGTGGTCTAAATTATGACACGCATGGTGATCCAGTGAGCGCTCCTAAGGGCTTTTACCATGGTTATGGCAAAGGACGTAATGAAACTCAGCAAACAGGTACATTAACAGCAGCTTTTGATGGTAAACACGGCTGGTTCTGGCGTAATAGAACTGAAAGTCCTGTTTCAGTGACATTGGAAGTTGAAGGCCAATTCAGTGATATGAAGAAAGTCTTTTAAGCTTTAAAAAAATCTCCTTGGAATAAAATCCAAGGAGATTTTAATTGGCATTGATTTTAGAAATAAAAAATAGGTTCTAAAAGGGGTCCCAAAAATGCTAGAAGTTTTAAAAAATACAACGTATAGGCATTTGTTCTTAGCTCAAGTCATTGCGCTTATTGGAACTGGGCTGATTACGATTGCTTTGGCTTTACAGGCGTATGATATTGCTAAAGGGGAGGCTGCTCAGGTCTTAGGCATAGCATTGGCGATAAAGATGATTGCTTATATTGGGGTAGCACCTATTGCTTCAGCATTTGCAGAAAGGCTGCCACGTAAAAAAGTTTTAGTGGGGTTGGATATCATCCGTGCTTTAACTGCTTTATGTCTGCCTTTTGTGACCCAAATTTGGCAAATCTATATTCTAATTTTTATTCTGCAATCTGCATCAGCTGCATTCACACCTACTTTTCAGGCCATGATTCCTGATGTATTGCCTGAAGAAAAAGATTATACCAATGCCTTGTCTCTTTCTCGTTTGGCTTATGATTTAGAGAATATTATTAGCCCAATGTTGGCAGGATTTTTACTTGGATTTATAAGCTATCACAATCTATTTTTAGGCACAGTCATTGGCTTTATTGGTTCAGCACTTTTTGTTGTCAGTGCAAAATTGCCTGCTGCTAAAGTACCTGTATTTAAAGGGGTGTATTACAGAATAAAGCAGGGGACAAAAATTTATTTTAATACTCCGCGTTTAAAGGCACTCCTAGCGTTAAACCTTGCGATTGCGTCAGCCAGTGCTGTAGTGATTGTAAATACGGTTGTACTCGTTCAATCAACCTTTAAGCTAAATGAACATGCCACCACTTGGGCCTTTGGCTTGTTTGGCTTAGGGTCTATGCTCTCGGCATTTATATTGCCTAATGTTCTGGATAAATTTAACGATCGAGCTGTGATGCTGAGCGGCACAGCTGTACTAGTCGTTGGCTTATTCTGTGGGTTTTTTATTAACTCATACAACGGACTATTAGTTTTATGGTTTGTCTTGGGAATAGGTTACTCAGTATCTCAAACACCTACAGGCCGGTTAATTCGTAAATCTGCATCTAGTGAAAATAGAACTTCATTATTTGCCGCGCAGTTCGCTTTTTCACACGCATGCTGGTTGATAGCTTACCCTTTAGTGGGTTGGCTGAGTACCAATTTTGGAACACTCTTTACATTTGTGCCTATGGCGGTCATTGCTCTAGTAGCAATGAGTATTGCCTTTATGATTTGGCCAAAACAAGATGAATCCGTAATCGTACATTCACATGATGATTTACCTGTGGATCATGAACATCTACTCAGTCACAACCATGATGGAAAGCATTCACATGACTATGTGATAGATGAAAACCATCAAAGATGGCCGAAATAAATGATGGCCTATGTTTTATTATTTTTAAGTGCCTTTGGTGCAGCAACACTATTGCCCCTGCAATCTGAGACAGTGTTAGCAGGCTTTTTTCTGTTAGGTCGGCATTCTGAGCTGTTGCTCATACTTGTAGCAACAGTTGGGAATGTACTTGGTTCTTGTGTGAACTGGTGGTTGGGTATCAAGCTAGAAGTCTATAAAGACAAGCGTTGGTTTCCAGTATCAGAGAAGCATTTATTAAAGGCTCAAATCTTATATGCAAAGTATGGTTCACCCATGTTATTACTCAGTTGGGTGCCTGTGATTGGTGATCCAATTACGTTAGTCAGTGGAGTTTTAAAGGAAAAATTTACTATATTTATAATTTTGGTTTTCACGGCTAAATTTTTAAGATATATCGTTGTTTACATGATCTATTTAGAGGTTGCTTGAAATATATTCTAATAAAAAAAGGAACTTGGTTATTCTATAATCTAAAAGTTTTATTCAACTCGGGGAAGATACAAAAATGAAAAAAATAGTTTTAGTTTGTGTGCTGGGAATGTTTGTAACTTATACAAATGCGCATTCGGGTGGTACAAATAAACAAGGTTGCCATACTAACAGCAAAACAGGTGATTACCACTGTCATTAAAGTCTACAAGAGGTCAAAAGACCTCTTTTTTATGAGTTGAAATAAAATAGTAATGTAATCATTAATGCAAAAGCCCCATACAAAGTATGAGGCTAACTTTAAAAATTAGTTTGTTAATACGGAGATTTCGGCAGTTGTATAGCCTCGCTCATAAAGGATACTGTGAATCGCATTTTTTATGCTTTGGCAGTTGGTTTTTTTAAACCTTTTAAAAAGTTCAAAGTCACAGTGATGACTTAAATTGAACTTTATTTCGAGCGCTTTTGAATCTGGAGTTGAATAAAGAGAAGTTAAAAACTTACGTATTCGGGGTCGCATATAAACTATTAAGCAATAAAGATGTACTCATCATATCAAGTCTATAAAAATTGAAAAGAGATTTTTTATCATGTCATTTTATTGATAGCGGCTGAGTAATGCTAAAAACTCTTTTAACTCTTCTTTATTAATCGCATCTTTATCTTTGATTACATGCTCTTTTAGATGTGCTTCAATCAATTGATTCATTAATCCATTCACAGCACCACGGACTGCAGCGACCTGTTGCAGTACTTCTATGCATGATTTGTTAGGGTCGGCCAAACTCTGCTCAACGGCGTTGATTTGTCCTTGAATACGCTTAACCCGATTTAAAATTTTTTTGTCTTGATGCAAATGAGACATAGCATTTCTGTCCAAACTAAATATACTGTAGGGGAGTATTATTGATGGCATAAAAAAATGCAATATCTAAGTAATGTTAAAAGCAACCATACGCATCAATTCGATGAAGGAAATCCGCTAGCGCAGAAGAAAATTTTAATTGCGACAATCCTGACGGGCGTCATGATGGTCTTTGAAATTTTTGGAGGTTGGTTCTTTAATTCGATGGCTTTACTTGCAGATGGCTGGCACATGAGTTCACATATGCTGGCATTGGGCTTAGCATATTTCGCATACCGAATGGCACGTAAATATTCACAAGATCAGCGATTCTGTTTTGGTACATGGAAGATAGAAATTTTAGCTGGATACTCTAGTGCGATCTTACTCATGGTTGTGGCATTGTTTATGGGAATACAATCGGTGGAGCGCCTATTTAATCCCGTCAATATTCACTATAACGAAGCAATATCAATTGCAGTGATTGGTCTTGCTGTGAACTTTATTTGTGCTTGGTTACTACACGATAGTGGGCATCATCACCATCATCACCACGAACATGATCACCATCATGATCATGGACACCATCACCATGATGAAGATGGGCATCATGAACATGATTTAAACCAGAAAGCGGCTTTCTTACATGTCGTTGCAGATGCTGTGACTTCTGTATTAGCGATCATTGCATTATTTGCAGGTAAATTTTTTGGCTGGGATTTCTTAGATGCAGTTTTGGGTATTGTAGGTGCATTTCTAGTCGCACATTGGTCTTGGGGGCTTATTCGCGAGACAGGCAAAACTTTACTGGATGCTGAAATGGAACATCCAGTTGTTCAAGAAATTCAGGAAGTCATTGATGACTTAGATAGCCGAATCGTAATTACTGATATTCATGTATGGAAGGTAGGTAAAGGTAAGTTTTCTTGTATCTTGTCACTAGATGTAAGCAGTTTAAATATCACGGCAGATGAAGTCAGAAAAGCCTTATCTATTCATGAGGAAATTGTGCACGTTTCAGTAGAAATTAATACAAGTTCTAGACTCCAAGCTGCAGTATAAAAATAGATAAAAAGGAGCAGCTCATTTGAGCTGCTCTTTTTTTATATGCTTAGTTTCTCTGTACACGACAAAAATAGATAACTCATTGAAATAATGTCACAATAATTGTTTTCTAACGACGAATACTATGACACATCTCAATGAGTTATATCTTATCTTAAACAAATCTCTAAAATGGAACAAGTCACATTTAAAGTGCTTTGCGCTCATCATGCTTGTGATCATTTTAAAGCAAACATGTAATCTTTCTTCTGCATCTAAAGCCTTGCCCATCAAGTGCTTACCACAATCATTTTATCGACGTATGCAGCGCTTCTTTGCAGGTCAGTATTTTGATTATCGTCAAATTTCTCAGTTGATTTTCAATATGTTTTCATTCGACCAAGTGCAACTGACTTTAGATAGAACCAATTGGAAATGGGGAAAACGAAATATTAATATCCTGATGCTCGCAATCGTTTATCGTGGAATAGCGATACCTATCCTTTGGACATTGCTTAATAAACGTGGAAATTCAGATACGAAAGAGCGTATTGCTTTGATTCAACGCTTTATAGCCATTTTTGGTAAAGACCGTATTGTGAATGTGTTCGCAGACAGAGAGTTTATCGGTGAGCAGTGGTTTACATGGTTAATTGAACAAGACATCAACTTCTGCATTCGTGTTAAAAAAACTTCATTGTCACCAATCATTTAGGAAAGAATCATAAAATTAGTGATTTATTTCGCCATCTTAAAGTTGGTCAAATTGAATGTCGTAAACGACGGATTTTGGTTGGTCGGGTGAAACTATATATAAGTGCACTACAGTTAGAAAATGGAGAGCTTTTACTCGTCGTTTCTCCTCAGTTTAATGCCAATGCTATTCAGGATTATGCATTACGCTGGGAAATTGAAACCTTATTCAGTTGTCTCAAAGGACGCGGGTTTAATCTTGAAAATACGCGCTTGACAGACCCTAGACGAGTGAAAAAATTGATTGCGGTGTTAGCTATAAGCTTCTGTTGGTGTTACTTAACGGGTGAATGGCAACATAATCAAAAAAAAGCGATAATAATAAAGAAGCATGGACGACTCTCAATGAGTTTATTTCGCTATGGTTTAGACTATGTTCAAATGGCGATTCAGCGTTTAATTGGTTTTGGGAAAAAAGAAGAGTTTAAGGAAATTTTGGCAATTTTAAGAAAGCAGAATCCTGATAGGATAAGGGTTCTGTGAAATTTGTCGTGTACAAAGGCTTAGTTTAATGATAAGCCCTAAAATTGCAGCAGCACCGATGACTCTTAATACACTTTGATTGAATTTAAAGAGAGCAATACAAGCGAGTATGGTTATTACTGCAGCTATGTAGTCAAATTGCCCCTCAAACCCTTTTGGCCATAGTACATGGTAAGCAAAGAAGAGGGCCAAATTAAGAATTACGCCGACAACGGCTGCGGTAATTGCTGTCAGTGGTGCAGTAAATTTGATTTGATTGTGAGTGGATTCGATTACGGGTGCTCCACCGAGAATAAACACAAACGAAAATAGGAAGGTGAACCAAGTAACAATTGTTGCTCCAAAAGCACCAGCTAAAAACTTATGTTCAGGCCCTAATAGGTCAAGGTTGTACCCGCCCATAAACCCAACGAAAGCAACGACCATAATGAGTGGGCCGGGTGTGCTTTCACCCAACGCTAAACCATCGATCATTTGGGTTGGTTTAAGCCACTCATAGAAGTTAACAGCACCTTGATATACATAAGGTAAAACCGCATAAGCTCCACCAAATGTCATTAAGGCTGCTTTAGTGAAAAACCAAGCCATTTGTGTATAAGCGTGAGACCAGCCATAAGCTACTGTCAGTAATGCTATAGGGAGACACCACAAAATAATTGCAACAACCAGCAATTTAATCAAGCGAGACCATTTGAAAATGGCATGTTCAGGTGTGGGAGTATCATCATCAATAATTGCTTTCCCGTAGTCTTTGAGACTTGATGCGTGAACATTGCTAGTGAATAATTTTGGGTCAAATTTACTTAAGAGATAACCACTTAAAGCAGCCAGCAGCACAATAAGGGGGAACGTAACATTAAAGGCAAAAATGAGAATAAATGCGGCACATGCAATAGCATACATATATTTATTCTTCAGTGACTTACTGCCAATACGATAGGTTGCATGAAAGACGATAGCGGTGACAGCAGGTTTAATGCCATAAAAAAGCCCTGCAATGACAGGTACATTTCCAAATTTTGCATAGACCCATGAAAGACCGATGAGAATAAAAAGGGAAGGTAAAATGAAAAATAGTCCGGCAATGATACCGCCTTTTGTTTTGTGCATTAGCCAGCCAATATAGGTTGCTAATTGTTGTGCTTCAGGCCCCGGAAGCAACATGCAGTAATTGAGCGCATGCATAAATCGCTTTTCAGAGATCCATTTTTTTTGTTCTACCAATTCTTGGTGCATGACAGAGATTTGGCCTGCAGGCCCGCCAAAGCTGATAAATCCGAGTTTTAACCAAAACAGTATGGCCTCTTTAAAGCTAACCTCTGGATTGGGCTCGAAATCGTTTTCTTGCAATTGATTCATGAATTCTCGCCTTTAAAATTGGTATATAGACCATCAAAAATGTGATTGGATAATTCCACCAACTGTTGATCAGCATGAATACTGCTTCTTAGTCCTTGTAATATTTTTTCTAGCCCAAGTGCTTCTGGTGGCTCATTTCCGCCAATATCTAGGTAATGGACAATTTCAGCGATTTTCAGAAGTGATTTATCGGCTAAATTAAAGCTGTGTAAAAGTACTTCGAATGACACAAGCTCACCAACATGGGTAAACGTTGCACCGTCAAAATCAAAACCATAAGCATCTGCTGGACAATCTTTAATATCTTGTAGCCAAATAAAAGTAGGGTCTTTATCAATAAATTTTTGAATGAGCCACGTACAAGCTAAACGATCCACCCAAGGTCGTTTTCGCGTAGCCCAAGTTTTAGATTGGAAGTCATGAAGATTAAGAGAAGGTAGATCACTATTTATAGAAGAGGGCTCATTTGATTCCCCTAGGTGATGAATTTTAAGTTCGAGTTTTGATATCGCGTTTAAGGCTGTGTTTTGTAATTCATTAGGAAAGAAATCAATATCGATGAGAGATGAAAGTTGCTTTCTTAATTTTCTAATGCTTTTTAATGTTCATTTTTTTTGCTCAACATTCAGTGAACTCTCTATTTCATTCAGTTGTAGCAAAAATTCAGAGTATTCACTTTTTCTATTAAATAGTTGAATTAAGTCTAAATTATTGTTGCTAACGGAATCGAATAGATAGGCAATGCCATCGGCACTTTGATGTTCGTCAATAATGGGGTCAAAGCGCTGCTTTTGTTCATTAGGTAGAACATATACACCATCACGCAGAGTTGCTGCACCACAGCTTTTGATGGAACGCCAAATTCTCATTCGAGCAGAAGAGTTTTGTGTGGAAAGGCTAGAAATGAGGATGCTTATATTCATGTTATAAACTTTACAAGTTTTGTATAGGTTATAACAATTTATTTAATTGTGGTAATTTTTATACTGAATTTGTTATTCAGGAAATCTGATATATTGTTTGCTGATATACGTATGGATCATCACTATATCTAAGAAATTTTCGGGTAGTGTACAGATCTTTTTTGCGGTAGTTTTTACGGTAAATGTAGAACAAGAATTAATGAAATTTATTAAAAATCAGTGTCTTGGGTTGTGTTTATTGTGCGCGCTGAGCGCTACGAGAAGCGGATTGAAAAGCTGAGAGAATCCTACCGTAATACAAGCCAGATCTATCCTGATGCAGCGGATTTAAAACTGGAACTAAGTCTAAATGAGGGTGGAAATGAAATTATCGATTTGCGACAGTTAGAGCGATTTTTATCAAATTTCCAAAATAGTTTAGCCACAGTATTTTGGTATCGAACGCAGGTGGTCTATCGTTTTTATCGGATTGTGCGTGATGATGTTCAGCAGCGGTATGTGATCCACTTTTATCTGAGCTTTAACCGATCACTCTATGCTGATCCTTTGGGATATTGCAATGATAGCAGAGAGCACTGGATATCTGGGCACATGCGTTTATCCAGAAATGCATCATGAGCTTTCCGATGCTGATGCACAAAAAGCGCTGAGGGTTGAGCGGACTATGCAAGAAGAAGGGGGCTGTCCTTTGCGTGCATTAAATAGCATGCCGGAGAATCAAACGGGTCAGTTTGGGCTTCCGAATAGAATTTGCATTTACCCTAAAGGATTTAAATGGTTTGATGGAGCACCTGTACGGCGCTGAAAATTTATATCAGAGTCCTGCACTTGCTTGACGCTCTACAGCGTGCAGATTATCCTTAGCCTGCTGACCTACATCGTCAGTCGGTTTTGACAGACCGTTATCATCTAGCACATCAAAAAAGTAATTTTTTGGTGGCGAACTCGTTCGTCCCCCTTCGTTGCGGTAGGGCGAGGGAGGGACGCCTTGTGCGTGCCGGTTCCTAGATGACTGGTCTGTCAACCCTTTCTCGTTCTACCACCATTATTTGACAGTGATTTTGGTAGAACTTCTAAATCATCTAGGAGTACGCCATGCGCTTACATCAAGACCGTCTTTTATATTTCTCTTTTTTATGTGTGCCCGATCTACACCACAGGGGTAATGTGACCTGATGCTGTGTATTTCATGCATTGCTGTGTCGATCACTTTCTAAGAATAAAACTTTTTCAAGTACATATTACCGATATGAAGATGAATCTCTCATGCTGTTTTGAGGGGCATAGATTTGTGTGCTTTATCGTCTATAACACTTCAAAAAAACATAGATATTCATTCCAACATTTATGACATGGGGAACACTGTGTCTGATTAAGACCAAGACCAGTGATGCCTATAAAAAAAGAGAAAATGATGATGTTTAAAACTTTCCTAAAAACTGCCCTGATTTCATCACTACTTGCAGGCGCATCATTGGCGCAGGCAGGCTGGTTTGCACAAGCCAGTGAATCCTACCTTGTTCAAGCACGTCATACAGGCGGTGGGGTTTATCAATGTCTTTATAAAACCAATCCTGGCAACCGTGGTTGGCGTAATTTCACGGTGAACTTTCAAGGTGGTTGTCCACGTTTTGTTCACTTTAATGCGCAGAATGGTCAAGTCACTGTGCCCAACTAAATGAGGGGAACATTCAAATGACCCAAAAAACCATATTGGGCTTGGCGGCAATCTTAGCCCTGACCTTGATCAGCATCGCAGGCTTCTATTTCTTTAGCCCTAAACACCCAACTGAAAAAACGGTTCCAGCCAACACTTCTGACGCCAGCTCTGCACAACCTTTAGAATCTGCCAATTCAGAAGCAGTATCCACTGAGATTGCAGCAGCAGAAGTGGATGGCATCGATGTCAAAGAATTGACCACGGGAAGCAAAAGTCTGAGTCCATCAGATCATGAACCTGAATTGCTGAGTTTTGAGTTTGATCAAAACCTTAAGGCGGCGGATACCTTACTGTCGATGCTGCCTTATGATGAACTGCCTCAGTTTGAGCAGGACAATATAGACAAGTATCAACGCTATATCTTTGCCAAAGCCGTAAAAGATACAGGCAAATCAGTGCAAGACTTTAGCTTGCAAGAACATGGCGCACTGGAGTCGGAGCAAGCGGGTAATCGCTACTACGTCTATAAATTTGATAATGGCACAGACTGTGAAATCCATCTGGTCAGTATTGACTTAAATACGGGCGATTATGGCGTGAGCTATAACTACTGCTGAGGATGAAATGTATGAAGCAATTTTTTAAACCGATCCTACTGGCAGTGACTGTAACGACAGGAATGTTGTTGAGTGGGTGTAACTCTGGCCTTGATCCAAATACATTTACGGTAGAACTGGATGTCAAAGATACCAGTAACTGGTATGCGCAAAATCAATCCGCTACGGTATTGACCATCCGTTCTAACAGCGCAGATCCGATTGATGTCACCAATGTGCTGATCAACAACGGTGAATGCAGTTATGAAGGCTACCGCAGATCGTTGGAATATCCACAGCATTTTAAAATGGGTCTACGTTTAAGACTGAAATTAAAAGGCTGTGGCTATGACAATGTAGTGCGTGTTGATGTCGAAACTGACAAAGGCACTGCAAGCTATAGCTTTCAATAGCGACCCTCGACTCTCCACGACAAAGCAAAAACTCAATCAAACCGTGTCCTCAATGGGCATGGTTTTTTTATGCCCTCAATTCAGCTCTTCGTACTGAATTCATTTAACAAGGAATACTCAATGTCCTTTATTCAATGCCCCTACTGTCAGTCTAGCCATGTCAGATACACCGATTCAGGCAACGCCAACTTTAACTATTTTGAACAGTTACAACGCTGTATTTCACCTACACAGATGGCGATGTTTGGCATGCAGGTCGCTCGCAAGTCAGGCTTTTCACCGCTCTTCGGTGCAGCTGTTGGGGTAGTGGTGGGTGGCGTACTGGTGGTGGTGAGTCAGTATGCCTTTGAAAAATACTACAGCAATGCCGAGCAGTATCTCTGTTTGGATTGCCAACAAGCGTTTGCATGGGTGCCGTAATTGCATCACTGACTTTACACGGTTACATCTTTGAATAGCTGGATTGTTCAAATTAAACCCTTTCAGCACATTTCTGCATCTTTACATCTTTCACTTTTATTTAAGGAATAATAAAAATGGCACATCAACTTGAACAAATGGCGTATATCGGACAAACCCCATGGCATGGTCTGGGCAATCAACTTAGCCAAAACCAACCGATTGAAGTCTGGGCCAAGCAGGCAGGCATGGATTGGCGCATTGAATCCTCCAATGTCAGCTACATGGCTCAAAACTCACGTGGACAAAGCATCATCATGCCGTATGAAGAACAACGGGTACTGTACCGTTCAGATACCCATGCTCCTTTATCGGTGGTGAGTCAGCGTTATCAAGAAGTCCAACCGATGGAAATTCTGGAGTTCTACCGTGATCTGACCGAACAATCAGGCTTTGAATTGGAAACCGCAGGGGTGCTTAAAGGTGGGAAAAAGTTCTGGGCTTTGGCACGTACAGGACAAACTGCAGAATTGAAAGGTGGGGATGTCAGCAATGGCTATATTCTGCTGGCAACCGCATGTGACGGTACGTTGGCGACCACAGCACAATTCACCAATATCCGTGTGGTGTGTAACAACACTTTAGCCATTGCCTTACGTGGACAGAGTTCCAATGCAGGCGTGGTCAAAGTACCGCACAGTACCAAGTTTGATGCCGACAAAGTCAAAGATCAACTCGGTATTTCAGTCAAGACATGGTACGACCACATGTATGAAATGAAACAACTCACCCAACGTAAAGTCACCCAGAAAGAAGCAGCGGCTTATTTTGATGCGGTATTTAACAACAATAGCCTAAGTGTAATGGAACAGGAGGATAACATTATTCAGTACTACCGTAATGTTGCATCCCAAGCCAATCCACAGCCCAATAAAACTGAACCGAATGGACGTGCTATGACCAAAGTCATGAATATGTTTAACGGTCAGGGACGTGGGGCAGACTTATCTTCAGCCAAAGACACCGCTTATGGGTTGCTTTGTGCAATCACCGAATTTGTAGATCATGAACGTCGTGCGATGAGTACCGATCACCGCCTTGACTCTGCATGGTTTGGTGCAGGGGCAGCATTGAAACAACGTGGATTGGAGCAAGCTTTACGCTTAGTGGCTTAAGCTGAATTTAATCTTGAAACTTTACCATCAGGGCATGTGATCAGTACGATCAAGTGTCCTCCTAATTAACGATCCCTCTTTGCCACATCTTCGGATGTGGCTTTTTTTATGCCGTTTTAAAATCAATGATAGAAGGATAAACCCATGAATCAGATTATAAACCCAACAGTAACGTCTCAATCTCAGTATTTACCAACTGTAGCCAATCACAAGCTTAAACAAAGTCAATCAGGTTCAAAACGTAGTTTAAATGCCAAACGTCTGATCAACACCAAACAACTGGACTATCAGGCATGGCTGGAAGTGCGTAAACAGGGAATAGGCAGCAGTGATGCCGCAGCTGCCTGTGGCTTGAATCCTTATATGTCGATGCTAGAACTGTGGATGATTAAAACAGGACGGGTACAGCAAAATATTGAAGATGAAAGCTCAGGGCATGCACCTTTATATTGGGGCAAGCAGTTAGAACCCTTGGTCGCAGAATACTACAGCATGCACACCAATAATAAAGTCCGTCGGGTCAATGCGGTACTGCAGCACCCTGATCCTGACAAAGCCTTTATGTTGGCGAACTTGGATTATGCCGTAGTGGGCAATGAAGACGTACAAATACTGGAATGTAAAACCGCAGGAGAATATGGCGCTAAACTGTGGCGAGATGGTGTGCCGTTATACGTGTTGTGTCAGGTACAACATCAACTGGCGGTGACAGGCAAGCAAGCGGCACATATTTGTGTGTTGCTGTGTGGACAGGAAACCAAAATCTACAAAGTCAGTCGTAATGAAGCCCTGATTGAACAGATCATTCAGGCAGAACGATTATTTTGGGAATGTGTTGAAAATGACGTTCCACCAGCAGTGGATGCCAGTGAATCGGCAGCCAAAGCTTTACAGCAGCTCTATCCTGAACATACCCCGCTCAGTTGTGTTGATCTAACGGAGGTCGAACTTGCCAATGAACTGTTTGATCAGCTGATAAAGGAAAAACAGCAGATTGAACAACACCAAAGCCAGTTTGATCTACTCAAACACCGAGTTCAGGCACTGATGCAGGAACATGAACGTGCCGTATTTCAGCAAGGTTCAGTGACATGGAAGAAGAGCAAGGATAGTATTAGCCTGGACATCAAATCCTTACTTCAGCATCAACCTGAACTCATCCAACAGTACCCACTGCAGAAAGCAGGCAGTCGTCGTTTCAACATTTATCACGATTAGCTCAAAACTTAAAGTTAATCACTCAGCAAGAAGAAATCTGAAATCCCGTGCAGCCCTGCATGGGATTTTTTTATGCCGATTTTATTTTAAGCACACAGGGCAACACATCTAAACATCTCAACGACAGAGGAATTTCAACATGATTAAAGGTTTAGCAATCACACCACCCATCTTGGGACGGATCAGTATTGGCCGTGTAATAGAAAAGAATGGCAAGCGTCTGCCAGAGAAAGACGATCAGTTCACTATTACAAGTCAAATACAGGGTAAGGACGGTTGGATTAAACACCCCTTGGATGAGCAATTGCGTAGTCAAGCACCGAATCAAAAGCTGCGTAGCATCCCTGTACGTATGATCTTCAATGACCCTGAACTCAATCTTCGAGCTGAATATAGTTTATTTGACCGACAGACAGGTCGCCCGATTTGTGTGGGGAATGGTCAGACCTGCCAACGCATGACATCACAAGGTGTAGAGCAACATCCGTGCCCATCCCCCGACTTATGCCCACTTGGACAAGGTGGACATTGCAAGCCTTATGGACGCCTGCATGTCAATTTAGGCGAAGCCGATGAGTTTGGGACTTTTATTTTCAGAACCACTGGTTTTAACAGCATTCGCACTTTGGCAGCACGTTTGAATTACTACCATGCAGCATCAGGTGGTTTGTTGTCGTGTTTGCCGTTGCAGCTCACGTTGCGTGGGAAAAGCACAACTCAAAGCTATCGTCAGCCCGTGTATTACGTGGATTTAACGTTACGGGAAGGCGTGGATTTGCAAACAGCGATTCAAACAGCCAAGGAGATTGACCAACAGGGAAAACAGGCAGGGTTTGATCAGGCGGCATTAGATCAGATTGCACGGCAGGGTTTTGCCAATGCCAAGTTTGAGGTGCATGCAGAGGAGGGGATGGAATTGCTGGAAGAGTTTTATCCACACAATGACAGTGCTGTAGATACGGAGCATTCAGTGCAATTGAGCTATGTGCAGGAGATTCAGCAGGGGTTGCAGCAATCAGTCAGACCCGTCAACTAATCGATTAGTTGGAAAAGAGCAGCTTTCTAGGTTGCTCTTTTTTTTACGACAGTATTAGTCGTGGGAGTTGTCAAAGTACTATTTTAGCTATAGTTATCCCGTTAAAATGACAAGACTTAATTAATCTCTATTTTTTTTGTTAAGTGCATGACTTTTAATAGGTCGCAGATATGCTAACTTAGCAACATTGTTTAACATTAAGTATAAAACCAAAGCGGTTGATCTTGGATTGAGGAAATAAAATGCATTCATTGGAACAAAAATTTCTAAATGACTTAGATGACAAGCTTTGGAAAGCCGCCGATAAATTACGCAGCAGTCTAGATGCAGCCAACTATAAGCATATTGTTTTAGGACTGATTTTCTTAAAGTACGTATCAGATGCTTTTGATGAACGGCAATCTGAACTCAAAGAATTGTTTGCACAAAAAGACGATCACAATATCTACTACATGGCACGTGATCACTATGATAGCGATGAAGAATACCAACAGGCTATTGCTGACGAACTAGAAATACTGGATTACTACCAAGAAAAAAACGTATTTTGGGTGCCCAAAGCAGCACGTTGGTTAAGTATCCGCAATGCAGCAGCTTTACCAATTGGCTCAATCATTTGGCAGGATGAGCAAGGACAGGACGTGAAGTTGCGCTCTGTATCCTGGCTGATTGACAATGCCTTTGATGAAATTGAAAAAGCCAATCCAAAACTTAAGGGCATTCTGAATCGTATTGGACAGTACCAGCTGGACAATGACAAGTTACTTGATCTGATCAATACCTTCTCTGACACCAGTTTTACTAAGCCTGAATATAATGGTGAAAAACTCAGTCTGCACAGTAAAGATATTCTCGGGCATGTTTACGAATACTTTTTAGGACAGTTTGCTTTGGCTGAAGGCAAGCAAGGTGGGCAGTACTACACGCCTAAAAGCGTCGTCACCTTAATCGTTGAAATGTTGCAGCCTTATAAAGGGCGAGTGTATGACCCTGCAATGGGTTCAGGTGGATTCTTTGTATCCAGTGAAAAGTTTATTGAACAACATGCTCAGGAAAAGCATTACAAAGCCTCCGAACAGAAAAAGCATATTTCTATTTATGGGCAGGAAAGCAACCCGACCACATGGAAATTGGCTGCTATGAACATGGCGATTCGTGGGATTGATTTTAATTTCGGTAAAAAGAATGCAGACAGCTTTTTAGAGGATCAGCATCCAGACTTGCGTGCTGACTTTGTTATGGCCAATCCGCCTTTTAATATCAAGGATTGGTGGCATGCTTCTCTAGAAAATGATGTGCGATGGAAGTATGGTACACCGCCACAAGGTAATGCTAACTTTGCTTGGATGCAACACATGCTGCACCATTTGTCACCTACAGGCAGTATGGCATTGCTACTTGCCAATGGTTCGATGAGTTCCAATACCAACAATGAAGGTGAGATCCGTAAGAACCTGATTGAAGCTGACCTGGTGGAATGTATTGTTGCATTACCAGGACAACTGTTCACCAACACGCAAATTCCAGCCTGTATCTGGTTTTTAACCAAGGATAAAAAGAATGGCTTGTCTTTAGATAAAAAGAAAGCCAACCGTGAAGGCAAGACTCTGTTCATCGATGCCCGTAATTTGGGCTATATGAAAGATCGCGTACTGCGTGACTTTACCGATGCAGATATTGCTAAAATCACCAATGCTTTACATGCTTGGCAACAAGGCGAAAATTTTGAAGGCGAAGCGTATCAAGATGAAAAAGGTTTCTGCTTCTCTGCTGAGCTCAAAGATATACAAAAGCACGACTACGTACTGACTCCGGGACGTTATGTTGGTGCAGTCGAGCAGGAAGATGATGGCGAGCCATTTGCTGAAAAAATGCTACGTTTGACTGCTCAGCTCAAAGCGCAATTTGCTGAAAGTGCTGTGTTGGAAAGTGAGATTAAAAAGAATCTAAAAGGCTTGGGTTATGAGTTCTGATCATCCTTTATTGCAGGAAATTCAGAAGGGTGAAAGTCAAACCCTTGAATTTAAAGAGCAGTTACCGAAAGGACAACAGGTGGCAAAGACCTTGATTGCTTTTGCCAATACCAGTGGTGGTAAACTGGTAGTGGGTGTAAGTGATGACCGCCAGCTCATAGGCATCCAAGGTGATATTTTTGAGCTGCAGGATCAGATCACTTCGATGATCAATGAACTGTGTATGCCAAATATTCTGCCGTATTTCTATATCGAGAATATCCAAGGCATTGAGTTATTGGTGATTGAAGTCAGCCGTGGTTCATTGTTGCCTTACTATCTTAAGCCCCAAGGTAAGGCACAGGGAACCTATATCCGTCTAGGTGCAAGTAATCGTGTAGCATCGTCTGAGTATATCCAGCAACTTGAATTGCAGCGTCTGAACCAGACCTTTGATGAACAGCCGAATCCGCAATACAGTTTAGATGACATCGATTTACAGCCTTTAAAGCAAGCCTTTGCTGAGCTGGGTAAAGAACTGTCTTTGCAGAAGATGCGGAATCTTAAATTGATCATTCAGCAGAATGGACAGGATTACCCAAGTCATGGGCTGCTCATTTTGTTGGGGCTTTATGAGCAGGTTGAGATTAAATGCAGCCGCTTTAAAGGCACGACCATGACGGTGTTTTTGGATAAAAAAGAATACCGTGGAGACTTATTTAGTCAGTTAAAGCAAACAGAGCAATTCATCAAGAATCATCTGCATCTACGTGCTGAAATTTTAGGGTTACAGCGTACAGAAAGTTATGAAATACCTATTCCTGCGATTCGTGAAGCCTTAGTGAATGCAGTGTTACATCGTGACTATAGCAATGCAGGGCGTGATATTAAGGTCGGTATTTATGATGACATTCTGAATATCGTATCGCCAGGTGGCTTGCCCAATGGTCTGACTGAAGAAGATTTGGCACAAGGTCGTTCAGAGATTCGTAACCGTGTTTTGGCGCGTGTGTTTAAAGAGCTGGGTTATATCGAGCAGTGGGGCAGTGGTATTGCCCGTATTAAAGATCTTTGTTTACAAGCAGGTAATGCAGAACCTCAACTGAAAGCACAAGGTGATTTTGTCGATTGGGAATTTTATCGTCCTTCGATTGAGCAATTAGGTGGCTCAATAGGTGGCTCAATAGGTAGCTCAATCCAAGAAACTATGCTGACAGATCGTCAAAAAGAGATTTTAGTTTTGATTCAACAAAATCCGAAAGTTTCCTATCGTGCTATGGCGGAGCAGTTCGGTATTAATGAGTCAGCAGTGAAAAAGCATTTGAATAACTTAAAAGATGCAGGCTGGCTTGAGCGTGTGGGTGGAACTCGTGGCTATTGGGTGATTAAGAAAGAGTTTGGGGGTGTGGTGTGAGTTCTACTCTACGTTTGTTTTGGGAAGCTGCGGGCGGTAATGTGCCTGAGCATTGGGAATTTAAAACAATAGATGAGTTATTAGAGCATCCGAAGGCTATATCAGTTGGTGTGATGTATCCGGGATCTGATACTGATGGTGGTGTTCCTTTAATTAAGGTTTCTGATGTTAAAAATGGAGCAATTGCATCACGCCCTTCATTTTGTATCAGTAACAAAGTTGATGAAGAGTATAAAAGGACTCGTTTAAATGGTTCGGAGCTTTTACTGACATTAGTCGGTAATCCCGGTGATTGTGTAATCGTAACTGATGAAATGTGTGGCTGGAACGTGGCTAGAGCATTGGCTGTGATTCGCCTGAAAGATACTCAATTGCGGTCTTGGATACGTTATGTACTGGCAAGTAAGCCCGCACAACATTTAATAGAAGCTAGATTAAATACCACAGTTCAAAAAACCTTGAATTTAAAAGATGTACGGGAAATTGGCATTCCAATGCCTCCTAGAGAAGAACGTGATTCAATAACAAAAGTAATTGATTTAATTGAGAAAAATACATTACTTAATACGCAAATAAACCAAACCTTAGAATCTATCGCCCAAGTGATTTTTAAAAGTTGGTTTGTCGACTTCGATCCTGTCCGTGCCAAAATTGCAGCTAAGCAGGAAGGAAAAGACCCTGAACTTGCTGCCATGTGTGCCATTAGTGGTAAAAACGAAGAAGAGCTTCAGCAAATGTCTGAAGATGATTTTGCTGAGTTACAAGCGAGTGCTGCGCTGTTTCCTGATGAGTTGGTAGAAAATGAGTTAGGGGAAGTGCCGAAGGGGTGGGAAATACTAGATATTGATAAAACAACTTCATTAATTATTGATCATCGAGGTAAAACACCTAAAAAATTAGGTTCTGATTGGTCAGACACAGGTATAACGGTTTTATCTGCCAAGCATATTAAAGATGGATATATTGTTAATCGTGAACAACTTAGATTTGTTGACACAGAACTTTATAATAAATGGATGAAAGAGGAGTTAGAGGAAGGGGATATTCTTTTAACATCAGAAGGGCCTATGGGTGAAATGTATTATTTGGCTTCTGATGAAAAATATTGCTTGAGTCAAAGACTTTATGCTTTGCGTGCCAATACTGATTTAATATCTTCAGCATTTTTATATTTTTGGTTATTAAGTCCTTATGCAAAATCAGATATGAATGGACGTGCCACAGGTACGACAGTTGTTGGTATAAGACAATCAGAGCTTAGAAAGGTTAAAGTTTTGACTCCATCAAAAAATATTTGTGATTTATTCAATGAAAAAGTGAAGGCTAATTTAAAACAGATAGCACTTAATAATAATAAATCGGTAAATTTAGCTCAAATTCGGGATACTTTATTATCTAAATTATTGTCGGGTGAAATTGATGTGTCGGGTTTACAAATCGAGGTGGCTTGAGCGTGAGTATCTTTAATATTTATTGTGACGAAAGCTGTCATCTCGAAAATGATGGTTTTGCTGCAATGGTACTTGGTGCAGTATGGTGCCCTGATTCACATCACAAGTATTTAGCAAGAAAAGTTAAGCAACTTAAAAAAGAATTTGATATATCTGCAAATAATGAAATTAAATGGACGAAAGTTTCTAAAAGTAAACTCCCATTTTATAAAGCACTCGTAGATTTGTTTTTTGATGAACCTCTTCTTTATTTTAGAGGCGTTGTGATTCCAGATAAAAGTAAATTAAATCATGCAAACTTTATGCAGAATCACGATGATTTTTATTATAAGCAATGGTACTTACTGCTGAATCGTTTAATTGCACCAAATCATAATTACAAAATCTACTTAGATATTAAAGATACTAAGGGACAAGAGAAAGTAACAAAGTTGCGTGAGGTTTTATGCAATGCGAATTATGATTTTGATCGCACTATTATCCACTCAATAGATTTGGTGCAATCACATGATGTTTTGTTACTACAGCTAGCAGACTTGTTTATAGGTGCTTTATCGTATTTGCATAGAGGGCTAAAGACGAGTGAAGCGAAGCTTGAACTCATTCATTATTTACAAAATCGTTCACAGTTGAGCTTGCAGATAAGCACATTGCTTAAAGCGGAAAAGTTTAATTTGTTCATATGGAGTCCTCAATATTGAATACTCCTCCTGAACTGATTGCTTTTGCGGGATTTGATAGTTGGAATGACTATGAAAATGAAATATATGCGATTTATTTAGAAACCGTGGTCAATGCCAACTTATTATTTTTGAATACGCCAGTAAAAGTCAGATTTCGTCCGACAACAAAAGATAAAGCTTTTGGTTTTTGGCATTTGATTTCTGAGGCTGCCGATCAAAATAATAAAGATGAAGACGACAGACTTCCAGATCTAAAGCGTTGCGAGAGAATTCGGTGGGTGGCTTGGTGTATAACCAATGCACATCAAGCAGGTTTTCTATATTGGGAAAATCAGCGTGGCAGGGAAACCCATGTTGTCATTTGGGCGGAACATCTAGATTTTGTGGTTATTTTAGCTAAGCGTAAAACAGATTTAGATGAAAAATATTATTTATTGAAAACAGCATATTGCCTAAGAGAGCATACAAAACGTAAGCTTAGAAAAGAATATGAAAGTTTTCATACCTCTAAAAAAGGCTAAAGCCCCGATATATTGCTATATAAGGACTTCGTATACTCCTTCTACACTAGGTAGATGAGCTATGCACATTATAAGTAAACTGATATAGGGCCGCAATAGCAGTTACAAAAGATAATGTCTATAGAATAAGTAGTTTTGTTTATTAAAAGTCAGAATTTAAAATTTGAATGAATAGGGGGAATCCATGAACGAAACACAACTTGAAAACTTATGCTTAGACTGGTTTTCTGAAAATGGCTGGCAAGTTGTTCATGGTATTGATATTGCACCTGATAGTAGCAATCCTTTACGCAAAGACTATAAACAGATTTTATTGGAAGCTGACGTTCAGGCCGCCTTTGAACGCTTGAATCCGCATTTGCCTGCCAGTTGCTTTGATCAAGTGTTACTGAAACTGAGCAAACCCGAAAGTTTGGATTTGGTGACTAATAACCGTGCCTTCCACCGTATGTTATTGGAAGGTGTGCCTGTCACATATAAGAAACAAGATGATTGGGTACATGACCATGCCTTCTTAGTGGACTTTAATCATGTGCATCAAAACCGTTTTGTTGCGGTCAATCAATTTACGATTCTAGGCACTAAACAACCTCGACGCCCTGACATCATCTGCTTTATCAATGGTATTCCGTTTGCTGTGTTGGAACTAAAAAGCCCAACCGATGAAAATGCAGATATCTGGGATGCCTTTAACCAGCTGCAAACCTATAAAGAAGAAATCTCGGATTTATTTGTTTATAACGAAGCCTTGGTAGTGAGTGATGGCGTAACAGCACGTGTAGGCTCACTGACGGCGAATCAGGAACGCTTTTTGCCGTGGCGTACCATCAAGAATGAAGATGATAAACCCGCTTTAGAATGGGAGTTAGAGACAGTTGTTCGAGGCTTCTTTGATCGAGAATTGTTCCTAGATTACATTCGATTCTTTGTGCTGTTTGAAACAGATGGCGAAAAGACCATTAAGAAAATTGCAGGCTACCATCAGTTCCATGCGGTTAGAGAAGCCGTGCAAGCGACCATTGCGGCAGCCAATCCGAATGGGGATAAGAAAGCAGGCGTTGTTTGGCATACCCAAGGCTCGGGTAAAAGTATTTCTATGTGTTGCTATGCAGGCAAGCTTTTACAGCAGCCCGCTATGCACAACCCAACCTTGTTAATCGTGACTGACCGTAATGACTTAGATGGACAGCTCTTTGAAACCTTTAGTAATGCTCAAGAATTATTAAAACAAACGCCAGTACAAGCCAATAACCGTGATGAGCTGAGAAAGTTTTTAGCTGAGCGTGAGTCTGGTGGCATTATCTTTACCACGGTACAAAAGTTTGCATTACTGGAAGGTGAGACTGAGCATCCATTATTAAATGGACGCCACAATATTGTGGTGATGTCAGATGAAGCACATCGTAGCCAATATGGTTTGAAAGCAAAACTAGGTAATGATGGCACATACAAGTTCGGCTATGCCAAGCACATGCGCGATGCCTTGAAGAACGCGGCTTTTATTGGCTTTACTGGAACTCCGATCTCAAGTGAAGATAAAGACACTCGAGCTGTCTTTGGCGACTATGTTTCCATTTATGACATTCAGGATGCCGTCGATGATGGTGCAACCGTCCCAATCTACTACGAATCACGCTTGGCAAAGCTGGACATCAATCAGACTGAAATTGAAGATTTATCTGATCAAGTCGATGAGGTTGTAGAAGATGAAGAAGATGTTGGTAACCGAGAAAAGACTAAGAGCGAATGGAGCCGACTAGAAAAACTGGTGGGTGCCACACCACGGCTGAAACAGATCGCTGCGGATTTGGTAACGCATTTTGAAGCACGTACCGAAACCACAGCAGGCAAAGGTATGATTGTGACCATGAGCCGGGAAATCTGTGTCCATCTTTACAATGAGATTGTTGCCTTACGTCCAGATTGGCATGACCCTGATCCTGAAAAGGGAAAAATTAAAGTGGTCATGACGGGATCAGCCTCAGACAAACCGTTACTGCAACCGCACATTCACAACAAGCAAGTTAAAAAGCGTCTTGAGAAACGCTTTAAGGATGTCAAAGATCCTTTGCAGTTAGTGATTGTTCGCGATATGTGGCTCACAGGTTTTGATGCACCGTGCACGCACACCATGTATATCGACAAGCCAATGAAAGGCCATAACCTCATGCAGGCGATTGCACGCGTGAACCGGGTCTTTAAAGATAAGCAAGGTGGTCTGGTTGTTGACTATATTGGCATTGCTAATGAATTGAAGCAGGCCTTAAAAACCTATACCGATGCCAAAGGGAAAGGTGAGCCGACCTTACGTGCAGAAGAAGCCTATGCGGTTCTTGCTGAAAAGATGGATGCAATACGAGGAATGTTCACCAAAACCAACGAGCAGGCAGGTATGGATTTGGGTGCTTATGAAACTCAGGCACACCGACTGATTATCCCCGCAGCTAACTATGTGCTGAGCTTAAAGGATGGTAAAAAGCGTTTTCTTGATTTAGTTCTGGCAATCAATAAAGCCTTCTCTTTATGCAGCACCTTGGATGAAGCGAAGAACCTGCACAAAGAAATTGCCTTTTACTCAGCCATTAAAGCAGTCATTAGCAAGCATACCTCTGTAGATCGTAAACTGTCGCAAGCGGAAAAGGACAGTACGCTAAAACAGATTCTGGACAATGCTGTCATTGCTGATGAGGTAACAGATGTCTTTGCAATGTGTGGTTTGGATAAACCCAACATTGGCTTGCTTTCAGATGAGTTCTTGGAAGATGTACGGCAGATGCCATACCGTAACTTGGCAGTTGAACTTCTGGAAAAGTTACTCAATGATGGCATTAAGGCAAAGACGCGAAACAATGTGGTACAGGAAAAACGCTTCTCTGACCGTTTGCAGGAAACCTTGAGGAAATACAATAACCGAGCGATTGAAACTTCTCAGGTCATTGAAGAACTCATTCAAATGGCAAAAGAATTTCAGGCAGAGATGCAGCGTGAAGCTGCACTTGGTTTGAATCCTGATGAAATCGCTTTCTATGATGCTTTGGCAAACAATGAAAGTGCTGTCAGAGAGCTTGGAGACGATACGCTGAAACAGATCGCACGAGAGATTACAGAGAAGCTTAGGAAGTCAACGACAGTGGATTGGCAGGTTAGGGATAGTGTGCGTGCTCAGCTGAAAATATTAGTACGTCGTACTTTGCAGCGATGGAAATACCCGCCTGATAAAGCGGCTGAAGCGATTGAGCTTGTGATGAAGCAAGCTGAGCAGTTGTCGAATGCGTGGACGACTAGCTAAAAAATCATTTATAAAGAACGTAATGTACACAAAATAATTTACATGCTCTTCTTGGGCGAAACCTTTGAAAAAATAGATAAAGTTACAATAACCAATGTATTTTGGGGGGAACAATGCGTATCGAAAAAGTTAGAGTTGAGGGGTATAGACTTCTTGAAGATATTGAGATTGTATTAGAAAAGAATTCAACTGTGATTGTAGGGCGAAATAATAGCGGAAAAACATCTTTTACTAGCATATTTGATTGTTTTTGTGGTGAGTCAGGAGCCCGTTTTAGGTTGGAAGATTTTTCTAGTTTGTCTCGTGAGAAGTTTTTAAATGCAAGAAAATTGAAAGAAGAGGGGGCAAGTCCAGAGCAGATATATAATACACTGCCTATAATCACTCTTTCTTTGACATTTCGATACGATAGTGATGCCCCGACTTTAGGGCCTCTTTCACCATTTATCATTGATTTAGATATGGACTCTACAACAGCGATTGCTTGTATTGAATATAGGCCTGTCTTAGCAAAAATGCATTTGTTGTTTGATATACCTCAACCACCAGTAGGTATGGAACCTCAAATACATTTTTTTAAGTGTTTACGTAATAACTTATCAAAAATTTACGAAGTGCATGTTAGTGCAATAGATCCGACGGATAAGTCTAATAAGAGAAATTTCGAGGATACTTCAGCATTCGCAGCATTATTACAATGTAACTTTGTTCAAGCACAAAGAACTCTTGATAAGACAAAGCTTGGTGAGGCTGATGTTATCGGAAAATTACTTAGTGAATTGTTTAAAACAGCTGCTGCACCAACGGCTACAGAATCTGATCAAGAGTTAGCTGCGAAATTAAAGAAATCTGTTGAAGATATTGAGCTTAATGTTCAAAGTGATTTTGACAAAATGCTCAAAAAGTTATTACCTGTTATGGGGGTGATGGGTTTTCCAAGTCTTAATGATACTGAATTAAGGCCTGAAACTTCATTAAATGTAGAGGCACTTTTGTCTGGGCATACAAAAGTTGTTTATAGTGGTACAGATGGTGTGCATTTACCTGAGGGATATAATGGTCTTGGTACGCGAAATTTAATCTATATGCTGCTACAACTTGAAAGCTATCACAAAATTTACCGATCTCAAATTACTCGCCCTTCAGCCCATTTGATATTCATTGAAGAACCTGAAGCTCATTTGCATCCACAGATGCAGGAAGTTTTTATTAATCAATTAAATGTTGCTATTCAAAAGCTTTCGAGTGCCTATCCAGCAGAAGACGTTTGGAATGTTCAGTTTATTATTACTACACATTCTTCTCATGTTGCTAATGCGGCATGTTTTGATGCAGTAAGATATTTCTATAACCAAAAAGATGCAGTGAAAAGTATTAGAAATACTAAAGTTAAAGATTTTAAAAAGGGTATGCAAACAATATCTGTTACTGATAAAGAGTTCTTGCATAAATACATGACTCTGACTAAGTGTGATCTTTATTTTGCAGATAAAGTGATTATGGTTGAGGGGACAACTGAACGGTTATTAATGCCTCGCCTCAGAGAATTAGTTGATAAATCCTTACCAGAACATCAAAAATTAGCAAGCCAGTATGTAACTTGTATTGAAGCTGGAGGAGCTCATGCTCATCTTTTTTATCCACTCCTCGACTTTCTTGAACTTAAGACTTTGGTAGTTACTGATTTAGATTCAATCAAAAAGGTGGAAAAAGAAAATAATAAAAAAAAGAAAATTAACGTATGGGAAAAATGCCCAGTAGCGGAAGGTACGCGAACCTGTAATACCGCAATAAGATATTGGTTTGCTCCTAAGGATATTAAAAAGATAGAGGATTTTCATTTATCCCCAGTAGAACTTTCAGGCAAATCTCGCCACTGAATGCCTGTGCGCATACGATAAAGTATGCCTTCCAGTGTATTTCGGTGTTCATATTTATTGTAAACACGCCCTGTCTCTTTAAGTATTTGCTTTAGGGCTTCCTAGGCGTTATCTGTTAGCATTGTCCTTGGCATAGCAACGTCCGTTCTCGGTGGTATTTTTGATTTTTGGCGAAACCATTATACCTTGTTGCTATGCCGTTCATTTTTCACTCAAAGATCAACAGCCTCTAGTAAGGCACGTACTTGAAGCACTTAAAAGATAAAAATAAAGGCTCTCTAATGTGTTTAGGAGCCATCTAACTTATAGTTGTTTCGGGTGAGGCTTATTTGTTTTTGTGCTCCAGTGCTGTAAGTGATGTACCTACGATAAATATAGACACGACAAACAAGACTAAATCTTTTAGCAAAAACTGGCCAGGAACCACAGAGATCGCAGGAAACCCAAGAGATGCCTCAAAAACACCGGGTGTAGTCAGCATGAACGACAATGTCGTAAAAAAGAGTCCGGTTGAAAGTACACCGCCCAAGATTGCGAGCTTAGGGGAGAAAACTCGTGCAGCGATTAACAGGCCAACTGAAATTTCAAGCACACCCAGAAAATTTGAGAATCCTTGAATGCTGAGGAAGCTATACATCCACGAAAGCAGAGGGCTATTACTAACAAAACCATGTATACCGTTTGCTTCGTAGCTAGTGAATTTCATGCCACCAAACCACAAATATATTATCGTCATGGCAACGTAGATGCCACCTATACCAAACTTAGTGATTTTTGCACCGAGATTATTACTAAGGGTATTGGTAGTCTGGACACCATTTTCAATTTCGGGAATAGTCATCTTATATCTCCAATTATTTTTAGCCATGTGGACTCACTCTATGTAGCCCACTAAAATGATATGACTCTTGAGAAAAACTATATGTTTACTCGAGTCGAACCTAACTTAGGTAATTGCTGTAGTTGAGCACCAATGGATTAGACATCAATGCCTAGTGGTTGAACGGCCGGGAAGTCGACCTCGGTCTGTGTCACTTCGTTAACGTAGTTAGTGAAAGTGTTCAGGGCAACAGCCAACAGAATATCCACTACATGTGCATCACTGTAGCCAGCGTTCAGCACCGCTTGGACCTGGTCATTGCTGACTTGCCCGCGCTGGCGGACTACGGCGGCAGCAAAACGCACGGCTGCGTCGGCCTTAGGGTCATTTGATGCACCGCTGCGGTTGGCAGTGAGTTCAGCATCATCAAGCTTGGCCACCTTACGGCCTAGGAAGGAATGGGCAGCAAGGCAATAATCGCAGCCGTTGATCTCAGCGACGGCTAGGGCAATACGCTCAAGAGTCGCTGTACCCAAGCCGCCCTGTGCTGATGCTGCGCTCAATTGCAGGTAGCCAGTCAGCGCAGCAGGGCTGTTGGCAACGACGCGGAACATGTTAGGAACGCGGCCCAGTTGTTTTTCCACAGCCTTGAGTGAGGTATGGGTAGCAGTAGGCGCGGCGTCGATTGTGGTAGGGGTGTTCAAACGTGACATAAATTTCTCCTAGTGATTTGAAAGACAGCACGCTGTATTGGCGTGGAATAAATTGTATTTAAGAAGGTTCTGCTTGATAATCCGTTGCTATCAGACAGCTCATCTTCACGTCTTGCGCAGTCGCCATTTCAGTGCCACTACACACCTTCGTTGACGTCACGCCGTCCTGATTTCTAAGGAGGTCTTCGAGACCCCAAAAACACCCTCCGGCAACGATCACATAATCTAGTTTCATAAAGCCTCCTTAGTTTTCATCCACTTACTGATTAGACTGACTTTACAGCATGTAAAATAGATATAATATGTTCAATAGTTCGTATAACATGACCTATTGGACAGTTTACGTAGGGGCTATGTATGGATGCAGACTTTGGATATCAGATTAAAAGAGTTGTGAAATTAAGGGTTCACGAAAAACTGCAAATATAGGGCAAATCAGATTGTCTATACCCATAATTTAGAGCGCCCGAGCATCAGGAACTCACTGAAAGCAGACGTTTCTGAAAATAAACAAGGCACAGCGCTTGAAAATTTCGAGACATCAACGTTTTGCCAAAAGGCTAAAAATGCGTGCACTACTCATTTCGCATTTAAAGAGAGCATCGGTTATTAGGCAATAACGATGTGGCCAAAATTTGTCGACCACTACACTATCTCGTAAACGAGTTTGATAGACGTCAACTAGTACGTATTTTTAGTGTAAGGTCATATTAATGCACGATGCTAAACTCTGCTGTGAGCTAGGTAGGATGTATAAATACCATAAATATTTCAATGCTTTACTTTTTAAAGCTCAAGTGAGTTACTCAGTTCCGACTGTTGGTGGCAGATTTGGAATCTCGCGATTTGTCTTAAATGTCAGCCAAGCAAGTCTCTCGCTAATAAAGTGTTGACTATCCCTGACAAAGTAACAATTTCTTGCCATAATCAGACTTAAGCACTTTACTTAGAGTGTATGTGCGCCGCTTAATGCATCAATGCTGCTAATTCCCTGATTGACATCAATCACTTTGTTTCCTGTTTGATACTCTGAGATAAACAAGATCGAATGATGCAAAAGGGGACTATTTAAATACTGAGGGAACAAATGGCAGTAGATTTGAGCATAGAAACCGCTCTGCTCCTAGAGCGCTGGCAAGGCATTGTAAACTCGATGGCTCAAGTCGCGGAAGTGCCTTGTGTGCTGATTAATCGATTAGATAAAAACGAAATTTGTCAGGCTGTTGGCAGTGTGTCAGTACCAACTTTTTATTGCGGTGAACCTGTTCCATTGGCACTTAACACTTATTGTTCCCAAGTCATTTCCAGTAACCAGCCATTACTAGTTGAAAATGCAATCGGTACCCGATATGAAAACAATAACCCAACATTTGCAGCAGGCTTTAGTTATTACTATGGCCTGCCATTGCTTTGGCCTAGCGGAAAAACTTTCGGTACTTTGTGTATGTTGGACTTTTCAAGCCCAGATCGGGCATCACAACACTGTTCCTTACTCACACTTTTTAAGCAGGCCATTGAATACGATTTACAGATGCTTCAACAACAGCAAGATCTGCTAAAGCGTGAGCAACAAGCAGACAAAAAATTTATACAACTATTCAATGAGATGTCAAATAGGATAAGACCGGTAACTAATAATAAGTTGCTTCAATCTGAGTTGTTTGTACTTTTGACAAGCCAATACCAATACTGGCATCAGGAACTGGATAAGCAGCTTAATCAAACCGTCCTGACTGATGAAAACTCCATTCATATAGCGGCACTGGTTCGAATTTGGTCAAATTTGTTGGCGATTGCCCATGAAACAGAATGGTTGAGAGCTACGGCAGTTCTAGAACCTTATAGTTGTGATGCTGTTGCGTCACTGGTCAATGCAACTCCATTATTAGAACAAGCAGTGTATAAAACAGCGCTGACCCTTGGTGCTGATCTCGTTTTGAGGAGTCATTTGCCTAATCCACTGTTACTAAGTGGGAAACCAGAGTTATGGTCTCTGATAGGACTAGCTATCACGAGCTTTTTAGTTGTTGGCGCCAGCGGTACAAGTATAACTATTTTTGTCAGTAACCGATTAAAAGGTAAGTACAGAGTTTTGGAATGGTCCCTTCTTGTAAAAGGCCAGACGATACCGCTGCGTTTTACCCGCGATAATCAAGCGCTTTATGGTTTTGCAACAGTATGTGCCGAGTTAGCGGGTGCTGTTCTTGAATCTGGTGAGTGGCAATTAACTGAGAGTCTTCAGCAACAGAGTCGTTATCTCAACTCAAATCGTGATCACGTTGACGACATTGAAAGCAGGAATGCTTCAAGAACTGCTAATGGCATAACCAGGCTTATCTGCTTATCGATACCGGTGATGGGAGACGATTTATAAACACTCAGCGATGATCAGCGAAGTTGTGTTTTAGTTTTCTTGTTGGCACTACATCCGGTATGGCGGCCTTTAATCTGAGAGTGACACTTGGGATAACTGAAAAACTGGCTGTGATTCTGCTGAACGGAGCTTGGTGCTAAGCATGTTGGCGTCATTCAAAGCAAGGTCAACACTGCTATTAACGTTTACGATTATCTGACGGACGTGCTGCTGCGCGTCAACCAACATCCAGTAAGCAAGGTACATGAACTAATGCCGAAGTTACGGAAAGCTCAGTTCGAAAGCGCATTACAGCGTTCAGCTCTATTTAGCAATCCCGATGCTTCGGTAAAATAAGCCACGGAAAATGCTCCGGAGGCCGCATGCACACTAAATAGATGACGTTAGACGAAGAGTTGGATTTAAACGAGCAAATTATAGAGCCTGCGACCGGAAAAGCCAAAAGTTTATAAATACAGCTAAAACTCAAATCAAGCAGGCGAATATTGTACAAAACAATACCATTGCTACAGAGATAACTTCAAGTCTGACAGATCTATGCTAGAGTTAAATCAACGATTTAATTCATTTTTCTATGCAGGATCTTTGAAAAATGCAGTAGAAAAACGGAGAAGTACATGACCTTTAGTTTAGCTCAAACAGCTAGTGCAGAAACCACACTAAAAGCACCTGCTGAAGCAGATCAGAACCTGCGGGATATCACTGAACTGGCGTGTTATATCTGTGATGCACCAGTGGCTATGGTGACGCGAACCGATGACACAAAGCTGAATCTAATTGCAAAAGTTGGTATTTCGCGTACCTCTGTATTAATTAAAGAGTCCTTTTGCGTGTATGCAATGGAAACACCTGATGCGGTAATGGTGGTCCCTGACGCTACTTTAGATCACAGATTCAGTACCAATGCTATGGTGATTTCAGGACCTGGCTACCGATTTTATGCTGGCTCGCCGCTGATTGATCCCGAAGGTGCAGTGATTGGTACTATTTGTGTCTATGATCATGTTCCTAAGCAGCTGAACCAGCGGCAGATAAGCTCTTTGCAGGCTCTGTCCAGACAAGTGATCGCCATACTGGAGCTGAAAAAAGTCGGCGAACAATTACATAATACCAGCATGACGGATGCGCTGACAGGGGTGAACAACAGAAGAGCTTTTGACCTCAAGTTTGAAGCTGAATTTGCTCGCTGGCAAAGAACAGGACAATCTTTTGTACTGGCATTGATTGATATTGATCACTTTAAGAGTTTTAACGACAGCTATGGTCATGCCGCAGGAGATGAGGCACTGAGTCAAGTCGCGGCTCTGTTTCAGCGCCATAGCAGGAACTATGACTTTTTCGCCCGTTATGGTGGTGAAGAGTTTGTGCTGATCCTGCCAGGCACAGACACAGCGTCCGCAAATAAAACACTGGAAAAGTTAAGGCTGGTAGTGGCTAACCATGAGTGGTTATTACGACAATTAACGGTCAGCATAGGTTTGGCCAGCGCTGATTTATTTGACGACAAAAAGCAGTTGCTCGAAGTCGCCGATCAGATGTTATACAAAGCTAAAACCCAAGGCCGCAATCAAACCAGTGTGTTCGCCACACTGTAAGAGATCTGTTCATGCTGCGCTGATCTCAAGACCTCATAAAAACTGAGGTCTTGCTTCGGTCGATAAGCTGGTCTGATATTGGCATTATTTATTCCTTTCAAATACATGGGTAATGCGACTTACACAGATTTTTTATGCTCTCTTGGACTCCATGTGAAGGAGATCGTCACATTCTTTACATATAGAAAATAGAGTTCTTTAGCCAGCTGCAATTTCAGATTAACCGATTCGGTAAGCTTTCTGCATTTCCGGAGACAACTTTTTTAGCCAGCTTGAGAGACTGAAGCCTTTTCTATCGGTACTATTTAATTTAGTAAAATACAGATGTTCATCCCAGCGAGGACCGAAATCTACTTCTGCAAGACTTACAAGCTGTTTGTTTCTGCGAAGACGATGCTTTTGATGGTAATCTTCGGCGGGCCAAAAATAACCATTTTGTTCTCCGGCCTCAATCACCTCGGGAGATTTCTCCTTTCCAATCGCTTGAATCAGTTCTTCAGCTACTTGTTTTTGCTCCAGATCAAAAACAAAAAGTATCTGGCGATACTGGCCCTGCTTTCTACCATGAACAGACCATGATTCAAAACTTCCAAGAAGTTCCCTGTAGCTGATTTGGTCTTTATCGTAGATCACTCTGACGACTTCGGCGTGTCCGTTGATGTTGCGGTAACTCGGATCCAGAGTTGATGCTCCAGCGTAGCCAACACGTGTTTGCACTACTCCCTGCGTCCCTCCAAAATTAGAATCCGGTCCCCAAAAGCAACCCATGCCGAAAACCGTTTGACTAAGCTTCCCGATTTTCAATGCTTCTTCGATTGCTTCAGGGGTTGCAAATTCATAGCTTTCAACACCGTCTTCTTTATTCATTTTTAGATCCGACATATTTTTCACCTAACTTTCAAAAATTGAAGCCACTCCCATTCCTCACGCCGTGCAAACGACGATAAGACCACGTTTTCCAACACCAGCTTGATGAAGTATCTTTGCTAAAACTCCGCAGCATGTTTCTTGGTAACACAACTGCGGAAAATTGCTGTAATCATTGATCTTACTGCTTATTAAGTTATTAATAATTCTAAAAAACTCATTATTTCATTGAAGCTTCCAACCACCTGTCAAGGTCCTTGAACTTGGGGTTTCTCAGCTTCTTTGTCCCAACCACTATTGTCGGGAAATTCAGCTTTCCGTTCGAATAGAGGGAGCACAGTTCATCAGCAGCCGCGTCGTCTTCATGAACATCCAAAAAAACAAACTGGCTCCCTTTTTCTTGCAAGTACGAATGGTAAATCTTGGTTTTATGGCAGTCTTTATGACCGAACAGCTTAATCAACACGAACGGCTCCTTTTTTCAAAAGGTTCACTTTCATAAACCCCCTCGATTTAAAAATTATTCTACAAACTTCAATGACTCCGAGTTAATACAGAATCGGACCCCTGATGGCTCAGGACCGTCTGGAAAAGCGTGCCCCAGATGGGCTTCGCACACATTGCATAGCACTTCGATTCTGCGCCCGAAGGTCGTATCCAGTTCATATTGAATTACGTTGTCTGCGACTGGCTCAGAAAAACTCGGCCATCCCGTTCCCGAATCGAACTTTAGGTTCGAGTCAAAGAGTTCGGTGTCGCAGCCCACACAGGCGTACCTTCCAGCTTCATAAAATGAACAGAGTTCTCCGGTGTGCGCGCGTTCGGTGCCTTTCATCCGCATGACCCGAAATTGCGCTGGCGTCAGAATTTCTTTCCACTCTTCCTCGCTCTTTTCTACTTTTTTGGGAGGCGCGGGAGTGCCGTTATCCAGGTAGTTGTAAATGCTTTTCCAATTGAACATATATTTGCTCCTTTATTTTAGGGTTCACTCTTTAGCTATCAATCCACGAGAAGAAGTCTGTAGCACTACCAATGAATTCTCCATCCACAAAAACTTGCGGTACAGTTTGGAGATTTGTTCTTTCCTTCAACTCCAGGTAAGTCTTCGGATCGTCGTCTACGCGAATTTGTTTGAAATCGACCTTTTCAGCAGTTAGGTAATTCTTCACGCGTGCGCAAAATGGACAATGGTCTTTCGTATAAATAACAACATTCTTAAGTGCTTTCATTTTTTCCTCGTTCATTTGGTTCATGATTTAGTCTCTTTCAAAATGGCAAGAGTATCCGCTGGGATTCCTCTGCAAATAGTTTTGGTGATATGCCTCAGCGTCGTAGAATTCTTTTTCCAGGGTGACGGTCGTGACCACTTCATTCTCGAAGCGACCGATCTCATTGACCTCATCAATCACGTTTTCGATAATCGCTTTCTGTGCATCGTCACGATAGAACGCTGCCGAGCGATACGAAGTGCCAACATCATTTCCTTGGCGATTCTTCGTAGTCGGATCATGGATTTTGAAAAAGTAATGTAGAATCTCTTCGAGAGATATTTCGTCTTGGTCGTATTCCACGCGAACCGCTTCGGCGTGCCCCGTTTTCCCTGTTATAATATCGGCGTAGGTAGGATCATCAAAATCTCCGCCAGAGTAGCCCACCTTCGTTGACGTCACACCGTCCAGACTCCTAAGGAGGTCTTCGAGACCCCAAAAACACCCTCAGGCAACGATCACATAATCTAGTTTCATAAAGCCTCCTTAGTTTTCATCCACTTACTGATTAGACTGACTTTACAGCATGTAAAATAGATATAATATGTTCAATAGTTCGTATAACATGACCTATTGGACAGTTTACGTAGGAGCTATATATGGATGTTCTCAGTGAAATTTTAGATAAGGTAGAGCTTACTAGCAGCTACTGGTATAGAACCTCATTTGCGGGAGACTGGGGCATCAGCCTCCCGCAGGAAGAGAATCTAGCGAGATTTCACATCGTGACTCATGGCGAGTTTTGGTATGAGGTGCCAAAACTTAAACTTAAAGCATTGGCGGAGCAGGGCGATATTTTGATCTTTTTCAAAGGGATGGAGCACACCATGGCCAGTGCACCAAAAATCAAGGCCGAGCCTGCGGTCGAATTTAGAGCTAAAGCCAACCTCACCGAAGCTCAAGTTTTGGAATACGGTGATCAGAGCAAGCTCAAAGCCAACGTCGTTTGCGGACATTTTTGTTTTAATGGCGGACCCGATCATCCATTCTTAAATTCGCTGCCAAATGTCGTGCATATCAAGAGTGCTGATAACTCCCACTCGCCTTGGCTTGCCATGCTTTTAAGTATTATAGAGCAGGAAGCAAAATCAGGGCTTCCTGGAAGCAACACGTTAGTCAGAAAGCTGACCGAAATTATCTTCGTGCAAGCGTTAAGAATCCACATGTACAAATCCAATAAAAATGCTGGATTCTTCAAACTGATCGAAAATCCGCAACTCAGCAAAACCTTGGAAGCTATTCATCATAGTCTCGATAAAAAATGGGGTCTTGACGATCTCGCCGGGATTGCGGGGATGTCGCGTACGAACTACAGCGTCAAATTTAAGGAGCTGTCAGGCATGACACCTCTTGATTATTTAACCTATTGTCGGCTTGAAAAAGCAAAGCAGCTGCTTAAAGAATCCGGTAAGTCTGTTCCCGAAGTGAGTGAAGCCATTGGGTATTCGGCACATGAACACTTTCAAAAGTTGTTTAAGAAAAAAATTGGCAAAACTCCTAGCGCGTACAGAAAAGAAAATTCTGAAAAGGTGTAAAAATGAATATCTATAACTCTCCTGTTACCAAAATAGCTTTCTGGGTCATAGTCATTGGTGGTGCGGCTTGCCTGCTTATCCCTTTGTTTGCACCTCTTCTTCCGCTGCAATATTTGAAAGGTTATGGCGAAATAGGAGATGTTCTTGGAGGTATTTCAAGCCCATTTCTACAAATTCTGGGTTCAGTGCTTCTCTTTCTGGTGTTAAAAGCTCAGATTGACGCTAATGGCATCCTCCATCAGCAAATCGAAAAGGAATATACGAAGGAGCAACTGAGGCACGAGTTGAATCAGCTTCACGAACTTTATATGTTCGTCGAAAGAAACATTAAAAATTTTAGCTACGATCAGGAAAAGATGATTGATGGCAAGTCGCAAATGATCCTTTTGCATTCCCGGCGAGCGATTAAATGTTTCATTGAGGATCTAGAGAGCTTAGATGTTGATATTCACAAAGATGACGACATTTTAAGGTTCGACGGGGTTAAAGAAATTATGAGCATTTTGAACAGCGTTGACCTATATTTCGACAAAATCAAAGACAGCGAGATTGCACCTTATCATAAGAGTTTTTATAAAACGCTTATGCAGCACGAACTTCTCTTCAGCGTTTTTCCTTATCAAGATCTCGACAATCAAGCGTACCTAAAACAAGAGCATTGCCCAGAGTGTGGTGAATATCATGCAAATTATCCGCCACTGATTTATGACCGGTTACAGAAAATTAAAAAAAGTTTCTCCTGATGTATTATGGATATTTATTCGGTATCGGTCCTACCAAAAAGCTATTTGTAGTATCTCGAGTACGTGCTGTGGTGTAGTAATTCCAATCTTAGAAAACTCAAAGCTTATTCTGAAACTATCGGAATTGTCGGTTGGGTGAGACTTAGTCGCCCCGTAAAGCCTTATCGGGGCGGCAAAGATAACTTTTTATATCACTGCTATTGATGACGTCCTTTGTTTACTAAAGTTGTAAGCCCTTATTCTTTGTTTTAGACCTTCAACCACTCCGGGCTTGTCACTAGGAGAGTCCCCTTGGCTAACCTTAGCCGTCAGATCGTATTCAGCGATTTCTAGCCGGTCCCCCTGAATCATTTTACGCCAACCGTTCCACAACTTAGGGTCAAGCTCTTCGGTACGCCAACCATCGGTCGGTTCGCTCCGACTCGCTAAAGCCAGATCCCTGATTTGGTTCTGGAGCGTTAGATCGTCAATCATTGTTTGGGAGTGAGAATGTTGAGGGATTAAGTTTTGATACAAAAGATTAAACTTACACCAATTTTACGCCATGGAATTTTAATATTTTTATAAATTATTGATATTTAATATATATTTTAAATTTATTGTCCAATCCATCATTGGGGCAACGGAAATACGTGGCTTTAATGATTCAAGTGGTTGCATAAAATATTCTCGGATGTGGACAAGAAAAGAAAGGGCAGCATTATACGAGTTTTACGAAAAATTCACCAATCATCCTCATCCTTGAGAAATCTAAATATTGGTTTATCTAAAGTTGATGTATTGCAGTGTTTTTTCGAGTGAGTAGTAAATCTAATAAGCTAAAGATCATACATGCTAGCACTAAGCCAATACCTGCAAAGCAAGTCATCGTCCAACCACCATGGTTTCATGCAAAAATTCCTAAAGCAGAACCGCACGCGCCACCGGTAAAATAAGCAGTCATATAAATGGCATTAATACGTGATTTTGCATCAGGGCGTAAGCGAAAGATTATGCTTTGATTGCTCGTGTGGACCAATGCAAGCGCCAACTGAATCAGTGCAAAACCCAAGATATAGCTAAATAAATAGAGTTGACCAAAATAAAAAAATATCCAACTTAAGATAAACAAACCGCAACCCATCCAAGTGAGTTGATTGGTAAATCCCTGATCCGCATATTTACCAATATATTGGGTTGATAAAGCACCAAAAATACCAACTAAAGTCACCATACCAATAAATAAATCAGGTAATTGATGTGCAGAGCTAAGTAGTAAAGCAATCGTTGAGTACAAGATACTCACTGCTGCAAAAGCAAAACCACCTGTCAGTGCTCTCAGCACTAAACGTTTTTCTTGTTTTAAGAGTTGCCCCATTGAAACAAATACTTGTCCATAATTTAGTTTCATCTTCATGACGTATGGCAGACGGCTTTTAAGTGCAAAGGCAAGAAACAGCATCAAAATTCCACTGACGATATAAATTACCTTCCAGTGAAACAAGTTCGAGAATAAGCCAGCTAAGCTGGTCGACAAAAGGATGCCGACCAATAGCCCACTCATTAAAAAACCTACAACTTCACCTGTTTTCTCAGGTTGAACAGTCATCGTTGCCAACGGTATCAATACTTGTGCTGCTACAGAAAATAATCCAGCCATAATGGTACCGACCCAAAGCATCGGTAAGTTCACAGAGAATGCACTGATAAACAATCCCGCTGCACATAAGCTCATTAAGAGTGGAATAAATTTGGTTTTATTCACCACATCGCCCATAGGGACAATAAAAAGTAAACCGAGAGCATAAGAAACTTGGGCAAAGGTAACTGTAAGAGCAGCTTGGCTTTGACTAACAGAGAAATACTGCTGTATGGAGTGGATCAGTGGTTGACTATAATAGTTTGCACCGGCACATAGACCACATGCAGCCGCCATAAACCAGAGTAAGGCTTTATTTTCACTAATATCTTGAGTGTTAGGCATAATGTTCTCTTAAACTGGTTTACACAGTATATGCAGTTGCTTCGATTTCAATTTGCATACCTTCCAACGCTAAACACGGCACGGGAATGAGCGTACATGCAGGAAATGAATCATTTCTCCAAAAGTGTTGGATAGTCTGTGTGAGCAAATGTAGTTTTTCAGCATTGTGATTGACAATTAACACGCGCAAAACAGCAATATCTTTGAGCTGTGCTTGTACTGAATTGAGTGCTGTTTGAATATTATAAAAGACTTGTTGTACCTGTTGGTCAAAATTCTGTGAAAGTTCACCTTTATTATTTTCTCCGCCTTGCCCTGAGATATGAATGATCTTCATATTAGGCTGAACGACAGCAATGTGACTATATCCATTTAGGCTAGGATCATACAGCCCATTTGGATTAATGAGTTTGAATGCGAGAGAATCTGAATCTTTCATGACTAAACCGTTCGTAGAAATTCTAAAAATGTTAGTATCAAAGCTCAAGTTAACTAGAGGTCAAGCAGATTTTGAAAAAACAACAATCTCCAAGTTGGCTAACGATAGGTGAGCTTGCAAAGCGAAGCGGTGTAAGCGTTCCAGCCATTCGCTTTTATGAGGAAAAAGAATTAATTTGGGGGATACGAACGAAAGGTAATCAGCGTCGTTATCAAAGGGCAATGCTGAGACGTATTGCTATTATTAAAACAGCGCAGCAAGTTGGAATATCATTACAACAAATCAAGCAAACCTTCGAAACTTTACCTAAACATCGCAGTGCGACAAAAAAAGATTGGCAAATCATGTCTCAACAGTGGCAAGGACAACTGGATCAACAAATTATGATGTTACTCCAATTGCGACAGCAGTTAGATCAATGTATTGGATGTGGGTGCTTATCTCTGGAACAATGTCCTTTACGAAACCCTGACGATTGTCTTGCTGAAGAAGCAATGGGAGCACATTTTCAAAAAATTTTGTTTTTGATGAATCATGATGACATTGATATTTCAACATAATGTCTATTTTTGCACTAAAATTGTGCAATATGGTGCTTTTAGTAAGACAATCTCCCATAAATATCACTTGAGAAAATGCCATTTAAACTTTTTACATTTCTTTTTTAGTTTTCCAATCTTTTTTTGCATAGTGAGATCAACCCAATCTTAAGAAAAATGAATCAAGTGAAAGCTAAATAAGCTGTTGTTATCAGATAAATTGATAGAAAAGTCGCATTTAAAACCAGTAAAACTTTTAAAGAAGCCAATCCTTATCATTAAATGCATGATTAAGATGCAAATTGACCTAATCAATTGATACGTACATAAGCAAATCGAATCATTCAGAGATGAGCTGTGATATTTATGTATCAGAGATAGTGAGAGCGGGTTTTAGTTTATTTATGAGATATCGCTATACAGGCTTTTATATCAATAAAAGCTTAGGCAAGAATTGAGCTGTATTGATAATAATCAAATCGAATTATTTTGTTTGTATAAATTTGAATTATTGCTTAACCGGAAGACAAACGTGCTGAGCATACAAGGTTTAAATACAAATATGAATCATCAGTTCAAAATATAGGTATTTATTAAATAAATATTGGGTGGAATTTTAAAAAACTTCCATTAGAATCCAAAATTCTACAAAGAATACTCCTGGGGGAAACATTGCTATCCGCGATGTTTACTTAAGAAAAACTAGCTTGAGGAACGCTCATGCAGATCGGAATCCCAACCGAAACTGTCGTCGGTGAAAGTCGTGTAGCTGCTACACCTGAGACAGTAAAGAAGTTGATTAACGCAGGTCATAGCGTTGTCATTGAACGTGGTGCTGGTGTTAAAGCTGCGTATATTGATAGTGCTTATGAACAAGTTGGCGCAACCATTACAGACGATGCATATACAGGTAGCCAAATTATTTTGAAGGTACGTGCCCCTAAGGGTGACGAAATTCAAAAGCTTGCGGCGAATACGACTGTGGTTGCAATGTTTGACCCTTACCGCAATCCAGAATTAGACCAGTTTGCTACTCAGCAAGTGTCTGCTTTTGCATTAGAGTTACTTCCACGTACACTTTCACGTGCACAAAATATGGATGTACTTTCTTCACAAGCAAACTTGGCAGGTTATAAATCTGTATTGTTAGCAGCGGCTGAATATCAACGTATGTTCCCAATGTTAATGACTGCTGCGGGTACCGTAAAACCTGCACGTGTTGTGATCATGGGTGTTGGTGTTGCAGGTCTTCAAGCCATTGCGACTGCAAAACGTTTAGGTGCAGTTGTAGAAGCAACAGACTTACGTCCAACAGCAAAAGAGCAGGTTGAGTCTTTAGGCGGTAAATGGTTAGACGTACCAATGTCCGATGAAGAAAAACAACGTGCTGCTGAAGCTGCGAAAAGCGGATACGGTTGGCAGCCTGGTGAGCAATACATCAAAGATCAAGCTGCGATTGTAGATAAAGCGGTATCAAATGCTGACATCGTAATCACGACTGCATTGATTCCAGGTCGTAATGCTCCACGTCTGATCAAAGCTGAAACTGTTGCCAAAATGAAACCAGGTTCTGTTATTTTGGATATGGCTGTTGAAACTGGTGGTAACGTTGAAGGTTCTAAAGAAGGCGAGACTGTTGTTACTGAAAATGGCGTGAAAATTTTGGGTATCCCAAATATTCCAGGCACAGTTGCAACAGAAGCATCGGCATTGTATGCACGTAACGTTTTCAACTTCCTTGAAACATTATTCGACAAAGACAAAAACTTTGCGATCAATCAAGAAGATGAAATCCAAAAAGCGTTACTCGTGACTCATGGCGGTCAAGTACTGCTCAAGCGCGGTTAAGGAGAGTTCTCATGGTTGAAACGATTACAATTTTCGTCCTTGCCATCTTCGTAGGTTACTACGTAGTTTGGGGAGTAACACCTGCGTTACATACACCACTTATGGCGGTAACAAACGCATTGTCTTCAATCATTATCGTTGGGGCAATGATCCAAACCGTGGGTATGCCTGTGATTGGTGTTGAAGCAAATGTAGCTTTCCAAAGCGTAAACGTTGTGAGCATCTTGGGTGCAATTGCTGTGTTCTTGGCAAGTATCAACATTTTTGGTGGCTTCGCTGTAACTGCTCGTATGCTTGAAATGTTCAAGCCGAAGCAAAAGAAAAAAGAGGGCTAATAGATGGAATTTATTCGAGACTATGCGGATTGGTTCTACCTGATTGGTGCCGTCCTTTTTATCTTAACTTTGCGTGGTTTGTCAGGTCCTAAAACTGCAATCGCAGGTAACCGTTACGGCATGATCGCTATGGCGATTGCTGTAGTGACAACATTCTTTGTTGCAGAACATCCAGTTGTTTGGATGATCGTTGGTGCGATGGTACTTGGTGGTGTGGTTGGTATCGCTCGTGCGCGAACTGTTCCGATGACACAAATGCCTGAAACAGTTGCTTTAATGCACTCATTGGTTGGTTTGGCTGCGGTATTAATTGCGATTGCTGCGATTTTACACAACAATCAATTAACAGCATTATTTGCTGAAAATGAAGCTGCTTTGACTGCTGCTGGCGTACAGCATGCTCATATGAGCAAAGTTCATTTATTTGAATTGTTTGTAGGTTGCTTCGTTGGTGCGATTACATTTACAGCATCAGTATTTGCTTACGGTAAATTAGCTGCTAAGAAATGGGCAAAAACGATTTCTGGTGCTTGGGTTAAACCGGTTCAAGCGCTTATCTTTGCTGCAATGCTTGCGGCAGGCATTATGTTCTTCTTGACGAATAACATGACTGCTTTCTGGGCGATGACAGCACTTGCACTTGCATTTGGTTGGGTTTGGATTGCGCCAGTTGGTGGTGGTGATATGCCAGTTGTGGTATCGCTTCTTAACTCATTCTCTGGTTGGGCTGCAGCTGGTATTGGTTTCACACTAGAAAACAATATGTTAATCGTTGCTGGTTCACTTGTAGGTTCTTCTGGTGCGATTCTTTCTTACATCATGTGTAAGGCGATGAACCGTTCAATCATCAACGTATTGTTTGGTGGTGCGATGGGTGGTGCAGCAGTTGCTACAGCGGACAAAGGCGAACAAGTTCAACGTAACTATCGTTCTGGTTCAGCAGATGACGCAGGTTTCTTGATGTCAAATGCTGACAGCGTTGTGATTGTACCTGGTTATGGTATGGCGCAAGGTCGTGCACAGAATGCAGTTAAAGAATTATGTGAAATCTTAAAAGAACAAGGCGTAACAGTACGTTTTGCGATTCACCCAGTTGCGGGTCGTATGCCTGGTCACATGAACGTATTACTTGCTGAAGCGGATGTTGCGTATGAAGATATCTTAGAGATGGATGAGATCAACTCAGACTTCCCAGCAACAGATGTAGTACTTGTAATCGGTGCGAACGACGTAGTTAACCCTGCAGCGAAAGATGATCCAAGTTCACCAATCTATGGTATGCCGATTCTTGAAGCTCACAAAGCTCGTACAATCATGGTGATCAAACGTTCTATGGCAACAGGTTATGCTGGCTTAGACAATGACTTGTTCTACAATGAAAAAACAATGATGATCTTCGGTGATGCGAAGAAAGTTGTTGAAGATATGACGAAAGCAATCAATGGTGGTGGTCACTAATTTGACCTCATCAGGATTGAGAAAGCCACCCTTGGGTGGCTTTTTTATTTCGTTCTTATCAATTAAAGAAAATTTTCAACAAGATCCATGGATTGATCATATAGTTCACGAGCGAGTTGTTGATTTTTTGCGTGTGGTGATTTCCAGTCTGGCATATGTGCACTGACATATTCACCATTACGATTTGCCCAATGATCTGCAATAGCCATATCTGTAATTAACTTAGCAGGAACAGAAGTGGATACTAAACCGATTTTCATAACTTCATAAACAGGCTTTGGTAGTTCGCGATAGATGTCTGATGCAACGCCACCTGGATGCAAAGCATTATTGGTAATGGTGCTATTCGCCATACGTTCAGCTAAAGCATTACTGAATAAAAGATTCGCTAACTTAGATTGCCCATAATAAAACAGCGGATTGTAGAAACCTTCTGCGCGAAATTTATTAGGTTTGATTGAACCTGCCCAATGTGCAATTGAAGCAAGGTGGATGATGCGAGCTTTAGGTGCTTTTTCTAAAACTGGGAGAAGCTTTTGGGTCAACAAGAAGTGACCGAGATAATTCACACCAAATTGTTGTTCAAAGCCATCTTGAGTGAGTTGTTTGGTCTTAGCAAACAATCCTGCATTGTTAATTAATACATCTAAATCACCATAACGATCCGAAATTTCATCCGCTGCTTTTCGTGTATGTTCTAGGCTATTTAAATCTAGAGAAATAAAATCCACTTGCCCTTGGTCTAATGCACGTAACTTTTTCAGTGCAGCCTGTGCCTTTAGAGGGTTACGACAAGCCAAAATGACATGTTGTCCATTTTTCACAAGTTGTTCAGCGGTAGCGAAACCAATCCCAGTATTTGCACCTGTAATTAAAATTTTCATTTCTATGCTCCAGCAATACTTATATTTCTAAAACTTTAAAGCATTGTTATATTGCTTTAATTTTGACAATTTGTCATGTCAATTTTGTGCGTAAGGTGATTCATATTTATTTGAGATGCGTATTTGTCAATGAAGAGACTGATATTCAATGTGATTTCTACAAGATATCTATGGCATATCTAAGTTTTTATTTTTTACATTGAATAAATATAAATACTTGAAAATCTAAAAAGAAATATATGTTTATCTTGGCATTCTCCTTGCATTGGATTGAATGATCTTTTAAGGGGAATTTAATGAAAAATATAATTTTGATTTCTACATTTTTAATATTTCTCTCAACATCAGTATCCGCCTCAACAGCACCGAATATTCAAGAAATTCGTATTTCACTCGATAGTGTTTGGGTGGTTATTGGGGGGATCTTGGTGTTTTTCATGCAGGCAGGATTTGCATTGATCGAAAGTGGTTCAGTGCGTAGTAAAAATACCGTCAATGTACTGATGAAGAACTATATGGATACCTGTATCGGGGGCTTAGTATTTTGGTTGTTTGGATTTGGATTAATGTTTGGCTTAAATCAATCGGGATGGATTGGATTGAGCCACTTTATGCCAAATCAGATGGATGATTGGCACTGGAATTTGCTTTTCTTCCAAATGATGTTTGCTGCGACGGCTACAACCATTGCGAGTGGAGCAATGGCAGAGCGTATCCATTTTGTTGCCTATGTAGTAAGTGCCATTTTTGTGAGTGGTGTGATTTATCCAGTTTTTGGCAGTTGGGCGTGGGGTGGTTTGTTTGGGGGAGATGGTTGGCTTAAAGCAATGGGCTTTATTGATTTTGCAGGTTCTACAGTTGTGCATTCTATTGGTGGTTGGGTGGCTCTTGCAGGGATTATTGTCCTTGGTCCTCGTTTAGGGCGATTTGGGCGTAAAGGACAAGGCCATTTTTTAGCTGGACATAATTTACCTCTAGTTGCGCTAGGTGGGTTTATTTTGTGGTTTGCTTGGTTTGGTTTTAATGCTGCTTCAACTGTTTCAGCAAATGTCAGTATTGGTCGTATTGCGTTGAATACACATTTAGCAGCATGTGCAGCAGCTTCAACTTATATGATTTTGGCATTGATCCGATCTAAGGCTGTATTAATACGCAATACCATTAATGCTTCGCTGGCGGGGTTGGTCGCGATCACTGCTGGTTGTGCCACGATGTCTCCAATTTTCGCAATTATGACAGGTGTTGGTGCAGGCATATTGATTAGCTTTGTGCCACAACTTCTTGTCAAAATGCAGTTGGATGATGTTGTAGATGCGGTGGCGGTTCATGGCGTATGTGGTGCTTGGGGTACATTGGCTGCTGGTGCATTTTTGGAAACTAATCTTTTTGATGCAAATGTGATGTATGTTCAGATCATAGGAATTTTTGCTGCGTTCGTTTGGGGATTTGGTTTGGCATTGCTGGTATTTAAGATTTTGGACAAAGTTCTTGGAGGTTTGAGAGTGTCTCAGCAACATGAACAACGAGGCCTAGATTATACCGAGCACGCGGAGCTTTCATACCCAGAGTTTCAAAGGGATTTAACCTTTGATGCTGACAATATTACGCATCGTCATTAATAGGAGCTGTATTTATGGCTGAATTAACGATTGAGCAAAAAAGATTAGCAATTGAAAAAGGCTTATCTCAGTATTTACCTGAGTCTGTTTTGCAGCGTGCTTTAAGTTACTGGGAACGTGAATATGGGCATCAGCCATCATTTGTTTTGAATCGATTTCTCAGTGAAATTTGTTCAAATGATGAATTGCGTATGCAGCGCAAAGAAATGTTGCGTCAAGTTCTATACGAAATCTCAATATTAGAGAAGCAGCAACATCTTAAAGTAAAAGATAAAAAAGTATCCACCACACAGCCTAGTATTCAAATTAATGAAAATAATAATGCGCTTTTTCAGGTGTTTCATGATTTTGTGATGGCTGTATTAAAGGGTGTGGTGCGAGATGATTATCTGGAGTTTGTGGAAGAAATACAGAAAAGCATGAAGAAGCATCGATTACTTGCTGGATATTTTTATCTCCTGGGTGCAGAGCAGGAGTCATTAAAGCAAATTTCACAGCAACATTATGCTGATATGTTAACTATGCTATATGCGATTTATTGTGATTTTTACGGTCCGATTAAAGCAGATCAGCTTTATGCTGCAATACGGCAAGAAATCAAACAGAATTATACTGAAGTGAATCTCGCATCATTATTGTAGATATAAAAAAGCGACCTACTAAGGTCGCTTTTTTTGAGCTTTAAGCTACTGATTCAGGAGTGCGCCATAGGCTTTCGAGATCATAAAACTTACGAGCAGTAGGTAACATTACATGTACAACGACATAACCTAGATCGATAAGGATCCATTCAGCATCTCGTTCGCCTTCGACGCCGAGTGGGCGGAAACCTGCTTTACGTGCTTCATCAGCAACATTATCAGCAAGGGCTTTAACATGACGAGTAGAAGTACCGCTTGCAATTACAATTGCATCGGCAACATTACTGATTGAACTTACATCAAGTTCTAAAATATCTTTGGCTTTTACATCTGCAAGGGCTTCATGTACAACTTTTAGACAAGCTTGTACATCTTTATTAGATGGTTGGATTTTTAGGTCGTGAGAATTAGAAGCGCTGGGCGATGGTTCTAAATTCATAGAGGGTATATTTTCCTTACAATTGCTCATTGTCAAATATACCGTTTTTCTCTAAAAAATTCAAATTTTAGCCGTAACAGTTTATGTATTCACATCATTGGAGAAGTACTTTTTTTTCCATCCAAATGATTGATCTGATTGATCTTTTGGTCTGTATTCAGCCCCAATGTAGGCTTTGTAGTCACTCTGAAGTAACCAATCGAAAATAGGCTTGTAGACAATACTACCTGTATCAGGTTCATGTCGATGTGGACAATCTGCGAATTGAATATGTCCAATAAGATCAATATTTTCCTGCAATCCTGCTAGAACATCTTCTCCCATCATTGCCATATGATAGCAATCGTATTGCATTTTAAGCGCAGGGTGATTTACTGCTTCTAACATTTCTTGGGCTTGAGCAATATTTTGAACGAGAAAGCGGGGCATGTCGGTCCCGTTAATCATTTCAAATACAGGAGTAATATCTTGTTCTGTCAGCATATGGCAGGCAAGTTTTAAGTTGCTTGATAACGTGTTTAGGCAAGGTAAAAGGTCTGCATCCAAAGGTTGCTTACCTGCCAAAATGTTGACACTTGGTACCTTGAGTGCTTTTGCATATTTGATGGCTAATTCAAGTGCATGATGAAAAGCGATTTCCTGACCTGGCACCCCTGCAAGACCATCACCACCTTGCATAAGATCCCCAGCCGGAACGTTAATTAAGCAAAGTGATAACCCATGTTGTTCAAGCTGAGTTTGAATGTCTAGGATGTCTAATTCGTATGGGAATTGAATTTCAACATGTTGAAAACCATGATTTCGAGCGAGTTCGAATCGTTCTATCAAAGGTACTTCAGTAAAAATCATGGATAAATTGACTGCAAGTCGGCTCATGTTCAATCTCCTTGAATTAATACTTTATTGTTCTATATATTGAATGATAGTCGCTAAATCCTTCTCAGCAAAGCCATTTTCTTGGTGAGCTTGTAACTGTAATAGAGCTTTTTGTGCAACAGGTATTGTTAAGTTAAAACTTTGAGCTAGTTTTAGCGCATTATTTAAATCTTTTGATAAAGTTTGCACTTTCCATTGCACGGGTTCGAATGTATGAGTTGCCATTCGTGGTGCAAGTATTTGAAATGGTTTTGAGTCGGCGAAACCGCCTGCAAGAGCAGGGGCAAGTAATCGGGTGTCAACACCAGCTTGGTCTGCTAAAGCGACAGCTTCTGCAATCAAAGTGCTATTTGCAGCAACGATTAATTGATTACATATTTTTGTTGCTTGACCAGTGCCAGATGCCCCCATGCGCGTAACACGTTGTGATAATACTTGATATATCGGAGCAAGTTGCTGGATGGTTTGTTCATCTCCACCTGCAAAGATGACCAGTGTCCCTTGTTCAGCGCCTGCAGTCCCACCTGAAACGGGTGAGTCAATCCATGTTAGGTTTTTTTCTTGGGCAGCCCGAGCTAAATTTTGTGTTGCTGAGACAGACAAGCTTGAGAAATCGACAAGAATCTGTCCTGCGGCTAAATGAGGTTGAATTTTGCTGAAAACACTTTCGACGGCAGAGTCATCAGCCAAACAGATTAGAATAACGGGATATTCATTTATTTGTTCTAAGTCGAGTGCAATCGCACCTTGTTGAATGATTGAATCACATGCATGTGGACTTCGATTCCAAACAGCGACTTTATAACCTGCTTGGAGTAATCGGATTGCCATACGCGTTCCCATTAACCCCATTCCTAAGAATGCGATTGGTGTTTGCTGATTAACATGCATGTGAAAATACTCAGATCATAATTACTTGTATTGACGAGGTAAGAATTGAACTTCAGGGTTCTTATCTTTCTTACGAGCGAGGGCACTATTTTTACCTAATAACAGTTTGAGTTGCCATAATTTTTCAAGGCGTAATGCTTTTTCTGGTTGGTGCTCCATGGCGTCGAGCACTCGTTTTGCTGCCATTAATGCATCTGGTGAGCGTTGCAGCATTTCTTGAGCAATCACATGTGCTTTTGCTAAAGGATCTTGATCAAGATGAGTCACTAAACCGATATTTTTTGCATATTCTGCATCAAAGATACGTGCAGTTAGTGTGAGTTCTTTCGCTAAATCAACACCGATCAAACCTTTTAATGAACGTGTTAAACCCATGTCTGGTACTAATCCCCAACGACTTTCCATAATAGACATTTGGGTGTTAGGTGTTGCAATACGAATATCAGCAGCAAGAGCGAGCTGCATTCCTGCACCAAAACAATATCCCTCAATAGCAGCAATGACTGGGATCGGAAGATTTTGCCAAATAAGAAATGCTTTTTGGAATAAGCTTTGCCCTGGCTTGATCAGTTCCCACGCTGCAAATGCCGTATTTTTGGGATTGTTCAGGTCGGATAAGTCAATCCCAGCACTGAAGACATGTGCTTCACCTGTCAAAATGACACAACGAATCGAGCGATCTTTTTCGATTTTTTTTGCAGTGGAAACAAGTTCTTTTAATAATGCAAAACTCATTGCATTACGTTTGTCTGGGCGGTTTAGATAAACCGTTGCAATTCCGTTGTTTTTCTCAATACGTAAAAGCGACATTTGCTTAACTCTTATTGTGTGCGATAAGTCAGCATAGCATGAGTCCCAGAGTGGAAACATGACACAACAGTCACGCTAAATGTCATGAGAGTGTAAAACCAGATTAGCAGCTAGCTTGACTTGTTCGATTGCCATGTTAAGTTCATTAAAGCGATGTTTTGTTTCACGAATAAATGCATCATCCGCTTTTCTACGCTCCTTGCGCAGTGTCGAAATAAATTGCTCAAATTCACCAGAAACACGTTGCAGGTTAGGTGTGCCAACATAACGTGTTGCACCATATAAGCGGTGCAAGACATGTTCCAGCTGAGGGAAATCTTCAAGTTCGATTAACTGTTGCATTTCAGCTAGTTCAGTATCAAAGCTATCGACTAACATGTTGAGTAGGTCTTGAGCGAGATCTTCTTTATTCGCGGCAAGTTGAATGCTTTGTTGCCAATTTAGAATTTGCGGGTCAATCGATTCAACAGGACGTTTCTGCTCATTCACTTGAGTTTGAGAACTAAAATTATTCTTTGTCCAATGGGTAAGGATTTGAATGATTTGTTCCATTTGAATAGGTTTGGTGACGTAATCATTCATACCCACTTTGAGTAGCTTTTGTTTTTCATCCGCTAAAGCGTGTGCTGTAAGAGCAATGATTGGGAGCTGCATACCTGAATCTAAGGTTGATTCTAATGAGCGAATCGCTCTCGTGGTATCTATCCCTGACATCACAGGCATTTGAATGTCCATGAACACAAGATCAAAAGGCGGAAGTTTTTGTTCGATGCGTTCTTGAATCAGGTCAATAGCTTTTTGACCACTCAATGCTTTGGTTGTAGTGACATTTAACTCACCAAGTAAGGCTTCAAGAACGATGAGGTTTGGTAAATGGTCATCAACGGCTAAAACATGCAAGCCTTGACCATTAAAGTCTTCAGGCTCTTGTTCGAAGATCGGTTGGTTGCTCAGGAGCTGTACAAGTTCACGACGACTCAAAGGCTGATAAAGTGGTCGAGCGCGGTATTCATTGAGCATATTTGGTTCAAGGCTCATTTGATATCCGTACATCGCTAAATTGCCGCTATAACGTTGACGGATTTCTTTGAGCAATGCTTCTGTATCGCCACTGTGATCAACGATCAACCAAGTATTATCTTGTTGGCTTAAATGATTTAAGCGACTGAATAGATCCAGAATTGATTGGGTTTCAATATGTGCGACATGGTAGTTTTCTAAATATGAACGTAAAACACTTGCTGTTGCAGGGTGAGCGAGATAAGACACCACTTGCAAGTGCTCAAAGTGTGGATGCTCAACATATTCATTTTGCTCTTCAACTTTAAACAGCGCCGTGAACCAAAAGGTTGATCCTTTTTCTGTCGGTGCGCGTTCTTGATTGTCTTCGAAGCCGATGTGACCATGCATTAAGTGTACTAATTGTTTGGAAATTGCTAACCCAAGACCTGTACCACCAAATTGTCGCGTGACGGATGCATCACCTTGCGAGAATGATTCAAATAATTTTTTACGATCGGTCCCACTTAGACCAATCCCGCTATCTTGAACACTGAAATGTAGTAAACATTGACCAATTTCATCATCCTCCATTCGAACGCGTACGATGATTTCACCATCGGGGGTGAATTTAATTGCATTTGAGATGAGGTTGGTCAGAATTTGTTTAAAGCGTAATGCATCGCCTACAACGTGTTGTGGGATATTTTCAGCATAGTAGAACGCCATGTTGATATGCTTTTGTGCAGCCAAAGGCGAAAGCATATCCATAACATCAAAAATAGCTTCTTCTAGGTCAAAAGGTGCAGTTTCGAGTTCTAGTTTTCCTGCATCAATTTTAGAAAAATCTAGTACGTCATTAATGAGTGCCAATAGATGTGCAGATGACTTGCGTATAGTTTGAAGATAAAGGTTTTGTTCATTACTCAAATTTTGTTGGCGGAGTAATAAATGAATAAAACCATCAATACTATTTAGTGGTGTTCTCAGCTCATGGCTGATATTGGCAAGGAAAACAGATTTTGATTGATTTGATGAAATTGCTTGGTCACGTGCCTGACGATAGGTAATGTTTTGGACTTCTAAGGTATCTAAAGTACGGCGTAAATCTTCTTCTGTCTGTTCAGTATGTTCTTTAAGTTCCAAGAAACTGTAGTGTAGGCGTTTAACAACGTTGGCTATATCTCGCTGCAATAAACGTAGCTCACCAGTACTGTTCACTACAATATGTTGATCTAATGTATCTGCATTTAAGCGTTGCATTTGCATCCGTATTTCATACAGTGGAGCTAACCAACGTCGTGAAAATACATTTAAGCAGAACAATAGGATGAGTAAGGTGATCAGACCTGTTACGACTAGTGATAATAAAATCTTATAGCGAGCCAGTTCTAAAGGGTGATTATCGAGCTCAACCATCAACCAAACTGGATTGGTAGCATCACTTTTAATTTTTGTACCGTAAATGCTGTTGTGATTGTGTTGTATTGGTCCAAAAAAATTACTGTTATTTGGGAAAGTTGGCCAGAAACGATTGTTTTGATAGCCGACGCTAAGATAGGTTTGTCCTTGATTATCAATCAAAACGGCTCGTTGTAAGTTCTTCTCATTAAACATCTTTTGCATGATGTTTTGAGCACGATAATATTGATCAGGACGTTCTTGCACCAGTCGCAGTAAATCTGCGGCAGTTTGATGATATCGAGCTAAGATTGCAGAAGCATCTGAACGTTGTTGTTGTTTTGCTGAATTCGTCGTTTCCGATAAGACCCAAAGAATTCCAACGCTGGTCAATACCGCAATCGGCACTAAAATCAGTGCGATCAACTGTCCGTAAGCATGATTCAGCCGTAAACGCTTTGATAGGGTTTTATTGAAATTTGACATAGTGCGGTCAGATTTATCATTCTGCGAAACATCTTATCATGCTTTGAGAAAAGCGAGGCATTTACCAGCCAATAAAAAGCATATTGAAAAGGTGCAGTATTTTGGTTTTTTTCATACAATAGTCACCACCTTAATATCGGTGTCGATCATGACGAATACGCAAACTGATTTTTTAGCAGAAGAATTTTTACTGGATTATTATGTCGGTAAAAGCCCCTTGGTGCGTTTACAGCGTTTAGCGAGTCATACTCAAGCCACGGTATTAGCAAAATTAGAAGGCAACAATCCTGCTGGATCAGTGAAAGACCGTCCTGCTTATAATATGATTATCCAAGCTGAAAAGCGTGGACAAATTAAGCCTGGTGATACTTTGATTGAGGCAACCAGTGGAAACACAGGTATTGCACTTGCGATGGTTGCGGCAATGCGCGGCTATAAAATGAAACTGATCATGCCAAATAATATGAGCCAAGAGCGTAAAGACGCAATGTCTGCGTATGGTGCTGAGTTAATTGAAGTGACTCAGAAACAAGGTATGGAAGGTGCTCGTGATCTCGCGATGCAAATGCAAGCTGAAGGTAAGGGTTTGGTGCTGAACCAGTTTGGTAATCCAGATAACGTTGAAGCACATTATCTCACGACAGGTCCTGAAATTTGGAAACAAACAGGTGGGAAAATCACCCATTTTGTAAGCTCAATGGGAACTACGGGTACCATCATGGGTGTTTCCAAATATTTAAAAGAACAAAATCCTGATATTCAAATTGTAGGCCTACAGCCGTCTGATGGTTCAAGTATTGCTGGAATCCGTCGTTGGCCAGAAGAGTACTTACCAACTATTTTTGATCGTAGTCGTGTTGATCGTATTATTGATATTCCACAAATTGAAGCTGAGCGAACTATGCGTAAGCTCGCTCGCCATGAAGGTATCAGTGCTGGTACATCATCGGGTGGTGCAGTGTGGGCATCTATTAAAATCGCAGAAGAAAATCCTGATGCAGTGATTGTATGTATTATCTGTGATCGCGGTGATCGTTACTTATCAACGGGATTATTCTCCGTACAAGATTAAAATCTCCGCCTAGCCCCTCTCTTTGCAAAAGAGAGGTTGGGAGGGATTGAGCGAGATTCCGATGAACTTACGTTTTCCAATTTTAGTTTTTGATATTGAAACACTGACTGATCTAAAGGCAGGGGCCCATCTTTATCATTTAGATTTACCTGATACTGATGTGGAGCAAGCGCTTACAAAAATTCGTCGTCAAGAATCTGGTATGGATTTTCAGCGACTTCCATTACATGAGATCGTTTGTATTTCAGGATTATGGATTGATGAGAAAGGATTTCGACTTTTTTCATTTAGTCAGGAAAGTAATTCAGAAGCAGAAATGTTGACTAAATTTTTATCAATTTTTGATAAAAAACAGCCTACGTTGATCAGTTGGAATGGTTCGCAGTTTGATTTGCCCGTTATTTTATTTAGGGCGATGTATCATGGTTTATCTGCTCCAAGTTTGTTTGATCAAGGCGAAATTGATAACCAGAAGCGGTATAATAACTACCAAAATCGTTATCACCAGCGTCATGTAGATTTGATGGATGTGATGGCGATGTTTAATGGTCGCAATTTCCAGAAGCTTGATGATATTGCCTGTTTACTTGGCTTCCCAGGCAAGCGTGGTGAATCAGGTTATCATGTACCAGAGTATGTGCGCTCGGCACAGTGGTTGAAACTGACCAGTTATTGCGAAGGCGATGTCTTAAATACATGGTTGGTTTATTTGCGTTGGTTATTGTTGAAAGGTCAATTAAATCGACTTGATCATCAACAGTTGATTCAATCAACTATTGATTATTTACAAACTCAAACGCAACAGACAGAATTTTTACAGGTATGGCAGCAGACATCGCAATATACTGTATTCACCGCAGATACGTTTGCGCAAAAAATTAGGTTGATCTTTTGAAGCATAAAGCAAAAAAACGTCCCGTTCAGCATCCGATTTACACCTTCGATATTGAAGCTTTTTCGCACGAAGGGCGTGGTATAGCGCACTATGGAACACATCCTGACCATCCTAAAGAAAAGCATGGTAAGAAAGTGTTTATTCGTTATGCTCTGGTGGGTGAGACGGTAAAAGCAAAAATTACCAACCAAACCACACGTTTAGAAGAAGCGGAAATGATCACACTAGAAAGTGATGCTTCGGAGCAACGAGTTGCACCTGTGTGCGCGCATTTTGGTGTGTGTGGTGGATGTAGTTTGCAACATATTCATCCAGATCAACAGATAGTGTTAAAGCAAAATGTATTGAAGTCACATTTAGAACATTTTGCTGGTTTACAACCAGAAGAATGGTTAGCTCCAATTCGTTCGGTCAAAACAGATTATCGTCGCCGTGCTCGCATTGGCGTGCGATATATTCCAAAACAAAATCGACTAGTGATGGGGTTTCGAGAGCATCACAGCAACCATTTGACTGATATACAGCAATGCAAAGTCTTAGATCAGGTTTTGTCAGATGCGTTGGTAGAACTAAAAACTTTACTCGAAAGTCTAACAGGCAAAGCCCACATCGGTCATATAGAATTGGCGATGGGTGATGATGAGGTCGCGTTATTAATTCGTCACTTGGATGAATTAAATGTGTCGGATGTCAACCAATTGCGTCAATTTACGTTACTCAAGGGATGGCAGTTATACTTTCAATCAAAAGGTATAGACAGTTTGCATCGAGTTGACGATGAACATGCACCTATGCGTTTACATTATAGTCTTGAGGATTTTAAGGTGAAGTTTGCATTTTCGCCTTTAGATTTTACTCAAGTGAATAGCCATGTGAATGCGCGTATGGTTCAGTTGGCATGTGAATTGCTTGATTTGAAAGAGGGTGAGCGAGTACTTGATCTGTTTTGTGGGTTAGGTAATTTCTCTTTACCTTTAGCACGCTGTGTGGGTGAAACGGGTCGAGTCATCGGTGTTGAAGCAAGTGATGAGATGGTTGAACGAGCAACTGAAAATGCGCAAGCAAATTATTTGACTCAAGCCAGCTTCTTTTCACAAGATTTAACAAAAGACTTTTCGCATCATTCTTGGGCAAAGCAAGGATTTGATGCATTATTAATTGATCCTCCACGATCAGGTGCTTATGAGGTTATGCAATACGTACCTAATTTTGGAGCGAAAAGAATCGTTTATGTTTCATGTAATCCTTCGACACTGGCAAGGGATGCAGGTGTACTGGCACAATATGGCTATCAACTTAAAAAAGCGGCAGTGATGGACATGTTTACCCATACTGAACATGTTGAGTCAATTGCCTTATTTGAAAAAATTGAACAGCTTGAAAAGACCCAAGAGATAAACGATTAGAAAATGAGTTACATATCCAGAGGAGAATGGTATGGTCACAGTACGTGAGCAGTTACCTGGACGACTTCACGAGTTGTCAGAGGAAACGACTGTAGAACATGCCGCTGAAGCGCAAAGTGGTCTAGTCTCATGGTTAGATCGAGTGCGCGATATCTTGGGTGGGGCAGAGTTAAAGCAACTACAAAAAGTTGCGCAACTTAGCTTAGAAAAAGAGTTAGAAACAACGGTGAATCATCGTAGCAATACCTTTAGTACAGGTATTGGTATGGCGGATATTTTGGCACACTTACATGTTGATGAAGATACGCTTTCGGCAGCTGTCTTATATCGTAGTGTACGTGAAGGCCTGATTACTTTAGAAGATATTCAACAACAATTTGGAGAGCAAGTGTTGAGCCTTGTAAAAGGTACGCTTGCAATGGGTAAGCTCTCTGAGTTGATCGAAAAAAATAAACGTTTAGAAGATCATTTTAATAACAATCAGCGCGAACACCTGAGTGGCATTTATAAAATGCTGATCTCAGTGACGGAAGACGTTCGTGTTGTACTGATTAAGCTTGCTGAGCGTACTTATGCCTTACGTGAATTGGCGACTGCAAGTAAAGAGCGTCAAGAGCGTGTAGCACGAGAAATTCTAACGATTTATTCGCCTTTAGCGCATCGCCTAGGGATTGCTCAACTCAAGTGGGAACTTGAAGATCTTGCATTCCGATATTTAGCGCCAGAGCGATACAAAGAAATTGCTTCTTTGTTGAATGAAAAGCGTTTAGAGCGCGAACAATATATCCAATTTGTGATTGATAAACTCAAAACTGAATTGGCAGAGCATGATATCCAAGCTGAAATTAGTGGTCGAGTAAAACACATTTATTCGATTTATCGCAAAATGAAAAGCAAGAACCTTAGCTTTGATCAGTTATATGATATTCGTGCTGTTCGAGTTTTGGTTAAGGGAGTTCCTGACTGCTATCACGCTTTGGGTATTGTGCATCAGTTGTGGCGTCATATTCCAAATCAGTTTGATGATTATGTAACCAATCCTAAGGCAAATGGCTATCGCTCTTTGCATACGGCTGTGATTGCTGAGAATAAGTCACTTGAAGTACAAATCCGTACGTTTGAAATGCACAATGAGGCAGAATTAGGCGTATGTTCGCACTTTAACTATAAAGAAGGTGCGAAGAATACCGATCATTCATTTAATGATCGCTTACACTCTTTGCGTGCAGTGCTTGAACATTACCAAGAACGTACTGAAACAACACCACATGCCGAAGATGATGAGTCTAATGGTATTGATCATATTCAAGATTTTGAAAATTTTGAAAAGATTTATGTGTTCAGTCGTGATGGGGATATTAAAGAATTACCCCGTGGTTCGACTGTTTTAGATTTTGCTTACCATGTGCACACTGAAGTCGGTAACAAGTGTTATGCTGCACGTGTTAACCAGCGTTATGTTCCACTTACTTATACCTTGAAAACAGGTGAGCAAGTTGAAATTTTAACGAAGAAAGATCGTGAACCTAATCGTGATTGGTTGGTGAATTCTTTAGGTTATATTAAAACCGCTCGAGCAAGAGATAAGTTACGTCACTGGTTTAGACAGCAAGATCGTAGTAAAAATATTGAAGTTGGACGTGAGTTACTCAATAAAGAGTTGGCGCGTTTAGCGATTCATCCAAAGAGTATTGATCTAAAAGATTATTCATCACATTTCAATTTGAAATCTGGTGATGATATTTTAGTGGCTTTGGTGAGTGGTGATATCAGTCTACATGCATTGATTAATCAAGTTAATCGTCAAATGCATCTAGATCAAGATGAGCCTGAATTGGTGCTGAAACCAGCATTGAATCCACGTGCAAGCCATACTTTATCTGCGCATGGGATTTTGATTGATGGTTTGGATAACGTAGAACTGCATATTGCACAGTGCTGTCAACCTGTTCATGGTGAGTCAATTGGTGGTTATATCACTTTAAATCGTGGTGTAAGTATCCATAAAGTGGCTTGTCCTGATTATATTCGTATGACGACTCAAGAGACTGAACGAGCAGTTGAGGCGGATTGGGAAATGCAGCCAACACGAGGGCAGAGTGTTCAAATCGTGGTGGAAGCGTATGATCGCCGTGGTTTACTGAAAGATCTCACACAGGTGATTTTCTCAGACCAAATTAATATTCGTCAGGTCAATACGATTTCTGAGGCAGATGGTATCGCCAATATGAAACTCTTGATTGAAGTTAAAGGTTTGGCGCAATTGTCTCGGTTATTAGCTCGTTTGGAGCAACAACCAGGGATTATTAGCGCTAGGCGTTTGGTTCAAGGAAGCTAAATTAATAAAAAGCTGCATGTAAATGCAGCTTTTTTTGTATTAGCGCTTCGATAAGAAAATATTGGTGAGTCGATTTAAAAATTGTGGGCTTATACTCGACAATTGATACATCAGCTTGGTTTTGATGCCTACAGGCGTATGTGTCGGAATTAAAGCATGATCTTTTTGTTGTGCCAAATGTAATACTTGTTTGGCAACATCAGCAGGGGTTAAATCAACGCCGATATTTTGAATACTACCTGCATCCATATTCTTCACCATATTGGTTTGAACGAATAAAGGCATGACATCAAGTACACGAATATTGTACTTTTGCCATTCGACATCTAATGCTTCAGTTAAACCACGAACGGCAAATTTACTTGCGGAATATGAGGCTAAATCCGCTTGACCATAAATTGCTGAAGCAGAGGATAAATTGATAACACGAGCAAATCTTGCCTGTTGCAAATGATTTAAAGCCGTATGACAGCCATTAATAATGCCTTTGACATTGATATCAATGGTGCGATGGTGTGATTGGATATCTGTTTTTTCAAATGGTCCAGAATACAAAATTCCCGCATTATTGACTAAAATATTGAGTTCACCAGCCCAGTTTCTAAACTCTTGTAAGGCGATTTGCCATTGACGGTAATTGCTGACATCGAGGTAACCAGCCTTAGCATTCTCACCTAACTCAGTGGCTAATTGCTCAGCAAGTTCTTGGTTAATGTCATAAATTCCAACTTTATAGCCATTCTTATGGAATAAACGTGCGATTTCAGCGCCAATTCCTTGTGCAGCACCACTGATAAAAACACTAGCTTGCATTGCTGTCCTTTATATTGATATTTCTTGAGTGGGTGCATATTACGCACAAGCGGCTTTATGCTGCAACAATTTAGCGGTTTAGGTTTGAGGAGGTCATCATGGAAAAATTATTAGAGATCATGCAGGAATTAAGACAAAAATGTCCATGGGATCAACAACAAACACCTGAAAGTTTAACGCGTTATGCAATTGAAGAGGCTTATGAGGTCGAAGCTGCCATACGTGAGGGCAATATTGATGAGATTCGAAATGAATTGGGTGACTTGCTGTTGCAAGTGGTGTTTCAATCACAAATGTTTAGTGAGAAAGGGGCATTTGATTTTAACGATGTGGTAGATGCAATCAGTGAAAAGTTGATACGTCGTCACCCACATGTTTTCCAAGCAGATCAGTTTAAAGATTTGAGTTCAGACCAAGTAAGTGAATTGTGGAAGCAAATTAAACAACAAGAAAAAAAAGATAAAAGTGTATCTAGATTAGATGAAATCAAACATGCTCCAGCCTTGGTTCAAGCACAAGAGGTTCAAAAGAAAGCAGCGCAACTTGGTTTTGATTTTGAAACGGTGACTGATGCTTATGCGAAATTAGAAGAAGAGTTAGGAGAGTTGCAACAAGCAATTAAAAATCAAAAAAATGATGAAATACAAGAAGAATTCGGAGACTGCCTATTTTCTTTGATCAACGTTGGTCGTAAACTGGGGCAGTCGAGTGAGATGGCATTGTTGGCAACAATTTATAAATTTAGAAGCCGCTTTGCTTATATTGAACAACAAGCACAACGACAAAATAAAGACTTGCAAAAAATGAGTTTGGCGGAAATGGATGAACTCTGGGAGCAAGCAAAACGACAATTAAAAACTGAGGGGAAAACACATGATTTTGTCGAAGCCACGCAGCAGACATAATCTATTTATACTGATTTTACTATGGCTTGGGTGTTATACAAGTGGTTATGCGCAGCAATTTGATCAATCTTATGAAAAGTGGAAAGCTCAACAGCAAGCGCGTGACCAGCAGTTAGCTAAACAGCCCAACAATAGTTACTATTTATCAAGACCTAGTCAGCAAAACACCAAACAATTTTCATCTTCTATAAATATTCAGTCAGATAAAATTAGTTTGAATCAGGCAAATCTAGAACAGTTACAAACTTTGAATGGAGTGGGACAGAAAAAAGCTCAAGCAATCATTGAATACCGCCAAAAGAAGGGTGGTTTTAAAACAATAGATGAATTAATGAATGTAAAAGGAATCGGGCCAAAACTGCTTGAGAAGAATAAAGCAAAGCTCATACTTTAAGATTCAATAGGGAAAAAGTCACTAATCTGAGCAATTGATCTGTTGAAACTTCAACAGAATAAATTGCCCTTTGTGTGTGTTAGAGCTATGATTAGCGACAAAATGTTATTTACGTCCTGACGTAGGAGACAGTGTCTTTTGCAAACTTTGCGCGCGTCAAAATGTGGTTTGTCCACAACTCAACTACCACCTTCAATTCTTGATGTAATTGATAGCCTCACTAAAGCAGGTTATGAAGCTTATATCGTCGGTGGTGGTGTTCGCGATATGATGCTTGGTCTTAATCCTAAGGATTTTGACGCAGTTACCAATGCTACACCAGCTCAAGTTAAAGAGGTTTTTGGTCGACGTTGCCGTATTATTGGTCGACGATTTGAGCTTGCACATGTTTATTCTGGTCGAGAATTAATTGAAGTTGCGACCTTCCGTGCACCGCCTAAAAAAGCAGTAACCAGTGCTTCTGGTATGATCTTACGAGATAATAACTGGGGAACGATTGAGCAGGACTTTGCTCGCCGTGATTTCTCAATTAACACTTTATATTATCAACCCCGTAAAGCCATCGTTCTAGATTTTTGTCATGCAGTTGATGACATTAAAACACGTACATTACGATTTCTTGGGGAACCAGCACAGCGTTTCGAAGAAGATCCTGTAAGAATGCTACGTGCCTTGCGTTTTGCTGCAAAATTAAACTTTCAAATTGATTCTTCGATCTTAGATGTATTTAATCCTGAGATGACGCAATTGTTGCGTGATGTCTCTCCGCATCGTTTATATGATGAATCTCAAAAATTATTTACGATGGGACACCTGAACCGTGTTCTACCGATGTTGATTGAGTTTGGTGTTTGGAAGCAATTGTTTGCTGAAATTCCACCGAACATCACTGCTTTTATCGAGCGTGCAGCTAGAAATACAGATCAGCGTATTCAAATTGGCAAAACTATTAATCCTGCATTTTTCTATGCGGTATTGTTATGGAAACCGTTTTTAGAGCGATGTGATTTTTATTTAAATAAAGGGATAGTTCCTGCAGAGGCTCGCGCACAAGCAGGTTTGGATGTTTTAAAACGTCAAGCGACTCGAACTATTATTCCTCGTTTTGCTGAAACTTTTATTCGTGAAGTTTGGGAAATGCAGACACGTTTGCTCAATCCAAAACCGCAACAAATAGAAGCCCTAGCAGGTCATGCACGTTTTCGCGCAGGATTTGATTTCTTATTGCTTCGTGAGAAGTCTGGTGACACAAGCACAGATGGTATGGGTGTTTGGTGGGAAAACTACCAAGAGATGTCAATTGATCAAAAAGAAGCGGTTATTCGTCAATATAATCGCCAACGTACAAAATCAAGACGTAAGCTTGCTGAAGTTGATGATGTAAAGACTACTGAAATTGAACCTTTGGTGAATGTACCTGAACCTAAAAATCGACGTGCTAAAAAAGAGCGTGTTAGAACAGATGATTCGGTCAATCGTTTTATTGAGAAAGCTTCAACTGATTCAAATTTAATTCATGCTGATCATCCGATTTTGAAACGTAAACGTGTAAAACGTGATTTAGCAGAAGTTGTTTTTGGACCGACGCAATGACGATTCGTACTTATATTGGTTTAGGTTCAAACTTAGGTGACTCAAAACACATTCTTGCAGAAGCAGTTTTGAAATTATCAAGTTTGGGTACTGTTCAAGTCTCTAAACTATATCAAAGTCCACCGATGGGACCGCAAGATCAGCCTCATTATCTGAATGCTGTGGTTCAGTTAGATACAGAATTGTCACCACTAGATTTGCTTGATCAATTGCAACAGTTTGAGAAAGATGCTGGACGTATTCGTTTGCGTCATTGGGGAGAGCGGACTCTTGATCTGGATTTACTGATTTATGGACAAGAGCAGATACACAATGAGCGTTTGACCGTGCCACATGTTGGTGTGTTGGAGCGTGATTTTGTCGTGATTCCATTATTAGATTTAGATGATCATTTGCAAATAAATGGTCATTCTTTAAGAGATTTAGAACTTTTACAGCAAGCAAATTTGACTGTAATCGCAGATCAATCTTGGGCAAATGCTTAAGATTTGTCTGTTCTGGAAATGCCTGTAGAGGACACCATCATGATTAGTCTAAGTGACTTAAGAAAGTTTAAAGCCGAAGGACGCAAGTTTTCATGTCTAACTTGTTACGATGCAAGTATGGCTAAAGCAATGGAACTGGCTGAAATCGATACGATTTTAATCGGTGATTCTCTCGGAATGGCGATACAAGGACGGGACTCAACCCTTCCTGTAACAGTAGAAGATATGGCTTACCATACTGCTGCTGTTCGTCGCGGTAATTCGCATGCTTTGATCATGACTGATTTGCCATTTATGAGTTATGCGACACTTGAAGATGGTTTGAAAAGTGCAAAAGCTGTGATGCAAGTTGGCGCGCAGATGGTCAAGATCGAAGGTGGTGCATGGTTAAGTGAATTGGTTCAAGTGCTTACACGTAATGGTATTCCTGTTTGTGTACATTTGGGTTTAACACCTCAGTCTGTACATGTTTTTGGCGGTTATAAACTACAGGCGAGAACACGTGAAGCAGCTGATCAATTGATTGCAGACTGCCAAGCTGTAGTTGATGCTGGCGCAGCAGTTTTATTGCTTGAATGCGTACCAGCACAACTGGGTAAAGAAATTGCTGAATTATTTCCAAACACACCTGTGATTGGGATTGGTGCAGGTAATCAAACCGATGGTCAAGTGTTGGTTGTACAGGATATGCTTGGGCTAACATTTGGGCGTGTTGCACGTTTTGTACGTAACTTTATGAAAGAACAATCAGGTGAAACAGCAATCCTAGATGCCTTTAAAGCCTATCATGCTGCTGTACAAGATCAGTCTTTCCCAGCTAAAGAACATACTTTCCAAGTTGAGCTGTAATTCATGAAAACAGAAACAACAATTCAAGGCTTAACTGCGTCTCTTTCACCTGCGCGTGCTGCAAAAAAAATGATTGGTTTCGTACCAACCATGGGGAATTTGCATGAAGGTCATTTGACCTTAGTTCGTGAGGCAAAGAAGATTTGCGATGTCGTTGTCGTAAGTATTTTTGTTAATCCAACCCAGTTTGGTGTTGGAGAAGATTTTGATAGTTATCCGCGTACACTAGAACAAGACAGTCGTTTATTGGCTGATGTTGGTTGCGATATTATTTTTGCGCCTTCTGTTGAACAAATGTATGGTTCACAGCCACGTTTAACTAACATTAGTGTTGGTCAGATTACTGACGATTTATGTGGTAAATCACGTCCAGGACATTTTGATGGTGTTGCGGTTGTCGTGACTAAATTATTTAATATTGTTCAGCCAGATTATGCATTTTTCGGGCAAAAAGACTATCAGCAACTTGCTGTTATCCGTCAATTAGTTCAAGACTTGAATATTCCACTTGAAGTGATTGGGGTGCCAATTGTTCGCGCTCAAGATGGTTTGGCTTTAAGCTCTCGTAATGGTTATTTAACTGAAGAGCAACGTGCAACAGCACCGAAGATTTATCAGCTATTGAAACAAGCTGAGCAAGATCTCCATGAAGGTAAAGCCTTGTCAGCGGTTTTGGCTACAATCTCGGATCAGTTGACTCAAGCAGGTTTTGTTGTAGATTATGTCGAGGCTCGACAGCCAAATTTACAGCCAATTGAACAGTTTACTCAAAACTTAGTTCTGTTTGTTGCTGCAAAACTTGGCTCGACACGATTGATTGATAATTTACAAGTCGAATATAAAACATAAAACATAAAACTATAAAAGGGCAAAATGCCATGAAGCGTATTCTTATCGTTACAGGTCAGTCAGGCTCAGGGAAATCTTCAGCATTACAAGTGCTTGAAGATCTCGGCTATTATTGTATAGATAACTTACCCTTGGCATTATTGCCTGAGATTGTGGCAAAACTAGATCATGAGAATAATTTGGAGCAACTTGCCTTAGGTGTTGATATCCGAAGCACTCGTGCAGATATGCAAGAGTTCGATCATGTCTTCGAGCAGTTAAAAAGACATGGTTCGGTTGATGTTATTTATCTGACGACTCAAGATCAAGATTTGATAGCGCGTTTCAGTGCATCACGACGACCACATCCTTTGGCGAGTCGTTTTAATAGTCTGTTGCAATGTATTCAAGAAGAAAAGCAACTGCTTATTCCGATACAATTTCGCTCTACAGTTCATATTGATACCACAGATAAAAGTGTTCATGATTTAAAACATATTTTATTGTCAAAATTAGGTCAGTCAGATAATTTGATTGTGATCTTGCAATCTTTTGGTTATAAGCACGGAATTCCTTTAGATGCTGATTATGTATTTGACGTAAGACATTTACCAAACCCGCATTGGGATTTAGAATTACGCCGTCTGTCTGGCTTAGATGAGCCAGTCCGTCAATTTTTAGAAAGTAATCAGCAAACCAATGAGATGTTTGCTGATATTTATGCTTTTCTTGAAAAGTGGTTGCCTGCCTTTGCTGAAGGGCATCGCCATTACATGACCATATCTGTGGGTTGTACTGGTGGGCAACATCGTTCCGTTTATATTGTGGATAGACTCAAAAAGGCTCTTGAGGCAAAATGGGCTGTCCAAATTTTACATAGAGAAATGAAGCACTGGTCATGATAGACACAACGATTGATGTAATTAATAAACTCGGCTTACATGCACGTGCTTCTGGTAAACTCATCGAAGTCACCACAAAGTTTCGCTCTTCTATTCGGATTGGGAAAGGCGATAAATTGGTTGATGCAAAAAATATTATGTCATTGTTGATGTTGGGTGCTGGTAAAGGCACAACATTAAGATTGGTGATTGATGGTGCTGATGAAGAAAAAGCACTGGAAGAAATTCAAACGCTGTTCGCAGCAAAATTTTATGAGGCAGAGTAATCGTGGCACGTGGTACCCAACAACGTTATACAGATGAAGATTTTGAGTCATTAGAAGGACGTGCGAGTAGAACCGAGCAAAAAAAAGCTGTGCAACGTATGGCTGCTTTAGGTGAGCAATTGGCTCAACTCAATCCAAAACAAATTCAAAAGCTTCCTGTCGATGAGCGTTTGATTGATGCATTACTTGAAGTGCAGAAGATCAGTTCATTTGAAGCACGCCGTCGTCAGTTTCAACGTGTTGGTAAGTTATTGCGTAATGAAAATGAAACCACGATTTTATCTTATTTGACACCGCAACAAGGTGCTAAAAAACAAATGCAATTGATGCGTTGGGTCGATCGAATGATTGATCAAGGTGATCCAATCATTAATGAGTTTAGTAAAGTGTTTAATGCTTCTGAACGCCATACTTTGCGTCAGCATGTTTTACGCATTCATCGAGATATCAAACAGCAGGTGAGTGAAGAAGAACTTGCCGCATCCAAGCTCAAATTTGTGAACTATGTACAGCAAGTCGCCTTGTTATCTGATCAAGGTTAAAGCCAAAAGAAGTTTCAGTTGAAACTTCTTTTTATTTTTAAGCATTAATTCTCAAACGAAACGCTAGCTCGTTCTTTTGCCCACTCTCTTAAAATAAATTTTTGTAATTTGCCTGTCGATGTTTTCGGAATCTCAGTAATCACCACATCTTTAGGAACTTTAAAGCGAGCCAGTTCTTTTTGGCAATGTGCAATAATTTCTTCTGCGGAAGCAGATGCACCTTGCTTCAACTCAATAAATGCACAAGGCACTTCTTGCCAACGTTCATCAGGTTTTGCGACCACTGCGGCGGTGAGTACAGCAGGGTGGCGGTAAAGTACATCTTCGACTTCGAGCGATGAAATATTTTCACCACCTGAAATGATAATATCTTTAGAGCGATCAGTAATTTTGGCATAACCATCAGGATGGCAAACGGCTAGATCTCCTGTATGAAACCAACCACCTTTAAAAGCTTCTTCAGTCGCTTGTGGATTTTTGAGATAACCTTTCATCACGATATTACCACGGAACATAATTTCGCCCATGGTTTGTCCATCATTCGGTACGGGTTGCATCGTTTCAGGATCAAGTACTCGCATACTGTCTTGGAGTGGATAAGGAACACCTTGACGAGAATGAAGTTGAGCCTGTTCTTGAATAGATAAGTCACTCCATCCTGCTTGCGAAGCACATAATGCCGATGGGCCATAGGTTTCTGTCAAACCATAGACATGATTAACATTAATTCCAATATGGCGCATACCTTCAATAATCGCAACGGGCGGGGCAGCTCCAGCAACCATGACTTCAACATGGTGGTTGAAAGCTGTTTTTTGTTCTGCTGGAGTATTGATGAGCATGGATAAGACAATTGGCGCACCGCAGAAATAATCGACTTTGTGTTCAGCGATATATTTAAAAATTAAAACTGGATCAACTCGACGTAAGCAAATATTGGTACCGCCACTGGCAGCAATTGACCATGCAAAACACCAACCATTGCAATGGAAGAGCGGTAATGTCCACAGATAAACAGCACGAGGTTTCATACCGCAGGCCAAGATATTACTTGCCGCATTGAGGTAAGCGCCACGATGATGATAAACCACGCCTTTCGGGTTACCTGTAGTTCCCGAAGTATAATTCAGACTAATGGCATCCCATTCATCTTGTGGGAGCAACCATTCAAATTCAGGATCACCTTGAGCTAACCAAGATTCATATTCGTACTGCCCAAGTGCGATTTGTTCAGCATCATATTCCTCATCAAATACATCAATCACAATAATATCTTGATTGATCAGTGTTAATGCTTCTTCTGCAAGGGTTTTAAATTCAGGGTCGACAAGCAGTACTTTTGATTCTGCATGCGTAAGCATGAAAGCAATAGTTTTTGCATCCAAGCGTGTATTCAGCGTATTGAGTACAGCACCTGCCATTGGTACTGCAAAATGAGCTTCAATCATTGCAGGGACATTTGGTAACAGTACCGAAACGGTATCGTTTTTTTGAATACCTAGATTTTTGAGTTGATGTGCAAACTGGCGACAGCGTTGATAGGTTTGCTGCCAAGTGATTTGACGAGCACCATGAATAATTGCTGCTTGATGAGGGTAAATATACGCAGCACGTTCTAAATAGCGTAAAGGAGATAATGCGACAAAATTTGCAGGGGTTCTTGGTAATTCATCATATGCACTCACCATGTGTCTGTACTCCATTTCTGTTATTTTCATATATCTATAACAACATAGTGTGTTGTTAAACGGAATTCATTTAGGCTTTAGTCTGAAGTGTTGCCTGAATGATTTTGGTTTTTCTGAATCAAAGGTTTCATCCTTATCTAAACCTGTGTAAAATCTTGAATACTTTTTTATCCGCCGTTTTTTATCTTTTGAGGATTCCTCCTCAATACATAATCTCGCGGTGATATGCTCCTTCGTATAGGGCATCACTCCTTAAGGATTTTATTATGCCAATCATTACTTTACCAAATGGTGATCAAAAGCAATTTGATCATCCGATTTCCGTGATGGAACTTGCTCAAAGCATTGGTCCAGGTCTTGCAAAAAATACAGTTGCTGGTCGTATCAATGATCGTTTGGTGGATGCTTGTGATTTAATCACAGAAGATGCGACAGTTCAGATTATTACCCCGAAAGATGAAGAAGGTCTAGAGATCATTCGTCACTCATGTGCGCACTTGGTAGGACATGCTGTTAAGCAATTGTTCCCTGAGGCGAAAATGGTTATCGGCCCAGTGATCGAAGAAGGTTTCTATTACGATATCTGGATGCCACGCCCATTTACTTTGGATGATATGGCGGCGATCGAAGAGCGTATGAAAAAGCTCATCGATCAAGACTATGATGTCATCAAAAAAATGACACCACGTGATGAAGTGATTGCAGAATTTACAGCACGCGGTGAAGAATACAAATTACGCTTGATTGCAGACATGCCAAATGAAACACAAATGGGCTTGTACTACCATCAGGATTATTTGGATATGTGCCGTGGTCCGCACGTACCAAACACTAAATTCTTAAAATCATTCAAACTCACTAAAATCTCTGGTGCATACTGGCGTGGTGATGCGAAGAATGAACAGTTACAACGTATATATGGTACGGCTTGGGCTGATAAAAAACAGTTAGCAGCTTATATCAAACGTATTGAAGAAGCTGAAAAACGGGACCATCGTAAAATTGGTAAAGCTTTGGACTTATTCCACATGCAAGAAGAAGCACCTGGTATGGTGTTCTGGCATGCGAATGGTTGGACAATCTACCAAGTGCTTGAGCAATACATGCGTAAAGTTCAGCAAGACAATGGTTACCAAGAAATTAAAACACCACAAATTGTTGATTTCACTTTGTGGGAGAAATCAGGACATGCAGCGAACTATGCTGAAAACATGTTTACGACTCATTCAGAAAGTCGTAACTATGCAGTTAAGCCGATGAACTGTCCTTGTCACGTACAAGTGTTCAATCAAGGCTTAAAATCATACCGTGATTTACCAATCCGTTTGGCGGAGTTTGGTTCATGTCATCGTAACGAACCATCTGGTTCATTACACGGGATTATGCGTGTTCGTGGCTTTACCCAAGATGATGCACATATTTTCTGTACCAAAGAGCAAATTGGTAAAGAGGTTGCAGACTTTATTAAACTGACTTTAGATGTTTATAAAGACTTCGGCTTTGAAGAAGTTCAAATGAAACTTTCAACACGTCCTGAAAAGCGTGTAGGCGATGATGCACTTTGGGATTTAGCAGAAAAATCTCTTGCTGATGCTTTAGATGATGCTGGCTTGGCTTGGGACTTGCAACCAGGTGAAGGTGCATTCTATGGTCCGAAGATTGAATTTTCATTAAAAGATTGCTTAGGTCGTGTGTGGCAATGCGGTACAATCCAGTGTGACTTCAATTTACCTATTCGTTTAGATGCTTCATATGTGACGGAAGAAAACGAACGTGATCAACCAGTCATGCTGCATCGTGCAATACTTGGTAGTTTTGAGCGTTTTATTGGTATACTAATTGAACATTACGCTGGTTTCATGCCACCTTGGCTTGCCCCAGTTCAAGCTTGTGTTATGAACATTACTGATTCTCAAGCTGAGGCGAGTGAGCAAGTCGTTGCAAAACTCAAAGAAAATGGTCTTCGTGCTATTTCTGACTTGAGAAATGAAAAAATCGGATTTAAGATTCGTGAGCGTACCCTAGAGCGTATTCCTTATCTTCTGGTTCTTGGTGACCGAGAAGTTGAAGAGGGAACTGTCAATGTCCGTACTCGCTCAGGAAAAAATTTAGGTACTATGTCAGTGGATGCATTCATTGATCTAGTGAAATCTGCCGTAGCCGAACGTGGCCGGTACATTGTGGAGTAATAAAGATTAAACAGCCTGACCGTAACCAACAACAAGGTGCTAAAAGTAACCGTCCTGCGATTAACGACGAGATCCGTGCAAAAGAAGTACGCCTTGTTGCTGCAGATGGAGAACAAAAAGGTGTCGTTTCATTAACTGAAGCATTACGTGCTGCTGAAGAAGCAAATCTTGACCTTGTTGAGATTGTTGCTAATGCAGAACCGCCTGTTTGTAAAATCATGGACTACAACAAGCACTTGTTTGATTTGAAACAAAAGCAAAAAGATGCGAAGAAAAAACAGCATCAAGTGCAAGTGAAAGAAATCAAGTTACGTCCAGCAACGGATGTAGGTGATTATCAGGTAAAATTGCGCGCAATTTTACGTTTCCTTGAAGAAGGAAATAAAGTGAAAATTACCTTACGTTTCCGTGGTCGTGAGATGGCGCATCAGCAACTTGGTCTAGCTCAATTGCAAAAGATTGAAGCTGACGTTGCGGAGTTTGGTGTAGTAGAACAAGCTCCGAAGATGGAAGGTCGTCAGATGGGCATGTTACTTGGTCCGAAAAAGAAAAAGTAATCATCCAATCATCAAAAAAGCCCTGCTCGAATAGCAGGGCTTTTTTGATTTAAAGCATAATTACTGAGTACTTACAGTTTTTTCTGTAGAATCAGGCTGATCAAGTAAAAGTTTTTTCTTACCAATTGGGATTTCGCGTGGAAGTTTCTCTTCTGGTATGATTCGTTCCAAGTCAATGACCAATAAACCATTCTCATAATCAGCTTGTTGAACTTCAATATGTTCATCTAAGCGTAAAGACAATTTAAAGGCACGACGCGCGATTCCTTTATGCAGATATTCAGTTGTTTCTGTCTCAACAACCTCAGGTTTACCTGAAATGGTAAGAAGCTGATTTTCTAAACTCAGTCCTAATTCCTCTAGGCTAAAACCTGCGGTAGCCACCACAATGCGATAACGGTTTTCACCAGATTTCTCTATGTTATATGGAGGATAATTGGGTGTATCACTTTGCATGGCGTAGTCAATAAAATCATTTAAACGGTCAAATCCAATGCTACGACGAAATAAAGGATGAAGATTTAGATTACTCATGATTAGAACCTCCTGAGGTCAGCAAAGTTTTAAAAATAAGAAGATAAAACTTAAACCTGCCATGTATAAACATCGACAGAATGTTAAAAATCGTCATTTCTAACACAATAATTAATATGTGTTTGAGTTTAAAAAATTCAAGTTAAAGATCTATTTTTTTAAATAAATTTTATATATATTTGATAATTATAAAAATTATTTTTAATTTACAGAACTTGTTGTTTCTTTTTAAATCTATTAAGGTGTGTAAAGAGCCACCATCTACGGTGTATGGAGAATAATTTTAAAATGATTGATCTTTATTATTGGGGAACACCCAATGGACATAAAATAACCATTGCACTTGAGGAAATGGGCTTGGATTATCAAATTTTCCCAATTAATATTTTGGAAAATGATCAATTTCAACCTGATTTTTTACGTATTTCGCCAAATAATAAAATTCCAGCGATTGTTGATCAAAATGGACCAAATGGTGAACCGATTTCTGTATTTGAATCAGGTGCAATCCTACAATATTTAGGTCGGAAGACTGGATTATTCTATCCTACGGATGAACAAGAACGTGTTGAAGTTGAGCAATGGTTGATGTGGCAAATGGGTGGTTTTGGTCCGATGCTGGGTCAGAATCATCATTTTAGTAAATTTGCACCTGAACGTATTCCTTATGCGATAGAGCGCTATGTGAATGAAACTAAACGTCTGTATGGTGTGCTCAATAAACAATTAATTGGTCAAAAGTTTGTAGCTGGTGAATACTCTATTGCGGATATGGCTATCCTGCCGTGGGCGTTGCGTTACGATTGGCAAGGCATACAGCTTGAGGATTATCCATATGTTCAAGACTATATTGAACGTTTGACCGCACGTCCTGCTATTCAAAAAGCATTATCAATCAAAGTTTAACTTTATTATTACTACCGTGTTTAATGATTATATTAAGCATTGGGCTCTTCTCATGGGATTACTGATCGTAGTAGCAGTGAGTTGCAGTCTGATGCGATATTTTTTAGCGATAGATAACTTTGAATTGATGGTCTTTGTTTTAATCTTAAGCACAGGCTTTGTTTTTGCTTCACTATTTGCACTTTTACAAGTCAAAGCAAAGCATTCTGTTTTTCATACAGGTATTTGTGGAGGCATTTTCGCTTTATACCTTATCTTACTTTTTTATATTGATCTCAGACTGTTGATTGATTGGAATGCTGTTTCAGAGGGTGAGATACAATTAACAATATTACAGAAAATGATTAAATCTGATGCCGCATTTTGGATTGCTTTTATTGTTCCATTTTTATATTCAAGCCTAAGTTATATTGTCCGATCTAAATCGGAGCCCAAAGTTTCGTGATCTCTTATCTTTTGTTATTTATTTCTGCTTTTGGTGCAGCGACATTATTGCCTCTACAGTCAGAGGCAGTCTTAATGACTTTACTGGTGCAGGGGCCTTCTAGTCCATTTTATTTGATTTTAGTTGCGACTGTAGGCAATGTATTGGGTTCATGTGTGAACTGGTGGTTAGGGCTGAAAATTGAACATTTTAAAGATAAAAAATGGTTTCCTGTTTCTGAACAGCGTTTAGTACAAGCACAACAGATTTATCATAAATATGGTTTCTATTCTTTATTATTAAGCTGGACTCCTGTCGTTGGAGATCCGATCACTTTAATTGCAGGATTGATGAAAGAAAACTTTTGGCGCTTTTTGCTGATCGTTACGATTGCCAAAGGTGGGCGTTATTTAACTTTATATGCTTTATATCTAGGTGTTTTCTGAGGGTAGGGAAAGCTTACAGGCTTTCCCTAAGTGTTCTAATGATCCGAACCTTTGGTGATATCGACTTTAAATAAATCAGTTGTTTTGAACCAACAATAAGTCACCACAGCAAGTGTCATACATCCGCCAAAAATGGTTGCAGTTATGGTTCCCATATACTTAGCGGCTAAACCAGATTCAAAAGCGCCGAGTTCATTGCTTGAAGAAACGAACATGCCATTAACCGCAGCAACACGACCTCGCATATTCTCAGGCGGGAAAATCTGTAAGACGGTTTGACGAACAACAACAGAAACACTATCACATGCACCCGTCATTGCCAGTGCAAACAGAGATAGCCAAATGTTATTTGAGTATGCAAATAGAATAGTAAAAATACCAAAACCAGCAACAGCGAATAACATATTTCGCCAAGCATGATGCGTTGGTGGAAATTTGGTTAAAACAATCATTGTTAACAACGCACCAATTGATGGAGCAGCACGTAAGTATCCCAATCCTTCTGGACCGACCTTTAAAATATCCTCAGCAAAAATAGGCAGAAGTGCAATTACCCCTCCAAATAATACTGAAATAAGATCTAATGATATGGCCCATAAGACAATTTTGGTTTTCCAAATAAAGCGAAAACCGTCTGTCAGACTCTGAAGAACGTTCTCGGTTTCCATTTTTGGAAAAGTTCTTTTTTGAAGTAGGGTAATCAAAATAAAACAAGTTGCTAACAATCCTGTGACTGTGAACAAGCTGGTCTCTCGCCCAAGAAATGCCAACATAAATCCACCCAACATTGGACCTATAATCACACCACTTTGCCAACCAATCGTCGTCCATGTTGCACCATTCGCATAAAGTTCACGTGGAATAAGAAATGGCTTGAGAGAGGTTGCTGAGGGATTGTAGAAACCTCGAATTGTTCCTAATGCGAAAATGACTGCATAAATTCCCCATGACAAAGTTGAGACACTAATCTTTTCTAAACCGTATAAATGAAAGAGTGCCCAGAGCACGAGTGGCAATGGTGCTGCAAAAAATAAACAGACCTTCATAATGGTTTGCTTATTGAGTTTATCTGCAAAATAACCACCCCATAAGGAAAGCGCAATAAATGGAATGGCTTCAGCTAAACCGATAAAACCTAATGTGAGTGGATCACGTGTGATTTGATACAGTGAATAAGCAACGATAATTTCTTGAATCAGAATTGCCAGTGTTAAGCAGAATTGATTCAAGGTAACGATAGAGAAATCTCGATAGCGCAATGCAGCAAAAGCATCTTGTTGTGTATTCATTTCGAGTGTTTATGATTGAATTGAAGCTATTATAAGTAAGTAATTAATGCAAATTTCTCGTATTTTGAGAATTAATAATGGAAAATTTCGTTTGAGTAAAAGTCTTACTCTTACTCAAAAAATGAGCATTTTACTTTTGTTTTATTCGCAGATGTTATATCATGCTGCCTTCCTTACCTGCAGGTCGATTTGCAATAGTGCAAACGCGCCGAACAGGTGTCTAAAAGAGGTTACTATGGCTAAGTTAAAAACTCGCCGTGGTGCAGCTAAACGCTTCAAAGCGACTGCAAACGGTTTCAAGCGCAAACAAGCATTCAAGCGCCACATTTTGACCAAAAAATCTGCTAAGCGTATCCGTCAATTGCGCGGTTGTGTAATGGTTCACGTAAGTGACGTTGCATCAGTTCGTGCTATGTGCCCATACATCTAAGGAGATTATAAATGGCTCGTGTAAAACGTGGTGTAGTGGCTCATCGTCGTCACAAAAAAATTCTTGCTCGCGCTAAAGGTTACTATGGTGCTCGTTCACGCGTTTACCGCGTAGCGTTCCAAGCGGTAATCAAAGCTGGTCAATACGCTTACCGTGACCGCCGCCAAAAGAAACGTCAATTCCGTGCTTTATGGATTGCGCGTATCAATGCTGGTGCTCGTCAAAACGGTTTGTCTTACAGCCGTATGATCGATGGCTTGAAAAAAGCTCAAGTGATCATCGACCGTCGCGTATTAGCTGACATCGCTATGCATGATGCAGTAGCATTTGCTGCTTTAGCTGAAAAAGCTAAAGGCGCATTAGCTGCATAAGCTTAGAGATTCAAAAGAAGGCCGCTTTTTAGCGGTCTTTTTTTATGGTTTTAGGATTTAGTAATAGAGAATAATTAGAGATCAATAAAATCTCCTAAAAGAATAGGAGCATCCATAATTTATTTTTTTATAACCGTAAATTATTGCTTTTAGTAGTCTAAGTTTTCACAATTTAAGTATGTGATTTAAATTGTGAAAACTCTATTTTTTATGGCTAAATGTTTTTTTAATTTAGAAAAATGATCTTAATAATTAGTTCGCTTTTGCACAGTTTTTGCTTCTTTAACATTCATATACAAGTTGGGTGATCAATACTTACCTGAACAAATTTTTGTGGAGGTTGAATTGCAAAGCAATCGAAAAGGTCAAATACGTACAGCTAACTTTGGAGATGTAGCTAAAATCGCTGAGATTCACGTACAGTGTTGGAAAGAAACTTACGCAAATATCCTTAATCAAGAAATATTAGATCAATTAGATGCACAGGAAAAATTGATATTATGGCAAGCAATCACAAGAAGTTTAGATCATCAATTGTTAGTTTATAATGAAGATCAAAAAATAAAGGGTTTTTTAGATGGATATTTAAATCCTGAAAATAATGTAGCTGAAATTCGCGCTTTTTATCTTTTGCAGGAAATCCAAAAACAAGGTATTGGGCGTGAAATGTTTCAATGCTTTTACGACTATGTTGTTCAGAAAAGATATCAGTTTATTCGTTTAGAGGTTTTTAATAAGAATCCCAGTCGTTTCTTTTATGAAAAGATTGGAGCTGAATTGATTGGAGAAGCCGAACTTCCAGAGTTCGGCGAAGGAATAACGGAGCTAATTTATCAATGGGAAATTTAATCTAATTAAAAGTTGTACGCTTTTATTAAAGCCCAAAATAATAAGCGACCAAACAAATAATGACTGTGAGAATAATTAATTTAATCACGCTAGAAGTTCCAACCTTGTGTGGATGAGCTTCATTGAACTGTTGTGGGATTTCCATAGTTCGGTCGATGATCTCTGGTTCATCCATGGTAAGTTGAGCCGTCTGATAATGATTTGCTGTTTTGACGATTAATTTAGCGAATAAATCCTCAGCCTTCTGTGAAAAATTACGAAGATTGATTTGTTCTTCAGGGCTAATGAGTTCACCAGAATCTGTATAAGGGTGCTTTTTTTGTTCTTCTAAGTGGTCGATAAGTGCTTGTGTTCGATGTAATAATTGATGAGCACAATCAGCTGGATAATCTGTTGGGATCAACGCTAAAAGTGTTTCATCAGGCTGATTATGATCTATTTCGTAGCCATAAAATGGGAAATCTTGTTGTTCAGGTTCTAAAAAGTATTCCGCATATTTGCTATTAAATAATTCGCGCTCTAAAAATTTTGAGACATCGTTCCAATTGATTTTCTGTAAATCAGTATCGATTTTTTTAGCGTATTTATCATTTAATTCATAGCGCCAAAATGTCTCTTCTCTTATTGTGTTTTTTTGAGAAAAAGGTGTTTCAAATTCCTGATCAGTGTTAAACCATTCAGCGAGTTCATGTCCGCAAATCCAAGCGGTTTTTTTATTGGTTTGATGACTTACAATAAAATGTGCAAATGGTAGAAGCTCGACATTAGGATTAGGATTTTGTTCGTCGTTGAGAATACTAGAAAGATGTAAGCTTAGTTTTTTGACGCCTTGTTTTTTCAAACCCTCAAGCCAAATTTGGAAATGTTGTGCCAGCAAATGTTGTGGTAGTAGATCTCTGAAGATTAAGCAGTTTTTGCTGAAAATAGGATGTTCGATCCAGCGATTAAAGTTCAGATTTCCTGCAAGAAATTCATTGCCATAGCAAACAAGTGTAAGTTGTTGTTTCCAGATTTGATCAAGCGCCATCGTTATTGTTTCTCATTGACGATATTCGTATCTTATACATTTTATTCAGATATTGATTATTTTTTGCGAAAATTTATTGCACCACGGGCATTTGTTGTCCATTTGGGCATAAAGTTCAACGCTAAAAAGTACTCTATTTAAACAGTCCTTTATCTTCATAAACTAGGTAAAAAGCTGATAAACTATAGCGTTTTATTATATTTCTATAATTTGTTGCTTTGAGAGTTACTATGTCACTGGAAGCCCTGACCACTGAAGCGCTTGCTGCCATTGCAGCGGCTCAAGACCTTGCCGCACTCGACCAAGTTCGTGTGCAATTTACAGGGAAAAAAAGCCAGCTTGCAGAGCAGTCTAAAGCATTAGGAAAAATGGATCCTGAAGAGCGCAAAGTACAAGGTGCTGCGATTCATGCTGTTCGTGAAGCTATCAATGCTGCTTTGACTGAACGTCAGCAGACACTACAACAAGCTGAGTTGGCAAAAAAATTGGCAAGTGAAACGATTGATATCACTTTGCCTGGTCGCGGTCAGCGTATGGGAAGCATCCATCCTGTGACTCAAGTTCAGGAACGTATTTGTCAATTCTTTACCAAAGCAGGCTTTCAGGTTGCACATGGGCCAGAAGTTGAAGATGATTATCACAACTTTGAAGCCTTAAATATTCCAGGTCATCATCCAGCACGCGCGATGCATGATACTTTCTATTTCGATGCAACGCATTTACTTCGTACTCATACCTCGGGTGTACAAATTCGTACCATGGAGACAAGTCAGCCGCCAATTCGTATCGTGTGTCCTGGCCGTGTATATCGTTGTGACTCGGATCAAACGCATTCGCCGATGTTCCATCAGATCGAAGGTTTGTACGTTGCTGAAAACACCAGCTTTGCTGAGCTAAAAGGTCTATTGATTAATCTTCTGAATGAATTTTTCGAAAAAGATTTAAAAGTGCGTTTCCGTCCATCTTACTTCCCATTCACTGAACCAAGTGCTGAGGTGGATATTATGGATGAACGCGGTCGTTGGTTGGAAGTTTTAGGTTGTGGCATGGTACATCCAAATGTACTTCGTGCTTCTGGTATTGATCCTGATAAATACAAAGGTTTTGCTTTTGGTTTAGGGGTAGAGCGTTTTGCAATGTTGCGTTATGGCATCAATGACTTACGTATGTTCTACCAAAATGATGTGCGTTTTTTACGCCAGTTTGCCTAACAGTTTTTCAGGATTAAATAAGGTTTATACAGATGAAAATTAGTGAAAATTGGTTACGCACATGGGTGAACCCAGCGATTGATAGCGAAACCCTTTCTGATCAATTGACCATGCTTGGTCTGGAAGTCGATGAACTTGCACCTGTGGCAAAGCCATTTACAGGTGTCATCATTGGAGAAGTACTCACTGTTGAACAACACCCTGATGCAGATCGCTTACGTGTTACGACTGTAAATATTGGCTCTGGTGATCCATTACAAATCGTTTGTGGTGCGCCAAATGTCAGTGTAGGAATGAAGGCACCTGTTGCAACCATTGGTGCAGTACTACCAGGCGATTTCAAAATTAAGAAAGGCAAGCTTCGTGGTATTGAATCACAAGGTATGCTATGTGGTGCTTCTGAAATCGATTTAGAAGACAAGATTGATGGCTTGTTAGAGCTTCCTGCTGATGCGCCTGTTGGCATGAATATCCGTGAATATTTAAAACTTGATGACAATGTGATTGACATCAGTATCACGCCAAACCGTGGTGATTGTTTTAGTATTCGTGGTATTGCACGTGAAATTGCAGTCATCAATCAATTGAATGTAAATGAACCTAAGATTCAATCAATAGCAGCAACAATTGCTGATGAGAAAATCGTTAATATCACAACTGAAGGTACACCGCGCTATTTAGGTCGTATCGTAAAAAATGTAAATGTTAAAGCTAAAACACCTGAATGGATGGAACAAGCACTCGCTCGTTCAGGGATTCGCACACATAGTATTTTGGTTGATGTGACCAACTATGTATTGCTGGAGTTGGGTCAGCCGATGCATGCCTTTGATTTAGCAAAAATCGAAGGATCAATTCAAGTTCGCCAAGCACAACCTCAAGAAAAATTGCTCTTGCTCAACGATCAAGAAGTTGAGTTACAAGAAGACATTATGGTCATTGCTGATCAGCAAAAGGTTTTGGCAATCGCTGGAATTATGGGGGGCTTGGATTCCTCAGTTACAGACGATACGCAGGATATCTTCCTTGAAAGTGCTTTCTTCGCACCTTTAGCAATTGCTGGTCGTGCGCGTCGTTTTGGCTTGCATACTGACTCATCTCAACGTTATGAGCGTGGTGTCGACTTCGAGTTACCAATGATTGCAATGCACCGTGCTTCTGAGCTTATTCAGGCTTTTGCTGGTGGAGAGTTTGGCCCAATTACAGTAGCAGAGCAAGCTGAGTTATTACCAAAACGAGAAGCAATTCCACTGAAGCAATCACAAGTCGATCAGTTGCTGGGTTATGAAGTGGCTGGTGAGTTTATTGCTGATGCATTAGCTCGTTTGGGTTGTATGGTGGAAACTAAAGCTCAAGGTGAATGGAGTGTTGTTCCACCATCACATCGTTATGATATGGCAATCTATCAAGACCTGATTGAAGAAGTTGCACGTATTCACGGTTATGACAACATCCAAATCAGTTTGCCAAAAATTGATGTGAAATTAGAAAAATATCAGGATCGTTTCGAAGTGGCGCAGCTTCGTCAAACTGTTGCAACTTTGGGTTATCAAGAAGCGATTAGTTTTAGTTTTGCTGATGCAAAATTGGAAAAACAGTTAAATCCAAATGTACAACCTTTAATGCTTGCTAATCCGATTTCTAGTGATTTAGCGGCAATGCGTAGTACTTTATTATCAAGCTTGATTCCTTGTGTTCAATATAATTTAAACCGCCAACAGCAACGTGTACGCTTCTTTGAATTAGGTTTGCGTTTTGATTATCAAAATGCAAAAGATATTCATGATCTTAAACAGATCCCAACACTGGCATTGATTGCGGTGGGCTCGCGTACTCCTGAATCTTGGCATATCAAGCCGCAAGCGATGGACTTTTTTGACTTTAAAGGCGAAGTAGAAGAGATATTAGCTGCTGGGCGTGTGAATGTTGATTATATTCGTACCGAAAGAGAGTGGTTACATCCTGGTCAATCTGCTGAAATATTGGTTGATGGCAAGTCAATTGGGTATTTAGGACGTTTGCACCCATCATTAGAAAATGCACTTGATTTGGGCATTACTTGGGTTGCGGAATTGGATCAACAGGCTGTTTTGCAATCTTATGTATCTAATTTTACAGAATTATCACGTTTTCCATCGGTTAGACGTGATATTGCGCTTTTAATCTCTGATAAGATTGAGGTAAGAGATATTCAGCAGTTAATCAAACAAACAGGTGGTGAGTTACTCGACTCAACTTGGTTATTTGATGTGTATACGGGGCAAGGGGTTGAACAGGGCAAACGCTCATTGGCATTTGCTTTGTTATGGCAGCATCCGACTCGTACGCTTGAAGATGCTGAGATCAAATCTGGTATGGATAACATTATTCAAGTGTTGGAAGACACTTACCAAGCGACATTGAGGGCCTCATGACAGCATTAACAAAAGCAGAGATGGCGGACCATTTAAGTGAGCTTACTAGCTTAAATCGCCGAGAAGCAAAGCAAATGGTTGAGCTATTTTTTGATGAAATAAGCCAAGCCTTAATTGCGGGTGAACAAGTCAAACTTTCTGGATTCGGTAATTTCGAATTGCGTGATAAACGTGAACGCCCAGGGCGAAATCCTAAGACTGGCGAAGAAATTCCAATTTCTGCTCGTCGTGTAGTGACGTTTAGAGCAGGGCAGAAATTTAGACAACGTGTTGGAAATGAGCAGATCGATTGATCTGCTTTTTTTATATCCACTTTTTTTTATTTAAAATTAAACATAAAAGTATCAGGCATAAAAAAAGAGAACCGTAAGGTTCTCTTTTTTATAATCTAAAATTAGATTATTGAGCAGCAGAAGCAGCAACGTCAGAAGCAGCAACGTCAGAAGCAGCAACGTCAGAAGCAGCAACAACAGCGTCAGAAGCAGCAACAGTAGCTTCAGAAGCAGCTTCAGTAGCTTCAGAAGCAGCAGCTACAGCTTCAGAAGCAGCAGCGTTTGCATCAGTAGCAGCTTCTTCTTTCTTAGAGCAACCAACGAAAGCTAAAGTAGTAGCGATAGCAGCAACAACAGCAAATTTTTTGAATAACATGGCATCACTCTCATAAAATTGTGAGATTAAAAAAAACCTTAGTTAGTCTGTTTGTGCTTTTAATATTCCTAAACGCTTTTAGGTAACAACGCAGGGAGCAGCCTAACTGGTCTGTGGCTATCCTATCAAAGCAAACCATGAATTACTACTGTTCTGTCCAACAAAACGACAAAATTTGACAAAAATTGGCTAATTTTTGATAGAAAATAACTATTGATAATTGGTTTTTGATAGGAGTTTTATTACTACAATAGGGTTTTATTTGTTAATTTTTTTAAAATCAAATACTTGAATTTTTATCAAGAAATACATTTTAAATGTAAAAAATATGTAATCTTGTCAACCAATTAAAAAAAGCCACCATTAAGGCACTACTGTCCCATAGTTTGCTTTAAATAAAAAAACCTGAGTCTAAATAGTTAAAATATGAGTGCAAACAAACACTTTAACTATAAAGGACTCAGGTTTTGTCACATCAGAATACCGTATTTCATCAATTACTCAAACCCATTCTAAGACAAGATTTTGAACGTCTGGCTAAACTGCATCACTCTGGGCAAAAATTAAGATCAGCCACCCGCTGGGATCAGTTTGTTGCCATATTGATGTCCCAACTTTCTTGTCGGCAAAGCTTAAGAGACATTCAATCCAATCTCGAATCCCAGCAGGAAAAGCTCTATCATCTTGGCGCGAAGAGAATTGCGCGAAGCACCTTAGCAAGACTCAACGAAGAACAGCCCGCCAGCCTGTATCAGCAATTGTTCACACAGCTGCTTCAGCGCTGTGAAAACTCTAAAACTGCACATAAATTTAGATTCAAAAATCCGCTGTATTCACTAGATGCCAGTCATATTGATCTTTCACTGTCATTGTGCGCATGGGCAAAAGTACATGAATCCAAAGCCAGTATTAAACTCAGTGTTGGCTTAAATCACAGCAATACCATTCCTGAATTTGTAGCGCTTGGGGATGGTATTGAAAATGATATGGTGCAAGGCAGAGCATTTAAATTTCCTGCTGGCAGCATTATCGTCTTTGATAAAGGATATGTTGATTATCAATGGTTTGCTCAGTTGACACTTCAGAACGTCAGCTTTGTAACCCGGCTACGCCCAAAGATGGTTTATCAAGTTAAATCAAGCCGCAGCGTATTAGCGACTAAAGGGATTATTGCGGATGAATGTATTGAATTGAGTAGTGCGCATGCCAAGAAAAGAGGCGCACCTAAATTATTAAGACGTATAGAGTTTTATGATACAGATAAGAAAAGAACATTCGAATTTCTGAGCAACAACTTTCATCTGGCAGCATCCACCATTGCTGCAATTTATAAAGACCGCTGGAAGATTGAGTTATTCTTTAAAGCCATCAAGCAGAATTTAAAACTGAAGTCATTTCTAGGTCGAAGCCGCAATGCGATACAAACGCAAATATGGATTGCATTAATTGCCTATTTGCTGGTGAACTTCGCTAAACACATGGCACAAGAAGGATGGAGTGTTCAGCGTTTACTGAGAATTATTCAGGTCAATTTATTTGAAAGGAAACTTTTAAGGTCACTCTTTGTGCCTGATAAAAAATGGCGAAAACAAGAAGAACCTCAATTGAGGTTCTTCTTGTGATATTTGTGGGACAGCAGTGACCATTAAGGTGGCTTTTTTATGTTGCCGTTATGTTGATGCTTTGCGTTTCATTTGATCAAAGAAATCATCATTCGTCTTGGTTTCTTTCATTCGATCTAATAAAAATTCCATTGCGGCAAGCTCATCCATCGGATGTAATAATTTGCGTAGAATCCAGACTTTACGTAAGTTTTCTTCACCCATTAAGCGCTCTTCGCGACGAGTACCTGATTTCTTGATGTTCATTGCAGGGAATACACGTTTCTCTGCAATACGGCGATCAAGCGTAATCTCTTGGTTACCTGTACCTTTGAATTCTTCGTAAATGACATCATCCATCTTACTACCTGTTTCGATTAATGCGGTCGAAATGATTGTAAGTGAGCCACCTTCTTCAATATTACGTGCAGCACCAAAGAAGCGTTTTGGGCGTTCTAATGCATGAGCATCTACACCACCTGTAAGTACCTTGCCAGATGAAGGAATGACAGTATTATAAGCACGTGCAAGACGAGTAATTGAGTCAAGCAGAATCACAACATCCTTTTTATGCTCAACTAGACGTTTTGCTTTCTCAATCACCATTTCCGCAACTTGTACGTGACGAGCTGGTGCTTCATCGAAGGTCGAGGCAACCACTTCACCACGTACTGTACGTTCCATTTCCGTTACTTCTTCGGGACGTTCGTCAATAAGAAGAACAATCAGAAATACTTCTGGATTATTACGGACGATTGATTGAGCAATGTTTTGCAATAACATTGTTTTACCTGCTTTAGGCGGTGCAACAATGATTGAACGTTGGCCCTTACCAATTGGTGCTACTAAATCTACTACACGTGCAGTGAGATCTTCAGTTGTACCATTGCCTAGCTCCATAACGAGTTGTTCAGTTGGGAACAATGGGGTGAGGTTTTCGAATAAAATCTTATTACGCGAATTTTCTGGTGTGTCGTAGTTAATTTGATTTACTTTTAATAAAGCAAAATAACGTTCACCTTCTTTAGGTGGACGAATTGTACCTGTAATGGTGTCACCAGTTCGAAGGTTAAAACGACGGATTTGTGATGGGCTCACATAAATATCATCTGGTCCAGCTAAATATGAACCAGCGGCTGAGCGAAGGAAACCAAAGCCATCAGAAAGGATTTCAAGAACACCATCACCAAAGATTTCTTCGCCATTCATGGCATGGCGCTTTAAAATGGCAAAAATAATATCTTGTTTACGGTTACGTGCCATGCCTTCAAGGCCCATAAACTCCGCAATTTTAATGAGTTCGCCAATGGGTTTTTTCTTGAGTTCAGTTAAGTTCATAAGTGGTCAGACAGAATGGAATAAGTGGAGGATAATGTTAGGGAAAGAATAAAAAATCGACCGCATACATACGTGCTGATGTAATTGTATTAACACAACCACAATTCAGTAGTCTGGTTCATTGTTTCAGAGAGAAATGTGAAAACAATTGTTATTGCCGAGCGGCGATCTTATGTTTGTGTCTTGTAAGAAGCGCGATGAAGTAGATTCCATTCAAAGCTTCTTGATCCAGTAATATAGGTTAAATCAAGGAAAATGTCAATTTATACGAGGAAATACGCTATTAGACTAATAACGTATTTCAAGTCGGGTTCAATCTAAATAAAGTTAGACGTTTTGATCGATAAATGCAGCAAGTTTTGAGCGAGGAGCTGCGCCAACTTGTTGAGCAACAACTTCACCATTTTTGAACATTAATAGAGCTGGAATATTACGGATATTGTATTTCACAGCTGTTTCTTCACATGCAGTTACGTCGACTTTAACGATTTTTACTTTACCTGCATATTCGTTAGAAAGGTCTTCTAGGACAGGTGCAATTGCTTTACAAGGTGCACACCAACCAGCCCAAAAGTCTACAAGTACAGGAGTTTCAGCATCTAAAACATCTGCTTGGAAGTTTTCATCAGTTGTATTAACAATAGTCGCAGACATAAGGTTGCTCCAAAATTTAGAAATAAAGTGCGAATTCAATCATCATCACGATGAATATTACATTGCTACTTTATTCAATGTAAGGGTTTGTTGCCATTATTCAAGTATCAAAATGAAAAGTCCAATGGATGCTCACGATGTTCACTATCGACTTATGCAATCATTTATGTGTTAAAAAGAGAAAATCTACTGCTTTTATTGCTTAAAATGACTTTAAAATTCTAAGCATGTGAATTACTCTAATGCGTGAATTGAGCATGGGTTTATATGAAGAATGTCTGATTTTCTGATTGATGAAGAATTACTTGCTGCGATTGATATGGGATCGAATAGTTTCCATTTGGCAATTGCTCGTGTAGATCACGGAGAGGTTAAGAAAGTTGCTTCAATGTCAGAAAAGGTTCAGTTGGCCGCTGGACTCGATGAAAATAAAAATTTAACTGAAGCTGCGCAACAGCGTGGTTTGGCTTGTCTAGCTCGATTCGTTGGGCGTTTAAGTTCTGTTCAACCTAATCGTTTAAGAATTGTGGCAACCAATGCGTTACGACAAGCTAAAAATGGTCACGAGTTTATTCAAAAAGCTGCTGAAATTTTACCAAAGCCAATTGAGATTATTGCTGGTCGTGAAGAGGCTCGTCTAATTTATTTAGGTGTTTCTCATACCATGGCAAATGGTGGCAGACGTTTAGTCGTTGACATCGGTGGGGGGTCAACAGAATTTATTATTGGTGAAGAGTTTGAGCCTTTGCATACTGAATCCTTGCAAATGGGTTGCGTTGCCTTTAGTAAGGCATATTTTACAGATGGTGAGATTTCAACAAAAGCCTTTGATAAAGCGGTAGTTGCTGCGCGTAAAGAGCTCTCTGCAATCGCAAATACATATAAATCAGAAGGCTGGGATACAGTAGTCGGTTCAAGTGGTACGATTAAAGCTTGTCGCCAGATTTCTGTGAATCTAGGTTTAAGTGATGAGCAAGAAAATCTGACCCGTGAAGGTTTATATAAGTTAAAAGATCGTTTGTTAAAATTCAAACATGTCTCTGAAATTGATTTTGAAGGACTACGCGAAGATCGTCGAGCAGTTTTGCCAGCTGGTCTAGCAATTTTGTACGCTATTTTTGAAGTGATGAATATTGATAAATTGGCATATTCTGACGGTGCATTACGTGAAGGTGTGATGTATGACCTGTTAGGTCGATTTAAACATGAAGATATTCGTGACCGTAGTGTGCAAGCATTAATGGGACGTTACAACGCTGATCCTAAACAAGCCGAACGTGTAGTGAATACCGCGCAACAATTGTTTGATGGCGTTGCAGGTGCTTTAAATTTAACGACTGAAGACAGTGACTTACTACGTCGTGCAGCTTATTTACATGAAATTGGTTTAGCGATTAGTCATGGTGGTTATCATCGTCATGGTGCATATTTATTGCAGCATTCTGATATCCCTGGTTTCTCTCAAATCGATCAAAATCACCTCTCTCATCTTGTATCGCACCATCGTCGTAAATTACGTGCAGATGCAAAAAATGATGTAATGAAGGTGGGTGGCAGCCATTTACTTTATTTGTGTTTGCTATTACGCCTCGCTGTTTTGCTGAACCATAGTCGTAGTGATCAGATGCTTCCTGCCATTGAACTGAGTGTTGTAAATGGTCAACAATGGCAACTCAGCGTTTCTGGCGATGCTAAACAATGGCCTTTATTGGTTGCTGATTTGCATGATGAGCAAGTGCAGTTTAAGAATTGGGACATTGAGTTAAATATTCAGTCAGACAATTTTGTTGATTAACAATACATCCTTGTTAGGGATTATCTACGACTTATGAAAAATAAAGCGACTCAGTCCAAGGCTTGGGCTACGGTTCAAATTGCGCGACATCCTGAACGCCCGCAATTTCTAGATTATGTTAGTGAAATCTTTACTGAATTTGATGCACTTCACGGTGACCGTTTGTATGGTGATGATGGTGCCATGATCGGTGGTCTTGCTCGTTTTGACGGACAACCCGTAATGGTAGTTGGTCAACATCGTGGACGTAGTACGCGTGAGAAGTTACAACATAACTTTGGTATGTGTAACCCAGAAGGCTATCGTAAATCACAACGTTTGCTAGATATGGCTGAGCGTTTTAATTTACCTGTATTTACCTTTGTCGATACCATGGGTGCTTATCCAGGTGTAGGTGCGGAAGAGCGTGGACAAGCAGAAGCGATTGCAACCAGTTTGGCTCAGCTTTCTGGTTTGAAAGTGCCAGTGATTGCGACTGTACTTGGTGAAGGTGGTTCAGGTGGTGCGCTAGGTATAGGTGTGGCAGATCGAGTAATTATGCTTTCACACAGTATTTATTCTGTAATTTCACCAGAAGGTTGTGCTTCTATTTTATGGAAAACTGCTGATAAAGCAGCTCAAGCGAGTGAAGCCTTAGCTCTGACTGCTGACAAATTGAAAGCGATTGGAATTGTGGAGTATGTTGTGGATGAAGGTGAGGGGGCACATTTGCAACCTGAGAAAGTCATGCATGATTTGAAAGATGTACTCAAACAAGCCTTAGAAGAATTGCAACCGATGGATGCTCAAGCACGATGCGAAGCACGTTATCAACGTTTAATGAAGTTTGGCAGCAGCAATTTAGGCATCGCGTCTTAGCACAAACACAGCATTTTTCTAAAGATACTCAATTCTTAATTGGGTGCAGCGGCGGCATGGATTCCATGCTGTTGTTGTATCTAATGTCCGAAATTTTCCCAAGTCAAACCCGTTCAATTTATGTTGATCATCAGTTGCAATCGAGCAGTACGGAGTGGGGATGTTTAGTTCAGAAACAATCTGAACAATTAAACATTCCTTGTGTGATCCAAAAAGTACATGTCGATGCAGGAAATCTTGAGCAGCAAGCACGTCATGCACGCTATCAAGCCTATATAAAGCATTTAAAAAGCCATGAAATCTTGGTGTTAGCTCATCACCAACAAGACCAAGCTGAAACTCTACTATTGCGTTTATTTTCAGGTGCAGGTGTTAATGGTTTATCCGCTATGCAAGCATATGATGTGCGAAAAGATTTGACGATATGGCGACCTTTTTTAGAGCTCAGCCGACAGCAAATTGAGGAGTGGGCTAAACAAATTGGTTTTGACTATGTTGTCGATCCAACAAATCATGATACTCATTATGATCGGGCATGGTGTCGTGAAGAGTTATGGCCTGTATTAGAAAGGCGCTTCCCAAAAATGCAATCAGCTGTGTCACGAACGAGTTATCTGATGCAAGATGCCGCAGAAATTTTAGATGATGTACTGCAAAGTGATTGGAAATTATGTGCAACTGAGAATGAGCTGGATTTAACTCGCCTGTTGGAATTATCGGATGCACGCAAACGTCAATTGTTGTCCGCTTGGATAAAAGGCAAAGATCAATACCGCCCAAGTTATGAAATGGTCAAACGCCTTCAAGATGAAGTGATTTTTGCTAAGCCTGATGCACAAGCAACTTTACATATTAATTCTTATTATTATGTCCGCTACCAGAAAAAATTGTATCGTCTAACCCATGCAGAGCTGTACGCAGAAAAGCTTTTTCCAATTCAAACTATTATGAATCAATCTTACAACTTGGAACAAATGATTCAAACTGCTTCAGGTAAGTTCAAAATATTGACGCAAGATATAGGTCTTTCCAAACAATTATTAAATAAAGATTTAAAATTGATTAAACGTCAAGGTGGTGAAAAAATTCATCTTTACGGGCGAATCGGGCATTGGCCACTGAAAAAAGCGATTCAAGAAGCACAGATTTTGCCTTGGTTCCGTCATACAATTCAAATATTAGTCGTGGAAAATGTTATGCTTGGGGTTTTTAGCCCTAAAGGGTTTTGGTTGGCTCAATCTGACTATATCGAGCAGGGAGGGTGGCAACCAAGTTTAGTTTCAGATTGTCGAGAAAATTCTCCTCAATCTTTTTCAAATGACGAGTAGGAAATGGCGACAGCATTGAATCAAAACATCTGTTTTATTGGCGGCGGTAACATGGCTCAGGCCTTGATCGGAGGATTACTTTCTCGCGGGCTGCCAACAACACGAATTACAGTTTCAGATCCAGTAGAACAAATTCGTCAAATATTAGAAGAAAAAGGAATTCAAACAACCACAGACAATGTTGAAGCAATTCAAAATGCAGATGTGGTCGTACTGGCGGTTAAGCCTCAAGTGTTAGCTACGGTTTTACAACCTTTAAAAGGTTTGCTATCCGATAAACTGGTTATTTCCATTATTGCAGGCGCAGAAATTCAAACAATTTCAGAGCTGATTGGTGGAAGCCAGCGTATTGTGCGTGTAATGCCAAATACACCTGCTTTAGTAGAAACCGGTGCGCACGGTATTTATGCTTCAGAGGCTGTTAATGCTCAAGATCGTGAGTTAACGAGTCAAATTTTAGCTGCGACAGGTTTGACGATTTGGGTCGATAGCGAAGCTCAAATTGATGCGGTAACAGCGGTATCAGGTTCGGGACCTGCATATTTTTTCTATCTAATGGAAAGTATGATTCGAGCAGGAAAGAATTTGGGCTTAGATGAGAAAGTTGCAACAGCACTAACGTTGCAAACAGCATTGGGTGCAGCCCAAATGGCAATTACCAGCTCTAACTCACCATCAGAATTGCGTAAAAATGTGACATCTCCAAATGGTACGACTCAAGCTGCATTAGAGGTATTTGATCGTGCGCAGATTTCACAAAATATTCAAGCAGCGCTTGCGGCAGCTCAGAAACGTAGTCAAGAGCTTGCACAAGAGTTAAGTGAAAAGACTAAATCAGTTTAAGTAGGATAAGACAAGTATGGGTGCAAGTTCTGCGCTAATTTTTGGTGTTTTGATCAATGTCGCAATTTTATTGGTCTTTTTCCGTTTTTTAATGCAATTGGCAGCGGTTAGCCCTTATAACCCAGTTGTACTTTCAACTGTTAAAGCGACCAAAATTGTAGATATCCTAAGCCGTAGTTTGCCAACCGTAGGCAAAGGGCGCGTCAATTTAGCGGCAATTGCTTTATTGATTGTGCTTTATTTGTTGAAAATTTTCGGGTTGATGTATCTATCAGGGCAGATGCCCCATAGTGCTGTCTATCTTGTAATTACGACATTCGTGACGATGATTCAGGATTTGATTCGTTTCTGTCGCTACTTGATTTTTGCAACGATTATTTTGAGTTGGGTGGTGATGTTTACACAGTCACGCTCACCATATATTGAAGTCATTCAGGAACTCGCAGAACCTTTACTTGCGCCTTTCCGTCGTTTACTACCCAATATGGGGATGATTGATTTGTCACCAATTTTGGCTTTCTTGGCGTTGTATATTGCTGAGATTTTGATGAATGAAGCTGCAAAAGTTCTGTTGACGGGTCTTTGATCGGTTTGAAAATAAAAAAAAGGATTGTGTCAAAACAATCCTTTTTTTTATGCCTACAAATTAGTGTGCGGCATCCCAGTTTAGACCTTGTCCAACTTCCACCACAAAAGGTACGGAAATTTCTAATACAGACTGCATCACATCAGCAATTTGTTTTGAAAGTTCATCTGCAATTGACACATCAGCTTCAAAAACCAATTCATCGTGCACTTGCAGTAAAAGTTTAGCTTGATCTTTAGGCAAAATTTTATCAACGGCAATCATTGCAAGTTTGATGATATCTGCTGCACTTCCTTGTAAGGGGGCATTAATCGCCGCTCGTTCAGCTGCTTGCTTGATCATTTTATTTGTTGCCAAAATATCAGGTGTGTATAGACGACGACCTAAAATGGTTTCTACAAAACCTTGCTCACGAGCAATCTGACGTGTACGTTCCATATAATCCAATACACCTGGATAACGTTGGAAATAACGTGCGATGTAGTTACGTGATTCTTCACGAGTGAAACCAAGTTGGCGGGTTAAGCCAAACTCAGACATACCGTAAAGTAGCCCGAAGTTAACCGCTTTAGCTTGGCGACGTTGATCATTGGTTACGTCTTCAATAGCGATTCCCAATACTTCAGCGGCAGTACGACGATGGACATCCTGACCTTGTTGAAAAGCGTGTACTAAAGCATCATCTTGTGAAAAGTGAGCCATTAAACGCAGTTCAATTTGTGAATAGTCTGCTGCAAGCAGGACACGACCTTCGGGAGCGATAAATGCTTTACGAATTTGGCGACCAATTGGTGTACGAATCGGAATGTTTTGTAGATTAGGATCAGTAGAAGATAAACGTCCCGTCGCAGTTAAAGCTTGATGATAGCTAGTATGTACACGATGGGTTGCATCATGTGATTGCTCAACTAATCGATCAGTATATGTATTTTTGAGTTTTGCTAAGCCGCGATGTTCTAAAATCACTTCCGCTAAAGGATGTTCGATTTTTTCAAGAATACTTTCACTGGTGCTGTATTGTCCTGTGGCAGTTTTCTTACCGCCTTTAATTCCCAACTTATCGAATAGAACCTCTCCGACCTGTTTCGGCGAGGCAATATTAAACGTTTCACCTGCAAGCTCAGTTGCTTGATTCTCTAATGTTTGCATGGTGTCGGAGAATTCTACACTGAGCTGATCTAAGAATTTATGATCAAGCTTGATTCCATCTTCTTCCATCCCTGTCAGTACTCGTGCAACAGGCATCTCAATATTGTGGAGAATATTAACAAGTTCAGGATGGCTTTTTAGTTTTGAAGAAAGTACTTCATACAAACGATAAGTGACGTGTGCATCTTCGGCTGCATAATGTGCTGCAACTTCGAGTTCAATCTGATTAAAGGTTTTTTGCTTAGCGCCTTTACCTGCAATTTGTTCGAAAGTAGTTGTCAGGTGGCTGAGATAAACACGTGCTACATCATCCATACCATGACGAGTTGCAGCAGCATTCAAAACATAGGACGCGAGCATAGTATCGAAGTACCAGCCTTGGATTATGATACCGTGATTGGCAAAGATATGAGCATCATATTTTAAATGATGACCAATTTTCTTGACTTGCTCATTTTCTAAAATTGGTTTGATTTGTGCTAAAACTTGTTCCCGACTGAGTTGTTCAGGAGCACCTTCATAATCATGAGCCAGAGGAACATAGTAGGCTTCATTGGCATCAAATGCGATTGAGAATCCAACCAGTTCAGCCACTCGATAGTCTAAGTTGGTAGTCTCTGTATCAATTGCAAAGTGATCCGCTAGTTGCATACGTTGCAACAATAGCTCCCAGTCAGCTTGCTCTAGTACAGTATGATAAGTTGCTTCACCTAATTGATCATCTTGGCTTGAAAGATTTGCATGATCTTCTATCGCTATAGATTCAGTTTTTTGTTCAGCTTTGACAATACTTTGAGAGGTCTGTTGATAGACAGGCGTATTAGGATTATTAGGATGATCCAAAGATTGTAATTGGTTACGGAACTCAAGTTCTGTGTATAAATGACGAAGTTGTTCGGTGTTCGGTTGACTTAATTTTAGATCATGCCAATCTAAAGCGAGATCGAGGTCACAGACGATACTTGCCAATTGGTGGTCAATTTTAATATTGTCTAAATTATCTTTGATATTCTGACTGAGTTTACCTTTGAGTTGATCCACGTTCGCAATAATATTATTGAGTGAACCATATTCTGTTAATAGTTTTGCCGCAGTCTTTGCGCCTACTCCAGGAACACCCATGATGCCATCGGATGCATCGCCCATGAGCGTAAGATAATCAATAATTTGATGAGGGTGTACGCCAAATTTCTCTAATACACCTGCCTCATCAAGTACACGTTCTTTAAAACTATCTTCAAGTTTGACATGTGGATTAACAAGTTGAGCCATATCTTTATCACCTGTCGAGATTAAGACATGATGACCTTCTGATAATGCTCGTTTTGTTAAGGTCCCAATAATATCATCCGCCTCTGCGCCAGGAAGGCTATATAACGGGATGCCAAGAGCTTTGATTAGGGCATGTAAATAAGGAATTTGTTCAGATAACTCCTCCGGCATGCTTGGACGATCACCTTTATATATGGGTGATAATTTATGGCGGAAAGTTGGTTCTGGAGTATCAAAAATAACAGCCATATGTGTTGGCTGGGTACGACGCATTAATTTCTGAATCGCTGAGATAGCACCACGAATTGCATTAGTATGTAGGCCAGTAGACGTTGTTAATGGCGGTAAAGCGTGAAAAGCACGAAATAGAAAATAAGACCCGTCAACCAAGACAAAAGGTGGCATTGCGCAAATCCTTATTATGAACTGCGAGCTATTTTACGTGAAAAAGCAGTCCATGTCCTTGTTAGGCAGAACGATGATGACGATCTATGTCGTTTAAAAATTGCAGTTATTTGTATGTAAATAGGACTTACGCACTATTATTTATAGATTCTCTGTGGTAGCAGATGATTTTTATCGAGAATAAAGTCATCAATGAAGTTTTTGATCATTGGTCTAAATAATTTCTTCTGCCAACGATATATATTTTCAAAGATCCGCTCAAACTGGTTCTTTTGTATCTCAACGTAGGCCATCAAGGCTGAAAAAATATGATTCAAAATCAGTTTAGATCGTCTTACTTGAAACTTTTCAATATGACAAACCTGTTTAATCACCCGGTGATATTGCTCTATTTTCCAATGACTTGAATGTAATTCATGAAAACCCTCAAAGGACAATAAATCATCTTCATCTTGATGCACAATATAAAACCTCTGCTGTTCTTTTAACTGAGTCTTAAATAATTGTACAAAGCCAAAATCTTTGAGCCAGACTACTTGACCCTGATGGAAATCTGGCAATAAACGCAGTTGAAACCATTGTCCTTTTTCTGGGGAAACCTTACGGTTACAGTCGATACCAAACATAAATCGAATACCATATTTTCTTATGGTTTTTAAATTTCCAGTCGATGAATACCAACTATCACCTGTAATAAATTGAATCTTTGCACCCCAACTGAGTACTTCACTTAACATATCCATAAAGTAATCATTCTTGGTTTTACTTTCAGATTTGTCATAAATTCGGAAATTAATTGGAATATTTTGACCATTTTGATCTGTCGCATACAAGGTAATGAGATTAATACCCTTGACGGATCGGTGGTGTTTGCCTGACCAAAAATAACTAACTAAGTCCATATGTTGACTATATGGTTTATCTAAAACAGTATCATCAATACTGACTATAAGTTTGTTATTATCAATATGTTGAATTGATTCTTGATATAGGTCGTGAGGTGTGTAATCTTCACGCTCTAGAAAGCGATTTACACTATCATGCGAGATATTATAAGTCTCGGCAAGTTGTGTGCAGCTAATAGAGTTCGGTTCTGTCATGAGAAAGCCCATATAAATGGGTAGAGTACAAGTTGCTGTAGAAGCATGTTTAATTTGTCTGATCACAGATACTTTATAAAGTATTTTAGTACTTTTTTGAATCCGTCAATGCGTAAGTCCTAGTAAAAATGACGGTTTATAGACTGATCAAGTAAGATACGATTAATAAAGCTGTAATCATTGATATAAGTCTATGTATAAAAAAGATAAACAGGGAATCGTGATTGTTTTAGTTGTGCTGACAGTACTACTAGCATCAGCGATTGCATTTCAATGGCAAGGCACTACTGTTGCTTCTGCGATTGGTTTAACTGTTGCTATTGTGCACATTCTTTCAGAAATTCACACTCGATTATGTCAACTTGAATATGATGCTCCAAGTTATTTTGCTCAATCAGCTACAATTGGTGCTCAGAAGATCGTGATTTATAGTGCTGCATTAGTCGCACTTTTTGCCTATGCAAATACATGGATGTGGTTGGCAGGCGGTGCATTGTTAGTGTTGTTACTTTGTCTTATTCAGACGATCAGTAGCTTTCAAACGCGGTTATTGCATTTAGAACAATATGGAAAAACAGACGTCCAAAATGATTTAAATAGTGTTTCTGCTCATATCAACCAAGCTAATCAATTATCAACACCTAATCATTCTGTCTCTGAAAGTCAGGTGCAACATCCAGCTACATGGATGCAAGCAGAATCTTCATCATCAAACGAATACTCATTAACTCAGCCATCTCAGAAGCAATTATCGACATCATCTCAAACTGCATGGTGGCAACCTATCTTGCAATGGATGATTCATGGCAATCCGATTTTACGAATTGCTGTCGCTGTATTGATGGTTGGCGTCGTATTATTATTACGTTTCGCAAGTGAGCATTGGCAGTTAAGCTTAGGTGTAAAGCTTAGTTTTATTGCCCTTACAGGTACTGTGATCACAATCGCAGGATACTGGTTGCAACGAAAAAATCAGCTTTTTGCTGTTGCTTTGCAGGGCGTCGGTCTTGCTATTGTGTTCCTCACATTAATTTTCTCACATCACTTTGCAGTGATTGCGAGTTTGAAAACAGCCAGTTTATTCTTTGTAATTTTATTATCAGTCACTGTTTATCTGAGTTTAAAACAACAGGCATTATATTTGGCCATGCTAGCGCTGACGATGGCTTATATTGCACCACTTGTCATACCTCAATCACATCCTGACGTGATTTTCTTATTTGGCTATTATTTTGTGATTAACCTTGCTGTTGCAGCCGTTAACTTTATTCAACCTTGGAAAATTCTGCATCAGATTGCCTTTTTTGCCACGCTCTTTATTGGCGGGGCTATGATTGGGCTTTATGGAGAGACTCAACAGTTCGACACCTTAGATATAATTTTATGGTTGCATATCGGTTTGTTTATTTGGCTAAGTATTCGTTATAGCCAATTGATGCTGCGGGTACGTGATGAGGATTTATCAATAGAGAATAAAGCGAATCAAAAGGAACAGCGATTTCAACCAATTTTAGATGTAGGTTTGATTTTTAGTGTTCCTGTATTGGGTTTCTCTCTACATGCTTATCTGATGCACAACTCTACTCAAGCACTGACTTGGGGTGCAGTTGCACTTGCGATTATTTATGGTGCTTTAAATATTTGGATTAAACAAAGGCATCCGCAGCTTTCTATTTTGGCTAAAAGCTTCTTTATTCTTGCAGTGGTATTTACTGCTTTGATATTTCCATTGGCAAAAGGGGCACATTGGACATCAACAGGTTGGGTCATTCAAGGAACAGCGTTAATCGTTTGGGGAGTGACCGAGCGTTATCGTCTTAGTCGATATATCGGGGTTGCCTTAGTACTATTAAGTTCTGTGGCACTTATTTTCCAAGTTTGGTCAAATGATGACTTCCCAATTTTGAGTACAGTGATTTTTGCACTTGCGCAATTCATATCAGCTTTTTATTTATTGCACTATCAAGAGGTCGAAAAATATTTTAGTGCGCGGATGCTAAGCGGTATTTTTTTAGCACTTGGCATGTATGCAGGAGCAGTTGCGGCGATAGAGTTTATGCATTGGCAAAATCAAGGCATGAATCCTTATTTGGCAATCGCAGCCGTTTTGTTGTTGTTATTTAGTTTTATGGTTCAGCTTAAGTCCAAAATCGAATGGGTTAATGTACAACTTATCTTGATCAGTGGATTACTTTTCTTAATTTATGGCGTAAGTTTTGCGGAGAATGTTTACTCCACAGGTGATTGGTTTACACCTCTAAGCCAATTTAGCGCCCTGACGACTACACTTGCACTGACTATTTTGCTCATCAAGATGAGATCTTTTTCTTCATCGCTATATTGTTTGATCTGGTCTGCTTTGCTTTGGTTAAGTTTAGCGGGTATTGGTATTACACTTTTCCCAAATATTGCTGTTATTGCATTGGCTGTTTTTCCTGCAATATACGCTGGCTGGTTATTTTTATCAAAAAACATGCTTTTATTGGATCAAAAACCAGTGTGGGGGCTAACCTTATTTTGGTTACTGTTAATTTGTTTAGATCCATATTCTGCAACTCAGTTTTATGTGCTTCCTTTATTTAACTTAACTGATTTTCTCTCTTTACTAATGTTTATTGGTTTGATCTGGGTGATTTATCATCATCATTTTGACGATGAGCATTCAGTAGAATGGGGATTCAAAGTCTCAACGATTTTAGTCGGTTTACTTGTATTAAGTAGCATCGTTGTACGCGCTATGCATCATTATGTTGGAACACCATTATGGGGGATAGAAATCTGGCGGAATGGCAATGTACAACTAAGTTTGACCTTATTATGGGTGATTTTAGCTTTTATTCTTATGACCTTTTCAAGCCGTCGTCATATTCGACAAATTTGGTTTGTTGGGGCTGCGTTGTTGGGGATCGTTGTGTTTAAGTTATTGTTATTAGATTTATCGCAAAGTGGTACTTTGACACGTGTTATTTCGTTTATTGGTTCAGGTGCAGTCATGCTTGTAATTGCATATCTTGCACCTTTACCACCTGCCCAAGAACAGTCTAAAGAATCTTCATCTATCTAACTTTATCTTCTTTTTTGAGCTCTTTTTGATGGGCATATTGATCGACCTCATCATCTTCTAAAGGGATGGGGCGATCAATTAAACCCATTTTAGGTACAGGGATTTCAATTTCATTTTCAAGGAAACCATTACGAACCCTTTCTTGCATTTCATCTCGGACTTTTAATGCATTTTCCTGACGACACCATACCGCAAACAACAGCTCAATTGAGGATTCACGAAATGCAGTTACTGTTACGGTTGGTTTAGGATCATCCATAACCAGTGGATATTTAGATGCAACATCCAATAGTACCTGTCTTACTTTGATAATGTCTTCGTGAAAATTAATCGCTAAGGTAATCGGAATACGCCGTATCGGGTATTTGGATAAATTCATGACAGGGGTGCGAATGAGCTGCTCATTTGGAAGCCGAATGTAAACATTGTCGAGCGTCAGAAGTTTGACCGATAAAAGATCGATAGAGATCACTTCACCTTCAATGGTTTGTCCTCGAATCAACGTAATCTGTATTGTATCGCCGACTTCAAAAGAACCTTCACCGATTAAGAAGAGCCCGCTGATTAAGTTTGTAGCTGAGGTTTGAGAAGCGAAACCCAGAGCAACAGTTAGTATCCCTGCTGCACCCAAGAAGACACTGAGTTTAAATCCAGCTTCTCTTAAACTGGTCATGATGAAGAGTAGGAAAATAAAGTAAAAAATACCTCTTCGCCATAATAATCGTTGATGTGCGTTAAACCGACTACCAATAGTGCGAATAAAGGTATTAGAAACTAGACGTGCAATGACAAAGCCGATTAAACATAAAATTAGGGCTACAGCAATTTCACTTAGTCTTTCAAAATTAATATTAGTAAATATGCTGGTGAAGCTAGATGCGACATCTTTTGGAATATTGGTATCAGCCATAGCAACTCCTTAAAAGAATGAATCAAACATATTAAATAAGTTGCTTCCAGGCGCACGAGGAGGATGTACGTATATGACTTCACCTGCCTGAGTTGGTGTTTTGTTTTCGATACGAATACGTGCAGGATGTTCTGAACCTTCGTAATACACCTTGATTTGAGACGTCCAGAGACGACCTGTACCTTCACTATAGAATAAAGGTAGGGCAGGAACAGGGACATTCATACGATCAAATCGCAGTTGATGCTGACTTGTATTATGAAACTCGATAGGTGTAACAGCTCTAAAGGCACGTGGCTTTAATAGATTTAGGTCAGTTCGTCCATCTACAGATGTTGCATAACAAATTTCACCATGCTGAGGATCTTTACCAAACCATGTGTCTTTCGGCTGAATCACAGGAATATCAAACAAAGGTTCACTTAAACCATCTACTAAGCCTGCAATCCATAACGGAGTGCTGATATACAGCGTTCCGCGTTGACCAGCAGGAATATAAATCGGATCAACAGGTTTAATAACAACAGAGCGATCTGCCAAACGTGGCATTAAATGAAATGAGCTATTGGTTTTATGAAACATATAGCGTTCAATTTTTGCAGGTTGAGGCATTGCAAATTCTGTATCAGACAAAACATGCCATTGTTGCTCGTAATCATGCTGACATTGTGGTCGATGATATTCTAAACGCCATTCTTTGATGCCTCTCGTTAGGCGAAAGAGCAGTGAACCAAATTGCCAAGCTTTGGCTTGTTGAATTTCAAATTGTTGTTCACCCCACCATCTCAATGTGTCAGAGTGAGGTGCTTTATATGGATTATTTTGAGACAAGGTGCAAAATTCCTTTGTGAGTATGCTAAACAGACTTCACGCTGTAATCTCCTTAGAGTACACTCAACTCTTCCTTTCATCATTATAAATTGTGATGCAAATACTTAAACAAATACAAATTCCATATAGTTTCGCCAAAAGGCATGGCGTTTTATTGCGCTATGAAGGCGATCAAGTTTTTATTGTACGACGCAAGGATACAGCGCGAATTGCATTACAAGAAGCACGTCGAATTTTGGGGAAAGCTGCGCATGATCAATTGTGTACAGATCAAGAGTTTCATGCTCTACTCAGTTCCAGTTATGCAGGTGATACAGGTGAATCTCAGCAAGTTGCCGCTGGTTTAGAGGATCATCCTGATTTATTAAGTTTGGCTGATCAGGTGCCTGAAGCTGAAGATTTGATGGATCAAGAAGATGATGCACCTATTGTTCGTCTGATTAATGCGTTGTTATCCGAAGCGATTCGTGTTGGCGCATCAGATATTCATATTGAGGCATTTGAAAAAAAGTTGTCTGTTCGTTTACGCGTAGATGGTCAATTGCGAGAAATTGTTCAACCACGCCGTGAATTAGCTCCTTTGCTAGTCTCTCGTATTAAAGTTATGGCAAAGTTGGACATTGCTGAAAAACGTATTCCACAAGATGGTCGTATTTCTTTGCGTTTAGCAGGACGTGAGGTCGATGTTCGGGTTTCTACTTTACCGTCATCTCATGGTGAGCGCGTGGTGATGCGTTTACTTGATAAGCAGGCGGGTCGTTTGAACATGACACACCTTGGCTTGATGCAAAATGATTATGAACGTTTAACTCAATTGGTTCATCGTCCACATGGCATCATTTTGGTCACTGGTCCAACGGGTTCAGGTAAAACCACAACTTTATATGCAGCCTTATCTGACTTGAATGATAATACGCGCAATATTTTGACGGCCGAAGATCCAATTGAATACCAACTAGAAGGGATTGGGCAGACACAGGTCAATACGAAAGTTGATATGACATTTGCTCGTGCGCTTAAAGCTATGCTGCGTCAAGATCCTGATGTTGTTATGGTGGGTGAGATTCGTGATCTTGAAACGGCAGAAATTGCGGTACAAGCCTCACTCACAGGTCACCTTGTTTTATCTACGTTACATACCAATACTGCAATTGGTGCGGTAACTCGTTTAAAAGATATGGGGATTGAACCATTCTTGCTTTCAAGTTCATTGATTGGTGTAATTGCACAGCGTTTAGTTCGAACATTATGTCCACATTGCGTAACTTGGCGAAAAGCAGATGATTTTGAACGACAGGTATTTCAGCATCTCAAGGTAGATGAACACATGGAATTACCAGAACCACATGGTTGCGAGAAATGTTCACATGTTGGTTTTAGTGGGCGAACAGCGATTTATGAAATTGTGTCAGTCGATGAGTCGATGCGTCGATTAATTCATGGTAATGCAGCCGAATATGAGTTGGAAAATCATGCTCGCCGTCATGCCGCATCGATTCGTGATGATGGCTTATTAAAAGTCTTGGCTGGTAAAACCACTTTAGAAGAAGTGCTACGTGTTACAAACGAAGCAGCTGAAGAATAATTTTCTATTCTTAATGAAAAACAGCATGATCAATCATGCTGTTTTTTTATTTTATATATCAATTTGTTACGATATTGAAATTCACATCAATATTGTTGCGTGTTGCATTTGAATACGGACATACGATGTGTGCTGCTGCTACAAGTTCCTCAGCCTCAGTTTGATCCATACCGATTAAATAAATATTCAAAGTCACTTCAATACCGAAGCCATTTGGAATCGGGCCAATACCAACTTCACCCTCAATATAAGCATCTGGAGTAATCTTTAATTTATCTCGGTTTGCTACAAACTTCATGGCACCTAAAAAACATGCTGAATAGCCTGCTGCAAAAAGTTGTTCTGGATTGGTCACTTCACCACCAGCACCGCCCATTTCTTTAGGTACGCCTAATTTAACATCTAAAACACCATCAGAAGATGTCGCACGACCATCACGACCACCTGTTGCTTTAGCTTTTGCTCGATAAACTACTTTTTCTAATGACATATTGAATAATCCTAGCTGACACAGTTTGGTATCATTCAATCCTGCATAAATGGATGATGAAAGCAAAGGAGAAAACGGTAAATTTAATGACGGCTTTGGTAAAGAAGTAAAAGACAAAATATAAAATTGAAAAGAGTATCTACCCATCAAATAGATGCAGAAAATCTACCAAAGCTCGATGATTTTTTTCATCAATTTTGCTCTAAAACGTGCGGTTGGATTATTTATATCATTTTGAGATTGTTGTTCATAAAAACTATACCAAGCTTTAATCATATCTTGAGTAACACCTTTCTGTTTGATGATCACGACATCTTCACGCTGGATATTATCTAGTCTTTGTCGAGCACCTTCAGCACCAGTCCCCCAACCAATAATCCAAAGACCAAAGCTATTAAATGATAAATTTGATGGTGTAGGTAAGTGCTGCATGTCATTTGTTACTTCAACAGCATTAGCATAACTTGGTACCACATAAATGAATGTAGTTGCCCCTATAATCAACAAAATAGAAAAAAGTCTAAACATGGATACAGCTTAATTGGTGTTAAGAAAGAATTTTACAATAATCAAACTACATAAATATTATGGTTTGTTTGACTATCCTAAATTATGTTTATTAAATCATGAACCTAGGTGTGGAGGGGAGATAAAGCGTGACTAAAAAATTCAAAAACTAAAATTTCAATAATTAAAGTGAGACTTAGTAGGCAATTATTCTTCGATGTTGCATAAGTGGCATAGATAAGCGAATATTTTCTTGTTCAACTTGATCGAAATCAGCGCTAATTAAACCATGCCCTTCGTAGTCGATTATTTGTAAAAGTTGTCCACGACTATTGGCTATACCCGAATGACCCCATGTTTGACGTTTTTCACCATGCCAACCCTGTTGTGCAGCACCTAATACAAAACATTGACTGTCCATAGCTCGTGCTTGTAGTAACAATTGCCAGTGCATTTGACCTGTTGTGTAAGTAAAAGCAGCAGGAGCAGATAAAATGTTTGCACCTTGTTGGCGTAAGGTTAGTGCGAGTTCTGGAAAGCGAAGATCATAACAAACCATTAAGCCAATATGACCAAAAGGTGTTTTTGCAACAACGACTTGATCACCTGGTTCAAAGAATTTTGATTCTTGATAGCCACCAACAGCATCACCCACTTGAACATCAAACAAATGGATTTTGTCATAACGAGCCTCAGTACCTTCAGGACTAATACATAAGCTTACGGTTCTGACACGTCCATCAGTAATGACTGATCCATCTGGGCGAAAAGGGCACGGTAAAGTGCCAGCGATAATCCATATTTGATATCGGTGTGATAATTGTTCTAAACGTTGCTGAATGGTTTCAAATTGATTTGCAGTTTCACGTTGTTTTCCTGCAGCAAAACAAACAAAGTTTTCAGGAAAAACGATTAATTCGCCACCCTGAGCCTTACTTTGTTGAATTAATGACTCGATGACAAGGAAATTAGATTCAATGTCATCTTGTGAATTCATTTGAGCAACAGAAAGTAAGGTCATAAGTGTGCAGACTTAGTTATCAATTAAGCATTTTGTTGGTGTGTATCAAGATTTAGACAATCTTGCTCTTTTTGCAATTGCTTCACTAATGGTTCAAACATATTTTGATTGTTTTCATTCAAACGCATTAATGTTTTGTGTGCTTCTAATACAGTGTTGAGCATGGCGCTGTGAGTAACATGTTCTTCAGTTAGCTCAAGCGTGCAAACATTAGGATCACCACAGTAATTTAAAATCACAAAGACCTGACCCAAACCCATGCTATTGGCTAGGGTGGTAATATCTGGATTGGTTGACAGCATCACTGCTTGTATATGATGAACTTGTTTGAGTTTTAAGCCCAACTTTGCAAGTACACCTAATACAGTACTATCAATGAACGTTGTTTCAGTTAAATCAACGATTGCACCAACAACATTTTGCTGCTGTTCAATTTTGTTGAGTAATTTGTCTAGACTTATACAAGAATGTGCACGCACTTCGCCAATAAGCTTGAAAATATGCGTTCCGTTCAAACTTGCATATTCAACATGACCTGTTGACATATAAATGCCATTTTCAGAGAAAGGATATAAAATTATCCCATAGTGATATGGTAGACACAAGTGGTTGTATAGTTCTTTGTTTTTAAGTTATTGATAATTAGATTAATTCATTCGGCATATGCTGAGTATAGCGATGTCATCTGCAACGTGTTCAGGAGCTTGGAATGAATTATTCTGAAGATGATCAACCAATTGGTTGAACTGATCATTCAAACCACCATCAAAGGGTTCAAGAGCACCATCTGAACATAAAATAAAACGTGCATCAGGATTTAATTTACAAATGTGTTCTTCAACATCTAAATCCTCCGTGAGTCCCAAAGGGAAACTACTGGTTGTAAGAATTTGAGGTGCTTGATTAGGTTCAAAGATAATTGGAGGTGGATAGTGCCCTGCACTAGACCATGTAATTTCATGAGTTTGTAGATTTAGAATACCTGCCACCATTGTGATATGTTTTTCAATATTCTCTTGAACTAACATTGCATTCAGTTTTTGAATGAGCTGGCGAGGTGTCTTGGAACGACCATGAAAAGCTGCCATCCATGAGGTTAGTAAACTACTTGTGACACCATGACCTGAAACATCAGCTAAATAAAACAGCACTTCATATTCATTGAGTTTCCAATAATCATACCAATCTCCTGATAAATAAGCCGAAGGTTGAAAAAAAGACTCAACCTCATAATTGGGTAGACTTATTGGGTTCGGTAGTAAACGTTTCTGTAATGCTGCTGCTGAAGGAAGATCACGACTATCTTGATTTCGTTTGTATTGCGCATCAATTTTGAATAAAGCATGTATTGGATTTTTGGGTAAATTGTTCCAAATCCAACCAGCTAAAGCACCCATTTCCCAAGCTTGGGCTAATGCAGCACCTTCATCTTCAAATGCTAATACGATCGTTGGGAGCTTCCATTGATATTTCAAAAAGTCCTGCACATCGGCAATTGCAATTATTGTTTGATCATATAAGTCTAAATCATCAACTTGAATGATCTGTAGACTGGGTAGCTCATTCAGAGCTTGATCTAAACAAGGTATTGAGCGCGATGGTTGAATGAAATACATAGATGAATAGCCGATCCTTTGTATGATCATTTTTTAATTCATCATAGATGAAATATGATGGAAAACATAGTATTACTCACATTTAAAATAGAGAGTAATACTTATGTCTATAAATATAGAAATACGAATTTACTGATTATCCGAAGATTCTTCACTATCTTCAGTATCATCTACAAATGATACATCTGCAGAGTCGCTATGTTTTTCAGCAATTTGGAAAGCCTTTCTTTGCAGATAGAAATCTCGAATCATTGCATATTTATCGCCTTTTAAGCTTTCTTCAATATCCAAAACTTGAGCACGAGCATCTATAGCTTGTAACACATTTGTAGACCAATAAATTCCTTGTTGGTCGTCGAGCATATATTTTTGTGGGCGACCATAACGATCGATAGCTAAGCCAAACCCATCACGAAAAGTACTAGGTCCGAAAAAAGGAAGCATTACATAAGGACCAGACGGGACGCCGTAATAGCCTAAAGTCACACCAAAGCTTTCCTCTTCGGTTGGTAATCCTAAACGACGTGCTGGGTCAGAAAAACCTAAGGTTGTTAAAGTATTTAAAGTAAAGCGTCCTAATGTTTTTGCTGCGCGAGATGGACGCCCTTGTATAAGTTGGTTGACGGCATTCCACGGCTCACCGAGGTTTTTGCGAAATTGACGATAAGGACTTCGTACAGGTTCTGGTACTTTTTCAACGTATTGGATAGCTACTGGCTTAAGTACATATCGGTCTAATGTATCGTTGAAGGCAAAGATTTGGCGATTTAATGGTTGTAGAGGATCTTTAACCGCATCAGGTTGCGCTGCATTTGCATTTACCTTCAAATCATCCTTGGTTATTTTTTTTAAATCTTTAATTGCTTGCAGAGTTGATGTTTTTTGTTGTGTATTTAATTGGTTTTCAATTGATTCAGTTACGACTGGGGATTGCTCAGATACATCTTGAGCTATTGCTGTATTAAATGCTCCAGCAGTTAACAACCCAAGCAAGAAAAAATTTGAGTAATGCATATAAGTCCTTAATCGCAGTTAGAGCGAAATTACAGTCATTAAAATGAATGCGCTAATTAAACGCAAAACATAGATAAAGTAAGTACAATTTATTTGTTCTACTATTATTAAAGCAAATTCGATCGAAAAATATAAGAAATATTGTGAATTTGGTTTAAAAATGTTCACTCGAAATAAAATCCTATTGAAGGGTGTTGCATAGGTGTGAGAATACTGTAGAATGCACATCCATCGGCGGTGATGCGGATAAAAACTTGTTGAGAAACAAGGATTTGGCTAAAATGGTTGGATTCTTGGGTTGGTTGATAAGTTTTAAAAATATCTAAATTACCTGTTGACTTTAAAGAAATTTAGAGTAATATAGCCGACCTAGCTTGATGATGACGAATCATCGAGAAGATCATTAAGAGAATAGAAGAACAACTTGTGTGGATTTTTACTGGTTGATCGATCGAAATAATTTTCATTGATTGAATGGTAGAAATTTCTCGAAGTTTATTTGAGCGAATTTTTAGTCAGAAAATTGATGAGCCAGAATTAGCACCTTGTCTTAACTAAGGTGCAAAATGATTTTAACTGAAGAGTTTGATCATGGCTCAGATTGAACGCTGGCGGCAGGCTTAACACATGCAAGTCGAGCGGAGATGAGGTGCTTGCACCTTATCTTAGCGGCGGACGGGTGAGTAATGCTTAGGAATCTGCCTATTAGTGGGGGACAACATTCCGAAAGGAATGCTAATACCGCATACGTCCTACGGGAGAAAGCAGGGGATCTTCGGACCTTGCGCTAATAGATGAGCCTAAGTCGGATTAGCTAGTTGGTGGGGTAAAGGCCTACCAAGGCGACGATCTGTAGCGGGTCTGAGAGGATGATCCGCCACACTGGGACTGAGACACGGTCCAGACTCCTACGGGAGGCAGCAGTGGGGAATATTGGACAATGGGGGGAACCCTGATCCAGCCATGCCGCGTGTGTGAAGAAGGCCTTATGGTTGTAAAGCACTTTAAGCGAGGAGGAGGCTACTGAGACTAATACTCTTGGATAGTGGACGTTACTCGCAGAATAAGCACCGGCTAACTCTGTGCCAGCAGCCGCGGTAATACAGAGGGTGCGAGCGTTAATCGGATTTACTGGGCGTAAAGCGTGCGTAGGCGGCTTTTTAAGTCGGATGTGAAATCCCCGAGCTTAACTTGGGAATTGCATTCGATACTGGGAAGCTAGAGTATGGGAGAGGATGGTAGAATTCCAGGTGTAGCGGTGAAATGCGTAGAGATCTGGAGGAATACCGATGGCGAAGGCAGCCATCTGGCCTAATACTGACGCTGAGGTACGAAAGCATGGGGAGCAAACAGGATTAGATACCCTGGTAGTCCATGCCGTAAACGATGTCTACTAGCCGTTGGGGCCTTTGAGGCTTTAGTGGCGCAGCTAACGCGATAAGTAGACCGCCTGGGGAGTACGGTCGCAAGACTAAAACTCAAATGAATTGACGGGGGCCCGCACAAGCGGTGGAGCATGTGGTTTAATTCGATGCAACGCGAAGAACCTTACCTGGCCTTGACATACTAGAAACTTTCCAGAGATGGATTGGTGCCTTCGGGAATCTAGATACAGGTGCTGCATGGCTGTCGTCAGCTCGTGTCGTGAGATGTTGGGTTAAGTCCCGCAACGAGCGCAACCCTTTTCCTTACTTGCCAGCATTTCGGATGGGAACTTTAAGGATACTGCCAGTGACAAACTGGAGGAAGGCGGGGACGACGTCAAGTCATCATGGCCCTTACGGCCAGGGCTACACACGTGCTACAATGGTCGGTACAAAGGGTTGCTACACAGTGATGTGATGCTAATCTCAAAAAGCCGATCGTAGTCCGGATTGGAGTCTGCAACTCGACTCCATGAAGTCGGAATCGCTAGTAATCGCGGATCAGAATGCCGCGGTGAATACGTTCCCGGGCCTTGTACACACCGCCCGTCACACCATGGGAGTTTGTTGCACCAGAAGTAGGTAGTCTAACCGCAAGGAGGACGCTTACCACGGTGTGGCCGATGACTGGGGTGAAGTCGTAACAAGGTAGCCGTAGGGGAACCTGCGGCTGGATCACCTCCTTAACGAAAGATTGGTGACCGGTAAGAATCCACAACAAGTTGTTCTTCGAAGATGTATCTGAGGGTCTGTAGCTCAGTTGGTTAGAGCACACGCTTGATAAGCGTGGGGTCACAAGTTCAAGTCTTGTCAGACCCACCACTACTGACGAAGTGATGAATAATCACAAGCTGCTAGATAAAAAGATATGTCGTTCATTATGATTAAAGCTGGGGACTTAGCTTAGTTGGTAGAGCGCCTGCTTTGCACGCAGGAGGTCAGGAGTTCGACTCTCCTAGTCTCCACCAAATTCGAGGGTAAACAAAGCAACGCTTTGTCCGAGAATTTAAGCAAACAGCTATGCTGTGCGCAGGCACACATAGAACGAAGCTTGGAGCTAAAGATTACAGAACTTAGTAAGCAAATAGCTTCTTAACTTCTGTGATTTATCACAGTTTACTACGCACCGACGAGGTGGTAGTTAATCATTAACAGATTAGAAAATTGAGTCTGAAATAAATTGTTCAAACTCGATTAAATAGGAAGATAACAAGTAATTGTTAAATTAATATTTAATCTGAGAACTAGCAAAAACACTGAATCAAGCGTTTTGGTATATGAATTTAGATTGAAGCTGTATGGTGATTAAATTCACAGACAACAAACCAGTAGCAATTAAGTTTGCAACGATAACACTCACTTGTATGTGTTAACGACTGTTTGGGGTTGTATAGTCAAGTAATTAAGTGCATGTGGTGGATGCCTTGGCAGTCAGAGGCGATGAAAGACGTGATAGCCTGCGAAAAGCTCCGGGGAGGCGGCAAATATCCTTTGATCCGGAGATTTCTGAATGGGGGAACCCACCCGCTATAAGGCGGGTATCATAAACTGAATACATAGGTTTATGAAGCGAACGAGGGGAAGTGAAACATCTCAGTACCCTTAGGAAAAGAAATCAATTGAGATTCCCTTAGTAGCGGCGAGCGAACGGGGAGCAGCCCATTAAGTTATGTGTGTTTTAGTGGAACGCTCTGGGAAGTGCGAACGTAGAGGGTGATATTCCCGTACACGAAAGGGCACACATAATGATGACGAGTAGGGCGAGGCACGTGAAACCTTGTCTGAATATGGGGGGACCATCCTCCAAGGCTAAATACTCCTGACTGACCGATAGTGAACCAGTACCGTGAGGGAAAGGCGAAAAGAACCCCTGTGAGGGGAGTGAAATAGATCCTGAAACCGCATGCATACAAGCAGTGGGAGCCGACTTGTTCGGTGACTGCGTACCTTTTGTATAATGGGTCAGCGACTTATATTCAGTAGCGAGGTTAACCGAATAGGGGAGCCGTAGAGAAATCGAGTCTTAATAGGGCGTTTAGTTGCTGGGTATAGACCCGAAACCAGGCGATCTATCCATGAGCAGGTTGAAGGTTGGGTAACACTAACTGGAGGACCGAACCCACTGTCGTTGAAAAGCCAGGGGATGACTTGTGGATAGGGGTGAAAGGCTAATCAAGCCTGGTGATAGCTGGTTCTCCCCGAAAGCTATTTAGGTAGCGCCTCGGACGAATACCATTGGGGGTAGAGCACTGTTTCGGCTAGGGGGTCATCCCGACTTACCAAACCGATGCAAACTCCGAATACCAATGAGTACTATCCGGGAGACAGACTGCGGGTGCTAACGTCCGTAGTCAAGAGGAAAACAATCCAGACCGCCAGCTAAGGCCCCAAAATCATAGTTAAGTGGGAAACGATGTGGGAAGGCATAGACAGCTAGGAGGTTGGCTTAGAAGCAGCCACCCTTTAAAGAAAGCGTAATAGCTCACTAGTCGAGTCGGCCTGCGCGGAAGATGTAACGGGGCTAAAACTATGTGCCGAAGCTGCGGATTTGACATTAGTCAAGTGGTAGGGGAGCGTTCTGTAAGCCGATGAAGGTGTATTGAGAAGTATGCTGGAGGTATCAGAAGTGCGAATGCTGACGTGAGTAACGACAAAACGGGTGAAAAACCCGTTCGCTGAAAGACCAAGGGTTCCAGTCCAACGTTAATCGGGGCTGGGTGAGTCGACCCCTAAGGCGAGGCCGAGAGGCGTAGTCGATGGGAAATTGGTTAATATTCCAATACTTCTGTGTAATGCGATGAGAGGACGGAGAAGGTTAAGTCAGCCTGGCGTTGGTTGTCCAGGTGGAAGACCGTAGGCATGCATCTTAGGCAAATCCGGGGTGCTCTATGCTGAGAGTCGATAGCAAGCTGTACTTGTACAGTGAAGTGGCTGATACCATGCTTCCAGGAAAAGTCTCTAAGCTTCAGTTACACAGGAATCGTACCCGAAACCGACACAGGTGGTCAGGTCGAGTAGACCAAAGCGCTTGAGAGAACTCTGCTGAAGGAACTAGGCAAAATGGTACCGTAACTTCGGGAGAAGGTACGCTGCTGACGGTGATGGGACTTGCTCCCTGAGCGGTTGGCAGCCGCAGAAACCAGGCCGCTGCAACTGTTTATTAAAAACATAGCACTCTGCAAACACGAAAGTGGACGTATAGGGTGTGATGCCTGCCCGGTGCTGGAAGGTTAATTGATGGGGTTAGCGTAAGCGAAGCTCTTGATCGAAGCCCCAGTAAACGGCGGCCGTAACTATAACGGTCCTAAGGTAGCGAAATTCCTTGTCGGGTAAGTTCCGACCTGCACGAATGGCATAATGATGGCGGCGCTGTCTCCAGCAGAGGCTCAGTGAAATCGAAATCGCTGTGAAGATGCAGTGTACCCGCGGCTAGACGGAAAGACCCCGTGAACCTTTACTGCAGCTTGACATTGAACTTTGACCTTACTTGTGTAGGATAGGTGGGAGGCTTTGAAGTTGGAACGCTAGTTCCAATGGAGCCGTCCTTGAAATACCACCCTGGTAATGTTGAGGTTCTAACTCTGTCCCGTAATCCGGGACGAGGACCATGTCTGGTGGGTAGTTTGACTGGGGCGGTCTCCTCCTAAAGAGTAACGGAGGAGTACGAAGGTGCGCTCAGCGTGGTCGGAAATCACGCGTAGAGTATAAAGGCAAAAGCGCGCTTAACTGCGAGACCCACAAGTCGAGCAGGTACGAAAGTAGGTCTTAGTGATCCGGTGGTTCTGTATGGAAGGGCCATCGCTCAACGGATAAAAGGTACTCTGGGGATAACAGGCTGATACCGCCCAAGAGTTCATATCGACGGCGGTGTTTGGCACCTCGATGTCGGCTCATCTCATCCTGGGGCTGAAGCAGGTCCCAAGGGTATGGCTGTTCGCCATTTAAAGAGGTACGCGAGCTGGGTTTAGAACGTCGTGAGACAGTTCGGTCCCTATCTACCGTGGGCGCTGGAAATTTGAGAGGATCTGCTCCTAGTACGAGAGGACCAGAGTGGACGAACCTCTGGTGTACCGGTTGTCACGCCAGTGGCATCGCCGGGTAGCTATGTTCGGAAGGGATAACCGCTGAAAGCATCTAAGCGGGAAGCCTACCTCAAGATAAGATTTCCCTAGGAATTTATTCCTCTAAAGAGCCGTTCGAGACTAGGACGTTGATAGGTTGGGTGTGGAAGCACGGTGACGTGTGAAGCTGACCAATACTAATTGCTCGTGAGGCTTGACTATACAACACCCAAACAGTTGTTGTATTCAAGATAAATTCAATACATAACTTGATTTAGTGTACAAACTAGTTACAATACAGACCAATTATCTAATCCGTTAATAACTCTTTCGGTACTAAGTGGCAAAGAACTTCAATAAGTTCAAGAGTAAGACCACCGAAAGCCAAAACAGTTTGCTGGCGACAATAGCAAGAGTGAACCACCTGATCCCTTCCCGAACTCAGAAGTGAAACCTCTTCGCGCTGATGGTAGTGTGGCGTTTGCCATGTGAGAGTAAGTCATCGCCAGCTTTTAAATACAAACACCCCTAACCTAACGGTTAGGGGTGTTTTTTATTGCGTGGTTGAAAATTTAGTTAGGCAATATATCGAATAAAGTTTATACAAATATTCTTTTGCTAGTTTTTTGAGCATATGGATAGATTGAAAGTAGGTTTACTTATAGTTGTTCAAGTTTCTTTGTGTTATAAATAATTTTGTAGGCATGTTTTTTGCTTGTTCTAATATAGGAAGTGATTATGAAATTATCTGTTGGGTTGAAAGTAGCGAATAATTTATCGTTAACTCCTCAATTGCAGCAGGCAATTCGACTTTTACAACTATCTAGTTTGGAGTTGGAGCAAGAGATACAAATTCAACTTGATAGTAATCCATTGCTCGAAAAAATTGAAGATAATAATAGTATTGAAAGTTTAAATAGTGTTGAAGCTAATGAAAATAAAGATTTAACATCTGAATTGAATGCAGATCATTTACCAAATGATTTGCCCGTTGATACAGAGTGGGATGATATTTATACGCATCAATCCACCGCACTTGCTACACCAGAGTATGAAGAAAGAGAAGATAACAGACAAATTCACCTTAGTTTAAAAGAACATATTCTAGAACAAGTTAATCTTTTGCATTTTTCTAGGGTGGATAAGCTGATTGCTTATTGTATTGTAGACTCTTTGGATGATAAGGGATTTCTAGATGCTGATTTGACAGATATTTTAATTGCTGTGAATCAATTGTTACGAGAGGTTGATAACGACGAAGATGTTGAAGAAGATGAGGTTATTGTTGTCTTAAAACATATTCAACGTTTAGAGCCGATAGGTGTTGGCTCAAGAAGTTTGGCTGAATGTTTGCAAATTCAATTAGAAACAATTAAAGACAAGACTCCTTTTTTAGCCGAAGCAAAGCAGCTTTTAAATTACTATGAACTGCTGATTTCTAATGATTTAAATAAATTATTGAAACAAACTGGATTATCAAAAGAACAACTTACTAATGCAATTGAGCTACTTAAAACCTTAAAGCCTTATCCTGGGTTGGAGTTTGATCAACAAGAATCAGAGTATCAGGTACCTGATGTCGTTGTCGCAAAGAAAGATCAGCATTGGAATGTACAATTAAATCCGGATGTAATGCCTAAATTACGGATTAATTCATTTTATTCCAATATGATTCGTCGAGCAGATCAAAGTGACGATAATGTTTATTTACGCAATCAAATGTTAGAAGCAAAGAACTTCATTAAGAGTATAGATGAGCGTCATAAAACATTATTGAAGGTTGCGACTTGTATTGTTGAACATCAGCGAGCATTTCTTGAGCAAGGTGCTGAAGCAATGAAGCCTTTAGTTTTGCGTGATGTAGCAGAAGAAGTTGAACTACATGAATCAACAGTATCTCGTGTGACAACCAATAAATATATGCTTACACCCCGTGGGTTATTTGAATTGAAATACTTTTTTTCAAGTCATGTTGGAACAACTTCTGGTGGGGAGGCATCTTCGACTGCAATTCGTGCCATGATTAAAAAGCTCGTATCTAATGAAAATCCACGTAAGCCTTTGTCAGATAATGCAATAGCAGAGATGTTGAAAAAAGAAGGTATTGAGGTTGCTCGTAGAACAGTCGCAAAATATAGAGAATCGTTACATATTCCTTCATCTTCTGAAAGAAAAGTCTTGATCTAAATTTTAAGGTGTGACTATTCTAATAGCTCATTATGACGAAATAATGAATTTTTTTAATAGTCACTAGAGAGATCACTGAAATGATTTAATGGATACTGAACCACTCATGTGCATTAATTTGTTTTAGTTATTTCTTGAATCCTAAGAAAAGGTGAGGGATAGAATTATGCAAATAACAATTCGTGGACACCATTTAACCATTACACCAGCAATTGAAAAAAATATAAAAGAAAAGTTTAGTCAAATGACTAAGCATCTTGATCAAGTAAACAGTATGCAAATTAAATTAGCGAAAGATCATCAAATCGATAAGCGTTCGCATAAAGGGAGTGCCAATCATATAGCTGAGGCCATCATACGTTTACCAGGGGTTGAGCTGTTTGCTCAAGCAACAGCAGATGATATGTATACTTCAATAAAAAAACTGACAGAAAAATTAAAAAGACAGCTTGCTAAACATAGAAAAATGCAATGTTCTTACCAGCATGAGTTGGTTGTTTTAAGTTAAATTGCTTTTAAGAAAGAGGCTAATTTTGATAGCCTCTTTTTTTTATTTTTAAAAAAAGAAACTGCTTACTGAATAATGTGAAAAAGTTATAGTAAAATATGCGGTTTTACACCATTGGCTGTATAAGAGGTCTTGTAATGAATAGTGAACAGCTCACGCAAATTTTAAAAGAAGCTTTCCCTGAAGCAGAAGTAGCAGTGAGTGGACAAGCTGGAAAATTCGACCTTCGTATTGTAGATGATCAATTTGAAGGAAAGAGAACTCTTACACGTCAACAAGCCGTATATGCACCTCTTAATTCTTATATCGCGAGTGGTGAAGTTCACGCAGTTACTATTCGTGCAATGACTAAAGACGAATGGCGTAAAGCAAGCCTTTTCGGAGCTTAAATATTAATGGATAAATTTTTAATTACGGGCGGTGTTAAGCTCGAAGGTGAAGTACGCATTTCTGGTGCTAAAAATGCAGCTTTACCTTTACTCGCTGCAATGATTCTTGCGGACTCTCCGACTACTTTAACCAATGTGCCAAACTTAAAAGACGTAAATACATTAGTTAAATTAATAGCGGGTCTTGGCGTTACCATGACCTATGAAGGGGATACGGTTCGTGCTGATGCATCAACATTAGATAATCAATTTGCACCATACGAACTTGTGAAAACAATGCGTGCTTCAATTTTAGTGTTAGGTCCATTATTAGCACGTTATGGTAACGCAAAAGTATCATTACCAGGTGGTTGTGCAATTGGTTCACGTCCAGTTGATCAGCATTTAAAAGCTTTGGAAGCGTTAGGTGCACATATTGAAGTTGAAAATGGATATGTTCATGCTTCAGTTGATGGTCGATTAAAAGGCGGTGAAGTCGTTTTTGATATGGTGACCGTGGGTGGTACAGAGAATATCTTGATGGCTGCTGTTTTAGCAGATGGTGTTACCACAATTCGTAATGCTGCTAGAGAGCCTGAGATTACAGACCTCGCCCAAATGCTAATTAAAATGGGTGCAAAAATTGAAGGACTTGATACAGACACTTTGGTAGTAACTGGTGTTGAAAGTCTGCATGGTTGTGAATACGCAGTCGTAGCGGATCGTATCGAAACTGGCTCATATTTAGCCGCTGCAGCGATCACTGGTGGTCGTATCAAAACGACGCATACAGATCCAGCATTATTAGAAGCTGTATTAGATAAATTCGAAGAAATGGGTGCGGAAGTTACTCGTGGCGATGATTGGATTGAACTAGACATGCAAGGGAAACGTCCTAAAGCTGTTAGTTTTAGAACATTGCCTCATCCGGAATTTCCAACTGACATGCAAGCTCAAATCATGGCCGTGAATGCAATCGGTCGTGGTTTTGCGACGATTTCGGAAACAATTTTTGAAAATCGCTTTATGCATGTCCCCGAACTTTCACGTATGGGTGCAAATATTCAGGTAGAAGGCCATGATGCGATCGTAACTGGTGTGGAAACACTTCAGGCTGCACCTGTTATGGCTACAGATTTACGTGCTTCATTTTCACTAGTGCTTGCAGCCTTAGTTGCAGAAGGTGAAACACTAATTGATCGTATTTACCATATAGATCGTGGCTATGAACATGTTGAAGAAAAATTGCAAAGTTTAGGCGCTCAGATTAAGCGAGTAAAAGGATGAATGACTTAAGAAACGATGATCCGAATTTTGATGTAATGGGTAATTTTGATCATGGTTTAACTTTAGCACTCAGTAAAGGTCGTATCTTAAAAGAAACATTGCCATTACTTGAAAATGCAGGCATAAATTTACTTGAAGATCCTGATAAATCTCGTAAATTGATTTTCCCAACAACACATAAGAAAGTACGTATTTTGATTTTACGTGCTTCTGATGTGCCAACATATGTGGAAAACGGTGCAGCAGATTTTGGTGTCGCGGGTAAGGATGTATTAATGGAACATGGAGCTCAACATGTGTATGAGTTACTTGACCTGAAAATTGCCAATTGTAAATTAATGACTGCTGGCAAAGTTGGAATGGAACGCCCGAAAGGACGTTTGAAGATTGCGACGAAGTATGTCAATTTGACGCGTCAATATTATGCGAGCTTAGGTGAACAAGTTGATGTGATTAAGCTCTATGGTTCAATGGAGCTTGCGCCATTAGTAGGCTTGGGTGATTATATTGTCGATGTCGTTGATACGGGCAATACTTTGCGTGCCAATGGTTTAGAGCCATTAGAAGAGATTTGTAAAGTTTCTTCGCGTCTTATTGTCAATAAAGCGAGTTTTAAACGTAAACAAACTTTATTAAATCCAATTTTGACTCAACTTGAACAAGCAGTCCAATCACGTTAAACGTGATTTCCTATGAAAACTGAGTGATAGTTGTTGAGATGATGCCCACAAGGACATCGAAAAAGAGTAAACTTATTCTTCTCTTTTTCGCCTTGTGGGTAAATTGATGCGACGTTTATCGACTCAGGATCAAAATTTTAAGCAGATATTTGCTGAACTATTAGCATTTGAAACTGTAAATGATCCTCAATTAGTACAAACCGTAGACCAAATTATTGCCGATGTTCGTCAACACGGTGATCAGCATGTACTTAAGTTAACGCAACAGTTCGATCGACATCCTGCGCATCAATTCTCAGACTTAGAGCTCAGCCAAGAACAACTCAAATCCGCTTTTGAGGGTTTAACCATTGAAACTCGTGATGCACTTGAGTTAGCAGCAAAACGAATTCGTTCATTTCATCAAGCTCAGAAGCAAGAAGGGTGGACTTATGTTGATGATTTGGGAAATACATTAGGCCAAAAAGTCACTCCACTTGATCGTGTTGGGATCTATGTACCTGGTGGTTTAGCCTCTTATCCATCGTCTGTACTTATGAATGCTTTACCAGCCCATGTTGCTGGCGTACCTGAAATTATTATGGTTGTTCCTGCACCCAATGGTGAACTTAATCCATTGGTATTAGCAGCAGCATATTTAGCTGGTGTGAGCCGAGTTTTTACAATAGGTGGTGCACAAGCTGTTGCAGCTCTGGCTTATGGTACTGAAACAATACCAGCAGTGGATAAAATTACTGGGCCAGGTAATCGCTTTGTTGCCGCAGCTAAAAGAGCAGTTTTCGGTCAAGTGGGCATTGATATGATCGCAGGTCCTTCAGAAATTCTTGTTTATGCTGAAGGTGAAAATAATGCTGAATGGTTGGCAATGGATGTATTGTCTCAGGCAGAGCATGATACTGTGGCTCAATCAATTTTCATTACACCTGATGAGAATCTTTTAAATGCTGTGGAAATTGCAATTGAAAAGCATTTGAACGAACTGCCAAAGGCAGATATTGCTCGAACTTCTATTGAAAATCGTGGCGCATTAGTGCTTGTGAAGAATCGTGCAGAAGCAGTTGATCTTATCAACCAAGTTGCTCCTGAGCATTTAGAGTTATGTCTAGATGATGCAGAGTTGATGAGTCAAGAAATACGTCATGCGGGCGCAATATTCATGGGGCGCTATACTCCTGAAGCAATAGGTGATTATTGTGCGGGGCCTAATCACGTCCTACCAACATCTGGTACAGCTCGCTTTTCCTCACCGCTTGGTGTTTACGATTTTCAGAAACGCTCAAGCTTAATTATGTGCTCAAAAGAAGGTGTCAAAACCTTAGCAAAAGCAGCAGACATATTGGCGGTGGAAGAAAATCTTGATGCACATGCTCGATCAGCTCGTTATCGTTATCAATAGCTAACCCACGAATATAGGGGCTGATAAAGTTCCTTTTTAGAGAGTTTTGAGAGTATATAAAATGGCATTTACAATTGAACAAATGCGTTTTTGGAGTCCAGAGGTTCGTGAGTTAGAGCCTTATGTACCTGGTGAACAACCAAAAATACAGAATTTATTGAAACTGAATACAAACGAAAATCCTTATCCGCCATCTCCAAAAGTGGTTGATGCAGTGCAAGCTGTTTTGGCTCATCAAGCTGATGCCCTTCGTTTATATCCTGATCCAGATGCTACGGTTTTAAAACAAGCAATCGCTAAACAACAAAATGTTGACGTTAGCCAAGTCTTCGTAGGAAATGGTTCTGATGAAGTGCTTGCTCATATTTTTAAAGCATTTTTCATTCAGCAAAAACCAATTCTATATCCAGATATAACCTATAGTTTTTATCCTGTTTATAGTCAATTTTTTGGTGTTCAAACAAAGCAAATTCCATTGAATGAAAAATTTGAAATAGATATTTCAGATTATGAACAGGAAAATGGTGGAATTATTATCACCAATCCAAATGCACCAACGAGTATTGCATTAGGTTTGAACAAAATTGAAAAAGTGTTAAAGGCTAATCCGAATCGTGTGATTGTTATTGATGAAGCTTATGTAGATTTCGGAGCAGAATCAGCCGTTGACCTTGTAAGTCGTTATGAGAATTTGGTTGTATGTCAAACAACCTCCAAATCTCGTTCACTGGCTGGATTGCGTGTTGGATTTGCAATTGGACAAGCCCATTTGATTGCTGCACTTGAAGCGGTTAAAAATAGTTTCAATTCATATCCAATTGACCGTTTTGCAATTGCTGCAGCTGTAGCATCTTTTGAAGATCAAGATTATTTTCAAGAACAATGTGAGAAAGTCATTGTAAGTCGTGAAAAATTGGTAGCTAACCTAACTGAGCTAGGTTTTAATGTTTTGCCTTCAAAAGCAAACTTTATTTTTGCTACACACTCCCTACACGATGCAGCACAACTTGCAGAAAAATTGCGTGAGCAAGGTATTATTGTTCGCTATTTCAACAAACCAAGAATTAATCAATTTTTGCGTATCACGATTGGTACTGATGAACAAAATCAGCGCCTAGTTGATACATTAAAAATGCTAATAAGTTAATCTTGAAGTAGCTTATTTTATTTCTGCCATGTATTGAGTAGATCAAGCATGGCAGAAACTTTATCAAAACATTCTTGGTATTCGGCTTCCGCATCAGATGCGATAGTAATTCCACCACCAGCCCAAATCGAAAGATTGTCCTGATTTTTTTGAATACTACGAATTAAAATATTCCAGCGACCTGTACCATCGTAATTAAAATATCCTAAACTTCCGCAATAGGCACCGCGTGGAGATTCTTCAAGCTCATCGATAATTTGCATTGCGCGAATCTTTGGTGCCCCTGTGATTGAGCCTCCTGGAAGTGCTGATAGCAACATTTGCATCGGATTAACTTCTTCTTTTAATGTCGCGGTGATTTCACTCACCATATGATGAACTTGATTAAAACTTTCAATTTCAAATAATTTTGTTGTTTTTACTGAACCAGTTTCTGCATAAACACTTAAATCATTTCTTAGTAAATCCACAATCATTACATTTTCTGCCTGATCTTTTTTTGAATTTGTTAACTTTTCTTTTGAAATAAGGTCTTGTTGAGGATCTTGGTGTCTTGGCATGGTGCCTTTGATTGGTCGAGTTTTAATTTTATTTTTATTATCAAATTCAATGAATAGCTCTGGTGAACAACTTAAAAGTTCGAATTCATTAATTTTTACATAGCCTGCATATGGTGCATGAGTTAATTGCCAAAAATCATTTGATTTACTAAGTAGGGAGCCTTTCGCTTTTGCTGTAAACTCTTGAGTTAAATTTATTTGATAACAATCACCAGCTTTAATATAGTCTTGAATTTTTCTGAATGCCTGTAAATACTTGGTTTTAGACCAGCGAGGTGTACATTGATCCTGTAAAGATAATGATTCAAGTTGATCTGATTTATTTTTAGACAAAAGGGATAGAATGTAATTATAGGTGTTTACTGAATTTTTTTCATTGCCATAGAAATACCATTCACCATTATGATATTTGAGATAACTTGAATATTCACCTAAAAAAAGACTGGGTTGAGAGCGCATAGCAGTTGTAACGCATAAGTTTGAACAATAGTCATAACTTATAAAGCCGATGTATCCACCTTTAAAAGAAATGGATTCGATGGCTGATATTGGATTTTTGCTAAACTGAGCAAAATTGATGATCGATAAAGGATGCGTAATTTGATGGTATTGGTTTAACTCAAGTTGAGTGAACTGTTGTGATGTTGAATTTTCGAAGATTAAATAATGTTTTGGCAAAAAACTAATAATAGGTGAGTTTTGATCATGCAAATAAACCAAACCAATTAACTCTCTCAACTGAAATAGAATTTCAGAGACTGATAGAGATGAAATATTGAGTTTTTGCTGAAACTGGCTCATAAACTTGAAAATAACACATGCAAATCATAAGAAATAATTGTACTACAATAGTGAGAAATCATCGGAGTTTTTCAAAAACAGGTTGTACTTCGAAAAGTATTTGTGGCAGTGTGAAGACAGTGAATAGTGATGGTTCAATCACAGATAGTAATGATCAAAAACAGTTCCGAATTGGTACAACGGGAGCGACATTATTTTCAACGAATGATAAATCAATCAGTGTGAGAGCGATATTGTCTAATCCTAAGTTTGGAAATATCAATGGAGTAATGTTTGGCTTGAACGTAACTGCAGGCACTGGGGCGAAAATCAATATCAATAACCTTCTTGCAGGTCAAGCAACGGGAATTAATTTAACGAATTTCTCAAATAATACAGTGACATGGTCAAATACTTATGCATATTTTGTAGATGTGTATAATCGTTTATATGATGATTTGACCACAGAAGAAAAAAATAAATACGTAGCTCCTACAGCAGAAGAACGTGAATTAGCAAAACGTTTCTCTGGTTCGGTAAGTATTAAGATTGCAGATCAATCTATCCCAGCATGTAAGGCAATTAAAGTTAAGTCCTAATATAAAAAAGACCGCGTTAAGCGGTCTTTTTTTAACCTGTATGGTCTAAACGAGTACCCAACGTTTCTAGATGAGTTGTGAATGTTCCTGATTTACGATCAGAAAAATAGTGTTTCAATGTTTGTTCAACACTTGGAAATGCAAGTTCAGACCATGGAATTTCATGCTCTTCAAATAAACGACATTCAATACTTTCTTCACCTGCTCCAAAGAAACCTTGTTTAATATGTGCTTTGAATAATACGTATATCTGTCCAATACGCGGAATATTGTACATACAATAAAGTTGTTCTATTTCAACTTCAGCTTCCGCTTCTTCACGTGTTTCACGAGCTGCACCTTGTTCCATGGTTTCAAATAACTCCATGTAACCAGCAGGTAGTGTCCATAAACCATAACGTGGTTCAATTGCTCGTCGACAGAGTAAAACCTTATCATCCCATAGCGCTAAAGCACCACAAATAACCTTGGGATTTTCATAATGAATATTGCCACAATTTGTACATACAAGACGTGTTTTATGATCACCTAATGGAATTTTTGCTTCAGTTTGATGTCCACACGCTACACAAAAGCTCATAATTATCATCAATCCTAGAGATAACTCAGCATAACTGAATTTTTATGAATTCGCATTAGGATCAGCTATGTTCCTCAGTAAAATTTCGGCTATGATGTTGGTGGATAAGAAAAGCATTCAAAGAGGGATGAGTAGCATGGAAGAGGCATCGTTAATACAGCTATTAGAACAACGGTTGCGATTTTCCAAACGAATTCAACAAGCTGATGCAGCAGTCTTAATTGCAATTACGCAGGAGACTCAGCCTAGAGTTTTATTGACACGTCGTTCAATTCATTTATCTCAACATGCAGGTGAGGTATCTTTTCCTGGTGGTAAACGTGATCCTAGCGATACAAGCAATATTGTTGTTGCTTTACGTGAGGCTCAAGAGGAAACCGCACTAAATCCTTTCGATGTTAAATTATTGGGTGATTTACCGATTCAAAGAGCACGGAGTGGATTGTCTGTTAAACCAATTGTTGGCTTAATCCCTGCGGAAGTAAACCTTATTGCACAGCCCTCAGAAATTGATCGCATTTTCTTTGTACCATTAAAACAGTTAATCGATGCTCCTCCTTTACCTTATGAAGTTAGATTAGCCCGTCAATCTTTATATTTTCCAAGCATGCAAGTTGAAAGCGAAGTCGTGTGGGGTCTCACCGCAAGAATGCTCGTTTCATTATTCCAATACGGTTTAGGCTATCAAAAAAAATGGCCATTTCTAGTTAATCCACCTAACTTTGGTCTAGCTAAGTTTTAATTTCACTTTGAAAAGTAGAGTTTTAAAAATGATGTACAAATATAAAGAATTTACTCCTAAAGCACTTCAACAACCTTGGGATGGTTGGGTTGCACCGACAGCAACTGTGATTGGTCAGGTCGAATTAGGACGTGAAGTCAGGGCGAATTCAAACATGAGGTGCGACAGTTTGAAAAGTCTTATGATAATCAACAAGCTGAGCAAATTTCTCTAATGGTGTAAGCCAATCTAACGCTTTTCTAGGACGAGTATTCAGTGACATGGCAACTTGATTTAAATAATGCTGATCTGCCTGATTTAAATCAATCCCTTTAGGTAAATATTGCCTAATTAAACCATTCATATTTTCGCATGTGCCTTTTTGCCAGGGTGAATGTGGGTCACAGAAATATACATCTATGCCTAAATCTTCTTCAAGTATTTTATGTTCTGCCATCTCGCGTCCACGGTCATAGGTCAACGTTTTACGCAGTTCTGCAGGTAAATATTTCAGAGCTTCAGTTAAAGCCTTGCGCACTGATTCTGCCTTTGCATCAGGTAATGTTGCCAAGATACAGAGCCGTGTATTTCGTTCAATAAGTGTTGCTATCGAACTTTTATTGTCTTTACCTTTAATTAAATCAGCTTCCCAATGACCCGGTATTTTTCTTTCTTGAACTTCGGCTGGGCGCTCATGAATAGTTTTAATATCCTGTAATATAGAATCTTTTTTAGGTTCACCGTTAGCTTTTCGCTTTTTATTTTCATGACGTAGACAGGATAATAAGTCTTTTTTCAACTCACCCTTGGGTAATGCTCGTATCGTTGAATAAATCGTTGTATGGCTTACATTCATTGTTTGATCCAAATCAGGAAATGTCTTTAAACGCTTTGCTATTTGCTGAGGAGACCATAAACAACGGATCGCTTCAACAATAAATTTCCAGAGGATTGAATCGATTTTGAGTTTTCTGTGACCACGTCTACGTCTAGCAAAAGTGTTATCAGAAGCATATCGAGCTTGATAAACGTCATTGATGCTATTTCTTTTAAGCTCACGATAGATCGTACTAGGATGTCTTTTAATAAGTTCAGCAAATTTTCTGGCTGAAAAGCCTTCTTTTCTTGACTCAAGCATTAATGCAGTACGATCTTCAAAGTTAAGATGATGGTATGACAATTTTATATACTCCATAAACCCTTTAAATTAATTAGGTGGTTTATGTCGCACTTCAAGTTTTACTCTGCCCAGTGTTTGGTTTGGTGCTGTTATTAGGGCGGATAACTGTTTAATTCGAATCGGTAATTACTCGAATGTTCAAGAGAATGCAGTTTTGCATACAGATGCTGGTATTGAATTGAATATCGGTGAATACGTTACGATTGGCCATCAGGCGATGTTACATGGATGTACCATCGGTGATAATTCTTTAATTGGTATTAATGCGGTGATTCTAAATAATGCTGTGATTGGTAAGAATTGTATTATTGGTGCGAATGCATTAATTCCAGAAGGTAAAGTGATCCCTGATAATTCTGTCGTAATGGGTTCACCTGGAAAAATAGTTAAAACTGTAGATGATGAAGGTGCAGTTAAACTACGAATGAGTGCCTTACATTATGCTGAGCATTTTAAAAACTTCCTAAATTTAGAAGCGTTTAATTTCTAAAACACATTAGATTAATTGATATGAACTCAGCCAAGTGAATGCTTGGCTTTTTTGTATCCATAAAAATAGAACAGCTCGCCTATGATGTCTGAGTGGAGTATGATACTCGACGTTTTTCATCTCTTTTATACCAAGGTTTTTGCATGAAATTGCTTGCATTGGAAACTGCAAATGAGCAGTGTTCAGTTTCACTAATTGATGACACACAAGAACTCTATTTTCAGTTGGATGAGCGAACAAAGGCACAAACTCAAACCATTTTGCCTTTAACAGAGCAGGCTTTAATTCAGACACAGACACAACTTTCTGATTTAACAGCAATTGCATTTAGCCGAGGTCCTGGTTCGTTTAGTGGTGTGCGCATCAATGCTGCAGTTGCACAAGCTTTAGCATGGTCGCATGATTTGCCTGTTATACCTGTTTCTACTTTACAAGCTTTAGCTCAAGCAGCATATCGATTAACCGGTTTGAAACAAGTTTCTGCTGTTTTAGATGCACGAATGCAAGAAGTGTATATTGCGAATTACAACTTAGATCAGTTTGGTATTATGCAAGCAATCGATGAAGAAAAATTATTAGCTTACGAACGTGCTAGTGAATACTGTAAGTTTACACCAATTGGTTCAGGTTCAACTCTCATAGAATTTATGCAAGAAGATGAATCTAAAGCCTTAAATCAAAATGTTGCTGATATCAAAGCAACTGCGCACGATATCGCAACCATCGCACGAGTTTATGCAACTCAACAAAAATGGGTTGATGCAGAACATGCCTTGCCAGTTTATTTACGTGATGATGCGTGGAAAAAAATTGCTGATCAGGGCAAACCAAATTAAGGTGAGTTATGGATCTTTTATTGCTATTTAAAGCAGCCATAATGGGATTGGTTGAGGGCATAACAGAGTTTTTACCCATCTCAAGTACAGGTCATCTTATTTTGTCTGGACAGTTGCTAGATTTTTGGACTGTAGAAAAAAGAGATATGTTTGCCGTTGCAGTTCAGATCGGTGCGATTGCTGCAGTCATTTATGAGTATTGGGGCAAATTATGGGGTGCTTTGATTGGAGCAATGAAAGGTCAGGAGCAAGGTCGCCGTTTAAGCCTAAATTTAATTATTGCTTCAATTCCTATAGTGATCATTGGATTAACATTTGGTGATGTGGTTAAAGCGTATTTATTTAATGCCATTACTGTTGCTATCGCCTTAATCGTTGGTGGTTTTATTATTCTTTGGGCGGAAAGACGCCAGCATTTAGTTGTCAGTTCTGAAGTGGATGATTTGACTTTTAAACAAGCAACGTTGATTGGGTTAATTCAATGTTTTGCTTTGATCCCTGGTACCTCACGATCGGGTTCAACGATAATTGGTTCTTTATTTTTAGGGATATCACGTAAAGCTGCCGCTGAGTTTTCATTTTTCTTAGGGATTCCTGTACTGATGGGTGCAGGTTTACTCGATATGTATAAAATGCGAAATGATTTACATAATAATGATTTAGCGGTACTTGCAGTTGGAATAGTGGTTGCTTTTATTTCTGCTTTGATCGTGATCCGTGCCTTGATTCGATATGTTTCTAAACATGATTTTACGGCATTCGCGTATTATCGTATCGGTTTTGGGGTATTTATCCTTGCAACATGGTGGACAGGTTGGGTGCATTGGTAATGCGAATGATATGTTGGTATCAAGCAGAATATGAACACTCATTTCAGCAACTTCAAGCTCGTTTTGCTGAACTAGATGTAAAACTTGAGGGTCATGTTGTAGAGAAAATTAACTCAAGATTTTTACGTTTGAATCCTGATATGGCATTGGTATTGGATGAAGATGGTTTAAGTCTCAGTGCAAATGGCATGAAAATGCAGCCCGATTGGTGTGCTGAAATTCCTCGTTTAAAAAGAGCAAGTTTAAAATCAGAAATGATAGCGAGGGCATGTCAACTTGGAGAGAAACCAACACTTATTGATGCTACAGCAGGGTTGGGACACGATAGCTTGCTTATGGCACATTTGGGTGCCAATGTACGCTTAATTGAGCGACATCCAATTTTATTTGTATTACTGGAATATGCTAAGGTACAAGCGGAAAGAGATCCCTTTTTACAAGCCACTATGCAGCGCATTCAACTTATACATGCAGACTCAAATTGCTATTTAAATGAGTTAGCACAAAAAGGTGAATATCTAGATGTTGTTTATCTTGATCCGATGTTTCCCCAGCGTGATCAAAATCAGCAAGCGATAAAAAAACAGGCACAAGTCAAAAAACAAATGCAGTTGTTGCATATGTTATTACCTGAAGATGGTGAAATGGATTTAGGCGATCAACTACTCGATTTAGCTAAGAAAATTGCAAAAAGAGTAATTGTTAAACGACCACGCCATGCAGTTTATCTCGCTGAACAACATCCTGATCATCAATGGTTAGGGGATGCTTGTCGATTTGATGCTTATTTTCCAAAAGGTTAAATTTGAGTCTTTTTATCAGATGATTGTTTGGCTTAGGTCAATGCTCGGTAAAAATTTGTGATATAGTTCAAAAGCATGATTGCTAAAAAATTCTTGCTAAGCTTACACTACGGTTGCATATATTAACGATTTTGAAAAAGCGACATTTAATCTATAACGTTTGGCATATTTTTTAGTTTAGGCTTAAGAAGAGATACTCCCGAAGAATTCTATGATAGATCTCAAACCCTCCATTAATATCTGGCATGATTTCAAAAGTAACCAAATTGCTGGAATGTGGTTGTTCCTCGGGTCCCGCCGTTCATTACAAGTGGTTCATCCCTCTATCACCCAGCTGATCCTTTGGGGGATTTTAGGTGGCTGTACAAACTCGTTGTATAGTTGGTTAGTAGCTGGTCAAGTAGGTGATTTTAACCCTCAAGGTCTCATTGGCTATGCGCTTTGGCCGTTCATTGCCTTGATTGTTGGGATTTTTCTATCTCAACGGATGAACCAAGCACGGTTGATGTTAGTGCCTGCTTTACTCTGGTTGGTTCTTGATACCAATATTTTGCTCTTACAGTGCTTGATTCAGTATTTAGGATCAAATGGTTATCTAAACTTCATTCCTGATAGTATCTATAATGGTTTTTTACCACCATTCTTTGTGGCTTTATTTGTTTGGCAAAGTTTAGCTGTAATTTGGGTGTTCTCACGTGCGCTGAATTGGCCTTGGTGGGAGCGTGCACTCGTTTTTATCGCAACGATTGCAACGATGGTGGTTTGGCAATTATCGGTGAAAGATCAACCGATTTGGAAAGTCGAAGAAACTCCGCCAAGCTTTTCAGAGGAAGCCTTTTATGCTCAAAGCAATTTATTACAACAAGCATTAGATAACATCCAATATGGCGACATTGCCCAAAGTCACTGGTACTTTTTAGGTGTTGCAGGTGATAGTTATGTGAATGTTTTTAAATCTGAAGTTGAGCGTATAAAAGAGCAGTTTGATACACGCTTTGGAACTGTCGACCGTTCTATCATGCTGGTCAATAACCCTGCCACGCGTTTAGAAGTACCCATAGCTTCAAAGACAAGTATTGAGCTTGCTTTGCGCCGTATCGGTCAACAGATGAATCGTGATAGTGATGTTTTATTTCTTTATATGACATCACATGGTGAAAAAAATCATTTTGAACTAGAAAATGCACCACTTGAATTAGGTCAGGTCGATCCAAAATGGTTACGTGAAACTTTGGATAAGTCAGGTATTCGTTGGCGAGTGATTGTAATCTCTGCATGCTATTCTGGAAGTTTTATTCCAGCATTACAGTCTCCAGAAACATTGATTATTACTGCATCAGCAGCAGATAAGACCTCTTTTGGCTGTAATAATGAAGCAGATTATACTTATTTTGGTCGAGCTTTTTTTGATTTGGCGATGCGTGAACAGTCTTCAATGAAAAAAGCCTTTGAACAAGCCAAACAAACGGTGACACAGTGGGAAACTGCACAAGGTTTTGAGCCATCTGAACCACAATGGTCAATTGGTCGTAATATGGAACTCATGCTGCCGCAATTAGAACCATATTTATTCCCTACTCAAAATATTACAACAACAGACATTACAAAAACACAGGATGATCAACATGCAGCTACTGCAAAAAAATCGTTGTTTTGAGGGTGAGCAAAGGATTTATCAACTTGAATCACAACACCTCAAAGGCTCAAGCCGCGTTGGTGTTTATCTCCCACCAGCTGCTTTAGATGGCAAACCTTGTTCTGCGCTTTTTTATCTTGCAGGGCTTACGTGTACTGAAGAAACATTTGCAATAAAAGCACATGCACAACGCATGGCAGCAAGATTAAGTCTTATTTTGATTACTCCTGATACATCTCCACGTGGAGAGCACGTTGCTCAAGGCGATCATTGGGATATTGGGCAGGGTGCTGGTTTTTATATTAATGCGACTCAACAACCTTGGGCTGAGCATTATCAAATGGAGTCATACATTGTTGATGAACTCTACGCTCATGTTTTGCAAGAATTTCCAATCATTGAAAATCAGGTTGGGGTTTTTGGACACTCAATGGGTGGTCACGGTGCCCTAACATTAGCATTTAAGTACCCAGAACTTTTTAGATCGGTCTCGGCATTTGCACCGATTTGCGCACCAAGTATTTGCCCTTGGGGTGAAAAGGCATTTAGTCAATATTTAGGACAGGATCAACAACGTTGGGCAGAACACGATGCAACTGCATTAGTGCAGCAGAAAGGGGCTCAATTTGAAGAAATTCTGATTGATCAAGGTTTAGAAGACCAATTCTTTGCGCAGTTAAATCCTGAAAAATTTAAACAAGCATGTTTAGAGTCTGGCCAACATATCACTTTACGTTTGCATGAAGGCTATGATCATGGTTACTATTTTATTCAAAGCTTTATCGATGATCATTTGCAATTTCATGCTATTCAATTAGAAAAGAATGCTTAATCTTTGAAAGAAGCTCATAATGAGCTTCTTATTCTTGATGAGTCCAATTGGCAGCGAATTCCTGCTGAGCCATTCGATTCAAATGATCTATTACAACTTGCTCTAGGCGCTCGACATCATCTTGTTGATTTTCAATGATAACCTCTAAGTATTCCTGTTGTGCTGTGAGTGTCACCGTTGCAGTAGGCATCAAAATTTTTGAATAGATTTCAGTTTCTTCAACTTCAAATTTATGTTTCCAGTGATTGAGTAAACGTTTAGCGATTCGTTTACCTTCGACTGTTTCAATTTGTGTAGTACTCTTCATCATACGACTTCATTTTTTGTATCGAAAATTACCTTAGCAAATAACCAATGATAAAAAAATAGTAACTCTGCAACGTGGTGTTGCATGTTTGCAATGCTCGAATAATCACTTTCTAACGGCCCTAAGCAGTATGAATTTGTTATAATCACGGAATCATTCCTTCGTCATTGTCAGGTTATCCATGTCCAAGCCTTATCTCATTGCTCCTTCAATTTTATCTGCTGATTTTGCTCGTTTAGGTGAAGATGTAGAAAAAGTTCTAGCTGCAGGCGCAGACGTTGTACATTTTGATGTGATGGATAATCACTATGTTCCGAATCTGACCTTCGGTGCAGGTATTTGTAAAGCATTAAAAAATTACGGTATCAAAGCACCAATTGATGTACACCTCATGGTTTCTCCTGTGGATCGTATGATTGGTGACTTCTTGGAAGCAGGTGCCGATATCATTACTTTCCACCCAGAAGCGACAGATCATATTGATCGCTCTTTGCAGTTGATTAAATCAGGTGGTGCAAAAGCAGGATTAGTTTTTAACCCTGCGACACCATTACATTATCTTGATTATGTTCTAGATAAAGTGGACCAAATTTTATTAATGAGTGTAAACCCTGGTTTTGGTGGGCAGAAATTTATTCCGATGACATTAGAAAAACTTCGCCAAGCACGCCAAATTATTGATGCAAGTGGTCGTGATATTCGTTTAGAAGTGGATGGTGGTGTAGGACCTGCAAATATTCGAGAAATTGCAGAAGCTGGGGCGGATATGTTTGTTGCTGGTTCAGCAATTTTTGGTCAACCAGATTACAAAACAGTGATCGACCAAATGCGTGCAGAGTTGGCTAAAGTTGGTGCAAAACAAATTTAGTCTATTTTACCTATTTTTTACACTGGGTTGTGGATAACTTTGTTTATAACTACGTGGATAACCATGTTGATAAGCGAGTGGATAAGATGTTGTTAAAATAAACAAAATGATTTCAGTTGTTTATATTCACAGCAGTTTGAACGAAAAAGGACAATTTTTTGTCCTTTTTTTGTGCGCTAAATTATTTATTTTGCTCTATTTTTACTCATGAACGATTTTTGCAAATATTGTAGAATAAAACAGCATCACTCTGTTTAAAGTTGTTGAATATTGCATAATTTGAACATAAACATGATTGTGCATAACTATGAAACAACTTATGCTTTATATAGATAAAGATTCTGATCTGTGGATAGGAATATTAAGTGCTACATCTCAAAAGATACAAACATATGTGGTTTGTGTTCCTGATGATATTTTTCATCGGGGGAGTAATGTCGCCGTTGCAGCTGTACATGCAATTCATACTGAGCAATCCACTGTAACTACTCAGGATATGCCGTGTCACAAGATGCAAATAAAAAGTGAACAGCATCATCAAATGCAAATGGCACATCAAGACATGACGAGTATGACTAAATGTCATGACCAACAAGTGCCAAATCAGCAACATTGTGAAGATTGTAATCATCCATCACATTGTCAAACGGTGAGTTTTACACTCGATCAAAATATACCTGAACTATCTGCTTTATCTGTTTTTGAACGACCTGTTCATCTAATAACAGCATATCAAGCTCGACACTTAGCTGGATATTGGCAAGAAATTCTTCGTCCTCCCAAAGCCTAATCTATCAGCCACTCAGTCTTTTCTTAACTTCTTATAGTTAGGGAAATTTGATGAATCAATAGATTAGGATTATTTCATGTCTTCAAAATTATATGCTGGCGTTATTGCGAGTTTCGGTCTCTTATTCGCGCCCTATAGCATGGCTGCAATCAAAGAGTATCATCTTAATATCAACCAAGAGATGGTGAATGTCACAGGAAAACCTGTTCAAAGAATTACAGTGAATGGCAAATTTATTGCGCCTTTGCTGGAGTTTGAAGAACGGGATGAAGCGGTCATTCATGTCCATAATCAACTTAAAGATCAAGATACCTCTCTGCATTGGCATGGTTTACTTTTACCAGGGCTTATGGATGGTGTTCCCGGCTTCAATGGCTTTAAAGTTATTAAGCCTAATGGTAGTTTTGAGTATCGTTTTAAAGTACGACAAAACGGAACTTATTGGTATCACGCACATAGTAAAGGTCAGGAACAGGATGGTTTATATGGTCCTTTGGTCATTTATCCCAAAGGAAAACAGCCTGTAGCCAAACATGAAAGTGCTGAACGTGATTATGTTGTGATGCTTTCCGATTTCCATGAAACGAAAAGTGACAAGATCATGGCAAATCTAAAAAAATCAGCGGAGTACTATCAAAATCAACGTGAAACAGTCGCTGATGTTTGGTCACAACTGAAAGATCAAGGTTTGAAAGCCACATGGCAAGATCGTTCGATGTGGAATCAGATGCGCATGCTGAAAACTGATTTATCGGATGTTACTGGCTATACCTTTTTAGTGAATGGGAAAACACCACAACAAAATTGGACGGGTGCTTTCAAAGCAGGAGAAAAAGTTCGCTTACGGTTTATCAATGCTTCGGCGATGTCTTTTTTTGATGTGCGAATTCCTAATTTAAAAATGATGGTTGTGAGTGCAGATGGTCAGCCTGTCCAACCTGTTCCTGTCGATGAATTTAGAATTGGTGCAGCAGAAACTTATGATGTAATTGTTGAACCAACTCAACCGCATTATCAAATCCAAGCAGAGTCAATTGATCGGTCTGGTTTTGCAATCGCGTCATTGCAGAATGAGATGAAGCCAGCACAACAGACCGTGACGATGCCGGCAGCGCGTCCACGTGCATTATTGACCATGGACGATATGGGACATGGAGCGCATGTGCAAGATGAAACGAGCAAAATGGATCATAGCCAGCATGCTGAAATGGATAAGTCTAAAATGGATCATAGCCAACATACTCAGATGAGTAAGATGGCAATGAATCATAATGCGCATGGTGAAATGGATATGGGCGATATGAACCATAAATCTCATGCCGACATGAATATGATCCAGATGCATCATCATTCGGATAAGCAACAATCCTCTATATCCGTAACAAACCAACATAAACCACAAGCTGTTCAAGGTTGGGCAAATGCATCCACACCTGTTGGACATAAAGCATTGCAATATACCGATCTAAAAGCATTAACTCCTCAGCCTGATACGCGTGCTGCAGAAAGAGAACTCGTGATTCGTTTAGGTGGGACGATGGAACGATATATTTGGACAATTGATGGTAAAAAATTCAGTGATAAAGATTTTGAACCATTGAAAGTGCAGTACGGTGAGCGAATTCGTTTGAAGTTTGTCAATGAAAGTATGATGGCACATCCTATGCATTTACATGGCATGTTTATGCAGCTAGAAAATGGACAAAGCGCAGCCGATATGCCAAATAAGCATACCGTGATCGTACCACCCGGTAAAACCGTAACTGCATTACTGACAGCTGATGAATTAGGAGAGTGGGCCATTCACTGTCATTTGCTCTATCACATGAGTGCAGGAATGATGAGTAAGTTGATTGTTGCGAATGTCAATGAGGCAAAAACAGCCACTCAACCAACATCTACACCAGTTCAACCATCGATAGGAGAAAGCCATGCACATCATTAAGCAGTCTTCGAAGATGAAACGATATACACAGTTGATCGTGGTGAGTGGTATTGCATCCTCTTTGGGAGGATTTGCCCATGCCCATGAAGCTCATAATCAAATGTTGCAGATGAATCAAGCTTCACAGCAACAGACGGTTGTGATGGAAACGTCAAAGGCAGATCATCACAAACATGAACAGTCCAAACTTGCATATTCAAGCGATGTTCAAGATGCAGAGCATAGCCATCATAACGAGCATGGCGGGCAAATATACCAGTCAACCAGCTTAGAAAATGCTTGGACGGTTGATGAAGATGGAAATGGTAGTGTAAGCACCGAGTTAAAAACATGGGTGGGTACAGATGAAAATAAAATCTTCATCAAAGCCCATGTTGAGAAGGCTGAATCAGAAAAAGCTGAAACTGAAGCAATGACTTTATATAGCAGAAATATTGCAGATTTTTGGGATATACAGGCGGGTGTACGTTATCAATATCAACCAGAACATCAGCTAGATCAAGATCAATGGAGTGCTGTATTCGGTTTGCATGGTTTAGCACCATATTTCTTTGAAACAGAAGCTTATGTTTTTGCTGGACAAGATCAGCATTGGCAGTTGAGTTTAGAAACCAGTCGAGACTTGCTATTTACACAAAAGTTAATTGCTCAACCCTATTTGAATGCAGATGTGGTATTGAGTGATGAATCAAAATATGCAAAGAAATCAGGGTTATCTAAACTACAAACGGGTGTACAAGTGCGTTATGAGATCAATAAAAAACTTATGCCTTTTGTAGATGTAGCATATGCTTATCATAAAGGTACAGAGCAAACACCATGGCAATCTGCTTCTGAAAGTGAAAAGGGTTGGTTATATGCTACGGGATTAACGCTAAAGTTCTGATACTTTGTCTAAAAAGTCACTTTACTGAGATACTGTTGGTTTATACTAGCAGTATCTTTTTTGAGTCATTGATGGTGTATAAATGGCTTTAGAACAACAAAACAATCAAATAACAGCAATAACAGATTCCCTCGAAAAGATTAGTAATCAATCGTCTTTTTCAGATTCACAGCGGAGCAATAATAGTTCTATGCAGGTGAGCTATTATTATATTCCTCTGATGAATGATGATCAGGATGTACAACGAATCAGAAAAGCATTAATTCCTTTCTCGGAAGTATTAATCGAGCATCATATCGATTTAGATTGTAAGCACCTCACGTTGTACCATCGAGATGATTTATCTCAGCTCACTTATAAACTTGAGTGTTTGAATTTAGGGGTGGAATTGCAACAAACCATGTCGCATTACGAACCGATTCAGATCATGATTGATCGACATAAGGGTTCGATACAAGAGGAATCTATAGATTCATCTAAGCATAATTATTTTTACCAATTCCAGATTTTTTTGAAGACTATATTTCAGCATTTAAATCAATGGATGAATGCGATACGAAACAAAAGGGATAAATGAGATGCCTAAATGGATGTATTGGGTATTAGCAGTCGCATTTGCATGGTTAATTTGGACAAATTTTTTAAAACCTGTTCCTGATTTAGATCAACTCAAGACACAACAGAATGTTCAAATCATTGAATTAGAAAAGTATGAAGGTTCTTTCCGTGTCTTATCCAAAGAAGATTATCATTGGGGAAGAGAAGCTGAATTTTCACCGATCGACATTGCGGTCGGTTGGGGAGAGATGGCGAAACCGCAAGTGTATGAGCGCATTGATATTTCTCAAAGTAATCGTTGGTATTATTGGAAAGTTGAAAATGAGCCACCTATTTCATTAAGAGAGATTGCAACACATAGTGCCAACATGCATTTAGTCCCAGCAAATCCTTCTGTGGCATCGCAAATGAAGAAGATAAAAAAAGATGATTTGGTTTATTTAAAAGGTTCATTGATTGAGATTCAGGCTTCAGATGGCTGGCGATGGAAAAGCTCTCTATCTCGAGAAGATACAGGGAATGGTGCTTGTGAACTCATGAAAGTTGAAAGTATCGTTTGGCAGTAATAGTTGTGTTAAGAAATTTTAATTATTTCAAATGTTTAAATTATCTAGATACACAACAATTCACACAATTGCGCATTTTACAGTAAACTGTTCAACGAAGGAGGACGACCTCCATGCAAAGAATCACGTTGGGACGACCTGACTATTGATAAAGTAGACTGTTAAAAATGGCTTGGGCAATTTTAATCTTGGCGGGTATTTTTGAAATTATTTGGGCATATTCTATGAAAATGTCTGAAGGTTTTACAAAGTTAACGCCGAGCATCGTGACTATTGTTTTCATGATTTTAAGTGTTGTTTTATTGTCGATTTCAATGCGTTCACTTCCTTTAGGTACAGCATATACGGTGTGGACAGGGATTGGAGCGATTGGCTCTTTCGTGGTGGGTATTCTCATTTTGAATGAGCCGATGACCGCAATGCGAATGATTGCAGCAGTGTTGATCGTATCTGGTCTGATTTTAATGAAATTGTCTTCAAATTAAGAAAATTCAGCATCTTATCGGATTGAGTAAGCTGAATAGAACAAAGCCTATGGGGAATTTTTAATGCAATTGGTTTATATGTATATGGATTCTCCTGTAGGTGCATTAAAACTGGTTGCACATGATCAGGCTTTAGTTGCAGTCATGTGGGATAATGAAGATCATAAAAGAGTTCGTTTAGCAAAGCCCTTAGAAGATCATCAACATCCGATGTTACAGCGAGTTAAAAAACAATTAGAAGAATACTTCGTAGGGCAGCGCCAACAATTTGATTTACCTATTGATTTTCAAGGCACTGATTTTCAGCAGCAGGTTTGGAAGGCTTTATTGACGATTCCTTACGGGGAAACACGTAGTTATAAAGAGATTGCACTCCAGATTGGTAATGAAAAAGCTGTACGTGCAGTGGGTGCTGCTAATGGTAAGAATCCGATTTCGATTATTGCGCCGTGTCATCGAGTGATTGGATCAAGTGGGGCATTGGTTGGTTTTGCTGGTGGGTTGGACAAGAAGCAGATTTTACTCAGTTTAGAGCAAAGTCAAATTCGATAATCTGTATTGTTAATACTCGATTTTCATTGCTTTTTGGAATAAGCTACGGATGTAAGCTGTAAGACCCTATCTAAATAATTGATAAATAATTACTAGCATGACGGCGTCTTGTCTCAAGTATATCAATTGTCGGATAAACCTTCGGTTCGACCTACTTTTGTTTTGGCAAAAGTAGGCAAAACCATTGTCATTCACAGAACCTGTTGGACTCTTGCATTCTCTTTATTCTGTCGCAGAAACAATATATTGCAGATACCACGCAGGCTGTGAATGACTTTATCGAGTATCTAATGGTGGAGGTATAGTTTTATGGTGATTATTTTCCCGATCTTTTTCTTATTAAATTGAATGGAAGTTTAAAAATGGCTGTTGGTGACGTAACAATGCCACTTATGCATGTGGTGCAGGGTGTAAAAATTGGCTCAACTGAGGCGTATGTACGTTATCCAAATCGACGAGATCTAGTCATTTTTGAATTTGCTGAAGGTTCAAATGTTGCAGGTGTATTTACTCAAAGTGCATTTGCTGCTGCGCCAGTTTTGCTCAGTAAAAAGCACTTGGCAGAAAATACACCACGTTATTTGATTATTAACACTGGTAATGCAAATGCGGCAACAGGAACTGTAGGTTATAAAAATGCAGAAACGACGTGTGCCAAATTAGCGGAATTAGCAGGTGTCCAAGCGAATCAGATTCTACCATTTTCAACAGGTGTAATTGGTGAGCAACTTCCGATTGAGCGTTTAGTTCAAGGTATTCAGCCTGCATTAAATGATTTAAATGCGGATCGTTGGGCTGAAGCTGCTTCTGGCATTATGACCACAGATACTACTCCGAAAGGTGCATCTGAACAGTTTGAGCTTGATGGTGTGACATACACCATGACTGGAATCAGTAAAGGTGCGGGTATGATTCGCCCGAACATGGCAACCATGTTGAGCTTTGTTGCAACAGATGCACCAATATCAAAAGTACTTGTTCAGCAACTGTTACAAACGACTGTCGAACATTCGTTTAACCGCATCACAATCGATGGCGACACTTCAACCAATGACTCATGTATTTTTGTAGCAACAGGTCTAGCTGGTGGCGCAGAAATTGAGTCACAAGATGACCCTCGTTACCAACAAGTGCTGGATGTACTTGCGCGTATTATGAATCGTTTAGCACAATTGATTGTTCGTGATGGTGAAGGTGCAACTAAATTCATTACGGTACAGGTGGAAGGCGGAGCCAATACCCAAGAGTGTTGTGATGTTGCTTATAGTGTTGCTGAGTCACCACTCATTAAAACAGCTTTGTTCGCTTCTGATCCAAATTGGGGGCGTATTGTAATGGCGATTGGTAAAGCAGGTGTTCCAAACTTAGATAGCAGTAAGGTTCAAGTGTGGTTAGGTGATGTACAGATTTGCTTGGATGGTGGTGCGAATCCTGACTATACCGAAGAAGCAGGCGCTGCTGTGATGGCTGAGAAAGAAATCACGATTCGTATTGATTTAGGACGAGGTGAAGCGAAAGACACAGTTTATACCTGTGATTTTTCTTATGACTACGTCAAAATTAATGCCGATTATCGTTCGTAAATATGCGTTATAATAAAGCCTCCACAGAGGGGCTTTTTTTATATCACTCATGTGTGGACGAAGTGATTCATCCCAAATGATCACCCTAGATACCCACGTTATATGTTTGCTGTGATGCAAGCACGCAGGATAGAGAAGACGTTTTATGAATGATGCGAATTTAATTGCGAACGAAGCCAAAAATATTGTGCAGGCGCATTTAGATCGTTTGGGTGAGCCAAAGGACCATAGCCTCAGCCCAGAAGTGAAACAAGAAAAGTTCGCACAAATTGCAGCTGAGCTTAAAAAGCGTGATGCTGTTCTTGTTGCACATTACTACTGTGATCCTGATGTTCAAGAGCTTGCAGAATTAACAGGTGGTTGTGTTTCTGATTCTCTAGAAATGGCGCGCTTTGGTCGTGATCATGCTGCATCAACTCTCGTAGTTGCTGGGGTAAAGTTCATGGGAGAAACAGCAAAAATTTTATCTCCTGAAAAGACAGTATTAATGCCTACACTTGAGGCAACCTGTTCTTTGGACTTAGGTTGTCCAGTAGATGAGTTTACAGCATTCTGTGATCAACATCCCGATCATACTGTCGTGGTGTACGCCAATACTTCGGCAGCTGTGAAAGCACGTGCTGACTGGGTGGTAACTTCAAGCTGTGCAGTCGAGATTATTGAGCATCTTGATAGCTTGGGTGAAAAAATTATTTGGGCACCTGATCAGCATTTAGGACGTTACATCCAAAAGAAAACGGGTGCTGATATGTTGTTATGGGATGGCGCGTGTATCGTACATGAAGAATTCCGTGCACGTGGTATTGCACAAATGAAAGCGCTATATCCTGATGCAGCAGTTTTAGTTCATCCTGAATCGCCTGAATCTGTAGTAGATATTGCAGATGCAGTGGGAAGTACTTCGCAACTGATCAAAGCAGCGCAGACTTTACCGCATAAACAAATGATCGTAGCTACTGATCGCGGTATTTTCTATAAGATGCAGCAAGCAGCGCCAGATAAAGAATTATTCGAAGCGCCAACGGCGGGTGAGGGCGCAACATGTCGTTCGTGTGCACATTGTCCTTGGATGGCAATGAATGAGTTGGATGGTATTTTGCACGTGTTACAACATGCTGATCAAGAAATACACGTCGATCCAGCATTGGCTGAACGCGCAAAATTACCGCTCGATCGAATGTTGAACTTTAGTGCTTCTCTAAAGCGTTAAAATGCTTGTTAAATATACATTTGATAAGGAAAAATCATTTTTTTTAAAACTAGGTGTTGACGTGATGCGACGTCAAGCCTAGAATGCACACCGTACCGCACGATGTGCGATACAATAAAAGCTGAGATAAATCGGAGCATAGCACAGCCTGGTAGTGCACCTGGTTTGGGACCAGGGGGTCGTAGGTTCGAATCCTACTGCTCCGACCATTTAAAAGATGTTGAAAAACATTATTTTAAGATCGGCGAAGTATCGCTTGATAGTATTATCATCGTTATGCGCCTGTAGCTCAGTTGGATAGAGCATCCGCCTTCTAAGCGGATGGTCACAGGTTCGAATCCTGTCAGGCGCGCCATTTAATTGGTAGCTTGGTACATAGAACCAAACGTTATGGTGGATGTAGCTCAGTTGGTAGAGCCCTGGATTGTGATTCCAGTTGTCGCGGGTTCGAATCCCGTCATTCACCCCAATTTCGGAGCATAGCACAGCCTGGTAGTGCACCTGGTTTGGGACCAGGGGGTCGTAGGTTCGAATCCTACTGCTCCGACCATATTCTTGAAAATTAAAAGAAAAATATCAAAGTACAGGCTTTGATAATGCCGATCATAGAGTGAATTATTTCTTGATCGTGTAATTGAAATACCTAGTTAAACTCCCATTCCCATTCCCAACCTACTCCCATAGATTTTCTTCATATTGCGTGCAAAATCAGCAAAAAGGCTATTTTTGAATATCTAAAAAATAAATTGGGTATAGCATTATTTTGAAGTAATAAAGTAATATTTTAATTAATCTTTATATATATCAATACTTTATATCATTAATCATATGTAATATTATCAGTAATAAATATGTAAGATATTACTGTGAAAAAAAGTATTGTTACCCAATATTCAGTGTTAATAAAAACAATGACTTATAAAAAATTACTTATGTTATTACAAAAAATTACTCTTAGAAGTAAGGTTTTTTATCATTAATTTTCAATTATTTATATATTGGTATTACTTTATTACTTCAAATCGATTTCAGATCCTTTAAAAAGACATTTTTATGTTCTTTAGTATCAAATAGCGATCAAATTTTTTACTCATTGGTTCGTATTAGCTTGAAACTGTAGTATCGTAGTAATATGCAGTATGAAAATTTCCTCATTTTTCTCTCAATAGCCTAACTTTCATAGGTCTCCTTGCTTAATCCAATAGTGTATCTTGTTGCAGTGAAATTGACTCATTTAGACGAACCCCAGGCGCGCGGGTGACTGCGCCGAGACACGGTCTGATCGATTTATATGAGAATATTTCTCATTTGAGCAAAATTTCTGAAAATCCATAAAAAAAGCCAGCTAATGCTGGCATTAATGCTTTTTAAAGTGTCATGTGACGTTCTTTAAGTCATATTCTTTAAATCTAATCACTTCATCACCAGCCCATTCATTTAATTGCTGCATGCGCGACTGAAGTGGAAGAATTTCATTTTGATAAAAGACTTCTGCAGCATCTTTGATAGATCCAAACCCACCGGTATTGTTTGGTACGACACCCATTAGTTGTGGCGGTATGCGAAGTGCTGCCAAAGTATCGTCACGTGTGATGGATTTAATATTTGTGAAATCATCTTTTGCAGCGATTTCAGAAACAGGCAATATCTGTATACCATCCTTTTTTCCTCCTGGTGCGTAGTAGAATAGATTACGGAAGTTGCCTGGCCCTTTGCTATCTTTCAGAGCCTGTCGTAATGCTGTGATGTCATTCGGATCTTGAGCAGCATCATTCACATATAAGATAAAACCGGCATGAGATCCATTGTTGTAGTACTTCCGACGAAAGAGCGTAGCCGACTCATTAAGCCATGCACTTTGTAATGCAGATAGATATTCTGGTGATCCATAAATTTCCTGATCGATATCGGCTTCTCGTATATGACAAACACGATTAGAAAATTCATATTCTTGATAGCCAAGATGATCATTACAAAGTAAGAAGAATTGATCATCATACTCACCACGTCGCATGTATTTTGCCAGCGCTGGTTTATATTGCATTACATTTCCGAGTCTTGATCTGACTTCTTCGAGATATGTATTACCACACCAGACGTAATCTAACGCGACCTGTTCAAATGCTTTCCGGTTTAACTTTGCATGCGGAATAAATAAGTTGGCCAGAAAATTACGTTTAAAAATAATGCCACTGTTTAAGTAGGGCGTTGATTTGTAAGACTTGGCCAAACCATTCATATTGACCTGAGGCTCATACCAACGGCCATTAAACCAAGATTCCAAATAATCTGATAATTCATTGCCATTTAACACTGGTACAGCATCGCCGAATGTAAAGGCCATTGATTCATGCTTGTTTTGTTTCATTTGGGTTTGAAACATTGGTATTTGGCTTTTGGCAAAACTGACTAAATTTTTTGCTGTAGATAGGGGATTCATTAATAGATCTCCAAGAATGATTGATTCATTTGAGTTTGTCCTTCAAGCGGTTCGTTATAAAGTGCATGCATAAGCGACCAGGCTAAATCTGCATGACCAATTTCTTCTGAACGACCAGCTGTAAACGTCATTTGTCTTTGACTTGCTGTGATAGTTTTTTTAATACTCATGAGTGATTGCGATAGATCAGTCCAGCCTGCATCGTATTCAAGACGACCATGTCGAATCACATCCATAGTTTTTAAGACAAGTTTAGTTTTAACTTCCGGTGAATAGCTGAATTCAGTCATATTAGGAAAAAACTGCCGAACCAGCTGCCCAACACCTGAACCCATGCCCGTAATATCTACCCCGATATAGGTCACATAATATCTCAGTGTAGTTTGACGAATCATTTCAGCTTGATTTTTAAAATCCATCCCACGGAATTGCATCCGTTCAAGTACTCGAAATTTTCCACCCGCTACTTTGGGTGGTGCAACGACAACCATACCAGCACTGTCACCACTTTCAGCCGGATCATAGCCAATCCAAACTGGATTATTACCAAAAGGTCTTGTATGAAATGGTTTAAAGTCATCTGCCCAAACTTCCCATGAATCCACCATGCAAGGCTGTAACATGGCCAACGGAAATATTGATGCGCCATCATCAATAAATTCACACATCAACAAATTGGCAAACTCTTCGGGGGAATACTCAAAACGTAACTCTTCAATATCAAAGAGATCACATCCACCATTCTCTGCATCAAGAATAGTGACAATCTGACGCCACATCCGGTCTTCACATAAGCGTCCATTCTTCAATGCATCATGAGATACTTCGATATTGAGCTTTTGATCTTTTGATCGACCACGATTTGCTCGTGTTCCAGTCCAGAATGTATATGCTTCATGCGCCATTGTTGATGGCGTAGAAAAATACGTTTTACGCCACTTTTTATGCAAAGCCATTGCAGATGCGACTTTGTTTAATTCATTAAAACCAAACGTCCAAAAAAATTCATCAAAGTAAAAATTACCGTGATGGCCTTGAGCTGTACGATAATTTGTTCCGAGAAATGACAAAGTGGCTTGATTGTTATCTGGTAGAACAATTGGATCACCAACCAATTCGACACCACAAGCTTCGTATGCAAAACCTTTGATGTATTCTTTAAAAATGTGCGCCTGAGCTTTTGAAGCAGATAAGAAAATCTGATTACGGCCAGTTTTAACTGCATCGACCAACGCTTCACGGGCAAAGTACCAAGTCGCACCGATCTGCCGACTTTTTAAAATCACTCGCGTACGCTGATTACCAGCTTTGTACCAATCTCTTTGATAATCAAAAAGGCTATCTTCAAAAGCTGAAATAAGTTGTTCGACTTGTTCTTCTGTAAATGTATTGCTTTCTTTTTTCTTTTTTGATGCTGCATTACGTTTTACAAGATTCGGATTTAGATCCGCTTCATTGCCACCATCTTTGTAGCGTTCAATACGTGCAAATTCTTTGTAGTTTTTAAATAATTCGCCAAGCTCTTTATAGTCGCCACTCGATTTTTTGTTTTTGAGTGTGAGTGTCATCAAGCGAACTGTCAGAGCTTCTTCAACACGACTGTCAGATCTTGTCTTGTCCCATTCTTCTCGTGTTTTCCAAGCCTGAACCGTACGTTCGTTTTCATCCAACGCTTCAGCTATATCAACGATTTTCCAACCAAGCCAGAACAAAAATTTTGCCTTGAGTTTGTTGTCGAGTATCAGCTCTAGATTAGCCAGTTGAGAGAGTTCGTTCATGTCCTACGGATCAATTTGATTTCATTCGCAAACGATGGCAGGCACTTGATCTTTTATCAGTCAGCGCAATTTGTATATCAGTTATATACAAGGATTTTTAATTGCGGCATCTACGTAATATTGCCCATTCTGCACCTATTGAAATTGCCCAAAAAAACCTTGCAACAGGTGCAGCAAAATGACTGACAAAACACAGCCGAAAAAATTTAAATCGAAATGGTTTCGAGTTGCCGTCGCTGGTGACACCACCGATGGACGTGAAATTCAATCTGAATGGATCATCCAAATGGCACAGACATACAATTTGGATACCTATGGTGCTCGAATTAATTTGGAACATATTAAGGGTGTTTCACCAGATGGAATTTTCGGTGCGTATGGCGATGTGATTGCGCTTAAAACTGAAAAAGTAGACATCAATGGTGAACAGAAAGATGCACTATTTGCGCAGATCCAGCCAAACGATAATTTGATTGCCCTCAATCAGAAAAATCAAAAAATTTATACGTCTATCGAAGTTGATCAAAATTTTGCAAAGACTGGCCAAGCCTATTTAGTAGGTCTTGCTGTAACTGACAGTCCAGCGTCTTTGGGTACAGAAATGCTTTCGTTCGCAGCCGGTGCTACTGAAAACCCACTAAAGGCCAAAAAACAACGTCCCGAAAACCTTTTCAGTGCAGCTCAAGAAACCACGTTTGAATTCGAAGAAGTCAAAGAAAATTTTGGTGCGAACTTTTTAAATCAAATTAAAAATTTGTTCAAAACTCAAGAGCAACAACAGCAGCAAAATCAAGAAAATTTCAGCCAAAGTGAGCAAGCGATCCTTGCTATTGCTGAACAGACTGCTTCGCAAGGGACAGAATTCAATCAGTTAAAGCAAAAGCATGAGCAGCTGCAGCAAGAATTCAATCAATTGAAAACGAAGCTTGATCAAGAGCCACAAGGCAATCCACGTCCTGGTTCAAACAATAGCCAATTCAAGCATGACGAAGAAGAAGTCGACTGTTAATTCAGTCGACTCTTTACCTTTTTCCCTTATTTTAGAGTAATAAAAAATGCGTACAGAAACTCGTACTAAGTACAACAAAGTCATGGTTGAGTTAGCCAAGCTCAATGGCGTGGAGAAAGTGTCACAAAAGTTCAATGTGACACCAACAGTTCAGCAAAAACTTGAAGATAAAATTCAAGAATCATCTGAATTTTTAAAGAAAATTAATATTTTTCTTGTGACAGAACAATCTGGTTCTGCCGTTGGTCTTGGTATTTCTCGTCCAATTGCATCTCGTACCAATACCGATGCTACTGAACGTCAGGCTACTGATCCAAGCTCAATGGATGAACGTTTTTATTTTTGTCGTAAGACAGATTTTGATACTGCCATCAAATATCAAAAATTAGACCAATGGGCAAAATTTAAAGATTTTTATGCTCGCTTTCGTGGAGCTATCGTGAAACGTCAAGCTCTTGATCGCATCATGATTGGTTTTAATGGTATCAGTATTGCTTCCAACACTGATATTAATGCAAATCCATTACTGCAAGATGTGAACAAAGGTTGGTTGCAAAAAATGCGTGAAGAGAATCCTTCACGTGTGATGAAGTCTGGTGCCACTCAAAACAAAATCACAATTGGTAAAACAGGTGATTACAAGAACCTTGATGCTTTGGTCATGAATATTGTCGATGAAATGATCGATGATGTACATCAAGGCAACCCTGATTTGGTCGTGATGTGTAACCGAAAAACTGTATCTGATAAGTATTTTCCACTGGTCAATAAAGATCAGGAGAATACAGAAAAACTGGCAGCAGATATCATCATCAGTCAAAAGCGTATGGGTGGTCTTGCCACTTACTCTGTACCGTTTTTTCCTGAAGGCATCATTCTTGTGACGACTTTCGATAATTTGTCGATTTATGTCCAAGAGGGTGCGCGTCGTCGAACAGTCATCGACAATCCAAAACGTGATCAGATCGAGAACTACGAATCTTCAAACGAAGATTACTACATCGAAGATCTCGGCTTGGCTTGCATGGCTGAAAATATCGAAATTCAGGCGGAGTAATAATCCATGAACTTGGCTCGAAAGCACTATCAACAGCATCAAGCCAAATCCGCAGCTGAATCAGCTGCGGAGTTCGGAACGATGCAAAATACCAATGCTTATGAACAGCAATTGATGCAGCTCAATAGCGATAAAAATCGTCTCAAAAATATTCAGTCAAAACAAAACAAAGTCGAACTGAAACGCCAGTTACTACCTAATTACAAACCATACCTTCATGGCATTCTAGAAGTGAAGCCGGGTGTACAGGATGCCGTAGTCACTGAAATGCTAGTTTGGTCCATCGATGTTGGTGAATACGACTTTGCGCTCGATCTTGCTGAATATGTCCTCGAGCACGGTTTGAAACTTCCAGATCGTTTTGAGCGTTCTGAAGCGTGTTTCATCACTGAAGACATTGCTGATGAATTTTTAAAAGTGCTTAAAACGGATGTATTTATTGATATCACTGTGCTTGAACGACTTGAAAGTTTGATTACAGATGAGTCATTGGATAAGTCCAAACGTGATATGCCTGACGAGGTAAAGGCAAAACTTTATTTGGCATTGGGTAAAGCTGAAATGCGTTTGATTACTGGTGAGCAGCTTGTCGATTTAGTACACGCAACTCGAGCACGTGATTTTCTAGATCAGGCTTGCAAACTGGATGATAAATGCGGTGGGCGAACAGATCTCAATAAAATGACCAAATTTGTTAACAAGTTACAGCCAGTTTTCGCGAAAAGTGACGAAAACCCACCCATCCAGATTTTAAATCCAGAAGGGACAACCGAACAACCAGAAGCAACCAACGTTTTGCTTAATCAAAACGGAACGCCTGTCGTAGATGATCACGGCAGTATGGTACCAGCTTCTGAATAAGTGCCCCGCACAGCACTGGAGTGCAAAGGTCGTGATCTTCACATCACAGTAAATCTTCAACGAGCCTTTGCCCCTCCCAGTGCCCTAAGGAGATTCCTATGGGCTTTGTCGCAAACGGCAATACCACGCCAAGCAATATCAATATTACCAGTAGCACTTTTTTCCCAAGTATTTCACTCGATCAAATTCGGGATGTGGTTCGTATCGATGGTGCAGTAACAGATGCTCGACTCCGTCAATTAGTGCTTGAAGAAATCATCGATACCAATCGTTTGCTTGCAAGCCTGGTCATGAAAGCAGACACGCTAGTAGATCTGTCAACAAGCATGATCGATGGTGAACCAGACACAGAAGTTCTTTATTTTTCGGCTGTATCCAACGGTGTAGCAGCAAAAGTAAATGAAAACTATCGGACCTATGACAGCACCAATTCAGGTAACAAAAAAGCCGAGCATGCATTTTTGACGGTAGAAGATTATCGACGTAACAAAATGTGGGCCATCCAGCAACTTAAAGGTGAAAACCACAGTGTGGTGGAGTTGATATGAAAATGAATATTTCTTCTACTGAAACTCATAAACGTCAACATCGCTATCGTTACCAACAGAACGAGCTTGAACGTCTGGCAGTTGAAAAAGTAGCTGAAGAACTAGGATTGGATTTATCAAACAACAGCTTAAAAGTCGAATCTCGAATTATTTCAAATTCAAACGGAATTAATCCAACTACATATGAATGTGAAGTTTCAATCACTGAAATTTTAGATTGTAAGGATTGATTCATGAGCAGAACTATCACAGCCATCCAAAATGACACCATCGATTCAATTTGCTGGCGATATTACGGACGTAGCTCTGGTGTTGTTGAAGCAGTACTTGAAGCGAATCCAAATCTAGCGGATATCGGCATTTTTCTACCGATTGGCACTTCAGTGATTCTTCCCGACATTGATACACCACAACAAACCAAACAAACCATACAACTGTGGGATTAACAGAGATTATAAAAATCATGCCAGAACCAACAACTACAGCAGCTGTAACCGCTGCCACACTTAGCGCAGCATCATTGCTTCCATTCGTAAATGGCAATGCATTACTCGGTGCGGTATTCGGAGCAGCTCTGTTTGCAACAACCAAAAAAGACCTAAAGCCATTGCAAAGACTCTCAACAATGGTGATTGCCATTGGTTTTGGTTATTTACTTGCACCAGAAGTGACTACGCGAACATTCGTTACAAACGATGCTACTGCAGGCATGGTCGCATCCATTTTTTCATTACCCATTATTTTAAAAATCATGGTTTGGGTCGACCAATCCAGCCTTACTGATATCTGGAATAAATTTCGCGGAGGAGGAAAGTCATGATCGAAATTATGTTTCAACTTATCGCTTTAATTGCTTACATGATTTGTGGCTTACGCATCATTTGCTTTGATGCTGAAGGATTACAACATCGTCACGGCTTTTCATTACTAGCGACTATTCTTATTGCTGCATTTATTGGGCAGTCAGTACATATTTTGTTTTTTAAAGACCCAGTTACGCTTTGGGATGCGATCTTTGCAGTACTTCTGGCAGTTCTGATTTGTCGAGCAAAAGGTAATGTGGCCAAGCTGATTTGGAGTACATCATGATCTTAAAATTTGGTTCAAAAGGTAATGATGTCATTACAATTCAGCAGCAACTTAGAAAGCTTGGATTCAAAGGCGTAAATGGCAAAGAACTAAGTGTAGATGGCGATTTTGGCGCATCCACTGAATACGCTGTCATTACATTTCAAAAGCAAAAAAACCTTGTTGCAGACGGTAAAGTCGGTGACAAAACAAGAGCAGCTCTTCTTAATCAAAATATTGATAAATTTCTTAAAGATAGTGATTACAAAGCAGCAGCTGCACGTCTCAAAGTTTCTGAACTTGCGATTCGTGTTTTTGGTGCAGTCGAAGGCAGGGGAGTGGGTTATCTAAAAAATGGAAAGCCTAAAATTTTGTTTGAACGTCACCGTATGTATGCATATTTACGTTTGAAAAAAGGAGCTGCCTTTGCAAACAAAATGGCAGTTGAACGTCCAAATATTGTCAATAAAAAATCGGGTGGTTATCAGGGCAATGAAGCTGAATATGTCCGTTTAGAATTGGCAAAGCATATCGATGTTGAAAGCGCTCTCATGTCAGCATCATGGGGACAGTTTCAAATCATGGGCGAAAACTGGAAAGAGCTAGGTTATACATCTGCACAAGATTTTGTTGATCAACAATTTGCTAGTGAATCTTTCCAGCTTGAAGCATTTATTCGATTTATCGAATGGAAAACAGGCATTATCGACGATAAAAAAGTTAAATTAATTGATGCGCTGCGAGCTGAAAATTGGGACGCTGTATTTACGCTTTATAACGGACCGAATTATAAAAAACTTGGTTATCAGGCCAAATTCCAAAAAGAATGGGATCACTTGGAACCAATTTATGGCGGAGCCAAAGCAGCATGAAAAAACCACAGAGCCTTCGAACACATTTATTAAATGCGATACCTGAGCTGCAGCGCGATCCAGAGCGTGTACTTATCTTTGTGGACGAAGGTAATGTCCGAAGTACTTTAGCGAATGGCCTATCATTTGAATATGCCTACACACTTACGATGATCTTAACTGATTACGCGGGTGATTTAGTAGCAGTCAGTATTCCAGTACTGGATTGGGTTCGAGAAAATCAATCGGAACTTATGGCTAATCTTGATCATGCTAAAAAGGGCATAAAATTTGAAGCAGAAATTTTAGCAAATGATAAAGTCGATCTAGCGATTCAACTGCCTTTAACTGAGCGCGTCATTGTAAAACAGACCAATGAGGGGCTAAACGTCAGTTATCCTGAAGAGCCAAAATATCATAAGGCTGAAGAATCCAAAGAAGTCACACTTTATGATAAAGATGGTACCGTCCTAGCATCATGGTTATCACGTGAACCTGAAGAGGGGCGTTATCTGTAATGTCTGAACTCGAATATCTTTCTGAGCATCTCAATGCATTACTGGCATCATTAAGCGATGCTGAAAAACGTAAATTTGCAATGATGATCGCTCGAAAGATTCGTGCAAGCCAAAGTCAACGCATTACACGTCAGCAAAACCCAGATGGTAGCTCATACACACCCAGAAAAAATTTACGTGCACGTAAAGGCAAAATAAAACAAAAAATGTTCATGAAGCTTAAAACGGCAAAATTCATGAAAATAGAAAAAATTCCAGATGGCGTGACCATTGGATTTGATCAACGAGTATCAAGACTTGCTCGAATTCACCAGGATGGATTGATCGATACTTTAAAGTACAACGGCAGAACATTTAAAGTCAGATATGCACAGCGGATCTTGCTTGGATTTACAGATGCAGAAATAGAAATGTTCGAAAACGAAGTTTTTAATTTTCTCGACTCAAAATAAACTCGTTTGTATATAACTCATATACAAACAAAATCAAATGCAATAATCCCTAAGCTGCATGACGATTGCAGCATGAATGCAGAAACCCTTCGTCGTCTTGAAAATTTGATCCGATTAGGACGAATCAAGACCGTAACTCCGTCTAATCCCTTTCATACCGTTACAGTCAATTTAGGTGACATCGTGACCAAAGAGTTACGTGTCTTAAATTTGAGAGCTGGCAAAGATTCGACTCATGATTTACCAAGCGTCAATGAAGAATGCATAGTTTTCAGTCCATGCGGTGTTTTAGAACTTGGCGTTGTTTTAGTTGGATTAAATAACGAAGACTTTCCTACGCCATCGCAAGACCCAGATATCAAATTACGTGTATTTGAAGATGGTGCAGTGATTAGTTATGACGTTGTGAATCACACCTTACAAGCCATTTTGCCTGACGCGGGTACAGCCGTTTTAACAGCAACAGGTGGATTAACTATTAATGGCGATACCACTATAAACGGCAACCTTACAACCAACGGCAATGTACAAACCAATGGCAGTACAGCTATGACAGGAAACAACACGGTTGGCGGTAGCCAATCTGTTTCAGGCATAAGCAAATCTGCTGGAACTATTTCAAGTGACGCAGATGTGACTGTGTCTGGAATTAGCTTGAAATCTCATAAACATTTAGGCGTAAAAGGTGGCTCTGAGACTTCAGGAGAACCTACATCATGATGTCAAGAGAAACTGGTTTAAGCATTTCTGAAATTCAAAGCATTGAACAATCGATTCAAGATATCGTGACAACACCATTGGGTACTCGTGTTATGCGTCGAGACTACGGTTCAATGCTTGCAGATCTTATCGATCAACCGATGAATGATGTACTTGTCGTCAAAATTTACAGTGCAATTTATACACCCATTACACGCTGGGAAAATCGAATCAGCATTGAAAGTTTAAATGTTAGCGAAGTTTCATCAAACGGCATGCAACTCGACTTAGAAGCTGTACATAACATTTCAGGTCAATCACTCAATTTAAATATTCCGCTGCAAATGGGAGCTTCGTCATGAGTGTAGATTTTTCATTACTATCTAAACCCAATATTATCGAAGAGCTTGATTATGAAACATTGCTTGAAGATCGAAAAACTGCATTTATTGCATTATTTGACACCGAGCAACAAGAAACTATCTCAGCAACGCTTGCGCGAGAATCAGAATTTTTAACAAAACTTTTAGAAGAAAGCTGTTATCGGGAGATCATTCTACGCAAGCGAATCAACCAGGCAACTTTAAGTACATTACTCGCATTTGCAGAAAATACAGACCTAGATGCCGTGGTGGCAAACTACGGCATTACCCGATTAACCGTTAGCGCAGCAACGACAGAAACAGCAGCTGTTTATGAAACAGACGATGCTTTACGTTATCGCGCATCCTTAGTTTTTGACTCACTTTCAGTCGCTGGACCTACTTCAGCATACGAATATCATGCTTTGAGTTCCGACGGTCGTGTTGCAGATGCTAAAGCATCCAGCCCTGCGCCTGCTGAAGCACTGGTCACGATTTTGCAAAATGATACAGAAACGGGCGCAGCAACTGATGCACTTTTAACTGTTGTGCAAAGTTATCTAAATGATGATGTCCGTCGTCCCGTTGCCGACCGTTTAACAGTCCAATCCGTCGATGTGGTTTCCTTTGAACTTGTTGCCACAATTTTCACCAACAGCCTACCAGAATCTGACACCTTAGTTACGGCTGCAAAAACGGCAATACAAAGTTATCTAAACGAAAGCCGTCGAATCGGACGTTCTATTTACCTGTCTAAAATTTACAACTTACTGCACGTATCGGGCGTAGTGCATGTTGTAATTTCAAGCCCAATTTCTGATGTTGAAATTAGTGCCGTACAAGTCGCGCATTGTACTAACATTACCGTTAATGCAGGAGAAGCTTAATGAGCAATCTTCTGCCACCAAATTCGACTCAGCTTGAACGCAATGTCTGTGAAGCAACCGCACAAGCGACCAATCTTGATGTCAAAATTAAAACCATTGCAACGCTAAAAAACACGCCAAAAGATTTCTTGCCTCTCCTTGCCTGGCAAAACAGTGTCGATCGCTGGAATCGGGATTGGTCAGAAAAACAAAAAATTGCACAAATCAAAGCCTCATTTCAGATTCACCAAAAAAAGGGCACGGTTGCAGCACTCAAAGAAATTACCAAAGCATTCGGATATTCACTCACAGTAATCGAATGGTGGCAAGAGGAACCGACGAATACACCAGGTACTTTTCAAATCACGATTGATACTGAAGGTAATGAACTGACTGAGTCTGGTTATAACACACTGGTTTCATTGCTCAATGATGCCAAGCCACTCACTCGTGAGCTCAAGGGTATTGAACTTAATGTGGTTTCAGTGCGTGGCGATACCAATGTCGCTTGTGCGATGTATGACGGTGAAGACGTCACCATCTATCCCAAACAAAACGAATTTACTCCTATTTGTTGTCCGATTTTTGTCTTCTTTGGACATGACGACACCACCATCTATCCGAGAGCTTAAACATGGCAGAACAAATTTATTATTCAGTTTTCACAAAAAAAGGTCTGGAACTTCTAACTGAAGCGATTCGTAATGGCACCAAACTCGGAATTACCAGTATGGCCTTTGGTGATGGCGGTGGTTCATTACCTGTCCCGAATGAAAATTTCACCTCAATGGTCCGTGAAGTACATCGAACCCAGTTGAATAGCCTTGCGCCAGATCCAAACAATGCGAACTGGCTTCGTGCTGAAGCAATAATCGCGTCAGCCACGGGTGGTTTTAATATACGCGAATTGGGTTTGTATGCGGGTGATGTACTGGTTGCATATTCAAACTATCCACCTACATATAAACCAAATCCAAGTGATGGTACTGCACGTATCATGTCCTTCCGCATGATTTTGCAAATTGATAATACCGCTAATTTTGATTTAGTCATTGATCCAGATGTTGTGCTGGCAACGATTCAGAAAGTTGAAGATGCTAAAGTTGAATTATTCGAAAAAACTGTCAACACAGTAAGCACTTTTGCAGATTTACAAGCGCTTGAAAAATGGGATGGTCGCACGGTTAAAACAAAAAGTTACTATGCTGCGACAAATTTTGCACTTGCACAGCCTTATAAAGGTGGTGCCACATATGTTTACAGTACAGTAAATAATGCTTGGAACATTCAGATTAGTAGCGGATATGTTGATGTATTCATGTTTGGTGCTCGAGCTGATTATTCAGAAACAACGAAAAATGGCACAGATGATACTGCAGCAATTATGGCGGCTATTGATGCAGCATTAGCTGCTGATGTTTATGTAGTGCATATGCCTCAAGGCAACTACTACACAACGGGCGAAATCAACACTGGAGGAACAACTGCTTCAACCACTATCGATATGTGGGATCGGGGTGTCAATGGTCAACTTAAAAAAGGAGTATTTTTAAAAGGCAAAGGACGTTTAGTCACAACAATTTATTTTGAGCCGAAAAACATTGATAGTGTCGGTGTCAAAATTGAAAGATCGACAGGCGTGGCATCACGAATGGGCCTATCTGGTGTTTCAATTACACCAGCATCGTGGACAGGACAAGCTGAATCTGAAACGAAAAGTCAGCTAAAAGGAATTGGTCTTGAACTTGCGGACCAATGTTTTAGCACAATTCGTGATGTTTTTATTGGTGCTTTCAACGATGGTATTCGTTTAAGCAATAACTGGGGCTTTTGTGAATTTAACAGATTTGAAAATCTTCATATCGACTATGCACAAAACTGTATTCATTATTTTCATAATGGCGGTTATGAGAGTTTTCATGGTAATTCATTTGAAAAGACAATGATTCAGTTACGTGCAGGCGGCACAGGCATCAAATTGAGTAAATCAGGTGTCGTTAAGGTTGAGACACAAGAAAATCCTTATGTTTACCACAATAAATTTGATATTAATGCCTATGGTCAAAAAGATGCATATATAGTGCATTCAGAAAATGGTACGGCTGCAACATGCTATGGAACATTAACTGTTGAAGGTGACTCAAATTTTAAAATTGATAATGCAGTAGATTTCTTCGAACTAAATGGTGCACTAGTTAACTTGCATCATGGTGACCCAAATTTTTTCAGTCAAGATCGCTCTATTTTTGAGAAGGGTTCGAATCAGTATGATGCAGATCATTCGTTTAGGTTTTCAAATCAAAGTGACTGGATCACATTTAGTGGAAAATATTCAGCTTTCAATAGAACTCTACTTTCAACAACAAAAGCTAAATCACTTTATCAACCTCGTATCTTTACTAAAGATCCCGACATTATACAAACTGAAGACGGTGGTTTGGGTTTTGTTGTTAGAGGTTCAAATATTACTGGTTGGGATTTTCTATCATTTGGAACATCATCAGGTAAAGATCGCAATGGATATCTAAAACACGCAGTACCAGTTTGGAATTTGAGTGGAAACGATGGAGACTTAACTGCTTTTTATAAAGATATCGTTTTAATAGCAAAAACAGAATCTAAAACGTTAAGCGTTCAATTATCACATGATTACAATAGTTTAATGCCACAACAAGGCGATTCTATCTCTTTAGGGATAGGAGCATTACGTTATAAAAGCCTTTACTTGACCGATTGGGATATAAATGGGTCAGGAATATTGCCTAAAGTTACGGCTTCGAAAAACTTAGGGTCATCAAGTACAACGATCAATAATATTTACACACAAAACGCTGTCACAGTCGTGTCAGATGAAAATCATAAAAATGATATTTCAGAATTAAATGAAACTGAAATTGCATGTGCAAAAGCATGTGCAAAACTCTATCGACGCTACAAGCTAAAAGCAGCAATTAAAGAAAAGAGCGAAACAGATGCGCGCTATCATCTCGGAGCCATTGCACAGCAAATTGTGCAGTGCTTTACAGATCACGGTTTGGACTGGACGCAATATGGCATCATTACATATGAAAAGTGGGATGCAATTGAAACTGTCGAATATCAAGCTGCTACATATGATGAAGATGGTCAAGAGCTTACGGCAGAAATATTTGCAATAGAAGGACGTGAAGCAGGTGAAATCTTTATGATGCGTTATGAGGAATTCAATTGTTTTGTGAATGCTGGTATGAATGCAATCTTGACTGAGCTTGAAGAACGTTTATCTAAACTCGAATCAGCTTAAAAACACTTTGTATATAACTCATATACAAACACCAAAGCATGACAGTGAAACGTCAATTTGTAAGCCTGTGATCTGAAAACACAACCAGAACACAGGCTATTTTTATGGCTCAAGATTATCATCACGGAGTCCGAGTTTTTGAACTCGATGACGGTACACGCCCAATTACAACCGTATCAACTTCAATCATTGGTATGGTCTGTACAGCATCAGATGCAGACGCGACCAAATTTCCACTTGATACCCCTGTTTTAATCACAAATGTTCAATCAGCTATTGATTCAGCAGGCGTGAAAGGAACATTAGCTCGTTCATTGCAAGCCATTGCAGACCAAACAAACGCAGCAACAGTCGTGGTACGTGTAGAACAAAAAGCCGATGCAGCTGAGCAAACATCTGCCATTATTGGCGGTTCAGTCAACGGCAAATACACAGGCATGAAAGCTTTGCTCGCAGCTGAAGCACAGCTCGGTGTAAAACCACGAATTTTGGGTGTACCAGGACTCGATACTTCTGAAGTTGCTGTCGCATTGGTAAGCATTGCACAAAAACTTCGCGCATTTGCTTATGTTTCAGCTTACGGCTGTCAAACTAAAGAAGAAGCACAAGCATATCGTCAAACATTTGGTGCACGTGAAATTATGGTCATTTGGCCAGATTTCTTAGGTTTTGACACAGTGACAAGTACAACAATCAACTTTGATTCAGTTGCACGAGCACTTGGTCTACGCGCCAAAATTGACAACGAAACTGGCTTTCATAAAACTCTTTCTAACGTTGCAGTCAATGGGGTTACTGGTATCAGTAAAGATGTTTACTGGCAATTGCAAGACCCAGACACAGATGCAGGCTACTTAAACCAAAATGACATTACCACGCTCATCCAACGTGATGGTTTCCGTTTTTGGGGTTCGCGTACTTGTTCATCTGATCCACTTTATGCATTTGAAAACTACACACGTACAGCTCAAATCATTGCGGACACAATGGCTGAAGGGCACATGTGGGCAGTCGATAAACCACTTACACCAAGCCTAGCAAAAGACATTATTGAAGGCATTAACGCAAAATTGCGCGAAATGATTCAAAGCAATTATTTGCTAGGTGGTGAATGTTGGTTAGATCCAGTCATCAATACAAAAGAAGTATTGAAGGCAGGCAAGTTTTATATCGACTACGACTACACACCAGTCCCACCTTTAGAAAATCTCATGTTACGTCAGCGCATCACAGACCGTTACTTGGTCGACTTTGCTTCACGTGTAACCGCAGGATAAGGACAAGATCATGTCTCTACCGAAAAAATTAAAACTGATGAACCTTTCTAACGAAGGTAACTCATATCTTGGCCAAACCGGTGAAGTGACCTTGCCTAAGCTCGGTCGCAAGTTAGAAAACTGGCGTGGCGGTGGCCTGAACGGCAACATCAAGTGGGATGCCGGTCTAGCTGATGATATCAATGAGATGACATGGAAACTCGGTGGCATCGATAAGTTGATTTTACAGCAATGGGGCGCTGCATCCATTTCAGCCATCGGTCTACGTTTTGCGGGTTCATTTCAGCGCGACGACACTGGCGAAACCAGTGCAGTCGAAGTCGTGGTCCGTGGTCGCCATGAAGAGATTGATTTTGGCAACTACAAACCGGGTGATGATACGGAAACCACAGTTAAAACCATTTGGTCTTATTACAAACTCACCATTGATGGTGAAAAAATCATTGAGATCGATATTCCCGGTGGCATCGAAATCGTTAACGGTGTCGATCTTCAAGAAAAACATCGTCAAAACATCGGCCTATAAGTTTCCATCCCTCTGTTCATACCCCGTGGGCAGAGGTTTTTTTATAAAATTTTTGGAGTGATTTCATGTCAACTGAACAACAAGCTGAAAACCAAGCATTACTCAATCCAGACGTCCAAAAGATTGATCTTGATAGTCCAATTACTATGGGTAATTTGGAAATTACATCTTTGGAAATCCGTAAACCCAATGTCACTGCGTTACAGGGCGTAAAAATTGCCGATTTATTGCAGGGCGATGTCAATGCAATTTGTACGGTACTACCGCGTATCTGCACACCAACATTAACAAAATCTCAAATTAGCCAATTAGAACCCTCCGATCTGGCTCAAGCAGGCGGTGCAATCATGCTTTTTTTGCAACCGAAGTCAGTACGTGCGGAAGTATTACGCCAACAGTAGACGATGCCATAGCCAACATTGCGGTGGTGTTTCACTGGCCTCCGCAGGCTTATACAGATATGTCACTTAGTCAACTGATGCAATGGCATCAAGAAGCCATTGATCGAAATGGAAATGATGCCGAATGAAACCCTTAAAACTTGAAGTCCTGTTTGGATCAAAAGACAGCTTGAGTCCCGTACTCAAGCTGATGATCGGCAACAGTAAAGCTGCTTCAAATGCGCTTAAACGAACCAGTGATGAAGTCAAAAAACTCAATGATCAGCAAAAACAGATCGATGGCTATGTAAAGCAAAAGAAAGCCACTGAGGAAAGCGCAAAAGCACTCAAAGACATGCAGGATCGCATTAAAACCTTGCGACAGCAGATGAATAGCAATCCAAGTGCAGAATTAACACGTGATTTTGAAAAAGCCAAAGCAGCAGCAAAACGGCTGAAAGATTCGCATCAGCAAAATACACAGCAGCTGCATCAACTTCGTACTGAGATGAATCAATCCGGGTTATCTACCAGTAATTTATCTCAGCATCAATCTGAATTACGTCGTCGTACAGATCAAGCAACATCAGAGCTTGAACGACAGCGCAGAACACTCCGCAATTTAAACAATGTGCAGCAGCAACACCAACGCTACAGCCAGAATGCGCGCACAGCGGGCATGACAGGTATGCTGATGGCTGGTGCAGGCGTAGGTACACTTTACGCAATGCAAAAGCCAATTGAAGAAAACAAAAAAATTGATATTTCTGAAAATCGTATAGGAGCTTTAGGACTAGGTAAGCAAGCCACTAAAGAGGCCATTGATTACGCAAGAGCCATGAAAACTTTCGGTACAAGTACATTAGACAATATGAACTTAGTCCTAGATGGAGTAACTGCTTTTGCCGATGTTCATCATGCAAAAATGGTCGCACCTACACTCGCAAAAATGAAGTTTGGTAATGAAGCTTTATATGGACAAGAAAAAGCTGAAGAAAATGACAGAAAATTTATGGATATGCTCAAAGTCATTGAGTTCCGTGGCGGTCTTAAAAGTGAAGAAGCTTTTAAAAAGGAAGCAAATATCATTCAGCAAGTTATCACTGCCACAGGTGGACGTGTACAAGGTAGCGAATATCTGAATGCTCTTAAGACAGGTGGTATTGCAGTTCAAGGGATGACGAATGAAGCACTGTATTACAAAATGGAACCGATTATCCAAATGACAAGCGGTTTCCGTTTTGGTACAGCAGCACAGTCAGCTTATCAGAATATCTATCAAGGAAAGACTACCAAACGTGCAGCCAATAATATGGAACGGCTAGGGCTTATTGCAGATCCAAGCAAGCTCAAACATGACAAATCTGGCCAGATTTCATTTTTGGATGTGGGTGCAATCAAAGGAGCAGATCTATTTAAAAAAGATCAATTCGCTTGGATGGAGGAAGTTTTAATTCCAGCTTTGAATGCAAAAGGTATCACAAAAGAAGGAGATATATTGGATGCCATGGGGAGCATATTCTCCAACAGAACAGCATCAGGTCTATTTTCAAATATGTATAAACAACGTGAAAATATTCATAAAAATATGAAATTAAATATGGGGGCGGAAAATATTGATCAAATAAGTGAACGTGCAAAAGGTACTACATCAGGTAAAGAACTAGAAGCGAAAGCTAAGCTTCATGACGTATATCTACAGTTTGGCCAGACCATTTTACCCGCTTATACCAAAGCCCTTGAACTAGCTACAGGAGCAATGCAGAACTTTACGCTTTGGATGCAGCAAAACCCAACACTGGCCAAAGCACTTGGCACTGGCCTATTGGTCATAGCAGCAGGGCTGGTGGCCATTGGCGGACTGCTCTTGGTATTTTCCCCGCTTATTTTGAGTATGTTGAGCCTAAGGCTCATGATGGTCACATTGGGCGTTCAAGGCAGCGCATTAAGCTTTGCATTACGCATGCTCGTGATGCCGTTTTCATTATTAAAAGGGGCAATTACAGGCATCGGATCCGCATTGATGTGGCTTGCAAGACTGGCAATGGCGCACCCGATTTTGGCACTCATTACAGCCGTGGCCTTCGGTGTCTACATGATTTATCAAAATTGGGATACCGTTGGGCCATATTTTCAAAAGGCATGGGCGCAGATTACAGGCTTCTTTAAAAGTGGAATTGGCAATATCTCAGCAACCATCTTGAACTGGTCGCCGATGGGATTGTTTTATTCGGCTTTTGCAACGGTATTAAACTGGTTTGGTTTTGAATTGCCGACCAAGTTTTCAGTATTTGGTACAAACATTATCGATGGGTTAATCAACGGTATTAAAGCAGCATTTCCAAAACTAAAATCGACTTGGAATGATGTCGCAAACTATATGCCGGACTGGTTAAAGCAGCGCATGATCATCCGTAGTCCGTCTCGAGTCATGGCAGGTTTGGGTGGTCATATCATCGGTGGTATTGGAATGGGTCTTACTCAGGCATTTCCTGAGCTCAAGAACAAATACAATCAGGTTCTTAATCTCTTTACAAATAAATCTCAGTCACCGGTCTTAGATCAGATCGATATCGCTGCGCCGGTAATGTCTAAGATCCAGACAGCGCCAAATCTCACCCCAAGCCGACAATCTTCAGTGGCGGTGGCAGGGGATACTTACACCATTCACATTCACGCTGCACCAGGACAAATCGTTCAGGATCTCGAACGTCAAATTGAAAAAGTCGTCATGCGAATCCAGCGCGACAAACTGGCGCGAGTTCGTACCATCATGTCCGATCAGGAGTAAATATTATGATGATGATCTTGGGCATGTTCCCGTTTAGCATTCCGACTGCCGTATATCAGCAGCTACAGCGCAGCACAAACTGGCGGCATCCAAGCAATTCCCGAGTAGGTGATATGCCAGCCTATCAATTCATTGGCCGTGGCGAAGATACTATTTCGCTCGAGGGCAGTATCGTGCCAGAGTTTGGCTCTCAAATGAGCATCACTGCTTTACGAGTCATGGGAGACACTGGTAAAGCATGGCCACTTATCAGCGGTACTGGTAAAGTTTTTGGGCTATACCACATCGATGACCTTCAAGAAACTCAAACTATTTTTTTTCCAGATGGCACACCCAAAAAAATTGAATTCAGCTTGAAAATGACGCAGGCACAGAAACCAGGAACATTAATCGGCAATACTGCAGGCAAATTAATAGGCTTACTATGACTGTTCTTTCTACACTCAATGATCTGGCCAATGATGTCTTAAAGGTAAATCCGGTTCCCATTTTTAAGCTAATCGTCGATGGCTTGGATATCTCATCCAAGATCAACAATCGACTCATACAAATGCGCATTGAAAACAAACGAGGTTTTGAAGTCGATACGCTAGACCTCTCACTTTCAGATCACGATGGTTTGCTGCAGATCCCCAACAAAGGTGCAATTCTTCAAGCATGGATAGGCTGGCAGCATTCAGGCTTGGTCTACAAGGGCAGTTACATCGTCAAAGAGGTTGAGCACGCCGGTGCGCCCGATGTTCTTCGTATTCGCGCCACCAGTGCAGATATGAAAAAGTCACTCAAACAGAAAAAAGAGCGTAGCTTCGATAACATTGCGCTCGGTGATTTAATACGACTGATTGCTCTTGAGCATGATCTTAACGATAGTGTTGCAGCAGATCTGGCCAGCCATAAAATCATTCATATCGATCAAAACGAGTCAGATGCGAATTTGATTACTCGTTTAGCCGATGAACACGACGCGATTGCGACAATCAAAAATGGTACCTTACTTTTTATGCCCAAAGGCCAAAGTCAGACCATATCTGGCCATGATCTACCAACGTACAAATTGACCAGGGCAATGGGTGATGATCATCGCTATAGCTACAGCGATGGAGGTGAAGAAGTAACTGCAATTCGCGCATTTTACTACGATGATAAAATGGCTAAAAAGCTCGAAGTCATTGTTGGAGATCAGTCGAACCAGAACATCAAAGAGCTACGTCATATCCATCGAGACAAACAAACCGCGACACTAGCTGCTTCAGCTAAATTGAACCACTTCAAACGTACCAGTGAAACACTCAGTTATAGGCTGGCCAGAGGTGTTCCAGATCTGATACCAGAGCAAACTTTTCTATTTGTGGGCGTCAAAGAACAGATCGACGAAATATATTGGCTGGGTACAACGATCACAGATACTTTGGATGGTTCAAGCGGTTACACCACAGATCTGCAGCTCGAAGTGTTTTTCCCGGATGCAGATGATATATCCGAACTATTTGAAGATCAGTTTGTCTTAGAAAAAGATAAAAAATGGACGGGCGTGGTGGTGTATTACCAAGACGGTGAAAAGGCAGTGCAATTGGTCAAAGGTGATATATCCAACGCGAAGCATTTTACTTACTTATATTTAACTCGTGCCGGTGCACAGCAACGCCTAGATCGTGAGTTCGCTTTACTGGATATCGAAACCGGTAAATTTGCTGCACATAATCAACTTGATGAAAAACCCTATACCGGGTTGAAAGTTCAATATACCAACGGAAAAACCCCAAGTCCGCGTCATTGGGCAACACTGGGCGATCAAACCAATCCAAAAGTCATTAATGCGGTAATGCAAAGTAAAAAAGCAGCAGAAAAACGCTTAAAACGGGAATTGCCAAGACTCAATGCGAAGAAAAACATGCTGGAGCAAGTGAAGGAAGCAAAATAAAACAACAAGGTCAGATTCAGAATCTGGCCTTGTTTTATGAACGAATCAAAAATTATAAATAATCAACTCATTGCCATTATGCTCTTCATGAGCAGCTTTTGAGTTCACGGACCAGCGGATCTTACGATGTGTCATTTGATAATCTTTAAATAGCTCGCGCACTTCTGGCACATCATTCAAGCTCAAAATAAACTTGCCCTTAATCTGATCCAGTTTGTCCTTCAGCGTGTAAAAATCATCTTTACTCCAGATGTCTTTGCCGTAGACGTTTTCACAGTCCCAATAGGGCGGATCCAGATAATACAAAGTATCTGGGCTATCCAGTCGATTAATCACATAATCATAAGACCGATTTTCGATAACGACATTCTGCAAACGTTCATGTATCGACACCAGGTGTTCACGTAAGCGTTCACCTAAGCGCATGCGGTTTGCTCGATCTTTCGAATAGGTAAATGAACCATCAAGCTGGCAACCAAAAGCCGATCGTAAAAGATAATAAAATTTTACGGCTCGTTGGATATCTGTCAAACCAGATTGATCACGCTTAAAATCATCAAACTGAGTTCGAGAAAATAGCAGCAGCTCATATTCAGCAAGAAATGCATCAAAATGAAACTTCAATATTCGATATAAATTGATTAAGTCGTCATTAATATCGTTAATCACTTCGACCGTAGAAGCTGTTTTTTTAAAAAGTACCCAGCCTGCACCGCCAAACACTTCAACATAAGTTTTATGTGCAGGAAGCATATCAATGATTGTTCTGGCCAGTTGAGATTTACCGCCAAGCCAACCGCTAAAGCTATGGCCACTAGGATTGTATTGTGGTGAGAGGTTTTGTGTCATGGATCTTACCTGATGAGGTCGGATGCTCTGGGCATTCAGGTAAGGCACTCAAGGTGCTCTGGAATTGATTTAAGGTTTTACAACGAGGGCATTTAATTTCAATTTGATCAAATGCCGCAGTTTTTGCCAATAATTTAAAACAGCATTGGCATTTTAAATTTTGCATAAATTTTTCTGCATAAGAAAAACTGAGTCAATACTATAAAAAAACGAATAAAAGAACAAATATTTGTTCTTTTAATTTAAAATAAATATAAATATGTTCTTAGGATAATTTGAATGACCTCACCCAATAATTATAACAAAATCAACAAAAGTAATTCTCGTCCACAAATCATCTGTCCCCATTGCAAATGCACAAATTTAAAAATCAGATCAAGCGAACAAAGACATCCCTTACTTAAAGATGTCTGGCTCACTTGTCCGAATATATTTTGTGGATTTACATGCGGAGGGCATATCGAAATCACGCACACAATATCACCGAGTGCTCATCCTGATCCTTCATTACACATTCCAACATTGTTGGAGTTAAAAGCAACTAATGATGAAAAATGGGAAATTCAACAATGACTAATCTAAATTACCTCTCCCCAATTGTATCCAGCATTTCAAACACCAAGATAATCTTTAAAAATCGATCCGTAGGTCACTCATTTGGAATTATCGGTATTTGTGCAAATGTACTGCCCATACTTGACTGGGATTTCTCAAAAAAGTTCTATTTTAATCCATCTAAAATACCAAAAGTTAAAGATAGAAAATTACGCAAAGCCTGTTATCAATCTTTTGCACTATATAAAAAATCTTTTAAACCCATCCCAAAGCCTAAATTAAAGATCTGGAGAGATGAGTGGCCAAGATTAATGAAAAGGGCAACTCAGGTTTGGTCGAATCATGCAGTGGATGCTTTTTCATTTTTTTCGCATTGTGTTGATCAGAAAGCCAAGTTTGCTGCTCAATATGAATGCAGATGGGATTTGGGTGAAGAGCTATGAACCCGGAACAACTATTTGAATTATTCTTTCAAGACATCACAACAGATATGAATCCACCAGGCATGAAATATCGTTGTGACGCGATGCGTTACTGGTGGAGAGAACGTTTCATGAATGCTTATTACGGTGTAGAAGAAATCAGGTCTTTACGCAGTTGGGCAGAAGCACCGCAGATGTGGTTGAAAGGGTATAGACAGTGCCAGAAAAATGAGACGCAATAGTCTCATTTTTCATATTAAATAAAGATTTATTTCACTACGTTATAAAATTTTTGTTCATATTTTTTAGCATCTGTTGGTGTCATTTCACGATCAAGACGAAGTAAAAATAGACCCTTTTTGTACATATATTGATTAGTCATGGGCATCGCCAAATGTACGCTCTTAATATAATTATAACGTCTCTCCAAATCTGTCTTATTTCTAAATTTCTCAATTGTACCTCCAATGAAATCTTCAGGATTATCGCTTTCGTAATATCCATCACTTTCAAACTTTGGATCTATCAATGGATCTGGCCATGAAACCTTTTCAATGTATTGATTAGGACGGCCAAGTTGTTTATTTAAATCATTTTTCTCTGTAAATGGATAAATAAAATCTAAGCCTTTTACATCTAGCTTCATTGCTACTTCGATTGCGCTTTGGGCATAAACTAAATGTATAGCTAATAAATTTATTAATACAATTTTAAGCAGAAATTTACGCATCAAAAACTCTCTTAATTATCAGAATCTTTATCGAATCTTAACGTCAAAATTGGTCAACCTGTTAAGAGATGTTGTCTGATCTCCTCTGCCGTATTGTAAGTGACATCTGTCCACTGGTCTTTTAACCGAATCACTCGTTGCGACTTAAACGTCCGTTCACCATCGTCTGTGTCTGCTTCAAAATACCAGCGAGTATTTTGGTAACCCTTATGAATACGTGTAATATCAATTCCTCGAATGGTCACACTACCACTTGCATCTCGATACTCTAAAACGTAACGATAGTAGGGAATTTCAGGCAAACTGCGGTAGACGGTATCGTCATCTGTATAGCGCGATGTACCAGACTGACCTAATAACTTTAATGTGTATTCATAATCTCTTTGCGCTTGTAACTTTCTCTTTTCCTCATCAATCACTTCAGATCGAGTGCCATGTTTTTTTGCCAATTCTTCTGCATATTTTATACGTTCTTTTTTCTGAAGCTCCCTTTGTTTTTGGGTCAATATTGGTTTTGAAATTTCGTCTTTCCGATCATCATCTGGCTTACTTTCAGGCTTTTTAAAGCTTGTTTTAAAATTTTGTTTTAATTTATTCCAATCTCGTTTTAACTCAGCTCTATTTTTTTCTTGGCTTTCTTTACTAAACTTTCCAGTTTTCCAAGCATAGAGTATCCATATCACTAAACAAATGAATAAAATCTCAATCATTTTAGTAAGTTATAAAAATACTGAATCACTATCTTGACATAGTGGCACACTATAGGCAACATGTATTTACGCAGCAAAATCTGCGCACAGGCCTAGGAAACCTGTTCATTCCACAAAGCGCATAAAATATCGTCGCTTAAGCGACTATTTTTTTGTCAAAAATGTCTAATCGGCTATACTCGCTATGGTAGATCGGGCAGGGCAGCTTCGCGCTGGCCGTTAGCTTTGTGGACGGTTTTCCTAGCCTTGTTCGGTCTGCCACCATCATTCTAGGAAAGTGATGGCGGTAGGTTTGCAATAAACTTACACAAAGCGAAATCATCATGAAAAATTCTAATCATGTGCAAGAGCACACTGCTATCTATAGCTTAACGGCCTATAACCAACGTCTCCGCCAGCTCCAGCGCCAAAAACGCCTAAAAATCCAGTTCGATTGTATGGGCTATTTCTGCATCTGCTTTATTACATTTTCCCTATTATTTTTGGGAGAGTAGTCATGCATCCAGCCATCATCGCATTTATATTTTTTCTATTATTAGGCTCAATGTACTTACTGGCAGGAGCATGGCAGCTATGAACGAGAACATTATTCCGTATGTACCGATCGCAGATCGTGTTCATGCTACAAACGAAAAAAGCCAGCTTGTCTGCCAGCAGTTTTTTAATATGGTCGATCAATTGGTCAAAGCACAAATCACATTTAATCACGATACAACAATCGGATTTCTATCGATTTGTCCTGATCAAATTAACGATTTAATAGAACAACTTTCAAAAACTGATCATTCAATAGATAAATTAGATATAAAAATCTTAGAGTTAGCTCTAAATGATTTAACTTATCCTAAGTATTTGGGAGTACATCAGGTTACCAGTCCAATCTGGAATAACACCTCGGTTGCAGTCTGGCAATTTCAATTAAATAGAATTGCGAGAGATAAAAACATGCAACCTTATGACAATGATTTTCTATTAGATCAAGCATTAGCCACACTACGCATTTGGAGAAATTCACTCGAAGCCGTCGGAAACGACACTCAGGTGACTTACAACAACAACGATCTGATTTATAAACTCATAGATCTTGAAGACAAACTTGAAAAAGTACAGGATCAACTAGAGTAAAAATTGAATTAAAAAAAGCCCACGTTTATGCGTGGGCTTTTTATTTATAAGTCATTATTTGGGTTCCACATCTTTTGCATACGCCTTACTTAAGCCAAGTAACGCAGCCTGTCCTTCAGGGCTTAGTTGTCTATATGCCTTTAGCAAAACACTTTCTTCACTGGTTAAGCCGCTAAAGTCCGGATCTATTCCCAGCAGCACATAACGAATATCAACGCCTTGTTTCTGCAAACGGTTCAGGTAAACCCACTGGTCCGGCACATTGCCACGCACATACGCTCCCAACGTATTTTCACTTGCTCCTATCTCACGTGACAACGTTTTAGCACGTAAATGCTTGTTATCCAGCTCAACTTTGAAACGATGAGCAATTTCACCTGAAATTTCAGGGTCAATAGACGGCATAAAAATATTTCCTTTATGTATTTAAAGAACAAAATAATGTGCTATAGTGTGCCTTAGCATACCACTATTACCTAGAGTACCGTATGAGCAAACAAATTTCACCTTACGCTACGCGTCCTAGATCTAAAAAGATTAATGGTGGGCGTGTCCGCTGTGTTGTGTATCTACCCAAAGAAGAAGTGGACGAACTCGACGCTATTGTTGAAAAAACTGACATGAGTCGATCAAGTCTCATCGCACAAACCTATTTCGTTGGAAAACAAGCAACCACTAATTAACGAGGTAAAAATCATGTCAATCCAACCAAGACGCATCAAAAGACAACTTCGTGATAATCGTTTCAGCATCAATCTAACTATCGATGAAACTAATCTACTTACTGCAGCTTCAAATCTTACTGGAGTTGAAATCAGTGTTTTGATCCGTCAGATGGTTATGAAGCAAGCCATTAAAACGCTTATCGAAGATCCTGAAGATGATTTTAATTTGCAAAAATTCTTAAGTGAAGGCGCGCAAGAACAGCTTTCAAGGAGCTGAAAACATGCTCACAAGAGAAATCGTACTGACTGAACAAGAACTCAAAATTGTGCAAGAGGTACAAAAACAACTTGGCTTAGCCACAGTTGAAGAAACTATGGAATACCTAGCAAGAGAACGCATTCAAGAAAAATTGTTAAATCTTGCAGGTGAAGAAGTAAAACGCAAACAGCACTTTTTTTAAGGCAGTTCAATCAAGATGATGTTTCCAGAAACCAAAGCTTTAGTTATAGATAAACTCATGGATGTTTATAGCTTTAAGTTAAAAAGTGGTAATAAATTACGTGGCAGATGTCCGTCATGTAATCATAAAGAAGCATCAGCATGGGTGCACCCTGACGAGCCGTGGGTAGTATTCTGCCCACGCAAAAATAACTGTGGTACCGAAAACCATGTTAAAGAACTTTTTCCCGAACTATTTGAAAAATGGGAAAAACGATTTAAACCAACTCAAGAAGATCCACTTAAAACCGTAAACGCCTATTTGGTTGAAGGTCGTGGTTTTAACATCGACGAACTCAAATCACTCACATACACCCAAGAGTACTATAAAGATCCAGATCTACATGTTGGATCTATCACCATCCGTTTTCCAATTACAGATCAAAATGGCAATGAAGGCTGGTGGCAACGCATCCTAGACGAACAAGGCGTCTTAAAGAAAACGACCTTCAAATTTGGATGGTCATCTCAAAATCATGCATGGCTCACACCAAACACAAATTATTTTGAATCAAAAGAAATCTGGATTACCGAAGGTATTTTCGACACCATCGCGCTTTGGCTATCAGGTATCACCAGTTTTTCAGCATTAAGCTGCAATAATTATCCTTCAATTTTCCTAAACCAAATTTTGGCTAAATGTGCCGAAACAGGCAAACCATTACCTAAACTGATCTGGGCATTTGATAATGACCAAGCTGGCCATGATGGAATTTTAAAATTTATAGAGCAAGCAAGAGCCGATGGTTTTGAATGTGAAGCAGCACTTCCACCAGCCGGTCGCAAAAAAACGGACTGGAACGATCTATACAAACAAGATCGACTTAAATTTACAGATATTGAAACCTACAAATATTACGGTTCATTGCTTATTGCAGAAAAAGCTGTGGATAAAGGCATACTTATCTACAAGCATAAAGGTACCAAGTCATTTCCATTCGACTTCAACAATCAAGTCTATTGGTTCAAGCTTGATATGGACAAATACGATGACTATATGAAAGGCATCGATTTTGAAAACGATGACAATCAAGATTGGGCGCAAGAAGAAAAAGACCAAGCCATTGCTGAACGTCGTGACGCTGCAATTTTAGCTGCTGCCGATGCCAAGCTCATTATGGATTGCCGTCCACGCGGACTTTACTATCAATACATGGCAGAAATTGACGAAGCCGATTATTACTTTCAGATCGATTTTCCGCGTGGCGCAAAAACCATAAAAAATACATTCAGCGCATCACACATATCATCTGCATCAGAGTTTAAAAAGCGTTTATTGCATGTCGCTCCGGGTAAATTCTACAAAGGCAATAGCAATCAGCTTGATGCTTTTTTAGAAAGAGAACTGACCGATATTAAACGTGTCGAATTGATCAATTATATGGGTTACAACGCAGATCATAAAGCCTATGTACTTGGCGACATTGCATATCAATCTGGTCGTCAATTCCTGATCAATAAAGAAGACTATTTTGAGTTACCACGGCATACAAATCTTAAATGCCGTAAACCATTCGCTTTAGATATCAATGCAAAGATGAATGAGTATAAAAAGGAATGGATTAATGACTTAATCGATGCTTATAGCGTCCGTGGATTAGTCACCTTAACTGCATTTTTTGGCAGCTTATATGCACAGCAAATTAGAAAGATGCATAAATCCTTTCCATTTTTCGAAGCCGGTGGTGAACCAGGAACAGGTAAATCTACTTTGCTTTTATTCTTATGGAAGTTGTTTGGTCGTATTAAGTACGAGGGCATCGATCCAGTCAAATCAACGAAATCAGGTCTGATTCGTACCTTCAGACAAGTCTCTAACCTTCCAGTGGTCTTGATTGAATCAGAGCGAGAAAATGAAAAAGGGGTAGTAAAGCAGTTCGATTGGGATTCACTTAAGACATTGTTCGATGGCGGATCACTCGGCGCACAGGGCGTTAAAAACGGTGGCAATGAAACTTACGAGCCACCTTTTATGGGCACCATTATTGTGAGCCAAAATGCAGAGGTTGTATCTACTACACCAATTATGGAACGTATCGTTCAGATCAAATTCACAAAAGACCAGCTCAGCAAAAGCAGCCTGTACGCAGCTCGCAGGCTTGAAAAATATGAGCCACAAGATGTAAGTCAGTTCATTTTAAATTGCTTGAACAAAGAAAATGCAGTCTTAGAAACGTATAGAGAGAGTTTTGAAAAGTACGATTCGATTCTACATGATGAGAAATATAACGTCCGTAGCTCACGCGTAGTCCAAAACCATGCCCAATTTTTGGCGTTATTCGATTCACTGTGTAAGCACATTGTCGAGATACCGCTGCAGATCCAGAAGCAAGTTCAAGATGAAATTATTGCAATGGCTCAAACACGCGACAAGGTCATCAAATCAGATTCAATCATTGTTCAAAACTTCTGGAATACCATCGAAGAAATGGAATCTGAAATACGCCTTGTGGCTAATAAAGATTCAAATGTAAATCACTCAGCTAAACCAGATCTCATTGCACTCAATTTTGCACATTTATACAAGGTTGCAGCGGATTATCGTTATTCATTACCCGAATTGAACGAGCTACAGGCTGCTTTAAGACACAGTATTCACTACCGCTTTGTTGAAGCCAATAAAGCCATACAAAGCAAAATTACTAACTCAACCAAACGATGCTGGATCTTCGAAAAACCAGTGTCACAACGGGACTAATCCCAAAATTTGAACACACATACAAAAGCGGCAACTTCTGTATGTGTCACATAACCACCGGAGAGCAATCATGCAAAACGATTCTAACGTAGAAACACCACAAGCGGAAATTCCTGAATATCTTCGCTGTGAACCACGTACCTTTAAAGTTACTCACCACATGAGTGATACGTGTGATCTTCAGTTCACATTAGTCATTAAATGCACAGATGAAATGCTGCATGAACACAATACATTCTGGTCGGATCATCAATACAGATTAGATCAGAATGGGGGAGACATCGTCAAAGTCATGTTAAAGATGATTGCGGTTGACGTTTTCAATGCGTGTTTTCAAGGAAAAGCAAGTGTCGGATATCCGCCATATAGATGGGGAATTAACACTATTTTTCAGGAAGAAGGTTGGGACTCAGATTGCTTTGAAATCACCAAACTCTATTTTGATAATTACATCAGCGGTGATGATTTTGAGTTTGAACCGGTTCAAGCAGAAGGAGCTTCATCATGAGCGATATCTCTACTGCAGTTTTAACACCACACTTAAACCATCCAAACTTTTCTGGTGGTAGCGACTACTGCAAACGCTGCAACTATGCACATAAAAAAAGAAAGGAACCACTGGTAGCACGGCCATTATCTGACTATGAAAAAAAATTTCGTCAAAGATGGTCAAATCAGCAAGTTGTAATTCTTAAAAATATGCCAAGCAATGCGGTACTGGGAGCTTAAATATGTCTACTAGCCAATTTCCAAAAAAACTAATTTCAGAAATGTACGACACAAATGTATGTTTTGAGCAAATCTTGCATATTCCAAGTCTTACAGCATCAGACGCTCATAATGTTTCTGACCAATTCATCGAATTTCTTGGCGAGGCCCATGAAGACTGGATTAGCAATTCACTTCTAAAGCAATGCCCGGCATTAGAATCTACACTTGGTTGGATAAAAGTAGAGGACAAAATAGAAGAGTTCGCTGGTGATGTTCTCCAAGACTTTTATCGAGCTTGTAACGAATTAGAATTTTTAATTCTTATTTCGATCAGAATTCCATTCAATTTTAAATTTTCTGAAGATGGAAAATATCATTCGAACAGTCTAGGAGGGTATTTTCAACAACAATGGATCTTAGCCAAAAATATGATTGAAGCTGCTGAGATAGCAATTCAACGAGCTGAAGAACTACATCAGGAAAAAGAACAAGAAGCTCGTAAAGAACAAGGCTTGGAGGGATAAGTCATGACATCAGAACTGAATAATCAATTTGAAGTACTTATGGCTCGTGATCTTCCTAGTATCGTTTGGAATCAGCAGCTTGAAATGTATGAAGATCCTACAACCCAATTGTGTTGGGCAACATTTCTAACAACGATTGATTCTAATACCTTACAAAACCACTGCATGATCGGCCAAACATGGTTTATGAAAGGCACACCAGTATCTAACCTGATCAAACATGCCGAAAAGGTCTATCAGGCAGAAGCGATCGCTCAAAACTCAAAAATCAAATTTGGTACAGATGACAATAGATCCTGGTTTGCCCACGACGTTCCATTTTTTGGCACAGTTCAGATGGATCAAATTGAAGAGCACGGAATAGTGGAATGGGACATCCATTTTAACGAGTGCTGGCAGGGACCTTTTAATTCTAAAGCACGTTGTATCCAGCATCTTGAAGAGTGCATTCAGGAAATGCGTGAAGAACAGGCTCAAGAGGGATAAATCATGTCTAAATATCATTGTAAATGTGGTGGTCTTATTCTTCCTGATTTTGATTCATTTAAGGTGGGTGACGAAGTCAATTGTATGCTCGAAACCCGAAAACCAATTGGTAATGGCCTTGTAAGCATTAATCAAAAAGCTTTCATCGGAAAAATTATCGATATCAGTGGTGATGAATTCAGTATCAAATCAAAAAATAAGATATATGAATTTAATAGAGGAGAGTTTTCTCCAATCGATGCACCAGGGCCAATTGAATATTTTCGAATTGGTAAGTGTCGTTGTGAATTAGACCAGGAGAAGTCTAATGGCTAAAAACTCAAAATTTGCCATCACCCGTGGTGGATGGTGGCCTTGCGAAGAAAAAGTCTTGCTTTCAATGCTTAAAGATCACTATCCGGTGCACCGCATTGCAGAAGTACTTCAGCGTGATCGAATGGGCGTACATGCAAAAATAAATGTGATGAAACGTCAAGGCCTGATCGATACAGGAGTACTAGCAGCATGAGAGGAATCAATAAAGTTATCCTGGTCGGATCACTCGGCGCAAATCCCATTGCTAAGCATTTCCCGAACGGCAGCGGTTACGCGCAATTTTCAATTGCAACCAGTGAACGTTGGCAAGATAAACAAACGGGTGAATATCGTGAAAATACCGAATGGCACCGCATCGTAGCACATGGCCGTTTGGGTGAAATTGCATGTCAATACCTTAAAAAAGGCTCAAAAGTATATATCGAAGGTTCATTACACACACGTAAATGGACAGATCAAAACCGACAAGAAAACTACATCACGGAAGTGAAGGTTCATAACCTTCAAGCACTCGATAGTGCTCCGATCGCAAGTCCAGTGTGAGGTAAATAATATGACTGCTCTCATTTTTGATACAGAAACACATAAACTACATGGCGATATTATTGAAGCTGCAGCAATGGAAGTGACTTTCACTAATTTCGGATCTGATATTCCTATTTTTCCAAGCATGTTTGACTTTACTAAGCGCTACAAACCAAGTGAGCCAATCTCAATCGCTGCAATGGCCATACATCATATTGTGGATGAAGATCTTGTCAAATGCCCATCGTTTACCAAGTTCAAATTACCAAAAGACGATATTGAATATATGATCGGCCACAATATTGATTACGACATTGATGCGATTGAACGTGCAGGTACAGATGCATCACATATTAAGCGGATCTGTACATTAGCAATGGCAAGATACCTTTGGCCACATTTTGAGTCTCATAAATTAACAGCTTTGGCTTACCAATTAAGCAAAGATCGAAAAGCGACAAGGCGCGGTGTCAGAGGTGCTCATTCGGCATTGAATGATTGCAAAACGACATATTCGCTTTTATTGAATATTGTTCGTGCAAGACAAATCAAATCAATGGAAGAGCTTTACCAATTCTCACAAATGACCAGAATACCCACCCATATTTTTTATGGACCACATCGAGGTAAAGCCATTGCAGATCTATCCAGCTATGATCTGGAATACATTGCAAGAAAGTCAGATGATCAATATTTACTGACTGCAATCGAGACTGAACTTCTTTCACGCGAAGAAGAAGAGCTTCCATTCATTTAAGCTGCTCAAAAGCACCTTTCATGCACCTCCGAACGGAGGTGCAATCTTTTAAAATAACCCCAATCATTCAAGATACTTAAATGTAGGACTTTTTATGTCTGCAGGATTAGAAATTCGCGGAAAATCGATGCGCATCTGGATGCGACCGATCGCAACTGAACCACTGATTAAAGAAACACTCGACTGGCCATTTACACCTGAAAATCAGGAACGTGCAGAGAAGCTGGCCAACCTCATAAAATTAGAGATCCAGCTCGATCAATTTCAACTGGCAAAACACTTCCCAAACTCCAAAAACATCAAAAAAAATCAAGTCAGCTACTATGCCCAGCAATATCTTGATCAAACTATAAGAGAAGTCGCACCGAGCACATACGATTCATATCGTGGTCATGTAAACAATCATATTGTGCCTAAATTTGGGAAAATTCATCCCAAAGATATCAATACCAACATGCTTAAAAGATGGATTGAGGATCTCAAGGAGTCACTCAACAATAAAACGGTACGTGAAATAATTACCCGATTCGCACAGATCCATGCGATCTGGAGAGATGAAAAGCAAATGCCATATAATCCATTTGAAAATATTGTGATTCACCAGCTTGATCCACCAGAGCCAGATCCATTTAGCAAAGTTGAAATCGCTATGATCCTAAATACAGAAACGGATCTCGACATTCAAAACCTATTGCCATGCCTTTTCTGGACAGGTTTATCCATGTCAGAGCAAATCCCGATCGCTTGGGAAGATATCGATTTGGAGAATGGTACCATTCAAATATCCAGATCCTATGTCCGTGGTATTTATCGAGTTACTAAAAACCGGCGTAGAAAAAGAAGAATCAAGCTGCTCGAACCGGCTATTCAAGCACTAAAAAAACAGTATCAAACGACAGGGAATACCAGACCCAAAACCATCGAAGTACTGCAGCGTGACAACAAAACAAAACGAACTGAAAAATTGCGCTTTGTTTGGATCAATCATGAACGTTCAAATCACTTTGAATACCATGAACTCCGATACCGCTGGAATAAGCATTTAAAAAAGGCGAAGGTGCGTGGGCGTGGAATCAATCAGGGTAGGCATACCTTTGCCAGCCAGCTTTTAACCTCTGGCCAAGTTCCTCCGGAGTGGATAGCAGAACAGCTTGGCCATAGTGACACGTCAATGATCTATAAACATTATGGAAAGTTAATCGCAGAAGATCTGCCAGACTACATCACTAAGCTGAATAACTATATTTCGATGTAATGAAACTTACTTTTTAATTACCTCAAAATAGACATAATATTTTTACTATAAGTGCCTAAATATTAAGGCACTTTTTTTATTTATTACTCCATTACTTCATTTTAAGTCTATTCAACAAACAAGTATAAGTCATTGAAAAATAATGGTGAAAAAAACATCAATAATCAAAGTATGAGTAAGTTTGATTCAGATCTAAATATGACTAAATTCCCATATTTAACCCATCTATCGGATGTGTGTAAGCTAAGTTATTAATAAATATAGAGCTAATACATAGATTATGGTGGGTTCGAATCCCGTCATTCACCCCACTCTTTTATAGAGTAATCGGAGCATAGCACAGCCTGGTAGTGCACCTGGTTTGGGACCAGGGGGTCGTAGGTTCGAATCCTACTGCTCCGACCATCATCTTAAAGATGAGATAAAATGCCGCTAATCAGCGGTTTTTTTACGTCTGTATTTTTATATCTTATGTAATTAAATAATTAAAACTTATTTACTCTTCTGAAATTATTTCTATCTCCAAGCTTTCATTATTTAATCAAAAGTAGTTGAGTCACAATTGAACTATAGAATGTTTGATGCGGTATTTGTTTTTATAAGATAGTTTGGAGTAAGAGTTACTCAATCAAATTAGTTCATAAAAATTAGAAACCTAAAAATGAGAGTCAATGAATGCAAAATATTCATTATGTTTTGATTAGTATATTAGGTGGGCTAGTTGTTCCATTACAATTGGCAGTCATTAATGCCTTTCGTCATAGCAGTGGTGCAAGCCAAATACAGTCGACCTTTTTTCTTTATATAGGCGGTGCGATTGCTTCGCTTGTTATTGCATTGTGGATGGATGGAACGGTGAAACCACCACTTTATCAAAATACATCTTGGTGGATGTGGTTGTCAGGTTTTTTGGGTTCACTTTATATTCTGTGTATGTTTGTGGCAGCTCCACATATCGGTGCAACCAATACACTATTATGGATATTTCTAGGCCAAATGATTTTTGCTACCTTAATTGATCATAGTGGTTTATTAGGGATGCAAATAAAGAAAATAGATGCTTTTAAATTATTTGGATTACTTTTTATTTTTATTGGTGGTTTGATTATGCTATTTGGAGAATATAGAAGTGCGACCAAATAAAATATTACGAATTGGTTCTTAACTCAGTTTTTATAATAATATTTTGATAAATATATTGTATATTTGATGCTGTTGATTTTAATTTCTAAAAAATAAAATATTCATGGGGAAGTATGTTCTTTTATATTATTTTAATTCTTCTTATGCTTGCTGTAGTTACATATCTCAAATCACCGAATTTCAAGGGGAAAGTTGGTGAGTTTATGGTTTCTGAGCATGTTGCTAAGTATTTAAGTGCTGAATATATATTGCTCAATAATTGTACTTTACCTGATCAGAAAGACGGGACGACTCAAATTGATCATATTTTAATAAGCCCTTATGGTGTTTTTATTGTTGAAACTAAAAACTATACGGGATGGATTTTTGGAAATGCTCGCCAGAAGCAGTGGACACAAAAAATTTATAAGAAAAGTTATAAATTTCAGAATCCGTTACACCAAAACTATAAGCATATTAAAGTATTGGAAATGGTTTTAAGTGATGTTGTTGATCCGCAGTATTTGCATTCTATTGTTGTATTTACAGCTCGAAGCGAATTTAAAACAGATATGCCTGAAAATGTCTTTCGTAGTAAAGCTTGGATTGAATACGTAAAACGTTTTGATCAACAGGTGATTAGTCCTATGAAGCTCAAAAGAATTAAATATCGAATTGAAAAAGAAGTATTAGAGCCTTCTTGGAAGACAAATCGTTTGCATGTTGAGCATTTAAAGCAAAAGGAAATAGAAAAGAAATCCACTTTATAAGTGACTGTAGAAATTGATGATTTAACTCAATCGTATTGCCAGATTTGGCTATTGTACTTTGCCTCATATCCAGTTACTTTTTATGAGGAATAATCAAGTCTGTTAGACAAGTAGACGAATATTTAGATGTGCATTTGAGCATAATCTTTTCGCATTTTGAAAGAATGAAAATAACAGGGATAGCAATGACACAAACAGCATTTGACTTTGTAGTGATAGGTGGTAAGCTGACTTATATGTTCATAGATAGATTGATTACTTATCATTTCTTTTCACCTTAAGTGAACCAAAACTTAAAGCTGGTTGTGGAGCATTCTGTTGCTGGGGGATAGCTGTGAGTTCTTCATTACTTGGATGAGAAGTTAACTCAGACTCCAGTCGTGTAAGCTGCTTAGGTAGCTCAATTTTGAGTTGCTTCAGTTTTGGTTTTTTACGGACAAGATCATTTTGTATATCTTTCATAAGCAGATACAAATTATAAAGATCCGCGTGTTTACCCAGTCTTTGTTTATCGGATTCAGACATTTGTTTTTTACGCTTCTGAACTTCCAGATGAACACTGCGAGATAGGTTATACGTGTATTCAGGTTGAGTAGAGTCTGCTTGAATGACCAGATCCTTTTTATCTGGGTGTATGATATAAACTTTGCTCAGATCTAAATCATCAACAAGTACAGTGACTTTTTTGATGCCGTCAGCTTTCAATGTAGTGAGTGCGTGTGAAAAGTAGCTAAGCCCATCAATAATAACTTGTCCATGATTGATATTTCGGTCAACTGGTCTTCTACAAATAATATCAGCATCGGTTTTAGTTAATGAGGAGGGCTTAATCTGTTCAATAGCATCATTCCAAGCAAGAAAGGGTGTTCGTCCAGTAGAGCTGTGTACTGTTTGCTGATAGACCGTGTTTATCCAAGAATCGACGTATTCTTTAACCTTGTCTAAAGTAAGGTTTGCTTTGCCTGATGAGTCATATTCTCCTCGTGCCGTAGGATTGGAAAAGGTTGTACCAAGAAGCTTTTGCAGAATACTCTTTGTCAATGTGCCAAAAAAACGCTCGATATGAGGTTTGTTGTTTGGTGTTCCAATTTGCGATGGTGTAATAGTAATTTTGAGTTGTTCACATACGCGCGCTAGTGAATTATTTTTAAATTCGACTCCATTATCTGGAATGATAATAGCAGGGATGCCACCTGGTAGATCTTTATTAGGGCGTGTAATCATGTCTTTGATTAGGGCTAAAGTTGTCAATGCACTAGGCGGAAACATACTGATGTAAGTCCCGACAATTGCACGTGAATATGTATCAATGGCACAAGCGAGGAACGGTCGCCCGAGTGCTCGCCCAGTTTCAGGATCAATGACAATGATGTCTAAATAATGGGTGTCTATTTCTACGGTATATAGAGCAAATGGGCTTGGAGTACTTATGCCTGCAGCTTGAAAATATTTACGAGCGACTCTACTCCCTTTCTTAACACGCATTTCAATATATGGGTCTAATCTTGCAATGGCACGCTGTATGGATCTACTGCTGGGTAAATATTCAAGAGAAAGATTTTGTTCTATAAACTTACCTAATACGAATGCCCTCACATCTTTGCTTGTTCGATGCTCTGGTTGTAGATAAATTTCTGAAATTCCTTGATTGATGATTTGATAGACTTCAGGTGGATATCTTAGTGTTTTGTTGCCTTTACCTTGTTCACTTAGGCTGAGAGCGCTATTACTACTCAATCGATATTGCAATATCCAACGCGTAACAGTTCTTGCTGATGGTGGAGAGGAATCTTTAATCTCTGCTGCAATCTCTTGAATGAGTTCTCGTAGTGGTTCAATAGAAGTGGGGGCTGGCAGTTTTGCTAGGGCAGTGAGTACATAGCGTTCCTTGCGACGAATGGTTGAACAACTGTCTGTATTGATGAATAGTTTTTCTGGAGCGAAGATACATTGAATCTCTCCATTTTTATATCGAGTTTCAAATGTACTGGTGGGAATAGAACATGGTTTTCCTCCTGCAATTGCTGCATAACGGATTACACCATAATTAGATGATGTGATTTCAAATACATGTTCATGATCAGCAAAAGTAAATCGAAGTCCTGGTTGGGGGATCAGTAATGGCTTTTCCATTTTAAACCTCCTCACCTGAATAATAAGTTTTGTGGCTAATCAAAGTGATTACTTCATGAAAAAGTAAGTAATCACCTAATCGGGGATCGAGATCTGCTTGTTGTAGGGTTTGATATATTTGCTCGGAATGGCTGAATTTATGTGGCTTCAATGCTTCTGTTGCGAGTTCGATTTCGTATTTTGTCCAAGAGCATGTATGACCTCGTTGATACCAATGTTGTAATTGTTGTAGATCCTTATTTGATGGCAAGCTTTTCTGGTCAATCAGTCGAAATGTAATGTTTAGAGAATGTAGTAAGTTTGCTAACCAAAGAAATTTGTCTAGATCGTTTACAGATAGACTGGAGATATTAGGTTTAATTTCATGAACTTCATATTGGTTATCGATTGTTTTGACTAAGAAATCTGGGTAGCAGAATTCTTTTTGTCCAAGAGCGATTTTGAGAGCTTGAGATCTAAAACATTTAACCTGTGGGTTTTTCTCAAGACAAATAGCGTATGCCAATTCAAGACGACTTTCGGTAGGAATGGAGCCTCCAGATTTTGCGCTGGGGAAAAGTGCAGTTCTTCGTCCATAGCAACCTTGGTAGATTTTCCTTTGACCATGGATTGTAGAGGCAAGATTCGGCTCTGCTTTAAAAGCGTTATTAATTTGATTGAGAATAGATTGATGAGGATTGTGTTTATCATCAAAAGAAAAAGCGTACATATAGTATTTCCAGTATGTATAGCCATTCATCCCATTTTTAGGGATGAGTTAATTCTTGCGCAAAAAATACGCAAAACTTGACTGTTGGCTCTATACGGAAGATACTAGGATTCTCACATCTCTGTACTTTCACGTATAGAACCAACGGATCCGAAAGGGTCCGTTTTTTATTTGAGTAAAATTTTATGTCATGGCTTACTTCTCCTTATGTTGTTGGCTTTTAATCTGAGTAATCAGTAGTTTTTAAACTTTTCTATTTTTTAAGCTCTTGTTGCGTAATAGCAGCATTACGTTGTTCGACTAACCACTTCGCTACATCTTTGACTAGTGCATATTTCCCGCGACGGTTTTCAACAGAGAAGACTGGGATAGGTACAGTTTTTCTTGTAAGTGCTTTTCTGAATGCATCAGTGGATCGATAGCCTAGAGCCACTCGTAATGCATCATCTGCAATCATCGGGCCATGGCGTTCAAAAAGCTCACGTTCAATGGTTTCTACACTAACTGGGGTAATGTGTTGCATTCCTGTCATGCCATGTCCTGTCTTGTCTAAACAACATCATATATTTTGTTCATTAGAGAGTCCATGAGTTACGAAATAGTAAAACTTTAATCTTATTTTTTTATTCATATAGCTGATTTTTAATGATAATGTTTTTATTTTCGGATTTTTCGTAGATGATGACGAAAATCAAAAAAATGCCTGGTCGACCAAGAAGAGATCATATAGATGGCATAAGAGTGTCACTGTGGTATGAGAATCTGAAGCTTAATTTGTCGGCCTCTAATTCTTGTCAACTTGAAAGAATTATTGAACCAGAGGCTTTTGGCCAAAGTGTTTATGGTGTTCCTTATCACCACAATAAATGGGTGGTTTATCGTTCAGGCATACATACACCAAAGCCAAATTTAGTCGCTGCTGCTGAGTTTCATGCTCCTGGTAGCTCTACTATCATTAATAGTGTTTTATGGGAGGTCATAAAGGGGAAGAAAAAGTTAGATTGGATGCTTAAAGAGGGTATTAGGCAATTATCATGGGGTGTTCAGAATGTTCTATATAAAACAAATAAATCTAAGAATTCTAGTGAGTTAGTATCAACTTTAACCAGAAAAAATCTTTCTCGATTGATACGCTTAGCAAACTTAGATTCTTTGGCAGCACAAATAATTTTTCTTCGAGTCGCTGATAATAGAAATGAACGGACGCTAGCACTAAAAATAGGGCAATCGATTTATCAAACGCTTTTAATTATGTGTACATATCTACCATTCTGTTCATCTAGTTTTTGTGCTGAGTTGATAAAATTGATGCAAGTGTATGTCTTTCCACTTGCACATGATGGGAGAAAGGGGATTCATATTCAGTGTGAAAATCAATTCTTTCATGAGGTGAGACAACTGTGTAATTTTCGGCTTGCCATGGAAGACCGAGGTAGAGTGGGGATGAATGAAAAAGATGGGGTTCACGCAACCGCTGATTGGTTGAGTGGTAAGTTAGGATTTCATTTACAATTTGCCTTTTCCGCTCCGATTTTTTCTAAAGATGGACGAATAATTAGTGAGCAACGATTAAAACAATGGGGACAAGAGCAACTGTTAACAGGACATTCTGACAAATTCCCACCTTTTGACCTTTTCTCTGATTAAAGACCGTTATTAGGTTTTGAATCATATAATTTATTACTGATAGTAAAAAGGCTGCGAATTGCAGCCTTTTCATTTAGTCGTCTATGACAACTTATGTGTCGTTCTTTGCCAACTTATGTGTCGCAAATGACAACATATGTGTCGCGTGACGTGAGCAAATACTTACCAGCTCAAAGCACCACCTGTTTGGTAATCTGTTACGCGCGTCTCGAAGAAATTCTTCTCTTTACGCAAGTCCATCATCTCAGACATCCATGCAAATGGGTTTGTTACACCAGCGAATTGCTCTGGTAAACCAAGTTGCGATAAACGACGGTTACAGATGAACTTCAAATATTCTTCCATCATGCTTGCATTCATGCCCAATACACCGCGTGGCATAGTGTCACGTGCATATTCGATCTCGAGCATCGTACCTTCAAGAATCATTTGAATCACTTCTTGTTGGAATTCAGCAGTCCAAAGGTGAGGGTTCTCAATCTTGATTTGGTTAATCATATCGATACCAAAGTTCAAGTGCATTGATTCATCACGTAGAATGTATTGGAATTGCTCAGCAACACCATTCATCTTGTTGCGACGGCCCATACTCAAGATTTGAGTAAAACCACAGTAGAAGAAAATACCTTCTAGTACACAGTAGAATGCGATCAAATTACGAAGTAAACGTTGATCGTTTTCAGGCGTACCTGTGTGGAATGTAGGATCACTTAAAGATTGAGTGTATTTCAAGCCCCATGATGCTTTACGTGCAACACTTGGAATCTCACGGTACATGTTGAAGACTTCACCTTCGTCCATACCTAAAGATTCGATACAGTATTGGTAAGCATGCGTGTGAATCGCTTCTTCAAATGCTTGACGCAAAATGTATTGGCGGCATTCAGGGTTTGTAATATGACGATAAATCGCCAAAACCAAGTTGTTCGCAACCAATGAATCTGCTGTTGAGAAGAAACCTAAAGAACGCATAACGATAGTGCGCTCATCTTCGGTTAAGCCATTTTCAGACTTCCAAAGTGCGATATCGTGGTTCATGTTAACTTCTTGTGGCATCCAGTGGTTTGCGCACCCATCCAAGTATTTTTGCCAAGCCCACTCATATTTGAATGGAACAAGTTGGTTTAAATCCGCACGACAGTTGATCATGGCTTTGTCGTCAACTTGTACACGCTGAGCACCCATTTCAAGCTCTTCTAAGCCCGGTGCAACGTCCAAATGATCTAGGGCTGCAGATGCTCTAGCCAACGAATCGGTTGGATTTGTTGCTCGGTTGGCACTGGCTCCAACGGGTTGTGCAGTTGCCATGCTCGGCGATGATTGCTCTGCATTAGATACCACCTGCGTATTAACCGTTTTTTGCGAGTCGAGGGACGCAGACTTGTGTTCAGGTGCAGTCGGTTTTTGCGAATCATCTTCAAAATCGTCCCAGCTAAGGATAGACATATTTAATCTCACTATAATCTTAATTTATTTACATTGCAGTTTTAAAAAATGAAAATGGCGCATAAGAAACACAGCAAAACAAAAAGGGTAATAATCAATCCCATCATCGCTAAACGTTTGAGATTGATAGTTGCGGGAAGTGAGTTTGGCGTTAATAATTTGCCTGTTTCATCATAAATGGCAATCGCTCTTGCCCCGCTACTTAGCCCTAGCTCTTGTAATGCTCGTATTTCTACTTGTGTTAAACCAAATTCCATTCGCTCCATTGCTTGAATAAACATATAAGGAGCTAAATACTTAAAACCGCCACCACCACGTTTGAGTAACTGCGTTAATGTAGTTTCAGCGATACTAAAATCACCTAATAACGAACGTGGATGTGAAAACTGTGCACATTCAGTTAGATATTCTGTAGAAGATGGATAATGAAGTACTATCCGATCGACATAAATCTGTACTAAAACAGCAGGAGCATTAGCATATCGTTCTAAATCAGTTTGAAGCATAGTTCTACTTCCCAATAAAGCACTTTATTGATCTTGCTTACGCTGTTGTTTACGAATGGCTAAAAATGCATAAACCATCGGTACATAAAAGAAAATAAAGGCAAAGATCAGAACAGCTAATCCCAACATATAGTTATGAGTCATAGTCATCATACTCTTTGCCTTAATCTTTAGAACCCTTCTTGCTATAAAGAAGGGTGCTTTATTGGATTAAATTACTGACAAGCTTCACAGTCTGGATTGTCAATTGAACATGCCATTGGAACTGGAGCTGCTGTAGTGAAACCATCTTCTTCAACTTGAGCTTCTGGTTTCTTATCTTCAACCGCTTGAGCTGCAACGACAGGAGCCTCAACTGATGCTGGTTTAACTGCGTTCAATGCACCCGTATTGATTGTTGATTTCTCAGCAGAAGTTGCACCCAAAGCACGGAGGTAATAAGTCGTTTTAAGACCACGTAACCATGCCATCTTATAGGTAATGTCAAGTTTCTTACCGTTTGCACCAGCGATGTAAAGGTTAAGCGACTGTGCTTGATCAATCCATTTTTGACGACGTGATGCTGCATCAACGATCCAACGAGTTTCCACTTCAAAAGCTGTCGCGAAGATTGCTTTCAATTCCTCAGGAATACGTGCAATCTTCTGAACTGAACCTTCAAAGTGTTTCAGATCATTTACCATCACGGTATCCCATAGACCACGATCTTTTAATGCACGAACAAGGTAAGGGTTGATCACTGTGAATTCACCTGAAAGGTTAGATTTCACATACAAGTTTTGGAATGTTGGCTCAATCGACTGAGACACACCACAAATGTTAGAGATGGTTGCAGTAGGAGCAATCGCCATTACATTTGAGTTACGCATACCATCTTTTTGAACTTTGGCACGTAAGCTATCCCAATCCAAACGTTGAGTGCGATCAACTTCGAACATACGTTCAGGACGTGATTTAGCAACTAACTCTAAAGAGTCGATTGGTAGAATGCCTTGATCCCACAATGAGCCTTTAAATGTTGAATAAGCACCACGCTCAAGCGCAAGATCGCTTGATGTTTGAATCGCGTAGTAACTGATCACTTCCATAGATTCATCAGCAAAATCAACTGCTGCATCTGAACCGTAAGCAATGCCCATTTCATATAGTGCATCTTGGAATCCCATGATACCCATACCGACAGGGCGGTGCTTTAAGTTCGAGTTTTTCGCTTGTGGTACAGCGTAGTAGTTAATATCGATTACGTTATCGAGCATACGTACCGCAGTTTTAATCGTGCGAGCTAATTTCTCACGATCTAACATACCACCTTGAACGTGTTGTACAAGGTTAATCGAACCCAAGTTACATACAGCGATTTCATCTTGGCTTGTGTTCAATGTAATTTCAGTACACAAGTTTGATGAGTGCACCACACCAACGTGTTGTTGTGGCGAACGTAAGTTACATACGTCTTTGAATGTGATCCACGGATGACCTGTTTCAAATAACATCGAAAGCATTTTGCGCCATAAGTCTTTGGCACGTACTTTCTTGTGTAGCATGTTTTGTTCTTTTGCTACTGCTTCGTAATGTGTATAACGTTCAGCAAACTCAGCACCTGTTAGGTCGTGTAGGTCAGGCGTTTCTGAAGGTGTAAATAATGTCCATTCAGCATCTTCAAATACACGTTGCATGAATAAATCAGGAACCCAGTTCGCTGTATTCATGTCGTGAGTACGACGACGATCATCACCTGTGTTTTTACGTAATTCTAGGAATTCTTCAACATCTAAGTGCCAAGTTTCTAAGTACGCACAAACTGCACCTTTACGCTTACCACCTTGGTTAACAGCAACTGCGGTATCATTCGCTACTTTAAGGAATGGAACAACACCTTGAGACTTACCATTTGTACCTTTGATATATGAGTTCAAAGCACGTACAGGTGTCCAGTCATTACCTAAACCACCAGCCCATTTAGAAAGCATTGCGTTGTCACGCATCGCACCATAAATGTCATATAGGTCATCACCAATTGTTGTTAAATAACAGCTTGATAGTTGTGGGCGTAATGTACCTGAGTTAAATAGCGTTGGCGTAGATGCCATGTAATCGAAGCTAGATAATAAGTTATAAAACTCGATTGCACGCTCTTCTTTATTTTCTTCATTGAGTGCGAGACCCATTGAAACACGCATAAAGAATAATTGTGGTAATTCAAAACGTACACCATTTGAATGAATGAAGTAACGATCGAATAAAGTTTGTAGACCTAGATAGGTAAATTGATTTGAGCGTTCAGGTTGAATCGCTGCTGATAATTTAGCAAGGTCAAAATTAAGAAGATCAGGAGATAAAAGATCAAGCTCGATCCCTTTCTTCAAGAAAGGTTCTAAAGCATCATTCTCAGATGTATCTGTTGATAAACCTAAGAATTCTAATCCAGTGCCGACAAGCTCATTACATAACAAGCGTGCAGTCACATAAGTATAATTTGGCTCTTGTTCGATACGCGTACGAGTCGCCATCATCATCGTTGTTGCGATGTCACTTTCTTTTACGCCGTTATAAAGGTTTTTAACGGTTTCATCGACAATCGCTTGAACGTCAATGCCTTCCAAGCCTTCGCTTGCAGTTTCAATCGTTGCTGTAAGCGCATCTAAATCCAACGGTTGGAGCTGACCGTTGTGATCGGTGATTTGCAATGTTGGATGGTGATTTGCACCTGTTTGCTGACGAGCAGTTGCACGTTGTTCACGATAAATCACATAAGCACGAGCAACTTTTTGCTCGCCTGTACGCATGAGTGCCAATTCAACTTGATCTTGAATTTCTTCGATGTGAATCGTACCGCCAGATGGTAAACGACGTTTAAACGTGTTCATTACCATTTCAGTAAGTTGAGAAATACGGTCATGGATGCGACTTGAGTCTGCTCCTTGTTGACCTTCAACAGCTAAAAATGCTTTCCCAATCGCAACAGAGATTTTCTCAGCATTAAAAGTCGCAATTTCGCCAGTGCGCTTAATAACCTGAAGTTGGCCAGGAGTAGAAGTGATGATGCTCATGTCAGCATAGCTCCATTATCATCTATTTTTATGTTCATGGACCGTTTGAATCGAGCAAAAAGTATGCCACGATGTTTGAGGGATAAACACAATACTTAGTGGTTAAAGTTTATTTTCAACACAAGATACGGGATTTTTAACAGCAGATCAATCCTTGACATTTTAGTAAATTTTTTTTCATGTCTTAACTGCTGAATTCACAGGCACATAGCATAACAAAGCCGTCTAAAAAGGCTTATAGATAACTCTGTGGATAACTCAAAAAACAAACACTTAAATCAGTATCGATCAGTTAAGAAACAAATTGTTTAACACTGGTACAAAATCTATACTCAAAATTCATTCTGCTCTTAAACTGAGCTTAAAATTTAAAAACCTATTAAAATTCATAATTTTAATAAAAATATAACAAAACTATATTGCCGTGTATCAGTTTGGTGAACGACTACTTGTTTACAATGTAAACGTGTGTATATTGCAAAACATAAACCAATGTATCTGTCAGATTTTTAAAGATAGATTCTCTCTGATTGTAGGGGCAAACATATGAGCCAAGAAGAAAAGTTACCGAAGATTTTGATTGTTGAAGATGACGAACGATTAGCGCGTTTAACACAAGAGTATTTAATCCGTAATGGGTTAGAAGTTGGTGTTGAAACAGATGGTAACCGTGCCATTCGTCGTATTATTAGCGAACAACCAGATTTAGTTGTACTTGATGTGATGTTACCAGGCGCAGATGGCTTAACAGTTTGTCGTGAAGTTCGCCCACATTATCATCAACCGATCTTGATGTTGACAGCGCGTACTGAAGATATGGATCAGGTACTTGGTTTAGAAATGGGTGCAGACGATTATGTCGCTAAACCTGTACAGCCACGTGTGTTGTTGGCCCGTATTCGCGCACTTTTACGTCGTACTGACAAAACAGTAGAAGATGAAGTTGCTCAACGTATCGAATTTGATGATCTTGTGATTGATAATGGTGGTCGCTCAGTCACTTTAAATGGCGAATTAGTAGACTTCACTAGTGCTGAATATGACTTATTATGGTTATTAGCATCTAATGCAGGTCGCATTTTATCGCGTGAAGACATTTTTGAGCGCTTACGTGGTATTGAATACGATGGACAAGATCGTTCGATTGACGTGCGTATCTCACGTATTCGTCCAAAAATCGGTGATGATCCAGAAAACCCTAAACGTATTAAAACAGTACGTAGTAAAGGTTATTTATTTGTAAAAGAAACCAACGGGGTCTAAATCCTCCGAATCCCTCTTTTTCATGAAAGGGGGATGACTCCCTTGAAAAAAGGGACTTGTGCAGTTTGCTGCTCAGGAGGGACTTTAATTAGTTTGGAATTATTGACCTTATGGTAAGTCGAGTACTCAAAAACAGCATATTCTTGCGTATATATGCTGGTTTGGTCGTTTTAGTGGTTGTGGTTGCCGCATTTTGTTATTTGCTGGTTCAAATCATTAACTACCAACGTGCGCAAGAATATCGTGAATCACTTACGGATGGGATTTCATTCGTAATTAGTGAAGGGGTATCTCGTCAGCCTGCCAAGCAGCAAAAGCTAGATTGGATTTCTGATGCTTCTGATTTGTTAGAGCTTCCAATTTATTATGTTGATGCTGCGCGTGTTGAATTATCTCGAACAGAAAAAAGACGAATTTCCGAGCAAAAATCTGTTGTGCGCTACGATGCAAACAACGGGGTTGGTTATATTATTATTGGTCTAAAAGATGACCCGAAGCATTTTATCTATATTAAAGTAGATAAAATTGGCGAACGTCAGATGAAGGCGTTGCCTATATTTGTCTTGGATTATTTAATTTTCTATCCGGGACAAGAGCGTGAATACTTAGAAAAAATTAAAAAGCACTTCTATTATCCGATTGATATTTTAGATATTCGTGAGATTAATCTCGATTCAGAGCAAATTGGTCGTTTACGCCAAGATCAAAGTGTCCTGTTGTATAAGGACAGTGCGACTGTTCGAGGCACAACAATTTCGATTGTTTCACCGATGCCGAATCATCCAGCACAAGTTTTGGTCTTAGGTCCAGTTCCGATGTTCAATTGGATGCCATTCCAGCTCGCAGCAGGGATTACTCTATTTAGTTTATTCTTGTTGAGTTTAGGCGTTTATGGGTTGATTTTACCTTTAGAACGAAAGATTCGTCAGGTTCGTCATGCCTTAAACAAAATGAAATCTGGTGATCTGTCATTGCGTGTCCCGATCGAGGGAAGTGATGAAATGGCAAACTTGGCATCCAGTTATAACAATATGTCCGATCATATTCAGCGTTTAATCGAGGCACAACGTGAGTTGATGCGTGCGGTTTCTCATGAGTTGCGCACACCTGTTGCTCGTATACGTTTTGGGATGGAAATGCTTGCCGAAGAAGATGATTATAATTATCGGATTCAGCAGGTGGATATGATTGATAAAGACATTGAAGCGCTGAATACCTTGATTGATGAGATTATGACTTATGCCAAATTGGAGCAGGGTACACCCTCATTAGATTTTGAAGATGTCGTGCTAGTTGAAGTGTTGGATCAAGTGGCGATGGAAACAGAGGCACTGAAAACACAAAAAGAGATCGAACTCATTGCACCTCCTTTAGCGCTTCGTGTCGATGCTGAAAGACGTTATTTACATCGAGTCGTACAAAATCTTGTAGGTAATGCCGTTCGCTATTGTGACAATAAAGTGCGAATTAGTGGTGGTGTTCGTGCAGATGGTAAAGCTTATGTCTGCGTCGAAGATGATGGTCCTGGTATTCCAGAGCAAGAGCGCTCACGTATTTTCGAAGCGTTTGCACGCTTAGATGATAGTCGTACTCGTGCCTCAGGTGGTTATGGATTGGGGTTGTCAATTGTAAGCCGTATCGCATATTGGTTTGGTGGTGATATACAAGTCGATCAAAGCCCAAATCTCGGTGGGGCGCGTTTTATCATGACATGGCCTGCAAAACGTTATAAACAGCCTGCAAAAAAATAAACCTCAGATATCTGAGGTTTCTCTTTGTCACAATTAATTATTCTTGCACAGAAGCATCTGGTTCGATGAGTGGATACCCCGACTTTAAACGCTGTAATGCATCAGCATTAAAATCAATTAATAAAGAGTTGTTTTTTACATCAATCTTATAATTTCGAATGAGTGGTTTATCTCCATCAAGTGTTTCGACTTTATATGTATCAGCAATATTTAGAATACCTTCTAGATTTGTTGTGGTCGCAGCAAAATCCTCTCTAAAAACTTCATAAATATCTCTTAGGTCAAAAATCGCATTGTCTGCGTCAGGATGTTTTTGAATATAAGTTTCGATATGACGCATTAAGAGTTGTGAGAAAAAGAAATAGTCTGTGTCATGTGTGTATTCTAGCTGCATATTTTTCTCCTTGTTTTATAACTCTAGAATACCGATGAATGAAGACAAGAGTGTATAAACTTAATTAAAGCATGTAGCTGAATTGAAACATATTATGTCGATATCACAACTTGGTTTCGCCCTTGATGTTTGGCTTGATACAACGCATCGTCAGCCTGTTTAAATAGTGCATCAATAGATTGTTGATTTTCAGGAGTACACAAACAGATCCCAATGCTGACTTGTATGTAAAACTGCTGCCGATCATTGAGTGGAATAGGCATCTTGCTGATGTTTAAACGTATATTTTCAGCATATTGAAAAGCTGTATCAGGGTCGATGTCACTCATAAAAATTGCGAATTCTTCACCACCTAAACGTCCAAGTAAATCATTTGGTCTGAGTAATGAATGAATCTCCTGTACGCCATATTTCAGTGCTTTGTCTCCCATTTGATGACCATAGGTATCATTCACTTTTTTAAAGTGGTCGAGGTCAAGCATCAAAAATGCTGTGGTTTGTTGTGCTTTTTGAGCTTGAGCATGTAGAAGTTGTACCGACTGGAGGAATTGTCGTCGAGTTAAACTAGAGGTGAGTTCATCATGTGCAATGATGTGTTGTAATTCTTGAATGAGCTTTGACCTTACCATATTGATATTGGACACAGTAAGAGGTGCAATCGTCATCATAATCAAGCCAAATCGAATAGAGATGGTATTGTTTAAATATTCATGTGGATAGAGTTGTAAATAATTTTCTGAAACATGATGAATGATAAAAGCACAGGTTATCGAAGTAATGATCACAACAGAAAAATGTCGATAAGCAAGCGCACACCAAATCAAGGGTGCAATTGGGTAAAGTAGCGAACCTGGTCCTGTATCGTAATATGCAATCACAAGTGAAATAAGAACTGCAAATAGCGGAAAACTCTGTTGAACAGTTTGAGTTTTAAATTCTATAAATTGTTGTTTTAACTCTTTAAAGTTTGGTGCACTAAGTAGTGCAGGAAGAAGTAAGAGGGCATTTTGGATTTCAGCCGTAAACCAATAGCCAAAATCGATCCAAAACGTACCCAAAGCAAATTTAGTATTAAAATAGGGGAGTGAAATCGCAGCGAATAATGAACTAGATAAAGCCCCAATACAGCAAAAGCTAAATAAAAATAGATAAAAGTAACCTTGATGTAATGAGCGAATGTAATTTTTAAATTTAATGTAAAATGCCAATGTGGTGATGACATAAAGTAAATTGGCTGAGGTTAAACATACATTCAGCAAAAAAGGGGTGTCTTGCATTGAATCTGCAATTAAATACCCAGCTATAGCGCCAATAAAACTGACGGGGTGGCGTGTTTGAGGGAAGCGAATCAGGATACCTAAAAGAACGGAGTTCGCTGGCCAAAATGAAGCTAAAAATGTAAGTTGGCGTGTTGCGATGCCAAGTAAGCAGCAGAGCAAGATAACTGCACTAAACAATAGAAATAATTGGGAAAGCGAAAGAGATTTTGATGCGACTTTAAGTGAGGGCATTCTAACGCTGTTCCTGATGGCTTTTGAGTGGCGCTATTATATAAATTTTGTTTAAAATTTCACCATAAATTTATGCTTATACAATCATTTGGTTCATGTTGTTATATTTTTGCGCATGGCTTGTAAAAGAAGAATGTTTTTGGCGCATAAATATAGAAAAAAATGATTAATAACTTATACGTGATTTGATTAATCGATTTTTGAGGGTGAATTAACACTGATCTTATATATATCAGTAAATTTATGAACAAAATCATCCAAAAGACTAAAGCGCTTCAACTAGCATGAGAAATTAGAAATCAGGTACAATTGGCGGGATTAATTTTGTGTTTGGTGTATTTGAAGGCCAATACATACATTCTTTGTTAAAAATAGGCCTGCCAGGAGTTATCCCCGCATGAGTGCCATTACTCCATACGATTGGGCGATTATCGCTTTCGTGATCGGCGTTACATTTCTTTGCGTTTTTATGCTGACAGTCCCTTTACTCCTTGGGGGTAAAGCATGGGGGCGTGCCAAGCAAGAGCAGTTTGAATCAGGCGTAGTAGGTGCGGGCGGTGCTCGTATTCGCTTGTCAGCCAAATTCTATCTCGTTGCCATTTTCTTTGTTGTTTTTGATCTTGAAGCTCTCTATCTCTACGCGTGGTCTACATCTGTGCGTGAAGTAGGGTGGTTTGGATTTACCACGGTTGTGATTTTTGTGGTTGATCTCTTGATTGCCTTGATTTATGCCATTTCTGTTGGTGCGTTGAACTGGGCGCCAGTAGATCGTCGTAAATCTGCAGGTGTAGCAATGAAAATTGGTTCGCCAAATATGAATATTGCTGAGATCACTCGATTCAATAACATTGAAGAATTGGTTGTCGATCCTACAGGTCATATTCCAGCACAGTCTTCTGGTCGTGTTAAATCTAAAACACCGACTACATCATCATTTAAACAGGAGTAAGTCGGGATGAAATATACTTTAACCCGTGCGAATCCAGATGCCGATCAATATCCATTGCAAGATCGTCAGATCGTAACTGATCCATTAGAGGAAGAAGTTAATAAAAGTGTGATGATGACACGTCTTGAAGATGTGTTGCATACAGCTGTGAACTGGGGGCGTAAGAACTCCTTGTGGCCATTCAACTTTGGTACATCATGCTGCTACGTTGAATATGCAACTACATTAACTGGCGTTCATGATTTATCACGTTTTGGTGCAGAGGTTATTCGTGCTTCACCTCGTCAAGCGGATTTGATGATCGTTGCAGGAACTTGCTTTGTCAAAATGGCACCTGTAATTCAACGTTTGTATGAACAAATGTTGGAGCCAAAATGGGTGATTTCAATGGGTGCTTGTGCAAACTCTGGTGGTATGTACGACATCTATTCTGTGGTGCAAGGTGTAGATAAGATTATTCCTGTTGATGTGTACATCCCAGGCTGTCCACCTCGTCCAGAAGCATTAATTCAAGCATTGATGTTACTTCAAGACCAAATTCAACTAGAGCGCCGTCCACTTTCAGCGGTTATTGGTGATGATCTTCAGCCTGTTTATAAGCCAAAGATGATGCCAGAACGTGACCGTAAAAATGCTGATCGTATTGCGGTGAAAAACCTACGCTCTATGGATGAAATTAAATAATTTAAACGATGAGTTTTTGACATATCGCTTATTGGATATGGTCATCGTGGAAATTGACAGAATTTGTATTAAATAGGAAGCCAAGCCAATGGCTGAAACTGACATTGCTATGCCAGAATCGACTCAGGTTGATTCACGCCCAGCATTTGCAATTGTAGAAGAGCTCAAAACCAAATTTGGTGAGAACTTCTACGTGCAGGCGACTTGTGAAGAGTTTCCAACTGTCTGGGTTGAGCGCGCACGCGTGCAAGAAGTCCTCATGTTCCTCCGTAAAGTGGAACGTCCTTATGTGATGCTGTTTGACTTGTCTGCGGTTGATGAGCGTTTACGTGTTCACCGTGATGGGTTGCCTCCATCTGACTTCACAGTGTTCTATCATCTATTATCGCTTGAGCGTAATAGTGATATCCGTATCAAAGTTGCGTTGAATGAAAATGATTTAAACATTCCAACGGCAACCAATATTTGGCCAAATGCCAACTGGTACGAACGTGAAGCTTACGATATGTTCGGGATCAATTTCGAAGGGCATCCAATGCTCCGTCGTATCTTGTTGCCGACTTATTGGGAAGGTCATCCGTTGCGTAAAGAATATTCTGCGCGTGCGACAGAATATACGCCATATATGCAAGATCAAGCGAAACAAGATTTCGAACAAGAACACTTACGTTTCGTACCAGAAGACTGGGGTCTAAAACGCGGTAACGCTGATGAAGACTTCATGTTCCTCAACTTAGGTCCTAACCACCCATCTGCACATGGTGCTTTCCGTGTGGTTTTACAGTTGGACGGTGAAGAAGTCAAAGACTGTGTACCTGATATCGGTTATCACCACCGTGGTGTGGAAAAGATGGCTGAACGTCAAACTTGGCATTCATTCATCCCTTATACGGATCGTGTTGACTACTTAGGTGGTTGTGCGCAAAACATGCCATATGTAATGGCAGTTGAGCAGCTCGCAGGGATTAAAGTGCCTGAGCGTGCGCAAGTGATTCGTGTGATGTTGAACGAATTGTTCCGTATCAATAACCACTTATTATTCTGTGGTACAGCGATTCAGGATGCCGGTGGTATGACTCCAGTATTCTATATGTTCGCAGACCGTCAGAAAGTCTATGACATCGTTGAAGCGATTACGGGCTACCGTATGCATCCAGCATGGTTCCGTATCGGTGGTACGGCGCATGACCTTCCAAACAACTGGCAAAAACTTGTTAAAGAGTTGCTAGAGTGGATGCCGAAACGTTTGAATGAGTACTACACAGCTGCACTTAAAAACTCAGTATTTATCGGTCGTACGCGTAACGTAGCGCAATACGATGCTAAGTCTGCGTTAGCTTGGGGTGTGACAGGTACTGGTTTACGTGCAACGGGTATTGATTTTGATGTCCGTAAATATCGTCCATACAGTGGTTATGAGAACTTCGACTTTGATGTTCCAGTTGAGTATGAAGGCGATGCATATGCGCGTGTTTTAGTGCATTTCCGTGAAATTACTGAATCACTAAAAATCATTCAACAGTGCTTGGATAATATGCCTTCTGGTCCATATAAAGCGGATCATCCATTGGCAGTTCCACCACCGAAAGATAAGACATTACAAGATATTGAAACCTTGATTACGCACTTCTTGAGCGTGTCATGGGGTCCTGTTATGCCTGCAGGTGAGTCTTCATTCATGACTGAAGTAGTGAAAGGTGCGAGTACGTATTACCTCACTTCTGATAAGTCAACTATGAGCTACCGTACTCGTATTCGTACGCCAACATTCACTCATTTACAGCAAATGCCTTCTGTTATTAACGGCAGCTTAGTATCTGACTTGATCATTTATTTGGCGACCATTGACGTGGTTATGGCTGACGTGGATCGCTAGGGGTAAACGATTATGATGATTTTGACTGATAAAAAACCACGTGTGAATGTTGAAGGGATTTTGACTGCTGACGAAATCCATGAGATTGAACATCACATTGGTCACTATCCGTATCCACGCGCAGCTTCTTTGGATGCTTTAAAGTGTGTACAACGCCGTAATGGTTGGGTAGATGACGCTCAAATGAATGCAATTGCGCAATTGCTGACTATCAGTGTGGCTGATTTAGAGGGTGTAGCAACGTTCTACAACCGTATTTATCGCCAACCTGTAGGTCGTCACGTAATTTTATTATGTGATTCGATTGCTTGCTTCTTAATGGGTGCAGAAACTTTAGCAGAAGCATTTCAGCGCGAGTTAGGCATTCAATACGGACAAACTACAGCAGATGGTCGTTTCACCTTGCTTCCAATTTGCTGTTTAGGCAATTGTGACAAAGGTCCAACTTTAATGATTGATGAAGATACTCACGGTTTAGTGGATGTATCATCAGTTAAACAGTTATTGGAGAAGTATGTATGAATACTGAACCAAAACCAATTTATGGCGACGGTAATCCAGAAACTCATCCACTCACTTGGCGTTTGAGTAAGCAAGATGCAGTACGCAATGCTGATGAATACGAAGCTTTAGAAGGTTATGCAGGCTTTAAAAAAGCACTTAGTATGCCTCCAAAAGATGTACTCGACGTCATTAAAGCTGCAACGGTTAAAGGTCGTGGTGGTGCAGGTTTCCCAGCAGGAATTAAATGGTCATTGATGGCACCAAATGATGGTGGTCCACGATATTTGATCTGTAATGCTGATGAAATGGAACCTGGAACATTCAAAGACCGTTTGTTGATGGAAAAACTTCCACATCAATTGATCGAAGGTATGTTGATTGCTGGTTATACCCTAGAGGCAACTCATGGTTATATCTTCATTCGTGGTGAATATATCGAAGCTGCTCAATACTTGAATGAAGCACTAGAGCAAATCAGTGCCAAAGGTTATCTAGGTGAAAACATCTTAGGTAGTGGCTGGAACTTCGAAATGTATGTTCATACAGGTGCAGGTCGTTATATCTGCGGTGAAGAAACTGCATTAATCAACTCGCTTGAAGGTCGTCGTGCCAATCCACGTACTAAACCACCATTCCCTCAAGTTGCGGGTGCATGGGGTCGTCCAACGATTGTAAACAACGTAGAAACCTACAATAACTTGCCAGCGATTATGTTGCGTGGTCCAGAATGGTATATCAACCTTTCTGCACATAAGTCTAAAGATCCTGGTACGAAGATCTACGGTGCATCAGGTAAGGTGAAATTCCCAGGTCTTTGGGAGTTGCCATTTGGTACAACTGCACGTGAAGTGATTGAAGATCATGCAGGTGGTATGCGTGATGGTTTAACACTGAAAGCATGGTTGCCGGGTGGAGCATCAACAGACTTTTTAGCTGCTGAACATATTGACTTACCAATGGATGCTGAAAGCATCATGAAGGCAGGTTCACGTTTAGGAACATGTTTGTTGATGGTCGTAGATGAAACCCAATGTATGGTTTCAGCAACCCGTAATTTAGAAGAATTCTTTGCGCGTGAATCGTGTGGTTGGTGTACGCCATGCCGTGATGGTTTGCCATGGGCTGTTAAAGCACTGAAAGCACTCGAAAGTGGTGAAGGTAAGATGGAAGATATTCAACATCTATCTGAACTCACTAAAAAGTTGTGGATTGGTAAGACTTTCTGTGCCCACGCACCAGGTGCGATGGAGCCACTGATGGGTGCATTAAAATATTTCCGTCATGAGTTTGAGGCAAAGGTTAAAACCCATGCAGCTACTCGCGATGTAGAACAGGTTTAAGGAATTCGACTATGGCTACAATTCATGTCGATGGAAAATCGTATGAAGTCAATGGCTCAGAGAACTTGCTACAAGCATGTTTAAGCCTTGGCATCGATATCCCGTATTTTTGTTGGCACCCATCCTTAGGTTCTGTTGGTTCTTGTCGTCAATGTGCGGTAACTCAATACGCGAATCCTGAGGACACACGTGGGCGTTTGGTAATGTCTTGTATGACACCAGCCGCTGACAATACTTACATTTCGATTGAAGACAAAGAAGCAACAGAGTTTCGTGCATCGATTGTTGAATTCTTGATGACGAATCACCCACATGACTGTCCAGTCTGTGAAGAAGGTGGTCACTGTCATTTACAAGATATGACGGTCATGACTCAGCACGATCGTCGTCGCTATCGCTTTACGAAACGTACACATCATAACCAAGAGTTAGGTTCTTTTATTGCACATGAAATGAACCGTTGTATCGCTTGTTACCGTTGTGTTCGTTACTATAAAGACTATGCGGGTGGTACCGACTTTGGTGTTTATGCGAATGCATCACGTGTTTATTTCGGTCGTCCGGAATCAGGTACTTTAGAATCTGAATTCTCTGGTAACTTGACTGAAGTCTGCCCAACAGGTGTATTTACCGATAAAACGCACTCTGCACGTTATAACCGTAAATGGGATATGCAGTATGCTCCGAGCGTATGTCATGGCTGTTCTTCGGGCTGTAACATCTCTCCAGGTGAGCGTTATGGTGAAATCCGTCGTGTAGAAAACCGTTTTAATGGTTCAGTAAACCAATACTTCCTTTGCGATAAAGGTCGTTTCGGTACGGGTTATGTCAATCGTGAAGATCGTCCACGCCAACCTCAATTCCGTAACGGTGAAACTGTTGCAACTGTGAGTGTGGATCAAGCACTTGATCAAGTCATTGCACAGCTTAAAGGTAAGAAAGTTCTAGGTATCGGTTCTCCTCGTGCAAGCTTGGAATCAAACTACGCACTTCGCCAACTTGTTGGTCAAGCCAACTATTCAACAGGTATGTCTCAAAAAGAGCAGAACTTGGTTGAGTTAGCTGCTTCAATCATGCAAACACAGGGTATTTATAACCCGAACATGCGTGAAATTGAGAGCTATGATGCAGTTCTAATCTTGGGTGAAGACTTAACGCAAACAGCACCACGTATGGCTTTATCAGTTCGCCAAGCTGCGAAAAATAAAGCGAAAGAAATGGCTGCGAAAACGCGTACTCCTGACTGGTTAGCAGAGCCTGTGCAACGTATTGGCCAAGAAGCAAAATCACCGATTTATATTCTTGCTGCAACACAAACGCGTTTAGCGGATGTTGCAACAGGTGAAGTTGTTGCTTCTCCAAACGATATTGCGCGTTTAGGTTTTGCTGTCGCTGCTGCTGTAAAAGGTGAAACAGTATCTGGTCTTGACGATGATGCAAAAGCATTTGCACAAACGATTGCTGACACTTTAAAAGCGGCGAAAAAACCATTGATTATCTCTGGTACAAGCTTGCAAGACTCAGCGATTATGGAAGCTGCTGCACAAGTTGCACAGAATCTTGGTGAAAATGCTGGTTTATCTTTGACGGTTCCTGAAGTGAACTCAATGGGTCTAGCATTATTCGGTGGTTTAAGCTTAGAACAGGCATTTGCTCAAGAGTATGATGCTGTTGTTGTGGTTGAAAATGACTTAACTCGTCGTTTACCAGTTGCACAAGTCAAAGCTGCACTTGAGAAAGCTGAGGCTGTAATTGTATTGGATCATAGTGAAACAGAAACTCTGAAACTAGCAGATATCGTTCTTTCTGCTGCAAGTTTTGCAGAGGGTGATGGTACTGTTGTGAGCCAAGAAGGTCGTGCGCAACGTTTCTATCAAGTGTATGACCCAAGCTATTACAAGCCTGAATATGCAATCAAAGAATCTTGGCGTTGGTTACATGCCGTTGAGACTGGTCTCAAAGGCAAAGCTGTAGATTGGACACTGCTTGATGATGTGATTGATGACATCGTGAAGAATGTTCCTGTGCTTGAAGCCATTCAAGATGTTGCACCTGATGCAGGATATCGTATCCATGGCTTGAAGATTGCGCGTGAACCACGTCGTTATTCTGGTCGTACAGCAATGCGTGCGCCATTATCTGTTCATGAACCTAAACAGCCAACTGATCTAGATTCAGCATTAACGTTCTCGATGGAAGGTTATGTCGGTAATCAGACAGCTTCTTCGCTAGTACCTTTCGCATGGTCTGCAGGTTGGAACTCACCACAAGCTTGGAATAAATACCAAGATGAAGTGGGCGGTCACTTAAAAGGCGGTGATTCAGGTGTGCGTCTATTTGATCGTTTAGCTAAACGTCCTGCACGTAGCTATGTGGCACCAACTGCTGTTGTAGTGAACCCTGAAAGTTTCCGTCTTGTACCAATGCACCATATCTTTGGTTCTGGTGAATTTACGATTAAAACACCTGCAATGGAATCTCGTATTCCTGAAGCGATGTTTGCTGTTGGTGAACAAGATGCAACACGTTTAAATGTTCAAGACGGTCAACGTATTACAGTACAAGCAGGCGAAACAAGCATTAGCTTACCTGTACAAGTGATTGAATATTTACCAACAGGCTATATTGGTTATCCAATTGGTTTAGCACCAACAGTTTCATTGGCTGAGCCTGTGTCTGTGGCGGTAGGAGTGTAATTCATGAATCAAGAAATTATACGTCAAACGCCACTTTGGGCTGAGAACTGGCCAATCGCTTATTCAGTGATTCAAGCGATCGTGATCTTGTTGGTTGTGGTTCTTATCGCTGCATTGATGTCATTTATCGAACGTCGTCTCTTGGCATTGTGGCAAGATCGTTATGGTCCTAACCGTGTCGGTCCTGGAGGTATGTTCCAGATCGTAGCTGACATGCTTAAGATCATGTTTAAGGAAGACTGGACACCAAAGTTTGCTGATAAATTGACTTTCCGTCTAGCACCAGCAGTTGCAATGGCAACTGCGGTACTTTCATTTATGGTTATCCCAGTAAGTCCATATTTGGGCGTTGCTGATATGAGCATCGGTCTGTTGTTCTTTATGGCAATGGCGGGTATCGCAGTTTATGCAGTGTTATTTGGTGGTTGGGCATCTAACAACAAATACTCATTGCTTGGTGGTCTTCGTTCTGCTGCTCAAACCATTTCTTATGAAGTGTTCTTGGGTATCTCATTAATGGGTGTGGTTGCAATTGCGGGATCATTTAACCTTCGTGAGATTGTTGAAGCACAACGTGATATGTGGTTCATCATTCCACAATTCATTGGTTTCTTGATCTTCGTGGTCGCAGGTGTAGCAGTGACTCACCGTCATCCATTTGACCAACCAGAAGCTGAACAAGAGTTAGCTGAAGGTTACCATGTTGAATATGGTGGTATGAAGTGGGGGATGTTCTTCGTTGCAGAGTATGTCAACGTGGTATTAATCTCAGCTTTGATAGTCACTTTATTCTTCGGTGGATGGTTAGCTCCATTTAACTTAGAAATTCCATTTGTTCCACCAGTTTTCTGGTTCGTAATTAAAACAGCATTCTTTGTGATGATGTTTGTCTTGGCGCGTGGCTCTTTAATGCGTCCACGTTATGACCAAGTCATGAATTTTGGTTGGAAAGTTTGTTTGCCATTGGCGTTGGTCAACTTGTTAGTGACTGGTGCTGTGATTCTGATGAATCAGGCCTAGAACAGCAGGGAGTACAAAATGTATAAAATTCTAGCTGGATTTGGATCGATTGTACGTTCGTTGTGGATGGTATTTAGCCATGCCACACGTAAACGTGACACGATTTTATATCCAGAAGTACCAGCTGAACAAATTGTACCTCCACGCTTTCGTGGTCGTATTATCTTGACGCGTGATCCTGATGGTGAAGAGCGTTGCGTAGCATGTAACCTTTGTGCGGTTGCTTGTCCAGTAGGCTGTATTTCATTGCAAAAAGCGGAAAAAGAAGATGGGCGTTGGTATCCAGAATTTTTCCGTATTAACTTCTCACGTTGCATTTTCTGCGGTATGTGTGAAGAAGCATGTCCTACAACTGCTATTCAAATGACGCCTGATTTCGAGCTTGCTGAATACGTTCGTCAAGATTTGGTTTATGAGAAAGAAAACTTACTCATCTCAGGTCCTGGTAAATATCCTGATTATAACTTCTACCGTGTAACAGGTATGGCTGTAACAGGTAAAGACAAAGGCCAAGCACAAAAAGAAAGTGCACCAGTTGATGTACGGAGCTTATTACCATGATGTGGCCATTTTATTTGATGGCACTTGTGGCCATTGTTTCGACAGTTCGTGTTGTAACTAACACGAACCCTGTACATGCGTTATTAAGCTTGATTGTTTCATTGCTCGCTGTTGCTGGTATTTTCATGATTGTGGGTGCACCGTTTGCGGCTGCACTTGAAATCATTGTCTATGCAGGCGCGATCATGGTTTTGTTTGTCTTCGTTGTGATGATGCTCAACCTAGGTCAAGAAACAGTTGAACAAGAAAGTAAATGGTTAACCTCAGATGCATGGGCATATCCTGCAATGTTGAGTTTTATCTTAGGTTTGACACTTGTTTGGATGTTAAACGGTGAATACACCACGATTTCTGCACCAATGGGCTTAGAAATCGTAGGTCCTAAAGCCGTAGGTCAAGCGTTATTTACTCACTATCTATTATTGGTAGAAGTTGCCGCGATGTTGTTGCTTGCAGCCCTAGTTGCTGCATATCACTTAGGCAAACGTGAACCAAGTGCAGAAGAGGATAAAGAATAATGGGACACATCCCTTTAGAACATGGTTTGATTGTCGCAACCATCCTTTTTGCACTGGGTTTTTACGGTGTAATGGTGCGTCGCAACCTATTATTTATGCTAATGAGCCTTGAAATCATGATGAATGCTGCTGCATTAGCATTTGTCCTAGCAGGTAGCGTTTGGTCTCAGCCAGATGGTCAAGTGATGTTTATTTTAATTTTGACACTTGCTGCTGCCGAAGCGTGTATCGGTCTTGCGATCGTCCTTCAGTTTTATCATCGCTTCCATCACTTGGATGTTGATGCTGCTAGTGAGATGCGCGGATGAGTACATTATATTTAACCGTTTTATTCCCGCTCATTGGTTTTATCCTTTTAGCGGCAGGGCGCAATAAACTCTCTGAAAATGTAGCTGCCATTATTGGTGTTGGTTCAGTTGGTTTATCTGCTCTATTTGCTTTAATTGCTGGTCTTGCTTTTACGAGCAGTGGTCAAACCGTTTTCGTTCAACATTTATGGACTTGGTTCAGTGTTGGCGGTTTTGAGCCAGGTATTAGCTTACATCTTGATGGCTTGTCATTATTAATGATGGGCATGATCACGGGTGTAGGTTTTCTGATTCATATCTTTGCATCATGGTACATGCGTGGTGAAGAGGATTACGCGCGTTTCTTCTCTTATTTCAACCTATTCGTTGCTAGCATGTTGTTGTTGGTACTTGGTGATAACTTAGCGTTATTGTTCTTAGGTTGGGAAGGCGTGGGGCTGTGCTCTTACTTACTGATTGGTTTCTATTACTCTAATCCTGCAAATGGTTGGGCAGCAATCAAAGCATTTACAGTAACACGTGTCGGTGACGTATTCTTACTCATCGCATTGTTCTTGCTTTATCAACAATTTGGTACTTTGAATACTCAGTACATCGTTGAAAATGCAGCGACTGTAATGACGCAAAGCTCATCATTGTCAATTTGGACAGCATTAATGTTGTTCTTGGGTGCAGCAGGTAAATCAGCGCAAATTCCATTACAAACATGGTTAGCTGATGCGATGGCAGGTCCGACACCAGTATCTGCATTGATCCATGCTGCGACAATGGTTACAGCAGGTGTGTACCTATGCTGCCGTATGTTCTCCGTGATGGAAATGGCACCAGAAGTGATGCAGTTCATCTCGATTACAGGTGCTGTGACATTGCTTGTAGCTGGTTTTGCAGCGCTAGTTCAAACCGACATCAAACGTATCTTGGCTTACTCAACTATGAGTCAGTTAGGTTATATGTTTATGGCTGTAGGTGCTGAAGCTTACCAAGCTGGTTTGTTCCACATGTTGGCTCATGCATTCTTCAAAGCATTATTGTTCCTTTCTTCGGGTGCCGTAATTCTTGCATGTCATCACGAACAAAACATTTTCAAAATGGGTGGATTACGTAAAAAGATTCCATTCGTATTTTGGTGTTTCGTCATCGGTGGTGGCGCATTGGCTGCACTTCCAATCGTAACTGTTGGTTTCTTCTCTAAAGATGCCATCTTAGGTGCAGTATATGCACAGTCTACAATTGCAAATATTCCACTTTACAACACATTGTATTGGGTTGGTGTAGCGGGCGCGTTCTTAACTTCTATTTATACGTTCCGTCTAATTTGGGTCGTATTCTTCGGTGAAGAAAAAACACATGCGCATGCAATTCATGGTGTGACATATTGGGCACCACTTGCGATTCTTGCTGTGTTATCCACAGGAATTGGTTACTTCTTGCAAGCACCAGTTGCAAATTTATTGACTGCTGCAAGCATTCCAAGTTTTGTTATCCCTGAAGCTTTACATGAAGCTGTTGTACATGCAGAACATTTGGCGAGTGGTATTGCACTTGCTGGTTTAGCAGTAGGTATCTTCCTATTTGCCTTTGCATATGGTGCTGTTAAATCATTTGCTCAAACATCATTGGGCGCTGGTTTAGCACATATTTGCCGTACCGCATTTGGTTTTGATGCTTTGTATGACATCGTATTCGTCAAACCTTATTTATTGATTGCGAAAATCTTAGGTCGTGATCCAGTTGATGGTTTATGGCTAGTACTACCTGCGATTGTGAAAGGTGGTAATACCTTTACTAGCTCGCGTCAAACAGGTTCATTACGTGAATACGCATCAAGCATGTCACTCGGTGTAGTGGTGCTATTGATGATCTTGATCGTGATTCAGGTTGTGGGGAAATAAAATGGAAAACAATTTAATTTTACCCGCACTGATTTTAGTTCCTTTCATTGCTGGTTTTATTTGTTGGTTGGTTGATAAATTCGACCAACAATTACCGCGTTGGATTGCCTTAATTGGTATGCTTATTACCTTTGGTTTAGGCATTGCGCTTTGGCAAAGTGGTACATTTAGTTACGAGCTGGGTGGTAAAGTCCCAACTTGGGCGGCTGAGTTCCATTTACCTTGGATTCAGACGTTAGGCATTAGCATTCACTTGGCAGTGGATGGTTTATCTTTACTCATGGTATTACTGACTGCATTACTTGGTGTACTTGCGGTTGGCTGTTCATGGGGTGAGATCCAAAAGAATGTTGGTTTCTTCCACTTAAACCTCCTGTGGAGTTTAGGTGGTGTTATCGGTGTATTCTTAGCGATTGACTTATTCTTGTTCTTCTTCTTCTGGGAGATGATGCTCGTACCAATCTACTTCTTGATTGCGTTATGGGGTCATAAAGGCTCGAATGGTCGTTCACGTGTTTATGCTGCAACCAAGTTCTTCTTATACACGCAAATTGCTGGTTTGATCATGTTGATCGGTATCTTAGGCCTTGTGGTTTATGGATACATGATGACAGGTATGATTGGCTTCGATTACAACTATTTATTGGCTGTGGCGAACCACTTACCGCCTGAAGTTGCTTATGCATTTATGCTATGTTTCTTCATCGGTTTTGCTGTGAAATTACCTGTGTTCCCATTACATGGTTGGTTACCTGATGCGCATGCACAAGCACCAACTGCGGGTTCTGTGGACTTAGCTGGTATTCTGATTAAAACAGCAGCCTATGGTTTACTTCGTTTCGTTATCCCATTCTTCCCAGCAGCATCAGCACAATTTGCTGATATTGCGATCATTCTTGGTTTGATTGGTATTTTCTACGGCGCATTCTTAGCGTACCAGCAAACAGATATGAAACGTTTGCTTGCCTATACGTCTATTTCGCACATGGGTTTCATCTTACTTGCTATTTACGCAGGTAATATCCTGACATTCCAGGGACTTATGATCATGATGTTGGCACATGGCTTGTCATCTGCTGCATTATTTATCATGTCTGGTCAGGTTTATGAGCGTTTACATACACGTGACTTACGCTTAATGGGTGGTTTACGCGGTCAGCTGCAGTACCTTCCATTTTTCTTAATGTTCTTTGTTGCTGCGCTTGTGGGTGTACCAGGTTTAGGTAACTTTATTGGTGAATTCCTGATCTTGATGGGTTCATTCAAAGCTTATCCTGTATTCACGATTATTGCGGCAGTAAGCTTGGTGTTTGCTGGTCTTTATGGTTTGATTTTGATTCATAAAGCATTGTTTGGTACACCAAATCCAGAGCAACAGCAGCACTATACAAGCCCATTAAAAGATTTATCAGCACGTGAAGTTACTATCTTGATGATCTGTGTGATCGGTTTGGTTTGGTTAGGTATTTACCCACAAACATTCTTGGATGTATCGCATTCAAGCATGCAATGGTTAGTAAATAGTTATATGCCAGTACAAGAAGTTGTTGAAACTGTTCAGCAGACAGCAACTCAACTTGAGCATGTGGAGATGCAATAAACCATGAACTTCACACTTTCTTTTTCTGAACTTATGCCGCTCGTCCCTGTGATGATTGTGGCGTTAACTGCAATTGTTGTGATGTTATTGATTTCGATTAAACGTAATCATAATTTAATCGCAACAACTTCAGTTGTGGGGCTTAACCTCGCTGCAATTTTTATCGCATACACTGCGTATACAGGTCACTATGCACCTGTAAACGTGATGGGCATGTTTATGGTTGATCCATTTACCATGCTCTATCAATTCATGATTTTGATCGCAGCTTTGGCATGTTGTACTTTGTCACATGCTTATATTGAGACATATAAAGACAATCGCGAAGAGTTGTACATCTTGCTACTGTGTTCAGTAGCAGGTGCGATGTTGATGGTTGCTAGCTCTCATTATGCTTCGTTCTTTATCAGCTTAGAATTAATGTCAATTCCAGTATATGGTATGTTGGCATATACCCATCAGCGCAGCCAATCTTTGGAAGCAGGGATTAAATATCTTGTACTTTCAGCGACGGCATCTGCAATGTTGTTAATGGGTATGGCGTATATTTATGCTTATACGGGTTCATTATCATTCTATGATTCTGTACAAGCGTTATTCACTGCAATCAAACAACCAATGGTGTTATTGGGCTTAGGCTTAATCATCTTTGCTGTTGCGTTTAAACTGTCACTTGCTCCATTCCACAAATGGACACCAGATGTGTATGCAGGTGCTCCAGCACCGATGGCAACATTCTTGGCGACAGCTGCGAAAGTAGCAACGATCGGTTTGTTTGTACGTTACTTATTGGCATCAGGTGCAATCCTAGTTGAATCACTGGTAACAGTGCTTACAATTATTGCTGTATTGTCAATTTTAGTAGGTAACTTACTTGCAGTACGTCAAGTAAACTTGAAACGTATTCTTGGTTATTCATCGATTGCTCACTTTGGTTATTTGTTAATTGCTTTAATTAGCATGACTTATGCGAGCCTTGGTAGCGTGACGGTTTATGTGATTACTTATGTACTTACAACAATCGGTGCGTTTGGTGCAGTTACATTAATGTCGAGCCCTTATAACAACGTGGATGAAGCACAAAGTCTTGCTGACTACCGTGGTTTGTTCTGGCGTCGTCCGATTTTGACTGCAACATTAACCGTGATGATGTTATCGCTAGCTGGTATCCCATTAACAGCGGGCTTTATTGGTAAGTTCCTTGTGGTTATGGCAGCAGTAACAACTCAACACTGGTTCTTAGCTGCAATGATTGTTGTGGGTAGTGGTATCGGTTTGTACTACTATTTGCGTGTTATGGTTGTAATGTACATGACTTCACCAGATACTCCTCGTATTGATGCTGATGCGCATTGGGGAACTAAAGTTGGTGGGATCATGGTACTAGGTGCTGCATTGTTGGTATTGTTCTTAGGTATCTATCCAGATCCAATGATCAATTTAGCATTGAAATCAGAGATTCTTTCTCCATTACATTTCATGTTATCTCAGCAACAGTAATCATCCGATAATCTGATTTGTACAAAAAAGCCTCCAAAACTGGGGGCTTTTTTATTGAATAGTAAAAAAACACTTTATAATAAGCGAATATTTATATTAGCTAGGCACTTACTCGTGTCGATTCAAGAAATTCGTCATCCGCTTATTCGCCATAAACTTGGTTTACTTCGTCGCTCTGACATTAGTACCAAGAACTTTCGTGAATTAGCGCAAGAAGTTACGATGCTATTGACGTATGAAGCAACGAAGGACTTATCTGTTGTGGATCACGAAATTGATGGGTGGGCAGGGAAAGTAACAACTCAACGTATTGCAGGGAAAAAAATCACGATTGTTCCTATCTTGCGTGCTGGAATTGGTATGCTTGAAGGCGTACTGAGCTTGATCCCAAGTGCCAAAGTGAGTGTATTGGGTTTAGAGCGTGATGAGGCGACTTTAGAGGTTCGTACTTACTATAAAAAATTAGTACCTGATGTTGCGAATCGCTTAGCAATGATTATTGATCCAATGCTGGCAACGGGTAATTCACTTATTGCGGCAATTGATGTGCTTAAAGCAAGTGGTTGTAAAGATATCCGTGTTATGGTTTTGGTTGCGGCACCTGAAGGTGTTGCAAAAGTAGAAGCTGCGCACCCTGACGTACGTATCTATACGGCATCAATTGACCAAGGTTTGAATGAGGATGGCTATATCGTTCCAGGTCTTGGTGATGCGGGTGATAAGATTTTTGGTAGTGTTCAAAAAGATTAATTTTTGAAAATATGCTTAAAACAGAGACTTAATCCAACCGTACTGTTTTCAGGGGAGGATTTAAAGTCTCTTTTTTTATATACTGAAATACAGTACTTGCAAAATTAGGTGAATGTCATGAAGAAAGAATTTTATCAGGGAAAAGTTAAACAATATAATCCAGACAAAGGGTTTGGTTTTATTGCAACTACTGAAGGCGATATCTTTTTTCATATTTCAGATTTTCCTGCATCGGAAGGTGAGCCGAAACGAAATGAAAAAGTAAAATTTGTAGCCCTAGAAAATAATGGAAAATTTAAAGCAGTACAAATTGAACGAGTAGATCCTAATCCCGCTAAAACTAAGAAAAACAAAATCATGGATCACAATAAGTCGATTACTAATGAATTGTTATCAAACTTAAGACGTTGATCATTACAGTAATCTTTTATTGAAATATCATGAGAAAAGAGGCTTTAGGGTCACTGCTGTCCCACAAATATCAAAAGAAGAACCTCAATTGAGGTTCTTCTTGTTTTCGCCATTTTTTATCAGGCACAAAGAGTGACCTTAAAAGTTTCCTTTCAAATAAATTGACCTGAATAATTCTCAGTAAACGCTGAACACTCCATCCTTCTTGTGCCATGTGTTTAGCGAAGTTCACCAGCAAATAGGCAATTAATGCAATCCATATTTGCGTTTGTATCGCATTGCGGCTTCGACCTAGAAATGACTTCAGTTTTAAATTCTGCTTGATGGCTTTAAAGAATAACTCAATCTTCCAGCGGTCTTTATAAATTGCAGCAATGGTGGATGCTGCCAGATGAAAGTTGTTGCTCAGAAATTCGAATGTTCTTTTCTTATCTGTATCATAAAACTCTATACGTCTTAATAATTCAGGTGCGCCTCTTTTCTTGGCATGCGCACTGCTCAATTCAATACATTCATCCGCAATAATCCCTTTAGTCTCTAATACGCTGCGGCTTGATTTAACTTGATAAACTGTCTTTGGGCGTAGCCGGGTTACAAAGCTGACGTTCTGAAGTGTCAACTGAGCAAACCATTGATAATCAACATATCCTTTATCAAAGACGATAATGCTGCCAGCAGGAAATTTAAATGCTCTGCCTTGCACCATATCATTTTCAATACCATCCCCAAGCGCTACAAATTCAGGAATGGTATTGCTGTGATTTAAGCCAACACTGAGTTTAATACTGGCTTTGGATTCATGCACTTTTGCCCATGCGCACAATGACAGTGAAAGATCAATATGACTGGCATCTAGTGAATACAGCGGATTTTTGAATCTAAATTTATGTGCAGTTTTAGAGTTTTCACAGCGCTGAAGCAGCTGTGTGAACAATTGCTGATACAGGCTGGCGGGCTGTTCTTCGTTGAGTCTTGCTAAGGTGCTTCGCGCAATTCTCTTCGCGCCAAGATGATAGAGCTTTTCCTGCTGGGATTCGAGATTGGATTGAATGTCTCTTAAGCTTTGCCGACAAGAAAGTTGGGACATCAATATGGCAACAAACTGATCCCAGCGGGTGGCTGATCTTAATTTTTGCCCAGAGTGGTGCAGTTTAGCCAGACGTTCAAAATCTTGTCTTAGAATGGGTTTGAGTAATTGATGAAATACGGTATTCTGATGTGACAAAACCTGAGTCCTTTATAGTTAAAGTGTTTGTTTGCACTCATATTTTAACTATTTAGACTCAGTTTTTTTTATTTAGAGCAAACTATGGGACAGTAGTGGCTTTAGGGTCTCTTTTTTATTAGAATAACCAAAACATGAAAAATTGAGTGCAAAATGTTTGTTGAAGGAAAAATAAAAAAATACGATACAGAAAGAGGTTTTGGCTTTATTAAGGTAGATGGTCATCAAACTGATGTTTTCTTCCATATCAAAGATTTTCCAAAAGCATCTGGTGAACCTAAAATTGGTGAAAAACTAAAATTTTTGATCGTTGAAGATAATAATGGAAAGTTTAAAGCTGCAAATATTGTGCGCTTAGATCAAAAACAAGCATATATTGATTATCCAAACTATGCCAACAACCCATCTACTCAAAATAAATCGGTCTCACAGCAAAAACATGCAAATCATAAAGGTATGACTTTTATGATTATTGGCTTGATTGTGATTGCAATTTTAGGAGCATTAGTTTTTAAAAAATATCAGTCGTATGCAGAATCAAAAGAATTAAAAACAGCACAGCTGATTGCAGAGCAGAAGAAAATTGTGCAACAGCAACGAGATGCTTTGGGTGAGCTGCCAGAAATTAAATTATCTCAAAAGACAGAAAACGCTCTGCAAGCCTCGACATCTGTTCCTGTCATGAATAACCGATCACAACAATCGACAGCGAACCAGACTCAATTTAAATGTGATGGACGCCAACATTGTTCACAAATGAGATCACGTGAAGAAGCAGAGTTCTTTGTGCGCAATTGTCCTAATACCAAAATGGATGGTGATAATGATGGTGAACCGTGTGAGAATGATTCGAGATGGTAAATTAAAAAGATCAGATTTAAATCTGATCTTCACAAAATTGTAGAAAGGCTTTTAATCCTGGCCCCTGATATTTTTGGCGGTGTACCAGCATATAAAGTGGTCTTGTCAGTTGCCAGAACGGTGTGTCAAGGATGACCAATTGACCTTTTTCAGCTAAAGGCTCAATCGCCAATCTTGATACACAGGACATCCCAAGCCCACCCGCTACAATTTTTAAAATTGCTTCGTTATGACCTAAGGTCAAACGAATATTCGCATCAGGAACATCTTGTAAAATTGCATTGTCAAAAACTTCACGTGTACCAGAGCCTTCTTCACGTAAAATCCATTCAACATTTAGAAAGTCAGCAGGGCTTAGTGCACGTTGAATTTGAGCAAGAGGATGTGAAGGTGCACAGCAAACGGCTAATTCATCATCACGCCAGTGAATACACTGTAATTGTGGCAAATGACAAGAACCTTCAATTAAAGCTAAATCTAACTGAAATTGGTTGACTGCTTCAATCATTTGACGAGTATTACCCACTTGTAATTGTAAGTGTGCTTGTGGGTGTTTTTGTAAGAAATCAGCCATTAAATCAGGCATCAAGTAGTCGCTGATTGTGAGCGTTGCTCCCAATCTAAGGTCAATACTTTGTAATTCACCTTTGGCTGCTTGCTCAAAAGATTCACAGCGACCTAATATTTCTAATGCTTGTGGCAATAAAAAGCGTCCCAAATCATTAAGCTGTAAACGCTTGCCGAGTCGATCGAACAATGGCGCACCAAGACCATCTTCTAAATCAGCTAAAGCCATACTTGCTGCACTTTGAGTAAGTCTAACAGCATCACTGGCTTTGGTTACGGTTCCTTCCTGAGCGACCGCCACAAAAACAGCCAATTGGCGTAAGGTCATTCGCATGTTATATAGCCTTAATGTTTTGAGTATCCATCAAATATTCGATCATGCTAACATGAGCATACTGTTTCGTGCCACGTTCAAATCATGTCAATTGAAAAATTTACCGTAGAAAAGGTTTTATCTGTACATCGTTGGGCTCACAATCTTTTTAGTTTCACGATGACGAGACCCGCCCATTTTAAATTTACAGCAGGTCAATTTGCTCGTATTGGGTTGATGGTAAATGGTGAATTGGTGGTTCGTGCATATTCAGTCGTTTCTTCACCTTTTGATGAAAATCTGGAATTCTTTTCTATCGTTGTACCTGATGGTGCGTTTACTTCAAACCTTCAACATCTTGAAATCGGTGATGAGTTATATCTCGACAAAACTGCGTATGGGTATTTAACTTTAGCCCGCTATCAATTGCCTTTAGCTCATGATTTATGGTTATTAGCCACGGGTACTGGATTGGCTCCTTTTTTATCTATGCTCCAAGATTTTGAAACGTGGACGAAATATCAGCATATTCATCTTATATATAGTGTGAGATCTACAGCTGAACTGGCTTATGTAGATCGTATACAAGAGATTGCTGAGAGCTTTGGTGAAGGGCATACAGGGTTCAAATTTGTACCTATAATTACCCGTGATCCAAATGCAACCCTACATGATCGTTTACCTGTTTTGATTGAAAATGGTGAGCTAGAAAAAGTGGTTGGCCTATCACTCAATCCTGCTACTAGCCATGTGATGTTATGTGGTAATCCACAAATGGTAGAAGATACTAAGGATGCATTAAAACAACGTGGACTGACGATGAATCGTCGTGGTGAGGGAAATATTGCTGTAGAGAACTATTGGTAATAGGTATGCATGGATATGTTATTAGTGAACAAACATATCCATAAATTCGCGGATTTCTTGAATTGCGGTATCAACATCTGTATTCAGCCATGTGGGCTCAAAAAGTCCAGTGTAGTGCTCTAAGCGATCATGGGGAACAACCAGTCGAACTGGGCAATCTTCTTCAAGTAAGCGCCAAGGTAAAATCGGAACTTCATTGTCGAGGAATGGTTGTACATTCCGAATATCGATAATCATTGCATTAATGCAATCAGGTAAGGGCATAACCGAGAATTCTTCAGTACGTCGACGGAAATATTCTAGATCACCCCACTTTAAAATATAGCTTGGTTTATTGAACTCGATAATACCAATCAAATGTTCATCGCGTGTGTGATGTAAAAAACATTGATGTGTGACATCAGTGTCTAAATCTAGAGAAACACTTTGTTGGCTATAGGACATACAGTAATTAAAAACAGAACAGAAACGTGACAGAGGATTATAGCTTATTTTTATCATTTTCTAAACCGCCTATATTTTATACAAGAATGCAAATAATAAAAAGTAGAGTTATGCAAATAAAACAACGATAGTGCGAAGCTTTGTCACACAATGCAACACAGTCCATTGCTAATATAAAGGTCTAAGCAATAAAAGGATGAGGGCAAACTATGATGCATGATTTTAGTAAGCCACAGCCTCATGTGGCCAGTAAAGAAGAAATAGCAAGGAAAAGGAAATTACCAGTCTATATGCTCATTATCGTAGGGCTGTTCTTGCTAGCATTATTAATTTTTATGGTTGCAGACCATTCGAATAAACCTACTGCACAAGTGATCATGTCACAGTTGCATTCGGTCCTTTTAAATGCGTAAGCAATCTATCTTAGACCAAACCTAATCGATTTAACGAGCTCATTGGTGTGAACTAATGGGCTTTTTTTGCAAAATTATGCGTAATTTTTGTTGTATTAGTGATGCTGTTCGTTGATTGAGAATTAAACAAAAATTATGGTCTAGATATCCATTCGTGATGTTCTCTTAACAGAATGAGTTTGGGTAGCTGTATTTGACTTAAAAAACAGATAAAAGGATAACATGACATGAATGAAATTTTTAGTGATCCATCCCAAAGAGGGAGATTTGATGCAATGTATTATTGGGATCAATTTCAGCCAATATTAGCCGCAATTGTTATTCTACTGGTGGGTTGGATTATTGCCCTAGTGATTGCAGCAGGCGTGAAAAAGTTATTACAAAAATTTGATACCAATCATAAATTGTCATCGGCGACTGGTAGAGCGCCCAATATAGAAAGTCTCATCTCCAAACTTGTATTTTGGTTTGTGATGATTTTGGCCGTTGTTGGTGCATTAAATGTCTTAAATATTAGTGGTGTAAGCGATCCATTTAGCAATATGGTTGGTCGTGTACTGGTTTATATTCCAAATCTGTTAGCTGCTGTTGCCGTCGGATTTATTGGTTGGGTTGTTGCACGTTTGGTACGTGTAGGCTTGACCAATGTATTATCCAAAACTCAGTTAGACGATAAGTTAAGTAGTGAAGTTGGTGTTAGTTCACTGAGCAGTAATATTGCTGAGATCTTTTATTGGTTAGTTCTATTATTATTCTTGCCGATTGTTTTATCTATTCTCGGTTTAACTGGGCTACTTGTTCCTGTACAGAATATGGTGAATGAAGCAATTGCATTCTTACCGAATCTATTCATTACAGGCGTAATCATTTTTGTTGGTTACATTTTAGCGAAAATCGTTCGTGGTATTGTTGAGGGCTTAACCAATAGCTTAGGTTTACAGGCTCAAGCAGAAAAGATCGGATTATTTAAAAATTCAAGTGTTTCTAAATTCTTAGGTTCATTTGTATTTGCAATTATTATCATCACAGCATTAATTGTGGCATTTGAAGCATTGGGTGTTGAAGCAATTTCACAACCAGCAACAGCGATGTTGAATGAAATTATGCATGCAATTCCACAAATTATCGCGGCTGGATTGATTTTAATCGTGGCTTATGTGGTATCGAGATTTGTTGGACGTTTGGTCGCTGAATTAATATCAGGTGCTGGTGTTGACGAAGTTCCGATGAAACTGGATGTACAACGTTTTCTTGGACAAACACGTGTTTCTGATATTGTTGGCTATTTGATCGTGTTCTTTACTATGTTATTTGCTGTTTCTGAAGCAGCGAATCGCTTAGGTTTAGAACAGGTGAGTGGCTTGATTGCCATGTTTATCCAATTCGGTGCAGACATTTTACTCGGTGCTGTGATCTTGGTAATCGGTTTTTGGCTTGCAAATGTGGTTGCGAATGTCGTGCAACGTGGTGAATACAACAGCTCACGTTGGTTAGGTAATCTAGTTCGCATTTTGATCATGGGCTTAGTTATTGCGATGGGTCTAAAAGCAATGGGTATTGCCGATTCGATCGTTAACTTGGCATTTGGTTTGACGTTGGGTTCTGTTGCAGTTGCTTTTGCATTGGCATTTGGTTTAGGCGGTCGTCAACCAGCTGAACGTTTATTGACAGATTTATTGGATAAAGCAAAAACCGAAGCTAAGCAACCAAATCCAATTCATCAAAATCAACCTACAATTAGTACAAATAGCAATCCAACTCCTCCTTCATCTCCATATTCAGATGAATAGAAAAAATAATCTTTGATTTTTTTGATCAATTCGACCACTCTTAACAGGGTGGTCGTTTTGTTTTTTCAATAAATAAAAAGTCTATAGGAGAATTAAATGAAGAAGCCTAACCGCGTATTTGCACCGATTATTATTGCTGGAATCACTGTAGGATTTTTGGCAAGTGCATATAAATTCGTGATCGCAAAGTCTGGCACGAGCAAAGAAAAATCAACATCAAATAGCTCGCAATCCTCTTCTGTTGAAGCAGCGAATTCTCCTGAGCATCACTCTTAGTTCATCAAATGATCTGCTCAATTTGAATTTTCTAGACGAATTGAGCAGCGGCTTGTGCTGATGACCACGCCCATTGGAAGTTATATCCCCCAAGATGACCTGTTACATCGAGAACCTCTCCAATAAAGTACAAGCCTTTTTGTTTTTTACTTTCCATGGTTTTGGAGGATACCTCGCTGGTATCAACGCCACCGAGAGTCACTTCTGCAGTTCGATATCCCTCAGTTCCTGAAGGTTTTACAGCATAAGCATGTAGTTGTGTTGCAATGTGCTCCAGTTGAGCATCACTGATATTGCCAATCGCAGTTTCACTGTGATCCGCCCAAATGAGTTGCTGTAACTCAATAACGATACTTTTTGCAGTGAACTCATTCAGTAAAGTTCTGAGTAGAACTTTAGGTTGTGATTTTTTCTTGGCTTTGAAAAAATCCAATAAATCTTGGCTTGGGAAAAAGTCTATTTTAAAACTTTCTCCAACATGCCAATAATTGGATAGTTGCAAGGAGCTTGGACCACTTAAACCGCGATGGGTAAATAAAAGTGCTTCAGTAAATTGATGACGATCGTTGATCAAGGTTGCATCTAATGCATTACCACTTAAGCGAGTGGTTACCTCTTTAAACTGATCTGAAAAAGTAAAGGGAACAAGACCAGCACGGGTTGGCAATACATGATGTCCGAACTGCTTTGCCAGTTCATAGCCAAAACCTGAACCGCCTAATGTTGGAATCGATAAACCACCAGTGGCAACTACTAACGACTCACAGTGATAAGTGCCTTGATTGGTTTCAATAATAAAACCTGAATCTGCTTTATTTTTTACCTGTTCAACTTCGCAGTGTGTTTGAATTTCAACGTGCTTTGATTTGCTACATTCTGAAAGTAACAATTCAAGATTTTCTTTAGAGCCTTTCAGCGTGAAGAGCTGACCATGTTTACGTTCTTCGTATTCAATGCCATATTCACAGACCAAACCAATAAAATCCCAATTGGTATATCTTGTTAAGGCAGAAATCACAAAATGAGGATTTTCTGAAAGATAGTTGGAAGGCTCCACCTCTAAATTGGTGAAGTTACATTTACCGCCACCAGACATCAGAATTTTTTTACCAACTTTATTGGCTTTTTCGAGTACAACGACTGAACGTCCACGTTTGCCTGCTTCAGCAGCTAACATCAAGCCCGATGCACCTGCACCTAAAACAACCACATCAACTTGATGAACCATGAGCATTACTCGATAGAATACGAAAAGCGGGCAATTATAGAAGATTTAAAGCCTTTTGAGTACGTCGATTGTTTGATTAAAAAATATGCCTTTAAAATCAAGGCATGCTATAAAGTTGAATTCTATAGAGGGCTAAAAATAATGAACGATAAAACATTTTTAAACGATATTCAGCCGAACAACCAAGATTAACCAAGACAATATACTTTATTGCCTATGGTTTATATGCAGCCAGTATTTTTGTGGGTTTGACCAGTATTGCAGCTGTCATCATGAACTATATGAAACGTAATGAAGTACAAGGTACGTGGTTGGCGAGCCATTTTGAATGGCAAATCAAAACCTTTTGGTTCACGCTCATTGGTGCTGTGATTGGTTTCGTACTGTCATTTGTCCTCATCGGCATTCCAATCTTGTTTGCGGTGTCGATTTGGTTTATTTATCGCATCGTAAAAGGTCTTGTGGTGTTTATGGACAATAAACCAATCGGTGATGGATGGTTTTAAGCCGTTAGAATCAGTAGATCAAAAGTCACTTCAGGGTGACTTTTATTTCATGCGTCCTTGTAGCCCACCTGTATGAATCGCTAAGATTCTCGTATTCACAGGGAAGTGCCCTTGTTGAATTAAATCAAATAATCCCATCATCATCTTAGCTGTATAGATTTGCTCTAGTGGAACAGCATATTGTTGTTCGAATTGCTGCATAAATTGCAGCAGTTCAGAATTGGTTTTGGCATAACCACCACAACAATATTCATCTGTTAAAGACCAGTTGGTTTTATTGGTCCATTGTTGAATATCGTGCTTGAGAAAATCACCTTTAAGTGCCGAAAAGCCTAAAATATGTTGCTGATCTGAACTACTTTTGATGATCCCTGCAATCGTGCCACCTGTACCGACAGCACAACAAATCACATCATAATTTTCTCGATCATCAGCAGACAGAATTTCTTTCGTGCCTTGTATCGCAAGTTGATTAGTCCCGCCTTCTGGAATAATCCAAGTATTTGGATAACGCTGTTTTAATTGTTGTAAATACTCAAGTTCATGGCGAAGTCGGTATTCAGCTCGACTGACAAAATGCAGTTGCATACCAAAATCTTGTGCGGTTTGCAGGGTTGGATTGAACGCTTGTTTAGCTAACTCCTCACCACGAATAATGCCAATACTTTGAAAACCAAAATAATGTGCTGCATAAGCTGTTGCAGCGATGTGGTTGGAGTAGGCCCCGCCAAAGGTCAGTACTTGATTTAAATTTTGTTGCTTGGCTTCGAATAGATTGTATTTCAGTTTAAAAAATTTATTCCCTGAAATCTGAGGGTGAATGAGATCAAGACGTTTCACCGTCAATTGCACAGGAAAGGGAAGGTCTAATGTTTGATAAGGAGTTGGAAAAGCAATGTGATCAAACATTGGAATAAACAAAAATTGGATTTGATCACATTGTAAATGTATTTGATTGAGAATGTCAGTGCTGCATTAAGAGTCGGTATCTACAGAGCTAATCACGGACATACCAGGACGTAAATTTTCGATGCCTTTTTGGTTTGGATCTATCGCAATACGCACTGCAATCCGTTGCACCACTTTAGTAAAGTTATCTGTGGCATTATCAGGTTTTAGTACGCTAAATTCGGAACCAGCCGCAGGGGAAATTTGCTCTACATGTCCTGTGAATTTCTGATGATTCATGGCATCCACAGTAAAATACGCTTTTTGCCCAATTTTCATATTGGCAATTTGCGTTTCTTTAAAGTTCGCAATCACCCATGTTTGTTTCGGGATTAAATACAATAATTGTGTTCCTGCCGCCACGTATTGACCTACTCGTGGATTGACCTCACCGAGTTGACCATCTAGTGGCGCAACAATCGTGCTGTAATCCTTTGTGGTATTGGCTTGATCCAATTGCGCTTGTGCGCTATTCACTTGTGCTTTTAGTCCAACTTGAGCGACTTCTGCCGTTTTTAATGCTTCTTGTGCAACGAGGATATTCGCCTGCGCTTGTTTGAGCAAAGCTAGATTATTTTGTGCATCTGCAGCAGCTTTGTCTTGTTCAGATTTTGATGCTGCACCGCTATCTCCAAGTTGTTGATAGCGTTTAAGTTGTGCGATGGATAAGTCGTATTGCGCTTTGACTTGATCAAGTTTGGCTTGTGCTGCAACCACATCAGCTTGGCGTTGGGCGATGGCTTGAGTTTGATTGGCTAGACTATTTTCTGCTTGTTCTACACCTGAGACAGCCTGCGTGACTTTTTGATCATAGGTGGTTGCATCAATATGCATCAAGACTTGACCTTGTTTGACCTGATCAAAGTCCTTGACCAATACATCTTTGATATAACCATTAATCTGTGAGGAAAGAATGGTGGTTTTGCCTTTCACATAGCTGTTGTCAGTTTGTTCAATCGCCGTATGAAATGGACCAATTCGCCACGCCCATAAAATAATGGTAATCCCCACGATTAATACTAAAAGCATCCACCATAAGGTTGAGCGTTTAGTTTTAATCAATTAACTGGTTGTAGGTGGCGGTGGTGGTGGCATTTTAGGCACGGACTCAACTGCTTTGTCAGACTGAGCATGATTATTCTGCTTAGCGTTTTCGATCTTGGAGCTTTCTGGTTTCTCTTGTTCAGACATAATTTTTTCTCAATCAAATACAATAAAAGTTAATTTACTGTTTGCAAGCTTCTACAGGTTTTGTACTTATTCCGAGCATATTTAAATAAGCCCCAAAGCAGCAAAATAACGGCAAAGATGCCATTTAAGGCAATCACATCGTTGTAGGCACGAACCTGAGCTTCACGAGTCACCACCTTATTTAAATTCTGTAGGGCTTGATTGTTTTGTAAAACAGGGTCATTCGTTGTGAGCATTGAACTGTGTTGATAACTTTGCAAACGCTGTGCGACGAGAGGATCGGTAGGATCAAGATTGCTACTAATCTCAACTTTATAATCATAAGTGTGGCGTTGCTGATAGGTATTGAAAAATGATGAACCGACTAAACCACCAAAGTTTTGTGTGGCTGAGAACAGTACAATGAAAGTCACGACATATTGAGGACCACGTTGTAAGGTACGCATAAAACCCATCAATAGCAGTGGACCAATAAATACGCCCCCTGCAAAACTCACCAAGAACTGGCTTCGATAAAAATTGGCAGGTCGTACATCACTGGTCAGGTGATAATCCAAAGCACATGCGATCAGAATTAAAACTTCAGCCAGAAATAAATTTAAAATTAAGCGATCACGATGAAATGTCAGCGCACTAAATACCGAACCTGCAATCGTTCCACAGAAAATAACCACATAAAGCGGAACAAATTGATCAGGACCCATACCAACAGTTTTTAGAAAATTGACCGCAGCGTAGCTTTGTTCAGACATTAATAGTCTGAGCGCAAAGGCACTGACGATGAAACTCAAAAGATCGCCTGTCGCCAACCAACGTGTCATGATCAGTGGATTGCGACGATAATGTTCATAAGTCAAACCGAACACAATTAAACAAAAACCGACGATCAAGGTATAGGCTAACCAAGGGCTATCAAACCACCAGTGAATAGGCCCTTGTGTTAACACGATACACAGGCAGGCGAAACCTGGAGCGAGCAGTGCAAAGGTAAAGAAGTCTTGTTTCTCAAAAACCGCGAGACGCATACTTCGAGGCAGTTTTAAAGCTACCACCATTGCAAAACAACAAATTGCCAAACCCAGTTCAAAGGTATAAATCACATCCCATTGATTGGCGCTTAGTAAAAACGGCGAGATAATCCAAGCCAAAGGCAAACCGAGTTGCTGAAAGCCGAAAGCCAAATAAATCCCTTTAGCCATATCTGCTTTACCAAAAGCTTGCATGGTGTAATACATACCCAATGAGCTAAGTGGAGCAGCGGCTAAACCTGCAATAAAACGGACAAATAAAGCCATTTCATAGGTTTTGACAAAGATGTGTAAGACCAACACACCGATGAATACTAATAATCCAATTTCTGAAAATAGTCTTAAACCATATTGTTGCCGAGCTTTAAATAAGATCAAATTTGAACTGACATTTGCCATCACATAAGCAGCAGGTAACCAAGCTGCTTGTGATGGTGTGAGACCATACTCACCTTGGAAAATTGGTAAATTAGCGACAATAAAACCATTACTTAAACTGGCAGCAATACAAATAAATAGCCCAATAAAGAAATATGCAAAACGTTTTGGCTTTGCATGTGCGATAGCCGTAGGAGAGCCGGGTAGCGTAGGGCGTTCATCGGCTGACCAATCTGGTGGGGTTTCAAGATAGCGAGGGCTGTTATCCATATTATTCCTCGAACTAAATTTTGATGCCGTTTAATAATAATTCTATTGCACGTTTTGCCAGTCGCACTTGATCAGAAGCAAGATGCCCTTGAAAAGAAGAGCCTAAGATCGCCGTAATCATGCCAAAGTCTTGCGGGGTCAGATCAGGGCGACATAATTGATGTGCTATGGCTTTATCAATTAAAGGTTGTAATGCTTTATCTCGTCGCTCATAAATGTTTAGCATGATTGGGTCTTGGCGATCAATGATACGCCAGTAATCAATCAGTACGATCAGATGAGGGAGTTGTTCAATATGTCCTTCAATCAAACGAATAAAACCATCATTATATTCGAGTAGAGCTGATGCTCTCTGTTCTAAGCGCATCATCGCTTGATCAAGTAGGGCAAACATGAGTGCTTTGCGATCTGAGAAATTACGATAAAAGGTTGCTCGTCCTACGCCTGCATGATCAATAATCGCTTGTAATGGCACATGTACACCTTGAGCCCGAAATACCTCTTCTGCTGCATGAAGCAATTCTTCGCGGTTATGAGCAGCTTGTTGAACACGTTTATTCATTATTGAACTTGCTAAGTATAAATTGGATAAGAGTTATTTAGCGGACAAATTTGTCCGATTTAAATAAACGATCGATATCTGATTTGTTTATATTGAGTAATAGAGGTAAATTGGTTTGTGTAGCAACAAACTTATCGTATTAAAAAATAAAACAATTTGATTTTGAAAATTTTAAGGTAGGTTTTATATGCAAGCCTTCATGCATCGATTTTTTCGTGGTTTAAAACATCGTCCATACTTATCCGCAACTTTTGCTTTGGGCTTCGTTATCTTTTTTGTGCTGCAAACATTCAGCTCATGGCATTGGGCGACACGGCTACAAATTGGCTGGAATACTGCCATCTGGCTATATCTGTTTATGATCCTAAAGATGATGTGGCGTTTAGATCCAGAACACATCTTAGAACGAGCAAAGCAACAAGATGAAGGGAAGTGGATGATACTTACGGTTGCTTTAATCGCAATTGTTGTTTGTTTTATTTCGATTGCTGTGCAACTCAGTCATGTTCCCAAAGATCAAGCAATCATTAAAACGATTCTGATCTTGCTAACGATAGGAACTATTTTCTCATCGTGGCTATTACTGCATACCTTGTTCGCTATCCATTATGCACATGACTATTATCTTGCGAAAAGCCGTCAAGTCGATGAGGGATTGGATTTTCCAAAAACAGATCAACCTGATTATCTCGATTTTGTCTATTTCAGCTATATCATTGGCACTTCTGCACAAACCGCAGATGTTTCTATTACTAACTCACAGCTTAGACATCTGAATATTTTTCATTGTGTTTTAGCTTTTATTTTTAATACCGTGATTTTGGCGGTTGCAATCAATGTGGCAGCGAGCCTGATCGGTTTTGGCTAATTAACAATGCTAAATGAATCTATAAGGTGAGTTTTATAATTCAAAATAGTGAAATAGTGGAGTAAATATTTAATATTTTATCTGGTTAAATAAGAAACGTAGATGATTGGTTTTTTATTTAATAGCTCATCTTAGCTCAGTAATTCTGATAGTTTTTTATAGAAGTTATTTGATTTTTATTATTGTTTTTAATTAATTTATTGAATTATAAGATTTTATCCATACATTGTGGTTTGTAAAAAATAGTATCTTGTATGAGTCTTTTTCGCATAAAATATTTGCTAGAAAATTATTCTAATTTTGAGGTTTATCTTGGAATCAATATTGATTTTAGGCTCGATTACATTGGCATTGATGTTAGGTGCGATTAGCCCTGGTCCGACATTTATTTATGTTGCAAAAAACTCGATTGCGATTTCACGTAAACATGGTTTATTTACTGCGCTTGGTACAGGTACGGGTGCCGCTTTGTTTGGTTTTCTAGCTGTGATGGGATTACAGGCAATCTTACTTGCAGTGCCTTCAGCATATTTGGCTTTAAAAATCTTTGGTGGTCTGTATTTACTTTGGCTTGCTTATAAAATTATTAAACATGCTAAAGAACCAATGGCATCAACGGAGGGTGCAGTTCATAACATGAGCTATGCACAAGCTTTTCGTTTAGGTCTTATCACGCAGTTGAGTAATCCTAAAATTGCAATCGTGCTTGCCAGTATTTTTACTGCTTTATTACCTAAAGAAATTCCAACTTATTTCTATGTGGTGTTGCCAATTTTGTGTTTCTTTATTGATGCAGGTTGGTATTCGCTAGTGGCTGTTGCATTGTCAGCAGAAGGACCACGTAAAGTTTATTTAAAATCTAAAGCTGTTTTTGATCGTATCGCAGGTGGTGTCATGACCTTGCTTGGATTGAAGTTGATCTTTGGAATGAAGTGATAAAAGAAGCGACCAAGAAGGTCGCTTTTTTATGGGCTAATTCTAAATAAAAACATTTAATCTTTGAAATGAGTTGGAATCCATTGATAGCTTTTTCCATCGGCTGAATAAATGTGTCCAATGCCGGGGAACGGTAAATGTGGAGCGGCAATGGTTTGTCCGTTTTTAGCAAAATCAGCGAATTGCTTTAAACGCGTTTCAACGGCTTTTTTCGGGTCTATATCGTATTCAATTGCCGTTTCAGGCTTATCAAATTGCACAGTATGTGAATGTACGATATCTCCAATAAACACCACGTTTTCATCTTTGGTTTTTAGCTCATAGCTAAAATGCCCTGGTGTATGTCCCGCCGTGTTAATGACTTTAAAACCTTGAATGTCATCTCCGAGTTTATACGTTTTAAAGCGTTGCTTGGTTTGGTAAGGCGCAATCGCTTGTTTAATTTTCTCAACCGTACCTGAGTAATTGGCTTGTTTTTCTTTTGGTAATTTTGCTGCTTGTTTCGGATCTAACCAATATCTTGCTTCATCATCAGATACATAGACTGTCGCATTAGGGAAATTGGCAATACCATCTTTACTGATTCCACAGACATGATCGGGATGTAGATGTGTGAGTAGAATGGTATCGACTTGTTCAGGTTGATAGCCTGATGCTTTTAGGTTGGTTAAAACTGAACCTAAATGAGCACCAAAACAACTAGCTGCACCGCTATCCACTAATACTAGAGATTTTCCTGTATTAACGAGGAAGGCATTGACTGAGGTTTGTACGCCTTTCTCTTGATCTGCATAGTATTTCTTCAAAATTTCTTGGACTTGTTGTTGAGAAATATCTTTAAACAAGCTTGGTGACATAAAGTTTGTACCATCGAGCAGGGCTGTGATTTGTACATCACCTGCTTGATATTGATAGTAACCAGCGACTTGCTTTTGTAGGGAGATGGTGGATTCAGCAGCTTGGATGGTATGGGCTGTGGTGCTTAGAGCGAATACGAGGAATAGGGGGGTAAATGTTTTCATGGGGTTCTTATAAGTTTTAAAGGGATGGGTATTTTTTATCATACTTAAATATAAATTTTAAAATTTTTTGAAAGCTCTTTTTCTTGCGCCACATATGGCTCAGGGAAAAGGTTGGGATGAAGGTTATATACTATAGTTGAATACTTTAGGACTTACGCATTGACGGATTCAAAAAAGTACTAAAATACTTTATAAAGTATCTGTGATCAGACGAATTAAACATGCTTCTACAGCAACTTGTACTCTACCCATTTATATGGGCTTTCTCATGACAGAACCGAACTCTATTAGCTGCACACAACTTGCCGAGACTTATAATATCTCGCATGATAGTGTAAATCGCTTTCTAGAGCGTGAAGATTACACACCTCACGACCTATATCAAGAATCAATTCAACATATTGATAATAACAAACTTATAGTCAGTATTGATGATACTGTTTTAGATAAACCATATAGTCAACATATGGACTTAGTTAGTTATTTTTGGTCAAGCAAACACCACCGATCCGTCAAGGGTATTAATCTCATTACCTTGTATGCGACAGATCAAAATGGTCAAAATATTCCAATTAATTTCCGAATTTATGACAAATCTGAAAGTAAAACCAAGAATGATTACTTTATGGATATGTTAAGTGAAGTACTCAGTTGGGGTGCAAAGATTCAATTTATTACAGGTGATAGTTGGTATTCATCGACTGGAAATTTAAAAACCATAAGAAAATATGGTATTCGATTTATGTTTGGTATCGACTGTAACCGTAAGGTTTCCCCAGAAAAAGGACAATGGTTTCAACTGCGTTTATTGCCAGATTTCCATCAGGGTCAAGTAGTCTGGCTCAAAGATTTTGGCTTTGTACAATTATTTAAGACTCAGTTAAAAGAACAGCAGAGGTTTTATATTGTGCATCAAGATGAAGATGATTTATTGTCCTTTGAGGGTTTTCATGAATTACATTCAAGTCATTGGAAAATAGAGCAATATCACCGGGTGATTAAACAGGTTTGTCATATTGAAAAGTTTCAAGTAAGACGATCTAAACTGATTTTGAATCATATTTTTTCAGCCTTGATGGCCTACGTTGAGATACAAAAGAACCAGTTTGAGCGGATCTTTGAAAATATATATCGTTGGCAGAAGAAATTATTTAGACCAATGATCAAAAACTTCATTGATGACTTTATTCTCGATAAAAATCATCTGCTACCACAGAGAATCTATAAATAATAGTGCGTAAGTCCTATACTTAATTTATTATCACACCTAAAACCATAGGAAATTAGGTTTTACAGATGTTTCCATGTGCTAGTGTTTTTAGAATTTAGCTATATTTACCTTACTTTTGACATATAAGAAATTCAACTTCGTAAGGTAACATTCCAATATTGATTTAATAATGGATTCTCCCCATGGGGAAGGGGCGGGGTGAGGGAAATCCCAAAAACAAAAAAGCCCCTACAACGTAGAAGCTTTTTTACAACTAAAAATTATTTTTTACATTCTGGCTGTGAACGGTCAATTACTTGAGTACCTTCAACACGGTAACCAATCTGCCCCACAATAAATGCTTGATTCAATTGAGTAATAACAACATCAGATAAAGCCACAGCACAACGATCTTTTTCAATTGCACGATCTACCGCTGTTTTGAAGTTAGGAATACCTAATGGGAATAAAACTACCGGAACCTTATCTTCACCTGTGACACGCTCACCCTTCACAAATTGGTTTGAGTTCAAGTTATAGTTCTTCGTAGAAGCTACAGTCATGTCTGCCATACGAACTGAACAGCCTGTAAATGCAATTGTTGACATCGCTAGAACTGAAACTAGTAATTTTTTCATGCATACCCCGGATAGTTATAAAAAATAAAAAGCGCTTTTATTTTATCGATATATTTTTTTAAAACAAGAAAATAAATTATATAAATGGTATAAAAAAGCCCCTACATCAGTAGAGGCTTTTTCTTATCTAACATTTAAATTCTTAAGATACTTTATCGCCAGCTTTAGCTCCAGATTCAGGTGAGATCACCCAAACCCCTTCACCATTACCCGCTGCAAGTACCATACCGTTAGAAATACCAAAACGCATTTTACGAGGTGCAAGGTTAGCGACCATCACCACCAATTTGCCTTTTAAGTCTTCGGGCTGATAAAACTCACGAATACCACTAAACACATTGCGTGGTTCAGCTTCACCAACATTTAAAGTGAGTTGAAGTAATTTATCAGAACCCTCGACAGTTGAAGCTTCTAAAACTTCAGCTACACGTAGGTCAACTTTCATAAAGTCTTCAATACCAATAATTTCAGCTTCACCCACTTTAGGCTCAGGCTTCTTCTCAGCTTTCTTTTCTTTTTTCTTTTCCACTTTTGGTGCTTCTGCCGCAGCAGCTAAAGAGTCTTTAGATGCATCAACCATGGCTGCAACTGCTTTAGGATCAACACGCTGCATAAGCGGTTGGAATTGAGCAATTTCGTGTGCAACGAGGATTTGCTGACGTGATGCAAAGTCAAAGCTTTCAAGTTGTAAGAAAGACTGAACTTGAGCCGCAAGTGTTGGAAGCACTGGAGCCAAGTAAATTGCAAGCTGACGGAATAAGTTGATACCAACTGAGCAAACATCATGAACTTGTTGTTCTTGACCTTCTTGCTTCGCAAGCGCCCACGGTTTTTTCTCATCAATATATTGATTCGCTTTGTCAGCAAGAGCCATGATTTCACGAATAGCAGCAGAGAATTCACGTGCTTCATAGGCTTGAGCAATTGAATCGCCCGCATCAATAAAGCTTTGAACCAATTCAGGTTCAGCGCATGTGTTTGAAAGCGTATTATTGAAATTGCTGTTAATGAATTTTGCACAACGGCTGGCAATATTTACCACTTTACCTACAAGGTCAGAATTCACTTTCTGTACGAAGTCATCCAAATTCAAATCCGAATCTTCAACTTTGTCAGAAAGCTTAGAAGCAAAGTAATAACGTAAATATTCTGGGTTCAAGTGCTGTAAATAAGTTTCAGCTTTAATGAATGTACCGCGAGATTTTGACATCTTCTGACCATTCACTGTCAAGAAACCATTTACGAATAAACCAGATGGCGTGCGGTAGTTCGCACCTTCAAGCATTGCAGGCCAAAACAGTGCATGGAAGTAAACGATGTCTTTACCGATAAAGTGATAGACTTCTTTGTCGCTGTCTTTTTTCCAAAAGTCATCAAAGCTTAGATCAGGACGTTTAGCTTTGATGTAGTTTTCAAAACTCGACATATAACCAATCGGAGCGTCTACCCAAACATAGAAATATTTGTTTGGAGCATCTGGAATTTCAAAACCGAAATAAGGCGCATCACGCGAAATATCCCAATCTGATAAACCCGATTCAAACCATTCATCTAGCTTGTTGGCAATAGACAATGGTAAACGACCTTGATCACGTGTCCATTTCTGTAAGTATTCTGAGAAATTCGGTAGTTTAAAGAAATAGTGATCTGATGATTTCTCAACTGGCGTTGCACCACTCAATGTTGAGCGTGGGTTTAATAACTCGGTCGCGTTATAGGTTGTACCGCAGACTTCACATGAGTCGCCGTATTGATCTTCCGCTTTACATTTCGGGCACGTGCCTTTAATGAAACGATCAGACAAGAACATGCCTTTTTCAGGATCAAATAATTGTGTGACAGGGCGAACAGCGATATTGCCTGCTTCACGGTTTTTAATATAAATCTCAGATGCACGTGCTTTGTTTGCATCGCTATGAGTTGAATCATAATGATCGAAATGCACACCAAAACCATCAAAATCACGAATGTGTTCTTTCTGAACATTGGCAATTTGCGCTTCAGGGCTAATGCCATTCGCTTCAGCACGTAACATGATCGCTGTGCCATGAGCATCATCCGCACATACGTAAGTCACGTCATGACCCATTGCACGCATCGCACGAACCCAAATATCTGCTTGGATATAACCGAGTAAGTGACCCATATGGATAGGACCATTGGCATAAGGAAGGGCATTGGTGACTAAAATTTTACGCACGGATATTGTTCTCTCATTCGTATTTACAAGGTGGATGATTTTACATGACTTAAGAGCGACTTGCACAAGGGAATCGGTGAAATCTTTTTAGCCTGAAGGGAATCTTATTTTGAAACTTCATACAAGCTTCACTTTGGCTTCAATCAAAGTACATCTGTTTGATCGAGAATAATCACAATATCAAAGAGAGGAAAATAAAAATGAGGTCTTGGTCATTAGTTTTTTCATCAGTCTCAGCCAGTTTAGTTTCTGTTTTTAGTTTTGTGATTCCATTTTGTTTGTTCTTAAATTATCGACAGAATCATCTGCTTCATGTAGTCAGTGATGGCATGGAAGTTATGATGTATTTGACCCCAATACTCATCGTTTTGGCTTTGATCTTTTATCTGATTGTTTTTGCAGTATTGAAATTGCCCACTCAGATTTTTGATTTATACCAGTTTTTAAAAATAAGTTTTGTGATCTTAATTGCTTGGGCTTTACTGGTCTTAATGATCCTCTTCGAAGATCAAGTGAACCACATTGATTTTTCAACTTTAAAAATTGGTGTTGTGATGTATTTCATGATGCTGCCGATTTTGGCTTTGAGTTGTATGGGGGCGAACAGTTGTTATTTTGTGATGAATAAAGTAAATCAAAAGAAGAACATGATCTTATTTTGATTAAAAAAGTATGTATCCCAAAGGATTACATACTCTGCATCTGCTTAACGGTAACACTTTGCTTAGAGTTCTTTCTTAAAGAGATGATTTTCCCTTTAGATAAGAAATGGATGTGATAGCTTTTTAAACTATTGGTTTTTGGATCAACTGTAATTTCGGCAAAGAGTGGCGTTTGCCAAAGCTCATCACTTCCTAAAGTTCCCAACCAAGCTTGGGCTTTAATTACAGCGGTAAATTCATCTTTAACTTGTAGATCGCTGATACTTAATTCACTGCACCAATGAACGGTCTTTGGAAATTCAACTTTTGAAAATTTCCAACAAATTGAAAGTGCCAAACTTGTTGCGATTCCAGCATAATCGTTGCTTTCATTATGAATGACAGGAAGTAATTGTTCTGCTAAATCACCTTCAAAAGAATCAATCATACTTTGGATTCTTCTTTTACTCGAAAGAATATAGTTCAGGCGCTTTTGTTGAGCTTGCAGTTCATTTTGAATTTCTAGAAGTTCATTTTCATTCATATATAAAGCTTTATAAGTTAGGTTAATTTCACGATAGCGCAAAAGTATATCTGATCTAATTCTCTATATTGTGAATAGTTTTTAATACAAATTTAATGGTTCTAAAAATGATCGAAACACCAAGACTGATTTTACGCCAATGGCGAGACACGGATTATTTACCTTTTGCAGAGATGAGTGCTAATCCAGAGGTTATGCGGTATTTTCCAAAAGTTTTAACGCGCGCTGAAAGCGATGTATATATAGATAAATTAAAGGCAATTATTGAAAAACAGGGTTGGGGCTTTTGGGCAGTAGAATTAAAACAGACTCAACAATTGATAGGCTTGGTAGGATTACATGATCAACCCACACAGTTTTCATTTTCGCCTTGTGTTGAAATTGGCTGGCGCTTAGATCAACCATTTTGGGGCAAAGGTTATGCAAAAGAAGCAGCAAATGCAGCCTTAGATTTTGCTTTTAATCATTTGCAGCTTGAAACTGTTGTGTCTTTTACCACTTTAGAAAATCTGCGATCACAAGCGCTTATGCAAAGCTTAGGGATGAGGAAATTAGTAGAATTTCAACATCCTGCTCTAGCTAAAGATCATCCATTAAGTTGGCATGTATTGTATGAGATTCAGCAGTCTGATCGTATCAAGTAATTTAGTTGTGTTATGCATTTATATGATTTTTATATATGAAAATTCAAATGGTTATTAATCAGCAATAAATTTGAATCATCCTGTATCCCATTTGTTTCAATTTGCAGCAAACACGATAACTGTAGGCAGAATCTTGTATAACTGTAATTGAAATCAACGACAGCTTTTACGAAATAACAAGAGGAAGAAGACATGAGTAATGACAAAATTGATCAGTTAAAACAGTTCGCAGCAAAAGATTTAGAGCAAACCAAAGCAGACTTTCAGCAGGCTAAAGATAAAGTCAGCGAGCTTGGAAGTGACATCAAACAAAAAGGTCAGGAAACTGTAGAGGATGTAAAAAACTTCGCAGCGAAAGATATTGATCAAACTAAAGCTGATTTACAGCAAGCTAAAGATAAAGCCAATGAGTTGAAGCAAAAAGGCGAGCAAGCTTTAGATGATTTAAAGACCAATGCAAGCGATCAATACGGTGAAAGTAAAGCTGCATTATCAGCTAAAGCAGATGAGTTAAAAGAAAAACTGGCGGATACTCAACATGCTGCCAAAGAGAAATTAGATCACTTAAAAGAAGAGGCAACGCATAAATTAGAAGATGCAAAAGCCAAAGCAGTTGAGTTAAAAGAGGAGGCAGCTGCAAAATTTGATGATCTGAAAGCTCAAGCTAGCAGCAAGTTAGATGATTTAAAGAAAGCTGCCACTGATACGATCAATAAATTCAAAGGTTAATCACGATAAAGCTTTAACAATCGACGCTGATAGACAAAGATAAATTGCGACATAAAATTGAGCAATTACGGTCTTTGATATGAGCGTCGAATCTTCAATACTGCTAAACTAACCACATTCAGTGAGTATGATCAGTTTTTGGAGTACAAAATGTCGTGGCTTTCTTCCTTAAAATCCGTTTTTTCGCCTGCGCAAGAAGTGAAGGAAGATGAAATCCAAACAGTCCTTCAAAATTATATTCTTCCAAACTCTGAAAATGCCTTGAAAGATCGTATCAGCCAAGTCAATGTTCAAGGTCGCATCCTACAGCTCACGATCAATACATTTCCTGAAGAAAAAGATCATTTACAACAAATCCATGATGAACTTGCAGATGCCTTAGAAAAGTGTGGTATCCAAGAACTCAATCTGCATATTATTCAGCAGAAACATGCTGCCCATGGCGAGGCGGGACATAGTTGTTCATCTAAGCCAAAAGCACAAAACACCAACCTTCCTCCAGTAATGGATGCATCTCCGAAAGCTGAAGCAGACCCAAATAATCCTCCGATTGAGAAAGCTGCGCCACAACAACGAGATGTTGCTCCACATCCACGTATTCAAAACGTAATCTTGGTTTCATCGGGTAAAGGTGGTGTAGGTAAATCAACCACAACTGTGAATCTTGCGCTCGCATTGCAAAAACTCGGTTTAAAAGTTGGGGTGTTGGATGCAGATATCTATGGTCCGAGTATTCCAACTATGTTGGGCAATGCTGGTCACACACCTCAGATTGAAAATGAACATTTTGTTCCTTTAGATGCTTATGGTATGGCCGTGATTTCAATCGGTCATTTGATTGGTGCGCATAACACTCCTGTAGCATGGCGTGGCCCTAAAGCCACTGGCGCATTGATGCAGTTATTTAATCAAACTCTGTGGCCAGATTTGGATGTATTGGTTATCGACATGCCACCAGGTACTGGCGATATTCAATTAACGCTTGCACAGCGTATCCCAGTGACTGGTGCGGTAATTGTTACTACACCGCAAAATGTAGCCTTAATGGATGCTGTAAAAGGGATTGAATTATTTAATAAAGTGAATATTCCTGTACTCGGTGTGATTGAGAATATGTCAACACATGTTTGTTCTAACTGTGGACATGAAGAGCAAATATTTGGTACGGGTGGTGGTGATCAGCTTTCTGAACAATATGACATACCTTTACTAGGTCGTTTACCTTTAGATGCAAAAATCCGAGAGAATGCCGATAATGGTAAACCAAGTGTCATCGCACAAGATGTCGCTTCTGAAAGCTATATCAATATTGCGGAAAGTGTCTTAAAACAGCTGGAAAAACTTCCAAAACGTCAGAGAGATGACAAGCGCATTTTCTAACCGATGGTTATTTTTAAGTTCGGCCCAACATTTCGTTGGGCTTTTCTTTGTTTAATGTTTTAAATATATCGTTTGGTAAAATATGGCATGAGAGTTGCTTCATCACTATTTTATTTTCGAGTGATGATATGAAGTCCGTCAAAAGAGCTGTAAGTATTCTGGGATTGTGTAGTGCATTTTTACTGAGTGCTTGTAATGGTGATGATTCTCCAAAAGAGACAGAGCAATTAGAAACTAAATTACAACCCATCGTGATCCAAGGTGCTTTACCTGTCGAATCTGAACGTATGGCATCAAAATTAGATAACGTCAGTGTTGAAACAGTGGGTGGATGGAAGTTTTGGAAAGGAACTTATAAAGGTTATCCAGTGATCGTGTCCAAAACACGTATGGGCATGAGTAATTCTGCCGCAGCTACAGCACTTGCAATTGAGCGATATCAACCCATTGCAATTATTAACCAAGGTACATCAGGCGGGCATGATCCTGCTTTAAACGTGTTTGATATTGTATTAGGTAAATACACGACAAATATTGGAGCGTTTAGAACACCAAGATTACCGATAGGGAGTGGTTCAAATTCATTGGCATGGACTGAGGCATTTGATGTGTTACCAGAAGATGAGTCTGACCCTGAACCGATTGCGATACGCAAATTTGAAGGTGATCAACAGTTACTGATCGCTGCACATAAAGCAAAAACTTCTTATAGCAAAGGGAATGTGGTTGAGGGAACGATTGGTTCAGCAGATGTTTGGAATAATGAGCTGGATCGAATCCAGTTTTTCCATACTAATTATCAAACTTCTGTAGAGGAGATGGAGGCAGCTTCCGTCGCACAGATTGCACAACAGTTTAATGTTCCATTTTTAGGTATAAGAATTTTATCTAATAATATCACCAATAATGGTGCATATAATCCTGCTACGGGTGAGGCATGTCAGGACTATGTGCTTGATGTGGTTGAACAATACATGAAAAAACAATTGGATAAAAACTAAAGACCTAGAAGAAATCAGCTACATGATTTCTTCTTGATTATTTTGAATTCTATTTTTCCAACTTTTTATAACAAACCAGCGCCATAAGAGGTGAGTTGCACAATAAAACAATAAAGCAAACAGAATGGCTTCTATGACTAAACCTGAAATTAAGATTTTTGCCAGACTCAAGTCGATATGTCCATGTCCAAAGTTTTTTAACCAATTGATGATTTGATGTAGCACACCCAATAACATCTCTTGATCAATCATATTGACATGATAAATCTTAGTACCAAACCAAAAGCCTAAATAAAGTATAGGAACTACAGTGAGAGGATTGGTCAGCCATGCCATACACAGCCCAATTGGCAAATTAACCTCAAACCATAGGATTGTCAGAATAATAAATAAACTATGGAAAGGTACAGGTAATATGCCCCAAAAGGTACCAATAAACATCGCTTTGGCAATAGAGTGACGATTCACATACCAAAGTAAAGGATTTAAGGTACTTTGCCCAAAAATGCGCATAAACTTGAGTTGAGCAACTTTCTCTGATGAAGGAAGCCACTTATGAAAAAATTGCTTAGGCATAAAATATTGGCGAGTAGAAGAATGAAAATAGTGTGATCAACTGATTATAAAATACCACTTTTTGCTTAGGCTTAGCTTAAATTTCATGCTAAATCTTAATCTAATCAGTAAGATGTTATTCAAAAATTCACGGTAATCGTACTTTAAATATACATAGATATCTAGGTGACTGTTCAGTAGTGAGCTACTTGAAATTTATAAAGATGAAATAAAATAAATAGTTAAATAATTGTAGTGAAATTAACGTTATAAGTGCTTACAGTTATTTTTTTGCTATAAAATTGTAATTGAATTAATCTCAGAGAATCCTTTAGTGAGGTCATTCAATGATTTCATGGTTTTTCATTGGTTTAGTTATAACCATATTATTTACTCCTGGCCCAACCAACACATTATTGGCATCATCTGGTGTACAGGTTGGTGTACGCAAATCACTTTTACTTATTCCAGCTGAAGCATTGGGTTATATCGTTGCTATAACAGCTTGGGGTATGTTGATTGGCAAAGTATCAACAGCTTTACCATTACTTCCCACCTTTTTAAAATTAATGAGCGCTGGCTATATTTTGTATTTGGCGATTAAGCTTTGGCGTACAGCGAATCAACAAGTGGCATTAAATCAACCAACTATTCGCCCACGTGAATTATTGTTTGCTACGCTTTTAAATCCTAAAGCGTTGTTGTTTGCTTCTGCTATTTTTCCAGCAGTTGCATGGAAGAGCCAAGATATCTACTTAGCGCATATGAGTGCTTTTGTTGGTTTGATTCTGCCGATTGCTCTGTTTTGGATTTCTGTCGGAGACATGTTGGCGACCAATAAGGTTAAATGGCTTTCACAATCAAAATTACAACGTACAGCATCTGTTGTGCTTATTAGTTTTTCAATCCCGATCAGCTATTCTGCATTAATCAATTTATAAAGTATCTCTGCTATTCTGCCTATCAGGATAGCAGTCTTATTTTCATTAATGATGATTTACGTTAAAGTACCTGCCAATCATTAATTTAGATTTTGGAAAAAAGTCATGGCAATAAAATCTGATCGTTGGATTCGTGAAATGAGCGAAAAACACGGCATGATTGAACCTTATGCAGAGAATCAAGTTCGTTATGGTGAAAATGGCGAAAAGTTGATTTCTTATGGGGTGTCGAGCTATGGCTATGATGTTCGATGCGCACGTGAATTCAAAGTATTTACCAACGTTCATTCAGCGATTGTTGATCCTAAAAACTTTGACGATAAAAGCTTTATTGATATTGAATCGGATGTGTGCATTATTCCACCCAACTCATTTGCCTTGGCACGCACAGTCGAATATTTTCGTATTCCACGCAATGTGTTGACCATTTGCTTAGGTAAATCGACCTATGCACGTTGCGGTATCATCGTAAATGTAACACCGCTTGAACCAGAGTGGGAAGGACACGTCACGCTCGAATTTTCTAACACTACCAACTTGCCGGCACGTATTTATGCGGGTGAAGGCGTGGCGCAAATGCTGTTTTTTGAAAGTGATGAAGTCTGCGAAACCTCTTACAAAGACCGTGGCGGAAAGTATCAAGGGCAAACTGGAGTCACCTTGCCGAAGGCTTAAAAAAGCGTGCTTTATTACAAAAATAAGCATTGGTTTTAAACCGAATGATAAAACAACTTAATTTGAAAAAAGTATCAGAAAAATCACCGGCAATATGCACAAGTAAAAATATCGATGACTGAGGTGTCACTCACCTCATTCATCGGAAAAAATGTAGCCAATTGCCAGTTTTCTTTGCATTTGAGTATTTATTCGGCATAATGAAAAATGAATTTAAGTGGGCGAAATTTGCCTAAACTTTAAGCGATGCTTGGAAGCACATCTTTTTAGATAAATCGCTCGAAAGGATTGAAAAAAATAACGCTGATGCGGAGCATCGTGTAACAGGAAGGTCAAGATGACTATACTTCATACGGTATCATTTCAAAGAACTGTTTTAGCAACTATGGTTGGTTTATGTTTAAGCCAGTCAGTTTTTGCTTTTGAAAGTCTTGAGCAGTTAGACGACTCTGCATTGAGCCAAGCCACAGGTGAGGGGATTGCCTTATTACCTGAAAACTTTAGCATGGTGTTGCAGGGTGCAAATGACGACCCAGCAACATGGGCGGCAGCACCAGGCGACCGCACGCAAGACACGGGTTATATTCGCGCCATACCTGTTGGGCCTTTAACGCCAGAAGCACAAGCTGCCGGTGCGGGTAAGGCAGATTTGTATTTATATGGTTTGGGTATTTCTCAGTCCAAGCGTGCCTATGGCGCAGCGCGTGATGCCACCGATTATGGAACACGATTTAATCCAAACAACCCAATTACCTCATGGGGTAGTGCAGAAAACCCTTGGCTGTTGAAAGTTACTACAGAAAACAATGTTCCAAACTTTTCGGCAACTTCACCGAAAGATACCGGCAATGGCGCAGTCAGTTATTTAACCTTAGAAACACCTTTGTACCATAAAGATACTGATAGTGACTTTCTTAATGGTAATCAGGGGATTGCAAATTTAAGTCCAGCATTGCAATCTGCTTATAACTTAAAGCTGGGTTTGTGGGCAGACGCTTTTGTCCGTGACCCGAAGGTGATGGAAAACCTAACTGCAACAGGGACTCAATTTGACTTAGGTGGCGCAGGGCGTGCCAATCGTATGCGTGCGCAGGTCATTTGGGATGGTTTGGGTATAAATGGTACCAACCTTAAGTTCTTCCAAACTTTGGGTGGCGCTGTGAATGGCGGTACTTATAACGCTCAAAATTTAAAAGACGCTGCTAGCCCTATTCCAACCAACTTTGGATTAAGCACGAGCTACAACCATACCTTGGGTGTGGCGGGTGTGATTCGGTTGAACAGTGGTGATGCACAAAACCTAGCAGCGACATACACGGCAGCAACACGTTACTACGGTGGTACGACTGCGCGCACAAATGGTGTGGTGGTAGGCGCATACACTGGTGGTGGTGATACGACTTATGCGTTGACAGATAATCAAGGTTATGGAGCTGTGACTACAGGTGGGGGGTGTGATTTAGGCTTCCAGGTAGAGGTTTGTGAGTATCGATTTCGTTCAAGAAATGTGACAGATGTGATTGGTAACTGGACATGGACTGCACCAGCTGTGTCGAGTGTAATGCGACTCAGCACCAAAGAAACAACAAATACGGCGCTATTGGGCACACCTGCGATTAATGGTGGGGCTGCCCCGACGTTCGATAGCACCGAAGGTTTGTATCTCTATAATCCGAACATCAACCTAGTGCTGGGTTCGTTGTATCAGCCGTTGACCTTTGGTGTGGCGCCAGATGGCAAAAACCTAGTCATTGAACTGGCACGCATACCCAATAAAGAAAGTATTTATAAAAAAATCTATACCAATTATGATAACTCGAATGTAGCAACCAATGGTGGCTATACCGGTTCAACTTGTAATATTTACCAATGTGGTACCAATAGTACAACAGAGTATCAAGGTAACAACGCCACCCATAGTAGTATTACCATTGGTTCAACCTTATACGACTCTGCAACCAATAGTCTAAGTGCGCGTAAAGACAACGGCGCGGTGGGGGTGTCTTTTGGACCGTTGGGGAACAATTCTGGCAGTGCATCTTATCGTGGTTATACTCAGTATCAGGATCAACAACGTAGAACGCGAGAACGAAACTACAACTGGACCGATACCTATGAAGTGTATGATGTTGACAGGGATTTTTGTGGGAATAATGCATTGCAAATCAATTGTTATTCGAGAACGTTTGATCCTTATCTAGGTACGAGAAACTGTAATCCATCTGGCGGAGCTGGTTATAATACATGTGCACGTACGCTTCAACTGGGTTATGGTACGGATGCCTATGGTACGACGATCACGGCATCGGTTGCTGTGGATGCCAATGGTTTAAACTGGATACGCAGTACACAATGTTCTAGCTCTACTTTAGGAGTGTGTACTGGTACTTCGACCACGAATGTAGGGCCTGTGCAAACTGTAAAAGGTTCGCATTTGGACTGGGAGTATCGTACAGGGGGGAATGCCGATATAGGCACAGGTTGGAATGCAGGAAATACTTATGATGATACTACTGGAACGAATGGTATTCGGTATAACTTAAATGCCAGTGCCGATTTGCGTGATTCAGGGGGGCGTAATGTTAAAACTGAAAATTTAAGTTGGACGCAGGCCGGACCTAATTGGTCGCCAGCTACTGCCAAGTCATTGGCAGTGGTTGGTCAACCTTTGGATAACATTCAAAGTAACCCAACCAACTCTTTTACCATGTCGCCACTAAATAACTTTGGTTCAGTCGCTATTGACGGCTTACTCATCAACCACATGAAAATCACCACCAAAGGTCTATAAGGAGCACAACATGAAAAAAATAATTCTTTGTGCTGCATTGTTGGCAAGTGTGTTTGCTGTGGCGCATGCAGAACTTGAGCCTATGAAAAATGTAGACTTACAAGCAGTAGATGGTCAAGCCTCTGCTGCAACCATAGACTGGTTGCTCAGTCTGAATCAGGTGCGTACCCCCAACCCAAGTTTCCCAAGCGACCGTAGCAGGGACTTGTTTGTGTTTGATAGCACTGCCTGTTCCGACTTGCGCTTTTGTCGCTTTGCAATGGCGGCAAACAACCGCTATGACAACGGTTCGTATATAGATGCCACTGGTACTATTCGTAAACCAGATGGTAGTGCGGGTACTGCGGCAGATTTGGGTAAAAAACAATGGGTGGTGTTTAAGGGTATGCAAGGCACCATTCATATACAAAATATGCAAATAGACGGCGCAGACCTTTTGTATAGCGATGATAGTAATGCCGAGCAAATTAAAGCGGCGTTACAACTGACCTTTGATGCAGCACACCCAATCCGCATACGCAACTTTGGTTTTAATGCGGTGTCGATAGAAACCGATACCGTTGCTAACGAAGGTGCGGGTAATGTGCCGGGTTATTTAGCAATGGGCAGTGGTGGTGCGGGTGCGACAGCCTATGCAAATGGTGTGTACACCAATACCACAAATAAATTTGACCAAGGACGTGAAACTGGTTTTACAGGGCTCAGCATGAATGGCAACTTGGCATTGCAAGGTACGCTAAAAGTATTTAGCTGCGATACCTCGATGAAGCGTTGCTAATTCAATAAGGTTCATGGAGGAATATATGCAGCACAACAATAAGAAAGCACCGCCAACCCTACGTTTAACCGTGTTGGCAATGAGCCTGTGTGCGGTCAATATGTCGGCACATGCCTTGCAGGCGATGGATGAAAGCGCCCTGCGTGCGGTAAATGCCCAAGATGGTTTAATGCTAGACACCCAGTATGACAGTCTGAATATTGATAAGCTTTACTGGGAAGATAAAACAGGTGTTGGCGCTGACGACACGGCAGTGCGTGCTTACGCCAATAATATTGCCATTACCGGCTCTAACTTGGGTACCACCTATAAAATAAACGCAGGTTCACACACCGGCACAGGCAAGGCGGGGCTCGACTTTAGTATTGAGTCGCGTTATGGCACGGTCAGTGCAGACTCATTTGCGTTGTGCGATGGCGCAGGCGATAACTGCGGCGATAGTATAGGTGGTTTAACCGTTCAGTCTACTGAAAATGCGGTACTACATTTTATTACCAGAGATGGTTTGTTTAGCCCAACCAGTTTGTCTAGTGCGGAAATTTCACTGAAACGTGTCAACATATTTTTAACCCAATTGCAACGTGCAGGGCTGCAAAACCAACTGATTTTTAAAGACTTTAACTTTAACTTTAAAGGTCAGGGTTATATGTATGTAGACCCTACTGCAGGTTTAATTATTAAAACCGGTACAGATGGTTATGGTACCTTAGACCGAGTTTGTGAACTGAACACCGACTGTTCTGGTGGTTTAACCGCAGCAAACTCTAAGCCGGGTTTAAATATTGATATTGTCACCCGTAGTGGTGCAAGTGATTTTGATATTACCCCAAGCGCAACGAACCAACCCAAAGGCATGATTCGCGTTGGTGCTTCGGGCTATTTGCCAAGTGGCGAAATTAGTATTCGTGGTACCGACGGTCGAGGGGCTGCGGGCGATGCAATTTTAGGCAAGGCGTATTCAGCATCTGATGTTGCTGGCACGGCAAATATTATGGGCAGTACAGGGCTTGCTATGCGTGTGCAAGCCAAATTTAGTAATGCCAATACTGTACCGTCAGGTCAAACACCTACAACCTTAGAGCTTGGGCACGGTGGTAACAATGCCTATGCATTGTCATTTAGTAACTTTACCCCACTGTTGGTACGCAAACAAAATGGCGGTGGTGCGCTCAATACTGAATTGGCTTATTTTGACTCGGGCAATGTGTACGTAAACCTTGCCAACACCAAGCGTATGTTATTGCAACAAAATACAGTGCTCGATGCTGCGCCGTTTCTAACGGGTAAATTGACCCAATCAAGTGATTATTCGCAGCAAATTCATGCGAGTGCAACAAATCCAAACTCGGTGATTATTGCTGCGCGTGGTACAGAGTTTCAGGCACTTTCACGTGCAACGTCATTTATTGCCAGTCCAGATGTGGTTGGGGCGGATAGACCAGATTCAGCCAATCAGGGAACATGGGGCTTAGGCTTGCCGTTTTATAATTTAAACACCAATTTGGCAATTTACGGCACCAAGTTTAGCGGTAAACCGTATGGTACTGCTGCTGGTGCTGGTACTGCTGCTGCTGTGACCGACTCACAGCGTCTTGGTTTTGCATTGGCAATGTCTACACAAGGTGTAAGTGCAGATGGCAGCAAAACCACTTCAATCATGCTTATTGATGGTAAAAAATATGGTTCAGCACTTGGGGCAAATGGCTTACGTGTTGAAGACTCAGTAAATGGCGATCCAATTAACTACTACATGGGTATTCGTAATATCGACATGCTGCTAACAGGTCGCGGCAGTATTGGTATGGAAAACGGCAACATCAATATAGATATTCCACAGTTTATGCTTGCAGCCGCAGGCGAGGTGGCGGTGGGATATTTACCGGGTTCGCAATACAAAACACATGGCAAAGGTTATGCACCGATTGATGGTTTTTTGAGCGTTAAAGATGTATTATTTGGTTTGCGGTTACGCATGGCGGGTAGTGTAGATATGAGTATGATCCCCGGTGGTAATACTTTAGCCGATAACTATATACAGTTTTTGGGTAATATGAATTTAACCAATGGTGCTGTGCAAATTGTAGATGCAGTAGATGGTTCAATTATTGGTTTAGATGATATGTCAGGTCGCATAGCCTTTAATAATGACATTAAAATTCATAAAGATAGCGTGAACTTTAACACTCAGTTCAACATTAACCCAAATAAAACCAACACAGACGTGTTGCGTATTAAAAGTTTAAACCTATACCCATCTACAGGCAGTGGTACTGTCGGTCCAGCACAGCGCTTAGGTGAAATGGTATTTACGGGTGGCCGTATTACCAGTCAGTTTAATATTACCCCGCACTAAGCCGGCATAGGAGATAAATAAGTGAAAGGAATGAATTATTTAGCAATTGCTATGCTGAGCGTCATCAATGCAACCGTGGGCGCAGTAAGCACAGCAGCCAATGGACTGGAAGTGTTGAACGATCAGGAACTGTCCGCAGAAACTGGGCAAGCCTTATTTAATTTGGCCTATACCGCGCCCAACGACTCAGCAAACTTAATGACTGGGAAAACCATTGCCGGTGCATCAGTAGGCAACGTCGGGTTTTATAAACTGGGTATGGAAGCCGAAATAGAGCTCAATGCCAATATTAAAAAACTACAACTTGGTTGTGGTGGGGTTAATGGTGCAGGTGGGTGTGATGTTGAAATCAATAATCTTGCAATCTCTGGACTACCCAATAGTTATGATAGCACTACAGGCGCTCCTATTTATAGCTCGACAGGTGGGAGACCCGCAACCAGTGCCAAACTGGTGAATCCATTTGTTGAGTTTGCAATTAAAAACCCTGATACCGCTTCAACACGTGAGGTGATTGGGTTTCGCTCCAGTGCCGAAAAGATTTATGGGTTATTGACGGCCGGAACCGATAACCTTAGTTATGCCAGTAATGACGGAATTCAAAGTTTAAGTGGTTTTATGCGAATAGCGGGTACTAGTGGTTCAGTTGATACCAAACAAACATTGTTTGGTAAGACGCAAGATCAGATTTTGGGTGGTGATGTACAAGGTAATGGAAAAAATAATTTGGAAGTTAACTTCATTGGGACGCATAAGCGCATTATTACCAGTGACCCAACCAGTGTGGATACTTTCGGGATTACTGTACCTGCGCTAAGCAATGTTGCATTCACTACGCCTGATTTCCAAGTGAATGGTAAGCGGAAAACGGGTGCGGCGATTCAAGGGATCTCTTTAAAATTGGCTGAAATTCCCCTAGGTGTAGTGGCGAATGGCGCAGGTGGATTTACCAATATTGGCGCTAAGAATCAGTTATTCGTTAAAATGGATTCTGCTATTTTAGGTCTGGTGAATGATTCTAAATTTGCTGTGGGTGAAGGATCTAGAGTACAGAACTTGAATTTAAGTGTTAATTTTATACAGTCACTTAGCATGATCCATAATATTCCACTCAATGGTACAGGCGGATATTTGGCGTTACAAAGACAACAGATAATTTGGCCAGGCAACTATATCTCCCCTTTTGATGCAGGCATAAATGAGTTGAATAATATGACGAGGAGTGATGTTGCACAATCGGGCTGGTGGATGTCTTTTGCTGACCCTGTGCAGTTGGGGGAGTTACGGTCGACCGAAGCAGTGGATATTAGTGCGGCATTACCACAAGTGGCAAAAGCGGCAAGTGTATGGTTGCAAGATAATCCCGTTGTATTGGGTAGTGAGGCTGCTGGTGCATTGTTTGGTGCCGTAATCAGTAAGCCATTAGATATTGATTTGGAGAAATATACAAATCCTAATGCAGTAGGTGGTGCTGTCCCTGGTGCCGCACCTATTCAGGTAAACTTGCAGAACGTTCAGTTGGCAAACCAAAAGGTAATTTCAAACTGCTACGGTACTTTAAAGTTTTGCTAAGCGTTGCGGTATGAGAAAGCAGCTTCGGCTGCTTTTTTTTGTGAAGGTTTTTATGAAAAATTGCGACTATTTTTAAGTCTTCCCAAACATGGGAATATTTAAAGGGAAAGCGCGTTATTACACAATTATCGTTGCTTAAGTGCGTGTAGCATCGTTGAGTAGTCGGCACTGCCGTAGTTTTAACTGTGGTAGTAAAATAATTTTTACACAAAAAGCCCGTTTTTTCATGCGTACATCACAACCGTTTGTCTTTTTTACATTGCCATTCATTGGAACTATGCTACATTACAGCTCATATTTTAAACATTTGTCTATGGATTAGGGCAATGCTAAAAAACAAAAAACTAGGATGTTTATCGCTTTTATTGCTCTCCCCTATGGCGATGGCAATGCAACCACTTGACGATCAAAGCCTTTCAGCAACGACAGGGCAAGACGGTATTTCAGTCGGCGTTAATCTTGCCAAGGTTAATTTTAACCAAGCTGCGATTATTGACACAGATGGTTTTACAACAACCGCTTTGGGTTCTACCGTAGCCTTAACATCTAAAGCGGCCTTAGTCATGGCGGCTAGCCAAGGTGCGGCATCGCCAACCATTGGTGTCGACTTTGTGCAAACTTTCAATGCCGATGGCAGCATTGTGCATAATCCAGCTCAGCTGTTAAACATGAGCATTGACTCCGACGCAGGGGCAGCTAATGGCGGGGCATTTGCCAATATCGCATTGTCTTTAGGCAATGGGGTAAACGGTATGCGTATTCGCCCATTTTCAGTTTATTTAGCACCAGACCGTTATGATGCAAATACTGAAAACCATGCCATTTCCTCCTTAGTGGGTTCAACGTACACGCAGCAATCAATTTTTAGTACTGGTACGACACTCAAGTCTCCGAACATTAAAGAATTATTACGTGTGAGCAATAATATAGACATTAAATTTGTCAGTAATAATAAACCGACGATGAATTTGCAATTAGGTGCTTCTCCGCAAGGGCACATGGTGATGTTTGGTGGCGCAATTGACTCTATTTGTGCGCCATCGGACACCCAAGCGGATGGTTGTTCATTCAATTTAGTGTCTGGTGCAACTGGCGCTAAGTTTGATTTGCAAATGACGAGTACAGATGACAATGGCTTCTCTTTGAATGGCTTCTATGCAGGTATTGAAGCTGGCGCAGGTAGTATTCCTGGCGCTGTGGTATTTGGTAATACAGGCACTTCAGATAAACTAAATTTGAACTTAAATAATGTTTTGTTAGGAGATGCTGATGCTGCAAATGCCAACGTTTTTAATGGTTTAAATAACGGTTCTTTAGGTAATATTGGTGCAGTCGGTATTTCGGCAACCAACTTAAAAATGCGTGTCAGTGGTATGTAAGTGTGTACAACAAGTTTTCCAAGCGACTGCGGTCGCTTTTTTTTATACTGAAAAAATGCTATACGTGCTAGCTAAGCGTATCCATTTTATAGGAAAAGGCTATGGTACTTGCCAAAAAATATAATTTGATGAGTGAGCAAGCGTATTTGGACGGAGAGCTGCTGTCAGACATTCGCCATGAATATATTGAGGGTGAAGTCTACGCCATGGTCGGGGCGCATAAGTACCACAATCAAATTGTGATGACGGTTTCCAATGTCTTCTATAATCATTTATTGGGAAAACCCTGCCAACCTTACGCATCGGATATGAAAGTAAAAATAGATCGCAAATATTTTTATCCAGATGTCATGGTGGACTGTAGTCAGGTCGATGCAGACTACTACATTGAACAACCCAGTATTATTGTAGAAGTGTTGTCTAAATCGACCCGACAACATGACAAAACCGTTAAGCGCTTGGCGTATTTTCAAATTGCCAGTTTAAAAGAATATGTGCTGATTGAACAAGATTTTGTCGAAATCGAGTTCTGGTCACGCGATGAAAATAACTATTGGCAACAGTCGGTTTATTATTTAGGCGATGATATTACCTTTCATTCAATTGATTTAACTGTTTCAGTTGAGGATATTTACCGTCAGGTTAAAAATGAAGATATGCTAGAATGGTGGGAAAAGAAAGCCCAGCAGCAACTTGATCTGCATAATTAGCGAGTTAAATTTTTTAAAATTTCATCCAATTGTTTTAGTTTTTTTACCTGATCCCAAAGCTCTTGGGCCTCTGGATAGGCTTTGGTCATCATACCTAACCATTGTTTATAACGACCGATCATTCCAATTTCAGTTTTGAATTGTCCGCTTAAAAAACGTTGTTGTAATACGACCAAATCTTGCCATGTTAAAATCGCTTGGTTGCTATTCTCACGGATACAGAGTGTCAAATCTGGAGTTGTAACAGCGCCACGTCCTATCATCAAATCTTGGCAATTTGATTGTTCTAAACATGCTTTGGCATCAGCATTATTCCAGATTTCACCATTGGCAATTACATTGATTTTCAATGCTTCAGTAATCGGCTGGATTTTTTCCCAATAGGCAGGAGGTGTATAGCCATCGGCTTTTGTTCGAGCATGAACTGTGAGCCAACTAGCACCGGCATCTTCAATAGCATGTGCATTATCGAGTGTATGGTTTTCATCTAAATAGCCGAGTCGCATTTTTGCTGAAACTGGAATATGTTTAGGTACAGCATCACGAACAGCTTTGACTAAGAGATGTACCGTTTCAGGTTCATCTAATAAAACTGAACCGCCGCGATGGCGATTGACTGTTTTAGCTGGACATCCAAAATTTAGATCAATTGCAGGAGCACCGAGTTCAACGACTTTAGCAGCATTGGCTGCGAGCATTTCAGGATTATTTCCTAAAAATTGAACATGTACTGGTGTTCCAGCAGCTGTTTTACCATCAGTTTTTAGTTCAGGACAAAAACTGTAATAAATATGGTCAGGCAAAATGCTGTCAGTAATACGGATAAACTCAGTCACACACCAATCAAAACGACCAACATGAGTGAGGACATCACGCATAATTGGATCTGTTAGACCTTCCATAGGGGCGAGTGCGAGTTTCACAATGCATTACCTAGTTAAACAAAAACTGGTTTATACGCATTTTAATAGAAGCTGTCTAGTTTTTATTGGGACAGTTAAATTAACGCCCTAGTATCATTTCTAAAACAAATTTACTGCCAATAAATCCGATTGCTAGTAATACGAATCCTGTAATTGTAAATCGAATCGCTTTACGTCCACGCCAACCAAATTTGTAATGTCCGATTAGTAAAGCTCCATATAAAAACCAAGAAATAATACTAAATGCAGTTTTGTGAGCGAGGTGTTGAGCAAAGAAATTATCAATGGTAAAGAAACCAAAGATTAGTGCAGCGGTGAGTAAACCAAACCCAGTAATAATTAAATCAAAAAGTAAGGATTCCATCACTTGAAAAGGAGGGAGCAGGTTGACCCAAATACGTTTTTTTTGTTTTTTCTTGAGTTCTCTGTCTTGAAACCATAATAGAACTGCTTGAATGGTTGCCATTAACAGAACCGCATAAGCGGACAAAGACAAAATAATATGGGTATCTAAACCGACTCCATGATGTTCAATGGTTTGATTGGATTGGCTCAAAGAAAACCCTAGGATTAGTCCAATCGCAGCAACAGGAATGCCGATTAAATTTAGAGGTAATATTGGGCGAATCAGACTTAAAATTAAACTTAGGCTTAACATCAGTCCAGAGGTAAAGGAAATGAGATTAAATACATCATAATTTACCCCTAACGGTGTGATCATATCCTGTGACAGGACAAGACCATGAAGTATCAATCCTAATACAACAATAAGACCATAACACCAAAGATTTGGAGTACGTTTTGACATTAAATGGATAAACAGATACCAGAATGAACTGGTATATGAGACAAGTGCCAAAATTGTGTAAACCAAGGGGAGACTGATCATGTCAAACCTTTTTTAGGGGGATGAATAATATTCACCATATAAGATATAAATTCGCTTCGAACTACAGTATCCTATAGCATCTTATGCATAAATTTTCTATTTTAAGAAAGATTTTTTTGCAACTAGCCATTTTAAGCGGATTTCGCAATGTTTGATACCTTAACAGAACGACTCACACAGAGTTTAAGAAATGTTACTGGCTCAGGGCAGCTGACCGAAGACAATATTAAAGATACCTTACGTGAAGTACGTATGGCACTTCTTGAAGCCGATGTGGCGTTACCTGTAACTCGTGAATTTATCGCGAAGGTGAAGGAAGAAGCACTTGGTCAAGAAGTAATGACTCAGCTTTCTCCAGGTCAGGCATTTGTAAAAATTGTCTATGATGAACTCACCAAAATGATGGGTGAGGCAAATGAGACTCTTGATTTAAGCGCAAAACCACCGGTTGTGGTCCTTCTTGCTGGTTTGCAAGGTGCTGGTAAAACCACGACGGCTGCAAAATTAGCGCGTTTCCTCAAAGAGCGCCAAAAGAAAAAAGTAATGACTGTTTCTGCCGACGTGTATCGACCAGCAGCGATTAAGCAGTTAGAAACAGTATCAAATGAAGTCGGTGTTGGTTTTATTCCATCACAAGCGTCAGAAAAACCAATTGATATTGTCAATCGTGCGATTGAGCAAGCAAAAATTCAATTTGCTGACGTTTTGATTGTCGATACGGCAGGTCGTCTACATGTTGATGAAGACATGATGGATGAGATCAAAGAATTACATGCTGCTGTGAAGCCGACCGAGACTTTGTTCGTCGTTGACGCGATGACAGGTCAAGATGCTGCCAATACAGCAAAAGCTTTTAATGATGCTTTGGCTTTAACTGGTGTGATTCTTACTAAAACTGATGGTGATGCACGCGGTGGTGCTGCACTTTCTGTTCGTGCCATCACGGGTAAGCCGATCAAGTTCTTGGGTATTGGTGAGAAACTAGATGCGCTTGAGCCATTCCACCCAGATCGTGTTGCACAACGTATCTTGGGCATGGGTGATGTCCTTTCTTTAGTCGAAGAAGTTGAACGTAAGATCGACAAAGAAAAAGCCGAAAAAATGGCGAAAAAATTGCAAAAAGGCGGTACCTTCAACTTTGAAGATATGCTGATGCAATTTGAGCAAATGAGTAAAATGGGCGGCATGATGGGCTTCTTGGACAAGTTGCCCGGTATGAGTAATGCGGGCATTCAGGATGCAATTGAAAAAGCTAATCCTGAAAAGCAAGTTAAGCGTATGGAAGCGATTATTCAGTCGATGACGATTAAAGAACGTCGTAATCCTGATTTAATTAATCCAAGCCGTAAAAAACGTATTGCTGCTGGTTGTGGTATGGATGTTGCTGAAGTAAATAAATTGATCAAGCAACAAGCACAAATGGCGAAGATGATGAAGAAATTTGCGAATCCATCAGGCATGAGCAAAATGTTGAAATCATTGGGCAATATGCAGAAACAATTCGGTGGTGGTGGCGGTATGGGGCCATTATTTGGTAACAACGATACCAAAAAATAATAAATAAAAGCCCATACTTTCATTAGAAGGCGCATTAGCGCCTTTTTTATTAACTGATGGTTGGTGTATAAAAAAGTTAGTGTATAAAAATAGTACAAAATTAAACACTAAACGTTTAGTAAAAATTAGATAATAAAAATTAAATATATGATTTTATTGATAAATGTAAACTATGTCACAAGATATGAAAAATAAGGTTTTTATTTTGCATTGTGAAAATGCAAATCCAGAACAGCATTGGTATACCTGGTTAGAGCAACAACTAAAAAGCATTGGTATCGCTGCTGAAAGAGTTGTTCTGGCTGATTCAAGTCATCCTGATGCGGAGGTTTGGCAAACTTGCTTAGAGGCTCAATTAAATACTATTAATCAACAAAGTATCTTGGTTGCACATGGATTATCTTGTCTAGCGGCAGCGAGATATCTGGCTGATAAGCTCAAAGGGACATCTATTAAGGCAGCATTATTTTTAGCAGGTTTTAACGAAACAATTCCGCAACATCCAGAATGGAATCAATTTATTCAAGAAAATCGTTTCGATAGCAAATACCTTCGAACGAATATCCTTCGACGTATCGTGTTTTTTCAAGTAATGATCCTGTCGTGCCTGTGCCATACACATTCAAATTTGCACATTATATTAATGCACAATTGATTGAAGTAAGCCAAGCAGGACATTTTTGTGAGGATGATGGCTATCGTGAATTTGAACATTTATTTAAGGTAATTCAAACATTAGTAGCAGCAGAGTTGACCTGAACATAATGTTTTAAGCCTTTTAAAAGTAAATCCGATTCGATTTGTGGTTGATAATGCTTTAAAAATTTTTCAAACAAATTGGCATCACCACCTGTGAGTACGAGCTTTCTTGGCGATTGCTGCATGATTTGATGAATCGTGCTAATCAAGCCCAAGAGAATGCCATGATGAACAGCATCAACGGTGTTATGTCCTGGATCTAGATTATCAAAGGCAGAATCTGGAATTTTGATACCCTTAGTGTTTTGAATCAGGGAGTCACGCTGTAAGTACAGATTAGGTAAAATATATCCACCTAGATGTTGGAAACCATCAATAAGATCAATAGTTAAAGCCGTTCCACATCCAATCACACAATAACTCTCATTCGGTTTAGCGGTTGCTAATACTTGCAACCATCGGTCTATTCCTAACTGACTTGGAACATCGTAGCCACATCGTAATCCAGCATATTCAGTATGTACTTTGGCAAAAATGACGGGTATTTCTAAAATATCTAGGATTGTTTTAATACGATGATTATTTTCACTGTCAAGAACAGAAGATACCCCAACGTGAGTAATGTTCTGATAACGAAAATGTTGAATAAGTCCTAACAACAAGTCGGCAGGCGATTGGAGATGTAATTCAGCAGCATGCTCAATAATTTGATCTTGCTGTGTAATCCAATATTTTAAACGAGTATTACCAATATCAAGCCATAAACTTTTCATCGCATTGTGATCCCTTAGTTAGATGCAAGACGTAAACGACCTTGATAGAACTGTTGTGTTTGATCTGATTTGATTATAACGGCACCATCATTCGAAATCCCTTGGAACTGACCATAGGTTTTACCTAGTGCATGTTCAAATTCTACAAATTCATTGATCCAAATCGCATGATGATTAAATCGTTCAGCTAGATTATAGCTACCATGTTCGAACCATTGAGCTGCTTGTTGAATCGCAACATATAATTCAGCAATAAGCTGAAATCGTTCAAGTTGCTGTAGTCCTAAATGATGTAGTGATGTAATGGATTGATCTGCATCTTCCACATTAGGGGTGTTAATATTAATACCTACACCGACAATCGCTTGATTTGCAGAAAGTGGTTCAACTAAGATCCCACCCCATTTCCCTTGTGAACTGTATAAATCATTTGGCCATTTGACGTTTAATGATAAGTTACGTAAGCATGGGATCTGTAAAATATTCAATGCAACTTCAAGTGCAAGTCGCCCATCAAGTGCTGTATTGGTTTGAATCAGTGTGCTTAAATAAACATTCCCATCAGGGGAAACCCATTCACGTTGGTGTTGACCACGTCCTTTGGTTTGTTGCGCGCTACACACAAGACCTGTTGTCATGCCTTTTTGAGCAAGCTCACGCATATCATCATTAGTAGATGTCGTTGTGGTTTTGAATAACACCACTTCTGGATATTGATTCTTTGCATTTAAGAGTTGCTGTAACTGGCGTGTTGCGAAATCATCCATCATTTTTTACAAGTAGAGTGGTCATGTATTCATGGAGTTAATCATATATTTGCTCATTGGTGCAATTGCTGGATTCACCGCAGGATTGTTTGGTGTTGGTGGTGGATTAATAATTGTTCCAATTTTATTTATTGTATTCACTCAGCTGAATTATGATCCTAATGTCATTATGCACATAGCTGTAGGTACATCACTTGCAACCATAGTTGTTACCTCAATCAGCTCAGTCATGGCGCATCATAAAAAAGGCGCAGTGCTATGGTCGGTATTTAAGAATCTAGCTCCAGGATTGATATTAGGCTCTTTTTTTGGGGCGGGAATTGCTGATCTCATGTCAGGACAACATTTACAGTTAGTGATTGGCATTTTTGCAGTGTGGATGGCTTATAAAATGTTTAGAGGAGCGCATGCACAGATTGATCCTAATAAGCATTTACCTTCAGCACCTCTACAATTTGCAGCAGGGGGCGGAATTGGTATCGCATCCGCGATTTTTGGTATTGGGGGCGGGAGTTTAACGGTTCCTTATTTCAATCGACATGGTGTAGTGATGCAACAAGCTGTAGCAACATCTGCAGCCTGTGGTTTACCAATCGCTTTAGCAGGTGCGATTGGATTTATGTGGTTTGGTGCAAAAGAACAGATTGATGTTCCCAATACGATTGGCTATGTACATGTATATGCTTTTCTGGGGATCAGTGTGATGAGTTTTATTACTGCCAAAGTTGGTGCTAGGGTAGCACATCGACTATCAGCAGCGATGCTGAAGAAGTGTTTTGCAGGATTATTGGTTTTTGTTGGAAGCTACTTTATTTACAAAGGTTTAATTTAGTTCTTAATTTAATGCAATCATTACTATTAAGTTGATTTAATAGGCTGTTTTGTTCTAAAAGTGCACGTCATGTTGTTGACGTGCAACGACTGAAAAGAAAGGACTTTTTAGTCTAAAGATGGTGATCTTCGTTTGGAAATTAAGTTATGAACAATAAGGTTGTTTGCTTGTAATTACTTTTTCATTGGATAAACGAACTAGGATGCTAGAATTTTAAATGAGACATATTTTGCATAAATAAAATTTATGAGAATAATATCAATAAAAAATCAATTAGAAAAAATGTTTCAGATATTCGGTTGATGCTGAGTAGAGTATCTAAATAATTGATCTTTAAATTATAAAAATAGATTATTAAGTCAAATTTAAAGGTGAAATAGTGTCTAAAAGTAGTGATTGGCTTAAAAAGCAATGAAATTGTCAGACAATGATATAGAATTTATAAGGTCAGATCAGTTAAAACAAAAAAGCGCAAACAGCATTGGAAAATGCGTATAACAAAGATAGCGAGGGGCTCATGAATCTCGAAGAGGCGGATAGTCTTTCTGAACAGATTGCAAAATATATTAGTGAACAAATAATTAGTGGTGAGCTTGTCGAGGGTGAACGCATTCAAGAATTGCGCATTGCTAAAGAATTAGATGTCAGTCGTGGCTCTGTCCGTGAAGCATTGTTATTACTAGAGCGTACATATTTGATCGAGATTTTTCCACGTCGTGGGGCGATTGTTTCTGAAATGTCTGCTCAGCAAGTCAAAGCTTTGTTTGATACCAATGTGATGGTTCTTGGGCATATTGTGCAGCGTATTAGTGAAACTTGGCGAGTAAATGAAGCTGAGCAACTACAAGAGTTATTGGATCAACTTGTCGAGTTTGTTCGTGCTGGTGATATAGAGAAATTCTATGATGCTATTTTTAAATATCTAGCAGAACAACATGAGATGGTGGCTAATCCTTACATGATGCAATTTTATAAGGAATTGTTGCCATCACTACGTCGTAGCTATTTTTTAACCTTAAATACATCGCGTCGAGAACTACAAGAATCATTTACCTTGTTTAAGTTAGTGATTGATGCAATTTTGATCCGAAAATCACAACAAGCTGCTTTATTTATGGAAGATTTTTGTCGACACTTGAGCAACCTTGTGTTGGAATCTCTAACACGAATGAAACAGATTGAATTGGCTTGGGCGAGACGCTCACGCCGTTAGTTAGGGCAGTATGCGTTTAAGCAGTTTAAAACTTTCAGGCTTTAAATCTTTTGCCGATAGTACCACTTTACATTTTAAGGCGAACCGCACTGCGGTAGTTGGGCCGAACGGTTGCGGAAAATCGAATGTGATTGATGCGATCCGTTGGGTTATGGGCGAATCGAATGCACGTCAGTTGCGTGGCGGTAGTATGCAGGATGTTATTTTTACAGGGACATCTAAGCGTAAACCTGTCGGTGTTGCCAGTGTAGAGCTTCGTTTCGATAATACATATGGAAAATTAGGCGGCGCATACAATGCATATAATGAGCTTGCTGTTCGTCGTCAGGTCACACGTGAAGGAAAATCAGAATACTTCTTGAATGGCACACGATGCCGCCGTCGTGATATTACCGATATTTTTTTAGGAACGGGTCTAGGACCACGTTCTTATGCAGTCATTGAACAGGGTATGATCAATCGTTTGGTTGATGCTAAACCTGAAGAAATGCGAGTGTTTATTGAAGAAGCTGCTGGTGTATCTCGCTATCAAGCACGTCGTCGTGAGACTTTGCAGCATTTAGAACATACTGAGCAAAACTTAGCGCGTTTGGAAGATATAGCGGCTGAATTAAAATCACAGCTGAGAACGCTAAAACGCCAGTCCGAAGCCGCCATCCAATATAAAACTTTAGAAACTCAGATTCGTACTTTAAAAATCGAAATACTGTCTTTCCAAGCGAATCAAAGTCAGAAGTTACAACAAGAATATACTGTTGAAATGAACGAGCTTGGCGAACGCTTTAAATTAGTTCGGTCAGAGTCGCATACAATTGAGCATGATTTAGAAGTGACAAGTGCTTTATTTCAACGTTTGATTCAGCAATCGTCACCTTTGCAGCATGAATGGCAACAGGCCGAGAAAAAACTGGCTGAATTGAAAATGACTTTGGAGCAAAAGCAAAACTTATTCCAACAAAATAGTAGTAGTTTGATTCAGCTTGAACAACAAAAACTTCAAACTAAAGAACGACTACAGCTTTCTGAACTTCAGGTAGAAACTTTAACTGCACAATATGATGAGCAGAGTGAAGCCTTAGTCGAATTGGAGCAGCAAACACAATCGACCCAACATCACTTTAGTGATCTTCAGGCCCAACAAAAACAAGCACAACAACAATTTGATCAAATTAAAACCCAAGTTGATCAGCAGCAACAAAAAAAGTTGCAAATGGCGGCACAAATTGAACAGCTTGCTAAAAATGTGCAACGAATCGAACAACAAAAGCAGACTTTGCAGAACCAAAGTAATCAGATTCGTGCTCAGGTTCAGGATGATGAGCAAGCGCAACTAGAACAATTACAGCAGCAATTACAACAAGAAATCATTATTTTAGAAACCGAAATAGAGCAATTTCAACAAAATACAAAGATTTTGCAGGATCAACAACAGCAAGATAAAACCAATCTACAGAGTTTAAAAACAGAAATTCAAGTTCTATTGGCTGAACAGAAAAATTTGAATCAATTGCTGGCGAAGCAGAGTCCAAAACAAAATCAAAATGCTGTTCGATTGATGCAAAGCTTGCGCTTAACAACTCAAGGCAAATCTCATGCTGTGATCATTGAGAAATTTTTAGCTAAATGGTTACAAGCACAGTTGATCGAAAGTGGACAAACATTCCAAGAAGATGTGGCACGTCAGTTAAAATCATCCACGCAGCAAAAGATTCAAATACAACAACTGCGTCGTTTAAATGATTTTATTGAAGCTCCACAATCTTCGCTCTGGGCAAATGTTGCCGTTGCAGATGATTTAACAATAGCATTGAGTTATCAGTCTGATCTTATTCATGCACAATCAATTTTGACGCTTGATGGTTATCATGTCGGGGCTGATTGGGTGATCGCTCTGCACTATGATGAAGATAGCCAAAGTGCACAGGGCATGCTAAGCCATCAAGTGCGTTTAGAGGAAATCGAACAACAACTTGCAGAAATGCAGCCACAATTACTTGAGTTAGAAAACCAATTTTCTGTTCAACAACAAACTTTGCAGCAACAGCAACAACATTTACAGCAACAGCAACAAAGCCAAAAACAAAAGCAAAAAGAATTACAACAACTCGATGTGCAAATTGCTAAATTACAAAGTACTGCACAGGCTTTTGTATTGCAGCAACAGCAATTGGCAGATCAACTAAAACAATTGGATTTGCAGCTTGAAGAAGATGCGATGCAGAGAGATGATCTAGAAATTGATCTGCATGCTCTCGCAATTAAATTAGAAGCGGTTTTACCGAACTATAAAACTTTGCAGTTTCAGGTTGAAAGTTTAAATGAGCAGTTAGATGAGCAACAACAACAGTTGACTCAACAACAACAACAACGTGAAGTATTACGCCAGCAGACTTCACAAGCCAATCAACAGATTGAGTTGTTGGAAAAAGATATTTCTTTTTTAAAGACACAATATCGACAAATTATTGAGCAAATAGAACAGGCAAAGAAATTTGTTGATCCAATTCAACTCGAGTTACCAAACCTCGAATCACAATTCCAAGAACAGTTCCAGCAAACTGAAAAATTGCAAAAAAATTGGAATGAATGGCAGCTTGAATTGAATCAAGTACAAGAAAAGCAGCAACAACTGACAGAGCAACGCCATCAAGCCCAACAAAAAGATGAACTGGTGCGTGAACAGTTGGAACAAAAACGCTTGGCATGGCAGGCAGCTAAGTCAGATCGTGAACATTATTTAGAACAACTCAAAGAACTTAATTCCGAACCTGTATCTGATCTGTCGATTGAAATTAAAGAGCATCAGCAAAAACTGGAAAAAGCACAACAACAGTTTGAGAAAATTGGCGCAGTTAATTTAGCAGCTTCTCAAGAATACGAAGAGGTGTCACAGCGTTTTGATGAGCTTAGCCATCAGATGCAAGATTTGCAAAATACTGTTGACCAACTAAAAGATGCAATGAAAAGCATTGATCAAGAAACACGAAAGCTATTTATGACCACTTTTGATCAGGTCAACCAAGAGCTACAAGTATTGTTCCCTAAAGTTTTTAACGGTGGTGAAGCTACTTTGAGTCTTGAGGATGACTGGCAGTCAGGTGTCAAATTAATGGCTCGTCCACCAGGCAAACGTAATAGCTCGCTCGCATTGCTGTCAGGTGGAGAAAAAGCACTCACTGCTTTAGCTTTGGTGTTTGCGATCTTTAGATTGAATCCAGCGCCTTTCTGCGTTCTAGATGAAGTAGATGCGCCATTGGATGATGCGAATGTACAACGGTATTGTAATTTGGTAAAAGAGCTTTCTGAACAGGTACAATTCATTTACATTACACATAATAAATTGGCGATGACAATGGCAACTGATTTATTGGGAGTGACCATGCCAGAGCCAGGTACATCAAAATTAGTGACTGTCGATTTAGAACAGGCAAAAGAATACGGGTTAGTTGCGGAGTCCTAATATGGAAATGAATACAATAATAGGCATTGTTATTGCCGTTGTGATTATGCTCGTTGGTTTGATAATGATTTTAAGAAAACCAAAACCAGTTGAGCCTTCACTAGAAGCAGATTTGCACATTAATCCTGAAAGTAATCAGCCTGTGATTCCACGTCATGTGAGAGATCAGATTCTGAAGGTGGAAACTCCTGAGCTAGCTGTTGAACGTGTTGAGCCTAGTTTTAAAACCAATCCAATCGAAGCTGCTCCCGTTATTGCTTCTCAACCAGTCACTGTAGTTGAAAAAGCATCTGAACCTGAAAAAGTTCAAGAGATTGCTGAATCAGTTGAAGTTAAAACATCTGTAGCAACTGAAGCTGAACTTTCCACTCCAACTCAGACAGAGGGGGAGGCTTTAGAGGATCAAGTAAATCCTTCCGATAAACTTGATGAAGTGAAAGTTGAGCCTGAACTCACGTTAAACCCAAGTATTGAGACTGTTGAGATTGCTGAGTTTGATGGTGAAAGTAATATTTTAGATGTCCATTTGCATGAGCAACAACGTTACGATGATGAAAGTGCGTTAGCAACTGCTGAAGAAATTATTGCCTTAAATGTCTATCCAAACCCGCGCCGTGCACTTTCTGGTGACAAAGCATTAAAAGTATTACTTAAATACGGTTTGCGTTTTGGCGAAATGTCATGTTTCCATCGCTATGAAAATACTGATGAACCAAGTGCTTTGATGTTTTCAGTATTGCGCATTACAGATAATGGTCCAGCAGGTTTTGACTTGGAGACATTATCAGGTGAACAAGTACAGGGCTTGGCTTTCTTCCTTGCTTTACCAAACAGCAAAGCGGTTACTGGCTACGATATGATGACCAGTATTGCAGGATTAATAGCACGTGAAATTGATGGTAAAGTTTATGATGAGAATAACCTCGAGTTTTCTCCGCAGTTGAAAGAGCATTGGCGTCATCATGTGATTGACTATCGACCAAGTCAAACAACTGTTTAAAATCAAATTTTTGTAATAAATGCAATGAAAGACATAGGGCGGTTTTCCGCCCTTTTATATGGTGAAATTTAAATGGAACAAAACTCAGTTATTGAGCAAATGCGTCAATTGATTCAATTGATCGCTAAACATAATCATGCTTACTACGTGATGGATCAACCTACGATCACCGACAGTGAATATGACCATTTATTTCATCAACTTAAAGCATTAGAACAACAGTATCCAGAGTTTATGCAAGCTGATACACCCACGAATAAAGTCGGTGGACAAGCATTATCAAAATTTGAAAGTGTGACTCATGTGGTGCCGATGCTGTCATTAGGTAATGTTTTCAATCAGGATGATTTATTTGCCTTTGCACGTCGTATTGATGAGCGCCTACCGAATCAAAAGGTTCAATACGAGGTTGAACTTAAACTCGATGGTTTAGCGATTTCGCTTTGGTATGAAAATGGTGTGTTGGTTCGAGGCGTAACTCGTGGTGATGGAGAAACAGGCGAGGACATTACTCAAAATGTCAAAACCATCCGTAATTTACCTAAGATTTTATCTTCTCAGCACCAAGCTATTCCACAACTCTTAGAGGTGCGTGGAGAAGTATTGATGCCAAAATCAGGTTTTGAAAAACTCAATGCAGATCAGGAGGCTAAAGGTGAAAAGACCTTTGCTAATCCACGAAATGCTGCTGCGGGGAGTTTAAGACAGCTTGACCCCAATATCGCAGCATCGCGTCCATTGGCTTTTTATGCTTATGGTATTGCTCAATGCGAGCCTCATCATGGCTTAACGACAATGCATGACAGTTTGCACTGGTTGACCAAATTTGGCTTTGAGATCGCAGAGCGTCAATATCTTTGTGAGTCTATTGAAGAAGTTCAACAACGCTATGAGCAAATTCAGCTTGAACGTCCGAATCTCAAAGTTGAAATTGATGGGATGGTGGTCAAAGTCGATGACCTTAAACAGCAGCAACAACTGGGCTTTTTAAGTCGAGAGCCACGTTGGGCGACAGCCTATAAATTCCCAGCGCAAGCGGCTTTGACCAAGGTTGAAAATATTGACTGGCAAGTTGGGCGTACTGGCACGCTAACACCTGTTGCTCGTTTAGCTCCTGTCTTTGTTGGCGGTGTGACTGTCTCGAATGTAACTTTACATAATATTGGTGAAATTCATCGTTTAGATGTACGTGTTGGCGATACCGTCAGCGTGTATCGCACGGGTGATGTGATTCCAAAAGTTGAAAAGGTATGGGCTGAATTTAGACCTGCCGATGCTGAGCTTGTTTATTTACCAACGAATTGTCCAGTATGTGATTCTCCTGTCGTCATGCCAGAAGGTGAGGCCTTAGCTCGTTGTTCTGGTGGTTTATATTGTGCAGCACAGCGTATTGAGGCGATTCGTCACTTTGTTTCACGCAAGGCTATGGATATTGAGGGCTTAGGTGATCGTTGGGTAGAGTCATTATTACATCTAGATCTACTCAGAGATGTAGCCGATATCTATCACTTACATGAACATCGAGAAAAATTACTCAGCATTGAAAAAATGGGTGAAAAGTCAGTTCAAAACCTTATTGATGCAATTGATGCAAGTAAGAAAACCACATTGGCACGCTTCATTTATGCTTTAGGTATTCGTGGTGTAGGTGAAACTACGGCACGTATGCTCGCCAATACTTTCCAGACCTTCGATGCTTTGAAAGCTGCAGATATTGATGCTTTGAAGAAAACACCTGATGTAGGTGATATTACGGCAGAATGGATTGTGGATTTTTTCCAAGCCGAGCATAACTTAGAGGTCTTGGAGCGTTTACTTGCTGCAGGGATTCATTGGGATGCACCAACTGCACCAACTCGCCAGCCTTTGAATGGTGAAAGTTGGGTTGTGACTGGCACATTGGAAAGTATGGGGCGTGATGAAGCAACCCAGCGGCTTCAAGCTTTAGGTGCGCGTGTGAGTGGTAGTGTTTCAAGTAAAACCAAATGTGTCGTTGCTGGTGAGAAAGCAGGCAGCAAACTTGATAAGGCACAAAAGTTAGACATTCGTGTAATGAACGAGCAAGAGTTTTTGGATTTCTTGGCGCAGTACGGAGGGGTTGAATGAGTATTAAAGCATTGAAAGCCCATCTTGTCACAAAACCTGAAAAACAATTGCTTCAAGAGATTGTTAAACTATATCAACAGTTTTCAGTGGTTAGAGATTTTTATGATTCACAGATAAGTACAGAGGGGGCAAATGACGTACTTTCTAAATATAAAAAAATAATTCGGGATGAATTTTTGCCCAAACATGGATTTGGTGATGCAAGGTTATCTGTTGCACGAAAAGCGGTTATGGACTTTAAAAAGCTTAATGGATTAAATATACATCTAGTTGATCTTGCAATCTATTATGTTGAAACTGGAGTAAAATTTACCAACATGTATGGCGATATTAATGAGCCATTTTATAATAGTATGGAGTCAATGTTTGCTCAGGCAATGAAATGGATGAAGCAGCTCAATGTGGAAAGTCAATTTCAACAAAGAGCAGCAAAGATTTGTCACGATACAGATGGCATTGGCTGGGGATTTGATGATGGACTATGTGAAATTTATAGTGATTATTTTGATGATTAGTTCTAAAAAAATGGAAACAAGCCTATTGAACTGAATGTAGTTGAATAGGCTTTTATTATCATGCACGTTTTTTTACAATGCCATCATCAAGTAATTGTTGGAAATGTTCGCAAACACTTTCTCGAATGTCTCTATATTCGATACCCAATTCATTTACGCTACGTTGAGCATTAAAATAAATTGGATATCCCATATTGAGTTTTACGAATTGACGAGAGTGCCCAAATATTGGTGCGACCAATGAGAATGCTGCTTTAGGTACAGTAAAGTGTGGAAAAGGATATTTATAACCAAATTTTTGTGTAAGTGCTTTGCCCATCTCTAGCAAGCTTAATGTGCCACCACAAATGATATAACGACCATGTGCTTGTGGATTTAATGCCGCAGCGACATGGGCATCGGCAACATCACGGACATCCACGATTCCATTCCACATTGGTGGGACACCAAATAAGGTTGTGCCATTACCAAACTGTTGTAATACTTCAATACTGCCTGATTGACTCGCATCAGTGAGTGATGGACCCATAACAAGAGCAGGATTGATACAAACAAGGCTCCAGCGATCCTGTTGTTCCGCCATTTCCCATGCTTTACGTTCGGCAGCCACTTTTGAATATGGATATGGTTGGTGAGTTTCACTGCTGCTATTATTCCAGTGGCTCTCATCAAATTCATTATGAGCAGTATTTTGAATCTCAATTGCATCACCGTAGGTTGATGCAATACTTGAGGTCACAACAACTCGTTTTACTGAATCAGTGCGGTTTACACTGTCTAGTACATTCTCAGTCCCTTTCACAGCAGGTTCAATAATGTCTTTAACGGCATCTTTGTAATTGGTCACTACGAAAGGGGACGCAGTGTGAATGACAACCTCACAGCCTTTCATAGCTTCATCAAATGAATGTGCTTCAAGTAAGTCTGCTTTAAAAAAATGAATTTCACCTGATGATTTTTCAGCGAGGTCATAGAGATGTTGAATCTTATCTTTTTTTGAGGGGTCTCGAACGGTTGCGTGAATTTTATAACCTTGATTGAGTAAGCGTTCTATAATCCAGCCTGCAATATAACCCGTCGCACCCGTGACTAGAATTGCTTTACTTTTATCCATTTTTTTTCCTAATGATTTTTGTGATTGAAGTTGTTTAACGAATTTTGCTCAAACAAACAACAGCTGACCAGTCATTTTTAATGTTTTTTTGATCAATTCCGCTTTCAAATAAGAAGTATTGTTAATCGTTACAAAAATCAAATAATACAAAATGATGTAACTTTACCGCTTCGAATGGGGCAATAAATCCGCAAGAGCTTATTTTATCTAAACAAATTATGCGAATTAGAACTGTAAATGCGTATGTTTCTCATTTTAATTTTATAAAAATCATAAACTTACACAATTAATTTTTTGCAAATGTCTTATAAGTTGCTCATAATACTTGTATTCGAAAGGAGTAAGTATTATGCGTGGCAATCCAGAAGTCATCGACTATTTAAATATGCTCATTGGCGGTGAGTTGGCTGCTCGTGATCAATATTTAATTCATTCAAGAATGTATGAAGATTGGGGCTTGAGCAAAATTTATGAACGCATTGATCATGAAATGCAAGAAGAAGCCTCACATGCAGATGCCATTATTCGCCGTGTTCTGTTTTTAGGTGCACAACCAAACATGAACCGTGAAGACATTAATGTGGGTACTGATGTGGTAAGTTGTTTAAAAGCCGATTTAGCACTTGAATATCATGTACGTGAAAAATTGGCGACAGGAATTAAACTCTGCGAAGAAAAAGGCGATTTTATTAGCCGTGATATGTTGCGTCAGCAGCTTTCTGACACAGAAGAAGATCATACTTATTGGTTAGAAAAGCAACTACGTTTGATCGAATTGATTGGTTTACAGAATTATATTCAATCGCAAATCTAAGATTTGTGAATTAAAAAAACTCAGCATATGCTGAGTTTTTTGATTTGCTATTCTATTTTTTCTGTAAGTTTTTTAAATCCTTCAACACTTGATCGGCATGTGTCTGTGTATTCACACTCGTATAATGATACATGACGGCACCTTGAGGATTAATTAAAAAACTCTCTCGCTTAGCAATTTTGGTAATACCTAGATTTCGAACAATGCCAAATTTTCCAGCAAGGTCGCCTTTATCATCAGCCAAAATTGGGAAAGGAAGTCCGAGTTTTTTTGAGAATTTCTGATGTGACGCGACATCGTCCAAGCTCACACCGAGTACCACAGCATTAGATTTTAAAAACTGAGGATAGAGCGATTTAAATTGATTGGCTTCTTGGGTACAACCAGCTGTATCGTCTTTTGGATAAAAATAAAGCACAATCCATTTGCCTTTGTATTGGCTTAACGTATGCCATTTCCCACTTTGATCTTGCAGTTTGAAATCTGGTGCAGACTGTCCAACCCATTCTTTTTGAGCGGTATTTTGTTTAGAGAAAATAGAGGTTTGAGCAAAGCTTGAACTCGCTGATCCGAGCAACATAAGTGTGCTACAAACGATAAGAACTTTGGACTTTATCGTATTCATCATTTTGATCTCAAAGTGTGATAGATACTTAATTTAGCAAATTTAAAAATTTGATGCGTGAGTAAATTCTTTTCAGGGCTTTTGATTGTTTTATATCGTTGAATTTAAATAAGGTAAAAGGAAAATAGAATGGACGTAGGTGCAGTGTTAATTAAATTAAAGCAAGACACGCTGGCAAATGTCGATGCTTGGAAAATAGAAATTGAACAACGAAAAGATGAAGCTATTCAGACCTTACAACCCGAGGGTGTAACAATAGAATCTTGGTTTCATTTAGAATTGGATGGGAATAATTATTTAATTGCATATATACGGTCGCATGACATTGGTCATGCTCAGCAAGTTGCACGAAATAGTTCTTTTGAAATTGATAAAGTTCATAAGCAGTTCAAACAAAATTGGGAACGGATAATTCCTGCGACATTATTGGTTGATTTGGAAAATTATGATTAGAAAAACAGGTTATAATTTTTAAAGTTTGCATATCTGGGTCATAAGGTGAAGCAAAAGATTTTACTCATCACTGGCTGGGGTGGTGGTGCCGAATTATTAAAACCTTTACATGATGCTTTAGAACAAAAGGGGTATCTCGTTGAGCGGATGAATATTTTTAATGCTCTCGATAATGAAGTTTTGCAACAGCATGTCCAACTTGCAGTGAAATTTGATGTCATTGTGGGATGGTCGTTGGGGGGGCAACTGGCAACACTATTAGTCAACCAAATTCAACTGCAATATGATGAACAGAAGCTGTTAATCACTCTAGCATCGAATCCATGTTTTGTTGCTCAAACTAATTGGACGACAGCCATGCCAGTTGAAACTTTTATTCAGTTTAAACAGTCATTCGAACAGGATGCCATTACCACGCTAAAACGGTTTGGTTTATTGGTGTGTCAGGGTGCAAGTTCTGCAAAGAAAGATTTCGTAGCTATGCAGAAATTGATTCGTCCACAAGCTATTGCATTGCTTAGGGATGGGTTGCAGTTGTTGGGGCAATTAAATTTGGTTGGTTTGTATGAAAATTATCAAGGCAGACAGTTGCATGTATTTGCTGAGCATGATGCTTTGGTTCCTTACCAAGTTGTTCAAAATATCCAGAATTTAGCTGCAAAAAATCTATCTGTTGTTTCTATTGATGATGCTTCTCATGGTTTTCCATGTTTTATGGTGGAGCAGACTATGCAAGTAATTGAAGATTTTATTTACTCAACGTTCAATCTTGCTTGAAATGAAAGTTCTCGCAATATATTTTAGATTTTGACAAGTTTAAGATGTTTGCAAATTCTTTTATAAGAGTTTTCCCACAAATTGATACTCGATAGCGTCATCCACAACCTGCGTGGTGATAGTAAAAGTGATGAATATGGATGAGTTGATACTCTTGGATGGACACCAGAAGTGAACAGGTTTTGTGGATGACAAATGGTTTTGCCTACTTTTCCCGAAAGAAAAGTAGGTCCAGCCGAAGGCTAATACCAGAATAAATGAGCACAAGGCAGCTCTCCCCTAAAAGCAATATTTATCTAACCAATGAGGAAGTATGGATGACCGATTTATTTGATTTAGAACATATATGGCATCCATATACCTCGATGTTAAATCCACTGCCAACTTTTAAAGTGAAACGTGCTTATAGTGCAACCATCGAACTAGAGGATGGTCGAACTCTGGTTGATGGCATGTCGTCATGGTGGTGTGCGATTCACGGTTATAACCACCCTGAACTCAATAAAGCCATTACTGATCAATTGCAAAACATGGCGCATATCATGTTTGGTGGTTTGACGCATGAACCTGCAATTGAATTGGGTAAACTCTTATTAAAAATTACGCCTCCGAGTTTAGATAAAATTTTCTATGCTGACTCAGGTTCAGTTTCAGTTGAAGTGGCTTTAAAAATGGCAGTGCAATATTGGGCTGCGTTGAATCAACCTGAGAAAACCAATTTTATTACTACACGTTCTGGCTATCATGGTGATACTTGGAATGCGATGTCTGTGTGTGATCCTGTTACGGGAATGCATCAGATTTTTGGCTCAAGTTTACCGAATCGAATCTTTGTACCCGCGCCTCAAAGTCGCTTTGATGGTGTGTGGAATCCACAAGATATTCAAGAGCTCAAACACCAGATCGAACTGCATCATCACAGTATTGCTGCACTCATTATTGAGCCAATTGTGCAAGGTGCGGGAGGGATGCGTTTTTATCATCCTGAGTATTTGCGCCAAGCCAAAGAATTATGTCAGCAATACAATTTGTTGTTGATCTTTGATGAGATCGCAACAGGTTTTGGGCGTACAGGCAAAATGTTTGCTTGGGAGCATGCACAAGTTGAACCAGATATCATGTGTATCGGTAAAGGTTTGACTGGAGGCTATATGACATTATCTGCAACATTAACGACTAAACAAGTTGCTGAAACCATTAGTCGTGGCGAAGCGGGCGTGTTCATGCATGGTCCAACTTTTATGGCAAATCCTTTAGCTTGTGCTGTTGCTCTAAGAAGTACTCAATTATTAGTTGAACAAGATTGGCAGAGCAATATTCAACGTATTGAAAAGATCCTTGTTGAGCAATTAAGTGATTTAGCAGAACTTGATCATGTAGCAGATGTACGTGTATTAGGTGCGATTGGAGTGGTTGAATTAACCTCTAGTGTTGACATGAAAAGCTTACAGCAGCAGTTTGTTGAACATGGTATTTGGGTGCGACCATTTGGAAAATTGGTCTACGTGATGCCGCCGTATGTGATCACCGATGATGAGCTAAATTACTTATTAGTACAGATGAGTGAAGTGGTAAAAAATATGCAAGGAGCAAATGCCAATGTCCTTGCTTGATCATTATGCCGAGCAGCTTGACCAGTTCAAACAGCAAGGTAATTTCCGCCAATTTACTGCAAATCAACAGCAGGGAAAATGGATCACCATTCAAGATCGAACCATGTTGAATCTGGCATCCAATGATTATTTAGGCTTGGCCGCTGACTTAAATTTAAGAGAAGAATTTCTTGATACGCTGAAAATTGAACGAGCGCTCTTTAGTTCTTCTTCTTCGCGTTTATTGACTGGTAATTTTGCAGAGTACGAGCAATTTGAAAATAGCCTAAGCAAAGCTTTTGGTCGTGCTGCCTTACTTTTCAATAGTGGCTATCACATGAATATCGGTATTTTGCCTGCATTAGCTGATACTAAAACCGTGATTTTGGCGGATAAATTGGTTCATGCCAGTATGATTGATGGTATTCGTCTATCGAATGCTCAATATGTGCGTTATCGTCATAATGATTTGCAGCATTTGGAACAGTTATTGCAAAAGTATCATCAAGATGAACAAGTTGAACGCATTATTGTGGTGACTGAAAGTATTTTTAGTATGGATGGTGATGAAACGGATTTAGCGGCACTGGCGCAGTTAAAGCAACGTTTTTCCAAAGCCATGTTGTATGTTGATGAAGCTCACGCCATAGGTGTGAGAGGTGGGCAAGGACTAGGTTGTGCTGAGCAATATGGTGTATTGCATCAGATTGATTTCCTTGTTGGGACTTTTGGCAAAGCGATTGCTTCAATTGGCGGTTATATTATTTGTGATCCTATCATCCGTGATTATCTGATTAATAAAATGCGTCCCTTGATTTTCAGCACAGCATTACCACCAATCTCGATGGCATGGTCTGATTTTATCTTTAATAAAGTATTAAATATGCAGCAGCAGCGTCAGCACTTGGCTGAGATCAGTCATTTTTTACAGCAGGCGGTGATTGCAAAAGGTTTTTTAAGTCCATCAAGTAGCCATATTATTCCAATTATTGTCGGCGAAAGTAATGCAGCGATTGAAAAAGCACGTTATGTTCAGCAACAAGGTTTTTACGCCATGCCTGTGCGACCGCCAACAGTACCGCAAAATAGTTCACGTTTACGTATCTCATTAACGTCTATGGTTCAAAAAGCTGAATTAGAAAAATTGGTGGAATGTTTGTGAGTGTTGATAAAGCTTTAGTCGCTCAACGTTTTGCCAAAGCAGGGCAAAGTTACGTTGAGCATGCTGTAGTGCAAAAGCAGATCAGTGCACAGTTATTTGAATATCTGAAATCATATTGTCCAAAGACTTTTGATTCTGTACTTGAGATCGGTTGTGGGTCGGGTAATTTAACGCATTTATTTCAGACTCATTTTCAGTTTGATCAATTATTTTTAAATGATCTTTATGAGGATGTAGATCAGCATTTTTCAACGATTCAAAATATAGCTTGGTTGATCGGAGATATTGAGCAGCTTGAATTACCATCAGAATTGGATGCGGTGATTTCGAGTTCAGCTTTGCAATGGATGACTGATCTACCTGCGTTATTACAACGAATTCATGATGCTTTAAAAACGAAAGGCTATTTGGGTTTCTCTACATTTGGTGAAAACAATTTAATCGAAATCAAAAAGCTGACTGGGCAAGGTTTAAATTATTGTTCTAGTGAAGTGTTGAAACAGAAACTTGAAGAAAATGGCTTTGAGATTGTGTTTATACAAGAAGAACAAAAAAATCTATATTTTGATGATCCTAAATTAGTGCTGCATCATCTAAAAGCGACGGGGGTGACTGCAACAGCAAAGTCACATCGTTGGACCAAGCAATCTTTACAGCAGTTTTATTCTGATTATCAACAGTTTCATGATGAGCAAGGTTTTCGCCTAACTTATCATCCGATTTACGTGATTGCGCGGAGAAAAGCATGAGTGCAGCAATTTATTTTGTCAGTGGTATTGATACAGAAATTGGGAAAACTTATGCCACAGGTTATCTTGCCAAACTTTGGACCGAACAAGGGCAGCGTGTTATCACCCAGAAGTTGGTACAAACTGGCAATGTCGATGTGTCTGAAGACATTGAAAAACATCGTGAAATTATGGGGAGTGGTTGGTTTCAGGAAGATCATGAAAAATTGACTATGCCTGAAATTTTTACTTATCCAGCTTCGCCACATTTAGCCACGCGTTTGGATGGGCGTGATTTAGATTTTGCCAAGATCGAAGCTGCAACTAAAGAGCTTGCTCAGCGTTTTGATGTGGTGCTATTAGAAGGTGCTGGTGGATTGATGGTGCCTTTAACCACAGAGTTGTTGACCATTGATTATATTGCTCAACATCAATTTCCTGTGATTTTAGTGACTTCAGGACGTTTGGGCAGTATCAATCATACTTTATTGAGTTTAGAGGCATTAAAGCAGCGTGATTTGAATTTGCATGCTTTGGTATATAACTTAAAAGATGAATCGAAAGATCCACTTATTTCTAAAGATACAGCGGATTATTTAAAAGCTTATTTGGCAAAGCATTTTCCTGATGCTCAATGGATTGATTTGGAAAAGTTTAATTAACTTAAATTTTAATGAGAATCAAAATAGTTGCTCTTAACGGAGTCTCGCCGAGTTCAATCTAAAGTTAGGGATAAACTTGCAGTTCGCCCTACTTTGGTTTCGCCCAAAGTAGGCAAAGGCATTGTCATCCACAAAACCTGTTCTCTTTCTGTTCTTGTTTTTATTATTTCGCAGAAACAATATATTGCAAAATTCACGCAGGTTGTGGATGACATTTCCGAGTATCATATTTCATGTGAGATTTTTGATTGTAAAAAGTAAGGTTTAAAATGAACAAGAAAAATAAATTAGTTCTATCCATTTTATTTGGATTTTTGATTCCAGTCTCAGCATCCTATGCTGCTGTACCAACAGATAAAACTATCATTAATTGGATTACTAATTTACAAGATTCAAATGCGAATCCTCAGCAAGCCATTCAGATTGATCATACGGAAAAATTAAAATTAATTTCAGGCGAAGAAGCTTATTTGTCTGCTGTTAGTTTTGAAAATGCAGGGCGTAACTTTTGGGCAGGTTATGTGCTGACCCGTCCAAAGCTCAAACAAGCAAAAATTTTAAAAGAGTTTGGTGGTCAATCGAATACATTTAAAGTTCATCCAACGATGTATAAAGGTAAATCGATCGAACTGGTTGAAATCGAAAGTGCTGGTTCGGGGCAAGGAACTGTTGAAGCTACTAAAAGTTTAGTTTATTTGAGCCAATGGAATGCCAAGTTGATTACTGAAGTGCAAGAGTCTTCTAATGCTGGTCGCTATGACGAAAAACTTAATGCAGAAGATTGTCGTACTGGATCAGATAATACGGGTTATTTAAACGTGATGCCGTATTCGCCTTATGTGATTCGAACGACAGTAACCGGAGATGCATGTAATAACAAACCACAAGGCTATAAGGTGAGCAGTAAACTGATTCCAATTGTGATTAATGAAATAAAATAAAAAAAGCTAACAAGCGAACTTGTTAGCGCAGGAGTAAAATTGTAGTTATCTGATTAATTTTTTGTTTTTATTATTTAGTTATTACTCACGATTCCTATTTTAGTGACTTTGCTTTGCTGAGCGAGTGCCATCACCATAGCAATATTTTTATATTCAGCTTGAGGATCAGGTTTAAACTTGATCTGATCCTGATCAGCTTTTTGCGCAACAGATTCAAACAAAACCTTCAATGCTTGGCGATCAGCAACAGCTTGATCGTTCCAGAAAATACGACCTTGTGCATCTACTCTTAAGTTGATGGTTTCAGGTGGTTTCTGATCGGTTGGTGGCGGTGGTGCGCCATTAGGTAAATTGATATTAATGGCATTGTTTGGGATTGGAATTGTGATGATGAACATAATCAATAACACCAGCATGACATCAATTAAAGGTGTCATGTTGACATCGAGCATCACATCATCTTCGCCACTTTTTGGTCCGACATTCATACCCATGACTAACTCCTTATCGTCTGACTAAGGTGAACTAGGTGGAGTAGTGACAAATGCGATTTTGCCAATACCCGCTTGTTGGGTGGTGCTAATTACCTGATCAATTGCAGCGTAGTGTGTCAATTGATCACCACGAATATGAACTTCAGGTTGCGGGCGCTTTTGTGCCTCAACTTGTAAACGCGCAAGTAAAGTTTCTTTATTTGCAACGTATTGTTCATTCCAAAAAATATCGCCAGTTTTGTTGACTGAAAGTTGAATATTTTGAGGGGTTGTGGCGTAAGGTGTGTTCTTTTCTTCAGGTAACTTTACAGGAACTGTATGTGTGACCACTGGAACAGTGATTAAAAAGATAATCAAAAGCACCAGCATGATGTCCACAAGCGGAGTGGTGTTGATGGTGCCGATCACATCATCATCACTTTGATCTGAATTTATCATCATGCCCATAATCGTATTCCTTATTTAGAATCACGATTGACAGGATTGTTGCGTAATTCGCCACTGAGTAAAACTGCATGTAAGTCAGAGCCAAATGAACGGACATTGTCCATGACAGCTTTATTGCGACGAGTCAGCCAGTTATAACCAAGTACTGCAGGTACAGCGACAGCTAAGCCAATTGCGGTCATGATTAATGCTTCACCCACAGGCCCAGCAACTTTATCAATAGATGCTTGTCCTGAAATGCCGATCGCAGTCAATGCGTGATAAATTCCCCAAACTGTTCCAAATAAGCCAACGAAAGGTGCAGTTGAACCCACTGTTGCAAGGAATGCCAAGCCGTTACCTAAATGGCTTTGTACTTTATCAATAGCACGTTGAATCGAAATCGTTACCCATGTGTTGAAATCAATGCGTTCTAATAAGGTGCCATCATGATGTTTGGTTGAGTGAATACCTTTTTCAGCGATGTAGCGATACGTGCTGCTAGGGTCTAAGCTTTCTTTTGCGCTATTTAATGTATCTGCTTCCCAAAAGTTACGTTCAGCTTCAGTACCATGGCGTTTGATTTTGCTTTGTTGAAATAGTTTTGAAAGGATGATGTACCACGTACCAATTGACATTAAAACAAGGATGAATAAGGTTGTTTTTGCAACGAGATCACCCTCACGCCATAAAGCTTCTAAGCCATAAGGGTTATGCACTTTTTCTTCAGTCGCAGGAAGAGGTGGTGGTGTTGGTGATGATTGTGTTGTTGCATCAGTCGCGACCGTAGTTATAGCTGTGGGTTGCGTGGTTTCTTCAGCCCAAACAGAACTAATTGGAAGCAGGGTGCTGGTTGAGATAAGACCAATCGCAGCAAATCGAGAGATTTTTTTTACAGTTTTATTCATTTTAAATTCTCCAAAAATTGTTTAATTCACTTCTATATTCATTAAGAAATCTTGAATGTGTATTCGATTTCATACCAATCTTGTTGAGGTACACCGTCTTTCATCGCTGGTGTGAAGCTACATAAGCTATAAGCTTTGGTCGCGGCTTTATCTAACTCACGTACACCACTCGATTTTTTGACTTTTGCATCGATTACTTTGCCCGAGCTATCCACAAGTAAACGCATACGCACAGTACCTTCTTCACCAGCCATTTCCTGTTCACGTGGATAACCAGGCTCTTTACAACCTGCTTCACCTTCGGAAACGCCTCGTGAAATTCCAGCTGGTTTTGCAGGTGCTGGGGGAGCAGCAGCTGCAACTGGAGCAGCAACAGGGCTAGGAATTGGAGAAGCCGCTGTGACAGGTGCAGGTGTTGCCACTGAAGTTTTGGTTGGTTGTGTAGGTGTTGGTTTTGCAATAGGCGTTACTTTCTCCACCTGCTTAGGCGGATCAGGCATTTTTGCCACTTTCTCAACCATTTTAGGTAGTTCAGGTGGTTTTTCCTCAGGTTTGGGTGGAGGAGGAGGTGGTGGCGGTTCAATATCTTGAATAATCTGAAGTTCTACAGGCTTCTCGACTGGTTTAGTAAAATCAGTGGTTAAACTTGTTACTAAAATATAGGCGATCACAAGATGTAAAAATAAAACTAGACCAAGTCCGACGAGACGTTTGGCAGATTGATTTTCACTTTCAGCAAAGGGTATGCCCATAATTGCTCCTGAAAATGTAATCGCTGAGTTATATAAAAGTATTTAGGCTAGATTGAAAATCTTGATAGCAATTTTTATCTTATATAGACATCAGGATTACGTTGAACCACTACAAGACAAAAAGGAACATCTTGCAGTGGTTAGAGTTTTAGAATTTATAAGTGCCTCTGAGGAAATATGCACGTCCCGTTACGTCGCTATAGCGAGGGTCATAACCATATTGGAAGTTATCGAGCACATTCGAAGCAGAAGGTTCAGCATCAAATAGATTTTTGATACCAGCAGTCAATTCTAGATTTTTAAAGCCTTTATACGTTCCTGAAACGTTGTACAGGGTATAGTCACTTACGCGGTGATTATCATATTTCTCATCACCAATTTGGTTTTGATCTTTATAGCCACGGTAGAACTCTTGCTCGAAGACCATTTTCCAGTTTTCGTAGCTCCAGTTAAGATTGGCAACATGTTTCCAACGTAAGATTGCTGGATCATCGTATTTACCAACATAACCTTCCCATGCACCACCTTTCTCTTCTTGACGGTCGTATTTGATAACATATGTGCCATCAATGCCGAAGCCAAAACGCCCAGTAGAAGTCATCGGTGAAAGATAATTTAGCGCTAAATCAATACCTTCAGTTTTAACTCCACCCATATTTGTTAGTGCGCTGTTGATATATTCCAATCGACCATCAGCCCCTCGAATGAAGCGATCTGCATATTTTTCAGGATCACCGAAAATCATTGCTTCACCGATGCTGTTAATTAGCCCATCAATTTTGATGTTGTAATAATCAGCAGAGAACACTAAATTTTTGATCGGTTCTACAACAAAACCTGCTGTAATTGAGGTTGATTCTTCAGGTTGTAAGTCTTTTGTACCACCTTGTGTACGATAGAATTGGGTATTACATTCAGTTTGGTATTCTGGTGATATAGCTTTACCATTTGGACATAGCACAGGGTCATCGTAGCGAGCACCCGTATAAGTTTTACTTTGAGGGGCATTGATGTCATATAAGCTTGGCGCTCGGAAACCAGTACTGTATGAGGTACGGAACATTAATTGTTTAATTGGTTCCCAGCGGAAAGCGATTTTAGGATTAAATGTATCACCAAAATCACTATAGTCATCATAACGAGCAGCGAGTTGTGCCTCTAAGGTTTTGGTAATTGGAACATGTAACTCTGCAAAAGCTGCGGTGATATCTCTCTTACCTTTACTTTCAGGTTTACTAGGATCAATACCGCTACCAGGAACTTGGCTTACAATTTCTGAGTTCACATTGGCTTTCCAGTCCTGTTTACTAAAACTACCTCCCAAAGCAAAGCCTACGTCACCAGCAGGTAACGTGTAAATTGGACGACTAATAGTAAAGTCAAATGTGGTGGCTGTGAGCGTACCAGTGTTAGTATCGCCTTTTACTTCAAAAGACTTCCAAAGCTCTTGATTTTCACTAGGGCCAAAAGGATTAATGGTTCCATTGTTTAAAGCATCTTGGAGTTTACTTTTGTTTAAATACCCTCCAGCAAAACCGTCTGTCGCTTCGCTACGTGCATAAGATAAACCTGTATTGATATCCCAACCGTAAGCTTCACCCTCTAAAGAGATTAACGCCCGATGTGATTCATTCACTGGATTCGATATACGGTTTCCAGCTTGTGATCTTAAATAGAGTTCTAGGGGTTCACCACTTAAACCAGCGACAGCAGGAGTTATGCCATTACCAGGATAGTATGGGCTTGTAGAAGGAAGAGTAACGGAGCGGCTGTAAACATCAGGTGCGATTGATGTAGTCACTTCATTTCGTGAGTAAACATATTCAGCGATGGCATTGAAATTATCATTTAATTTGAACGTACCTCGTCCTAAAGCAGATATTGTTTCTGTTTTGGGCACAATTCCGATCAATGCTTGTGTGTTGAGATAGCAGAGCCCACCATCAGCGATAGTATTAGGTGCATTATTACAGTTTAGATCGCCATAAGGATTACCAAGAGCTCCTGTAACGGGATCACGAAAATTTGCTGGGAAACCATTTGCAGAAGTTCCATCAATACCAAGTTCCGGTATTAAACCACCGCGTCGGCTAATTTTACGGTCTTTCGCCATAATGTCATTTGAACGACGATAGTCAATAACCCCCATAAGATTAAAGCCTTGTTCATCAAGATCACCATAACCCCCGAAAATTGAAATGTCTTGTTTATCACCACCACTTTGTTCTGGTTGAATAAAGCCAGCACTAATATTTAAACCTTCAAAAGACTTCTTGGTGATAAAGTTGATTACCCCAGCAATTGCATCCGCACCATAAATTGCCGAAGCACCATCACGTAAAATCTCAATACGATCAACCATTGCCATTGGAATAATATTTAGGTTTGTGGTTGAGGTGCTAAATGGACTGTATGCTAAACGTCGACCATTTAATAAGATTAATGTTTTATCCGTACCTAATGCTCGAAGATTCGCAGAAGAACCCTCAGTATTACTTGCACCTACATTTTGAGCTGTAGAAAACCCTGCTTGATTGGCACTAACCTTGGTTAAAGCTTCTTCGACTGTTGTAACACCTTGCTTTACAAGGTCATCTGCTCTAATCACCGTGATCGGAGATGCACTCTGTGCAGCAACGCCTTTAATCGATGATCCTGTAACGGCAACTTTGACGACTTTGGCGGGTTTATCCTCCGTGGTCGACTCATTTTCAGCTGCATGGGTCATTGTTAAACACAACATACTGAGACTCAGGGTACTGAGTTTGAGTACGGTTTTGCTCGCTTTTGGCATAGCATTTGATTGAACGAAATTAGTTTTTTTCATTAAATTTATAACCCCTAGTGGATTGTCACTCTTAAAGACTGAACAAGAGCGTTTTAGCAAGACATGTGCCAAATACATTTTTTGGATCAGGTTTAATCTAGAGTAAATTGTGTAAAAGCGTTTTAGTTTTATTGAATAAGCTTTTCATATTTTTACTATTTATTAAAAAATTATGAATTTATAAAAATATTTTTTATTGGCATTTTTTTACAGTTTTCTAGGTTTTATACATGGTATTAAAATGAAACATGCTAATTTATATGTGCATTTATTTGGTGCATTTTAATTTTATATATTTTAAAACATGTATTTATAGTCTCTTATTTTAATTGTTAAGAATATTATGAAAAAATGAGATTTTGCATAAAGTTACTTTTAATTAGGATGAATAAATATTGATTGGAGGGGTGAATAGACGGGAGTCTAATTTTTCTATTTTAAATTTGTTTGAAAAGTGGCATGAAATTAGCACTGTAATTTTGGGTCTTGATGTCGGTTTTACATCTGAATTATTTTTATGATTGGTAAAAATATCACAAACCATTCATTTTTGTGAACAAGATCATTGGATTAAGTCAGGCAGGTGAGATCGATGTGTGGTTGAATGCTATTCGAAAGTCTAGTATTTATTAAAAAACGATAATGTGAGCATTGAATTGAAGTCTAAATTTTTTACGGTCGCTTTGTTCTCAACCGTTATTGTATTTGCTCCTTTGGGAAACGCTAAAACTCCAGCGCAAGCGGATAAGGTGCTTCGAATCGCATTTGAAGCACCTGACGATGGTTTTGATATGGTCAAAACTTTTAATTTTTATAGCGGTAATGTAGCCGATGTTATTTTTGAGAGATTGCTGCAATACGATTATCTAGCTAATCCTGTCAAGTTGGTTCCAGCTACGGCACAAAGCATGCCCGTGATCAAAGAAAATGGGAAAGTTTATATATTTAAAATAAAACCAGGTATTTATTTTACTGCTGATCCAGCATTTAAAGGTCAGCGTAGAGAGTTAATTGCAGAAAACTATGTGTATTCGGTCAAACGTATTTTAGATCCTAAAAATCATTCTTCTTCATATGCATTTATCGACCAGAAAATTGTGGGTGCAAATGCTTTAGTTGAGCAAGCGAAACAAACAGGTCGCTTCAATTATGATGCCAAGATTGAGGGGGTAAAAGCCTTAGATCGATACACACTTCAATTTACCTTGACTCAACCTGATTATAACTTCCCCTATATTCTAGCTTATAGTACGTTTGGTGCTACTGCTCGTGAAGTAGTTGATTATTATAAAGATCGATTGGGAATGCATCCCGTAGGTACAGGACCTTACATGCTGAGTAAGTATGTGCCCCGCAGTAAAATAGAACTAGTAGCTAACCCAGATTATCGAGGTTTTGTTTGGAATTTTAAATCGACAGGAACTGCTTGGGATAACCAGTTAGTTAAAGAAATGACAGGCAAAAAAATGCCTCAAATTGGTAAAGTAAATATCAGTATTATTGAAGAAGAGCAGTCACGTTGGCTGGCTTTTCAATCAAAACAACTCGATTTCGATAAGCTCACCTCGAGTTCCATTCCTAAAGTTTTAGACCAAAATAATCAACTTAAGCCTGCGATGCGACAAAAGGGGATTCGACTTTATCCTAACAAGGAGGCTGAGATCACCTATACCATGCTGAATATGCGTGATCCAATCATAGGTGGGAACAATTTGGACAAAATTGCATTAAGACGCGCAATTGCGATGTCATTTAATGTTGATGAATATATTCGGATATTAAGAAAAGGACAGGCTGTTAAAGCTGAAATGTTGGTACCCGCGGGGGTAAATGGGCACAATCCAAAATATCGAAGTAGTATTGGCTATAACCCGAGTTTGGCTAATAAACTGTTAGATCATTTTGGTTATAAAAAAGGTGCTGATGGTTATCGAAATCTGCCAAATGGCAAAGCACTTGTTCTAAAAATAAATACTGAAAGTGGCTCATCCTCAGTGATGTATTCGGAGTTGTGGAAAAAGAATTTAGATGCGATCGGCATTCGCGCAGATTTCAGAGTAAGTAACTTCGCGGATAACTTAAAAGCAGCGACGCAATGTGAATATATGATTTGGGGTGGAGCTTGGCATGCAGACTATCCTGAAGGAGAAAATTTCACGCAACTATTATATGGACCGAATGTAGGCAGAGGTAATCAGTCGTGCTATAGCTCTTCAGCCTATGATGGTTTGTATAAACAAGCGATGCAACAGCCTCCAGAAAAGCGCATGCCATATTACGAAAAAATGAGTCGTCAAATTGAAGCTGACAATCCTCTAATTTTACAAGATACCCGTATTCGAAATTGGGTGATCCAATCCCACGTTCAAGGTTTTAAAGCCCATCCAATTATGAACAGTAACTGGCAATATTTAGATATTGCTTCACCACGACAAAAATAAGTGTTGAGTTCAAGATGAAGCAAAATTATAAACTTTCATTGAAATCCTACAGTTTGGCGCTTTGTGTTGGGCTTATAGCGAGTTCTACAGCCACTTTGACATTTGCTAAAAGTCCAGCTGATCCAAATAAAGTATTGCGTTATGTCTTTCCAGTCGCTGAAACTGGTTTTGATCCTGCAGGTGTGCATGATTTGTATTCTGCACATGTAAATGGTTCGATTTTCGAGACTTTATATACATATGATTATTTAGCCTCACCAGCAAAGTTAGTCCCTCGCACGGCAGTCGCATTACCTGAGATTAGTGCAGATGGTTTGACGTATACCATCCGTTTGCAAAAAGGGATTTATTTTGCCAATGATCCTGCTTTTAAAGGAAAAAAACGTGAACTCACGTCTTTTGACTATGCGTATACCTTTAAACGACTCTTGGATCCGAATCTACATTCACCAAACAGTTGGTTACTGGATGGACGTATTGTTGGAATGGATGCGTTACAGAAGCAAGCGCAAAAGAATGGCAAATTCAATTACGACCAACCGATTGTGGGATTACAAACGCCAGACCGATACACATTGGTTATCCGTCTAACTCGACCAGATCAAAACTTTCCAATGTTACTTGCACATCAACCAGCAGGTGCTGTGGCAAGAGAAGTGATCGAAAAATATAGAAACAAAGCTGGGTTTGCGATGGGTCATCCTGTGGGTACAGGACCGTATATGCTGTCTCGCTGGACGCCAGGTTCAAGAATTATTTTAAAAGCCAATCCTGACTTTCGTAGTTTTGTATGGAACTTTAAAGCGAGTTCCCCTGAAGACCAGAAAATTGTAAAAGCGATGCAAGGCAAAAAAATGCCTCAGATTGGTCTGATTGACATTCAAGTGATGGAAGAAGGGCAATCTCGCTGGTTGTCATTCAGTAAAGATGAGATTGACTTATTTCAACTTGATGGTGAATTGACTGTACAGGCTTTACAAAATGGTAAGTTAAAACCTGAATTGGTGAAAAAAGGTGTGCAATTATCTCGCATCGTTGATCCATCACTTGACTATCATTATTGGAACATGCAAAACCCTGTTGTTGGGGGATTAAGCAAAGAAAAAATAGCATTACGCCGTGCGATTGCGATGGCATTTTCTGCAGATAACTACATCAATATCTTGCAAAAAGGTGATGCTAAAAAATTACAAGCACCAATCCCAGAAGGTGTTGTTGGTTATGACCCAAATTACAGATCAAGTATTCCTTATTCAGTCAAAGCAGCCAATCTATTATTAGATCGTTATCAGTACAAAGTTGGTACAAATGGTTGGAGAACCTTGCCAAATGGTAAGCCTTTGGTCATAGAGATGACTGTTAGTGGTAGTAGTTTACGTAGTCAACAACAAGCTGAATTCTGGAAGAAAATCCTTGATGGTCTCAAGATACAGATGACCACACAATCTCTCCCATTTTCAGAAGCCTTGAAGTTGGAAAAGCAATGTAAAACCATGTTCAAAGCTTCAGCTTGGATCGCAGATTATCCTGATGCCGATAATTTTATGCAGTTGTTTTATGGCAAAAATATCAATGTAACGAACAATGGTTGTATCAAAATTCCTGAATTTGATCGTCTTTATGAACAAACTCAAAACATGGTGCCAGGTCCAGAGCGCGATGCCATATACAGAAAAATGTCACGTATTTTAGAGGTTTATATGCCTGTACAAGTGATCGGTGCTCGTTACCGAAATATTCTGGCGCAGCCTCGAGTGATTGGTTTTAAAAAGCATCCAATACTTCCTGCGGAGTGGATGTACATCGATATTGATATGAAGAAATAAAATTTAAAGAACTGGAGTAACAATGAAACATTACAATTTAAAACTCACCACCTTTTGCCTACTCACGATGGGAGTTAATCAATTTTCATCGGCAGAAACCTTGACTCGACAAACCTTACCGTTATTTCAGTCAAAAGATATTCCAGCATTATGTGACGCCAAAATTAACGATGTTAAAAAACAGCTTACGTCCTTAGAAGCTCTTCAACTCGCTCAAGATACGCCAGCCGCTCCAATATTGGCAAAATGGGATGCGATTCTTGCTTCTTTTGAGGATTTTTACGGTCCAATCGGTTTGTATAGCAACGTAGATCCTGATGAAGCAGTTCGTAAAGCTGCAGAAGATTGTGAGGTTAAAATTAGTCAGTTTCAAACTGAAATTTTGCAAAACTCAAAGCTTTATCAACAATTTAAAAAAATTAAATCTACTGATCCTATCGATCAAAAGTTTCAAGCTGATATCTTGAAAGATTTTGAAGAAAAAGGGATACAACTCCCTGTTGATAAACAGCAGCGTTTAAAAGAAATATTGGATCAACTCACTAAAATAGAGCAGGAATATAGTCGGAACGTTCGTGATAATAAGCAGAAGCTAGAATTTACTGCTGCTGAGTTAAAAGGTTTACCACAAAGCTATATTGATGCTGTAAAGAAAAATGAAAAAGGAAATTATTTACTAGGATTTGAATATCCAGAATATCGTCCATTTATGGAGCTTGCAGAAAATGACGAAGCACGAAAGCGTTATCAAGTCGCATTTACACGCCGTGGTGGTGAAAAGAATCTGAATTTATTAAAACAAGCTGTCGATTTGAGATATGAACTTGCAAAACTGTTTGGAAAATCAAGTTATGCTGAATGGGTTTTACAAAAACGCATGGCAAAAACACCTGAGGCAGTGAATACATTTCTGGCAGATATTCATGCAACAGTTTCGCCTTTAGAACAAAAAGAAGTACAAACCTTACAAGCATTTAAAGCTCAAACATTAAATATTCCACTTGAGCAAGCCAAAATCGAACGATGGAGTGAAGCGTACTGGAGTGAAAAGTTACGCAAAGCTAAATATCAAGTAGATCAAGAAAAACTGCGTGAATATTTTCCAACTCAAGCAGCACAAGATTGGTTATTTGCGATTTCATCTAACTTATATGGTATCGAGTTTAAACCTGTAAAAGTGCCTGCTTGGCAAGATGAAGTTGAATATTACGATGTAACGGATACCAAAACTGGAAAATTGCTGGGCGGACTATACATGGACAAATTCCCACGTGAAGGGAAATATGGTCATGCTGCTGTGTGGAGTGTTTATGGGCGAAGTACATTAACTGATCGTAAACCTATTTCAGCTTTAGTGACTAACTTTAACCGTCAAGGATTGACCAGTGATGAGTTAGAAACTTTTGTACATGAGTTTGGACATGCTTTACATGGCATCCTTTCCAACACTCGATATTCATCACAAACGGGCACTACCGTTGAGCGAGATTTTGTAGAAGCACCTTCTCAGATGTATGAAGAATGGGCAAGACGAAAAGAGACACTTTCTAAACTTGCAGATTATTGCCAACCTGCCTGCCCACGAGTTGATGAAGCATTAATTAAAAAGCTAGCTGCTGTACATAGTTACGGTCGTGGTTTGCATTATGCACGTCAGACTTTATACGCCCAGTATGATATGGCATTGCATGGAACGGATGCTTTGAAGGTACAGCCATTGGATGTTTGGAAGAAAATGGAAAATGCTACAGCACTTGGGTACGTACCAACAACTGAGTTCCCTGGACAGTTCAATCACATCATGAATGGTTATCAAGTAGGTTATTACGGATATATGTGGTCTGAGGTTATGGCTTTGGATATGTTGTCGGCATTTGGCGATAACTTAAATAATCCAAAAGTTGGTCAGCATTATCGACAAACAATTTTATCTCAAGGTAGCCAAAAACCAGCAGAAAAGTTGGTCGAAGATTTCCTCGGACGTAAACCGAACAACAAAGCATTTTTTGATGAAATTACAGGTCAACGAGTGAAATAAGGGAGCATCTTTATGCTGGCATATATCATACGCCGTATATGGCAGATGATCCCAACGATGCTCGGGGTCGTGCTGCTGATTTTTTTCTTATTCAATTGGGTGGGGGGAGATCCTGCATATATCTTGGCAGGAAAAATGTCGAATCCTGAGCAAATAGAAAATATCCGACAACAGTTAGGTGTCGATCAGCCTTATTACGTTCAACTTTGGATCTTTATCAAGCAAATTATAAGCTTCGATTATGGTGTGAGTTGGAGTACAGGTGAATCGGTCTCGCAAATTATAAGCACGCGTTTAGGGCCATCATTGACGATTTTGATTCCATTGACGATTTTACAAACCGTTATTTCGATCATTTTGGCGTTGGCTGTTGCCTCAGTGCGAGGAAGTTTGACTGATCGTATGGTAATGATGCTTTGCACGATTGGAATGTCGATTAGTATTTTAGTTTATATCATTATTTTTCAATACTTCTTTGCTTATCAACTTGGTTGGTTTCCAGTTCAAGGCTGGAGTGATAGCTTCAGTGAAAATCTATTCAAATATGCATTATTACCTGTTCTTATCATGTTGGTGGTAAGTATCGCCCCGACTTTAAGACTGTATCGTAGCTTTATTTTAGATGAGGTGAATCAGGACTATGTGCGCACGGCACGCGCTAAAGGGGTGAGTGAACGACGTGTCTATGGCGTGCATGTTTTACGTAATGCTTCGATTCCGATTGTGACGGATGTGATGGCAACTTTACCTGCTTTGTTAATTGGTGCCTTTTTGATCGAACGCTTTTTTGGTATTCCAGGGATCGGTCGAGAAGTCATTATTGCCGTTGAACGAAGTGATTTTCCTGTGATTAAAGCGATTACGGTATACGTTGCCGCTGCAACCATGTTTTTTAACTTAATTGCTGATCTGATATATAAATTGATCGATCCGCGTGTAGAGTTGAAGTAGGTGAACTATGCTGAGTGTATTATCAAAACGAAAAGCGCAAGTTCAGACTAACACCGCATCTTCAGGATTATGGCGTTTGGCAGTACAACGATTAAAAGCTGATCGTATTGCTATGGCATCCTTATTCATCGTATTCGCCTATTTCATTGTGCTGCTACTATCTGTTACAGGCGTAATCGCCTCGGATTGGAACAAAGAAGTCGCAGTCAGTTACGCGCCGCCAACCTTTATGGGCGCTGATACTGAAGATTCGCCTCTGAGTCCAGTCGCCAAGCAAGTGGAAGTTCTACCTGAAAATCCAGTCGATCCTTTAAAAGATATTTTACGTGAATTAAATACTCAAACAGCACAACAAACCTCAGGCTATGCAGCCATTGATTACTACGGTGTAACCGATCCATTGGCATCGGATATGCAAGCAATCAATCAGCAACTTGGAGGCGAGTTACTTGATCAAAAGCAAGAGCTGAAATCAACTTTGGCATTCGGTGCAGATAAATGGGGGCAAGATGTTCTCCTTAAAACGATTAAAGGCGCAGAAACTTCGATTCTTGTAGGATTACTATCAGCACTTTTAGCTGTTGTAATTGGGACATTTCTTGGTGCAATCGCGGGATATTTTGGTGGTTGGGTAGATGATGTGCTCAATTGGTTCTATAACATCTTTACTTCAATACCTTATCTATTATTGGTTTTGGCTGTTGCAGCAGTTTTGCAGCAGAAAGGTATTCTTTCGATTGTATTAATTCTAGGTTTAACAGGCTGGACAGGAGTGTTCCGTTTGATTCGTGCTGAATATATGAAGCATAAATCTCGTGAATATGTACTTGCTGCCAAAGCAATTGGAGTCAGCCATTTCCGCCGTATGTTTGTGCATATTTTTCCGAACGTGAGTCATATCGCGTTGGTTCAGATTTCAATTCTAGTGGTAGCGTTTATCAAGTCAGAAGTGATCTTAAGCTTCCTCGGCTTTGGTGTTCCTGTCGGTGTTGTGTCATGGGGCAGTATGTTGAATGAGGCGCAAACCGAATTGATTTTAGGGAAATGGTGGCAATTGGCTGCCGCATCGATTGCGATGGCGGTGTTAGTGACAGCATTTTCTATGTTTACTGATGCATTACGTGATGCATTGGATCCAAAACTGAAATAGCGGAGTGAGATGAGATGACAACAATAAATGAATCACCGTTATTAAAAGTTGAAAATCTTGAGGTGAGTTTTAAATCCGAGAGCAAACAATGGATTAAAACTGTTAAAGGGATTTCGTTTAGTATCCCAAAGAATAAAACAGTTGCCTTAGTTGGAGAGTCGGGAAGTGGTAAATCAGTCACTTCATTGGCGGTTATGGGATTGTTGCCGAAAGGACAAAGCCAAATTTCAGAACAGAGCCAAATCCGTTTTGAAGATAAAGACTTACTTAATCTATCTGTTGCAGAGCTACGTAATATTTGTGGAAAAGATATTGCGATGATTTTCCAAGAGCCAATGTCATCATTAAATCCTGTATTCACCGTCGGTGATCAAATTGCAGAGGTTTTGCGTATTCACTTGGGGATGGGGCGTAAACAAGCTCGTGCACGTGTTTTAGAATTATTGAAAGAAGTCGGTATTCCATCTCCCGACACTAAGATCGATGCTTATCCAAGTCAATTATCTGGTGGACAACAACAACGTGTGATGATTGCGATGGCGATCGCATGTGAACCGAAACTACTGATTGCGGATGAGCCGACTACTGCACTGGATGTCACTATTCAAAAACAAATTATTGATTTGTTGGAGTCTTTGCGTCAGCGTCGTGAAATGTCAATGTTGTTTATTACCCATGATTTGGCATTGGTCGGTGAAATTGCCGATGAAGTGATTGTAATGCGTCATGGTGAAATTCGTGAAAGTGGAGATGCTCAACAAGTTTTAGAACAACCGAATGATGTCTATACGCGAGCATTGTTGCATTGTCGTCCACAACTATCTTCACGCCCATATCGTTTACCTGTGACCAGTGACTTTATGAAACAAGAAAATGGTCAGCTTATCGAAGCTATTAATCTGTCAACGTTTAATCTGCAAGAACGTAGTCGTGGCTTAACAGGTGACGAGCCGATTATCTTAGATGTACAAAATCTCAAAAAATCATTTTATAGTCGTAAAGGTTTATGGGGACGTGATGAGTTTCAGGCGGTGAAAGGTGTTTCCTTTAAACTGGCTAAGGGCAAAACATTGGGTTTGGTGGGTGAGTCTGGATCTGGGAAAACGACAATTGGTTTGTTACTTATGCGATTGCATGAAGCAACTGGTGGTCAGGCCTTTATAGATGGTAAAGATATTCTTGCAATGTCAGAGAAGGAATTTGCCCTCTATCAACGTAAAATTCAGATCATTTTCCAAAACCCTTACGCATCATTAAATCCTCGTTTTACCATTGGGCAGATTTTACTTGAACCGATGCGTATTCATGGGATTGGTCAAAATGATCAAGAGCGTAAAAAAATTGCATTAGAGCTTTTGGAGCGTGTTAGCCTACCTGTTGAAGCATATGATCGTTATCCACATGAGTTTTCGGGAGGACAGCGTCAACGGATTGCGATTGCACGTTGCTTAACTTTAAAACCTGAGATTTTGATCTGTGATGAGTCAGTTTCAGCGCTTGATGTGTCTGTACAGGCTCAGGTATTAAACTTGCTTCAGGATTTACAGGATGAGTTTGGTTTGAGTTATATTTTTATTTCGCATGATTTATCTGTGGTGAAATATATTTCAGATCAAGTAATGGTCATGAATCATGGGGAAGTGGTTGAAATTGCAAATTCAGATGAGCTCTATTTGAATCCTCAACATGAATATACCCAAAAATTGTTAAAAGCAATTCCACAAGGTATTGCCTAGCTAGTTTTTGATTTTCATATCTAAGTCCAATAAAAAAACGCTCAAATTTGAGCGTTTTTTTTATTTACATTGCTGAGCAATTAGAACTTTTTAAAACCTTTATTCAGGCCAATAGTTTTACGTCCACTGTTGCTGTTATTATTGGCATTTGGGCGTTGTTGTTGCTCTGGTTGTTCATCATCACGACGTTGTTGACGTAAATAACCTCCACGACGCGCCGCCATTGGTTTTTCACTCATACGTTCAGTACGACGTTTTGCCATACCGAATAAGCCTGTACCTTGACGAGGTTTTAATTCAACTGATTTCGCTAAGTTATCGATATCAGCTTTATCGAGTTCCATCCAGCGACCTGTGCGTAATTCACGTGGCAAAATCACTGTACCGTAACGAGTACGGAGTAGACGACTTACTTTTAAACCTTGTGATTCAAAGATACGACGTACTTCACGGTTACGTCCTTCTTTCACAACAACTTGATACCAACGGTTAATCCCATCGCCACCAATTTCAGAGAAAGATTCAAACTTAGCAGGACCATCTTCAAGTTCAACGCCCTTGAGCATATTGTTACGGATTTGCGGAGTGACTTCACCCATAACACGAACAGCATATTCACGTTCTACTTCATTTGAAGGGTGCATTAAGCGGTTAGCAAGCTCGCCATCATTTGTAAAAATCAATAAACCAGTACTGTTGATATCAAGTCGACCCACCATTACCCAACGATCATTGGCGATTTGGGGTAAGTGATCAAATACCGTAGGGCGTTTTTCAGGATCGTTGCGTGAGCAAATCTCACCTTCAGGCTTGTAGTAAATCAATACACGACGACGTATTTCGTCTTCAATCTGGAATTGTACTTTACGACCATCGATACGGAGTTCATCAGTCGGTTCAATACGCTCACCTACTTGGGCGATTTTACCATTGATGCTGACACGACCAGCAGCAATAACTTCTTCCATATAACGACGTGAGCCTAACCCCACTCTCGCCAGAACCTTTTGTAATTTTTCACTCATGACAGCACAACCTTAGACATAATGTTCAACAGTTCACCTTCTCAAGACTTCGGCGCATGTGCATCGAGAGCCATGAATGCTTCCTTGGCGTTCTGTAGGGGAGGCAATTGACCTAGCGAAGCTAAACCAAAAGCATTTAAAAATTGAGGCGTTGTAACTAACAACGCGGGTCTTCCAGGTAAATCTCTAAAACCAGATTCTTTAATCCAGTTCCAGTCAAAAAGCGTTCTCAAGTTCTGGCTATTGTTTGAAACACCACGAATTTGTTCGATATCAGCACGTGTTACAGGTTGATGATAAGCAATCACTGCAACCGTTTCGAGTAAAGAAGGAGAAAGTTTCGTCGGACGTTCAGGCCAAACTTGCGCGATAATATTTCGATATTTTGCACGGACTTGAAAACGAAAGCCCTGTGCAGTTTCAATTAATTCAATAGATCGACCATGCTGCAACATTGCAAGCTGTTGCAGAAAAGTACGTAATTGTTGCTTATTATATTGGTTTTGAAATGCTTCTTTTAGTCGTGCTAGTGAAACTGGGGAGTCACTGGCAAATAAAATAGCCTCAATTTGCAACAAAACATCATGATGGATATCTTCAAGAGACATGCCTTCATGCGAATCGAATTGTTCTAAACTCATGCTGATACTCCTTGAATAGTTAATGGAGCCTCGATACCAGAATGAATAATTTTAATTTTTTGTTGTCTTGTGAGTTCTAGAACAGCCATAAATGTTACAACCATTCCCATACGACCTTGTTTGGGATTTAACAGCTCAATAAAACTCAAGCTCAAACCAGTTGCAAGTTGACTTTCGATGAAGGCGATTCGCTCTTCTAACAATACAGGTTCTTGTGCAACAACATGTTTAACGGGTTCAGGACGATTGAATACGCAAAACAAAGCATCACGTAATGCATCTACATCATAACCTTCATAAATCGGGGCAATATGACCTATGCTTACGTTTGTACTAAAAGTATCTCGCTCAAAAATTGGCATTTGCCCTAATTTTTCAGCCGCTTGTTTGATTCTTAAATACGTTTCAAGTCGATCAATAAGTTCTTGTTTTGGATCTTTTTCAAATTGATCTACAGCAACAGGTTTTGGAAGTAACAAACGAGATTTCAAATCGGCGAGTAATGCAGCCATCACCATATAGTCTGCGGTGAGTTCGATATTGAGCGATTTCATGCTATCCATATAAGACAGATATTGGGTAGCGATTGGGGAAATATCCAATTGTAAAAGATCAAATCCATTTTTCTGGATTAAATAGATGAGGAAATCTAGAGGACCCTCAAATTGCTCAAGTAAAATTTCAAATGCAGCAGGGGGAATATACAAATCTTCAGGTATAGCTTCTTGCCATTCGTCAAGCACACGAATGGAAGGAGAAGTCTCCAATGTAGAAGAAAGGATTTGATTCATTACCGTTATAAGCCACGCGAATTTTCAAAAGCATGAAAGAGAAAGTGCGGACACATGCAAATTCACATGTCACAACAAGTTCATCTATTCTAATCGAATTACCTAATTTAATAAATTGCTCACTTACAAAAACCTTAAGTTTCTCAGGGTATTTTCTATGCTTATGGCATCGTATGCAGTCCATAGATGAATTTTATGGTTAAATTGTCTTCGCATTATAAAAAATTGGCATTTTTTTATGTACAGATATCAAGAAACACAAGAAAACAAATTTGGACAGCTCACCAGTTTTTCAGTTGAGCACTTTAAGCCTTGTGAACTAGTGCGTGGAAATATTGAGGGGAATTATGTCAATTTAATTGATATCAATTCTGAAGTTTCAAATCGAGTTTTTTCCCAAATTTGGAACTGTGTTGCAACAGAGCCAGATGAAAGTTGTTGGACCTATTTGCCGTATGCCGCACCATTAAATTTAACTGTACTTACGGAGTCCTTAAAAAATACATTTAATTTTAAAGGCTCAACACATTTTCTAATTGAAATTGAAGGTGAAATCTGTGGATGGATTGCTTTGCTTAATCCTAGACTTGACTACGGTGCTATAGAAATCGGTAATGTTTATTTCTCCCATAAAATGAAAAAATCGAGGGCTGCTACTGAAACTATTTTTCTATTATTACAACAATGTTTTAAGCAAAGATTTCTACGCATTGAGTGGAAATGTGATGATTGTAATCAACCTTCTAAAGCAGCCGCATTGCGTTTCGGGTTTCAATATGAAGGTTTATTTAGACAAGATCGAATTGTGAAAGGAAGAAATCGTAATACGGCGTGGTTTTCAATTATTGATGAAGAGTGGTCAGATTTAAAGCTAGCTTATCAACAATGGTTAAGTCCAGGAAATTTTGATGAGCAAGGTGTACAGAAAAAGCGGCTATCAGATTTTATGTGATTCAATTTAGACATTAAGCATCATAAATTGCGTATTCGATAATTGATTGACATTGAGATCGAATACACAAGTTTAGATTCTCTAAATCTTCAAATATGTCTTTTACAATCTTAACTTCTAAAAAATATTCAAAACCTTATTGTCATGTTTAATTTGTATAAGTCCTTCTTTGGGTTCTTTGACTTCAAGGGTGATAGATATGTTCTAAAAGCCAAGGTTCAATGACATAGATTGTCTGGTCATCAGCATAATCATAAATGTTCACTAACATTTGAAATAGATGCATTTGCTATATCTTTATTATTCAAAAGCACTCACATCTCCAACACCACGACGTACGATCTCTGGGTTTTCTCCAGATAAATCCACGATACTAGTGGTGGATAATGTACCGAAACCACCATCAATAAATACATCTATGCGTTTGCCGAGTTGATTTTCAATATCATAAGGATCATCTAGTGGTTCTGTTTGATCAGGAAGAATCAGGGTGCTTGTGAGTAGTGGTTCGCCGAGCTCTTTTAGCAACGCTTGTGCGATAGGATTGCTAGGAATACGCAAACCAATGGTTTTTTTCTTAGGATGCATCAAACGTTTTGGAACTTCGCTGGTTGCAGGCAAAATAAAGGTAGTTACAGCAGGCGTATTATTTTTAAGCAGTCGATACATTGCATTATCAACTTTTGCATAGGTTGCAATATCTGATAGATCACAACACATAATCGCATATTGATGTTTTGGACCTAGACCGCGAATCTGTGCAATTCGCTCCATCGCATTTTTATTTCCAATTTGGCAACCAATTGCATAAGCAGCATCAGTTGGATAAACAACCACATCACCTGCACGTATACGATCTACAGCTTGAGTGATTAAACGTGCCTGTGGATTTTCAGGATGAATATGTAAGTGCAACATTATTATAACTCCCTGATCTTTATGGCTGAATTAAGTATGAAACGTGTTAAGGGGCGGATGCAAGTCTCAGATGTGATAATTTTGTCAATCAATCAAGCGATTCACGTTTAAATTCATCAAGTTGTAATGCTCGTCCATTACGCGTACACAAGCAGATGTAATAAATGAAGTGTGTAGCATCACGAGGTAATTTAGACTCACCTGAAAAAAAACGTTTTACTTGATTAAAAACATTGTCTTTAAATAAAGCACCATCACCACCTTCGCCAGTTAAGTTATCTAAAGAGACACGAAACTTTCGACCAAATGCAGTTGCAAATAACCATTCAATCGCTTGGGGTTTGATTTCTACTTGTTCAAAAAGCGCTTGCTGTTCCGCATTTCGACCATCCGGTGCATACCAATAACCTAGATCAGGTAGCTTTCTACGTTGTTCCCCTGAAATCGTCCAATGACTAATTTCATGTAAGGCACTATTAAAAAAACCATGAGCAAATTGGATTCGTGCAGGTAGCTGATCTGTCGCTGGGAAATATTCTGGTTCAAAATCACCTTTAACTAATGTGACATTATGGTGGGAAAAACAGTGATTAAAGTGTAAAATAAGCCAATCAACCTGTTCTGGTTCTGTTGTTAACGTTTGCCAAGATGAGCGTTGCACTTGATCTGGTGTTAACATAGGAGCAGTGATTGAATGGGGGCTAACAAGTGATGAAGTTGTTACTTCAAGTTGCGGCTGCAACAGATACATTGCTGTGTTACCACGAGTTCTGTCTAAAGAAGTGCAAAATTGTATCTTAATCTTTGACAGAGTACCGATGAATTTGTAGAATTGCCGCCTTAATTATGTCAGCAAATACTTTTCCAAGCCAAATCGAGCCATTTAAATGGGCTGAACAGGGCTATACATGGTCAGGAACACTGCCATTGTCTCGCTTTGCTCGTATTGCTCGAGAAGCTGTTAGTTCAATTGATGATCAATTGATCAACATAGACTGTAAGCTATCAATGGATGCCTATCATCGTATTGTATGGTTAGATGGACATATTGATACTAAAGTTCCAAGGGAATGCCAACGTTGTTTGGGATCTGTTGAAATTGAATTAGTCTCAGAATTTCATCTAGCTTTAATTGGTGATGAGTCACTGATAGAGCGATTGGATGAGGATGCTGATTTCATCGTTTTAGGTGAAAGTGAATCGTCGAAAAAAGGGAGTATTGATACACCTGCTTCGATTGATTTATTCGCATTGCTAGAAGATGAATTGTTATTGTTGATGCCTTTGTCTCCCAAACATGGTGTTTGTGAGCATAAACATCAACCTGCCGTTCAGGACGTTGTCGAAGAAAAGCGGGATAATCCGTTTGATGTTTTGGCAAGTTTGAAAGGCAAACTTAACTCATAACACAATTTGTGTTATCATGTTGAGTTAAGACAACTGAATTTGTTCTGATCCATTTTTTCGATCTTTGTAAGGAGCCATCATGGCCGTTCAGCAAAACCGTAAAAGTCGCTCTCGCCGTGACATGCGCCGTTCACATGACGCTTTAACCGAGAATGCATTATCTGTAGACCAAACTACTGGTGAAACTCATCGTCGTCACCACGTGACTAAAGACGGTATTTACCGTGGTCGTCAATTATTCGCTAAAGCAGCTGATGCTGAATAATTGAATCATATGCATTAAGCGTTAGCTTAAAGTATAGAAAAAATGGGAGCGAAAGCTCCCTTTTTTGTTGTTTTTCGCAATTATAAAACGATTTAATCAATGTTAAATTTCCGCATCGAGAAAAAGTCTGCTGCTATTCTCATGTAGAATCATGAGAAATGATGAAACTGGCAATAGACCATTTTAAGGATTTTTATATGTCGACTAAACGACTTGAGCAGGCAGCTCAAGCAACAAAAACCGCATTTGTATTCCCAGGTCAAGGCTCGCAAAAAGTAGGTATGCTGGCTGAACTCGCTGAGCAGTTTGGTGTGGTCAAAGAAACCTTTGATGAAGCATCAAATGCACTAGGTTTTGATTTATGGCATATCGCGCAAAGCGGAGAAGGTTTAGATCAAACTGAAAATACACAACCTGTTTTATTAACCGCTAGTATCGCGTTATGGCGCGTATGGTTGGAGTTAGGCGGTGTAGTACCAAAATACTTGGCAGGACACTCTCTAGGTGAATACAGTGCTTTAGTTGCTGCGGAAGCGATGACATTGGGAGATGCTGTAAAACTAGTGAATTTGCGTGGGAAACTCATGCAAAATGCAGTTCCTCAAGGAACAGGTGCTATGGCTGCAATTCTAGGTCTTGATGATCAGAAAGTGGTTGAGCTTTGCCAAGCTGCGACAGCAAATGGCGAGGGTTCGGTTGAAGCTGCCAATTACAATGCGCAAGGTCAAGTTGTGATTGCAGGAACTGCGACTTTAGTCCAACAGGTTATCGCTGCTGCAAAGGAGCAATCAGGCAAAGCTATTGCGCTACCAGTATCTGTGCCTTCACATTGCTCATTAATGAAGCCAGCAGCAGAACAGTTTGCTGAAGCTTTGGAACAAACTGCCATTGAGCTACCACGCCTTCCTGTAATACAAAATGTCAACGCGGAAATTGCGACAGATGTTGCTCAATTGCGTCAGGCATTAACGGCTCAGTTATATGAGTCAGTGCAATGGACTCGTACCATGCAATATCTGCAAGATCAAGGTATTCAGTATGTGGTCGAATGTGGACCTGGGACTGTACTGAGTAATCTTGCGAAGCGATTACCGAACATAGATAAAGCATTTGCGATTGATAGCAAAGCACGTATGGAAGATGCCCTAAACGCAGTATTAGTGGCAGAAGGAAAAATTGCATGACACAACAACGAAAAGTTGCGTTAGTGACAGGAGCTAGCCGAGGCATTGGCGCAGCAATTGCACAGCAGCTCATTCAAGACGGTTTTTTTGTAGTTGGCACCGCGACTTCTGAATCAGGCGCGCAAAAACTGACAGAAAGCTTTGCTGAGAACGGTGCGGGTGCTGTACTTGACGTTCGAAATGGTGAAGCGATTGATGCACTGGTAACAGATATCGAGCAAAAATACGGTTCTGTCTTAGTTCTAGTGAACAATGCTGGGATTACGAAAGATAATTTGTTACTTCGTATGTCTGAAGATGATTGGGACGATATTCTCAATATTCATCTCAAAGCTGTTTACCGTCTCTCGAAGCGTGTTTTAAAAGGTATGACTAAAGCACGTTTTGGTCGAATTATTAACATTAGTTCAGTGGTTGCACATTTTGCAAATCCAGGCCAAGCCAACTATTCAGCAGCAAAAGCAGGGATTGAAGCATTCAGTCGTAGTTTAGCTAAAGAGATGGGCAGCCGTCAGATTACTGTAAATAGTGTTGCACCTGGATTCATCGCGACTGAAATGACTGATCAGTTAAGCGAAGATGTTCGTAAAAAAATGAGTGATCAAGTAGCTTTAAATCGTCTAGGTGAGCCTCAAGATATTGCGCATGCAGTGAGTTTCCTTGCAAGCGATAAAGCTAGTTACATTACTGGTACAGTTTTACACGTAAATGGTGGTCTATACATGGCCTAAGTGGCGATGTATAAACTTTTAAAAGTTTTTATATTCAATTAAACTAGTGGCAAATCAAAACGCCACAAGCAATGAGGAGAATTCCTGTGAGCGATATCGAACAACGCATCAAACAAGCTGTAGCTGAACAATTAGGTATGCGTGCTGAAGAGATCAAGAATGAAGCATCTTTCATGGATGATTTAGGTGCTGACTCTTTGGATCTGGTTGAACTTGTAATGTCTTTTGAAAATGATTTTGACATCACCATTCCAGACGAAGATTCTAATGAAATCACGACTGTTCAATCTGCAATTGATTATGTAACCAAAAAACTTGGTTAATCATATCACATGATTAAAAGCCACCTTTTTCGGTGGCTTTTTTATATGTTCAACTTTTCATATGAATAGATGTAAAAATATCTTACAAAAAAAATAAACTATAAATATGAAAATAATTTATTTGAGTGTATAAAATTTATGCTATTTAAAATAATTTATTAAACCATAACAACAAAAGGGAATTTTATGAATATAGCAAACCGTATTAAAGAGATCATTATTGAGCAACTTCGTGTAAATGAAGAAGATGTTTTACCAAATGCATCCTTTACAGATGATTTAGGCGCTGATTCATTGGCTGTAGTTGAACTAATTATGGCTTTTGAAGAAGAATTTGGAATTGAAATTCCAGATGAAGATGCAGAGAAACTTCTTACAGTGCGTGATGCTATTAATTATATTGAGATGAATGTAGGAGGCGATATGTAAATTCCATCATACTTTTAGTTTATCGAAAGATGATGTTTCATGAATTTATTAATTACAGAGAGTAATACAGTTATATTAAAAATTAAAATATAAGGAAAATTCTATGAATTCTGAAAAAACAATAGAAGATCGCCTTAAGACAGTAATTAAGGAGAAGTTTGGTCTTGTAGAGATGAGACCCAGCACTCGTTTGGTTGAAGATTTACATTTTGATAGTCAAGACACCTTAGATCTTAGTAGGGCGATTGAGGCGGAATTTGGTTTTGAAGTACAAGATGAAGATATGGAAAAAATAGATACATTTCAATCACTGGTTGATTATGTGACTAATAAAGTTTAATCATTTACATGATTGAAAAGTCATCGAAAGTTAGTTTTTTATATGTGGAACTTCTTGATTTAAATAGATATATAAATATTTTTACAAGAAAAAATAAACTATAAATATGAAAATAATTTATTTGAGTGTATAAAATTTATGCTATTTAAAATAATTTATTAAACCATAACAACAAAAGGGAATTTTATGAATATAGCAAACCGTATTAAAGAGATCATTATTGAGCAACTTCGTGTAAATGAAGAAGATGTTTTACCAAATGCATCCTTTACAGATGATTTAGGCGCTGATTCATTGGCTGTAGTTGAGCTCATTATGGCTTTTGAGGGAGAATTTGGTACTCAAATTCCTTATGAAGAGGCTGAGAAAATTATTACCGTTCAATCTGCAATTGATTATATGACCAATATTGTGGGAGAAAATGCTTAAATTGCTTCAAGTTTTGAACGAATTGAAAGCCGCCGTAAGGTGGCTTTTTATATTTAAAAAATATATAAATGTGAAAGCTTAAAATCAGTTTTACTGCATATACATATATTTACAAGACCTCGTTAAATTGAAACTCGCATGCTTTATTTTTTCTGTATAACTAATTGTAAGTCTGTTTTGACTATGCTTAATCAATAATTACAGAGGAAATAAAAAATGGGTATTTTTGATTTTGTTAAAGGCATTGGTAAAAAAAATACAGCACCAGCAGAACCTCAGCCTGCTCCAGCCACACCTGTTGAGCCTTCAGCTCAAGAAATTGCCAATAAATTATTAGGTTTGATTAAAAGTTTAGGTCTTGGTGTTGATGGTTTATCAGTAACCTATAATGGAAATACCGATACAGCCATTATTAAAGGGCGAGTCAAAAGCCAAGCAGATAAAGAAAAGATAGTTCTTGCCGTTGGTAATATTGATCACGTTGCTCAGGTCGATGATCAGATGACGGTTGAGGTGCCTGAACCAGAAAGTAAATTCTATACCGTAAAATCAGGTGATAATTTATCTAAGATTTCTAAAGAATATTATGGTGATCCAAACCAGTACAATAAAATTTTTGAAGCGAATAGACCATTACTCAAAAATGCGGATGATATTTTTCCCGGACAAGTTTTACGTATACCTGAATAAATTGTAATGTGACAGAGGAGGCGCGTATTGCGCCTTTTTTATTTCAAAATAAAAGATAAAATCTATAAAATTGAAATTACTAAAACATTAAAAAATGAATTCATTTACTTATGCTTTATGTCAAAAGCCCGTTTTAAGTGTGGCAATGTGGATGACAGGTCTTTGTGTATTTCCTCCATTGTTTTCAAATCTGCCGATTGATTTAACTCATACTGGCGCATTAGCAACTACTGAATTTAAGGTAAATGTACCAAAGTCTTACCACTTAAGCCTAACTCTTGAATTTGAATCAGCACAAAAGCGAGTTGATGATCTTGTTGTTGGAAATACTTTTAACCAATATTGTGATGGGACTATAAAATATAACAACATTCCTGTAGAGAAGAGAAAAGAATTAGGTCAACCAATAACCTTACAAGTTCTTGTAAGAAAATCAAAAAATCATGAAATTGTTTTTAATCAGCAATTTCAGTCTTTATGCTCAACAGGACATGATGGTAAAAATAAAAGTTACAGAAGTATTGGCTGGATTCCTTTATCTCAAGATCTTTATGTGATTGAAGTTGTTAATTTACAACCACATAATCAATTAAAAAATGTCAAAACAACTTTAAGCTTAAATGCAAGTAATGGTGGTAAATAATCTTAAGATAATAATTGTTTAGGAAGTTTATCCATTAATTGTAAAAAGGGTTTTGGACTTTGTAATGCTCTAGATAGGATTAAAGATCCTTGAATACGTATCACAGTATCTTGTGCCCGCTCGAAAGCTTGTTCTTCTGATATTCCCGCATCTTGTAAAACGACAGAGATACTTTCAATCAGTCTTGTAAATACGGGTTGAATTTGAGGCAAAAAGGTTTGGTGCGCTTCACTTAAGGTTAAAACTGCCAAAATACACGCTACATGGCCATTTTCATAAACTTGTTTTAATGAATAGGTTAGAGCTTCTAAACGTTCAATAGGTGATGCATTGCTTTGTAGGTGAATAAAAATATGATCTTCGCGCCATTGTTCTAAATAGCTCAAAACATCTTGTGCCATTTGTTGTTTTCCATTTGGAAAGTGATGATACAAACTGGCTTTACCTAAACCTGTCCGTTCAGAAATTTTGGATAAAGAAGCGCCTTCATAACCATATTCTCTGAAAATACTTAATAAAGATCGAATTAAAGTCGGTTTATCCATAAAAACTACTCATACCACTTGATTTTGTACCGATCGTTCGGTACATTGAAGTTATATAACCACAAAAGAAGATGACAATGAAACTTTATAATACTGTAATCTCAGGAAATTGTTACAAAATCAGATTATTACTTTCATTTTTGAATTTAGACTACGAAAAAGTCTCTATAAATTTAGCTGACCAAGAGCAAAAGACAGAGCATTTTTTAAAACTGAATCCTTTAGGGCAGATCCCTGTGCTAGAAGATCAGGGGAGGCATATCCATGATTCTCAAGCAATCTTGTGCTATCTCGCTAGAACATATGATGCTCATCAGCTTTGGTTTCCTCAAGAAACAATTGCAATGACGCATGTTTTAGAGTGGTTATTTTTTGCCAATCAAAGAATTGCTTCTACTTTATCGGCAGCACGAGCATTTCATCTGATTAAAAAACCAAATATTGATATCGAAAATGCGACTGCAATGTCACATGTATCATTAGCAATTGTAAATCAACATTTGAAAACAAGAAATTGGTTGGTTGGTGAATCAGCCACGATTGCAGATATTGCTTGTTATCCTTACATCGCTTTAGCGCATCAAGGAAAAATAGAATTAGACCCATATCCATATGTTCAGGCTTGGTTAACACGTTTTCAACAATTGCCTCGTTTTATTGAATTAGATGAATAATAGGTTAGGCATGAAAAAAGTATTGATTACTGGAGCAAGTCAAGGAATAGGGCAAGCGATTGCCCAAAAATTTCTAGATGAGAATTATGAGGTGCATAATATTTCTCGACATACTCCACAATATTCACATCTTCATTTGCATCATTGGCAAGCGGATATGTTGCAATATGATCAAATTGAGAAGGTGATTCAGCAGATTGGGCAGTTTGATGTGCTGATTAATAATGCAGGCTATATGAATACACTTACAGCAGCTTCATATACGTGGGAAGAAATACAAAAGATTATGTATGTAAATCTGATTCATACGATGCAGTTGAGTATTGATGTGGCGGAGAATATTTTTAAAAAACAAAAATCTGGACGAATTATTAGTATGGCATCTATTGCTGGACAAATTGGTCATCCTGATATTTGGTATGGTATCTCAAAAGCGGGGCTAATTAATGGGATGCGTAGTATAGCTCGTAGTCATGCCCAGCATAATATCCAAACTTTTAGTATTGCGCCCGGCCCTGTTGAAACACAGATGATGCAAAAGATTCCTGTTGAGAGACAAAAGCGGTTAAAAGAAGCCACCTTGAATCAACAGTTTTGCCAAACACAAGAAATTGCAGATACCGTTTTTTGGCTGGCGCAAGCAGCTCCAAATTGTTTAAGTGGTGAGGTATTTGATTTGAATAATGGTGTGAATTGTCGTTAGATCATGTTGAATAAATGAATAGAAATATATGTATTTCTATTCATTATTATTTAAGTCTTAAAACCGCTTTGGAATCTTTTGCCCATTGGGTACAGGTGTCTCAGCTTGTTTTAATACACCAAATAACCACGTTTCAGCATGTTGCACTGCAATTTTAAGGGAATCTCCCAAAGCTAAACGACCTGCAATAAAGCTTGCCAAAGAACAGCCAGAACCATGATATTGTCCGTCTAAACGAGGGCAATGGCTTTCAGCAATCATTTTGCCGTCAGCATAAAGTACATTGCGAATATGATCAGGAGTATCTTCATGTCCACCTTTAACTAAAACTGCTTTTGCACCCATTTCAAATAATTTCTGAGTAGCGAGTTCAATATCATCCACACCAGTTAAAGCTCTCAATTCAACTGTATTGGGGGTAATCACAGTCGCGAGAGGAATTAGCTCAACAAATGCCTTTACTAATGTTGCTTGATCACCTAGAGAGCCACCACTGTTTGCGACTAAAACAGGATCAAGTACATATTGATAATCATCATGTGCTCTTAAAAATTCAGCTAATGCAGCAATATTATCGGTAGTGCCCAACATGCCAGATTTTACACATTTGATAGGTAAGTCTCCAACCACAGCATTTGCTTGAGCTAACAGCAATTCTTTTGAACTTGCTTCAAAACCAAATACTTGTTGTGAGTTCTGTATTGTCAAAGCCGTACAAGCAATTGCTGCATGTGCACCGCTTTGTCCTATGGCTTCTATATCTGCTTGTAGACCTGCACCACCCGATGGGTCTAAACCTGAAAAACAAAGTACGGTTGGACGCACTGCAATTTCCTTTTATGTTCTCATTTAGGCTAGTATAGGGGAGTTTTGAGAAACTCTCGATACTGTGTTGTAAGGCTTTAAGAGATTGAACGAATGACGATCAGAAATATTTTAATTGATTTAGATGGGACTTTAACTGATCCCAAAGAAGGTATTTATCGTTCAATTCGTTTTGCACTAGAGAAACTTGGTTGTCCAATAGCTGATGAAGTAGATTTGGATTGGACGATTGGACCACCATTAAAAGGTTCCTTGGCGAGATTGTTAAACTCCCAAAGTGTTGAGTTGGCTGAGCAAGCACTTGCAGCCTATCGTGAACGTTTTGCAGTGATCGGATTATTTGAAAATCAAGTCTATCCAAATGTTGCTGAGACACTCTGCAAACTAAAACAACAAGATTATCAATTATTTTTAGCAACAGCTAAGCCAACAGTCTATGCGAAACAAATTTTGGTGCATTTCGAGTTGGATCAATATTTCACAGAAATACATGGTAGTGAGTTGACTGGCGAACGTACCAACAAAGCAGATTTAATTGCTTATATTCTTGAGCAAGAACAGTTGAATGCACAGCACTGTGTAATGGTCGGTGATCGTCAATATGATATTGTTGGTGCACGTGCTCATGGAATTGATACCATTGCGGTCAGTTATGGCTATGGAACACCAGAAGAACTGGCTCAAGCGCAGCCGATCACGCAAATCAATCAGTTTAATGAGCTGATTGAATGTATCGAGCAATTAAATCAACAGCGCAAAGTATCCTAATAAAAAGCCTCGATGAATCGAGGCTTTTTTGTATTAAAGATTATGCTTTAAACGGTATTGGACGAGTTCTTCTATGCTAATCACTGTCAAGCCATGTGTTTGCGCATACGCTAACACTTGAATACCTGATGCCATAGAACCATCTGGGTTGGTTAGCTCACATAGCACACCTGCAGGTTTTAAGCCTGCCAAACGAGCTAAATCAATTGTCCCCTCGGTATGACCTCGACGGGTTAGTACACCGCCATCACGAGCACGTAAGGGGAATACATGACCTGGACGATGAAGATCACTTGCAACAGCACCATCTTTGGTTGCAGCTAAAACCGTTGTTACACGATCTTTTGCTGATACACCTGTCGTAACGCCTTGTGCTGCCTCAATCGTGACGGTAAACGCAGTTTTGAATTGGCTAGAGTTATCTATGACCATAGGTGGGAGCTCTAAATGGTCAGCTAATTGTTCAGTCAAACATAAACACACAATACCAGAACCATCACGAATCATTTGTGCCATTGTTTCGACGGTTAATGTTTCAGCAGCAATAATAAGATCAGCTTCATTTTCCCGATCAAAATCGTCCATGACCAATACAGGTTTGCCTTGGCGGATATCATCTAAAGCTTGTTGAATACGAAGTTCAGCTGGTGAGAGTGCTGAAAAGAAAAGTTCAGGTTGAATTAAACTAGACATATGAAACGCTCGCGTAATTGGGTTACGGTTGAACATTTCAGGACTGATGCAAAATAAGCGGACACCAAAACAAACCAAAGTGAGTTTCGGTGATTTCGTCTTCTTTCATCCGGACTATACCGTCGGCTTTGGTTTTTCACCAAATCTGCTTGTATATAAAAATATACAGGCTCGTGGGCTGATTAGGTCTTTGAGCAAAGCCTAACTTACCACCGGTGGGGAATTTCACCCCGCCCTGAAGCGATGTGATTTGATTATATCGACTTTCTATATTCTGAAAATAGTTTTTTATAGAATGAACCGTTCTATTTAAACCAGAAGATTAAGTAAGAAATCATTCACATTTTTCAATAATTCTAAGTGCTAGTATTCTTTTTGAATTACGCATACACTCCAAACATAGAACAATAAAAATGGAGATCAATAAAATGGATATTAAGAATAATATCGAGTTGGAAAACTTGGCTCAGCAACTTCACCGACCTGTGATGAGCTTAAAAGATTTTAGTTTAGTCTCGCAGCAAGATTTGGCTTGGTTGAATCAGCAATTAAAACAAACGATCGAACAAGAGAATAGAAAAATTAATCAAAGCCTCTTTAAAGTTCCATTTTTTTCTAAGACCTTTATTTAAAAACTATCAACAATAGGGGCTGGTCATGACAAGATTAGCTGTTGAAGCTGAAATTATAAAGCTGGCGCATATTTTTGGTGTTTCACAAACACAGCTCAATTTTTTAAAACCTTTGGCTCCAGAGAGCCTACGTCAGTTTCGCTTTGGAATAATAGAACAATTACAAGATCAACAAAAAAACAGATTTCGCTCTCTTGCTGTATGGGTAAATTGGTTACCAAGTTGGTTAAACGTATTTATCGTAAAACGCTTTTTATCGCCATTGATTGTTGCTCAAATTGCATCGCATCTTTCTACAGAAAATTTATATCAAATCGCTAAACATTTAACACCCAAAATGCTTGCCGATATTGCAGTTTATCTTGACCCTCGTTTAGCCAGAGAATTATTGATGTTGTTAACGACGCATCAAATAAAAGATATCGCTCGTATTTTACTTGAGCAACGTGATTTTGTGACGATGGGACGTTTTGTTGGCATGTTGGCGGACGATGTTTTTCGAGATATCGCCGAAATGATTGAAAAGGAGAGCGATTTACTCGAAATCGTCTTTTATATTGAATCAAGAGAACGTATTGATCATTTAGTGCATGTCTTGCCGAAAGAGCGGATACAAAAAACCTTATTAATTATTTGTGATTCTTCTCAACGCCTCATATGGCCAAAACTCTTGGCACTTATGACGCATATTGGTTATAGCTTGAAACAAGAGCTGGGAGATTTGGCTGTTCAGCAAGGAGAAGGTGTAATTAATGCGATCATTCAAGCTACTCAGGAAGATGAGCTATGGGAAGATATGCTGCCTGTGGTCGCTTGTTTGTCGAATCACGCACAGAATTTTGTAGCCAATTTACCAGCCTTGAGACAGGTTGAAATTATTCAAAGTATCGTAGCCGCAGCAGATCAGTGTAATTTATGGACTGATATACTTGTAGTTGTTAGGTTTATGCAAGATGAAGCGAGAGAAGCTGTGGCTGAGGCAATATCTCAGATTGATGAGGAGGTCTTGCATCATATCGCTTATGCATCTTTATTAAGATCACAATGGGATGTCACTTTTGACATTATTCGCCGTATGCCAATTGCAAAGCAAAAGCTATGTCAGAGCATTTTGAATGGCTACATGCAGCAGCTCGATGAAGAAACCTATCAATATCTAGATCATTTATTAGATCAATATGGTATTGGATTGAATTCGATCACTGAGCAGTGATAATCAGGCAGAGGGGAGCGTATCTCGGATAGGAACCAAGGTTTCTAATGCATGCTCATACCCACGTTCAACCAATTCATCAAGCCGATGCCAGTCAAACATTCCAATCCCATCTATGGGCATGCGTATATGTAAATTAGCGCGCTCTATTGCTGCTGCTTGAATCATTGTGTCACTAGCAAGTGTCGCTGTACGCATTAAGATTTCTGCAAGACGTGGAGCTCTTAATAATTTATCTTTAATAATTTTATTCCAGTTCAATAAGGCGCTTTGATCAGGTTCATTCAATCCAATGCCTGGAACACGAATGTCATCATGTGAACTTACGTTACTGGCAATAATCGCACCACGTTCCAAATTTTGCATAACATCAGTAGGTAAATTATTAGGGGCTGTTGACATTTACTGTTCATAATTAAACCTATAAAGGTAGCCATAAAAATATACAGGCTAAGGCAACAGCACTTTGATAATTTCTTTTGAGCTTGTCATATCGAGTAGCTATCCCTCTAAGTTGTTTTAATCTACAAAACATATTTTCAACTAAATGCCTGATTTTATATAAATACCAGTCCATATGATCATTGTTCGATTGGCTATTTATTTTCTTTGGTATATTCGCTTTTGTTCCTGTTTTTCTGATCTGCTCACGCAGTGGTTCTGAATCATAGCCTTTATCTGCGCATACCACTTCTGTCTCTTTTAAATCTAATGTTGCTATTAAATCAGGTGCAACTTTGATGTCATGTGTAGTGCCATCGGTAATCATGAAATCAATAGGATTGCCATGTGAATCAACAATCAAATGTATTTTTGAGGAGTTTCCTCCTACACTTTTAGAAATGGATTGATTCGCTATACCGGCAGAATGTTGATGAGCACGTACGTGAGAGCCATCAATAAAAATCCACTCCATATCGGGGCATGATGCTAATAATTTGAATAATCTAAGCAACTTACCGCTGCTTGACCAACGATTAAAACGTTTGAAAATAGAGTTTGATTGACCGAAATAGGAAGGAATATCTCGCCACGGACAGCCTGTTCTAATTCTATAGAGAATAGCTTCAATAAAATTACGTAAATTTGAGTTGTGATGAATAGATAAATTACGCAAAATAGTTTTCAACTTTTGCCAGTGTTGATCTGTCAGCATGGTACGAGGCATAGCGAATAGTAAAATTGGGTTTGGCGATTTGATTTTACTACTTCGCTATTTTTTTAAGCTAAAAGTGTCAACACACCCTAATCACACCTCCATCGCATAATAAATTTTCATGCCACGCCACAGGTGGAGCAACGCCAGGAACACTCATGCTGGTTCCTACCCAAGTCGCAAGTTCACCTTGATCATGAATAACTGCTTCACCTGTAGAAAGATTGGTAGAAATACAGTAGAAGGTTTGTTTCAATTCTTCAATTCGACGATGCCCAAAAATAGCCTGCAAACGTGCATGAAAGCGTTGCCCACGAATCAATGAAACTTTAGGCATGATGTAGTCATTGAGGTAATTTCGAGCAACAAATGTTTCATATGCAATATGTTTCATTTCTACACTATCGAAGCCACAAGCGACTAAAGCAGAAATGAAGGCTCCCATGCTGGTTCCGCCAACAATATCAATTGGGATATGCAGTTGCTCTAATGCTCGTATCATCCCAATATGAGCAAAGCCACGTGCACCGCCCCCCGCCTAAAACGAGCCCTAAGCCTTGACTAGTAATTTGTCTTGCGATCGCACGAATATCTGTTTCGGACCACGGGTGAATAAAATAATGTGCTTGAGCGCAATATAGTTTCTTCCATTGCAGAGTGTAAGGTGAGGGATCACCTTCAGAGCGTAACAACACCAGTTCAATTGGATTTTGCCAATCATATTGATTTAAGACATCAACTAAGGGGCTGTGAATCGGAGATTGATTTGCTTCCGCTAAAATTAAGATTCGGTCTGCTTGGTGCAGACAGCGCTTTGCCCATTCATCATCAGGTCGATCTGCAGCATATAATACATAACAATGCTTTTCTTCAAGAATAGCTAGCCATTGTCTTAACTTTAGATCTTCTGAACTGTAGTCTAATTTTGTTTGACTAAATCCCTCTCCAAATAAGGCATCGACATGTGCTGCAGTTACGACTCTTACATTGGGCCAACGTTTTAAATGTTCAGTCAATTGTTCTGCAAGATGAATTGCTGGAATTTGCATTGAGATTGGGATAATTGAAAGTGTCCTGCTATGGCTCATTGCGTGAATATGCTGCAATTCAGGCTGAGAACGGGCAATGATCATTTGAGATACAGTAAATAAAACTTGAGGGTGTTTTTGTAGAAACGCAGTAAACTGCTGTTGGGGAATCTCTATAAGACAAGTATCTCAAGTTGCGATTATACGACCATGATGAGGTTGGTTGGAAATAACACCCATTTCACCAACGATTTCGTGACGACCTAGGTAAGTAGATAAATTGGTTCTTGTTGTTAATTTGACTCGTCCATGAGCAATAATATAAACATGAAGAGGGAGATCATCTAAATCATAGAGTTGATGACCTGTTTGTAAATGCTTTACAGAACAGAACTGAGCTAGATCTATTAAAGATTCAGGTTCTAATTCTTGGAATAATTTTACTTTGCTGAGCGTTTTTATAATATCCATATGCTTTCATTCAATTTATCTTTATTGTCTATTTATTTAATGAATCTGAACAATATTTCGCAAGTGAGGTTCAGTAAAACCTATCAATAGTTTGACGCATTTTTGTATTGATTTGGACATATCAGAAAATATACCCATAAAAAAAGCCAGTACATGATGACTGGCTTTTTTGGGAATCTTGTGTTTTGTATTAAGCAATCTGTACCGGAATGCAGTTCGCTGTATGATTTACAGTGTTGTCTGGATTTGCATATACTAAGCGTGGCTTATGAAGATCAGCTTCTACTTCAGTAAAATCACCAAATGTAGCAATAATGACTAAATCACCAACATCAGCTTGATGAGCAGCACCACCGTTCACAGAGATAATGCCTGAATCATCTTCACCGCGAATTGCGTAAGTTGTAAAGCGTTTACCGTTAGTTACGTTCCATACGTGGATTTCTTCGTATTCACGAATCCCTGCTAAGTCCATTAATACACCATCAATTGCACAAGAACCTTCGTAATGAAGTTCTGCATGTGTCACAACTGCACGGTGAATTTTACATTTTAATAAACGAGATAGCATGGCTAGCGTCTCCTGAGTAAGACCTAAGATGAATATCTTATGGTTGACTTGTCACGTTTCCGCAGGGTGTAGGCGGTTTGATGCGCATTTTGCGCTTAAAAACACAATATGGCAAGCGTGATTGTTCAACAATTCAGTTTAAGTTTAAGCGGGTTTGTAAGCATTAATTTGATTCATCGCTTGTGAAACTTGTCCATCAACAAGCATTTTCACTTTTGAAAGCGCATGATCAATTGCTGCATCCATTAAATCTTGTTCACTGCTAGGAGCTTTGCCAAGCACATGACCAGAAACACGTTCTTTGGAACCAGGATGTCCAATTCCGATACGTAAACGATGGAAGTTAGGGCCGATATGCGGAACAATATCACGAAGACCATTATGTCCACCGTGTCCGCCACCTGTTTTTAAACGAATTATGCCAGGATCCATATCCAGTTCATCATGGGCGATTAAGATCGCTTCTGGTGTGACTTGATAAAATTTGGCAAATGGCACAACACTTTGACCTGAACGGTTCATAAATGTTGTTGGTAAGAGTAAGCGTACGTCATGACCTTCAATTTGACCACGACCAGTGAACCCATGAAACTTTGGTTCTGCTTTTAAAGAGATACCATAACGATCAGCAAGTTGTTCAACGAACCAAAAGCCTGCATTATGGCGGGTTTGGGCATATTCCTTACCAGGATTGCCCAAACCAACAATTAGCGAAATATTTGACACTAATTTACGCCTTTAACACTTATGCGCGTTTGAAGTCAGCGTGCATAGGAGTGTTTTTAGCTGGGTGACGTTGTAACGCTTGGATTTTAACGTTTTCAACTTTATCACCGATCTTGATTTCGATCACTTCTTCGAAGAATTCGTTGCTTTCTAAAGCTTTAACGATTTCACGAAGTTCTAAAGTGATTGTTACAGGCTCAGCGCTACCACCGTAGATGATTGCTGGAATTTGTGAAGCATGACGAAGGCGGCGGCTCGCACCTTTCCCTTGTAGTGCAGCTTCACGTGCTTGAGCGTTTAATACGAAGTTTGCCATGGGCATATCCTCATTGAGATTATGAAACTAAACTTGCGACCAGTTTAGTGATAGAAAAACCCTAGCTAAGCTAGGGTTTAAGAAAAAAGCTGGGCTATTATAGATAACTATCGAACATAGCGCTAATAGATTCTTCGTTGTTAATACGACGAATTGTTTCAGCAACCATGCTAGCTACAGATACTTGGCGAATTTTACCTAAGTTCAAAGCTTCATCAGAAAGAGGAATCGTGTCGGTAACAACAAGTTCATCAATAACAGAATTACGAAGATTATCAATTGCTTTGCCAGATAAAACAGGGTGAGTTGCATAAGCAATAACACGGCGAGCACCAAATTGTTTAAGTGCATCGGCAGCTTTGCAAAGCGTACCTGCTGTATCTACCATGTCATCAACAATGACACAGTCACGATCTTTTACGTCACCAATCAAATGCATCACTTGTGATTCATTTGCTTTTTGACGACGTTTATCGATGATAGCTAAATCAATATCACCTAATTGTTTTGCAACAGCACGTGCACGAACAACACCACCAACGTCAGGTGAAACCACCATAAGGTTGTCATGTTGTTGTTGACGTAGGTCTGCCAATAACGCTGGCGTTCCGTAGATGTTGTCAACAGGAATATCAAAGAAACCTTGAATTTGGTCTGCGTGTAAGTCGATCATTACCACACGGTCGATCCCAACAGTTGTCAACATATCTGCTACAACTTTAGCCGTAATCGGTACACGTGCTGAACGTGGACGACGATCTTGGCGAGCATAGCCAAAATATGGAATAACTGCAGTAATACGACCAGCACTTGCACGACGCAAAGCATCTGCCATTACCAAGATTTCCATAAGGTTATCATTGGTTGGTGCGCAAGTAGATTGAACGATAAAAACGTCTTTACCACGAACATTTTCAGTAATTTCAACTGAAATTTCACCATCAGAAAACTTGCTTACAGAAGCAGCACCGAGTGGAATATGTAAATGGCTTACGACTTTTTGGGCGAACTGTGGATGAGCACTTCCACTAAAAACGACAAGATTGGGCATGAAGCACCCTTGGCGGTTGGCTTATAATGAATTTGGATGGCAGGGGCGGCTGGATTCGAACCAACGGATGGCGAGATCAAAACCCGCTGCCTTACCACTTGGCGACGCCCCTAATGCGGCAGAACTTTAATCGTTTTGCATGATAATGTCAATATGATTGAACAGGTATCAATATAAAACAAGTCTGTCTAAAGATATGGCAGGGGCGGCTGGATTCGAACCAACGGATGGCGAGATCAAAACCCGCTGCCTTACCACTTGGCGACGCCCCTAAATTTGATGATATGTAATGGCAGGGGCGGCTGGATTCGAACCAACGGATGGCGAGATCAAAACCCGCTGCCTTACCACTTGGCGACGCCCCTATTACATACATCTACAGGTGAAAATTGGCAGGGGCGGCTGGATTCGAACCAACGGATGGCGAGATCAAAACCCGCTGCCTTACCACTTGGCGACGCCCCTAACGTGTAACTTTGAAATGTCTTAAAGGTGATTCTGCTAAACTGTTGACCAAGTAAGCTTTACAAGGTGCGTTTTGCAAAATCTTCTTTGTATCCATTTCACTGGTTACTTCAGTAAAAACACAAGCACCTGTACCTGTAAGCTTTGCTAGACCAAATTGATCTAAATATTGCATCGCTTCTTCAACTTCAGGGTACAACTGTCGAGCCAGAGGTTCGAAGTTATTTCCAAAGCTAGAAGGTTCTAACTGATAGGCGCAAAATTTAGTGATATTAGAGTCTCTTGTCAATGTTTTTTGTGAAAATAACAATTGAGTGCTGATAAAACAATCAGGTTTTAAAATAATGAATTGTTTTTGATCTAAGTCTATGAATGATAAATGTTCACCTATGCCTTCTGCCCATGAATTTCGACCATAAATGAAGACAGGAACATCTGCACCAAGTTGCACACCATATTCAGCCAACTGTGTTTCATTTAAGCCGCATTCCCAAAGTTGATTGAGCACAATCAGTGTGGTTGCGGCATTGGATGATCCACCACCAAGACCAGCACCCATAGGAATATTTTTCTCTATCAAAATTTTTAGTCCACACGGTTTTTTTGCATGTGGGTGTAATAATTGTGCTGCACGATAGATGAGATTTTGTTCAAGTTGAACTTCAGCAATACCTTCAATCTGTATTATTTCTTCAGACAAATTTTCAAAAGTCATCCAATCATATAGGTCAATTAATTGAAAAATCGTCTGTAATTCATGGTAACCGTTCGCTCGACGACCAGTAATATGCAGAAATAAATTTAATTTTGCAGGTGAAGGTACTCTAATCATAGATTAATTTAATCAATTATCGATTTTGAATCACCATTGTAATACGGTTTTCTTTATCTTCCGCAAGTGGTTGTTTAAGTAATAATTTATTTGGCAGCATTTGTGCGTCGTTATAACTAAAATTAACTGTCCAACCATCTTCAATGAGTTGCTTCAATCTATTATTTTCATCTTTTATGATTTGCGCATTTTGAGTCGCAGGTTTGGCTTGTACCCAATACGTCAAGTGCATAATTGGTGCTTGCCATCCTGTAGCTTTTTCAAGTAATTCTTCAGGTGTGGTCGCTGAAATAAGTCCAGTTTTTGCACTATTTAGTGTGACTTCACCAGGTTTACCTTGAATGTGTGTTTTTCCAACACCTAGGATTCCAGTTAATTCAATATCAAATTCATCTTGTTGCTGTGCCCATGTAAAGAATGCACTGCCAGATTGCTGCGGTGTACGAACCCCAATTTTGCCTTGTAAGTTAAAATTATTTTCATCTTGAACTTGCGGTGTCACGATTGGTTTTTGGGGTTGAGTTAAGCTTTGACAACCACTAAGGAATAAAACACTTGAACTACAAATCGCAATGCATAGTTTTGACAATGAGCGCATGAATTTAACTCTTTTTTACTGTGACAGGTAAGATTAAGCCATCAAGTTGTTGTAATTGTGGGGCATTTACATGTTTTTGTTTTAATTGATGTAACACATCACTGAATTGAGTGAGAGCACCTTGCATATACAATGCTTTGGCATATCGAATTCCAATATTTACATTCTGACTAATTTCATACGCTTGCCCAAGGACTTTGACTGCGGTATCAAAATCATTTTGTAAAAATGCGATATAACCTAGTGTATCTAAAATTGAAGCTTGTTCTGGTGCAAATTCTAGTGCGAGTTCCGCATACTTTCGTGCCTCTTTTAAGCGACGATTTTGTAAAGCAAGGGTATAGGCGTATGCATTAAGATAGGTTGGGCTGTTTGGCTCAATTGCCAATAATTGTTTCAGAGTCTTATCTAATTTATCTCGATCAGTGAAAGGATCAAGTAATAGTACTTCTGCATAAATGAGTTCAGGATCATCTGGCAAATTCTTTATTGCTTCATCCAGTAATGCTAAAGCCGCTTTTTTATTATTCATTTTCTTTAAAATATCAGCTTGCGCTTGATATAAGAAACTTGCATGTTGAGGATAATTCACACGCTCTTGGGTTAAGAAGCGTAGTGCATCATTCAATTGTTCTTGTTTTTCAAAAATAGCAATCATATTGCGTCTAGACACGATATATAAACTGCCGTCTACTAATCGATAATATGCCTTTGCTGTTTCATAATGCTGTTTGCGTTGAGCATTGATGGCTAAGTAGTAATAGGCTTCATTTTGATATTTGCTTGAATTACGCAAATCGACTAAGTACTGTTCTGCTTTTTCATATTGCTTTAGATCAATACTGGTTAAGCCCGCAATGAACAGTGCTTCTTCAGCATTTGGATGATCTTTTATAACATCTTCAAGTTTTTCTAATGCTGTTTGCTGATCATTGATCTGAATGTAATAACGTGCTTCCGCTAAACGAATATCGAGATTTTCTTTATTCTTGCGGCTAGCTTTAGCAAACCATTTTTGGGTTGCTTCGTCATCTTGTAAAGCCATCAGCAGGTTGGCTTTCATTAAAATAAAACTAGTCGACTTAGACCGTTTACGCAATGCACGGTTAATATTCTTAAGCGCTTGCTCATACAAACCATCTTGCGCTTCTAGACCTGCGATCAAAGCCAATATCGAAGGATTGTCTTTTTCTGTGCTGGCACGTAAAGCATTCAATAAGATTTCGCGATCTTGAGCATTCTCAGGTGCAATTCCAGCCAAAATTTGTTCTAGATCAGAAGTAGGATCAATATTAAGAATTTTATCTAAGGTTTTTGCCGCAAGTTCATATTCATGCGTTTTTAATGCAATATGTGATAAGTAAAATAATGCTGGAACATCTTTAGGCTCTTGTTCAACCCAGTGCGTTGCAATATTTAATGCCGCTTGTAGATCATTGTATTCAAGAGCAACATCTAATGCGCGTTGCTTAATAGTTGTAGAGTTACTACGAATGGCAAGAACGGTGTAATTGTGTAATGCGGTTGCAATATTATCATAAGCAAGGGAAAATTCAGCAATCATGCTCTGTTGTAGTGCATTCTCAAAACTTTTGTCAGCATACATATCGTGTATTGCTTGTGCAGAGACATAAGAGCTCATGCTACCTAACAACAAGATTGTGGTAGAATACCGTCGAATCGTCTTGCCGCTAAACTTATTACGGCGATATAGCTGACGCAATTTTTATTGATCCAAAGTAATGCTTTTTATGACACCGATGTTGCACAATAACATAAATTTAGCGAAATGATGATCTGATATGTCTTTCTTTGCATTGGGTGTCAACCATCAAACAGCTTCTGTTGAATTACGTGAGCAAATCGCTTTCAATGCAGAGCGGTTAGCTGCGCTATTGCAGGAGCAACGTCAACATCCTTCATTGAAAGATATGGTGGTTGTGTCTACATGCAACCGCACAGAAGTTTATGCCATGACAGAAGACGCGGATAGCGTCTTAAACTGGCTCGCCCAAGTGAATAATATTGATGTAAAACAATTAACTCATCATGTTTATCGTTACGAAAACGCTCAAGCTGTTACACATTTAATGCGTGTTGCCAGTGGTTTGGATTCGCTGATGTTAGGCGAACCACAAATTTTAGGACAGGTAAAAAGTGCTCTGGCCTTATCAAAAGATGCTGAAACAGTATCCCCAGAATTGAATAGTGTTTTTGAATATGCTTTCTACGCAGCAAAGCGTGTACGCTCAGAAACATCAGTCGGTAGCCATGCCGTATCAATGGGTTATGCCGTTGCGCAACTAGCATCACAAGTATTTAGCCACCCAGAAAAAATAACGATAATGATTGTTGCTGCGGGTGAAATGAATACTTTGGTTGCCAAGCACCTCGCTGAAATGGGCGTGGCAAAAATGTTAATTTGTAATCGCAGTCGTGAACGAGTAGATCTTCTTGCTCAAGAAATTGCCCATCAAGTCGATGTTGAAATTATTCCTTTCAATGAGTTAGCACAAAATTTATATCGCGCAGATGTAGTTTCAAGTTGTACAGGAAGTTTGCATCAAGTGATCGGATATGCAGATGTTAAATCAGCATTGAAGAAACGGCGTTATCAACAAATGTTGATGGTGGATTTAGCAGTTCCACGTGATATTGATCCAAAAGTTGAGTCACTAGATAACGTTTATTTATATGGCGTAGATGATTTACAAAGTGTGATAGATGAGAATCTTGCACAGCGTCGTCAAGCTGCTGTTGAAGCAGAAGTGATGGTAAATCAATTAGCGACACAATTGATTACTCAGCAAAAAGTTAAAGAGGCGGGCGGAACGATACAAGCCTACCGCCAACATAGCGAAGAAATGAGTCAAATTGAATTAGAACATGCCATGGATGCATTACAACATGGACATCCGCCTGAGCAAGTTCTGCAAGAGTTTGCTCATCGTTTGACGCAAAAATTGATGCATCCGACCTCCATTTTATTGCGTGAGGCGGCTAAAGCTGAGAGTCCTGATTATTTTGAATGGCTACAGCAGCATCTTCATGAAGTATTTGAGCATGAACGCAAGCCAAAACAATAAAAAATTAGGATAGTAAGCGTAAGCTAATTTGCTTAGTTAATTCATTCAATTGCTGACGTAAGTTGCGTGATTCAATCAGTGTAATTGGTGATTTAAGTTTTAATCTTAAATATTTTTCCTGTAAACCTAGAGCATATTCCTTTGCTAATTTATCTGCAATTTCAGGTGCCTGAGTTAATGATTGAATATTGGTGCGTTGCATAATATCAGCAATCTCATGGCTAAAATTGCTACATGCACCGAGTACATAATAAGTAGCTAACTCTTGATCATCAGGTAGATCATCAAACACGATATTTAGTACGGCTAAAATCTTGGCTAACAATTCTGTTTGATCAATCACCGCACGTAATTCTTCAAAATGGATATAAAGATAGGGGTGATGCATCAAAATAGCGATCGCAAAATCTTCATCTTTGGTTTGGATATTAAAAGAAAGCGAAGCATCATGACTAATTTGTGGGGTAAAGCGTTTACCCAAGCCAAGTTTTTCACGGAAAGATTGGGTGAGCAAATAACGGAAAGAACCATGTTTGGGTAATAACTCCGTTAATTCTCGTAGTTCTCCCATGACTAAACTTTTACCTTCAGGTGTGCTGACATCATGTTGCCCTGTTAAATGGGCAAATACGAAGTCAGACAACAGTGGTGATTGTTGCAATAGCCTTTGGAAGTTTTCTAAACCTTCTCGACGAATCAAAGAGTCAGGATCATGCTCATTGGGTAATACAAAAAACTTTAATTCACGCCCATCATTAAGAAGTGGTAATGCGATTTCTAATGTACGACGTGCTGCTTTTTGACCTGCAGTATCACCATCGAAAGCGATTGTGATTCGCGAATTTTGCTTAAATAATGTGGTTAAGTGATCTGCATTACTTGCTGTTCCAAGAGTGGCGACAGCACCATTAATGCCATATTGCTGCAAGGCGATGACATCCATATAACCTTCAACCATCAACCAATCATTGGCTTTAAGTTTACGGCCCTCATATAAACCATAAAGTAATTGGTTCTTGTGAAAAACTTCTGAATCAGGTGAGTTGATGTATTTGGGTTTAATTTCATCATTTAATGCACGACCACCAAAACCGACCACACGTCCTTTGTGATCACGGATCGGGAAGATCACACGTTCGCGTAACAAATCAAAATCACGTCCACTATCACTAGATCGAATTAAGCCAAGTTGCTTTAAGCCTTCAATATCTTGAGGGAAAGCTTTTTCTAAATGCTGCCAGTCTTCGGGCGCGTAACCTAAACGCCAAAATTGAATGGTTTGTGGTGACAAGCCGCGCTGCTTAAAATAATTCTGAGCTTTTTGACTATTAGGTAGCTGACGCTCATAAAATTGAGCAACATTTTCAAGAAGGTCATATAAATTGCCTTCTTGTACATTTTCTTCAAATGAGAAAGACGGATCAAACTGCGCAAAGGGATCATCTATGAAACGATCCATATCTACAAAGTGCCCATCGGTATAGTCATCAACAGCAGTAGGCGGAGTTGTATGGGGCTCTTGTGCTACAGTTGGTGCTGTTTTTGTAATAGTCTGAGAACTACGTTTGTAGGATAGTTTTTTATTATCTTGGTTATCCTTGGGTAAATCGATACCTGTTTTATCAGATAGTTCCTTCATTACATCAACAAAGTTACGACCATCAATATCCATTAAAAAACGAATAGCATTGCCATTTGCCTGACAACCGAAGCAGTGATAGTACTGTTTATCACGGTAAACGTGGAATGAGGGGGACTTTTCTTGATGGAAGGGACAACAGCCAGAATAGGTACGCCCAGTCTTTTTTAACTTCACACGTTGACCAATCAAATCGACAATGTCGGTTCGATCTAAAATCTGATCAATCGTATGTTGTGGAATCGCCATGTGCATTTAACCATTCAGGTAGAAAGTGAAATATTTTGCCGAGCAAAATGTCAGAAATTATTGTTGCATAAAATAAAAAACAGGCAAGGAGAGTCTTGCCTGTTTGATGTATCAGATGATTGCAAATTAGTTTGCAGCATCGTCTTCTGATGAGTTTGTTGCTTCTGGTTTATCTAAAAGCCCAAAGCTAAGACGATTTGTCCAACTAGGCTTATTATTTTCAGCTGGTGCTACTGGTGTGACAACGGCTTCAGGTTGAGAGGTTGACTCTGTTTCAGATTTATCAAGTAAACCAAAACTTAGGCGGTTGGTTAGGCTGCGCTGTTGAGCTTCAGTTTTAACTTCTTCTTTCACTTCAACTGTTTTAGATTCACGACCTAACAAGCCCAAAGTAGCACGATTTACCCAACTACCTTCTTTGCGAGCAGCGCGTAGATTGACTTCACCGTTTGATTTCACAAGGTTTGGATAATTGAGTTTTAGAATTTCGATATACTGCTGTGCAGTCGAATTGTCGCCAAGTTTTTGATAGCTGTAGGCAAGTGTCGCTAAAGCTTCAGGTGTTTGAGGTGTTTGAGGATAATGCTCAATCACCCATTGTGCGCGCTCAGCTGCAGCCAACCATGCTTTACGTTGGATATTAAAACGTGCCGCATTCATTTCACTTTCAGCTAATTCTTGACCAATAAATTTCATGCGTTGAGCCGCATCAACAGAATATTTACTGCTTGGGAAACGGCGAATTAAATCCACAAAATTCTGATATGCAACTTTTACATAGCTCACATCACGATGTGACTGCTGTAAAGAGGTGTAACGAATTAAGCTGTCGTAGTTCATTTCCATGTTCGCTACGCCACGAACATAATAAGCATAATCAACATTTGGATGCTGTGGATTTAGACGGATAAAACGCTCTGCAAGCGCAATCGTGCCTTCATAATCTTTCTGTTTGAATTTTGCATAGAGAAGTTCAAGTTGAGCTTGTTGCGTGTAGCGTCCTGTTGGATAGTAGGTATCTAACGCTTCAAGAGATTTAACCGCATCAGTGTATTGATTGCGATCAAGAGACTTTTGTGCTTTTTCGAAATAAACTTGCTCACTTGATTGTGGTCCTTTATCAACCACTTCTTTTTTACTTGGATTGCTGCTACAGCCCACAAATGCAGACGCTACACCTAAAGAAAGTGCAAGCATCGTAATTTTATAACGTGGTAGCGACATAAAAACTCCTCTGTTATTCTGGGCAATGAGCTACAATGGTTCTATTAAACCATTTTTGTACCGATCATCAAATGACTTCAGCACAATCTTCCAATTCAAACTTCTCTGAAACAGATTTCTTACTCGAAGATTCTGTGGATGCAGATAATCATAATTCTGACTCAACTGCAACACGTTTATCGTTGCAAATACAACTCGATGAAGAGTATCTCGGTCAGCGTATCGACCAAGTCGCGGCTATGGTATGGAGCGAATTTTCGCGAGAAAAACTTAAACAGTGGATGAAAGACGGTCATCTGTTGGTAAATGGTAACATCGTAAAACCGAAGTATCGTTGTGAAGGCAATGAACTTTTAACCTTAGAAGTTGAGTTAGAAGCACAAACGACAAGCCAGCCTGAAAATATACCACTCAATGTCGTATATGAAGATGATGATATTATCGTGATCAATAAAGAAGTAGGGATGGTTGTTCATCCAGGTGCAGGTAATCCATCGGGAACACTGGTAAATGCATTACTTTATCATGCGCCAAAACTTGCAGAACTTTCTCGAGCTGGTTTGGTTCATCGTATTGATAAGGATACCAGTGGTTTATTGGTTGTTGCCAAAAATCTAGAAGCTCAATTTTCGCTAAGTAAACAACTCGCTAAAAAAACAGTCTATCGTGTATATGATCTAGTGGTTTATGGAAACATTATCGCTGGTGGAACGATTGATGAGCCGATTAAAAGACATCCAGTCGATCGCGTGAAAATGGCGATCCTACCTGGTGGTCGAGAAGCGGTAACTCACTATAACGTGAAAGAACGATTTAGAGATTTTACTCGCGTTCAAGCGCAACTAGAAACAGGACGTACTCATCAGATCCGCGTGCATTTTAGCTATCTAGGATATGGTTTGGTCGGTGATCCAGTTTATGTAAATCGTGTGCGTTTACCTGCTGGCGCTTCTGAAACATTGATTGATATGTTGCGTAGCTTTAAACGTCAAGCATTGCATGCAGCAAAACTTGGTCTCGTTCATCCTCGCACTGGTGAAGAAATGATGTTTGAAGCGCCGTGGCCTGAGGACTTTAAGCAATTGGTTGAAGTATTGCGCACTGAAAATAAGGCTTATTAAACGATCTTTGGAATAAAATATGGAATTTGTACAAGGTTTGCCTAAAGGTGTTTACGTCGGTCAAACGTGTATTGAGCATCCTCAAGCGATTGCAACGCCAAATCAAAATCTAAAAGGATTTAATTTAGCATTGCATGTTAATGATGAGGCACAGCGAGTTCAGCAACATCGCATGATTTTGCTTAATCAACTATCAAACTATGGTGTTGATAAGATTACATGGATGACACAAACGCACAGCACGATTTGTCTAACTATCAATGAACAAATTCCATTTAATGCCCCTGAAGGCGATGGCTTAGTCACGCAGCGTGCAGGACATGCACTCATGATGATGACAGCGGATTGTTTACCAGTTGTTTTAGGAAATGCTGAGGGTACAGAGGTTGCTAATCTACATGCAGGCTGGAGAGGTTTGGCGAATGGTATCATTGAAAATACCGTCGCTCAGATGCAATCACAGCCAGAATGGGCGTGGTTAGGAGCTGCGATTAGTCAACCTTGCTTTGAGGTCGGGGCAGAGGTGAAAGCTGCATTCTGTGAAAAATATACTGAACTGGAATTTGCATTTATCTCAGGACAGACTGAGGGTAAATATTTAGCTGATTTATATGCAATCGCTCGGTTTATTTTAAATCGCTTAGGTGTGCAGAATGTTTTGGGTGGCAATCAATGTTCATTTCAACAAACAACAGATTATTTTTCTTATCGTCGAGATTCTAAAACAGGACGTATGGCAACATTTGTGTTTATGCAATAATTTTAATTCAATAAGCAGTTGATTCGCTTAGTTGTGATGAAAAATGTTAAACTTGATTCAATTCATTGGTTTTTAAATTTTCCATGTCTTTTATTGATCAAGAAACTCCTAAAGTTCAAGTTTGTGTAATTTTTCATAGTCCTTATGGACATACTGCAAAAGTTGCTCAACATATTGCTCAAGGTGCGGAACAGGGAGGGGCAGAAGTGCATCTCATTTCTGTTGCTGCTCCACAGTGGGATTTAATCGATCAAGCTGATGTGATCGTAATGGGTTGCCCAACTTATATGGGTAGTCTGACTTCTGCGCTCAAGCAATTCATGGAAGACTCGTCTAAGCGATGGCTTGCGCGAACTTGGCAAGGCAAAATAGCTGCGGGCTTTACCAATGGTGGTGGATTAAGTGGTGATAAATTGGCGGTGTTGCAACAGATCAATCTGTTTGCGATGCAGCATGGCATGTTATGGGCGGGTTTGCCGTTTATGCCAACAGGACGAAGCCCATCAGATATTAACCGTATGTCCAGCTTTCTAGGTTTAATGACTCAATCAGATAATGCAAGCGTCGAAGTAACACCACCAGAAGGTGATTTAGAAACCGCACGTAAATTTGGCAAATATTTAGCAGAATTAAAAAAGTAAAAAATATTTTGTGAGACACTGTTTGTCTCACAGGGGTGCTATTCTCATTTCAACCATATGATTAATGAGATTGCATCATGGATAAATCAATTTCGAGCCAAGTAGAGAGAATACTTAATCTTTACCATGCTTTACCACGAGAACCGCAAAAAGCGTATCCTATTGAAGAGTTAAAACATAAAGTTCGACATTTCTATAATAATGAAATTGATGAGAGATCATTAAAAAAGAATATATTACGTGATTTAAAAACAATTGAATTTATTTTGGTTTCTGGAACCTTAATAGAGGTTAAAGCAAGTGGTCGTCATGCATCTAGTTTTTGCTTAAGTAAAAATGCATGCATAGAACAATTTAGTTCCGAGCTTGCGTTGGTTCTAGTGATGGCAAAAGAATATCTAAGTCACAATTTACCTAATAATATTTACAAGAAGGTGAAAGGTTTTTTCGAAGCTGCGGAACAACAATTAGAAAAGGATACCCAAATCGGGTCATGGCATAGCAAAATAAGATTTGTACCTGATGGATATGGGAAAATTAATAGAGAAGAGCAATCAACACTTGCTACACAAAAGATTTATGAAGCTTTGCTAGATGATAATTTATGGATCAGTGCATTGTACCGTAAAGAAGGAAGCAGTGAGCAAACTAAATATATTTTAAAACCACAAGGCATTATTCAGCATGGACAGCAGCCATACTTAATTGCAAGTAAAATAGTAGGGAGTAAAAGTGAGCTCAGAACGTTTAATCTATTCAGATTTGATGAGGTCAATATAATTGAAGAAAAAGCTCATGTTGATATTAATGATTACGATATTGATATTCTTGTAGATGAACGGGAATTTGAAAATTCTTATTTTGATAGAGCGGAGCAGGAGATTTTTTTGTATTTCACAAAGAGTTATTAGAGGAATTAAAACTTAAACCTATTTGTGCTAATCAGGATATTCAACAAATCAAAGATCATGAATATTATGAATTGAGGACTACGATTTTTATTACAATGAGTTTAATGAATTGGTTGGTAGAGAAAGCTCACTTGATTCAAATCATAGCACCACAAGAGCTTCGTCATGAAATTGTTTATAGAGCAAGTGTTGCGTTAGAAAGAAATGATCATGGTGATTCAATAGTGAGTTTGGAGAGCCTGATCAATGATTAAGCTCCAAGATAATAGCTTTGAAAATGATGCATCCATAAAGTTTATATTGAATAACCTGCCTACTATTATTCAGCAGGCTTATGTTTTAGAAGAAAAAATTTCGCATAAAATTTTTACTGATATAGAAGCTATGATACATAACTCTGAAAACTCTATTGTCCTTGAGTTAGATTGGCAAACGACGATATGGGAAATAAGTGCGAAGTTTGAATTTAGAGAGTTATGGTTTACTCCACAAAGTTGGATTCATCCTAAAGCTGATGAAAAGCATAGTAATATCTTGCACAGTTATGCTTTTTTTAAGCTCACTCATTATGACAGAGGGTACAATTACAATCCTAATGAAGAATTTCAGATTAATAATAACAGATTCCCGACTTCTAACTTTTTTAGGCACGATCAAGGATATATGACTATACAATTTTTCCTTAATTATAATTTAATTCGTGGATTGTCATTTCAATATGAAGATCTTACGAAAGAAGGGCAGAGTAAAACTTGAAGTGCGACATAAACCACCTAATTAATTTAAAGGGTTTATGGAGTATATAAAATTGTCATACCATCATCTTAACTTTGAAGATCGTACTGCATTAATGCTTGAGTCAAGAAAAGAAGGCTTTTCAGCCAGAAAATTTGCTGAACTTATTAAAAGACATCCTAGTACGATCTATCGTGAGCTTAAAAGAAATAGCATCAATGACGTTTATCAAGCTCGATATGCTTCTGATAACACTTTTGCTAGACGTAGACGTGGTCACAGAAAACTCAAAATCGATTCAATCCTCTGGAAATTTATTGTTGAAGCGATCCGTTGTTTATGGTCTCCTCAGCAAATAGCAAAGCGTTTAAAGACATTTCCTGATTTGGATCAAACAATGAATGTAAGCCATACAACGATTTATTCAACGATACGAGCATTACCCAAGGGTGAGTTGAAAAAAGACTTATTATCCTGTCTACGTCATGAAAATAAAAAGCGAAAAGCTAACGGTGAACCTAAAAAAGATTCTATATTACAGGATATTAAAACTATTCATGAGCGCCCAGCCGAAGTTCAAGAAAGAAAAATACCGGGTCATTGGGAAGCTGATTTAATTAAAGGTAAAGACAATAAAAGTTCGATAGCAACACTTATTGAACGAAATACACGGCTCTGTATCTTGGCAACATTACCTGATGCAAAGGCAGAATCAGTGCGCAAGGCTTTAACTGAAGCTCTGAAATATTTACCTGCAGAACTGCGTAAAACGTTGACCTATGACCGTGGACGCGAGATGGCAGAACATAAAATACTTGAAGAAGATTTAGGCATAGATGTATATTTCTGTGACCCACATTCACCCTGGCAAAAAGGCACATGCGAAAATATGAATGGTTTAATTAGGCAATATTTACCTAAAGGGATTGATTTAAATCAGGCAGATCAGCATTATTTAAATCAAGTTGCCATGTCACTGAATACTCGTCCTAGAAAAGCGTTAGATTGGCTTACACCATTAGAGAAATTTGCTCAGCTTGTTGATTATCATAAGACTTTTCAAACTGTCGCACCTCATGTTTGAATTCGCCAAGCTTCTGATCTCAGAGTTTATCGAGAAATGTGCGATTGGAATGAGTTTAGAAAAAACACTTTGATGCAATACAAAAAATTGGAAGATAAAGGATTTGAGTTAGAAGGACATGGCACTTTTTTTGAGATGAAAATTGATCTACTCGATTCTGAATTATTTATAAAAGAGTATGAGCAAGGGAAGCTAGATAAAACTTTAGAACCTATTGAAAAAGTTTTGAAAAAGGTGAACGAGAGTTTTGATATATTTGATGATATTCAAAATAAAGCAAAGAAATATTATTTAGATTTAGAGCAAATAAACTAATTGCTCTAGGACTTAGTAAAATAATTTATGAGTGAATTTTATGTTAGGTGAAATTTATTGGGATGGACGCCCCACAAAAATAACTAGAGTTATTAGCAGTAATGATGAATTTATTATCTTATTCAATGGCTATTCAACAGAATATAGACAAGATTTTTCTGGGAGAGTCGTATTGAATAAAACGACTGAATTTCAAACTTCAAAAGGTGATATTGAATACACTGATTTGACAGGAAAATTTAGTTTAGATTATGCATTAGAAGGATCTTTTGAGGATGACTCGTACGAGATGTTTTCTGGAAATTGGAAAGAGGAGGGGGACATTTATCAGTTTGAAATTTCACTAGAGCCAGAAGTACACGAACTTGAAGTTTCTAAAAAAGATGAACAGATTATTGAGTTAGCAAACAAAATTGAAAACAGTATGATAGTTGATGAGCAACTTGATTTTTCTACTCAATTAAGTCGATTTTTTAGTGATTGGATAGAAATAAGCTCACAAAAAAAGGAAGTTGTACAACAGCAACTTACTTTTGAACAAAAATTAGACCTATTCTTTAAGAAATTTAGAGATTTACCCTCGATCGAGGAAGTTCCTGAACAGCCTTTATTTGTAGATAGCATGGCTTTGGAAAACTTTTTTAAAGATTTTAATATAGCAGTAGAACCAATACGTGAAGCAAGAGCACAAGGGTTATCAGCAAATGTTTGGACGGCAGCAGGTTTAGGAACCAAGGAAGTCCGAAATAGTCCAGTCCTAAAATGGTTTCTAGACTGCCGTGGTGATCATGGCCAAGGAAATATAATTTTATTAATGTTGCTGAAATTATTACCACCACGATTTCACCAGTACCAACCTAAAAATTATTCTGCTATAGATGAATGTTCTCCACTGGGTAATTTGGAAAATCGGGTAGATATAGAAATTGATACATCTGAATTTTTGTTATTTATTGAGGTTAAAATATATGCAAATGAGGGTGTTGATCAACTTAAACGATATTATCGCGAAGCAATGTTAAAAACTAAAAATATAAGTAAAGACTGGGCTATTATTTATTTAACAAAAACAGGTTGTTTATCAACAAATGAGCAAGTCATTAAAGATGCTCTGTTAAATGATAAGGATGAGAATACTAAATTGATACATGATAATTTACGTAATGATAAAAAAAATAGGCTAATTCCAGTATCTTGGTCAGCTATTTCAAAAATTTTATATCAATATGCAAAAACGTCAGATGTAAATAATCATAGTGCATGGTTAGCAAAGCAGTTTGCTGATCATATTAAAACATTTTAATCAAATCTAATCACTTAATTTTGGAGAAAATAGTGAGCAATATTAAAGCGGTAAAATTAATCATTGAGAATATTCAATATTTGGAGCAGGCAAAAACTTTGCTTGAAGAAGAAATAAGCTATGAATTGTTGGTGGCTGTAGATACGATTGTTCAAGAGCATATTTATGGTTTAGAAAATTGGGATGGAACCTTTGATTTAAATGGGAGCTGTTTACTTCAGTTTGCACCAAAGTCTTGGAAAGCAAAGCAAGGAGATGAGTTTAAATATCAGAATTTTTATGCGCGCTATAATTTAGATTGTGAAAGTAGTATAATTGGAGGTGATTCTAATTATTGGTGGTTGAGTACATTTATAAAAAATGATGTTGAGCGTATAGTTTTTAGGTTTTCTCCATACTATGATAATTATAAAGAAAAAGTGAATAAAACGAAATGGAGTAAATTTGCAAATGAGCAAAATCAATTAATACCGCAGATTGAACAAGAAGGTTTGAAATTTAATGCTTTAAATGGTTTTTGGTATTTAATTGTAGATGGTATAGAACCCAAAAATGTTATTGAAGGTTTTGAAAATAATGATCTTGTAGAAGCATTAACCCCAATTACCGATGCTTTAGATATATTAGAACAAGCCCATCCTTATTTTGACAAAATTGTACAAGCTGCGATTGCAAAGTTTGGTCGTGTTGAAGAAGAAACAGTATAAATCAGTAAGTATATTTAAAAGAGCTTTGTTTGATACAAAGCTCTTTTTTAGAAAACTATTTATGCAACATACGTGCTTTATCACGCTGCCAATCACGGTCTTTTTCCGTAGCACGTTTGTCATGTAATTGCTTACCTTTGACCAACGCAATTTCGAGCTTAACCAAGTGACCTTTCCAATAGCAAGCTAAAGGAACACATGAATAACCTTTTTGGTTCACAGCACCTAGTAACTTTTCTAGTTCACGACGAGATAATAATAACTTTCGTGTACGTGTCGATTCAGGTACGACATGGGTTGATGCAGACAATAAAGGCTGAATCTGTGAACCAAATAAAAAGGCTTCACCATTTTTAAAAATGACATAACTTTCAGACAAGGTCATACGTCCAGCACGTAAGGATTTTACTTCCCAACCCTGAAGTGACATGCCTGCTTCAAATTTTTCTTCGATAAAGTAATCGTGACGCGCTCTTTTATTCTGAGCAATCGTGCCACCATTATGTTTTTTTACAACTGTTGCTTGCGCCATAATTCAAACTTCCACAATTGCATCTATTGTGCCGTAAAACGTAACCTTTTTCCATTGTTTAGGAATTTCGCGTTTATTGCGAACTTTTGTTAAAATACATGCCTTATCTCATTCACTTAGAGTACAACGCATGTCTAAAACACGTGTGATTTATCCAGGGACCTTTGATCCAATTACCAATGGACATGTTGATTTAGTTGCAAGAGCATCAAAAATGTTTGATGAAGTTGTTGTTGCAATTGCAATTGGTCATCATAAAAATCCTGTGTTTAGTTTAGAAGAGCGTGTTGAGTTAGCCAAAGCATCATTAAGTCATTTAACCAATGTTGAGTTTGTAGGATTTGATGGCTTGTTGGTTAATTTTTTCCGTGAACAACGTGCTACAGCTGTACTTCGTGGTCTAAGAGCGATTTCTGACTTTGAATATGAATTCCAATTAGCCAATATGAATCGTCAGCTTGATCCTCATTTTGAGTCTGTATTTCTAACGCCTTCAGAGCAATACTCATTTATTTCATCGACATTAGTTCGTGAAATCGCTCGTTTAAAGGGTGATGTAACCAAGTTCGTGCCTGCTGTCGTCGTTCAGGCATTTGAGCGTAAACATCAACAAGGTTGGTAGCGTGTCTTTATATATAACAGATGAATGCATCAATTGTGATGTCTGTGAGCCTGTATGTCCCAATGAAGCAATTTATATGGGGGAATCAATCTATGAGATTGATCCTGCGCTTTGTACTGAGTGCGTGGGTCATCATGACAAACCGCAGTGCCAACTATTTTGTCCAGTTGATTGTATTCCTCTTGATCCCAATCATGTTGAGTCACAAGACCAACTGATGGAAAAATATAAAAAATTGACAGCGCAAAAAAATACAAGCAATTAACTTTGAACTTTGATAATATGCGCCTCGAAGTGGGCTGGACGGTCGCTGCTGTGGAGGTCTCCGTGACTGAAGCAGGGGAGGAAAGTCCGGGCTTCATAGGGCAGGGTGCCAGGTAACGCCTGGGCGGCGAAAGCCGACGGCAAGTGCAGCAGAGAGTAGACCGCCTCATTCGTGAGGTAAGGGTGAAAGGGTGCGGTAAGAGCGCACCGCGTGTCTGGTAACAGTTCACGGCAAGGTAAACCCCACCAGAAGCAAGACCAAATAGGAATCCTGAGGTACGGCCCGTACTGGATTCGGGTAGGTCGCTTGAGCGTATGAGTGATTGTACGCCTAGAGGAATGATCGTCCTCGACAGAACCCGGCTTATAGGCCCACTTCTAAGTTTTTTTGAAAATTGTGCTTGACGTGTGTAGCGAAAGTTAAGATAATGCGCCCACAGTTTTCGGCTATGTAGCTCAGTTGGTTAGAGCACCGCACTCATAATGCGGGGGTCACAAGTTCAAGTCTCGTCATAGCCACCATTTTATAGACCACGCTCCTGCGTGGTCTCTTTTTGTCTATAGTTTTTATAATTTTTCAAATACCTTTTTAACAAACTAATTTTACAGTTTAGTTAAGTCTTTATATTTTTATGAAATTGCCGAAAAATGATCAAATGTGATTTAAAAGAATAAAAACTGTTCATATGTTCCATATTTTCAACGTCATAGACTTGACCGTTTAAGCGGAACACTAGATAATGCGCACACAGTTTACGGCTATGTAGCTCAGTTGGTTAGAGCACCGCACTCATAATGCGGGGGTCACAAGTTCAAGTCTCGTCATAGCCACCATTTTAAAAACCACGCTCCTGCGTGGTTTCTTTTTATCTATAGTTTTTTTCTACTCAGCGCTGACTTGAGCTAGATTAGAGATGTTTTTCGATAACTTGTAGGGTCTGAGGGTTGTCGTAGAAAGGTTTTAAAACCATGTGAATAATGGGTTCTAACACATTATGTTCATCTAAGGCTTTAACCACTTTTGGATAAAAACGAACTGCCTCATTGCGTAGATCGCTTTCTTCCAAGCCAATAGCTGTGAAAACATCTTGTAGGCTTTCATCTTTATAAAAATCATAGAAAACTTTAACGCCATAGAGAATCAGATCTTGCAAAAATGAAGACTGGCGTAATTCTTTCCAATACTCATAGATCATCACAAAGAACTCTTCTACATCTAGAGGAGTGACTTGCTTAGTGTATTCAGAGAGTGGTTTAGATTTATTATCGTCCCATATATTGCGTGCCAAACTTTCTAGATCATCATTTGATAATAGACTCAAATCAACAAGTTGTTCTTGAATAAAGCGTGCAATACTTTCTTCTATTTTTTGCTCAATACGTTGTTGTTGGCGATAGGAAAAAGTTTTTAATTTCTGCTGCCATTCATATTTACTATCTTGAGCTTTTTCTTCATCAGCTGTAGCAAATAGTTTGGGTAATTTATTTTGTAGTGTAGAGGTTGCTATATATAAGCAGAGCTGCTCAATGGATGGGCTTTCTTTTAGAAATTTATTCAAATATTGTCGAATATTATCTAATTCTAAGATTTTAGATAGCCACATTTCAAATTGATGATCTGAGAATACATCTTGGAGTTGTGCTGAGGATTGCAGGGAAAAAACATGAAGATGTTGGGCAATTTCTCCAATGAATTCTAATAGTCCAGCACCTAATTGCATTTCAAAAGCATAGCGTTTAACTACAGCTTGAATTTGATCAAGCTCTACAACTTCTTTCAGTTTTATATTCGGAGCATGTTGTAAAAAAAGCTGAATAAACTGTTGGAAAAACTCGGGTGAGAGTTGTGTCGTGAGTTGGTTTTTATAAAAGGCCACTTGCTCAAGCATAAGTGCTTGAGCAAGTAATTGTGACTTTTCAGAAACAATTTTTTCAGTCATTCGTTGTCCATCCGTTGACGATAGGGTAGCGTCGTTCACGGCTAAAAGCACGTGAGCTGATGCGTGGTCCGATTGCACCTTGACGACGTTTGTATTCGTTGCGATCAACCAATCGAATCACTTTTTCTACCACCTCTGCTTCAAATCCTCTCGCAATAATATCTGCTTGGCTTTGATCTTCTTCGATGTATGCATAAAGTATCGCATCAAGCACATCGTAAGCTGGTAAAGAGTCTTGGTCGGTTTGATCAGGGCGTAACTCGGCAGAAGGAGGTCGGCTGATCACGCGCTCTGGAATTACAGGGGTTTCACTTAAAGTATTACGATATTTTGCTAATTCAAATACAATGGTTTTGTAGACATCTTTCAATACAGAAAAACCACCAACCATATCGCCATAAAGGGTGCAGTAACCAACTGATATTTCAGATTTGTTACCAGTCGATAATACGAGATTACCAAACTTATTAGATAAGCCCATCAATAGCGTACCGCGAGTACGTGCTTGTAAGTTTTCTTCAGTTGCATCAGCTGGTGTGTTTCCAAAGAATGGATAAAGCGTTTGCATAAAGCTATTTACAATAGGGTGGATCTCAGCAATACCAAAAGTTACGCCCATACGACGAGCTTGCTCGGTCGCATCTTCCACACTCATTTGTGACGTGTATGTATATGGCATCATAACTGCTTGAACTTTATCTGCCCCGATCGCATCCACTGCGATTGCAAGTGTTAATGCAGAATCAATACCACCAGATAAACCTAAAATGACACCTGGGAAGCCTGAACGTTGAACGTAATCACGAGTTGCCATTACGAGTGCTTGATAAATTTCAGCAAAGGTTTCAAGTGCAGGGGCTGATTCAGTTTTTTTGAATTCTTTTTGCTCTGCATCATATTCAACAAAATAAATTGATTCTTGGAAACTTGGAGCTTGTAGTGCGATTTCTCCATTTTTGTTGGTTACAAAACTTGAACCATCAAAAATTAGATCATCTTGACCACCTACTTGGTTAACATAAACCAGATTGAGATTTAACTGTTTAGCTAATTCATTTAAAGTTTGGATGCGATGTTGCGGTTTACCTACTTCGTAAGGTGAAGCATTAAGAACCAATGCTGTTTCTACATTGAGCTGGCTTAATTGCTTAACAGTATTCAGTGACCAAACATCTTCACAAATAAGTACACCAAATTTATGACCTAAATATTCAAAAATTAGATGCTGATGACCTTCTTGGAAGTAGCGTTTTTCATCAAAAACACCATAATTTGGCAAGTTATGCTTATTATAAATCCCTAAAACTTGTCCATCTTTCATCACGGCTGCTGAGTTATAGCGGTAGCCATCTTCGGTTTGATGAACAAAACCAAATACCATGACGATATCTTTGACTTCACTTAATTGTGCAAATGCTTTCTGAGTGCGTTTGCTTAAATTAGGTCGAATCAATAAATCTTCAGCTGGATATCCGATTGTTGATAATTCTGGAAAGATGATTAAATCGGCTTGCTGCTGTTTTGCTAAATTTGCTTGCTCAACCATCTTTTGAGTATTTGCGTCAATATTGCCAATATGCGGAGAGAACTGGGCAAGGGCAATTTTAAAATTTTTCATTCAAACTTAATCCTGAGTCTTAACATGTGTTGATATACAAGTTCTTGATTTGTGTAAGTATAATTTTAAAGAACGTTGTATATCATAGCGCCAAACATTCTATATCTTAAAGAAAAATGACAAGGTGTCTAATATATACTAATTGCACATTTTTCTGCGTAAAAATAACAAGTTTTTCTGTTTTAAAGAGCAACATTTTTAAATGGTTGCGTAGTGATGGTGCATGACTATGAATAAACTTAGCATTGTCATTTATTCTTTTTTTTCGTGTCACTTTCGCATACCGAAATGACAGTTCAATGACATGAATAGAAACACTCTTTTTTCGATTATTTCGGTATTGGGATAAAAAAATACAAAAAATTAGAGTTTTCGTAAAATTTAAATCTATCAAAAACATAATTTTATTGAATTGAGTCTTTTTTGACCGTTCGTCGGGAATCCTTTTGCTACACTTGAGTGTACAAATGTGCACTGCTATTATCCTAATTAATGTGAACATCTGTACACTAGATGTAACAGTAAAAATATGCATTTCGCATATAAAAAGAGGAAATAGAAATGTCAGTACTTTTAGTTTTAGTTGTTGCGTCTTGTTCTGCTATCGCAGTAGGTCGTGTGGGAACTATCTTGTTAAACCAAGATGATAAATAAATAGTTTTATAAATAATGGTCTGTTAAGAGAGGTAATGATTATGTCAGTTGTATTTTTTCCAGTAATTGCGTTTGGTTTAGCTGTTGTAGTTGGTCGTATTGGTACTTTAATGTTCCAAGAGCAAGTACAAGAGTCAGAGTAAGTTTGATTAATTAAACTTTTGATGAGAGGTAATAAGTTATGGTGATTCCAACAATCTTATATCCAGTAATTGCTTTTGGATTGGCAATTGGTGTGGGACGTATCGGTACAATTGTTAAAGATGCGATGCGTGTAGATTTTACGACTGAAATGGATGATAGTCATGAACTTAGCTCAGAGAGCAGTAAAAACACAGCAGCATAGAATTGCTAATGATGTTTCAAGCTGAAAAGCCCTGTAAATAAACGACAGGGCTTTTTTTATTTCTGAAGAATAATATTTGGAACTTTTTTTAGAAAAATATCACGTGCGATGTCACCTTGCTGTTCAATGTTATATTCATTGAATTTCTTTCCAACTATAAATTGATACCGGTAAGGGTTGTATTGTTTAAAACTTAGATAATAACCAAGTTGCAATATTGCGCCTTTTACAATCACATTTGTGTTTTGCTGAAACTGCAGAATATGTGCAAGTTCATGAATGAAGAGACTTTGCAATCCGATTGAACATTTTGAGTAATCTTTACTAAAATATTTTTGATGAACGTACAGGTTGCCATTTGGCGCTATAAATATGTTTTCAGGTTGCCAAGGTAGATAGGGGATATTGAAAATTTTTACTTCTGAATAATGAATGAGTTCACCAAATACAGATTGAGCAATCGAAATTTCATCATTAGTTAAGCCACGATACTCAAATTCTTGTATGTTGAGAAAGGAAATCAGTTCAGAGATCAGTCGAGATCTTAACCATTCAATACGATGCTTTAGAAGTTTGTTCATTTGAGTTCTATAATTGTATTTGATTAAAAATATGACCTCAATTCAAATAAAAAAAGCCCCAGTTAAAACTGAGGCTTTACAACAACGAGAATGACAACTGCAAATAAAATCACTGTTGGCATTTCATTAAAGAAGCGCCAAAACTTATGAGATTTATAATGTGCATTCCCGATGAGTTTCTTTCGGTAATAGCCACATACAAGATGGTAAATGACTAGGAGTCCGACTAAAGCCACTTTAAGATAAAACCATAAGGCTTCATGATAATGGCGAGTGGCATCACCCCAATCCACAAGGAAATGGGCAGTCACAAGCGTGGCAATCATTGATGGCCACATGATGCCACGATATAACTTACGTTCCATTACTTCAAAGCGTTGATGACTTACAGCATCCTCACTCATCGCATGATAAACATAAAGCCGTGGTAGATAGAACAACGCAGCGAACCAACACACCACAGCAATAATATGTAATGCTTTTACCCACAAGAAAGCATCAGAAGGTGCATCCATCGATAATCCTATGTGGGATTATGCATCCCACTTCTTGAAAATAAGGCAAGCGTTAACACCGCCAAAGCCAAAACTGTTACTCATGACAGTATTCAGTTTTGCATCACGTTTTTCAAGTACAATATCGAAACCTTTCGCGCCTTCATCTAGTTCTGTAACGTTGATGTTCGGTGCGATGAAGTCATTTTGCATCATTAGTACAGAGTAGATTGCTTCCTGTACACCTGCTGCACCCAAACTGTGGCCAGTCATTGATTTGGTTGAGCTTAGTGCAGGTACATTACCTTCGCCAAAAGCACGTTCCATTGCTTTTAATTCGGTTACGTCACCTGCAGGTGTTGAAGTCCCGTGAGTATTGACATAATCGATTTGTTCAATGCCATGTTGTTTTGCTTCATCAAGTGCCATGAGGATACAACGCGTAGCACCTTCCCCAGATGGAGCAACCATATCTGCACCGTCACTGTTGGCAGCATAAGCGACTACTTCTGCCAAAATGTTCGCACCGCGTGCTTGAGCATGCTCAAGTGATTCAAGAACCACAAAGCCACCACCACCCGCGATCACGAAACCGTCACGGTCAGCTGAATAAGGACGAGATGCTGTTTCTGGTGTATCGTTATATTTAGAACACAATGCACCCATAGCATCAAAAAGTAAGCTTTGAGACCAGTGATCTTCTTCACCACCACCAGCAAGCATTAAATCTTGTTTACCTAATTGAATCAGGTTGTAAGCATAACCAATTGCATCAGCAGAAGTTGCACATGCACTAGTAATAGAGTGAGCAATACCTTGTAGTTTTAATGCAACACCAACGTTTGCAGTAATCGTATTACTCATGTTGCGTGGAACAAAGAAAGGTCCAATTTTACGTGCACCTTTTTCTTCCAGTAATTTAACCATCTCTGCAACAGAAGCAGTTGAGTTACCGCCACTACCACCAGCAATACCGTATCTTGGGTTGTTAGCTAGGTCTTCTTGTTTGAGACCTGCATGTTCAACGGCTGCAATAGCGGCATTGTAAGCATACATCGCACACACGCCCATGAAGCGTTTCAATTTACGATCAATGCCATCAAAATCTTGAACAGCTGCTGCGCTCACATGACTTTTGAAATTAAGTTCAGCATAAGTTGGGTTAAAACGTGTCCCAGAGATTCCATTTTTTAGAGAATGAGTAACCTCTTCCAAAGAGTTACCGATACATGAGTTGATGCCCATACCAGTGATTACAACACGTTTCATTTACAGTTCCCTTTTATGGTAATACTAAGCCTTGTACAACATCGCTATAGTTAAAATCAGGAGAAAATAACGATCAAATCGGCTCATGAGTGAATGACACCATGATAGCAGAAAGGTTTTTTATTTCTTATGGCAAATATTATGTCTATTTTCAGTTATGTAAAGATTAGTAAGTTTAGAACGACTTAAGGTGAAAGCTAATGAAATTATACAGATTCAAGTTGAGATAAATCTGTATTCAACCTAGTATTTACCTAGAAATGCACAGATTAAAGAGTAGAGGTACTTGATGACAAATTCTAAAAATAAGCAAACTTCAGGTTTATTTGCCCAAGCATTTGGAGTGGCTAAAAAGCTCAGCTCTGAATTGCAAAAACTTCAAGTTGCCCCGATAACATCTGGTGCGAAACTTTCCAATTCATCTAATATTGTTGAAGGAAATGCGCGTTTCAAAAGTCCATTTGAAGTGGAGAAATATGAAAGCCCTCAACAGATGCTGCGTCAACAACTTCCTAAATTGTCACATCAATTGCTAGGTAAGCATTATACGAAGGTGAATAATGTGGCGACTTTTGTTTCACCTGATTTAGGTGAAAAAGTTTCAGATTATTTATTTCAATGGTTGAATGAATTTAGTTCAAATAGTTCTTTGACAGAAAAGATTCTCGAAGAAGCAGGAGTTAAAGATCTTGCTGAGTTGACACAGGATACTGGGCGCTCGCAACGTTTAAGTCAGGCACTCATTGAGCAAAATAAATTACTTGCAGCTGCCCAGGGATTAATTACTGGTGCTACTGGAGTTTGGGGTGCTGCAATCGATATACCTGCTTCGATCGTTTTGGCATTACGCACGATTTACCAAACTGGTCGCTCTCATGGTTTCGATTTATCTGAAGAAGTTGATCAAGATATCGTGGCCTTTATTTTTAAAGAAATTGATTTAGGTCTTGTCGCAGAAAAACAAACATTATTACTTGCTTTAAAAGCTTTACAATCAATGTTAGACACACATGATTTGCAACATTTCCAACAGTTATTAGGCTCTAATAATGATGTTGAATTGTTGAAGAAGTGGTTGGTTGATGTTGATGGGCAATTTAAGTGGGGGTGGTTAAATCATATTCCACAAGCTTCAGTGATTGGGAAACTAACACCGATCGCGGGTGCAGTTGTCGGTGGTTTTTATAGCTGGAAACTTCTAGAAGATGTGGGGCATAAATCACAATCAGTATTTGGTGCGGCGCGATTCTATATAAATGAGCATCCTGATGAAAAGATTTCTCCATTAGAGGCATATTACAAAGCTGAAGCATTATTAAGAAAAGCAAGTCCAAAACTTTTACAAGCAACAGAACTTGATGTCGCAAGTAAAATAGCTCCAGCCGAAAATCTAAAAAATGATGTCATTACTCATGTGGCTGTTCAGACAAAAGATGAGCTCATAGAAAATTCAACAAAAGATGAAAAGGTTGAAGAGGGTATTCTGAAGCTTGCTGAGCAACATGTAACAGAACATGAATATTCCCAACAAAAACCAGCGATTAAAGCGACTGATAGTGATGACACCTTGGCGGATGAGACGGAACAATTATCCGAACAAAAGACAATAGATATTGAGCCTGCATCAACAAAGCATAGCTAATATGTATGTGATGTATAAAAGCATCTAAAAGTTAACAAAAATCTAGAAATGGTCAACACTTGCTTTAGCCTGCAATGTTGACCATTTTTACTTCTTGACTTACAATTGTGTGCCCTTAAAAAGAGGTGCTTTTCTTTTTAAGGTTGTTTAATAACGGGAGAATTGCCAAATGGCAACAACAAATCAGTTGATCCGTAAGGGTCGTACAACTTTGATTGAAAAATCAAAAGTTCCTGCGTTGAAGGCTTGTCCACAACGTCGTGGTGTATGTACACGTGTATATACGACTACTCCTAAAAAACCTAACTCAGCAATGCGTAAGGTTTGCCGTGTTCGCTTAACTTCTGGTTTTGAAGTATCAAGCTATATCGGTGGTGAAGGTCATAACTTACAAGAGCACAGTGTTGTTCTAATCCGTGGTGGTCGTGTTAAAGACTTACCAGGTGTACGTTACCATACCGTTCGTGGTTCTTTAGACTGTGCTGGCGTGAAAGATCGTAACCAGTCACGTTCTAAATACGGTGCTAAACGTCCTAAGAAGTAATTCTAGGCAACCAGCCCAAACAACCCTTTAGCGTTTCGCTTGTTTGAATTCTTCATAGATTTGTAATTCAAGCGACGTATAGTAAGGCCAGCGTAGCGTACATGGCACTTGTACAAACTGCTGGATCATCCTGAAGTGTCATAATATTAGGTGTATTAAAATGCCAAGACGTCGCGTAGTCGCTGCTCGTGAGATCCTTCCAGATCCAAAATTTAGCAGCCAAACAATCGCTAAATTCATGAACCACGTAATGCAAGATGGTAAAAAATCTGTAGCTGAAGGTATCGTTTACGGTGCTTTAGAGCGTGTTCAAGAAAAAAACAAAGTAGACCCAGTTGAATTTTTCGAGACTACTCTTGAAAAAGTTCGTCCTATGGTCGAAGTAAAAGCACGCCGTGTTGGTGGTGCTACTTATCAAGTACCTATGGAAGTACGCCCATCCCGTCGTACTGCCTTAGCAATGCGTTGGTTAGTAGATGCTGCTGCTAAGCGTTCTGAAAAAACGATGGCTTTACGTCTTGCTGGTGAGTTGCTTGATGCAGCTGAAGGTAAAGGTGCAGCGATCAAAAAACGTGAAGACGTGCATCGTATGGCTGAAGCCAACAAAGCCTTCTCTCACTACCGTTTCTAAACGGATAAAACAGTCCCTAATCAGGAGAATATTCATGCGTACAGCAGCTCGATTCAACATTGCTCTTTATCAAAGTGGGAGCTTTGCGGGTATTTAAGTTGCCTGCTTGGATATTCGTGCGCATCAATTTAATTGATGCGTCCTGTTTTAAAGATAACATTTAGGAATGTAAGACATCATGGCTCGCCAAACCCCGATTACTCGTTACCGTAACATTGGTATTTCTGCGCACATTGACGCAGGTAAAACAACTACAACTGAACGTATCTTGTTCTACACAGGTGTATCTCACAAAATTGGTGAAGTACACGACGGTGCAGCAACAATGGACTGGATGGAACAAGAGCAAGAGCGTGGTATTACCATTACTTCTGCTGCTACGACTTGTTTCTGGTCTGGTATGGGCAACCAATTCGAACAACACCGTATCAACGTAATTGATACACCGGGACACGTTGACTTCACAATTGAAGTTGAGCGTTCTATGCGTGTTCTTGACGGCGCGTGCATGGTTTACTGTGCTGTTGGTGGTGTTCAACCTCAGTCTGAAACTGTATGGCGTCAAGCTAACAAATATAAAGTGCCTCGTTTAGCATTCGTGAACAAGATGGACCGTACTGGTGCAAACTTCTTCCGTGCTGTAGAGCAAGTTAAAACTCGTTTAGGCGGTAACCCTGTACCTATCGTTGTACCAATCGGTGCAGAAGATACATTTGCAGGTGTTGTAGATCTTATCGAAATGAAAGCGATTATCTGGGATGAACCATCTCAAGGTATGAAGTTTGAATATGGTGAGATTCCTGCTGACCTAGTTGATACTGCTAACGAATGGCGTACTAACATGGTTGAAGCGGCTGCTGAAGCTTCTGAAGAGTTAATGGACAAGTACCTTGAAGAGGGTGATCTTTCTAAAGAAGACATCGTTGCAGGTCTACGTGCTCGTACATTAGCATCTGAAATCCAAGTGATGCTTTGTGGTTCAGCATTCAAAAACAAAGGTGTTCAACGTATGTTGGATGCTGTGATTGAATTCTTACCATCGCCAACAGAAGTTAAAGCGATCGAAGGTATCCTTGACGATAAAGCTGAAACTAAAGCATCTCGTGAAGCATCTGACGAAGCTCCGTTCTCTGCGCTTGCGTTCAAAATCATGAACGACAAATTCGTAGGTAACTTAACTTTCGTACGTGTTTATTCTGGTGTTCTTAAACAAGGTGACCCAGTATATAACCCAGTTAAGTCTAAGCGTGAACGTATCGGTCGTATCGTGCAAATGCATGCGAATGAGCGTCAAGATCTTGATGAAATCCGTGCAGGTGATATCGCAGCGTGTGTAGGTCTTAAAGACGTTACAACTGGTGATACATTATGTGATGAGAAAAACATCATTACACTTGAGCGTATGGAATTCCCTGAGCCAGTAATTTCATTGGCTGTTGAACCAAAAACTAAAGCTGACCAAGAAAAAATGTCAATTGCTTTAGGTCGTTTGGCGAAAGAAGATCCATCGTTCCGTGTACGTACTGACGAAGAATCTGGTCAAACAATTATTGCTGGTATGGGTGAGCTTCACCTTGACATCATCGTTGACCGTATGAAACGTGAGTTCGGTGTTGAAGCGAATATCGGTAAACCAATGGTTGCTTATCGTGAAACGATTAAGAAAACTGTTGAGCAAGAAGGTAAATTCGTACGTCAAACAGGTGGTAAAGGTAAATTCGGTCATGTATATATTCGTTTAGAGCCACTTGATGTTGAAGCTGCTGGTAAAGAATACGAATTCGCTGAAGAAGTTGTTGGTGGTGTAGTACCAAAAGAATTCTTCGGTGCAGTTGATAAAGGTATTCAAGAGCGTATGAAGAATGGTGTCTTGGCTGGTTACCCAGTTGTAGGCGTTAAAGCTGTTCTTTTTGACGGTTCTTACCACGATGTCGACTCTGATGAATTGTCGTTCAAAATGGCTGGTTCGTATGCGTTCCGTGATGGTTTCATGAAAGCAGATCCAATTCTTCTTGAACCTATCATGAAAGTTGAAGTAGAAACTCCAGAAGACTACATGGGCGATATCATGGGTGACTTAAACCGTCGTCGTGGTATGGTTCAAGGTATGGACGATCTTCCTGGTGGAACAAAAGCAATTAAAGCAGAAGTTCCATTAGCTGAGATGTTTGGTTACGCTACTCAAATGCGTTCTATGTCTCAAGGTCGTGCTACTTATTCTATGGAATTCGCTAAGTACGCTGAAACTCCACGTAACGTGGCTGAAGGCATCATCGCTAAGTTCCAAGCTGGCGGTAAAAAAGGTGACGACGAGTAATCTTTCGATTACTATATTACCCAACTAAAATTTAGTTAAAAACCAAGCGCTCATGAGCGACCCTCATGAGCAGTTTATAAAGGAAGATCATCATGGCTAAAGCCAAGTTTGAACGTAATAAACCACACGTAAACGTGGGTACAATTGGTCACGTTGACCATGGTAAAACAACTTTAACTGCTGCGATTGCAACAATTTGTGCAAAAACTTACGGCGGTGAAGCGAAAGATTACTCACAAATCGACTCTGCTCCTGAAGAAAAAGCACGTGGTATTACAATTAATACATCACACGTAGAATACGATTCTCCAATCCGTCACTACGCTCACGTAGACTGCCCGGGCCACGCCGATTATGTTAAAAACATGATTACTGGTGCTGCTCAGATGGACGGCGCGATCCTTGTATGTGCTGCGACTGATGGTCCAATGCCACAAACTCGTGAACACATCCTTCTTTCTCGTCAGGTAGGTGTACCTTACATCATCGTATTCTTAAACAAGTGTGACCTTGTTGATGATGAAGAATTACTTGAATTAGTAGAAATGGAAGTTCGTGAACTTCTTTCTACTTATGATTTCCCAGGTGATGACACTCCAATCATCCGTGGTTCAGCTCTTCAAGCATTAAACGGTAACGACGGCCCTTACGGCGAAGCTTCTGTTCTTGCACTTGTAGAAGCGCTTGATTCTTACATCCCAGAACCAGAGCGTGCAATCGATAAAGCATTCTTGATGCCAATCGAAGACGTATTCTCTATCTCTGGTCGTGGTACAGTAGTAACTGGTCGTGTAGAAGCTGGTATCATCAAAGTTGGTGAGTCTGTTGAAATCGTTGGTATCCGTGATACTCAAACGACTACAGTTACTGGCGTTGAAATGTTCCGTAAACTTCTTGACGAAGGTCGTGCGGGTGAGAACTGTGGTATCTTACTTCGTGGTACTAAGCGTGAAGACGTACAACGTGGTCAAGTACTTGCTAAACCAGGTACAATCAAGCCGCACACTAAATTCGATGCAGAAGTATACGTACTTTCTAAAGAAGAAGGTGGTCGTCATACTCCATTCCTTAACGGTTACCGTCCACAGTTCTACTTCCGTACAACTGACGTAACTGGCGCGATCAAATTACAAGATGGCGTAGAAATGGTAATGCCTGGTGACAACGTAGAAATGTCAGTAGAGTTAATCCACCCGATCGCAATGGACCCAGGTCTACGTTTTGCGATCCGTGAAGGTGGTCGTACTGTAGGTGCTGGTGTTGTTGCTAAAGTAACTGCATAATCGCCTAGAGTGATCAAAAAAACACCCCTTATGGGGTGTTTTTTTATATCAATTGTTTGACAATTTTATTGAATAGTGTCCCAAACTGATACTTTGCTGTCCCAAACTGCACTTAATTGATCCATATAAAAACGTAATATAAAACTTAAGAAAACGAACAAAAGTGCTCAGAGAAAAAAGTTCACTGAAAAGGAGTAGGCGGCATGAATGCTAAAGTAAATATTTCAAATCGTGCAGGTGCAAGTTTCCCAGTACGTCGTATGAATTTTGATTTTGATCAAGTACCTGAATACTGGATGAGTGGCTCAGCAGGTCTTACACATTTTATGACTGCATTATCTGCTTTATTTCCAGATGGTGAGAAATTATTTATTGATTCAGTTCGTGCTGTGCGTTATCACCCAGCGATTAAAGAGAATGAAGAGCTGCAAAAAGAGATTAGTGCGTTTATTGGTCAAGAAGCAATGCATACTCAAGAGCATATTAATTTCAATGCTTCTGCTCAAAAATACGGTCATGATGTAAGAGCCTTAGAACAAATTACAGGTCGTTACATTCAATTTGCCTTAAATAATTTTTCGAAAATCGTAAAACCTTTTGGTATGACACGTGAGATGGTTGATCTCACCGCTACGACTGCTCTAGAGCATTTTACAGCGACGATTGCATCTGAATTATTGCGTAATAAGCATATTCAAGATTTGATGACAGATGACACAATGTCTTATATGTGGTTCTGGCATGCGGTTGAGGAGAATGAGCATAAAGCAGTTGCATATGATGTATATGAGTCTGTTTTTGGCACAGGAATTAAAGCATACAGCTTACGTACAACAGCGCTCGTATTTGCGATGACTTTAATTTTTATTCTTCAGTCATACTTCACTTTACGTTTGCTTAAGCAAGATAAAAAGCTAAATCTTAAAGAGTTGGGAATGATTTATAAGTATGGTTATAGTCCATCAAAAGGGATCATCGCAGGAATGGCAGGAGAAATGCTGGCGTACTTTAAACCACGTTTCCATCCGAATGATTTAGATACAGTTCAATTATTAAAAGATTGGAAAGCGAAATTAGGTTTGTAAGCCTTATTTTCTTCAATACTGTTTGTTTTTAAAGGGCATGAATTTGCCCTTTTTCTATTTTTAATATTTTCAAAAAAACTTGAAGACATGTCCTAAGATGATGCTTTTATGACCTTATCTGCACTTAATTAAAGCATGATAAACAGCGTATAAAATAAGAATGGATAAAAACAAAGAATGGATTCATCATTAAGGAGAATAAGGTATGAATGCTAAAGTCAATATTTCAAATCGTGCTGGCGCTAGTTTCCCTGTACGTCGAATGGATTTTGAGTTTGGTGATGTGCCTCGATATTGGGCAAATGGTGATGCTGCACTCACGCATTTTATGACTGCTTTATCAGCGCTATTTCCTGAAGGTGAACAATTTTTTGTAAACAGTACTCGTGCAGTTAGAAATGATCCTAAATTAGCTGACCCTCGTTTGCAGAAAGAAATTAGTGCTTTTATTGGTCAAGAGGCGATGCATTCTAAAGAGCATTTAGCGTTCAATGCATCTGCTCAAGCCTATGGTTATGATGTTCGTAAGATGGAAGAGCAAACAGGCAAAGTGATCAATTACGGTGTTAATGTAATCAGTACATTACTTAAACCTTTTGGTTTCAACAAAGAAATGATTGGATTAACTGGAACATGTGCTTTAGAGCATTTTACCTCTACAATTGCTGAGGAATTATTAAGTAATCCAGATATCCAATCGATGTTCATGGATGAGACCATGTATCATTTGTGGATGTGGCATGCTGTTGAAGAAAATGAACATAAAGCTGTTGCCTTTGATGTCTACGAGGCAATTTATGGTCAAGGCGCTAAAGCTTATTTTATGAGATCACTAGCACTTGTGATTGCAATGGGTCTGATTTTTATTACCCAATCCTATTTCACTGCAAAACTACTCAAAACTGATGGAAAACTAACGTGGCGTGACACGAAATATATGCTGAAGTTTATGTATGGTTATAAAGGTTTTATGACCCGTCAGATACCAACTTTACTGGCATTTTTAAGACCTAAATTTCATCCAAATGACTACGACACCACTGAATTATTAAATAAATGGCGTGCCGAGTTAGGTTTTAATCCCCACTAAATAAAATGGGCAATCAATCAGATTGCCCATTTTTTTATTTAAATTTGGTTTTAAATTGTCGATAATCTGCCAATTAGGTTTTTGACAAGGTATTCACGTGATTCGATTGATGCAAGAAAAGGATTTGGATAAAGTTGCTGATATTGAATGTTTAGTTCAAACACATCCGTGGTCTAAAAAACAATTTCAGGAGTCTTTGCTTTCTTACCAATGCACAGTTTATGAAACTAAAAATCAAATAGTAGGATTTTGTATTTTACAGCCTGTGTTAGATGAAGCGAATTTGTTACTGATGGCGATCCATCCAAGCCAGCAGGGCAAAGGTCTTGGATACGAGTTGTTAGATTATTCAATTCAACTTTTAAAAAATAATCCTATCCAAATTTTTTTAGAAGTACGTGAAAGCAATCATGCTGCAATTCGTTTGTATGAAAAAACGGATTTTCATCAAATAGATTTACGCAAAAATTATTATCCCAATTTGGATGGTACAAAAGAGCATGCTGTGATTATGGTCAAAACATGCACTGATGATTTCGCGTCTTTATTTAAATCCTAAATTATTTAATGATTAGATCATCCCACTCTGAAGGTAGTGTGCTCATGAGTGAGTTTCCGAGTTGATGAATTTCTTTCTCAGATAATGGGCGATTGAGTCTACGCCATTGACCATCTAGTAATAGTTCAAGTGGTGTGTATTGTGACTTGTAGTTCATTTTCGCTGAGTGTGGCACCCAATAACCAAGATACAAATAATCAAGATTTAGAGTTTTTACATATTCAATTTGTTTAAGAATGGCATAAACGCCCAAGGAGCGACGTTGTTCATCTGGGTCAAAGAATGTATAAACCGCAGATAAACCATCATCCATCAAATCGCAAGTAGAGACCGCAATTAGTTTTTGGTCTTTCCATAATTCGATAAAAAAACTTTCTGTGCAACTGTGTACGAGAAACTTCTCAAACTGATCATAGTTGGCTGGATACATATCACCATCTGAATGCCGCTCGTTTATATATCTCTCATAAAGCTGATAATGTTGTTCTGTCGCTTGCGAGGTAGGCAAGATATTCATGCTTAAATCTTGATTGCGTTTCCATGCCTTTTTTTGGCTGCTATTCATTTGAAATTCTTGAATAGGGACTCTACACGACAAACATTGACGACATAAATGACATTCTGGGCGATAAACAAAGTCACCACTGCGACGAAAACCAACACGTGACAGTTCAGATAATGTCACCACATCAATGCGATGAATTGGATCTAAGAACACCATTCGAGCTGATTTGTTATCGAGGTAACTGCAGTCATGTGGTGGAGTAATGTAATACTGTAAGTCATTTAAAAGGGACTTGGGTTGGTATGATTTCATTAATCTGTCCCTCCAAGGTCTTAATCCGTTAACCGTCTAATTTTGAAAAAAGAGCTATTGTTTTACTTGAAAATACACGTTCTTGATAACTTTTCCAATTGATAGAGGGGGTAATAATTACATCTTGTAACGATTTTAAATAGGCTTGGCGAGAAAGTGTACGTGCTCCAAGACTTAAAAGGTGATCGTTGACCAATTGGCAATCGATCCAAGGCAGTTGATTTTCCTGTCCAATTAACATCAGTGTATAGAATGCCATTTTAGAGACATCTGTTTCGGTGCTAAACATCGACTCACCAAAACATCCTTTACCAATAGTGACACCATACAGGCCACCTACAAGCTGTTCATTATTCCAGACTTCGACACTATAGGCATATCCTGCTTTAAATAGAGCTGAATATCCTTCAATTATATCTTCACTAATCCATGTCTCATTTGCATAACTTCGTGGTAACGAACAGGCACGAATGACGTGTTCAAATGCATGATTAATCGTAATTCGATAATCATGTTTTTTCATATTTCGTAGTAAGGATTTGCTCGGTTTATATGCCTGTGGTTCGATAATGCAACGTGGTTCAGGACTCCACCAACAGATAGGTTCATCTTCGTTGAACCATGGAAATAATCCATGTGTATAGGCTTCAAATAATGTAGACGGTGAAAGATCTGCACCAATACAGATGAAACCATGTCCCTCAGGATCTGCTTCAATAGGATCAGGAAAAATATATTGAGAGGGTGGAAGTTGATGCATAATAAAATGAATATGGAAAGGATTCAGATTAAACTAATCTAAGAAAGGTCGAATGGCAAATCTAGAACTTCGCCATTCGATCATCAGTATTTAATTAAATAAACGTAATTGTTTCGCGATCTCCAACTTCTTACTTTCTAAAAATATTTGGGCTTTAGATTGGATAATTTCAATGCTTTTAACTTGATCTGAAACCGTTTGACCATCTTTATCTAAAACTAACCACCCAAGTTGTTGGATGACATCTTGCACATAGTAAGCAAAATCTGTTGCAGTCGTTAAACCTTCTATAAAATGAGCGCGATAAAATAATTGATGAAAATGTTCAGTCGGTATACCAATGCCAGTGATTGGACTAATTAAAACGCCATAGTTTTGATGAAAACTCGCTTGTTTTAAAATGTAGTGATTTAGATTGTGGCAATGCTCAAACATTTTTTGAGATGGTTCACTATTTTGACATGGTTGAGCTAGTCCAAGATGGCACAGGATAACGAGCGCATTTAAGATTTTTGCATAGTGAAGCTCGGGAAAACTAGCTTCTAAATCTGCAATAGTGAGCGGTTGATAGTTAACTTCAGCAAATCGATTGCCAATTGGTTGATAAATTTCCTCTATCAAATTGAATGTCCCCAATAGTCCTGTAATGCTACTCGGTAATTGCTCTTTGGCTGTTAGAAGCACAAATGCTGTTTTTCGGAGTTTTGCTTGGACTTGTAATGGGGTTAAATTATTTTTGCCTCGAATAAATAAATCTCGTCTAAATTGTGTGTTGGCAAAATAATCTCGGCATTGTTCTTTGAAAATCGGGTGTTCAATCGCATTTAGAAATTGCTGATGTTCTTCTGAAAAATTAATGTTATCTAGATGCGTTCCTAAGTCTGTAGACCCAGCATAAGATAATTTAATTTCATCTAGGATTCTGACTACTTGCTGAAATGAAAAGCATTGCCAATCTTGATTCAAATATTCATGAATTAAGTAATTTGGATTTTGTTGTTTGAGATCGATTACTTTTTGCAAAGCATTGGGATTTCTTTGAGCAAAGATTGGATTTTGTTTAAGTAGTTCTTCGCTAAAATTTAATGCTTCATTTACTTTTTGCAGTGGGTTTGTACTTTTGCTATTAAATTTAAAATGGCTATGAAATAACTCGCGTATAGGCATATTGGCAGCCCAACCCGTCACGCAGTTATAACTGATATAGACAATACCATTAGGTTTTAAATATTTGCGAATGAATTTCAAAATGATGTGTTGGTTTTCATAGCTTATCCAGCTCCATATTCCATGTAGGCTAATTGAATCAAACATGGGTAAATCATTTCGATTTAATAATTCTTCAAAGCTATCATCAAAAAAATACGGCTTAGTTTGGCTATGTTGTGCTAATTGGTTGGCATGAGCTGCATGTGCGGGGTTAAAGTCAGTACCGTAAAAATTGGCATCAGTACTTGCTGCATGTATGTTGATGCTGACACCTTGTCCAAAGCCAAGTTCACAATGTGTTTGATTTATTTGAATATCTGGACTATCAATCCCATTTAAAAGTAAGCAGAATTTTTGGAAGTTAGGGCTAAGATCACGATAGTATCCATAGGTGTAATTGACTTCAGTTTGGTAGCCATTGGTCCATGTTGTTGTCATGTATTCATCCAAAATATAATTGTTGTTAAATAAAGCCATGTTTTTGATTGTATATATCATTTAACAAAAAAAGCCACCATAAAGATGGTGGCTTTTTAAACTTAATGTAAATTAGTTTAAATTATCAAGATACTTCTCAGCATCCAATGCTGCCATACAGCCTGAACCTGCTGAGGTAATCGCTTGACGATAGATACTATCAGCAACGTCACCAGCAGCAAAAACGCCTTCAATTGATGCTGCTGTTGCATTACCCGAAGTGCCACTTTGAACTTGAATATAACCATCACGTAAGTTCAATTGACCTTCAAACATATCTGTATTTGGTTTGTGTCCAATCGCAACAAATAGACCTTGTACTTGAACATCTTGTGTACTTGAATCTTGGGTAGATTTGATACGTACAGATGTTACACCAGTATTATCACCCAATACTTCATCGACTTGATGGTTCCAAATGATGCTGATTTTGCCTTCTTTTTCTTTCGCAAAAAGATGATCTTGCAGAATCTTTTCAGAGCGCAAGCTGTCACGACGGTGAACTAATGTGACATGAGCTGCGATATTTGAAAGATAAAGTGCTTCTTCAACTGCAGTGTTACCACCACCCACAACCATGACATTTTGGTTCTTATAGAAGAAACCATCACATGTAGCACAAGCGCTTACACCTTGTCCCATGAATGCTGCTTCTGATTCAAGACCTAAATACTGAGCTGTCGCACCAGTTGCAATAATGAGAGCATCACATGTGTATTCTTCCATATCGCCTTTTAAAACAAACGGGCGTGTTTTTAAATCAACTTCATTGATATGGTCATATACGATTTCTGTACCAAAACGTTCAGCATGGGCTTGCATACGCTCCATAAGTACAGGACCAGTTAATCCTTCAGGGTCACCAGGCCAGTTATCAACTTCAGTCGTCGTTGTTAATTGACCGCCGAGTTGTAAGCCAGCAATGAGTGTTGGTTTAAGGTTTGCACGCGCTGCATAAACTGCTGCACTGTAACCCGCAGGACCAGAACCCAAAATAATTAACCGTGAGTGACGAGCGCTCATTAAAGAACATCCTTTTTATATTGAAAATGCTAAAATTATACGTGAATCCGTAGGGGAGTGGGCTAAATCGATGATGATAATATTGATTAACTCAATCGAATTGCGCTATATCCGATCAGGATGTTAACAACAACAGTAAACAATCGTGCATCTTTTTTGTAAGAACACGTGCATAATATTAGACTTATTGATTAGGGTTGTTTAGACCTTAAATAATAGACAAACAAATAACGAAATTGGGTTACAGGACTGTATATGACTGCGGTGTCAAGTGTTTATGCACAACGCTTTTTAATGACATTATTTTTGATTTCTTTTGGCATTTATCTATTTCTTGCCACAGTAACCTATACTCCATTTGACCCAGGTTGGATGCATATATCTAGTGATACCCAACAGGTTTCCAATGCGAGCGGTGTTGCAGGTGCATGGATTGCAGATTTGTTATTTGGATTCTTAGGATGGGCGAGTTTGCTGCTCCCGATTTTTTTGTTTATTGAAGCAATCCAAGTATGGTGGCCAAGAAGTTTCCTTAATCGTCCGTTTCGTTATGCGGCACAATTCTTCCTCGTGTTATCTGTGGCGAGTTTGTTCTATCTGCATTGGAATACTCCTGCGGACACTCTAGATAATGCAGCTGGTGGAATTATTGGTTATGAGTTGGGACAAAGTCTAACTGGCTTGCTGACAATATATGGTGCAACGTTATTTTTACTCGCATTCAGTATTTTATTATTAACTTTAGCCTTTGGAATCCAATGGGATAAAACATGGATTACTCTAAAGAAAACACCCGCATATTTGCAGGATCTATTTTATAAGAATGTACCTCAACAAGAGTCAGCGTATGATCGTACTGAACAAATTACGATAACTGAAACACCGTTAAAAACCAATGCTCAGACTTCTGCTACTGTAGGTGCAGAACCAGTACTAGCCAATCATTCTACTCACGATATTATAAACCAAGAGACTCAAACTAAATTTGATGATTCTCATCATCAGGTATTGGCTGAGCGATTATTTGCCGATGTGGCCGCAAAAGAACAACAACGCATGAATGTCCAAGAAACAAAACCAGAGGACGATTTCGAGCAAACATTAAAACGTGCGCACCAATTCGAGGCTGAAAGTCAAAGACTCATACAAACTGGTGAGGTTTGGCGTGCACTGCAACATGATGAACAAAGCCATAAACAAGAAATAGATGCTTTACTGAAAGCTGCAGATGATCGTAACGAACTTGATGATCATCAGATGTTAAATACATCATCACATTCTAATATTGTTCAGAAAACTAATCATCGTGATTTAGATTGGAATGATGATGAAATTTTTGATGAATTACTCGCTGCTGTTCCAAATAGCAAAACAGCGACAGATGTTCATACACCATTCAATCAAGAGTTGCAGACTTCTTCATTACAACAAAAACAACAGTTTGAGGTGGATGAAGATATTGATGAATTTGAATTCGCTGTAAAGCCAGAGAATACTGTAGTCGTTGAAGAAAATATTCATTCTCCGATCAGTGCTCATGATGAGGTGAAACAAACTCAGAAATCTGAATTTGATGACTTCGATGATTTATTGATAGACGAAGATGAGTTTAAGACACCTTCGACAAGCACAAGTTATGCCCAGTCATCTGCTTTCGTAAAAGCACCAATTGAAGTTGAAGTACCAAAAGAAAAATTATCTAAGGAAGCATTCATCGAGGCATGGCAGGAAACAGCTGGTAAAGCAGAACCAGAATTAGAAATCGATTTGGATGATGATTTTGATCTAGATGCTCCTTTAACTGATGCTTTCGGACGACCAATGTCACGAGCAATGCAAGTTGCCCAAAAGCGACGTGACTTACCTACCTTGCCTGGTTTGGAATTATTAGATCGTGTTGATCCAAATAAGAAAGTGAATTTTACAGCTGATCAATTGGCTAGATTATCTGAATTGCTTGAGATCAAACTGCAAGAATTTAATGTCAAAGCACAAGTGGTGGAAGCACAGCCTGGACCAGTAGTGACACGTTTTGAACTTGATCTTGCACCAGGTGTTAAAGCATCAAAAGTTACTAATATTTCACGCGATCTAGCGCGCTCAATGTCGATGGCTTCCGTACGTGTTGTTGAGGTTATTCCTGGTAAACCATATATCGGGATTGAAGTACCTAATAGTTCTCGTGAAATGGTGCGCTTGATCGAATTATTGGAAACCCCAACTTATCGTGATCCAAATAACTTGATTAGTATGGCGATGGGTAAAGATATTTCAGGAAATCCAGTACTGACTGATTTAGCCAAAGCACCACATATGCTCGTAGCGGGAACAACAGGTTCAGGTAAATCGGTTGCAGTAAACTCGATGATTTTATCGATGTTATTAAAGTATACCCCTGATCAATTGCGCTTAATTTTGATCGATCCAAAACAACTTGAGTTGGCAAACTATAGTGATATTCCTCACTTATTGACACCTGTAGTAACAGACATGAAGGATGCTGTTAGTGCTTTAAATTGGTGTGTAAATGAGATGGAGCGTCGTTATAAGTTGATGTCATTCTTGAAGATTCGTAAATTAAGCGACTATAACCGTAAAGTTGAAGAAGCGATTGCAAATGGTGAGGATTTAATTGATCCGACTTGGAAACCTAGTGATTCAGCGACTCAAGAAAGAGCACCTCGATTAACACCATTACCTTCGATTGTTATTGTTGCCGATGAATTTGCAGACATGATCATGCAGGTGGGTAAAAAAGCTGAAGAAATGATTACGCGTTTAGCGCAGAAATCACGTGCCGCTGGGATTCATCTTTTACTTGCGACACAACGTCCATCTGTCGATGTTATTACAGGTCTCATTAAAGCCAATATTCCAACGCGTGTGGCTTTACGTGTGAACAGTAAGATCGATTCACGTACCATCCTTGATGCCGGTGGTGCAGAGGACTTACTTGGACATGGTGATATGTTATTCCTTGGACCGGGTAAAATCGAGCCTGAGCGTGTTCACGGTGCATTTATCAGTGATGATGAAGTGAACCGTATATGTGATGCTTGGCGTGAACGTGGTGAGCCAAATTATGTAGATGAAATCTTGACGCCGTTCGATGAAGAACCTACATCACGTGGTTTTGAAGATGGCGATGGTGATCCTAGTCGGGATGCTCTATATGACCAATGTGTTTCTTTTGTTTTGGAAACCCGAAAAGCTTCAACTTCATCACTTCAACGTAAATTTAGTTTAGGTTATAACCGAGCTGCACGAATTATCGATCAGATGGAAGAGAATGGAATTGTGAGCTCAATGGGAGCAAACGGAAAACGAGATATTTTGGTTTAAACTAAATGATCATTTAAAAGAGCCTCAATTTCGAGGCTTTTTTATTTTCATTTTTATAGATTAAATATGGTAAAAATCACGTTTTTTTAATTAAGCTGATAGACCATCGTCTCAGCATCGAGATCAGTTATGTTCATCGCTTTAAGTACGCTCATTTTCATTCATTTTTGTGCATTGATTACACCTGGTCCAGATTTTTTCCTTGTGTCGCAAACAGCAGTAAGTCGTTCACGTAAAGATGCTGTATTAGTTGCAGCTGGAATATGCATGGGCACGATGTTGTGGTCTTTGTTGGCATTAATGGGACTGAATATCCTTTTTGAGAAAATGGCTTGGCTTAAGCAAGGGCTTTTGATTGCTGGTGGTTTATATCTGTGTTGGCTCGGTTATCAGATGCTGCGTTCAGCATTTTCTAAACAAAAGCAGGAAATCAAACAAATTACCTTACCTCAATCAGCATGGTTGTTTTTTATAAAAGGTTTGCTCACTAATTTATCCAATCCTAAAGCAGTCATTTATTTTGGTAGTGTGTTCTCGCTCTTTCTTGCTAATCCACTTTTTGATCAACATCATTTCTTATTGTTTATCATAATAGCTGTTGAAACATTGGTATGGTTTTTACTTGTGGCTTTTGTATTTTCGCTACCTACATTCAGAAATGCTTACCAGAACTTTGCCAAATGGATTGATGGTATTTCTGGTGGGATCTTTACTTTGCTCGGTGTTTATTTGATTGGTAGCCGATAACAGAGAAATCAAAGCCTGCTTGAAGCAGGCTTTTTTATTATGCAAATTTCGCTAGGACTTCTAAGAATCCATCTTTTTGACGAGGAAATTGTGCAATTACATCATGAATGCGTTGCCCTTCAGGGTTGGTTGCATTTAAGTCACGACCATCTGCTAAGAATTTAGTAATTAATCGTTCATAATCATTTGGGCGCATATGTTTAAACGCATGATATAGAACGTGAAAGTCAGCATTTACGCCTGCTGGAGGAAGTTGGTTGAGGTAGGCAAAAACACGCTCATCTGACCATTCTTCATTGAAAGTTGCTGGCTGTGATAATGCCATGACAATCTCCTGAATTTAAAAATAATAAAGGCAAAATACGATGCAGGATCAGAAAAGCGTTAATTCTCTAAATTTATTCGAAAAAAGTATTTCAAAACAATTGTGAAAATAAAACTCAAACTTTTCAAATTCTGTTGTGTATTTTGCCTTGATTTACAAAAAATCGCTAATTGAAAAACTTCTATCGATCTTCAGGTAAATTGATATTCATTTCCAACATTTCGATGTTAGCTTCTGAACGAACTTGCATTTGGATGTGTTGTTCGTCTACACCACGAACATAACGACTTACCACTTGCATGATCTCTTTTTTCATTTGATCAATTTTGTCTTGGCTTAAACGACGACCAAGACCTTGTTCAGACGCAACAATAACTTTTAAGCGATCTTTGGCAGTTTGTGCACTTGATGGTTTTTCATCACTGCTAAAAAGTTTACTCCAGAATCCTGCCATAATTACGCTCCAAATAGTCTAGCTAACCAACCTTTTGGCTGTACTGTGATGTGTCGATATGGACGATCCTCACCAAGGAAACGAGCAACTAAATCATCATACGCTTGTCCTGCTTTTGCTTCAGAGTACAAAATAACAGGTTTACCTTCGTTTGATGCTTGAAGTACGCTTGGGCATTCAGGTACAACACCTAGTGTTGGTACACGTAAAATGTCTTTTGAAATATCGTCAATCGTGAGCATTTCTTGTTTATCCGCTCGTTCAGGATTGAAGCGAGTAATACAAAGATGCTTACGAATACGTCCTTCGTTTTGCTCAACTTTTTTAGTTTTGCTGTCTAACATTCCGATGATACGGTCAGAGTCACGAACAGATGAAATTTCAGGGTTTGTTACGATGATTGCTTCATCAGCATGATACATGGCAAGGATAGCGCCACGCTCAATACCTGCTGGAGAATCACAAATGATGTAGTCAAACTCTTGAGAAAGTTCATCAATAACTCGTGCAACACCTTCATCACTCAATGCATCTTTATCACGTGTTTGTGATGCAGGAAGAATATATAAGTTTTCAATATCTTTATCACGGATCAGTGCTTGCTGTAAGCGAGCTTCATTATTAATGACATTGACAAAGTCATAGACTACACGGCGTTCACAACCCATAATCAAGTCAAGATTACGCAAACCCACATCGAAATCAATCACAACAGTTTTATGACCACGTAGGGCTAAACCTGTTGCAAAAGATGCACTTGTTGTAGTTTTACCTACACCACCTTTGCCTGACGTTACGACAACAATTTTGGCCACCGAATCCACTCCTATTTATGGTCATACGCCCCTAAAAGGGCTTTTTTGGTGTTTAATGTGATAACTTAAAACTGCAAGGCTTCAAATTCAAGCTCTTGCTTGTTATTTAAATAAATATGTACAGGCTTTTTGATCATATCTTTAGGAATATCATCTGCTACACAATAAGTGCCCGCAATAGAAATTAATTCTGCTTCAAGCGAATTGCAAAAAATTCGTGCGGACATATGTCCACCCACACCAGCAATGACTCTACCACGAGCATTCCCGTAGATGTGAATATTTCCAGATGCAATTACTTCAGAACCACTATTCATGCCAGCATTCAAGATAATATCACCCTGATCTTGCACTAAACATTGTCCAGTTCGCAAAATTTCATCATGATATGAGGTGATATGCGGACTTGATGTAGCTTTTTGTGGTATTTCTTTTGCAGCCTGATCTGCTGGTTTTTCGACAACATGTTCGATGACTTGTTCTTTAGATGCTTTGATCCGCTGTAAAGGTTGATCTGCGGGCAATACAGGGAATTGGATTGCACGTGCTTCATCACCTAAGATTCCATCGATTACAGCCATAGGTTGTAAACCAATATCAATCAGTAGCTGTATAAGAGCAATCAATTCTTGTTCAACGGTACTGTCTAGAATGACTAAAGTTCCTAAATAGGAACCTTCGTTTAGTGTGCTAGTAAGTTGCTGTCGGATTGCATCGTGGTCATTTGTGTCGAACGTGAGTCGACTAAAATTCACCATTCTGCCCGTAATCCGTATGTCAGCCATAATTTATCCTTCAGGGCTTTTTAAGCACTCTATTGTGTTTAAGCATGTTGTAAATAAAAGCAAATGCTAGAACAAATTACACGAATTCTCTAGCTTGATTAGTAAATTTTCTTGTAATCACACTGTTTTTTTATCCAATTGATCATATTCATTTAATGTTTGTTGCCATTGTTTAACTTTGACTTGTTTTCGAATCGCTTCGAGGCTTTCATAGACTACTGATTCTACAAGTTCTTCTAAGTATTGGTTATCAATATTTAATTGACTGACTTTTTCTGCGATCAGTAAATAGTTTTCATTTGGACGTTCAAATGAGCCAGCTGTGAACGGTTCAATCAAACCCGCGGTAATGTTTTCACCCAAACGTTGTCCGATACTTTGAATTTGTTGTTCTATGCGACTGCCAACAATAGGAATCAGACGTAATAGTTGAGTGAGTTCAGGTGTATCTTCGATTGCCTGATTAACAATATGACCTACTTTTTGAGTAATGATTGGTTGTTGCTGTTGTAAAGCTTTTGCGAGTGATTCTTGCAACATTGAAGATAGTGTCACAGTAAATAATTGACGATGATGATCGACTAGATCATGAATAATTTTTTTATGACTTGAGCTAGTATCCAGTTCGTGTTTAATGCCATCGATTACAGTGATCACAACCCGATCAGAAAGTTCTTCCATGACAACACGATAATAAAAAATTGCTTTTAAGCGGATGCTATCGGGTACAACTTTATATCCAAGCTCATGTAAACGATACGCGATAATCCCCGCACGGAATAAACGCAGAAAGCGAAAGTGGGGGATAATTGCAACAATTTCATACCAGTGAATAAATGGAAAGAACCACCAACGCGCGTGATGCTTTTGTATGATTGATAGTAGCCAACGAATCGCAAGCTCAACAATCAGGAAGATAATAAACCAAGCTTCGGTTGTGATAACCCATGGATGTAGATAGCTACGATAAAACTCTAAAACGCTATAGAGGTGAATGGTGTTAAAAAACCATTCACCAATATTACTCATCAGGAAAAAGTTCATTCCTAGACAGAACAAATTGAAAACAATAATAAAAACCATGAAAATGTCATAAATAAGAAACAGCTTGAAGAACTTACTGTTCGGATTGACATAGTTATATTTAGAGTTTTTATCTGTGTCCTGCTGAGTCATCTTTCTGCTCAATCCTTGAAGAGATTATGAATTATATCTCGATTTGAGTTGACTAATAAGTTGATCTTTTTCAGTCCAGATTTGATCTACCCATTTCTGAAAGCGTTCACGATAAACTGCATCATCTTCGTAATTTCCACCCAAAACCCAATCAGGAATTTCAATTTTGCGTAAATCAACAGCAATGCTTGAAACGTCACCTAACCAAAAGTCCCCATAACCCGGTGCACCTTCAGGATAGACAATCGTCATATCCACTAATGCATCAATCTTGTCACCAAGTATGTTTAATGCTAGGGCTAAGCCACCCGCTTTGGGTTTAAGTAGATTCTTATAAGGTGATTGTTGTTGTGCATGTTTTTCAGGCGTAAATCGAGTACCTTCTAAATAATTGAGAAGGGTGAATGGCTGACTTAAAAGTTGTTCACATGCCTTACGTGCTTCTAGCAAATCGCGATGTTTGAGTTCAGGATTTTTAGCGATTTGTTCTTTGGTATGGCGTTTCATCATTGGGAAACCCAAGATTTTAAAAGCCTGACCTACAAAAGGAATAAAGATCAGCTCCCACTTCGTAAAAAAGCGAGTAAGAGGCATTCTATTCAGACCAAAATATTGATTTACCGTAGTATCCACCCAGCTTTGATGATTACAAATCATCATATAGCGACCTTGTAGATTGAGATCTAATTTTTCATCAATGGTGATGTCCCATTTTAGATTTGGTAAAACTTTCTCAATCAGTTGGTTGTTTACCCCAATCCAGCTATTGGCTAGTTGAATATTGGTTTCGTCTACTTTGGCAGATTTTTTGAATAATTTAGTGAGACCTAAAGCCAGAACAGGAGGTCCATGTAGAAATGTACTTCCTGTGATCACAGAACTAACAGTAAGACCTTTACTGACCTTTCGCAATAATGATGTTTTCTTATTCGCGGTAGACATAAATCGAACCTTGAGGCAGATGTTTTGAAAAGATGGATTAACTATAAACAACAGTGGTTTAAATACAACTGTATATTTATTGATATTCACATTTTTTTATATATTTAAACCATTTGAATTAATTTTTCTGTGCAGAAAACGTGAATCTGTCGCATATGTACAAATTTTAGTTTGTTTGCGAAGCTTATTCTAACTTATAAATTTCCTTGATTTCTTCACAATTGGATAAACATGAAGAAACTATGATTAAGTGGAAATGTAAAGTGCATCAAAATATTACAAAAATACAAATAAACTGTTTATTATTAACAAAATATCAATGGTCTAGCTGAATTTTCTCATTCATTATCTGTTCAGACAACAAAATACATAGACAGGAGCTACGCGATGCGTGCATTAGTTATTTCAACACTCGTAGGGGCTGGATTGGTACTTTCTGGTTGCCAAACAATGAGCGGACAAGGTAATGATATCGGCGGTGTTTCATACGACAAAGCTGCTTTAGGTACATTAATTGGTGCAGCTGCAGGTTATGGTATCTCAAAAGGTAATGCTAACTCTTCTTCACAAAACAACCGCGCAGCTGCGATTGGTGCAATCCTTGGTGGTGCGAGTGGTTTATATCTCGATAATAAAGAGAAAAAATTACGTGCTCAAATGGCAGGTACTGGTGTAGAAGTTGGCCGTAACCCAGATGGTTCTGTCCAGTTGATCATGCCTGGTAGCATCACGTTTGATACAAATAAATCAAACATCAAACCAAACTTCTACGGCACTTTAAACAAAGTGGCGCAAACTTTAGCTGAAGATAATAAGAGCGCAATCTTAGTTACTGGCTACACAGACAATACTGGTAATGATTCAATCAATATCCCATTGTCTCAAGCACGTGCTCAATCAGTTAAAAACTATTTAGCAAGCCAAGGTGTTTCAAGCAGCCGTATTGATGCACAAGGTTTAGGTTCTTCTAATCCTATCGCTTCAAACGCAACTGCGGCAGGTAAAGAACAAAACCGCCGTGTTGAAATCAGCATTTATGCTAAACAGTAATTAACACTGCTGTAAAAAGACCACCTTCGGGTGGTTTTTTATTGCCAAGTTTTTAGTACGACAAATCGTGACGCTATCTTGGAGTAAGACATCATAATTTATACATATCCTCAGATTTATTATTGGGATTCTAAAAAATAGATGTCTATAATCATGCTCGAAAACGCGAGAGGTATTACAACGATGTCATCTGCCAGTCAACTCAATGACAAGCAACTTGAAGCCATGAAATATGTTCAGGGGCCATTGTTGGTGCTTGCAGGTGCAGGCTCGGGTAAGACTTCTGTAATCACTCGAAAGATCGCTTTTCTGGTTCAACAATGTGGTATTCCTGCGCATCGTATTACTGCAATGACTTTTACCAATAAAGCTGCACGTGAAATGAAAGAGCGTGTCGGTAAGTTGCTTTCACGTGAAGAAGCCAAAGGGCTTTCAGTCTCTACATTCCACACATTTGGTTTGAATTTGCTTCGAATAGAGTTAAAACATTTACCTTTAAAAGCGAATTTTTCGATTTTGGATGCAGATGATTGCAAAAGAATTCTGATGGATCTAATGCAACGTGACAACTTGTCTGGAGCTGAAAGTAAAGAATTGATCGCGAAAGCCATGAAGAAAATTTCGGATTGGAAAAATGATCTGGTCATACCTGAGCAAGCTCATTCAACATGTGAAACCCCTGAAGACGTTCAGCTTGCTCATTTGTATCAACTTTACGAACGTAATTTGAGAGCTTATAACGCTGTAGATTTTGATGACTTGATCGTAATGCCGACACGATTGCTTCAGGAAAATGCTGAGGTTCGTGATAAATGGCAAAATCGTGTTCGTTACTTACTGGTCGATGAATATCAAGATACCAATACAGCACAATATACCTTAGTAAAGTTGCTCGTTGGGGTGATGGGACAGTTTACTGCGGTAGGTGACGATGATCAGTCGATTTACGCTTGGCGTGGTGCAAAGCCTGAAAATATGGCTTTATTAAAAGATGATTTCCATAATCTTAAAGTAATTAAGCTTGAGCAAAACTATCGTTCTACCAGTCGAATTTTAAAAGCGGCGAATGCTGTTATTGAAAATAACCCTCATATCTTTGATAAAAAGTTATGGAGTGATAAAGGGCACGGTGAAACCATCCGTGTAATCACGTGTTTAAATGATGATGATGAAGCTGAACGCGTAGTTAAAGATTTAATCACGCATAAATTGATGAATGGAAAAAATTGGAAAGATTACGCGATTCTGTATCGTGGTAATTTCCAAGCACGTGTTCTTGAAACACAACTGCGTCAGATGCAAATTCCATATAAATTGTCAGGTGGTCAATCATTCTTCGCCCGCGCTGAGATTAAAGACGTAATGAGTTACTTACGTCTCATTATCAATCCCGAAGATGACAGTGCTTTTTTACGTATTATCAATACGCCGAAACGTGCAATTGGTCCTGTCACTTTAGAAAAGTTAGGTCTATTTGCTCAAGAAAATACCCTATCTTTATTGACGGCTTCTTCTGATCAACGTCTTGCAATGGTTTTACCAAAAAAAGCGGCGACTCAATTACATGAGTTTGCAGACTTTATTGCGACTTTTACACGTGAACTGTTAGATGATGACGAACCAGTACCCAAAGTACGTCAAATGATCAACGAAGCAGGCTACATTGATTATGTTCGTGAGCAAGCTGCAACGCCAGCTCAAGAAAAAACGAAGATCGATAATATTGAAAGTCTGTACACAAGTATCCAAAACTTAATTAATCGTACAGACGATGTCGATGAAAAAAATATTGAAAGTGTCATTCGTAAATTGGTTCTTCTAGACATGTTGGAGCAGCAACAGGAAGAAGAAGATACAGATAAAGTCAATTTGTTGACATTGCATGCTGCGAAAGGTTTGGAATTTCCATACGTCTACATGATTGGTTTAGAAGAAGAGTTATTGCCACATAAGAACTCGATTGCGTCTGAAACCATTGAAGAAGAACGCCGTTTGATGTACGTAGGGATTACCCGTGCGCGTCAAGGTCTAACATTAACGCTTGCAGAGCAACGTAAGAATGGCGGTCAAATGCGACAAATGACTCCGAGTCGTTTTTTAGATGAATTACCACAAGATGATTTAGAGTGGCACGGTCGTAAAAAGAAACTAGCACCAAATGTTGACCCTAAAGAACAGGCTCAACAGTATCTTGCCAATTTAAAAGCATTATTGAAACGTTAAAGATTATGTGTAGGAAGTTGTAATGAAAGTTCAAGTTAAAGTATTAGATGCACGTTTAGGTCAAGAATGGGCATTACCATCGTACGCAACAACAGGTTCAGCTGGCTTGGATTTGCGTGCTTGTTTAGATGAAGCAATTGAAATTGCTGCGGGTGAAACTGTTTTAGTCAAAACAGGCTTGGCAATTTACATCGAAGACTCAAACTTTGCGGGATTAATTTTACCGCGTTCGGGTCTTGGGCATAAACATGGTATTGTATTGGGTAATTTAGTCGGTTTGATTGATTCAGACTACCAAGGCGAACTGATGGTTTCTGTTTGGAACCGTGGAAAAAATACATTCCGCCTAGAGCCAGGCGAGCGTTTGGCGCAATATGTACTCGTTCCTGTCGTTCAAGCAGAGTTTGAACAAGTGAATGAATTTGTTGCTACAGAGCGCGGAGCAGGTGGTTTTGGACATACTGGTCAACAGTAATTCCCAAGCCTTATTATTTTAAATGCAATGTTTAACTGAAAAACATTGCATTTTTCATATTGATTGTTATTTGAATTTATATTAAAAAGCAGCTGATTAATTATTTTAATTTTTCTGAACAAGGGTTAATTAATTTCTTAATAGTTTAAGTTTTTTTTAATAATCGAATGATTATAAGAATAGGGGCTTGCTGTGAATATAAAACATATGTTTCCTCTGAATATTTTTCGCGCCTATGACATCCGTGGAAAGCTTTCTAATCTAACGCCCACGATAATTCGTTCAATTGCGCATGCATTAGCATTTCAATATAAAAAATATGGTCAACATCAAATTGTTATTGGATATGATGCAAGATTAACTAGTCCAACGTATGCTGATATTCTACAGCATATATTGGAAAAACAAGGTTTTGAAGTTATTAATATCGGGTGCTGCTCATCACCAATGATGTATTACATTGCTCGTGATTTTGGTGGTAACGGTATTATGGTGACGGCAAGTCACAATCCGAAGTCTGATAATGGAATTAAATGGATTTTAAAAGGTGAGCCACCAAGTCCAGAAGTGATTCAAGAAGTTGGGCTGTTTGCTCAAAATATTCCTATTAAAGTAGATTATCAAATTCGAGATGAGACAATTACTCATCAAGTAATTCCTGATTATTGTTTACAATATCAACAATCTTTGCTCGACGATATTCAACTCGCCAGACCATTGAAGGTTGTTTTGGATGGCTTACATGGCTCTGCTGGGCGTTGTGCTAAAGTTGTACTAGAAAAGCTTGGTTGTGACGTGATTGCATTACGTTGTGATGCAAATGGTCATTTTCCTGATCATGCACCTGACCCATCGCATGCTGAACACTTGAGACGTCTACAACAATTGATTATTGAACATCAAGCAGATATTGGAATTGCGTTAGACGGTGATGGTGATCGAGTCGTTTTGCTAGATGAAAATGCCACGATTATTAGTCCCGATCGTTTGCTTTCTTTATTCGCACAAATGTGTTTAGAAAATCATCCCCAAAAAGAAATTGTATTTGATGTCAAATGCTCACAAATGGTTGCCAATACAGTGCAACAATTAGGTGGGCAAGCCAAAATGATTCGCACGGGAAGTAGTTTTTTACGAACTTATTTAACGCAATCAAATGGTGCTGCTGTATTTGGTGGTGAATATGCTGGGCATTATGTTTTCAATGATGGCCGTGGTTTTGGTTATGATGATGGTCTATATGCCGCACTACGTGTTATGGAATATCTCACCCATTCAAGTTCAGCAAATTTATCTGCATTGCTAAAACCATATCCTGAGCGTTGTTGTACCGAAGATACTTATATTAGTACCCATGATATTAATCCATTAAGTGTTTTAAATGAAATTGAAACTTTAAGTCAGGATTTAGGCGCACAGTTAAGTAAAATTGATGGTGTAAGACTTGATTTTAATGATGGTTTTGGCATTATTCGAGCATCCAATACAGGCGAGTATTTTACTGTCCGTTTTGATGCAGATCATCCAGATCGGTTAGTTGAAATTCGCGATAAATTTGTTTCTATGTTGCAAACTCGATATCCACAAATTGCACAAGAACTAGCACAGGCTTAAAAGGAGAGGCATATGCCACATGAGCATATCGGCATTGATAAAGCTAAAATTTTAATTGAAGCTTTGCCGTATATCCAACGTTTTGCAGGTAAAACGTTGGTTGTTAAATATGGTGGCAATGCAATGACAGATCCTGAGTTGGAAAGCTCATTTGCTCGTGACATCGTGTTATTAAAAACAGTCGGACTTAATCCAATTGTTGTACATGGAGGTGGTCCACAAGTTGACTCTTTGCTTAAACGTCTTGGGCAAGAATCTGATCGTATTGATGGCATGCGTGTAACTGACCAAGCAACGATGGAAGTTGTTGAAATGGTTTTAGGCGGTAGTGTAAACAAATCAATCGTGAATTTGATCAATCAACATGGCGGACGTGCAATTGGTTTAACCGGTAAAGATGGTAATTTACTTCGTGCGCGTAAACTGCTCATGGAAAAACAAGAAGCTGATGGTTCGGTTTCACAAATTGATTTAGGTATGGTGGGTGAAGTCACTGGCGTTAAAACAGACGTTCTAGAGATGTTTACACAAGGTGATTTTATTCCTGTGATTGCACCATTAGGTGTCGATGAAGAAGGTAATACTTATAACATTAATGCCGATTTGGTTGCTGGTAAGGTCGCTGAAGCTTTGGGTGCGGAGAAGCTAATTTTATTAACAAACATCACTGGTGTTTTAGACGAAAATAAAAACTTATTGACAGGTTTGACCACTCAAGAAGTTGATCGTCTCATTGAAACAGGTGTGATCTATGGCGGTATGATTCCGAAAGTAGGTTGTGCACTAGATGCAGTAAAAGGTGGTGTGGTTAGTGCGCATATTGTTGATGGTCGTGTACCGCATGCAACTTTGTTAGAAATTTTTACTGATCATGGTGTAGGTACATTAATTACCAATCGTGCGAAGCATTAAGCTTTAAATCTTTCTTATCCTCCCTTTTATTCGTATAGAAGGGAGGATTTTATTTATAGTTCTTCAATTCAAATTTTGTACTGCATCTCAAAGACTCTTTTAAAAAGGTCAGCGTAAATGACCGTCATCATCTCTTCATTTTTCATTCACTAAAATGTCATTAATAGGATTTAAGGTGATTCTAGTCATAAGGAGCTTTCATTATGCTAGAAAAATTAAATCATTATCGTCAGACATTAACGTCACCTTTACGTCAAAAACAATCACAAAATCAGTATCGCTTTGAATGGGTTGACACTTTAAAAGAATTACAAGATGTACAACGTTTCAGAGCAAAACAATTTTCACATCAATTTGGCTTAACTTTTGAAGATGATCTTGATCAGGATCTTTATGATTTTGGTTGCGAACATGCAGTATTGAAAGATAAATGGTCGGGTGAAATTGTTGCCTATACACGACTTAAATTATTTCAAGGACATGAGATTGGACAGAGTTATAGTGCTCAAGAGTTCAAGATCGTTCCTCATTTATCACACTTACCGAGTATTGTTGAAATCGGACGTACTTGCGTGCATCCACAATTCCGCTCTGGTAAAGCTCTGTCGATGCTTTGGTTAAATATGGCACCCAAAATTCTTTGGTCGATGCGTGCAAAATATTTGATGGGTTGCGTAAGTATTCATCTCGAAGATAACTTGGCCCGTACTTATTACACGCACCGTCAGATTCAACAGCTTGCGGATCATCAAACTATCGACATTCGCTCAAAGCGAGCGTTTGAACCTGAGCGTCCTGATTATAGTTTTCCGCAAGATGAACGCATGCCGAAATTATTTCAGACTTATTTAGGGATGCAATCAAAGTTGTCAAAAGAAGCATTTTTTGATGAGGAATTTAAGTGCTTAGATTACTTTGTTTTTCTTGAAGTAAATAAGACCGCAACCTCATTTGTCATGAATAAAATGGTTCAGCGCTAACTAGATTTAGCATTCATCTTCGAATAGTGAGCACATATTGAGATTTACAATACATCCGTACCTCATGCACAATAGGCATAGATGTTAAATAGTTCAAAGATATGTGCCAGCTATTAGGAATGAATTGCGCTAGACCCACTGATATCACTTTCTCTTTTCGTGGTTTTTCCCAACGAGCAGGTGTGACATCAGACCATTGTGATGGTTTTGGTATTGCTTTTTTTGAAGATAAAGCTTGTCGTTTATTCGTCGATAATCAGTCGGCAGTTGAGTCACCTATCGCAGATCTTGTTCGTAATTATCCAATCAAATCTCGAAATGTGATTGCGCACATTCGCAAAGCCACCCAAGGTAAAATTACGTTAGAGAACTCTCATCCTTTTTTAAGAGAGCTGTGGGGCAGACATTGGATTTTTGCCCACAATGGTGATTTGCATGATTTTTCCCCTAGATTAAGTGGACGCTTTGAACCTGTTGGAAATACGGATAGTGAAAGAGCTTTTTGTTATTTGCTCGATCAAATGGTAGAGACATTTGGATATGTTGAACCTTCACTTGATGATTTGTTTGCATTATTAGAACGCTTATCTCCTCAGATCGCTGAACACGGTACATTTAACTTTTGTTTGTCTAATGGACAGGCGTTATATACTTATGCTACGACAAAGTTACATTGGTTAGTTCGAGAATATCCTTTCCAACATGCTCATCTGATTGATTTGGATGTAGAAGTTGATTTTAGTCAAGTCACTACACCAGAAGATCGTGTTGCGGTAATTACTACTGAACCATTAACACATAATGAAACATGGACGGCGTATCAAGCAGGTGAAATGGTTTTATTTAAAGAAGGTAAGCCAATTAAACATGCTTTGACTCGCGTAGATCGTCTAATCCGTGAAGCGAATGATCCGAGCTTAAAAAGAATAACCAAGGCAGATCAATATTAGAATAATATGCTTATAATAAATAGTAATATTTAATTTATTTATATAATATTTAAGGGTTTTAAAGTCGATAATTTTAATCAGGTTTTTAGCTAATTTATATACTTTGGTTAAAAAATACTTGAGTGTTTTAATAGGTGAAAATATTAAATTAAATGTAAAACAATAAGTTAAATTATTTGTATGAAAAAAAACAAAATCTGACAAAAATGCTGTGTTTTTATTTAATTTTTTTACCGATATTATGTCCTTATTCAATAAATATGTTTGAGTTTGGGGTTCGATATGGGTTTGAAATGGTCTGTCGAATATAATACAGGAATAGATGTTATTGATGATCAGCATCGCCGTATTCTAGATTATATTAATGAAATAGCTGATTTAAAACACTCTCATGATCGAGTGAAAATGAAAGAAGTATTGGACAATATTATTGACTATACGCAATCTCATTTTACTTTTGAAGAAAGTTTACAAGAAGAAGCAAACTACAAATATCGTGTACCGCATAAACGAGTTCATGATTTATTTATCAAAAAAATAGAAACTTATCGTGAACGTTTTGAATTGGGGCATGAAATTGATAAAGAATTACATGAGGCTTTGTCAAAATGGTTAATTAATCATATTCGTCATGATGATGCAGATTATGTGGGTGCTGTCAAAGAAAATATGATGGGAATTATTAAGGAAAATGAAAAGAAAAAGGGGAAAAACTGGTTTTCTAGATTTTTCTCATAATAATAAAAAACGACTCTCTAGATGATAAAAACAATAAGGCAAATATGAGTGAAAATAGAGAGTCTTATAAAAACAATAACAACTCGTGCGCGGCAAATCATCTGAGATGGTGATTTGCCTTTTTATTTCGACATCTTTTGTTTTGATTTTCAGACAGGAGAAAGGCAAAATAGATTGAATATTTCATTGCAAACTCCATAAAACGCAATGAGTTCAAAGATTTTTCAAGGAATGCATTATGCAGGACACAACTCTGTCACGCTGGTTTGCACCAGTGATGGCGTTTTGCTTATCTTTTGTCATGATCACAACACTAGCACCAACTCTAGGTATTCAAATTGAGCGCCAATTTGATTTTTGGTTGCTTTGGTTGGGAACGATGATTTTATTGGCACTACCGATTGGTTATCTTGAAATTGCTTTAGCAAAACGTTCTAAAGTTACTGCTTTGCAGGCTTTATCAAATCTAACACGTGAGGCTGATGCATCTCCAAAATGGCGTGTAGTTGGTTGGTTGGCTGTAGTATTAGTGCCTTTTTTTGCTGGTAGTATTTTATTTTCGGCATATGATATTTTAGTTCAACAACAATTTGGCGTATCGAATCAAATCATTTTCGCTGGGCTTGCCGTGATTGCACTCGGATTATCTTTTATTCCACGTCAATTCCTAATTGCTTTAACGACTTTGGGTGTAATTGCATCTCTAGTGTTGGCAAATGTATTTGGAACTCAATTACAAGCGTGGCATTGGACTGGTATTGAATTTAAAGAGTGGGGAAATGCAACTGTTCTTGCGCTTGTGGCGAGTGGATTAGGGTTAGGATTGTATTGGCAAAACAGCCTTGCCACAGTTCGTCAACAAGAAGCCGCGACTTCAGTTGTATTACCGATCTGGTTAGCTCAATTACTTGCAGTTGTAGCGTTTGGATTCTTTTCTCTTCAAGTTGAAATCCCCGCTTTTGCATGGTTATTTGCTGCATTGGTATCTGCTGCTTTATTAATTCAACTTGCAAAAGAACAACTGGCTCAACGTCAACTGGCTCCAGCAATTCAATGGGTGATCATCGTTGCTGCAATTGCAGTTTGGGCTGCACCTCAGCTAAGTTCGATTTTCAATCTTCTATTGATTGTTTGGGGATTAATTGTTTGTTTGATTTATGCAATTTTTGCAGGTTGGATTATGAAAATTAGCCATTTGCGTAAATCTATGGGTTTCAGTAATGAGCTATTCTATAACTTTTGGCGTATCGCTGTTCGTTTAGTTCTACCACTGTCGATTGTAATTGCTATTGTTGCTGTAATTGGACAATGGATCTAATGAAATCTACTGCATGTGTATGGGTCGCTTATGCGACACCTGAGCAACAATTTCATTTAGAGGTTGATTTCCTAGAAGGAATGACGGCTGAACAAGCGATTATTGCTAGCGGATTAGCCGAGCAGGTGACTTTACCTGAGAAACTTCATTTGGGCGTGTTTGGTATCAAAATACAGCCAGACAGTCAGCTCCAGATCGGAGATCGGGTTGAAATCTATCGTTCTTTAACAATTAATCCTAAAGACATTCGTCGCAAACGCGCTGCAAAGAATCCAGTTGGGCGTTTTGCCAAAGGTAATCGATTTAGACCATCAAGTTCATAAATAAAACCCCTCAAGGATCAATCCATGAGGGGTTTATTTTTATAACCTAAAGCCGTTATAGTGGCGGCGCTGTTAAGATCGCTTCTTTAGATGCTGGTAAACCAGGTTGTGACTCTGGAATTGTATCTAAACCTTCAATGCGTTCAACATTACCATTTGCATCAAAGTAAATTTTTAAATGTTGTCCATGTGCTGCAGGTATTTTTGCCTTTTTGGCATATGTACCAGGGATATAGTTGTAAATATAGTCCCAACGTAATGGATTCAGTGGATCAGTAACCGTTGGACTACCCAACAAGAAGCGAACTTGCTGAAAGCTCATGCCTACTTGTACTTGAGATGCTTGTGCTTTGGTTAACGGTGTTCCTTGTGGAATATCAACTTTATAAACACCAAAGACTGAACAACCGCTAAGTACTGAAGTGACGAATAACGCCAGCATGATTTTTTGCATTTTGCTACACTATCCTGATAAATGATGATGCATTTGATTCAAGGATAGATCATACTGCATCTAAACTCTATTGCCTATTCCAACTTAAGATTTGTTAAGAGACCTTTTTTCATGCCTATTTCCAACCAAGACTTACGCAAAGCTGGACTTAAAGTTACCCTTCCTCGTATTAAGATTTTGGAATTATTAGAAAATTCGAAACAACATCATTTAAGTGCAGAAGATATTTATAAAACTTTGCTTGAACAAGGTGAAGATGTTGGTTTAGCGACAGTTTACCGTGTATTAACACAATTTGAAGCTGCAGGAATTATTCAACGTCATCATTTTGAAAATAATCATTCAGTTTTTGAAATCATGCAAGAAGATCACCATGATCACTTAGTATGTTTAAACTGTAACAAAGTTATTGAATTTACTAATGATGTTATTGAAAAAGAACAACATTCTGTAGCTGATCAGCATGGTTTTACTTTGACAGGACACTCATTAAATTTATATGGGTACTGTAGTAATCAAGAATGCAAGGATGCCTATCGTAAGAAATAAGTGTCATTTTAGTAAAGATAGAAATTTTCACTGAAATAAAACAAATAAAAAAAGGAAGGTTACAAAAACCTTCCTTTTTTTAATGATTTAAGAAAGCTTATTGACCGTCAAATGTAATGTTGCGACTTGCACTTAACAATTGATCTGCACCTTCTTCAGAAAGTTTAATGGTGAGACGTAAATCGTTTGGTGAGTCTGCATGTTTAAGCGCATCTTTATACGTGATTTCACCAGCTTTATATAAATCATAAAGCGCTTGGTCAAATGTTTGCATGCCTAATTCGCGCGAGCGTTTCATGAGGTCTTTAATCTCATGAATTTCACCTTTACGGATATAATCTGATAGTAACGGTGTATTAATTAGAATTTCGATAGCTGCTCGGCGTGAATTTCCATCAGGCGTTGGAATTAACTGTTGAGCGACCATTGCTCTTAGATTGAGCGATAAATCCATATGCAGCTGAGCATGACGGTCAGCTTCAAAGAAGTGAATAATACGGTCTAATGCTTGGTTAGCGTTATTCGCGTGAAGTGTGGCAAGTACTAAGTGACCTGTTTCTGCGAAAGCAATCGCATAGTCCATTGTTTCACGAGAACGAATCTCACCAATCAAAATCACATCGGGTGCTTGACGAAGTGTATTTTTCAAAGCTACTTCAAAAGAGTCTGTATCAATACCGACTTCGCGTTGAGTCACAATACATCCCGCATGTTGATGTACAAACTCGATCGGGTCTTCAATGGTGATGATATGACCTTTAGAGTTTTGATTACGATATCCGATCATTGACGCGAGCGAGGTTGATTTACCTGTACCTGTTGCACCAACAAAGATAATGATGCCACGTTTGGTCATCGCTAAATCTTTGAGGATTGCAGGTAGTTTTAGTTCATCCATCGTTGGAATAACCGTTTCGATACGACGTAATACCATACCTGGCATATCACGTTGTTGGAACGCGCTCACACGAAAACGCGCTGTTTTCTCACGGTTCATAATTGCGAAGTTACACTCGCGAGTATCTTCGAATTCTTTACGTTGTTTATCACTCATGATTGAGTGTAATAACTGACCTACAATCTCGCCTGAAAGTTTTGCTTTAGCCACAGGAACAATCTGACCGTTGATTTTCATTGAAGGTTCAACATCAGCGGTAACAAATAAATCCGAAGCACTTTGTTCAATCATTAGATTGAGTAAATCATTAAAATCCATATGCTTTCCCCATTAATTTTAGTTTTTATAGGAATGATTCAGGTTGTTTAGCGACAGTACGAGCTGTTTGAGGGCTAATGATGCCTCTCGAAACTAAGTTTTTAAGACTTTGATCGAGTGTGGTCATGCCGTAGTTAGCTCCTGTCTGAATCGCAGAGTACATCTGTGCAACTTTGTTTTCACGAACAAGGTTACGAATCGCAGGAATACCGATCATGATCTCATGCGCTGCAACACGACCACCGCCATTCTTTTTCAACAATGTTTGTGAAATTACTGCTTGTAATGATTCGGACAACATCGCACGAACCATATCTTTTTCTTCGGCAGGGAATACGTCGATTACACGGTCAATGGTTTTTGCTGCTGATGTGGTATGCAGAGTACCAAATACTAAGTGACCTGTTTCTGCTGCGGTTAGAGCAAGACGAATTGTCTCTAGGTCACGCATCTCACCGACTAGGATAATATCAGGGTCTTCACGAAGGGCTGAACGAAGTGCTTCGTTAAAGCCATGTGTATCACGATGCACTTCACGCTGGTTAATCAAACATTTCTTTGATTGATGTACAAATTCGATTGGGTCTTCAACCGTTAAAATATGGTCATAGCGATGTTCATTAATGTAATCAATCATTGCAGCCAATGTCGTTGATTTACCTGAACCCGTTGGACCAGTGACCAGAACAATACCACGCGGGTAGTCACAAATATCTTTGAAAATTGTTCCTAAACCCAAGTCTTCCATGGTTAAGACTTTAGATGGAATGGTACGGAATACAGCACCCGCACCACGGTTTTGGTTAAATGCGTTTACACGGAAACGAGCAATATTTGGTACTTCAAATGAAAAGTCCGTTTCTAGATCTTCTTCGTAATCTCGACGTTGTTTGTCATTCATAATGTCGTACACTAAACGGTGTACATCTTTATGTTCTAATGCTGGTAAATTGATACGGCGAACTTCACCATCCACGCGAATCATTGGTGGCATACCCGCTGAAAGGTGTAAGTCCGAAGCACCGTTTTTTACTGAAAACGCGAGTAATTCTGTAATATCCATAATTTCCCCGAAACAATCAAAAAATGTCTCATTATTTTGTAGAATAATATACGGCTTTCACTCTGTGTTACCAACACATTATAGAATGTGAAAGCAAAAAAACATTTCGTAAATGAGAACTGTGTCAATGAATCAATCAGAACAATCACGTATACAAGTATTAAGTCAAATTGAGCAGGCGTGTCTGCGTGTACAACGCGATCCTAATACTGTGCAATTGTTGGCTGTATCGAAGACACATCCTAGTTTAAGCTTGCGCGAAATGTATGCGGTTGGTCAACGGAGTTTTGGTGAAAACTATTTACAAGAAGCGTTGGCAAAAATTGAAGAGTTACAAGATTTAGAAATTGAATGGCATTTTATTGGTCATGTGCAACGTAATAAAACCAAACATTTAGCTGAAAAGTTTGATTGGGTACATGGTGTTGATCGCTTAATTATCGCAGAGCGCCTATCTAGCCAACGTTTAGAAACTCAAAAGCTATTAAATATATGTTTACAAGTCAATATTGACGGACAAGACTCTAAAGATGGTTGTGAACCTAATGAGGTCGCAGAATTAGTAGAGCAAATCAGCCGACTACCTAATTTACGTTTACGTGGTTTGATGGTGATTCCAGCGCCTAATAATGTTGCTGCGTTTGCTGATGCTAAAAATTTATTTGATCAAGTGAAATCATTACATGCACAGCCTCAAGATTGGGATACTTTGAGTATGGGTATGTCTGCTGATTTAGATGCAGCAATTGCTGCGGGTTCAACCATGGTTAGAGTTGGGACTGCATTGTTTGGGGCAAGGGATTATTCACTTTAACCCACTACTTCAATTCGACTCGAACCTGATCCCATCGGTTGTACCTGAATCTGAACAGGAATGCGTTCATGCATTTCCTGAATGTGTGAAATTAAAATGACTTTACGCCCTTGGCTCTGTAACTGATCCAGCGCATTCATCACCATATGCAGAGAAGATGCATCCAAGGTGCCAAAGCCCTCATCAATAAACAGCGATTCGATTTTCATCGAACCTGATGCCATATTGGCAATCGCCAATGAAATGGCAAGGGCAGTGAGGAATGATTCCCCACCAGACAGTGAAGCAACCGAACGGGTTTCGCCATCCATATCATGATCAATAATCGCAAGACTGAGTGAATTATCCAAACGTTTTAGGGTATAGCGCTGAGACAGCATCGCCAATTGTTGATTGGCATATTCAAGTAAAATATCGAGATTGTACTGTTGGGCTAAATCACGGAATTCTTTACCTTTTGAATCACCAATTAAACTAGAAATCTTATTCCAGCGGTGCTCTTGTTGCTGGATCTGTTGAATCTGATCAGCAAATTTCTTTTGTTTGGCTAAATTTTGCTGATGAACTTCCAATTGCAGTTTAAGTTGATCTCGTTGATCTGTTGTCTGTTGCAAAATTTCTTGATTGGCATTTATCAATTCAGTCAGTTGTTCAACCTGAATGTTGGGTTCAGATTGAAGATGTACATTCAACTGTTCTTGCATAGTTTTCAATGCAGAATTTGCTTCACTCAAAGCACGGTCCGCTTGTTGTATTGCATTTCGAATCTGCTGTTCTTGAGTTGATGAAAACGCATGTAATTCGCTGAGTTGATCTTCTGCAAAATTTTGATGCTGAGCTAACCAATTAGTGATTTCAGTTTTACATAGTTCAAGAGCATCATGATTTTGTTGCTGTTGTGATTGGAGTTGTTCAAGCACATTTTTCTGCTGCTCAAAATGTTGACGAGCTTGTTCAAAACTTTGCTTCACTTGCTGATACTGGTTCTGTAATTGCTGACGTTGTTGATCATGTTGTTGTAACCATTCATTGGCTTTGATTTCAGCTGAACCTGTCATGGTGATAATCAGTTGATTAGCAGCATCCGTATTCTGTTTACCTTTAATTTCGATGTCTTTTAATTGTTGCGCACATTCTGTTTGTTGCGTAGTGAGTCCCGTCAAATTGGTCTTTAAAACATTCAACTGCTGATTAATTTGTTCTTTCTGTTTGATGAGCGATTCAGCATGCTCTAGTTGTTGGCTACGTTGTTGCAATGCTTGCAATATATGTTGTGAGATTGACACGTCATGTTTAGACCAAGCCATTTTATCGTCAGCATTGAGGCAATCCACGATATGTTGAATCTGTTGTTGTAAGTGCTCTATGGTCTGAAGCTGATGAAGAATATTCTGAATGTTTTGATTGAGCACATGCTGATCTTTATTGGCTTGATTAAGTTGTAATAATTCCTTTTCAAGCTGCTGTTGAGTTTGTGACGTTTCTAAAACCAATGATTGCATCTTAGTCGTGATGTCATGCTCAGTGAGACTGAAATCAAGTTGAATATTCGTCTGTGATACCTGCTGTTGTAACACCTGATCATGTGCTTTTACTTTTTCATTCAATTGCTGCAATTGCTGTTGCAATTGATTTTGTTCGATATGGCTTTGAGTGAATTGTTGTTGAGCTTTTTGCCAAAGTTGGAAAAGCTGTTGTTCCTGTTGAATCGCTTGTAATTCTTGTTGTTGTTGCAAGGCATATAGAGCTTTAGAGATTTGGCTCTCGTCATCACGATAAGGATGCTCGGTACTGCCACAGACTAGACAGGCTTCACCGTGCTTGAGTTCAGCTCTTAGATGTTCAATATTTTCAGCATGCAACAGACGTTGTTGTTGCAAAACCTGTTGTAGTTTCTCACGTTCAGTTTTGGCAGCCTGATAATCTTTCTCAGTTTCTCTGCTGCGTTGTTCTAGCTGTTGAGCTTGCTTTTGTACTGTTTCAAATTTGTTTTGCTGCGTAAGGACTTCATTTTTTAATTCAAAATAATGCTGAAGTTTTTGTTGAATTGCATCCAATTGATTGAGGCGAATTTGTTGGGTTTCTTTTAGTTTCGATTGTTGCTCAATACGCTGTTCAATTTGTTGGGTCGTGCCAAATTGCGTGATTAAACTATTGAATGTGTTTTGATCTTGCTTAAGTTGGGTCTGTGCTAGTTGAATAGAACCTAACGTGTTTTCTACTTTTTGATATTGCTGAATAAATTGCTTGAGTTGTTGAATATGAGCATTTAAGCCGTTATCCAAAGGAACATATTGAGCACTGTGTTTTAACTGTTCTAAGCAAGCCGTATGTTGTGCACTCAAGTTTTGAATGCTTTGTTCTAGCTGTTGTTGTTGCTCGATGAGTGGTTGCTGTTGACTTTCCAATTGAGTCAGTCGAATTTTGGTTTTCTTATATTCTTCAGCAATATAATCACGTTCTTGCACAAACTTGCGTACTTGTGTCAGTTCAGTTTGATGCTTTCGCTCGAAATCTTGAAATTGATTGAGTGTTGTTTCTGCTTGTGCATAAAGCGTTTTTTGCTGCTCGAATTGAGTGGTTAAAGTGCTAAATTCATTGTGCTTTTGGTGAATTTGTGGCGCGAGTTGTTGCAATGTTTTTTGCAATTGTTGTTGTTGAAATACGATTGGGCGTATCTCAGCGAATGTCTCTAATTGACTCAGTAAGTACCGATCTTTGGCGATTTTTTCTTGGGTTTTAAGTTGCAGATCATAGTCTTGTTTTTTTAACGCTATGTCTTTATTGATTTTATCGCGTTGTTCAAACCACTGTTGTTGTTGTCTGAATTGATTTTTTTCATTTTCAAGTTGTTGCACGTGTTGCTGTAGCTGTTTGAATCGCTGTTGTAACTCAGCGATTTCTTCATCAGAACGAATTTCAATGTGTCCTAAAACACTTTCTAATTTTTCTCGTTGTAAGCGAACTTCTTTGGTTTTTTCAAATGCCAACTGTCCAATCTTGGCAAAAATACTGGAGTTGGTCAGATATTCCAATAATTCACCACGTTCATTATCCCGTGCTTTTAAAAAAGCGGTGACTTCGGATTGTGCCAAAAGCACCGCACGAGTGAATTGTTCAAAACTGAGCTGTGTAATTTGTTGAATATGCGTTTCGACGGCTTTGGTTTTATCTGCGACAACCACGCCATCGGTGAGGCATTTCAATGAGCGTTGTACACTTTGCAGTTTGCCACTGGCATTTTCACGAGCACGTTTAATTTCCCAACGCGCTAAATAATGTTTTTGATCCTGTGCGACAAAACACAGCTCGGCAAAACCGTGTCCAGTACCACGACGTAATACAGTGAGAGGAGAGTTGGTTAACAGTTCTGAACCATCTACATCTAACAATTTGCCATCACTGTCTTTGAGTCTTGGAATTTTATTAAACAGAGCAAGACACATCGCATCTAAAATCGTGGATTTACCTGCACCTGTTTTTCCTATAATCGCAATCAATCCAGCATGTGCTAAAGGTTCACTTTCAAAATCAATAAAATGCTCACCTGCAAGAGATGCCAGATTTTTTAGTCGAATGGATAAAATTTTCATGGCAAATCCTTAAACTGTTTGATCATCTTCAAGTTTTTTCTGTGCTTCAGCAACTAAGCTTAAAAAGTCTTTGGTGACTTCATCATCAGCGCTATAGCCTTTTTTCTCCCAAATTTGTTGAAACAGTTTTTCGGGTGTTGGTGGCTCTAAATTAATTTTTGATTCAATTTCTGCATTGGTTTGATTGGATAAATATTGTCGTGAAATCCGCACTAAACGGTAACGATCTTTAGGCAGGGCATCTTCAAATTGTTGTCTGAGATTCGGTTGAGGAGGCGTGGCTGTGTGATATTCAATATCAACATATTCACGATGATCTATACATTCAATGACACCCTGTGGCAGATTTTTGAGTCGCTGTATGACGTCATTGAGTTCACCTTTAATTTTGTGTAATTGAATCGCTCGTGGAATGGCAATTGCTTCAAACTCAACTTGATTTCCAGTTTCAATAGGATCGATCGTGACTTCAAGCACTTGGTGTTTATAGTTAATTTCACTAAATGACAAAGGAATTGGGGAACCGCTATACCGAATATGATCTTGCCCAACTTTCTGCGGTTTATGTAGATGTCCCAGCGCCACATAATCAATGCTGTCATCAAACAGGCTGGTCGAAAGTGCCTCTTCATTGCCAATAATAATTGGCCGTTCTGAATCCGAAGTTTCCCCCCCTTGCATATGGGCATGTGACATCAGAATTAGGGCCTGATCATCTGTTTTGCGCCGTTTTGCCTCGGCAATGAGTTGTTGATGTAAATAGGCAATGGCATTTTGACTATTAGTGGTATGTTCATTAAAGCCTGTTATCTCTGCAGAGCGTACGAAAGGCAGGGCAATACACCATGCCACAATCTGTTTTTGTTCATCGTAGATTGGCAAAATTAAACGATCTAAATCTAAATTATTTTCTTTATTCGGGCGAATCACCCCAACCGTTTTGGCATTATATTTCGCTAATAATGGCTCAACCTGTTCAATTCGATAGCCTGAATCGTGATTGCCTGCGATCATCAGTGTTTGCATGTGCGGTGCGCGTTCATGCGCATCGGCGAGGAATTGATACAGTTGTTTTTGTGCCTGAGAACTTGGATTGATCACATCAAAAATATCGCCTGCAATCAGCAAGGCATGCGGTTGTTTCTGTTTGATTTGTTCAAGTAACCATGTCAGAAATTGTTCATGTTCATAATGGCGGGAATGATTATAAAAGAATTGCCCCAAATGCCAGTCAGACGTATGAAAAAAACGCACGGTCATGAAATAGAAAATCCCTATTTTTGTATGGGAATAAGGTAGCATAAAATTGTACATGACAATTTGCAAAAGAATGGTTAAAGATAAAAGTGATGCTTAAAAATGTATTTTTTATAACTACGACATCTTGAGTCGTTGAGTTTATTCAGTCAACTATAGAGTTGACTGAATTATTGATATGATAAGTTTTTATATTCATGATGTATGAGAAAATATGAATATTCAGGGGATACAGGCAACTTACCGCCGTTTATATCATGAAAGTCCAGTCTGGAAATTATTAAGAGCAGAAAATGCGCCACACATTTTAGCATTTATTGCCGATTTATTTGTCGAAGAAACCGAAGTTCCCTATGGTCGTGCCCGAAGCTTACTGGATGAATTTATTAAATATAGTCGCGAACAGGGATTGTGGCAAACCGAAAATAATGCAGCCTATTATTTAAATAGCTGGATTAAGGCAGGCTGGTTGCGTGAAATGGACGACATGCTCAGCAAGACTGATGCCAGTGAAACAGTATTGCGTTTTTGTCGCAATCTGGACGAGCGTCATAGCAGTACTACTGCATCACATTTGAGAATTGTACAGGATGCAGTACGGGATTTCGTGGTTGCCATTAGCGACAGTATTGATGATCGTGTCAACTTATTAGAACAAAAGAAAGCCCAGATTCAACAAGAAATTGATGACTTGCATGCAGGGGTGGTTACGCAGCTCAATGAAACGGAGCAACGAGAACGGATTCGGGAAATTTATCAACTGGCTTCTATTTTAACAGGTGATTTTAGGCGAGTTGAAGATGAAATTCGTCAGTTAGATAAAGAGTTAAGAATTGATATGATTGAGGGCAATGCTTCACGAGGTGAAGTGTTACTGGCATTGATGCAAAAAGAGCAATTACTTGCCAAAAGCGATGCTGGTAGTGCCTTTGATGGTTTTTGTCAATTATTGCAGGATCAGGATCGTTCCACTGAGTTTCGGGAACAACTACGCAGTATTCTCAATCACCCCGTAGCACAGCAACTTAGTGAAGCACAAAAGAAATATCTAGGACAGCTCATGCGTGAACTGGCGCGGGAAAGTGGTCGGGTATTTCAGGTGCGTCGCCGTACTGAAGAGGGATTGCGGGCATATATTGAAAGTGGAGCTGCACTGGAAAATCGTATGATCGAGCGTTTGCTATCGCAACTGGAAAAACAGGCAGTGAATTTAACACTGGAACAGCAGTGTGATTTAAAAACCGAAATGCAGGTGGATTTGGCAGTCGGTTCGGTTCAGGTCAGCTCACCTGAAAATTTTGCTTTGAAAAGTCCGAATGAACACATGGATACACGTGGCGTACAGCAACAACAAAATCGTAAAGAACCGAGTAATCAAATGCTGCACTATCTGGACAGTGTACAGGTACGAGAGGTTGCTGAGAAAGCACGCCATACATTGCTGAAAAAAGGGGTTATGAGTATTGCACATTTAACCCAAGAACATCCATTACAGGCAGGTCTGGAGGAATTGGTGGCATACTTACGAATTGCCAAAGCCATTAAAGCGCCGCAATTAACAGAACAAAATGAGCAGATTCAATTTCAGGATCAACATGGCGTGAATCTACAAGCCCGTATCCCGACCTATTATTTAAGTGCAGAATTATTCCCTGAAAATTTAGATGAATTGGCATTATAAGAGTGTAGAGACATGCAACCACAAGAGAGCAGTTTTTTTGATAGGGTGCGTCGCCCCACATCAGACGAAAATCATGATATTCAACCGCAGCGCATCGCCGAAGTCGAAGATGAACTGATAGAAGTTGAAGCAGATCAAGAGGTGGAGACCGATTTACAGCTAAGTGATGAACTATCTAGTATGCCGCATGAAGCCAGACGGGTTTTGGTCTATTTGATGCGACAGGGAACGATTCTGGCAGCTGAAAATCTAAAACTGTTTGATGTGTTATGTCGTTATGAAACAGTGATTCGCCAGCATCTTGCCGAAGTATATATTCAACTGGTTTTAGATGCCAAACAGGGCGTGGCGTATATTATTAATACTGAAAACATCAATGATGAAAATGACGATACAGCATTATCAGATGATTTCCCTACGCTGATTCGAAAGCGTACCTTAACCTTATATGACACTTTGGTATTACTCATTTTACGGAAATATTATCAGGAGCGGGAAACCGCAGGTGAGCAAAAAATTATTATTGATCTGGAACGAATTCAGGCAAGTTTGATTCCTTTTATTCCGATTACCAATCATGACAGTAAAGACCGTAAAAAACTAAGTGGCACACTAGATAAATTCAGTGAAAAGAAAATTCTCAGTGTAATACGAGGTGAGGATGGGCGTTATGAAATTACACCGATTATCCGTTATGTGGTCAATGCTGAATTTCTACAAAGTTTATTGACCGAATATGAGCAACTGGCAGATAAAGCAGCTATGCATCAATGCGAGCAGAATAAAGGAAAGGTATAATGCAAGAAATGACTTTGGATACTTTATTTGCTCAGGGACAAATTCGTCTGGCTGAGATTTCCGTGTTTAACTGGGGCTCATTCCATAATTTACATACAGCCCGAATTGATCCTGAAGGGACGTTGATTACAGGTGACAATGGTGCTGGTAAATCTACCTTTATTGATGGACTGATGGCATTGTTACAACCTGCCAGCAAAGCCAGTTTTAACGTAGCAGCCGCACAGGGTGACCGTTCAGATCGTTCTTTAGTGACCTATATGCGCGGCAGTTACGGCTCTGAACATGATGGTTCCAGTACCAAAGTCAAAAGTAAACGAGAAAAAGCTGTAACCACGGCACTACGAGCCTTGTATATTGCAGAGGATGGTTCTCAGATTACCCTGATTGGCTTGTTTTGGCTTGGACAAGGCAAAAATTCACTCAGTGATGTCAATCGTTTATATATGATAGCCAGTCGCAATGTCTTACTGACTGAAGTATTAGAGATTTTTGCCGATGGTAATACACGCCAACTGAAACAGCATTTTAATCCCAAGACAGATCAGCGTATTCATTATTTTGAAAGTGATTTTAAAAGCTATCAGGATATGTACCGTAAATATTTATTTATGGACAATCAGAATGCACCTGCATTACTTTCCCGAGCATTGGGTTTAAAGAAAATTGATGATTTAACCAAGCTGATTCGGGAGTTGGTGTTAGAGCCGAGTAATTTACGAGAAACTGCACAAACGGCGGTGAATGAATTTGCTGATTTAGAAGCCAATTATAAGCATCTGGTGGATACGCGTGAACAGGTGGAGCATTTAGAGCGTTTGCCACAATGTGCTGAACAAATTGCCGAATTGACGCAGCGTTTAGCGCAGCTTCATTTGGAAAAACAATCGATCGCTGCTTATTTTGGTGAATTATTTGCCGCATTATGGACTGAAAAGTTACAGCAGCTTGAACAGGAATTGCTACAACTCAAACAACAATTTCAGCAGATTGAACAACTGGAACAGGATGCAGAGACACGGCAGGAACGTCGTCATGAGGAATATTTACAGTTGGGTGGTCATCAGATTGAAAATCTGCACAAAGAACTGGGTTTTATTACAGATAAACTCAAAAGTCTGGTTATAGAAGCATCTCGTTATCAGGACGATGCCCGACAGTTACAACTTGCGGATGATTTAACCGAGCATGCTTTGCTGGAAAATCAGGGCATTGCGACTGAAAAATTGGTCAATACTGAACAGGATACCAAGCAACGTCAGGATGAATTTGCTGAAATCAGTGGAAAATACGCACAAACCCAACAACAGCTCAAAGATATTCAGGAAGATATTCAGGAAATTGAAGCCAGACCCGATAGTAATATTCATGATGTGCATTTATTGCGTTTACGTGATGAATTAAAACAGCATTTATCTTTTGATGAACATGAACTGATGTTTATTGGGGAATTGATTGATGTTAAAGAGCACGAAAAAGCATGGCAAGGCGCGATTGAGCGAGCATTAGGTGGACTCAAAACCACATTACTTGTGCCACAGGATCGTTATTCGATGGTGACCAAATGGGTCAATGCGCGTAATAATAAAACCCATGTGCGTTTACAGGTGGTTAATCTAAAACAAGTGGAGCATGTCCATTTTAAGGACAATGGTTTTCTTGGGAAGTTGCTTTGGCGAGAACACCCCTATCGTGACTGGTTAAAACAGCATTTACAGCGTTTTGATTTAAATTGCGTGAGTGATACCCAAATACTGGATCATATGCCATTTTCCATGACTCACCAGGGCTTAATTCATTTAGAACGAGGACGCTTTGAGAAAAAAGACCAACAACGTGTTGATGATCGTAAAGCATGGTGTCTGGGCTTTTCCAATACCTCTCGTCTGAGCTTGCTTAAACATGAATATAGTCAGTTAGAACAACAGCTTAAACAGCTATACCAACAGATTGAACAGGCTCGGCAGTTACTTAATAATGTGAATCAGCAAAAAGGCTTGTGGGAAAGATTGCAGCGTTATCAATGGGATACTATTAATTTACCGTATTGGCAACAACGTCAGCAACAAACCCAACAGGACTTGCAGCGTTTACAGCAGGCAGATTCTGATGCTGAACAGGCTCGCCAGCGTTGGGAAGATGCAAAAAATGAGCTCAAACAGATTCGCTTACAAAAAGGTGAGTCACAAAAAATCCGAGGTCAGTTAGAACAGCAACATCGTGATACCCAGTTAAAACAGCAAAAAGCACAACAAGCAGCCGAGCACGGAATCAGTGATGATGCTCGACAGTTATTGAAACAACGGATAGGCGAAGTCAAACAACTAGATGATGCGTTGCAGGCAGAAGCCGAACGAAAACTTGAGCGTTTAATTGAGCAGGCAAATGACCAAAAAACGACGCTTAGCAATACAGCCAATGGCATTATGGTGTCATTCCGCAGTAAAGATAAATGGGCACATATTCCTTTACAAAGAGAATGGGCGATAGGGCTGGCTGCTTTAGAAGATTATGTTGCCTATTTGCAGGAATTACAGCAGGAGGGTTTGCCGAATCTGGTTGAGCAATTCCAGCAACGTTTGCATAAACACACCGCTCAGTCTTTAAGTGTGATTCAGGATAAATTGAATGCAAATCGGGAAGAAATCATTGACCGAATTGACATGATTAATCAGGTATTACAACGCACGGAATTTAAGCTCGGCAGCTATTTAAGACTGGGCTATAAGAAAGAAAAATATCCACATGTACACGATTTCGAACAACGTTTAAAACAGGTTTTATCTGGCGTGAATAGTGAAGAATATGAACGTCGTTTTAAACACTTGGCGGAGTTAATGGCGATTTTGGACAGAGCCAGTAGCTCGGCAACTGCCAATAATCAGGAAAGTTTACGTTTGCTTGATCCTCGTTATCAAATGTCATTCCATGCCGAAGAAGTGGATGCGCAAACAAGTGAAATAAGGGATGTGTTGGAATCCTCTAGTGGAAAATCAGGCGGTGAAAAAGAATCCTTTGCAGGTACCATTGTCGCAGCAAGTTTAGCTTATGTATTGACACCTGATGGTTATGATTACCCGATTTATAGCACTGTATTTTTAGATGAAGCTTTTTCCAATACCGCTGAAGCAGTTAGTCGTCGTGTGCTAAAAGTATTTAAGGCACTGAAAATACATGTCAATCTGATTACACCCTATAAAAACCTGAATCTGGCACGTGAATCTGCCCGATCATTACTGATTGCTGAACGTGATATTGACCAACATGAAAGTCATTTATGTGAAGTCACATGGCAAGAGATTGATGAACGGATGCAGCAACGCAAACAGACCATAACCACCGAGGCGCAGCAACTTGGAATTGAGCTTCATGGCTAAAACAGTAGCATGGGGAATTTTGCCTGATGATGCCATCGCTCAGTTACGCAAGAAAGAATGGGATCATCCACGGCATTTAAAACAACGTTTGCGCCATCAACGTCCATTCCCGATTGTACTTTCACTCAAAGCCCCGACAGGTCAGCAGGCATTTGCAGATATAGATCATTTCCATACATTTTTTAAGACATGGAAAAATTTTGCCTATCCTGATCTGGTGGAATGGCAACAACGTCAATTTAAACAGTTGGCAACACAGCATGTCCCTGTCAAACTGGTCATTCCTACATTAGATGTCATGGTGGAGTTGTTAGGACAGCAACAGAGACTTAAAAAAATTTCAGACAAAATTTCCTTTCTGTTGCAACAGCTATTTGTAGAGCCACATATAGAATATGCACTATTTTCTACATTAATTGAATATTTAGAACAGATTGAACAATACCCTGAACATGATTGGCAATTACTGATCCACTTGATTGCCCAGCTTAAAGCAAATATGGGCGCAGGGCATTATTTAAGAGCATTGCCTTTACAGCATGTCGATACCAAATTTTTAGAAAAAAATCTGATTTTTGTGGAAGCTATTTGTGATGTCTTGCATCAAGGCGAAATACAAGCAACAGGTGGATTACTCAGTTGGCTTAATTGTCTGGATCATCCTAAAGGCTGGCTAATGATCAAACCCTTATGTGCCAAAGTGCAACAATCATTGGGTGGATTTCCAGTCTTTCAGCTTTCGACTGATGTATTGACAGAATTTGAATTGCCTGCCCAACATATTATTGTGGTTGAAAATATTCAGTCAGGTTTAGCCTTACCTATGTTGGAAAACAGTATCGTGGTCTGTGGCGGCGGTAAAAATATCAAATGGCTCAATGCGGCTTGGCTACAACATAAAAAAGTTTATTACTGGGGTGATCTGGATTCAGAGGGTTTAAATATCCTGAGCATGGTACGCCAAAAAATTCCGGATGTTATTCCTTTAATGATGGATGAAGCCACAGTACTGCAATTTCAGGATAAAATGGTCGATGAACCTGATTCTGTCTTTAGCGAACCGCAATATTTAACAGCAGAAGAGTTGAGTTTGTTTCATGCTTTAAGAAAGAATTGCTATAAAAATAAGCGACTGGAACAGGAACGAATCAGCAATGACTGGATAAATTTATATTTGACAGTAGAGTCGAAGTTATTAAAAAAATGAGGAAATACAAAAATGAGTTCAGGAAAAGTAAGCCGCGAAATTATTGATCGCATGATGTTGATTGGTTTGGATCGGGTCGCAAAACGAAATGCCTTTGATAGTCATATGATTGAGGATTTATCTCTGGCTTTAACCGAATATGAGAACAATCCTGCATTACGTTGCGCCGTGATTTTTGCACATGGTGATCATTTCACGGCAGGTCTGGACCTGGTTGAATTACAACCCAAAATTCCACAGGGCATTTTTAATTTTGAGGAAAGCCAAATTAATCCCTGGGGTGTTGGTGGGCGGCACAGAACAAAGCCTGTCGTTGTCGCAGTACAAGGGATTTGTTATACCGCTGGTGTGGAGTTGATGCTGAATGCTGATGTGGTGATTGCCAGTGAAAATACGGTATTTGGTCAGCTTGAAGTGCTACGCGGAATTATGCCTTTTGGAGGAGCAACTGTGCGTTTTGTACAGGCGGCAGGTTGGCAAAAAGCTATGCCTTATTTATTGACAGGTAAAACCTTTGATACCCAAAAAGCCAATGAGTTGAATCTTGTTTCTGAGGTTGTAGAAAAAGGTAAGCAACTTGAGCGTGCGATCGAAGTTGCTAAAGAGATTTGTATTGCTGCGCCACTCGCTGTGCAGGCTCTATTAGCTTCTGCAACCGATGGAGTGACTTTAGGGCATACAGTTGCGTTTGATAAAATGGATAACTACCTTAAACCACTATTTGAATCTGAGGATGCTCAAGAGGGTGTTCGAGCCATGCTTGAAAGACGTTTGCCACAGTTTCAGGGTAAATAATTCCAAATTTTTATTTTAATCATCAAATACTGATGCGATAAATTGATTTAGCGTTTTAAATAGGCTCTATACCAACGTTTTAAAATCTAAATCAACGGGTTGAATTTCATTGGTGCCATGAAACCAAATATGGACTAGATCTGAAAGCGTATGTGGGTCGTGTTTCTGCGGAAGAAAAATTAAATAATCTCCGCATCCATTACGGGCGATCGCAATGGCATGTAATGGAAAGCCAGTCCATTGTTTCGCAATTTTTGTTTCATGCAAGATATGGTTGCATGTACGTATTTTTCTTTTTTGATTGGATTGATCGAAAAATGGGAAAATTTGCCAATCATCATCTTCAACAAAAATATTGCCACCATTTTCGATCATCATTTTATTTTTAAAAGATGATGGAAATACAAGATTGAGTTCTTTCTCAGCCTCTAAAATATATTGTTCCTCAAGAAAAGCCATGAATTATCTTCTTTCAGGTTTATACTGCATTTGTATTCGTTTTAATGTATGAAATATATAATGTTGACGTTCTGGAGATAAGCCCAAACCAAAGCGAATGGGTTGCGCGGCATCTATAAAGATTTGTCCTTGTTGTTTGTTGGAAGCATTTTGAATATGATTTTCTCTGATTCGACTCACTTCATTCCACATAAAAGATTTGGATTTACCTAATTTCCCAATGCCTGTAAAAACCTTTCCGCCTTGACGATCTATGGTGAGTTCAACTTTTCCAAACAGGACGAGTAAAGTAAAAAAACCAAAGATTAATGTACCGATGATAAATGGGATACCAAATAAACTTTGTAAAAGACTAAATTCTTGGTTTGCTATTTGGGTACCATAAATCCCACCCAATGAACCACCTGACCATATCAGCATAAATGGAACCAAGAAAAAGGCGATTGGACTTCTTAAGGTTGCACCAAGTTTAATTTCTTGCATGTCATTTTTATACCAAGCACCTTTGGGTGGTTGATTAATATCAAAAGCGAATTGGGGCGATGAATCAAAATTTTCAGATACTCTGAATAGATGATTGCAGTTTTGACATTTCCCCATATCCGTTTGGATATTGATATTCTCATTCACAACTTCGTTTTGACAGTTTGGACATTTCATTTTTATTTGAATTAACTATCTTAATTTTATGAAAATTTAGTATAACACTGTCATTTTGCATTCTCATCTATTTCGCATATACCAAAGACATTATTGTCTAGGTCGAGAAAATAGCCTTGCCAACAACGATGAGGAATCGCAAATTTATCCATCGCTATAAGACCGCCCAAGCTTAAAATTTTGGCTGCGGTTTCATCAAAATTGTCTACTTCAATCGTACAGGTAAAAGCATTGGTACCGCATTCAGTTGAGGGGATTGCGACTGGACGTTGAAGTAATCCACCATGAATCCCTTCCGTTTCGATACGATAATATTCGATGGGTAAGCCATCAACATGCTTGAAATGCCAACCAAAGACACCTTGATAAAATTGAGTATCGCGTTTGGGATTGGAGGATTGAATTTCAAAATAGATAATCGAGTTCATGGCTAATCCTATATTTTTATTTTTGTATCATTAGAAAAATAAAAACCGACGATTCGAGTGATGATAAATCGTCGGTCAAAATCTTTATCAAAAGTTTTGGCTGCTAACAAAACAAATGCTAAAGATGGAGAGTCATAATGAAAGGTCACCGAAAATCGTTGCGGATGCCGTGCAATTTAGATTCGGTTGCTGCGACCTTGTACCCTATATAACGCTAAAGAATGTTGATCGGTTGACATAAAAATGAAAAAAAAGTGAAAAAAATTTATAATTAATTAATGAAACCACTCAAATTGGGTTTAACTACATGATTTCACTTCGTTTATATTATTTATGGTTTTTTATTATTTGTTTGGTTTCAACTTTGGTAGCAGGCGTGCTGGCTGCTATTTTACCAAATAATATTGCAGGTATACTCACAGCAATTCCGTATTTGATTGCTATTATTTTTGTTTTATTCAAATTTTTAAAACAGCAACGCCGTGCCCCAACTGCAACTGAAAAAAAGAAACTCACTTTGATGTTTAGTTTAATTTTTTGGGGGTACAACTTATTTGGATTATTACTCGGGTTATTCATTTTTAGTCGCAATGATCCTGAAGTTTGGCAGAACTTTATTGCGTATTTACAGCAGCCAAATTTTCTTGTGATCGTTGTAGTAATGTGGTTGATGCTTGCAATACCTCTATATTTGATCACATTGTGGTTCTATGGCGCACAAGCACAACGAATGGCGAACAAGATGTTTAACTAGGTTAATAAAGTTCACTTGTACTTCACCCTTGTTCTGTTAAGACTATCTATACACATGATTTTTGATAGGTAGTGCGATGCAAAAATTGACTGTATTGGTAACAGGGGCGAGTGGATTTATTGGTTCTCATCTTTTACCTTTTTTGTTGAAAAGACAGTACAAGGTCATTGCGCTAACTCGACAAACGAATAAATCTTCACAACATCCTGATCTGCAATGGGTGACTTCATTTGAGCAGATTCAAACCCAACAAATTGATTATGTCATCAATCTAGCGGGCGAAAATATTGGTCAGAAACGCTGGAGTAGTGAGCGTAAACAGCAATTAATTAATAGTCGTGTCAATACCACCCAACGACTTTATGAGTGGTTGCAACAGCAACATATTTTTCCTAAATGCATTATTTCTGGCTCAGCGATTGGCTACTATGGTATTGATCCACAAGAGCAGTGGAATACCAGTTGTGATGAAAACACCCCAGCGCAGGCGATTTTTATGTCTGAGCTTTGCCAAGCTTGGGAGCAAACGGCTTTAAAGTTTTCGCAACAGAATACGAAGATTATTCGTTTGGGGGTTGTATTTGGTCAAGGTGGTGGAATTTTGCCGCAAATGTTGTTGCCGATTCGATTAAATGCCGCGGGTAAGATTGGTTCAGGGCAACAGCCAGTAGTGTGGATTCATATCCAAGATGTGTTAAGTGCATTAGTGTTTTTACTTGACTCCAATAGTGCGCAGAAGGTTTACAATCTCGTTGCACCTGAGCAAACAAATCAACAGCAATTCGTTAAGATTGCTAGCAAAATCTTAAAGCGCAAACCCTTTATTTCATTGCCAAAGTTTGTATTTGAGCTTGCTCTAGGCGAACAATCACAATTGATTTTAAATGGTCAATATGTACAGCCTAAAGCCTTACAAGCTCTTGGTTTTGAGTTTCAATATCCAACTTTAGATATCGCATTAGGTGAAATTTTACTCGACGACTAAGAGTTTCTTTCGTAGTTGGGTTGGAGAGTACGCGTTTGGTTCAACACATGTCGGTTGCCCTAGAATGAGCTGACGCAGCAGTTGTGCTGAACCTGCTCCCATACATAATCCATTGCGGAAATGTCCAAAGTTTGCCCACAAATTTTCAAGCTCTGGAATCGCCCCAATGTATGGGATGCCATGTGGTGAGCTAGGGCGCAAGCCTGCCCAACGTTTTACGATTGGAAATTGAGCTAGCTCAGGAACCATTTCTAGGCACGCTGTCAAAATGTCTTGCTGAGTTTGATCATCTACAGTGGTATTAAAACCGCAGTCCGCCATACTTGAACCACAGACGATATGACCATCCTGACGTGGAATCAGATACATCACTTGATTCATGCACATCGTTGGAAGCCAATTTTCAGGTGTTTTGAATAACAACATTTGACCTTGGATAGGACGAACAGGAATATTCAGTTGTAACTGTTCTTCCCAATGCTTTGTCCACGCACCTGAAGTTAAAACTACATGATCAGCAAAGTGTTGGTGACCATCTTCGCTTTGCAAGCCCTTAATTTTATGTTTTTGAATGATTAACTTTTCGATTGGACTATGTTCAAAAAAACGAACCAAAGGATGTTGTTTCAAATAACTAATCAGAGATTGAAGTAGGCGAGGATTCCGCACATTAGATAGATGAGGAAAATAAATGGCTTCTCTGAATTTTGTTGAAACACGTGGATTAATCTGATTGAGTTGATTCTGATTTAAATATTCTGATTGTTGCATCGGCTCATTGAACTTAGCTGCATAACTCAACCCAATATCAAAATCATCCTGATCGAAAATTAGCATGCCTGTATCGTGAATCTGAAAATCAATCCCTGTGATTGGGTAGAGTTTTTCATCCCACATTTGATAGAGCGGTTTTCCAAACTGAGCTAATTGGTTAACTTCGGGTGCATATCGCCACGGATACATAGGCGATAAAATACCACCACCAGCCCAAGATGCAGCTTGACCTGCTTGCTGTTGATCAAAAATATCAACAAAACAGCCTTGTTCAGCAAGTTCCAGAGCTGTCATTAAGCCGCTGATCCCTGCACCAATGATAGCAATATGCATATTAACGTCAAACCAATTTAAAGATTCCTCCCTCCTTGTTAAAGAGGTGAGGAGTGTTGTAGCTTCGGAGAGTTATTTCATCTCTTTGAGTTTACGTGCGGCTTCTTCAGCAAAATAAGTCCAGATACCGTCTGCACCTGCACGACGACAGCACATTAATGATTCTAAGATAACGCTGTCCGATAACCAGCCATTTTGGATAGCTCCTGCAAGCATCGCGTATTCACCGCTAACTTGATAGACAAAGGTTGGTACGCCAAAAGTATCTTTTACTTCGCGAACAACGTCTAGATATGGCATTCCTGGTTTAACGATGACCATATCTGCACCTTCTTGGATGTCTAAAGCAATCTCATGTAATGCTTCTGCACGGTTGCCGATATCCATTTGATAATTATATTTATTGCCACCTTTTAGATTGCTAGCAGAGCCAACTGCATCACGGAATGGACCATAGAAACTTGATGCATATTTAGCAGAGTACGCCATTATATTGGTATAAATAAAACCGTTTTGTTCAAGTGCTTGACGGATTGCTCCGATACGACCATCCATCATGTCACTTGGGGCAACAACATCTGCACCTGCCGCAGCATGACTCAATGCTTGTTTAATTAAGCATTCAACAGTTTCATCGTTCAACACATAGCCTGTTTCATCGATAATGCCATCTTGACCATGAGTGGTATAAGGATCAAGCGCACCATCTGTGATGAGTACCATTTCAGGTAATTCTTTTTTAAGTAATTGGCAAGTGGTTTGTACTAATCCATCTTCATGCCATGCTGCTTCAGCAGTTAAACTTTTGTCTTCTTGAGGGGTAACGGGAAATAATGCAAGCTTTGAAACACCTAACTCAAGAAGTTGTTCTGCTTTTTTGAGCAATAAATCAGCAGATAAACGCTGTATATTTGGCATGCTCGGAATGTCTTGAACTTGTTGTTGTCCTGGTAGTACAAAAACTGGATAAATCAAGTGATTAGCTGTCAATTGTGTTTCGCTTACCATCGCTCGTAATTGGTCATTTTTACGGATACGGCGCATGCGAGTCGCAGGGAAAGCAGGACGATTGAACGTATAAGTCATAACAATCTCGATGTTCAGTATTACACTATAGGAATAATTGAATCATTTAAGTCATGCTAGGGGAGAACTTAGCGGCTTAGGTCAATTCGATGTCCTCACTATTGTAGCCCTATAATTTTGGTTTTGTAAAAATTATGGGATGTTTCAAAAGGGCTGTTGAAATTTTGATCATGCGATGCAGTATTCATGATAAGTCATAAGTATTTGCAGGCATTTATCAATGCTCATCAGCTTCGATCTATGGATTCAGGCAGCGTATGAATGATGTAAAGAAAAACTGGACAGGTAATATTCAGTTAGGTGCTAAAGCCGATCATGGCGTGGTATTAAAACAGCTTTGTAAAGCATTTAATTCTTCACCATTTTTTAAGCACTGTGGCATGGTCATGCGTGTAGTTGATGATCAAATTGAAGGCTACATTGAGATGCAACCAGAATTGATTGGTAATGTTGCGTTCCAAATTTTGCATGGTGGTGTTGCTGCAACGATGTTGGATAGTATTGGTGGAGTGGTTGCAATGGAACAGCTATATCGCCGTGCAACACAAGAGGATTTACCGGATACTATTAAAAAAGTTTCTCGTTTGGCTACTGTTGATATGCGTGTAGATTATCTTGCACCTGGTCGTGGTAAATATTTTATCGCTCGTGCAGAAACTTTGCGTTTAGGGCGTAAAGGATGCACGATGCGCATGACGATGGTCAATGATGACGATAAGCCAATAGCGACTGCAATCGCATCATATGCTTTCTAATTTTTGAAAAATTTAAAAAAAGCGCCATTTGGCGCTTTTTCTATTTTTGAAAACAAATAGTTTTAATTATTATCAAAATGCTAGAACTGAACGCATCAGTTATTTTTTTTATTCTCGTAATATGATTATTTGTCGGTAGAATCCTCTGAAATTTTTGTTCATATTTATCTTTTGTTTTTAACTTTCGGTTAAGTTTCGATACATAGACTGATCGGCTGATTAAAACAGAAGTAAATGATCTATTTAATTTTCAGGAATAATTTATGACTGACTCCCAAACCAACGAACAGCAAGCTTTATCTGATGATGCAATGAAAGCAAAGCGTAAAAAGTTTTTAGGACTATTTGCCCTGATTCTTATCATAGCTGCAATTTTGTATGGGATTTGGGCATTATTTTTTCATCATTCTGTAAGCACTGATAATGCCTATGTTGGTGCTGAAACAGCACAAGTGACCTCTATGATCGGTGGACAAGTTGCTGAAGTTTTAGTGAAGGATACACAGCAGGTTAAACGTGGCGATATCTTAGTTAAAATCGACCAACGAGATGCACAAATTCAACTTGCACAGGCTCAAGCGGAGCTAGCTAAAGCACAACGTCAATACAAACAAAGCCAAGCAAATAGCAGCTCTCTGAATTCACAAGTGATCGTAACTAAAGATGAAATCACAAGTGCTCAAGCTCAAGTCAATAAAGCCCAAGCTGAATATGATCGAGTGAGTTTAGAGTTAAAACGTCGTAACGAACTAGCTGCTTCAGGTGCAATTTCTAAAGAAGAATTAAGTAAATCACAAAGTGCTGTTTCGACTGCAAAAGCTAGTTTAGAGCTTGCTCAAGCAGGACTTGCTCAAGCTATGTCGAGTCGTAATGCTGCGGTAAGTACTTTGGCAGCAAACGATGCTTTGATTCAAGGTGTCAATGAGGCTTCAACCCCAGATGTTTTAGTGGCAAAAGCACATGTTGATCAAGCATTATTAGATTTGGAAAGAACGATTATACGTGCCCCTGTAGATGGTGTTGTAACACGTAAGAATATTCAAATTGGACAGCGTGTTGCACCTGGAACAGTCATGATGTCTGTCGTACCCGTTTCAGCGTTGTATGTAGATGCCAACTTCAAAGAAAGCCAATTGGCAAAAGTGAAAGCAGGTCAAACTGTGACATTAACATCTGATTTATATGGGGATGAAGTCGTTTATCACGGCAAAGTTCAAGGTTTCTCAGGTGGAACAGGTGCTGCTTTTGCATTGATTCCTGCACAAAATGCGACTGGAAATTGGATTAAAGTGGTTCAGCGCTTACCTGTGCGCATTACCTTAGATCCTAAAGAGTTGGCTGAGCATCCTCTGCGAGTAGGTCTTTCAATGCAAGTAGATATTGATCTCGCATCGAAGTAATTCATCATGAAGACTCAGAATCCTTTTGCAGAACTCAGTGGTGGGCGATTATTGCTTGCAGCTTTTGTAATTGCACTTTCTAACTTTATGGTGGTGTTAGACACGACGATTGCTAACGTTTCTGTTCCTCATATCACTGGTAACCTCGCCGTTTCAAGTTCTCAAGGAACTTGGGTGATTACGTCTTATGCAGTGGCTGAAGCCATCTGTGTTCCTTTAACTGGATGGTTGGCAGGGCGATTTGGTACGGTTCGTGTCTTTGTCTTTGGTTTGATTGGCTTTACGGTCTTTTCTTTTTTATGCGGTCTAGCGACTTCATTAGAAATGTTGGTCTTTTTTCGTATCGGACAAGGGCTTTGTGGTGGACCGTTAATGCCACTGAGTCAAACATTATTGATGCGTATTTTCCCACCTGAAAAACATGCTCAAGCGATGGGGCTATGGGCAATGACAACGGTGATTGGACCTATTCTAGGTCCTATTTTAGGTGGCTTGATTAGCGATAATTTATCATGGCATTGGATATTTTTTATCAATATACCTGTCGGAATATTTTGTGTTCTCGCTGCGATGCGTTTGTTGTCAGTAGCTGAAACCAAAACAGAAAAATTACGCATAGATGCCATTGGGTTAGGATTGCTGGTACTTTGGATTGGTGCGTTACAACTCATGCTTGATCTTGGGCATGAAAAAGACTGGTTCAACAGTAGTAGTATTATCGTTTTAGCTTTAATTGCCGTGATTGGTTTTATTGTTTTTATGATTTGGGAGTTAACCGAAAAACACCCTGTTGTAAATTTATATGTTTTTAGGCATCGAGGTTTTGCAGTTTCTGTCACTGCCTTAGCATTTGGGTTTGGGGCATTTTTTGGCAGTATTGTATTGATCCCACAGTGGTTGCAAATCAATCTAGGATATACCGCAACATGGGCTGGTTATCTAACGGCAACTATGGGCTTTGGTAGTTTGACTATGTCTCCAATTGTAGCCAAATTATCAACCAAATATGATCCACGTGCTTTAGCGAGTTTTGGTTTGGCTTTGCTGGGTGTTGTAACCTTAATGCGTGCATTTTGGGTAACTGATGCAGATTTTATGGCATTGGCTTGGCCTCAGATATTGCAGGGTTTTGCTGTCCCATTTTTCTTTATTCCGTTGTCTAATATTGCAATGGGCTCGGTTCTTCCCCAAGAAATGGCATCTGCTGCAGGTTTGATGAATTTTCTAAGAACCATGGCAGGGGCAATCGGTGCTTCGATTGCAGTTACGATTTGGGATGATCACACCAAAGTGGCGCGTAGTGAAATGGTTAATTCATTGCATCCACAAGAGGTTCAAAATACATTGCTGCAAAATGGGTTTTCTTCTGATGCTACTTTGGCAACGATCGCCAATCTTGTCGATAAAGAAGCAATTACGATTTCAGCAAATCATGTCTTTATGATTTTGGCTTTGGTGTTTGTGTTTGCGAGTCTATTAATTTGGTTAAGTCCTAAACCTAAGCCGATAGTAGGTGGCCCTGCACCACATTAACCGCATGATTTAGGTGGAAATCATTGAATTAAACTTGGAGTTGTTCTCCGAGTTTTTTCTAGTAGCTAAGGTGTAACCTAACTCTAAAGAAGATCAAGTAAAAAATCGCTTGACCTTACAATGATGGGAAGGAATATATTCTATTAACCATCTATTTTATTGGAGAGATATCATGGAATTTCATGTAGAGAATATGACGTGTGGTGGTTGTGCTCGCGGTGTTACTCGAGCAATTCAAGCTTTGGATGCAAATGCTAAAGTGATTGCTGATCCACCAAGTCGTAAAGTGACAGTTGAAACAACAGCAACACAAGAGCAGGTTGCTGAAGCATTGACTGAAGCAGGTTTCCCACCGCGCTAAAATCATTTAGACAAAGTTTAAGGGCTACATTTTCGTAGCCCTTTTTAATACCTTATTTTTTCTTCGCTAATGGTGAAATTGATAGCAGATCATTATGGTGATGCTGTTCCTTATTTTCATTGCTCGGTTCTTTGAGACCCTCAAGAATCGGACATTCAGGTCGATCATCACCTGCGCAGCAATTGATTAAATCTTTCAGCGTATTCGCCATTTGCTGTAAGTCGTTTATGCGTTGTTCTAATTTCTCAATATGTCCGAGTGCTAAGCGTTTTACATCAGCACTTTGTCGATTGCGATCATTCCACAGATCAAGCAAATCTGAGATTTCCACAACTGAAAATCCCAATTCTCGACTTCGCTTGATAAACTTTAAACGTTCAACATCAGTCGATGAGTAGGAGCGATAACCTGCATTATTACGCCCCGCAGTCGGGATCAAACCAATCTGTTCATAGTATCGAATCATTTTGGTTGAGACCCCTGAAGCTTGAGAGACTTTACCAATATTCATCTTATTCTCCTCAACCTAGATGTACTGAGGGTGGTTGAAAACGACGTAGACGTAATGCATTTCCTAATACAAAGACGCTAGATAATGCCATAGCTCCTGCAGCAAAGATGGGTGACATTAAAATTCCATAGTTTGGATATAATATTCCAGCGGCAACAGGAATTAGCATGGTGTTGTAAGCAAAAGCCCAAAACAGGTTTTGATGAATGTTGCCGATTGTGGCTTTGGATAAGGCGATTGCATTTGTTACACCTTGCATATTACCAGACATGAGCACGACATCTGCCGATTCAATTGCAACATCTGTACCTGTACCTATCGCTACACCTACATCGGCTTCAGCTAATGCAGGGGCATCATTAATTCCATCACCAACAAAGACAATATGACCATATTGGGATTTTAGCTCTTTGACTGCATTAACTTTTCCTTCAGGTAAGACTTCAGCGATCACCTCATCAATTCCTAATTGTTTTGCAATTGCCTGAGCAGTACGTGCATTATCTCCAGTGATCATTGCGACTTTCAGCCCTAATTGGTGTAAAGCTTGAATCGCTGCGGGAGTCGTGGATTTAATTGGATCAGCAACCGCTATAATTCCTGCTAGTTGACCATTCATCGCAACATAAAGTGGTGATTTACCTTCATCACCTAAACGTAAAGCAGTTGTTGCGAATGGTTGTACTTCAATACCGAGCTGCTGCATATAACGATCAGCACCAATATTAATTTGAATATCATCATTGATCACTGCAGATACACCCATACCCGTAACCGAATCAAAGCGATCAACTTTAGGAAGAACCAAGTTCTCTAGCTTGGCCTGATCAACAATCGCTTTTGCGATAGGGTGTTCTGATCGGGATTCAACAGCAGCTACAGCAGCCAAAACTTGATCTCGTTCAAACTGAGATGTGACTTCAAAATCAGTTAATTCTGGATGTCCCTCAGTTAAAGTACCTGTTTTATCAACAGCTACAATTTTTGCATCTTTTAATAGCTGTAAAGCTTCGCCTTTACGGAACAACACGCCTAATTCTGCACCACGACCTGTACCCACCATGATCGATGTAGGTGTTGCCAAACCCATAGCACATGGACAAGCGATAATCAGTACTGCGACTGCATTTACTAAGGCAAAAGTTAGGGCAGGAGATGGGCCGAAAATTAACCAAACTAAGAATGTCAGCACTGCTGCAATCATTACTGCTGGTACGAACCATAAGGTGATTTTATCGACTACCGCTTGAATCGGTATTTTAGAGCCTTGTGCTTGCTCAACTAAGCGAATTATTTGCGCCAGCATGGTTTCACCACCAACGGCTAATGCTGTAAAAGTGAGTGTTCCATTTTGATTAATCGTACCACCTACCACATCGCTACCAATCACTTTCTCAACAGGTATCGGTTCACCTGTAATCATGGATTCATCGACAAAACTATTTCCATCAGTCACTTTTCCATCAACAGGTATTCTTTCGCCAGGTTTTACAATCACCGTGTCACCAGCAATAACTTGATCAATTGCAATCTCAAGCATTTGTCCATCACGGTGAACATGAGCTGTTTTAGCTTGTAAACTGACTAAACGTTGAATCGCTTCTGAAGTACGTCCTTTTGCTTTTGCTTCAAGAAAACGACCAAGTAAGATTAAAGCAACAATAACCGCAGCAGCTTCATAATAAACATTGACTGTTCCCGAAGGGAGTGTGTTTGGAAAGAAGGTGGCCACTATAGAAAATAGATATGCAGCTAATGTTCCAACGGCTACCAAAGAATTCATATCTGGTGCTAGACGAAATAAAGCTGGGATGCCTTTTAAATAAAATCTTCTTCCTGGAATCGTTAATACAAGGGTAGTCAGTACGAATTGTATGTACCAACTATTTTGCATCCCAATGGTTTGAGCAATCAGATGATGAAAGCTTGGAATTAGATGAGAGCCCATTTCAAGAATAAACACAGGCATAGCAAAAAGCGTGGCAAGAATTAAATCCCGTTTAAGTTCAGCGCGTTCTTGATCTTTTTTCTGAAGCTGCTCAGATGGGTCGGCAATCGAAGCTTGAATTTCTACAGCATCATATCCAGCTTTATCTATTGCTGCGATCAATGCCTCTACACTTGCCGAACCACTTACTGTTGCTCGTTCAGTTGCAAGATTGACATTCGCTTCAGTGACACCAGAGACGGCTTTGAGTGCTTTCTCGACACGACCAACACATGAGGCACAGGTCATACCTTTTATAGATAATTCAATTCTGTCTTTGGGAACATCATAGCCTGCTTGTTCAATTGCATGAATTAATAATTGACGATCTAAAGGCTTATTAAGTGTAATGTCTGCACGCTCAGTGGCTAAATTTACTGAGGCTGATCGCACACCATCAACTTTTTTAATAGCATTTTCAACACGACTTACACAACTTGCACAAGTCATACCTTCAATTTGTAAGCTTAATCTTTGATTTATTTCGGTTCCCATGGGATTTACCTATAAATATTCTTTGATTGCTTAAAGCATAGACCTTACCATTATGGGAAGGTCAAGTACTCACTATGTAAATATCGAAGTGAAATCTATTTTTAAAATAAACATGATGAAATTGATATTTAAATCAGTTGCTTGAGGGTTTTATTCTATATTTTCTCTAACAATGAATCATTTTTGTGTTTTGTACGTTATTGATATTCTAAGAATTAAAAAATATAAAAATCTTGTCAATAAAAAAGCCACTTAAGTAAGTGGCTTTTTTATTAAAGGTATTTGGGGTGGCGACAATTGAACAAAATTAATAAGTTATTGTTTATAAATAATAAAAATATTATTAAAAAGTTAGGGATACAAACTGGGATACAAATTATGTGCTGCTAGGCTGCTTTCTTGTCGGGTTTGGTAGGGGAAAGGGGAGTCCAACTCAGGATTTAAACTTGCTCGCACGCCCACGTTTTTTAATTCTCTAGCACTTCAACAATTATTTGTTGTGTTTTTCGCTTCCTCTTTTTGGTGGAACGCAAAACCTAAATATTTGATCTGCTCACCTTACTGGTGGCTCAGGTGGGGTTAGATTTAGAATCCTATCCTTTATGGTAAAGCTCGTTATTTTTGACTGCCTTTTAAGCTGCTCCTCTAATTAATGGCTCAGGTATGGTCATCTTGACCAATGGGGGGTAGTCCTATGTTTAGGTTATTTGCAGAAGTAAACCGCCCGAATAATCACACTGTAACTCTATTGGGATTTTAAGCATTAAAACCACGTTTTACTCTCTCCCTCGCGCGCGCGCGCGTTTTGTTGACTGAGTTACTTTAAGTTACTCACTTGGTCGCGTTTGAAATGTGGTCAAGTTTTCGTCCAGTGAATACCGTTGCTCAATTTTGAGCTTTGCTTTTAAAACATGGATTTAGCCAACGCAATTTTGCGCCGTCATAATGTTAGTAAATGTTAGTTTTTCGGACTGCTTTAAAAATACAAAACCTTATAAAACCTAGTATTCAAAGATGCTCAAACGCTTTGAACCTCACAAAACCTCACTTTCATTACGGCATGATTACGGCATGTTTTTCTGCTGCACTGTTAAGAATTGATAAGGTTTGAACCTTATAAAACCTAGTATTCAAAGATGCCATGCTGTTAACAATTGTTGACATCCAAAACGCTGCACATGTTAGTAAATGTTAGTCAGAACCTATCAAAACCTATGGTTACAGACTGCAAAAATCCTAAGTAATCCTAAGTTCACAACCTGATAAAACCTGACATTTAGAACGCCGTAGCTGTAAGCAATAGTAAGCACCTTTAACATCATTTTAACTTTTGAAAATCGGCTTATAACTAGGTAAATCCTTTATATATAAGCCTTTGCAGTGATTTTTTAACTTTAACAACTTTAACTTATTTGCTAAAACAGAAATTTTTTTATGAGTGAGTAGGTCGGTGGTGTCCGATCTATGTCATCACTCAACTTGATAGCTCCCCCCACTGGTTAGCCCTATCCAATTTTGGATTGACCTTAGAAAACAATAAATTATTGATAGAACAATCACACTTGCACTCCTATAAAAAGAGAATGTTTGTTGCACGTAGTGATACAAGATAGGTATTCGTTAAAAATGGCGTAAACTTTGCTGCGACTGCATTTAAGCATGGTGATTATGACCATTCATATAATAAAAGCTCCCCACATTTGAGGAGCTATCTGTACCAAGTTATCTAGCATCACAACAATTGCAGAATATCCGCCCGAATCTCGGTTACTTCACGATCTGCACCGCTTTGGTCTTTCCATTTCCTTGTTCTCATGCTGCCCTCGATATAAACCTTTCCACCTTTCTTGAGGTACTTGCTAGCAATCTCGGCTAAACGTCCGTTGGTGCTGATTCTGTGCCATTCTGTAGCCTCTTTGCGCTCTCCAGTGGTCTTGTCTTTCCAGTGGTCGGTAGTTGCAACGCTGAATGTCGTAATGCTGCCACCGTTGGGAAAATTCTTAGTTTCAGGGTCACGACCTAACACACCCATCACGATTGCTTTGTTTACGTTTGGCATTGTTCAATTCTCAAATATATTTCATTTATCTAAAAAGCTGACTAAATGACTAAATTGCTCTGTATGCCTTTATATATAAGGCTTTGCGTTCAGTAGTCACTAAATAACGCAATGACTAAGTGACTAAATGAATATAGTTTTTAGTCATCCACTTAGTCATTTAGTCAAAGCCATTTTTGCTGACTGCTAAGTGAAAAGCCTTGCTGTATAAGGGTTTCAGCTTAACTTAGTCACTTAGTCACGATTCCAGTAATAAAGGGTTAATTACAACGTATCGAGTACGCCCTAGTGATTCAATCTTGATATGGTGTGAATCCTCTAGTTGCTGAATAACCATTTCCAAAAGGTTTTTGTTTTTCTGCATCGGTCTAGGGCATGAGGTTTGTATATATGAGTAAGTAAGTCTGTCTGTTTTTTGCTGCACACATTTACCGACAATCCACTTAATCAGCTTTTCAGCATCACTTTCCGCTTTAACCTCAATTTCTGCATACATTGCCCATTCATTTAATGAATGCTTAACGACCTCACAAGCTCCTTGTAGGGTTTTGCCGTCAATCTGTTGCAATCCCTCAAAATAAGCAAATACCGTTGCTAAACGGCGTGCCAATTGGCTTGCACGGCTCGCAAACGCTTGTAGGTACTCAAAACGCTTGCCTACACGTTGCAGCGACTCAATGACGTTATAAAACTCTGTATCAATCGCTATGGCTTCCTCATTCATAGGAATGACATAACGCCCATTATGCAACTCATGCTCTGTCTGCACCTGTGGGCAGCTATCGAGCAATGATTCGCACCGTGTCCAATAAGCAATAAGCCTGTGGTCTTTGTTGGCGTTTTTGTTGCGATATGCTGCATTTTGTAGGCGTGTACCTGCCAAGTTTTCAGGAATAGTTAAGAGGAATCTAGGTAAAAAGCCTTGCCCTCTTAGCACTGGGTCTTTTAAAGCATTGTCTAAAACTTCATGTTGACCTTGTAAATTAAACGTCACTCGAACGTCATGCGCCCGACCACTGCCATTGAGGTTTGACTTTGAGCGTGTACGTTCCACAAACCCATCATCAAACAGTTTTGTATAACCGCCTAATGCTTGGTTACGTGTATCGGCTTTCATAGTATGCCCACCGAAAAATTGCCCTGCCTCATCACTTGAAATAGAAGCATTTTGCAAGATTCCATCAATAAACAATCCTGCAATAGATTCAAGGGTTATGTCGCTGTATAAGGTGCTAGGGTCATTCGGTGGTGGATTCTCTGCACAGTACGCCTCACGGTCTTTTTTTGGCAATCCTGCTTGCCCACTTTTCCATTGCTCTAACTCGGTTCGATATATTTCGTACTGCTTGCGCTCATATTCCAAAATCGCCCGATCTGCTAGATTTTTGCTTGTACTCTTACGGCTGCCACTTTGCCCCTCTGTGAGTAAAAATAGGCTGCATGGCTCGTCGTGTGCTTTGAATCTATCGGGTGCATTTACTTTAGCTTGGGCAATATGTGACATTGCACCAATAACACATTGGGCAGTCATGGCTATTGGTGATTGCACATGCTCGGAAATAGCCAAAACCGCTTCTTTTGCCAATAAGGGCAGTGCATCAATAGGGTAAGGGTTGCTTGCTACTGATTCCTCTTGTTGTAGTGGCAGCAACTCGCCCCAGTGTTGAGAATCTGCATCTTGATTGAATGCACCTGATTCAATAATTTGCTTCCGTTTCTCAAGAAAAAACGTTTCTATTTGTTGAGAGGTAAACGCTCTAAAAGAGTCATCAACTTGAACAAATAAATCAGCGTTGTTTACTGGGGTAGACTTGCCTGCAATCAATCTAAAAACATTTTCAGGCATACCACTGTTTAAAATCTTGTACGCTTCATCTAAACTTTGATGCAGCAAAACCGCTTTGCCTGCCTTAGCAAGTTGAATAAATAAATCCATATCATTTGTACCGACTACATACGATAAATGAGGTTTATTTAAACCGCTTGCAAACAATCCTTTTTTACCAATAATGAATGACACTTGTTGGCTGTCTATTTCTTTAAATGGTGTTGTGGTGGTGTCGTATTTTCTTGCTGTACCTCTGATTGCATAGCCTATAACCTTGCTCAATTGGATTGGATTTATGAGCGTGTAGGCTTCGCAATTTTCACAGTTATAACTAGGCAATTTAGAGTAGATATAGCTCTCAGACTTAACTTTAAAATTGCTCTCATCAATACAGCCTTTTGCAAAATCTTCAATCGAATGATATTCGGTTGTATTGCCTGTTAATGGGTCGGTGCTGACCGCTAAGGGAGCGTTAAGAGTGATTTTTGCATTCATACTTCACCCCCTTTTATTCTTTCCCATTCAGTCTTATATGCTTCTGCCCCTTTAGCATGGTTGCGGTGGCGGTCTTCTGCTAAATATTCATACATATCTAAATGAGTGACCAATTCAGAAAAATGATACTGACTGACTTCTTTTCCACTCTCTGCCAGCTTGTTTAACTTCATTACTTCTTTTCTGATATGGCTGATTGCTGTACACATCCAGTTCATATCTGATTCAGCTAATGAAGCTAGATCGTGCATGTCGCCAGCATCGTATTTTTTAGGTGTATTTGTAGAATTGATTTGATTAGGCATAGCTCATGCCTCCTTACGTTTTTGAGTTTTAGAAGTCACGCTAATTTGAGAGATTAGGGTGAGGGGATTCACTCTCGGAACGTAAGTACCGCCCGACATATTCGCCACGAATGACTTATTTTGTCGTGTCATCCCCTCATAGAGGGATTGCAGCCTTGTTTGCATGGCTGAAATGCTTACGCGGTTTAAATGCAAAGATTGAGAGCCGATGCAGTTAAGAGGCGCAAAAAAACCACAATGACGCTGTGGGGTGACGCTTACGTTTTTTGAGAGGTCTACAGCATAAGCGGAACGGCTGCACGTTGCAAGAATTAAGCAAAACAAAACAAAACACACGCCTAAAAGTAAGCCTTTGAGTAACTCAAGAAAGATAATTTTCATGCTCACAACTCCTCTTGTATGATTTCTAGGACTTCAATCATTTGTGCTTTGATTTCTGCCATTGAGAAGTTTTTGCCCTCCTCAATATCAATAATTAAGCCGACTGCAACATCATAGATATTCGCTAACCGCAATTCGTCATCTGTAAAGGGGAGGTCATCCACCACGCTTGCAGATTTAAAATCTATAATTTCGCTCATGCTGCCACCTGCTTAATAAGTTCATAACGTGCATGTCTGCCAATGCCTGACTTATTGCGCTCGTTATGGGTCACAATGTCATAACCTGCATTTCGTAAACGCTGAATAATTGCGCTCAGTCGATAGCAGTTGAATAGGTCGATAGCCTCAGCTTGTGAAAGGGTTTTTCCTTGTTTAAGGTGTGCTAGGACTTGTTTTAATTGAGTGTTATTCATTGATTAAGCCTCCATTCCTGCAAGGCTTTGTTTTTGGTTGTTGTGCCACTCTACAAGCTCGGTATAGTCGAAATAGACTGGTGCTTGTTTGGTGTCGCCAGTCTTAATAGGTCGGGGAAATGTGGCATCTGTACGCACGATATGGCGCAATGATTCGCGGCTTATGTCCAGTAGCTCACAAGCGGTTTTGAATTGAACGCGGATAGGATTAATGGTCATTTATGCACCTACATAGCTAAATATTGTTAGGGCATAAAAGCAAAAATATTGATAGGTGGGGTAACTGGGGTAATGAAAGAAAATACCCTAGCTTGGGTAGGTAGGGTATATATAAATCAATTATTTAGATGGTATTTATTTTTTATAATTTTTATCTCTTAGATTGCCCCAGCTTACAAAAGGAGTTGTGATTTCCCGTATTTTTGAAGCTGATCCAGCTTTTTTACTTACCTCATAGCCTGTGTTGCTCTCTAGCCATTTAATGGCTTTATTTGTATGACTATCACTCTTTGGATTAGTAATATAAATATGCTCCCATAACTTAATTGATAAAGCTAAATCAGGTGCATATCTTTCTGTAGCAGATTCGTCAAAAATTAAACTCAATAAATCCATATCATTTTTTGGGTTTAATGATTCAAGCTCTTTTATTTTTTGGTCTTTCTCTGTAAGTTCTGCTTTCAGCTTTTCATTTTCTAGTTTTAACTGCTGCAACTCTATGTTGCTTGCATCTGTATTTTTCTCTAATTCAGCACCCTGTAAGTCATCATTAAAACCATCAATAATAATATTCTCTCTTGCTAGGTATTTTTTTAGTTGTAGGGCATCAATAGTGCTACCTGTAGTAAAGTCATAAGCAATTTCCCCTGCACCCACACAGGCATCTAAAAAACTTAATGCCCTTAAATATGCTGCAAAATATTGTGAAAAATTGGTGTCATTTCGACACCTGTCTACTGCTTCGGGGTCATGGTCGGAAATAATACATGCTGCCTCATGTAGTGTTAATAATGGGGCTTTATACAAATAAAGTTTCGAAAAATCTATATTTTTTATAGGTGCTATTTTGCTTTGTGTGTTTTGCTCGTCACATTCAATATTTGGCTCAAGTGGTGTTGGTGAGGGGAGAATATTTAATTCGATAAGTGGTTTAAAATTATAAATCTCATGTTTAGCCCAGTAGTAACTAATAATATCGATTTTGATTTTCTGTATTGATTCCTCACCCTCTAACCACACCATATCCAACTCATTAATGAGCTTTCTAATAGGTGAGTAATCACTGGGTACTTCGTGTAATCGATGAAAGCTATCTCGACAATATAATGTTAACTCAGTGTCAAAATCATGATGTCCTAAGAATGCTGCAACCTCGCCCCATGAGTTATAACCATCTTTACTAAGCATTTCGACTATCTCCCACACTTGGAAATAATCTTTTTTTATTAAAGCCTTTTCTTTGCCTAATAAGCTCATGTATGCCTCCCACAGCACCCCCAAAAAAGCTGCTAAGCCAATCGGATTGGGTGTCCGACTTTCGCCCCGTCAGGCTAGACTTAGCAATCTGAATATAATCTATATTTACCTATATTTGTGCATTTATTGGCTAGTAGTGCGACAAGCCTTGTCATTGTGCTTTTTTGAATTGAATAATGCTCTGATCTGCAATTTCTTCTAAATGATTGGCGTACCATTGCATCATGCTTGCTCTGTCATCTAAATATTGAGCCTTGTTATATACACCTGCCACGCCATCTTTAACGTGTGCCAGTGCTGCTTCGATATGACGTTCATCAAAGCCACGATTGTTTAACAAGGTACTCGCAATATGTCTAAATCCGTGTGGGGTTTGTCTGCCCTCATAACCCATACGGCGCAAAGCCATAATGAAAACTGTGTCTGACTTTGGCTTGCTCTTGTCCGATCTGCTCGGAAATAAGTATTCAGAATTGGTTTCATAGCTTTGTAATTCTTTTAATAGGGTAGTGGCTTGAGTTGGCAACGGTACAAGATGCTCACGGCGTTTCTTCATGCGCTCGGCTGGGATATTCCATAAGCCTTGCTCTAAATCAAATTCTTGCCACTTGGCTTGTCTTAGTTCAGTTGGTCGGCAAAACAACATAGCTAAAAGTTGCAAGCCTATACGCACGTCCATAGTCGGATAATTATTGATAGCTCTCAATAAGGCTGGTAGCTCAGGTTCAGCCACATGCAGCATGTTTTGCTTCTTGCCTTGCTGTAAGTATTTTTGAATGCCCTCAACTGGATTGTAGTCCATGCGCCCTGTGACCTTTGCAAAATCGTAAATGTCACGACACATCGAGCGCATACGGTTCACTTGCTCAAAAATACCTTTTTCTTGCTGAATACTTTTTAACAAGTTCATCCATTCAATAGGCTTTATGGTGCTGTACAAGCGTTTCCCAAAAATCGGGAATATATGTTTTTCCAGTGCGCCTTTATTTCGGGTCATGGTGTCTTGCACCCATGATTCCTTTTTTGTGTCTAACCATTCACGTGCTAATACTTCAAAAGTAGCACTGTGCTGTTCTATCTCTTTTCGCTTGCGTTCTTGTTTGGTGATGATGGGGTTATCACCTTTTGAAATGTCACTTAAAAGTTCTTGCGCTTTTTTACGTGCTAACTGTCCTGATATTTCAGGATAGCCACCAATACCTAACCATGACCATTTACCATCAGCTTTTTTATATCGTAGTTGCCACGATTTATTACCATCAGGTTTGACACGAAAATATAAGCCGTTGCCGTCTAGCTCCCGATATTCTTTTGATTCAGGCTCAAGGGTTGCAAGTACGGTGTCTGCTAGTGGTCTGCGTTTTATGTCTGTTCGTTTCATTTTCTTGTATCCCTGCCAGTTCAATAAATATGAGGGGATACACGCTAGGATACATGGCATGTATCCCTGTGGCTAGTTATATTTAGTTATGTTTAGGCAAGAAAAAAGGCTCAATCCCTTTGGAATCAAGCCTTTATCTTTTAAAACTTGGCATATTTTGCCATGTTTTGTTAGGTATATGGTGGAGGTGGCGGGAGTTGAACCCGCGTCCGCCAGCACTACACTCGAGAATACTACATGCTTAGATATCGTCTATTGTTTTAACACCATGTGACCCGACGAACAGGGTACAAGGTGCGATCCTCTAAGTTTGGTATAAAGCCCCGAGGCTTGGCTCTATACGGACTTGTGTGCGTGCGCTTCGGTCGGGTTCCTAAACCACAAGTATTCTAGGAAGCGGACAAGCTGCCCTTAGGCAGCTAGAGCGTAAGTTTCGTCGTTTGCGACTATTTAAATGCAAATTTTATTTACGAGAGAAAATGCGCTCTCGGCATGCATCTATGAGCTTCATCACCAGCGTCGAAGCCAATAACACCCCCATATATGAACGAGCATCATAGCACAAATATTATGGATTTGAACGTTAATTTCTATGTAATTTGATCGATTAATAGATTCTTGCATTTCAATTAACCCAACGGACAATAAACTCGCTACAGCAATCAAGTCATTTACTTAAATTGAAATAAAACAAAGAATTTGATTGAAAATACATCATATTGTTGTTTGGAAGAAAAAATTTACTATAAAGAGCGGGGTGGAATCAAAGAATAAAATTGAGAAAAAATGTTTTGACAATTAGACTAATTATTACCGTGATAAATTATGTTATTTATGTTATAAATTGTATCTTAATTGTTTTTATTTTTTGCATTTGCTTTTTGATGGTTATTGGGGTTGATAAGTGGATGAGGATTCAACACTTTCGATAAAAAATTTTAATTTAGAAATCTCAGGGAAGAAAATTTTAAGATCTTTAAATTTAAAGGTTTTAAGCCAAGGGATTACTATTTTAATGGGACCTTCCGGAACAGGTAAATCGACTTTACTGCGTACACTTGCGGGTCTGAATCAAGGAAATCCTCAACTCAAGTTCAGTGGTGAGATCACTTTTAATGGCTATTCATTATTTGAGTCTGATAAAAAACCTGCCTTAGTTCAGCAAAAATTAATTCATATTACACAGACTGTTAAAGAAAATATTCTTTCACATTTACCTAATCGTTCGAGCCTAGATTTACAACAACAACTCAGTCTAATCCAGCAGTTATGCGATCAGTATGATCAAACTTGGATTCTGGCAAAGCTTCACCAATCGACGGCAACTTTAGAACGCCATGAAGCAAAGAATTTAGCAATTTTATAAACCTTGTTGTCAGAGCCAGCACTGTTGATGATTGATGAAGCAACGGTGGGGTTATCTGATTCCGATGCGATTTTTGTGCATGATTTAATCCGAAAAATTGCCAAAAAAATCCCGATTCTGATTGTATCTCACCATATTCAGCGATCTAAAAAATTAGCCAATTACGTTGGTTTATTAGCAAATGGTTGCATACAAGAAATTAGCTCAGCAGAAGCTTTTTTTGAACATCCTCAACACGAGATGACGAAACAATTTCTGAGAACCGGGTCCTGTGCGGAGCTTTCTGCTGAAGAGTTAGATCGACAAGAGCAATCGTTGATGAATCTCCAAGTAGCGACTTCAAAACATTTGAGTTTAGCTAAACCTTTAGTAGACGTTGATCAAATATCAAATGAACCAATTTTAGACTGCTCGCAGAAAATCCAAAGTCGTGAAGATACAGACACAAATCTGCAACATGTTGATTTTTTAGAACACGAAGCGGATGCAAAAAACCAAGCTAGAGGCCCTTTGGGGTTTGTTTGGCTAATTCGCGGACGGCTTGCTGGTTGTCCGTGTCCTGGAGTAGTTCGAGAGACGGCACTTGATTTGAAGTATTTACAGGATGTTGGAATTACTGATTTGGTATCACTAACCGAGGAAAGTTTTAACCCTGATCTAGCCGCTGAATTTGGCATAACCGTTTCACATTTCCCGATTGACGATATGTCTGTTCCTTTTTTGCAGGATGCTTATCAGTTTTGTCTATGTATTGACCAAAAAATATCTCATCGCAAATCCATTGCGTTGCACTGTAAAGCAGGTTTGGGGCGAACAGGAACGATGTTGGCTGTTTACTTTTTATGTAAAGCAAGGCTTCAAAAGACTGCACTTGAGGCAATCGAATATATACGTTCTCTGAATTACTTGATGATTCAATCTGAGCAACAGATTGATTTTTTGTATGATTTTTCAATTTTTTTAGAAAAACACATTGATTCTAATGTGTTAGTTAGCAAGGCGTAACTCGCCATACAAGGGGAAAATAAGATGTTAGATGATGCTTTACATCGTGCAATGACCAGCGTACCAGACTGTCTCGCAGCTGGTTTTGTAGATTTAAATTCAGGAATGATTTTAAGTATTAAAACGGTTGATTCACATCCTTCGGAAGTGTTTGATTTTTTAGCTGCCGCTACAGCTGATCTTTTTCAGGGGCCGAATGTTGTCGCAATTGAGAAAATCTTTAAAAAATCACGTGGTTTGATGGATGAAGATAATTATCACTACTTCCAAGAAATTATCGTGAATAGTGAAAATTTGATTCACGTATTTATTCGCACGAAAGATCAAAACGAGATCGTATGTTTTGTTTGCCGTAAAGGTGCGAACTTAGGCATGGTGTTGACTAAGGCTCGTATTGCTTTACCAACGATTGAACGCGCGTTCCACGCATAATTCAGTCTATGCGTATGTTTTAAGCAAAGTCTAACTTTGCTTAAAACAACGATGAGCTTCATGATGAATTTTCAAAAAGGTGAGCGTGATGCCGCATCTTGAATTTGCAGGATATACGATTGAAAGTAAAGCTGACGAAACGGTTTTAGCATGCTTTCAGCGTTCAGGTATAGAAATCGATTTTTCATGTAAAAGCGGTGTATGCCATCGTTGCATGTTGAAATGTATTTCTGGTGACATTCCTGAACAGGCAAGTCGTAGGCTACCCACCACGCATCAAGGGCAAAACTATTTACTCGCGTGTCAGTGTGTTCCAACAACGGATATGAAATTAGTTGCGAAGTCAGACGAAGACTGCATAACGCAATGTATGATTTTGTCAACAATTTCACAAGCAGATCATAGTCTGATTCAAGCAGAGCCTTATAGAGAACTGAGTTATCAAAAAGGTCAGCATGTTTATATAACTGACATCTCAAAACAGTATTCAATATTAGCAAAATTAGTGAGTGATCCTGAGCAAGAAACATCATTGAGCATTGAAATTGCTAATAAGGATATGGAGTGGGTTAAAGAGCAAGGCTTGGATCAGTTAGGAAATGAGTTCTACCTGAAAGGCCCAATTAGCGCACCTCAAGTCATAATCGAAAACGATGTAGCGATCAATCCAGCCTTATGGGAAGCGTTGGGAGGGGATCATACAGTCAGAAAAATTTTGACCGAATTCTATAAGAAAGTATATGCCGATCAGCAACTTGCTCCATTTTTTGAAAGAGTAACTATAGATCGAATTATTGGAAAACAATTTGCATTTTTAAAACAGTTAATTACAGGTGAGGGGACATTCTTTGGTGAGCAACCAAGAAACTCACATCATTGGATGGTGATCTCAGATGAGTTATTTGAGCACCGTATGTTGCTGATGCATCAAACTTTATTAGAACATAAGCTATCGGCTGATTTGATTCAACAATTTGAACGTTATGAGCTGCAATTTAAAAACGATATTGTCAAATCCCAAGCGTGGTTAAAACAAGTCGGTGATTTATTAGTAGACACTGAAAAATATGAAGAATGTCAGTTAGATGAAGCAACAATTTGTGATTATTGTGAGGCGGAAATTGAGCAAGGCACCGTGGTGAGATTTCATATACGTCTTGGAAAATTGGCTTGCAAAGCATGTTCAAAATAATGTGGTGATGGATAAAGCTTTAGCAATTATCCAGTAAAAATTTACTTGATGAATGGTCGAATAGGAGAGAAAAAAATGATTGGTCAATTTTCAAGAACAGCGATGGTGTTTATTGAAAAAACCTTACGTGAATGTGAACAATGTATAGGTTTTTCGGGAGCTGCTCTGTCTAGCCCTGATGGTTTGGTTCTGGCGATGCATGGACAAATCTCAGGTGATGAAGCCGCAGCATGTGCATCTAGTTTGTTTGTAGAGTCAGAAACTGCTTTAAGTTATATCGGAGAGTCCGAGCCACGTATGATGTTGTTATGGACTGCAAATAAATTGTTGGCTTTGCACTTGCTTAAAAATGGCAGTATTTTCTTTGTGACATCCACTGAAAAAAATAATTTTAATGCGGTGCTTAAATTTAGTTTAGAAACATCAAAAAAATTGGATAACGCTTTAAGCATAATGGTTTAACATGCTAGAAGATTTAACTGTTCATGATCATTTTGAATAAGAAAATAGTCCTTGTTTGTTCCCGCTTTTTAAAGGAGGGAACAAGCACGATTTTGGATTAGATTTGCTCTAAAGCTTACTTCAACTGATTAGTCAAAATCAAACAAAGCTAGATCAAGTTTAAGTTTTATAAGTCGATAATAAAATACTGGTTTCACTATTGTAAATTCCTGAAATATTACGAATTCTTTCCAATGCTTTGTCGAAATTTTCTAAACTATCGGACTGTAATTCGACCAAAATATCCCATTTACCATTGGTGGTATGTACACGTTCAACTGCCGATTCTAAGCGGAGTTCTCGTATCACTGCTTGTGCCTTAGTGCCTTCGACCATGACATTCATCCATGCACGAATGATATTTTTTTCAACATTTGGGCGATAACGAACCGTATAGCCTGTAATGATGCCTGTGCTTTCCATGTACTCGATTCTCTTTTGAACCGTGGCCCGTGAAACGCGTACTTTCGCAGCTAAGTCCGTGATCGACATCCGTGCATTATCTTTGAGCAATCCTAAGATAATATGATCAACATTATTCATTTTGATATTTTCTATTAGCAAATTGATAAAAATTATCTCATTTTAATTATTTTAAAGAATTTTGTGAATCATTTTGATTATTAATAATAGTGCTAATAGAAGCTCCAAACATTTTTAACGTTGTCAGCGCAAGTCACTAATGTAGTCATGGAACGATGGAGTGAAAGGATTCTCTTTTGAATCAAAGGGAATCTATAGATAACAGGGAAAACTGATTAATTAAGGAATAGATGATGTCTTTATCATATACGGGTCAACATGGTGGTGCTTGGCAAACTTATCTCACTCAAATTGATCGAGTGGCACCTTATCTTGATGCTGATTTAAGTAATTTTATTAATACCCTTAAAACGCCAAAGCGTACATTAATCGTTGATGTTCCAATCGTGATGGATGATGGTTCTATCCGTCATTTTGAAGGTTATCGTGTACAACACAATTTATCACGTGGTCCAGGTAAAGGTGGTATTCGTTACCACCAAGACGTTGAATTAAATGAAGTCATGGCGCTATCTGCATGGATGACCATTAAAACTGCAGTACTTAATCTCCCATTTGGTGGTGCGAAAGGTGGTATTCGTGTTAATCCAAAAGCGCTATCTCCACGCGAGTTAGAGTGTTTAACTCGTCGTTTTACCAGTGAAATCAGTCCAATTATCGGTCCTCAAATTGATATTCCAGCACCAGATGTGGGTACCAATGCCAACATTATGGGTTGGATGATGGACACGTACTCAAGTATCAAAGGTCATACAGTCACAGGTGTAGTCACAGGTAAACCTGTGCATTTAGGTGGTTCATTGGGTCGTGTACGTGCGACTGGTCGTGGTGTATACGTGACGGGTTTGGAAGTCGCGAAACGCATAGGTTTAGCGGTTGAAGGCAGTAAAGTTGCTGTACAAGGTTTTGGTAATGTTGGTAATGAAGCCGCTTACTTGTTTAGCCATGCTGGTGCAAAAGTTGTTTGTGTACAAGACCATACAGGCACGATTTTTAATGCTGAAGGTATGAATGTTAAAGCATTACAAAAACATGTTACTGAACATGGTGGTGTAATGGGTTTTGCAGATGCAACGGTGATTGCAGATGAGGAGTTCTGGAATGTTGAGATGGACATTCTCATCCCAGCAGCATTGGAAGGACAAATTACAGTCGAGCGTGCACAAAATCTAAAAGCAAAAATTGTGCTTGAAGGTGCCAATGGTCCGACATATCCAGAAGCAGACGATGTATTTGTTCAACGCAATATTACCGTTGTTCCAGATGTTATCTGCAACGCAGGTGGTGTAACCGTCAGTTATTTTGAATGGGTTCAGGATATGGCGAGCTACTTCTGGAGTGAAGATGAAATCAATGAGCGCCTTGATAAGTTAATGATTCAGGCAATTGCTGATGTTTGGAATACGGCTGAGCTTAAAGGATGCAGTTTGCGTACTGCTGCTTATATCTTGGCATGTGAACGTATCTTAAAAGCACGTAAAGAACGCGGTATTTTCCCTGGTTAATAAAGGGTATAGAACAGGCTTCGGCCTCGGGCTTGTGGTATTGACACAAGCCCAAAGATTAAACAGGAAGTGAGTATATAAAATGAATGATGTCGCTATTACACGTAGTCATTTTAATGACTGGATGGTTCCCGTCTTTGCCCCAGCAAACTTTATTTTAGTCCGTGGCGAGGGTTCTCGTCTTTGGGATCAGAACGATAAAGAATATATTGATTTTGCGGGTGGAATTGCGGTGAATGCTTTGGGTCATGCGCATCCTGTTGCAGTCAATGCCTTAACTGAACAAGCACAGAAGCTTTGGCATATTGGCAATGGCTATACCAATGAACCAGTTTTACGCCTTGCTAAACAATTAGTGGATAGCACATTTGCAGACAAAGTGTTTTTCTGTAACTCAGGTGCAGAAGCCAATGAAGCTGCTTTGAAATTAGCTCGAAAAATTGGTTTGCTCAGTGGTAATCCAAACAAAAATCATATCGTTGCATTTAAAAATGCCTTCCATGGTCGTACCTTATTTACTGTTACTGCTGGCGGTCAACCAAAGTATTCTCAAGACTTTGCACCATTACCTGAAGGCATTGAACATACGGCATTTAATGATTTAGAAGCAGCGAAAGCTGTAATTAATGAAAATACATGTGCCGTAATTGTCGAGCCGATTCAAGGTGAAGGTGGTGTAGTTCCAGCGGATCTTGAGTTTTTAAAAGGTCTACGTGCCTTATGTGATGCCAATGGTGCGGTATTAATTTTTGATGAAGTACAAACAGGTGTTGGTCGTACAGGCTCTTTGTATGCCTATATGAATACAGGTGTTACTCCAGACATCTTAACGACTGCTAAAGCATTAGGTGGTGGTTTCCCAATTGGTGCGATGATCACGACAGACCATTATGCCAACATGTATGCAGTAGGTGATCATGGTACGACTTATGGTGGTAATCCACTGGCATGCGCAGTAGCGGGTGCAGTTTTTGAGTTTATTAATACGCCTGACGTTTTAGAGGGTGTGAAACAACGCCATCAATATTTCGTAGATGCATTAAATAAAATCAATGCGCAATATGGATTATTCAAAGAAATTCGTGGTCAAGGTTTGTTGATTGGTTGTGTACTGAAAGATGAACATGCAGGTAAAGCTAAAAATATCGTCACACTTGCGGGTGAAGAGGGTTTATTAGCTCTAGTTGCGGGTGCAGATGTCGTGCGCTTTACACCTTCACTGATTATTCCAATGGAAGATATTGATGAAGGTTTAAATCGTTTTTCACGTGCATTAGCACGTCTATAAATCTGCTGTGAGCATCTAACCATGATGATTGTTAGACATGCAGCGCATCGGGACTTAGATGACATTTATCGTTTAGCGCAACGAGCAGGTGAGTCAGGTATCGGCCTGACTTCCTTGCCGCAAAATAAAGAAATCTTGGCAGCGCGAATTGCACGCACGATAGGAACTTTAGAAGGTACGACTGAGCAGTGTGATGCAAGCTATTTGTTTGTTTTAGAAGACACCGTATCTCAGACAATCGTTGGTGTAAGTGCCATCGAGGTTTCGGTTGGTTTGAAAGAGCCATTCTACAACTTTCGTGTGGCGAAACAGGTACATGCTTCTAAAGCACTCAATGTTTACAATGCTTTAGACACCTTGTTTTTGAGTAATGATCATACAGGTTGTAGTGAGTTATGTACCTTATTCCTTGATCCTGAGTATCGAAAAAATCAAAACGGTAAGTTTCTTTCTAAGGTTCGTTTTCTATTTATTGCTGCATTTCGCTCGTATTTTGAAGATCGCTTAATCGCAGAAATGCGAGGTTTCTCAGATCAAAATGGTCATTCACCATTTTGGGATGCGTTGGGTTATCACTTCTTCAATATGGATTTCGCGACCGCCGATTATTTAAGTGGTATCGGTCAAAAAGTCTTTATCGCTGAACTAATGCCAAGATTTCCTGTCTACGTCAATCTATTACCAGCTGAGGCTAGAGCGGTAATTGCAGAAGTGCATCCGCATACATTGCCTGCAGCAAAAGTTTTGATGTCAGAAGGACTTAAATATCAAGGTTATGTCGACATCTTTGATGCTGGACCTACTTTAGAAGCGAATACTGCGGATTTGCGGGCGGTCAAAGAAAGTCGAACAGTGAAAGTCAAAATCACTGAGCAAATCGAAACGACTGATACACACTATTTGGTCGCAAATGACCAATACAAAAATTACTGCGTGCTGTTGATCAATAACAAAGTCTGTGATGGCGATACCTTAATGATCACATCTGCACAAGCTCAGGCTCTCCAAGTTAACGAACAGGATGAAGTACGAGTTTTAGCATTAGATAAAATGGAGAATCACTAATGTCGCAAGGTGAATTATTAATTAATGGTGCTTGGGTACAGGGAAAGGGTACAAGCTTTATTAAAACCAACCCTGTGAGCAATCAACAGATTTGGTCTGGTCATGAAGCTAGTGTTGCTGATGTTGAGGCAGCTTGTAATGCTGCTAGAACAGCTTTCCCCGCATGGGCACGCTTAGGTTTAGAGCAACGTGTAGCTATTATTGAACGCTTTGCAAGTTTACTTGAACAAAATAAAAATCAACTTGCACAAGTCATCAGTCAAGAAACCAGTAAACCACTGTGGGAAACACTCACAGAAGTACAATCGATGATTGGAAAAATCGCGATTTCAATCCGTGCATATCACCAACGTACAGGTTTTAGTGAAACTGAAATGCCAGATGGCATCGCATCTTTACGTCATCGTCCTCATGGGGTAGTTGCAGTTTTCGGACCGTATAATTTCCCAGGACATCTACCTAATGGACACATTGTTCCTGCATTAATTGCAGGTAATACGGTTGTGTTCAAGCCAAGCGAATTAACGCCTTGGACAGCCGAAGAAACTGCAAAATTGTGGCAACAGGCAGGGTTACCAAAAGGTGTGCTCAACCTTGTGCAAGGTGGTCGTACGACAGGTGAGGCTTTAGCTGCTGCTGAACAAATTGACGGTTTACTGTTTACGGGAAGTGCCAACACCGGCTATCACTTGCATAAACAAATGGCAGGCGCACCTGAAAAAATCTTAGCCCTTGAAATGGGGGGTAACAACGCTTTAATCATTGATGAAGCAACTGATATTGATGCAGTGGTGAATCTAGCTATTCAATCCGCTTTCGTGTCTGCGGGACAACGTTGTACATGTGCACGCCGTATCATTGTAAAACATGGCGTTAATGGTGATGCACTCATTCAACGTTTTGTTGAAGTCGCAAAGAACTTAGTGATCGGTGCTTGGGATGCTGAACCACAATCATTTATGGGCGGGGTGATTTCATCTCATGCGGCAGATCAGATGATGGCTGCACAAAGCAAATTGATCGCACTAGGCGCAAAACCATTGTTAGCAATGACTCGTCCTCAAGCTGACAGTTCATTACTCAGTGCAGGCATTTTAGATGTGAGTGAAGTGAATGCAATCCCAGATGATGAATACTTTGGTCCTTTGACGACGATCTATCGTTATCACGATTTTGATGAAGCGCTCAAAATCGCCAATAACACACGTTTTGGTTTAGCTGTAGGTTTGGTTTCTCCTGATCGTGAATTATTTGATCGAGTATTGATCGAAGCACGAGCTGGCATTGTGAACTGGAATAAACCATTAACTGGCGCATCGAGTGCTGCTCCATTTGGTGGTGTGGGTGCATCGGGTAATCATCGTGCAAGCGCGTTTTATGCAGCAGATTATAGTGCGTGGCCGATGGCTTCACTGGAAAGTGATAGCGTTACACTGCCGTCAAAATTATCACCGGGCATTGTGCTCTAAGTTAAATCGTGCCGTGACGATATGGAGAAAAAAATGTCAGGTTATGAAATCAATTTTGATGGCTTGGTTGGACCAACTCACCATTATGCAGGTCTTTCTTTTGGTAATGTTGCTTCAACAAAAAACCGTAATAATGCATCCAATCCTAAATTAGCAGCCAAACAGGGCTTAATGAAAATGAAAGCCCTTGCGGATTTAGGGCTTAAACAAGGGGTGTTTGCTCCACAAGAGCGTCCACATGTTCCGACCTTACGCCGTTTAGGTTTTACAGGTAGTGATATTGATGTCATTGCACAGGCAATGCGAACTGCACCTGCCTTGTTATCTTCACTCAGTTCAGCATCTTCAATGTGGACTGCAAACTCATGCACCGTGTCACCATCGGCTGATAGTGCGGATGGACGTGTACATTTTACAGCCGCAAATCTAAATAATAAGTTCCATCGCTCAATTGAGCATCATACGACAACGCGAATCCTTAAAGCGATGTTCGATAATGATGTATATTTCGCGCATCATGAAGCCTTACCTGACGCAGCACTATTTGGTGATGAGGGTGCAGCCAATCATAACCGTCTAGGCGGTGGATACGAGCAAGCTGGCGTACAAGTTTTTGTTTACGGACAGCAACAGCTCGGTGGTATGGTTGCGCCGAAGAAATTCCCTGCACGTCAAACCCGTGAAGCGAGTGAGGCGATTGCACGTTTACATCGTTTAGATGCAAAACGGACGGTATTTATTCAACAGAATCCTGACGTGATTGATCAAGGTGTATTTCATAACGATGTAATTGCGGTAAGTAACCAACAAGTACTTTTTCATCATCAACATGCGTTTTTGAATCAAACACAAGCCTTGAATGAAATTCGCCAGAAAATGGCAGGGATTGAGCAAGAATTTATTTCGATCGAAGTGCCTGAAAACCGTGTGAGTGTTGAAGATGCTGTTGCGACATATTTATTCAATAGCCAAATTTTGACACGAGCAGATGGTGGGATGAGTATCGTTGTACCTGAAGAGTCTCGTCAAAATAAAGCGGTTTGGAGCTACTTGAATGACATGATTCAGATGGGTACGCCAATTGATGACATCAAGGTGTTTGATCTGCGTGAAAGTATGCGTAATGGCGGTGGACCAGCATGTTTGCGCTTACGTGTCGCGGTCAATGAAAAAGAGTTAGCAGCAGTTAATCCAAATTTATTTATGAATGACGGTTTGTTTAAGACCCTCAACCAATGGGTTGATCAACACTATCGTGATGAATTAACTCAGGATGATTTAGCTGATCCAAGTTTGTTGATTGAGAGTCGTACAGCGTTAGATGAATTAACCAAAATTTTAGGTTTAGGTTCTGTTTATCACTTTCAACGCTAATCATCGTAGTTAAAAGATTGATATGGATTTTCCTCAAATCCGAATGCTCACAATGGCATCGGATTTGAGGTGGTTAAACAAGGGAATGATGGCATATGGTTGATCTACTCGAATTAACTCTTGCACAGCAAGCACCTAATCAAACTCAAGGTGAAACAACTGAATTTACTTGGCAATGGCTAGGTGAAGGGTTATTGGTATGCACGCCTAAAACAAGCTATAACAAGGCCATCATCTTTTCTGCGGGTATTCATGGAAATGAAACGGCACCGATTGAATTACTTGAAAAGATGGTTCAAGACCTATTCGCTTCTCGTTTATGTTTGACGGAGCGAGTCCTTTTTGTTTTTGGTAATCCTCAAGCGATTCGCAAAGGTGTACGTTATCTAGAAAATGATATGAACCGCATGTTTTGTGGAGTTTATCAACAATTAAATTCTGATGAAGAAACAAAACGTGCTCAGCTTTTAGAGCAAATTACCGCAGAGTTTTTCCAGCAAAGTCGTAGTGATGCTCAACGCTATCATTATGATTTGCATACGGCTATACGCACATCACTATTAGCTGTATTTGCCTTATTCCCTTATCAGACGCAACCCTACGATGATTTTCTCATAGATAGTCTCAACGCTGCTGATCTTGATGCTTTGGTGTATCACAACGCTGTTGGTAAAACTTTTACTCATTTTACAACAGAGTATTTTCAGGCTGCCAGCAGTACTTTGGAGTTAGGTAAAGCAAAGCCATTTGGTCAAAATGATTTAGCTGAGTTTGCTGCAATTGATCAAGTACTTCGTGCGGTAATTACAGGTGACGCTTTACCTCAACGACAAAAAGCATCGCTTCGTCAATTCAAGGTTGTAGATTCAATTGTTAAACAAAGTGAGGATTTTCAACTGCGATTAGATGCGAATGCACCTAATTTTTCGACCTTTGAAAAAGGCGATGTAATCGCGACTCAAGAGGCGGGAAATTATATTGCAAGTGATCAGCAAGTTTGGATTTTATTTCCAAATCCGAACGTCAAAGTAGGATTGAGAGCAGGGCTAATTCTCAAAGAAATAATGTAGATAACGCCATTCGAAAGATTTTAAGCGGTTCAAGGAAATGATGTATATGGAGTTTGAATATGGATGTTCAGTAGAAAAATACGCAGAAAAAAGATATCCGTTGGATATTGACTGTTATGAAAGTGAAACAGCAAGGACAGGTTGTCATAAGAATATCGTTGGAGTGATCGTGTATGAGTAACAATAATGAAAAAACATTTCCTTCAGGTGAACTCCTGAGTGAGCAATATGTGCCGCAACAAGACACATCAAGCCATTTAAATACTTCGTTGTCAGAAGTAGATGTCACTAAACCTTTGAAACGTGCAATGACAAAACGTCATTTGGTCATGATTTCTTTAGGTGGTGCGATTGGAACAGGACTGTTTCTTGGTTCAGGAGATGTTATTTCTCAAGCTGGCCCAATTGGAGCAATTTTATCTTATCTACTTGGGGGCGTAATTGCTTACATGGTCATGCTGTGCTTAGGCGAGTTAGCCGTGCATATGCCCGTATCAGGTTCGTTCGGTGAATATGCCAGAACTTATATTGGACCTGGTACAGGTTACATGATTACGTGGTTGTATTGGTTAACTTGGACCGCAACATTGGGGACGGAGTTTACTGCGGCAGCATTATTGATGCAGGAGTGGTTTCCATCTATTTCCATGTGGACATGGACGCTGTTATTTGCAGGATTAATTTTTTCACTGAATGTCAGTTCAACGCGTTTATTTGCAGAATCTGAATTTTGGTTATCATTGGTTAAAGTTTTAACCATCATTTGCTTTATTGGTTTGGGGCTAGCCGCTATTTTCGGAGCTATTTCCTACCATGGGCATGAATCAGCGCCTTTATTTAGTAAATTAACAGAGCATGGTTGGTTTCCAAATGGAATATTTCCTATTTTTGCGACTATGCTAATTGTGAATTTTGCATTCTCAGGTACTGAGTTGATTGGTGTTGCGGCGGGTGAAGCAGAAGAACCTGCTAAAACGGTTCCTAAAGCAATCAATGCCGCGATTTGGCGACTCCTGATTTTCTTTGTTGGTACGATTATCGTGATCTGTGCCTTATTGCCTTATGACATGGCAGGTTTAAATGCAAATTCGGTAAGTAATAGTCCTTTTGTAACTGTATTCAATTACATCGGTATTCCATATGCTGAAGATATTATTCGTTTTGTGATTATCACTGCATTGTTATCTGCTGCGAATTCTGGATTATTTGCTGCTTCACGTATGATGTGGTCACTATCGACTAAAAATCAGTTACCTAAAGTTTTCGCAAAATTGACACGTTCAGGTACACCGATTATTGCAATTATCGTGACGATGTTTGGTGCAATACCAGGTTTATTGTCTGAGCACTTTGCACCTGAAACAATTTTCAAAAATTTATTAGGTGTTGCTGCATTCACTATGGTTGTAGTGTGGATTTCGATCTGTGTCTCTCAATTTAACTTCCGTAGACAATGGATTAAATCTGGTAACACCGTTAAAGATCTCAAATTTGCTGCGCCGTTATTCCCATTAACTCCTATTTTAGGTGGGGTATTCTGCGTCATTACATGTATTAGTATGGTGACTGATCCATCGATGCAAGTTGGATTTGTATGTTGTGTTTTGTTTATCATCGCTTGTTATGCAAGTTATGCGATTTTCTATAAAGATAAACAGGTAAATTAATTTCTTAATCGGAAAGTTGGAGTGACATCTCCAACTTTCTTTTTATATAAAAAAGAATAAAACTTACTCTTAGAGATGACTCACATTTTATTCACGCTGAGCTACTTATAGTTGAAAAGTATAGTTTTCGATGAAGAGGATAAAATGAAAGTAAAAACGCTATTAAGTCTATCTGTATTGTCTATTACATTAAGCACTTTAAGCTTCCCAACCTTTGCAGACACACCAAAAGCAGTTGATAAAATTGATATCAATCAATATGTAGGTAAATGGTATGAAATTGCACATTTACCGATGTATTTTCAACGTCAATGTGTGAGTGATACCAGCGCTAAATATGCAATTAAAGCTGACAATACAATATCGGTACTTAATAGTTGTCGTACTGCCTCTGGAGAAATGAAAAGTTCAGAGGGCGTAGCCTATCCACAAAATCAGGGAAAAAGTCAGTTGAAAGTGAGCTTTTTGCCAAAAGGATTACGTTGGTTACCGTTCACCAAAGGCGATTATTGGGTATTGAGAGTTGATCCAGATTATAAAGTTGCTTTAGTTGGCGGACCATCAACAAAGTATTTATGGATACTTTCAAAAACTCCAACAATTGATGAAGCTACTTATCAATCCTATTTACAAACCGTCAAACAGCAAGGTTATGATCTGAGTAATTTAATTAAAACAACTCATACTTCACCATAATCGACTCATTCAGGTGTGATTGTTTACATCTGACTTCGCTTTTCGCTTAGCAAGTTGTTTACATTTTTGGGAACAGAAGTTCACATCACCCCAGCTTCTTTCCCATTTTTTTCGCCATGTGAAAGGGCGTAAACAATAAGCACAAATTTTTTCAGGTAAATGAAGTTTCTTATGCATGATTAGAGTTCTTCGATACGTTTTTGTAGATCATTCGCATGAGTCAAAATTGTATTTTGATCATCTTGGCTAAGCTTATCCCATTGTTTATACATCATTGACATTCTGTGATTGGAGCTAAAGAAAACACGATGTTTGGCTAAGAAATTCCAGTATAAGCTATTGAAAGGACAGCTATCTTGTTCAGTTTTGGTTTTGACATTGTAGTGGCAGTTCTGACAGTAGTTAGACATACGATGAATATAGTTGCCTGAAGCTGCATAAGGTTTACTTGCCACGAGACCACCATCTGCAAACAAAACCATACCGTGAGTATTAGGTAACTGCACCCATTCAAAAGCATCTGCATAAACACTGAGATACCAATCATTCACTTGTTTAGGTGAAATACCATTTAATAAAGTAAAGTTCCCAATCACCATTAATCGTTGTATGTGATGGGCATAAGCATTTTCCAAAGAATTTCTTAAAGCTTCACGCAAACATAGCATTTTTGTTTCAGCTGTCCAGAAATAATCAGGAAGGTTACGATCTGTCTGTAACTCATTTAAATCAGGATAAGTTGGCATTTTTAACCAATATATGGCTTTGTTGCACAAAGATTTGAAATGCAAAGCGCCCCTAATTGAGCCAAATTTAAGGCGTAACTTGGGTAAGTGGTCGACCTAATTCCGTAAATCTGTTAAGGACTGCTACACGTGCATGGATCTCATTCACTTGGCTATCAAAACTCCTTGCACTGAGTTTATCTCCTAATAATTTGATGCAATGCATCTTAGTTTCAACCAAACTTCGCCGATGATAGCCTGACCATTTTTTCCATAGTGTCCTGCCTAAACGCTTAACTGTTCGAAGTAATTCATTTCGCTCTAGCGAGCTACTCTTTGTATCTTTCCATGGTTTCGCATTTTTTCTAAGTGGAATCACCGCATGCCCTTGCCGATCTGCAATGACCTGACGGCATTGCTTGGTGTCATAAGCTCCATCGGTATAAACAGAGTCAATCTGCTCATCTTGTGGAATCTGATTAAGTAAATCACCAAGCACCTGTGAATCACTGACATTATTGGTTGTAAGCTGAACTGCTCGTATTTGTAGGGTTTTAGCATCTATACCAATATGAAGTTTACGCCATTGGCGACGATATTCAGGTCCATGTTTCTTGCGCTTCCATTCGCCCTCACCTAGAAACTTCATGCCTGTAGAGTCCATGAGTAGATGCAGCCCATCGCTACTTTTTTGGTAGCTGATTACAATATCAATATGCTTTTGTCTTCTACAAAGCGTGGTGTAATCTGGAGCTATCCAATTTAATCCGCAAAGTTTAATCAGACTTTGCACAAAGCCAGTAACCATACGTAAAGACAGACGGAATAAGGATTTAATCATTAAGCAGCATTGGATGGCTGCGTCGGAGTAGGTTTGATTTCGCCCTTGTTTGCCTTTTGATGGAGCATACCATTGCGTAGCCGGATCAAACCAAATGGCAATATTTCCGCGACTCATAAGTGCTCGGTTATATGCGGGCCAATTGGTTGTGCGGTAGATTTTGTGTGTAGGCTTCTTCATTTGAAAATTATATCGCTGAAAAAGCCTTTACAGATAGGTTTGTGCAACAAAGCCCCAATATATTCCTCGAATAAATTCACGCCAACCTAAGATTTGACGGATGAAACCTTCAGCAGCGTTTAGCGGAACATGATGATCAAAGTATGCTTGTTGCGCAGCATCACAGACTTCTTTTGGAGAAAGTAGACCACAATTTAGATAAGGAGAAAGCAGACTGTGAAAGAGATAATCCTTTCCACTAACCATTGCATCTTGATATTGGCCAAAATGAATTAATTGATAATTAATAAAATATTGGAGCGCTTCTAGAGCTTGTTGTCGAGTCGTTGCCCAGTTGAAATGATTGATCTGACCAATATGTTCTTTAAACTCTGTTTTAACCAACTCAATGACATCTAAGTCAATTTGATCTCGATCAAATTGTAGAGCTGAAGGGATTGGGTCATTCTTATTCCAAGCTTGTCTATTTTCGATATCATAATTCCATTTCCCACCGATTGGTTCATTACCATTCATTAAGTAACCAGTTTGTTGTCTTAGCTTTCGATAGAAAAATTCCATGCGTAAGGTTTTGGTATTTGAAGCCCAGTTGCGAAAGGCTTGGGGAGAACAGAAAAAACGATCGTCATTAAGGATTTGTACTGGGATTTGAAGTTGATTAGACCATGTGGTTGCAATCGCTTGTTGTAATCGAAATTCACCACTTTCTGTGATGATCAAGGCTTCAGCTGGATTTTTTTTTAATTGTGCTTGGATAAAATCAATAAATCCTTGAGCAGCTTGTGTACGGTCAAATGTTTGATAACGAATCTTCCAACCTTGTGCTTTTAATGATTTTGCAAAATGGCGCATTGCACTGAAAATAAATGCGATTTTTTGAGGATGGTGCTGTACATAGGTAGCTTCTTCAACCAACTCTGCCATCAAAATGAGATCTTGATCTTTATCAAGCACTTTGAGTGTGGCAATTTGCTCTGAAAGCTGATCTCCTAAGATTAAGCCGTACCGCATAGGCTTGTCACCAGTACAAAATTTTAATATAGGTGCAGTACTGTAAAATCCTTGTGAATATAAGATTCTTGAATAACTTGTTGTTTAAAAATGATTCATTCAAGCAATCGAATTTTAAAACTTTGATGAAAGCTAAATAAATTATTTTTTGACTTAATATTAAATTAAGTTTTCTCGCTTATTCTAAAAATGCAGCATGACAGTTCAAGCATGGCTACACCTTTGGCCACATCTCACGATGTGGTTTTTTTTCGGCTACTTAAATTTATATAGAAATCTAATTCTTAGAAAACAACTCGATTTTGTATTTAATTTATATAACTATTAGAAAATTAGGGATTACTCAATCTTTCTTTTTTAGTGTATCTTTATTAAGCGATATGTTTGCAAGAATATATCGAATTATGAGGATGAGGTCGTTCCATTGGTGATGATACAAAAATACCGATATGCATTGGCTATATGCGTTGGCCTATTTAGCCACACACAAGCATTTGCGGTTGATAAAGTTACAGTATATGCAGCTGCAAGTTTAACCAATGCGATCAATGAATTAGATGTGATCTATGAGCAGAAAAATAAAGTTCAAATCCAAACATCTTATGCAGGTTCATCAACTTTAGCCAAACAAATTGAAGCAGGTGCGCCAGCTGATATTTTTATATCAGCAGATGTTCAATGGATGGATTATTTGCAAAAAAAACAGTTGGTATCGGCAAATGATCGCGTGAATTTATTGGGTAATCGTTTGGTAGTGATTGCTCCTAAAGCTCGTCCAATCAAATTAAAAATAGATAAAAGTTTTGATTTCACTAGGGTTGTTCAAGGTAAATGGTGTACAGGTGATACTAAGAGTGTACCTGTTGGGAAATATGCAAAGCAGGCTTTGACGTCGATCGGTTGGTGGGATAAGGTTTCAACTCGTCTAGTGGAAACAGAGGATGTACGTGCAGCCTTAAACTTTGTGGCACGTGGTGAATGTCAGTTAGGGATTGTTTACGCTACTGATGCAGCGATCAGCAAAAATGTCGTCATCATTGGAACATTTCCAGAAAATACCCATCAACCTATTATTTATCCAATAGGTTTAGTAAAGAAGAATACAGAGTCAATGAAATTCTATAAGTTTTTACAAAGCAGTCAGGCAAAAAAAGTATTTAAAAAATATGGTTTTAGCGTACTTAAGTAATTAAATGATGATTCTGACTCCTGAAGAACTTGAAGTGTTGCTACTGTCATCTAAAGTGGCAGCAACATGTTTGATTGTGAGTTTAATCCCAGCAATTTTGATTGCTTGGATTTTAGCTAGGAAAGAGTTCTGGGGTAAATCACTATTTGAAACACTGGTTTTCTTACCTTTAGTGTTACCACCAGTTGTACCTGGTTATTTGTTACTTCAAATTTTTGGCAATCGAGGCATCATAGGACAATATCTAGCACCACTAGGATTGGAGTTTGCGTTTAATTGGAAAGGGGCGGTATTGGCATCTGCGGTAATGGGCTTTCCTTTACTCGTACAATCAATTCGATTGGCGATTGAACTGGTGGATCAGCGTTTAGAAATGGCTGCAAAAACTTTAGGGGCTTCTGCATTCGGCACGTTTATGCAGGTAACTTTGCCACTTGCAAGTAGCGGAATTTTGGTGGGAAGTATTTTATGTTTTTGCCGAAGTTTAGGTGAGTTTGGCGCAACGATTACCTTCGTGGGGAATATTGCCAGTGAAACTCGTACTTTGCCTTTAGCCATGTATAGTTTGATGCAGCAACCTGATACTGAAGCAGCAGTTTGGCGTTTAATAATCTTATCCTTATCCGTAGCTTTCTTTGCACTATGGTTTGCGCAATGGTTCAATCGTTATCAGAAAAATAAACGTGGTCGTTAAGCATGATTGATTGTCATATCCAACTTACCCAAGGACAATTTTCTCTAGATCAACGCTTTCAATCCGATCAGTCTGTGATTGGTTTATTTGGAGCTTCAGGTTCAGGAAAAACCACGATTTTGCATAGTATTGCTGGGTTGATTAAACCTCAATCAGGTTGGATTAAAATACAGAATCAAAGATGGTTTGATCGGGCACAGAACATTAACCTGAGTACACAACAGCGTCGGATTGGTTTGGTATTTCAGGATGCACAGTTATTTCCTCATAAAAATGTAATGCAGAATCTACTGTTTGGCTTCAAACATATTCGCCCCGAGCAGCGACAGTTTGAACTCGACTATATTGTTGAATTGCTTAAATTGGAGCATTTAACTGAAAGAATGCCGATTAAGCTCTCAGGAGGAGAAAAACAACGTGTTGCACTTGGTCGTGCATTACTTTACTCACCACAATTATTATTATTAGATGAACCACTTTCTGCTCTTGATTCCGCGCACAAAAAAGAGATTATTCCTTTCTTTCAAAAAATCAAAGCAGAGATAAAAATTCCGATGCTGTATGTGAGTCATGATAAATCAGAAATCGAACAACTCACTCACGAGATTTGGTATCTATAAATAACGTTGTAATAAAGCAAGAAACTTTTGTATTTCTTCTTCATTAATATGTTCAGCATCCTTTAGTACGTGTTCTTTTAAGTGTTGTTCAATTAATTGATTCATTAAACCATTTACAGCACCTTTAACCGCAGCGACTTGCTGTAAAACTTCGATACATGAACTCTCTGGATCGGTTAATGATTTTTCAACCGCGGTAATTTGTCCTTGAATGCGCTTCACTCGATTTAGAATTTTTTTGTCATGGTGTAGATGAGACATACATTTTTCCTGAAAAAATATATACTGAGGGGGAGTATATTTTAAAGTTAAAGCAAATGCAGCATACTAACCTAGAAAGACGCCATTCTCATCAATTTGATCAGGGAAATCCTTTAGCCCAGAAAAAGATTTTGATCGCCACAATTTTAACCGCTGTGATGATGATCTTAGAAATCTTAGGTGGATGGATTTTTAATTCGATGGCATTACTGGCTGATGGTTGGCATATGAGTTCCCACATGCTAGCACTAGGTTTGGCTTACTTTGCTTATCGAATGGCTCGACAGTATGCAAGTGACTCCAGATTTAGTTTTGGAACATGGAAAATAGAAATTTTAGCAGGCTATAGCAGTGCTATTTTATTGATGGTCGTTGCGCTATTGATGGGGATTCAGTCGATTGAACGATTATTTAATCCTGTTACGATTCATTTCAATGAAGCGATTCCAATCGCAGTTGTAGGTTTAGTTATAAACTTGGTCTGTGCATGGTTGTTACATGATGGTGGACATGAGCATCACCATCATCATTCACATGATCACCATCACGAAGATCATCAGCATACACACGATCACCATCATCACCATGATTTAAATCAAAAAGCCGCATTTTTGCATGTAGTGGCAGATGCAGTGACTTCAGTGCTCGCAATTATTGCTTTATTTGCTGCAAAATATTTTAGCTGGAATTTTCTAGATGCCTTGCTTGGAATTATTGGTGCATTACTGGTTGCCAAATGGTCTTGGGGATTAATTCAAGAAACAGGTAAAACCTTATTAGATGCTGAAATGGGGCACCCCGTGGTACAAGAAATAAAGGATGTAATTGCCCAACTTCCACACGTAGAAATCACAGACCTACATGTATGGAAAGTTGGGAAAGGCAAATTCTCTTGTATTTTAGGATTGGAAACATCGATAGCTGATTTGACTCCTGATCAAGTCAAACGTGAGCTATCCATACATGAAGAAATTGTGCATGCCTCAGTTGAAATTCATCATATTTAATATTTCTGAGACTGAAGCTAGAGTCGAATAACTCAACTCTAGCTCAATAGTTTAAACAAAGAGATATAGGATCAAACCACAAACTGCTGAAGCAAAGATCACGTAAAGAACATTAATCTGAAATTTAAAGAGTGCGATCATCGCTGCAACGGTAATGATTGCCGCTTCGTAATTAAATGCATGATCAAAACCATTTGGCCATAGCACGTGATAGCTAAAGAATAGAGCAAGATTAAGAATGACACCTACAACAGCAGCGGTGATCGTAGTGAGTGGTGCGGTAAACTTAAGCTCGTTATGTGTAGATTCAATTAGTGGTGCGCCAGCGAAAATAAAAACGAAGGAAAAGAGAAAGGTAAACCAAGTAACAATTACTGCACCCACGGCACCTGCAAGAAACAGATGTTCAGTTCCGAGTAAAGCTTGATTAAAACCACCCAAGAAGCCTACAAATGCGACAACCATAATTAATGGGCCAGGTGTACTTTCTCCGAGAGCCAATCCATCAATCATTTGAGTGGGGTTTAACCATCCGTAATAATTTACTGCACCTTGGTAGACATAAGGCAGCACAGCATATGCTCCACCAAAGGTAAGCAAGGCTGCTTTAGTAAAGAACCATGCCATTTGAGTATAAGCGTGTTGCCAGCCTAGGCTGAAGGTCAACAGTAAGATCGGAATACACCATAAAAATGCTGCGATAAGAACAATTTTAGCGAGATTCGCCCAGCGAAAAATAGCATGGGCTGGTGGTGGTGTATTGTCATCAATCAGTGCTGCACCATAATTTTTTTGATTACTTTGATGAGATGGTTGCTGACTAAATAAATGTGGCTGCTTTTTACTGAGTAAATATCCAAGTATTGCGGCACTGAATACAATCAATGGAAATGGGATATTAAAGAAAAATATTGCGATAAATGCAGCAGCTGCAATGAGCCATAAGAATTTATTCTTCAGTGAACGACTACCTATACGATAAGTTGCATGAAAGACAATTGCCGTGACTGCTGGTTTAATTCCATAAAATAAACCTGCAATAATTGGGACATCTCCAAACTGTACATAAATCCATGACAAGGCAATCAGGATAAACAACGAGGGCAGCACAAATAGAATGCCTGCCACTAAACCACCTAAAGTACGGTGCATTAACCAGCCGATGTAGATGGCAAGTTGCTGAGCTTCAGGTCCAGGCAACAACATACAATAATTGAGTGCATGTAAAAATCGTTTTTCAGAGATCCAACGCTTTTGTTCAACTAGCTCCTGATGCATCACTGCAATTTGACCTGCGGGTCCTCCAAAACTAATAAATCCAAGTTTTAGCCAAAATAAAAAGGCTTGCCAAAAAGGAACGTGGTCAGGTGCGGTTGTTGCATCAGATTGCTGCATAATCATTCTCAAATAGAGCGTTTATTTTTTGAATATCGCGAGTTTGTGGCACATCATATGAAGGTGATGATTCTAGATGAATCCAATTCAATTCTTTATATATTTTATTGCTTTGATAATTCAAATTGATGACTTTTCCTAAATTTATTTCACGTCTAAAGATAAAAGAATCTAGCTTATATATTTTTAAATTGCATAAACAACGCATTTTTTCTTATTTTTAATCATAAAGTGTGACGCATACCATAAGCCTATATTATTGAAAGATCATCTAATTATGGGCATCAAGAACACCAAGCCATTGATTGTAACAGCGATCGTCCTTGTGGCGATTGTTGCTTTTATTATCTATCAAAATCAAAAAGATGCTGTACCAGCTCAGCCTAAAAATAACAAGGCAGTGGTGATTGCCTATCAAACAGGTGTGGATCCGACCAAGGTTGCACAGGCAAATGGAGCATATGAACGTGATACTAATCAAGCAATTCAATGGCGTAAATTTGATGCTGGTTCAGATGTAGTTAATGCATTGGCTTCGGGTGATGTTGTGATCGGCAATATCGGTTCTAGCCCTCTAGCTGCTGCTGCAAGTCGTGATTTACCGATAGAAGTCTTTCTGGTGACGGCTAAATTAGGCGGTTCTGAGGCACTAGTGGTCAGCAACAAATCAGGCATTAACAACCCGCAAGATTTGATTGGTAAAACCATTGCTGTGCCATTCGTTTCAACCACGCATTACAGCTTATTGTCAGCACTCAAGCATTGGAATATTGCGGATAACCAAGTCAAGATTATTAACTTACGTCCACCAGAAATCACAGCAGCTTGGGAGCGTGGTGATATTGATGCGACCTATGTTTGGGAACCTGCCTTAAGCAAAGTTAAAGCGACTGGTCATGTCTTAACAGACTCGAAACAAGTCGGCGAGTGGGGCGCACCAACCTATGATTTATGGGTGGTTCGTAAAGATTTCGCTGAAAAAAGTCCTGAGTTCTTAAAAGCCTTCGTGAGAACCAGCTTAAAGCAGATTGAAAGCTATAACCAAGATCCTAAAGCATTTGAGCAAAATACAGACAATATTCAGAAAATCGCACAATTGACGGGTTCTGATGCCAAAGATATTCCATTGCTTCTTTCAGGAAATATATACCTTGATCGTCAGCAGCAACAAGCCACTTTATCGGGTGAATTTGCAAAGAATATTTTCGATACAGCCACTTTCTTAAAAAGCCAAGGCAAGGTGGATCAAGTAAAACCTGACTATCAAGATAATGTTACCACTCAATTCTTACAACCATAGGAGATCGAAATGAGCGTATTAGCTGCTGAGCATCTTCATTTAACTTTTCCTAACCAGACCGTACCCGTATTGCAAGATATTAATCTCAAAATTGAAGAGGGCACTTTGACGGTAATTTTGGGAGAGTCTGGTTGTGGAAAAACCACATTACTGAATATTTTGGCTGGTTTTCAAAAACCAAGTTCAGGACAGATCAAACTTGATGATGAAGTAGTAACGACACCTGATGCTCGCCGTGCAGTGGTGTTCCAAGATCATGCGCTATTACCTTGGTTAAATGTCTCTGAAAATATCGGTTTTGCTTTACAACTTAAAGGTTTAAAAGAACAACATATTCATCAGCAAGTAGAATCCATCCTGAAGATAGTAGGTTTGAGCCATGTTGCACAAGCCAATATTTGGGAACTGTCAGGTGGTATGAAACAGCGCGTTGGTATTGCACGTGCCTTGATTAGCCATGCAGCCTTTATTTTATTAGATGAACCTTTTGCTGCGCTTGATGCATTTACCCGTGAAACCATGCAGCAGTTGGTGTTGGATTTATGGATTCAACAAAATAAATCTTTTTTCCTCATTACCCATGACATTGAAGAAGCGTTGTTGCTCAGTAATCAACTGATATTGATGACAGCTCGTCCAGGAAAGATCGTTGAAACTTTAAAACTAGATTTTGCAGAGCGCTATAAGCAAGGCGAATCGATTCGAACAATTAAATCCGATCCAAAATTTATTCAATTACGTGAGCAATTGTTTGAACGCCTACGAGTACAGAAACAAGCAGGGTATGAGGTGACTGTATGACGGGACAAGCAAAAAATACAGCCTATGAGCTAAGTAACACAGCAGAGTTTGCACAAATTGACCCGAAAAAATCAGCTTCAGGACGAAATGCTGTAGGTGATTTTCTCGCTCGTCATCGTAGTTTGGTGCTGAGTTTATCGAGCGTTATCAGTGTGCTGGTGATTTGGTATTTGATCACAGCTTTAAAAATTGTTCCAAGTTTGTTTTTGCCAAGCCCACAAGCGGTATGGCAGAAGTTTCTTGAAGTCAGTCAACAAGGCTTTATGAAAGCGACTTTATGGCAACATTTAGCCGCCAGTATTTCTCGTGTCTTATTGGCTTTAGTTGCTGCAATTGCGATTGGTGTGCCTTTAGGTTTATGGATGGGCTTGAACAAATGGGTGCGTGCGGTACTTGATCCTTTGGTTGAGCTGTTACGTCCGATACCACCTCTAGCCTATTTGCCATTATTGGTGATTTGGTTTGGGATTGGTGAAACCACTAAAGTGCTTTTGATTTCCTTTTCCATCCTTGCACCAGTCATTATCAGTAGCACGCATGGCGTAATCAGTCATCAGCTCAATCGTGAGCGTGCAGCCTTATCTTTAGGCGCAAGCCAATCGCAAGTGTTTTGGCATGTGATTCTGCCGACAGCCTTACCACATATCTTAACGGGTATCCGTATTGGTTTAGGTGTGGGGTGGTCGACTCTAGTGGCTTCGGAATTAGTTGCAGCAGATCGTGGTATTGGTTTTATGGTGCAGTCAGCAGCTCAATTCTTGATTACCGATACTGTGGTTCTCGGCATTATTGTTATTGCGATCGTTGCAGTGAGTTTTGAGTTGTTTTTGCGTTGGTTACAGAAGCAACTCTCTCCTTGGTATGGTCAACAGTTATAAGTGTGAGTAGTAGAAGATGACGTTAAATATTGAAGTGATTAAACCAACCATTGGTGCAATTATTCACGATGTTGATTTAAATACGGTTTATGAAAATACCACACAACAAATTCAACAGGCTTTGCTGGATCATCATGTAATTTTCTTCCGCAATCAGCAGCTTGCACCTCAGGCTCAAGCTGAACTTGCACGTGGCTTTGGTTCTTTACATATTCATCCTATTTTCCCGACAGTAGAAAATGTGCCTGAAATTATTGTTCTAGACAGTTGGAAGCAAGATTTACGTGACAATGAACTTTGGCATACTGATGTGACTTTCAGTCAAAATCCGCCATTAGGGTGTGTCTTGCAAGCCATCAAGATTCCACCTGTAGGTGGTGATACATTGTGGTCGAGTGGAGTAGCCGCATTTGCTGCATTGGATCAAAGCTTGCAACAAAAGTTAAAAGGTTTAACGGCTACACATGATATTCGTCAGTCTTTCCCGATTGAACGTTTTGCGCATAATGACGTTGAGCGTAAGAAATTGGAAGAAACCTTCAAACGTAATCCACCCGTTGTTCATCCTGTGGTGAGAACCCATCCTGTGACAGGACAGCCGATTTTGTTTGTGAGCGAAGGTTTCACCACACGTATTAATGAGCTAGATGAATCAGAAAGTGCTGAGTTATTGCAATATCTATTCGCCCACGCGACTCATGAGCAGTTTCATTTACGTTGGCAGTGGCAAGAGGGTGATGTGGCAATTTGGGATAATCGTTGCACACAGCATAAGGCTTTATTTGATTATGGTGATGCGCATCGGATTATGCACCGCGCCACCATCAATGGTGATGCACCGTTTTATCAAGCTGCAAGTTAATTAATAAAGGCTATTTGCATTACAAGGTTGAGTATCAAGATTCTTTCTTCAGTAAACCTTTAAGCTGATTCAAATATTGTTGTGCATTTTGCTCCACATTTTTTTCCGCTTTACTTAGATCAGATTGAATTGCTTTAACATTTTTTTCAAAGTGAGTTAAATCCAAATCTCCTAGATTCTTTTCTTCATTGAACATTTGCAAAGCAGAACGACTTAAAATCATAAATTGCTGGGTCATCTTCCATTCATACTTACAGCAACTTTGGATGATATTTTTTAATCGACCGAGACGTATTTGCTGATTAATTTGCTTGTAGTCAGGATGACTTGCACTAAAGAATAGAGCTTTTTCAATAGCATCACCGCTGTGCCAACCTTTAGCCAAATTATCCTGTGCAGCCTTGACATAGATGTCAGCCACTCGTTTTCTATCCGCTAAGATGTGGTTTTCAATATCAGCTAGATCAGTCAATCGTTCAATTGGCTCAAATTTAACTTCAATACCATATTTGCTATGAATGGATTCATCTTTGACGCGTAAGTAAATGGTTTCCCCAATTTTTACATCGGCTACAACTAAATTTTTAACAAGTTGAGCATGGTAATTTTGGGTACTGCCAAGCAATTCAGCATGAATATATTTAGTCCCAATTTTAAGGATATAAAATTGCCCAAACTCAGTTGTTTTCTGTTTCTTGCTTTGCACACTACACCTAATAAGCAATTTCATTGTGAAAATAATATCATTATGTATTGATTTCAACCATGTAATGCAAATAGCCTTAATAAATTTAAGAAATGAAAAAACCTTGTGCAAAATCACAAGGTTTTTTTTCGAAGCTTTGTTTATTACTGTTTGACGATCAACACAGGGATATGTGATTCGGTCAACACAGCACGTGCTACGCTACCGAGTAATAAACGTTTAACACCAGTACGACCATGAGAACCCATAATAATTAAGTCAGCGCCGACTTCCTCCGCGACAAAGATAATCCCTTCGCTTGCAGGACCATGATGTATTTTGGTGGTTACTTGAATTCCATCACGGGTAAATGACTGAGCGATATCTTGCAACTGTGTTTTAGCATGCGCCTCTGCTTGCATAAAATGCTCTGTAATTGCGGGTGCAACTTGATAAAAATCTACGCCCACATAAGGATCAACCGCAACAACACTCAATACCGTGACCTTTGCCCCAGATAATTTAGCTAAAGACAGTGCATGCTCAACGGCTGCATAAGAAATTGGAGAGTCATCAACTGCAACTAAAATATTTTGATAAGACATATTTGCTCCTTATTGTTTATCGTTGTAAAAAGATAAAGTTATATTATGTTGATAGCATATTGAACGTCGTCTAGCAAATTAGACCATGATCAAAAATGCATGATAAAACTGAAAATATTGCTGCAATACAGTAAATTCCACAGCAAAATAGAGATATAACAAAATATCGGTATTTTTGTAATTTACTTTCAAACTCACATGACTGTCTGCTTCTTTTTATTAATTAAACTTTAACCTAAAGGAATCTCAGTGTTACTCAATTTAGAAGCATTTAAACAGCAGAAGTTTGATCAGGTTGCTGCGAAAATCATGGCTGATCCTGATCAATATTTGGGATTTGATTCTGTTTCCGATTTTTATAAAGCAGAATGGTTGGATGAGTTTCCGCAAGGTACAACTTGGTCAGCGACAGGCTTAGATGATGGGGCACAGCAATTTTACGCTATCATAGAGTATGGGCGACACTATCTATATATCAGTCGAACTGAAAAGGTCACGGTAAAACTTGGCATGCGACATGACTACAATAAAAATAATTAATCCGAACAGTCATCTATTTTAGAGTAAACAGCCTTTGCGATTTTTATCTCAATGTTATACTTCCGAGCAGAGATGAAATCCCAAATAAAACGAAACGGAAATTTTAAAATGGCGCATCAATTTACGGTTAATGAAACAATTCACGGTGTTTCAATTGAAGATTTTACACGATTAGTTGCTCAAACCTCATTGCATGAAGCGGTGTGTAAACGTATTCCAGGGGATAACCTCGAAATTCTTGAGTCAAATGTAAATGGTGACATTTATACTTTGCGTCGTGAATACAATCTTGACGTCAGCATTCCAGATGTTGCTAAAAAATTATTAAAAAATGCATTCCGCTTAAAACGTTCAGATATCACTAATCTTAAAAATCTAACTTCGACTGTAGAACTTGGCGCAAATCTTCCTTTAGAGGCAAAAGCTGAACGTAAAGTTACAGGTAATAGTGAAAAAGTAGATATTTCATTGACTTGGAATGTGAAAGTAAAAGTACCTTTGATTGGCGGTATGCTTGAAAAGCACGCTGAAGGCGAAATTCGTAAATTTAGCAAACTTGAAATTGAAATCGTAGAAGATGAATTAAAGAAACAACTTTAATTTAAGCTGAAAATAAAACTCCCCTGAATCGACTGATCTAACGAAGAAAGGTTTGATGAAGGGGAGTTTTTTTATTGTCTAGAAGCGCAGAAAATAAGGAACTATGGAAAGTATTAGCCCAATCATACTGATCATAGTTGTACTCTCAATAAAATAAGTAAATAGCATAAGCAATAAGCCACAGATCAGAGGCACAGTCATTTTCTGTCTCTTACCATATATAAAATAGCCTAAGCCAATTGAACTAAAAAGAACACCCAGATAAAGTGGTAGTGCATTCATGCCAATTCCATATGTTTTTTTATTAGAAAATATTATGACAAGATTCTTAAATGAAAATGATAGAAGCCAAATTCATTATCCAATAGTATCAATCTAGGTTCGATTTAAAAATTATAAGGTTCTGTGATGAGTGTAATTTTGCCAGTAGCGCAACGCGGTGAAGAGATTTTAAAAATTAAAGCAGCTTTAGTCTCAGATACAGAGTTTAACAGTGAATGGTTGTTGCAACTGGCTTCTGCGATGCATGCAACGATGTTGGAGCGTAATGGTGTTGGAATTGCTGCACCACAGGTTTATATCTCCAAGCGTGTGATTATCGTGGCATCTCGTCCCAATCCTCGTTATCCCGATGCGCCTGAGATGGATGCTGTGGTAATGGTTAATCCTGAAATTTTAGAGTTTTCTCAACAGACTTGTTTGGGGGAGGAAGGCTGCTTGAGTGTTCCTGATCAGCGTGGAGTCGTAGAGCGCGCACAAATCATCAAGGTGCGTTATTACAGCTTACAAGGTGAGGTGATTGAAACAACGTTTGAGGGTTTTCCTGCCCGCATTGTTCAACATGAAGTTGATCATTTAGATGGTGTGTTGTTTGTGGAGCGAATGTCTACTTAGAAATTAAAATAAGGGGTTGTAGTAGATTAGCTTTGTGATAATCTAGTTTATGAAAATAACTATTTGTAAATTAAATATAAAAATTCAGTTTTTTGAAAGAGATCGATGCTGTCTGTGGAGCGGATATATTAAATTTAACAGTCAATTCCAAATATTGAATCTTTTTATTGCGAAGCTTAACTTCTCACATTTGCGAATGTTATGTATGATTTTCGTTTATAATTAATGATTATATAGAAGTCTTATATTAATAAGGTAAAGGAATGATTCAGCCAAATTGGGAAATTTTTTCAGCAAAATTTTCAAATAATCAACAAGTGACATTTGAATGGTTTGCTTATTTATTATTTTGCCGAGAATTCAATTTACCCAAAGGCTGGTTTGGATTTAAAAATCAGTCTGGAATTGAAAAAAATCCAATTGAAAAAGAGGGTGAAGTTATTGGCTTTCAAGCCAAGTTTTATTCTACGAGTCTTTCTACGCATAAAGATGACTTTCTAGAAATGCTAGATAAAGCAAAAAGAGATCACCCCACGCTAACTAAAATATTGGTTTATACAAATCAGTTTTGGGGAGAAGCATACAATAGAATTGAAAAAAAGATGATGTCCCCTCAGGCTTTAATAGATATTAAAGCTAAAGCTAAAGAATTAATGATTGATCTTGAATGGAGAGATGCTTCATTTTTTGAATCTGAATTCGTTTGCTTAGCGCATGATGATTTAGCTAAATACTTCTTCACAGAGCAAAAGCTAGAAGGTTGGCAACGCTATGATGATTGGTCAAATACAAAAGACAAAGTTGAAGGGGAATACTTAATCGATGAAGATGTTAAAGTTATTGTACCTAGAGATCATAATAAAAATGAAATTAGTGTGATTGATGGCATAAATACAATCCGAGAAAAATTATCAACAGGTGGAAATTCTATAAGATTAGTAGGACTCTCAGGTGTAGGCAAAACGCGCTTTGCGCAAGCCCTTTTCGATGATCGTGTCGGAATCAATAGCCTAGATATTAAAAAGGTTTGGTATTGTGATTTTGGTGATTCGCCTAATCCACAGCCTCAGCATTTTGTAGAAGAGCTCATTCAGAAACAGCAACCTTATATTTTAATTATCGATAATTGTGGACAAGATGCTCATGGCAGTTTAACGAAGAAAATTAAAGATACTCAAATTGCACTATTAACTATTGAGTATGATGTTCAAGACGATTTGCCTGAGAGTACGGAAGTTTACAAATTAAAACCAAATAGTACTGAAATAATCAAGGAAGTGATTGAACGACATTACCCCCAAATTAATAATTTGAATGCAAGAAAAATTGCTGATTTTTCAGGGGGAAACTATCGGTTAGCTTTAGCAGTAGCCTCTAACATTGAACGCACTGATAACTTGGCATTACTTACGAGTTCCGAGTTGTTTGAGCGGCTTTTTTGGCAAAGAGGGCAGCGTAATAATGAATTATATAAAGTCGCTCAAAATTGTGCATTAGTTTATTCCTTTAATTTAGAGGATGTAGGCGAAGAATATTCTGAATTAGATTATTTATCGAAATTTGCAAGAGTTGATAGTTATGACGCAATTGAAAGAATTGAAGAGCTAAATAATAAAGACATTGTTCAACAGCGAGGGAAATGGCGTGCAATTTTACCTCATGTACTAGCAAATCATTTAGCTAAAGAATGTATTTCAAGGAAGTTAGTAAGACAGCTACATGAGTTTATTCAAAATATGCCTCCTCGTTTGCAGATGTCTTGTATTAAACGTTTAAGCTATTTGCATGATGTCCCTAAGGTACAAGAATTAGTGACATCATGGTTTTCTTCTACTGGATGGTTAGGGCAAAAACTTTTAAATGATCAATATGATGCACAGGATTTGGTTAAATTCAGATTACTTGCCCATATCTCGGAAGATCAAATATTACAATTACTAGAGCAAAAACATAATGCTGCCCCTTATTTTTTAACTAGAGAAAATACACATTTTTTTGAAATTTCTAGATTAATACGATCTTTAGCCTATCAACCCCATAATTTTAAAAAAGCTTTTGACTTACTAATTTATTTTGCTAAAGATGAAAAAGAAGATGAGAGAAATAATTCTATTAGAGATTTAGTGACATCGTTGTTTAGCCTTTATACATCTGAAACAATGGCAAATTTAGAGCAAAAAAAGGACGCTCTGAATCAATTAAAAGTGATGCCCGAATATGAGTCGATGCTGTTAGATTGTTTATCTAAAGCACTGAATTTCTATGAGGGGAGTTATCTAGTAAGAGAGTATTCCGAAAATTCTCAGACTAGTGAGTATAGTTATCAGCCGAAAACTTATAGTGAAATTTGCGGGTGGATTGAGTTTTTACTTAGTGTGCTAGATGAATTAGATAATCATAATAATAGCAAAGCACGAGAGATTTTTAAAAATAGCCTTAAAAATATTATTTGGAAATGTGGAAAAGTTGATATTGTTAAAACATATTTAGAAAGATTTAATCAAAGACTATATTTCTCAGATGCTCATTCACAACTATTGAATATTATTCAATGGAATAGTGATGAGCTGAAAATTAAAGCACCAAAATTATTATCAGATTTAGAAGTCTTGGAAGAAAGCTTGAGACCTCAAAAAAGCAATATTTCAGAACTAATAAAATCTTATATATTGGTGAATGATCACTATTTATATCGTCTAGCTAAAGATAGTAATGAAGATTATGCAATTCTAATTCCTGAATTTGATAATTATGATGAATTAATTAACTATATATCTTCTCAACTTCAGAATATTGAGGTTCTTAAAGAGAATTTTGAAATATTACTCAATCCAAGAATTGGTTGGATTGGTAATCAGTATTTGCAAAGTTTAGGGGAAAGTTGTATAGCTGCCTTTCAGTCAGTAAATGATTGCATTCAGATTTTGAAAACTATAAATGTAGATGAAAGTTTAAATTATTCTGAATTTATTTTTGGAATTCTGAAAGGGTTTAGAAGTAAAAATATTAACGAATATAAAATCTTGGTTGAATTCTTTGTAAATGATGAACGATTCAATAAAATAATCGGTATATACTTATTTTATAGTTGTAAAACAGATGAAGATTTTGATTTTTTTACCACTTTATTACTTACAGAAAAAATTAATTTAAATCGTAATTTAAGGTTAGCATGGTTAAAAAAGCATAGCAAAATTTCCAGTAAACAATTTGAAATGGTTGCTGATACGATGATTTTGGTTGGTCCTCATCAAATGGTTGGATACGAGTTGATGGAAGAATGCTATTTTCAAAAACAATTACCTGAAAAATATCAATCTATTTTATTAGACTATGTCCCTGAGTTTATTAGTTCTGAGGATGCTTTCAATCACTTTGAAGAAGCTTTGCAAGTTTTACTAGGTTGTGGCGAGTTTTACCAAAATAGAATATTTAATGATATTAAAGAGAATTTTAGTAGTGAATCTTATATCTCTTTTCATCGTGAAGATAAAAAGTTTAAATTATTAAGACTGCTGATCGAAAGTAACACTAGTAAATTTATTGATGAGTTCGTTGAAGATCAAAATTTTATGTCTAAATTTTGGCAGAATGACATAGACAAAGTACTTGCTTATGCAGATGAAAAAATGATACTAGATTGGATTGATTCCGATCAAGAAAAAATAAATTTTTGGGTGAAAAATTCAAGGCTATATCACAGTAAAAAAAGAGAACCATCTAGTGAGGAAAACCAAAATTCTATTGTGTGGAAAGACCTGTTAATCACTTTGATTGATATGTGTAATGATAAACCTAATCTAATAAATATACTTTTTGATCATCACATATTAAGGATGAGAGGTGTTTTCTCAGGTTCCTGGTCGCAAGCTATGCAAACAAGATTACAGTATATTTATTCTCTGAAAGATAAAATAATATCGGTATTTCCTGAATTAGAGTCACTTATTATTTCTAAAGAAAAAGAATGGTTAGTTGCTATTGATCAGCAAGCGAAGATAGAGGCAGAAAGAGATAAACAAAATAGTGAGCGTTTTGAATGGTGATTAATAAAAACCCCCTCAACTGAGGGGATTTTCTTTTATGGCTTATCCAATCGAATCATCTAAATTCGGTGCTAACCAGCGTTTCGCCTCATCGAGTGTCCAACCTTTACGCTTTGCATAATCTTCAAGCTGATCTTGAGAGATTTTGCCCACATTAAAGTATTCACTTTGAGGATGTGAATAATAGAAACCACTGACAGAAGAAGGCGGCATCATCGCAAAGTGTTCAGTCAACTTCGTACCAATCTTCGCTTCTGAACCTAACCAATCAAATAACACTGCTTTTTCAGAATGCTCTGGGCAAGCAGGATAACCTGGCGCAGGACGAATACCGACATATTTCTCTTTGATCAGTTCTTCATTACTCAACGTTTCATCTGCTTTATAGCCCCAGAACTCTTTACGGATACGTTCATGTAAATGTTCAGCGAAAGCTTCTGCAAAACGATCTGCTAAAGACTGAACCAGAATCGCTGAATAGTCATCACCTTTGGCTTTATATTCATTTGCCAATTCTTCTGCACCAAAGATCGACACCGTAAAACCACCAAGATAATCCTCAGGTTGTTCAGAAGGCTTAATATAATCGGCTAAAGACAAGTTTGGTTTACCTGTCACTTTGTCTGATTGCTGACGTACGTGCTCAAAGGTGTGAGTGTGATGTTGACCTGATTCATCAAATACGCTGACGGTATCTGCACCAGTACGCTGAGCAGGGTATAAGCCAAACACAGCACGGGCATCGAAACGTTTATTTTCAATGATGTCTTTCAGCATCGCTTGCGCTTGATTATAAAGATCAGTTGCTGCTTCACCGACCACTTCATCTTCTAAAATTTTCGGGAATTTACCCGCCAAACTCCAAGAGATAAAGAATGGTGTCCAGTCAAAATATTCAACTAAGGTTTCAAGCGGATAATTCTTAATAACTTGTGTACCCAAAGCATTTGGTTTTGGTGGTACATAGTTATTATCAATTTTAAAACCGTTTTCGACTGATTCTGCATAACTCAATTTTGCAGCTTTCGGTTGTTTATTTGCTAAACGTTCACGAATCTTGGCATATTCAGCACGATGCTCTGCAATGAAGTTACCGCGCATTTCAGGAGAAAGTAGGGTGGTTGCGACACCCACTGCACGTGAAGCATCCGCGACGTAAATTACAGCATCATTTGAATATTGAGGATCAATTTTAACTGCGGTGTGTGCTTTTGATGTGGTTGCACCGCCGATCAATAAAGGAATATTAAAACCTTTACGTTGCATTTCTTTGGCAACAAAGACCATTTCATCCAAAGAAGGGGTGATCAAACCTGACAAACCAATGATGTCACATTTCTCATCTATTGCTGTTTGCAGAATTTTTTCTGCAGGTACCATCACGCCAAGGTCAACGATGTCATAACCATTGCAACCCAAGACAACACCCACAATATTTTTACCAATATCGTGTACGTCACCTTTTACCGTTGCCATCAGGACTTTACCTTTAGATTGTCCTTCTGACTTTTCAGCTTCAATGTATGGGTTGAGCCATGCTACAGCTTGTTTCATGACGCGTGCAGATTTAACGACTTGAGGAAGGAACATTTTTCCTGAACCAAACAAGTCACCCACAACGTTCATGCCGTCCATTAATGGGCCTTCGATCACATCAAGCGGACGTTTTGATTTTAAACGTGCTTCTTCAGTATCTTGATCGATATACGTGGTAATACCTTTAACTAAAGCGTATTCAAGACGTTTTTCGACAGACTCATTACGCCATTCAAGATTTTCAGCTTCTTTGGCTGCGCCACCATGACTACGATATTTTTCTGCAACTTCAAGTAATTTTTCAGTGGCTTCCTGTCCACTTTCTCCCTGATTTTGATTGAGGATAACGTCTTCAACCGCATCTTTCAGTTCTTTTGGAATATCGTCATAAATCGCCATCTGACCAGCGTTTACGATACCCATAGTCATGCCTTGTTTGATGGCATGATAGAGGAATACTGAGTGAATCGCTTCGCGTACAGGTTCATTACCACGGAATGAGAACGAAACGTTAGAGACACCACCAGAAATCATGGCATGTGGTAAGTTTTGTTTGATCCAACCAGTCGCTTCAATAAAGTCTACGGCATAGTTATTGTGTTCTTCGATCCCTGTTGCTACTGCAAACACGTTTGGATCGAAAATAATATCTTCAGCTGGATAGCCAACCTCATTGACTAAAATGTCATAAGAGCGTTTACAAATTTCACGTTTACGTTCAGCGGTATCTGCCTGACCAACTTCGTCAAAAGCCATGACAATAACTGCTGCGCCGTACTGACGGCAGAGGCGAGCTTTTTCGACAAACTCGTCATAACCTTCTTTTAAGGAAATCGAGTTTACAACAGGTTTACCTTGAACACATTTTAGACCTGCTTCAATGATTTCCCATTTCGATGAGTCAATCATGATCGGCACACGCGAAATATCAGGTTCTGAAGCGACAAGGTTCAGGAAATGCACCATCGCACCTTGCGAATCGAGCATCCCTTCATCCATGTTGATATCAATGATCTGCGCACCAGCTTCAACTTGTTGCTGAGCGACTTCTAAAGCTTCTGCAAAATTTTCTTCACGGATGAGACGAAGGAACTTTTTTGATCCTGTAACGTTAGTACGTTCACCAACGTTTACGAATAAAGAATCATCATAAATATTAAATGGTTCTAAACCACTCAAACGGCAAGCATGAACAGTCTCAGGAATTTTACGTGGTGGAATATCTTTAACAGCTTGGTAGATCGCACGGATATGGTCTGGTGTGGTACCACAGCAACCACCAGTAATATTGATCAAACCACTCTCAGCAAATTCTTTAATAAAGGCTGCGGTTTGTTCTGGGGTTTCATCATACTCACCAAATGCATTCGGTAAACCAGCATTAGGATGGGCTGAAACAAAGGTATCTGCAACGTCAGAAATCGTTTTAACGTGAGGGCGCATTGCATCTGCACCCAATGCACAGTTAAAACCAATTGACAGCAAATCACCATGACGCACTGAGTTCCAGAATGCTTCAGCAGTTTGACCTGTCAATGTACGACCTGAGGCATCTGTAATCGTACCTGAAATCATCAATGGAAGTTCATAACCGATTTGCTTAAAGACTTCTTTGACCGCAAAGATTGCCGCTTTACAGTTCAATGTATCGAAAACTGTTTCGATCAATAGAATGTCAGCACCACCTTCAATTAAGGCGTGTGTTGCTTCGATATAATTTTCTTTTAGTTCATCGAAAGTAATATTACGGAATGCTGGATCATTGACGTTCGGTGAGATCGAACATGTACGTGATGTCGGGCCGAGCACACCTGCCACGAATCGTGGTTTATCAGGGGTAGAGTATTTATCACACGCCGCTCTCGCGAGACGTGCTGCTTCACGGTTGATCTCAGGTACAAGATCTTCCATGTGATAATCTGACATTGAAACACGTGTACCATTGAAGCTGTTGGTTTCAATAATGTCTGCACCAGCATCCAAATAAGCTTCATGGATACCCTGAATAATCTGCGGTTGAGTCAGTACTAAAAGATCATTATTACCTTTGAGATCAGAAGCCCAATCTGCGAAACGTTCACCACGATAATCTTCTTCTTCTAATTTATGGCGTTGAATCATGGTTCCCATTGCACCATCAATAATCAAGATGCGTTGGGCGAGAAGAGATTTTAGGGTGGCAAGCGTGGACATAAGGAACCCCAGTATATGGCAAATATAAAAAGCTGAGGCATTGTAACAGAAGAGAACAGAAAGCGCGTATTTTCAACAACACAGAGCACTGATTCTTCAGTTCAATTTTGATGTGTCACAAAACCTTCATTAATTTGTAATAATTATGAGGAATAATGCTCCAAAAACCAGCGAATGAACTGAAATATGACAAATTGATGTCATATTTTGTAGCATTTGTTGCAAAATCAGACAAACAGTTTTTAAGACTTTTTGTTTTTATATCATATTGTATTTAAAGGGATATTTAATTTAATAGATTAAAGATTAGAACAAAAAACATCACAAAATGAGCTGAAATGATGAAATATCAGCTTTATATGACATCTCTTTGTCATATAATTGTCATAATTTAATTAAACAATACAGGGGATTTTTTTATCCTCTAACCGTCTACATGAATTCTAATATTCCTCCTGTTTCGGATTCACCGCTTGCCAATTCTTCGGCAAAATCGACGAATGTACATGTACCTACACCGAAATTCTTTATGCCGGTGTTTTTGACGATCATTGTTTCAACACTTATATATATTGGATTTCAGGTGAGTGCTGATTTAGCGCATGTACCACCTTTGAGTTTATATTCAGTTATTCTTTTGTCTACGGCATTATTCATTGCCTTAGGTTTTGAGTTTGTAAATGGTTTTCACGATACAGCGAATGCTGTAGCAACCGTAATTTACACCAATGCCTTACCTGCACCTGTTGCAGTGATGTGGGCTGGCTTCTGTAACTTTCTTGGAGTTATGGTGGCAAGTGGAGCAGTTGCTTACGGAATTATTGCATTACTTCCAGTTGAAATGATCATGAATGTCGGCAGTGGTGCTGGCTTTGCTATGGTTTTTGCACTGTTGATTGCAGCGATTCTGTGGAACTTAGGAACTTGGTTCTTAGGTATTCCTGCATCAAGTTCTCATACTTTGATCGGTTCGATCTTGGGTGTGGGGATTATGAATCACTTGTTAAATGCATCAACTGGAGCGACCAGTGGCATTGATATGGATCAAGTCATCAAAGTCGGGAAGGCATTGTTATTTTCTCCTTTGATCGGTTTTGCATTTGCAGCAATTGTATTCTTACTGGTTAAAACAATCTTTAAGCGCCAATTGGAATTGTTCCAACCTCCTGTTGGTAATAAACCACCACCACCACTTATTCGTGCGATTTTAATCTTTACCTGTACGGGTGTAAGTTTTGCGCACGGTTCAAATGATGGTCAAAAAGGCATGGGCTTAATCATGTTGATTTTGATTGGTTTAGTTCCTTTGGCTTATTCATTGAATAAAAACTTAGATGCTCAACATCTACAATCATTCGAACAGCTTTCGGCTCAAACAGCGACCGTGTTGAATGTCAATCAGAATGAATTATCTGATGAAAAAGCTCGTGAAGTTTTGACGAAATTTATTCAAACCAAAGAGCAAACCCCAGAAGTTGTTCCTGCTCTTGCAAGCATGACCTCTCATTTGGGTGATCGTGTAGCGACTTATGGCAACTTAAAGGATATTCCTGAAGCTGCTGTGAGTGAAATTCGTAATGACATGTATTTAAGTACAACGACATTTAAACGTTTAGATAAAGCAGATGCTTTACCTGAAATGAATAAAGACCAAGAAAAATTGGTAAAAGAATATCGTAGTAACTTAGATTCGTTCTTACAATACATTCCAAACTGGGTGAAGGTCGCAGTCGCGCTTGCTCTTGGTTTAGGTACGATGGTGGGTTGGAAACGTATCGTGATTACAGTGGGTGAGCGTATCGGTAAAAACCACATGACTTATGGTCAAGGGATGTCAGCGGAATTAGTTGCGATGAGTACGATTGCTGCTGCTGATGGTTTAGGTATGCCTGTATCAACAACACACGTTTTAAACAGTGCGGTTGCAGGTACGATGGTGGCAAATAAATCAGGTTTGAATTTCGCAACAGTTCGTACCATTCTTTCAGCTTGGGTATTTACCTTACCTGCAACGATCTGTTTGTCAGGTGGTTTGTACTGGGCATTCCTACAGTTTGTGTCTTAAGTATAGTTAGAAGATTTAGAACAGAAATAAAAGCTTTGCTTCGGCAAGGCTTTTTTATTGCTTTAATCTTTTGAGCTGATTGCACTATTAGTATATCTGTTGCTTAAGCAAAGGCTTAGTCACCTGAACCAATAGATTGTTTTAAACATTGATTTCAGCTCTTTTTTTTACGTTGTAACTAGTCATTTTTAGCTTTGCACTAAACTATCCATAAAATTTAAATCAACAGCATGTGCATCAAAAAAATTAAGAAAGTGAAGGCTATTCCCCAAATGTGGAATATGTTTCCTGATAAATATTAATTATTATGAAGATGCTTATATGTTTGGTTATCCTTATTGTAAACAACGTTTTACTTAAATTTCGTTTACACTCCGCCATTCTCAGAAATCGAGAGTGGCTTTTTTTATTTCTCATAAAATTGCACCAATAAAAAAAAGGAGCTATTGAATAGCTCCTTTTTTAAATGATATTAGCAATTATGCTTGTTGGATTCCTGCCACAACCCAATCTTGTTGCGAGCCAACAGGTTTAACAAAGTGCCAAATTTCAGTAAATGGTTGTGGCAAGCTATTTAAATCTTCACTTACCGTACCGGTGAAACGAACGCTAACCACATATTGTCCATTTTCAGTTGTGCTTTCAGCAACCATCGCATTAAGATTGCTAAACTCAGCCACATCTTGGTCTTGGTTAGCCATGATGTCGCTATACATTGAGTTATAAAGCTCAGGAGTCAAGTAACGACGAATTTCTTCGATATTGTTTGCGCTATTTACTGATTGAATGTGATTGAAGCGTTGGCGTGCAATACGAAGGAAAGCAGCAGGTTCAGTCCCATCAGGTAATTGGTTGCCACTGCTCATTGATGCACCACCAAACGGTGCCTGAGTCGCAACGCCACCACCAACTGATTGACCAAAAATATTGGTGTTGTCACCAGCCGTTTGACGCATAGTTGGTTGTGGGCTTACAGGACGGCCAAAGTTGTTTTGACCGTTATTATTTGGAGCATATGGATTAGCTGTGGCTAATTTTTTTTTTGCACCGAATTTACGGAATACAAAGAATGCAACTGCAGCAGCTAGGAGTACCCATAACCAACCTGGAATACCACCTTTTTCCTCTTCTTGCGCAGCTTGCTGCTCAGCAGAAGTAGGATTGTTGTCATCTGCCAATGCATTTGCAGCAACTGCACCTACAGCAGCACCTGCTACACCAGCAGCAACCATAGAACCTACGCCTGGACCTGATTTTTGAGTCGTCGTAGTTTTAGTTGTAGGTTGTTGGTACGATTGAGTAGTAGTTGGCTGAGATTGAGTCGTCGTTGTTGAACGAGACATACCATGACTTTTGCCACCGCCCGCACGTTTAGCTTCTGCAATTGGTGCTGCGACCAAAGTTGCCATCAATAAAGCTGCCATCAAGCCACGCTGGTGTACTTGCATCGAAAATTCCTATTTAATTCCAATATGTAAGTGTATTTATGAAGGTATTCGTTGATAATTTCAACTAAAAAAGTATGTTTTTTTATGTCAGTTCATCACTAAGCTGCATTGCTTCAGTCAATGCTTCATGTAAACGAGCTACAGCAATAATTTGAACACCATCAATACTTTTTTGTGGTGCATTTGCTCTCGGCAAAATCACATATTTAAAACCATGTTTTGCCGCTTCTTTTAACCGTTCCTGACCATTCGGAACAGGGCGTATTTCTCCCGATAAACCAACTTCACCAAAAACAGCCAGTTGTTGTGGTAATGCTTTACCACGCAAACTTGAAGCGCAGGCGAGTAATACCGCTAGATCTGAACCAGTTTCCGTGATCTTTAATCCACCTACGACATTAACATAAACATCTTGTCCCGCAGTTTGAACACCACCATGTCGATGCATTACTGCAAGCAGCATGTTCAGACGATTTTGTTCAAGTCCTAATGCAACACGCCGAGGTTGAGCATGTGCATCATCAACAAGAGCTTGAACTTCGACGAGTAATGGGCGAGTACCTTCACGGCTAATCATCACAATTGAACCCGGAATGGCTTCATCATAACGACTGAGGAAAATAGCTGAGGGATTGGCGACTTCTCGTAGCCCTTTATCGGTCATGCCAAAGACACCTAGCTCGTTGACTGCTCCGAAACGGTTTTTCACGGCACGAATCATACGATATCGAGAATCCGACTGACCTTCGAAATACAGTACGCAATCCACCATATGTTCAAGCACACGTGGTCCAGCTAAAGCACCTTCTTTAGTTACATGCCCCACGATAAATAACGCTGTTCCGCTATTTTTTGCAAAACGTGTGAGCAGGGCGGCTGATTCACGGATTTGTGAGACACCACCTGGTGCAGATTGTAAGGTTTCTGTATATAAGGTCTGAATCGAGTCTAAAATCGCAACGGCTGGTCTTTCTTGAGCCAATACTTCACAGATTCTTTCTACACAGGTTTCAGCCATTACTTTGAGTTGGTCAGTAGGTAAATCTAATCGCTGCGCACGTAAAGCGACTTGTGATAATGATTCTTCACCTGTGACATAAAGCGCGGAACTTTTAGCTGCTGCCATATGAGTAGCTGTTTGCAATAAGATGGTAGATTTCCCGATACCAGGATCACCACCGATTAAAACGACTGATCCAGTCACTAAACCGCCACCGAGTACGCGATCAAATTCGCCAATCCCAGTAGCTAGACGAGTTTCATGTGAAACGGAAATTTTATTTAGAGTTGTGATGCTCGCTGCTTGACCTGCATAACCGCCTCCCATCTTTGATTGTGCTCTGTGGGATACGATTGGCTCTATGCGAACTTCTACGAGGCTATTCCATTCTCCACATTCAGAGCATTGTCCTGCCCATTTTGGATGATCGGTGCCACATTGTTCACATCGATAAACAGTTTTAATTTTTGCCATATATAAAATTGAAAATTTGCGATAAATTAGTTAAAAAGTAGAGTAATTACGGAAAAGATCAATATCGTTCATTTTCTTGATAAGGAATTAAGAGTAAACGGTGTTTTCGTAATTGACTGGTTAAAGGGAAGTGCTCAGAAAAATAACACGATATAAGACTTTTACAAGTAAGATATAGTAGGTTTTTGAGTCGAAAAATTCTTTAAATTAACTTTTTCCACGGAAGGTCTTTGAGCATTTGCTCATTTGTTGTCATAAGAATTATATTGAATGGCATAAATATTGCTGATGCTCAGACAAATGAAAATGTATCAATTGATATATTTTTAAATTATACAAAAGGTTGGTGTTTATGAGTGCAGCAGAAATTGTTGATTGGATAAATAGTATTATTTGGAGCAAAGCTCTGATCTATTTATGTTTAGGTGCAGGTTTATTTTTCTCCGTCCTAACAAGGTTTGTTCAAGTTCGTCAGATCAAAGATATGATAAGGCTCCTCATTAAAGGAGGCTCATCAGCACAAGGTATTTCTTCGTTTCAAGCACTCGCTGTTTCACTGTCAGGTCGTGTTGGTGTAGGTAATATTGCAGGCGTTGCTGCCGCAATTGGTTTTGGTGGACCAGGTGCAGTCTTCTGGATGTGGGTCGTTGCCTTTCTAGGAGCAAGTACCGCATATGTTGAATCAACCTTGGGTCAAATCTATAAAGTTGAATATCAAGGTCAATATCGTGGTGGTCCTGCATTCTATTTTGACCGTGGTCTAGGTCAACGTTGGTTAGGGATTCTATTTGCAATCGCAGCAATTATTTCATGTGGTTTATTCTTACCAGGTATTCAAGCAAATGCGGTTGGTAACGCATTCACTCAAATTACTGGTGAAGGTGCGATTGTATTTGGAAACGTCGGTACTTATAAGCTTTTAGCTTTAGTTGTGATTGTGGCATTACTTGCGGTCATTATCTTTGGTGGTATTAAACGAATTGCAAAATTTGCTGAATTCGTGGTGCCATTTATGGCGGCAGGCTATATTTTGATGGCTTTAATTATTGTCTTCATCAATATTGATAAGTTACCTGGTGTGATTTCCTTAATTTTTACTGATGCCTTTTCTCCTATGGCAGGTCTGGGTGCTGCAATTGGTTGGGGGGTAAAACGTGGTGTTTATTCGAATGAAGCAGGACAGGGTACAGGACCACATGCCGCTGCCGCAGCTGAGGTACAGCATCCTGCGCAACAAGGTTTAGTACAAGCATTCTCGATTTATGTAGATACTTTATTCGTGTGTTCAGCAACTGCGTTTATGATTTTGATCACGGGCATGTATAACGTTCAAGGTACATTAGAAGCTGGTCAATTTATTGTACAAAACGTTGCTGCTACAGCTGAAATTGGTTCGCCAGCATTTACACAAATGGCTGTAAGCACGGTATTTGGTGGTTTTGGACAAATCTTTGTTGCGTTAGCTGTATTCTTCTTCGCATTTACAACGATTGTTGCGTATTACTATATCGCTGAAACCAACATTACTTATTTAAGTTATATTACCAAAACTCCATCTTTATTATTTATCACCAAATGCTTCATCATTCTTTCTGTTTCATATGGCGTAATCAGTGCGACGGGTTATATTTGGGGAATTGGTGATATCGGTGTGGGCTTAATGGCTTGGATTAACATCATTGGTATTATTGTGACTTACTTCATTTGGAAACCAACGATTAAAGCATTAAGAGATTATGAACAGCAGCAAAAAGCGGGTGTTAAAGAGTTTACTTTTGATCCAGTAAAACTTGGTATTCGTAATGCTACGTTCTGGGAAGATCGTATTAAGAATAAACAAAAGTAATATCATAATAAATTAAAGTAAAAATCTAGATAAAAAAGCAGCCTTCAGAGGCTGCTTTTTTATTGCCTAATTTTTAAGCTATTGAAAAATATGGAGTCAAAAAAGTGCATTGAGTTGGTACATCCTTGTGCGTATGATCAGGCCCATTTGTATTTAACTTGAGATATTGAGTTGTACAGACAGAAAATTGGTTAGCTAAAACATCATCAAAACAATTTACAGTGCAAGAAGATGCCATTAAATGGTGCGAATTGTCATTTTGATTTGATCATTAGCTAATGAACGAAAGATACTGGAGAGTTTTTGTAAAAATGTCGAATCAAAATTTAGGTGAGGTCAACGAGCAAAGTGGGCTTCACCGTAGTCTATCTAATCGACATCTTCAACTGATTGCAATTGGTGGCGCAATTGGAACAGGATTGTTTATGGGTTCAGGCAAAACGATTAGTTTAGCTGGCCCATCAATTCTATTTATTTATATGTTGATTGGTTTGATGGTGTTCTTTGTCATGCGTGCATTGGGCGAATTATTGCTTTCAAACCTAAACTATAAATCATTTATTGATTTATCAACTGACCTGATTGGTCCGTGGGCAGGTTATTTCGTTGGCTGGACGTATTGGTTATGTTGGGTCACGATTGGTATTGCTGACCTGTCCGCGATCATTTATTACCTCGAATTTTTTAATGGTGGACAGTCATTTACGCCTTTAGGTGGTTTGTTGATTAGTACCGTTGCCATAGCATTCGTATTGGGTCTGAATCTCGTTACCGTGAAGTTATTTGGTGAAATGGAATTCTGGTTTGCAATGGTGAAAATCACAGCGATTATTGTATTAATCCTTGTAGGTTTATGGATGATTTTCACTGGTTTTACCAATACATCGGGAACTGTAGCCAGCGTTTCAAACTTATGGACGCATGGAGGTATGTTCCCTAAAGGCTTCGAAGGGTTCCTTGCAGGATTCCAAATTGCAATTTTTGCATTTGTTGGGGTAGAGCTTGTCGGAACTACGGCTGCTGAAACTCAAGACCCTCAGAGAAACTTACCCAAAGCGATTAACTCGATTCCAATACGTATTATCATTTTCTATGTCTTGGCTCTTTTTGTCGTAATGAGTGTCACGCCTTGGGATCAGATCAATCCTAAAGTCAGCCCATTTGTGAATATTTTCTCTCAGGCTGGTATTGCCTCTGCTGCAATTATTATGAATTTGGTGGTGTTATCTTCGGTAATGTCATCTATGAACAGTGGGGTATTCTCAACGAGTCGTATGCTTTTTGGTTTATCAACAGATAAACAAGCGCCTCGACTATTTGCAGGTTTGTCTAAAGCCGCTGTTCCAGCAAATGCATTGATTTTCTCAGCGATCTGTATTTTCATCGGCGCAATAATTCAGTTTGTATATAAGTTACAAAGCGGAACTAACGATGAAGTAACAGCATTTGTTTTGGCAACGACCTTATCTACGATTTTGTTCATTTGCGTTTGGATTATCATTATGTGGAGTTATATGAACTACCGCAAACGATCTCCTGAACTTCATGAGCAGTCAATTTTTAAATTGCCAGGTGGTGTGATGACATGCTGGATCGTGATTATTTTCTTCTTATGTACGATTGGCGTTTTAGCATTGGATGAAGATACTCGAAAATCTCTGATTGTCAGTCCAATTTGGTTCATTATTCTGATCATTGGTTATTTCTTCGCAAAGAAAAAATAAGATCAACCGTGATATATGAAAACGTCAGCTTATGTTGGCGTTTTTTTATGTTTGGACTTTAGCCAATTTGAGGTTCACGCTATACTGCTCCGAATTGTAAAAATTAGGTGCTCAGATGCTTAAAGTCATTTGTTCGATCAGTTTATTGTTTAGCAGTATTGTATTAACAGCGTGTGGTCAATCTGGTGCTTTACAGTTACCGTCTGATCCAAACCATGATAAAAGAGCAAAGTATTTGCTTTACAAAAATGATGCATCGCAATCTCAAAGCTCATCTGATCAAAAGGATGATGATACTCAAGTTGAAAACTCAACATCATCATCACAGTAGTCAAAACCATCTCACCTTAAGTTTGTAAATAAGGACATCTTCATGAGTTTCACTCGCATTAATGGCGTATTGCATGCTGAGCAATGTTCACTTGATCAGCTCGCGCTGCAATTCGGCACGCCACTCTATGTTTATTCCAAAGCAACTTTGGAAAAACATTATTTAGATATGGATCGTGCTTTTGATTTTATTGATCATCAAATCTGTTTTGCGGTGAAATCAAACTCAAACTTAGCTGTTCTTAATGTATTGGCAAAACTAGGTGCTGGTTTTGATATTGTGACGGGTGGAGAGCTTGCCCGTGTTCTTGCAGCTGGTGGTAATCCAGCGAAGATCGTTTTTTCAGGCTTGGGTAAGTCAGAAGCAGACATTGAAAAAGCATTAGATGTTGGCATCGCTTGTTTCAATGTTGAATCTTATGCTGAACTTGATCGTATTCAGAAAGTTGCAGCTAAACTTGGAAAAAAAGCTCCGATTTCATTGCGTGTCAATCCAGATGTTGATGCAAAGACGCATCCTTATATTTCAACAGGCTTGAAAGAAAATAAATTCGGTATCCCAAGCGATACAGTGTATGAAACTTATCAATACGCAGCGTCTTTACCAAACTTAGAAATTGTCGGGATCGACTGTCATATTGGATCACAGTTGACTGAGACCAAGCCATTCGTTGATGCGCTTGATCGTGTGGTTCTAATGATTGAAGAGTTGAAAAAGTTAGGCATCAACCTCAAACATATTGATATTGGTGGTGGTTTAGGTGTGCGCTATAAAGATGAAACACCGCCAACCGTTGCTGAATATGCAAATGCGATGCGCCCTGTATTAGAAAAACTAGGTTTGAAAGTTTATATGGAGCCTGGTCGCAGTATTTCTGCAAATGCAGGTGCATTATTAACAAAGGTTGATTTGTTGAAACCAACGAATCATCGAAATTTTGCAATTATTGACGCTGCAATGAACGATTTGATTCGTCCTGCTTTATATGAAGCATGGATGGATATTCAATCTGTTGCCCCACATTCAGATGTTGAAGTAAAAACATGGGATTTGGTCGGTGCGATCTGTGAAACAGGTGATTTCTTGGGGAAACAGCGTGATTTAGCGCTGCAAGAAAATGATGTCTTAGCGGTATTGGGTGCTGGAGCTTATGGTTTTGTAATGAGCTCAAACTATAATACACGTGGTCGTGCTGCTGAAGTGATGGTCAGTGGTGATCAAGCTTATTTAATACGTGAGCGTGAAACCATCGAATCACTTTGGGAAAAAGAACATTTATTGCCTGAGGAGTAAATTGGATGTATTTAGAATTTACCAAAATGCATGGTTTGGGCAATGATTTTATGGTTGTTGACCTTGTCACCCAACGCGCTTATTTAGATACTGTCACGATTCAGCGTTTAGCTGATCGTCATTTTGGCGTGGGCTTTGATCAGTTACTTATTGTTGAACCGCCTGATTTTCCAGATGCTGACTTTAAATACCGTATTTTTAACGCAGATGGTTCTGAAGTTGAACAGTGTGGTAATGGTGTGCGTTGTTTCGCTCGATTTGTACATGAGCGCCAACTGACGACTAAAACTAAGATTCGTGTGCAAACAAAAGCAGGTATTGTAGAGCCTGAATTGGGAGCAAATGGTTGGGTACGTGTCAATATGGGTCCTCCGAAGTTTCTTCCAGCTGAGATTCCATTTCTAACGGATGAACACGAAGACACTGAAGGTCTTTACAAACTGGGTCTCGCTGATAATAAAAGCATCAACATTGATGTCGTTAACATGGGAAATCCTCATGCGGTTACGATCGTGCCAGATGTATTAACGGCTGATGTTGCAGGAATCGGTCCTCAAGTTGAATCACATGCTCGTTTTCCAGCAAGAGTAAATGCTGGTTTTATGCAAATCGTTGATGAAAAACATATTCGCTTACGTGTGTTTGAACGTGGTGTAGGTGAGACTTTAGCTTGTGGTACAGGTGCTTGTGCCGCTGCTGTCAGTGGTATGCGCCGTGGTTTACTCGCTAATGAAGTTGAAGTTCAGTTAGCGGGTGGGAAATTGCATATAGCTTGGCGTGAAGGCGATGTGGTGTGGATGACAGGTCCAACCACGCATGTTTATGATGCGCGTCTGGATTTAAGATATTTCCAAAGCTAAATTGAGTGGTAAATAAACACCTTGCACTTAGTAGGGTGTTTATCTCTAAGAATAATAAGTCTCAAGGATAATAATGAATAACTTGGTTTTTCTTCCAGGCGCTTCAGGTAATACACAATTTTGGTATCCTTTAATTGCACAACTACCCAAAACTTACACAAAGCAAGTGATTGCCTATCCAAGTTTCCATGGTGTGGCTGCACATCCTGATATAAATAGTTTTGATGATTTGAGTGATTATGTTGTTGAGCAGATTCAACAACCTTCAATCTTAATTGCACAGTCAATGGGTGTAATCTTTGCGATCAAAGCTGCACTAGAAAAAACCTCTTTAATAAAAGGTTTAATCTTGATTGCAACCTCGAGCGGGGTCAATTTAGATCAGTTTCAGGTTCAAGATTGGCGTGAATTTTATCAGCAAGAATACGCAGAATATCCGAACTGGTTTATCACAACCAGCATCAATTACGAGGAATTCATATCCTCGATAGATATCAAAACCTTATTGATTTGGGGTGATCATGATCCAATTAGCCCCGTTGAGGTAGGTAAGTATCTAAATCATTTAATTGAAAAATCTAATTTATATATTGTCGAGAGTGGTGATCATCAGTTGGCAGAAAAATGTGCCAATGAAGTCGCGTTGCAAATTAATAGGTTTTTAGAAACTATTTAGCTTTATGTCGAGGGTGTTCCACAAACACGCTATTGGATTGATTATCTTTTACTAAATGCTAGTTTTAAGGCAAACAGGATAAAAATACTGCCAGTAATACGATCCATATACTTAATAAACTTTGGTCGTTTTAGGTAAGCAGAGATTGATTGCATCGCAGAGATTAAAATGATAGACCAAATAATCCCAATCACAACATGGATCATGACTAAGCCCATCGTCCAAATCACAGGAGAAGCAGTGTGTGGAATAAATTGAGGAAGAAAGGAGAGGTAAAAGACACCTACTTTGGGATTGAGTAAGTTTCCCAAAAAACCTTTAACAAACCAATTTTGAGTATTCGTCGTATCATTTATATCTGCAAGTTGAGTTCGTGGTTTCAATAGTAAATTTAAACCAAGCCAAGTTAAGTAGGCTGCTCCCATCCATTTCAGCATGTTAAATGCCAAATCAGAAGTCATTAAAAGCGCACCTAACCCACAAGCAACAACTACACCCCAAACAATACAGCCTAGCGTGATACCCAAAGCTGCTTGAAAGGCTTTAGCTTTTCCTTCAATAGTCGCTGTGCGAATAACTAAAGTTGTATCCAATCCAGGTGTAATGGTGAGTAAAGTGATTGCAATCAGGTAAGGGATCAGAAGAGTAAGCATTATATAAAGCCACCGCTCGAAACTTGAAATTTATTGTATTACATCAATTGTTCATCTTCGATGCTTGTATAATCTTTAATGAATAAAAATTTGTTAAACTACGCTATAAATAGCACATGCAAACAAGAGAATATAGCTTGGAAGCTCCTGAAAAACTGCTATCAATGTGGTTAAAAGAACGAATTATTCAAAATCAGTCAGAACATACGATTGAAGCTTATCAACGTGATCTTACTGATTTTTTTAACTTTTGTGACAGCAAGAGTTTAGCATTATACGATATTGAAGCATCTGACTTACGCGAATATTTGGCAAATCGTGTTGAAAAAGATCAGTTAAGTTCAAGCAGTTTGCAGCGTCATTTGACCTCAATACGCCAGTTCATGAAGTGGGCTGAACAAGGACAATATTTACAACAAAATCCATCAGAAGATTTTAAGTTAAAAAGACAGCCTAGACCCTTACCAGGTATGGTCGATATTGAAACTGTACATCAAATTTTAGACCAAGCTCCACCAGATAAACCAATTGAACAGCAGTTGTGGCTGCGTGACAAAGCGATACTGGAATTACTTTATTCCAGTGGACTGCGGCTCGCTGAATTACAAGGTTTGATGATTAAAGATATCGACTTCAATCGTCAATTGTTAAGAATTACAGGTAAAGGCAATAAGACTCGAATCGTTCCGTTTGGTCAGAAAGCGAAAGATAGTCTAATTGAATGGCTGAAAATTTATCGAATCTGGCAAGGTGAATTTAACTTAGATAGTGCTGTTTTTATCTCACAACGTGGTAATCGACTTACCCCTCGACAAATTGAGAATCGGGTCAAGCTACAAGCACAAAGAGCTGGAGTGAATGTTGATTTACACCCTCATTTGTTGAGACATTGTTTTGCCAGTCATATGTTATCTGCAAGTGGTGATCTAAGGTCAGTGCAAGAAATGTTAGGACATAGCAATTTGTCTACTACACAAATTTATACACATGTTGATTTTGATCAATTGGCAAGAGTTTATGATCAAACCCATCCACGGGCTCAAAAAGACTAAATTTGGTTATATTATGTTGCAAAGTTGGGTGATTAATAAGCGACTATTAAAATGTGATGAGAGTGAATTATGTCGGTTTTGGGTTCTTACTTTATTGCCAATATTTTTTGAAGCCTAAAAGGGGATTTGATTTGCTCGAAATGATCCGTTACAGATCCATCAAATTTTAAAAATAGTCGATATTTAGGTTGTTGAATTATATTAAAATATTAAAAAAATCAAAGCCTAATGAATATCCTATTAAATACACAGCAATTCAATTACATCAACAACTACAAATAAGTGAACTGAGCATTTCATCTTTTTTATACCCCGAGCAGAAATTGTGACTTGACCGAAATGCCAAATACATTGCAAGATAGGGCACCTAAAAAGTTTCAAACGAAGAGTTAGAATACTCTTCACTACATTTACTTGCTTAGAACAGCCGAGGATTACATGAAGGCTCTTGTCGCTGTAAAACGTGTGGTTGATGCCAACGTTAAAGTTCGTGTTAAGCCGGACAATAGTGGGGTTGACCTTACTAACGTTAAAATGTCAATCAACCCATTCTGTGAAATCGCAGTGGAAGAAGCGGTTCGCTTAAAAGAAAAAGGAACAGTTTCTGAAATCGTTGTTGTTTCAGTGGGTCCTAAAGATGCTCAAGAACAAATCCGTTCTGCAATGGCTTTAGGTGCTGACCGTGGTATTTTAGTTGAAACTGCTGATGAAATTGGTGCTCTAGAAGTTGCTAAAATCCTCAAAGGCGTTGTTGATGCTGAGAAACCAGAACTTATTCTTCTTGGTAAACAAGCAATTGATGACGACTCTAACCAAGTAGGTCAAATGCTTGGCGCTTTACTTGGTGCTGGTCAAGGTACTTTCGCATCTGAAGTTAAAGTTGACGGCGGTAAAGTTCAAGTTACTCGTGAAATCGACGGTGGTTTACAAACTGTTGAGCTTGCACTTCCTGCAATCATCACAACTGACTTACGTTTGAATGAGCCACGTTATGCTGCTCTTCCAAACATTATGAAAGCGCGTAAAAAACCGCTTGATATTAAGTCTCCTGCTGATTATGGCGTTGCAACTGGTACTAAACTTAAAACAATTAAAGTTGAAGCACCTGCTGAACGTAAAGCTGGCGTACAAGTGAAGTCTGTAGACGAGCTTGTAGAAAAATTGAAAAACGAAGCGAAAGTGATCTAATACAGAAGGATACAATCATGAGTATTTTAGTTATCGCTGATCACAACAACCAGACACTTAACGGTGCAACTTTAAACGTTGTTGCGGCAGCTCAAAAAATCGGTGGTGATATTACTGTATTAGTAGCTGGTTCTGGCGCTCAAGCAGTTGCTGATGCTGCTGCTAAAGTTGCTGGTGTGAGCAAAGTATTACTTGCTGACAATGCTGCTTATGCAAACCAATTGGCTGAAAACGTAGCTGCTTTAGTTGCGGATTTAGCGAAAGGTTACAAATACGTATTAGCTGCTTCTACAACAACTGGTAAGAACATTCTTCCACGTGTTGCTGCACTTCTTGACGTAAGCATGATTTCAGACATCATTGCTGTTGAATCTGCAAATACTTTCAAGCGTCCTATCTATGCTGGTAACGCGATTGCAACTGTTCAATCAGATGAAGCGATTATCGTAGGTACAGTTCGTGCTACAGCATTTGATGCTGTAGCTGCTGAAGGCGGTTCTGCTGTAGTCGAAGCTGTTGCTGAGGTGAAAGATGCTGGTATTTCTAAGTTTGTAAGTGAAGAAATCGTGAAACTTGATCGCCCAGAATTAACTGCTGCGCGTATCGTTGTTTCTGGTGGTCGTGGTGTGGGTTCTGGTGAGAACTACCATAAAGTACTTGACCCATTAGCTGACAAGCTTGGTGCTGCACAAGGTGCATCACGTGCAGCAGTTGATGCTGGTTTCGTACCTAACGACTTCCAAGTTGGTCAAACTGGTAAAATCGTTGCGCCTGATCTATACATGGCAATCGGTATCTCTGGTGCGATCCAGCACTTAGCGGGTATGAAAGATTCTAAAGTTATTGTTGCTATCAACAAAGACGAAGAAGCACCAATCAACAGCGTTGCTGACTACTGGTTAGTGGGCGATTTGAACACTGTTGTACCAGAATTGGTATCTAAACTTTAATTCTCTGAATTAAGTTTAAAGCGCTCTTGCGCAGGCGGTTAAAGCGATGCTTTACTGCTCTGCTCAGGAGCGCTTTTTTATGTTAAAAATAATAATAAAAATGGATCTAATTAATGAGTTATAGTTTTAAAAAATATTTTTTGATGTTGGCAAATTATAACGCTTGGGCGAATCAAAAATTATTCTCTGTTTTAAAAGACTTAAATGAAGACGAAATCAATCAAAATTGTGGGGCTTATTTCGAGTCATTGTTTCGTACAGCAAATCATATATTGGTCGCTGATATTTTATGGTTCGAGCGTATACATGGGGCAGTGCAGTCTCAGTATGCTTTAGATGAGATCGTTCATGCAGACTTAGATTCGCTCACTAATGCGAGATTCCTTAAAGATCAAAGCATGATTGCATTCGTGCAGCAGCTTAATGATGAAGCCTTTCATGGTACTATTTCTTACACACGACACGGGCAGCGCCATACTGAGCCTCTTATTGAAGTGCTTGCGCATGTCTTTAATCATCAGACCCATCACCGTGGTCAGCTGCATAGCATGATTTTTCAAATCACAGGCGTTTCATTAGCATTGGATTTAATATATTTCCAAAGAGAGCAAGCAGATTTATATCGCTAATTACATAAAAATGATCATAAATTTTAATTCGTAATCGACGTGAAGTAATGATTTTAAGATTAAAATTTTATGATGTTTTTGCGTGTATTTTAGCCACCATGTTAAAAAAAGATTGTTGAAAGTGCACAATCAAAAAATATTTTTTAACTTACTAATTCTAATCAATTTTTTATTGTAAAAAAATGCTATTTTCAATGGGTTTAACTCCCTGTTAGTTGGTTGTTTATGCTATAATTTTTCGCTGTATTTTTTATTTTTAGTTCAATCTTTTTGAGCTAAATTTTTGCAAGATTGAAGACATAAAAACAGGTAGATGTTTCTATCTGTAAACAAGGAGTATGCATGAGCGTATCGGAAATCAGACCGATTGCCATTGAGGACGAACTCAAGCATTCATATTTAGATTATGCAATGAGCGTAATCGTATCTCGTGCATTGCCAGATGTGAGAGACGGTCTCAAACCTGTTCATCGTCGCGTATTATTCGCAATGCACGAATTGGGCAATGATTATAACAAAGCGTATAAAAAATCTGCTCGTGTGGTGGGTGATGTAATCGGTAAATATCACCCTCATGGTGATATTGCAGTCTATGAAACGATTGTTCGTATGGCTCAAGATTTTAGCTTGCGTTATATGTTGGTCGATGGTCAAGGTAACTTTGGTTCTGTCGATGGCGATAGTGCGGCGGCAATGCGTTATACCGAAGTCCGCATGCAAAAGCTTACCCATGAAATTTTGGCCGACTTAGAAAAAGACACGGTTGATTGGGAAGATAACTACGACGGTTCTGAGCGTATTCCGCAAGTGATGCCAACTCGTATTCCTAATCTTTTGATCAATGGTACAACAGGTATTGCAGTAGGTATGGCGACCAATATGGCGCCGCATAATATGACTGAGGTCGTCAATGCTTGTTTAGCCTACGCCAATAATCCGAATATTTCTATTGAAGGATTGATGGAGCATATTACTGGTCCTGACTTCCCAACTGGCGGTATTATTTACGGCAAATCAGGTATTGTAGATGCTTATCGTACGGGTAAAGGTCGTCTTCATATCCGTGGTAAGTATCATTTCGAAGAAGATCAGAAAACGGGTCGTACGACTATCGTCTTTACTGAAATTCCATATCAGGTCAATAAAGCAAAAACGATTGAGCGTATAGCTGAACTGGTTAAAGAAAAGAAACTTGAAGGAATTTCTGAACTTCGAGATGAGTCAGATAAGGAAGGGATGCGTATTGCAATTGATTTGAAGCGTGGCGAAAACGCGGAAGTCATTGTAAATAATTTATTCTTACACACCCAACTGCAAAACTCTTTCAGCATCAATATGGTCTGCCTAGATAATGGTCAGCCAAAATTGATGAATCTTAAAGATATTATTGCGGCATTTATCCGTCACCGCCAAGAAGTTGTGACACGCCGCACCATGTATGAGCTTCGCAAAGCACGTGAACGTGGGCATATCTTAGAAGGTTTGACTGTTGCATTAGCGAATATTGATGCCATTATTGAAACCATTAAGACTTCTGCCAATCCTAGTGAAGCACGTGAGCGTTTACAGGCTGGTGAATGGGCTGGTGGTGGTGTTGTCGCACTTCTAGAAAAAGCTGGCGCTATTTCAATTCGCCCAGATGAAATTGAAGGGGAAGATCCTGCACGTCCATTTGGTCTGTCAGGAGATATTTATCGTTTATCACCAACACAGGTGAATGCGATCCTTGAATTACGTTTACATCGTTTGACTGGTCTTGAACAAGATAAGTTACACGCTGAATATACTGAGATTTTAGGTCAAATTGCTGAATTAACGGCGATTTTAAATGACTTTAATTTATTGATGAACGTAATTCGTGAAGAGCTTGCTTTAATCCTGCAACAGTATGGTGATGCACGTCGTACAGAAATCGTTGAATCTGGTGTTGATTTCTGTCGTGAAGACTTAATCCCTGAAGAACAAGTGGTACTCACTGTTTCTCAAACAGGTTATGCAAAAACTCAACCACTTTCGGATTATCAAGCTCAACGTCGTGGTGGTCGTGGTAAATCAGCAACCTCAATGAAAGATGATGACATTATTCAGCATTTGATTGTTGCATCGAACCACGCGACAGTATTGTGCTTTACAAATGTTGGTAAAGTTTATCGCTTGAGAGTGTTTGAGGTACCTCAAGCCTCTCGTGGTGCTAAAGGACGCCCGATGGTGAACTTGTTACCATTGGAAGCGAATGAGACAATTACTGCGATCTTACCGTTGACTGAGTTCCCTGAAAATCACTATGTGTTTATGGCTACGGCATCAGGTACGGTTAAACGTGTTGAGTTAGAACAGTTTAGTAATGTTCGCTCTAATGGCTTACGTGCTATTGAGTTAAATGAAGAAGATACCTTGATCGGTGTTGCGATTACGGATGGTAATCAGCAGATCATGTTGTTCTCAAATGAAGGTAAAGCGATTCGTTTTGCTGAGACAGATGTTCGAGCAATGGGACGTACTGCGAAAGGTGTACGTGGTATGCGTGTTAGTTTTGCAAGTAACACGATCGATGTAGAAGATGCCGAAGTTGAAAACGATGACAGCGATGATAATGACGATTCTTCCGATTCAAATGTTGTAAGCCGTATTGTTTCACTTGTTGTTGTTCCAGAAACGGGTGAAGTGTTATGTGCTTGTGCAAATGGATATGGTAAGCGTACTCCAGTTGATGACTTCCCGACCAAGAAACGTGGTGGTAAGGGTGTTATTGCGATTAAAACGAGTGAGCGTAATGGTGAGTTAATCAGTGCTGTATCGATTGATGAAACCAAAGAGCTGATGTTGATTTCTGATGGTGGTACTTTGGTTCGTACACGTGCAGCAGAAGTGGCAACCACAGGTCGTAACGCGCAAGGTGTTCGTCTGATTCGATTGAGTGACGCAGAGACATTAGTAGGTGTTGTATCTATTGAAGCTGTAGAAGAAGACGAAGAGTTAGAGACTATAGAGCAATCAGTAGAAAATACTGAGCTTGATGCAGTGAATTCTGAGGAAGCTTTAGTAGAACCTAAAGATGATAATCCAGAAGCTTAAGTGATAAGTTGTTAAAAAAGGAAGCTAATTAGCTTCCTTTTTTATTGGCTTTAGCATGACTAAACGATAATAAGAGCAAGCCAACAAGATTCCACCAAGAGTTGCTAAATAAATCAGTTTAGGTATCACGATTGCTGTAGGTACACCCATCTGATTTAATTGCACAAACATTTGAACACCATGTGTAGATGGAAGAGTCCAAGCTAAATATTGCATCCATTCAGGCATAGCTGCGTGTGGCCAAGCAGTACCTGTTAATAAGAAAAGAGGAACTGAGGTGACAACAATGAAATGTCCTACACGTTCAGGCATATCCACCAAAGATCCAACCAGCATCGCTAGACCGATAATACAACTTACATAAACTGGCGTTGTAAGCAGCATTCCCCAGAAATTTCCACCATGAGGATAGTCATAAAACCAAAATGTAAAACCGAAGAGATATAAACAACCAAGACAACCTATTGTGAGAATTGCTGTAAAAGTTGCCCAAAACTCGATTGGTTTTGCAGTCCAACCTGATTCACGATAGCTCGCAATCAACATAGCGAGACCTAATAACAGTGTCTGATGAATGATTAAACTCGCAACAGCGGGAAAAATATAACTTCCATATCCAGATAATGTATTAAAGAGCGGAATTTGATGAATAGAAAGTTCTGGTTTAAAAGGAGTTGCATCACCGAATTTTTCCAAAAATTCTTGCAAGGTTGCTTCAATAGAACCTGCTAAACCTATGCCGACTTCTTTCGTTTGAATGAAATAAGCTGTACTTAAATATAGACCTATGCCTCCCATTTCACCACGTGTGATGCTATTGGTCAGATTGTCGGGTAAAAGTAAAATACCTTCTGCTTGCTGATTTTGAACTAATTTTTTTGCCTCTAAGAAATTATCAGTTACTGTCATGATTTTCACATGAGGACTATTTGAAACTTGGCTAATGATTTTCGAACTTAAAACACTTTGCTCTTCATCTACGATAACAATCGGAATATCTTCCGCTGTTTGTGCTTTATAAGCAGTTGGATAAAAAAAACTATATAAAATGACAGCAGCAATGAGTGTAGTGAAGATTGAGGTATTTGCTGCAATATTTTTAAAGGTTTGCAGATAATAATTTAAAAATGTTTTCATACGCATTGCTCCTGAGTCAATTTTCGAAGTAAGCGAATACTCACAAAGAAGAACAATGCTGAGAAAGCAATTAAGATAGAAAGTGGAATAAGTGAAATTATTGGATCGCTGCCAATCACCCATTGTTCAGTTTGTAACTTTGCATAAGGTGTATAGGGAATCAGCATTGACCAAATTTGAGTAAATACAGGTGCATTATTTAGGGGGAGGGTGATTCCTGAAAAACTAGGAGAAGAACCACCATACAGAGCTAAAAAGCCAAAGGTTTTTGCCAGATCTTGCGTCGCCAATACTACAGAACTACTAATGACGGCATAGGCGAAGTACAAGAAAAATTGAGCGGTAAGGATTAAACAGATGGAACCTGCTATGAAATAACCTCGGATATTCGATAGCCAAAACATCCAACACCAAGTCCAAAAGCAAAAAATGAGTACATAAACTAATAATTTACCGAGTAAAGTGTGGATTGCATTTCCACCAGTAACCCACTGATTGAATGTATTACGTTTAAATTCCTGTCCAACTGCAAAAGCAACACAACAGCATAATAATAAATGTAAAACTGCTGGCACCATAAATGGCTCCAAGAACAGTTCATAACTCATATTAGGATTATATAAAGTGGATATTTTTATGTGAGGTGTAGGCATTTCTATATAGGGGATGGTATTTGACAAATAATCATCTCCCATATATTCAGCAATTCCATTTAAGGTGCTGATCAACATCGCTGATGAGATTGTATTCCCAATGCTAAAGAAAGATTGATTATAAGCAATACTAATTTGTGCATCTTGTGCACTAACTAAGCGCTGCTCAGCACCTTCAGGAATAAATACAAAACCCCAAGCATCTGTTTTATTGATTAATTGTTCTGCTTCATCTTGACTGGTTGTAATCGTTTTAATTTTTATAGTGTGATTCACGCTCAAAGCATGAATAACTTTTCGGCTCATCTCGCTTTGATCTTGATCAATCACAACGATGGGTAAGTGATCAGGTTTACCAGCTGAAAACATGCTGCCAAAAAGTATAATGACCAATAATGGCGCGATGATTGCCATAAATAAATCAGCTTTATAGCGCTTTAAATAGCGTATTTCACGAAGCATTATGGCAAGCATGTGTTACTTTGCCTCTTCGATATTAAATAAAACGCTCATCCCAACTTTGAGATCGGGAATTTTTTCTGTAGGGCTTAGATGGAATTTAAAGCTTCGAATATCGTATCCACCTGTTTGTCGCGTAGTTTTTATCGTTGCAAACTCACCCTCAGCATCGATTTTCTTTACTTTAAATGTCACACTTTGATTCAATGCAGGAATGAAGCCTTCTAAGGTTTTTGATTTATAGATCGAGTTGTAGAGATCTTCTCTTACATTGAGACTGACCCATAATTCCTGATCTTCAAGGATGCTGACTACAGGTACACCAGTAGCAACAAATTCAGTTGGTTTACCATATGTTTTGGACACAGTGCCATCAATTGGCGCATAAAGTTTTGTTTCAGCAGTTAATGCATTTGCTTCATTCACCGCGGCTTGAGCAATAGCAACTTGAGCATCTGCGGTTGATTTTTGTTGTTCTGTACTGCCGCGTTTGGCGCGTGCATATTGTTGGTAAGCTGCTTCAGCGGCTTCTTTTGCAGAGGTTTGAGCTGCAAGCATTTCATCTCGTCGTTGACGAGAAATAACACCTTGTTGATAAAGGTTTTCACCTCGTTTGTAAGTCGTTGCAGCTAGGTCAGCTTGGGTCTTCATTGCTTGCCAGTTAGCGTATAGCGTATCAATGTTTTCTTGTTGAGAACCTCTATAAATTGTTGATTGAAAAGCGAGTGCGCTTTGTAATGCTGCTTGAGCTTGTTCTTTTTTTGCATCAAGTTCAGGGCTTACGAAACGAACAAGAGCTTGTCCTTTTTTTACTGTTTGACCATCAGTGACATAGAATTCTTCAATACGACTAGGAACTTTGGTACTGATATGAACAGTTTCAGCTTCTACTCGCCCTTGTAACTCGATTGATTTTGGTTGATAAGCTTTCCATAAGCCAAAAGCAATCAAGCTCAAGAGTAATAAGATAATAATGACGATCAGGATTTTTATTTTTGCGTTATTTGAAGGTGGTGATGGTGTACCTAAATCAGTTTTAGATTGATCAACTTGACTGTCTGTTGAGTTTTCGACGATATTGCTATTTGGATTATCTTCTGCATTGGGTGATGAAATATTTTGATTCATGATGTACTCCAATTAACGAATATAATCCGTACGAGGTTGGTTCACATAAAGCTTAAATTCTTCGATTGAACCGTAGCTTTGTAATAATGTTGCTAAAGATAATATGTATTTATAAGCATTTATCGCCATTTCACCTTTTAAAGCATTCAGCGCATTTTGTGCATCGATAACTTGTGTTGCTGTTCCCATACCTTCTTTAAAAGATAATTGTTGAATACGTAAGTTTTCTTCGGCTGCACGAGTATTTTTGATTAAGAGTTGATGACTTGTTTGAGCTGCATTCAACTCACTATATGATTTATATAAAATATTTTCGATTTCTTGTTTTGTACGTTCAGTCATCATTTCTGCTGCATACCGTTTCAATTCAGCAGCATGAATATTTTTATTTTTATCAATACCAGAGAATAAATTGTATTTCGCCATCACGCCGATAATCCAATTTTCTTTATCATCTAACCCGTATTCACCAAACGCAAATACACTTGGTTTTTTGGCTGCTTGCTGGATACGGATATTTTCATTTGCCAATTGGGTATCCATCTGTAATTTTTTTACTAAACTTGAGTTTTGATCATAATTGCTAAGAAAAGTTTCTAAATCATTTTTTTGAGTGGTATTTACAAATAATGGTGTACTTAAGCTAAGACGATCACTGGTTTTGAGTAAATTTTTTAAACTAAACAAGCTTGCTTGTAGGTTAGATTGTGCGTTTTGATAAGCCCGATCAGCATTATTTAAGGCAACCTCAAACTGCATACGTTGTCCTTTATTAATAAACCCTTGTTTTTCAAGTTTTAGGGCATTGTTATAATGCTGTTGCATCGCATTAAAATTAAATAGGGTGGTATTGGCTAACTGCTGTTGTAGTTGGGCATTAAAATAAGCTTGGATCATTTCAAAACGCTGAGCATCTTGCTGTTGTTTCTCGCTAATTGTTGAGCGTTGAGCCTGCAAAGTCGCTATTTGCTTGGCACTTGAGATTTTCCCCCCTGTATATAATGGCATAACCATAGAAACTGAAGTTCTTACATCCTGATCTTTGACGGTTACATCAACATTATTGGGTACTTTATTTAGACCATCACTAACAACTTGATCAAAACCTTGGCTTATTTGATCAATGACTTCTGGTGATAATACGTTTTCCCATTGAGAAAGCTTATCATCAAATCCACGTGTAAGTGAGTTTTCCAAACGACGTTTGCCTGACTCTAATGGGACGCTAGTTTCACTATGAAATGAATAGGCAGTTGCATTGAGATCAATACGGGGGAGCCCAAGATTTTTTATGGCATCCATTTCTAGTTGAGCTGATTGTTTTAAGGCTCTTTGTGCTTGTGTGCTATATGCATTCTCAACGATATATTGCTCAGCTTCACTATAGCTAATAGTTTGAGCAAATATTGAACTTGTAAAAAAGCTGCATGTGATTATATGGATACACATACTTAGTTTTTTTTGAAACCGTTTGACCCTTAAATTTGGTCGATTATTTTGTTTCAACATTTGAGCTTGTCGCAATTTAATAATACTCGCGTTAGTCTAAGTTCTTTTTGTAATATTAAAATATTATGTTTTTAATTAAATAGTTATACAACCTGAATTGGTGTAGTTAAATTGTAAAAATTAGAGTTTTTAATCTAGTCTGGATTCAATGAAATAATCATATTCACTTGAATAAAACATAATAATGAATCACTGAAATTGAATGTATTTAAAAAAAGAAATAGTTGAATGAACGAAAAATTTTGCAGATAAAATTAAATATTTAAGCGATAAGCTGCTGCAAGCTTCGCCAATCTATGATTAAATTCCCATCTCAATTTGTTTCACTTTCACAAGGGAAAACTCATGCGTGCTTATAATTTCTGCGCTGGTCCTGCTGCACTACCTACTGCCGTTTTAGAAAAAGCTCAACAGGAAATGTTGGATTGGCAGGGGAAAGGCTTGTCGATCATGGAAATGAGTCATCGTAGTAACGACTATGTTGCTGTTGCAGAAAAGGCAGAAGCTGACTTACGTAAGCTCATGAACATTCCTGAAAATTATAAAGTACTTTTTCTTCAAGGTGGGGCATCCCTTCAATTCTCAGCGATTCCATTAAATTTGTTGGGTAAAAATAATAAAGCTGATTATATCCATACAGGGATTTGGTCTGAAAAAGCGTTGAAAGAAGCAAAACGTTACGGTGACATTAATGTGATCGAAGCGGGTACTTTGATTGATGGTAAGCATGCAATTACAGACCAAGCAACTTGGAACTTATCTGCTGATGCTGCATATGTACATTATGCAGATAATGAAACGATTGGTGGTTTACAGTTTGCAGGTGTTCCAAATGTTGAAAAGCCATTGGTATGTGACTTCTCATCAAGTATTTTGTCTGCTCCGCTAGATGTAAGTAAATTTGGTTTAATTTATGCGGGTGCTCAGAAGAATATTGGCCCTGCAGGATTAACGATAGTCATTATTCGTGATGATTTGTTGGATCAAGTAAAACCTGAAATTCCAAGCATTTTGAAATATAACGATCAAGCTAAAAATGGCTCAATGGTTAACACTCCAGCCACTTATGCTTGGTATTTATCTGGTTTAGTTTTTGAATGGTTACTTGAACAAGGTGGCGTGGATGCGATCTACAAAGTCAACCAAGAGAAAGCAAAACTGCTTTATGGTTATATTGATTCGAGTGATTTCTATAACAACCCGATTGCACTTCCAAATCGTTCAATGATGAATGTTCCATTTACGCTTGCTGATGAAGCTTTGGAAAAGACATTCTTAAAAGAAGCGGAGCAGCAACATTTGCTTAACCTTGCAGGACATCGTTCAGTAGGCGGTATGCGTGCAAGTATTTACAATGCTGTGCCACTTGAAGGTGTACAGGCATTAGTTAACTTTATGGATGATTTTGCAAAACGCCATGGTTAATCGCTGACAAATAAAAAAAGCCCTCTAAAATGAGGGCTTTTTTACAAGAATGAAATTTTTAGAAAATGCCAATTTGATGAAAAATAAGTGCTGCTAAAAACATACCAAGTAGAAAAAAGCAAAAAGCACCAACATCAAGTTTAAGGCCTTGGTCACTTGAATGAATAAGACTGGTGGTCGTTTGTTCTGGTATAATTTTCATTAGAACGCCTAAAAATTGCTATTTATGTGATTTTATTTCACTTTATAGCAGTTTTAGCATAAATATTCGCCTGAATCCATAGGTTGCCGCGAATATATTGACCAATGTTAAAGTTTTTATACAAATCATTTTTGGTTGCAATACGGATTAATATTGCAGGTAATGTATCCTCTAAAACTAAAGTGACATCGTAAAGGGTATATTCGTCTTGCATAAATTGCATTGAAGTTTTACCAACGATATTACCTTGGAACCAAGCCTCATCTTCTTGCCCTAATGTTTCACCAAATAAATAAGCGACCATTTTAGAAAAGTCGACAGTTACAGGTTCTTGATCTTCAGGCGTTTTTGGTTCCCAAGCATTAATCAATTCTTGTAAGTTTTCAGGTGCAATTCCATTATGCTCAGCCAGAATAGCATTTAATGCACGATGGTGTTTAATTGAAGCAGGGTCATCCACAATGATTTTTTCATCTTCTGACACCGCTTCTAATTCATATGCCCAAGCATTAAATTGGACTTGATAAGTTTCATCTTTGTCATATTTACAGCGATTAACACTAAATAAATTATCAAATGCATAAATAGTCGTACTTTTATTTAAATTCAGTCTTAATACCGCTTGAGTTGCAGATTTACAGGTAATAATTCGTTCAATCTGTGCATTGTATTTATACGGGCTTTGGAAACTTGGAAATGCAGTTTTTAAAGCACGTGGTTTTTGATCTTCAACAGCGATAATTTGATTAATTGCAATCGATTGATCACTTGGACCTTGAATCAACCAAAATGATTGATCCATTTCATGTTCTTCTGTGCACAATCCCATAGGCATAACAGGAGTATCTAACGCCAGACCTAACCATTTAGGTACGTCAGATGCAGGATTATCTGTTAATAAGTTCCAATGCTCAGCGTGATTACCGAAATTTTCATCTTGAATTGTAATGATTTCTGGACTGTTTTGAATTTTCATAAATCGTAATGCTGGAAAGATTGAACTTATACTATTAAATCGAGGGTAACATCGATTTTTCAAGTCTCGATATGTAAATCTATAAAATTAATTCATTTATGTGAAAAAATGGGTTTTAAACTTAGACAGCGAATCAATTGAGTCTTAATGATTGCTTTGCTCAATTTCCCTCTACTTTTCTAGCAATCTGCTACACTAGCATTTTATTTATATGAGCTTTCGCTTACGTGCTGCCATTCAAATTATGGGTAGATGCAGATGCTTTGCCTAAGATTTTAAGAGAAGTGATTCTTCGTGCTTCAGATCGTTATCAGTTGGAAGTAACTTTCGTTGCCAATCAAAATGTCGGTATTACACCTTCGGTACGAATCAAATCTATTCAGGTTATGAGTGGGGCAGATCGTGCTGATCAGGAAATTGTGGAACGTATGCAGCCAAACGACATTGTAATCACGCAAGATATTCCTTTGGCTGCACAGGTTATTGAGAAAGGTGGAATTGCAATCCATCCTCGTGGCGAAATCTATACTACTGCAAATGTAAAAGCCCGATTACATCTTCGAGATTTTATGGATACCTTGCGTGGTGCTGGTGTTCAAACAGGAGGACCTCCTCCAATTTCTGAAAGAGATAAGCGTGAGTTTTCAAGTTCTTTAGACCAAACCATTTTAAAGCAAAAACGTAAAACCGCTTCTTGAGTATGATATGCCCTCACGTAAAAATCTGATTCTAACTTATGGATTACTCGTTTTCATATGGGCGACGACCCCATTGGCGATTGTTTGGAGTGTATCTGATTTACATCCCATGTGGGCTTTAGTACTGCGTTTCTTTATTGCTTTGCCACTAGCCATCGTCGTCCTGTTGATTTTAAAAGTAAGATTTCCTGTAGATAAAGTTTCAATACTGAGTTACATCGCAGGCTCATTGAGCTTAATCGGATCTCAGATTTTTACGTATGCGGCTACGGCTTACTTGAGTTCAGGTTTAATTGCATTGATGTTTGGGTTAGCACCTATCATGGCTGGTTTGATTGGTCGTTTCGGATTTCAGCAGAAACTAGCATTGTTGCAATGGTTGGGTATGGCTGTTTCAATTATTGGCTTAGGTTTGATTTGTTTGAGTGATAATCAGAACCATGTCCAGCCATTGGGTATTGGACTCATGATTGTGAGTGTATTTGCATATTCACTCTCGATTTTCTTAGTCAAAAAGATAAATGCGAATATTCAAGCTATGGCACAAGCGACGGGATCAATTTTGGTTTCGACTTTGATTGCGATTCTTGTTGTGCCTTGGATTTGGCAATATGTTCCAACACAGATGCCTTCTGCAAAATCTTTACTGGCTTTATTCTACACGGTGATCATGGCATCACTGATTGCGATGTTCTGCTACTTTAAACTAGTACAAAATCTCAAACCGACCACTTTGTCTTTAACGACTGTGATGACGCCCTTATTAGCAATATTGATCGGTGCCTTTCTGAATGATGAGCAGCTATCTGTACAGGTTTTTGTGGGTGCAAGCGTGGTGTTGTTTGGTTTACTACTTTATTTTCTCAAAGATTTGAGAGCTTACCGTCGAATGTAAAGATGGGCTTTTAAGGGTTTTCAGACTGTTGAATAGTTTCAGCCAATTTAGCTCTATCTTGAGGATTCAAAGTAATAAAGTATGCACCGATACGGAATTTTCCTTGTTCATCTGGATTGCTATATGCAACTTGCGCTGTAGCTGCGATGTGAAAGAAGTTCTCTGGGTGACTAAGCGTGATGTGAATGTATGTACCTTCGTTAATATCTTGAGCGCTAAAAAAACTGAGTCCATTTTCAGAAAAATTTACTTGTTCCGGAACGGGGAGTAGGGATTGCACGATATTGTCGTAGAAAGATCCTGTAATCAAATTTAGTTTTTGATTAAATAGGGATAAGATACGAGCAATTTGTTGATCTTTTTCATTTAATTGTTCTAATTCGTAGCGAAACGCATGATCAAATTGATCTAATTCTGCAAGTAGTAGAAAATAGCGTGGCAAAACAAAGTGAGAATCATAGGGATCATTCAGTGCAACGTCATCAGGAATGATTTGATAGTTGATTCTCAACACGGCATCAATACGAGACATCACTCGACGTTCAGTGTTGTCGTCAACAAGATGATGTTGTGAATTTTCCATAATAAATCACCTCGGACTAGATGGTATGTTTAAGCCAATCTCGCTGTATATAGGGTTGAGATATACTCGTGCTCGGCGGAGTAATCACTTTATTTCTTTTATTGCCTTGGTTTCCATGATTGGTTTAACGCTTGGTGTCGCAGTGTTGATTACAGTACTTTCTGTAATGAATGGCTTTGACCGTGAGCTTAAAAACCGTGTCCTTGGAATGGTTCCCCAAGCTACTGTTTCTTCTACTCAAATTCTAACAGATTGGCCTGAGCTTGTAAAAAAAGTTGAGGATCATCCGCATGTAACAGGTGTGGCTCCATTTACCCAATTACAGGGGATGTTGACTGCTCAAGGGCAAGTTGCAGGTATTATGGTGACAGGTATTGAGCCTGAGTATGAAAAAAAGGTTTCAATCATTCAGAATCATATGGTTGCAGGCAACCTAAGTGCATTAAAAAAGGGTGAGTTTGGTATCGTCCTCGGTAAGGATATGACCGATGCATTAGGTTTAGGCTTAAATGATAGTGTCACTCTCGTTCTACCAGAAGCAACGCCATCACCAGCAGGTGTAGTACCACGTTTTAAACGCTTTAAAATCGTTGGTATTTTTAGTGTTGGCGCAGAAGTAGACTCAATGGTGGGTTATATCGCCTTGAATGATGCCTCGACATTATTGCGTTTACCTGACGGTGCTCAAGGTGTTCGCTTAAAACTAGATGATATTTTTGCTGCTCCTAAGGTTGCAGATGAAATTGTCAGTCAGTTACCAAGTAATTTCTATGCATCGAATTGGACGTATACGCATGGAAACTTATTTAATGCCATTCAAATGGAAAAAACTTTAGTTGGTTTGCTTTTAGTACTGATTATCGTTGTAGCTGCATTTAATATTGTTTCTTCTTTGGTCATGGTTGTAACGGATAAAAAATCTGATATTGCAATTTTGCGTACATTAGGCGCATCACCGTCTATGATCACTAAAATTTTCATGGTGCAGGGGACTGTTATTGGTGTGATTGGTACGATTGCAGGTACGATTCTAGGTGTAACACTTGCACTTACGATCAGTGACATTATTTCATGGTTCAATACAGCACTTGGATTGAACTTATTTGATGCCTATTTCGTACATTACTTACCTTCTTATTTGAGATGGCAAGATGTTGTCGTGATTGTGACTGTATCTTTATTATTAAGTTTCTTGGCAACGATCTATCCTGCATTACGTGCTGCCAAAGTCCAACCTGCTGAGGCATTGCGTTATGAGTAAAATTGTCTTAGAAGCTAAAGATGTTTTTAAACATTTTGATGATGGTAAAACCAAAGTTGAAGTGATTAAAGGCTTGTCATTGCAGGTCAATGCAGGTGAGTTTGTTTCTATTGTTGGTTCAAGTGGTTCAGGTAAAAGTACTTTGTTGCATGTCTTGGGTGGGTTAGATCAACCTACACAAGGGCAAGTTTTTTTACAAGGGAAACGCTTTGACAATTTAGGTGAGGCTGAGCGTGGTTATAAGCGAAATCAGTATCTAGGTTTCGTTTATCAGTTCCATCATCTATTGCCTGAATTTTCTGCTTTAGAAAATGTCGCTATGCCTTTAATGTTGCGTGGTGAAAGCAATTATAAAGATGTGAAAAAACAAGCTGAATATCTTCTTGATCGTGTTGGATTGTCTCATCGAATGGAACATAAACCTGGTGAGTTATCCGGTGGTGAACGCCAACGTGTTGCTTTAGCGAGAGCATTGGTCACTAAGCCTGCGGTAGTTTTAGCCGATGAGCCAACAGGTAATTTGGATCGGAAAACTGCATTGAGTATCTTTGAATTACTGACCGATCTAAAAAAAGAACTCAATATGGCAATGCTTATAGTGACACATGATGAACAATTAGCAAAATCGGCAGATTCAATTTTGCATATGCAAGATGGTTTATGGATTGATCAGGTTTAAATATTTTCTATGATCACTTGTTAAAGCCCTGAAAAAGGGCTTTAATTTTGCCCTCAGAAAAATCAAAAACTTAAATTATAAATATATGTTGAAAATTATATTGATTGGCTGGATTGTGGGTATTTCAGCTATGGGGCGTGATTTTGAAATCATTAATTCCACTTGGTGGATTTGGTGCTGTATTGCGACTCTTCTATTTATTTTTTATAAAATAAAAAATAAAGGACATTCCCCATTTTATAAGTCACTGTTATTGATCACTGCGATTTGGGCAATGTTTTGTGCAGGGTATCACTATGCAGATCAAGCTCTAGAAAAAAGACTTGAATTACGCGAATTAGAATCGCAACCATTTGAGGCTGTTGTTTATATTCGAAAAATAAATGAACTCACTGAAGAGGGTGTTAAACAACAAGCTGTAGTTTTAAATCGACATGATCAATTAGTGAATTGGTTGATGTACATAAAGGAGAAGGATCATCAGCCAGAAGCTTTTGTATTGGGGAGCTATTATCGAGTTTACGGAACAATCAAACCCGCACACAGTTATGCCGTTCAAGGTGTTTTTGATCAAGAAAAATGGTTCTTACAACAAAATTTAATGTCAGCATTTTTAGTCGAACAAATCGTACCTTTAAGCCAAGATGAGGTGTATAGGCTTGGTCATTTGAAATACTTGAAGGAGCAAGACCATTTCTTGGAAAAAATCGGTCTTAAGATTGAAATAATGCGATTTGAATTTAGGCAAACGCTTGCTCATTCAAATTTACAACACAAAGGATTGTTGCTTGCGTTGCTTACAGGTGATGAAAGTTTATTAGCTAAAGATTTAAAGAAAAAATTTCAGCAACTTGGGATATCACATTTATTGGCGATCTCGGGTCCTCATGTGCTGATTTTTGCAATCATGTTGACATGGGGATTGCAAAGAGTTTTACAGCATTATTTTCCAAACTTATATCTATGGCAACCTCGTCAGATTATTTTGGTTTTTCCATTTTTATTTAGTGTCATTGTTTATGTCGCTTTTGTTGGATTTGAAATTCCAGCTTTAAGGACATTGTTGACGGTCGCCTTGGCAAGTTTTTTCGTTATCACAAGCCAAGCGATTAAGCCTTTTCAGTTACTAATTTATAGCGCGTGTTTATTTCTCATCTATGATCCATTTAGTATCTTGTCGGCTGCCTTTTGGCTATCTTACGGTGCATGTTTCATCCTATTGAGAATTTATCAAACGATTAGCACTCTACCAAAAGACAGAATAAAAAATAGAACTGAGGATATAAAGTTTGCAATCAAAATTTTGATCGAATCACAATGGAAAATCTTTATCGCCTTAATGCCCTTAGTTATCATTTTTTTCCAACAAATTGCTTGGTTTGCGCCACTCAGTAATCTGATTGCTATCCCGATATTAAGCATGTTGGTTGTACCTTTAGATATCTTTGCTGCATGTGTTTGGCTAATTTTTCCTTCATTAGGTCTAGTTTTATTCACCCTCAATAATATGTTGTTAAGCATACTAATCGGATTATTAGATGTTTTGATGTCACTGACACCTGATTTACAAGGTATTAGTTATATCCCATTGTCGTTATTTGCTTTGAGTGTCGGGATTTTTATTTTATTTATGCCGAAAGGAACGATACCAAAATCTTGGGGTTTAGTTTGTTTCTTACCTATTTTATTCGGTGCAAAACAACAAAAGACTATGCTAACCATTTTAGATGTGGGGCAGGGACAATCTGTATTTTTACAACAAGCTCAGCATAACCTAATGATAGATACTGGTGGTTCATATAATGAAGAGAAGTTCAGTTTAGGTGAGCGAGTGATTGTTCCATTTCTTCGACAGCAGGGGATCGAAAAATTAGATCAAATGATTTTGTCACATCTCGATCAAGACCATAGTGGTGCTTTCCCATATATTGAGCAAGCCTTCGAGATCACAAAAGTTTATGCCAATGAAAAAAATGACAAATTGCCATTTAAAGATAATTTTTCTTTTTGTCATCAAGGTCAAAAATGGAATTTAGCTCAAGCTCAGGTTGAGATTCTATCTCCAAAAATAGAGGAGCTGAGTTATGTTCAAAATCAACAAAATGAATATTCATGTGTTGTGTATATTGAGTTTGAACATGCCAAACCGTTTCGCAAATTCTTAATTATGGGGGATGCAGGTTGGGAAACAGAATATAAGCTATTACAGCAATATCCAAACTTAGAAGTAGATGTCATTGTTTTGGGGCATCATGGAAGCAAACATAGTTCAGCTTATGATTTTTTAGCAAGAATTAAACCTAAATTGGCAATCGCTTCCGCAGGTTTTGAAAATCGTTATGGTCATCCGAGTATTGAATTACAGCAAAGATTGCGAGCATTAAATATTCCATTGTTGACGACCAGCCAAAACGGATCGATCTCCTTTGAAATCAATCATGCAAATACCGTAATTTCCATGTACAGACAACAACGTAAATGGTTAACTCGGTTGCAATAAAAGTGATTTATTTTTGATTTTGCAATCTAACTTCAGCGACCCTAGCTAAGGCCTCTTGCTCATCAATATCATAAATTTTCTTTAAACTTTTGTTGGCACTAAATCGTTTGTAACTCCAATGGTAATGACTTGGATAGCGGCGAATAAGTTGCTCTAAAGCCTGATGAATAATTAGTGTTCCTTGCTCAGCATTGCCTTCATAAATTTGGGGATTGATTGGTTCAACAAACATATCAAATCCATCTTGATCATTTCTCATCGCATAGATCAGGAGTGCTTTGGCTTTTGTTTTTTGGATTAATTTTGCGCTTAGACTACTAGATGCTAGTGGAATCCCAAAGTAATCAATCATATCACCACCTTGATCAGGTGTGTGGTCAGGTAAAATAGCTGTTGTTCCGCCTTGTTTTAATGCCTTAAAAATTTGTCGTACACCACTTTCATCTGTTGGTACGAGGTTAGCCTGTTCACGACTTCTTGCATCACGGACAAACTGATCTGCATCTGGGTTTTTAACTGGCTTATACAATATCGTCATTTTAGTATAATGAGATAACCAAGAATTCATCACTTCCCACGTTCCGAAGTGGGGTATGACGAGCACAAGTCCTTTTTTTTCTGCTAAAGCATCGTGAAAGTACTGTTCACCAGTGATGCTATGTATACGTTGAATGTTTTTCTGATTACTTGAACCCCAAATACTTAAAAATTCGAAATAAGACGTAAGCTCATTGCGAATTGCTTCTTTAGAGAGTATCTGTAACTCATGATCTCTCAGTTCAGGAAATGCTATTTTTATGTTTAAACGAATAATTTTGGAAATTTTAGATAATTGAAATCTGTTAAATAACCCAGCCAATATGCGTGCAAAAAAACGTCCTAGTTGGATTGGTTGTTTGCTGAATAGTTTGATCAGTTTGTAGTTTGAACTAGTTGCTTGAGGCTGGGTCATTGATTTGTGGTATTTAGAATTACATGAAAAGAGTATAACGCACAAAATAATTATAAGTTAAAACAAGTTATTTAAACAGTTTTGAGTAAATCAGCGTATATAATAAAACCACTTTAAAATCTATTGGATTGGAATCTTATGTCCGATTGGCCACCGAAACCACAAAACGAACCAACACATAGTAATAATGTGACAGGCAAAGAATGGCAAATCTTGGAAAAAGCTGTTTTAGCATCTGTAGAAGAACAGCGCCGTAGTCGTCGTTGGAGTATCTTTTTTAAATGTTTAGGTTTTGCTTATTTGTTGATTGTTTTAATTGCAATGAGTAAAAGCTGCTCGACTACAACTGAAAAAGCAACCACGAGTATCAGTAGTGATCACTTAGCAGTGGTCGATATTATCGGAACGATTGATTCATCAAGCAGTCAATCTGCTGTGAATAGTGAAGATACAAATAAAGCATTAAAGCGTGCATTTGAAGCAAATGGCAGTAAGGCAATTGCTTTGAATATCAACTCTCCTGGTGGTTCACCAGTTCAGTCAGACGAAATTTGGCAAGAAATTCGCTATTTGAAAAAGCAATATCCAGCTAAAAAAGTTTATGCAGTGATTGGAGATATGGGCGCCTCAGGTGCTTATTATATTGCATCTGCAGCTGATGAAATTATTGTTAATCCATCGAGTCTAGTCGGTTCAATTGGTGTAATTATGCCAAATTATGGCTTAAGCGGTTTAACTCAAAAATTAGGTATTGAGGATCGCACGCTTACATCTGGTAATAATAAAGATATTTTGAGCATGACAAAGCCGATTAATCCAACTCAACAAGCACATGTTCAGTCAGTTTTAGATAATGTTCATAGTCACTTTATTAAAGCTGTTAAAGAAGGTCGTGGTAAGCGTTTGAAATCTAATGACCCTGCGATCTTCTCTGGTTTATTCTGGAGTGGTGAGCAAGCGATTGCCTTAGGTGTGGCGGATCGTAGTGGTAGTTTGACGACTTTGATGAGAGATTTGAAGGTTGAGCAAAAAGTTGATTACACTGTTCAGCATAATCCGCTTGAGTCAATTTTAGGTCGAATGGGTACAAAAATTGGTGAGGGGATTAGCTCATCATTGGCAACTCAATTAGACACTCAACAAAACGCAAAACTACAATAATATTATCTGACTTATCACTAAGTTTTCTTTGTCGTAAAGAAAACTTAGTGATTCTTGATCTTAATTTTCTCACCATCTTACTTTCTATAAATTACTTTGTAGTTCTCCCTTTTAAATTGTAATGATCTTTGAACGGGAGATAATTGATCAATCGATAAATTTGAAGACGAATCTATGAAACCTTTAATTCATTTCGCTCATGCGAACGGTGTGCCTTCAAAAGTTTACCAAAAGCTGTTTGATGATTTGAAAAGTGATTATGACATTATCTATGTACCTGAAATAGGAACAGACAAACGTTATCCGATTACCCATGGTTGGACATATCTCGTTGATCAAGTTATAGATAGTATTGTTCAGCAATCAAAAGGTCGTAAGGTGATCGGTTTAGGGCACTCTTTAGGTTCTGTATTGACTTTGATGGCTGCGTATCGTCGTCCTGAATTATTTTCCCAAGTGATTATGCTAGACCCACCTTTAATTATAGGTAAAGCATCTTTTGTATTTCATCTTGCAAAGCTTTTTAAACCCAAATTAGTCGACAAAATTACGCCTGCAGGTTTATCAGTACGTCGTAGAGATCACTGGGAATCTCGTGAGCAAGCCGCAGAGCTATTGCGAAATAAAGGATTCTATCAACATTTTGATCCTGATTGTTTTCAGGCATATATTGACTATGCATTAGCAGATGATCCACGAAAAGGTGGGGTAACACTTACGATACCTAAAGATGATGAAGTTGAATTGTTTAGGACAACGCCTTCAATGTGGTGGTTACCTATGCCGAAGCCTAGAGTGCCTGTTCATTTAGTGGTTGGAAGTGACAGTGTATTTTTAAAAGAGAAGTTTCCTCAGGTTGCAAAGAAGAAATTAGGCATTCCTTTTTCAATCGTAGAGGGTGGGCACATGTTCCCACTGGAACATCCGACAGAAACAGTTATGAAAATTAAAAATCTAATTCGTTAAGACTCTGTAATACGACATAAAAAAACACATCCGAGGATGTGTTTTTTGATTCTAGAATTGCGCGAACTGAATTGGTCGTTCCAAAGGTTTCTGATTGAAAAATGCCTGACCATCTCTCCAAGTCAGTTGACCATTACATAGCCATTCTGCAACTTGAGGATAAATAAAATGCTCAAGTTTGTGCACACGCTGAGCAAGTGTTTCAACCGTGTCGTTAAGATGAACTTCTATCGCAGATTGAGCAATGCTTTGACCTGCATCAAGTTCTGCTGTAACAAAATGAACCGTACAACCATGAAAGCGATCACCCGTATTCAAAACACGTTGGTGTGTATTGACACCCTTATAGTAAGGGAGAAGGGAGGGGTGAATATTTAACATTTTACCTTGCCATTGGCTGACAAAACTTGGTGTTAAAATTCGCATAAAACCAGCAAGAATAACTAAATCAATTTGCCATGCTAATAGTTGTTGATGCATGGCTTCATCGAAACTTTCTCTATTTGGAAAGTCTTTGTGTGAGACGAGAGCAGTAGCAATATTGGCTTGTTTAGCACGTTCCAAAGCATATGCATCAGCTTTATTTGAAAGTACACCAATGATTTGCCCTGAAAGATTTGCATCAATCAGGGCTTGTAAGTTGCTACCATTGCCAGAGACAAGTACCGCAATTCTCATTATGCAAAGATCACGCGAATTTTTTCGTCTGCGCCTTCAACTGATTCAGCATTTTCTTGGATATAACCAATTTTCCATGCTGTTTCACCTTGCGAGTTAAGTACTTCGATTGTTTTATCAGCATCATTTGCATCAACAGCGATGACCATACCAACACCACAGTTGAATGTACGATACATTTCGAAGCGTTCAACATTGCCTTCGCGTTGTAATAGTTGGAAAAGTTCTGGCCAATTCCAGCTTGACTCGTTGATTACTGCTTGAGCACCATTAGGAAGTACGCGAGGTAAGTTACCAGGTAAGCCACCACCAGTAATATGAGCCATTGCATGGACATCAACTTGCTTGCAAAGTTCAAGAACAGGTTTTACATAAATACGAGTTGGTTCCATTGCTACATCTGCAAGTGAACGACCATCAACGATTTGTGTCAAATCAACATTTTTAACATCTAAAATTTTGCGAAGTAATGAATAACCATTTGAGTGAGCACCACTTGATGCAACACCGATCAGTACATCACCAGATTTTACTTTAGTACCGTCAATGATTTTACTTTGCTCAACAACACCTACTGCAAAGCCAGCAAGATCATAATCTTCGCCTTCGTACATACCAGGCATTTCAGCAGTTTCGCCACCAACCAATGCACAACCAGCTAATTCACAACCTTTACCAATACCTGTTACTACATTTGCTGCAACATCAACATTTAAGTGACCTGTAGCGTAATAATCTAGGAAGAATAATGGCTCTGCACCACACACGAGTAGATCGTTTACGCACATTGCGACTAGGTCTTGACCAATTGTGTCATGACGATTTAAGTTAAGCGCTAAACGTAATTTAGTGCCTACGCCATCGGTGCCAGACACCAATACAGGTTCTTCATAACCTTTTGGAATTTTACATAACGCACCAAAACCGCCAAGTCCGCCCATAACTTCAGGACGTGTGGTACGTTTAGCGACTGATTTGATACGATCGACCAGTGCGTCGCCCGCTTCAATGTCGACGCCCGCATCTTTATAGCTTAAACCAGTATTTGGGGTAGAAGTTGAGTTGCTCATAGTGAAGTCTCCGCATTGGCGGCAGATTATAACCTGAATATACGAAACTCTTATGTTATTTATGCTCGAAAATGCTATCTTTATTAAAATTTTTTTCTATTTATAACGATTACACAAAAAAAGGCTGGATTTTATGCAAGATCAGGTATTGCGCCGCATCTTTATCCTCGCTGGACTCGCATTGCTCCTCTGGGTCTTATATCTGTTGAAACCTGTTGTTTTACCTTTTGTAGGTGCATTCTTTATTGCATATTTGTTCAGCCCACTCGTCGATACACTTGTCAAATTTAGATTGCCTCGCTGGTTAGCGATCAGTTTAGTGTTCGTTGGAATTGGTGTTCTGTTAACAGTTGTTTTATGGTTTTTAGCGCCTTTAGTTTGGGAGCAGCTGATTTATGCAAGAGATAGCATACCTGCTGGAATTCATTGGATAAATGCAACATTCTTACCATGGGTATCTCATACATTTAATGTTGTACCTATGGAAATAGATACTGAGCAATTGTCTAAAGCAGTTATGGATTATATCCAGACCAACTATAGTGCAGATAGCATTCAAACTATGGCATTACGCGTAGCGCAGTCAGGTCTTAATTTTATTCAACTCGGTGGTATCGTAATCCTTATTCCAATTATTGCATTTTACTTTTTGCTTGATTGGGAAAGAATGTTAGATAGTTTACGTCGCCTTATTCCAAGACCTTATGAAGCTTCTACTTTAACGATTGTTCGTGAATGTCATAGCGTTCTTGGAGCATTTGTTAAAGGGCAATTTCTTGTAATGCTGTTATTAGGCATTGTTTATGCGGTTGGATTGCAACTGATTGGATTAGAAGTTGGTTTGATTATCGGTATGGTCGCCGGTCTTGCAAGTATTATTCCGTATTTAGGCTTCGGTGTTGGAATTATCGCAGCAGTGATTGCAACATTATTCCAGTTTGGTATTGATTGGATGCAACTATTATTAGTTGGTGTTGTCTTTATGATTGGTCAAATGGTAGAGGGCTATATTCTGCAACCTTTCCTGTTAGGGGATAAAATTGGTCTATCGCCTGTTGCAGTTGTTTTTGCTGTCTTAGCGGGAGCTCAATTAGGTGGTTTTCTCGGAATGTTGATTGCATTACCTGTTGCAGCGGTTATTGTCGTTTTACTTAAGCATGCCCGTAATAATTATGAGCGAAGTCGTTTATATGGATTACCTTCAGAATTCGTTCTCGAAGTGAGTAATGATCAACCAGTACATTTTGAAACGCAGCAATTAGATATTGATCTTGAGGGAGAAAAAACTCAAGATACAGATACATCTAATAAGACTCACCCTGATTAATCGAGGAAAAAATTAACGATATGCGTCAACTACAACTGGATATTGAACCTCAGCTTGATGCCCGAATTAGTGATTTTTCGGGTCCAGGATGGGGACCTATCGTTGACGCAATTAGACAATTACATACAGGGTTGGTCAGTAGATTTTATGTTTATGGAGGTGCAGGGACAGGTAAAAGCCATCTCTTATCTGCGATATGTGATTCCTATCTTGAACTAAATCGTCCAGCCATTAAAGTATCGTTATTAGAGCTATTAGATGCACCTATTGAAGCGATCACGTCATTAGAATTTTATGATTTAGTAGCTTTAGATGATGTTGATGCGATTTGTGGAGTTCCGCATTGGCAAAAAGCAGTCTTTCATTTGATGAATAACCATGAAGGTCAGTTAGTTTTTTCATCACGAGTTGCACCAATCGAATTAAAATTAGAATTACCAGACCTACAATCTCGATTAACTCAAGCTGTCAGTGTTAAAGTCCCTAATGGCAGCTCTTTTATCGATAGACAAGCCTTATTGCAATCTGTAATGAATCGGCGAGGGATTCATTTTGACCAGCAGATCGTAGATTACTTACTGAATAATGGACCTCATCAGGCCTCAGTGTTATTACAAACATTGGCGCAACTTGAAAAAATGCTGAAAGGTGAAAAAACTAAGCTCTCGAATACAACACTCAAGCAAATTTACGCACTTATTGATGAATATCGCCAATAGCATAAAATTTCTTGAGTAATTTTGAGAGCTATGACAAAGTACGCACAAAGGAATGTGGTTGCAAATAGTCATTTGCAATACGAAGAAAAATGAAAAATAGAAGGAGAACGGTATGTTCAAGCGGACGCTTGCCTGTGCTTTATTTGCAATTACTGGACATGTATATGCAGCAGATATTCAAGTCACTACACTAGTTGATGAAGATAAGGATGATACCGTTTGTTCATTACGTGAAGCAGTTTTTTTCCTAAATAATCGCGCCAAAAAAGAATATGAAAATGGTTACCATGGTTGTGGTAATAAAGATGCGAGTTCTATTATTCTATTACAGCGTGATAAAGAATATTCATTAAATACGTCGCTTGAGTAGCTTTGTTGCATAAATAAATTTCATCCCCATACATGTTAGATGAATACAGAATCAAAAAGCCGATACAAAACAACGAACTGGTCTGAGTACAATCAGGCTTTACGTCAACGGGGTGCTTTCACCATTTGGTTTGATCCCCAAATGCAATGGTCTGCAACACCTACTGGAAAAAAAGGACGTCAACCTACCTACACTGATATAGCAATTCAATTTGCCCTGACGATACGAAACCTGTTCCAACTGGCTTTACGCCAAACACAAGGTTTCATTCAAAGCCTTTTTCAAATGGCTCACCTCGACTGGAATATTCCAGACTTCTCAACATTGAGTCGGCGAGCAGATAAGCTCCAGCCACTTCTACATAAATCAGCAAAAAATCCACAGGAAGACTTGCATATTTTAGTTGATAGCACAGGGATCAAAGTTACAGGTGATGGGGAATGGGTGCGTAAAAAACATGGCGTAAACCAACATCGTCAATGGCTGAAATTACATCTTGCGACAGATGCAAACAGTGGAGAAATACAAGCGGTTGAAGTCACCACCTGCCAATATGGTGATGCTGAAATGCTCCAACCTCTTTTAGATCAAATTGATGAACCCATTGCATCTGTCACGGCTGATGGTGCTTATGACACAGTGAATTGTTATGATGCGATTTTGAAACGGCAAGCAAATGTAATTATCCCTCCTCGTTCCAATGCTGCTTTATGGGCAGAAAATGAAATTGGTAAAGCAAGGAATCATGCAGTACAAGGCTGTTGGGACAAGGGTCAAAAGCAGTGGAAACGAGATATTGGTTATCATCGACGATCCAGAATAGAGGCTAAAATGTTTGCCTTGAAACGACTTGGACAAGGTGTATCTAGTCGATGCTTTAATCGTCAGATGGTTGACTTGCAAATAAGAGTCGATATTTTGAATAAATTTACTCAACTTGGTACAGCTAAAACGGTGGCTGTTGCATAAATATCTGAAGATTAGAACAACTCTACCTTTCGTCTATTTGTGCAACAAAGCCCGCTTGAGTTGAAAGTAGGAATGACGATTACTACAGCAACTAGTGGTGATTTTAATGATAATAAAAAGGGTGCGAATAACGCGACACTAAAAATGGTGGGAAGTGATCGAATCTTCTTTATTAATGATGGAAGTGTAGAAAAAGAATTAATTTTAGTTAATTTAAATGAATTAAATTTAAAAGGATCAGCGACTAAGTTAAATGATGGTGGTCTGATCTATAATCGAGAAGCATTAAATATTCAGTACTCTCGCTTAACTTCTGGTAACGCAACACGGGGTGGCGGGATATATAATGCTGGTATTTTATCTGATACTGAAAAAACGGCAGGTATTGTTCGCATTAGTAATAGCATCTTAGAAGGCAATAAAGCGGATAAAGGGGCTGTTATTTACAGTGAAATGCCTCGATATTTAATCTCACAATCGGTCATTCGTGACAATATAGGTACCTCTGCCATAGATGGAGCTATATTATTCGTTCAAACTGGTTTTAGAGATGAGACTACAGGTGCAGCACTACAAAGTCGATTTGCTGGCATAAATAACACGACAATATTCCAGAATAAAGGTGGGTATGTTGCAAATATCCGTGAAGGAATGATTGTTAATAATATAACAATGATTAAAAACGCTGCTGGATTATATTTGCAAGCACCCAAATGGACCTCCAAGACAACAACTGGGGAGACAACTACAGAAGAAAAATTTCCAAGTGCATTTGTATCAAATAGTATAATTGTTGATAACGGTACTACAAATTGTGTTACATCATCCGATGATGAGTCAGTCGTTCAAAGTACGTTGACAACATCAGACTGTAATTTACATGCACCTGCTGAACGACCAAATTTTATGTGGGATAAAAATAATCTAAAGCATAAATTAATTGCGGGTGACAGTGTTGAAAAAGATATATGTGATGCACCTCCTGCAGATGGTCTACTATGTCCATTTACAACTCCCAAAGATCAATTGGTTGGTTTCTTTAAACCAAGGTTATTGTCATCATATTCAACTCTATCTGATTCATTAATTGTGAATAAGGGGCGGATTTACAGTGATGGTAGTTCTATTGGTTTGGCAAGTTGTGAGTTAATCGATCAGCGTGGTAAAAATAGAAGCGGATATGACGAGCTTTGTGATCTAGGTGCAATAGAGCTTGTAATTAACAGATCAGAAGTTCCAATTGCTGGTCAAGACATTCTTTATGGTCAGATTGCTAAATTTAATATAAGTGAAAGCCTATTAGATGGAGAACTATTAGATTCTGCATCTTGTGAGCGTATATTAGGAAAACGTTCTGATGGTCAAACTTGGCAGCCAGGATGCCTTGAAGTGCAACAGACATTAACACCATCCAAAGGTAAACTTACAATTGATCAATTTGGTAATGTTGTTTATACACCAAATAGCAATTGGCATGGTGCTGACAAATTTAACTTACGTATTATTACAACAACAACACGTTTTAACGATGTATCAAATTATTACATCACCATTCCCACAACGATCGTTCAAGATCCACCAAATAATTTTGAAAGTAAAACAGTAAATGTTTCAGGTGGTAGTTTGGGATTAACATCAATTTTAATGTTATTAGGATTAATTGGTTTCCGAAGATTTAAAGCTTGATAAAGGGATTTGATTGAGATGAAAAATTATAAAAAAGGAATTTTAGCAACCATGATCGTTGCAACGATGCCATTATTCGCTGCGACAAGCAATGATGTTATTAAAGTTAATACGTTCGTTGACGAAGATGGTGAGAACAATAACGCATGTTCATTGCGTGAAGCTCTAAAAGCTGCTGAGATTAGGAGAAACTATGGTGGCTGTACAGTATCTGATATTTCATCTGCTACTAGAAAAGAAATTCAGTTAGAAGCTGGTACTTATGTATTGAAGAAAGAACTGGCACCGAATGTTAATGTTGTGATTTATGGTGCATTACCTGTTGATTGGGAGAAGAGAAGTCTAATTACTAATCAGTATCCTGCGCAGACTGAGAATAAGACCATTATTGATGGGAATAATTCTTCGCGTATTTTTAATACAACAATTGGTTCAAAAGCCTTTACTCTGAACAATATAACTCTTAAAAATGCACGAACAAATGATCGTGGTGGTGCGATTTATGCTGGTGCTGATATTGCTTTGCAAAATGTTCGCATTTTAGCGTCACAAGCGGGTGTTTCAGGTGGTGCAATTTTTCTTGCTGGGCCTACTACAGGTTTATCTATATCAAACGCAGTAATTCGGAATAATCAATCCCCAGTTGGTAGTGTATTGGGAATGAGTTGTTTTAATGATAACGTCTACTCGCAACGAAAAATTGATATATAGAGGTGGATCAGGAAATTTGAACAACACTTATAAGTGATATTTTGCTCCCCAAATGATGTTATAAACATCAATATATGGAGTATTTTATGGCACGTAGACCAAGAAGAAATCATTCAAATGATTTTAAAGCTAAGGTAGCACTTGCTGCGATTAAAGCAGAAAAAACACTTGCTGAATTGAGTGCTGAATTTGATGTTCATCAAAACCAAATTATCGACTGGAAAAATCAATTAATTTCAGCTTCCTCGCAAGCTTTCGATCAATCAAAAGCTCCAACAGAACCACCCATCGATCTAAAAAAACTACATGCAAAAATTGGTGAGCAAGCATTAGAAATTGATTTTTTAGAAGGTGTGTTGAAGAAACTGGGCCGCTTCAACCACAAAAGTTAATCGACGACTCACTTCAGATTTCAGTATCTAAGCAAGCTAAGCTGCTGAAAGTCTCCCGTGGTTGTTATTATTATCGCCCAAAACCTGCGAGTGCATCAGATCTGAAGCTGATGCGGTGTATGGATGAATTACATATGCAATATCCTTTTGCAGGTAGCCGTATGATGCGTGATTTGTTGAATCGTCAAGGACATCATATAGGACGACGTCATACACGTACTTTAATGAAGAAAATGGGCATTAATGCGTTATATTGCAAACCAAATTTAAGCCAGGCTAATCAAGCTCACCGCAAATATCCATATCTGCTCAAAGGATTGGCTATTCAGCGCAGTAATCAAGTGTGGTCTACGGATATAACGTATATCCCTATGGCAAAAGGCTTTGTTTATTTATGTGCTGTGATTGATTGGCATAGCCGCAAGGTACTTGCGCATAGAGTATCGATTAGTATGGAGGTTACATTTTGCATAGAAACATTAAATGAAGCTATTGAAAAATATGGTCGACCTGAAATATTTAATACAGACCAAGGCAGTCAGTTTACCAGTGATGCATTTATTGATGTATTGAAATCAAATGGCATTCAAATCAGTATGGATGGTAAAGGTCGATGGGTTGATAATGTGATGGTTGAACGATTATGGCGGAGCGTTAAATATGAAGAGGTGTATCTCAAAGCCTACAGCAATGTTTTGGATGCGAAGAAGCAATTAAACGCATATTTTGAATTTTATAATTTGAAACGACCTCATTCGAGTCTGGACAAAATGACTCCAGATGAGTTTTACTATGACCAGCTACCACAACAAAATAAGGTAGCTTAACTAGAGCAGAGTATCACTTATAAATAAGCTTTTAGTTGTTCAAACATGTGGGACCACCTCTTATCGTCAAGCAGTATAATTCAAAATGGATCAACAAGTTCTGTAAGTATATTTGATTTCTGTGGCGAACCTACTGTCAATTTAAGCACAAATACAATTGCACAAAATATTAGTAATTCTACAAATGGTACTGTGCTGAAGTTTACAGGAGACACAAAAGCAGGCAATACGACTAATAACACATCTAGTATTTTAAGTAATGCTAGTAGCCTTGAATTAACGAGTAACACAATTGTTGAAAACCAAGCCAATACTATTTTTTTATACGATAAACTTGGTCTGAAATTATTAAGTTTTAATATTCTATCTCATAATATCAGTAGTTATGCTTGCCGTTATTTACTTGGTCCTGCATCAGAGGAAAAATCAGCCCAAATATTCCTAGATTACAATGCACTTACACTAACTGGATCAAATACATGCGATTTGCCTAAAGAAGTGATACCAGAGGGAAAACATACAAACTTAGATATAAGTAATATCACTAATTTGCGAACATTATTAAGTAGTTTGCAACCTGCATCTGAAAGTACGGCATTTATGCCACTGTATTATCCAAATAATAATAAAACGACAACAGATCTAGTGGATGTGAGTGCAGCTGAAAGTGATAACTGTGGACCTAAAGATCAAAGAGGAATCGCACGTATTGTTGATGGTACTTTGTTCTATGATCCTAATGCTCGCAATAGTTGTGATATTGGTTCTGTTGAATTAATGAAATTAACGGCTGGTGATTTAGAGGATTTATCGAATACCTCTATCAAACAAATAATTGATGGTTACAAGGCGCAAATTGAGAGATATGAATTTCTAATCAAAAATCCAGATGATCCTCTATTGCTTACTTCTGATAAGTATAATTTAGAAAAATTTAAAAAATTAGATGAAAATCTAAATAAAAATTTACATTATCGGGCAATTTATATCGATTTAAGTCGATATCAACTACCAATACCTCAAGAGATTGTGCTGAGTGATGGTAGTCACAGAATACAATTTTTTAATAACGAGAACTCTGTACACGACAAAAATAGATAACTCATTGAAATAATGTCACAATAATTGTTTTCTAACGACGAATACTATGACACATCTCAATGAGTTATATCTTATCTTAAACAAATCTCTAAAATGGAACAAGTCACATTTAAAGTGCTTTGCGCTCATCATGCTTGTGATCATTTTAAAGCAAACATGTAATCTTTCTTCTGCATCTAAAGCCTTGCCCATCAAGTGCTTACCACAATCATTTTATCGACGTATGCAGCGCTTCTTTGCAGGTCAGTATTTTGATTATCGTCAAATTTCTCAGTTGATTTTCAATATGTTTTCATTCGACCAAGTGCAACTGACTTTAGATAGAACCAATTGGAAATGGGGAAAACGAAATATTAATATCCTGATGCTCGCAATCGTTTATCGTGGAATAGCGATACCTATCCTTTGGACATTGCTTAATAAACGTGGAAATTCAGATACGAAAGAGCGTATTGCTTTGATTCAACGCTTTATAGCCATTTTTGGTAAAGACCGTATTGTGAATGTGTTCGCAGACAGAGAGTTTATCGGTGAGCAGTGGTTTACATGGTTAATTGAACAAGACATCAACTTCTGCATTCGTGTTAAAAAAACTTCATTGTCACCAATCATTTAGGAAAGAATCATAAAATTAGTGATTTATTTCGCCATCTTAAAGTTGGTCAAATTGAATGTCGTAAACGACGGATTTTGGTTGGTCGGGTGAAACTATATATAAGTGCACTACAGTTAGAAAATGGAGAGCTTTTACTCGTCGTTTCTCCTCAGTTTAATGCCAATGCTATTCAGGATTATGCATTACGCTGGGAAATTGAAACCTTATTCAGTTGTCTCAAAGGACGCGGGTTTAATCTTGAAAATACGCGCTTGACAGACCCTAGACGAGTGAAAAAATTGATTGCGGTGTTAGCTATAAGCTTCTGTTGGTGTTACTTAACGGGTGAATGGCAACATAATCAAAAAAAAGCGATAATAATAAAGAAGCATGGACGACTCTCAATGAGTTTATTTCGCTATGGTTTAGACTATGTTCAAATGGCGATTCAGCGTTTAATTGGTTTTGGGAAAAAAGAAGAGTTTAAGGAAATTTTGGCAATTTTAAGAAAGCAGAATCCTGATAGGATAAGGGTTCTGTGAAATTTGTCGTGTACAAAGTAACGAGAATTATATTGTCACAACAGAAGTTTTGGGAACGGGCCAGATTAATGACTCGATTACGAATATCGATGAGGGTGATAAACCAAACATAGTCTGTGAGTGGAATAGTAATCTTGAGCAAATTATTCTTTATAGAAAAGATGATAGCATCACTCAAGCTGGTGATAAGATTTTCTGTAAATATACGATTCAATCGAGAACTGATTCTAGTATTAAATCCTCAGGTTTGATCAAAGCGGCATTCGTCAATGTGGCTCCTGAGGCTAAAAATACATCTGTGACACTAAAATATCAACAGAATCAAACTGTTTCATTAGATTTATTAAAATTATCTAATGATTTTGGTGATACTGGTGAGGGTGGTAAAGGTCCTGATAATGAACCGAATAAACCTCAATTCTGGAGAAATGCTGATGGGATTGAATTACCAATACGATTGTCTAATGTTCCAACTAAAAATTTAGTTGTGACTGCTGATCGCCAAGGTGCATGTCCAGAACCTGATCAAAAAGAAACATGTTACGGTGGTAATATTTATATTAAAGAATCTAATACATTCAACCCATTTAACTATTCATTCAATTATCAGGTATATGATGCTGATGGTGCTATTTCTAATACTGCTACAGTAAGTGTTATTAGTACAGCAACGACTACTGATGATACGCGTAATGCAAGTAACAATGGTGGCGGGAGTATTGGAGTGTTTTCAATATTTGGTTTAATGGGTTTATTAGCTTACCGTCGTTTTAGAAAATAGAAGATAAAAAATAGCGCCTTAGGGCGCTATTTTTAATTTATTAAAATAATTTTTAATGTTCTGCATATTTGCTTAGATATTCTTCTCTGATAGATACGCGCTCTTCAATACTGGCATTCTGCATTCTTTTACGCAGAGTATTGCGTTCTTGAGTATTCATTTTTTGCCATACATCACGCATTTTTTGCTTTTCTTCTTCAGGTAGCTGCGTAAACCATTCCATACGCTGTTGTAGTTGCGTGCTTTGGTTGGTTGGTATTTCTTTTAATGTTTGATAGCGTTTAATTAAGAGTTGCTGCTCTTCAGGTGATAGATCTTCCCACGTTTCTTCTGTTGTCGGTTTATTTGGTTTTGAAAAAACCCAAAAACGTTCTGAACTTGCAAAACTTGTTTGCAATAAGCCTAACGTACACACAACAAGTGCTAACTTTTTAGCTGCCATGTGGAACTCGATCCTCGCCAAACGCCATTAACATTTCCATATCTTCGACCATTTGTGGTGAAAGTTTTGGATTTACGATTACTTGATTTTGTGGCTTATCTGCTAAATCTATTGAGTTTGGTAAAACTACAATACCTGTAATTGCAGCGGCCAAAGCAAAACCAGTCATTTTCCAAATACTGTAGTAAGATGTCGGTTTCTTTTGGACCGTATCTAAAACATGATTCATAACCAGCATTTTATTATGATGCTGTTCTTTTGCTAGTTGGTCTAGTTTGGAAGTCACTTGTTTGGTGAACTCATCTTTATTCATCTGATGAACCTCCCGAATGTGGATTTAAATGCTCTAAAGCGATTCTGAGTCCTTGTATTGCACGGTGATAGTGGGTTTTTACACTACCTTCGCTACAATTCATGATTTGAGCTGTAGTGATCGTGTCAAATCCTTCCCATGCTCTTAACATGAATGCTTGTTGTTGACGAACAGGTAATTTATGAATTGCATCCTGAATTTCTTCCATTGTTACTTCTTGATTTAGAAATTCGAATGGATTGGGTGTTGATTCATCAACTACATCAATTAGTTCTTCGTCATCATCTATACTAATTTTTTTAAACAAAGAGAAAGGGCTTGCTCTGCGTGCTTCTTTCCGTCTCCAGTCTTGTAATTTATTGTTTAGAATGGTGTAAAACAGGGGATACCATTCATCCACTGTTTTGTCTGAATATGATTTGTGCAATGAGATAAATGCTTCTTGCACTAAATCCATAGCAATGCCTTGTTGACCTTGTGTTGCACTTTCCATCATTACAAGCGCACGACCTGTAACGTCTTGCATAAAAAAGCGAAGACGTTGTTCAACAGTACCTGTATGTGTACCGCTATCGGTTTGAGCCTGTTTAGGTGCTAAATCCATAGAGATGGAAAATCCTGTCATGGATACCCACCATTATTATCAATTCATTATCTATATAACGTTGAAAATGGTGAATGCGTTGACAACTTAAGCAATTATTTTAGCAGTGTAATTGATTTTTTCCGCAAATAAAGCGCATTTAAAGTAAATTAACGTTTTATTGACGTTGGCGGACCATTTCAAAAAAGCAGATTGATCCAGCAATCGCAACATTTAGAGACTCTTGACCACCAGGTTGTGGGATAGTGACAGCTTCTGCATGCTCAAGTGCATAATCAGATACACCTTGACCTTCATTTCCTAAAATCCAGACACAGGCTTGAGTTAAATCTTTTGAGTAAAGGCTTGTTGATCGGTGTGAGCTGGTGACAAAAACAGGGATTTCAAATTTTGGAAGAATGTCGGTTAACTGAAAATTTTCAAAACAGTTAACACTAAAATGAGCACCCATACCTGCACGCAACACACGCGGAGACCAAAGAGAAGCTGAACCTTGGGTGCAAATGATTTGTTTTATATTCGCCGCGGCTGCTGAACGAAGCAATGTCCCGACATTTCCAGGATCTTGAACATTTTCTAAGATTAAAGTATCTGCTTTGAAATCGATGGTTTGCGAGGTTTTTGGAAGATCAACAATCGCTAAGCAAGGTAGGGTAGTCCCTAATGTACTCAAATCTTTGTAAAGTACTTCACTTATGATGAAAATATGACCTTGATGTATTTCAATAATTTCTTGCAGCTCAGGATGATCCAAAGCTTGCTCAGTTGTAAATAAAGAAAAGATTTTTCTTTGTTGTTGTAACCAAGATAAACAGAGATGCGTACCTTCTAGAACAGTTTGTTGATGCTTTTTTCGAGCACTATTTAACTCGATTAAACCACGCAAATGTTTGATTTTTGCATTGTCTTTTGATTCTAGAAAGATAACAGCCATAAATAAATTGTCCAAAAGAGCATCATAAGTCTATGATGCTCTGAGTTTTAAGAGGGATTAATGATAGCTAGTTACAAGTTCAACTTCATTTTTCGAACCAATGATAACAGGTACACGTTGATGTAACTCAGTTGGTTGAATATCCATGATGCGAACACGACCTGTCGTTGAAGCTCCACCTGCTTGTTCAATTAACATGCTCATAGGATTCGCTTCATACATTAAACGTAAACGACCTGCTTTTTTAGGATCTTTTAAATCGTAAGGATATAAGAAGATACCACCGCGACATAAAATGCGATGAATATCCCCAACCATACATGCAACCCAACGCATGTTAAAATCTTTTTCTCGTACAGATGTTTTTCCAGCTAAAAGTTCATCAATATAACGTTTTACAGGATTTTCCCAATGACGTTGATTTGATGCATTAATTGCAAACTCTTGAGTGTCTGAAGAAACTTGTACGTTCTCTGTCGTTAATAAATATGTTTGTGTATTTGGATCTAAAGTAAAGAACACAACACCAGCACCAACTGTTAATGCCAACATGGTTGATGGTCCGTAAAGTACATAGCCTGCAGCGACTTGTTCTGTACCTGCTTGCATAAAGTCAGCAGATTGAGTTACCGTATTTTTTGCAGGTAAAATCGAGAAAATTGTACCCACACACATATTGATATCAATATTGCTTGAACCATCTAAAGGATCAAAAAGTACGAGATATTTACCGTTTTCTTGTGCTGGCGTGAAATCATCTAATTCTTCAGAAGCCAAGCCACCGACTTGTGGGTGTGACTTCAAAGCATCGATTAAATAATCATTTGAAATCACATCTAATTTCTTTTGTGTTTCACCCTGCACATTTTCATTTTCAGCACTACCTAATATTCCTGCTAGAGCGCCTTTTTGAAGTGCTTGATCAATTGTCTTACAAGTGTTTGCAATCGTTTCGATGACTTGTGCCAACTCAGGTGTCAAATTCCCATGTTGTTGTTCTAAGTATTGGGATAAGGTCTGGTTTGACATATTAAATAGCTCCAATTTAGCCGAGTCAAAAGTTGATAAAAATATTTTCGCTATTCTAGATGAGAACGTCCCAAAATAAAAATTATCTTACTTTATTTATGTTGTTTTTATGATTACAAGAATCAGATTACATGCTATGTTGATTGCATACTAAACAGGAGGTTTGGAGAACAACGATGACAACCAAAAATTTTGATGCAACTCCCACGCCAAGCGAACCGATTAGTTTAGAACAAATTTCTAAAGAAAATGTCAAAGATGCTTGGAAAGAGTACGAAGCAAAACCTGAGTATAAAGAGTTTAATAAACATGATTTGATTGAGTCGATGCAATCAGATCATGATAATCAGCAGACTTCGCGAAATGATTAAGAAATAAAAAAGCTCACTGTTAGTGAGCTTTTTTATTTGTAAGTTTATTTCAATAATGGTGGGACAGCTTCGTAGTTAATTTCAACGCGACGATTTTCTTTCCAAGCCGCTTCATCATGTCCAGTATTGACTGGTGCTTCTTTACCATAGCTTACTGCTTCGAGTTGTTGTGGATTCACACCATTTGTAATCAAGAAACTCTCAACTGCTTTTGCACGACGCTCACCTAAAGCCATGTTGTACTCACGAGTACCACGCTCATCAGTATGGCCTGTAAGTGCAACTTTAGAGTTTGCATTTGCGACTAGGAACTGTGCATGAGCTTGAAGTGTTTGATAGTCTTCATTTGATAGGTCACTGCTGTCATAGTCGAAGTGAACAACACGTTTAGCCAAGAATGCTTTATTTGCCGCGGTAACACCTTTGGAAGACGCACCTGCAAGATTTTGTGCATTCAATGCAGCATCTTCACTCAATCCTGTTGTATTTACTGTTGTGGAACCATTTGGTGTATTGCCTGTGGTAATCTCAGCAGCAGGTTTTCGGCTTGCACATCCAGTAAATACAAGTGTTGCCGCGATTAAAGGAAGTGTAAGATATTTAATATTCATGAAGTTCTCCAATTAATAAAATTTATTTCGGTGCCCAAGCTGGTTCGCGCACTTCACCTTGCTCACTTGGTAAATTCATACGGAAACGACCATCAGTAGACATGATTGATAAAAGACCTCGACTACCTTCACGAGTTGCGTATACAACCATTTGCCCATTAGGTGAGAAGCTTGGTGATTCGTCTAAGCTTGTTGGTGTCAAAATATTGGTAATACCTGTATTGATATCTTGTAACGCAACTTTATAACTACTTCCGCTAGGGCGGTGTACTAAAGCAATCTTTTTACCATCAGCACTCAGCGTACCACGTGCATTAAATGCACCTTTAAAGGTTAAACGTTTAACTGAGCCATCTTCAAAACTATAACGATAAATTTGTGGTGAGCCACCACGATCAGATGTAAAGATAAATGATTTACCATCAGGAGCGTAACGAGCTTCTGTATCAATCGCAGAGTCTGTAGTCATACGTTTTACTTGACGCGTATTTAGATTCATTTGATAAATTTCTGGATTACCATGCATCGATGCTGTAAATAACATCGATTGTCCATCTGGTGAGAAGCTTGGTGCACCATTAAGCCCTTTAAAACTTGCTAGAACTTCGCGTTGACCTGTTGCTAAGTCTTGTAGATAAATAGCAGGACGCTTGGTTTCAAAAGAAACATAAGCAATTTTCTTAGCATCAGGTGTCCAAGTGGGTGATAGGATTGGATCACGGGAAGAAAGTACAGTTTTAGGTTGTTCACCATCAGTATCCGCGATTTGTAATGTGTAACGTTGGGCAGGTGTGTCGGGATTGCGTAATACATACGCAATACGTCCACTAAAGTCACCTGCAATTCCAGTCAATGCTTGATAAATTGCATCACTGATCATATGTCCAGCTTGGCGAATACGCGAATTTGGTACTGTTAACACTTCATTCAAAAGGTATTGTTGTTTTTGAACATCATAAAGTTGGTAGTGAACTTCAAAAGAATTTGCATTTATTGATTTAATTTGCCCGACAACGACGTAAGGTACGCCAGCATTTTGCCAATCACTTGCTTGAATTTGATTTAATGATGCCGATGCAGGTAAGTTTCTAGATGCACTTGTAAAACGACCTGAGCGATTTAAATCATTTTCAACAATTGGATAAATGGCATTGTCATTGGTAAAGGGAATGATTGCAATTTTAGGCGCTTGTTCTGGTGCTTTTGCAATTTCTAAATGTAATTGTGCAAATGCTGTTCCTGAAACAACAGTACTAAGTGCAGTAAAAACTGCTAGGGCGAGGAGGGATTTACGAGTCTTGTCCATAGTTACAATTACTTGAGTTCGTATTTTGTGGCTGTTGATTATTTAACATAGTTACATGCTTTGTGCTATTAAAAGCATGTAACGTTAACTATTCATTACTATTTTGCTGTAAAACTAGAAGTAAAACTTCTCGCTTCGCGACGTGCATCCGGATCATCAGGCATTGGATACGGTGCAGCTGCGCGTACTGCGGCCTCAACACTTGCTTTTACATCAGGATCATTCGCATTAACAATCACAGATAAGACTGCACCACTATCACTTAATGTAACACGTGCAGTGGCTTTTTGACCCGTACTACCAGTAGGAACATTCCAAGCACGTTCGATTTTGTTTGTGAAATCACGCTTAGCTGTCGAGGCAATTTTTTTAGCTTCAGCTTTTTTCTGAGCAGCTTCTTGTTCTGCTTTTTTTGCAGAGGCGGCTTTAGCTTCTTCTGCCTCAGCTTTTGCTTTCGCATCTGCTTCGGCTTTACGTTTGGCGTCCGCATCGGCTTTTGCTTTCGCATCTGCTTCGGCTTTACGTTTGGCGTCCGCATCGGCTTTTGCTTTGGCATCTGCTTCGGCTTTACGTTTGGCATCTGCTTCGGCTTTTGCTTTGGCATCTGCTTCGGCTTTACGTTTGGCGTCCGCATCGGCTTTTGCTTTGGCATCTGCTTCGGCTTTACGTTTGGCGTCCGCATTGGCTTTTGCTTTGGCATCTGCTTCGGCTTTGCGTTTGGCATCCGCATCGGCTTTTGCTTTGGCATCTGCTTCGGCTTTACGTTTGGCGTCCGCATCGGCTTTTGCTTTGGCATCTGCTTCGGCTTTACGTTTGGCATCTGCTTCGGCTTTTGCTTTGGCATCTGCTTCGGCTTTACGTTTGGCGTCCGCATCGGCTTTTGCTTTGGCATCTGCTTCGGCTTTACGTTTGGCGTCCGCATTGGCTTTTGCTTTGGCATCTGCTTCGGCTTTGCGTTTGGCATCCGCATCGGCTTTTGCTTTGGCATCTGCTTCGGCTTTACGTTTGGCATCCGCATCGGCTTTTGCTTTCGCATCTGCTTCGGCTTTACGTTTGGCATCCGCATCGGCTTTTGCTTTGGCATCTGCTTCGGCTTTACGTTTGGCATCTGCTTCGGCTTTTGCTTTGGCATCTGCTTCGGCTTTACGTTTGGCGTCCGCATCGGCTTTTGCTTTGGCATCTGCTTCGGCTTTACGTTTGGCGTCCGCATTGGCTTTTGCTTTGGCATCTGCTTCGGCTTTGCGTTTGGCATCCGCATCGGCTTTTGCTTTGGCATCTGCTTCGGCTTTACGTTTGGCATCCGCATCGGCTTTTGCTTTCGCATCTGCTTCGGCTTTACGTTTAGCATCTGCCTCCGCTTTTGCTTTGGCGACGGCATCCGCTTTACGTTTAGCATCTTGTTCTGCTTTTAACTTAGCTGCATTATCAGCTTTGGTTTTAGCAGCCAAATCTGCTTTACGTTGAGCTTCTTGTTCAGCTTTTTTTGCAACTGCTTCAGCCTGACGTTTTTCTTCAGCACGTTGTTTTTGTTCCTCAGCTTTTGCATCTTGCTCAGCTTGACGTTTTTCCTGTATAGCTTTGGCTTTAGCTATCTCATCAATTTGACGTTTTTGTTCTTTAGCAGCTTCTTCACTCTTACGTTTTTGTTCAGCTAATTTCGCCTGCTGTGCTTGCTCTTGTTTCTGCTTCTCAGAAGCAAGTTGTTGAGCGGTAGGTGTTGGAGGCGTAACAGGAATATTTTCAGGTTGAGTATTATCAACAATTGGACTTAATATCTCATTAGCTTGGTTTTCAGCTGTTGTTTCCTGTTCTACAGGTTTTGCGATGGGTGCTGGTAAGTCTTCAGGCTTAACTAAAATTGTGGTTAGTTTTTTGGGTTGCTCAGGCGGTTTACTTAGACCTAAGAAAAGCAAGCCAACAATCGCAATTGCATGTACCCCAAGGGTAAAACCTAGTGCTATTGCATTTTGTTTAAAAGGTGGCTCTTGAAATTTTTTCATAACTTATTTTAATGGCTCTGTCAGTAAACCAACTTGAGTTAAACCTGCTTCTTGTAAACTGGCCATAAGTGATACAACCTCACCATAGGGGCGAGATTTATCACCATTGACTAATACGGTGAGTTGTTTATTTTCTTGTTCCGCTTGTTTTTGAACATCGCTCAAAATCGATTTAAGCTGTTCTAATGAAAGAGGTTCACTATCTTTATTTTCTTGATATTGAAGATAAATATTACCATCTTTACCAATCGTCACCATTGCTGGCATATCTTTAGATTCAATTGGATGATTATTGGCTTGAGGTAAATCAACTTTTATGCCACTGGTAATCATCGGTGCAGTTACCATGAAAATGACCAATAACACTAACATTACATCAATATAAGGGACGACATTCATGTCACTTTTAAGTGGTTTTTTGATGCGCTCGAAACGTCCAGATCGCTGAATTGCCATTATGCATCTTCCTGTGTCGTTCCAATTGATTGACGTTGTAGAAGTGCAATCATTTCCTCAGCAAATAGGGCGCGGTCAGAATAGATACTTTCGCCTTTAGCGGTAAAATGGTTAAACGCAAGTACAGCAGGAATTGCTGCAAATAAACCGATAGCAGTTGCGATTAGTGCTTCGGCAATACCTGGTGCAACCGTAGCTAATGTAACTTGATCAACTGCTGCTAAACCGATGAATGCGTTCATAATCCCCCAAACAGTTCCGAACAAACCGATATAAGGAGCAACTGAGCCGATACTAGCTAAAGAGCCAAGACCAACTTCTAAGCCGCCTTGATCTCTACTTAAACCTACACGAAGAATACGCTCTGTACCTTCAATCGTTTGTGTAGTATCAGCTTTGCGCTTCTGTAATTTTAAAAACTCACCTAAGCCCTGATAGAAAATATCTTCGAGACCACGACGCTTTGAGTTCAATTGGGCATTGTTATACAGCGTATTTAATTCGGCACCTGACCAAAACATTTTTTGAAAATGCTCGTCATCTTGTTCTGCTTTTTTGAAACCCATATGCAATTTTGCAATCAAATACCAGCTATAAATAGAAGCGAGTAATAAGATCAGCATCACCAATTGTACGACAGGGCTTGCTTGTAAAATCAGGTCAGAGATATGCAGAGAAGATTCTAAATTTGTTGCCATAAGTTAAGTGCCGAAAGTTTATTTTTAGTCCTGTGCTAATTCTTTTTGAATCAGATCACGAATTTCGTCAGGAAGTCGACGTGGCATCATGTCTTTATTCAAACATGCCAACGTAACCTCACCTGAAGCCAGCAAGATTTCACCACGATAAATATTTTGTTGCAACACAAAAGATGCGGCTTTACACGAAATAACACGTGCTGTAACGGTAATTAAATCATCCATTAATATTGGACGTACATATTTCACCTGAATTTGGTGAACCACAAAGTTGTAATCCTCTTGGTGCCAATAATGATCAACGCCAGCTGCTCTTAGCCATTCTGTTCGAGTACGCTCCATATAGCGGATATGATTGGCATGATAGACGATACCGCCTGCATCTGTATCTTCAATATAAACGCGAATGTTGAATTCAAAATGATTTGCCATTTCTTTTACCTATTGGTTTCGTACTGGGAGCGATGAAGGAATGATATGTTCTCGATGAGACTAAGGAAATAGTAATAAATAACATATTCTTGATGCGCATAAAAAAAGCCCTAACATGTAGGGCTTGATCGAAAAGACAATTATTTAAAGTCAATTGAGTTCATCCCATTCAACTGTTTTAGGGAATCCTGTTACTGTTATGCCATCTGCATATGCACTGATTAAAGCCTTGTAATTGCTCGTGTTTGAAATCTTAATTGTATTTTTTATATTGTCAGTGTCTTCAATCATAATTTCAGCAAAATTAGGATAGAAAGCTATTTTATCTGTATCATTTTCAAATCTGACATCACTTTTGAAATTGACTGAGAAAAATTTACTTTCAGGAGTAGCTTGAATATTTCCTAGTGCAGTAAGCATAAGATTATTCACATTGAGTTGATAATTATTAATCATCAACTGTTGCGTTTTTTTGGTTTCATCATCAAATACACTTAGAACCATTGCTTTGATTTGATATTGAGTAGTGGCTTGGTTGTATTTACTGACAAAGTCACCATTGAAAGTAATACTCGAATCACTTGGTGGAATGATTTTGAAGTTCTTTAATGAGGTTTCTTAGCGTACAGAATCTGTCGATAATACTTCTTTGCTATTTACCGATCCAGAAATGGCATAAATTCGTAGTTGGACAATATCGCCGAGTTCATTTTTTAATGAGTCATCAAATTCACAGTTGTTAAATGTAATACTCTTATCGCTATTTTTTGTAAATGAGCCTTTAGAACATTTAAAGTTATTACCAGCATAAATGCCATAATAAATATTTCTGCAAACTCAGTGCCAATCAATGCAATATTGTCATTCTCTTGAGATAAACTAATGATTGGTTCATAAATCGACTCGGCTTTGTTGCATAAATAAATTTCATCCCCATACATGTTAGATGAATACAGAATCAAAAAGCCGATACAAAACAACGAACTGGTCTGAGTACAATCAGGCTTTACGTCAACGGGGTGCTTTCACCATTTGGTTTGATCCCCAAATGCAATGGTCTGCAACACCTACTGGAAAAAAAGGACGGCAACCTACCTACACTGATATAGCAATTCAATTTGCCCTGACGATACGAAACCTGTTCCAACTGGCTTTACGCCAAACACAAGGTTTCATTCAAAGCCTTTTGCAAATGGCTCACCTCGACTGGAATGTTCCAGACTTCTCAACATTGAGTCGGCGAGCAGATAAGCTCCAGCCACTTCTACATAAATCAGCAAAAAATCCACAGGAAGACTTGCATATTTTAGTTGATAGCACAGGGATCAAAGTTACAGGTGATGGGGAATGGGTGCGTAAAAAACATGGCGTAAACCAACATCGACAATGGCTGAAATTACATCTTGCGACAGATGCAAACAGTGGAGAAATACAAGCGGTTGAAGTCACGACCTGCCAATATGGTGATGCTGAAATGCTCCAACCTCTTTTAGATCAAATTGATGAACCCATTGCATCTGTCACGGCTGATGGTGCTTATGACACAGTGAATTGTTATGATGCGATTTTGAAACGGCAAGCAAATGTAATTATCCCTCCTCGTTCCAATGCTGCTTTATGGGCGGAAAATGAAATTGGTAAAGCAAGGAATCATGCAGTACAAGGCTGTTGGGACAAGGGTCAAAAGCAGTGGAAACGAGATATTGGTTATCATCGACGATCCCGAATAGAGGCTAAAATGTTTGCCTTGAAACGACTTGGACAAGGTGTATCTAGTCGATGCTTTAATCGTCAGGTGGTTGACTTGCAAATAAGAGTCGATATTTTGAATAAATTTACTCAACTTGGTACAGCTAAAACGGTGGCTGTTGCATAAATATCTGAAGATTAGAACAACTCTACCTTTCGTCTATTTGTGCAACAAAGCCAATCGACTCAATAGATTCTGCTTTGGTGTAGTCTATTTTTTTCTTTACTTTGGATGGATGTTCCATTACTACTACCATCACTTCCATCCCCACAAGCTGTTAGTAATATTATGCTGCTATAAAATATTGTTGTGAAAAAATTATTTTTCATTTTAACCCTTAATAAAATAATGAAGTAAGTAGAATAATCTGTATATTATTTTAATTACTTCACTATAGAAAGTATTTTATTAAAGGAAATTGATATTATTCAGGTGGGGTCATACCAAATTGCAAATAAGCCATATTCGTTGCTATACGCCCGCGAGCAGTGCGCATAACATAACCTTGTTGGATTAAGTAAGGTTCAATAACATCCTCTAGTGTTCCGCTATCTTCAGCCATTGCGGCTGCTAATGCTTCAACACCAGTAGGTCTGCCTTCAAATCGTTCAAGCAACATACTGATATAACGACGATCTAAAGTATCTAAACCTGCTTTATCGACATTTAGCATGTCTAGAGCACGTTGAGCCATTTCTTGAGTTACTTCACCTGTGCCTTTCACTTGAGCGTAATCGCGTACACGGCGTAATAGTCGATTGGCGATACGTGGAGTACCTCGGGCACGTCTTGCAATTTCAGTTGAACCTTCTCTAGTAATTGGAACATCCATGAGGTTTGCTGAACGCGTTACAATATGCGTAAGATCTTCAACAGAGTAAAACTCCAGACGTTGCACAATTCCAAAACGATCACGTAGTGGTGAAGTGAGTAGACCTGCACGTGTTGTTGCTGCGACTAATGTAAATGGTGGTAAATCTAGTTTAATAGAGCGCGCTGCTGGACCCTCGCCAATCATAATATCCAGTTGATAATCTTCCATCGCTGGATAGAGGATTTCTTCAATCACTGGCGAAAGACGATGGATTTCATCAATGAATAAAACATCACCTTCTTCTAAGTTGGTCAGCATTGCAGCTAAATCACCAGCCCGCTCTAATACAGGACCAGACGTAGACTTTAGATTTCCACCCATTTCGCGAGCAATAATGTTGGCGAGCGTGGTTTTACCTAAACCTGGGGGTCCAAAAATTAGCGTATGATCCAGTGCTTCACCACGCCCACGAGCAGCACCAATGAAAATTTCCATTTGCTCGCGAACCACGGGCTGACCAATATAGTCAGCAAGTGATGTCGGACGAATTGCACGATCAAAATGATCTTCAGGTTTTTCAATTCCACTAATGAGGCGATCTTGCATAATATTACTTCATCATCGATTTAAGAGCTGCGCGGATAATATCGGCAGATTCTGTATAGTCAGCCTTGACAGCTGCCACAGCTTTTTGTGCTTCAATAGGTTTATAGCCAAGCGATTGTAAAGCAGCCTCAGCCTCAGCAACAGGTGAGTTTGACATGAATTGAATTTGAGAGGTGGTTGTTTGTGAAGTGCTATTCGCTGACTGTGAAAGTGCTTTGAAACGATCACGTAATTCAATCATTAAACGTTCAGCCGTTTTTTTACCAACCCCAGGCACTTTAATCAGTGTATTGATATCATCGTGTTCAATGGTGTGAATTAATAATTCAACACTTAACGTAGATAAAATCCCTAATGCCATTTTTGGTCCTACACCGTTTACTTTGAGTAGGGTGCGGAAAATAATTTTTTCTTGTGCTTCACTGAAGCCATATAATTGTTGAGCATCTTCACGAACGACTAAATGCGTCCATAACGTTACTTTTTGTCCTTTTTGTAATTGGCAAAATGTTGAAAGCGGTGTATCGATTTCATAACCAACCCCATTTACATTAAGTAATACAGTAGGGGCTTCTAAGGCAAACACTTCGCCAATTAAACATCCGATCATAGAAAATTTTTCACTATTTATTTGAAAAGATTTAAACCAAAGTCATTTAAGAAAATAGAGTTTGCATATTCTTTTAAAAGAAGCCAACTTTATTCCCTTGTAGCTCTTGCGCCAAGCTATAAGCCTGATGGTCTGAGAACTTACTAATAATATCTAAGACTTGCATAATATTATTGTAATGGTTGTTTTGAAAATTTGCGCCTGAATGTTGCAAAATCGACATCAAACGTTGTTCTTTAAAGCTTAATGTTTTATGCGGCATGGTCAAAGGCACAAAAGCATCTAAAATAGTCTGTAAGCTTTGATGCGCAATAATTTCTAAACCGGATTTTTGAGGATGTTCAAAAATACGATCACGTGCAAGATTTTTCGCAGTTTGAATCCCTGCTTCAATATCAGGTGAGCAATATTGTAAAAGGCTACCTTTGAGTTGACCTGTGATGATTTCATAGTGGTGTTTTGCAAAAGCCGTCGTGACTTCATCGACTAATCGTTTCATTACACGACCACGCAAGGCTGCAATTTTTTGTTGCCAAGTGGTATGCGGTAAATGCAGCTCTTCAGGAAGACCAAAATCTGCGATCAAGTTGAGGAAGATAGGTTCAACTTCTTCATAACTCAACATATTAAGAATGATGCCATCTTCTAAATCAATCAGTGCATAACAAATATCATCAGCAGCTTCTAATAAATAAGTTAGAGGGTGACGACAATAGTGATATTCACCCAGTTTAATTAAACCAAGCTGTTCAGCAAGCTGTTTTAAGATTTCCTTTTCTGATTGATAGCAACCAAATTTTGCTCTTTGATGGGATGGGGTATCGCCTTGTTGGTCGATGGTTTTTGATAACCAAGGATATTTTAAATAGGCACCCAGTGTTGCGCAGGTCAGACGCATACCACCATCATCAGGATGGTAGTCAATACGACTCAGTAAACGAAGACCTTGCGCATTACCTTCAAATTGACGAACGTCTGCTTCTTCTTCGGGAGTGAGTTTGGTCAGAAAGTCACGATGTGAGGCATCATCAAACCATTCACGTATCGCATATTCACCTGCATGACCAAAAGGGGGATTGCCAATATCGTGAGCTAAACATGCCGCTTGAATAATCGCACCGACATCAGCAGGTGAAATCCACATAGGTAATTCATCTTTGATCTTTTCTGCGGCGAGCATACCAAGCGAGCGACCAATACAAGATACTTCGAGTGAATGAGTCAATCGAGTATGAATACCATCGTGCTGAGTCAATGGGTGAACTTGAGTTTTTCTATTCAGTTGTCGAAAACTTTGGGAAAATATAATTCTATCGTAATCTTTATGAAACGGGCTTCTAGCCAATTCGGTGCTACTTTTTTTACTACCTAAGCGAATTGCAGAGAGCAATTCCAACCAACGCATTTGTTCCATTTATCATTATTCAAACTGACTTTAATTCATCATGCCAAAAAAAAGATTAAAGCACTAGAGTAGGGCGACATAAGTTGTCATGTAAGTGTAAAGCACTCTGATTTTTCTATTGATAGTATTGGTTTTTATACTATTGGAATAAAGAGGTCGTGAAAATGAGAGATGGGAAATGCGTACATCAGAACAAACTAAACGAATTGTTACGAATATACTAAACCCATAAAGCGATAAGAAATTAAGTGATTTGGGATAGAAAACTCTGATTTTTAAGATGGATATGGCTAGCTGAAAGAAGGCTTTCACAGTAGAATATGCGCTCTCTCATAAGTCACATTGCGGTAGGTTCGTTAGACCCACCCGTGGAGCCAAAGTCAACATGTTTATCGTGGCCGGTGCATCAGCACATTCTTCTTTTAAGAAAGCTCAACTCTTAAACCGTTTAGCGTCAATGAGTTCTGTTCAATCTTTTGACAGCCAGTGGGTTTATTTGTTTGATCAAGCGCTCAACGAGCAGCAACATCAATCGGCATTACAACTTTTAAACGATGGTCAATCTTTCGAACTTCGCCAAGCTGCAAGTGATGAAATCCAAATTTTAGTAACTCCACGTGTTGGCACAATCTCTCCGTGGTCGTCTAAAGCAACTGATATTTTCCAAAACTGTAATACACCAGTACACCGTCTAGAACGTGGTCTTTTATTCACGTTAAAAGGTGTCACTGAAATTACGAATGAAGTTAAACAAGTACTTCATGACCGTATGACGGAAACAGTTTTTGCTCAAATTGAAGATGCAAAAGCTTTATTCTCAGAAACTGCGCCGAAGCCACTCAACTCAATTGATATCTTGGGTCAAGGTAAAGAAGCATTAGTTAAAGCGAATAATGAGTTCGGCTTTGCTTTATCTGAGCAAGAAATTGATTACTTAACCGAAGCATTTACTAAGCTGGGTCGTAATCCAAATGACATCGAGTTAATGATGTTTGCTCAGGCGAACTCTGAACACTGTCGTCATAAAATCTTTGGTTCTGAATGGACAATTGATGGTGAAAAACAACCATTATCATTGTTCCAAATGATTAAGAACACCTATAAAGAATCTCCAACAGATGTATTGTCGGCGTATAAAGACAATGCCTCTGTGATCGTGGGTTATGACACGATGCGTTTTTATCCAAAAGCGGATGAAAATGGTCACTTTGTTTATAAATATAAGAGCCAAGCCGCTCATATTTTAATGAAGGTTGAGACGCATAACCACCCAACAGCAATTTCTCCATTTGCTGGTGCTGCAACTGGTTCAGGCGGTGAAATCCGTGATGAAGGTGCAACAGGTCGTGGTGGTAAACCAAAAGCAGGTTTAACAGGCTTTACGGTTTCTAACTTGAATATCCCTGGTTTCGAACAGCCTTGGGAAGAAAACTACGGTAAGCCTTCACGTATGGCATCGCCATTACAAATCATGATTGAAGGTCCATTGGGTGGTGCGGCGTTTAACAACGAGTTTGGTCGTCCTGCATTAAATGGTTATTTCCGTACCTTCGAACAGAATGTGAATGGTGAAGTTAAAGGCTTCCATAAACCAATTATGATCGCTGGTGGTTACGGTAACATTCGTCCTGACCACGTTGAAAAAGATGCGATTCAACCAGGTGACTTGCTCATTGTATTGGGTGGTCCTGCCATGTTAATCGGTCTTGGTGGTGGTGCTGCATCATCTGTAGACAGCGGTACTATGGGTGAGAGCTTAGACTTTGCTTCAGTACAACGTGAAAACCCAGAAATGGAACGCCGTTGCCAAGAAGTCATTGATACATGCTGGCGCTTAGAAGACTTTAACCCAATCGTGTCTATACATGACGTGGGTGCGGGTGGTCTATCCAATGCGATGCCTGAACTAGTGAATGATCACGAGTTAGGTGCTGTATTGAACCTGCGTAAGATTCCATCTTTAGAGCCAGGCATGAGCCCGATGGAAATCTGGTCAAATGAAGCGCAAGAACGTTATGTGTTAGCGATTCGTCCAGAATCTTTAGAACAGTTTGAAGAAATTTGTGCACGTGAGCGTTGTCCGTTTGCAGTACTTGGTGAAGCGACTGAAGCACGTCATCTGACTGTTGAAGATCCGTTATTTGAAAACAATGCAGTCGATATCCCAATGCAAGTCATGTTGGGTGGTACACCACGTATGCAACGTTCATATGAAACGATTGAACGTAAAGGTAACGACTTTGATGCATCAAAAGTTGATTTGAAAGATGCGATTTTCCGCGTATTGAAGAATCCAACAGTTGCGTCTAAATCATTCCTGATCACAATTGGTGACCGCTCGATTACAGGTATGGTTGCCCGTGATCAAATGGTTGGCCGTTGGCAGGTTCCTGTTGCAGATGCAGCAGTAACGACGACAAGCTTGCAAGGCTTTACAGGTGAAGCTATGGCGATGGGTGAGCGCCCACCAGTTGCTTTGTTAAATCCTGCTGCATCTGCACGTTTAGCGGTTGCGGAAGCAATTACCAATATTGCCTGTGCCAACATCGAACAAATCAGCGATATCAAGCTTTCTGCCAACTGGATGGCTGCGGCTGGTCAAAAAGGTGAAGATCAAGCCTTGTTTGAAGGTGTGAAAGCGATTGGTATGGAAATGTGTCCTGCATTGGGTATCGCTATTCCTGTCGGTAAAGACTCACTTTCAATGCGTACCACTTGGAATGATGGTGAAGATAAAGCCGTAACTTCTCCAATGACAGGCGTAATCACTGCGTTTGCACCTGTTTTAGATGTACGTAAAACATTAACACCTGAACTGAAGAACTTAGCAGACTCAGTACTTGTACGTATCGATTTATCTAAAGGTCAATTCCGTTTAGGTGGTTCGATCCTTGCGCAAGTATATAAAGCAATCGGTTCTGTTACCCCTGATGTTGATAGTTTTGATGACTTCAAAGCATTCTTTGCCTTGATTCAAGACTGGAACAATCGTGGCGTGATCAAAGCTTACCATGACATTGGTGATGGTGGTCTATTGGCGACTGTTGCTGAAATGATGTTCGCATCGCGTTTAGGTGTTGCTCTAGAAAATCAATCAACTGAAAGCTTATTTGCTGAAGAAATTGGTGCAGTACTTCAAATTACGGCTGCTGATTGGGCGCAGTTAGAAGTTGAAGTTGCAGCATCTAGCTTGAAAGATACAATTGCTGTTGTTGGTCGTGTGAATACAACTGATCAATTGGTTGTAAATGGTTTAACGCTTGAGCGTGCTGAATTACAACAAGCTTGGGCTGAAGTTTCACATCAGATCCAACGTTTACGTGACAACGTTGAAACAGCTGATCAAGAATTTGCTTTAATTGCAGATAAGAACCACAAAGGTTTAATTGCACAACCAACATATGACTTAAATGAGCCAGTTGAAGCGCCGTTTATCAATACACGTCGTCCAAATATGGCAATTTTGCGTGAGCAAGGTGTAAATGGTCATGTGGAAATGGCGGCAGCCTTTGACAAAGTAGGCTTCAATACTATCGACGTACACATGAGTGATTTACTTGCAGGCCGTGTGAGCTTAAGCGACTTTGAAGGTTTAGTGGCATGTGGTGGCTTCTCATACGGTGACGTGATGGGTGCTGGTGGTGGCTGGGCGAAATCAGTATTGTTCAATGCGAAACTACGTGATCAGTTCGAACAATTCTTCCATCGTGAAAATACATTCAGCTTAGGCGTATGTAACGGCTGTCAAATGATGTCACAACTTGCTCCGCTGATTCCTGGTGCAGAGCATTGGGGACGTTTCCACCGTAACATGTCAGAAGTATTTGAAGCGCGTGCAGTGAATGTTCGTGTAGAGAAATCTGTTTCTGTGTTGCTTGAAGATATGCAAGGTTCGATTTTACCAATCGCAGTTGCGCATGGTGAAGGTCGTTTAGTTGCGACAGAACAACAACTTGCCACTTTAAATGCAGAGAGCCAAGTCATCTTGCGTTATGTAGATAGTTTGGGTAATCCAACTCAGCACTATCCATTGAACCCGAATGGTTCACCTGAGGCGATTACAGGACAAACTTCTAAAGATGGTCGTGCAACAGTAATGATGCCACACCCAGAGCGTAACTTCCGTGCTTTACAACATTCTTGGAAGCCTGAAGATTGGGCTGAAGATGGTGCTTGGTTGCGTATGTTCCGCAACGCACGTAAGTTCATTGGTTAATATGTAATAAAAAATAAGCCACCGTAAGGTGGCTTATTTCATTCAAGTATAAAAATGAATATTGATGGAGAATAACAAATGAAATCAAAAATCCATTTCCACGAATTTGCTCTGTTGATGGCATTATTAATGTCGATCGTTTCTTTCTCAATTGATGCAGTATTACCTGCTTTAGGTGAGATCGGAAAAGTTTTTATTTTACAAAATGATAATCAGGCACAGTGGGTCATCATTACGATTTTCTCTGGTATGACTTTGGGACAATTGATTGCAGGCCCATTGTCGGATGCGATTGGACGCAAACGGATTTTATTTACAGGCATTCTCATTTATTTTCTAGGAAGCTTGTTGTGTTATTCCACACAAAGTTTTGAATGGTTTTTAGTTGGGCGATTTATTCAAGGAATAGGGGGGTCTGGCCCTTATGTAGCTTCTATTTCCATTGTGAGAGACAAATATAGTGGTGCCCAAATGGCACGCATCATGTCTTTGATCATGATGGTATTTATGGTTGCTCCAGCTGTTGCACCAAGTTTAGGGCAATTGATTATTCATTTCTTTGGATGGCGAGATATTTTTGTCTTATATATGGTTTACGCTACTATTGTTGGGTTATGGGTTGCTTTACGTTTAGAAGAAACCTTAGCTCCAGAAAATCGTTTGCCTATGCGTGTACAAGCATTTAAAGATGGTTTTAAGGAAGTGGTGAGTAATAAAACCACGATGAGTTATCTGTTGTGTGCTGGCTTTTGTTTTGGTGGGTTTATTGGTTATTTAGGAACTTCACAACAAATTTTTATGCAGCAGTTTGGTAAATCAGGTGCAGAGTTTAGTGCTTATTTTGCTGTGTTAGCAGGTGTGATGGGGATTGCTTCATTTACTAACTCTAGAATCGTAATGAAGTTTGGTATGCGTCCAATCTGTATTTATGGTTTTTTGGGTTTATGTTTAATTTCTTTGATATTCCTGATTATTCAGCTTGTTGGCATTCAGATTTCTTTTTGGATGTTTATGTTATATGCATGCATTCTATTTTTATTGTTTGGAACTTTATTTGGTAATTTAAATGCAATCGCTATGGAGCCGATGGGGCATGTCGCAGGAATGGCTTCAGCGATTATTGGTGCATCATCTTCTGTATTGTCTTTAATTCTGGCTTCGATTATTGGACAGTTATATAACGGGACATTAGTTCCAATGACCAGTGGTTTTGTGATTTTATGTGGTTTAGCTTTTGCGATGACAATATATGAGAAGCGATATTTAACAAATAAAAAGGTGATGGCATGCAATAAAAAATAAGCTGGTTTGAAGAAAACAATAAATATAGGTATTTTGATTCGTTGAAATAAAAGTCATTATGCAATGGCTTTTACCTATATCAGCTTATTGGATTTAAGGATCCTGATGTTTTAAGAGCATCGGATGTTTATACATTACATCGGTACGTAATACATATTTCTGACCTGAAAGCACAGGTGCTCCCTCATGTAACTGTTGATGCTCAAATACTAATATCTGCCCAAGTTTGGGTTGAACACTCGCAATTTGAGTTTCCTTACATGGTTTCAGCATACCACTATCACGGTAAAAAATTGTTTCTCCACCCGTAAAATCTTCGCTGAGGTAGATCAATAAAGTCAGTTTGCTACTGTGCCAATCGTTTACTTCATGAATTCCATCCCAATGTGGCTTAAACGTTTCACCATTTTCATAACGATAAAAACGGAAACGTTCATTTAAGCCACTTAATATCCAGCCATTCAATTGTTTAGGCAGTAAATGTTTAAGTTTGGAAAATAGTGTTTCAGCAAGCTGAATATCATCATAAATCACTCGTTTATTATTTCTAACATTGGTGAGCACTTGACGAGCTGAGTTTAGGAATATATCAGCTGTTTCATAATGATATTGATTACTAAGTTCGATGAATGAAAGACATTCTTGATCTGAGAACACATCATCTACAGTAAAAATTAAAGGTGAGTTCTGATGTGTTTGTTGTTTTTCTTGTTGTAGAAAAAGAGTTTGAGTTGAAGTTATCCCATTTTGATGACCTATAGCATTTTGAGTTGGAATTGGTTGTTTTATCATCATAACTAGTTTAATTAATATTATTTAAAATGGTTCAATTTTTGCATTCTCAATAATGATCATAAGAATCGGAGAACAACATGATGAAAAATGCAAATCACATGAGAACAATCCATAGCAAAGATAAAGGTTGGTTTTGGTTTGGCTTAACGGTTGCTATCCAAGTTGTATTCATAGTTGTTAGTTACCTAGTTATGAATATTTCGCTTTGATATTTCATTGTTTTTAAGCTTATGATTGATGATCAGCAAGAGTTCAACATCATTAAGAATATGCTAAAACTTATTTATTATGTACCTGAATCACACCTTGAATCCACCAAACAGGCTATCTTTGAAGCTGGTGCAGGCGGTATTGGCAATTATGAGCATTGTGCTTGGCAAGTCAAAGGAATAGGGCAGTTTAAGCCTGTTAAAGGTGCAAATCCGTTTTTAGGAGAATTAGACGAACTAGAGCAGCTTGAAGAATGGCGTGTAGAGACCATTGTGCCTGAAGAAAAAGCCAGTGTTGTGGCAAAATCATTAAAGGCAAGCCATCCTTATGAAGAGCCTGCCTTTGAGTTTATGCAAATATTGGATATTGAATAATTATACTTTTTGAATAAATAAATTACGATCAAAACGATATTGCGGGAAGAACACACCATCTGTAGCCCGTTCACCTGCACCAATCACCATCACAGGATATTGTTGATCATTTAGCTTTAAAATTTTACGAACCAAAGGTTCATCAAAACCTTCCATCATACAACTATCAAAACCATAAGCGCGTAAAGCCAATACAAGGTTTTCACAAGCTAAAGCTGTGGTTTTAGTTGCCCATAATTTAGCATCGGCAGGGTTAAATGCAGTCACAGGAAGTTGTTTATCAAGTGTACGGGCTACTTTAAATGCAACTTTTTTGAAGTTACCTAAGGCATTGAAATAACCTGTTTTATAGTTGTAGGGAATAAAGCGGTAATACTTTTGTACAGCTGGTGGTGCTTCGGGAAATGGAAACTCGGTGATATTTAGTTTTGCCATCTCATCAACACGATCTGTTCTAGCGACACATACAATTAATTCGGATGCAGTTTTAGCAGCAAGTTGTCCTAAACACGCTTTAACCAGTTGTTTTTTCTTGCTTGGATTTTGCACAACATAGAATGTCCAAGGCTGTAAGTTTGATGAGTTGGGTGCAAGCAGTGCCAAATCTAAACATTCATCTAAAATCTCACTTGGAATTGGTTTATCCGTGAACTTACGTACTGAACGACGGCTTTCAATGACTTTACGGAAATTGGCAACATCAATATCTTGAGGGGCAGGTTCGTAGTAGCGTTTTTTTTCGGTTTGATTTTGTTCAGACATGAGAATAAATGTTCCTATAAGTTTGTTGTTAATATTGGGACGTTAAATAAAAAAACCACCCAGTCTTGACTAAATGGTTTGTATAAAAACAGTGAAATGTATTAATTGAACTGTGAGAAGTCAGGCTTACGTTTTTGCATAAATGCTTGTACAGCTTCCATCATTTCAGGTGAGCGTACACGCTGCATAAAGATTTCAGCTTCTTCATCGACACAAGCAATAATTTCAGCTAAGTCTTTTTTCATTAGCGCTTTGCTTTGTTTTAGAGATGCTAAAGGTAATGCTGCTAAATGTTGAGCGGTTTGTTGAGCGGTTGCATAGGCATCTTCAACAACGTCATTTACAAGATTTGCTTTTACTGCTGTTGCTGCATCAAACTTCTTCGCTGTGAATAATAATTCAGCCGCTTTTTGGTAGCCTGCTTGTTTGACCAATAAACGGCTCGCAGCACCTTCAGGAGAAAGACCTAAACTTACGAATGGAATTTGGAATAGGGCAGTATTGTCTGCAAATACGATGTCAGCGTGTAATAAGATTGTTACACCAATACCAATTGCAACACCTTTCACTGCGATAATAAGTGGCTTAGAAAAACGAGCCGCAGCTTTTAATAATACAAATGGAGGTTGATCACCCGCTTTGCCTTCATATGGCTTTTGCATAAAGCCCATGAAGTCTTTCATATCATTACCCGCAGTAAAATCTTGTTCTGCACCACGGAAAATCACAACACGTACATCTTTATTTGTATCAGCTTCATCTAATGCTTTTGCAATCCAAAGATAAAGTTCACCGTAAAGTGCATTTTTGGCTTCTGAACGGTTAATGGCTAAGGTGAGTACGCCATCTTCTAAATTTGCTTGCAAATGTTGATGAGGTTGTTGAATACAGCTAAGTGTCATCGTACTATCCTTGCTTTAATCCAGATTGATTTTTAAAGTGCTCTCATTATGTCGCATATTTGCGTTACATGGTGCAACTGATGAGTTCACAAAAAGTGAAATTACGCCTATGTACACATTTGACTATCTTGTTTTTATTGGACGCTTTCAGCCTTTTCATTTGGCACATCTGCAAACCATTGAAATTGCGTTACAGCAAAGTCAGAACGTGATATTGGCATTAGGTTCAGCACAATCAGAACGGAATATCAAAAATCCATTTTTAGCCCATGAACGTGAGCAAATGATTCTGTCTAACTTTTCAGAAGATGATCAGAAGCGGATTCATTTCGTGCATGTGGTTGATGTGTATAACGATGAAAAATGGGTCAAACAAGTCAAAACATTGGTCAATCAAGTGGTTCAGCCAAATGCAAAAGTAGGTTTGATTGGTCACTTCAAAGATGAATCTTCGTATTATTTAGCGTTATTTCCAGAATGGGAAATGGTTGAGTTGGATAGTTTAAAGGATTCTATTTCAGCTACGCCTGTGCGAGAAGCCTATTATCGAGGTGAGATTCAAACTGAATTTTTCCCTAAAGGAACGATTGAATTTCTGACTGAATTTAAAAATACAAAAGTCTATGCGGAATTGCAGCGTAAATATTTTGCGGGTGATAAAAGTAATTTGGATGAATGTTTTTAAGATTTTAGTTCTTTAAGCAGAAAATCGATGAAAACACGAATATGGAAAGATTCGTATTTTTTTGATGGATAAAGTAAAGAAAATGGGCGTGAAGTACCTGAAAATTCGCTAAGTACTTCTATCAAATCTCCATTCTTAAGCTCATTTTCTACAATGAAACGATAGGTTTGTAATAAACCAGCGCTATGTTTTGCCAGTGTAACCGTGCCTAAAATATCGTCTAGGCAACGAATATTTCCCGCACTTTGATACTCAATCAACTGTTGATTCGAGTTAAATAGCCATGGAACATTTTTCCCTGTACTGGGAAGAACAAACTGAATACATTGATGATGCTGTAAATCTTCAAGGCTTTGCGGTGTTCCGAATTGTTTTAAATACTCAGGCGACGCCACTACAATCAGTTCAGCCTGTTCTAGTTGCCGTGCAATCAAATTTGAATCAGCAAATTGTCGTCCACGAATCGCCAGATCATATCCTTCTGCTATAAAGTCCACATTTTTATTGGTGAGTTGAACATCTACTTGGATGCTTGGATATTGCAGTGAAAACTTTGCCAATAACGGTAGGATGCGATAGTGTCCATAAGGTGTTGGAACACTGATACGAATTAAACCAGAGGGTTGCTGTGTTTGATTTTTGAGTTGCTGTTCTGCTTCTAAAATTTGATTCAGCGCTTGTTTACATTCATCAAAATAGATTTTTCCTTGCGCAGTTAAACGGACTTGTCGAGTCGTTCTTACAAACAATGGAGTCTCTAAATGCTTTTCTAATCGAGCAATTGAGCGACTGACCGCTGCTGGACTCACACCTGCATGTAAGGCTGCTTTGGAAAAGCTTTCATATTCTGCTACTAAGCAAAACAATTCGACGCTACTAAACATCATCCGTTTTAGAGGGTGATTCATTCATTACACCATGTAAAAAATGATTTGAGTTGTAAGCTATTTAAGCACATATAAGTAAACAATAAGATGATTCGCATACCTTGTATGGAGTTATTTTTATGAAACTGTTCTATTCACCAAATGCATGTTCTCTAGCCCCACATATCATTTTAAGAGAGCTTGGGCTTCCATTTGAATTAATCAAAGTCGATTTGCAACAGCATTTAACCGAACTGGGTGAGGACTTTTATCGACTCAATAATAAAGGACAAGTACCTGTGTTGCAGCTTGAAGATGGTTCTTTTTTAACGGAAGGTGCTGTGATTAGTCAGTTTCTTGTTGATCAATTCGAACGTAAGGATTTATTACCTGAAATAAATACCCCAGAGCGTTATCAAACACTTTCTTGGATGAATTTTATTGCTTCAGAAATTCATAAAGCATATTCACCATTTTTCCATGAGTCTTATGGCGAAGAATCTAAAACTGCCTTTAGTATGATTTTAAATAAACACTATGCGTGGGTTGATCAACAGTTAGATGGGCAAAATTATTTAATGGGAAGTAATTTTACCATTGCTGATATTTATCTGTTTGTGGTGACACGATGGGCTGACTTTATTGGTCTTGATCTTGGGCATTTTATTCATTTAACAGCTTTTATGCAGCGAATTGCTCGTCGTCAAACAGTTCAAGATGCAATAGCAGCCGAAGCAGCTTAGTATTTTGCTATTTATAAAATTATAAAAGGAGATCCCTATGCCTTATATTTTAATTCAAATCACTAAAGAAAATGTCTCTACAGCACAGAAACAACAGTTGATTCAAGAGGCTACAGATTTAGTGGTTCGGGTGCTTCATAAAGACCCTGCAACTACATTTGTGGTGATTGATGAAATTGAAACTGATAATTGGGGCGTTGCAGGTGAATCTGTTTCGACCATACGTAATAGACAAAGAATAGGTACATAAGATGCAAAATAATTCGATAATTAAGATTCAACAGCAACTCGAAAAATACTTTGATGGTTTGTACTTTTGTGATGTGGATAAATTGCAGGAGGTATTTCATTCCGATGCAACTTATATCAACGCTACGGATGATCCGATGCTTAAGTTAGATATGGATACTTATTTCTCTATTGTGGGAAAGCGTATTTCATCCGCATCTCAAAACCAATTAAGACATGATAAGGTAATTGCGATCAATTTGATTCATGATCAGCTAGCGATGGTACATGTTGAATGTGTGATTGAACCTAAATATTTTTATGATGCACTTACATTGGTACAAAAGCAGGGTGAGTGGAAAATTATTTCTAAAGTCTTTCATTATCAACTTTTAGTGGACTAATTAAGCATCTTCCCAAAAGATAATTCGATTGGAAAAGGGATCAGTGATACTCAGTTCTAATGTTTCCCAATCTGTTTTTTCAACTTGGGGTTTAGCAAACTTATAATCCTTGACCTCAAGTTCATTTTTTAACAAGCTGAGATTCTCCCAGTAAATACGAATCGCACTATGCGGACTCGCATCACCGAAGTGTTCAGATAGGTGAAGGATGCACTCGTCTTTGGAAATTTGCAGATAAACAGGGAAGTTGTCCCCGAAAGTATGCTGCCAATCGATTTGGAAGCCTAAATAATCAAGATAAAATGATTGTGCTAATTTAATGTCAAAGATACGAAAAATAGGAACGATCGAGCCATTTTGCATAGGTATTTCCTGTTAACGAATTCCGAATTGTTGTGCCCAGTATGGCTTTTGTTTTTCAGTGGAGTCAAAGGTACATGCGACTGCATAGTCTGTAAATTTTGGATTCATTATATTGGCACAATGCATGGGGCTGTTTAGCCAAGTCGTTAATACTTCATTCAAGTTTTTCTGCCCACGTGCAACATTCTCACCGCCGCCGCGTCCTTTAAACTGATAAAGTTTCAAGCGAGCTTTGAGGTCTAAACCGCCCTGACTACGATGCCCTAAAAAATTATATTGAGCCATATCTATGGCATGAGCATAAGCACTTCTAGCCAAATGTTCATTCCATACTAAGGGTGATGTTGCTGAAAAATGTCGTTGTCCACATTGACGCGCTTGTTGCCGAATTTCGTTAATCGACTGCAAGATGGTTTGTTGATAAGCTGGGTTTTGTAAGTCTTCACAGCGTATTTCGTTTGATAATTTCTGAACTTGAGAGGTTGAAGTAGAATATTCTTGTGAACGTGTTGGGGTGCTGATACTGCATCCAGAAATAAACAACGGAAATAAAATTAAAACTTGGATCGATTTCATTTTTTAAGATTTAGGTTCGTTATTTTAATCGTTTAATGATACGTTATTTTAGTTTAGGGCTACAATTTAACTGAAAAAAAAGCGAGTATAAACTCGCATTTTTGAAGGCAAGCAAATTAAGCAGATTGTAAAACTTTTAAATCTTCCAATACTTGTTCAGCATGTCTTGCAGCTTTAACTTTGCGATAGCTTTTCACCAATTGCTTATTGTGAAAAATAAAGGTTGAACGTTCGATGCCCATGACTTGTTTGCCATACATATTTTTTTCTTTAATGACATCAAAATGTTTACATAAGATTTCTTGTCGATCACTAATCAAATTGAAATTAAGTGATTGCTTTTCAGTGAAGTTCTGGTGAGATTTAACAGAATCACGTGAGACACCGATAATTTGACAGTTTAAAGCTGCAAACTGATCTTTTAAACATGAAAAACCGATCGCCTGAGTTGTACAGCCAGGTGTGGAATCTTTAGGGTAGAAATATAAAACTAACCATTCACTTTCGATTTGTGTCAGGTTAAGTTCACCTTCAGTTGTCGGGAAGCTTTGATCAGGTAATTGAATATTCTCAGACATGTCTCATCCTTCAATAAAGGTTATGGTTGATCTAGTTCAAGTGGTAAAAATGCATATTCTTCATGATAAACAATTTCACCATGGCGTATAGGAATTGCTTTGTTAAAAATGGGACCATTGATCACTGTGGTGTGAAATTCACCACCTTCGCCACATGGATCAATGCCGCGATCTTCCAGTTCTTGGATATATTCCAAAGTAAGTGTTTTACCTAAGTCTTCAACGCGCATTCCCAATTTGAGGTTGACGGTAACAATAACACTGTGAAAACCAAGTGAAATAAATTCCTCAACGACTTGTTTGTGTGGTCTTAACCAGAGTGGCATGCCTAACTTGAGCCCAACCTGTTGAGTGACTTTATCGTGCCAGCAGCCATGCTGTGGCATGTCGAGATCGCCAGTAACGAGTACTTCAGCTCCATGAGCTTTAGCCTGATGAAGTAAATCAATAAACTTACTTTCATAATCAGACCAACTCGATGAAGTCATATAAACTGGTAAACTTATCGCATCAGCTTGAGCACGAATAATATCGAGGGGCATTGCGTGCGAACGTGATCGTTGTCCTTGTTCCTCTAACATTACAATTAAGCCTAACACCGTCCCTTTATGCATAGCATGGTACAAGGCGAGAGAACTATCTTTGCCTCCACTGAATGAAACGATTGATCGTCGATTTTCAGCATTGGTTTTCCATTGGTCGTGCATGAATTTAGTCAATTTCTTTAGGTGATTCAAATATTAACAGAACTAAAAAAAGCCTGCATAAATGCAGGCTTTAATCTGAACCATAAAAGCTTACTTTTTAGGAGCTTGTTGCTGAGCAGCTTTCATTGCTTCTTCAGTTAATTTTTCTAACTTAGATACCAAAGGGGCGCCTAAGCAAGCTTGTAAATCTTTATTTTGCTGTTGGACAAACACTAAAGAACTAGGGCTTTTCTTGGCATTAATTGCACTTTGAATTTCCCATTTTTGTGCTTCAGTTACTTTACCTTGTGCATCAATTTGGCAACTACAGAATTTACTTACTTCCGCAGAGGTTAGTTTTCCACCTTTAGCTGTTTGATCTTTACATACGTTGACTAATGCAGATTTTACATTGGTACTTTTATATGCTGCTTGTAATGGATTATCAGCTGCATGAGATGCTGTAGCAAAAAGAGCTGCAGCTGACATCATTGTTGAAAGAATAATATTTGATTTAGAAAACTTCATATAATGTACCTAATTTTTACCTTATATCGTTTATTCCGCATAGCGCGTAGGATCCGCGACACCTGCTTCGATAAAACCTTGCTGACGTAAACGACAACTGTCGCATTTGCCACATGCACGTCCTTGAGCATCTGCCTGATAGCAGGATACCGTTTGGCTATAGTCTACGCCATGTTCGATGCCTAAGCGTATAATATTCGCTTTGGATAAATGTAACAGAGGTGTTTCAATTTTAAGAGGTTTTCCTTCAACACCAGCTTTTGTTGCAAGTCTTGCAAGATTGGCAAAAGCGTCAATAAATTCTGGGCGACAATCTGGATATCCTGAATAATCAACAGCATTTACACCAATAACAATGGCTTCAGCGTCAAATACCTCGGCTGCTGCAAGAGCATAGGATAGAAAAATTGTGTTACGTGCTGGAACATAAGTTACAGGAATACCTTCTTGTAATTGTTCAGGTACATCAATGTTATGATCTGTAAGCGCGGAACCGCCTAAATTACCCAAATCGATATTAATTACACGATGTTCAACACCTGCTCGTTGTGCAAGTGCCTTAGCTGCATCAAGCTCAGTTGTAGAGCGCTGACCATACATAAAACTTAAAGCGATACAGTCATAGTTTGCTTGTGCCCAAGCGAGACATGTTGTCGAGTCTAAACCGCCAGACAATAATACGATGGCACGAGAACGCATATTATTTTCCATTATTCAACCTAAAATTATTCGTAGATGATTTGCCTCATTTGAGACAGTCACAAGATCATTAGCGACCAGATTCATCATTCCATAACAGCTTATGTAACTGTAATTGGAAGCGAACAGGGAGATGGTCATCTAAAATCCACTGAGCTAAATCACGTGCAAGAGCAGGCAGAGCAACAGTACCTTTTTCTACCGCGAAAGCAGGAGAGAACCATACTGTACTGACTTTATCTTGCAACTGGAAATTTTCCAGTTGTTGTTTAGACCATTCATAGTCGGCACGATTACAGATCACAAATTTAATCTGATCATGCTGTGTTAGATAGTCGAGATTGGTAAGTAAATTACGATGATCTTCATTAGACGTTGGTGTTTTTAGATCTAATACTTTCGAAACACGTGGATCAACTTTAGAAACATCTAAAGCTCCGCTTGTCTCAAGCGAAACGTCAAAACCGAGATCACACAAGCGTTGAAGTAATACAAGACAATTCGGCTGTGCAAGTGGTTCGCCACCAGTGACACATATATAAGGTGTTTTAAACTGGCTTGCTGTTTCAATGATATGTTCAAGTGATTGACGCTCGCCACCTTCAAAAGAGTACGTGGTATCACAATAGCTGCAACGAAGAGGGCAACCAGTTAAACGAATGAAGACAGTGGGTAAGCCAAATGTATTCGCTTCGCCTTGCAAAGAATAAAAAATCTCAGTGATACGCAAACCAGCAGCAGGATCAGAGACAGGAATTGCAGAGGAACGTAAGGAAGTCATAAAGAGTTACCACAAAATCAGCAAGCTATTAAAAAACAAAAATCTCTACGATCAGTGATAATCGTAGAGACGAGGAGCAGTGTAAGCTCCGTAGTATTACAACTTAGTCAGCACGTAATAAATCATTTAAACTTGTTTTAGCACGTGTTTTAGCATCAACTTTTTTCACGATGATTGCTGCGTAAAGGCTATAAGTTCCACATTTAGAAGGAAGGCTTCCCGCAACTACAACTGAACCAGCAGGTACGCGACCATAGTGAATCTCACCAGTTTCACGATCATAGATCTTAGTCGATTGACCGATGAATACGCCCATAGAGATTACAGAGCCTTCACCAACAATCACGCCTTCTACAATTTCAGAACGCGCGCCGATGAAGCAGTTATCTTCAATAATCGTTGGGTTTGCTTGTAATGGCTCTAATACACCGCCAATACCTACACCACCAGATAAATGTACATTTTTACCAATTTGCGCACATGAACCAACAGTTGCCCAAGTATCAACCATTGTGCCTTCATCAACATATGCACCGATGTTGACATAAGATGGCATCAAGATCACATTTTTAGCTTGGAAGCTACCACGACGAGCAACAGCTGGAGGAACTACGCGTACACCTGCTGCTTTAAATTGCTCTTCAGTCCAACCTGAATATTTAGTTGCAACTTTGTCATAAAACTGTAGATCACAAGCTTCAATAGGTTGGTTGTCATTGAGTTTAAAAGAAAGTAAAACTGCTTTTTTTAACCATTGGTGAACAACCCACTCACCATCAATCTTTTCAGCCACACGAAGTGTACCGTTGTCTAAACCAGTTAATGCTTCTTCAACGGCTTGACGAATTTCTGTAGGGCAGTCCGTAGCTGAATAATTTGCACGGTCTTCAAATGCTTGCTCAATGATCGTAGAAAGCTGAGACATGATCTTCCTTCATCCAAAAAAATTTTGAAGATTTTACACTAAATTGAATCAAGAAGCTTTGAAAAAAGTCGTTACAATAAAGTGTTTTAAAATTAAGCAATAAAATTGTAATAAATTCGGATTTAATTGTTTTTTATCCATTATTTTGAAATATACAATTATTCTGAATTTGTATCAAAAAATAACAAAAAGTAATCAGTTTCTGTATAAAAAGATATCAATCATTCTTTTAAGATTTTATTACAGTAACAACTATACCTTAGATAAAAGTATTTTTTGAGGAGACTTCAATGAAAGCTTTGCGCGTTATTTTAGCTGCAGGTGCATTAACAGCGATTGCAGGTTCTGCTTTAGCAGCAGATGAACAAGTTGTGAAGGAATCAGGTTCTACGTTTCCTTCATACTTAGATCCAGTTTCAGTTCGTGCTGAAGTGGGTACTACAGGTTATGGTGGTGCTATTTCATATCGTGTAAATCCGTATGTAGGTTTAACTTTAGGTTATAACGGTGGTGATATCTCTTGGTCTGATGAGTTAAAAATCAATGGATCTAAGTATGATATGGATATGGATAATAACAATACTTATTTAAACGCTGAGATCTACCCATGGGGTGCAAGTGATAGTTTAGCACGTTCGCTATATGTTGCGACTGGTGTGGCTTATATCGACAATGAGTATAAATTAGATCGCCGTATTTCTCAGGGTCGTAACTTTACTATCAATAAAACAGACTTTAATGCTGATTCAAATATTCATTTGAAAGGTGATATGAAGTATGATAATGATATTGCACCATATTTAGGTTTTGGTTTTGCACCACAAGTCTATAAAAATGTTGGTGTATTTGGTGAAGTAGGTGCTTACTATACTGGTAATCCAAAGCCTCTTTAAAACAAGTAGCGGGTTCAGACCAAACCAATGGTAATGGCGATTTGTTAAGTGATGCGATTAAAGGTGAAGAGCAAAAAATCAATGAGAAGTCGCGTTATGAGTGGATGCCAGTAGCTAAAGTGGGTGTGAGCTTTAAGTTCTAATCCATATACTGAACTAAAAAAAACGAGCTTAATGCTCGTTTTTTTATGAAGAAAGTGACTCTGAATTTAGAAAAATGGCTCAAGATGAGCCATTTTTTATTCTTCTGGATAAGCAACTTTTTTTAGTGCTTTAATATCGGTTTTAGGTGAGCAAAGCGAGATAAACTCATAACCATAACCACGTAGTAAATGACCTTTTCTTACAGCAATCCACGTAGTGTTAGTACCAAAAATGTGAGTTTTTATTTGCTGTAAACGATAGTCACGTTCGGCATCATATGCGACATCATTGACGATCCCGACACCCATATTAAGTTCAACATAGGTTTTAATAACATCGGCATCTAACGCTGACATTACGATATCTGCATGCAAATGTGCATCTTCAAATGCTTTATCGATTTTAGAGCGACCTGTAAAACCTCCGTGATATGTAATCAACGGATACTCTGCTAAAAGATCGAGACTGATGTTGTCTAATTTCGTTAAAGGGTGGTCTTTAGGTGTAATAATACTGTGGTGCCATTCATAGTAAGGCACGCTTGCTAAGTTTTCCTCTGTGGTGAGAGATTCTGTCGCAATTCCAATATCAGCTTCACCTTGAAGTAGCATTTCAGCGATTTCAACAGGACTTGCTTGTTGTAAAACCAAATGCACTTTAGGAAAAAGCTTCTTAAATTGATTCACAATTGGAGGTAATACATAACGAGCTTGGGTGTGTGTTGTTGCAATCGTTAAAGTACCTTCATCAACTTTATTGAAATCGTCAGCAAGGCGTTTGATATTATCAGCATCAACTAACATGCGCTCGACAATACTCAATAGGGACTGTCCTGGTTCAGTGAGACCAAGTAATCGTTTACCTTTACGCACAAAAAGTTGTACGCCTAATTCATCTTCTAAATCTTTAATATGTTTACTGACACCAGATTGGGAGGTATAAAGTGCCGCTGAAGCTTCAGTTAAATTAAAGTTTTGACGAACTGTTTCTCGAATAATTCTGAGTTGTTGGAAGTTCATAATCATTATTTCCGCATATAGGATGAGGAACGGCTAAAGTTCCATATGGGTAGTTTAGCCGTCATCAAGTATTATTTTAAGCAACTTGCGTCGTTGGGTCTGCAAATAAATGAAGTTGAGCTGCACTAATCCAGACGGTTTGGTTTGGTCTGAATTGATGCAAATTAGCTTCTTCTACACTGAGTAAAATTTCGATAGTACGCCCACTACGATCTTGTAATTCAGCGATCACTCTACCTGCAATCCAGACTTCACGTAAAAAAGTCGCTTGAACAGTATTCGGTTGAGGCTGCGCATGAATGTGTAATTCATTTGGTCGAGCAAAAGCGATGACTTTTCCTTGCGGTGCTTGCAAATGATTTGGTAGTTGAATGCGATCATCTCCGATACGAATAATACCTTCATGATGTTCACCTTCAAAACGATTTGCTTGACCTAAGAAATCAAATACAAATGGTGTCGCTGGTTTTTCATAAACTTCACGAGGCGAACCAATTTGTTCTACATCACCTTTATTCATGACAATGATTTGATCAGCAACTTCTAAAGCTTCCTCTTGGTCATGGGTTACAAAGATGGAGGTGATGTGCAATTCATCATGTAGTGTGCGTAACCAACGACGCAGTTCTTTACGAACTTTAGCATCCAAAGCACCAAAAGGTTCATCCAGTAATAAAACACGAGGTTCAACTGCTAGAGCACGTGCTAAAGCGATACGTTGACGTTGACCACCGGATAGTTGTGCAGGGTAACGATCAGCTAAAAAGCCAAGTTGAACTAAATCAAGTAAACGCGTAACTCGTTTTTTAATTTCAGCTTCTGATGGACGTGTTGCACGTGGGCGAACACGTAAACCAAAAGCAATATTGTCATAGACGGTCATGTGGCGAAATAAAGCGTAATGTTGGAAAACGAAACCAACTTGTCGCTCACGTACATGAATGTCAGTTGCATCTTCACCTTCAAGCAATACTTGCCCGCCATCGGCTGATTCTAAACCTGCAATAATTCGCAAAAGTGTTGTTTTTCCGCAGCCCGATGGACCAAGTAAAGCTACTAGCTCGCCCTCTGGGAAATCTAAAGAGATATTTTTAAGCGCGTGGAATGCGCCAAAGTGTTTTTCAATATTTTTAACTTGAATACTCATTTGTACATTCCTCAGTGGCTAGATGGATTATGTTGATGTTCGTTGCTTTGGTCTTGGCGTATCTCTAACCAAGTTTTTAAAATCAAAGTGATGATTGCTAAGAATGCCAGTAAAGATGACACTGCAAATGCAGCACTGAAGGTATACTCGTTGTATAGAATTTCTACATGTAAAGGTAATGTGTTCGTTTCACCACGAATGTGTCCTGAAACGACCGATACAGCACCAAACTCACCCATTGCACGTGCATTACATAGAATCACACCATAGATCAAACCCCATTTAATATTTGGAAGTGTTACTTTCCAGAAAGTTTGCCAACCAGATGCACCAAGGACGATTGCAGCTTCTTCTTCTTCAGTACCTTGAGCTTCCATGAGCGGAATGAGTTCGCGTGCAACAAATGGAACAGTGATGAAAATAGTAGCTAAAACAATACCTGGAACGGCATATAGGATTTTGATGTCATTATCCATGAACCATCCGCCAACCCAACCTTGAGAGCCAAAAATTAAAACAATCATTAAACCTGCTATCACAGGTGAAACTGAGAATGGCATGTCGATAATGGTGGTCAAAATGGCTTTACCACGGAACTGGAACTTAGCTACAGCCCAAGCTGCTGCAACACCAAATACAACGTTAATCGGTACAGCAATCGCAGCAGTGATTAAGGTGAGCTTTACAGCCGATAGCGTATCTGAGTCAGTCAATGCATTTACATAGACTTCTAGACCCTGCTTAAAAGCTTCGACAAAAACCAAAATTAAGGGCAGAACCAAGCAACTTAAGAAAAAGATTAATGCAATAGTAATTAGACTATAACGAACCCATGTCGGTTCTCTAGTGGCATCTCTTGCTTGTAATTTGAGTGCCAAAGCATTGCTGTTTGTATTCAAACTCATTGTGCAACTCTCCCTGTACGACGGCTTGCCCATGCTTGAACTAAATTAATTAAAAATAAGATGGCAAATGAGAGAATGAGCATGACTACAGCGATCGTTGTTGCGCCTGCATAATCATATTCTTCCAAACGAGAAATGATCATGAGGGGAGCAATCTCTGTTTTATACGGTTGATTGCCTGCAATAAAGATGACAGAGCCATATTCACCAACACCACGAGCAAATGCCAAAGCAAATCCTGTCAGCAACGCTGGAAATAAAATTGGAAGTAAGACTTTGGTAATGGTCTGCCAGCGATTTGCACCAAGTGCAGAAGCTGCTTCTTCTAATTCAGATTCAATATCGCTGAGAACTGGTTGTACTGTTCGAACAACAAAGGGTAATCCAATAAATATCAGGGCAAGAGTAATACCAATAGGGGTATATGCAACTTGAATCCCTAACGGTTCCAAATATTGACCAATCCAACCTGTTGGAGCGTATAAAGAAGTGAGTGCAATCCCTGCTACAGCTGTTGGTAGAGCAAAAGGTAAATCGACTAATGCATCGACAATTCTTTTACCTGGAAAACTATAGCGAACTAAGCACCATGCCAATAATAATCCAAAAATCACATTCACTAGCGCAGCAATCAATGCCGCACTGAAACTAAGTTGCAGTGACTTTAGGATTCGTTCTGAAGTTAAGATTTCCCATAAACCATCCCATCCGATTCCTAAAGATCGGATAAATACAGCAGATAAAGGAATAAGCACAATCAAAGATACATAAGCGAGAGTAAAGCCTAACGAGAGACCAAACCCTGGCAGCACTCGGGAACGCTGCGACATGACATTTCCTCAAAGAGAAATATTTGCTAAATAAGCAAATAAACGAAACTAAAATCAAAAAATACGGTGAAGATGGGGCTAGGCAAATTTCATATTAAAATTTGCGACCTTCATTAGAGCGGTAGGTAAGCTCTTTTTTTCAGGTAATAAATAATTCAGGATCTCAGGGAATGGACCAAACCCTGAAGCAACATTGATGTGGCCAACAGGTCCTAAATTAATTGGTGTTAATTTCCATGATTCTGCGAGCTGTAAAGCATCGACATAACCAAGCCATGGATCATTCTCACTAATTAATAACGTCGTTGGCACATCAATACTGAGTCTATGAAAATATGCTTTATAGTCAGTTAGACTATGACGAGCGAAACCTGCCTCACCAAAACGTGCTGGATTTGCGGGTGCAACCAAAACTAAATTTTTTACTTGTACACTTAGCTCAGGGTGCTCGGCGAGAGCCGCTACACTGGTTAAGCATCCAAAACTATGAGCAACGATCTGAACAGGTTCATTTACAGATGAAACAGTTTTGACAAACTGATCAACCCACTCTTGCAAGACTGGACGATCCCAGTGTTTCTGTTGAACACGAGAACTAGACATGAGTTTTTGTTGTAGCCAAGACTGCCAGTGTTGAGCCTCGCTGCCACCTACACCAGGAACAATTACGGTATGAGTCATGTCTAATCTCCTTAGAATCCTTCCCAACCTTGCTTTATGGAAGTGAGGAAGTCCCTCTTAGAAAAAGTGGGACTTAGTTGGATTATTTACCTGTGCTATTGATCTTGACGATTTGGTCGAAAATTCCACCATTATCAAAATGGGTTTTTTGTACTTTTGCCCAACCACCGAATTCTTTATCGATTGTTACTAGTTTCAGTGGTTTGAATACATTGCTGTATTTCTTTAATACCGCGGCATTGCGAGGACGATAGAAATTACGCGCTGCAATTTCTTGACCAGCAGGAGAGTACAAGTAATTCAAATATCCGCGTGCAATTTGGGCGTTACCTTTTTTCTGAGCATTTTTTTCTACTACGGCAACAGGTGGTTCAGCCAAAATAGAAAGAGACGGTGTGATGATTTCGAATTTACCTGGTTGCTCTCGAACGGCAAGGAAAGCTTCATTTTCCCAAGCCAACAACACATCACCGATACCACGTTCAGCAAATGTAGTTGTTGCGCCGCGTGCTCCCGAATCCAAAACTTTGGTTTGCTTATAAATTTGACGCACAAATTCTTGAGCTTTCGCGTCATTGCCGCCTTTTTGATGTTTTGCCCAAGCCCATGCACCTAAATAATTCCAGCGAGCACCACCCGAGGTCTTTGGATTTGGCGTGATGATTTCAACACCAGGTTTGACTAAATCACCCCAGTCTTTGATTTTCTTTGGGTTATCTTTTCGAACAAGGAATACAATCGTTGATGTATATGGCGTAGAGTTATTTGGTAATTTCTTTTGCCAGTCTGCTGGAAGTAATTTTGCATTTTCAGCAATTTCATCAATATCAGCAGCAAGTGCTAGCGTTACGACATCAGCATTTAAACCATCAATGACAGCACGTGCTTGTTTGCCTGAGCCGCCGTGTGATTGTTTGAAGTCAATATCTTGTCCTGTGCGCTGTTTCCAGTAAGCACCAAATTGTTTATTGAAATCTGTATAGAGTTCACGTGTCGGATCATAAGACACATTTAAAAACTCTTGCGCAGCAAAAGAAGAAACTGAAAGTAATGCAGCAATTACACCGACTTTGACCTGAGATAAACGCATGGAGACCCCTCAAAAATTAAATCATTGTTTGGAATATGGATGCAGCATAACTGCAGTTTTTTTGCAAAAAAAATAATTAAAATCGAATTTGATATGAAAAATTAAGAAATACATAAAAGAGATAAGTTATGCTGAATAACTGATAAATAAGAAATTTTTATTTTATGAGTGAAGTTGTTATAATTATTTAAAATCAATAGGTTATTAAAATTAATAGCTTCGATGAATGTATCCTAAAGGATCTTTAACTTATGCAATGCTATAAAAATGGGCAGTTGATTGATTCAATTCCTTTATTGGATCGTGCGTTTCACTACGGTGATGGGTGTTTCACAACAGCACGATTGGTGCATGGTGGAATGGAATTAAAAGAACTACATATTGCCCGTTTGAATTATGCTTGCAAAAATTTAAGCTTGGATGCCGATTTATCTTATATAGAACAAGCACTAGATCAATTGTCACAACATGAAAAAAACTTGAATGGTACGTTGAAGGTGGTAATCAGTCGCGGAGAAGGTGACCGAGGATATAGTCTTCCTTTACACCCAGCCGATGTATATGTGTGGTTTTATCCTAAACAATGGCAACATTTAGAGCCTGAATGGATTGAAAGTGGTTTACTGAATCATGCTGTAGGTTTGCATATGCCTCATTTGGTTGGTTTGAAGACTTTGAATCGACTAGAGCAAGTTGTGTTGAAGCAAGAAGCAGATCAACGAGGTTGGCTAGAAGCATTAGTTACGGACGTGCAAGGGTATATTGTTGAAGGTGTAAGCAGTAATTGTTTTATTCGTATAAATGATCAATGGATTACTCCAGAACTTCGCTATAATGGCGTGCACGGTGTAATGCGTGCGCACATTCTATCTCGTATGCAACAAAATCATATTTCATGTGAACAACGTTGTATTGAAATGGATCAGATCGCGCATATCCAGAACATATTTTTCTGTAATGCTTTGCATCCGATGAAAGCTGTAGTTCGATTTCAAGGTCGAACAATGCAGCAACAACCGTATCTTGATTTATTTAATTCTTTAAAACTTAGCCAGATTGACTAAATATGCCAAAACCTCCGAATCCAAGCAAAACTAAGAAAAAGCCTAAAGCCAAATCACAAGCTAAGTTTTCTATTAAGTTTTTTATAATTGCAGTCATCGCTTTTTTGATTGTGATCTTTGGTGTTTTCTGGTCAAGTTTATTCAAGAATTACCCTGTTCAAAACAAAAAACAGCTTTTGGTCATTTCTTCTGGAGATACCTATTCTGGTTTTATCGACCGTTTAGCTGAAGAAAATAAAGTGAATTTTCCGATTCTTTTGAAACTCTATCAAAAGTTCATGATTCATGACACGATGAAAGCAGGTGTTTATGAAGTCACGCAGGGTATGAGTGTTCGTCAAGTTTTGGAAATGTTGTCGAATGCTGAAAATGCTCAAATGAATCGAATTTTAGTGATAGAAGGTACAACATTTAAGCAACTGATTAACAACCTCAAAAAAGATTCAAATGTCACTAAAACAATATTGGATTTACCTCAGGATCAATTATTAAAAGAACTCGATATTCCTTATTCACATCCTGAAGGCTTGTTTGCACCAGATACTTATTTCTTTGCCAAAGGCGAAACTGATAAAAAAATCTTAACGGATTTATATCATCGTCAAATGAAATCTTTAGATGAAGCTTGGGCGAATAAAGCAGCCAATCTTCCTTATAAAAATAAATATGAAGCATTAATTATGGCTTCAATTATTGAAAAAGAAACCAGTTTAGATCGCGAGCTAGAGCAAGTTTCAGGTGTTTTTGTGCGTCGTTTAAAAATTGGTATGCGCTTACAAACCGATCCAACTGTAATTTATGGAATGGGGGATCGTTACATAGGTAATATCACACGTAATGATTTAAGGACACCAACCGCATATAACACTTATACAATTAATGGTTTACCACCAACCCCAATTGCTTTACCAAGCAAAAAAGCGATTGAAGCAGCGATGCATCCAGACGATTCAAAAAATATTTATTTCGTCGCAACAGGAAATGGTGGACATAAATTTAGTGCTTCTCTAGCAGAGCATAATCGTGCAGTACAAGATTACTTGTCTGTACTCCGTTCAAAGAAAAATCAAGGTGAATGATGTTTATTAGTTTTGAAGGTACAGAAGGTGTAGGGAAAACCACTCTGATTCGTAAAATTCATCAGTACTTTGAACAGCAAGGTAAAGAAGTTGTACTGACCCGTGAGCCTGGTGGCACACCATTAGCAGAACAGATTCGTACATTATTATTGGCAGTAAATCATGATGAGCTAATGAGTCATGATACTGAGCTATTACTGATTTATGCTGCACGAGCTCAACATTTACAACAAGTGATTTTACCTGCGTTAGCGGCGGGGAAAATTGTGTTGAGTGATCGTTTTACTGATGCCAGCTTTGCTTATCAGTGTGCTGGGCGTGGTTTAAGTCTGGAAAAGCTGCAATTGTTAAATCAAACTTTTGTGGCAAAAATGCCGAATATTACCTTTTGGTTGGATGCACCGATTGAGTTGGGCATGACTCGTGCACGAGAGCGTGGTGCATTAGATCGTTTTGAACAAGAAAAATTGAGCTTCTTTGCCAAGGTACGTGCTGGTTATAAGACTTTATGGCAAGCAGAGCCTGAACGGATCAAGCGTTTGGATGCAACACAAAATGCGGATGTTGTATTTGAAGAAGCATTGCAGTATTTGAAGTAAATACGGTTATATACTCAACCTGTATTGACCAAAAGTTTCGGTGATGTTTTGGTTTTATTTCTTATGCCTTACTTTTCACGGATGAAAAGTAACAAAAATCCTTTGTTGAGCTGACGGTACATCCTTGATACCGCAGCTCAACGGGCGACATCCATGTCGCCTACCTCGATAGTAAATAATAACTATAAGTTATCTTGAAAATATCAAAAACTTGAAAGTATCACTCATTTACCAACGGCTGTTCCACCTTAAAGTTTGGTGGAGTTAACACGGTCTTACGAATTTCGTTTGAAAGCTCTGGGTAATCAAGCGTGTAATGCAAACCACGTGATTCCTTACGTTCCATCGCACAACGTACAATCATTTCGGAAACTAAAACGAGGTTACGCAATTCGATCAGGTTCTTACTGACTCGGTAATCTTGATAGTATTCATTGATTTCACGCTTCAACATCTCGATACGATGTAACGCACGTTGTAGACGTTTAGTCGTACGAACAATACCGACGTAGTTCCACATGGTTGAACGTAGTTCGTCCCAGTTTTGTAAGATGACAACATCTTCGTCAGCATCAGTAACCTGTGATTCATCCCAAGATGGTACGTTTGGAAATTCAAAGCCCATATTATGTTTGCTTTGAATGTCTTCTGCTGCACTCATACCATAAACGAAACATTCAAGTAACGAGTTACTCGCCATACGATTTGCGCCGTGTAAACCTGTATAAGAAGTTTCACCAATCGCATACAAACCATCAAGATCAGTTTGGCTATTAGAATCAACAACTACACCACCACAGGTATAGTGAGCAGCAGGAACAACAGGAATCATGTCTTTGGTAATATCAATTCCGAGTTCAAGCAAGCGAGCATATAGCGTAGGGAAGTGTTCAATAATAAATTCAGGTGATTTATGTGTAATGTCTAACCACACATGACGAATACCTAGACGTTTGATTTCATGGTCGATGGTACGTGCCACAATATCGCGTGGCGCCAGTTCAGCGCGTTCGTCAAAACGAAGCATAAAACGCTCGCCGTCAGGTAGACGTAAGTACGCACCTTCACCACGCATTGCTTCAGTAATTAAGAAAGAGCGTGCTTTAGGGTGGTATAAACACGTTGGGTGGAATTGATTAAACTCCATGTTTGCTACACGACAGCCTGCACGATACGCCATCGCAATACCATCACCTGTAGCAATATCTGGATTAGATGTATAGAGATATGCCTTCATTGCACCGCCACATGCTAATGCAGTAAAAGGTGCTAAGAAAGTATGAACTTGCTCAGTCTTTTCATTAAGAGCATATAAACCTATTGCACGGTTGGTTTGATCTAGATGACCAAGTTTGTGCAAGGTAATAAGATCAATTGCAATGTAGTTTTCAAAGATGGTGATATTTTTACGTTCTTTCGCACGTTCAACTAGGGTCGTTGAAATGGCTTTACCAGTTGCATCAGCCGAGTGAATGATTCGTCGCTGCGAATGGCCACCTTCACGGGTGAGATGAAGTTGTTCATCATCGTCTAGAGTAAACTGGACACCTTGTTTTAATAAGAAATCTACAGAAGGCTTACCACCTTCAACCGTATGTTTGACAGCATCTAGCTCACAAAGATGTCCGCCTGCAATCATAGTGTCATTAATATGTTGTTGAATTGAATCAGTCTCATCCAATACCGCAGCAACACCACCTTGAGCATAGTAAGTGCTAGCTTCAGTTAGTTCAGCCTTAGCTAAGATTGCAATGTTATAATGATGAGGTAAAGAAAGTGCGAGACTTAAACCTGCACCACCACTGCCCACAATAATCACGTCAAAATGATGAATTGTTTCTAAATCAGGCATGTCGATCTGCTTCAATATCAAACGTTCGCTAATGACACCGCTTTTTTGTAAAAAAGGCAAGTGCTATTCTGCTTAGAATTGCGCGAATTTTTAGCGAATAACCAGATAATTAGTCTATATGCCAAGAATTAAACTTTTCACACAGATTGAACATAAGTTACGTGAAGCAACATGGTTTTAATTTCTATTTAAGTAATTCAATAGAAACTCAAGAGGTAATTAGGAAGAATATATTTCTCCACATTTTCTCCATAATTTTATTTTTAAATTTGTCTGTATACCCCGAAAATACAAACATTTTTTAACGAAATAAAAATGTAGCTTATGATAAAACATTAGCTTAAATTTCTATTCGATCATCAGTATGTAGGTTCTTGCTTCTATGAAAAGTCGATATATACAACAAGGATTGTTCACTGCGGTATTTACAGTAGCAGCTGCACAAGTAAATGCTGCGTCACCAGTAGATTTTTCAAACCTCGTAGAACAGGTTAGTCCTGCGGTAGTGAGTGTAAATGTTGTCAAGAAAATGACTCAGGAAGAGTTATTACAGCAACAAGTACCCGAAATACTACGTCGTTTTTTTGGTAATCAGATCATTATCCCACAGCAGCAGGGACCACAAGAAAAAACTGCCTACGGCAGCGCATTTTTCATTAGTAAAGATGGTTATTTAGTTACCAACCATCATGTAATTGAGAATGCATCCAGAATTAGTATCACCCTAAATGATCGTCGTGAACTCGATGCAACCTTAGTGGGAAGTGACGAGCGAACAGATGTTGCTGTTCTCAAAGTGAATGGCAATAACTTTCCTGAATTAAAAATTGGTGATGTGAATCGACTCAAAGTTGGTGAGCCTGTTCTCGCGATTGGTTCGCCATTTGGTTTTGATTATTCAGCTTCAGCTGGAATTGTGAGTGCAAAGTCTCGAAATATGAGTGGTGAAACTTCTGTTCCATTTATTCAAACAGATGCCGCTTTAAATCCAGGTAACTCTGGTGGCCCTTTGTTCAATCAACAAGGTGAAGTGATTGGTGTTAACTCTCGTATCTTCAGTGGAACTGGAGGTTATATGGGATTGTCATTCTCTATTCCTATTGATGTTGCGATGGATGTTGTTCAGCAATTAAAAGTGAATGGTAAAGTGACACGTTCTTATCTTGGTGTGATGTTGCAAGATATTGATCGTAACCTAGCAGAGGCTTATAAATTACCAAAACCTGAAGGTTCCCTCATCACACAAGTTACACCTAAATCGCCAGCTGAAAAAGCAGGTCTGAAGTCGGGTGATGTGATTTTGAAAATCAATGGAAATTCAATTCTGCGCACAAGTGATTTGCTAAATGTGCTTAATCGGGTAGCACCGAACCAAACGATCCAATTAGATGTTTTACGAGATGATAGAACTCGTACTATATCGGCAACACTTGGTACCGCGCCAGATGATACGCCAGCTGCAGAAGATAAGAATAATCCAACAAGTGGTTTAGGGATGAGTATCCGTAATTTAACTCAAGCAGAGCAAGCTCGCTTGGATGTTAATGGTGGAATTCTAGTTCAAGATGTTAAGCGTGGTGGATTAGCATCATTGTCCAATATCGTCGCGGGCGATGTGATTATTCAGGTGAACGGAATTCCGATCACAAACAGTCAGATGTTTGCAAAAACGGTAGCTGCTTTGCCAAAAAATAGCGTTGCGCGAGTTGCTATTATTCGTCAGGGGCAACGTGCAATTTTAGGTTTACGCTTACCTTAAATAAGATCCATGGTCATGAAACCACCCAAATTTTGGGTGGTTTTTATTTTTGAAATTGGAGCTAGATTACACTAGTGTATGCCATGATCGTTGAATTGAGTGATTAACAAGTAATATGAGCACAATTTTTGATTTAAAAATTCAAGTAGAAGCTAAACATATAGATGTATTGGGTCATGTTAACAATGTGATGTATGTCCAATGGATGCAAGACGTAGCTGCAGCACATATCGAAGCTCTAGGTTTGGGGTTAAAACAGTATTTTGAACTTAAGCATGCGATGGTGGCAGTCGAGCATCATGTCCAATATCGGAAAGCTGCGCTTGAAGGTGAGGAAATTATTTTAAGAACTTGGCTAGACGATCTAAATGCACTGTATTCATTTCGTCAGTACGCATTTTATCGACCTAAAGATCAAAGCATTATTTTTATGGGTAATACTAAGTGGGCTTGTATTGAAATTTCGACAGGGCGTCCAAAACGTATGTCACCAAGCTTCACACAAGCATATCAACCGATTTCCGCTAAGCTCGATCCTATGGATTTCTCAGTTTTGTACCATCAAGTAGATTAAGTTGCTTCGCGAGTAAGCTAAAGCAATAGGTTTTGAAAGCAAGATAATTATTTTGAATACTTTAAAATTGGCTTCTGTTATAATCGGCAACAATTTTGTTAAACCGTTTTGGCTTATAGCAACTAAAAAGTTATGAGCGTTCAATATTCTCAAGGTAACCCATGGCGCAAGCTAAAAAATCCGTAGATATCAAAAATATACGAAATTTCTCGATCATTGCTCATATTGACCATGGTAAGTCCACTTTGGCTGACCGTTTTATTCAAATGTGTGGTGGTTTGCAAGATCGTGAAATGCAAGCCCAAGTACTGGATTCAATGGAGCTCGAGCGCGAACGTGGGATTACCATTAAAGCTGCATCCGTTACTTTGTACTACACACATCCAAATGGTCAAGAGTATCAGCTTAACTTTATTGATACGCCAGGCCACGTAGATTTCTCATATGAAGTATCACGTTCTTTAGCTGCTTGTGAAGGTGCATTACTGGTGGTCGATGCTGCACAGGGTGTTGAGGCTCAGTCTGTAGCGAACTGTTATACAGCAATTGAGCAGGGCTTGGAGGTATTACCAATCTTAAATAAGATTGATCTTCCACAAGCTGAGCCAGAGCGAGTTATTCACGAGATTGAAGAAATCATTGGTATTGAAGCAACTGATGCTCCAACATGTTCAGCAAAAACTGGCTTGGGTGTAGAGGGTGTTTTAGAGCGTTTGGTTGACGTTATTCCAGCACCTGAAGGTGATCGTGAAGCTCCTTTACAAGCTTTAATCATTGATTCATGGTTTGATAATTATCTCGGTGTGGTTTCACTTGTTCGTATTAAACAAGGTCGTATCCGCAAAGGCGATAAAATGCTAGTGAAATCGACTGGTCAAACACATCCAGTTACCTCAGTTGGTGTTTTCAACCCTAAGCATACTGAGACCGATATCCTAGAAGCTGGTGAAGTAGGTTTCGTTATTGCGGGGATTAAGGATATTTTTGGTGCGCCAGTGGGTGATACCATTACTTTATCATCGACACCTGATGTTGCCACTCTACCAGGTTTCAAAAAGGTTAAACCGCAAGTTTATGCTGGGCTTTTCCCAATTGATTCTAGCGACTTTGAACCATTCCGTGAAGCATTACAAAAGCTGCAAATTAACGACTCGGCATTGTTTTTTGAACCAGAAAGCTCAGATGCATTAGGTTTCGGATTCCGTTGCGGCTTCCTTGGTATGTTGCATATGGAAATCGTACAGGAACGTTTAGAGCGTGAGTATGATTTAGATTTAATTAGTTCAGCACCTACTGTAATTTATGAAGCACTCACCAAAAAAGGTGAAACCATCTATATCGACAGTCCATCAAAAATGCCAGATGGATCAACAGTCGAAGATTTGCGTGAACCAATTGCAGAATGTCATATTCTTGTTCCTCAAGAGTATCTAGGCAATGTGATGACTTTATGTGTAGAGCGTCGTGGTGTGCAAAAGGATATGAAATTCCTTGGAAACCAAGTATCTATCACATTTGAAATCCCAATGGCTGAAGTGGTAATGGACTTCTTTGATCGATTGAAGTCTTGCTCACGTGGTTTTGCATCGCTTGATTACAACTTCGTACGTTTTGAGAGTTCATCTTTAGTTAAGGTTGATGTATTAATTAATGGTGAGAAAGTTGATGCATTAGCAATGATTTGCCACCGTCAGGATGCTCGCCATCGCGGAATCGCTTTGGTTGAAAAGATGAAGGATTTGATCCCTCGTCAAATGTTCGATGTTGCAATTCAGGCAGCGATTGGCGCACAAATTATTGCTCGTTCTACTGTAAAAGCGATGCGTAAAAACGTATTGGCAAAATGTTACGGTGGTGACGTGTCTCGTAAGAAGAAATTACTTTCAAAACAGAAAGAAGGCAAGAAACGCATGAAGCAGGTGGGAAGTGTTGAAATCCCACAAGAAGCTTTCTTAGCTGTATTGAAAGTCGAACGATAAAGAAATAATTAGGACTCACCCATGGATTTTGATTTTAATTTGATTTTAGTACCTGCCACACTGATTTTTTTTCTAGTGTGGTTGCTTGATAAGTTTGTATTTAAACAGCGTGCAAATAAAGGTCGTGATCAGGAAAATTTTATTATCACATGGGCCTATGACTTCTGGCCAGTTTTAGCTGTTGTTTTGGTTTTACGTTCATTCTTATATGAGCCATTTAATATTCCTTCAGACTCTATGGTGCCAACCTTAGAGACTGGGGATTTTATTTTGGTCAACAAATTTGATTATGGCGTGCGTCTACCAATTGTGAACTCAAAAGTACTCGATGTTGGTGAGCCAAAGCGTGGGGAAGTAATTGTTTTTAGATACCCTCCACAGCCCACAATTAGCTATATTAAGCGTGTAGTTGGATTACCTGGAGACCATATCCAGTTTAAATCTGGGCAATTGATTATCAATGGTAAACAAATAGCCAAAGTTGCCACTGAAGTAAATCGAGCAAAAGATCAATTAGAAACACCGACTGTGTATTATTTTAAAGAGACTTTGGGTGAGCATCAGCATTTAATTCGTTATCTAGATGGGCGTAACCCACTAGCAGAACAATATCAATTCGCTCAGTTAAAAGGTGCTGAAGCTTTAGTACCATTTGTTGCAAAAGCAAATCACGTATTCATTCAAAGTAATGGTCAGGATTGGGAGGTAACTGTACCGAAAGGGCAATACTTCGCAATGGGTGATAACCGTGATCAAAGTGCGGACAGTCGTTTTTGGGGATTTGTACCGGAAGAAAATTTAACTGGACGAGCATTCTATATTTGGATGCATAAAGAGCCTGGTTTTAATCTTCCAAGTTTTAACCGAAATGGTAAGATTGATTAATAAAAACACATAGGAAATATAAAATGCGTAAATCTCAGCAAGGGGCTTCGTATATTGCTATTTTATTTGGGGTGGTTCTTTTTGCAATTGCAGTTAAAGCTGCCATTGCGATATGGCCAGCGTATTGGGACGATAAAATCATCAATACTCAAATCGAAGGTGTATTAAAGGATAGTCCAGAAAATATCACACCAGCAAAGTTTGCTCAGCAAATGGATCAACGTCTAGATATGAATGGCGTTCGGGATTTATACTTTAAAGATATCGCGGTGGTAACTTACAAAGATGATTTAATCGTAAAGAAAAAGTATGAAGTGCGTAAGCCTTTCATGCTCAATATTAGTTTAGTTATGACTTTTGAGAAGACTTTTGACCAAAAATCTGCCAAACAACAAGCTGAATGATGCTCGACTACAGAATCGAATAGGTCATCAGTTTCAACAATTTGATTTGTTAAAACTGGCATTGACTCACCGTTCTGTGAGCCATAAGCATAACTATGAGCGCCTAGAATTTCTAGGCGATTCATTATTAGGGATGATCATCGCTAATTATCTGTATCACACCTACCCTAAAGAGAATGAAGGACGTTTAACGCGAATGCGTGCGACTTTGGTCCGTCAAGAAGCTTTGGGGAAAATTGCGAATGACCTACAGCTGAGTCGGTCATTAATCTTAAGTACAGGTGAGCTAAAATCAGGTGGACATCATCGAGAGTCTATTTTAGCTGATACTGTGGAAGCAATTATTGGTGCGATTTATTTAGATAGTAATGACCTAAATCTACTGCAAAGCATTGTGTTAAAATGGTATGAGCCTTATCTAGATCATATCGAACCGACAGATCAGCTCAAAGATCCGAAATCACGCCTGCAAGAGTATTTACAAGCACGTAAAAAACCTCTCCCAGTTTACGAGGTTGTAGATATTCAAGGTGATGCACCTAACCAACATTTCAAAGTTGAATGCAATGTTGAAGGGATGCCAAAATTTATTGGTGAGGGCTCAAGTCGGCGTTTTGCTGAACAAACTGCAGCAGCCGAAATTTTAAAATTATTGGAGCAATAACCGAATGTCTCATTCAAATGAAAATAAGCCAGATGCAATTGAGTCGCAAGATGGTAATAATTTAATTGATCAGTTCTTTAGCTCGCAAGGGACAACAATTCCTTCCGACTTTAAAAGCGGTTTCGTTGCAATTGTGGGTCGTCCTAATGTTGGTAAATCGACATTAATGAATCACTTGTTAGGTCAAAAGCTTTCGATCACTTCACGTAAGCCACAAACGACACGTCATAAAATTGTCGGTATTGATTCACGTGAGAAATCTCAGGCTGTATTTGTAGATACACCTGGTATGCACAAAAAAGAAGTGCGTGCGATTAATAAAATGATGAATCGTGCTGCACATTCAGCATTACGAGATGTGAATCTAGTTTTATTTGTGGTCGATGCTCAAAAATGGACTCAAAATGATGAGTTGGTTTTAGAGAAACTTAAGAATGCAGAAATGCCAGTCATTCTGGTGATCAATAAGCTAGATACTTTTGAAAATAAGAATGAAGCGCTACCATTAATTCGTGAACGTGCCAAATTAATGGACTTTGCTGAAATTGTTCCAGTGTCGGCACTACGTGGTGCTAATCTAGAACATTTACGTGACACTATTGAAAAATATTTGCCTTATCAAGCGCCTTTATATTCATTAGACCAAATTACCGATCGTTCTGAACGTTTTCTTGCGAGTGAAATTATTCGTGAGAAAATTATGCGTCAGTTGGGTGAAGAACTTCCATATGATTTAACGGTACAAATTGAATCGTTTAAAACAGAAGAAGCGACAGTAAATGAAAAAACTGGTCGTCTAAAGCCACCTTGTACTTATATTGATGCAACGATTTTTGTCGAGCGCCAAGGTCAAAAAGCAATTGTCATCGGAGACAAAGGTGCGAAACTAAAAAGTATTGGTATGGATGCACGTACAGACATGGAAAAAATGTTTGAACAAAAGATCATGTTGACGCTTTGGGTGAAAGTTAAAGGCGGATGGTCTGATGATGAGCGTGCGCTCAAAAGCTTGGGTTATAGTGACATCTAAGCAATAATGTACAAGGGAACAGGTATGAAAAAATTAATACATGTATTTGCTATCCTGATGTGTGTATTCATGTTGCAAGGTTGTATTCACAAACTTGTAACCGTACCTGTTAAAGTTGCCTATAAGACCACTAAAGGTGTTGTAAAAGGCACTGCTGCTGTAGTTGGTGCAGTCATTCCTGATGGTGATGATGAAAAGCAGAAAGACAATGGGGAAGACAAGGACTGATCTTGTCATATGATGCGCAATGAAGTTCTACATGGTTATTTAATTCACCATCGTAAATACCGTGAAAAAAGTCATATTGTGCATTTGTTTACACAAGAATATGGGCGCGTGGATGGAATTTTAAGGCAAACGCCTCCTCCACAATACCAGCCAATTCGCTTACAAGCTTCAGGTAAGTCGGAACTCAAAAATTTCACTAAATTAGAAATTCTAAATCAGCCTGTTTTTTTTCATGGTGATGCTTTTTTTGCTGGATTTTATTTAAATGAAATTTTATTGCGTTTATGTCCCTTAGAAGAAGCCATGTCGCACACTTTTCAACAATACCAAGTGATATTGTTGCAGTTACAACAATTAGCTTCACATCCGCAAGCCTCAGTATTTTTGAAACAGATTTTACGTCAATTTGAACATGTTCTATTGCAAGAACTTGGTTATGCAATAGATTTTTCGATTGATGCAAATCAACAAGAAATTCTTGCTTTTCAGCATTACCAATTTCAACTGAATGATGGTTTTATGCCTGTTGCGCAAGCATCTAGATCTACGTTAGAAGGACGTTTAATCGCATCGATGCAAAGTTATGAGCTTGGACAGGATTTTGCTAACGAGCAATTGCTATTATTGAGTAAACTATATCGTCAGATGATTAGCGCATTATTGGGCGATCGCCCTTTAAAAAGTCGGCAATTGTGGATTCAAAATACTCAATCTTAATTCTCTTGAGGCAGTATCTGAACTGCTTTGTGTAATAACCTATAGGATATTTTTATGGCTGCAATATTGGGTGTAAATATTGATCATGTTGCGACATTAAGACAAGCACGTGGTACTACTTATCCTGATCCAGTTCAAGCTGCTTTAATCTGTGAAGAAGCAGGCGCTGAGGGGATCACTTTGCATTTGCGTGAAGACCGCCGTCATATACAAGATGATGATGTTCGTCGTATGCGTCCTTTATTGAAAACGCGTATGAATCTTGAATTGGCTGTTACCGATGAAATGGTTGAGTTTGCCAAAGAAATTAAACCACAACATGTATGTTTTGTTCCAGAGCGTCGCCAAGAAGTAACGACTGAGGGGGGCTTGGATGTGGTAGGTCATTTTGATAAAGTCAAAGCGGCTACTGAGGCACTCAAAGCGATTGGTAGTGATGTTTCTTTATTTATTGATGCTGATTTTGCTCAAATTGATGCTGCAGTAGCATGCGGTGCTCCAACCATTGAGATTCATACGGGTGCTTATGCTGATGCTGAAACTGAAGCAGAACAACATGCTGAATTGGAACGCATTATCAAAGGTGCTGAATATGCAGCAGCTAAAGGGTTAGTTGTGAATGCAGGACATGGTTTGAACCTAAATAATGTTGCACCCATTGCTGCGATTCCACAAATTCATGAACTCAATATTGGGCACTCAATTATTGCGGATAGTATATTTGTAGGTTTAGCCCAAGCAGTCAAAGATATGAAAGCAGCAATTCAGGTGGCTGAGAGATAATTGGATGAGCAATTTAAACTACGATGAGTTAATGCAACCTGTTATTGATTTCTTAGGGTGTACGACTCCTCAAGCTTGGTTAGATGAAGCTGTTAATCACTTAGATATCTTAATGCAAGACCATGCCAATTGTGAAAAAAAGGCTGCGGGAACAGCGATGAACTTAATGTTCCGTTATAGTTTCTTTACTGACCTACAAGTAAAGTTAGCACAATTAGTTCGTGAAGAAATGCTGCACTATGAGCAAGTGTTAGAGTTCATGACTAAACGTGGTTTAGAGTGGAAAGGTTTAAGTGCGGGGCGGTATGCAGGGGAATTACGCAAAGAAATTCGTACTTATGAACCTGAAGCTTTGATTGATGTGATGATCATTGGTGCATTCGTTGAGGCGCGTTCTTGTGAGCGATTTTATTCACTAGCACCGAAGGTTGATGATGAGTTGGGGCGTTATTATCGATATTTGCTTAAATCAGAGTCTCGTCATTTTGAAGATTATTTAGCGCTGGCTTTAGATGTAGCTAAAACAGCAAAATTGAAAGACCCTGAAGAGAATATTCAGAAGCGTATTGATCATATACGTGAGGTTGAAAAGAATTTAATTTTAAGCCCAGATGATACTTTCCGTTTTCATAGTGGCATTCCTGCAAATATTGCTGCTTAAAAAATGAATTGATCAAGATGCCTCTAGAAATAGGGGCATTTAAATTTTATATCTGCAATAAAAAAAGCCTTTATCAAAGATAAAGGCTTTTTGAATCTTGGCTCTCCCACCTGGGCTCGAACCAGGGACCTGCGGATTAACAGTCCGTCGCTCTACCGACTGAGCTATGGGAGAATCTGAGTGCCATTATAGGCGGCTTTTAAAATCGGTCAAGCGAAAAACATCAAGTTTCTTATATTTTGATGTTGGATGCTTTTTATTTGCACAGTTGAGCAAAGTCTATAAAAAAAACTTGAATTTTGATGAGGCTGTTGTTAGATTTTGATTTAACAAAAGTGTTTAGATCAGTCTAAACAGTGTGGATTTAACCCAACTTGCCAGCACTAAAATGGCTAAATCGGAGGTCGAAATGACTACTCTTCGTATTGAATCTATTTTTTCTAATTTTTCTTTCTATAAGCAAAATTATCTCAATATAATTAACGATCCTTCCCAATATTATCAAGTCGTAGAAAGCGCAAATATTCATTTCGCAAGTTTTAGTGATGAGCGCTTATATTTAGGTGATTTATTACAACTTTGGCTAAGTGATAAATGGACTGAGCATCAGCTTAAGACCTTAGCAAAATCGCATTATTTGTTGCCAACACAAGATGGGGTAAATGGTCAAAACTCTTTATTTCTTTTCGCTTTTAAAAAGAATAGTTTATTTAAACAAGCCTATGCATATGCTTGGAATACTTTAGAAAATAAAGTCCAAGAAATCGCTTTGAACGAAAGTTTCCCTTTCTATTGTCATTATTTGACATTAAGTCGTCCAAAACGGGTTTAATATTTCTGAAATAAAAAAGACCTGTACAAGACAGGTCTTTTTTATTTGTTTTTTAGGATTTAAGCTGTTTTCTCTGCTTCAATAGAAGCAATTGCAGCATCAACGCCTTCGATTGAATCAGCAGCATTTTTAATACGCGTTAGAGCATCTACCAACACTTCATCAGCAGTTGCGTATGAAATACGCATAAAGCCACCTAAACCAAATGCATCACCTGGTACAACTGCCACACCAGTTTCTTCGAGCAACCATTCAGAAAACTCTGTGCAAGATTTTAAGCCTTTAGCACGAATCAATGGGCGAATGTTTGCGTATGCGTAGAATGCACCATCTGCTGGTAAGCAAGAAATACCTTTGATTTCATTCAGACCATTCACAACCAAGTCATGGCGACGCTTAAATGCTTCAATCATAGGTTGAAGGACGTCTTGTGGACCATTTAATGCGGCTTCAGCTGCAACTTGTGAAATTGAAGTTGGGTTCGATGTAGATTGTGATTGAATGTTTTTCATCGCACCGATTAGTTTTGCTGGACCTGCAGCATAACCAATACGCCAGCCTGTCATTGCATAAGCTTTAGATACGCCATTGAGTACGATAGTACGGTCATATAAATCAGGAGCAATCGTCGCGATGTTGTAGAATTCATCTTCCCAGCGGATTGGTTCATACATATCATCTGATGCAATTAAAACTTGCGGATGACGGCGTAGAACGTCAGCAAGAGCTTCTAACTCAGCTTTGGTATAAATCATACCTGTTGGGTTTGAAGGACTATTAAGTACTAACAAATGAGTATTTGGTGTGATCGCAGCTTCTAATTGTTCAGGTGTGATTTTGAAGCGTTGTTCTTCACCACATTTTACAATCACTGGTGTACCTTCAGCGATGATCACCATATCTGGATAACTTACCCAAAATGGTGCAGGGATGATGACTTCATCACCTTTATTTAAGAGCGCAAGAGCCAAATTAAAGAAACTTTGCTTACCACCACAAGATACTAAAATCTGGTTAGGTTGATAATCTAAATTGTTATCACGTTTTAATTTCGCAATAATCGCCTTTTTTAAGCTTGGAGTGCCGTCAACTGCTGTGTATTTTGTAAAGCCTTTGTTAATCGCTTCAATTGCTGCATCTTTGATGTGTTGAGGTGTATCAAAGTCTGGTTCGCCTGCACCTAAACCAATCACGTTTTTACCAGCAGCTTTAAGCTCTGCAGCTTTATTCGTCACTGCTAGTGTAGGGGACGGTTTGATAGCATTTACACGATCAGATAGACGTACGTCCACGGCATTATTCCTTCTTATGGGATTAAAAAATAAAAAGCATTATATTTTAGCTCAAATAAGCTGAGGTGTGGTCGAAAGTTGCCTTAATCGAATAAAAAGTTACCAAATACTGGAGATTTATAGGATTTTGTTTTTTACATATTTTATTTTTATCAAAATATCAAAAATCCTTTACAATAGCCGCTAGAAATTTAGATTTCGAGAGAATTTTAATGAGTACGCAACAACCAAAAGCCAAAAAAGCTTTGGTGAAATTACCTTTCCCGATGCCATCTGCGCAAGATGACTCAGATGAGCAGTCAACACACAATCAGGTGAGACCAAAACCTGAGCAGTATGCTGATCGTACTTGGATGCCACCACGTGGCACACGTCGCTCAATGGGCAAGCGTTAATCAAGTCACAGTGTGATTGAAATAAAAAACCTCGCAGCTTGCGAGGTTTTTTTATAATGGTTCTATCTATTAACGATAAATGGTAACTGAGCTTGCGATATTACTACTAGAAGCGTAAGTCATATTAGTACCTGAAATATTTTTGACGCTGTATTTGGTATTGCTCGTAAATCGGCTGATATTACCACTGTTCAATTGGCATTGACCTTGTGAATTTGTCGTGCAATTTATTGATGTTCCTCCAACACTAAAACCTCCACTTACTGTCGCATTTGCGATTGGTAAATTGTTTGAATCAGTCACAGTTGCGATGACATTAGCGCGCCATGTTCCTAACTTTGAAACGATTACAGAAGAACCAGTTAATTGGCTAATTCTAACAATCGAAGTCGGAGTAGTCGGCTGAGTTACGCTCGACACAGTGTTGTAAAGAAGCTTATTTGGACTACCAGAAACGTTTAATACAACATTCGCAGTAGCAGAACTGAGTAACTGAGTTGTTATTGTTTGAACAGTCGCTGTAGGGGAGCTTTCTAATAAAGTTGCAACGACACCAGCCACATGAGGTGATGCCATCGACGTACCATTTAAATTGGCTGTCGCTGTGTTGCTACCAATCCATGCTGATGCAATATTGCTACCTGGTGCAAATAAATCTACGCAGCTTCCGTAGTTTGAATAACTTGCACGATTATCACTACTGTCTGTTGCTGCAACTGTAATTGCTTTTGCCGCTCGTGCAGGTGAGCTATTACATGCATCGGTATTTGAATTACCTGCAGCGACCACAGTAACGAAACCGTTATTCACGAGATTATCAACTGCAGTATCTAATGTGCTGTATGCACTACCTCCCAGTGACATATTCACTACAGCGGGTTTGCGACCATTTTGAATAATCCAGTCTAAGCCTGATATGACGCCACTCATTGCACCAGAGCCATTACAGTCTAGAACGCGCACTGGGGTGATAAGACTATTTTTAGCTACACCATATGTGGTGCCTGCTAAAGTTCCAGCTACATGTGTGCCATGACCATCACAATCTTCTGTCCCTCGACCATCATTGATCGCACTAAAACCATTTTGAATTCTGCCTGTAAATTCCTGATGTGTTGACAAGATTCCTGTGTCTACAACATAGGCATTAACACCTGCACCAGTATTTTCATAACTGAAGCTTTTGCTGAGTGGTAGATTGTTTTGATCAATTCGATCCAAGCCCCATGAAGGATTTGACTGAGTGGTTAGATTAGTTTGTATGACAGCATCTTGCTCAATGAAATTAACCTGAGGATTTCTTTGCATTGCTTGAATAAATTGCTCACTTGCTGTTTCAGGAATACTGATCGCAAAGCCGCGAACTGCTTTTGAATAAACAAATAGAATTTTCCCACCAAATTGTTGAGCGATATTTTTGGCAGCTGTACTCGGTAACTCAGATAATGTATTTAAAACCACAATATATTGATTCTTAATCGGTGTATTTGAATTTGTTGGGGCTTGAATCGTGCTTTTTAATTTGGGTGTTGCGACTGATAATGGAGTTGTAGATAGAGAGTTTGTTGTACTTTGATTGATCGAGTTGTTTTTAACTGGAGCAGTTGGATTTGTATTGCTTTGATTAAACGCAGCATAACTTAAAACCATGATCGAAATTGCAGAGCTTGCAACAATAAATTTACGAGATTGAGCTTTCATTCAGATGTCCCTATTGATTAAGTTTAATCACACAATCTGATCCTTATTATGTGTGCTTTTTATTCATCAGATGTTGATTATAGGCGGATAAAGTATGAAAGAAATAAGTCAGTGTGATGAAAGCTAAAATTTTTTGTAATAATATTGATGTAAATCAAATATACACAAAGCAATGTGTATCAGTTATCAAATAGAGAACCATGTAAACCAAATCTTGTATTTGTCATTATTGTGGGATTTGGTTTAGCTGATCTTATCAATTAACGATTTACACTATGATCAATTTGGATATCTCCATTCCATAGGTGAATGAAGTCATCTTCATCAAATTCGTATAGTTCCATCAATGCAATAATCGTCCCAATGAAAATCATCGGTTTTTCGTCATTTTCATCAAAATTAAATAAGCTAGATAAATGTTTGAGCGTATCGTTAATTTCATATTCACGACCACGATCATACCGATCACATGGGTACATCGGTTCTTTTAAAATTTGTAATGCAATTTGTTGCTGTTCAGGTGACAACGAAGTCGTGTTGAGAGCTTCTTCATAAGATTCATAACCGTATTCATCAAAAAAAATAACTTCATTTTTGATAAAAGCTTTCACCCATTCTTGAGTCAATGTTGGGAAAAGTCTTTTGCGGTCAGGTTCTAAATAGGGTTTGAAGGATTGTGGGAAAATCACATTATTTGAAATGCCTTCAAACAATGGTGCAATTTCCGAAAATTTATAACCCGCACTTCCACATCCAAGAGCAGTCACAAAATACTTCATTTTGGGATGATTTTTCGTATAAATTTTAAAATCATTAACGTAATGTTCGATCTGTGGAAGAGGCATTTGTTGCAAATGTTCATTGAGCGTTGGAATAGCAAAACTTTGACCAGCCCAACCACGACCAACACCTTTTACCGCCGCAAAATGTTGTGCAGCTATACGTGCAGCTCCAGTATCATGAATACCTGCTAAATTACTTCCAAAAACAAAAACAGTGTCTTCTGGAAGCTCTGTAATGATTGTTTCGTCATGGTATTGATATGTCATTGGAATTCGTATTTTGCGTTGTCGTTGCAACCATGTTGCTATTGATTTGTAATAGGGTCAAGTAAAAAAATATTTAATTGTTATGCTAAGAATTTCAAATTCTTAAGTGCCTTTTTTATTTCAAATCAGTTAAGGGAATTGCGATAAAATTCTCGTGACATGAAATTCACATCTTATTGTCTAAGCTCAAGTTTAAAAAATGATTAATCTTTAGGTGATCCAAATGAGTATCGTTGTTGCTGGGGCTTCAGGTGGAATTGGTCATGCACTTTTTAAACAGTTAATTCATCAACCTACAAAGCAAGTTTATGCTATTAGTCGCCAGAAGCTTAGAGAATGTGATTTACAAGCTGACTTGTCAGACCCAGATCAAATAGACCATGTACGAGAATTTTTGGATCATATTCAGGTTTCAGAAATTTATTGTTGTGCAGGTGTGCTGCATGAAGATCTTAATATGCCTGAGAAAATGTTAAGTCAAATTCGAGATGAATGGATTTATAAATCTTTGTCACAAAACGTAATGACTCATGTCCATCTTGCACAAGCCTTAGCCCCAATTCTAAATAAAAATTATGATCTAAAATGGCTCTCCTTGTCGGCTAAAGTCGGGAGTTTGGAGGATAATAGCTTAGGAGGATGGTATAGCTATAGAATGACCAAAGCCGCACTGAATATGTTCATTAAAAATTTAAGTATTGAATGGGCACGTAAATCTTCAAATATTCTCGTGGCAAGTATTCATCCAGGAACAACGGATTCAGAATTATCTAAACCATTCCAACGCAATATTTCACCAGAAAAATTATATAGTGCTGAGCAAACTGCCGATCGGTTAATTGCCGTGATGAACAACTTATCTAAACATCAGCATGGGAAATTATTAAATTGGGATGGGCAGTTGTTACCTTATTAATAAAATGCAACTAAACTTGAAAAGCAGCAACTAGCCCAGATTGATTTGTTAAACTATTTTTAAATTTTATCAAAGAGTGTGCTTGTGAGCGAAAATCAACCTTTCGACTTAGTGACAAATTACCAACCCGCGGGAGATCAACCACAGGCGATTGAAAAATTAGTCAAAGGAATTGAGCAAGGTTTTCGCAATCAATTGTTGTTAGGGGTAACAGGTTCTGGAAAAACCTATACGATGGCAAATGTGATTGCTCAAACACAACGCCCAACCATCGTCATGGCACATAACAAAACCCTAGCAGCACAGCTTTATGGAGAATTTAAAGCTTTTTTTCCAAATAATGCGGTTGAATACTTTGTAAGTTATTACGATTATTATCAACCTGAAGCTTATGTTCCTTCTTCAGATACGTTTATTGAAAAAGACTCAGCGATCAATGATCACATCGATCAAATGCGACTTTCTGCAACTCGTGCATTATTAGAACGCAGAGATGCAATTATTGTTGCTTCAGTATCGGCGATTTATGGTTTGGGTGACCCAAATGCTTATATGCAAATGCTATTGCATATCGTGCAAGGGGATCGCGTCAGTCGAGATGATATTATTCGTCGTCTAGTTGAAATGCAATATACACGCAACGAGTTAGCGTTTTTACGCGGTACTTATCGAATCCGTGGTGAAATTATTGATATTTTTCCTGCTGAATCTGATCAAGATGCCATTCGCGTTGAATTGTTTGATGATGAGGTTGACTCTATTCGATGGTTTGATCCTTTGACAGGTAAATTGGTGCGTAAAGTTCCTCGTGTAACAATCTATCCGAAAAGTCATTATGTAACACCAAAAGATCATCTAACCCGCGCGATTGATACGATTAAAGATGAATTAAAAGATCAGCTTAAATTTTTTAAAGACAATGATAAATTGCTCGAAGCTCAACGTATTGAGCAACGCACACGCTATGATTTAGAAATGATGCAACAGCTCGGTTATACCAACGGGATTGAGAATTACTCACGTCATCTTTCAGGTCGAGGAGCAGGTGAGGCACCACCCATCTTGTTTGATTATATTCCTGAAGATGCTTTGCTGATTATTGATGAATCGCATGTAACAGTTCCTCAAATTGGGGCGATGTACAAAGGAGACCGCTCGCGCAAAGAGAACTTAGTGAATTACGGGTTCCGTTTACCGAGTGCTTTGGATAACCGTCCTATGAAATTTGAAGAGTGGGAGCGCATTGTTCCGACGACGGTATTTGTCAGTGCAACACCAGCGCAATACGAGTTGGAAAAGTCAGAACAAATTGTTGAGCAGGTGGTTCGTCCTACTGGATTAATTGATCCTGAAATAGAAGTACGTCCAGTTTTGACGCAAGTGGATGATGTTTTATCTGAGATTAATATTCGTAAACAAGTCAATGAACGTGTCCTTGTGACCACACTGACCAAGCGAATGGCTGAAGATTTAACTTCATATCTAAAAGAGTATGGTGTCAAGGTAGCTTATCTGCATTCTGATATTGATACGGTTGAGCGTGTAAAGATTATTCATGAATTACGCACAGGTGTGCATGATGTACTGGTTGGGATCAACTTGTTGCGTGAAGGTTTGGATATGCCAGAAGTCTCTTTAGTTGCTATTTTAGATGCGGATAAAGAAGGGTTCTTGCGTTCAGAACGGTCATTGATTCAAACTATTGGTCGTGCGGCTCGTAATGTGAAGGGTAAAGCAATTTTATATGCTGATCGCATTACTGATTCTATGCGTAAGGCTATGGATGAGACTGAGCGTCGTCGCAATAAGCAAATCGAGTTCAATGAGCTTCACGGTATTACACCACGCAGTGCTGTGCGACAAACCATTAAAGAAATTGATACTGGCGAAGTGCTCAGTGATGATGAGATCGATGAAAAAGTGCTTGAGCAAGCTCAGTCAATCAGTGCTGATGAGCAACACTTACTCTCTGATCCAAAGTTATTTGCAAAACACATTTCTAAATTGGAAAAGGAAATGTTGAAAGCATCGAAAGAGTTACAATTTGAGCAAGCAGCTCGATTACGTGATGAGATTGTTCGAATGAAAGCGCATATGTTGCAGTCATAATTGTGGAGATAAATCCTGTTAGATGATACATATCGCAACAGTTTTTGTTTATAAATTGGGCTATGTTACTAAGCTAACTATATGACTATTTATAACAAATTTCTGTTTTGAGGATTTCCCATGCCATTTATTAAAACTTTTCCAAAAGCGAGTTGGCGACTAGCTAAAATTGCAGTGGGTGGTGTTGTTCTAACAGGTTTGGCTGCCGGCACAATTGCATATGCTCAAACAAAGCCTTTAGCAACCGTTGATAAGGTGGAGTTGGATAAGTATTTGGGAGTATGGTACGAAGTTGCACGCAAACCTATGTTCTTTGAACGTAAATGTGCTTACAACGTTTCAGCGACTTATACACTTAATGAAAATGGCAATATTGTTGTTGATAATAAATGTTATGACAAAGATGGAAATTTACAGCAAAGTATAGGTGAAGCCTTTGTCGTAAATGCTCCATTTAACACAAAATTAAGTGTGAGTTTTTTACCAGAAGGGGCGAATTCAAACATGAGGTGCGACAGTTTGAAAAGTCTTATGATAATCAACAAGCTGAGCAAATTTCTCTAATGGTGTAAGCCAATCTAACGCTTTTCTAGGACGAGTATTCAGTGACATGGCAACTTGATTTAAATAATGCTGATCTGCCTGATTTAAATCAATCCCTTTAGGTAAATATTGCCTAATTAAACCATTCATATTTTCGCATGTGCCTTTTTGCCAGGGTGAATGTGGGTCACAGAAATATACATCTATGCCTAAATCTTCTTCAAGTATTTTATGTTCTGCCATCTCGCGTCCACGGTCATAGGTCAACGTTTTACGCAGTTCTGCAGGTAAATATTTCAGAGCTTCAGTTAAAGCCTTGCGCACTGATTCTGCCTTTGCATCAGGTAATGTTGCCAAGATACAGAGCCGTGTATTTCGTTCAATAAGTGTTGCTATCGAACTTTTATTGTCTTTACCTTTAATTAAATCAGCTTCCCAATGACCCGGTATTTTTCTTTCTTGAACTTCGGCTGGGCGCTCATGAATAGTTTTAATATCCTGTAATATAGAATCTTTTTTAGGTTCACCGTTAGCTTTTCGCTTTTTATTTTCATGACGTAGACAGGATAATAAGTCTTTTTTCAACTCACCCTTGGGTAATGCTCGTATCGTTGAATAAATCGTTGTATGGCTTACATTCATTGTTTGATCCAAATCAGGAAATGTCTTTAAACGCTTTGCTATTTGCTGAGGAGACCATAAACAACGGATCGCTTCAACAATAAATTTCCAGAGGATTGAATCGATTTTGAGTTTTCTGTGACCACGTCTACGTCTAGCAAAAGTGTTATCAGAAGCATATCGAGCTTGATAAACGTCATTGATGCTATTTCTTTTAAGCTCACGATAGATCGTACTAGGATGTCTTTTAATAAGTTCAGCAAATTTTCTGGCTGAAAAGCCTTCTTTTCTTGACTCAAGCATTAATGCAGTACGATCTTCAAAGTTAAGATGATGGTATGACAATTTTATATACTCCATAAACCCTTTAAATTAATTAGGTGGTTTATGTCGCACTTCAAGTTTTACTCTGCCAGGTGTTCGATGGGTTCCTTTAGCACGAGGTGATTACTGGATTTTGAAATTGGATGAAGAATATCAAACAGTTTTAGTTGGTGAACCGAGACGTAAATATTTATGGGTATTATCTAGAACCCCTAATCCTAAAAAAGAAACCATCTTAGAATATTTAAACTATGCAAAATCTCTAGGTTTTGATGTTAGCGATGTAATTTTTCCCGACCATCGATAAATAAGTTATACTTATTCGAAACCATGCTTGCATGGTTTTTTTATTTTTATATAGTGGATAAGTCAAGTATTTATTAAAGCGTCTAATAACGCTGAGGTTCAAAATGTTTAAAGGAATAGCCTATTCTATTTTGGCTTCAGTAACGTTCGGTGTTTTATATTTTTATACTCAGTTTTTGGGTGCGCTCGATAGTGAGCAAACCTTTGGTTGGCGTATTATTGCGACATTACCTTTTTTAACTTTATTTATGTGGATGAGTGGCGATTTGGTTCATATCAAATCGATCTTTCATAGAATATTAGCTAAGCCAAGTTTAATTCTATTATTAATAATTACCTCGATACTTACTTCAGCGCAACTTTGGTTGTTTTTATGGGGGCCTATGCATGGTCGGGGGTTACAAGTTTCTTTAGGTTATTTTCTGCTTCCTTTGGTTTTAGTACTAGCAGGAAGTGTTCTTTATGGCGAAAAACTCTCAAAATTTCAGTGGGTCGCAGTTTTACTAGCTGTATTTGGGGTGGGGCATGAAGTTTGGCGACTGGGAAGTATTGCTTGGGAAACCGCATTTGTAGCGATAGGCTATGCCGCTTATTTTATTTTAAGAAAGCAGATACATACCGATAATTTGGGTGGTTTTTGGTGGGATTTATTGTTGATACTGCCAATTGCTATTTTGCTTACACATACAGGAGCAACACCTTATGTGAAGTTTTTAGAGTTTCCAAGTTTATTTTTTGTGGTTATTGGTCTAGGTTTACTTAGTGCAATTGGTCTGGGGAGTTACATTTTAGCTAGTCGATATTTGCCATTAATTATTTTTGGTCTATTGGGCTATTTAGAGCCTGTTTTATTGGCGCTTGTGTCTTTGTTACTGGGTGAAAAAATTGGTGCGGAAGAGTGGCTGACTTATATTCCTATTTGGTTGGCAGTATTGGTGCTAATTTTAGAAGGTACTTTACATCTCTTGGAGCAGAAACGACGTCAGAATCAACTTGAGGTCAACCTCAAGCACTACCCCAAACGTATAAAACCAAACGATGAAGTAGAATAATGAAGTAGGTGTAGTTATTTTTGTAAGCTATGAAGATTATGAATGAGCGAATCGATAAGAATAATGCCTGAATACAAATGATTTTCTAATAATCATAAAAATAATTATAGGTATTTTATGAATTTATAGTCAATTGGGACAAAATCTTAGCCCGATTAGCAGCTTTTGATTCAATATTGATGATAATTCTATTACAATTGTGGCGTTTTAAAATTCACGCCCAGTATATATAAATTAGAGGACGTAACTGTGAGCAAAGAAACTATCATTGCCTTACACGCAGAACACCAAGGTCGTTGGAAAAACCGTGAAGAAATCGCGGAACGCATGATTACCTTAATTGGTCAATTATACCGTGAGAAAAATATTGTTGTTTCTGTTTACGGTCGTTCTTTAATTAACCGTTCAGTGATCCAAATTTTAAAAACTCATCGTCGTACACGTATGTTAGACGTTGAGCTTTCAGTTGTTCATACCTTCCCAATCTTGGAAGCGTTGATGAAAGTTGAAAATATTGGTTCTGCAGAAGTTGATATCGGCAAACTTGCTGTTGAATATAAAAATCAAGGTGGTGATGTTGACGCTTTTGTTGCAAACGCTGTTTCTTCTATCCAAGGTAATTCAGAAGCTGCTGAGCCAAAAGATGTTGTGCTTTACGGTTTTGGTCGCATTGGTCGTATCTTAGCGCGTTTAATCATCAGTCAATCTGGTTTAGGTCGTGGCTTAAGTTTAAAAGCGATTGTTGTGCGTAAATCATCTGATGGTGACTTATCAAAACGTGCTTCTTTGTTACGTCGAGATTCAATTCACGGTACATTCGACGGCACAATCTCAGTTGATGAAGAAAACGAAGCAATCATTGCAAATGGTCAATTCATCAAAGTGATTTATGCATCAAGCCCAAGCGAAGTAGATTACACAGCTTACGGTATTGATAATGCTCTTCTTATCGACAACACAGGTAAATGGCGTGATGTTGATGGTTTAAGCCAACACTTACAATGCGCTGGCGTTGCTCGCGTTGTGTTGACTGCACCTGGTAAGGGTGACATGAAGAACGTTGTATTTGGTGTGAACCAAGCTGATATCTTAGATGAAGACAAAATCATCTCAGCAGCAAGCTGTACAACGAATGCAATTACACCTGTATTAAAAGTTTTAGATGACAAATACAAAGTATTAAATGGTCATGTTGAAACAGTTCACTCATTCACTAACGACCAGAACTTGATCGATAACTATCACAAAGCTGATCGTCGTGGTCGTGCAGCTACACTAAACATGGTTATTACTGAAACTGGTGCTGCTAAAGCTGTTGCTAAAGCATTACCAGCACTTAAAGGTAAATTAACTGGTAACTCAGTACGTGTACCTACACCAAACGTTTCTCTTGCGATCTTGAACTTAACGTTAGAGAAAGAAGTAGATCGTGAAGAAGTAAACGAATATATTCGTCAAATTTCGATCAACTCTAATCTACAAGGTCAAATTGGCTATACAAACTCAACTGAGGTTGTATCTAGTGACTTTATCGGTTCTCGTACTGCGGGTGTATTTGATGCGCAAGCAACAATCACTTCTGGTAACCGTTTAACTGCTTATGTTTGGTATGACAACGAAGTGGGTTATAGCTGTCAAGTTTTACGTATTGCTGAACAAATGTGTGGCGTGAGCTATGCAAAAGTTCCTGCTGAAATAAATGCATAATATTTGTTAGTAAAGCTATACAATAAAAGCCCAGTTTAGACTGGGCTTTTTAATTGACTGTACAGAATCTATGCAGATTAAAACATTAAAATAGACGAAAATAATCACAAAGGGATAGGATTACTTCATTGTTGCAGTTTAGACGTTTATTGGCGATATTTGGTCTTATCATTGTTGCAAACCTATGTGGTGTTTATATTGCAATGTGGGTATTTAAACACTTTAATATTTATATACCTTTAAAAGATCAAGATGTTGCGATTGATTTACAAGAACCATTGCAAGTCCGCGTAAAAGTAAAAGATGCACTTAATGTAGATGTTGATGGTCGAGTCAATGCAAAAATCCCAATAGATGAGCAGCTTAATGTTCCTTTAACACAAACACTTACACCAAGAGTTTATTTTGATAATCTCGTACCAATTAGTACAACTATTCCAGTTAAGGAAACGATTCAGGTAAATCAAAATTTACCAATTGATACCAAAGTTCAAGTTAAAATATTAGGTAATGATGTCACGTTGCCATTAAAAGGCACGATTCCATTAAAACTTGCTGTGCCGATAGATATCCAAGTTCCTTTACATCAAAAAGTTCATTTGAAATTTGATGCGCCTGTACGAACAGTGCTTAAAGAAAATCTAAATATTCCTCTAAAAGCACAGCTTGATGCCAATATTCCAATTCAAGGAAAATTAAACGTACCGATTACTTCTGAGTTAAGTGCATCGGTAGATGTGAAAAATACACTTCCTGTAAAAATTGCAGACGGTGAGTTGAAAATTCCACTATCTACAATGTATTTAGATCGTGTGAAAACTCAACCTGTTGATGAGCCTGCATCATCTCATGACGTTAAAATAGGTGAGTAATGGATATCACCAAATCACTTAAAAGTTTATTGATCAGTTTTGTGATTCTCACTACGTTAGTGGCGATTTTATTTTGGTTTTATCTGAATATTCAGGCATCTTTGATTGTATCGGCTGAACAAGCTGATATTCGATTGCCTGAATCTTTAGGAACTAAAATTCAGGTAGGGGAACATTTACGAGTTCGGTCTGAAGGTCAATTACAAACTACTTTAGATATTGATCGCACATTGCAATTGCCGTTAAAAGGAAAATATTTAGCTGATTTGAGTTTTGAAGTTGAAACACCAATTACGGTCAACATTAATTATCAGACGATGTTGAAAGTGGATGAGCTTATGCCTATTGAAACATCCACTGATTTAATTTATCAAAATAAATTATTGCCTAAATTTCCACTCAAATTGAATGTGCCAGTTAAGTTAGACATACCATTTGAATTAAAGCGGACATATACCATTCCAGTTAAAATTGTGTTTGATGGTCCCGTTCATTTTGGATTCGATGAATCGGTTACACTTCCTGTAAAACATCAATTTAAGCCAAGCTTTTATATGAATGATGCTATCAATATGAGTAATATTTCCTCATTCAACGCAATCATGTATAACTCAGTGCAAGACACAAAAGCGAATTTAGATATGAAAATGGATTTGCCATTGAAGAATGTAAAGCCTTAAAGGTAACAAAAAACTCTTTTTTAGCGTTTGATATGCATTTGCTGATTATTCTATTCGAGAAATTTATTAAAATGTGGCAAAATAGTTCGCTTTTAAGATTTTAGAGGATTGGCACATGCGCTTTGTTGATGAAGCAGTCATAACCGTAGAGGCTGGCGACGGTGGCAATGGCGTAGCCAGTTTTCGCCGTGAAAAATTTGTCCCTTTTGGTGGCCCTGATGGGGGCGATGGGGGACGTGGCGGAAGTATATATATTCAAGCCGATGATGATACCAGCACCCTAGTTGATTATCGTTACACACGACGTTTCCGTGCTGAACGTGGTAAGAATGGTTCAGGTGCGAACTGTTCAGGTCGTGGTGGCGAAGACATTATTTTAAAAGTACCTGTTGGTACAACAATCGTAGATACCGAGTCAGGCGACATCATTGGTGATTTAGTTGCTGACGGTCAACGTGTAAAAGTGGCAAACGGTGGTGATGGTGGTTTGGGAAATACTCATTTCAAATCATCTACCAATCGTTCACCACGTAAATGTACACACGGGATCAAAGGTGAGTACCGTGAAGTTCGTTTAGAATTGAAAGTTTTAGCAGATGTAGGTTTACTCGGTATGCCGAATGCTGGTAAATCGACATTTATTCGTGCTGTAAGTGCGGCAAAACCAAAAGTTGCTGACTATCCATTTACAACGATGGTTCCGAATCTTGGTGTTGTAGATGCAGATCGTCATCGTTCATTTGTTATGGCTGATATTCCTGGATTAATCGAAGGTGCAGCTGAAGGTGCAGGGTTAGGGATTCGCTTCTTAAAGCACTTGGCACGTACACGTATTCTTCTGCATATTGTTGATGTACAACCAATTGATGGTTCAGATCCAGCTTATAATGCACGTGCAATTTTAGCTGAATTAGAAAAATTCTCTCCGACATTAGCAAAACTTCCGATTGTTCTTGTATTAAATAAACTTGATCAACTTCCTGAAGAATCGAGAGATGAGTGGTGTCAGCACATTCTTGATGAATTGCAGTGGACTGGTCCTGTATTTAAAACTTCTGGTTTGATGGCAGAAGGTACTAAGGAAGTTGTTTATTACTTAATGGATCAAATCGAGCAACAACGTGAGCGTGAAGTTGAAGATCCAGAGTACGCTGCAGAAATTAAAGCATTACGTGAACAGCTTGAAGCTGAAACGCGTGAACAAACCATCGCAGCAAAAGAAGCATATCGTGCTATGCGTAAAGCTCAGCGTGAAGCTGACTTGGACGATGATGAAGATTTTGATGATGATGAAGATGAAGGCGGCGTAGAAAGTATCTACGTTCGTGATTAGTGAACCGAGGATAAAATGATAGAAGTGGTCGATGGGCAACGTCAGCTCAATGCGTGTAAACGAATCGTTGTTAAAATCGGATCATCTCTACTCACTGCAAATGGTCAAGGTTTAGATCTGAATGCGATCTCCCACTGGGCGAAGCAAATTGCTGATCTACACAATGCTGGACACGAGATCATACTCGTGTCTTCAGGAGCAGTTGCAGAAGGGATGGTACGCATGAAGCTTGCGAGTCGACCCACTGATCTACCCAGTTTGCAGGCTTGTGCTGCAATTGGTCAAATGGGACTGATTCATACATGGTCTAGCGTACTTGATCAGCATGGTATCCAAACTGCGCAAGTACTCCTTACACATGATGATCTAGCTGACAGACGTCGCTATTTAAACTCATGTGATGCTCTACAGAATTTAATCGATTGGCGAGTCATTCCTGTAATTAATGAGAATGATACGGTATCAACTGACGAAATTCGTTTTGGTGATAATGATACTTTAGCAGCAATGGTTGCGGGGCAAGTTCAGGCTGAATTGTTGATTATTTTGACTGATCAACAAGGGATGTTTGATTCAGATCCACGCAGTAATCCTAATGCTAAATTATTCTCATCTGTTCGTGCATTAGATGACACGCTGTTTGAAATGGCAGGCGGTGGTGGCGTACTTGGTCGTGGTGGTATGGTTACCAAGGTTCGCGCAGCTCGCCTTGCTGCAAAATCTGGTTGTCCAACTTTAATTGCCAGTGGTGAAAGTGAAAATGTACTTGCTCGTTTGATGGCGGGTGAAATGTTGGGCACTTTATTTACGACTGATAATGACCGTGTCACAGCACATCAGCAATGGTTGGCTGCGCATTTGCAAACAGCGGGTCGTTTAGTTATAGATGACGGTGCAGTTGAAGCGATCAAACTTAAACATCGTAGTTTGTTACCTGTAGGTGTCAAGGCGATAGAAGGGCATTTCGATCGCGGTGATGTTGTGGAATGTGTAGATAAGAGTGGCGCTAGAATTGCCGTTGGTCGTGTGAATTTTAGTTCGCGCTCAGCTGAAATGGTTAAGGGACTGTCTTCCGAAAAAGTCTACCAAGTACTTGGTGAAGCACGTTCACTAGAAATGATCCATCGTGATCACATGGCGATTTATTAATTTACTCTGCTGTGTAAAAAGCTCGCTTCAAGCGAGCTTTTTTTATATTTTTTTAACTTTTTTCGTAAGCGTCCGCTGAACACACCTTATGAATTCGTCCTATAAGCCTTAATTTAGTCCTGACTTAAAAACAAGTGGGAACTTAAATTTATGACTACAAATAACCAGACATCCATCGCATCTCTTACGATAAAACGAAGAACATATAGTGCTGAATTTAAACAGCAGATCGTTCAGGCGTGTAAAGCATCGGAGGTTTCAATTGCTTCGGTCGCTTTGCAACATGGATTGAATACAAATCTTGTATCCAAATGGATTCGCTTAATTGATGCTAAGCCAGGGAATGATCGCTCACTACTACCGAATAAACCTGCATTTATTACCTTATCTTGCTCCGCACCATTAGATCCTATCCCTACTGGCATGTTAACGGTTCAAATTACTTTACCCCACTCAAAAGCAGAAATTGGCTTGAAATGGCAAGTATCAGAAATATCTGCTTTAGCAGAATTACTCAAGGCACTTACAACATGATCCGTATCGATGAAATCTGGTTGTCTACTCAGCCCATGGACATGCGTGCAGGTATGGATACGGCCATGGCTCAGGTGGTGAGAGCCTTTGGCTACATCAAACCGCATTGTGCTTACCTGTTCTGTAATAAACGTGGCCATCGCATGAAAGTGCTGGTACATGATGGACTGGGCATCTGGCTGTGTGCCCGGCGGTTGGAACAGGGAAAATTTCACTGGGCTAAAGTTCACCAGGGTGAAAGCGTAGCCCTCAGCCCAGAACAGTTACAGGCACTGATCCAGGGTTTGCCTTGGCAGCGCATTGGACGACAGCAGGTGGTGACGATGCTCTAAACTAGCTTGGTCCATTCTGCTATTCTCCAAACGTTCTATTTCCTCTGCGTCATGACCTCAGGCATACTGCGGTCATGAATACGCTGCCTGATTTAAGCCAACTGACCCATGAACAACTGCTGGAATTTACCCGGCAGTTGGCAATGCAGCATCAGTCTTTGGCACAATCAAATCAAGAATTAGAAAAATCAAACCAGCAATTGGATGCCAAAGTTCAACATCTTTCCATTCTCACGCAAAAATACGAGCATGAGCTCGCACTATTTAAACAGCACAAATTTGGCAGTAAAAACGAACATCTCACCGCAAAACAAATCCATCTGTGGGATGAAGCGGTCGAAGAAGATATTGCCGCTGTTGATCTGGAACTGGAACGGCTGAATGCAGATAAAACTGATGCAGCGACACACAAAGCCACAGTCAACAAACCTAAACGTCGACTGCTGCCCGATCATCTACACACCATCCGTATCGAGCATGAACCAACATCAACCCAATGTGCTTGTGGCTGCACCTTGCGTCGTATCGGCGAAGATATCAGTGAAAAACTACATTTCAGACCGGCACAGTTCTATAAGGAACAGCATGTGCGTGGCAAATGGGTCTGTGATCAGTGTGACACCCTGACTCAGCAAGCGATGCCTGCCTATGTGATTGATAAAGGCATTGCTTCACCTGAACTGCTCAGCCATGTGCTGGTATCGAAGTATGCCGATCATTTACCGCTGTACCGTCAACGTCTGATCTATCAGCGGGCGGGAATCGAGCTTTCTAGATCAACGTTATCTGACTGGATAGGTCGCTGCGGTGTGGAACTGGAACCTCTGGCCAATGCCTTAAAACAGGTGGTGCTGCAACAGCGGGTGATCCATGCCGATGAAACGCCGGTCACCATCATGCGGATGGGTGATGATGAGAAAAAACCGAAGAAAGGTTATGTCTGGGCCTATGCCACTACACAGTACAATCCAGTTCAAGCGGTGATCTATGACTTTCAGGATAGCCGTTCAGGTCAGCATGCAGAAGAGTTCCTGAATGGCTGGCAGGGCCATCTGGTCTGTGATGATTACAGTGGTTATAAAGCACGCTTTAAATCAGGCGATGTCATAGAGGTGGGCTGCATGGCGCATGCACGTCGTAAATTCCATGAGCTACATGTGACCGGGAAAAGTCAGATCGCTGAACAGGCATTACTGATGATTCAGAAACTGTATGCGATAGAAGCAGAACTCAGGAAAAAGACCGATGGTACAGCAGAACACCGCCGCGAATACCGACAACAGCACAGCCAACCGGTGATGCAACAACTGTGTGAATGGCTCAACCAACATTATCTGACGGTGCCATCGAGTTCTCCAACCGCCAAGGCCATCAATTACAGTCTGAAGCGTTGGCCAGCCTTAAGCCGCTATCTGGATGATGGCAATCTACCCATTGACAATAACTGGGCAGAGAACTCAATGCGTCCCTGGGCATTGGGCCGTAAGAACTGGTTGTTTGCAGGTTCGCTGCGCAGTGGACAGCGAGCGGCAAATATCATGACTTTAATCCAGTCAGCAAAGCTGAATGGGTTGGATCCGTATGCCTATCTCAGTGATGTGCTGAAAAGGCTGCCGACGCATAAAGCGACCCAAATAGAAGAATTACTACCACATCGCTGGAAATCCAACTCAAATTAAAAAATAGGCATGGGGTTCAGCGGACGCTTACCTTTTTTCCACATGTCATGGTCTTGAGAATCATCGACTTTTGGTAGTGGCTTATCTTCGCCAACCATATAGGTAAAATCAGCAATAGATAGCATTTCTAAGTCTTCTTCACTGTTACCATACGCATAAATATGTTGATAATTAGAGAGATTATATTGATCCAATATACGTCGTTTCTTCTGCTCTCGACTACAATCTTCTGACTGATAAAAACCAGTTAAATGACCATTTTGTATTTCAGTTACTGTACAAATAAGTTCGATATTTAAAAATTTACAAACATATTTAAGGTATAAATCAATTGAAGCTGAAACCAGCACAATATGATCGCCACGTTGTTGATGTTTATGCAATTGTTTCATTAAATTTGAATCAAGTTTTTTAATTATTTTTTTTGCATAATCTTGGGATAGTTGATCTACAAAATCGACGGGAATATCTTTGAACATGCTTTGATAAAGTTTTGGTCTCATTGCATGTGCTGGATATAAATTTAAATAATAGGCTTGAATCCATGGCAGAATTTTCAAGCCATTTTTTACAATATGACGTTTTGAAAGGGTATAAAAGATAAACCCAGTAAAACTATCTTTGGGATATAAAGTCCCGTCAAAATCGAAGAGTGCAAGATTTATAGTTTGATTCTTTTTGCTTTTTGCATGCATTGCTCATAACGCCCGTTAACACGACTTGCAAACCAATTTGTGTTGTAATCACGACTCAATTTAGGACCTGAAATGACCACTTGAGGCATGACAGCATACATTGGTTCTTTGTTGGTTTTCTTTTGATAAAGTTTTTGAACAGCTAAGTAAGTTTGAGTATCTTCAAATTTTTTCTCTTTTTCTTTTTTCAGATCAGCACGAATTTGTCGTGGAGTTACCAATACATTATTTTGAGCAAAAACAGCAATTAATTCTTTTTCAGTTTGGCTTTGTGTAGATCTTACATCACCGTCTTTATTGTATAGGAGTAAGTCACCATCTAAACTAATTTCAGCTTCTGTTAATGCACCTAGCATTTTTTGGAAAGCAGCATTACGGCTCGAATACATTCCAGAGTTATAATCTGCAAATCGATAAATTGCTTCATCATAATTAGCAGGGTATTCCATTAAACGATGAATACCGTAGTATAGACCGCCATACTGAGTGTAAAGATCATTGCGTAACTCGGCTATGCCTCCAGCTTTACGTTTATGCTCTTTTGCATAATTGATATGTACTTGCATTGAGCCTAATGTGGTGATTGGATTTAACTTCTCACCAATGTCTTGCCCAACCAGTTTGGCTGCGCCTGTTAATGCACTCACATGATAATGTTGAGCCATGTAATCGAAAATTTCTCGATAGAGTAAGTCTAATTCGCGTTCAGTTTGTACTTTACGCATCTGGCTCATATAGTTGTTTTCTGGTGAAGGTTGGTTTTTGAGTACATCTTCAAAATAACCAGCGACTGTGCCACCAATTTTTTCGCCAAGTTTTGCTTCGAACTTTTCTTTTAGTCTTGAGTTAATTTCCTCAACCGCTTTTGCACCTAATCCAGGTACTGTAGGGTCAGCAACAAAGTTCGATTCTTGATCGACTACAGCGACAATACTACATACATTTTGCTTAGTTTTAGGAATGCTTAGCTCTTGCATAATATCGAAAATATCTTGAGACCAAGATTCACGATCATTTACACGTGCAGGAATGACCTTTCTGATTTGATCAGCCTCCATCTCAGGATCTTTGTCACTTGACCACCAAGCATTATCACCACAAGCGGCTAAGCTTATGCATGCAGTTAAGATGCTAATAGTCTTGAAAAAGGGATGAGTCGAAGTCGATTTATTCATAATCAGTGCAACACCGCATAAAAAGATGAGCTGAATGGGCGAATGAAGTATACTATGTTGATCAGAATTTGTAAGAAAATATATGTATATTGGTCCATATCAACTGTCAAATAATTTGATTGTCGCACCTATGGCGGGTGGGTTAGACTATTTATAATAATAATTTAAAATCAATATCTTAGTGTTTTTTGCGTGGCGTATGGCGTAGAATTGGCGTAAAAAAAAGAGGTGAAATCAATTCACCTCACTCCAATTTCTTTGAGACTCTTTTTGCAGTGAATCCAACCAGACTGCAACATCCGTTAAGTTTACAAAGTATTCAGATTTATTACCATCCACCTTAAATGCTGGAAAAGGTAGTTTACATTTAGCTGCTCGTTGTTTTGCAGCTGCCATATCTAAATGTGGCATGTAATCTTCAATAATATCTTTTAAGGCAACAACTGGTCTTTTATAACGCAGAATCAACATCATTGACGTGTCGATTTGGTCATTTCGATTGATAGCTACTCCCATTACGCATTCTCCTGTGTCTCAAGTTCTTCTGTTAAAAGAATTGAACCCTCTTCAGGTAAATCTGAATACCAGCAGTAATAACCAGAACCACTATGACCATTTGTTATGAACTCAATAGCCATTTCTGTTTCAAGTTGAAAATCAATATTTTCCTGATCACCTTGATTTTCTTGAAATAGATCAGGTGCTCCAAACTCGAGAGCTTGTTTCAACTGATTGCAGTTTAAGTATACATAACGTGAATTTTCAGGAATTTCTTGAGATTTGGCTGCTTGCCACATTTCCCAACCCATTTGAGCTTTTGATGAAACATAGTCACCATCTTCTTTTTCAAGCTCAGATGCCTTTCCACCTGCATTCAAATAAGCTGTTTCAAAGTTTTGAATATCCATCATTCATCATCCTCTTGAAAATCATCAATATCAAAACGCCATTTTTCAATTTGACCTTTTTCATCAATATTCATAATGATGTAATCGCCATAACCATTTTCAGCAGGGCACAGAGTTCTAGGGACATATCCATCATCTTGGGATTTAATGATATTACCAATTGAATCTACTAACTCCCAACCACAACCATCAGATACTTTAAAATGAATACTTGCGGTTTTCCCAATTTCCCAATTCTCAATAATTCCAGTAGCCACATTAATGACAGGGCACCATAAATCACCATTTTTACAAGGTGTTCTGTCACCACTATCAGTATCTTCAACACCATTAATTGTAGAATCTTCCCAATATCGAACAGATGCTTTTACAATAACTTTTGCTGGTACCTTTGGTGTTGCACGTGCAATCCAAGATTTTTCGCTTACTGAACCGTACCAGGTTTGTCGGAGACTCAATATTCTGAGAGACTATTCCGATGAAAAAACCAAACTATACCCCCGAAATTAGAGAAAGAGCGGTTCAATTACTAATTGAATCTGAAAAAGATTATCCTTCTACTTGGGCAGCAATCACAGCTATTGCTCCTAAAATCGGTTGTACTCCTGAAACATTGCGTGTTTGGTATTTAAAGCATATGGATCAACTAAATCCTGCCAAAGTACAACAGAAATCTGACCAAGAAAAAATGAAGCAAATGGAACGTGAAATTAAAGAATTAAAGCGTGCCAATGAAATTCTACGCAAAGCAGCCGCTTTTTTCGCCCAGGCGGAGCTCGACCGCCCACACAAATAATGGTGGATTTTATCCAGAACAATAAAGATCGATATGGTGTTGAAGCGATTTGTAGAATTTTACCGATTGCAGCTTCGACCTATTATCGGGCTTTAGATCTCGTTGATAACCCAGAACATCGAGCGAAACGTGCTCTGCATGATTTACATCATGCAGAGCAAATCAAACGTATTTGGAAAGAAAGTTTAGGTCGATATGGTGTGCGTAAGGTCTGGCAACAATTGAAACGTGAAGGTTATGTTATCGCACGTTGTACAGTTGCTCGATTGATGCAGAAGCTAGGTATACAAGGTGTTTGGCGTGGTAAGAATAAACAAACCACCCGTAGCCGAGATGATCAAAAACGAGCAGATGACTTAGTAAAACGCAATTTTAATGCAGATCATCCTGACCAGCTGTGGGTCGCTGACTTCACGTATATTCAAACTCATTCAGGCTGGGTCTACACCGCATTTATTATTGATGTGTTCTCGCGAACAATTGTTGGATGGAAAGTATCAACACGGATGAATACAGATATGGTACTTGATGCACTGGAGCAAGCATTGCATGATCGAGGCATGCCAAAGAATGTGATTCATCATTCCGACAGAGGTGTGCAATATCTTTCCATTCGCTATACCAATCGTTTAGAAGCAGCAAATTTACGAGCATCAGTCGGTACAACGGGTGATTCATACGATAATGCTCTGGCTGAAACGGTGAATGGCTTATACAAAACAGAGGTGATTGAATATTTAAAAGCAGATTGGCAAGGTTTAGCGGATGTACAACTTGCGACATTAAATTGGGTAGATTGGTTCAACAAAAAGCGTGTACACAGTGCACTGGGTTATGTATCGCCTTTTGAGTTTGAAGCAATGTACTATGATAAGATTAATCCGTTAGGTCAGGTGGCCTAACTTAAATAAAAAAGTCTCCGATAAACCCGGTACGGTTCATACTTCAAACTCTCGATCTATTTGAGGGTTTTGTTTTAATATAAAGTCGGCTGGCAAGTTATTCGTTTGAATAAAATAATTAAGATGTGCTTTAAGCTCATTCTCTAAATCAAAATTTACATTTGTTTTCATTACAGCCACCATAATTCAAAGTTAATAAATAAAAATCCGTTCACTACCAACATAATTTCAAGCCACCAGATAACCCATTCCATGTGCTTCACCTTTAACAATATGCAGAATTTCCTTTTCTTCTTTTGCTGTGCAAGTCTGTTCAGGTGCACGAAGATGGTTTTCAAATTCAGCCCCAAGCTCATAGGCAGCTTGATTACCTGAAAGGTCTGAGCCAACACGCACATAATGATGTGCTTTTTTATATGCTCGTTGTGCTTCTCGACTTTTTGCTCGTGCCACAAAACCACCATCTAACTGCTTCACTTCATACCCCAGTTTTTCTAACCAGATTTTGAAGCCTAAGAAGTTTTTCTGCTTAACTACTGAACGCATAAGGCATTTACCTCAGCTTGGGTGTTATATCCAATTTTTTTAAATAGTGGATTCAATGCAGAAATATCTAACTGCTTTTTAGCTCGAGTAGCAGCAACATACAAAAGTCGAGCTTCATCTTCGGTTAGGATTTTTTCACCAGGTGCAGCAGCTTCTTTATAAAAGAAATCACCACCAAGTTTGACCTTGTTAAACTCCAAGCCTTTAGACTTATGAGCTGTGGTCACAATGCAGTCATAATCACTAGAATTACTTTTTAGTAATGAGCTGATTAGAGCTTCTTCACCCACTTTATTGATTAGGCTAACAAGTGCTTTTAAGTCATTTCCAGAGACTTCATTTGTGTATTCAATGACTTCTTCCCAATTGCTAAAGCCTTCAAATACACTTCCATCGTGGACTTTTATTCCAGATTTAACTTTTTTGGCATCTTCAATGTTTTTTAATAAAGAACCTGTATCAACTTCCAAACGTGGTTCACGTCCAATTTTTACCAGCTCAACCATGTTGGAAAGGGCAGCAGCATTGGTACGATAGATAAATGCATCTGCAACCATATCGGTGACTTCACCAACATTGGAGTCAATTTGTTCAAAACCACGTAATGGAATTTCTTCATCCAAAACGTTGAACAAAATTTTATTCGCAAGATCAGCAATGTTTTCACCAAAACGGAATGATTGACTTAAACGTGTTTCAGCAATATCTAGGGATTGCATCGCATTGACAGCACCACGAAACGCATAGATTTGCTGGTGACGATCACCCACATAAATTACCTGAGCACGTTGCTTACTCAAAACATTCAACATAATAGGATCAGCATCTTGTGCTTCATCAAATAAAATAAAGTCAGCATTAATCACTGGATTGCTCAATGCCCAATATTTTAGGTAATGGTCATGTTCGAGACGGTTAATACCAGCAGGATTTAAAATGTCATTCCAGTAATCATGTGCCTTAGGTAAAAGGATATTTGCCAATTCAGCACGATATGTATCATCCATCCAATCAGGTAAAGCAGCGTAAACTTGTGATAGTTGAATTTCGCTGTAATTAGAACGGCAGAAATAACCAACGGCATTCATCATAGATGTGGCCATACGTTTTGAATTAAATAAACGCTTCTGGTCATCCTCACCACGTTGTTTAACCAATGCCACTGGTACTTGATAATTCTCAAGATCATGGCGAGATGCCAATTGGTTTGACATCAGGCGACGATTTTTTAATTTATTAGTCAGCCAGCGTGGAACAGAGTTATAAGCTAGGCTGTGAAATGTTTTGCACTTAACATTATGGTTAAATTTAGACTGTGCTTCTGTTGCAATAGCCTTGTTAAATGCCAAGTACATGCCATGTTGATGATGCTTTGCATTACCAATCAGTTTAAGGGTAGAAGTCTTACCAGCACCAGCGTATGCGGTCACTTTACAAGACTGACCATGTAATGCCATATCAATGGCATGTTGTTGTTCAATAGTTGGATTCATATTTCTATCTCACTATTGGTACCCTCATGTGTGAGGGCACCACATGCCATTAGTCAAGGTGTAAGTTCTGCTGATTTACGTTCAAATAGTGCGCTAACTTCATCAATTTGTTCATCACTCATTAAACTTGTATTGGGTTCAAAACGTTCAGCCATAATTGAGTTGATTAATTCGATGGTGTCGGCACTATCCAAATCAACCAGTAATTGCACATAACTTTTACGGTTGGCATACGCAGTAGAAATATCTGTTTTTGCAGGTTCGCCAAGATCGGCAGGAATTGTTTTAGCTAAAGCCTTTAATTCCTCAATTGTGCTTAGAGCATTAATTTGATTAATGAGTCCTTTAACATCAAAGTTATTAGGAGCCATATCTATGACAGTTTCTTGAGATTGTGCACGTTCAGCCATTTGAGCTTTAAGCCCACTCGAACCTTGATGTTTTTTTACCGTTGATTGAACTGGGGTAACATCAAGTTCTTCACGTTCAGCAATTTCATCTGGGGTATAAACACCTAAAATTACATCGGGTGTATATAAGCGTGACCAACGTTTAATAGCAAGATACGCAAGTTGTTGGCGTGGATCACTTACCCATAAAGGTGAATTGCGTACTGAGCCTACTTGTCCCATAGAAACATCAATTTCACGTGGAGAAGTTTCACCCTTTAATGTTGCCCAAACTTTAATGCCTTTATCCCATGATTTATCTTCCTTGCCGTTGATCTTTTCCCAATCGCCATACCATTCAAAATTTAAACGACCTGTGATAGGTGCACGATTGGTAATCACAGCATTCACAAGTTGCGCTTCATACCCTAATACACCATTAATTTGATGAGTTTTTTGAGCTACGGCAAAAGGGTCCATTTGCCACTGTGCTGATTGCATAATGATGGCTAAACAATCTCCAGTATTGCCCTGAAGATGTTTCGGCACTGCAAATTTTGATGAAGCCATGACACTTGCAATACGCTCAAAACGATCCATAATTTCAGGATTCATCATGATGTCAAAAGCAGTTAAGTGGGCAATCTGACCATTTTGTGGGGTTGTTAATGCGTTCATAATAAAATTCCTTAAATTGTTTCTTTAAACTTGTTTGAAATACGGAAAACACGTGTGCTGGAGGTTTTGCTATATTTCGCAAATAAATCAGGTTCTTCTTTTTTCAACAGCGTACTGTCGATACGAGTAGAGGATTGTTCTTTGTAGGTGCAGATAGACTTGCCTTGGCTAATCATCATTTCCGCATCCTGCATCGTTGAGACAATCTTTAATTTGATTTCATCTTCACGAGCCTTATCTGCTTTTAGACGACCTTGAACAGTGATAAGTTCTTCAGCAAGCTTGATATGTTCAAAATCAGCTTCGACTTGTTTACCCACAACATGATTTGACCAGCGGTGTAAAACATCATCAAAACATGTCGGATCTGGTGGTACATCAGCAATGACATGGTTGAACCAAAATGCTTTAACTTGTTTAAAGATTGATTCAATTAAATCGTCATCACGCTCGATTCGATACATACGGAACTTATTGCCGCCAATAAGAACAGCAAGGTGCCATACTTGGAAGCCAGTAAGTTTCATGTACCAAAGGCATTGGGTTAGGTAATAATCTGGAATCTGATCTGTACCTTCTTCACCAAATAACTTGGATAAATATTCCGAAGCTGTTTTACATTCCAAACCTTGGTCAGTGGTCAACTTGCCATCTTTAAAGAAAACACGACCTGCGATTTCAGGATTTACAACAGCGCGGTCAATGTTACCGATAGCCCACGGCTCACCAATATTTTCTAAAGAAAGCTGCTGAGTAACACGTTGAACTTTCATACCTGAGCGACGTGAAAACTCTTTTGCAACAACGTCTTCAAGTAAGTTGCCGAAATGAGCAGACTCATTTTGTGATTCTTTACGTTCACTGCGACCAGTTTTGTCTAACCACAATTGATATGGTGATTTGTATGGACTAAAACCAAGGATTGCAGCAACGTCTGAACCACCGATACCTTTTTTACGACCTGCAAGGAATTGGTCGCGATTGACTTGTGTATTCATATATTTAACTCCTTAATAAGCATCCTTATGCCCATCCCAACCCATTTCATTTGCTGCACAGGCTTCGTGGTATATGCGCTCATCATCTAATTCCTTACACATATTTTTGTAAGCTGCATTTTGTCCTGTCCTTTTTTCTTGTTCTTTTGCTTTACAAGATTTAGAACAGAACTTAGCCCATCCACGGTTTACATCAGCAGTACGAGCTAAAAAGACCTTTAAGCAATATTTGCATTTTCTTTCAGTCATCGAAGCCATATCACACCACCTGATTTTCAGAATATTTCGTTGCAAGAGGGCGGTAGCTATCATCAGCAGTACGCTGACATTTCACACAAACCATTGCTGGTATGACGTTACGATGGAAATATTCATCATCGTAGCCATCACGTGTTTCGGTATTTCCGCAGTGCTCACATTCATAAATTGCTGTGAAATCACGACGGATTTGAGAAGTAATCTTTTTGATTTTCATGCTCTAAATCCTCTACGTGAATTCATGATTTCCAAACGAATTGAACCAATTCCCACGTCAATAACTAATTCACGAAAATTTTCATTTGAAGTGATGCCAAATTTGAAAGCCCATCCACCACCAAATCGACCAGAACCTTTTACTATTAGTGGGTTCCATCCCCATTTCTCACCATAGTGGTAACTGTATAAAGGGTCCCGTGATTTGATGGTTTGCCATGGGAAGCCTTCAAAAGCCACATAAAGAGTCGATTTGCCAATATTGATTACTTGATAGTCTTTAGTAACAATCGGACATAGCATTCTGTAAACAAATGCTTGCAGCTTATTTGGCTGACTTGTAGGACCATGTTTAATCTCAATAAACTCGCCCATGAGAACCTCCAAACTTTTGAAGTTTCACAGCGATAGAGTCTTCAAGAGCATCATTGATCTTGTCGATTTCATAACGATCAAGATATGCATTGATTTCGCCATCTTCATCACCGACCAATTCAGGTTCTAAGCGATCAATCTGAATGCCTACAGCACGATTAAAGCCGTTACCATTATCGAAACCTGAATAGTCAAAATTCACTTCGATGTAATACTGGTCATTTGCTGTTAATAAGGTTGCATGACAATCATGTTTACAGTCGTTGTATGGCCCTAAATCTAGCTCATCCACTTTGTAGATGTCTGAAGCCACTGTTATTAGCTGTTGTTCTTCAACAGGTAGCTTGGCTGGTTGATACTTTTGCACAGATGCTAAAACTGCTGTCATCGCTACTGCACCACCTAAACCCAACAAAAATGGTTTGAAATTTAGTGAAACCATGTTCATAATCTCCTTATAGCGATTGCTATACCCCTTAAAGAAGCCCCGTCCTCGATCAAAATTTCGGGGCTTTTTATTGCCTAATTTTTAGTTTTACGCTGAAAAGGTACCAATACGGACAGGGTTTTCAGGAAGCAAGGCAATCACTTTTTCCTTGAATTCTTGAATAATTTCATTGCGCAAGAGTTCTTCTTTAACGATTTGCAATGCAAACGATGGCTCGCCATCTGAGCTATTTACTACAAGACGCAAGCGAATAGTTTTGTCATCAAGACCGACATAAGCTGGATCAATGATTTCAAAATAACTTGGTAATTTCCCTGCTGTGCTTGAAGCTTCAACTTTGTCAAAGACTGAGCGAGTTTCTTGCATGTTTGATACTGACGAGTCAGTAGTTGAAGATGCGCCAACTTTCATGTTGCGAACTGCATTAATTGCTTCCGCAATATGGATCGTTTCACCAGTTTCACTTGTTGCAGCGAATACACTTGCCCAATCTTCAAGTAATGTTGCAAAACTCTTTTGATTGAGTTTGTTATCTTTAAGTTGATTAAGCTTTTCCCAAACTACAGTTGGTTCAAGCTGTAATACTGCTTTATGGTCACAATGACCTTGAGCCAATCCAACAACTTTGAAGTTTAAAATTGCTGTTGCTGATACATTTTTGTGGTCAACAAATACAGGTGCATAAACTTTTACTTCAGGAACAGAATTTTCAGACTGCGTATTACCTAAAACATAACTTTTGAAATCTTCAAAAGATGGGGTTTTTAAAACACCACGTGCACGGTTACGACCAGCTTTAAATTGTTCTAAATCATGAACTTTGAAATTTTCATGAATGGCAACAAGTTCACCACGAGATAAATCATTTACAGGTAACGCAAGTTCAACGATTTCTTTAGCAGAGTTTTCCATTTTCAGTACCTTATGGATGGTTGGTAAAATTGTTGTAATGAGAAGGGGGCTGTTTAAGCGTCTTCTGTGAATAATTGGCTTGTATGGTTAGCGAACAACGTGACATCACCACCAGCATTCAAATGCATTGGAGTTTTTGAGGTGGTGTCCTCTGCACGTTTACCTTTTGCTGTTGGTTCAACAAAAGCGAGTGTGTGTGCAATTTCGACCTGGCTTGAATCACCGATACGAGCAATATCAAGTGTGATTTTGATTTGACCTTTTTTGTTGTGCTGAACAGCACCTTGAGAAACCATGCTGATAGCTGCACCGAGTTGGTTAGCAAAGGTTCCTGCACCTAAGTCAGCAACAAATTGCTGTGCGTTGGTTGGTTTGGTAGACATAAAATTCACCAAGTTTGGTTGTTGTTGGTGATATAAATATCGCATTACCGATATTAAGAGTCAATAGGAAAACCGATATTTTTATAGAAATTCCGATTTTTAATTTTTTAATGACAAAAAAACCTGCTCATGGCAGGACTTAGCAAATTACGATTAGTTAGAAATAATTATTCATAAAGATCAATTCGTCCAGAATCGGTCAGTATTAAAGTCTCTCCTAAGTTGAACGCAAGCTTGTATGATTTGATTGTGTTTAATATATGGATTTTTTTCTTTTCTATCATATATAAGAGGACTTTCAGAAATAGACATATAACTCATGTATGTACTCATAAGTGGAGTGTTTGGATCATTATTTGTTCTGTCTGCTATTTCTCGATAACTTAAACTTACAGCTTGTCTGCTAAAAAAATTGGTTCTGAAATGGTCACATTGAGAAACAAGCATTTCAGCATCCACAAAAGATAATTCCTCACCATTCAATATAAAACATCCATTATCACATTTTGATGAGCAACCATTTAGAATCAATAAAGATAATAATCCATAAATTATTTTCATGATTTTTTCCTATCAGGATTTCCTAACTCTTTTAGGACGAGAACCGCCAAGAGGTCTGAATGCATCAATCACCAAGCCGACCAATTCCATACCTTCTTCGAATTCAATGATATTAGGTTGAAAGTTTGGGTTAAGTGCTTGTAAATATTTACGTTCGTCACTTTCAATGATTAGTTTCTTAAATGTTGCATCTGTATTATTTCTAACAACAATAAGGTCTTCAGATAAAAGATCACAAACTTGGAATGATGGATTTACAAGTATGTAATCACCATCTTGGTATGTTGGGAAATTACTAATACCAACTACTTTTAAGTAAAAACAGCCGTCAGGATCATCAGAACTTAACGGAGGAAGCCATTCTGTAATGTCTGATGGATTAATAGATTCTACTGATGTCATTGATCCTGCCTGTACCCAAGATAAAACAGGGATAAGCTTATTTGATGTGATAGAGACAACATTGTTATCAAAATCAGGAGTGATACCTTTTTTTAATTCTTCAGCTGTTACACCAAGTGCATTTGCTAATTCAAGTATAGAACCTGTTGATTTAGCATTACCTGTTTCAAGATCAGATATTACAGATTGCTTCACGCCTGATTTTTGAGCCAATTCCTTTTGAGTCATTTTTTTGGCTTTACGAAGCTTTTTTAAATTTTCACCTAAAGTCGCCATAAAAAAATCCTAAAAACTACTATCGGAATTCTGATACAAAATGCAATCGGTTTGGCTATTGTCTTAATATCGGAAAACCTATATATTTGTTAAAAATATCGGAGGTTCTTATGAATCAGTGGCAAACAATGATCTCTGATTTAAGAGAAAAAGGCTTAACACAAACTCAAATCGCTGCGGAAATTGAATGTTCTCAAAATTATGTAAGTGATTTAGAACGTGGCGTTTGCGGTAAACGCTTGTCTTATGAGCTTGGAAAGAAATTAGAAGCTCTTTGGGAAAAACACCAATCAGTAGACTTAACCGCAAAATCTGCAAGTTAAAAGGAAATCTTATGGAAACAAAAATAATGTTTGTATTCAGCAAAAAACTGTTGGCACCCATGTCAACACGTGTACCGCTGGAAGTCCAAGAGATCATTGATACTTTGGCTGAAAGCCAAGGTAGTGATCGTGCGAAGTGGTTAAGAGATGCCATAGATAAAAAGATCGAACTGGAGACAGGTCAATCATCATCTGAGCACATAGAAAAATCAAAGAATACAACGTCTACCAGTGTATTCAAGAATGTATGCAGAAATTTGAAAAGTTTTTGGCAGGCATTAAAAAAGCCCGACGTTGCAGGTCGAGCTTCTAGTATTCATCAACATTCAGGTAAATGAACATGAGTAATTTAACAGAACATAAGTGCACTGGCAAATGTCCAGAATTTAAAGGGGAACAGTGCCATCACTGTTTAGTTCAGCAAATTGAAAAACGTGAATTTGAATTAGGTGTTGCACCTGATAGTGCATATGTGAAATGTGGTACCAGCCAAGTGATAGATTGCACTGGAATTTCCTCAAAAAAAGTTGAGCTGCAATTTAAGGTAGGTGATGTAGTTGTGACTACAAGTCCAGAATTTAATGACGATTTATTAATAGTCACATTAATTTTAGATAAACCTCATCTTTTACATCCTTGTGCATTTTTGGAGGATCCAAAAGGAGAACCCAAATTGCGTGGTTTCCCAATTTTACGACATGCCACACCAGCTGAACTTAAAGCAAAAAAACGCTTAATGACAAATCCAATCTGTCCATACTGCAATAAAGAGTCTGATGGGGTAGATGGCACAGCCATTTACCCTCATAGACCAGACCTGTCACATAAATGGTTCTACCAATGTGTGCCTTGTGATGCATATGTTGGTTGTCACCCTGGTACTAAAAACTCACTTGGTCGATTGGCAAATGCTGAACTTAGAAAATGGAAGTCTATAGCACATCGAGTGTTTGATCCGTTATGGCGTGATGGACACATGAAGCGCAAAGATGCCTATAAAGCATTAGCAGTAGCAATGGGGCTGAATGAAAAAGATTGTCATATCGGCATGTTTGATGTTGAGCAGTGCAAACGAGTCTATTCGTTGTGTGTAAATCAGCAAATTATAGGCGGTGCGGTATGAGCAATTACAAGGCTGGTGACAAAGTTGTCTTGCTAACCCGTGCTATTGGAAATGGTTATGGTGACTTCTGGGAAGTTGTAAGTACAGATGACTGTATGGTTGAAATTAAACAAATTGGGAAATCCAATGAATGGGTACATTTTGCAGAAATAACACCTGCAAATGAATCAAGCAATGGTCAGACAATAAAATCCCCTTGCTTTGATACTGAACAAGAATGGTTTGAACATTCTATTAAATCATCATCAATCTATATCAACCTTGTTTATATCCATGGTGAGCGTTTATTCATCATGGAAAACGGTCAGTACAAAATCACTGCCATTCAATTGGCATGGGAAATATATCAGGGACAGCAGAAACGCATTGATGAACTTCTTAATGATGCTCAACTGTATTTGTCAGAGCGTGGGGCACTGGTAACTAAAACCCGTGTTATGCGAAAACACTGGCAGAAAATGAGGGGGCTACAAAAAAGGATTGATGCTGCTTCTTGTGTCGCAGATAAATTCAGAGACAAGCGATACCCATTTAATGTGTTTTGCAAAGAAATGAATGAAGCCTTGCGAGGTGATTCATGAAAAAGTGGACTCATAATCAACTAATGAATGACCTTGCTGAACACTTAGGTCAAAACAGTGACCGCATTATCTGGACGGACATGCAACTCGGTCAATCTGGTTCACCACGTCCTGATGTGTACAGCATACCCAAATCGTACGCAAATTTTAAACCACTGGCTTATGAGTGCAAGGTATCTGTTGCTGACTTCCGTTCAGACATAACAAAAGGCAAGTGGCAAAGCTATCTTAAATTTGCATCGGGTGTGATATTCGCTGTACCACAAGGCTTGATCAATAAGGATGATATTCCTAAAGGCTGTGGGCTTATCGTTCGCAGTGAAAAAGGTTGGCGTATGGTCAAGGGGCCAACTTTACTTCCTATTAAAGATAATTTTCCTGCCGATTGCTGGATTAAGCTGGTAATTGATGGTGTAGATCGTTCAACCAGACGTATCAAAATGGAAGAGTTTAATAAACGTCATGTTCATGATCAGATTGAAAAAAAGTACGGTCAGCAACTAGCGATATTGCTTTCTCAGAGAGATTGTACGGAAGAAAAACTTCAATACAGAGTTGAGCATCTACAGAAAAAATACGATGTGTTAGATGTTTTTCGACTTGCAGAACATCAGTTAGAGAAACAGAAAGCCTTTGAAGAACTTAAAAATGACCTGTGCAAATTATTAGGTGTAGAGGAACATGCTTCAATTTGGTCCATTCAATATGCATTAAAAGAAAAGATAGCACTGCTGGAAGCTGATAACTCAGTTCAAGAAATGCGCAAAAAGGTTCAATCTACAATGAGCAGCCTTGAACGTCAGTTGCAGGAACTTAAACAAGTAATTGAACCTCCTTTTAATGTGGAGGTGACATCATGATTGATAACACCTCAATTCTCGCTCTAACAGACATTATCCAATTGCCTGAAGCTGAACGCTTACATGCAATCAAGGATAAGTTTTCAGCAAAATCACATGATGAATTACTTAATTTACTTGGCAATGTTTTAAATGTTGCTGTGAATTATGCCCAATCGTGTGATGAAACATTGTATTTACATCTCGTCACCACTGGCGATATGCACCCATACGCACTAGATAAGCTTATTTCACCTAGTTTTCATGGTGCTTTGAATGGGCTGATCTTGGCGCAAAAGGCTCCTAATCAAGATGTTCTATGTGAATCGTGTGCTTATCGCTGCGGTACTTTAGCAAATCATTGTCTTTCTACTCAATCTGACTTGGCTCATGCCTTGGAGTCGGATGCAGTTTTTTATTGCCATAAAGATATTGAAAATTTGGTCAATCCATCGGCTAAAGACCGTAAGTGCATGAAACCATGTAAAGGCTGGGCACAGCATGTGAAACATAAGGGGGTGGCAGCATGAATTTAAATTTACTCCCCCATGAATTAATTATTGATAATTTTGCTGGCGGTGGTGGAACGTCAACTGGTCTAGAGCAAGCATTTAATCGCTCTGTTGATGTGGCAATTAATCATGATCCAAAAGCTTTAGCGATGCATCGAGTGAATCATCCTGAGACTAGGCATTACTGTGAGTCTGTTTGGGATATAGATCCAATTCAAGTTACAGGTAATCAACCAGTAGGGTTGGTTTGGCTTTCTCCAGACTGTAAACATTTTTCAAAAGCCAAAGGTAGTAAACCTGTTGAAAAGAAAATTCGTGGTTTGGCTTGGGTGGCACTACGTTGGGCAGCTAAAACTCGCCCACGCGTCATTATGCTTGAGAATGTTGAAGAGTTTAAAACATGGGGTGATCTTGCTGCAGATGGGAAACCATGTCCTAAAAATAAAGGTCGTACTTTCAAATCATTTGTGAACGCACTTAAAAAACAAGGTTACCAAGTTGATTATCGAGAATTACGAGCATGTGACTATGGCTCACCAACTATCCGTAAGAGATTCTTTCTCATTGCTAGGCGTGATGGTTTAAAAATTCAATGGCCACAACCAACGCATGGTCATCCTGATTCTATACAGGTGCAAAAAGGAAATTTAAAACCTTGGCGTACAGCAGCTGAATGCATTGATTGGTCAATTGAATGTCCAAGTATCTTCACACGTACACGCCCACTTGCAACGGCAACACTGGAGCGCATTGCGGGTGGGCTTAAGAAGTTTGTATTTGATAATCCCGATCCGTTCATTATTAATGGCATGGCACCAGTTTTAACTGAATGTGCGAATGCATCCAACAAGCGGGCAATGCCAATTGATGAGCCATTAAGAACGATCTGCGCCCAAACTAAAGGTGGCCACCATGCACTTATTGCCCCAAGCCTAGTTGTGAATACAACAGGACATCATGGTAATGGTGTTAATAACCCTTTACATACAATCGCAACTGGTGGACACCATGGACTAGTGTCTGCTTTTTTAGCCAAAAATTATACCGGTGTAGTTGGTAGTTCTATAAAAGATCCAGTTCATACAATTACTGCTAAGGATCATAATTCGCTAGTGATCAGCCATCTTTCTAAAATGAAAAACAATTGTATTGGCCAAGATTTAAATGAGCCAATCCATACTATGACGACAGTTAATCAATTTGCTGAAGTTCGTGCTTTTTTAACAGCATTTTATGGCAATGAAAAAGATGGTAATTCGGTTAATGAGCCTTTACGGACAATCCCAACACGTGATCGATTTGGATTGGTGCGAGTTCAAGGGCAGGAATATTCAATTGCTGACATTGGTTTTCGCATGCTTCAACCAGTTGAGTTATTTAAAGCGCAAGGTTTTCCAAATTCTTATATTTTTGAAAAAGGGCTGGACGATGCAGGCAATGAAATCAAGTTAACAAAAACAGAGCAAACACGGATGGTGGGCAATTCAGTTTGCCCTCAACTTGCACGAGCCTTGGTGGAAGCAAACTTTAGTCATGAGAAAAAATACCGAGGTGCTGCATGATTATCGGAGTTGCTGTAAAAGCTGGTGATCTTATGGTCGCTCTACCAAAACCTAATCGCCATGCGGACTGTACCAATATCATTCTGTCACTTGGCTTGGTACCAGATATTCAAAATCAATGGGGGAAATCTGCACATCAAGGTTTCTATTGTGAAAATGGGAAGTTCTATACACGTCCACAAGCATTTTTACATGCAGTTGAATGTGGCCAACAAGAATGGACTGCAAACCAATTAGAGCTAATAGCCTTAGGTGAGATGGAATTTTCTCGCCTTGGGTTATGTAGTGAAGATTTGTGGTGAGGTGGTATGAATAATTCTAAAATTCCACTTACTCCGAAAGAGTGTGATGTATCAAATTTTCCATTTATGCCACTGGATATTGATCGACTTTTGAATTCTGAAACATGGATTCTTGGAGATGATTCAGAAAAAGTTGCAAGCATGACGTTGTGGTTAAAAAGCTGGTCGCAAATACCTGCTGCAAGTATTCCAAACAATGACAAGATGCTTGCGCACTTATCTGGCATGGGAACCAAATGGAAAAAAGTAAAAGATCACGCCTTACGTGGATGGGTTGATGGTGGTGATGGTCGTTTGTATCACCATGTAGTTGCAGAGAAAGCATTGGAAGCTTGGATTGAAAAGCTTGCCAGTGCTATATCTGGGGCACAAGGGAACGCTAAGCGTTGGGAAATTCAGATAGATACATCTGAGTTAGAAAGTCAGCTATGCGATGCAGTTCATCGGTTAAAAAGTATCGCCCCCCAATCCAAAGCATTAACAAAGAAGATTGCCAAAATTATAGAGTCCCGATCGGGGGGCGATAGCAACCCGAATCATGTCGGGATCGCAACAGATAAGACACAGAATAGAATAGATAATATTAATACACACACACTAAGCGACGAGGCAAAAAATTCAAAATCGGATGAAACTTGGAAACCTGATCCAGAAATCTTACTGAACGTAATTCGACAGAGCGTTGGTGTTCAGGCTGAACAAGTAATCGCTATGCCTGAATACGAATTTTGTTTAGGCAATTTCAATGCCTATTGGGAAAACAAAATCGATCTCACTGACAGCCAGCGAACCTACAAGTTTGCAACCTGGTTAATTCAGGAATTTAAAAAACCTGCACAGACAAAAACCAAAACCGAAAAACCAAAACAAACAGGGCTGAACGTCAACGATGCTTGGGCAAATCAACCAAGATCAGATGATCAACCATTCCACGGTACCGTTGAAATACCAGAGGGCTTTCGATGAACGCATTAGTTAATTTTCATAACGGTTTTAATTGTGTTGAACAGATTTGCCAGATTCATAAAATCAACATGGTGCAAGCTGGACCACATCACATTTGCCCTGAATGTGCGGTTGAGCATGTAAACAAATCCAAAACTAGTGATCAGGCTCGTGTTGATCGCATGGTACGCGACAAGCATTTTGAAGGTGCAATGATTCCGCATCGTCACGCAGATTCAGTATTCGCGAATTACAGGACAAACACACAAGGACAAGCCAATGCATTAAGCGAATGTATTACCTACGCAAAAGCTCTGATCAACGGTGATAAATCAAATTTCATCATGGTTGGATCAACTGGAACAGGTAAAACCCATTTAGGGTGTGCAACAGCCAAAACATTACTTAATAACGGATTGTATGTACGTTACATCACGTCTGAGGACATGGCGCAGCGGATCATGAACGCATGGGATAAAGACACGAAAGATCAGTCTGAACAATCTGTAATTTATGATCTTTGCCAATACGATTTACTCATTCTCGACGAGTATGGATTGCATGACCGTGATAAGCGACTTGAGTTAATTCATAAGGTTTTAACTGCACGTTATGACGCAAAAAAACCAACGATGCTGATTTCCAATTTCACATTAAAAAAACTTAAAGATGATTTGGGTGACCGTCTGTGGTCACGTTTTCAGCATGACGGTTTGACCGTTGTCGAATGTAATTGGGCTGATGCACGGGTGAAGGTGAAGTGATGAGAAGTGAATTTGACGAATTAAAGAGATTTGCTATAGCGGATGTTCTATCTGTGAGTGGCAAAGAGAAGACAACATCAACTATTGAGAAGCACATCGACAACATCATTGATGTTGCTATCGCAAGAGAACAAAACCAACAATCCAAAATTGATGAGTTGCAAAAGCGGGTGGAAGAACTAACAGTCGGTTGTGGTTTGCAGCGAGATCATATCAAGGGACTAGAAGCGGAACTCAAAAAGGCATGGACCACTGTAGATCAAGAAGGTCACAAAAACCATGAATTGTTGATGTTGCTTAAATTTGTCAGAGAGCATTTCGAAATGAATGATCTAGATAAAGCAATGCCACGTGTGTACGAGAAGTTAGAGCAAGCGCTCAAGGGTGGTGGGGAATGAGACTAAGCAGGCTATCACTAGCAATGTTAATTGCACAGCCACAACCACCAATTAAAGGGTTTTATCTACCTGATGCACGGGTGAACCAGCTATGACAAATTATTTATCACAATCTCAAATCAAAAGACTTGTGCAACAACGTATCAAAAAACCTAAACAACCAAAATATGGGAATCATAAAGTTGTTGTTGATGGTGAAAAAGTTGCTGATTCACAGCATGAATATCGTCGTTTAAATGATTTAAAGGTCTTACAACGTGCAGGTGAGATCAAGGATTTACAGACCCAGGTTCGATACAACCTGATACCGGCACAGAAAATTTGTGGTGAGAAAGTACGTGGCACAGATTACATAGCAGACTTTGTTTATTGGACCAAAGATGATCAGTTCATCTGTGAAGATGCCAAAGGTCATAAAACTGCGGATTACATCATCAAACGTAAATTGATGAAGTTAATTCATAATATCGACGTAGTTGAAGTTTAAGAACGATTTAGGGGAGTATGACAATGAAGTCTAACGCTGAAACAATCCTTGAAGCCGTTGAGGATTTACATAATCAAGAGCAAATCGTTACTAGAGAAACTTTGTCACAATTGACAGGCTTCAAATTATCTATCGTTGATGATCGTTTAAGTCATCTTGTCGATAGTGGCCAGATTATCCGTGTACAGCGTGGTGTATTCATTCCAGCCCCTAAACATCGCCCATCTCGTATTATGTCCAAGATGGTTTTACCTGATGGTACAGTTAAAATTGAAATTGGTGATGATCAGATTTTGACATTAACGCCACGTGAAGCACGTAACCTTGGCAATCTTATGGTTGCTGAAGCAATGCAATATGCAAATATTGAAATGGGCCATCATATGGCAATACTTCAGAGTGAAGTTTCAGGTCAAGTGCGTAAATTATCGAAGCAAGTAGGGGATCTATTAGATATAGGCAAGCAAGGAGAGCTGTTGTAATTTATCAAAACGGCTTCACCCCCTCTAAGGTTAGACCTCCCCCACATATATACATGATCATTAAACCAATATGAGGTTTGGTGGTCATGGCTGAAAAATCTAAAGAAAATATTAAATCTGTGGTTTTAGAGGAATTAACCAAAATCATAGATCAAAATGAAATTCCACATGGTGTTGAATACGATTTGATTCAACAGTTCAAGGAATCTACTGAGTGTGGGTATTTTGATGAAAGAATACCGCACACAGAAGCTTGTATTTGTCTATATGAGCAATCTTTTAAATATGGTCGTGCAGATATTGTTATTTATCACGTAGATGGCAGTGCCAGTGTAATTGAAGTTAAAGATGGAACTAAAGGTTACACACATACCGTATCTGGTATTGGACAAGCAACTTTATACGCAACTCAATTGGCTATGTCGAAGGGTGCTGTCAATAAAGTCCGTCGTTGCCTAATGTGGTCATCTACAGGTGATATTCAGTTGGATGTATTAATTGAGATTGCTTGCGAGAAAGCAGGTGTCATTGCATTACCTACTGCTTCAATGAAAAAAATCATGGCATGTAGAACAGCACATATCAATGCTGCCAAGCGTATTAAAAACGAGGTAGCAATCAATGACTGAAAAAAGACAAAAAATTGACTATGACCGTATTGAGCGTGGATGGAGAGCAGGGATTCTCAGTCCACGTCAATTAGCGGCTGCGTATGAAGAAGAAACTGGTCAGAAGGTTTCTCATGCCGCAATTATTAAACATTTCACAAAACTTGGAATACCACGGAACTTGGCAGAAAAGATTAAAGCCAAGTCTGATGCAATGGTTACGCAAGCAATGGTTACGGAACAGGTTACACCTGTAACCATTAAACGTGACCAAGAAATTATCGAAGATGCTGCAACTCAATTGACCTATGTTCGATTGAATCAACGTAAGGATATTCAACGTTCACGCAGAATTGCTATGAGCCTCTTTGATGAGCTTGAAATGATGGTCGGTCAAGAGAATGTCAAATTGCTGGAAATGTTGGGTGAGCTTATGTGGTCACCTGATGATAAAGGCAATGACAAAGTAAATGACCTTTACATGAAGATCATCTCAATGCCTGGTCGTGTGAAGTCTATGAAAGATTTAAGCGACACACTCAAAACACTGATTGCTTTAGAACGTCAAGCATTTGGACTTGATGATGAAAACAATAAACCTGTCGATGCACTGACTGCATTACTTGAACGAGTGAGCACTGGAAATAGTTCTGCATTTAAACCAATTGCCGATGATCCTGAATATTGACGCGCCTACGCAAATGAAACGACTAATCACCCACATCAAATTAATTTCATTCACGTACAGGCTTCAAAAATGCTTAAATACTGTGCAAAATGGAGTGAAAATTGATTTATAACACTAACTTACAGCCATTACCTGCAAATGCCGAGCAGCTAGAGCGCTGCTTGGCAGACCCTGTTTGGCGTATTTTTAGTGGCTGTTTATATAAGATCAAAATTAAAGGTGATGACTTTGTAAATGAGTTAGGGCAAGTAGAAGAAGCTCCAACATTTGAATTACCGTTCCAGCCTAATGATGCACAGAAGAAATTCTTAAATCGGTTGTGGTACCGCAATATTATTTTAAAAGCACGTCAGTTAGGTTTCACCACACTGATTTGTATATTGTGGCTTGATCATGCCTTATTTAATGCCAATCAACACTGTGGGATTATTGCGCAGAATTTAGAAACCGTTGGGGATATATTCAGCGATAAGGTTAAGTTTGCGTACGATAACTTACCACCAGAAATTATGGAGCGTTTTCCTCTCAAAACTAATAACGGTACCGAGATGGAATTTGCACATAATGGTTCTAAAATTTCTGTTGCTACATCATTCCGTGGTGGTACGTTGCACCGCTTGCACATTTCTGAATATGGAAAGATTTGTGCTCAATCACCTGGTAAAGCCAAAGAAGTACGCACAGGTTCATTACCAGCAGTGCCAACAAATGGTGTATTGGTTATTGAATCTACTGCTGAAGGTCGTGGTGGTGACTTCTTTGACAAGGTTCAGATTGCTCAAAAGAACTTTGCATCACGTAAAAAGCTCACACCTAAAGACTACCGTTTCCATTTTTATGCTTGGTGGCAAGAACCGAAGTATCGTATTGATTCATCAAATGTGGTTATTTCTAAAAAAGATCACAATATTTTTGATCGGACAGAGATTATTGTCAGTGAAAAAATGGGTATCAAGATGCGTATTGATCCCGATCAACGTGCTTGGTATGTATCTCAGCGTGACAACGACCTGTCTGGTGATCAGGCATTAATGTGGCAAGAGTTCCCATCATTCCCAGATGAAGCCTTTCAGGTCAGTACAGAAGGTAATTACTATGCTGATGACATGCTTGAACTGCGCAAACGTGGTGGCATTGCTGATATAGAACCATTAGATGTACCTACATGCACGTATTGGGATTTAGGTAATAGTGATGGATGTGCAATTTGGTTCCATCAAATGATGAATCAACAAGATCGTTTCATTGATTATGAAGAAGCTCATGGCCAAGATTTAAGGTATTACGCAAAACTCATTAAAGATAAGCCTTACCTTTATCATATTCATTATTTACCACATGATGCAGCACACCAACGGCTTGGTGACTATAACAAATCAAATTTAGAGTCATTAGAAGAATTATTGCCTGGGCATAAGTTTATTGTCATACCTCGGATTACTGTATTGATGGATGGTATTCGTATGACTAGGAGATATTTAAAAAATGCTTGGTTTGATGAAAGTCGATGTAAATTGGGTATCGAACGTATTGAAGGCTATAAGAAAAAGTTTAACCAACAAGCCAATATGTTTATTGATCAGCCTGATAAATCCAATGGTTGCTCAGAAGGTGCAGATGCACTTAGACAGTGGGCACAGGCTAAAGATGCAGGGTTGCTTGGTGATTACGTCTATACGGCTAGTCTTACTGGCATGAATCAAGGTACAACACAACAAAATCCACATGGTTATGTCGAAGCACCTCCGACAGATTGGCGTTTATAAGGAAAAGCTATGTTTACTCAAGAAGATACAGCTACAAGTGAGCAGATTAGCGATGATGATACGCTCAGTCTGGAAGAATTAACGGAGATCATGCACGAAATTGAGGAACAACCTCATTGGCGTCACATCGCAGATAAAGAGATGGATTATGCAGATGGCAATCAATTAGATACAGATTTGCTTAACCGTATGCAACAGATCGGTATTCCACCTGCTGTAGAGGACAGAATTAGTCCAGCTTTATTGTCGATTATGGGTTATGAGCTACAGACTCGTACTGATTGGCGTGTAAAAGCCAATGGTGAAACTGGCGGTGATGATGTTGCTGATGCCTTGAACTACAAATTAAATCAAGCTGAACGCTTATCTAAAGCAGATAAAGCGTGTAGTGATGCTTTTCGTCCTCAAATTTCATGTGGTTTAGGATGGGTTGAGGTAAAGCGTGAGCAAGACCCATTTAAATATCCTTATCGTTGTGTTGTAGTTCATCGTAATGAGATTCATTGGGATATGAAGTCTACAGAACCAGACTTATCTGATGCACGTTGGTTACGTCGTACACGCTGGGTTCATCCTAAACGATTGATGAGTGCTTTCCCTGAACACAAGGATCTAATCCAAACAGTTGGTCGTTATGGCGGTTCATGGTGGCAACAACCTGATGTGCTGGATGGTGGAGCAAGTACAGGCTTACAAAATGCTTGGCTTGATGCACGTTCATGGACGATAAGTGAAAACTACTGGTATAACCCGACATCTAAAGAGATAAACGTTACTGAGGTTTGGTACCGTCGTTGGGTGCGTGTACCAGTTTTAAAGTTCAGTGATGGTCGTATCGTTGAGTATGATGCCAATAATATGGCTCATGACTTAGCAATTTATCAAGGTGTTGCACGTGTAGAGCAGGCTACCATATCAAAGTTGCGTCGTTCATATTGGCTTGGACCACACCTTTTACATGATAGTCCTTCGCCATATTCACACCATTATTTCCCTTATGTACCTTTTTTTGGGTTCCGTGAAGATAATACTGGCATACCGTATGGCTTTGTTCGTGGCATGAAGTACAGTCAGGATAGTATCAATTCAGGTATTTCTAAACTGCGTTGGGGCATGAGTGTTACACGTGTTGAACGTACCAAAGGTGCAGTGGCTATGACAGACGAACAATTACGTCGTCAAGTTGCACGTCCTGATGCTGATATTGTATTGGATGCAGCACACATGGCTAGACCTGGTGCAAGATTTGATGTTAAACGCGACTATGAATTATCACAGCAACATTTCCAACTGATTAGTGATAATCGTGCTGCCATTGAGCAAGTAAGTAATATTACTTCTGGGTTCCAAGGTAAAAAAGGTAATGCTACTTCTGGAAAACAAGAACAGTTACAGATCGAGCAGTCAAACCAGACCTTAATGAAGATGATGGATAATTTTCGTGATGGACGTACCCTCATGGGAGAAATGCTACTATCAATGATCGTTGAGGATATGGGCACTCAGCAACAGACTATCATTATTGAAGGTGATGCGGTACGTGAGGATCGTACAGTTGTTATCAATAAACCTGAGGTTGATGAACATGGTTATCCTTATGTCAGTAATGATGTTCAACGTACACGCTTGAAAGTTGTACTTGATGATGTTCCAAGTACCAGCACTTTCCGAGAACAACAACTTAATGCCTTGTCTGAGATTGTTAAATCCTTACCTCAAGAGGTTCAAGTTGCAGTATTGCCTTATGTGATGGCCTTGACTGACATTCCATTCAAGAAAGATATTATTGAATCTATTCGTCAAGCTACACAGGCACCGACACCAGAACAAGTGGAACAACAAATTAAAGAAGCTGTTGATAAAGCACTTGCCGATGCTGGTATTGATCTAAAACGTCGAGAGCTTGAACTTAAAGAGCGTAAAGCAGTAAGTGAAATTAAGGAAATAGACGCACGTTCAGTACAAATTGGTGTGCAAGCTGCATATTCAGCAATGCAAGGAGGTTCACAGGTAGCAATGATGCCGCAGATCGCACCTATTGCTGACGAGATTATGAAAGGTGCAGGTTATCAGCGTCCCAACCCGATGGGTGATGATCCTAACTTCCCAACCGCAGAACAGACAGCAGCACGTGATGTACGTTCACCATATTTAGAAGGTGAAGGGGCACAGTTAGGCAGTGAAGGACTGGCAGAGGTACAACAGAATACCAGCCCGATGAACCCACCAGTACCACAGCAAGGTGGTACAGGGATGCAGGGGATTGAGACTCCACGAACCAATGACAACATGCCCCCTGTAAGGCAGGAGTAATTTTCATTGTTCACAGATACTAAGGCAGTCAAATCGACTGTCTTTTTATTGAGGATTATGTTCATGTCAAATACTGAACAGCAAATTGAGCAAGAAATTCAATCTAAAAACTTAAATGCGCCACGTTTAACGCCAGATCATATTGATTCTAAAATTAAAGCAGTTGAATACATCCTACCTCGTGACGTGTGCAAGCGCGATAATGGTGTAGAAGTTTTTGATGCACCGCTTCCACTACAGACATTAACATTCTGTATTCTTACATTAGAGAATGGATTTACAGTTACTGGTGAGTCTGCATGTGCAAGTCCTGAAAATTTCGATGCTGAAATTGGGAAGAAAATTGCCTATGACAATGCTCGTGAAAAGATTTGGTTATTAGAAGGTTATTTGTTGAAAGAAAATCTACACAAGCAAAATAGCAAAGTAGAATTACAAGCTGGTATAGATCAACTTCTTAATACACGTATTCCAATCCTTGACCAAATTTATGACCTTTGCCAAGCGATTGAAAAATGTGGTGCATCACCAGAGCTTACAAATGCAGTTCGCTTAGCAGGTGAGTTGCGTTATCCAATCAGCAAGTTGGTAGATCAGGCTCTTAAACTTGGCATTGGAGAAGGTATTGTAAGTGTTAGTTATAGTGATAATGGCTCAAACCTAACACCTGATTTACCAGAATTTAAACATGATGATGTAAAGGCAACTGAACCTTTATGCAGCACTCAAGCATGTACAATTGGTAGCACTGGTTCTAATGAGTATCAACTCAATGCCAAACGTGATAACGCTTTTCTCGTGGCACAGTTACTGTCTAATAATAAAATCAGTGCAGAATTACGCAAAAAAGCTGAAACCAAAATGACTGCATTATTAGATGAATTGATTTAAACCTATCGAATTCGAGACCTTTAAACCAGCATCAATATGCTGGTTTTTTATTTCTTGATTTTCCATTCAACGGCATGATTTCCATTGTCGCAATCATGGCTCACACATTCACCTTTGTGATTCACCTGAATTACACCACAACCTTCACAAATAACATTTGCTAGATAGTTCGGCTTACATTCATTGATAAACCCATTACTCATTCCATATTGCTTGGCGCATTGAGCACAATATTCTGCCATTAATCCTACCCCCTGTAAGGCTAACGACATCATATATAAATCCTAGACACTTGTCTCATGTTGAGCAATCAACAGCTAAACGCTAGATAACTCTAGCCATTCGCCTTTGCGGTCACAGCGATAAGTGATAGGACAGACATGGATATTACAGAGCAACAAAATGAGTTGATTGAAGCTAACGGTGGTAAAGCATCACCTGAACTTGCAGCGCAGCTTTTAGAGCAAGCGTCAAATGGCGATACCGCAAATGCGGAAAATGGTAGTCAGCCAGCAACTACCCAAGTTACAGAAGAAAATACCCCAAAAGTTGAAGGTCAAGACGGTACGCATGAGGAGCATAGCTCCGCAAGAGCTGATACACAACAAGCACAACAGCAACAACAGGTCGATGAAAGCCAGTTAAATGCTGAAAATGCTGTGATCTTAGCTAAAGACGGAAAACACACCATTCCCTATGACAAGTTAGTGGAAGCACGTAACGGTGAAAAGGAATGGAAGCAAAAGTTTGATGAAGCTCAACAACAGTTGGCACAACTTCAAGCTGATGCACAGGAACGTAAAGATAACGGACAAGCTCCAACCACACAGGACAACCAAGCAAATATCGCACAACAAGCGATTGATCAGGGTGTAGACCCTGCAATCTTTGGGGATTTTAGCGAGAAAGACTTGGCTGCTGGTATTCAGAAACTTGTTAATTCACAGGTTTCAACTTTGGTGCAACAGCAATTACAAACTGCTTTAGCTCCAATTCAGCAACAACAGCAGGTCAGTGTAGAGCAAGCTCATTTTAACGAAATCTTTACAGCACACCCAGATGCAGAATCTATTGTTGAATCGAAAGAATTTAATGATTGGAAGAATGCACAACCAAGTTTTCTGAAAGATGCGTATGAAACAGTTTTGGATAAAGGTTCAGCTGCTCAGGTGGTAGAACTTCTAGGATTGTATAAGTCGAATACCCAATCAGGTCAACAAGCTGCTCAACCTGCCAATGATGCAGTAAAGGCAGTAGCGCAAAAAGCTGTGAGTCAGGCTCAAACACCACCACCGAACAGTCTGAGTGATTTGCCTGCTGGTAGTCCTGCTGGTGTTTCTCGTGATGAGCGTTTGGCAGCAATGTCGCCAGCGCAACTTGCAGAGGAAATGCAAGGATGGACACCCGACCAAGTGGAGCAATTTCTCAATAGACGTGTTTAAACATACGTGATGAGAGTATTTGAAACATGACTACTAAAACTAACGCAAGTTATGGCGATAAGACCAATTTAGTTACCCAAGCGGTAGGTCTGTTCGCTACACACATGAATCGTAACAGCACCTTAAACCTATTGGCTGGGAAAATGCCTAAGGGCGAAGCAGGTGCGGAAGCGACTCTCCGTAAACAAACCACATCCCATATGCCTATTGTTCGTGTTCAGGACTTAGGAAAAGGGCGTGGTGATGAAGTGACATTCCACTTACTAAATCCAGTCGGTGCATATCCAATTATGGGTAGTGCGTATGCTGAAGGTCGTGGTGTGGGGATGTCTTTGAATGAAGATCGCCTACGTGTGAACCAAGCTCGTTTCCCTGTTGATTTGGGTAACGTGATGTCACAGATTCGTAGCCCAGCTGATTTACGCAAACTTGGTCGTCCAGTCGCTCAGAACTTGATGGATCGCTATTGTGATCAGTCATTACTGGTGCATATGGCTGGTGCACGTGGTTCTCATAACAACATTGAATGGGTTATTCCTAAAGATAATCATAAAAACTTCAATGAAATCATGGTAAACCGTGTTAAAGCACCAACTAAAAACCGTCACTATGTTGTTGATGGTTCTGGTGTGCAGAGCGTTAAAAGCAATGCAGGTGAGTTTGATATTGCAACAACTGATCTATTTACAATGGATTCAGTTGATTCAATGAAAACTGTTCTGGATCAAATTGCTTTACCACCACCTATTTGTAAGTTTGAAGGTGATGTTGCTGCGGAAGATTCACCATTACGTGTATGGCTTGTATCGCCAGCACAGTACAACAAATTTGCTGCCCAACCAGGTTTCCGTTCTTTCCAATCATCTGCATTTGCGCGAGCAAGTCAGGCAAAACAACATCCGCTTTTCTTAGGTGATGTGGGTTTATGGAACGGATTTATTATCCGAAAAATGCCACGTCCGATTCGTTTCTATGCAGGTGACACAATTAAATATTGTGCTTCGTATGACAGTGAAGCTGAATCAGATTTAATCGTACCATCAAGTTTTGGTAGCACTTTCGCTGTTGACCGTTCAATTATTTTGGGTGGACAAGCAATTGCGGAAGCAATGGCTGCAAGTGATAAGTCTGGTGTGCCTTTCTTCTGGTCTGAAAAAGACCTTGATCATGGCGATAAATGGGAATTATTGATCGGTGCCATTCGTGGTACATCAAAAATCCGTTTCGCTGTTGATACTGGTGAGCGTACAGAATTTACCGACTATGGTGTAACTGTTGTTGATACCGCTGTGCCAATCATTGGTGCTAATCAGTAATTGTTTTGGGTATGTCCAGTTATGGGCATACCTCATCTTATTCTAATCCTTGGAGATTTTAAAATGGCGACAATTAAGAAGAAGCCTAGTGGTTATGGTCAGTTTGGTGGATTCTCACCATATGGCAATGTTACAGCGTTAGCATTTTTTCTTGCCACGAATGCTTCAGGTGCCGTAATTGATTCAGATACAACTGCTGCAGTAGCAAGTGGTGATGTTATTGATTTAGGTGAATTACCAGAAGGTATGCGCCTTGATGATGCTCAAATCCTGATTAAAACAGGTATGACAGCCACCGTTACAGGTTCACTTGGCTTTAAATATGTTGATGGTGATAGTACAGAAGTACCACAAGATGCAGCTTACTTCATGAGCAATGGCGACCTTGCAACAGCAGGTCGATTACGTGCTAATACAGGTAAATTAGTAACCTTGCCTAAGGCTGCACGATTGATTCTAACCACTGGTGGTGCAGCGAATGCCAAGGCAAGCGACATCAAAGTTATTGTTAGTGGTGAATTGACAGGTCCTCGTTAATGTTTTGATGGTGTAGGTTTTAGATAGACCTACACCATTCTTTTTATTTTTTAACTTATTACGGTGATAAGATGAAAACGATTGCAATAGCGATGATGTGTCATGCAATTAATGCTGCATATTGCCAATCAATGGGTGATGATAGCCAACCTACTTGGGATGACACACCAGAATCACAGAAACAAAGTTTGATTGCTGGCGTTGAAATGCATTTGGCAAATCCTGATGCCACACCTGAACAGTCTCATGAGTCTTGGTATAAGGTCAAAGAAGCTGAGGGCTGGAAGTATGGTGAAGTAAAAGATATGGAGAAAAAAGAACATCCATGTTTTTTACCTTATGAAGAATTACCAGATGAACAAAAGGCAAAGGATTATTTATTCCGTACAACGGTGCATTTGGTTAAGCACTTGCCTGATCCTGAAGATTACTTGGCATTGAGTGCGGAAGTTGTGAATCTACGCCAAAAGGTTGAGCATCAAAAGAATGTCGCAATTAATACAGCGACAATCACCCCAACCAATGTTGTTCAAAAATCTGCAGGTGTATCAATTCAGTATATTGGAAATAAATCTCTATATACCGACCACTTATACGAATCAGCTTTAACCTTTGAACAAGGTCAAGTGCGATCAATTCCAAGTGATTTGGCAACCAAGTTTTTAAAACATCCTGAGTTTACTCGTTATGAGGGTGAGCCTGAATCCATTTCTGCTGAATCTACTGAGCAAGGCTTAGATGATGATACGTCAAGTATTCTCAATCGCTCTAAAGAAAAACAGCAAGAAGAAATTGATGAAGAAAATAAAGTTCTTGATGAAATTGAAACGATTGGAAAAATGACAAAGGCTGGCTTGGTTCAATATGCTTTAGAAAAGTATGAGCAGAAACTTAGCCCACAAAAAAATCTTGATGAATTAAAAGAATCAGTTACTCAAATGATTCATCAATATGGGGTTGTGTAATGCAGCTAAATGACCTGATCAGCCGTTTTCGTACACTGGCCAACGATAAAGTAGAACCATATTTTATTGATGATGCCAGTGTCATTGATTGGCTTAATGATGCCGTAAGTGAAGCGTGTATCCGTGGTCGTTTATTGCATGAATCCCAAAACAATGATGTTTGTAAGATTAATATATTGATTGGTTCATCTCGTTATCAGTTACATGAATCGTTATACGAATTGACTCGAGTGTGGTTCCAGCCGAGTGATGGAACAAAAGGGCAATACTTGACTTTAATGTCAGCTGAATTACTCGATCATTATTATGATGGTGAGAATTGGCGAGTGAAACAGGGTAAACCTGAACACATTGTTCAGGATGATACAGGTATCCGCCTTGTTCCAATTCCTGATGTAGGCGGTGAATTACAATTGGAAGGCTATCGTGTGCCATTGTCACCAATGGAAAATGATACCGATGTTCCAGAAATTAACCAAATTCACCATGTTCAATTGATTCAGTGGGTTCTACACCAAGCGTTTAAGGTACCAGATGCAGAATTTTTTGATCCAAATCGGTCAGCATTAGCAGAGCAGGAATTTACAGATTATTTCGGTATTCGTCCTGATAGTGATTTGCGACGCATTACTCGTGAGGATATACCGCATAACGTTATTCCATTCATGCCATGACTTGCTTGTGACATAAGCACCCCTGTAAGGCTAAAGCTTTTCAGGGGTTTTTTACATAATGATCTTACTTATTTTATTTAATCATGCACAAAGATGGGCAAACGTACAATTGATTTAAAGACCGAAGATACGCTTTACATTGGCGGTGCCAAAGTTCAATTGATCAAAAAATCAGGACAATTGGCTCGAATTTGTGTTGAAGCAGATAATCACATTGAAATTAAACATGAGCGCATGAGTGCTTCCGATTCAGCTACGGAGACTCAAGCACATGGCAAATAAATTATTGATATTTTTCCAAGTAATCTATTGCTGCTTTGATTTTTTCGAGATTATCCTCAAAAAGTCCAAGTGCTGTATTACATCTGCCACAGAGCAGACCTCTAATTTTTCCAGTTCTATGACAATGATCAATGGCAAGGCTTTTTTGAACACCATTAATGGTTTTTGCTATACATTTCTCATGGCAAATTGCACATCGTTCGTCTTGGTCTTGAAGCATCTGCTCATACACAGTGTTGTCTATACCAAGTCTTTTCTTTCTGTGGCACTTGGCAGCAATCATATTTGCTTTTTCTCTATTTTCAATCCGCCATTCCGATTGTTTTATTTTTCCACAAGATCGACAAAAACCTTGCATTCCATCGGATTGGGATTTGTTTTTAGCAAAATTTTCTATTGGTTGAACCGTTTTGCAAGAACCACACCATTTCATACCTTCCTCAGTTTCAGGTCCTCTTTCCGCAAGATTGTTATGACCACGCAAATAACGCAATGGTTCACCTTTAACCCAACCAAGATTATTTCTATTTCTCGTTGCTATGGCGGTAGTTTTGCCACAACCACACTGGCATAAACCTTTAGGAATCTTTTTGGTCATTACACTTTATTAATTTTATTGAATTAACTATATATTTTATATGAGGTATTGAGGAAATGGCAAATACATTATACGACTTCTGCAGACAACGCTTTCTTGAAGCACAAATTAACTGGATGACTGACACAATTAAGGTCATCTTGGTTGATACAGGTGCATATACACCACAAACATCTGTACACCAATATTTATCTGATATTCCGACTTCTGCGCGTATTGCAGGTCCGGTCACACTTACATCAAAAGCTACGACAGGTGGCGCAGCCGATGCAGCCGATGTGACCTTTACCTCTGTTACTGGCACATCCATTGAATCTATCATCATTTATGCGGATACAGGTGTAGAAGCAACAAGCCCATTGATTGCTTATATTGACACTGCAACCGGCCTACCTATCACGCCTAATGGTGGTGACATTATTGTGACCTGGGATAACGGAACAAATAAGATATTCAAGGTGTGAATCCATTATCTCACATGAATTTCTTATCCGTTGATAGCCCCATGCTTTATGGGGCTGAACCCATATAAAGGTAATGCTCATGGCGACAAGTAAAGAAGTAAATAAACAGGATGCGGAAAAACCACCAACACAAGGTGTTGGTGTGCAAGGGTTTAAGGCTGACGTTTACGCAGCAGATGAAAAAAAAATCGACTGGATTCATTTAATGAAACAGCCAAAATTCCAAATGTATTGTGTCCAACTTAGTAAGAGAAACCACGGTGAAGTTGAACTTTGGATTGGTGGTTTTGTAAAAGATCGAATCGCGGTAGGCGAAAAAGATTTCTTCCAATCTTACTGTGACTGGCATGACCAAAAAGGCTACTGGAAGCAGGAAGATTATTACGGCAACTTACTTTAAGTTGCTGCCATTTATGGAGTTGTGAGGTTGATATGCCACATAAATTAGGCGTTGGTGCAATCAAAGGGATTGTTTCTGAGGACGGTGTGGTTTCTCAAAAAAGAATCCTTTTGGTGGATCGTTCTACATTAAAAATAGTCGCAGTTACAGAATCCGATGAAGGCGGTGCATATATCTTTAATGGCCTTAATGCAGATACCAATGATTACCTAGTGGTTGGTGTTGATGATAGCCCAGACGTAGCAGGTGATTATAAGCAAGCTATGGTCTTTGATCGAGTAAAACCATTCTCGGCCCATATTGGGTCAATATTCTACGGTAACTGGTACTTTGTATCTAAAAGCAAAGACCCGATTGCAGCGTGGTTTGGAGATTTTGATTCTTCAGTAACCCGTTGTCCGATTGTTTTAGGTAATTCTCGCGCCCTAGCTCGAACTAATTATAATGGCCTTAGCACTTATCAAGCGCCCACTTTTGTTGGTGCACCACACATTGCAACTTTGACTACAATTGCATCCAATCTAATATTTTATTCTGCATCGGATGGCGGCCATTACTCTCGAACAACAGCTAAAGAATTTACTCTGGAAACCGTGATTGTTAAATCTCGATGTACAGGTAATGTTGGTTTAGGTGCATACAACGGTGGTGGAAATCTTCCATATCTAAACAGCGGGGATAATTACAACTACAACAGCAAGGCACCTGCACCGGCAATCAACTATAATAAAAGTACGGACAGATTGAATGTTTATGCTTATTCAACAGGCTCACCACTTTCTTCTAGTGGTGTATCAGCTTCCACTACAACCTATATGTCAAATATTGACTTATCCCCTTATGGGGATGTGGTACACATCATAGTTGCCTATAAGTTGCAAGACGATATGTGCTTATATATCAATGGTCAATTGGTTACTACAGTATCTTTGTTAAGCACCGGCTTAGATATTGACAGTACGCGCAAGGCTCCGTTGGGTATTATTATTTCTAATGATGCTGTTCAATACTGGCCAGAAAGAAACAACGTAGCAAATATGACCGGTGGTGTAGGTGCTATTGCATGGTATGACCGAAAGTTGACCGCAGACTCAGTAAATGAACATTATCAAGCCCTCATATTGGGGACAATTGCAAAAGTATCAGGTGTATGCGCTGAATATGTGGTGGATCATCCGCTGTATTACTACCGGTTAAACGATAGTGGTGGAAATAACTATTTCGAGCAGGTTGGTGTGGGTGCAGGTTATGTCAATAATCGACGTGCTGCCCATATATTTAACCCAAGCGCTATAACTTATCAAGTACCTTCTTTGGGGGTTGGAGGATTAGCTACTCGGTTTAATGGTGGTGGTGCTAGAAATGTTTACGGCTATAACCCAAATAATGCGACAGGCTATAGCATGGCGTTTATTGCCAAGTTTGATTCAGCGACTCCGAGCCAAAACGAATTGGTAGCAGTTGTCACGGGTTCTGACACCAGTGTTTATCGTGGCGTATACCGTACCACAGCGAATAAGTTTTATGTCCAAGATACAACTTACCGAACATTTAATTATGCAATCGATTACGATAATTTCCACATGTATCATGTTGTTATTGATAAGATTAAAGGTGAAGCTCGGTTATATGTTGACGGTAGCTTAGTAGAAACGATCACTATAGATAAAACTTTATTAGCAACTTATAGCGGTCATGATGCTTTGAGTTCTGCGGATATAGTAAATGGTTTTAGTATTGCCGGTATGGTGCCAAGTAGCTTGGGCAGTATTACAAACCCATTTAAAGGTGTACTTGGTGAAGTAGCATTCTTTGACAAAATCCTAACCAAAGATCGGATACAGGCACACTATAAGGCATTAGAGCTCATCTAATATGACTAACGTAACGGCATTACCTATTACTGGAGCAACGGCTTCCGATAGTAGCGCACTGGGGACACCATCTGTTTCAAATGTCGCTCAGAGTTCTTTTGTTCAGGGCTTCCGTGTAGATGCTGTTGGAGTATTGTCGTTAGGTTTAAGTAATGCTGCAATCGATCTAAGTTTTGATTTCACAGAGAAGTATGAAAAATTAACCGGTCAAGTGCGTATGCGCTTCTCTGGTCCGATTGTTCAGCCTTCAATTACACTTGGAGATTGTTCTGGGTTTGGTCAGCTTGGCATTGTCAATACTGCTCAGGTTACCGATACTGTAGGTGGTATTAAACAAGAAGCATACGGCTTCCCTGCGGCATTTTATGCGGATACAGCTCACACCCTAAATCTGAATTTCGTAACACCATTAGAGATCATCACTGGCGATTATGTATCGTTTTTTACCGGGGCTAGACCAATTGCGCCCAAAAGTTTTGAATCTCTAGCTTTTGGTGGGGCTAAGATAGATAGCCCGATAGACGCAAAACCCTTTGGCTTTGCTATGTCTTCGTTTGGGATAGGCGTGGTAATCAATGCCGGTAGAGGTCTACCAAGCATTAATTTTGAGAATAATACGGATAAAACCGATAGCATATCTCTACGTTTAGATTTTGGTACTGGTCCACGCCCTATCGTTCCGTTTGGTATAGATGCACCAATACTGGGTACCGAATCTAAACTGCTTAATACCGCTGATGTGCTTTACCTGGAAGGGATTTTAAGCACCTCCTATGGTATGGTAACAATTTCCACATCGGATAGTGCCCATTCTTTCGATCTTAACTTCCAACGTAACCTGGTTGAACAAAACCCTTTAAACGTACCTTTCTATTTTGCTGAACGTGGATCGATCAAGCCTTATGCAATTTACTCCGAGAAATTTGGTGAGCATAAGATTAAAAATCGGGATAGTGTGGTATCTGGGGTAGGGGGTATTACACTCGCTGATGCTTTTGGGGTGCCGCGCTTATACGGTACCCAATTTATCAAGCACCAGGGATTTAACGCCAATCTAATCCAACTACATACAGTTTTTAACCTCACACAGATTGCATATACGACCGGTATTACGCCAGGTGATATTGGTACTGCAAACATCATCAACCGCAATCGATATATCACAGCCACTGGCTTTAGTGCTGCTCAATACGGTACTGCTAGATTACATAATGATACACAGATCGTTAGACATGTAGGAGCATTGTTCACCACCTTTGGTAATCTCAATGCGCGTAACTTAAACCGCCCACTACCGTTGCAGGGCTTTACCGACAGCTTTTATGGTCGTCCTTTAGTCTACAACCTGCGACAGTATATTCGTGCTGTTGCATTCACACCATCGCTATATGGTAATGCTTATCTACTTGGCGGAGTAAGGTATGTCAATTTATCAGGGTTAAATGCTTCTGCTATTTCACAACCTGGTGTAGTGAATACACGCGCAGATCGTGTACTTAAACCATTAAGCATAGGTACGGTGAATTTACCTAACCCAAACGTATCGCCACGGATTCTATATCCGTTCGGCATCTTGCCTGGACCTTTTGGAATGGCCTGGGTGCAGCGCAATCCATCACCTAAAGGGTTTACAACCGATAGTTATGGTACTGCCTGGGTATCCCATAGCCCACGATACATCACACCATTTAAGGTAGATGCTTTTCAAAGCGGCTATGCCAAAATCTTTGATCCAATGCAGCGGATACATCACGAAGGCAGCCCACATATTCCAGGCGGTATCTTTGGTGATATTGCGATCAAGAATAGCCGTCGTGTGCTATCTGTACCGGGTGAAGATCATTCACGTTATGGTGACTGGTCCGAACTGCATTCTAATCTAATTAATGTCGCTGCACAGCCATTTGATGCAAAAGCCTTTGGTTCAGCCGACATCTGGAATAAAACACCGTCTGTCATTCCGCAACCTTTTAATAGCTCCATATTTGGTACCGCATTTATCAGTTACCGTGTGCGTCGCATTCTGGGTCGTGGTATTGATATGCCGGAAAGCCAGAGATTCGGCAAGCATATCCTTGCCAAGCCACCCGAACTTAAACCGGGTTCAATCTTCGGCCAAGCATTCGGCAACACTTGGGTCAGCAATAAAACGCGCCATATTAATCCACACGGCCTAAACACACTGCAGATTAGTAGCCCGGTGGTGTGGTTTCGCTATCGCTATGTCAGCGCAACAGGAATTAACTTCCCTGATATGGTGGCACCTAAGATAGAACACGGTTTGCGTACCCTTCTGGCTAAAGGTGGGTCATTTAATGTCTTTGGCACACCTACAGCCTGGTTTAGAGTGCGCTCCATCAAGGTGTCGAGTATCTTTCGCGAGTTTGAAACAAACCATCTAGTTGGCGGTACTCAACATATCCGTCCAGGCGGTTTTGATGCAGTCCGATTTGGAGAACGGATTATCCCTGAGATACAGGGGGTTTATGCACAAGGCTTTAACAGCCAGTGCTTTAGTGAGATCAACCAGATTGAATTGCATACCAGATGGGTACGTGCAATCGGATTCTTGAGTTTTGGTCAACAGGCTTCCGATCGTTATGGTACTGCGAAAGTCTGGAATAAACGCCAGTATATTAAGCATAGCTATGATTCAGGTGATGGATTAAACCCTGGCGGCTTTGGCCAGTGGAATACAATTGCCAACCGTAACCGTGAAATGAAAGTCAGTGGTTTTGATGCGGCTCGATTTGGTTATCAGCAGATTGACAACAATGCGCGTCCTTTGCTGCCACTTTCATTCATGCCTGGCGTGTTCGGTACTGCCATGATTGCAGATCGGGTACGTCGCATTCGTCTGGAAGGAATGGAAGCACCTTATATGAGTGGATGGGGCCGGGTATTTAACGCTGCACATCTGATCTCTGCACTAGGCGGTAAACATGAGGTTTTTAGCAGCCCATCTGTGTTGAACACACGTCGGGAATACCGTTGGGTCGGGGCTTTTGAATCTATGCGGTTTGGGCAACCGATGATTGCTTTTCGGATTCGCAATATCCATATAGAAAGCCGTTACAGTATTGCACCAATCTACCTACCGCTACCTAAATTCGATCTACATACGCGCTATATTGAACCGCAAGGATCGGAAACAGATGCCTTTGGTGGTCCATCCCTACATATTAAATGGAATATCATCACTACTCGATGGTCACACCGCGAACTTTTTGGAGATCCGTTTGTACGCAATCTTACTCCTGAATTAAAACAGCGTGGTGCCAATTCAGCAGAATTTGGCAAACCAACAATACGATTACAGTGGGAACGCTATCCAGTAGAAGGTTTTGGTAATGAAATATTTGGTCGTCAACTCATTACCTTCCGTGACAGGTCCATGACGGTTTCAGGGTTCAATGCTTTTGCTTCTGGTCGTATTAATGTCACCAAAACAGGTGCACCACCGTACAGCTTACAAACGATCACACTGGATTGGGATGGTGAGGATGCACGTCCTGAAGATTTTGAAGGACAGGGTATTGGGGTGCCACGTGGCCAAGTATCTAATCCAAGCTTAAAAACCAATGTGATTTTTGCTTCTGGCTTTGTTGCGACTGCGTTTGGTAGTCACCATGCTCAATCTAATGGTATTCTAGTCGAACCTGGTATTCAGCAGTTTGCAATAGGCGATCATATAGTCGGTTTAAAGGATCGAAACATCTCCATTACTTCTATAGCATCGCAAGCTGTAGTAGGTCGACCACGATTATCGCCACATACCATTTATGCTGTGATGGAATCACCAGAGCAAGCCAGAATAAACCACCATACAGGTGCATCTCTACACTATGTAAATAGTGATAATGGACGTCGTACACCTGGCGAAGTATTTGGTTGGTCTACAGTAACCTTACGTCATCGTAAACTTACATTAGGTATAGGTAATCAAAGCAGTATTGGCAAACCGTATTTAATACTGCGTAAACATTATTTAAGACCTATAGGGATTCAATCATTCCGTATGGGGTGGCATTTCCTATCCGATGGATCACCGCGTGAATTAGTGCAGTTTGACAGTATTGATAACGCTTTATACGGACGACCGACAGTAACGTCACCTTATTTCGGACCTCGCTATATTCGACCTGGTGGGTTTAATGCCGCTACATTTAGTAATAACTGGGTAGAGTATTTCCACCGCACCGTTAAAATAAACGGATTTAATGCTCTAGCTATGGGTGCGGGAAGATCAGGTGATACACCATATAAGCCACAAGGCTTATGGGTAGGACCACAAATGCCTACGATTCCTAAAGGCTTTACATCCGAGCTATTTGGTACCACATGGGTCAGCAATAAGGTGCGCGATATTTCCGCTGTAGGTTTTGATAGCCTGGAAAATGATTGGGATATTTCTAGCTTTAAAGAACGTATGCAAGTAATCCTAGTCAAAAAGCCAATCATCATCGAACCTAAAGAAATTCAATCATTGGCATTTAGCCAAACAGTATATGGTGTTCCAAACATCCGCTTAAAAACACATTACATTCGACCTGACGGCAACTCAGATCAATATAGGAAAGGTGCTCCAAAATGAAAAGATTAACCCCCTTACGTGGTCTTGATAATGTTTCTGATGATGAGAGCATGTCGAGTTTTGGTCGTGAACCATTTGTTAAGCTGCGTGATGCTGTAAACGTCAACATTAGTTCAAGCGGTCGTGTGCAGCTGCGTGAAACCGGTGCTGTTGTCACAGAAACACCCTATAAGAATCTATGGAATAGCCCATTACACGGCGATACCTTTGGTACCTTAAATGGTGAATTGGTCAAAATCAATCCGGTGGATTGGTCACATGAAAGTCTAAATATTGAATTGAAAGGAAGCGTAAATTACCTAGTCGTGAATAATTTTATTATTATTTCCGATGCGCTTGCCCTATATAAATATGACGGCGCAAGTGTGATTAAACTGACGATTGAAACTCCACCTGAACCGATGGCGCGTTTATCTATTGGATCACTACTAGATGGAACATACACTGTTGCAATTGCCTGGTCTAAAGATGGCCGTGAATCAGGCTTATCTTCAAGTGTAAGTCTAAATGTTGAAGGCGGTATAGAACTGATCTTGCCGTATAACTACAGCGAAGATGCTGACCAGGTTGTGATTTACATGACCGAGCGTAACGGATCTGAACTGTTGAAGGTGGCGACTGTAGCCATTAATACGGCTACATTTACCATTAGCAGCGATAAGGACCTGACACGTGCTGCTCAGTTTCAGCACCTTTCACCCATGCGTACTGGCAAGTTTTTAAAGCTTTGGCGTGGTCGATTGCTTACTGCGGATAAAAACATGCTGTACTTTTCCCAGGCTTTAAACTTCCACCTATGTGATGAGCGTTATGATTTTATTGCTTTACCGCAACGTGTGACCTTTGTGGAGCCGGTTGAATCTGGTATTTGGGTCGGTCAAAGTAATACTGTGGTCTTTCTCAGTGGTGCCGACGTAAAAGAATTGAACCTTGTGCAAACAGGAGCCAAGCCACCTGTGCCTGGTACGGCACTGCGAGTGAACAGTGATTTGCTTGGCGAAATATCTGCAGGTCTTGAAACTGTTTTATGGTTGGCCGAGAATGGCTATTGTATCGGAATGCCCACTGGAAACCTGATTGAAGCCCATGCCAATACATTGAAAGGCATCACTGCAAAAGCTGGACAGTCTGTAAGGTTTGATGATCGAATTGTCACTGTACTACATTGAGGACTGGTTTAACAAAATCCGGTCATGACAATGGAAAAAATTAATCAAGCTGCACTTTTGGGTGCATTGGCTCGCGGTGAGTTCACTGAAACAGACAACCAGATTACATTCGACAAACTTGGTGGTATTCAGTTTAAAGGTGAATACTTCCATCGTGTCAATGGTGGTGAATGGGAACATGCTGATAACCTTGTGGTAAATGAAGGTATTTCACATATCCTTAATGTGGCACTAGGCGGTAAAGCAAAAACAGCTAAATACTACCTGGCATTATTTAGCGGTAGCACTGCACCGGCACCGACTTGGACAGCGGCAAATTTTGCAGCGGTGGCATCTGAGATCGTTAGCGGTACCGAAGGCTATACCAATGCCACACGTCCTGAATGGACACCGGTGGATACCAACGGCAACTCGATTGATAACATGGCGGCAGCTGCTCAACTGACGATTGCAACGACTGGAACATTAACTGTGACAGGTGCGGCACTTCTCACCAATTCCACGAAAGGTGGTACTACTGGTACGCTGATTTCAGCAAGTAAATATCCTGTAGCACGTACATTCCAGAATGGTGATATTTACGAGATCGGTTATCGCCTAAGCGCAACGGTGTAACCCATGGCAAGCCCTAAACCCTATGGGCTTCATGTAATTAGCGGTGTACTCACTGACAACGATATTAACTTTATCGCTTCTGTGATTCACCGCTTTCTTACTTTTAAAGAAGCCAGTCAACTCGAAAACCTGAAAAACACCTATGATCTTCCTGACGGTGGTTATTTCATCGTGCAAGATATGGGCGGTGTTTTCCGTGTCATTGCTGATAAAAAGGAACAGCAGAAGTTTTATTTTCAGGACGATGGCCTGGTTAAAATGTATATCCCGATGTTTTATAGCGGTGTTATAGAAAAGGCGACTATTCGTGAAGGGGAAAGGGTTGAGATTAAACTTACTCAACAATGTCGCAATCGCTTGAGCCGACAACTGGAACGTGAAATACCACAACTCGTAAAACTAGATCGCTTTACTATTATGCCTGGTGATAAATTTACTGAGTTTCAACCAAGAACAGAAACAATCGTAAAGCGAACACAGTATGTTGGCCATAATCCAGGTTGGTACAGTGGAACGATGGCAAAACTACATCAGTTTGTAGGTGGCTATGGTCGTCAGGATTTCGATGTACTGCCAGACAATGATATGGAGCGTATTAGTTTCACGTTACCGGATAAGTTGCGACAAGAATTACTTGAAAAATATTTTGATGTTCGCTTGCCTGGCTATACTGGCCTTCCACCCACATCCGGTCAATTTCAGTATGATTACAAGTGGGGAAAAACACACGCTGTAGCTTTTGATTCGGCAAGTCGACCATGGTTGGTGCAGGTCGGTGCAAAGGTTTATGTGATGCCTTTACCAATCATACCGTTAACCGCAGATCCTAAATTTCACGAATATATCTATGATCTTGGCGATCAGGAACTTATTAACGTACTGGAAACTTTTGGAGCATTTCCATCTGGCGAATCATTCCCTGATAATGGTGAGGACTTTCAACGATGGGTTCGCGCAGGGGTCATTATCGAAATCTGTGATAGTGGGGAGTTTTTATCGTATCAGGCATTCTTTACTGCTTGTGGTTGGTCTTTCAACAGTCGTGGTAATGCAGCCTATAACACTGGCTATCGCTACGACAATAAAGGTATTGCCGAAGCTGCAACCTTTCGTTTAAGCCTGAATTTAGAGCCTTCCCCGATTCATTATGGTACCGATAAAGTCACGATCAGTAATGAAACAGAACTAAGCAATGATGATAAAAACCAATTAACGGCTTATTTGTCTAAAGTTATGTCATCACTTGGGGCAGAAGGGAGCCTTGCGAAAACGATTAAATATAAAATCAGGAATATTAAACATTCTGTGATTTTAGAACGTGCCAACTCTATTTTAGGTGACGATGTATCCGCTGAAATCGACTATTGGGATAAATATACGTGCGATCCAATCGCATCACACAACGGAAAGATTCATAAGTTATATACTGGCAAACTCTACCATCCAGCAAAACCGATCAATCAGCCGCAAATTAAATTTCCTGAATATACCGAAGGTTTATGTATATCTTTTGATTTTGGTCCATTAGAGCTTGGTGTTTCTGCTGAATGTGACACTATTATGTATGCCTACTATGATAATGATTCGCTAAAGGTAGTTAAATACTTTTACACCAGTAAAAAATATCAACGTCAAGTAGATACGAACTATGAGCAATACATGACTGTAGGTTCTTGGTATAAAAATGAAACGTCAGGTGATAGCACGATCTCAGGGAATTTTTATCTGACGGATATTGATGACCGGGAGGATATTGCACCTACTGAAACCAAGACCACGATTAAAGGTGAGGATAAAGGCTATGACAGTCAACCGTTCTTTGTTTTTGATGGCTTCTTTCAACGTCCAGGGACTATGTGGCGTAATCGTTATTACACACATTTAACTAAAACCGAAACAGTACGTGACAAATCGGTAGCCTTGTCAGTCTTGGTACCAATGTTTAACCGCAATACCGTACTTCATGCTAAAAAAATGGTATCTGGAAATAAGACCAATTCGGAAGGTTTAACATTTGGTTCTGTGCAAGATCCTTACAGCTATCGTTACTGGACAAATGATTTTGTTTTTGCTTGGCAAGGCAGCCTTGAAAAGATGACTGGTTCACCGTGGCCGGTAAATGGTAATCCAGTTTGGGTAGAATTTGAGCGATACAATCCTTCACCTGCCAATGACTTTGCTGATAATGGTCCGTGGATACGTGGCTTTCCTGTTGATTATACCTGGTTAATTCATCCGAATAACAATGAGTGGAAAAGTAGTGGTGGTGGGGGTGCACCACCAGTTCGGACCTATAGTAGATCAACCACTACGCCAATAGAAACTACAGGAAATATAAAGTGGGTGATCAATGATCGGATCGTAACAGTATCCGATAAGGTGCCAGACAGCCGTTACTTTTTACCCTCACCTGATGAGTACGGTTTTGGCATGAGCCGTACAAGTAGTAGGGTTTTTCTAGGTGATGTGGAATATGCCAATATTAGCGAAACCAACGATGCAGGTTTTTGGAAATACACTGGTTATTCAAACCTGGTTAACCACAGCCGCGCATACCACTTTATCGGGGTGATCAATGAGTAGTTATCGTGATGATACTCAGGAAACAATTGTATTAAGTTCCGATGCCTTTGGAAAAACAACATCGGGTGATGTTGAGAAATTTTCCTTCACTGAAACCATACTCAGCAAGGTTCGACACAATGTAGAGGAAATCATCCGGCTTGGGGATGAGGACTTATCACGCCGTAAAGGACGGTTAGACAGTGAACTAGGCTTTGCCGATCAGGTCATTCATACCGTTCGTAAATTCCAGCTGATTGAAGAAGTCTTTATCCTAGCTGATCATAGCTTTGTAAAACAATCTGAACTAATCACTGAGGATCTTGGCCTGGGAGAAATTGAGAAAGCGACCTATAAGGCGGTGCATATCGAGCCATTTAAGGTGGTCGATGCACATTTCACCTATAAAACTGCATTCCAAAGTATCAGTGATCGCCTTAAATTAAGCGATAGCCTACATGCCATATCACGTTCCAGTGATCTGATTGAAGAAAGTCTGGTCATATCGGATACAACACGTGACAAATTAAAAACCCTAATTGTTGAAACTTTAGGGCTTGGTCAAGAGCTTGAGCAATATAATCAGGTGCTTAGTCAGGTATCAGAAAGTTTTAAACTGCATGATCGAGCTGTACGAATAGTCAGTGACACGATTGAAGATACGATCCAGTTTAGTGATGAGTTTAAAAAGCTATCCGACACCATTGAACTGGTGGTTGAAAACCTAGTGTTTTCAGATCAGGTATCGGGGCAGCGGAAAGTACAAAGCCTGTCAGAATCCAGTTTAAGTTTTTCAGAATCCATTGAAGGTATTAAACGTGCTTCATCTAGTGTGAGCGAGTTGTTATTCCTAGATGACGAATACCACGATGGTAGAGAAGTTATCGGAGCATGGACCGCAACGGCTGATGGTTGGAACATGAGCCGCTACTATGATTTCCCTTATGAAGAATTGATTGTGATTGATGGTCAGCTTTATGGTGTAACCGCTAACGGTATTGAAGAACTTAAACAAGGTTCCGGCGTAGTCGCTGCGCAGATCAAGACAGCAAAATTAGATCTAGGTGATGGTGGCTTAGTCCATCCAGAAAGCATGATCCTGGAATATAGCCTGGACGGTAATTTATCCGTTGATGTTGGTACCACACAAAGCGGATACCTGCAGAAGTTTAATTATGTTCTACAAAAAGAGCCGAGCGAATATTTAACCAATGGTCGTGTGGTCTTTGGTCGCGGTTTACGTGGCAGACACTTTGAATTTGCAGTCAATATTAATGGATCTACAGCCTACATTAACGACATGATTGTGAATATCACCAAAACCAAACGGAGAATTTAAAGATGATGATTCCAACACTGAATGTCGTTGATCAGGCGATTTCCGAAGTTCAGGACAAGATGAAATACTTTGAAGGGCGCAGCAATCAGTTGCTCGGAGAAATGAGTAATGCCATGACGACGCTATCAGGTGTTACGGTTGAACCTGTTGGTAATGCACCTGAATTGCCGCGCCCTGAGAATGCTCAATTTCCAACGATAGATATGCCAGATGCGCCTGACTTAGACGTAAATGTACCTACACCATATTTACTAGATCTGGATATTGAAAAGCCTGCCGAACTCACATTACCCAAGATTCCTACACTTGAAATTAATCTGCCTGATGCACTGATCATGCAGAATGATATTGAGATTCCGTCAGAACTCACTAATTTTTCTTTGCCTGAAATCGACACCAACATTGAAATCGGTACACTGCCGCAACTCAGTTTAAGTGGTTTGGATATTGGACGAGATGCAGTCAATATCGATGTTTCAGAGCTTTTAGGTGGTTTAGATCTATCTGATCTGAATTTACCTGAAGCACCTGAAAACCCAATCTTAAACTTCCCAACATTGCCGAGCTTGGGTAATTTTGATTTACCAGTGCGACCAGATATTGATATTGGCAGTGTGGAAATCCCTGACGCACCTGAAATTGTGTTGCCTGAAATTGAAGAGCTTCAAGCGATCACATTACCAGTGTATGAGCCAGAAGCCTTACCTGTATTTGATGAATTACCACCAGAGTTTAGTGTAGAGCTACCAAGCGATATTGATAGCATTATGCAACAGGCACAGGCAATTGCCGCAACGGACTATCAAAGTTACAACAATGACAGCGCAATTCAGCCTTTAGTTGCTGAAATTCGTGCTTGGATGAATGGCACTGCTACCGGCACCGGCTTACCTGCAGATATTGAAAATTCACTTTTCAATCGTGCACGTGAACGCAATAGTCGTGAAACCGAACGCGCAGTACAAGAGGTGATTGATCAGTGGGCTAGTCGGGGCTATAGCTTGCCACAGGGGTCCACCCAAAAGCAGATTGATGCTATTCGAGATGATGCACGTTTAAAAGCTGCGGATCTGAACCGTGACATTATGATCCAGTCTTTTGAAAAGCAACTTGAACATATCCGATTTTTGACAGAACAAGGCATTGCCTTGGAGCGATTGAAACAGGATCTCTGGCTGGCATATGTTTCAAATATCATGGACGCGGCTAAATTCCAAGTCGAAAGCAAACTTAGCCTATTCAATGCACAAATCTCGATTTTTAATGCACGTACCGATGCGTTTAAATCCATGATTGACGTATACAAAACCAAAATTGAAGGCACCATTGCCAAGATCACGGCATTTCGCTCCCAGGTGGATGCACAAGTGGCGATTGGCCAGATCAACCAACAGACTGTCGATATTTTTAAAGCCAAGATTGATGCGGTTATGTCGAATGTGGATGTGTATAAAGCACTGATCCAAGGTGAAACTGTACGTGCTGACCTAGTGAAAAGTCACTTTGATGCTTATAAAGCAGAAGTGCAAGCATATAGTGAGCAGGTCGGTGCGGAACGGATCAAGGTTGAAATGTTTGATTCACAGATTAAGGCTGAGGGCACTAAGGTTCAAGCTTATGAATCAATGGCACGTACTTACGCCACCACTATTGAAGGTCTTTCATCTAAAGCAAATATTAAGATGAAAGAAGTGGATATGAAGTTGGAAGCTGCGCGTGTAAGAATTGCGGAGTTTCAGGCCAATACAGAATCGTATCGCGCATCAATGGATGCACAGTCGAAAAAGCTACAACTTGAAACAGAAGTATATACGGCTAATCTGGAAGCTATGAAATCTCAGATTCAGCTTTCAATTGAAAAGATGAATACGCAAAACAATATTGTGGAATCTAATTCACGTACACGAATTGCCTTAGCTGATGCTTTATCTAAGTATGTTGAAATGAAAATCCGTGTCAGTATCGCTAATTCAGACATCTTGTCACGCTTTGCTGATATGCGCTCACGTACTGCAATCGCCGTATCAGAAGCACATTCGCGTTATGCAGATCTGGCGTTAAGGACAACGATTGCCAGTAGTGATATTTATAACCGCTATATTGAATCTCGTACACGTGTTGCCTTAGCTAATGCCGATACTCAAGCCAAATATGCTGACTTAAATTTGCGTACAAATCTGGCCTATGCAGATACTCAATCCAAATTTGCTGATATGAAAATGCGTACAGGTATCGCCAATGCGGAAACACAGGCGCGTTATGCTGATATGAATATACGGACTAACTTGGCGTATGCTGAAATGCAGATCAAAAAATATGAGGTTGATCTCAGTCACGCAATTAAAAAAGCAGAACTTGCAGCGGAAAGCATGAAAGGCATTGCACAGTTCAATACGCAGCTTGCCGCTGGTGCCATGTCAGCCATGCACGTGTCGGCAAGTATCAGCGGAAGCGGTTCAAGTTCATTGTCTTATAGCGCAAGTGAATCTGAATCCAAGAGTGAAAGCCACAACTATAGCTACTAACCCTGTAAGGCTAACGCTTACAGCCTGTATTGATTAACCATACATGATATTTATATTGGAATAAGTGTCATGTACGGCTTAAAAAAACGCCCAAAAGATGAAAGTGGACTGATTCAAGGTGCAGGTACTGGCACTTCTGATGATGTTAAAAAAAATGTTCCAGCAGGTAGTTATATTATGCCTGCTGATTCGACCCAAAAAATTGGCACAGATAATTTAAAAAACATGGGCAGTCCCACGCCAGTTAATCTCAGTAACGGTGAGTTCCAACTCTCGCCTGACCAAGTTCATTCGGTTGGTGTGCAAACACTTGATGCCATGAAAAATCAAACACATGTACCTGTTGATCAACCTCAATTGGGTTTCAAGCCTGGTCAAAATAAACCTGAGTTATTTTTTGCAAATGGTGGATTGGTACCAAGTGCCTACCCAAGTGCAGATGATATTCGTCGTGCACAACAAAATAGAATTGGTGGGCCCCAAATGCGTGATGTATCTGGTATCACTCGTGATGTGAATAGACCTTTACCAAGCACAACACTAAATACATCTTCAACAGCCAGCTCACCATCAGCAAGTCCAAGCAATCCAGCACCAACACAAGGAGGTGGTTTTGGAGCAGGCGTAAGAAATTTCGTTAATAACAGTAAACTTGTAAAAGGCACTGGATATTTAGGAGCGGCATCGGCCTTATTTGCAAATGCTGCCACACCAAGTGAAGACTATCGGGAACGTTTTGGTTTTGGTGATCAGTCACCTGAAGATTTGGGTACTGTAAAAGGGTTTGCTAAAGACTTCGGTATCAGAGGATTAGGTTATGCATCAGATTTGGGTAATGCCTTAACTTTTGGACAAGCTGGTCGGTTTTATGCTGATAAACAACGTATTGCAAGTGAAGCAAAGGCAGCTCAACCTGAATTTAATACCAAACAAAATAATCCAAATACTGTTGTAAATAATCCATTTGGTAATAATAAAGCACCACCTACCACACAAACACAGCCTGAAGTTCAAACTCCATCAAGATCTGTACAGAACTCTGATCCTTATGCTATTCAACAAAAAGGAAACAGCTTTAGCTATGCTAATCCTGGTGCAGCAGCGCAAGCACGAGCAGATGGTATTAGAGAAGGCGAAGGACTAGGATTCAAAGTAAGACCAGTGAATGACCCTCGTGGGGTAGCAAATTTATTTGCTAATACTCAAGAAATGGGACCGACTGAACAACAGATTCAAAATGCAATCGCTCAACGTGAAATGAATTTAGGCTTGGGTATGCGAGGTTATGGTAATAATCCTGTACAAGCACCTCAACGTAATGAAGCACAGGAAGCAGAACGTCAAGCTGTAATTCGTGCAGCAAGCACACCGATTGCAGGGGCAAGAGGATTAACTGCGAATCAAGTCCGTACTTTGTCTGATTTACAGCAAGGTGAGGATAATCGTGCCAATCAACGTTATACCACCGATGCGAACAACGTTGCTGCTTTACAGCGTGAAGCCATGGGACAAGCTGGACAGAACTATCGTACGGAACTAGGTGAGCAAGGTACTAATAACCGATTTAATGCAAATTTAGGCTTTGATGCACAAAAATTTCAAGCAAACAATGATTTAGCGAATCGAGAATTTAATCTTAACGCCACTGAAAAAGGTTTTGGCATTCGTAACTCAGCACGATTAGAGAAATTGTACGAGCAATATGATGCTGCGAAATCGGATGAAGATCGTAAATCCATTCAAGAAAAAATTAATCGTTATGCAGGTAATAAAGCAGATAATGGTAAAGACCGTTATATGACTGTGGGTGGTGGTCAGGAATGGAACAATGAAGCTATGGCAATGGTTAATCGCCCGCAACAATTATTTGATACTCAGACACAGCAGTTCGTTAATACACCAGCTGCATCATCGACTAATCTACCAAATGGCATGACACGTCAAGTAGGTACAAGCAATGGCAAGCCTGTTTATGAGGATGCTCAAGGTAATCGATTTATAGGCAATTGATTGGGATGGCCACTTTAGGGTGGCTATTTTTATGCCGACGCATATTACCGATGCAAGATATTCTTTGGTGAAAAGTCTATCCCCCTCTAAGGTTAGACCTTTTTTAACCCTTTATACATGCTATGCACATACCAATAGGAGTGCATCATGTCAGAATCTACCCTAAAACCATTTACAGGTAAACTTGACGAAAATATTGATACAAATCAACAGCCAGCATTAAAACCATTTACTGGTGCACTTGATGGTGAAAAAAAAGGTGTAATGGGACACTTAAAAGATACTGGCTTATCTGCTTTAAAAGGTGCGGTTGCTGTACCTGAATTGGCTGTTGGTATCATGGATGTCATGTCTGATGGTGCTACCGGTAAAATACTTGAGAATAAAAATGGTACTGTTGGCTTTCGACCTAAAGAAGCCAAACAAGCCCTAGGTAATTTACATACAGACCAATATAAAGCCCAACAACAAGAATTTGCTGATGCTGGTAAAGATGGAAATTGGGTAGATAAAGTCGTTGATAAAACAAAAGTTGCCTTAACAAATCCCTCATTAATTGCTAATACCGTAGTTGAATCTGTTCCTTCAATGTTAGCTGGCGGTGCATTAGGTCGTGCTTCGGGTATAGCCAATCCCGTTGTAGCTGGTGCAGTTGGTGAAGGTGCAGTTATGGCGGGTAGCCAAGCTGAACAAATTCGCCAACAAACGGTAGATGGGCGTTTAACTGCAGATCAATCCTTAGCAAGTGTTGGTACGGGCGCATTGGGTGGCTTGTTTGGCTATGCTGGTGGTCGTCTTGCTCAGAAAATGGGCTTATCAGATGTTGATACAGCCATGCAAACAGGGCGCTTAACCACGCAACAAGTAGGTGAAGAAATTGCTAAGACACCGATGAGAGCAATTCCAACTGCTGTGATTAAAGGCGCAATTTCAGAAGGCTTTTTAGAAGAATTACCTCAATCCGTTTCTGAACAAATTTTACAGAATATGGCATTGGATAAGCCTTGGCATGATGGTGTTGAAAATGCAGCAGTCATGGGCACTTTGGCTGGTATGGCAATGGGTGGCACAGTCAGTGGTGTGGGTAAAACTGGTGATTGGTGGAATAGTCGATCTGACACAGGGCCACAAGACAACCAACAGCAATCAGGTTCACCTAATCTACCATCGGCACCTTCACAATTTGGCTCAAATCCAGATAGTGCTTTAACTGGCGAATATATTCCACGTGGAGATGTACCACAGGGCGACAATCAAGGTCGCACAGCTTTTGTTTATGATCAGCCGTCAATGGAAGCTGATAATTTATTAGACAATAATTACAGTGGTGATACTGATTTCAATACATCTGGTAATTTTGATCCATCAAATAACCCAGATAGCCCACTTTCTCCGAGTGGTGGAAACTATTTTGATGATACTCAAACACAGTTACAGCTACCGTCAGAACGCTTGGGTATTAATCCAAATGATGGTCCAATGTCATCTGCAGCAGCTTTGGCGGTGGATAGTGGGGCATCACCTGTTACTCCACAATTAGGATATACGCCTGATCAAAGTAATACACAGGCTGACAATGCAGGCGAATCAATTTCTCAACAGTATGACCTCAATGCAGTGGATGCAATGGGTGGAGAAATTGAAACAGATACAGCGCAAACTGTTCAACCAATCTTAGGTCAAGACGGTAAAAACAAATGGTTTGGCACACAGGATAAAGCACAAGCATTCATTGATAAGAAAAAATTAGGCAATGATTATCAGGTGGTTCAGGATGGCAAGCGTTTTGAGATTCAGCCAAAATCTCAAGATAACCAAACTCAAGATGTAGATACTTTACCAAAAACAGAAAGTTCAAATCAGGATGATGTTCCAAATCCGTACAATGAAAATAAGTTGCGTGCTCAAGTACGTGATTTGAATTTACAGGCAAGTAAAGAAGCCCAAGCCAACAATGCAGAGGACAGCAAATACATTGCAAATTTAGGAAACACAGCATCGGCACGTTCAAATGAAAAGGTAAAGCAGCAATTACCTGATTTATATAAGCGAGCAGAAGAACTTGCAAAAACCGCTGAAATTACATCGGCAGGTCGTCGTGGTAATACGCATTTTTCAAGCCTAAGTTTCAAAGGTGATTCAAGTTTTGTTTCAGGCGATGCATGGCCAAAACGCCCAACTAAGGATGAAGTCCTACAGCAAGCAATTTGGCACTTGTCACAAGATGACAAGAACAGCACACCGAAGAATGTACAAAGTGCGTTGCAGCTTACTGAACTTGAAAAACAGTTTAAAAATGAAAAAAGTGTAGCGAAAAAGGCACAAATCCGTAAACAGATTACAGAGTTGCAAAACGGTTTGACAGAACAGGCGCAAAACACTGTAAGTTTGAATCAACCACAAAAGACTACTGTAGAAAACCTGAGTGGCGAATTTAAAAAAATAGAAGAATCTACTACCCGAATTAATGCAGTACGTCAACGTATACGTGAAGCAAATCCTGAAATTTTCACCGCTGAAAATGATCGTGTTCGTGAAACACATGGTTTAACCAATGCGCGTGTGACGATGATGGCTGACGAAATTGAAACATCAGGTAGTTATGAATTATCTGATCGTGAATACGAGAAGATCAAGAACAATCCGAATTACAAGATTGACTATGATGCGCGTAACTTCATGGGCAAGGTGACTGCGGTTAAGGACCCACATAGCGGTGAATGGGTAGGGAATAACGAACAGTCTGATTTAGATAATGCAGCACATGAAGCCGCAACAAGTGTTCATAATGATTTACCTGAACCAACTCAAGCACAAATTGAAGCTGGTAATTATAAAAAAGGTCACATCAAGGTACATGGCCTTGATATTGCTATTGAAAATCCACGCGGTTCAGAACGTCGCGGTACCGATCCAGATGGTAACGAATGGTCGCATAATATGAGCGACCATTACGGATATATCAAGCGTACTACTGGTGCTGATCAAGAGCATATTGATACCTATGTAGGTAAAAATCCTGAATCTGAAAATGTCTTCATTGTAGATCAGATTGATCAGGGCAGCGGTAGATTTGATGAGCATAAGGTGATGCTTGGTTTTGACAGCCAGGAGGAAGCCATTACTGCATATAAATCCAATTTTGACAAAGGTTGGAAGGTTGGTCCTGTTACTCAAATGTCTAAAGATCAATTTAAAGATTGGTTAAAAAATTCAGATACCTCTAAAGCAGTGGCTGAAAGTGGACAAAAAATAGAACCACAACACCCTGTCAATAAATGGCAAGAGGAAATGAACAAGGCTTTGGCCAAGGCAGATCCAGAGCATCCACTTTTTAAAAAACTACAAGCTAGTGCTAAGAACGGATTACGCTCTGTTTCAGATCGAGCGGTGGCATTACGTCAGGCACGTGAGATTGAGAAGAAAGCGGAAGCACAGGAACAAAAATATCAACCTGAAAAGCCAAAAGCAAAAGCCGAACCTTCTAAAAACACGTTAGTATCCGATGATCGTGCAGCAGAATTACGAGCTCGTCTAAAAGCCAAGCTATCACAACTGAATAGTGGTATTGACCCTGAAATCATGGCTATTGGTGCGGAACTCGCGGTTTACCATATTGAACGTGGTGCACGTAAGTTTGCAGCATTAGCTAAAAATATTGCGAATGATCTTGATGTGAGTGTCGAAAAGATCCGTCCATACCTGCGTAGTTGGTATAACGGTGCACGTGACATGATGGAGGATATGGGTGCGGATATTCAGGGCATGGATAGTGCAGAAACCGTTCGTGCAGAATTAGCAAAACTCGATAATCAACAACAACAGTCAAATACAGTACAGAGCAAAACAGAAACGGTTGTTACACCTGCAGGTCGTGAATTTGAGGTGCGCCACAAAGTCGTTGAAGCAAGCGACTTAATCACATCAAATCTGGACAGCGGTGCAATTAATGCAGAATACCCACAAGCCTTACAACCACGTGACCGCACCACTTTAAAATCCATTACCCAGGTCAATGACATTGCCAACAAGCTTAACCCTAAATTATTGGGTGATAGTGCAAGCTCTACCAATGGTGCGCCTATCGTATCGCCTGGTAATGAAGTTGAAAGCGGTAATGGTCGTACCCTGGCGATTCGCAAAGCCTACCAAATAGGCAAAGCAGACGCATACAAAGCATGGTTAGCTGAACAGGGCTATGATGTGGCCAACATGCAGCAACCGGTATTGGTCCGTGAACGTATCACACCAATGAATATGGCCGAGCGTGTAGCCTATACCACAGAATCCAATGAGCGTGAAACACTGGATATGAGCCCAAGTGAACAGGCCATGTCTGATGCACCGAAAGTCATGGATATTTTGCACCTGGTACAAGGTGGCAGTTTTAACAACACGGCCAATCGTGATTTTGTGAATGCCTTTTTAACCGGTGTAGCATCTAAAAACGAGCGCGGTACCATGCTCGATAAAGATGGGGTATCACTCACTCAGGACGGATACCGCCGTATTGAATCAGCCTTGCTTGCAGCTGCTTTTAATGATGCTCAAATTATTAGCCAGGTGATTGAATCTAAAGACAGCGATATTAAGGCGATTGGTAATGCCTTGATTGAAGCGGCACCACAATGGGCGCAAGTCCGTAAAGGTGTGCAAGATGGCATTTTGGTTGAAGGCGTGAACGTCGAAGCCAATTTGGTTGAAGCGGTCCACCTGGTACGCAAGGCACGTCAGCAAAACTTATCTTTATCTGAAATGTTGAATCAGGACGATATATTTGACGGCAGCATTGACCAGGTTACGAAAGACTTTATTAGTATTTTTTATAGTGGTGATAAACTCAACAAAGCACGAAGCAGCCAGAAAGTTGCAGACGCATTAAAGTCGTATGCGCAATTGGCTATGACTGCAAAAGCATCTCCAAATCTTTTCGGTGATGCGCCTTTAAGCAATGAACAAATTTTAGGACAAGTACATGAAAAACTCAGACAAAGTGAAGCCGAAAAGCAGCAAGACATCTTCACTAGCCCGCAACCTAATGAACCAGACACTGGCACAGTTGGCGGTGGACGATCAGGACGAGGAGCTATTGCAGGAAGTGAAACAGCGCAAGAACAATCAGAGCCTACAAAAGCCTTAAAGAAGACAGCTCCAACATCTGAAAAAGAAACGATTCAAGATTTTGGTGAAAAAATTGGTGGTGCTCGTAAAGATACTTCAGTGAAGACTGGCCCCAAAACCTCTGGCACTACTACAAAGGACAATCGTCCAACTTGGGCCAAGCGATTTGAGATTACTGAAATTGCTGCCTCAAGTAATCCAAATGAAGTTGGTAAATGGATTATCACGGATACAAGAAAAAAGGATTGGAAGGGGAATGCCAAGCAACTAGGCAAACAATTTTTTGATTCCCAAAAAGATGCTGAACTTGCACTACCAATTCTAGCTGTAGCTCAAAAGCATCGTGTGTGGGCTGCTGGAAAAGATAGCTTTTCTATCTATCGTGAAATTAGTGATCGGAAGCGCGTTAAAGTTGTCGAACAAGAATTTCAAACACGTGAAGATGCTATGAAATATATGGCAATCCATGCGATTGAAATCCTAGAAACCAATACAACTTTTGGGGAAATTGATCTTCCTCGACCTGAAAATACGGTAAGAAAAGGACTAGATCGCCGTAAAGGTGATGCTAAAGATGCCGATTTTATTCGTGTGTTTGGTTTCCGTGGTGTTGAATTTGGGAACTGGAATAATCAGGCAGAACGCCAAGAGCTATTAAATGATGCCTTTGATGGTCTCATGGACTTGGCTGAGATTTTAAATATCCCACCTGCAGCAATTAGCCTAAATGGGGAACTCGCTTTAGCGTTTGGCGCCAGAGGGCAAGGATTAAGTGGTGCAAAGGCGCACTATGAACCCGAACGTGCTGTGATTAACTTGACCAAATTGAATGGCGCAGGTTCATTAGCTCATGAATGGTGGCATGCATTAGATCACTATTTTGGTCGACAAGATGGCAAAGCCCCATCTGAATGGGTAACGAACGCGGATGGCAGTCGATCATTAAAGATTGCAAAACACTTTGAAGATATGAGCGTCACTTCTGGATTCTCTTATAAATCAAATGTTCGTGAAGATGTGCAAGAAGCCTATAAACAATTGGTACAGACAATTTTTAGAAAATCTGAAAACTATATTGAAGATACTGTTAAGGTTGAAAGCTTCGTTAGTTCTGCGAGAAACAACTTAAAAGATCAATTAGATAAGTTACGTGCTGATCTTAATCGTGAGCTTGATCCAAAATATTACAAGCGCTTTAACAAAGCTGCCTCAGCTGAACAGCTGGCTGAGTTTGATACGGTTGCTGAGTTATTGCTTACAGGTACGGCACTTACTACGGAAATACGTCACAACAATAATAAGAATAGTAGAAATATATTTAGTGGTGCACGTTGGTCTAATGATGCCCTAGATAAATTGAGTGTGATTTATAAATCTGTCCGTGGTAGATCAGGATTTAATGCTGAACAAAAGGGTGTATTAGACCGATTACGTCAATACATGAATACCTATGCCCAACGCCTCAAACTATTGGCAGAAGCTCAAAATGGTACAGAGAAAGCGAAAATGATACCAACGGATTTTGCTATGAACGCAAAAGAGTTAGATCAGGGACGCGGTACAGATTATTGGATTACTACTCCTGAAATGACAGCACGTGCATTCCAAGGGTATGTAGAAGATAAAATTTCTCAAAATAGTGGCTACAGTCCGTTTCTGAATTTTGGTCCTGAAAGTGCAGCAATCTTTACACCATGGGGTTTTAAGCGACCATTTCCTACTGGTACAGAACGAAAAGCGATAAATGCAAAGTTTTCTGATTTGGTTGATACACTAAAAACAGAAGAAACAGAAACAGGGATTAAACTTTATAGTCGTGACAAATTAAAACCTGATAACGAGCGTAGAGGTGCTTCACCATTAGACACGACCTTTACTCCCTTATCCGTTGTCAGTGCTACTCGTAGAGTCCTTTCTATTCTTCAACATCTCAAAATGTCCGCTACACAAGATGCGTCTTCTAGGGGGCGTATCAATGTCAGTCTTAATAATAGGATCGGGGTCAACAAAGTCGGGAATGTGAATTCCAATGGTTTTAGTGTTCAGGTTATTTCTAGTTTTAGCGATCTTCCGAAAGTCATACAAAATGATGCAACCTACAAAGATGAAAATGGCAAAACCCAAAATTATGATGTAAGCGGTGTTTGGCATGATGGCACGCTCTATGTGGTTGCTGATCAGGTTTATGGGGATAGCAATAAACAGCTTACTACATTTGATGCTTATGAGGAATTATTAACCCATGAAATTGTTGGCCACTTTGGTGTACAGCAGATATTTGGCCAAGAATATAAAACTAAGTTGCAACAACTCTATAACGCTTTAGGTGGGCTTGAAGGTATCCGCAAAATCGCCAGCAAAAATGGTGTAAATATGGCACAGTTTGAAAGTGCATATATTGAGCCATATACCCAAGGTGCGAAAGAAGGAATTTATGCTGAATCAGATGTACAACAAGCCTTGGTTGGAGAATTATTTGCTTTTGTTGAACAAAATGCCAAGTCACGTCCTTTTGTACGTCAAAAGCTAAAAGAAGTTATTGGATATATTCGTCAGTGGCTCCGTGATCGTGGCTTTGATAAATTTCTTTCACGTTACAATGACGCTGATTTAATGATGTTTTTATCAGAAGCTCGTAAGGCTGTAGTTGATCGAAGCTTTTTTGGTAAATATAAAAATCAAGAATTTTCATCTAAGAACGATTCTGATACTCTACTTTATAGCCGTCGTACTAAGAGCAATTCAGGCTCTACAGTTCAGCAAGTAAGGGGTGTATTGATTGATCGCTTTGGTAAAGATACGATCAAGGAGTTAGAGCGTCAGGGTAAACTTGAGATTATTCAAGACTATTCTGTTGAGGGTGTGGAGGGCTATTATCACAATGGCAAAGCAGTACTTGTTGCATCAAACCTAACCGATCAAAGTGTCATACCAACATTCCTACATGAATTGGGTGGTCATGCAGGTTTTCAGAATATGATGACTCAAAAGCAATATAATGAATTGATGAATCAATTTAATAAATTGGTTGATCAGGGCAATCCTGTTGCTATGGCTGCAAAATTACTTGCGGAACGTGAACAAGGTTCTGAGCGTCAACATCTAGAGTATTTGCCATACCTATTAACACTCTCATCAACTATGCAACAACGTAATGTAGTACAGCGTAATGCACTACAAAAACTTATAAACAATTTAGTGACGTATGTTAAAGCAACGCTATTTGATAATTTTGGAATAAATCTCAACCTCAATCCAAATGACATAGTCGCACTTGCTGAGCGAATGATTGAGAAATCCTCATATAATGCTGAAAATGCTACTTCACCTCTGTATAGCCGTCAGTTTTTTGATAATACAATCAATAATTTAAGTGAAAGTATTAAACATTTATCTGCAAAGTCTATCAAGGATAAAACAGGTTATAAATTTACGGATTGGCTAGGTATTGGATTATCAGCCTTAGGTCGTCGACAACTTACTGAAATTTACAGCAAAATTTTACCGCAGTTAAACAAATATAATGAATTGGCTGCTCAAATGGATGCTGATAAGAACGATGCTGGTGCTGAAGCTGATAGTATCGTGCGTGAATGGGCAAATTTAAACGATGAAGATCAACTTGCAGAGTTAATGCATGATTCGACTTTAGCAAAAATTGACCCTACAAAGCCTTATGTGAAAGGGGACAGTGTTTCCAGATATAAGCAATTACGTGATGATTACAATTCATTATCACCTGAAGCTCAGGCAATGTATTTAAAAGCACGTGATGCTTATAAAAAGCACTATGCAAAAGTACATCAAGCAATTAAAGAGCGCATCTTACGATCAGAACTTTCTAGTCAAAAGAAAGCTGATTTACTTAAACAGATGGATGATAACTTCTTCGGTTATGTCAAAGGAGTATATTTCCCATTGGCTCGTTTTGGTAAATATGTAGTGGTGATGCGTAATCAAAATGGTGAAGTTGAGAGCGTTAGCCGTGCTGAAACCATGGGAGAAGCACAAAGTCTACGATCAGAATTAATGCAAAAATATCCTCATTATAAAACTGATCGAGTCGTGTTGGATAAAGAGTTTAATGCTTCTCGTGATGCCGTTGGCCGTGGATTTATGACTAACCTATTTGCTGAGGTTGATAATCTTGGATTATCCACAGCTGAACAGGCAGAATTTGAAGACACTTTAAGTCAATTATATCTATCATCTATGCCTGATTTATCCTGGGCAAAACATGGTATCCATCGAAAGGGTACTGCTGGATTCAGTCAGGATGCTCGTCGTGCATTTGCTCAGAATATGTTTCATGGCGCAGGTTATCTTGCCAAATTGCGATATGGTGATCAGTTGGCACAGCAGCTTGATGATATGCAGAAATACGCATCTGAACAAAGTAAGCTTAATGATAGTTATGATCAGCCGACAGCTCAACGTGTCATTGATGAAATGAACAAACGTCATGACAACTTAATGAACCCTAAAGGGCATCCTTTATCAAGTGCATTAACCAGTTTGGGCTTTATTTATTACCTGGGGCTATCACCAGCAGCGGCTATGGTCAACTTATCGCAGACAGCATTGGTTGCATATCCGATCATGGGTGCCAAATGGGGTTTTGACAAAGCAGCTAATGAGTTACTGAAAGCATCCAATGATTTTAGGAAGGGTGTAGAGTTTCATAAAGTGAAGTGGGAAGGCTCAAAGACTGACCTTTACAAAACGATTAGTTCAGATATTTCTAAATTCCTAAGTAAAGATGAAAAACAGGCTTATGAAGACGCTGTGGCACGTGGTGTGATTGACGTAACTCAGGCACATGATTTAGCTGGTATAGCCCAAGGTGAAGATAGTGGAATTATGTGGAAAACACGCCCGATTATGCGTGCAGCGAGTGTCATGTTCCATAGTGCTGAACGATTTAACCGTGAAGTCACTTTTATTGCAGCATATCGTCTAGCACGTCAATCAGGTGAAAAGCATGATTCAGCATTTGATCAAGCTGTAGATGCAACGTATAAGGGGCATTTTGATTATAGTTCCGGAAACCGTCCACGCATCATGCAAGGTAATGTTGCTAAAGTTCTTTTACTGTTTAAACAGTTTGGTCAGAACATGGTTTACACATTGGCTCGTCAGACATATCAGTCAATCAAAGGTGAAACGGAAGCCGAACGAAAAGAAGCTCGTAAATCACTTGCTGCTATTTTGGCAATGCACGCAACTTTTGCTGGTACGCTTGGGTTACCTATGGTTGGAATGTTGTTGTCGGTTGCATCTTGGATGGGTGGGGATGACGATGACCCTTGGGATGCTGAAGTTGCATTACGGAACTATCTTGCTGAAGCATTTGGACCAACGATTTCAAATATGCTAATGAAAGGTGCGCCACGTGGTATTGGTGTGGATATTTCTGGTCGCGTTGGTATTAACAATCTTTTATTACCAGACGTACAAGAAGGGCTTGAGGGGAAAAAATGGTGGGATTCAGCATCGGCAGCAGCTTTAGGTCCTATCGGTGGAATTGGGGCAAATATTGCAAAAGGTGCTCAGGAAATTTCAGAAGGGCATAATCTACGTGGAGTGGAAAGTATGCTGCCAGTGTTTCTTAAAAACTTTGCTAAAACCTATCGTTATGCTGATGAGGGTGTACAAGACAAAACTGGTGTATCTATCATGGATGAAGTTAGTTCAATGGATTTACTTGTCCAAGGTATGGGGTTCTCACCATCTGATGTTCGTACAGCCAGTGAAGGCAAAACAGCAATTTATCAGCTTAACCGAAAGCTTAATGAGCGTCGTAGTCGTTTAATGGCTTTATGGTCACGAGCGAAAATGATGGATGACCAACAAGAGATGGATGAAATTTGGGAAGAAATTCAAGGTTTCAATGACAAAAATCCATCACGTCGTATAACTAGAATGAACCTTAATCAAAGTTATCGTAATCGCCAACGTCGCATAGATCGTGCGGAAGATGGCATATATTTGTCACGGAATCGTCAAGATGCGCGTGAAGCTGGTTACTTTGCTTTTGGTGAATAATTAGTGATAGAAAAGCCACCTTATGGTGGCTTCTCTAATCTTCTATGTTTTATAACTTAGTTACACTGCATTTGACCACCTATATCACGGCAAACACGACCATTATTATAATAAGTACCATTATTGCCATTATATCGATTGCCTTGATTATCCCAACAACCCGATCCATCACAACTTGTCATATGTGTTGGGGCTGGTTGACGTTGAGGCATTGGTGCTGAGTAGGAGCTATTTGAGTTTGAATAACTATCACCACTCGATACATTTACACCATTCATTGCTGCTAAAGTTCGTTGCTGATTAGCCGTTAATCTACCACCAGCTCCTTTATAAGGTGTACTAGCTTCCTGAATAATTTTTTGACGCAATGCTTCATCTTCAGTAGAGCGTGTCGGTTGCTGAGACTGGCTATAATTTTGCGACTGATAGGATTGTTGCGCAGAATTTCGATTGCTCTGTGAATATGTTCGTTGAGGAGCAGGAGCTGATCCAAGCGAGCGTATCGTTTCAATCTTCTGTTGTTTTGCACCCGTTGGTGGTGGCTTACTTGAATAGGTAACATTACCTTTTGCATCAACCCATTTGTAAACCCCTGCATATAGATTTACTGGAATACACAGTAAAATAAATGTTGTAATTTTTAATACACTCATGCGCATCTCAAAGATAATAATTATATGAAATTACGATAGATTAATTTTAGAGCAGTATCAACCCCCTGTAAGGTTCGCTAAATAACCGCCTTTAAATAAAACTCTACGAAATAAAGTAGAGTTTTATTTCGGGGCAAGTTATGCAAGAAAACACAATTCCATGGATCATCAAAGTTGTGCCTGCCGTAGTGGGGGCTATTCTTGCCCTAGTATTAAGTGGTGACATTGATAAAGAGGGGAAGATTCAAGTTTCACTAGGGGTAATCGGTAAATTCTTATTTAGTGTTTCAGTCAGCCTTTATGGTGGTTCAGCATTTATTGAATATTACGAATTATCAAAATATTCTCACATGGCGCAAGGCTTTGTGATGCTTATGTTTGCAGTTTTTGGATTATTAGCGATTGGCATTCTTTATCAATCCATTGCACTGATGCATGGTAAGCCTTTATCTGAGGTTATTAGTGAGGTCAAAGCTGCATTTATTTCAATACTTAGTAATGGTAAAGGTGGTGAACAATGAATACTCTCGATATTACACAACTTCAAAAAGCCGTTGGCGTGAAAGCTGATGGAATTCTTGGGCGTAATACTTTAACAGCTGTATTTCAAAAACTTGGTGCTAATCCTGCACGAGCTACTGAATTAGCATTAGCAGCAAATGTGCACTTAGAGACATATTCAATCAAGACGCAGTTACGCTTTTGTCATTTCCTTGCTCAACTTGCTCATGAAAGCGGAAATTTTCGCTATATGGAAGAAATTGCTTCAGGTGCAGCTTATGAAGGTCGAAAAGACTTAGGTAATGTAAACAAAGGCGACGGTGTGCGTTATAAAGGTCGAGGACCAATCCAGTTAACTGGTCGAGCTAATTATCGTAAGTATGGTCAAGAACTTGGAATTGATTTTGAAAATAACCCTACAATTGTTGCGCTGCCAAGTGTTGGAATGCTTGTAGCTTGCAAATACTGGTCTGAAAATAACTTAAATGTATTTGCAGATTATGATGATGTAACCACGATTACTCGTCGTATTAATGGCGGTTTAAATGGCTTTGATGATCGTAAAAATAAACTTTCTATGATTAAAGGGTGGTTTAAATGATTGATGCTGTGTTAGGTAAATTTTACAAATACATTATTTTAGGCTTGATGATATTTATCTTTGGATATGTTTTTTATGCCAATTCTCTTGCTGGAAAATTGGCAAATGCTGAAAAAGTTAAAACTAAAGCAGTAGCTGATGCTATTAAGCCTTATCAAGATGCAATTGATCAGGCTCAAGAGGAAAAAGCCGCCATTATGCAAACATGGTCAGCTAAAATTATAGAGGTAGAACAAAATGCGATTAAAAAAATACAAGATGCGAATGCTGCCGCTCGTAGTGCTGACTTGGCTGCTAATGGGTTGTCAAAGCAACTCAGTGAAGCCAACAAACGTTTGTCCAGTGCTCCCAAGCAAACCATCATTAACTACACCATTGCCAACTCAGAGCTACTCGAAAGTTGCACAGCAGAATATCGAAGCTTGGCAGAAAAAGCTGATGGACATTCACTGGACGCAATGAGGTTATACGATAGTTGGCCAGAACTAAATAAAACCCTCAATTGAGGGTTTATTTCTTGATAAGGTTTGAAATATCGGCATCAAAATATTTAGTAATATCGAACCATTTTTCTATTTCTTTTTCCCATTTATACACACGTTCATTTTCAATTTTTAATACGTCTAACCCTTTGATGCTAAAGTGAGTTGTATCATCTGGAAGCTGTTTCCAATCAATAGCCCCATTATCATTAAACCAATTTTCCCAAGCATTTTGTATGTATGGGACTACAAAAGACTGTTGCACATCATTCCATGCAAATATGTTCTGTATATTGGATTTTTCTTTATACATATCTTTAACACTTTTAGTTGGGCGAAATGATTTCATAAATCTTTCCAACTGTTCTTTAATAAAAGAAAATTCAGTATTTATAACATCAGGTGTTTGGACTTGAGAATAAGCTTCCTCTGCATCCGCAATATCAGCAGCTGATACATACCTTTGTTTTAAAGCAAATTTAGAATAATTATCGTCATATTGTTGTCGGGCAAATTGAATAGCTGTCTGATAATCTAAACGTTCACCACGTTTTCTTAGGTTTACATACCGTTTAAGACTATTCCATGATGAATGTAATGTAATTGTTTGAAGTTGCGGTATCGTAAAGCCATCCTCTGCATAGCGTGTTGCAGCTTCATGGCGTAAATCATGGAACCTTAAATCTTCAATTCCATTTAAACGACATGCTCTACGAAAATAATCACTGACTGTCTGTACATTGACAGGTAATAAAAGCTCATCACTATAACCCAGCTCGAGCATTCTTTTTCGAGTAGAAGGTTCAAGTAATTCCTCAATAATGAGGAGGGCATTAGGTTCTAAATGTGCAAACTTATGATTTCCTTTCGACCCATCTGGATTTTTAACGTCTCTGATCTTCCACTGACTATTTTTTTTATCAAAATCATCTAAACGCATTTCACATAGTTCACCTTCACGACGACCTGTATAGATCGCAAGCCACATGACCAGGTGCATGGGAATAGCATTGCGAACTCGTTTCCAGCCTTTATAAAAGTGATTGGTCAGAATATGAAGTTCTTCTGATGTGATTAAACGATCACGTTCCTTTGATTTAGTAACAATACGAGCTTTTTTTAGACCGATCAGCGAATGTGACAATTCATTTTTTGCATGTGCAACATCTTCACCCCATACAAGTTCAGCATGGTTTAGGACCGATGAGATATGGGATAAATCTTTTAATGCAGTTGCTGGGGCAACTCCATCTATCATTTCAATTGGATTGCCTTTTCGTCGTTCAATGGCAAATGATGAGAAATCTTGACGTGAAAGGGTATATGCATCTTTATGGGCAATATCATAATTACAGATATTTTTTAGTGCTGCAGTTTTGGTATCAGCAAATTCATCACTAATTTCATCTAAATATTGAGTGATGAATTGTTCTAAAGTTTTTGACACAACCTTAGCTTCTGGATTTAGAATAGCAGGATTAACCAAAATCTCTGCTTCAAGTCGCTTAATCCATTCTTTGGCTAATGACTCTTTTGCAAAAGTTCTTGTTTTAATAAATGGTGGTAAGCCTTTACGAGTTATTCGTATTTGAGCTCTGTATCGAGTTTTACCATCTGCTGTAATTCGTTCTGCAATTGTTCCCATATTTACGCCATAAAGTTGGATTTACGCCACAAGGGTGATTATGGCGCAAATAAGGCGTAAAGAATAGTTAAGAATGATTGAAAATGATGTAAAACCTTTAAGAATATGGGAAAGTGAAAATTGAATAAAAACAACGTAATTGCAGAATTGTTTGATAAATCAAAGCATTCCCCTATTTTTGTCGCGCCGATGGCGGGTGTAACCGATAGGCCGTTCAGAACCTTATGTAAATACTTTGGTGCAGGTCATGCGGTTAGTGAAATGATGACCGCTGATAAAACGCTTCGCATGAGTAAAAAAAGTTTGTACAGAGCTAATTTTGACGGTGAACTTGCTCCAATTTCAGCACAAATAGCTGGCTCTGATCCAGAGCAACTTGCTGAAGTTGCACGATATCAGGTTGCGAATGGCGCGCAAATCGTTGACATTAATATGGGATGTCCTGCGAAAAAAGTATGTAATAAACTCGCGGGTTCGGCATTACTCCAAGATGAAGATCTCGTGGCAAGGATTTTAGATGCTGTCGTTGCAGCAGTGGATGTACCTGTAACTTTAAAAACACGCCTTGGCTTTTTAAATGGTGAGGAAAATATTCTTCGTGTCGCGAAGCGTGCCGAGGATGCTGGTGTGGCAGCTTTAGCCTTGCATGGTCGTACACGTGAAGATATGTATTTAAATACTGCTCGCTATGAATTAATTCGTGAAGTTAAAAAAAACATAAATATTCCCTTGATTGCGAATGGTGATATCGATAGTCCTGAAAAGGCAAAATATGTCTTAGATTATACTGGTGCTGATGCTGTTATGATCGGGCGTGCTGCTCAGGGACGACCATGGATTTTTAGAGAAATTGCGCATTATCTTGAGACAGGTGAGCACTTGGCGGCACCAGAAATTGTAGAAGTGAAACAAGTTTTAATGGGGCATTTAGCTGAGCTGTATCAATTTTATGGTGAATACTCAGGATGCCGTATTGCCCGTAAACATATTGCTTGGTATACGAAAGGTTTACGCTCTAGCAACGAATTTCGTCAAAACATGTATAAAGTTGAAAATACAGCTGATCAAGCTAAAGTGGTTGAGTCTTATTTTGACCAATTATTAGATCAAGGTCGACGCATGAGTGATGTACAGGTTGAGCAAGTAAATTTATAGGACTTACGCATTGACGGATTCAAAAAAGTACTAAAATACTTTATAAAGTATCTGTGATCAGACGAATTAAACATGCTTCTACAGCAACTTGTACTCTACCCATTTATATGGGCTTTCTCATGACAGAACCGAACTCTATTAGCTGCACACAACTTGCCGAGACTTATAATATCTCGCATGATAGTGTAAATCGCTTTCTAGAGCGTGAAGATTACACACCTCACGACCTATATCAAGAATCAATTCAACATATTGATAATAACAAACTTATAGTCAGTATTGATGATACTGTTTTAGATAAACCATATAGTCAACATATGGACTTAGTTAGCTATTTTTGGTCAGGCAAACACCACCGATCCGTCAAGGGTATTAATCTCATTACCTTGTATGCGACAGATCAAAATGGTCAAAATATTCCAATTAATTTCCGAATTTATGACAAATCTGAAAGTAAAACCAAGAATGATTACTTTATGGATATGTTAAGTGAAGTACTCAGTTGGGGTGCAAAGATTCAATTTATTACAGGTGATAGTTGGTATTCATCGACTGGAAATCTAAAAACCATAAGAAAATATGGTATTCGATTTATGTTTGGTATCGACTGTAACCGTAAGGTTTCCCCAGAAAAAGGACAATGGTTTCAACTGCGTTTATTGCCAGATTTCCATCAGGGTCAAGTAGTCTGGCTCAAAGATTTTGGCTTTGTACAATTATTTAAGACTCAGTTAAAAGAACAGCAGAGGTTTTATATTGTGCATCAAGATGAAGATGATTTATTGTCCTTTGAGGGATTTCATGAATTACATTCAAGTCATTGGAAAATAGAGCAATATCACCGGGTGATTAAACAGGTTTGTCATATTGAAAAGTTTCAAGTAAGACGATCTAAACTGATTTTGAATCATATTTTTTCAGCCTTGATGGCCTACGTTGAGATACAAAAGAACCAGTTTGAGCGGATCTTTGAAAATATATATCGTTGGCAGAAGAAATTATTTAGGCCAATGATCAAAAACTTCATTGATGACTTTATTCTCGATAAAAATCATCTGCTACCACAGAGAATCTATAAATAATAGTGCGTAAGTCCTAATTTATTGGAAATAAAATAGAAATTTTTACTGTTTTTCTTTAAAAAATGCCTGTAATTCATATTACAGGCATTTTATTTTATTCTAGATGCGCAGTGATTTTCTTCAAAATCTGAAAAATCACATCGAACTCGCTTTGTAGTGGAGTACTTTTGCGAGTCACTAAAGCGAGTGTGCGGCTTGGGGCATCACCGATCGATTTGACAGCAATTTCTTCATTAAAGTGAATCATACTGTTCTTCAAAGCAATCTCAGGTAATAAAGTAAAACCTAAATCAGAAGACACCATTTCAACAAGCGTTGGTAGTGAACTCGCTTTTAAACGATGATCATTTTTACGTTCGCCGACTGGGCAAGCACTCAGTGTATGATCACGTAAACAATGTCCTTCTTCTAAAAGCATGAGACGTGTTAAATCCAAATCATCTAATGAAGTTGCTTCAGCTGCATTCTTATCTTTTTTATTGTAAACAACAAATAAGTTTTCTTTAGCGATTTCAGCAACTTTTAAACCACGAGTATCGAATGGCAAAGCAAGAACGATCATGTCTAAATTGCCGTGTTCTAATTTTTCGACAATTTTCTCACTTTGTGCTTCATGTAGATGAAGTTGTATTTTAGGAAGTTGACGATGAACTTCATCTAAAAGTTGCGTCAAGATAAAAGGTGCGATTGTAGGAATAATTCCAAGATGCAAATCACCTGTTAATGGTTCGCTCATTTCTCTGCTTAGGCGCATCAAATCTTGTGCATCAGCTAGTAATACACGCGCACGGGCAACAACCTGTTCACCTAGAGGAGTCAAACGGACGTTTTGACGATCACGCTCAACTAAGACGCCACCTAAAAGACGCTCCAATTCCATAATGCCACCCGATAATGTTGATTGGGTAACAAATGATCGACGAGCTGCTTCAGTAAAATGTAAAGTTTCTGACAACGTAACTAAATATGATAGCTGTCTTAATGAGGGTAATGCAGCCATAGTGTCCTAGTGTGATGATTTAAAGTGATGTGCAAACAAACCACTAAGTTGAGGAATGAAATGTGCAGGAATATCATGCCCCATTCCATGAATTAATTCAAACTTAGCACCAGAAATCGCTTTTGCAACCGCTTTCCCATGACTTGGCGGTAATAAGCGATCTTTTGAACCGTGTACCACTAATGTTGGTTGATTAATAGTCTTATTAAGTGGCAGCAATGAACCTGTACATAATATTGCTAAAAATTGTTGAAGTACACCCGCTGGGTAGAAACTACGACGATATAATTTACGAATAGTCTGAATTGCTTCTACTTGGTTAACGTATCCAGGAGAGCCGATAATATGAAATACTTTTAAACTATGATTGACGATCGCATCTTCATCATGAGCTTCAGGTTTTCCAATTAAGCTAAAAAGCTGTTTTGGAAAAGGTGGTGGTAAAAACGGCTGATTATTACTTGTAAATAAAAGGCCGATTTTCTCAACTTTTTCTGGATATTTAGCTGCTACGATTTGTGAAATCATGCCACCCATAGAGGCACCGATAATATAGGTTTTTTCTAAACCTAGCTGATCTATTAGCATAGCTACATCGTCAGCCATATCATAAAGCGTGTAGGGCGCACCTTCATTGGTTAATCCGACCATGAATCGACTCATGAGTTTCATAGTATTCAGCCGTTGTCCTTTATGACGAACTTTTGAAGATAAACCAATATCACGATTATCGAATCGAATAACACGAAATCCTTGATCAATTAGGGATTTGCAAAAAAAATCTGGCCAAAACAGCATTTGCGCGCCTAAACCCATCACCAACAAAATTGTTGGATGCTCAGGATTTCCCCCAACCTCAACATGTAACTCAATGCCATTACCCAAAGTAACTTTGGTTTCTTGCATAAATGGAGCATAAGGAGAGACATTAAATTGAAGTGCGCTGTTCATGGTATTCATTCCAAGTTGAATTGTTTTTATCTACTTTCGGAAGAGAGTTTATTGGAACCCATTTCTCAATAAACTCTCTTATTAAAACCTTAAGCTTGAGCAGGAATCAAGTCCGGTACGAGTTTAGTTAAAGTTAAACGCTGTTTACCAGCAGTTGCACCTAATAAAACAAAACCTCTTAATGTCCCTTCAGCATCAGTTGCTTTAGCAAGCATACCATCATCAAACTCTTCAGTTTGCCAATTTACTTCAACATCAACTGGTGCAGGTAAAACAGTAAGAGGTGCAGCTGGTGTTTTTACCGCAACTGGCATAGCAGGGTAATGAACATTTGTGCTTTGACCACTTAAAGTTTTTGCTAAAGCACGTGCTTGTTGCATGATAGGCATGACGTATGGAAGCAAAGTTCCATTTACTTCAGCACAGTCACCCACTGCATAGATGTCAGCTTGATTGGTCTCTAGTAGTGTATTTGTGATAATACCTCGACTAGTTTGAATATCGGCAGCTTTGGCTAAAGCAGTGTTTGGTTGTAAACCGATAGCAGAAAGAACAATATCTGCAACCAAAGTTTGTCCATTCGCCAAAGTCACAGCGTAGTCTTCACCATCATTAATTTTGGTAACTTTCTCAACTGTAGTTGAAAGTGCAAATTTAATCCCAGCTTCTTCTAAGTTGGTTTTAAATGCTTCAGCAACATGAGTTGGTAATAAGCGTCCAAGTGGTTGAGGTGCTAAATCAATGACCGTAACGTCATAGTTACTATGTAATAAGTCATTCGCAAATTCACAGCCAATCAATCCAGCTCCGAGAATCACAACGCGTTTGTCTTTGCGTTTTGCTAGATTTTCACGGAATACACTATAGTCAACTAATGAGTTGACCACGTGAATATCTTCACTACCATCGCCCGCAATTGCTAAACGAATCGGATTTGCACCCACTGCAAGAACTAATTTTGAATAGGATTGTTTAAAAATCTCACCATTTTTTTCTAACGTGATTTCATGGTTTTCAGGATGGATTTCTTTTACCAAAGTTGTCGCTTCAATACGCATATTGAGTTGGGCTGCCATTTTAGCAGCATCACCTAGAGCAATTTGTTCAGGTGCTTTATTACCTGCAAAAGCATTGGATAATGTTGGTTTAGCATAGTTTACCGCATCATCCGCGCAGATCATCATGAGTTCTTGTTCAGGACTCAGTTTACGGAATTCTCGTGCAACAGTATAACCAGCCATGCCTGATCCGATGATGACGATAGGATGCATTACATTCTCCAATTTTTTTAATTTAAAAATAAAACATAAGAAAAAAAGACCATGATGATCATGGTCTTTTAGTTCTATTTAGATTTCAACCATTTCAAAATCAGCTTTTGAAACGCCGCAATCTGGGCAAGTCCAATCATCTGGGATGTCTTCCCATTTTGTCCCTGCTGCAATGCCGTCTTGTGGCCAGCCTTCTGCTTCGTCATAAATCCAACCACAAACGATACATTGATATTTTTTCATGTGACTCTCCAAACTGATAGGTATGCTCAAATTGCCTTTCAGTAAAACTATTCCATAATGTCGTTACGATCGCTGCAAAAGAACTAACTTGTGTTGATCGGGAGTTAGATTTTTACGCAGAACGACATTTAAGTAAAGTAAATGCAAGAGTTTAATCATTTATGTAAAAAGTGGTATGGCAATTTGGGCCGAAAGTCTTGTTATTTGAGTAATTGCTCTAATTATTTCTATATCGAGGACTTTATTATTTGCTGAAAATAATGAAACGTATAAGTTTGGTTTGAATAAAAAACATACATTTGAAAATCAGTTATGATGAATTATCACAATAATAAGGACGTTATATTTATGAAAACGCTAAGTTACAACATTAGAATTTATGCGACTCCTGAAAGAGTCTGGGACATATTATGGGGAAATGAAACCTATAATGTTTGGACAAAATTCTTTTCTTGTGATTCCCAAATGAAGTCTGATTGGAAAGTAGGTGGTAAAACCTATTTTACTGATGGTGATGGAAATGGGATGGTATCGACAATAGAACGAATAGATGAGCCGAATGAAATTGTTTTCAAGCACCTCGGAATGATTAAAGATGGTCAAGAGGATTTTGATAGTGAGGATGTGAAAGCTTGGGCTGGCTCTTTGGAAAAATATTTGTTGGTTGATTACAATGGAGAAACGCAACTTCATGTAGAAGTCGATATTCAACCTGAATACGAAGAGATGATGAATAATGGCTTTGATCAAGGATTGGCGATGGTTAAACATTTAGCAGAAAAATGAGTCTAATTCGGCTTGGGTTTTTGTTCTAAATTTGCAAAGTATCAGTTTGAAAATTTTATAAAATCTTCATTTTTTTGAATTGTCTGGTTGAAACAATACGAAAATGGGTTGTGATCTGCTATTCTATGTCACTTCATTTTTTACTTAATCGAGGCAGAGATGACGCAACAAAACGCTCAATCGACTTCTGAACAGACACTTTCCGAAAACGATTTAATCGCACAGCGTCATGCCAAATTAAAGCAAATCCAAGATACTGCCAAACAAACTGGCAAAAGCCCTTGGCCAAACACATTTAAACGTGAGCACTATGCTGCTGATTTGCAAGAGCAATTTAAAGATTTAGATAAAGCGCAAATTGAAGGCGGTGAAAAGGTTTATGTAAAAGTTGCTGGTCGTGTCATGCTGAACCGCGGATCATTTATGGTGATTCAGGATATGACTGGTCGTATCCAACTTTATGTTGATCGTAAAGGTTTAGCTGCTGATATTTTAGAAACAATAAAAAGCTTAGACCTTGGCGATATTATTGCTGCAGAAGGTTATATTGGTCGTTCAGGTAAGGGTGACTTATATGTGCATCTTGAAGGTTTTGAATTACTAACCAAATCATTACGCCCATTACCAGATAAATTCCACGGTTTAACTGACACCGAGGCAAAATACCGTAAACGTTATTTAGATCTTATTGTCAACGAAGAAACAAGAAAAACATTTGAAATTCGTGCCAAAGTTGTTGCAGGTATTCGTGCATTTTTAACCAATGAGCGTTTCATGGAAGTTGAAACGCCAATGATGCATGTTATTCCTGGAGGTGCATCTGCAAAACCATTTGTAACACACCACAACGCTTTAGATATGGAACTTTATTTACGTATTGCGCCTGAGCTTTACTTAAAACGTTTAGTGGTAGGTGGTTTTGAACGTGTATTTGAAATCAACCGTAATTTCCGTAACGAAGGTGTTTCAACTCGTCACAACCCCGAATTTACGATGATTGAGTTCTACCAAGCATATGCTGATTATAAAGATCTGATGGCATTGACTGAGAATATGCTTGAGAAACTTGCAATCGATATCTTGGGTACAACAGATGTACCTTATGGTGAAGAAGTATATAGCTTTAAAGGTCCATTCAAGAAAATCTCAATGTTTGATGCGATTCTTGAACACAATCCAGATTTCACGCCTGAAAATGTAAATGACCGTGATTTCTTGGCTAAGTTTACTCAAGAAGTATTAAAAGAGCAGGTTAAGCCAGGCTTTGGTTTAGGTAAGTTACAAACCATCGTGTTTGAAGAAACAGTTGAAACTAAGCTGCGTCAGCCAACATTTATCACCGAATATCCTGCTGAAACCTCTCCACTTGCACGTCGTAATGATGATAATCCACATATTACTGATCGTTTCGAGTTTTTCATCGGTGGACGTGAGTTAGCAAATGGTTTCTCAGAATTAAATGATCCAATCGATCAAGCAGAGCGTTTCCAAGCCCAAGTTGCTGAGAAAGATGCTGGTGATGATGAGGCAATGCATTACGATGCGGACTTTATTGAAGCACTAGAATACGGTTTACCGCCAACAGCAGGTGAAGGTATTGGTATTGATCGTCTCGTTATGTTGTTTGCGAATGCCCCAAGTATTCGTGATGTACTTTTATTCCCGCATATGCGTCGTAAAGATTAAACATTTGACTGATTAATAAAAGAAGCCACTCTTAAGAGTGGCTTCTTTGTTTTCTGCGTTAAGAAATGTAATTGTTTGGTTAGAGGATTGAAATGTGTCTCTAAAAAAACGATTATGTGCTCATAAATAAACTTGAGAACAGTTTGGACATGTTTCTAAAAAAATCGCTTTCTATCGCATTATTTGCCTCGTTTTCATCCACTATTTTTGCGCAAGGCTTAGTGCTCAACGATGAAAATTTACGTACTGATCTAAATTGGTTAAACCAGCAAGGTGTCATTCAAATCAGTACATCTACATGGCCGTTAAGTGGTGATGAAATTCAAAGAGCGTTGTCACAAGCGAAAGTGACTAATAATACACAGCAAAAAGTTGTGAACTCTGTGATAAACACTTTGCAGGCAGACAATGCAACTGTAAAAGTGGGTTTGCATGCTGGTACGGATTTAAAGACAGTTCCTCAAGCATTTGGTGATAACCAAAAATCTCAATATCAAATCGCAGCTGAATTGAATGCTGGTGGTGACAATTGGGATGCTAAACTTCGTGTAAATGGTGAAAAAGATCCATTAATTGATAATGGAAATGATGCAAATGTAGAGGGTTCTTATATAGCAGGTAAGCTTTGGAATCAATGGGTTATTGCAGGTCAAATTCCAACTTATTGGGGACCAGGGCATGATGGTAGCTTAATTCGTGGCGATGCAAGTCGCCCTGTATATGGTGTGACTGTACAACGTGCAGTTCAAGATGCTTTTGAAACAAAATGGTTGTCTTGGATTGGACCTTGGCAATATCAGGCTTTTGCAGGTCAATTAGATGACTATAAAGCTGTACCAGATGCAAAATTGATTGGATTACGTTTAACTGCACAACCTTTGCCGTATCTTGAATTGGGAGCTTCACGTACAGTTCAGATTGGTGGTAAAGGTCAGCCAAATAGTTTTAAAGCTTATTGGAACGCAATGATTGGTAAAGACAATGGTTGTGATGATAGCGGTTGTACTGGTGATGAAAATGCATCAAACCAAATCGCTGGTTTTGATGGGCGTTTATTACTGCAACCGTTGTTGAATGTTCCAATGAGCTTATATACTCAATTTGTCGGTGAAGATGAGGCTGGTGGTTTACCAGCTAAATATCTTTACCTAGCTGGTGCTGATTTCTCTTCGAGTTACAAAAATATGCCATATCAACTTTATGCTGAATGGGCAGATACACGAACAAACGGAAAAGCAAAGGGAATTTCTTATAACCATCATCAGTACACTGATGGTTATTATCAACATGGTTTCCCATTAGGTCATGCAATAGGTGGCGATGGACAAATGTACTCAGTCGGCGGTGATATTCGTTTTGATGTAATGAATCGCTTAAGTGGGCGTGCGATCTATGCCAAAGTGAATCAATCTAATTTGACGATTAATGCTGCATTTCCAAAAGATGATACTGTGAAAGGTTTAGACTTGACTTGGACACACTATTTAAAGCCAACAATTCCACTTAAGATTAATGGTTGGGTAAGTGATTCAGATTTAAATGGCAATGATGGTGGTGTTTCTGTAGGTGTTGAAATTCCATTAGAACGTAACATGTTCCGTTTCTAATTTTAAACATCATAATCCCAAGAAAAGAAGCTGAAACAGGTTTCTTTTCTTACTCTAGAATTAAAATAGACGGTTTCACTTTTATAATGAAGTTATATATTCATATCATAATTTTGCATATTGATATGAAAAAACAAGCTAAAGAACTCTCTCTAAATTATTATAATGAATAAACCTTACTAGATCATTAATTAAGTTCTGGTAATAACATCGATATCACGAAAAATTGGAGTTGTTATGATACTCGTTCCTCCACACGGTCTTCCAAGTGGTGGTGTAAGACCGCTTATAGATTTTATGGGTAGCATGAATAAAGGAGGAAGTGTACATGACTGAGAATAGATTAACTCACCTCAAACAGCTTGAGGCTGAAAGTATTCACATCATCCGTGAAGTTGCTGCTGAGTTTGAAAACCCTGTGATGCTTTACTCGATTGGTAAAGATTCGGCGGTTATGCTTCATCTAGCATTAAAAGCTTTCTATCCAGCGAAACTCCCATTCCCATTACTACATGTGGATACGGGTTGGAAATTTAAGGACATGATTGCTTTCCGCGATAACATGGCGAAAACACATGGCTTTGATTTGATTGTTCATCAGAACAAAGAAGGACGTGATGCTGGGATTAACCCATTTGATCACGGTAGTTCAAAATATACGGATATCATGAAAACTCAAGGCTTAAAACAAGCCTTGGATAAATACCAATTTGATGCTGCCTTTGGTGGTGCACGTCGTGACGAAGAGAAATCACGTGCGAAAGAACGTGTTTATTCATTCCGTGATACGAAACACCGTTGGGATCCTAAAAACCAACGTCCAGAACTTTGGAATCTTTACAACGGTAAAGTAAACAAAGGGGAAAGCATTCGTGTATTCCCATTATCTAACTGGACTGAGTTAGATATTTGGCAATATATCTATCTAGAAAACATTCAAATTGTTCCTCTTTATTTCTCAGCAGTTCGCCCAGTTGTAGAGCGTAGTGGTACGTTGATCATGGTAGATGATGAGCGTATGCGTTTAAAAGAGGGTGAAGTTCCACAAATGAAATCGGTGCGTTTCCGTACATTAGGCTGTTATCCATTAACAGGTGCAGTCGAATCGGAAGCAGATACCTTGCCTGAAATTATTCAGGAAATGCTTTTGGCCACTAGTTCAGAACGCCAAGGTCGAATGATTGACCATGATGAAGCTGGCTCGATGGAAAAGAAAAAGCAGGAAGGTTACTTCTAATTTCCTAAAGTAAATCTCTCTTAGAAAGAGGGATTTAGGGAGATTAAAATGATTTCTAAAGAATATGTGGAGTTTTGAGCAATGTCTCATCAATCAGATCTTATTAGCCAAGACATCTTGGCATATTTAAAACAGCACGAAAATAAAGACCTCCTACGCTTTTTGACTTGCGGTAACGTCGATGATGGTAAATCAACGCTTATTGGTCGTTTACTTTATGATTCAAAGTTGATCTATGAAGATCAATTGCAAGCAGTTACTCGAGACAGTAAAAAAGTAGGTACAACAGGTGATGCACCTGACCTTGCACTACTTGTAGATGGTCTACAAGCTGAACGTGAACAAGGTATTACTATTGATGTTGCGTATCGTTATTTCTCAACTGAGAAACGTAAGTTCATCATCGCGGATACACCAGGGCATGAGCAATACACGCGCAATATGGCGACTGGTGCATCAACTGCTGACCTTGCAATCATTTTGATTGATGCGCGATATGGTGTTCAGACACAAACACGTCGTCATACCTTCATTGCAAGTTTACTCGGCATCAAAAATATCGTAGTTGCGATCAATAAAATGGATTTGGTTGAGTTTTCTGAAACTCGATTCAATGAAATTCAAGTTGAATATGATGCGTTTGTAAATCAGTTAGGCAACCGTCGTCCAGAAAATATCGTTTTTGTTCCAATTTCAGCTCTCAATGGCGATAACGTTGTAAATCCATCTGCGAGCACACCTTGGTACAAAGGTCAAACGCTGATGGATATTCTTGAATCAGTGGAAATCAAACGTGAATCGAATAAACATGAATTCCGTTTCCCTGTTCAATACGTGAATCGTCCAAACCTTGATTTCCGAGGTTTTGCAGGAACGATTGCGCTTGGTGAAATCAAAGTAGGCGATGAAATCGTAGCACTACCGTCAGGTAAGAAATCAACAGTTAAAGAAATTGTAACTTTTGATGGAAATCTTGAAAGCGCAGCTGCTGGTCAAGCAGTGACACTTACATTGAATGATGAAATTGATATTTCACGTGGTAATGTATTGGTTCGTGCAGGCGAGCAACCTTTAATTTCACGTAGCGTTCGTGCTTCAGTTGTTTGGATGACTGAACATCCTTTAGTTAAAGGTAAACTTTATAACGTGAAGATTGGTACTCAAACTGTACCAGCTAAAGTTACAGCGATTAATTTCCGAGTTAATGTCAATACACTTGAACATACACAAGTTGAAGAGCTTGAGTTGAATGCAATTGCTGATGTGGTTATTGAGTTTGATGCACCAGTTGTATTTGATCAATACCAAGACAGTCGTTATACAGGTTCATTTATCTTTATTGATCGTTTAAGCAACGTTACGGTTGGTGCAGGTATGGTTGAAGCTGCTGTTGAGTGGACTGCGCATAGCAATCCAGTTACTGCCGAAGATCGTGCTGCTCGTTTAGGTCAGAAACCTGCTGTGATAGGTATTTCTGCACAATTAATCGAAAATGCTCTAGCCTTAGAAAGTTCATTGATCCAACAGGGTGTAGTGGCGATTGCAAAATCTACATTATCAGTTGATCAGATCAATTTGTTACGTGAAACAGGTGTAGTTGTCATTACAACTACCGTTGAAGGTACGGATACAGACCTAACTGCTGAAACTGTTGAAGAAGCAGCAGAACAAATTGTTGAATTAGTTCGTTTATAATTATCTGAACTGATTTATAAAAGCCCGCGAAAGCGGGTTTTTTTATAGATTATAAATGCTTAGGCATTAAGTAAATTATTCATCCAGAGTACAATTAACTTTTTATTTCATCTTTTTATGCATTACATAAGAATATTTTAGTTCTGTTTTAATTTTACTTTTATGCGACAATAGCGCTTTGAATTTTTGTATTTGGACTCCCATGACTGAACAATCTCCTGAGTATTTAAGCGATATCGAAATTTTAGACATTTTACAGTCTATGAAAAAAGATGAGCTTGATGTTGAAGCTAAAGAGATCATTCGTAATGGTGGGAAAGTTGGTCGTCAAGAAGCACACAAAAATGCTTTGGTTGCGCTGAATAATAGTTTTGAAGAGAAGTTTGTAGAGGCTGTTACTTTAGCTTTGGGGCTAAATGCAGGACAGGCCAAAAAAATACGTTATAAAAAAGATCGTATCCGAATCTTAAAAGTACGTGGTATTGATTATTTAGCAATTGATGGGGCAGAAACAGCTCAAGTTTTATCTCAGGTTTCTCAAGCTATCACACGCGAAGATGCAATTGTGACAGAAGGTTTGCATAATATTTTCCCATTTTGGAAAGAAGGTTGGCCAATGGTGCAATTTGATAATGCATATAAAATTTTATCAGAAGATATTCTTATTCATTATCAAGCGACATTAGATGAACTAATTTCTTTGTATGGTGGTAACTAAATAATTATCATATAAAAATTTTTATAAATTAATGGATTAGAATAACAAGGATGTTTGGCACATGACTCAAATGGAAGAGTTACCACATGAAGCTTTAATTGCATTAAGGTCAGGTAAATTAATTGATGCGATAAAAATAACACGTGAAAAAACGGGTCTAGGTCTGAAAGAGTCTAAAGATTTAGTAGATCGTTATTTAGATACTCACCCAAATGAGCAAGTATTTATACAAGAACAATTGGCTCAACGTAGTCGCAGTGGTATTCAGTTTTTAGTTGCTGTTCTTTTTTTAATCGCTATGCTTGTTTGGTTTATTTTTAAATAAAAAGCCCAATATTGGGCTTTTTTATATTTACATTATTCTTCGTGATCTTTTAAAGCATTCTCTTGATTTGGCATAATCTGAGTTACCAACAATTGGTCAATTTTATAATGATCAATATCGACGACTTCAAATTTAAATCCTGCATATTCTACCGCATCCGCAGGGCGAGGGATCTTACGCAAACGATACATGATGAAACCAGCGATCGTTTCGTAGTTTTCATTTTCTGGAAACTCTTCAATTTCTAGAACGTGTTTTACATCCTCAATTGGTGTGCTGCCATCAATTAACCAAGAGTGATTATCACGTTTAATAATTTGTTGCTCTTCATCCATTGGTGTGACCCAATCACCCATAACGGTAATCATAATGTCGCTCAGGGTGATAACACCAACGACTAAAGCATATTCATTGATAACAACAGCAAATTTTTCTTTAGTTGAGCGAAAACGGTCTAGTAGTTCAGATAAGGTGAGTGTGTCTGGAATAATGAGTACATTACGAATAGTTGATTCATTCAATTGTGTGAAGGATTGCTTGTTTAAGATACGAATTAAAATATCTTTAGCGTCGACATAACCAATAACTTGGTCGATATGTTCATTACACACAACAAATTTTGAATAAGGATATTCAGCTAGCTTTTGACGGATGCTATCTTCATGTTCCGTCAAAGTAAAATAAACCACGTTTTCACGTGTAGTCATACTTGAGGGAACAGTTCGTTCTTCAAGTTCAAATACATTTTCAATAAAGTGATGTTCTTGCTTTTGTAATACACCTGCTTGTGCACCTGCATCCATTACTGCTGAAATATCATCAAAGGTAATGTTGTCATCACGAATGGTATTTACCTTAAATAAGCGAAATAACAAGTTTGCAATCGCATTAATTCCCCAAGCTAAGGGTTTGCAAACCTTGATAAAAACTTGAATGGGATCAATAACGCTAATTGCAATTTTTTCTGGAGCGATCATTGCCAAGCGTTTTGGCATTAAATCAGCAAATAAAATGAATAGTGAAGTGACCATAGTAAATGATAGGGCAAAACCAATGGTTTCTAACCAAGGACCAGCATAAAAACCTTTAATCATTTCTACAAAAAATGGACGAAAAGCTGCTTCACCTAGAATACCACCCAGAATCGCAACTGCATTTAAACCAATTTGTGATGCGGCAAAGAAATCAGCGGATTGTTCTTGTAAATCCAAAACTTTTTGTGCGCGGGTTTCACCTGATTCTGCGAGGATTTTTAATTTAACTTTTCGAGCACCTGCAAGTGCAATTTCAGTAAGTGATAAAAAACCAGCTGCTGAAATCAGTAGAATAATAACTATAATATTTTGGAAGAGACTCACATATCACCTGTGGTTCATCATTATTATGAATATGTTGTAACACAAAAAAAGCACTGAGGTAACTCAATCTTTACCTCAGTGTAATAATCTTATTTATGAAAACAGCATATTCTCAAAAGAAGTAGAATTTGCTGATATTTCAACAAACTCGCAATATTTTTACAATAGCTTGTTTTAGTATTGTGAAAATTGTGAATTATTTATAAAAAATTCACGGTTTTCTTCCTCAATCATTTGGCGTGCGACAAATAAAATTAATTGTCTTAACCAACGATGTGCAGGATGGTGGTGGAGTAAAGGGCACCATGCCATTTTTAATTCAAATTCTGGAATATAAAATGGAGGGTCTTTGATGACTAATTTCGGATTTTGAGTTTGAAGGCGCGCCATACGTGTTGGTAGCGTCGCAATCAAATCTACATTTTGAGCTAAAAGCGCTGGCATTTGATAATGACGTGTAAATACTGAAATTTTACGTCGTTGACCAATCCGCTCTAAGGCTTGATCAATCCAGCCCAAACCAGCTTGTTTATCAGGGTTAACACCAAAACCCACGCCCATGCCAGTTTTAGAAACCCAAATATGTTGAGCATCTAAATAGCTTTTTAAATTGAGGTGGGTGACAGCTGGATGTTTGTCATTAAGGATACAGCTAAAGCTATCACGCCAAACTAACACTTGGTGGAAGCTTTGAGGAATTTCATTAAAACGGTTAATTGCTAAATCAACTTTACCTTGTTCCATATCACGATATGAAACATCACTTGGAGTTAAAAAGTCGAGTACAACGTTTGGTGCTTCAGAACGAAGAGCTTTAACTAATCTCGGTACTAAAGTTGCTTCAGCATAGTCCGATGTCATGATTCGGAAAACGCGATTACTTGTATAGGGTCTAAATTCAGTTCGCGGCTCTAAGATCATTGATAGATCAGAAAGGGCATCACGAATACGGGGTTGTAGTTCTAAAGCACGTTCAGTTGGAGTCATACCTTCTGAAGAGCGAATAAGCAGGGGGTCATTGAATAGATTACGCAATCTTCTTAGAATATTACTCATGGCAGGCTGAGTAACGCCTAATTGTTCTGCTGCGCGTGTGACATTTTTTTCACGAAGTAGTACATCAAGATAAATTAATAAATTGAGATCGACCCGCTCCAGATTCATAAAAAAAATACCGAGAATAAAATATTTAAATTGTGTTGAATTATGACATATCTAAAGGCTTTTGTGTAATTTAATCCGCCAAAAAGCATAGTTAAAAACGCAATTTGAGAAAAACTAAAGTACATCTAAATTTGGTTTAGAATTAACCAAAGATATCAAGCACAGTTGTTTAGTAAATAACAAAATAAATGACCTATTAAATGGCTAAAAATGTCAATTTGATAAAATTTTAGGGGTGGAACTCTGAAAGATGAGCGATTAAAAGATATTCATTTTTAATAAATTTGATTTTCTAATCTCATTGTTAAGCTTAATTAAATATTATTTAAAACAATGGTTTGTAATGACTTGGACTCGCTATAAGTTCATGTTCAAAGGCATATTTCAAAAAAAAATACCGAAAATTACCCAAGAATATTGGATTAATCTCTTGGCAAAGACTAAGCTGTGCAACATATTGATGAAGTGCTTGAAATCTAGCCTATAAAAAAGCATGGTTTTCAGCGTGCATTCGATGCCAATCCCTGAAAGGAAAATATCATGACATATCAATCAGCTTTAGAGCACGTTCGTGCCGTTAAAGAAAAATTAGGTGGTACTTGGGGTGCGATTCGCCCAGAAGATGCTGCTCGTATGATGGTTCAAAACCGTTTCCACACTGGTTTAGACATCGCTAAATATACAGCTGCTATCATGCGTAAAGATATGGCTGAATATGACGCTGATTCAAGCAAATACACTCAATCATTAGGTTGCTGGCACGGTTTCATCGCGCAACAAAAAATGATTGCGAACAAAAAATACTTCGGTACTACAAGCAAACGTTACATCTACCTTTCTGGTTGGATGGTTGCTGCTCTTCGTTCAGAATTTGGTCCACTTCCTGACCAATCTATGCACGAAAAAACTGCTGTGCCTAAACTAATCGCTGAAATCTATACATTCTTACGTCAAGCTGACGCTAAAGAATTAAATGATTTGTTCCGCGCTTTACAAAAAGCTGAACAAGCTGGTGATTCTGCTAAAGCTGCTGAAATCATTTCACAAATCGACAACTTTGAATCTCACGTTGTGCCAATTATTGCTGACATCGATGCTGGTTTCGGTAACGAAGAAGCAACTTATTTGTTAACTAAACAAATGATCGAAGCTGGTGCTTGTGCAATACAAATCGAAAACCAAGTTTCTGACGCTAAACAATGTGGTCATCAAGCTGGTAAAGTAACTGTTCCACACGAAGACTTCTTAGCTAAAATCAATGCTGTACGTTATGCATTCCTTGAGCTTGGTGTTGACGAAGGTGTTATCGTTGCACGTACTGACTCTGAAGGTGCTGACTTAACTCAAAAGATCCCTGTATCTAAAGAGAAAGGTGATTTAGCTTCTCAATACATCAGCTACTTAGACACTAAAGAAATCGATATTTCTGAAGCTTCTGATGACGAAATCCTTATCAAGCGTGATGGCAAATTACACCGCCCAACTCGTTTAGCTTCTGGTTTATACCAGTTCCGTGAAGGCACTCAACACGACCGCGTTGTGCTTGACTGTGTAACTAGCTTACAAAACGGCGCTGACATGATCTGGATCGAAACTCCAACTCCAGACGTTGCTGGTATTGCTGGTTTCGTAAACGACATCAAAAAACAAGTTCCAAACGCGAAACTTGTTTATAACAACTCTCCATCGTTCAACTGGACTTTAAACTTCCGTCAACAAGCGTATGACCGTTGGGTTGCTGAAGGTAAAGATGTATCTGGTTACGACCGTGCTAAATTAATGAGCGCTGAGTACGATAACTCTGAATTAGCTGCTGATGCTGATGAAAAGATCCGTACTTTCCAAGCTGATGCTGCACGTGAAGCAGGTGTTTTCCACCACTTGATCACTCTTCCTACTTACCACACAGCTGCTCTTTCTACTCATGAGCTTGCTAAAGGTTACTTCGGTGAAGAAGGTATGTTGGCTTATGTTGCTGGCGTACAACGTAAAGAAATCCGCGGTGGTATCGCATGTGTTAAACACCAAGCAATGGCTGGTTCTGACATCGGTGATGATCACAAAGAAATCTTTGCTGGTGAGAACGCACTTAAAGCTGGTGATGCTAGCAAAAACACAATGAACCAATTTGGTGGCTAATCGCTTCTGATTGATTCGAAAAAACCCTGCTTATGCAGGGTTTTTTTTATTATGTTTCTAGAAAAATAATTAAGCAGAAAATCTATTATTCAGCTTCTTTCTTCAATTGATATTTATCAGCTAACTCGCCTGTAATTTCATTACCTTCTAAATCTAAAGCTTTAAGATAACCTTCAGCGACAAAATATTTACGTCCATCACCTGCTTGGTCTAGTTCAATCACTGAAGGGTTTTTGCTATCGAATTGGAAACTACCTTTACTTTCAAAAGGTTTACCATCCCCTTTACCGAGATATGTTTCTTTAATTTCATACGTTTTATCTGAATTTAACTCTAATTTAGTTTCAATACCTTCACAATCAGCACAGGGTAATACACCCTTATAAGTACCATTCCAATCTAAAGCATTTTCTGCAGTATGTGCGTTATCTGTAACTGTAGTTTCTGCTACTACTTCACTTGTGGCAGAAGTCGGTGCTTGTTCTTCAGTTTTTTATTCTCTGTTTTGCTACAAGCTACAAGAAAAATAGATGCAATCGATAGGGCAATAGTAGATTTTTTCATTTTTACTAAACCTAATTTAAAAAAACACAAAGGATTAAATTATGAGAGTTATGAAAAAAAGTGTAGGGGATGAGTGTAAGTGTTCTTGAACTTTTGGTAAATCTGATTAAACGGTAATCCCCCCTAAAAAAAATAGGATCTAAAAGTAGAATTTTCTCTTAAGATACGAGCAGGAGATTCTGCATGAAAACATCTAAATTTACTGACAGTCAGATCATGTCCATCTTGAAACAGGCAGAATCTGGCACACCTGTAGCGACCCTTTGCCGTGAACACGGCATGAGTAATGCTACCTTTTATAAATGGCGTGCCAAATATGGTGGTATGGATACATCATTAATGGCTCGACTGAAAGAGCTAGAAGCCGAAAATACCAGACTTAAAAAGATGTATGCGGAAGAGCGATTAAAGGCCGAAATCATCCAGGAAGCGATGGCAATGAGCAGCACTGCTGCGCAAGGGTAAAGCCATCTTGCCGGCGTAAGATGGCACAACAGGCAGTTGCCCAGCATGCCATTAGTATTCGTTTGGCTTGTAAAGCATTTGGCATTAGTGAAACCTGCTACCGCTATCAAGCCAAACTCAGCGATGACAATGCACTCATTGCTGAACAGCTCATTGAACTCACTGAGGAAAATTCCGATTGGGGCTTTGGTTTGTGCTTCTCGTATTTACGGCATGTTGAGAGTTGCTGCTGGAATCACAAGCGGGTTTACCGCATTTACTGTGAGTTGGCACTGAATCTGCGTATTAAACCGAGAAGAAGACTAAAACGGCATGCGCCTGAACCATTGAAAGAACCAATCCGAGAAAATCAGGTTTGGTCATTAGATTTTATGCATGATCAGCTTTCCGATGGTCGCAAGTTTCGATTATTGAATGTGATTGATGATTACCGCCGCGAAGGCCTAGCCATTGAAGCAGGGTTCTCATTGCCCACAATCAGGGTTATTCATACGTTGAATCAATTGCTGGAGTGGAGAGAAAAACCGTTAGTGATCCGATGCGATAATGGTCCCGAATTTATCAGTCACGAATTTGTGCGCTGGGCTACTGAGCACGGTATTCGTATTGAATATATTCAACCGGGTAAGCCACAGCAGAATGCGTATATTGAACGCTATAATCGGACCATACGTTATAGTTGGCTGAGCAAGCATTTATTTGATACTTTGGATGAAGTACAAGATTATGCAACAAACTGGTTGTGGCATTACAACCATGAAAGACCACATCAAGCTAACAAAGGAAAGCCACCTCTAATGGCTGCTTAACCTCTACTTTTAACTTCGTTTATTTATGGGAGGATTACCAAACCATGGTTATGATTTTTATTTAATTTGTTTAGGAAGCTTAATGATGGATAGATAATAATCTGGATTCGCCAAACAGTTATTTGTAGATTTATGATCGAATGAGAAGAAATAAAAAAAACCCTAATCAAATGACTAGAGCTTTTTTAAATTTTGGAGCGGGAAACGAGACTCGAACTCGCGACCCCAACCTTGGCAAGGTTATGCTCTACCAACTGAGCTATTCCCGCAATATGGACGCATTATAGAGAATTTCATTAAACTGTCAACTCTCTATAATGCTAAGTGTTGAATTAATCAGCACGTCTCCAAATTGTACCTTGGCGAGTGTCTTCTAAAACCACGCCTTGATCGAGTAAAGACTGTCGAATACTATCCGCCTTGGCAAAGTCTTTAGCCTTTTTCGCATCTACACGTTGCTGAATAAAGTCTTCAATTTCAGCATCAGAAAGTGTTAGAGCTTCTTGTCCGATATCTGATTTAAGGAATTCGTCTACATCGTGTTGAACTAGACCAAGAATATTTGTGAGCTGACGTAAAGTTGAGTAGAGAACTGTTGCTTGTTCAGCTTGTTCTTCTTTAACTGCGCGATTTAACTCTTTATTAAGCTCGAATAGAACAGCCATCGCTTCAGCCGTGTTGAAATCATCACACATTGCGTTATTAAAGCGTTCAACAAAACTTTGATCTAATGCATCAACAGTTTTCTGACCATATGTTTGTTGATAGGCTTTAAATGAATGATAGAAACGACTCAACGCAGTTTTAGCTTCTTTTAAAGCAACATCAGAAAAATTGACTGGACTACGATAGTGTGAGGAGACGATAAAGTAACGAATCACTTCTGGATGGAATTTTTCCATCACATCTCTAATCGTAAAGAAATTGCCTAGTGATTTAGACATTTTCTCCCCATCGACATTGATGAATCCAACATGCATCCAATAATTTACATATTGTTCGCCTGTTGAAGCTTCACTTTGTGCAATTTCATTTTCATGATGAGGGAACATTAAGTCTGAACCACCACCGTGAATATCAAAATGATTGCCCAGGCAACAAGTCGACATTGCAGAACATTCAATATGCCAACCTGGGCGACCATTACCCCAAGGAGATGCCCAAGCAGGTTCATTTTCCTTTGCATGTTTCCAAAGTACAAAGTCAAAAGGATGTTTCTTTTCAACTTCAACATCTACGCGTTCTGAAGCACCTGCTTGCATATCATCGAGTTTACGGCCAGAAAGTCGACCGTACTTATCGAATTTTGTGACTTCAAAATAGACATCACCATTGCTTGCAGGATAGGCAGCACCTTTATCTACCAAATTGCTGATCATGTTTTGCATTTGATCAATGTATTCAGTCGCTTTCGGAGCTTCATCTGGCGCAGCACAACCTAAATTAGCAGCATCTTCATTCATCGCTTCGATAAATCGTGCAGTAAGTTGTTGGATGCTTTCTCTATTTTCATTAGCACGCGCAATAATTTTATCGTCAATATCAGTAATATTGCGGATATAGCGTACTTTCCAACCTTGACTACGTAAGAAACGGATGATGTAGTCAAATGCAACCATAACTCGAGCGTGTCCGATATGACAGTAATCGTAAACGGTCATACCACAGACATACATGTCGATTTGACCTTCTTTGCGTGGGACAAATTCAACTTTTTTACGTTGCTCAGAGTTATATAAAACAAAAGGTTGCATAAGGGCTTTTAACACTCAACAAAATTAGCGTTACATCATAACGTATGCATCATTTTTCATAAAGTTATCCGCATAAAAAAACATGTTCTAAAGGAATGAACTGATTAAATTATAGGGGTTCTATATTTGTTCATTTTCTAAGAAATCTTATACATTTAGAAACGTCTCTCACAAACAGTTATGCTAGAATCTCCGCAATTCTTTTGATTAAAATCATCTACGCTTATGTAGATTGAACATTATTTTGAGTCAAACTTGCATGTCACAAACGATAAATTTCCAAAAAAGCGCGCTAGAAACGCTGCGCATCGAACAGCAAGCGATTGAAGTTCTTGCAACACAATTAGATGAACGCTTTGATCGTGCATGTGAGATTTTATTGCAATGTTCAGGTCGTGTTGTTGTTACTGGAATGGGTAAATCTGGTCACATTGGACGGAAAATGGCGGCGACCTTTGCTTCAACAGGTACGCCTTCATTTTTTATGCATCCAGGTGAAGCAGGACATGGCGATCTAGGCATGCTGGTGCGTGGTGATGTGCTGATTGCAATCTCAAACTCTGGTAAAAGTGATGAGATTATGATGCTTATGCCTTTGATTAAGCATCTAGGCGTTCCACTGATTACGATTAGTCGTGATGATAAAGGGCCAATGCCACAAAATGCTGATGTACCTTTAACATTAGGTGCCGCTGATGAAGCTTGTCCATTAGGTTTAGCACCTACATCAAGTACGACAGCAACCTTAGTGCTTGGTGATGCATTGGCTGTGGCTTTGTTGGAGGCGCGTGGGTTTACGGCAGATGATTTTGCTCGTTCGCATCCTGCTGGAGCTTTAGGGAAACGTTTACTTTTACATGTAAAACATTTGATGCATACAGGTTCAGAATTACCCAAAGTTAAACCTGATACACCGATGAATAAGGTGTTATACGAAATTTCTGATAAACGTCTTGGTCTTACGACCATTGTTGATGAACAGGATAGATTGCTCGGTATTTTTACTGATGGTGATTTACGTCGTATGATCGATCATCAGCAAGGTTTTGATGTTAATTTACCTGTTGCAGAAGTCATGACTAAAAATCCACTTACGGTTTCTCAGGAAGCTCGCGCAGTAGAAGCATTAGAAAAAATGCATGAGCGTAAAATCAATCAATTTGTAGTTGTCGATGATGCCAATAAAGTTATTGGTGTTATTAGTATGCATGATCTAATTCAGGCAGGAGTAAATTAAGCCATGGCATCTTATGCTTTACAAGAACAAGCACGTCATTTACAAGCACTCGTGCTAGACGTCGATGGAATCTTAAGCGATGGCTTTGTAACATTAACGAATTCGGGTGATGAAATTAAATCATTTGATATTCGTGATGGTTTAGGAATGAAATTGGTTCAACAGGCTGGTATGAAAGTGATCATTATCACGGGACGAAAAAGCCATATAGTTGAAAAACGGATGTCAGATTTAGGCGTTGATTTAGTATTTCAGGGGCGTGAAGATAAAGGTGCAGCATTACGTGAAGCCTGTGCTCAGTTCAATATTCTCCCTGAAGATTGTCTATACATGGGTGATGATTGGCCTGACTTATCTGCATTTGCAATTGCGGGTATGAGTATTACTGTACCGAATGGGCATGAGGAAGTACGTCGTCGTGCTCATCTTGTCACCCAAGCAATGGGTGGGCGTGGTGCTGTACGAGAAGTTTGTGACATGTTGCTTACTTCAAAAGGTGTTTACCAAGAGCTACTTGCAAAATACTTAGCTGTACCACATTAATATAGAATGAACTACCCAAAGGTTAGGTAACCCTGTTTATGGATACCAGAGTTTTATATGTTGTTGCTGTAGTGGTTGCTTCTATTAGCGGTGGCTACTATTACTATAGCGGCAAAGCGAAAAAGCTTGATGTTGAATCGGCTAAAAATATGACGTATTCAGCTCAGGGTGTTCACCTAACCCAAACGGATGAACAAGGTAACTTGTACGTTCGTGCTGAAATCAAGCAATTAGAACAAAATATGCAGTCAAAAACTTCACAGTTGGGTCAACTCAATGCCGTGATGTTTAAACAAGGTAAGCCTGATGCGACTTTTTATGCAAAGCAAGCCAAAGGTTATGACGACAATACTAAAATTGTTTTAATGGGTGATGTTGTCGCAACAAAATTATCAGATCAAGGCAACAAAATGGAGTTTCGTACTGATGAGTTGACTGGGTATCCAAAAACGAGAGAGTTGGAAACACAACATCAAGTTACAGTGCAATCACCAAATTCAGCTTTCGTCAGCCAAGGTCTGAAAGCAAATTTAAACAATGGTCAATATGAGTTTTTCAAAGTTCGAGGAAAGTATGCGCCTAATTCCTAATTCTAAATATCGTTTAGCTTTCCTAAAACATGTTGCGTGTATAGCAGTTGCATTTAGCTCAGTTTCAGCATTTGCCGTACCCTCAGACCGTAATCAACAATTATCATTGGTTGCTGATCGCGCGACTTATAATGATAAAACAGGTATCACAACGTATACGGGTAATGTTGTCATTGAGCAAGGAACGATGAAGCTACAAGCAGATTCTATTGTTGCAACATTAAATAGTAAGAAAGAAATTCAAACCATTACTGCAAAGGGCCAACCAGCGAAGTTTCAGCAGCAAATGGATGTAAATAAGGGCTTAGCAAGAGGCGAAGCTCAAACTATTATTTATAATGCGAACACTGGGATTATTACTTTGTCAGGAAAAGCTTATCTATATCAAGATGGTTCTAGCATCCGTGGTAATACTTTGAAATATAGTATGAATAAAGGTGATGTTGAGGCTCAAGGTTCATCTACCAATCGAGTTCAAATCATTATTCCACCTTCTAGTTCTAAAAGCTTCCCAGGGGCGCGTGATTAATGGAACAATCAGCACAACAACCACAAACTTTGTGTATCAAACACTTAGCAAAGAATTATAGTAAGCGCTGGGTTGTAAAAGATGTTTCTTTTACAATGCAGAGCGGGCAGATTGTGGGTTTGCTGGGACCTAATGGTGCTGGAAAGACGACGAGCTTTTATATGGTTGTCGGTCTGGTACGTATGGATAAAGGAGAGATTCATTTAGATGATCTCGATTTATCTGATCTTGCGATGCATGAGCGTGCTCGAAAAGGGATTGGCTATCTTCCACAAGAAGCTTCTATTTTTAGAAAGCTCACGATCTCTGAAAACATTATGGCGATCTTGGAAACAAGAAAAGACTTAAATAAGCAACAGCGCCAGCAACGTCTCAATGAATTATTGAATGATTTTAAAATTAGCCATATCAAAGATTCATTAGGGATGAGCGTATCAGGTGGTGAGCGACGCCGTGCGGAAATCGCTCGCGCATTAGCAGCAGATCCTAAGTTTATGTTGCTAGATGAGCCATTTGCAGGTGTCGATCCAATCTCTGTGGGTGATATCAAAGATATTATTCAAACTTTGAAAGAGCGCGGTATTGGCGTATTGATTACTGATCATAATGTTCGAGAGACATTAGCGATATGTGAAAAAGCCTATATTGTGAGTGAGGGTGCAGTCATTGCAGAAGGTACCCCTCAGGAAATTTTAGATAATGAGCAAGTGCGCAAAGTATATTTAGGTGATGATTTTGTGGTTTAAAAATAGCCATTTGAGCAATATGAAAAAGAGCTAAATAGCTCTTTTTCTTTTTATAAATAATAGAAATAATAAATAGATACGTGACTTTTACTGGAATATTTTTCATTCTTCTTTTTTATGTATTTGATTTTAATTTAATAAATCTACGGTCAAAGCTAATAATAGCTAAGTTATAAGCAAAAAAGTGTGATCTATATTACAAAAAACAAACATTTAAGCGATGTGTAAATTGTAGTTTTCGCATGGTGTTTTTATTTTAAAAATGAGTAGAATGAATGGGCTTTTAAATGATAACAATTTGAAAAGAATATGAGCATTAACAACGATTTAAATGTAGATGATGGAACACACAAAACATGTATAGATTTGAAATGGCTATTATGTGTATTTTCGTTTTCCGTACCTGTAGTACATGCAGAAACACCGAGTGAAAAATATCACAGTTTAAAAAATAATATTGCTCAGCTGCTTGCACCGAAAAGCAACCAAGATTTCAAAGTTGCTAACATGCAAAAGCTAAGTAATTTCACGGTGACACCATCGAATAATAATTTACCCGTAGTCGGTAGCGGGCGACCTATGCAGCCTGCGTCTGTACCGATTATACAAAGTCAGCCTCGCGTACTTAAAGATGCTGTACAGATCGCAGTTCAACGTAATCCTGAAATTTCTCAGACTTTAGCAACTCTTGCTGCACAAAATGCAAATATAGATGTTGCTAAAGCTGGTTACTATCCGCAGATTACGGGTGGTATGAATACAGGTGATTTGACACAAAAGAGTTCAAGAGGTCAGCAAGTTCTTGCCTTGAGTGCATCTCAAATGGTCTATGACTTCGGTAAAGTGAAGTCTGGTGTCAATACAGAACAAGCAAGACTTGCTGTGGAACAAGCCAATGTTTTGGTGAAAATTGATGATATCTCACTCGATGTTGCACAAACGATTATTAATATTCAACGTTATAAAAAACTTATTCAAATCGCGAATCAGCAAATAGCAGGTATTAAACGCATACAAGAGATGGCGAATCTAAGGGCTAATGCTGGTATCAGTAGCCAAGCGGACCCGATACAAGCACAGTCTTATTTGCAGTCTGCTCAATCCGCGTTAATCGCTCAACAATCTTTATTGAGCCAAAATCAACAACACTTATACACTTTGCTTGGTTTTGACGTCAGTAAGATTCAGTGGACTATTCCTGAGGATTTGGTGAAACAATCTGATTTATATGCAGAACCTCAATTCAATACAATTCCACAAATGATTGCAGCTCAAGCAGGTATTGCTGTAGCACGTTCACAAAAACAACAAACACAGTTAAGCAGATTTCCTACTTTGTCCGTAAAAGGAGAGTTGACCCAAGCGATCAATGGCAGAAATCCAAATAATGATAAAGAGGGTGGATTTGATAGTGCAATAATGTTGGAGGCAACGAGCCAATTTTATCAAGGTGGAGCAACTTCTTCACAGATTCGAGCAGCAAGTTTTGCTGAGGAAGCTGCTAAAGCTCAAGTAAATGCAGTCTATCTACAAGTTTTGGATCAAATTCGTAATAGTCGAGAACAGATTGAAAACAAACAAAGACAGATGCAAGTCTTAATGAGTCGACAAGCGACTACGGTGAGAATAGACGAAATTTGTCTAGGAGAGTGGTGGCAGTCCAAACCAAGGAATTGTATCAAGAACAATATAAGTTAGGGACACGTTCACTTGTGGATTTATTGAATGCTGAGCAGGCAATTCATGGTGCAAATTCAGAATTAGAAACAGCACGTTATGATATTTACAGTAACATTGCTCAGTACATCGCAACGACAGGACGTTCACGTCAAGCCTATGGCTTAAATAATATTTCCATTCAGGGGTTTGAAGTTCAGCCATGATGACAAAAATAAACTATCAGCCGTGGTTACAAGCGGTCTTAACAATTGCTAAGCATTATCGAATAGAGCCATCAGAAGAGCGTGTTCGTTTACAATTAGATTGGAATCAAAATCAAAATTTAGATGAAATTTTATTGTTAATGAGCCGACAGGTTGGTTTGAACCTTTGTAAAGTGTCATTTACAGAGGAAATGATCAACCCTTGGCGTTTGCCGATTTTAGTTGAATTTAAAGATGGGCAAGTTGGTGTTGTCGATAAAGCTGACTCAGAAGGAAATGTCAGTGTTCAACTCAGTGGTGATCAAGGCTTATCACAAAAGTTTTCAATAAGTTCACTTAAGCAAGATATAAAAACAGTCTATATCTTACGCCCTGAAAAATCTGTCCCAGACGCTCGTATTGATGAATACATCAAGCCGTATGAAACGAGCTGGTTTTGGTCAATCGTTCTTCAAGATTGGAAGCGATATATAGATATTATGTTTGCCTCGTTAATGGCAAACATTTTGGCATTAGCTACGATTATTTTCTCTATGCAGGTTTATGACCGCGTTGTGCCATCACAATCGATCCCGACGCTTTGGGTGCTTGCGGGTGGGGTGCTAATCGCAGCCATTTTTGAGTTTGTACTTCGTGTTGCTCGTGTTTACCTATCCGATATTATTGGAAAGCGTGCAGATTTAAGAATATCAGACCGTGTTTTTGGTCATGCACTACGAATTAAAAATAGTGAACGTTCTAAATCGACTGGTACTTTTATTTCACAAATTCGTGAGTTAGAAGGTGTTCGTGATTTAGTTACATCGACAACAATGGGTGCGATAGCTGATTTACCATTTTTCTTCCTGTTTCTGATTATCTTTGCGATTATCGGTGGGAATCTCTTTTGGGTAATGTTGCTTGTTGTTCCTTTAATGATTTTGCCTGGTATTTTGGTACAAAAGAAATTAGCTGAGTTAGCTCAAGAAGGCATGCGAGAGTCATCTATTCGAAATGCGATCCTTGTCGAAGCGGTACAAGGTATTGAAGATATTAAGTTATTACGAGCAGAATCTAGATTCCAAAACCAATGGAATCATATGAATGAGGTGTCTGCGGATATTAGTATGCAACAACGTAAGATCGTTGGTGTATTAACTGCTTGGACACAAAAAATTCAAGGTTTAACCTATGCCGCTGTTGTATTAGTTGGATGTTTTGCCGTGATGGAAGGCGAGATGACAACGGGTGCTTTGGTTGCGTGTTCGATCCTTTCCTCACGAATGCTTGCCCCTATTTCACAAATCACAGGGATTTTAGGACGTTTACAGCAAGCTAAGGTTGCGAAGAAAAGTCTTGATGAATTAATGCAGAAACCTGTTGATCAACCTGATCAAGCGCATCTGGTTCATAAAGAAGTGTTAAATGGGGACTATGAACTTAAAATGTTATGTTCCAATACACAGAAGAAGATTCTCGTCCAATTCTTGCACTTCGTCATTTGAAAATTAAAGCTGGTGAAAAGATTGCGATTTTAGGTCGTAACGGTGCAGGTAAATCAACATTATTACAATTATTGGCTGGTATGCAATCACCATCAAATGGTTCTGTGCATTTGGATGGTCTCGATATTAGCTTAATCGATCCTGCTGATGTGCGCCGTGATATGGCATTGTTGAATCAGAATGCACATTTATTCTACGGAACAATTCGTGAGAATTTGACCTTAGGTGCGCCTTTAGCAAAAGATAATGACATTTTAAAAGCTTTAAAAGTGACAGGTGCTTTAGGCTTTGTGCAAGAGAAAAAAGAGGGCTTAGATCATTTAGTTTTAGAAGGTGGTGTAGGCTTCTCAGGCGGGCAAAAGCAAGCATTGCTGTTAGCACGATTACTGATTCGCCAACCTAACATTTTATTACTCGATGAACCGACTGCTGCGATTGATGATATTGCCGAAAAACAACTAATTGATCACTTAAAAGGCTGGTTAGGACACAGAACATTAGTCGTCGCAACACATAGACGAGCTGTGCTTGAGTTGGTTGATCGTATCATCGTGATGAACGAAGGTAAGGTTGTAATGGATGGACCAAGAGATCAAGTTCTAAATCAATCAGCAGGTCAACAAAAACAAATTAAACAAGGGGAAGATTCATGAGCGAACAACAAGCTAACAACCGTTCCATGAATGTATCCTACAAAGAGCCAGCTTTACCACGTTCAAGTCTTGTGATTTGGATTGTATGTATTGGTTTAGCGATTTTTTTGACTTGGGCTTGGTTATTTAATCTAGAAGAAGTTTCTACAGGAACGGGTAAGGTTATCCCTTCATCTAAAGAGCAAACTATTCAATCTTTAGAAGGTGGTATTCTTACGAAGTTAAATGTGCAAGAGGGTGATATTGTTCAAAAAGGTGAAATCCTTGCGCAACTTGATCAAACACGCTTCGCATCTAATGTCGGTGAATCAAAATCACTTTTAACTTCTGCTCAAGCGACTGCTGCGCGATTACGTGCTGAAGTGAATGGAACTCCTTTAGCATTTCCTGCAGAAGTGCTCAAAGAACCTAAATTAGTCAAAGAAGAGACCGCTCTTTATTATTCTAGACGTGAAAATTTAGAACAATCATTAGCTGGTTACCAACAAGCTTTACAATTAGTTCAACAAGAATTGATGATGACTGAACCACTTGTTGCGAAAGGTGCTGCAAGTGAAGTAGAAGTACTTAGACTCAAGCGTGAAGCCAATGATCTTAGAAATAAGATGAATGACACACGTAATCAATACTATGTAAAAGCCCGAGAAGAGCTATCGAAGGCAAATACTGATATTGAAACGCAACAACAAGTTGTGATGGGACGCAGTGATAGTTTACAACGTGCAATCTTTAAAGCACCTGTGCGTGGTGTGATTAAAGAAATTGATGTAACAACTCTTGGTGGTGTTATTCCGCAAAACGGTAAATTGATGACGATTGTTCCTTTAGAAGACAAACTGTTAATTGAAGCACGTATTTCTCCAAGAGATATTGCTTTCATTCGACCTGGTCAAGAAGCCTTAGTGAAAATCACTGCATATGACTATTCGATCTACGGTGGTTTGACTGGAAAAGTAACAGTAATTTCTCCTGATACGATTCGAGATGAAGTTAAACAAGACCAATTTTACTATCGTGTTTATATCCGCACTGACTCTGACAAGTTATTCAATAAAGCAGGTCATGCGTTTGGTATCACACCAGGTATGGTAGCGACAGTTGATATCCGCACTGGTGAAAAAACAGTTATGGATTATCTACTTAAACCATTTAATAAGGCCAAAGAAGCTTTGCGTGAAAGATAAGCAAGCTAAACTCAAAAAACCTCGCAATTGCGAGGTTTTTTATTTGAACCTTAAGACGTTATACTTTGTTTTTAAATTTGCATTGATGTTTTTATGCCTTTTACCATTGCTCAAACCGTTACCTTTGAAGAAGAAATTAAAAAAAGTCGCTTTCAGGCGATTGCGAGTGTTGTAGAAAATGAGCAACAAGTAAAAAAGTTTTTAGAAGAGACAAAGGACATCTCGACGACACACCAATGCTGGGCATGGAAAATAGGTCATCATGTACGGTTCAATGATGATGGCGAACCTTCAGGTACAGCAGGTCGCCCGATATTAGCAACGATAGAGGGGAATGACTTAACCAATGTTATTGTATTGGTGAATCGTTGGTATGGCGGAGTAAAACTAGGCACTGGTGGTTTAGTCAGGGCGTATGGTGGGTGTGCAGGACAGTGTCTGCTACTCGCTGAAAAAATAGAATTAATTGAGAAAAAGAAGATTACTTTTAGTTGTGCATTTAACGAATGGGCTATTATTCAATATGAATTACTACAACAGCAAATAGAGTTTCTAGAAAACTATACTGAAACGGGTGTTAGTATTCAGGCACAAGTGCAAATACACCAGATTGAACCATTAAAGCTCAAGCTTCAAGATATAACGCGTGGTCGCGAGCAGCTTAAACTTATTGAGGATCAAACAGATGACGCATGATCCACTATTAAAATATCGTGAACAGCATAAACATCGATTGAACTATATGCCATGGTTATATTGGTCTTTAAAACCCAAACATAGAGAATGGGCGGAAGAATGGCAAAAAGAATATCAGAACTATTTAATGGAAATGGAAACAGTTGAAATTGGCAACAATTGTTTTATTTCACCTTTAGCACATATCTTTGCTGAGCGAGGACGTAAAATTACTATCGGCGATAATACTTTTATTGCTGGCGATTGTACTTTACATGGACCGTTAGAAATCGGTTCTGAAGTCGCGATCAACCACCATTGTATTCTTGATGGAGGTCGCGCAGGTATTAAGTTGCATGATCAAGTTAGAATTGCAGCATATAGTCATCTGTATGCTTTTGACCATGGTATGGATTTAGATCGACCGATCTATCAGCAAGCAGTTCGCTCACTAGGCATAGAAATTGGACGTGATGTTTGGTTAGGAGCTCATGTTGGAATTAAGGATGGGATTAAAGTTGGTGATCATGCGGTTATTGGTATGAATAGTATGATTACTAAAGATGTTGAGCCACATGCAATTATGGCTGGAAACCCTGCAAAATTGATTCGTTATCGGAAATAAGAATTAACTAGAAAACTCTCAAGAGATTCTATACATAAATTTAACCAACCTGCTATCTATCTGTGTTAAGTTAAAAATAAGTAGAAGACCTAAGGTATTGAACCTAAAGAGAGGCGATTATGAACCGCGTTATTGCATGTATCGATTCCTCACCCTGTATCGATGCGGTGGCGGAGGCTGCAGTTTGGGTTGCCAAGCAAACTCAAAGAGAATTAGTCCTTTTACAAATCCTAGATTACTATCCCGCCAGTTACCATTTAGGTGAAATTAGTGGTGTAATCGGTTTTGAAAGTAATGCCATGTTACTTAAAGAATTGGCTGAGTTAGAACAAAAGCAAAGCGAATTAGCCTTGGATTATAGTAATAATTTACTGAAACATATCTCTGAATTAATTGAAAAAAATTACGGTTTGACTAGCACCAAAATTCAAGAAAAAGGTGATTTTCTTGAACAGAGTTTTAATATTCTTAAAGAAAATGATGTAGTAATCATCGGGCGAGTCGGGGAACGCGCTGCTGAAAAAAATAAACCAATTGGAAGTAATGTTGAAAACTTTATTCGTGGGGCGAATTGCACGGTAATTACCGTAGGGGAGCATTTTTCACCACCAAAACGTTTTATTTTTGCTTATGAATACTCTCCGACTTGTCAAAAGATGATGGAGAGAATTGCTCAAAGTGATTTATTGAAAAAACTGCAATGCCATTTACTGTATGTTGGTGATCATCCAGAGATGCTGACTGAACCTGAGAAATATCTTAAAAGTGCTGGTCTAGATGTAATACCAATATATCGTTATGGCGATGTAGCACAAAATATTTTGGAATATCAACGCGAACATGATATTCAACTGATTGTATTAGGTGCATTTAGTCACAGTAAGATTCATCAGTTTTTCTTGGGTAGCATCACAACCACGATATTTAGAAATGCAAATGTACCGCTGCTTGTTGCTAAGTAGTTCATTTTATTCCATATAGTTATCCGCAATTCCTGTGGATAACTATATGGAAAAGCAACCTTGATATACTTAATTTATTGATATTTATAATTAAAAAGTAAAAGTTTATTTTTTAACCTCTATTTGACGATTGCAATTGCAAAGCCATCATGCCCTTTCGATCCAACAGTTTGTAGAGCAGTACACGATAAAAGTTGAGGATGATTCTGGAGCGCAGTAAAAGCTTGGCGGATACCTTCAATACTTGGTTTTTTATTATTTGAATCTAAGATATCACCAGAGCGAATAACATTGTCTAGCACAATGATAGTGCCTGAGCGTGCCAATTTTAAACTGAGTTCAAAATATTCTGGATAACTTTGTTTATCTGCATCAATAAAAATGAAATCAAAAGGTTCACTATTATCATTAATTAATTGATTCATGATATCAACGCCACGACCTTTTTTAAGCTCAATTTGGGTTGGCATATTGGCATAATCAATATTTTCTTGGGCAAGGATCACGTGTGTATCCCGTCCTTCCACAGTAAGCAAATATCCATCAGCAGGCAGTGCTTTCGCCAACCAGATTGTACTATAAGCAGCAAATGTACCGAGTTCGAGCACACGCTTGCATTGATTCATTTGAATCAACATTTGTAGAAACATGCCTTGGTTAGGTGCAACAGCTAGATGATTAGAAAAACCCTGCTGGTCAGTGTTATCTAATGCATGTTGAAGTCTCTCGTCTGTGGGAATGAGATGTGAATTAATATATTCATCAATGTCTGTCCACAACTGTTGCATGGTTGTATTTACCTATAAATTTGATAGCTGCATTTTAAACATTTATCTTCGAAGTGCAATTTGAATGCTGAAGGAATCATGAGTGCTGAAAGTAAAAAGAGATCAAAAGACCTCATTTTTACTCGAGTTTTACAATTTAGAAGTTACAAAGAGATGTATTACGAGTCAAATCAGGACCCCAAGTGCGATAACCTTGAGTATCCAAATGAATTTGACCTGAACTATATAATCCAATACCGAGATCTAGGCTTTGACCATGCTGAATCCAAAATTGGCATAACTTGAATTTTGTTTGTTCAATATATGCATAATCTTGGGGTTGAGGGTATTCAGGTCCAATACGAAAATCAATTGCGGAATTAAATAAGTGCTTTGATGAACTTGCACCACCTGCGCACTGATTCAGTGGGAGATCACGATAAACTGAGGTAACTTCGAAATCAGTAAGAATTTTTGCAGCGATTAAATACTTGAATACTCGTAATGTTGAAAGTGAGTTATTCCATAATTCACGATTTGGAACCATGTATTCTGAACGTCCGCACTTTTGCCAGTCTCTTGCTGTTTTGAGCAATTCAAAACTAGGAATAATATGTGCGACATTATTACGCATTAAGAAATGTTCATATTCGCGTACACGTGCGTAGTTTTCTCCCTGACCTAACCACTGACGATAAGATGCAGGTTCTGTTTTTGTAGGGATTGGACGATTAAAAGCTACTTGTTCTTCAGGAATATATATTCTTTTGCTTGGACTAACTTTCTTTGGAGACGTGGCACAACCAACCATCATCACAGGGATGACAAATAATGAAAACAGACCCTGTAATTTATTTCGCATCATAAAAAAGCAATTCACATTTAGTATAGTGCCTATTTTAATGCAAAATAGGGGGCTAAAAATGGCACAATTGCAAAGAAATGTGTGATTCAGGTATAAAAAAGACCAGTAAAACTGGCCTTTTTGAAAATTACTTTTCTAAATACTGAAGCTTGTTTGGTTTGCCGTTCCATTCCTCACGATCAGCAGGTTGTTCACCGATTTGAGTAATGTTATTGCCAGCCCATTTTTCAGATAATTCAGCATTTAATTCAATAAACACTTCTTGACCTTCAGGTAACTCATCTTCAGAGAAAATTGCATTTGCAGGGCATTCTGGTTCGCAAAGTGCACAGTCGATACATTCGTCAGGATTGATGACTAAGAAGTTAGGACCTTCATAGAAACAATCTACAGGACAAACTTCAACACAATCTTGATACTTACATTTGATACAATTTTCTGTGACAACAAAGGTCATGGCGGCAGCTACCTAAAAAATATGGTTTTCATTTTCAATAGCGTATTTTAGGCAAAAAATGCAGATAGAAACAATTCCTTTTATTGATATTTATTATTCGTATCAATGAAAAGGGCTGATTTATATGAGTTTTGTTGATAATAACTCTCAATAACCTGAATCTATTTGCACTTCATCCTACGATAAAAGACGCATTTTCAAACTTAATTAGAAATTAAAATTTGCTAGGTTCTAACTTTAATATAGTAGAGAACCTAACATAGGGTTAATTTTCAATAGTATCTGAGCTTTTAGATAAAGCTTTGAGTTGATAAAGATGTTCCAAAGCTTGGCGTGGGGTAAGGTCATCTAAGTCCAGTTGCTTTAAAAGATCTAAAGCAGGTGATTGCATTTTTACTTTAATCACTTTTTCAACAACTTTAGTTTCTATTTCATGTTCAACTGTACTAAACAGATCATTTTGCACAGAGTTTTGTAAATGCTGATGTTGCTGTTTTTCCAGTATTTTCAAACGTTTTTGTGCATCTTTGATCACATTAGCAGGGATACCAGCCAATTTTGCAACTTGTAAACCATGACTTTGACTTGCAGGTCCATGCTGTACTTTATGCAATAGGATTAAATTACCATTTAACTCTTGTGCGGTGACGTGATAGTTGTCAATTCCAGCTTCGCTACCCAATTCTGTTAATTCAAAATAATGTGTTGCAAAAAGACATAAACACTTAATACGTTTGGTTAAATCGAGTACACATGCCCATGCTAGAGATAAGCCATCATATGTACTGGTTCCACGTCCGACTTCATCCATCAATACTAAAGACTGACTTGTTGCATGATGTAGAATTTGAGAAGTTTCAGTCATCTCAACCATGAATGTTGATTTGCCTGTAGAGAGGTCATCAGCTGAGCCGATACGAGTGAATATACGATCGATAGAGCCGAGTTTTGCTGATTTCGCTGGGACAAAACAACCACAATAAGCGAGCAAGCTAATTAAAGCTGTTTGTCTCATAAACGTGGATTTACCACCCATATTGGGGCCAGTAATGATCGCCATGCGATGTTGATGATCAAGGAATGTATCATTTGGAGTGAATGGAGCTTTGTTTAATGACTCAACCACTGGATGTCGACCCGCCTGAATCTTGATACAAGTTTCTGGTGTATATTCAGGTCTTGCCCAATTATTTAATCTTGCCTGATGTGCAAAATTTGCTAAAACATCGATATGAGCAATAGCAGCACTCATCACCTGCAATTGAGCAATATTTTGGCGTAATTCATCCAATAAAGATTCAAACAGTAGTTTTTCACGAGCGAGCGCACGAGATTCGCTCGAAAGTACTTTATCTTCAAAGCTTTTAAGTTCAGGTGTGATATATCTTTCAGCATTTTTAAGTGTCTGACGACGAATATAATCGGCAGGGGCTTGCTCAGCTTGAGCTCGTGTTAATTCGATATAGTATCCGCTTACACGATTGTAGCCAATTTTCAGCGTATTGATGCCTGTTCGCTGACGCTCTTTGATTTCTAAATCTATTAAAAATTGACCCGCATGATCACGTATTTTGCGTAATTCATCCAATTCATCATCATATCCCTCTGCAATTACATTTCCATCGCGTAAAAGTACAGGAGGGTTTTCAACAATTGCTGCAATAAGATGTTGGTGTAGACTTTTGAAATCACCAAGTTGCTGATCAAGCTCAATTAATAGTTTGGATTTTTCAGTGTTGAGGACAGGCGCTAAAGCATGTCGTAAAAAAGGAATTTGAGCACAGGCTTGGCGAAGTTGAACTAAATCACGTGGTCGAGCACTACCCAAAGCTACTCGACTGAGTACACGCTCAATATCGCCGATTTCTTTCAAAACTAAGCGAACAGGTGATTCGTGATAACCTTTCAATAATTGCTCGATTGCATCCAAACGAGCATCGAGTATTGCTGTATCTCGAATGGGCTGCATGAGTGTGCGACTCAGTAAGCGACCACCCATCGCAGTTTGACAATCATTGATTAATTGAAATAAAGATGTTCCATGCTCAAATAACGGTTCGATGATTTCAAGGTTACGACGTGTAATTGGGTCTAAAGCAATAAAATCTGTACTCTGTTCGATCTGTATAGAACGGATGTGAGGTAGAGCCGTTTTTTGTGTTTCTTTAGCATAATGAATAAGCGCAGCCGCAGCCGCCTTTGCCAGAGGAATTGGATCTAACCCAAAGCCTGATAAGGTGGAAACAGCAAACTGGTCACACAACGTCTTTTGAGCATTATTTTGATTAAAATCTACATTCGGTCTTTTGGTAATTGGACAATCTAGATTTTTCTTAATATGTTCGATGATGTTTTGATCGACTAAATCCTCATCAATCAAAATTTCACTTGGCATCAAGCGAGCAAGTTCTATTGGCAATTGCTCTTGTTTATATGTCTGTTGTTGAACTTTAAAAATACCTGCACTCAAGTCAAGTAATGCAAAACCAATTTGATTTTGTTGTATACACAGAGCAACTAAATTTGAGGATTGATAACTTGATAAAAGCGCATCGTCAGTTAAGGTACCAGGTGTCAAAACTCGGACTACTTTACGTTCTACAGGTCCCTTCCCCGTAACTTCACCAACTTGCTCACAAATTGCAACGGTACGACCTGACTTTACTAAACGTGCTAAATATCCTTCAGCGGAATGGTAGGGAACACCTGCCATTGGAATTGGTTCACCATTTGTTTTGCCACGATGGGTTAGCGTGATACCAAGTAATTTTGCAGCTAAATGGGCATCCTCAAAAAAGAGTTCGTAAAAGTCACCCATACGATAGAACAAAAGCGCATGTGGATACTCCATCTTGACTTTGAGGTATTGCTGCATCATCGGCGTGTGAGATGAGAGATCAGCCATAACTGAGTCACTGTTCATGCGTTATAAGTCCTTAAATTGAAAATATATTACTAAATGAAGTTTTACCATTACTGCCTAAAATTGATCGAAATTCAGAAATCTTAACTTTCGATATCAAAATCACTAAATTATAAAATACAGTTTTGGTGTAAACCCTTTTTCGACAGCCATCTTAACAAATTGAGCTTGATTGACAAAAAGGATTCCTAAAATGAATGAGGAAATTAGCAACAAAAGAGTAAGTTAGTTTTTTTATTTTATTTGTTACTCCTAAGCCTTCATTGAGGAAGGTAGGGTTTTATTTAATGATTTAAGTGCTAAGTCTCATGTTTGCACGCAGAATTTACAGAAGAACTAAAAAGGTATCTTAACCCAGTATTAGTCATGTTTGTCGAGTAGATCAGTGTCTTAAATCCTTAATTATTAGGGTCTGTTGACATTTACTGTTCATAATTAAACCTATAAAGGTAGCCATAAAAATATACAGGCTAAGGCAACAGCACTTTGATAATTTCTTTTGAGCTTGTCATATCGAGTAGCTATCCCTCTAAATTGTTTTAATCTACAAAACATATTTTCAACTAAATGCCTGATTTTATATAAATACCAGTCCATATGATCATTGTTCGATTGGCTATTTATTTTCTTTGGTATATTCGCTTTTGTTCCTGTTTTTCTGATCTGCTCACGCAGTGGTTCTGAATCATAGCCTTTATCTGCGCATACCACTTCTGTCTCTTTTAAATCTAATGTTGCTATTAAATCAGGTGCAACTTTGATGTCATGTGTAGTGCCATCGGTAATCATGAAATCAATAGGATTGCCATGTGAATCAACAATCAAATGTATTTTTGAGGAGTTTCCTCCTACACTTTTAGAAATGGATTGATTCGCTATACCGGCAGAATGTTGATGAGCACGTACGTGAGAGCCATCAATAAAAATCCACTCCATATCGGGGCATGATGCTAATAATTTGAATAATCTAAGCAACTTACCGCTGCTTGACAAACGATTAAAACGTTTGAAAATAGAGTTTGATTGACCGAAATAGGAAGGAATATCTCGCCACGGACAGCCTGTTCTAATTCTATAGAGAATAGCTTCAATAAAATTACGTAAATTTGAGTTGTGATGAATAGATAAATTACGCAAAATAGTTTTCAACTTTTGCCAGTGTTGATCTGTCAGCATGGTACGAGGCATAGCGAATAGTAAAATTGGGTTTGGCGATTTGATTTTACTACTTCGCTATTTTTTTAAGCTAAAAGTGTCAACACACCCTATATATTCGAAAATTATCAGTATTTTTTAATAGATGTAGCACCAGAAGAATTTTGCTTTAGAAACCTGATAGCAACAAAAATACCACTCATATTGAATCATTAACTGATAATTGTTTTTATTTGTATTATAATTGCGAGGTTTTTTAAGGTTATTTTAAGTTTAATCTGAATTTCAATCTGATGATTGATTATAGGGGTCACATGGAAAAGTATTTATTTATTAAAAATCAAATTGTTATGAGTGGTTTGCTGTTTGGTGGTTTTGCACCAATGCTTTATGCTGCTACTGAACAAACTCAACAAGTTGTTGTATTACCTACGATTCAAGTGATTGGCTCACAAGAAGATTCAATTTCAAAAATTCCAGGTGCAGCGGTAATTGTAAGCCAAGAGCAAATTCAACAATTCACTCCAAGCTCTACTGAAGAAATTTTAAAACGCGTATCAGGTGTGTATGTTAAACCTGAAGAGGAGTCTGCAATTGTTGCCAATATTGGTATGCGAGGAATTAGTTCGGCTGATTACAAAACACTTATTTTAGAAGATGGTGTACCTGTAGCGGCTGGCTTATTTGTTGGAAATGGTCGTTATTATAATCCTCGTATTCAACGTATGGATAGCATTGAAGTTCTTAAGGGATCTTCTGCGTTGCGTTATGGACCTATGAATATTGGTGGTGTAGTAAATTATCGTACTAAACAACCTAAAGATGGTGCTCTTGTTGATCTATCAATTGGATCTTGGGATACCTATAAGACAACTGTTGAATTGGGTGGCAGTTCTCCAACGAAAGATAGCAATGTTGGAGCGATTTTAAGTTGGGCGAAAAGTGACGGTTTCATGGATAAAGGCTATGAAATGAAAGATGCCGTTATCAAAGCAGGTACAGCCATCGGTGATAATCAATGGGTTGGTGTTAAATTTACTCATTATGAAAATGATGCCAATATTTCATATCGTGGTCAGTTCTTGGGTGAGTATCATGCCAAGAAACAGAATAATCCTGCTCCTGATGATTGGTTCTTAACAGAGCGAAATTCTTTTGATATCAATCATCGTTGGGATATTAATCCAGACACTGAACTTCAAACATTGCTGTATTGGAGTGAAATGAATCGTGATTACTGGCGCTATGGCGTGAATGCTACAGCTTCACAAGCTGCAGGTCGTTGGATTTATACTGATAATGTAAGTGGCAATAATCGTGCTTTTGAACGTATTGGAGCGGAAACTCGTCTGATCGCCAAAAATACTATTTTTAATATTCCTGGTGAAGCTGAGATTGGCTTGCGCTTGATGAATGAGAAAATGGATGACGTTACGATTAATGCGAAACGTGCTACACCTCGTTCAGGTACGACAGCAAAAGATACCAAAGATTCCGCGAAGAGTGTTGCTTTGTATGCTCAAAACCGTTTCGATATTTCAGATCAATTGTCTGTAACGCCTGGTGTTCGTGTTGAACGCTATGAACAACAACGTGATGATAAACAAAAGAATGAAACAGTTAAAACTTCAAATACTGAAGTAATGCCTGGATTAGGTGTCACCTATCAATTCATTCCAGCTGTTCAGCTTTACGCTAGTGTCTACAAGGCATTCTCACCTGCACTAAATGGTGACTCACTCAGTGGAATGAAAGATCAAAAACTAGAGGCAGAAACTGCGGTAAGTTGGGAGTTGGGTTTAAGAGGTCAGCAAGATGCAGTTCGTTACGAGTTAACTGCTTTCCGTATGGACTTTGACAATCAAATTATTCCAGCTAACAGTAACTCAGATTTCCAATCGACCAATGGTGGTAAAACATACAACCAAGGGCTTGAAGGTGCTGTAAGTTTAGAGTTTGAGAATGGTTTCGATGTGTTTGCTAATCTTACATGGATTGCAAATGCTGAGTTCAAAGGCGATCGTTACAACAAAAATGGTTCACTAAAATCAAAAGATGGTGACCGTGTACCATATACACCTGAATGGGTGGCAAATCTTGGGGTAGGTTATACCTATGCAGGTTTGCGTAGTCAGTTGAGTGCAAACTATACAGGTTCTCAGTTTACTGATGAATTAAATACCAAACCGATTGTTGAGAATACTTCAGGATTCTTTACTGGAAAAATCGATGCTTACACGACTGTCGATTTAACAACTCGCTATACCTTGAATGATCAAGTTGAGTTTTATGGCGCAGTTAAAAACTTAGAGGACAAGCGTTATATCGCGAGTTTACGTCAAGGGATTTATGTTGGTCCTGAGCGTTCATTTGAAGCCGGTGTTCGTTATCGTTTCTAATCGATGATTCGGTAGACATAGAAAAAAGGGTTGTATTGATTAAATACAACCCTTTCTTATTTGGGGACTATATAGCAGAATTCGCTATATCGCTAAAATCTTATTTATTTGTTTAACACTTTACTCATACGAGCAAGCAGAATGACAGGGATCAAACCCACTAAAACAATTAATAATGCTGCAATTGCTCCATCTTCATATGTTCCTCTTGAGGCTTCAGCATATAACTGAGTTGCGAGGGTTTCCATATTCAAAGGTCGAAGTAACAAGGTGGCCGGCAATTCTTTCATACAATCCACAAAAATAAGTAATGCCGCAGAGATGATTGCAGGGCGGAGTAGTGGAAGATGAACTTCTTTTAATATTAAAAATTGATTTCGGCCTAAATTTTGAGCCGCGTCATCAAATACGCCATGGATACGATTATATCCAGACTCTATTCCACCAATTGCGATTGCAAGAAAGCGTACACTGTAGGCATAAATAAGGGTAAAAGTTGTTCCTAAAAAGAGTAAGCCTGTGTGAATTCCTAATTTAAATTCAAGAAAATCAGCTACCGCATGATCAATTTTACCAAGTGATAACATAAGACCAATAGCCAACACAGTCCCAGGTATTGCATAACCTAAACTAGCAATTCGGCTAAACGATGTAATTTGGCTAAAGCGTGCCGCACTGACAATAAAGAATCCGATTGCAATCGTGATCACTGTAGCAACTGTAGCTAAAAATAAAGTGTTGATTGATGCTTGTAATAAATAGTTTGAAAAACCTGCATACTTGAAACGCTTATAAGATTCCACCAATAAATGCATGAATGGAATGAGGAAACCAATGGTGATAGGGATTAATCCAAGCGTTAAACATAAACCACCTTTTGTGCCACTGAGTTGTTGTGCTGGCATCAATCGACTACGTTGAGCAGAGTTCATATAGCGTTGTTTGCGTCTCCCCAGTCTTTCAATAACGACCAATAAAGTAATAATGATCAACATGAAAATGGCAATTTGTGCAGCACTAGCGAGATCGGATTGATTCGTCCACGTTGAGTAGATCGACAAAGTTAGGGTTTTGACGCCTAGAAACTCGGTTGCACCGATGTCATTGATGGTTTCCATCAAAGCTAAACTAGCCCCCACAGCGATTGCTGGGCGAGCTAAAGGAATCGCGACTCGAAAAAAAACTTGGTTTGGGTTGAGCCCTAAACTGCGTGCAACTTCAATCAAGCTAGCTGATTGCATGAGAAACATTGCACGTGTGCTTAAGTAGACATAAGGATATAAGACAAAACTTAATAGAAAAATACAGCCCCAAACAGAGCGAATATTCGGAAACCAAGCAGGTTGAGATTCCCAACCAAAGTTAGCTGCTAGAAAGCTTTGTACTGGTCCGATAGGATGCAAAATATCGATATAACTATAAGCGATGATATATGTTGGTATTGCAAGGGGAAGCAGCAGCGCCCAATCTAAAAAAGCTCGACCTCTAAACTGATATGCGGTTACTAACCATGCGCTACCAGTCCCGATTAAAATCGTGAGTAGCCCAACACCAAATAATAAAATACTGGTATCAACCAAAGTAGGGGGCAGAACATACTGAATCAGATGCCCAAAAATATCACTATTACCCTGAATTGCTGTTAAAACCAATGCAATAACAGGCAAGCAAGCAAGTAAGGTCAATACCCCACTGAGCGATGTAAATAAATTAAAGTGATGCTTATTTTTGGTCATTAGAGATTAAGAAACTATTGAAGAGCAGGTTTAAGAAGTTTGATTGGACAGGTCAAAACAAAATGGATGACCTGCCCATAAAATCACTTAGTGATTAAATTGAACTTTATCGACTAACAGATTTGCTGCTTTACGATATTTTGCAATTTCACTCAGACGGACGTTATCAATATTTAACTTTCCGAAACTTGCGATAATTGGATCAATCTTCACACCAGGTTTTACTGGATACTCATAACCACTTTGTGCATAGATTGCTTGTGCATGGTCTGAAGATAAGAATTCCAATAATTGAACTGCTTCTTTACGGTTTGGTGCATATTTTGCTACAGCTGCACCTGATACATTGATATGCGTTCCACCATTTTTAAAGCGAGGTAATACAACATTAATTGCATTGCCCCAACGTTGTTGCTCAGCATCACCATTACGCATTGTTCCTACGTAGTAGGTATTTGCAACACCGATATCACAAATTTTACCGAGAATATCACGTGCAACATCACGATCACCACCACTCGCTGGGCGAGCTAAATTTGCTTTGATACCACGTAACCATTGCTCAGTTGCTTTTTCGCCGTGATGAGCAATATAGGATGCAATTAGCCATGTGTTATAAGGATGGCTACCAGAGCGGATACAAATCTTGCCTTTCCATTTTGGATTTGCGAGATCTTCATAACTGATGGCTTTTAGTGGTGTACGTTCTTTAGAAACATATACTGCACGAGCACGCATAGATAGCGCATACCAATGACCATTGGCTGCACGTAAGTTACCTGGAATCGCGGTATTTAAAACTTTAGAGTTCACTCGTTGAGTTAAACCATTTTCAACCAAATCAACCAAATTACCGAAATCAACTGTCAGCATGACGTCTGCAGGTGAGCGGCGACCTTCAGTTTTAACACGTTCCAGCATTCCATCTTTGATAAAAACAGTGTTTACTTTAATACCTGTTTTTTGATTGAACTCTTCTAAGAGTGGTTGAATTAACACAGGTTCGCGAGTGGTATAGAGATTGACCTCAGCGGCATTTACCCAACCACTGCTGAGTGCGACAAGACTAACTGAAAGCGCATGAAGTTTTATTCGTTGGTTCATTTTTGATCCCTAAAAAGAAGAAACTTGAATAATAAATACCAGTTAAGTGGATGATTGATGGATTTCGATTGAATCATTAGATTCATAAAAGAAACACTGAGATAAATCTAACGATAGGTAGACGGTGTCTGCTTGGTCGTAATGTTGAGAATATTCAACATAAGCACTTAACACTTTATCTTCTGCCTCGATTTTTAATTTAAGTAGTTGTGAATAGCCTAAGAAGTTCGACGAAATAATTTTAGCAGCTAGACTATTTTCAGTTTTTATCCGATTAACACGTAATTGGTGGGGTCTAAAATAGCAACGAATCTGGTTATTACTCGTCAAATGTTTTGGAATATCAATATTTCCAAAAATCGTATGCAGTTGTTGATCTTGTATTTGGGTTTTTATTTCATTCAAATCGGAAAAATAACGTGCTGCAAAAAGTGTTTTCGGTTGGAAGTAAAGCTGCTTAGGCGTACCACTTTGAATGATTTTACCCTGATGCATCAAAATAATCTGATCAGCAATTTGAAGTGCTTCTTCAGGATCATGAGTCACAATGATAGTTGTGGTCGAAGTCTGTTTTAAAATATCAATGGTGCTTTGTCGAATTTGATCACGTAAACGATGATCCAAATTCGAAAATGGTTCATCCATAAGCAAAACATGAGGTTTAGGTGCGAGTGCACGAGCTAAAGCGACACGCTGTTGTTCACCACCAGATAAAGTATGTGGATAGCTATGAATATGATGCGACATAGAGACATGCTTTAACGCATTTTCAGCAATAGATTGACGTTCGTGCTTCGGGATTTTTTTCAATCCAAACATCACATTTTCCAACACGCTCAAATGTGGAAAGAGAGCATAGTCTTGAAATACAAAACCGATATTGCGTTCTTCAGCTTGAACCTGTTGATATTGATCCCATAAAACTTTTCTTTCTAGCTGGATAGAACCCTCAGTAGGAGTCTCTAGGCCGGCGATCAGACGTAGCATGGTTGTCTTACCGCAACCCGAATGTCCCAGCAGGCAAATAATCTGACCGCTTTGAGCAGACCATGATGCTTGACTTACAGCAAAACGCTCACCGAATTTTTTGCTAAGTTTTTGAATCGTTAAGACATTAGCCAACGTTACGGTATGAGCATTCATGGTCAATTCACAGGAATAATTCTTGCCCAAATAATAACTGATAATTCTTCTCAAGTGGAGTTTTTTTGAAGGAATGGAGCATGTTTATTGGCGCTATTTTAATTAACTCAAAGGTAGAGTGATTTAACTTGAATAAGTAATTATTTAATTAAATATTAGATATTTAACTGGCTTATAAATAAATTATTTAGGGAGTGATAGATTGAGTGCTAGTATCACTTTAACTTTTAGAAGTGTTTTTTTACAACATGCAAAATCAGACGGTAGAGAAAGCTAGTGTACCCATACTGACTTTAGCTGCACTTGGTGTAGTCTTTGGCGATATTGGAACTAGCCCACTTTATGCACTTAAAGAAAGCTTTCATGCAACACATGGAATGCCAATCAATGAAATTAATATTTTAGGAATCTTATCGCTTATTTTCTGGACCATCATGTTGATCGTCTCTCTTAAATATGTGATGGTGATAATGCGAGCAGATAACAATGGCGAAGGTGGAATCATGGCATTACTTGCCTTGAATTTACGTCAGCCAGGTCTTTCTAATCGAACAAAAATTCTGATTACAGCTTTAGGGTTTATTGGTGCTTCATTGTTCTTTGGTGATGGCATTATTACACCCGCAATATCTGTGTTATCGGCTGTGGAAGGACTTTCTGTTGCGGCTCCAGCATTTGATAAATTTATATTACCGATCAGTATCGGCATTCTGACGGCATTGTTTCTTGTACAAAAACATGGAACTGCCGTAATGGGTAAGTTTTTTGGCCCAATTACACTGCTTTGGTTTTTGTCTATTGGTGCGATTGGGTTTGTGAGTATTATTCAAAGCCCAACGATTTTGGCTTTCTTAAGTCCACATTGGGCATTGCAATTTATTATCACCAATCCGTATATTTCATTTTTTGTGATGGGCGCTGTCGTTTTGACCGTCACAGGTGGTGAAGCGCTTTATGCTGATATGGGGCATTTTGGTGTTCTTCCGATACGCCTTGGTTGGTTCCTCGTTGTTTTGCCTTGTCTTATGTTGAATTATGCAGGTCAAGGTGCTTTATTGCTAAGAGATCCTACAGCGATTACCAATCCATTTTATTTACTTGTACCATCCTTTTTCCTCTATCCAATGATTCTTATTGCGACCGCAGCAGCTGTAATCGCATCACAGGCATTGATTAGTGGTGTTTTTTCGATGGCGAAACAAGCGATTCAATTGGGTTATTTACCTCGTCTGAATGTACTACATACCTCAGCGTCTGAAGTGGGTCAAATTTACATTCCTTTACTCAATTGGATTCTATATATTTCAATTTTATTCCTAGTTTTACTCTTTAAAACAAGTAGTAATTTAGCAGGTGCTTATGGTCTTGCTGTAACGATTACCATGTTCTGCGATACGCTTTTGGTTGCATTTCTTGCTTATAGTTACTGGAAATGGAAAACGTGGAAACTGGTTTTATTCGCTGTACCATTCATTTTTATTGATTTAGTGCTGTTAGGTTCGAATCTACTTAAGTTCTTTATTGGTGGATGGGTGCCTGTGCTTATCGCTGTCTTTGTCTTTACATTGATGATGACATGGAAGAAAGGGCGGGTTCAATTGCAGGAAAAACTCCAAAGCGATACGTTGCAGTTAGAAACCTTTATTAAATATCTAGGTACAGATATGAATAAGGTATCTGGTACTGCTGTGTTTCTGACAGGTTCTCCATCTGTAGTACCACATGCGTTGTTGCATAATCTCAAGCACAACAAGATTCTTCATGACAAAAATATGTTGGTAACGGTGCAAGTTTCGGATATCCCATACGTGCAAGATGAACTGAGATATGAGTTCGAAGTTTTAGAGAAAGGCTTTTATCGGATACAAATCAATTATGGTTTTAAAGAGCAGCCGAATGTACCTATGGTCTTAGAGAAAATTTTCAATAAAATTAATTTTGAATATAATCTGATGGAAATCAGTTTCTTTGTGTCACGCGAAAGATTGATCTACAAAGCGGATAATAAGTTAACTACATGGAGAAAACATTTATTCGCTACGATGCAAAAGAATACAAGTCCTATTAGCGATTTTTATCAAATCCCTACGAATCGTGTTGTCGAAATTGGTAGTCAGATTGAGATATAAAAAAAAAGAGCCTTTTTGAAAGGCTCTTTTTTTTATGGTTGGATTTAGATCGGATAAATAATTTTGACTTTCTTAATGCGAGTGCCATCCATTTCTATAATTTCGAAATAGATTCCCTCATAGGTCAATGTAGAACCGACATCAACTTGACCTTCTAATTTATCTAGTAATAAACCAGCGACACTTACATAGCCTGAACCTTCTTGAACTAGTTCAAGTGTGCCTAATTCAAGTTGAAGTTGATAAAGGTCTAATAAGCCAGATGCTACCCATTCTTGATGAGATACTTTCGTCAAATCCAGTTGTTCATCCGAGTCTGGGAATTCACCAGCAATTGCTTCAAATACATCTAATGGAGTGATCAATCCTTGGATATTTCCAAATTCATTCGTCACCATGACTAAAGAGCCTTTTGAAGAGCGCAAAGTATTAATTGCATCTATCACTTTCATCTTTTCAAAAATAAAAATTGGACGTTGGCGTTTTAAAAGATTTTGCAATTCTTCTTTTTCATCCAAACAATCGATCAGCTCTTTTGCGCGTACAACAGTAATGACTTTATCCAAATTGCCTTTACAGACAGGGAATAAGCTGTGAGGTACTGCAAGTACTTTAGCTCTGATATCTTCAATATCATCATCGATGTTGACCCAAGAAATTTGATCTCTAGGTGTCATAATCGATGAAACAGAGCGTTCAGCCAGAGTTAACACACCACCGATCATGTAGCGTTCTTCGGCACCGAATGAATCATCGTTGTTATCGATAATCGTTGGGTCATTTTGCTCTTTGCCACCCATGAGCTTGAAGATTGTGTTTGCAGTACGGTGTCTTAAAGGTAGTTTTGATGCATGTTTTTCAGCATTTCGTTGAGTAAATTGGTTGAAACCTTCAATTAGGATTGCAACGGCAATACCCGAATAGATATATCCTTTCGGGATATGGAAACCAAAACCTTCAGCAATCAAACTAATACCGATCAGTAGTAAGAAGCTTAAGCATAAAATAACAACAGTAGGATGCTTATTTACAAAGTTTGTTAATGGTTTTGATGCAATCAACATCACTACAACAGCGATCACCACGGCTGCCATCATGACATAAATATTGTCAACCATTCCGATTGCTGTAATCACAGAATCTAAAGAAAACACTGCATCTAGAATAACGATCTGAGTGACCACCATACCAAAGCTTGCATAAGCAACACTTGATTGGGTTTTATGTACAGGTTTGCCTTCTATTTTTTCATGTAATTCTGTAACGGCTTTATAGAGTAAGAAAAGACCACCAAAGAGTAGGATTAGGTCTCGACCTGAGAAACTCAGAGTCCATATATGGAGAATAGGTTTTGTTAAAGTAACTAGCCAAGAGATAATGGAAAGCAGGGCTAAACGCATGATAAGGGCTAATGAAAGACCTATGATTCTTGCTTTATCTCTTTGTTCTGGAGGAAGTTTATCTGCAAGAATTGCAATGAAAACTAAGTTATCAATGCCAAGTACGATTTCGAGTACAATTAAAGTTAATAACGCGATCCAGATGCTAGGGTCTAAAAGAAATTCTATCATCCTAGTTCTCCAAGCTGTCTACTGAGAGAGCCAAAGATACGCCTTAAAGGTGAGGGGTCCATATGTATAAAACCTTTGATTTAAATGGTACCTGCAAATTTATCAAAGATTCACAAAAATAAAAGTAATAATCTGAGCACAGAAACAAATTAAATATATACTCCATCGCCTTAGTTCAGATTTATCTGCTCGTTTTTCTTATTTTTAAGATCACCATGAAGCCTGTTCCGCAATCCCGATTTTTACGTTATTCCATTCGAGATGGTTTGCATCTCAAAAATAATTCTTCGTATTGGCATAAATTACATCTCGACCCTTGGTTATTGAGCCTTCTCATTTTAAATGCGATCTTAGGTTTAATCGTCGTATATAGTGCATCGGCTCAAGATATGGGGTTGGTATTCAAACAAGGATTTAGTTTCCTTTTAGGATTTGTAGCACTTTTTATTTGTGCTCAAGTTCCTCCAAAAGTTTATCAGGCATTTAGCCCTTATCTATATGCTGTGAGTTTAGTACTGCTCATCGCTGTATTTTTTATCGGTGAAGTGAGAATGGGTGCACGTCGGTGGATCGCCATTCCATTGTTAGGAAGTATGCAGCCAAGTGAACTGATGAAGTTTGCAATGCCGCTGATGATCACGTGGTTTTTATCTAGAAATGCTTTGCCACCTAGAATATTTCATATTCTGATTTCATTGGTTTTAATTGTCATTCCTTTACTTTTAGTCGCATTACAACCTGATTTGGGGGCAGGCATTCTGATCCTCACCAGTGGTCTGTTTGTATTGTTTTTGGCAGGTATTTCTTGGAAATTAATTCTAGGCTCTATGGGTTTAGTGATGTTATTTCTTCCGATTGCTTGGACTTTTTTATTGGAAAGCTATCAAAAAAAGCGTATCACAACTTTGATTGATCCTGAGGCTGATGTCCTTGGTTCAGGTTGGAATATTATTCAGTCTAAAATTGCGATTGGTTCGGGTGGGTTTTCAGGAAAAGGTTATTTACAAGGCACTCAATCACATTTTGGGTTTTTACCTGAACGGCATACAGACTTTATTATGTCAACTTATGCAGAAGAGTTTGGTTTTATTGGTGTGGTGATTCTATTTAGCTTATATGCAGCAATCATCATCCGCTGTTTTATGATCGGATTGAACTCATTTAATAATTTCGGACGCTTAATTGTCGGTTCATTAGCATTGTCTTTTTTTCTATATGTCGTTGTTAACTCAGGTATGGTCAGTGGAATTTTTCCTGTGACAGGAGATCCATTACCATTTATGAGCTATGGTGGTACAGCTATTATCACCTTATTGGCAGGTTTTGGGATTGTGATGTCAGTTCATACGCATCGCTAGTTGCTTCATCATCTTTGATTGAAACATGTATTTCGGAGTCGCTCATTAAATTTTATGAGTTGACTGAATCATGGCGAGCAGATGACCTGTTTTTAGATAAAGTGTTGCGCCTTGTTGACCTGATTGAAGTTGGTAATCTGCTTGTGGGGGAATACGTAACCAAGAACCTTTTGGATAAGTTTCTTCACTATGGCTGATTTCACCTTCAATCACTAAAATTTCAGCACCACCTTTTACATCATATTCGATGGGATGTAGGGGCATGATTTTTTCTAGATAAGTATGCTCTAGCTGAGATTGGTAAAGTTCACAGATGTCTCGATGTCCCATTTTTTTCCAGTTATTCGGGTTATGGGTATCGATACGAACAGCTTCAGTTTCAGTCTCGGACATTTGTCTGAGTTTGACAAAGATCAAGGTGCCCATCTCACTAGATGGAATATGACTAGAGTTATGCGGATTCCGCAAATACCATCCTTTTTGATAGTGTTGGCTACCATCTTCAGTGAACATTCCAGACAATACCAAAATCTCTTCGCCATGAGGATGTTGGTGTTTTGGAAATAAGCTTAGAGGCGCGTATTTGACTAAACTTGTTGCTCTAGCTGCTTCATTGCCAATTCGGTCTAACATGACACGTTCTACTTCGCCGCCAGGTGATTTTACCCATTGATAGTCTCTAGGTTTGACGACTGCGAACTTTGAAAAATCAGCATTTAGCAAAAACATCAGAATTATCCTCAGTAATATTGTCTAAGATAACTATCGGCATTTAGATGATTAGTCAATCTTGAAAAAATAATTGGGATGATTCTTTGATCATTTATTTAATTTTCAATGTGCTGAATATTATTTCAAATGAAAAGAATAACTCGAAAAATCACACTTTCTTCATCCTGAGTTACTTATGCTTTGTTAGGAAATTTAACAGATTGATATTGAACGACAGCGAAGTGATTTCATTTTATGTTGAATACTAAAAATTATGATGATGGTGACCTTTCAAGAATTATTGAAATGGCATGGGAAGATCGAACACCTTTTGAAGCGCTAGAGCGCGAATATGGTCTGAATGAATCTGCTGTAATCAAACTGATGAGGCAAAATTTGCAAGCCAGTAGTTTTAAACTCTGGCGTAAACGGGTGACAGGTCGAAAAACCAAGCATTTGCAACTACGTTCACCTGAGATCAGTCGCGGCTACTGCTCACGTCAATATAAGCACCATTAATTTTGCGTTTGCTATCCTCAATTGTCCTTTTGGGGATTGCTAGCATTTCTATTGATATATCTCATGTTATTGAATTTAAGGTAATGTAATGTCAAATCTATCGATTGCTTATATTTTTCAGCAACAACAACTTTTAGTTGATGAACAGTTTCAATTACCACGAGTTGAAAAATTGCACAGTGATTTAGTACTGTCAGAGGACGAGCAGGTCGTTGCGCGAGATCTATTACCCAATGAAAACATACCTGTTGGCTATCAGCTGGTACCGATACGTCAGCTTTTACAATATTGGAATCACCAACAGTTTGAGCAAGCAAGTCGAGCTGTACAACTTTTAGAATGGCGACGTAACCATCAGTTTTGTGGGCGATGTGGTGACAAGACGCAACAAAGTACTGATCAGTTTGCGATGATGTGTCCAAGTTGTGGTTATAACCAATATCCACGTGTTAATCCTTGTGTGATTACGATTATCACAAGAGGGGATGATGAGATACTGCTTGCAAGAACAACGCGTAATAAGACCATGTATAGTTTAATTGCAGGCTTTGTGGAGGTCGGGGAAACCTTAGAAGAAGCAGCGCGTCGAGAGACTTTGGAAGAGGTTGGTTTAAATATCAAAAATATTCAGTATCTCGCCAGCCAGCCATGGCCATTTCCAAGTAATTTAATGGTTGCATTTAAAGCTGAATATCATTCAGGTGAAATTAAAATACAGGAAAAAGAAATTAGTGATGCACAGTTCTTCAAATTTGATCAACTGCCTGAAATTCCATTTAAAGGAAGTATTGCCTATGCAATGATTATGCACGTTATGCATGGAACGCCAGTCGCGGATGATACAAGTGAATGGTTATAAGTCTATACCTTTAAAGCTTATTTATCGCAATCATTCGGAAAAATGAGTTCAAAGCAAATACCATCTGGAGTGTTGTAAGCCAAATATTCACCTTGATGAAGGGTCATAATTGAGGCAACGATGGATAAACCAAGACCTCCAGTTTGGCTGCTTTGATGGCGGCTAGAAATACATTGATAAAAGCGTTCAAACAGAGAATCAAGATGCTCGTTTGCAATGCTCGTATCACTGGTGATCACATATAAACTAGTCGTGGAGCTTGGTTCATTTTTTTTGTTGTTTCGACTGCCAATATAGATCTGACGTTGCAAACCACCATGTGTCAGTGCATTCGAAATTAAATTATAAAGTGCTCGTTGCAGTAATTCTGGATCAGCCAATATTTGGGTTTGTTCTAACTGCAAAATAAACTGGCAAGCTTGTTCTTCGGCTTGATGCTCAAAAATGTCACAAATCGTCTCAACCAAGTTGGGTAAATCGACCCATTGTTTATTTAACATCACCATCTGACGATCCGCACGTGCAAGAAACAGCATGCTATCAATCATACGTTTTAGGCGTTGGTAATCTTCTAAATTTGAATACAGCAGTTCTTTAAATTGCTCATCTGTACGCTCACCCATGAGCATGATTTCCGTTTGTCCAATCAGGTTGTTGAGTGGGGTACGAAATTCATGTGCAATGTCTTCTGAGAATCGGTTGAGTTGCTGGTATCCGATTTCAATTCGATTCAGCATGGTATTGATGTCTGCTGTCAGTTGTTCAATTTCTGATGGAGCTTGATCAAGCTGAATTCGTTGCTGCAATTGATGGACATTGATTGCCTGAGTTTGTTGTTGCAGTTTTCTTAATGTACTGAGTCCAAAATGGCTAGCCAGAGCAGATAATATAAAAATCAGTACAACCCCGATGCTCACTGAAACCAATAAATCGTTACGGAATGGCTCAAGAATATTGAGACGTTCAGACCATTGCTTGCCCGCAATGAGTACATAAGGCTTTTGATGAATGTTGATCGTTTTCCATGACAAGCGTGTTGGGTGTTCGGTCTGAGTCAAATCTGTAAATTGGATGCTGCTTGAGGTTGCCAATTTGGGAAGGGGAATATTTAAGGGATTAATATCAATTAGACGTTGATTATGATCCATTAAAATAAACAAGTTATCTTGGTTGCCTAACATATTTTGATAGAGCTTAGGACGAGCAACAATTTGATTTATATTTTCACTATCTTGTAGAAGTATTTCGAGTCGTTCAATTCGGTTCGTCAGAGCACGATCTTGTTGGATAATTAAAATTTGATTAATCCCAACATAACTAATCATTGCCACTACGCATAAAACGAGAGCGCTGCAAAAAGTTACCAGTAGGGTGAGTCTCAATTCTAATGAGCGAAAGATATGATTCATCATGCTTGAACCGATAGCTTATAACCTAAGCCCCGAATCGTATGAATTAACTTTAAATCATGTCCATCATCAATTTTGCTGCGTAAGCGACGTACAGCAACATCGATAAAGTTAGTATCTGTATCAAAGTTAATATTCCAAACTTCTGATGCAATTTGGCGGCGCGTAATAATTTCATTTTGATACAGAAGCATAAATCGAAGTAGGTTAAATTCCTTCTTACTAAGGTCGATTAATATATCTTCTCGCCAAACTTTGTGTTGTGTTAAATCCATCTTTAATGACGCAATCGAGAGCTCATTTTCTTGATTATATTGTTGGCGTCTTAAAAGACTTTTGATCCGAGCAAGTAATTCAATATAGGAAAATGGTTTTGCTAAATAATCATCTGCACCCAGTTCTAAGCCTTTGACACGATCTAAAATCTGATCCTTTGCAGTTAAAAAGATCACGGGAATCTTAGAAAATTGGCGAAGTATTTTCAATACATCCCAGCCATCAAGATCAGGCAACATTACATCTAAAATCACCAAAGAATAGGATTTCATTTTTAATCTTTCCAAACCTTCTAGTCCTGAATGGACGCACTCCGCTGTATAGCCTGACTCAATCAAGCCTTTTACTAAATAAGACGCGATCTTCGTTTCATCTTCGATAATCAGAATACACATTTTTGTTCAGACTCTTTGTGAACATGACAATTTTGTAATGTGATTGTCATGCTGTGGCGGAATGGATTTGTTTAAGATTTTCAAAGCATATCAGGCAGGAATCAATATGAATAAGCTTAAAATTCTTGGTTTAACGTTACTGTTCAGTAGCACTGTTGCACACTCTGTGGAGTTGAAGCAAGTTTATTCATTAGATCTTCAAACAGCCAAAGTAATAGCCTGTGAAGCTGAGCGTGTATGCAAAAACATTCAGCAAAATATTGCAGTCGCAGTCGTTGATCAAGGTGGTAATACGCTTTATGCACACCGCCATGAGTCGGTGGGTCCACACAATTTAGATGCTGCAGAGCAAAAAGCATTTACAGCATTATCAACGAAAACAGCGACCTTGGCTTTGAGTCAAACAGCAAATAGCAATCCTGATGCAAAAAATTTGACCACCGTTTCTAAGCTGCTGTTATTGGGTGGTGGATTACCTATTCGATACCAAAATCAAGTGGTCGGAGCGCTTGGTGTTGCTGGAGCAGGCGGTGCTAAAAACGATGATTACTGTGCTACATCAGCCATCCAAATATTGAAAAATCTGTGAGGAGTTTGTGATGTTAAAGAAAATCTTACCTTATTCGCTTATCTTATTCAGTTCAGCGGCATTTGCTGAACAGAACCCATTGAGTGTCCATGTTCTAAATTTGGAAAATGGTTTACCTTCAGCAAATGTTGAAGTTGTTCTTGAAAAAAGCTCTGGTGATCAGTGGATTAAGTTGAATCAGAAACTTACGGGTGAAAATGGGCGAATTACTGCGCTATATCCTGAGAACAAAGCCTTGGAAAAAGGGATTTACAAAGTGACCTTTAAAACTGAGGCTTGGTTCAATCAACAAAAGCAACAGACCTTTTTTCCAGAAGTTCCTGTGATTTTTAAAGTGGATGGAACCGTGAAACATTATCATATTCCTTTATTACTCAGCCCTTATGGTTATTCAACTTATCGTGGAAATTAGTACAAATATTGGCTGCTTCGGCAGCCTTTTGTTTAATCAGTTTTCTTGCACTACGTTTTCTGTGTTACACATAATTGTAAACCTATATTTTTTATTTCAATAACTTAGATGAAAAATTAACAGTCTGTTAATACTTATAATATTTCTTACAACCCGTTGTTAGACAGACTTTGATCTATAGGGCATAGTCTAATCAGGAATTATTATTAAATGAGGAATACTATGAATAAGGTGACAGTGGTCGTAAAAGACCAAGAAGAAAATGAATCAATTGTAATTGCTCAGCTTAATGACCTTGAAGATAAAGACATTCCTTTTTTTAAGCGAGTGGAACATATTGAGGTTGATGGTGAAATTATTCATCCAAATATCGATTTGCTCTTTGAAAATGAGGCAGATGGAAAAATTTATAAACTTGTTGCTCCAGTAAATGACAAACGCTTTATATAAATCTTGATGAAATAAAAGAAACCACTTAAATCAAGGTTTAAGTGGTTTTTTACTGAAATATCTTTTATTGATCATGAGTCTTTTATATGAATTATTTGCTTAATATCTGAATGTGTTGCTTGTACTGTATAAATTTACACGAACGGAAACTTGTTTCGTATCTGAGTTAATTTGCATCAATGATTTTACTGAATTGGATTTAGTCCTTGAATAATATCTTGAAATTCAGAACCATTGAGCCAAAAAGATTTCTTTAAAAATAAAGTTGTCATAATACTTTCAGCCGCCTCACTATTGGGGCTGTCACAGAATAATCCATAACAACTACCCAAAACGGTATTGTTCTCAATGAGACGAATAAAATAAGCGTGTTTTTCGTCAGCATAGCCAAGAATAGCATCACGTTGATTGTTCATTTTTCATGTCTCCACATCAAAAAATCTTGAATAAAACCTAACTGCTGAAAAGATCAAAATAATCAATCTGTTAAATCAAATACTATCAAAGCGTAAGTTGCCTAAATATATGATTTAATTATCGAAAGTTAGTTTGTTTGACATCCTTGTTAACTTAAACAAGCCAAAATCTGATCTATGAAATTTATTCTTATGCAAAATTAATTTTTCGTCAACTTGAATTTGTAACTTTTTCAAGTTAGATTAAATAAAGGCGATGAAAACAAGGGAGGGGTGAGTTATGTCCAAAAAAACTGAGTTTGAACATGGTGGGGCTCGAACCAACGCTGGTCGTAAAGCTCAATTTAGCGAACCCACCAAAGTAATACGTGTTCCTGAATCACAAGTTGATTTCATTAAAAACTGGTTATTGAATAATGCCAAGACAGGTATTAATACCGATCTCAGCACTTCTTTGAAAGTTCAGAGTGTTCAAGCAAAGAATGATCGAATTTACCATATTCCTTTGGCGACGGAACGTGTTGCAGCAGGTTTTCCATCGCCTGCACAAGACCATGTTGAGCAAGCTTTGGATTTAAATGAGTTTTTAATTAGAAATGAAAACTCGACATTTATCGTAAAAGCAAATTCCTTGTCCATGTTGGATGCTGGCATTGATATTGATGATCCCTTAGTGGTTGATCGAAGTATCCCTGCAAAGTCTGGTGATATCGTCATTGCACTGATTGATAATGACTTTACGGTAAAGCGTTTGATGATTGATCATCATTTCAGTCCACCCAAAGTTTGGTTAAAAGCTGAAAACCCTGATTATCAAAATATTTATATACAAGAAGGACAGGAGTTGGTGATTTGGGGCGTCGTGACCTATAACTTAAAGCCGATGAGGTGATCCAATGCCACTGCCACAACGTATTTTTGCCTTGATTGATGTGAATAATTGTTATGTGAGTTGCGAGCGGGTATTCAATCCGAAGCTAGAAAAGCATCCCGTTGTGGTACTTTCAAATAATGATGGCTGTGTGGTATCGCGTTCGCATGAAGCAAAACAATTGGGTATCAAGATGGCGGTTCCCTTTTTCCAGATCGAAGATATTATTCGAAAGTATCAGGTTGCCGTTTTCTCAAGTAATTATGCGTTGTATGCAGAAATGTCACGGCGATTTATGAATATTTTGGGCAGTTTCGTTGCTCCATGTGAACAAGAAATTTACTCGATTGATGAGTGTTTCCTTGAGTTAACAGCATATCAGCATCATTTTGATTTAACAGAATATGCTCAAACTATCCTAACAACCATAAAAAACTGGTTAGGATTACCTTGTTGTATAGGCATTGGATATTCCAAAACACAGGCAAAAATTGCAAATCATTTAGCAAAAACCCATCGATGTTTTAACAGTATCTGTAATATGGTTGATGAAGATCCTTGTGTGATCGAGGATTTATTGAGTCATACCGCAGTAGGTGAGGTGTGGGGCGTAGGTCGTAAGATTCGCCAACGTTTAGAAGTGATGGGTATTCATTCAGTTATGGATTTGGTTGAAGCAGATCCGAAAATGATTGGAAAACATTTCTCTGTTGTTTTGGAAAATACAGTTAAAGAGTTGCGTGGCATCGCCTGTTTAGAAATTGAAGACGTGTTGGCTGATCGACGACAGGTATTAAGTAGTCGTTCTTTTGGGCAATTAATTCAAGATAAAAATAGCCTAAGCGAAGCATTGACTGAATTTACCTTAAGAGCAGTTGAACGGTTACGGAAGCAAAAACTTCTATGTAAGGCGATCGGTGTTAGTATCCGTACAAATCGTTTTAATAAAGCAGAGAATTATCGTCCATTTACAGTGGTGTATTTGGCTGATTATAGTGATGATCGTTTAGAGATTTTGAAGGCTGTGCAAATAGGATTAGACCGAATTTATCAAAAAGGTTACCGTTATAAAAAAGCAGAAGTCATTTTGTTAGATATCATTCCACAACATAGTCATGCTGTTGATTTATTTCATGATACGGATGAAATGCTGGCACGTAAAAGTTTATCGATGACATTTGATCATATCAATGAAAAATTTGGTAAAGATAAAATGACGCTTGGGCGTTTGATTACGCCAAATGGACGAGCTTGGGCGATGTCTCAGAGCTTCAAATCTCCTAGCTATTTAACAAAATGGAATGAAGTGCTCAGAGTTAGCTAGATTTTTTGAGCAATATATAAATGTTAATATATAAAAAAGACAGGCTAAACCTGTCTTTTTTTACCTAAAATATTTATTTATAACGTTTTAGCGTAGGCTTCAAGTTGATCAACAACCGTTCCCCAACCACTAAAGAAACCCATATCTTCATGTTGTTGTCGTGCTTCAGGAGTACGATGGCGTGCAATAGCTGTGTATTTCGTTGATCCATTTCCGAGATCTTCAAATAGGATAATTGCTGTCATAAATGGATTTTCACTGGGTTTCCATTCTTCAGTATAAGCATCAGTAAATACTAATTTTTCGCCATCAACGACTTCTAGAAAAACACCATTATTGGGAATCTGATTGCCATCAACATCAAACAAGGTGTTGAATTTTCCACCTACTTTCAAGTCTATTTCACAGGACACGATGGAGTGAGGTTTAGGAATAAAAAAGTGTTTTATATGCTCTGGAGTTGTCCAGCATTCCCAAAGTAACTCACGTGGAACAGCTACAGTTCGTTCTAGTTTTAAATCTGTTTGGGGATCAAGATTCATTTTTTCTTTTCCTTTGTAAATTTAATGCATAGTTATCTAATTGATTTAAGCGTGTTTCCCATATGGCTTGTTGTTCTTGCAACCAGTGTTTTAAAGGGCTAAACGCATGGGGGCGAAGAGCATAGGTTCTCACTCTGCCATTTTTTGTTGTTGTGATCAGTCCCGCTTCTTCCAATTTTTTTAAATGTTTAAGAAAAGAGGGCAAAGCCATCGTATGCTCTTCTGCAAGTGAGGTGGTTGTTGCTTCACCTGTTGCAAGACGAGTGAGTATTGCTCTGCGTGTAGGATCACTTAAAGCATTAAATAACAGATCGAGTTGAAAATCATACTTAGCCATATGGGTAAGTATTATGGTTAAAAAAACAACAAGTCAAGTAAAACTTATCTAAATGGCTAAGTTTTAGATTTAATCTTAAAAATTTAAGAGCTGAATAAAGAATCAGAAACTCTATCTGATTCTTTAATCGAATCGCTCAACGTATATTTGCCCACCATTGCTTGAAACTTTGTTGTTCATTATCGAGTTCAACCAATTCACCGATCATGGGGGTGGCAAGTCGATAATTTCTTTGTTTTGAATATCTTACAATACGATTAATTGGCTCATTCCAAGGGTGTTTTGCGAGGCTAAACTTAGAATGATGCACAGGTAGCATGTTACGTGCTTGGAGTTCTTCTGTCGCTTGTGCAACTTCATCTGGATGACAATGTACGGAGCGCCAAGCAGCATCGTATTGACCATTTTCCATCAATGCCCAATCAAAAGGTCCGTACTTTTTACCAATCTCCACAAAATGTTTGTCATAGCCTCCATCACCTGTATAAAAAATCTTTCTATTCAGTGATTGTATGATGAAGGATACCCAGAGATTTTTACCGCCTTTAAAGGCACGCCGTGAATCATGATGAGTTGTTTCGGTGATGATCGTAATATCACCTTCAAATTCAATTTTGTCACCCCAGTCTCGTTCGATCAATTGTTCTTTTGAATAGCCCCAGTACTCGAAGTGTTCTCCGACACCGAGACCAGTAATGACATATTTGACTTTGTGCTTTAGTTGCAAAATGGTTTTATAATCCAGATAATCATAATGGTCATGTGAGATCAATAAATAGTCAATTTCGGGTAATTCCTCGACTGTATAAATATCTGTACCTCGATAAGCACGTGTTCCCCAAGGCAGAGGGGAAACTTTGCCACTCATCACTGGGTCAATTAAAAAGGTTTTGCCATTCAGTTAGATAAAAACAGAAGAATGCCCAAACCAAATCATGACATCTTGTTTGGGATCGAGTGTACGTAAATTGGTTTTGATAGAGGGAATAATGTCTTTGGGTCTACGATGAGGAATAGTTTTAATAAATGTTCTATACAGTTCAATAAAGGTGTGGGAGCAGTCAGCCATATCAGGTTTATCTAGTCGATTTCTAAATTGACCCTGACGATAGTTAGGAGAGTTTTCGATACGTTTGAGTCGTTCACCAGTAGGGATTTTTCCAAATAAGGGATGTTGTGTATATAAAATACTTATGCCAAGCAAGAGCAAAACAACGATAGCAAAAAGGATTAGCATAGATTCAGTCCACCTTTTCATTTGAGCATTCGGTCCAGACTAGTAATAAAAAGAGAAAGCGACAAAATGATGAAAAAGTTGGGATTAGTCGATAAATGGAAGGACCTAAGAAATTTGTGTCTTTAACTAAGTGAAAATAGATTTCAAATCTTGAAAGATGTCTTGATCAGAGAAGGGTGATTGGATAAAACGAAGCCATAAAGGGGGAAGCCGTTTATGGTAGACTATGCAGCATTACAAGTATTGTGATGATCTAACGTGGTAGAAAGAGTAGTCAAATGATTGGGCAGCAAAGAAACATACTAGCAGCGATAGGAATTGATATTTGGATTCCTAAAGATGTTGTGTGTGAAAAAAATACTGCTGCACATCTATGGCGAGATCAGGTTGTTGAAAATAATACACCTATTGAAGAAATTTCCTTCGCATCAGATCTTGTTGAAGCGCATGACTTAGAACCAATCATCTCAGAACCAATTGTTGAAGTTCAATCACAACCACAAGAAATTACGCCTAAACCAATTCTTCGAGAGGCAACGACAGCTAAACCGCAGATAGTTGTTGAAGGTTCTGTACAGTCATTTGAATTACAAATGTATGTCTTAGAGAACTGTTCAATTTTGGTTGAGAGCAGTCAATTAAATGCTGAACAACAGCAACTTTGGCAAAATATTCAAAAAGCTAAACTTGGCTACTATGCTGAGCTAAAGTGGCCATTTCCTTTAGCTGAATTTCAGGACAGTCGTGGTTTACCATCCTATATTCAAGGATTTTTAGATGCGACTTCAAATAACAAGAAAATATTATGTTTAGGAAAACTTGAATTTATTCAACATTCTAATATTTTACATTTAGCCAGTTTAGAAGAAATGATTACACAACCTCTACTTAAAAAACGGTTGTGGCAACTTATGCAATAAGGTTCGGAACTCTTATCATGAAGAAAGTCGTTGTATTCAGCCAAATCGATCAGGATGTATTACTCAAGTTACAGCAAGATTATCAAGTGGTCGTGCTGAATCCCAAAATGGGTGATATTAATGAGCAGATCCGAACAGAAGTTGCTGATGCTGACGCGATGATAGGAGCAGGTCGTTTACTCAACGAAACTAATTTAGTGACAGCACAAAAACTAAAAATTATTTCAACAGTTTCAGTTGGTTATGATAATTACGATATTAATTATTTAAATCAAAGAAAAATCTGGCTTGCTAATACACCTCATGTATTAACCGAGACGACTGCTGATTTAGCATTTAGTTTACTGCTGAGCGCAGCAAGAAAAATCCCTCAATTAGATGCGTGGACAAAGCAGGGACAATGGAAGCGTACAGTATCAACTGAACAGTTCGGTATGGATGTTTTCGGTAAAACTTTAGGGATTATCGGGTTAGGGCATATCGGCGCAGCAATTGCTCGACGAGGTTTTCATGGCTTTAACATGAATATTTTGTATCATAATCGCCGTGAAAAAATAGAAGTTGCAGAAGCATATAATGCTCAATATTGTGATTTAGATCGACTGTTACAACAGTCTGATTTCATCGTGGTGGCTGTAGATTTAAATCAAGAATCTAAAGCTTTAATTGGTTCAGCTCAATTTGATTTAATGCAAAAACATGCTGTGTTCGTCAATATTTCACGTGGTTCTGTAGTGGATGAGTCAGCATTGATCGATGCATTGCAACAAAACAAAATTTTTGCAGCAGGCTTAGATGTGTATGCAAAAGAACCTTTGCAAGAATCACCATTATTCCAACTACCAAATGTGGTGACTGCCCCTCATATTGGTTCAGCAACTCTCGAAACACGCAAAAAAATGGTTCATCTTGCTTATCAAAATCTTATTGATGCACTTGAGGATCGACAACCTCGTTATCTAGTCAATCCTAAGTTTGAATAAATTCTTACATGTTGATTGCTGAATTATTCATCTAGTCTAGCATTTTAAACTGGCTATTATTGGTACACTTGCGCCCTTTGAAATTGCGTTTGGGGTTGTTGTGTTCGAGAAATTAGCTGAACAAACTTTGGGTTTGATGGGGTGGGAAATTGATAATCACTGGGACTTGGATATTGACCAATGTGTCATGATCGCAGCGCCACATACCAGTAATTGGGATGCACTATATGCACGATTAGCATTGAAAGCTTTAGGTGTAAATGTTCGTTTGACGATCAAAGACAGCTATATGAAATTTCCATTTGGCCCTTTTGTGCGTGCGATGGGCGGAATAGGAATAGATCGCAGTGCTAAGCAAGAAGGTCAGGAAAGACCAAGCATGGTTCAGTTGATGAGTGATCTATTTAAAACACATCCTAAACTTGTGATGCTTGTAACACCAGAAGGAACACGTGCGAAACAAGAACAATGGAAAACAGGTTTTTATCATGTTGCTGTAAATGCAGGTGTACCTATTGCATTGGCATATATGGATTATGCAAAAAAGAAAACAGGTATTGGTAAAATTGTTTATCCATCAGGTGATTATCAAAAAGATATGACCGAGATTATGGCTTTTTATGCAGAAATTAATGCTAAATTTCCAGAGAAATTCAGTATTGATCAACGTTATTCGCCTGACCAGTAATTCTTTAGAATTTCAAAAATCATAAAGTAAGACAGGATTTTCCTGTCTTTTATAACACTTCGTTGCAAATTTCTCCTAAATCAAATGGTATATTAAATTTTTCCAGTAGAATCATAGAGAAACCACTTGAGACCGTTGCTGCTCGCATGTGGCTTATTTGCCACGACTCAACTTAGTCATACACAGGTCTTTTTACCTCCGCAAATTTCAGGTCAAACTGAAATACCTGATATCGGTAGTGGTGTTGGGTTGCTTGATCAGCAAAAAGAAAAATTGATCGGAGAGAAAGTCTATCGTGAAGTGCGTCGTCAAATGCCAACTGTACAAGATGCATGGTTGGAAGATCAGTTTCTTCAAGTGTTTTCAGGTATTCTCAGCCAAACTCAGCTTGGGCAGCCGATTGGTCTAGTGGTGATTAAAGACCCCCAAATTAATGCTTTTGCAGTTCCTGGTGGTCTCTTTGCATTAAACACGGGTTTAATCACTTCTGCGAAAAATATCGATGAGATTGCTGGCGTTATGGCTCACGAGATAGCACACGTTTCGCAACGTCACTACAGCCGATCCCAAGAAGCCTTCAAAGGGCAAGGATTGCTTGCTTTAGCAGGTATCCTCGTAGGAGCTGCGATTGCTTCACAAGCTGATGGTGATGTTGGCTCCGCTGTAATGCTAGGTACTCAAGCTGCCTTAATGGATAAGCAATTGAGTTATAGTCGTAATCAAGAGCGTGAAGCGGATCGTATCGGTATGCAATTCATGTATTCCTCTGGTTACAATCCACAAAGTATGGCTGACTATTTCGAAACGATGCATCGTGCTACTAGCCGAGTCAGTTTCCTACCAGATTTCTGGTTTACCCACCCATTAACCACGGAACGTATGAGTGAGGCGCGATTACGTGCAAACCAGTTACCTCGAGTGAAACCAAAAATTTATGATCTCGATTTTGATATCATGAAATGGTACACCTATGTCGTATCAAATCAGGCGACAGAAAATCAACTTCAAGCTTTGGCTAATCAAAAGAATGTTGCGGGATTACTTGCGATCAGTAAGTTTTATTTAGAGCGAGGCGATTACGCACAGGCCCAGACCAGCCTTGATCAAGTCAAATTAAAATTAAAAAATCACGTACTTATTCCATTGATCCAAACGGATATTTATCTAGGTCAAAATAAAATTGATCTGGCTTATAACAGTATCAATTCAATCCAACGCACTATGCCTGAAAATCGTGCTTTATCTTATAAATTAGCGGAAGTGCTTATAAGACAAGGTAAAGCAGCTGAAGCCCAAACCTTAGTACAACGATTTATACATAAAAATCAAAGAGACGTGGAGGGGTGGCAACTATTACAACAGGCAACCAATCTAGATAAGAGTTCACCTTTGCAAGCGATTAATGTTTTATGTTATCGAGCAGAAGCTGAATATTGGTCAGGTCATGAAGAAAATGCTATAAAATCAATGCTACATGCCCAACGTTTGGCGAAAGGTAATATGGCGATGTCAGCAAAAATTGATTCTCGTTTAAAACAAATGCAAGATGATCGCCGAATGAAAATTTAATAATTGAGGAAAATAATGATAAAAGGACAGTGTTTATGTGGAGCAGTTCAATATCAATATGATGGGGAAATCGAACAGAGCATTTTGTGTTATTGCCAGCATTGTCAACAAGCTCAAGGTAGTATCGCAGGCTGGAATAGTCCAATTGATCAAACCCAATTCCAATTCATATCTGGACAAGATCAATTAAAAGAATACTTTCATACTCCCAATAAAGCTCGTGTGTTCTGCCAGAATTGTGGAAGTCCAATTTACTCGTATCGTACTGATCTACCCAATATTATTCGTTTGCGTTTGGGCTCTGTTACAGAGGGCAAACTTCCTGCACCAAAGGAAGAATTTTTTACTGAGCATAAGCCAAATTTTGTTGAATTAAGATAAGATGTCCTGCGTAAGGAATAACTGAGAAGTTAAAAGATTTATGAAAAAGATTTTTATTTTTATTTTTGCAATAAGCATGATCGGGGTGAGTTCAGCGAGTTCTGTTGAACAATATGTAAATTCTGTAGAGAAGATTACTGCAAATTATGCGCAGGATATGCGTGGTTTTCTGCGTAGTTTAGATCCTCAACTTTCGCGTTTTAGTCCTGAACAGCAGGCAAAATTCTGTGGTATTACCAATCAATATGTGCAGGATTTATATCAAGCAATTGAGCGTAATCGATCATCTTTGACTGGACAATATGCAACGATGACGAAACAAGATGTGATTAATCAAGTTGCAGAATCAAAAGAAATGCAAATGCTGAAAAAATATAATATTCAGTGTAATTTTAATTGATATAGATAGATGGGTTCATTTAAATGAATCCATTTACATTAATATAGAGAGGGGGATAAAAGCAGCTTAGCTTAATTTTGCTTTGATTTTAGCAGATACTTGTGCAGGATCGGCACGCCCGGCTATGATCGGACGTAGAGAATTCATCACCTTACCCATATCTTTCATGCTAGTAGCTTCTTGAGCAGCAATCGTTTGCTCAATGATAGAATCAAGTTCTTCCTCAGTCATAGCTGCTGGTAGAAATTGAGAAATAACCTCAACTTCGGCTTGTTCTTTACTAGCTAAATCATCTCGACCAGCGCCAGAAAAGGCCTTGATCGATTCTTTACGTTGTTTAATTTGTTTTTCAATGACCGCAAGAACCTGAGCATCGTCAAGCTCAATGCGCTCATCGACTTCGATTTGCTTAATTGCTGCTTGTAGACCACGAATGACCGTTACTGTTGCCATATCTTTGGCACGCATTGAAGTTTTTAATACGTCAGTAATTTGGTCTTTTAAAGTGGTCATAGTCTTTTCAGCAATCAATCACAAATTAATTAGTAAAGGCGAGTAGTACGTACAGATTCGCGAGTCAATTTCTTTTGATAACGCTTAACTGCTGCAGCTTTTTTACGCTTACGTTCTTGAGTTGGTTTCTCATAGAATTCGCGCTTACGAACGTCAGCTAAAACACCCGCTTTTTCGCATGAACGTTTGAAACGACGGATAGCTACGTCTACTGGTTCGCCTTCTTTCAACTTAACTTGTGGCATGTAAAATCCTCTAAGATTATGGATAAGACCCAATGCACGATTGCACTAGATCGCAAGTGAAGGTCAGTATTTTACTCATTTACAACTCAGATCACAAGTCTATAATAGCTTCGATATTATTTTTGATCGTTGTAAAGGCAGTTTAATGATTGTTTTGGGCTTAGAAACTTCGTGTGATGAAACTGGGTTAGCACTCTATGATAGCGAGCTCGGCTTACGTGGACAGGTTCTATATAGTCAGATCAAACTGCATGCTGAATATGGTGGTGTCGTTCCTGAACTTGCATCACGTGATCATGTACGAAAAATGATTCCTTTGATTAATCAGTTGCTTGAGCAAAGTGGGGTCAAAAAACAAGAAATAGATGCAATTGCATATACACGCGGACCAGGACTCATGGGAGCGTTAATGACAGGTGCATTATTTGGACGCACTTTGGCTTTTGCATTTAACAAACCAGCCATCGGTGTACACCACATGGAAGGTCATATGCTTGCGCCTTTACTTTCTGAAACTCCACCAGAATTTCCATTTGTAGCCTTACTAGTTTCAGGTGGTCATACGCAACTGATGGCAGCTTATGGAATTGGTCAATATGAATTACTTGGCGAGTCGATAGATGATGCGGCGGGTGAGGCATTTGATAAAGTTGCAAAAATGATGAAATTGCCATACCCAGGTGGTCCTAATATTGCCAAATTAGCTTTGCAAGGTAATTCACAAGCATTTGAATTTCCTCGCCCGATGTTACATCAAGGCTTGGATTTTTCATTTAGTGGTTTGAAAACTGCGGTTTCTGTTCAGTTGAAAAAATTGGGTGAAGAAAATCGTGATGCAGATATCGCAGCTTCTTTCCAAGAAGCAATCGTTGATACTTTGGTTAAAAAATCAGTGAAAGCTTTGAAGCAAACTGGTTTGAAACGATTGGTGATTGCTGGAGGTGTGAGTGCGAATGTTCGCTTACGTGAGCAATTAGAAACCTCTTTGAAAAAGATCAAAGCGCAAGTTTATTATGCTGAACCTGCCTTATGTACAGATAATGGTGCAATGATTGCCTTTGCTGGTTATCAACGTTTAAAAGCAGGGCAACAAGATGGTTTGGCGGTCACAACTACACCTAGATGGCCGATGACAGACTTAGAACCGACCTGATATTTGGTCGGTTAAATATCTTCTGTTCTAAGTTAAGACATTTAAAGATCAAATCATTGATTAATGTGTAGCTTGAAGCTCAGGAGCTACAGCTATCGTGTTAAAGTGTCGAATAAATTATTTATTTTGATGAGCTAAAACTCATAGCGGAGTACAAGTTGAAGATTTCTTATATTTTTACATGTGGTCGATTAGAATCTTTATATAAGATTCTATGCCTCATTCAACAAGGTGATGAGAACGAGACATCAAAAGAGAAAGTGATTGAACAATATAAAAAAGATCTTTCTTTGGGCCGTTCATTTGAAGAAACTGAACTTTATCAATTAATTGAACAAAGTGAAGAAAAAATCATTATCAATCGTTTGAGTAATATTCTTCGAGATAAACCAGCTCAACAGAAGAAAGAATTTGATTTTCAAGAATATAAAACAGGTGCATGGTCTGAACTAAGCGACTATAAGCTAGCGGTTAGATTCTCGAATGCCAAAACACTTTTGAGTGAAAAGCATTTTGAGAAAACTGGTGAATATATGACCAGTCGTTGTATTGCGAAATTAACTGGTTTCAATCCAGCGAATATCAAAAATATGTTGCAGCATAAAAGAAGTGTGGTGAAAAAAATGTTATTTACTTTGGAAAAATTAGCGCAAGAATATTGATCTAAGTAACTAACGTATTAGAAAAAACAGATGCAGAGAAAGTTTATTTTCTGCATCTGCGATTTAAATTTTTATATTGAATTATTGATCATAGCTCTATGCTATTTAATATTGGTTGAAACTCGAAATTATTTTGGACGGTCTGTTTTAGACAACACGGCTAAACAAACAAAAATCAAAACCATGCCAACCCAACCAATCGGTGCTAATTGCTCACCGACTAAAAGAACTGCGAATAAAGCAGCAACGAGTGGCTCGAATAAAGTAAGCGTAGTTGCTGTGCTTGCGGAGATTGTTTTTAGCGCATACCCAAATAGTAGATAGCCAAGAAACATTGGAATCAACATCATATAGGCAACAACATAAAGATTTACAGACTCATCAAAGAGGTTTGAACCCGTAAAAAATAATGTTGGTAATAAGATTAAAGCGCCAAAACCAAAAATTAAACCCATTGATGCTTTTGAATCTACACCTCGATCAATCATTTTTTTAGCAGCCCATGAGTATAGTGAATAGGTGAGAGCTGCAATCAATCCGAGAATGATTCCAATGGTTTTTTGATCTGTCGAAATGCTTTGTGTTGGTCCATGAGAGTGTGTTTCGCCCACAGATAAAAGTAATACTCCGATAACACCAAAAATAAAACTAATAAACCATTTCAATGAAAGTGCTTTTTTATCGAAAATTTTTTCTAATAACGCAGTAAATAATGGTGCTGACCCAATTGAGACTACCGTTCCAATCGTAATTCCAGCCATACGCATTGAGCTGTAAAAAGCGAGAGGATAAATGGCTACTGAAATCATTCCAATCAGAAGCAAAGAGTAGTAAGACTTGATTTGTGGTAGATGATCTAAAATCTTTTTATGAGCGAGCAAGGCTTGTAGTAATCCACCGCCACCCATTGCAATTGCTCCTATTGCAAGAGGGCTTAAATTAGGCGCATAAGATGCCGCAGTTCCAGTAGTACCCCATAAAATTGAGGCAATCAAAACTGCAATAAAACCAGAGTGGGAGCTGAGGTTTGAAGTTTTGCTATTCAATTTTTAATCTCTTGTTCTAATAATCGTTGAACCATTTGCTTCGCTGCAAATACTTTGACGCTTGAGCTTTCTAAACCAGCTCTAGCAATTGAGCCTTCTAAAATAAAAGAAATTAAAAGAGCAAGTTCTTGGACTTTCTTAGAATCTTCAAATTGTTGCATTAGATAGCCAGTAACAATGTTTTCAATTTCATCTTTATGCTTTTTGACTGCTAGACGCTCAGGACTATGAGCAGGAAACTCAGCTGCTGCATTTAACAAGCCGCAGCCCCTAAAACCTTTTTCATAGGCAAACTCTGCATGATCATGGTAAGCATCAAAAATAGCGAGAATGCCATCAATAGGTGAGTGAATTTGAGCTTTCCTTTTTTCAAATAATTCTAACCATTCTTGATGACGGGCTTCGATGTAGCAGCTAATCAAATCTGATTTCGTGGGGAAATTATTATAGAGCGACATTTTCGCCACTTGCGCTTTGTCTGTAATGCTATTAATGCCAGTATTGGTTATCCCATCGTTATAAAACAGGATAGATGCTGCATCTAAGATTTTTTGTTTGGCTGACTTTCTGCTCATGGTTTTGTATTGAGTATACCGATCTACCTAATATTATAGAAAAGTAAACTAATCTGCTAGCGAAATTTGTTTGTTTTAGATGATTATCGGAAATGTTAGAAAGAGAATTATGCTGACTTACCAGGTGGTGTTGTTTTATAGTCACATGAAATTTATATGGTTTTTCTAATTGAAATCAGAGTTCTTTGACAACGCAATTGTTTCCTAGTTTTTATAAAACTTAATGAAGAAGAAACAATTGCGAGTGCTATTAAGAAGCAAGTTAAGTATCTGAGGAGTTTATGTTTGATCTTTATTCGCTAACTTTTCTAAATTTTTTGAACCAATCCAGTGTTTAGAAAATTGGTATGCTGCACGACCAGAACGTTGCCCTCGTGCTTGACACCATTTCAAGCTTTCGCCTCGAACAATATCGTTATATTCTAAGCCTGCTTTAACAATGTAATGTTCAACGATTTGCAAATATAGTTGCTGGTCCATTGGGTAGAATGAAAGCCACATTCCAAAACGATCTGAAAGAGATATTTTTTCTTCAATCGCTTCTTGTGGGTGTAATTCAGTGTATTGAGGTACGTCTACTTTCCGTACTGGGGTATTTTCATGCATAAATTCAGGTAGAAGGTGACGACGATTACTCGTCGCATAAATAATAAAATTGCTCGAACCTGATTGAAGAGAACCATCTAGCACGCTTTTCAAACTGCGATAATTTTCATCTTCTGCGTTGAATGCTAAATCATCACAATAAACAATAAATTTCTCAGAACGTTGTTCAATCAGTTTTTGAATTTTGGGTAAATCAGATAAATCATCACGTTCTATTTCAATTAAACGTAGTCCTTGATCAGAGTATTCTGTCAGTAAAGCACGAACAATTGAGGATTTTCCTGTGCCACGAGAACCTGTTAATAAAACATCATTGGCAGGGAGGCCATTTAAAAACTGCAAGGTGTTTTGAATGATTTTATCTTTTTGACGCTCTATTCCTTTTAGATCTTCCAGATACATTTTTTTAGGTTGTTGTATGGCGATCAGTTCTTGATTTTCCCATTTAAAAGCGATTGCAGAAAAATCAGTCGGTTGCTTCGGTTGTGGCAGAACATGCTGTAATTGAGTCAAAACATTCGACAAAGATGCAAGAATAGATTCTGGTAAGTCTAAAATAGCCATAAAAACACACAAAACTCAGTGATTAATGAAGATTGATACTAGCACTGCTTGCACGAAAATAAAGGAAATATCATCAAAACGATGCACAATAACAAGAATTTATACTTGATTGTTTAAGTAGGTTTTTGCATTGTATAAGTGCATGAATAGAAAAATGAAGACGGGATAGGACAGACGATGCTAAATAAAGTAAGAGAAAAGAAAAATAGCTATCAAAAACATCGGGTTGATGTCCTAAAAGAGGATTTGCAGCATGCTAGAAGTTATCAAGAATGGAAGGAAATCGCGCTAAAACTGGATGAGGAATCTGGCAGAGAGGAGTGGAAGTACGATAATCAGTCGCCCTATTTTGATGCCGAAGCATTATCAAATCGATACACCTTATTAAAAAAATATCGTACTCAACATCGAACACTTGATTTAATTTATGTTCTCCGTGAAGGATTATCTTATGATTTTGCAAATATTGGTCATCCGATGTTATTTGCTGAAACATATGTAGGAACAAAAAAAATTATTGAAAACTATGTAGAACTTGTGAGTGATTGTTTTCAATATCTCGCCTCGAGCGAATGTATAACTTTCCAATTAAAAGAGAAAATTCAATTCTTTGAAGAATGCCAAAAAGCCTATGGACAACCAGCCCTCATGTTTTCTGGAGGGGCAACTTTGGGTTTGTTTCATACAGGCGTTTGTAAAGCATTATTTGAGCAAGATTTGATGCCAAGTGTTCTGTCTGGGTCGAGTGCTGGAGCGATTATGACGGGTATGCTTGGTGTTTCAAAGAACGATAAGATCCCTGAGTTGCTTGGTGGACAGCATTTTTTTAGTGATGCATTCCGTTTTCGCACCGTGACTGAGCTAATTAAGGGGCATGGTGGTTTGGCTGATGTGATGTATCTCAAAAAATTCTTAATGAATAATTTGGGTGATTTAACTTTTGCTGAGGCATATCAACAATCTAAACGACATATTAATATTGTCGTAGCACCGCATAATACTGCTCAAAATCCTAGAATTATGAATGCATTAACTGCACCTAATGTTTTGGTTTGGAGCGCAGTGTTAGCATCTTGTGCCGTACCTGTATTATTTCCGCCTGTGCATCTAACCAGTAAGCGTTACGATGGACAACACACACCCTATATGGCAAAGACAAAATGGGTGGATGGGAGTATGCGTAGTGATTTTCCTCAGGAAAAAATGGCGCGTCTTTATAATATTAACTACACCATCGCCAGTCAGGTGAATCCTCATATTGTGCCATTTATGCAGAGCGACACAGATCGTTTTCGTAGAGATGTATTAAGTTGGCCTCAACGCATTGTCCGTCATCAAGGGAAAGCGATTGCGATGGAAGTGATGGATTTAACACGAAATTATATGGGAGGTTTTTTCCCAATCCGTCGAGTACTTGATCATGGCTATGGCATACTTGGACAGCGTTATTATGGTGATGTAAATATCATCGCTAAATATGGTTTGCGCCATTATAACTATATGTTAAAAAATCCTCGACCTAGGATTTTCAAGATTTTGCAGCAAGAAGGTGAGCGAGCAACATGGCCAAAAATCACCTCAATAGAAACGCATGCGCGGATCGGTAAAACAATAGAACATTGTTTGGCATCATTACGTAAGCAAGAAAATAAGCAGCAGAATGAATTCTATTATGTTGATCTCTGACTTAGATCATTCGTTTGATGAGATAGCGTTACAGACCAAACAAAAAAGCCATTCATATGGACGGCGTTTATATACATTAACTCAAGGTCATAAAAAATATTGGCTAAAGTTTCATGTTGAGCAACACAACCAAGTTTTAGAAGATTCATTTAACGCCGAATTAGAGTTTTATCGCCAAAATAAGATTGCTAGTTCGGATTTTTTAGTCCCTTATAACGTTATTGATTTATCCAAGCTGAATTTTTTAAATGAAACGAGGCAAAGTGGAGAAGGGCTATTAACGTTAGATACGAACGATTTTTTTATAAAATTTAGTCCTGAAAATGATCTGCACGAGATCAGAAAACAAATTTTACTTGCTTTAAATGCCCTTGAAGCACTTCATCAAAGTGGTTGGATACATGGTGATCTGAAATCAGAGCATTTTAGAAGTTATTTAGATACTTGTAGATTGATTGATTTTGAGCAGAGTCAACGAATTATTAGTACGAAGAAATTATTGACCGCGACACCGCATTACATGGCACCTGAACTGTTTCATGGTCAACCCAAGTCTGTACAAAGTGACTTATACGCTTTTGGAATTATTCTATATGAATGGCTCTGTCAATCGAGATTATCTGCAAAAACCTATCATGATTGGGCAATACTGCATTGCCAACAGTTACAGATCAAACTTCCAGATTCTCTACAGTTTTTTTTGCCGATACTTGATGGCTTATTAAAGAAAAAAATGGATGAACGCTTTGGCTCAGTTGCAGAGCTAAGAAATGCGATTCGAACAATAAATTTGTTGTAAAAATAAACATAAATCTTTGATTTGAATATTATATGTTCACTTGAATTGGTTTTTTATCAGAAAGTCTTGTCATAAAGCCGCTTTGTCACTAATATGCATACCCATCGGGGGCGTGGCGAAATTGGTAGACGCACTGGATTTAGGTTCCAGCGCCGCAAGGTGTAAGAGTTCGAGTCTCTTCGCCCCCACCAAATTTAAGAAGCAAGGTTATCTTGCTTTTTTTATGGTTAAATCAGAAATGAATTAATCATGCGGTTATAGAGGATTGGTGTAATGGTAGCATGACGGTCTCCAAAACCGTTCGTCAAGGTTCGAGTCCTTGATCCTCTGCCAAATTAATAAAAAAGCCCTTGTATCAAACAAGGGCTTTTTTATTTGGTTAAAAATTTCGTTTGCTCATGAAAAAAGCATTAGCTTTCAGATGCATGGTTTTTTTATAAAAAAGGCTTGTCAGCAAGAAAGTTTATCACTAATATACACATCCATCGGGGGCGTGGCGAAATTGGTAGACGCACTGGATTTAGGTTCCAGCGCCGCAAGGTGTAAGAGTTCGAGTCTCTTCGCCCCCACCAAATTTTAAAAAGTAATCTTTTACTTTTTAGTGATTAACGACTAAATAAGTTAATCAAGCTGTTATAGAGGATTGGTGTAATGGTAGCATGACGGTCTCCAAAACCGTTCGTCAAGGTTCGAGTCCTTGATCCTCTGCCAAATTAATAAAAAAGCCCTTGTTTGATACAAGGGCTTTTTTATTTCGGAGTATTTTGAAATTAATTTACTTTGATGAGTATTCACTAAATATTTTAATGAATACTCTCAATGTCTAAATATTTTAGAAAAATGAACTTAACCTTAGTCTAATAAATAAATTTAGAAATTTTATCCGCTGTTTGGATAACCATCTCTGCAATTTCATTTTTAAAATAATGTTCTTCATAGGTTGCTAAAGGGCAACTTACAGACAATACAGCAGTCATTTTTCCTGTAGATTGTTTGAAAATTGGAGCGCCACAAGCTGCCATATCATGATTGTAATGTCCCCAACTGACCATCATAGATCGCTGTGTTTTAACAAAACTGAGGCGTTGAAGTAGCTCTTTAAGATTCTTTGGGGTGAGTTCAGAAAAAGTTTCCCATTGGTTGAAATTTTTATAGCGATCACGGATTTCAATTTCAGATAAGTCTGCTAATAGCATTTGTCCAATCACAGTCGCATGAGCAGGCCAGCGAGTGCCTAGACCTATATTGCTAGTAAATGTTCCATTCGATTGCACATTGTTGATAAAGACAATATGTGTACCTTCTAAAATGGACAAATGTACTGCAAGTTTAGTTTGATCGCGTAGTTCTTTCATCAACGGTGTTGCTAAATCTAAAAGAGACTGTTTAGACAAACTGTTGAAGCCGAGTTCCATCACCTTTGAATCAAGTGCATAGGTTTTTTGAGATGCTTTTCTAAGGAAGCCACATGATTCTAATGTGTAAATCAGACGGAAAGCACTAGAACGATTTACATCCAAAATTTCAGCGATCTCAGTGATCGTCATTTCTTGGGTTTGTTGATCAAATGCCTGCAAAATTGCTAAGCCTCGTACCAAACCGGGTACTAAATAGCGATCATCATTTTTTGTGAGTTCAGATTCTTGAGAGTCTGTTTCTATCGTTTGGTTCATCAGCTTAATTTTCCTATAAAAACGCAAAGCATTACAAATTTAATTTTCTTAAGAATCTATTCTAACTGCAAAGTAGAGTTAAAAGATAGTTTTATATATAAAACAAAATTTTCTAAGTAAAACGTAAATGAATGTGTAATAAATATCAAGCTTATGATTTTAAACAATATATAGTTTTACAAAAAAAACATCATAGGAGTATTCTTTATTAAGGTTTGTTATATCAAATAATGTTTTATATATAAAACAGGTGAGGATGCAAGGATGAGTTGGATCTCAGTTTGTCAGCAAGACGACATATGCCAATACTGGTGCAAGCTGGTTACGTCTCTCGATTCCTTATCGCAAAGATTTTGGTCCAGGTGGCGAGTTCTGGATTGATGTCGCAATCCATCCAAGTTTAGGTTATTGCATTCAGTCATGGGCAAATGCGCAGAACCAAGCAATTGCAGCTGCAAAATCGATGTTGGGCATGGAAACAGAATATACCGATATTCCTTGGTTATGGTCAGATCAGTACCACTTCAATATTCAAATACTAGGTAGTTACCAACCTGAAAGAACAGAACAGATTGTGGTGAGAAAAAGTGCAGATGATCAATGTAGTTATCTGTATTTAGATCATCAAAATTGCTTAATCAATATGATTGCAATCAATGATTCAAAATTAATCAAACTGGCTAAACGTTGGATGCAGTCCAATACCGTATTAGACCCAAAATTATTAGCAGACCCTAAATTTAATGTCATGAAATTAAAACCATAAACATTTAATTCCAGTTCATAACTCAATCGAAGGAATGAAGTATGAGTAATGAAGAGAAAAGTGGATTTAAGCATTGGGTTCCTGCTTTTGTCCTGATGGTATGTGTTGTTCTCGCATTTTTCGACAAGATTAGTATTGCGGTTCTATTTGCAGACCCACGCTTTCAGGGTGCAATGGGAATTGCTGAAGATAAGGCGAAACTGGGTTGGCTAAACACACGTATTGCGCGTTTTGAAACACGTAAATATGACTTCGATGCGTTGAAGTTCCAAGCAGATTACGACCCGAAATATCGTCGTGCGCAAATGCGTTATATGGGAACTGGAGCAACAGGTGTAGTCAATGATGGCAATACAGTTCCAGCCGAAAACTTTACCTTTTCAACCATGGTGTTACCTGCGCAATGCGAAGGTCCATTGCATATCCACCAAGATGTGGAAGAAGTGTTTTTCATGTTACGTGGTGAGATTGATCTGTTCATTGAGCATAACGGTGAGAAATTTCAAACCAAATTGAAAGAGCGTGATCTGATTTCAATTCCACCGGGTATTTATCGTGGTTTGTTTAATCCAGGTCAGGAAGATGCCTTGATGTGTGTGATGTTAGGTGCTGGAAAACCAACTATTCCAAACTATCCACCTGAGCATCCATTGTCTCAAATCAAACGTTAATCAAAGCGATTAACTATAACAAAGGAATGAAATGATGACTTTGATTGACACTTTAGCCCAATACTCAGTGAAAACCATTGAGATTGATGGTCAGGTACAAGCCTATCGCGAAGCTGGACACGGACAAGCACTGATTCTTTTACATGGTATCAGCTCAGGTTCTGCTTCATGGGTCAATCAGCTTGCTGTACTCAGTCATCATTTTCATGTGATTGCTTGGGATGCGCCAGGTTATGGCTTATCTGAGAACTTAGATACGGAGCAGCCAAATGCAACCAATTATGCTCAGCGAGTACTAGCAATTATGGATGCATTGGCGATTTCTAAATCCATCATTATAGGTCATTCATTAGGTGCATTACAGGCAAGTGCTTTTGCCCATCTTTACCCTGAACGAGTTGAAACCCTAATCATTGCCAATGCGGCGCAGGGTTATCAACGCTCGGATGAGGATACCAAAGCACAGGTTTATCTGAAACGCCCAAATATGTTGAAAAGCTTGGGCAATGCGGGGATGGCGGCAAACCGTGGTCCACATTTAATTTATAAACAAGACCCTCAAGCACTGGCATTGGTCAGTGAGGTGATGGGGCAGCTTACTTTAGACGGTTTTACGCGAGCATCGTATTTGTTGGCGTATGACGAGATTAGAAATTATTTAACAGATCTCAAAGTTCCTTGTGTGGTGATTGCAGGTGATAAAGATGAAATCACGCCTGCTCAAGCCATCATGGAGCTGGCGATGGAAATGCAATTGAGCCGATGTCATCTCATTACAGATGCAGGTCATCTGAGTTATATCGATCAACCTGATCAGTTTAACGACATTGTTTTATCGGCAAATTAATTAAACGAGAGATATGGATATGAGCTTCCAAGTTGAAGGAAAAGTAGCAGTTGTAACAGGTGGCTCGTCAGGCATTGGTTTGGCTGCTGTGGAAATGTTAGTTGCGGAAGGTGCAAAGGTGGCGTGGTGTGGTCGAGATGAAGCGCGTTTAGCTGCATCGAAAATTTATATTTTAGAGAAATATCCACATGCCAATATTTACACCAGTATCTGCAATGTTTTGGATAAAGAAGATGTAAAACGATTTGCAAAAGATGTAAAGCAAAACTTAGGTAATGTCGACATGTTGATCAATAACGCGGGTCAAGGTCGTGTGTCGAATTTTGAAAATACCCAAGACGAAGATTGGATGAAAGAAATTGAATTGAAGTATTTCAGCGTATTACATCCCGTTCGCGCATTTTTAAATGATTTAAAAGATTCAGCATGTGACTCAATCACCAATGTCAATTCATTGTTAGCCCTGCAACCTGAACCGCACATGATCGCAACTTCATCAGCACGTGCTGCGCTATTAAATTTAACGCATTCACTGGCACATGAATTTACTCAATATGGTGTCCGTGTGAACTCAATTCTTTTGGGTATGGTGGAGTCAGCACAGTGGAAACGCCGTTTTGAAACACGTTCAGACCCAAATCTGTCATGGGAACAATGGACAGGCAATATTGCTAAAAATCGTGGTATCCCGATGCAACGTTTAGGTAAGCCCGAAGAACCTGCACGTGCCTTGGTCTTTCTCGCATCACCTTTAGCATCCTATACCACAGGTTCAACGATAGATGTCTCTGGCGGATTCAATAAGCATTTATAAGGTGTGCACATGAAACAGTTGATGATGATTGGTTTTGGCGCGATGGCAGCAGAAGTGTATGCCCATATGCCGCAAGACTTACAACTTAAATGGATTGTGGTACCAGCACGGAGTGTTGAAAAAGTTCAGGCGCAAGTTTCATCTGAAGTACAAGTGATTAGCTCGATTGATGAATGTCAGGGTACACCTGATTACGTGATTGAAGTTGCGGGTCAAGCTGCGGTGAAAGAGCATGCGAAAAAGGTATTGGAAAAAGGTTGGACTATTGGGTTGATCTCGGTTGGAACTTTGGCTGATAACGAGTTTTTGATTCAGCTAAAAAATACGGCTGAACAACATGATGCCCATTTACATCTTTTGGCAGGTGCGATTGCTGGAATTGATGGAATCTCAGCGGCTAAAGAAGGTGGTTTGGAAAAGGTCACTTATAAGGGCTGCAAAAGTCCAAAAAGTTGGCGTGGTAGTTATGCAGAGCAATTGGTTGATTTAGATCAGGTGAGCGAAGCAACGGTTTTTTTCCGTGGTACGGCTCGTGAAGCTGCATTGAAGTTTCCAGCCAATGCCAATGTTGCAGCGACGATTGCGCTTGCAGGTTTGGGAATGGATGAAACCATGGTGGAACTCACAGTTGATCCAAACATCAATAAAAACAAGCACACCATTGTGGCAGAAGGTGTGTTCGGTGAAATGACAATTGAGTTGGTCGGTGTGCCTTTGGCGAGTAACCCGAAAACTTCGACATTGGCTGCACTCAGTGTGATTCGTGCCTGTCGCAATAGTGTTCAAGCAATTCAGATTTAAAGGATTTGATCATGGTAAAGGAAATTTATATCGCTGGAGAATGGCGATTAGGTCGAGGTGACACGATTCAAAGTTTGTTTCCAGCAGATCAATCTGTGAATGCTGAGATTTCAACGGCGAGTTTGGATGATGTCAATGAAGCGATTGAAAAGGCTGATTTGGCATGGCGCAAGGCGGAGTGGCGCAACAGCATGCCACACGAGCGTGCTCGGATTTTGTATAAAGTGGCAGACATTATTGAAGCGCGTGTTGATGAACTTTCAAAGCTACAAACAAGAGACAACGGTAAACCACTGGCTGAGACGCGTGCCTTAACCTTGAGTGCGGCTGCAACAGCACGTTATGTCGCAGCGGCGTGTGAAACCTTAAATGATGAGTTAACCACACAACGTGCGCCAGATTTTATGACCATGAGTGTGCATGAACCTGTTGGGGTTGTGGCAGCGATTACACCATGGAATTCACCGATAGCCAGTGAAGTGCAGAAGTTAGCACCTGCAATAGCAGGTGGTAATGCAGTCATTCTAAAACCAGCGGAAGTGACTTCTTTGATCGCGCTTGAATTAGCAAAAATCTTTGAAGAAGCGGGTTTACCTAAAGGTTTATTGAGTGTACTGGTTGGACGTGGTTCGGTGATTGGTGATGCAATCGTAAAGCATCCATTAGTACGAAAAATTTCATTTACAGGTGGAACCAGCACAGGACGTCATTTAGCACATATTGCCGCTGACAAGTTGATTACCACATCTTTAGAACTTGGTGGAAAATCACCAACTATCGTCATGCAAGATGCCGATATTGAGCTTGCAGCTAAAGGTGTGGCTTATGGCATTTTTAGTTCAGCGGGACAGGCATGTATTGCAGGATCACGCTTATTTGTGCATCGCAGTATCTATGATCAATTCTTAACGCGTCTAGTTGAAATTACCAAAGGCTTGCGCGTTGGACATCCTGAAACCGCAGGCGTGCATTTGGGTTCTTTGATCAATCCGAAGCATTTAGCTTCTGTGGATGCTTATGTTCAATTGGCCAAAAAAGAAGGTGGGCAAGTTTTGGTTGGTGGTCAGGCATTGACGGATGGTGAGTTGGCAAAGGGTAGTTTTTATTTACCGACCATTATCACAGGTCTCAATAATTCAGCACAAACTTGTCAGGAAGAAATTTTTGGCCCTGTGCTGGTAGTCATGAAATATGACGATGAAGCCGATTTGATCGTACAAGCCAATGACAGTTGTTTTGGTTTGGCCGCTGGGATTTGGACTGAAAACTACCGTAAGGCATGGCAGATTGCGCGTGCTTTAGAAGTCGGTACAGTCTGGATCAATACCTATAAGAAATTCTCGATTTCTGCCCCTTTTGGTGGTTTCAAAGAAAGTGGAATTGGACGTGAAAAAGGTCGTTTAGGCATCATGGCGTATATGCAACAAAAAAGCATTTATATGGGATTAAGCGAACAGCCAAATCCTTGGTGCGATTAATAAATTCATGGATAGAACAAGTTTTCGAGGAATATAGTAATGACAGAACGTGTAAATGTAGGCGAAGCAATCGCTCGTGTTTTAGAGGCGCATCAAGTTGATAGTATCTACGGCGTCATTTCAATTCATAATTTACCAATTGCTGATGCCGTAGGTCGCCGTGAAAAAATTCGCTTTGTGGCGGCGCGTGGTGAAGCAGGTGCAGTGACGATGGCAGATGGTCATTCACGCTTTAAAGGTTTGGGTGTTGCCTTAACGAGCACAGGTGCAGGTGCAGGAAATGCGGTGGGTTCATTGATTGAAGCAATGAATGCGGGCAGTCCAGTGTTGCATTTAACAGGTCAAGTTGAACGTGAATATTTAGATCGTGATGCAAGTTTTATCCATGAAACCAAAGATCAACTGACTTTCTTACGTGCATCGAGCAAAGCTGCTTTTCGTATTACCAGCCCTGACAATGCGGTCGGCGTAATCCGTGAAGCGATTCGCGTCGCAACGACTGTCCCAATGGGGCCAGTCAGTGTTGAGCTACCGATTGATGTTCAAGCAGCAGAAATTGACCTACCACTGAATCTAGGTCCAGTCAAAGCACTGGAATTACCTCAAGCAGATCAAGTTGAAGTCGATTTGATTGTTAATGAAATCAAAAAAGCCAAACGTCCAATTTTTTGGATCGGTGGTGGTACGCTCAATAGTGTGGATGAAGTCAAAGCAATAGCTGACTTGGGTATTCCAGTAGTATCTTCAACCCATGCGCGTGGTGTGTTAGCAGATGATCATCCACGTAGTCTAGGTGCATTTCATAACTCCGCAGGCGTTGAACAACTTTTAAAAGATGCTGATTTATTGGTTGTAGTCGGGTCTCGCTTACGTAGTAACGAAACCAAAACCTATTCAGTGCAGTTCCCTGAAAATATTATTCAGGTAGATGCTAATCCTGTTGCACAACAACGTAATTACAAAATTCGTAATTTCATTTGTGGTGATGCCAAAGATGTGTTGCAACGTGTTCTCACAGGTTTAGCAGGCGTATCTAAAATAGATACTGAATATGATGCAGCAGTTGTTGATGCGAAACAGGCAGCAATCAATGTTTTACGTACACAGCTTGATCAATATGCGTTGATCTGTGATCACCTTCGTGCAGCACTATCACAAGATGGCATTTTTGTTCGTGATATTACGATGTCAGGCAGTACGTGGGGCAGTCGTTTATTTCCAGTACAATCACCAAATCAAAATATTCACTCTTTAGCAGGGGCGATTGGTCTAGGTTTAGCTACCGCAATTGGTGCCTCAATTGCCAATCCTGACAAAAAAGTGATTGGTTTAGTCGGTGATGGTGGTTTGATGCTCGGGATAGGTGAAATTGCGACGATGGCGCAAGAAAATACCAATATGGTACTGATGATCATGAATGATGGTGGCTATGGGGTAATGCGTGGTATTCAAAATAATTACTTCGGAGGACGCCAGTATTTCAACGAATTACACACACCTGATTACCAGGCTTTGGGTGAGGCGATGGGCGTGAAAAGTTGGAAAGTCGGTAGTGCAGAAGAGTTTAGAACAGTCATTCAGCAGGCAGTTGATTTCCAAGGGCCAAGTGTGATTGAGCTAGATATGCATTCAATTGGACCTCTGAACTTTGCAGGTCCACCACAAAAGAAATTGTACTGAGTAATTTAAACATTGGTTGAGATGACTGATGTTAGAAAATTTGTAGGCAAATTTTTTTGCCTACAAAACAATAAAAACTATGTTTTACAGGTAAAACAATAATCCAAGCCAACAGGACGGTTGGTATCGAAGCGAAGGAATATGATATGAAAAAGACATTAGTCATGATGCTTGCAGCACTGTCGATGAGCGCGGTATCAAATGTATATGCACAAAGTTCAGCACTGGAATGGAAAAGTGAGGATGGAACGGATTCTGTCAAACTGGGTGGAGTGGTGCGTTTGAATCAACGTTATGAAAATTGGGAGGGGCCAAATGGAGGTTTTGGAAAACTATATTTTGATATTTTTCGAGTTGATCTGAAAGGCAAGTTTGATGATGCCTATTTCAATACCAGCTACCTTTTCCAAGATCAAGAGAAGCGCTCAATTGAAAAAGCCTATGTGGGATATCATTTGGATGAACATAACAGCATAGAAGCAGGTTTTGTTTATAAACCCTTTGCAATTTATCCCTATCCGCAAAATGGATGGACTTATCATATTCCATTCTTTTTGGGTTATGGGAATAACATCGCTCCAGGTTTGAACTGGAATTTTAACAACAAAGGTTGGGATGTGAAGCTAGGCTATTATCCTGAGATGCTCGCAACTAATCTTCGATATTCACCTGAAAGTGCGACTTATGATGATTTGGCTGAAAATGCATTTCCAACACAAAAAGCCTATCAAAATGAAAAGCGTCATCAAGTGAATACACGGATTGTTCGTAAGTTAGAAATGGAATTTGGTAAGCAAGAAATTGGTGTATCAGGTGCAATTGCTCAATTGCATAATAAAATCACGGATGACAACGGCAAATATTATGCAGTGGGTTTGCATACTGATAATAATTACAAACGTTTCAATGTCCAAAGCTCAGTGATTCATTATCAATATGATGCAAAAAATCCAGATGGTGTAAATGATGATATGACCTTGATGGGTGCAAATGGTTTAACGCCAGCATATTTCATTGCTTCCGAAGGAACTATTGCGAGTTTAAACCTCGCATACACATTACCTGTGCAAGATATGGGCAAACTCAAAGCAATCCGTTTTTACAATGATTATAGTTATTTAGATAAAAAACGTGAGGATTGGTCTGACTCGCAGATGAATACTACTGGGATGATGTTTATTGCTTCACCTTTCATGGTATGGGCGGATTACACTTGGGGGAAAAACTCGAATATTATCGGTGGAGCTACCAATGCTACAGGTTTTACGTCTACGGTTTCGCCAAATAGTGATAAATGGCTTTATCGCATCAATTTGAATATTGGTTTTAGTTTCTAGTTCTACGTTCAAATGAAGAGTAATCATCATTACTCTTCATTATTTAATAAGCAGAACAGTTTTGAATACCTACCTATTTATTTAAAGCGTTCTCTACAACCTGATCCATTTCCATCGCATCATAATAGGCTAGGGTGTTTTTCGCAGTTAACTCACCATGACAGTTCTGACATGTCATGGTTGCTTTGGTCTTATGACCACAGTCTTTATGCAAATATTCCAAAATTGGATATTTATTATCTTCATTATGCCAATAATTGCCCCATGTCGTGACTGCCATAATAATTGGATAGAGGGCTAAACCTTTGTCTGTAAGTTTGTACTCGTAACGTTTTGGTGCTTCTTGATATAACACTTTTTCAAAAATTTTATTTTCAACTAAGCGATTCAAACGCTCAGTGAGTAAGTGCCGTGTAATACCGAGCTGCTTTTGAAAATCATCAAAACGACGTGTGCGAAGAAAAGCATTGCGGATAATCAAGAGAGTCCATCGATCACCGAAAATCGATAAGCTACGCGCAATAGGGCAACCCATTTCACCCAATTCATGCCATTTCATATAGACCTCAATATTATCTCAATAGGCTAATTATTGTCATTAAGGGACATTTTCCTTAATGAAAACACCATTAGATTGACAATTCATCATAGCACAGATATCGTACTTTTAGTTAGTTCCAAAAAAGAACTAATATGTATTAAAAGGTTTCTTTGCCAATTCGCTGTTCAGTTATCGATTTAGCATTCATTCACAAGTTGAAATGTTAAAGGTCTAGATGGGTTCTGTTAAAAGATTGAACTCAATCAACATTGAATAGAAGGCACAAGAAAACGCAAAATGATGATCGAAAGGTGTCTATATGATGAAGGCAATTCCAAACCGAGTTTCAACAGCTGATTGGGAAATGATTCCACGACAAGTTCAATTCGCTTGGGAAAACTCACCATTACAATGGATTCCTCAAGATCCTATCGCGAGCCACAACGTTAATCATTTCAGCTTTACTTTGGTTCGTGGAGAATATTTTTTCTGCCGTATCTTCAATAAAGCACTGCCACATATCACGGATGAGCAACTCAAAGCTGACGTAAAAACTTTTATCCGTCAGGAAGCAATTCATTCTCAGGCACATAAAATATCGATTGAGGAATATTTACAGCGATATGGTGTTGATGTTGAAAACCAATATCAGCGTGTTGTCTATTTATTCGACCGTTTATTGGCTGATCAACCTTTAGGTCGTACATTACCCAAACCATTGCAAAAAACATGGTTAGATCTTCGAGTCGGTTTAGTTGCTGCTGCTGAACATTTTACTTGTGCTCTAGGGCAATATGTTCTGACCGAGGCAAAATGGCAAGAACGTGGTTGTGATCCAGTTGTGAGTGATTTATTTGTTTGGCATGGAGCAGAAGAGGTAGAACATCGCACAGTGGCTTACGATTTATTTCAACATTTGAATGGAAGCTATTTGATGCGAGCAGGGATCATGTTGGCAACAGCACCTATATTTACTTATTTGATGGCCGCTGGTACAGCACAACTAGCAAAAGCTGATCCCGATATGCCACGCGATATGACTAGTCTTAAACAATTAAAATTTTGGAAAGCATGGCATCGTGCTGGCAAAAATCAATACACACCAGGCCCAATTTGGTATTTCACAACAGCACTTCGATTCTTCAAACCAAGTTATCACCCTTATTTTGAGGGCTCAACTGAACTTGCACAGGCCTATATCAATCAGTCACCTGCCGTGTTAGCAGCTCAAGCAATGCAACAATCAACAAAATTGAAAAGCTAAGTCGAGGATATCTTCATCATGAAAAAACTCGAAAAAACGACTCAATTTGTTATGTCTGGAGATCTCTCACTCGCTGTATATCATTGGGGACAGATTGTTGCAGATAAACCAAGTATTGTATTGATTCATGGTTATCCAGATTCTGCTGAAGTTTGGAATCAAATGGCAGAACATTTACATCCCGAATTAAATGTCTACGCCTATGATGTTCGTGGAACTGGACAGTCAGATATTCCTAAAAATCAATCTGAATATGCATTTAAATACTTGGTACAAGACTTGAGTACGGTGATTAGTCTTGTAAGCCCGAAACAACCTGTTCATGTGGTTGGGCATGATTGGGGTTCATTACAAGGCTGGGAGGCGGTGTTAGGAGATACGCTGAAATCTCAAATTAAATCATACACTGCGATGACACCGAGTGTTGATCACGTCGGTTGGTGGTTCAAACGTCAATGGAACCAAGGTTCATTCCAAGGGTATCGTAATGTGGTGACACGTGCGATCAGTTCAGGTTATATGGCAATGTTTCAATTACCTTTATTGCCAGAGTTAACATGGCGATTAGGTTTGACAAAAATTTGGCCATCGATTGTTGGATATATAGAAAACACAGATGCGCATGTAGACCCTTATCAATTACGCAATTCAATCAGTGGTTTGGGATTATATCGTGAGAATTTGGTTCAACCTTTGCTTAATCCATCACAGCGTAAAACAACGATTCCTGTACATATGCTGGTCATGACCAAAGATCCATTTGTGCCAAGTTTTATGAGCCAAGATATGGAAGAATGGGTAACTGACGTACAGTATAGTGAAGTTGCAGCAGGGCATTGGGGCATAGTGAGCCATCCACAACAAATTGCGAACACCATCAAAAGTTATATTTTTGATAAATTTTAATGATAATGATCGAGGAAAATCAATGAATCCTTTAAAAATGACGGGTTTGGAAATCATGCAAGCATTTGCACAAGGTCACTTCCCTGAGCCTGGAATTGCAAAGACAATGCCGATGAAACCTGTAGAGGTTGAACAGGGACGAATCGTATTTAGTGCGATTGCTGATGAACGACATACCAATCCATTAGGCGGTGTGCATGGTGGTTTTGCAGCAACAATTTTGGATTCAGTCACAGGTTGTGCAACACATACAGTATTGGCTGCGGGTGAGTCATATGGAACAACAGACCTTAATATCAAAATGTGTCGTCCGATTCCATTTAACACTCCGTTGATTGCAGATGGAAAAGTCATCAATGTTGGGCGTAATCTTGTAATTTCTGAGGGTTATATTCGCGATGAGGATGGAAAATTGTATGCACATGCAACTGCGACAAATATGATTATTCGCCGTTCAGCATGATTTTAAGATTATTGTTTTGAATGGACTTGAACTTGTTATGATGGCCATGTGAAACATCATAAAAATATGTTCAATTCATTCAAATGAGATATAAAAATGTCAAACTCTATTGTTCTACATCAGTGGGAAATTTCACCTTTTTGTCAAAAAGTTTCACGGATGTTGAAGTTCAAAGGTATTCCTTTTGAAACAATAAATTACAACGGCTTACTGGGTAGCAAAGTCCCTTTGCTTAGTAAAGTCGGCAAGTTACCTGTCGTGGATATTAATGGCGAGCGAGTTCAAGATAGCACTCGAATTGCACGTTATTTAGATCAACACTTTCCCGAGCTTCCTCGACTTTATCCTGAAGATCCTATGCAATGTGCTTACACAGAGCTTTGGGAAGATTGGGCGGATGAAGTCTTGTATTTTTATGAAGTGCATTTTCGTGTAAGTGATAAAAAAGCGTTCAATCAAGTTGTTGAAATCAGCTCAGAAGGTCGTCCTGCATTTGAAAAGCATTTAATGAAGCCATTACTGAAATCGGCATTGGGTTTTCAAGTAAAGATGCAAGGTACAGGTCGTATGGCTCAAGCCGATATTGAAGCTGAATTTACTAGACACTTAGAACGTATTGAGTTGGTTTTAAATCAGACAGGTTGGTTGGTTGGAGATCAGCAGACGATTGCTGATATAGCAGTTGCATCTCAACTTCTAGAAATTGTTAGAACTAGCCAAAAATTTGGTGCACAAATATTAGGCTTTGCAAATATTTCAAAATGGCTCGAAAATTTTAATTTATTGATTTAAATAAAAAAGCAAAGCCGAGGCTTTGCTTTTTTATGATTGAATGATCAGCTTAGATTTTGCTAATCAAATCATTGATTTGTTTTGCTTGTTCAGCAGCATTACCTGTATATGTAGCAGGAGTAAGCTCTGCTAAACGAGCACGCTCATCAGCTGGAACTTGAAGAAGTTCATCACCATTAACGAAGTTCACCATCATTTCACGTGTCATTGCTTGACCACGAGTAAGTGCTTTTAATTTTTCGTAAGGTTTTTCAACATTATAACGGCGCATTACTGTTTGGATCGGCTCAGCAAGAACTTCTTGTGCTTGGTCTAAATCTTCATTTAAACGGTTCGCATTGAGTTCAAGTTTACCAATACCTTTTAAACAAGCATCAAAAGCAATCAAGCTTTGTGCAAAACCAACACCCATGTTACGAAGAACAGTTGAGTCAGTTAAGTCACGCTGCCAACGAGAAACTGGAAGTTTTTCACCTAAGTGACCCAATACCGCATTTGCGATACCTAGGTTACCTTCTGAGTTTTCGAAGTCGATTGGGTTTACTTTATGAGGCATTGTTGAAGAACCAACTTCACCGTCTTTTAATTTTTGCTTGAAGTAACCAAGAGAGATATAGCCCCAAACATCACGGTTAAAGTCGATCAAGATCGTGTTGTAACGACGTAATGCATCGAACAATTCAGCCATGTAATCATGTGGCTCGATTTGAGTGGTGTATGGGTTGAAGTTTAGACCTAAAGATTCAACAAATGCTTGTGCATGTGCAGCCCAATCAATTTCTGGATAAGCAGAAAGGTGAGCATTGTAGTTACCTACTGCGCCATTGATTTTGCCCAATAATTCAACATTTTCAAATTGCTTGATTTGGCGCGCTAAACGATAAGCAACGTTCGCCATTTCTTTACCCAAAGTTGTTGGGCTAGCAGTTTGACCATGAGTACGAGATAACATTGGCTGTTCAGCATGTGTTGTAGCTAAAGCTGAAATTGCGTGTAGAATTTGCTTCATGCTTGCAACAAGAACTTCACGACCATTTTTAAGCATTAATGCGTGAGACAAGTTGTTGATGTCTTCAGATGTACATGCAAAGTGAATGAATTCGCCCGCATTTTTTAATTCATCAATATTGGCAATTTTTTCTTTAAGGAAATATTCAACAGCTTTTACATCATGGTTCGTTGTGCGTTCAATTTCTTTAATGCGGTTTGCATCTTCTTCAGAAAAATTCGTCACAATCGCATCTAAAGCAGCATTCGTTTCAGCAGAGAATGCAGGTACTTCGATGATTTCTGCACGATTTGCAAGTGCTTGTAACCAACGCACTTCAACAGTGACACGAGCGTGGATTAAACCAAACTCAGACAAAAAAGGGCGTAGCGCATCGCATTTGCTCGCATAACGTCCATCAAGTGGTGAGAGTGCGGTTAAAGCATTCATACAGATTCCTTAAAGTTTGTCTCTCTTGCAGAACTTTATTTATTCCTAAAGAGAGATTTATAGAGGTTGTAAAACAGTATAAAAAATTCGCTCTAGCATCGGGTTTAAACGACCTGATACTGCAAACGAGCAAGAGCTTGAATATCTTGTAAAAGCTTACGTTTACTAAAGATCATACTCCATGAACTACCGCCTAGTTGTCGCCACAAATGCGCAAGTTGTAGACCTGTAAAGAGGCAAGCACGGATTCGATTTGTATGATTCATATCTTTAAAAGCTTCAGCATTACCACGGACAAGGATACGTGGATTAATTTGCCCAGCAGTTTCAACATAGGTCTGAGCTAAATTGGCAATAATACTTGGGTGCAAATAGTTATTATCGAAAAAAGACAACTGTTTTAGGATCTTTTGTTGAGCCGTTTCGATAATTTTTACGTATTCAGGATTGCTATAAACTTTCTTTTCCAACTGCAATAATGCCATAGCATAGGACATGGGAAGTTTAGCTGTCGAAAGTTTAGGGACTCTGGATTTTGGTGCAGTATTAAATGGTTGAGTAATACAACCTTCTAATGTTTTTAAACCTAGCGAAATATCAGCCAGTTGATTAAAGAAATCTAAAGTTTGAGTCGCATTGTTGGTCGCTGGACGAATATTTAAACTTGCTTTGATCAGTAGTTCAAAATAAAAATTACCACTATCTCCAATACTCTGCTGTCCCGCCATCGCAGTCATATGGGTCAGCTGAGTTGCTTGGAAGACAGCAGCCAATGCTAAAGCACGGTTTTGTCTTACATTCAACGCTTGGGTGTGCTGAAAGGGTAACTCCGCCATGCTTCGATTCCAATATCCTTAAATAAAATCTGGTTGAGGTGCATCAGTATGGTGAATGACACCACCGCCTAAGCACACCTCTCCTGAGTAAAACACCACACTTTGCCCTGGAGTTACAGCACGTTGTGGTTCATCAAACTCAACTCGAATACCATTTTCTGTATGTTCGTCACGATAAATTGTACACGCTTGGTCAGGCTGACGATAACGAGTTTTTGCTGTGCATCGGAAACCCGTAGTTGGGATTTCTTGTTCACCCGCAACCCAATCAATCGCTTCACTCCAAAGCTGTTTACTTTGCATAAGTGGATGCTCATGACCTTGTCCAATGACGAGACGATTGTTGGCAATGTCTTTGTGAAGTACGAACCATGCACCTTCTTGCGCACCTTTCATACCACCGATACCGATGCCACCGCGTTGACCGAGCGTATAGTACATTAAGCCGTGATGTTCACCAACTTCTTTGCCGTTGTCTAAGACAATTTTTCCAGCTTGAGCAGGAAGATATTGTTTAAGGAAGTCGGTAAATCGACGTTCACCAATAAAACAAATACCAGTTGAGTCCTTTTTCTTCGCTGTTGCTAAATCAAGTTGTTCAGCAATGCGACGAACTTCAGGCTTTTCAATTTCACCGACAGGGAACAGCGTCTTATTGATTTCACGACCATGAACAGCGTGTAAAAAATAAGTTTGATCTTTATTATTATCTACACCACGTAGTAATGGTGCATAGGTTTCACCACGAGAGTTTTGCGTGCTTACACCACGACGTGCATAGTGACCTGTTGCAATAAAGTCTGCACCCAAAGTCATAGCATGGTCGAGGAACGCACGGAACTTAATCTCTTTATTACATAGAATATCTGGGTTGGGAGTACGACCTGCTGCATATTCAGCTAAGAAATGCTCAAACACACGATCCCAATATTCCATGGCAAAGTTTGCGGTGTGCAGTTTAATTCCAATCTTGTCTGCAACGGCTTGCGCATCTGCTAAATCTTCAAGGGCTGTGCAGTATTCCGTACCATCATCTTCTTCCCAGTTTTTCATGAACAGACCTTCAACTTGATATCCTTGTTGAAGTAAAAGCGCGGCAGAAACTGAGGAGTCTACACCACCAGACATACCGACGATGACACGTTGTTGCATCTAATTAAGCATCCAAATGAGAAGTTAATGAGGGAGAGAAAGGGTGCTCATAAATAAGCGATAAAGGATATTTCTTACCAGCGAGGGCATCTTCAATTACTTTTAAAACTAATGGGCTTCGCGCACGAGCGGATTCTTGTAGCTCTTCTAAACTCATCCAAACTGCACCGACAATATCGATATCTAGTTGTGCATTTTCCTCAACCGAGGTGACATGTGCCAAGAAGCAAAAACGATAATATGTGCGATCTGGAAACATGGGAGGGGTATAGGTATAGATTCCAAGCAAATGATCTATTTCTACATGATGACCTGTTTCTTCTAAGGTTTCACGGATCGCTGCTTCAATAATCGTTTCACCGCATTCGATATGACCAGCAGGTTGATTAAACACGGTATGTACAAAGCCTTCGCTGTGTTCTTCAACAAACAGAAAACGTCCGTCTTTTTCAACTACAGTGGCGACTGTGACATGAGGTGTCCAAGCGGTCATAGAAAGCACCATGATTTTAAAAAACGTATTCTACAAAATTTGAGAGTTTTTGGCTATGGTGGCTGAATCATAGATTTAGCCACCCACTGCTTTAATCAGGTTTAATTTTACTATTAATAAATTTTCGTAGTCTCTTTGCCGATTGGCATGCTGGATCAGTATCACCATGTTTACAACTATAATTGAGAACATTTAAAGCTTTTTTATAATTAGGTTCAGTATTTTCCTCAGAAATTAATTGGTCTGCAAACATGGTGCATCCCCAAGGATCGCGCCAGTCACAAGTTTTCTCAAATGTTGAAAAAATACACTTCTTTTGTTCAGTGGTTAAGTGTTTTTTGTAGTCCAACATTCCAGCAGCCCTATTGGTACAGCCAGAGGCGATGCCAAGCTCACAACTTCTTTGAAATACTTGTTCGGCTGGAAGTTTATAATTTGCTTCTTGTAATGATAACGCTGCTAAATAACAGGCCACTGCATCATTTTCCACACAAGACTGATAGCATTTAAATTTATTGTTTTCACAAGTAGATATTATATCTCTGTATGAATTTGATAGAGGAGTTTGTTGAGATGGAGATGTATAGGCTGGGCATTTATTTAAATTATTAGTAAAAATTTGATGATGCTTTAAATCACTTGCTATGAAACTCAATGAAGCTGCTTCAGCTGTTGCATAATAAGAGTCGGTACTCATGATTTCACTATCAGATTTATAGTGAGAGCATGAAGTTAAGATATTAATCGTTAATATAGATAAACCCAAATATATTGTTGTTCTATTCATAATCATCCGTGGTTTTCGTTAATATTATAAACAGAATTAATAAATTAGTTTTGTTTATAATCATTCTTCACTTTTACATAATTTTGCGCTGAATAAGGTAAAAATGCTTTTTCTTTATCTGTGAGAGGGCGGACTTGCTGGACTGGGCTACCCACATACAAATAACCACTTTTTAAGACTTTACGTGGCGGCACAAGACTACCAGCACCAATCATGACATCATCTTCAATAATCACGTCATCTAAAACAACGGTATTAATACCGATCAAGACACGATTGCCAATAGTACAACCATGTAAGGTCACATGATGACCTACAGTCACATCATCACCAATTACTAAAGGTGAACCATTTGGTTTGGATTGATTTTTATGACTGACATGTAACATACAATGATCTTGTACATTACTATTTCTACCAATCTGAATCGAATTGACATCACCGCGAATAACGGCAAAAGGCCAAACTGAAACATTCTCAGCTAACTTGACATCCCCGATGACTACTGACATTTCATCAATATAACAACTCGTATCAATATCAGGGTAATGATCTAAATAAGGGCGAATGTTTTTAGCCATGAGAAAATACAATAAATAATTTGCATGAATTATAAAATAAAAAAGCATTCATACTAAATAGCATGAATGCTTGATTAGCTTGTTTACTCTAAGAATTAGAATAAGTTGCTAAGGAACTGTTTGATATGGTCGATCATACGAGCAAAGAAGCCTGCTTCTTCAACAGGTTTTAATGCAACTAGTGGTTTTTCAGCAATCACTTTTCCATCAAGACTTGCAACTAATTTACCTACAACTTGACCTTTAGCCAAAGGTGCATTCAGTTTTGGTTGAACGACGATTTGAGTTTTGATTTTGTCAGCTTGACCTTTAGGCATAGTTACGTTGAAGTTTTCAGCCAAACCGATTTGAACTTCATCTTCTTTACCAAACCATACTTTTGCTTTTGCTAAAACTTGATTTGCTGGTTGAACATTAGCAGTTTCAAAGTTTGCAAAACCCCAAGCCAATAATGTACGAGTTTGGCTCGCACGTTCATTCATGCTTGGTGTACCAAAAATCACAGAAATCAAACGCATAGGACCACGTTTGCTTGATGTTGTTAAACAGTAACCAGCTTCTTCAGTATGACCTGTTTTTAAACCATCTACACTTGGGTCTGTGTAGAGAAGGGCATTACGGTTACCTTGTTTGATACCGTTAAATGTAAATTCTTTTTCAGAGTAAATTGGGTAATACTTTGAGCTGTCTTTAATAATATGCTGAGCAAGAACTGCCATATCTTTTGCAGTTGAGTAATGACCATCAGCAGGCATACCTGTTGAGTTGATAAAGTGTGTATTTACCATTCCAACGCGTTTAGCTTCTTGGTTCATCATGTGGGCGAATGTACCTTCATTGCCCGCAATATGTTCAGCCATTGCTTTAGAAGCATCATTACCTGATTGGATGATAATACCGCGAAGCATTTCTAGAACAGTTGCTGTCCCATTAAGCGGTACATACATACATGATTCTGTACTACTTCCACGACACCACGCAGATTCATTCATGCGTACTTGTTCGTTTTCAGTCAATTCCCCCTTCAAAAGTTTCTGCTCAATGATGTAGCTTGTCATCATTTTAGTCATTGAAGCAGGTGCAAGTTTTTCATTTTCATTTTTTGCAGCGAGAATCTGTCCTGTCTCATAATCCATTAATACATAGGATTTATTATTTAGTTCTGGTGGAGCAGATAGGACAGTTGCTGCATATGAAAAGCTTGGCAAAAGTAATAATGCAGCAAGAGCGCTTTTTTGATTCATTCTAGATCGTTCCAATATCTTGTGTGAAGCAGAAGAGCCTAGCATTTTAGGACAAAGCAAAGCCGACTTCTATGGGGGAAGTCGGCTTTTTAACACAGTATTGTAACGAATCGGTTACTTAGAATAATAATTTCTAACATCGTCGCAAATTTGGCGATTATCTTCATCAGATGCGGCTTTTGCATCATTACGTGCTTCTGTCAAAGCAGCTTGAAAATCTTTACTTTTTGCACGCTTATTGAGTACATCAACAGCTTTTGGATCATTATCTAAATAGGCTTTAACAAGATTGTCGTAGGCTTTATTAAACTTAAGATCTTTGCCGATTAATGGAGGGCAAATTTCAGAAAGCACATAAATTGCAGCTAACTCTTGTTGAGTGACATTTTCTGAGGTCGGAGTAACTTCAATTTTTTCGGTTTCTGATTTTTTTTCTGCTGCATAAGTGGTTGCAGAAAATGCAGTAGACGCTAAGAGAAATGATAAACCCAGTGTTTTTAAAACATTTTTAGTCATAAGAAATCAAACTCAAAAACAAGACTTAAAGAATTTGAATAACTTATAGCATAACTGAGATTGAAATTTGTATCTTTGCTGTAGAAACAATGGAGAAAATGTGATCTTAAATCTTAGAAATAAAACCACATTTACCTAGATCAAAGCTTATTCTTCGAAATTAAGGACATCTTCACATACTGATTTTTGTTCTGATTTCTCAACTTCTGTTGCAGCAGAACGTGCATCTTTGAGCAGACTTTGAAATTCAGCATCTTTTTGTAAGCTCTCTATAGATGCAGTCTTGTCCGAGTAGTTACTTAAATAAGAACCGACCATCTTTTTGATATTTTGGTCAAATTTTGCATTCTTACCGATGAGGTTTGGACACATTTCGATAAGTACTTGTGCATTTGCAATATCATCTTTGATTAATGCATCTGCTTCTTTGACTGAAACCGCTTCGTCAGCAAATGCTACAGATGCTGCTACAAGTGTGAAACTCACCCCAAAAAATCGAATAAAATTAGATAAATGTCTCATGGCAATGTAAATTTCTAATACTAAGAAGTTATAAATATATATAATTCTATGAATAATTCAATTGAAAAAACTCCCTAGTAATATTTGAAGAGACTGGAATTTAGTGAATATTTTGATTGCAAATGATGATGGTGTTTTTGCCCCAGGGCTACAAGCTTTAGCGCAGGCCTTAAAGCCATTAGGTCGAGTGGTTGTGGTTGCACCTGAAAGTGAGCGGAGTGGTTATTCTAGTGCTTTGACATTAGATCGTCCTTTGCGACCAGTTCAAATCTCTGAAGACGTCTGGGCAGTGAATGGAACGCCTGCGGACTGTGTTTATTTGTCAATGAATGGTCTATTTGATTTTGAATTTGATCTAGTTGTGAGTGGTATCAATAGCGGTGCAAATCTTGGTGATGATGTATTGTACTCAGGTACGGTAGGAGCTGCATTTGAAGGACGGTTAATGAAACATCCTGCGATTGCTGTTTCTTTGGCAGGTTCAAATGTTCGATCATATGAACACCCTCTGCATTATGCGCAAGCAGCACAATGGGTCCATGACTTTATTGCAAATGGATTGCCTATTTTACCACCTCGTCATATTTTTAATATTAATATTCCAGATGTGGCTCAAATCCAAGGTACAAAAGTGACGTATCAAGGGCGAAGAGCGCAATCTAAACCTGTAAGTAGTCATGTTGACCCTCGAGGAAGACAAGTTTATTGGATTGGATTAGCTGGAGAGGCAGTAACTGATCCTCAGGCTGTTTCTAGCAATATTCAATCAGATTTTTTTGCAGTGTCGAATGGTTATGTCAGTGTTACTCCAATTCAAATGGATGCAACGAACTACGCGATTTTAGATAATTTACATGTTCTTGTTAATGGTTAGCGGTTGCTATGTTGTAACTTTGTGAATATAGAAAGTGAGAACTCGTTTTTTTTCACTTTTTTGATACTCTTAGGCGCAAATATAATTCAGGTTTCGATGAGGGTGAAGATGCATTCAAACCAAGTCTCGATTTTTCTAACAAAGAAAATGATTAAAACAATCCTATTGTCTTTATCAGTAGCAACGACAGTAATTGTGACGGGGTGTGCATCTAAACCACAATACAAAGGTGGCGCACGCTACGTGAATGCACCTAATTACTATACAGTGCGTTCAGGGGATACACTGAGTGGGATCGCAAACCGCTATGGTTTGAACTACTTAGATATTGCTGCACTAAATGATATTGCAGCTCCATATCGAATTTACGTGAATCAGTCACTAAGACTTAAAGGCTCAGTCAGTCAGCGTACTACGTCGACACAGGCGATCACTCAAGCAACTCCTATCCAACGTCAAACGATTAACTTACCGACTCAACAGCCAGTTGTACCAAAAACACCTGTTATTACGCCAACACCTGTCAATCCACCAACTGCTTCAACTTTAGCATCGGGTTTACGCTGGGTAAAACCTAGCAACGGTCCTGTGATTCAAGGTTTTAATTTGGCAAGTAATGTTAAAGGAACCCGTTATGGTGGAAATGAGGGTGATCCAGTCTATGCAGCAGCAAATGGTCAAGTTGTATATGCAGCGGATGGTCTAAAAGAATACGGCAACTTGGTTCTGATCAAGCACATTGATGGTTACATTACTGCTTATGCACATAACAGTAAAATGTTGGTGAAAAGCGGTGACAATGTGACGGCTGGTCAAAAGATTGCTGAAATGGGTTCTTCAGGAGCGACTAGAGTCATGCTGGAATTCCAAGTTAGATTAGATGGTAAACCTGTTAATCCAACCACTGTTTTACCTAACTAAATATACATCATTATTTGTTTAACAAACTTTCAACAAATTGTTAAGAATCTCTAGTCTAGGAGTAGACTTCTCTGTATACTCATATTGATTGCTTTAATTAGAACAATAAGCATATTAATAATTTGAGAGGGAAGTCTATGCTAGATCAGTTGCGTGCAATGGGGGTCTTTGCGTGCGTTGTTGAAAAAAGTTCATTTAGCGGTGCTGCTAGAGAACTGGGAATTACAACAAGCGCAGTCAGTCAACAAATCCGTTCTTTAGAACAAGATATGGATGTGACTTTGCTTCATCGTTCTACACGAAAATTAAGCCTTACAGAAGCGGGTCAAGCATTCTTTTTAAGCTGTCAAGAAATGCTTGCAGCAGCAGAGCGTGGCAAAATTCGCATCAATCAATTGCGCGATGATTTAGTCGGTGACTTACGTATTGCAACGACACCAGAACTCGGTGCGCTTCATGTTATTCCAGCACTTTCTCACTGGATGTCTGCACACAAAGCACTTGCAATCCATTTTGAAGCCGATCATCGTTATATTGATTTAATTGAAGAGCGAATTGATATTGCAATCCGCATGAGCCTCAAAATCGATGATCATCAGTTAACAGCAGTGCCATTAGCACGAGTTGATCAGGTGCTTGTTGCTTCACCAAGTTATCTAAACCAAGCCCCTCCGATTTCGAGACCAGAAGATTTACGTCATCATGAATTGTTGCCTGTGACTTTAATGCAAAATTATCAGCATTTCTCATTTCGTCATGGTTTAAGTGGGGAAGTGGTAAATATCGATATGAAAACACGCTTAAGTACAAATAACGTGTTTGTTGCAAAATCATTGTGCCAGCAAGGGCATGGGATCGCGCGTATTCTATATATGGATATCCAAAAAGAGTTAGTGAATGGGTCTTTAGTTGAGGTATTACCTGATTGGAATATGCCAGCATATACCTTACATGCATTGACCTCGAAACGTGAACAATATCCAATGAAAGTCCATCGCTGTATAGATGCCTTAAAACAATATTTTGCTCAGCTTCCTGGTGGGCGTTCCTTGCAGGGCGTGGCCTAAATAAAAAAGCCATGTTCTCATCAGAACATGGCTTTTTTCATCTTATTTTTTCTTGTGTTTACGCAGCGATTTTAAGTTTTTCGCTTGTGCGGTTGATTCTTCAGCTGCTTTTGAATCTACTTCATCTTTTTTGGTTTTTTTACGCTTTTTCTTTTTCTTTGGTTCATCATCTTCAACTGCTTCACCATCTTCAATCGCTTGCCAATACTCAAGTTGTTCCATCACAGCAGCATAGATTGAGTTTTTGCTATATCGACCTTTTTTATCGAGTGTTCCAACAGGACGAGCCATCAGGATTTCTAAAGCTTGGTCAATCGTATCAATTGCATGAACATGGAATTGACCACTATTAACAGCATCAATAACATCTTGGCGTAGCATTAGATGTTGCATGTTTTGACGAGGGATAATAACCCCTTGCTTTCCTGTTAATCCCTGCAATTTACAAGCATCATAAAAACCTTCAATTTTGGCATTTACGCCGCCGATAGGTTGTACTTGTCCAAGTTGGTTCATAGAGCCTGTGATTGCCCAAGATTGATCAATTGGAATTTGACAAATAGCCGAAATCAAAGCAGAAAGTTCGGCAACTGTTGCGCTGTCACCATCAACTTGTCCATAACTTTGTTCGAATGCAAGAGCAGCAGAGAAGTGTAGGATTTGTTCACGACCAAAATGAGCTTTAAGGAAACTAGCCATGAGCAGCACGCCTTTTGCGTGTAGAGAACCGCCAAGTTCTACACTTCGCTCAATATCAAGAATATCCCCACCGCCTTGATAGACAGAAGCAGTCAAACGTGATGGGAGACCAAACTCAACATCAGCATAATGAATAACAGAGAGGGCATTAATTTGACCTAAGCGATGCCCCGAAGTCTCAATTAATTGAGTACCTCGTGATAAGTCTTGCCAATAAAGCTCTCGTAAATAACCCAAACGGTATTGGCGATGATGTAATGCTTGATTGACGTGTTGATCTGTTACGATTTTATCACCACTCTTAAAAGCGTGATGATGTGCTTCACGAATCAAATCACCCAGTGTCGAAGCATGCAGTGACAAAGAGCTTTGATCTTCAGCTTGACGACTAGAGTCAGTTAACAGTGCAGCGAGGGCAGAACGATCAAAAGGTAAAAGTTTATCGGCTTGAACATAATCAGCAATAAGCTGCATATATGCTTGTTCATTGCTGTCATTACGTTGTAATGTGTCTGTAAAATCAGCACGAATTTTAAATACGCTACCAAGTTCTGGTTCTACTTCTAAAATTTCATAATAAATTTCAGGTTCAGCCAGTAATACGACTTTAATATCTAGTGGAACAGCGGCAGGTTCAATCGAAATACTACCTGTCAATGTCAGCATATGTTCCAAAGACGATAGTTTGAGTTGCCCTGACTTTAATGCGCGTTTTAAACCTTGCCAAGCGTAGGGTTGTTCTAGCAATTGCTCAGCTTCAAGCATAAGGAAACCACCATTTGCATGGTGTAAAGAGCCTGGACGAATTAATGTAAAATCTGTCGTAATTGTGCCGTTGTGAGTAAGCTGCTCGACATGCCCAAGTAAGTTGTAATGGGTTGGGAAGTCTTCAAAAATAACAGGAGCACCACTATTCGGTTTATTGGCAATAATGACATTGGCTTGATATCTTGAAGGAACGCGATTGAACAAAGCAGGCGTGAAATCATCTTCCTCTTGTTCTAAGATCAGTTCAACGTTTTCTATAACATCTTCGGCATAATGCTTTAAATATTCTTCTAAACCTTTAACGTCTTTATTTTTATTTAAAATTTGCTCCATGCGAGGTAGAACAACTTGTGCTGCGATATCTCTATTTAAAAGTGAAACTTTATCTCGAGCATCGTCTTCAAGATCGCCTAGATGTAAGCCTAAACGCTCTAACTTTTTCTCCATGTAGCGGATATTAGAGCTTAGTTCAGAACGTTCTTTTTGGCTTAAAGCATCAATATCATGCTGTGTTAATTCTTGATATTCATTGTCGATTAATTGCATCGGCACGAAAACATGCTTGTCATTTCTTGAAATGAGTTTTAAGTCGAGTTCTGCGCCTTCTTTGGTTAATTCGGACAGTGCTTGTTGTTGTACATCACCCGTGTCTTGACGAATACGTTCAATTCGATTGTGATAGGTCTCTGCACTAAAGCGACGTTCTAATTGTTTAAGAATGGTTTGCCAAGTTTGTTGAAGTGCAGCTTGGAACTTTACGCCTTGTCCAGCAGGGAAGCGAAGTGCGATAGGTTGTCTAGGATTTTTAAAATTATTAACATATACCCAGTCATCAGGTGTTGGCATCGTTTTGGCATGCTGTTGCAGTAAACGTTTGATCATCGTCCGTTTACCAAGTCCAGCAGTTCCGACAGCAAAAATATTGTAACCTGAATAAGGCAGAGAGATTCCAGCTTCAACAGAGGCACGTGCTCGATCTTGCCCTAAAAAATTGTTGAGCGGTTTGATTCGTTTCGTCGAATTCGGAATTTTGACTAGGTCTGGAACATGAGTGAGTTGTTCCGAAGCTAGCGAGGTTCTTTTTAATGTTTCTTGTATATCCGTCTGGTCAAAAGCGCTTGGAAAGGTATTTAAATTTGCTGTAGTTGTGTTTGTTGGTGTTAAAGAAAGTGCGGTTGCAGTCATTTGATCAAGTTTTTGGGTCACTATTGATATCCAACAAATAAACGATAATTGAAATTAGAACTATAGATGCATCTAAACATATCTCATGACTTGCGAACAAACATAAATGGTGTGATTCATCATTTAACATTCGGTGTCAATTTGGTTAGATTTCGCAGATGTTTAGAAGTATTTATAACTTCTGTTAAAGGTATACAGTTTTAGGTCTAAAGATCAAGCGAACTTGTGTTTTTTATCGACAAAACAAAACAATCGTTGCACAAAGCAACTTGCAAGCAAACACAAGAAACGATTGAATAGGCACATTCAGGCATGTTCATGGAAAATAATAACCAATGACAACACAAACCACAGGTTGGGCATCTGCATTTAAAGCATTTTTAGATCGCCGTGCTTTGATTATGTTATTTTTAGGTTTCTCAGCGGGGATACCGATTTTACTCATTTTTTCTAGCTTATCTTTATGGCTAGGTGAGGCAGGAATTGAAAAAAGCGCAGTAACTTTTTTTAGTTGGGCTGCATTAGGCTATTCTTTTAAATTTGTTTGGGCACCATTAATTGATGAGTTGCCTGTCCCATTTCTAACACGCACATTAGGGCGACGTCGAGCATGGCTATTAATTGCACAGTGTTTAATTATATGTGCGATTTGTATCATGGCATTTTCAGACCCAGCTCTTGGTCAAAGTTATATTATTCAAATGGCGGTTGGGGCAGTATTACTTGGCTTTTCCGCAGCTACGCAAGATATTGTGATTGATGCCTATCGTATCGAGTTAGCTGAAACAGAAATGCAAACTGTCTTAGCATCGACATACAATGCAGGTTATCGCATCGGAATGATTGTTGCTGGTGCTGGTGCATTATTTCTTGCGGCTTACTTAGGAACTGCCAAGGGGAATTATATCTACGAAGCTTGGAAGTATACTTACTTAGCCATGGCAGCAGTCATGAGTGTCGGGATCATCACTACTCTAAGTATTCGTGAACCACAAGTAAATCGAATTTATAAAGACTATAAAAAGACAGATTATTATCGTTTGGTATTGGTATTTTTTGTTGCTGTTGCAAGTTTTGTCGTGAGCTATATCTATTCAGGTAATCTCACAAATTACATCACCACTTCGGCTGAGATTAAAGATACCGCAGCTTTATTTGGTTTAGAAGCGCTTCGCTTTTTGACCGCAACAGCAGTCGCTTTATTGGTTGGTTCTGGGTTAGTAAAAGCTGGTGTCGTAAATCAGCAGATGGCGAAAGAAACATGGGTTGCGCCGATTCTTGATTTCTTCAAACGCTACGGTCTGAAACTCGCTTTAGTATTATTACTGCTTATTGGTTTTTTTAGAATTTCAGACATTATTGCTGGCGTCATTTCAAATGTTTTTTATCAGGACTTGAATTTTACTAAAGAGCAAATTGCTGAAGCAGTAAAAATATATGGTGTTTTATTTAGCCTTGTCGGTGGCTTTCTTGGGGGCTTGTTGGCACAGCGAATGAATATTATGAAGTTAATGTTTGTTGGTGCTGTTTTAGCCAGTTCTACCAATTTGATTTTTATCGGCTTGGTAAACTCAGGCAAACCTTTAGCTCAGGTTGAGGTACAAATCGCAGATAAACACTATCAAGTAGATACGGATGAGGTGGGGTATTGGAAATTATCTGTACCAAGTGAACAGTTATTAAAAGCAAAAGATATCCAAGTTACTAGTCAATATCAGCAAGAAGCGGACTCAAAGTATCAATTAACAGTTCCATATCTGATTGCATCACAAAAGCCTCAGATTCAATTATTACCAATGAGTGGTAATGATCAACTTAGCTCAAATGACTTAAAGCAAAGTTTAGTTATTAAAGGTCAGCTTGCTGGCGTAAATGTTGATACATTAGACACAGAGCGTCCAGTTGTCATTATGGTTGACGATAAAGAAATTGTAGCTAAAATTGATCCTCATGGAATATTCACTGGAGCAGTTGATGGGAAGGTTTTATTAAACTCTCCAACGAAGTTAGTTAAAGCTTCCGTTAATTTTAAAAACAACGACCAAACTGAATTAGCTACAAGTAGACCTTATTTTATTGATACAGCAACACATCCAGATTCCGCTTTAGATATGGATGTTCAGCCAGTGCAAGTAATCCAACCAGATCAAAAAAGCTCAGTTGAACTTTCTGGTAAAGTCATTAAAAGCTACAGTACCTTATGGTTATATTTGGCGATTATTATGGATAATTTAGCATCTGGATTGGCTGGTGCAGCATTCATTGCTTTTTTATCGAGTTTAACCAGTGTTTCATTTACAGCGGTTCAATACGCAATTTTTAGTTCTTTAATGACATTAACGCCAAAACTATTGGGTGGTTATTCAGGAACAATTGTGAGTAATATTGGTTATCCAAATTTCTTTTTAATGACGACTTTAATCGGTATTCCGATTCTAATTTTAGTGGTTTGGGTTGCGAAATTATTACGTGATCATGAACGAAACCAAACAACACAACAGACAGGTGAATAAATATGCGCATGTTACATACAATGCTACGAGTAGGTAATTTAGAACAATCTCTCAAGTTCTATACTGAAGTGCTTGGTATGCAATTACTTCGCAAACGTGATTACGAAGAAGGACGTTTTACACTCGCATTTGTGGGTTACGGTGATGAGCAGAACAATACGGTTCTTGAATTAACTCATAATTGGGATACATCTAGTTATGATTTAGGCAATGCTTATGGTCATATCGCAATTGGTGTTGATGATGCTTATAAAGCATGTGAAGAGATTAAAGCACGTGGCGGTAAGGTCGTCCGTGAAGCTGGGCCTATGAAAGGTGGTGTGACGGTCATTGCTTTTGTTGAAGATCCAGATGGCTACAAAGTTGAACTTATTCAACAAGATCAGAATGCAAGAAATAATTAGTTTTAATGCGTTAGACTGAGGTCTAATTATTTAAAAACTAGCTTTATTTATAGAGCTCAGTATGATGGTTTGATCAAATGGTCAACAATATCATATTGGGCTTTTTTATTATTTTGAGGGTAGGTCAGGGAAAGAATTATGTTGAAGTTATTAGCACTAGATCGCTTTACGATTTTATTGGTACTCATGGTCTTATTAGCCACATTGTTACCCATATCAGGTCAGCTTGCTTATTATTTTAATATTTTAACGACAGTCGCAATAGCCGTTCTTTTCTTTTTACATGGTGCAAAATTATCACGTGAAGCTGTCATAGAGGGAATGTTGCATTGGAGAATGCATGCCTTAGTCTTTATTTTTACTTTTTTGATTTTCCCATTGATTGGACTTTTGTCGAGACCTGTTTTAGAACCAGTATTGGGGCAACAGTTATATTGGGGCTTTTTGTTTATGTGTTTCTTACCTTCCACGGTTCAGTCTTCGATTGCATTTACGTCTATGGCTAAAGGGAATGTAGCGGGTGCAGTGTGCAGTGCTTCCTTTTCTAATATTATAGGCATGTTTATCACACCGATTTTGGTCAGCTATTTTATCTTAGGGCAAAGTCAACATGATTTTGACCCGACAAAATCTATTGTACAAATTACATTATTGCTGCTTGTGCCATTTATATTAGGTCAATTATTAAGACCATTTATTTTCCCACAAATGCGTAAATTTCCGAGCGTTGTAAAGGTTTTTGATCAGGGTTCAATCCTCATGGTTGTTTATGGCGCATTTAGTAGCGCAGTTGTCGCTGGTCTATGGCAACAAGTAAGTGGAATTACATTGATTTATTTAACACTGGCATGTTCAGTTTTACTTACCGTAGTAATGTTACTTGCATTGTATTTGCCTAAATGGTTGGGATTCAATCAGGCGGATCAAATTACGATTTTCTTTTGTAGTTCTAAAAAAACTTTAGCGAGTGGTGTTCCAATGGCTCAAATTCTTTTTATTGGGCAGCCTTTGGGGATGATTGTATTACCCATCATGATTTTCCATCAAATTCAGTTGATGGTTTGTGGGGTAATTGCGAATCATTGGTCAAAATCAATGCAGGAATAGTTCGCAAAATATAATTTATTCGCGTATAATCTCTGCCACTTGTTGGCTTTGCTCTGACCTAAGATGTCTCGGTGAGTCAAAAGAAATGGTCTGTTGTGGTATTGATCTGCGAGTATTAAAACTCTGCTTTCCTCATCTTGAGAGTGATCAATTGCGATAACAGCTTAAGCCTTTCTTACTAAATAGGAGCATCGACCATGCGCGCCGATATTCACCCTAAATACGAAAAATTAGTTGCTACTTGCTCATGCGGTAACGTAATCGAAACTCGTTCTGCACTTGGTAAAGAAACTCTTTATCTTGACGTATGTTCAGCTTGCCACCCATTCTATACTGGTAAACAAAAGAATGTAGATACTGGTGGTCGTATCGACAAGTTCAAGCAACGTTTCTCTGGTATGTCACGTTCTATCAAACGTTAATATCAAGAAAAACAAAAAACGGGCTATATGTCCGTTTTTTGTTGTCTCTAAAGCCTCTCCTTTATAAAAGGAGAGGCTTGTAGATTTCTATTGATCCTGTACGTCAGTTAAACGATCAAGTTTCTTTTGGAAGTAGTTGCCTTGTAAGAAGCGCGCTTCAACATTCCAAGCATTTGCGAATAAATTCATGTCATTTAAATCAGTCAGTAAAATTTCTACAGATTTCATACCGATGAAATTCATAATTTTTTCCTGTAATTTTGCCATATCTTTCTCGCTAGCTAACATCTTGGAAAGTTTGCTATGTAGGCATAAATATTGGGTATCAATTTGCGTAAGAATAGATTCGCTATAAAGTGAATCACCAAAATTGCGTATTGAAATTTCAGCACCGTATTGACGGAGTAGAGCGACTTGCTGCTGAGCTTGAGACAGATTTTGTTGCAGACTATGCTCTGAGAACTGAACAATAAGCGGATGAGCTTGTTTACTTCCAATAATTGTAAGAAGTTTTGCGACCAACTCAGGTAATTTTTTATCATTAATTAGAATGTGATGGTTCAAATTAACGATTAGTTTAGCTTTTGGATATTGAGTAATAAAGTTGTGTAGTTGTTTACACGCTTCTACAAGAATCCAGCGGTCAAGTTGTACAGATAACTCAGGATCATCTTTTAAATCGGCTAGATCACTTAAATCAATCCATTGATTATCATGAATAAACCCTGCTGTAACCTCATAGGTATGAGTATGTTGATCCTGCTTATCATATAGTTGTTGATATTTTAATTGGATGGATCCAGCATCTAGTTTCTGTTTTAACTCTTGTAATAAGGTTAATTTAACAGAGGTTTGAATATGTTCGGTTGTAAGACCGATATCGGCATCTATCTTTTGACTATTGAAAACAGGAAGTGGGGTAGAAAAAGCTTTTGAGAGTAATTGTTCAAAAGCAGTTTCATTTGAAATTGGTTGATTTAACTCACAATATCCTAATTTTAATTGGAGTGGAAAGGTGTGATTATCTGTCACAAGAAGTTGAGGTTTTTGTAGACCATTTAAACCAATCAATAATGAATTTAATACTTCTTTGGATTCAGCTTGGATTAACCCGGCATAGAGTGCTGTTTCAATTTGATGAATTGGGACGTTGACTTGTTCTTTAATGAAATTTTGAATATTTGAAAAATAAGACTTTGTTCCACGCCAATCAGATTGAAAAACTTCATTTGGACAATGATTTAAGCCAAATAAAACTAAGGCATTTACATTTGCAGGATGATTGTTAAGATGGCGATTAATTTGTTGTAAAGATGAATTTAAACTTGAAAGTTTTTCTGCTGGAGCAATCGTTACAGTAGGCGCGACTGTAGTTGGTTCGGATTTTTGTGTGGCTTGAGAAGGACATTCGATATTGAGTTGAATTTCATCATCATTTCCAGATGGTAAAAACTCTACATGTAATGGATTGTTTTTTACATTTGAATTGAGTGTTTTGATCTCAAAGCGAGCATGTTCAAAATGACCTTGAGAAATCTTCTTGAAGCGTAGTTTAAATTGAGCCAAATCTTCAGGTTGTAAAACATCTAGTAATGGTAAACCAATCAAATCATCTTCATTCTCGAAACCAAAAAGAGTCGCATACTCTTTGTTGGCACTGAAATGAATTCCTTCTTGTAATACTGCGACCGCTTTATGAGTTTCTGCAACTAAAGATTGTGCTTGTGTTTGTGCGGCTTCCAATTCATTCAATAGACGATGTTCAGCTTGTACCAATCGACTATATGATAAAGCACGAATGATGCTGATATAAAAATGATCAGGGGATTTTAAACTAAGAACGTCATAGATGCCTTTGTGAATATAGTTTTGATACTGTTGTGCATCGAAGTCTTCTGGTTCAAGAAATAAAACGGGCAAATTAGGTTGTGATGATGCTTGAATCAAAGAGAGAGTTTGTTCGATTTTTAAATCATAAGCTCGACCGAAAAGCACCATATCCCAAGGTAGATTCAGTTGCTTTTCAAATGTTTTAAAATCATCCAATAGACAAGCTTGGACTTGATGTTCTTGTGCAGAAAATAATTGCAAAATTTGATTATAACGAAGTTGGTTATCATCAATAATTAATAAGCGTGTTTCAGTACGTTTTAACTTTTTAGAGAGTAAAGAATTTCTCACTTCAATGCTTCCCATAAATCTTGATCATTTGTATCCATATTCTTTTGTGCCATAAATTTTTGAAGACTAGGTTCATCTTCTTCATTGAGCAATTCGAAATCAAACTGGACAAAACTTTGGGTAATTAACTGTGCTGTTAATAAGTACACTTTTACTTCCTCTTTCCCCAATCGTAAATGAACAGCTTGCTGTTCTCTGAAAATTTGCGAACCTGGCAATATGATTGTTGTTTTTGTTTCATCCAGATTCTGATTTTTTAAAATAAGTGCAGGGTGGTAATTACTCACATGGCGGTCAGATTGAATACGTACTGCGCATGGGAAAATATCTTGTGCTAAAACCTCTAAACCGAGTTCAAGGCTTTTTTCACTGGATTGTTTAAGCCAACGAATAACACCTCCTCGCCAATGACCATGTGAGGTTTCTTTCACTAAGATATATTCACCAGTCCGAAGGTTTTTAGGTGCTTCAGTCGTCCATTTAATACGATATCCATTTACACTAATATCAAGAATGTCTGCTTGATAAACTGCTTTACTTTCACGGCTTAAACGTTGGATGGAAGATTCTTGATTGTCAGAAGATTCTTTTTTATCCCACGATGACAAAAAGCGAGATTCGCTTTGTAATCCATAGCCATGTTCAAGTTGAAGAGTTTCAGCGAAATTCTTTGCTTTAGATAGATAGAAATGAGCGGTGAGTAATCCAAAACAAATATGCAACTGTGCAGAGCACTCATAACGCTCGTGACGTCGTTCAGCAGTGGTGCCAAGAATCGTTTGAACATGAAATTTCAAGGCAGGAGCTAAATAGATTTTTTCATTTTTAGAAATATATTCTGCATTTTTGTGAAGTGTTGCAGTGACATGATCTAAAAGACTATTGGTGCTGATAAAAATATTTGGATTAAATCCTGAACTCTGTTTCTTGTTATAAATAGGCGGGTGATCTTTACTGGTATCAACTACATATTTGGTTAATTCAGTTTCCTTTGGTAATAGTTGCAGCATTTTCGCCCAGTCAAAGCTACATTGGAATAAAGCTTGAATTTCAGATTGGCGAATTTGATTGGTGTTAAAGATATCTAGCAAAATAAGTTGTGCATAAGCTTGAGCAACATTATTGAGGCTTGGTTTACCTGCTGGTTGTTCCAAAGTGGTGTGATGATATTTATGAGTTACAGCCGCATCATACAGTTGGTGAGCAATCAGCCATTGTCCTGCAACAGGTTCACTATAAAGCATATGTTGCTGATACAGGAGTTGAGTGAGTTGTTGTAATGCTTGGAAAGTCGCTAAGGTTCTTGCAGTCTGGAGATTTTTCTTTTGATTTAATGCAAAAAATGAAAATTTTTGATGCTCAAGTTGATCGCTACTTCTGCGAACAATGTTGATATAAATCGCTGCGAAGTAACAACGCAAAAGCATTGCTAGTTCTATAATATGTTCATTACGATCAGAGGTGATGACACCTTGATTAAAAAAATTCTTTTCTAGACTACCTAAAACATTTTCGATGGTAGGGTGTAGTGTCTGTATTAAATCAAAACGTAAAGTTTCTGAACATTCTAATTCACTTAGCTCAAGTAAAGCTGAGAATAATGCTTTAGAGGTATCACCCAATTGCATTATGGCAAGTGTTGAAATCCATTCGTTCAAGCTTTTAGTGTTTGAATCACAAAAACTGAGTTTATCCCTTCTTAAAACAGTGGAAACTTGAAAAATATCCGAAAATGCATTATCCATCATTGTAATCAATCTCAGAACGTTTGAACCCCAAAAAGCGGTGTTTTATTTTTTTCGCCCGCAATTTCCCTTACGAGTTTAGGGACAAGATATCCAGGTAAACTCGCTAAAACATCAGTATATATATGATCTATCTCTGAAGACCTTAAATCAAAATGTTGAGCGCCTTTTACTTTATCCAATACATGAAGATAATAAGGCATTACACGCGCGTCAAATAAACGCAAACTTAAATTATTCAAAATTTCTGCAGAATCATTCACACCTTTGAGTAAAACTGCTTGATTTAGCACTGTAATATGGTGTTCTGATAACTGTAATAACTTTGAACAAGTAAAGTCGTCAAGTTCAGCTGCGTGATTTGAGTGTATCACTACTACAATGCGTAGCCTACTGTTTTTTAATATAGAAATCAGCTCTTCATCGATTCGATTTGGAATAACGACGGGAACACGTGAATGAATTCTCAGAATCTTAATCTGAGGGAGAGATGCTAGACGTTCCAACCAAAGTGATAATTTTCGATTTGATAAAGTTAGGGGGTCTCCGCCACTCAAAATAACTTCATTAATTTGTGGATTTTGCTCAATATACTGTTTGATATTAATCCAATCATCATTTTTGGGTAGGTTTTCTTGGTATGGGAAATGGCGACGGAAACAATAACGACAATGAATCGCACATGCACCAGTTAAAGTCAGTAAAAAACGTGATTGATATTTATGTAGAACTCCAGCCATTTGATTAGCTGCTTCTTCACCAAGTGGGTCAGTAACAAATTCGGGATGATCTTCAAGTTCTAAATGATGAGGTAAAACTTGTAGCAATAAGGGATCAAAAGGATCTCCAATGCTCATTTTTCCGACGAATGCGCGTGGAACACGTAATTTGAACTGTTCAGAGGCAAGGATTGCCCCTGATAATAACTGTTCAGTGGATAACTCAAGCAGATTTAACAACTCTAAAGGATCAGTAATTAGATCACTGAGTTGTGATTGCCAGTTTTTCTCTTGAAGTAAATAGTTTATCATGCCATACGTTAAAATAGTGTTAGCCTAAAGGCTATTGGCCTAGTCTAGCATTAATAGATTTGAGTTTTAAGTTGGAGTGCGCCTTTCATGGCCTATTATTCTACAAATGATTTTAAAGCTGGCCTTAAGGTCATGCTGGATGGTAACCCATGTTCAATCATGGAAAATGAATATGTAAAACCAGGTAAAGGTCAGGCGTTTAACCGCGTAAAATTACGTAACCTTCGCTCTGGTAAAGTATTAGAAAAAACATTCAAATCAGGTGATTCTTTAGAAGCTGCTGATATTGTAGAAGTAGAAATGGAATACCTCTACAACGATGGCGAAATGTGGAACTTTATGGATCCAGTAACTTTTGAGCAAATCGCTGCTGATAAAACAGCAATGGGCGACGCTGCAAAATGGTTAAAAGATGATTCAAATGAAAAATGTACAATCATGTTATTTAATGGTGTACCTTTAACGGTAAGCCCACCAAACTTTGTTGTGCTCAAAATTGTTGAGACTGATCCTGGTGTACGTGGTGATACTTCTGGCGGTGGCGGTAAGCCTGCGAAACTTGAAACAGGTGCTGTGGTACGTGTTCCATTATTCGTTCAGCAAGAAGAAAGCGTTCGTGTAGATACTCGTACTGGTGACTACCTAGAGCGTGCATAATCGTTAAACACAAAGTATACGATTATCGAAGGGATGATAAAGAATCATCCCTTTTTTTATGCCAAAGTATTAGATAAATCTATTTTAATAAACGATAAACTCACGAAGATATTTTCTAAAGAAAATATAGGAATGGAAATCCAAATCACCAAAAGTGAAATATTTGAGAGGTTTTGAATGGAGATAACACAAGCAAAAACATCGCTTTCCTCTAAGATTCTATGGAGTTTAGTTGCCATTATCGGGGCAATTTCTTTTGGGATATTGGCGGTGAGTCGTGGTGAGCATGTAAATGCAGTTTGGTTGGTTCTCGCTGCTGTCTGTGTATATAGCATTGCATATCGGTTCTACAGTTTATTTATCGCAAACAAGGTTTTTGAATTAAACCCAAGGCGATTAACCCCAGCTCATCGTTTAAACGATGGTTTGGATTATGTTCCAACCAATAAATACGTATTATTTGGGCATCATTTTGCGGCGATTGCTGGTGCTGGTCCTTTAGTGGGACCAATTCTAGCGGCTCAGATGGGTTATTTACCAGGAACAATTTGGTTGCTCGTCGGTGTGGTGATTGCAGGTGCAGTTCAAGATTTTCTTGTGCTGTTTATCTCCACACGTCGTGATGGTCGTTCATTAGGTGAAATGGCAAAGCAGGAATTGGGTACTTTTGCTGGTGTTATCGTCATGCTTGGTACATTGGGCGTGATGGTCATTATTCTTGCGGTACTTGCTCTGGTTGTGGTTAAAGCATTAGCTCATAGCCCTTGGGGTGTATTCAGTATTGCTGCAACGATTCCTATTGCATTATTTATGGGCGTGTACATGCGTTATCTGCGCCCAGGTAAAATTGCAGAAGTCTCTATCATTGGTTTCGTCTTGATGATGGCCGCGATTGTTTTTGGTGGTGATGTCGCAAAAGATCCGTATTGGGGACAGTTATTTACCTTAAGTGGAACGCAATTGACATGGGCATTAATCATTTATGGTTTTATTGCATCAGTCTTACCAGTTTGGTTACTGTTAGCACCACGTGATTATTTATCAACATTTCTTAAAATTGGTGTAATTGCTGGCTTAGCAATCGGTATTGTCTTTGCAATGCCTGATTTGAAAATGCCTGCGGTTACGCATTTTGTGGATGGTACAGGACCTGTTTTCGCAGGGACATTATTTCCATTTCTATTTATTACGATTGCTTGTGGTGCCATTTCTGGTTTCCATGCGCTAGTTTCTTCTGGTACCACGCCTAAGCTCGTCGATAACGAAGTAAATATTCGTATGATCGGTTACGGTGGAATGTTGATGGAATCTTTTGTCGGCATTATGGCAATGATTTGTGCGACTGTACTTGATCCAGGAATCTATTTTGCGATTAATGCTCCTGCAGCAGTGCTGGGTACAACGGTTGATACAGCTGCTGAAGCTGTCCGTAATTTAGGTTTTATCGTTACACCAGAAATGTTAACAGTACTCGCACAAGAAGTGGGTGAGAGTTCCATTTTATCTCGCACAGGCGGTGCACCGACTTTTGCGATTGGTATGGCACATATCATTTCTGAAATTTTCAATAGTCGTTCAATGATGGCTTTTTGGTATCACTTTGCGATCTTGTTCGAAGCATTATTTATTTTAACCGCGGTGGATGCAGGAACACGCGCTTGTCGTTTTATGGTGCAAGATACGGTCGGGATAGTTGTACCTGCGGTTAAACAATCTAGCTCTTTTTTTGGAAACTTAGTTGGTACTTTTGTTGCGGTTGCTGGCTGGGGCTTCTTCGTTTATCAAGGTGTAGTTGATCCTCTAGGTGGTATTAATTCGTTATGGCCACTCTTTGGTATTGGTAACCAAATTCTTGCATCAATGGCATTAATCTTGGGTACGGTGATTTTATTCAAGATGAAGAAAGAGAAATATGTATGGGTCACAATCGTCCCAACAGTTTTCTTATTTATCACTTCTATGACTGCAGGTTGGCAAAAAATCTTCCATGAGAATCCAAAGATTGGTTTTCTTGCTCAAGCGAACCGTTTTTCTGATGCGATTGCACGTGGGGAGCTACTCGCTCCGGCGAAAACAGTAGCAGAGATGCAAACAATTGTGATGTCCAATCAAATCAACGCGGTGTTGTGTGGATTCTTTATGATTGTTGCTATCGTAATGGTAATTGCATCTATCGGAGCAATTCGCAAAGCATTAGCAAGTTCAACGCCTACTGTGAATGAGGCACCTGCTGTTTATTCAGATGTACCGATGACTGCGAATAGCGTGAAGGGAGAATAAGCATGGATTTCAAAATTGCGAAAGAAGGTGGTTCCTTAATCGTGAAGATTATTAAATTCACTATTATGTCGCAAAAACACCTGATTTTCTCACCAAGAAATTGGTCTCGTATCGCACTTCTATGGCAGAACTTGCAAAAAAGTTTCCGTTTAATGGTTGGAGTACCAGATTACGAAAACTATCTCAGACATATGCAACAGCATCATCCAGATTTGACACCGATGGATGCGAAGACTTTTTATCGTCACTGTGTCGATGCGCGTTACCCATCGTCAGGCGGGAATATGAAAAAATGTCCTTGCTAGAAGTCATTTGATTTCTTTGAAAAAAAATCAAAACAGTGTATGTTGAGGCATACACTGTTTTATTTTGGGGATAGAATTATGTGGGGCATGGAAAAAGCTTCTGTTCAAGAAAAAAAAATACAAAATCAGCAACTAGAACAAGATATTAAAAGCTTTAGCCATAAAATAGAAAGTTTCCTTATTCAGGTTAATGAGCTGATCTTAGATAAGCCGCAACAAACTAAACTTGCGCTGACTTGTTTGCTGGCTGGTGGTCATGTGCTATTTGAAGATTTACCTGGCTTGGGTAAAACAACATTAGCCAGTGCTTTAGCTCGTTTGGCGGGACTGCATTTTCAACGAATCCAATTTACCAATGATATGCTGGCGAGTGATGTGATTGGTATCAATATTTTTAATCAAAAAGAACATATTTTTGAATTTAAAAAAGGCCCTGTCTTTACTCAAATTTTACTTGCGGATGAAATTAATCGTTGTAGCCCTAAAACGCAAAGCGCGTTGCTCGAAGCAATGGAAGAAGGGGCGGTTACAGTTGATGGTATTCACTATGAATTACCTCAGCCTTTTTGGGTGCTTGCTACGCAGAACCCACTTTTTCAAAGTGGAACCTATGCTTTGCCTGAGTCTCAACTAGATCGTTTTTTAATGCGTTTGTCTTTGGGCTATCCATCTCGCCAAGCTGAAAAACTTTTACTTCAACAAAGTTCACGTCAGCTTCTTATTCATCAATTGGATTCTGTATTTAATCAAGTGGATATTTTGCATTTACGTGAACTCGCTAAACAAGTTTTTTTAAGTGATGCTGTACTTAACTATATTTTAGATTTGGCCGCTGAAACACGTAAGCAACGTCATGGTTTATCAACACGTGGAGTATTGGCATTAAAAGCTGCATCCCAAGCTTATGCATTAGTAGAAGGGCGAGCTTTTGTAACGACAGACGACGTGCAGATGGTGTTTATATCTGTAGTTTCACATCGTCTCAGTTTGGGTGAAAATGAAGTAAGAAAAATTTTAGAATCGGTAGAGGCATTCTAGTTGAGAGTGGGATATGCAAAAATTATTCAAGCATCCACTACAAAACTGGATTGCAAAACGATTCCAAATTGATGAAAAGAAGCGACTTACACAAAAAGATATTTTGATCTTTTTATATAGGCAAGGTTTTCTATATCTTGTGCTAATTTTGATTACGTTTATTGCAGGTATTAACTACGCAAATAACTTAATTCTCGATATTATGTAGCAACCGCACAAAGATATAATAATCAATTGCTTACATTTACGATATTATGTAGCAACCGCACAAAGATATAATAATCAATTGCTTACATTTAGAAAAAGCCGAGATTAACTCGGCATTCTTGTTTGGAAATCAATGGCAAACTCTGATTCAGTGCGTGGTTCTGTATTGTAGAATTTAAAGCCTAAACACTTGACCTCTTTATAACCATGCGATTTGACTTCATTTAAGAACTCAACATAGTTTTTTGAATCATCTTGTTCTGCGTCAAAAACAATTTGGCTTTCATCGTCCAAACTTATCAATACTTCCTCTTTCCAAGCATCCTTTTCAAGTAAATGACCGCCTTTAGGCTCAATTAGGCATTGATAGTACATTTCGCCATTTTCAGCATCATTAATGATCAGCATATAGTCAGGGCTGAACCTTCGACCATCTTTAGGACTAAACAACCAATAGTCCAGTTCATTGCGTATCAAGTAAATTTCTGCACCCTTGTAGCGTGATTTAAGCTCTTCAATCTGAGTTGCAACAAACTTAACAAAGCGTTTTTCTTCGCTTGTGCCATAGTTCTCACTGTAGGCGTACCAATCGGCAGTTTCAACATCAAACTGTAGATCGGGGTTGTCATGGCTTGACTGTGGTTTTGCACGTTCATCAGGTGCATGATCACTTGTTTCACCATCTAAATCTTGGATAGGGAATGAAACCAAGTAGATGTTCTTTTCTTGCTGAAAGATAGACGACAGTGATTTTGGTCTAAAAATATGACTTCCTGTAATTTGTGGCATGTGCCGATCTATGGCTTTACGCACTTCGGGTAGAATCACACCGACCAATAATTGCAGTTTTTCATGGGCTTCAAGTTGATCAATATCCTTACCTTCCGAATACGAATATTTAATCTCATATAAAGGTAGATATTTTTCAATCAACTCATCAATGCTCTCTATCCCAACAATATGATTTTTCAGATGGTTAAATCGAAAGAAATTATTTTCTGATGACATTAATGCCTTACGGATAATAAACGGTGAAAAGTATTCATCCGTTAAATGAATGGTTTTATACTGAATCCCTGCCTGAATACTATTTTGCTCTTTATCCGTTAAGCTTCTTGTATAAAGTCGGTAGGTACTTGCTTTGATTTCCCTCCTAAAAGTAGCATCAATTTCTGTATCCGTTGTTTTACTGCGGTGTAGTTGTTGATTAACCAATACAAAACCTTTTCTATAGGTTTCACTATTGAGGAATTCGGACTTGAGTTTAATCGTCCGTTTTTCCATACTTTTATTGACAATTCCCTCATCGAGTAAGGCATATTGCAAGTTATCTAAGAACGTGCCTGTTTTAACAAAGTGGTAGAAGAAAGTTTCCAAAATACGCCCATGCTCATGAGGTGCATTATCAAATTTACGTTTGAATGGGTCGAACTCATAACTATGTTCTTCATCAAATAACCCTCCAATTTGAGAAATCTTATAAGCTCTTGGCAGTTTGTATGGACACAATCTTGCACCACGACCAATCAACTGAATATCTTGTAGTGATACTTTTTTAGACTCTGAAATATCAAAATGAATGATGTCGTACAGGCTTAATACATCCCATCCCTCATTGAGTGCATTAACAGAAAAAATTGCTCGAATGACATTTCTTTTACTATCTAAATGAGGAAGTAGATATGCTTTCTCCTTCTCCTTACTGTTATACGGCATGCTGTTATCTTCACGAAAACGCATTTTAATTTCAGCAATAAACGCATTTAAGCCATTAGGGTCTTGAGAGGATACCAGCCCTGATTTTCGTGAACCAAGCCAACTAAACATTTGAGAGATAAATCGGTTTCGATCTTCTTCTATGAGTGATTGCTGTGTGCCTGAACTTAAGTTTTTTAAATGATCTAAGTCACTTATTTTGAGTGAACTAATTACTTTATGGAAAAACTCCCGATCTTCCTCACTCTTAGCAATTTTAGTGGATTTAATCAAAATAATCGGATTAATCTCAACATTCATTTCACGATCAGCAAGTAATCTGCGGTATTCACTCATCACAACCGCATTGATGACCAATAAACGCTTTTGATCTTCAATCTGCGTTTCTTCGTTATAAAGGAAGCCGACTTCCTTGCTGTATCCATCCTTATTGAATTGCAGAAAATCGTAACGATGAATCAACTTATCACGATATTTTTTATGGATGAGAGGGTTTTCTAAATCTACGGTAGCGGTAAACTCTAACAGTAAATTATCGGGACGAGCATAGATTGCCGATTGAACAGCCGTTTCCCAATTGCGAATATCTTCTTCATCGGTTTTCTTGAGTTTTTTACGTGTATCTACGTTTAAACGGTGTGCTTCATCGGCAATCACCACAACAGCATTATCCGCAAAATCTTGAGCAGTTAAGCTATTTTCCTTGTCTTCTGTCAGGCGATTATATAACAGTGCTGTGCTGAAAAACATGAAGTTAATCGCATCTTTTTGGGCATCTTGAAAGCGATCAATCGCACGGATATGAATAGTTTTACCATTTAATTTAACCCCTTTAGGATTAAATAAATACTTGTCAAATTTATAATCGGTGAAGTTTTTTACCGCCTGATTCTTAATTTGCAATTGGTGTACCAAGAACACAAAATTGCGGTAGCCTTTTTGATATAGATACAGAATAGCAGCAGCCATCGTGAGCGTTTTACCCGTCCCTGTCGCTAGGTTAAAAAGTAGATGCTTTGCTTTGTCAGGGTCTTGCTCAAATAACCAAATAAAATGCTTGATCACAACTTCTTGATAATCACGTAATGTCTTTGAGATGTTATCAGTTATATAAGTCGGGAGTTTGTAATCTTGCACCCATTCCTGATATTCAGGGTTAGATTCAATTTGACTAAATAAAAATTGGTCTAGCGTATCTTTAACTTTATTTTTTACACGTTTAGTCATTTTTAGCACCATAGAATAAATCGGTTAAATTCATTTCTTCTTCTGAAACATGGTAACGACTGTCACGCATATCAGCATGGTTAAGAAACAATTGGTTTTCATCCAAAATGCTAATCAACAATTCCTTGCGTTGATCTAAGTCAAGGGAACGGAAGTTTTCGTCCTTTTCAAACTCATTTTTATCAAACCAAAATTTTAGAAAGGCATTTTTAGCCATATCAGCATAGACTTCATCCAATTCGCCTTTGCTATTCGCTGCCATAATTTGATTTAAAAAATCTTGGTTATATTTTTTTAGCTCAAAATAAACAAATGAACCACCACCTTGCCAATCCACCGATTTAGAAATACCACCTTGTTCACCCTCAAGGACTTTCAGTAAGCGAGCTTTGGTTATATCTTCGATGTAGTCCATTTGCTCAATACCAATCCATCTGCGTCCCATCTTGTGAGCGACAGCACATGTTGTTCCTGAACCTAAATGGTAGTCTAGAACGATGTCATTTTCATCAGTTGATAGTTCTATTGCACGTTGAATTAGATTTTCAGGTTTTGGGTTCTCAAATACAACATCACCAAACATGGCTTGTTGGTGCTTTGTTGCGTTTGTGGTGGTATCAGTAGAAGTCCATAAAATTGTATCAGGTGTTACATCAGACCAAAGTGTTGATGCAGGGCAGAGTAAAACTTGAAGTGCGACATAAACCACCTAATTAATTTAAAGGGTTTATGGAGTATATAAAATTGTCATACCATCATCTTAACTTTGAAGATCGTACTGCATTAATGCTTGAGTCAAGAAAAGAAGGCTTTTCAGCCAGAAAATTTGCTGAACTTATTAAAAGACATCCTAGTACGATCTATCGTGAGCTTAAAAGAAATAGCATCAATGACGTTTATCAAGCTCGATATGCTTCTGATAACACTTTTGCTAGACGTAGACGTGGTCACAGAAAACTCAAAATCGATTCAATCCTCTGGAAATTTATTGTTGAAGCGATCCGTTGTTTATGGTCTCCTCAGCAAATAGCAAAGCGTTTAAAGACATTTCCTGATTTGGATCAAACAATGAATGTAAGCCATACAACGATTTATTCAACGATACGAGCATTACCCAAGGGTGAGTTGAAAAAAGACTTATTATCCTGTCTACGTCATGAAAATAAAAAGCGAAAAGCTAACGGTGAACCTAAAAAAGATTCTATATTACAGGATATTAAAACTATTCATGAGCGCCCAGCCGAAGTTCAAGAAAGAAAAATACCGGGTCATTGGGAAGCTGATTTAATTAAAGGTAAAGACAATAAAAGTTCGATAGCAACACTTATTGAACGAAATACACGGCTCTGTATCTTGGCAACATTACCTGATGCAAAGGCAGAATCAGTGCGCAAGGCTTTAACTGAAGCTCTGAAATATTTACCTGCAGAACTGCGTAAAACGTTGACCTATGACCGTGGACGCGAGATGGCAGAACATAAAATACTTGAAGAAGATTTAGGCATAGATGTATATTTCTGTGACCCACATTCACCCTGGCAAAAAGGCACATGCGAAAATATGAATGGTTTAATTAGGCAATATTTACCTAAAGGGATTGATTTAAATCAGGCAGATCAGCATTATTTAAATCAAGTTGCCATGTCACTGAATACTCGTCCTAGAAAAGCGTTAGATTGGCTTACACCATTAGAGAAATTTGCTCAGCTTGTTGATTATCATAAGACTTTTCAAACTGTCGCACCTCATGTTTGAATTCGCCCAGCTTTTCCTTTACCTGCTTCAATAGCATCTTCTAAATATACTTTTAATTGTGGTTTAGTTAAGCCCTTTGAACCAAATTGAATGCGATTTCTTTCAAGTAAACTGAGGTATTCTTTTTCTGTTGTACGCCAATGACGACCTTTAGGTGGCGTATAAACATCTCCATTATTAGGATTGGTAATCTTATATTCTAAATTTTCACGGACATTAGGAGCATCAAATGGTTCAATTTTGTATTTACCTAGTTCATCCTCTAGATCAAAACCCTCTATATCCAAGGCTAATTTAAAATGAGCCTTATTGATTGCTGTTTTGTCTTTAGCGTATGTAAGAACGTGTGTGCTTGAAATAGATAATAAACCATCACTAGAAATAGATTTTCTTGATTGCCAAATTACATCCGCAATAAAATTTTCCCGTCCAAAAATATCATCTGCTAATACCTTTAGGTAATGTGCGCCATCATCTGAAATAGTGATGAAAATAATGCCGTTTTCTTTTAAAAACTCTCTAGCAATTTCAAGGCGATTTTTCATAAAAACCAACCAAGAGGATAATTTAAAGTTTGAATTATATGCAAAAGTGTCCGCAGGTTTTGTATCTATAAAATAATAAGGTGGGTCAATGAATATACATTTTACTGCATTAGAAAATCGTTGCTTCAAAGAATGCAAAGCGAGTAGGTTATTACCTTTAATTAAAAGGTTTTGTTGTAATTCACCATTTTGATCAAAAAAATTTATTTTAGTTTCAGATTCGTCTACTGTGTGCTGTGCTGTGCTGTGCTGTGCTGTGCTGTGCAAGGGTGCGAATAATATTGAAAATTAGTCAATGCTTTTGGCTCAAATAACGTATCAATATCTTTTCCATCAATTTCTTGATGTAAAAAGCGTTCTTCACGCCCTGAATCCTCTTTACTCATACCTGCTTCAAGCACAGTATCTTTAAAAGGGAAGCTTAAAACCACATCGTTATTATTATTTAAAAAACCAATTCGATCATGGCTTGTGGAGTAAAGCCCAATTTTATTGCTATGGCGTGTGTATCTGCCTTTTTTCAGTGAATTATCAGACATTAAGAATATCCTATTTAGGTTTGGTAAGTGGTTATAGTCGAATTTCTTTACAATCAATCGCTTTAAGTATTTGAAGCATAAATATTGCCCCAAACGTACCACGATTGATCTTGTTGCTAATGTTTTGTGGTGTTTCTGATATACCCATTGCTTCAAGCTTTTTGGATAGATCAATCAGGCTTATATTTTTTCGGGCAATTTCTGCCTTAATTAAGCCTTTGGCATAGTCTTTCCATTCATCGTCACTCACGGTTTGACCTCATAAAAGATAAACGACATAGCATGTCGCTATAATATTTTAAATCATTATATTTGATGATTAAAACTATTACAATATATTAAGCATATCTTGTTTGTGATGGGTGATTTTATGAAAAAAGAATCTAAGCAACATTTCCTACTATCAGCAAAGGCTCGTACTTTATCTGTATATGAAATTATGCAAATCACCCATGAACAAGCTTTCTTATTGTTCAAAGAAATGCGGTGGGGAAAAGAACAACCGATATGCCCTCATTGCGATACCCAAGATCATCACTATTTCATACGTGGACGCAAGCAATGGCGTTGCAAGTGCTGTAATCATACGTTCAGCGTAACATCAGGTACGATCTTTGCCTTTCACAAACTACCACTCAAAATCTATTTAGCTGCTATTGCCATTTACTCTAACGCTGTAAAAGGCTTATCTGCTTTGCAGTTAGGTCGGGATTTAGGTGTTCAGTATAAGACTGCTTTTGTATTGGCACATAAAATCCGTGAAAGCCTTATAGATCAGCGTGACGATGAATTACTATCAGGTGATGTTCACATGGATGGTGCGTATGTAAATGGCTATGTACGCCCTAAAAACCACAAGGATGACCGTGTAGATCGGCGCAAGGCTGAATATCAAAATCCAAATAAACGGTGCATTGTGGTACTACGCCAAAAAGCAATGAACAGTAATCTACAAGGTGCTGATAAAACCAAAACTTATGTAGTTTATAGTGAAAACCAAAAAGACATTAATCATCTTGCCAATCAGCATATCAAACACGGCTCAACAATCCATGCAGATGAAAGTACCGCATACGATACACTAAATGCTCGTTTCACGACTAAGCGTGTCAATCATCAATATGAATACCGTTCTAAAGATGGTGTGACCAATAATCTTGCTGAAAGCTATTTTAGTCGGTTCAGACGTATGCAGTTAGGGCAGATGCACAAGTTTGGTGTGATGTACCTTGCCAACTATGCCAATGAAGCTGCTTATCGTGAAGATACTCGTAGATGGTCGAATGGTGAAATCTTTACTGATATTTTAATGAAATGCGCTCAAACTCGAACACATAAAGATTGGTGTGGCTATTGGCAGGGCAATAAGCGTAAATCAGAGCGTTTAGTCTGCTAATCCGCTATGCCCCACAAATGAGGACGATGATTGCTATGGGCTATAATAATACCTTTATCTCTTAATCGGTTCAGCACTTTGATGAAGCTAGGTGAAATATCATTGCCTACAGATGAATCTATGCCTTTAATGTCCAAAACTTTCATCATTAAATCTTTGTAGTTCATTGGCTCTTTTGCTTCACGCAAGCAAGTTAAGACTAATGACTGTAGTTCACCTCTTCCAAAATAAGGGTTTCTTTGATTTGTACGCTTAGATTTAACGCTTCTTAGATCAAATTCAGGTGAAAATAACTTAATAGTGTGATCTACATGCAGTAGCATTTCAGAGATACGTTGAATTTCTTTTTGATGTGCTTCAATTTGACCAAGCAATTCCGCACGTTTTTTAGTTAATCCTGATACGATATGTGATTCAGCCATAATCCCTTTCCTTATGTGTAAAGGAATTATTTTAAATGGCGAATCACTCTATTTATTGTGCTGTTGCTACATAATAGCGTTAATTCTAGGTTTTTGTTTTTTAATTAGTGCAATTTTATGGATTAGTTTTTATCTTACTTTTAAGCAGTTACATCGGCTGGATATAGAGCTTGTCTTTCCTGAAATAGGGCAAGTGGATAACTCATTTACACTAAAAATAATGTTTAAACAAAAAAGTATCTTCACCCGATATTTGAGAATAATTAGTGAAGAGAAAGAACATTTTTTCTGCTTTGAGCATACTCAACAAATTTTTGAGTTGCCATTTTATCCAAATACTCGAGGACAATACGATTTTTCACCCATAAAAATATATTCTACTTACCCATTCGGTTTAGTGCGTGCATGGACTTATTTATATCCTAAGCATAAGGTGTGGATTGCTCCCAAAGCTCACGATTGGCAAAAAGAACATAAAAGCCAACCTACCAATACTCAAGACAGCTTAGATGAGTTTAAAGAGCTAAGAGCATTTCAACATGGTGATTCCTATCAGAATGTAGCTTGGAAACAGGTTGCAAGAGGACAAGGATTTTTTATTAAAATGTTCGAAACTCAAGCCAATCATCAATATTTAGAAATAGATTATCAACAAATACCTGCACAAGGGCATGAACAAAAACTGAGTTTTATGATGGGTTTAATTGAGCAATGCGAACTATTGGGCGATGACTATGCTGTGATATTGCCTCATGCACGATTAGAAAGTGGACAAGGTCAATCACAGTTAATCAAGGCTAAACTTTTGCTGGCGCAGGCTTGATGATGAATAAACAAATTTATTTCTGTATTTTAGTTGCGCTAGCCTTAATACTGATTGGGCAAATCCCTTTTATTCCATTTACTTTGAGTGGTCTATGGGCTGTCGTATTGTTGGTTTTGGTTTGGCGATATTTAAAGAACCAAATCACAGCATTTTCGAATTGGATACTTGTTCCATTTACGATAGTTTCAATTGCCTTGATCTTTTTACAATACCGAAGCTTGTTTGGTGTGGAGGCAGGAGTTGCATTTCTTTGTACTTGTTTAATTGCAAAGACAATGGAAGTTAAAAATACTCGAGATCTATTGGTTGTATTTAACTTCGCACTATTTGTCAGTGCTAGTCTGTTATTGCATAGTCAAGCATTCTGGATGGCGCTAATCGTATTTTCTGTATTTATCATGTGTATGGTTGGGTTATATCGCATTCAAACCGCACTTTTTCAGCAAAAATCAGCATCAAACCAGTTCAGACGTGATTTAAAGCAGATATTTAAATTTGTAGCAGTAGCGACCCCATTTTTTATTTTATTATTTATTTTCTTCCCGCGGTTACCCCCATTGTGGGCAATTCCAATTCAACAAGATCGCGCGACGACAGGGATTAGTGATCGTATGTCACCAGGTGATATTGCGGAGCTGTCGCAATCATCAGCTCTAGCATTTCGTATTGTGGCAAATATGAATCAGTTGCCGAGTCGAAATGATTTATATTGGAGAGCATTGGTATTGGATATGTATGATGGTTCAACGTGGACCAGTCATTATTCAAATCAAAGTTTGAAGCGAGTGAATTACGCTACTCAAAAACAAGTTAAATACCAATATTTATCAGCTGATGAACAATCCAATTGGATCATGGGACTTGAATATTCAGTTCCTCAAGAACGATATTTACAGGTTTATCAGGATGATAGTATTCGCCCATCAAAATTGATAAAGCGAAATCAACCAATACAAATGTTGTGGTTAGGCAGAATATCTGCCCAATCAGAAGTTTTGAATCCAATACAAATAGAAATAAACACTCGGTATATTGAAGGATTAGATCCAAAAGCACAGAAACTCGCAGAAACATTATTGAATCAGAGCCAACATCAACCGAACCAATATATCCGAAGTGTCTTAGCTTGGTATCGCAAAAATGGTTTTGTATACACATTAACTCCTGGAACTTTGGGTGGAAACCGCATAGACCAGTTTTTATTTTCAAGTCGTAAAGGGTTTTGTGAGCACTATGCATCTAGTTTTGTAATGTTAATGCGTTATGCAGGTATTCCTGCCCGTGTGGTAACAGGTTATCAAGGGGGGCAACTAGCACCTGATAATCAGAGTTGGGAAGTAAGACAATTAGATGCACATGCATGGAGTGAAGTTTATCTAAATGGTAAATGGCAAAGAATTGATCCAACAGCGATGATTGCGCCGCAAAGAATTGACACAGGCATGCAAAATTATTTAGCCCAAGACGAAACAGTTTGGGGTGATCAGCAATCAGAAGCTTGGCGTTTACAGCAGTTTAAAATGCTAAAAAACATGCGAATTTGGAGTGATTATTTAAGTTATCAATGGCAGAGTAAAGTCGTTGGATATGACGTAGAAAAGCAAAAAAATTGGTTATCACGTTTAGGATTAAATTCAAGTTATGCCTATGTGATTATTTTAATCGGAGGATTTGGATCAATTCTAATTTTGTATGCGGCTTATTATTGGTGGGTGCAAAGATCCAAACAAACGTCTTACGACCGTGAAATACAAAAGTTTCAGAAAAAGTTGCCCATTCACTTGCGAAAAAGACATTCTGAGACATTTCAGATGTGGATGCATCGTTTATCTGAACAGGCTAATGGTCATCAATCATTTGAACAACTTATTGTGTTATATCAAAAAATTATTTTTAAGGAGCAAAAGAATGAAAATAATCTCATGCTCTTTAAGCATTTGCTTAAAGACTGTGCGATTACACTAAAACAGGTTCAAAAAAACTTGTGAAGCTTATAAAAAATGAATATTATGCTGTTCATTCTAGGTGTATAGCTCAGTTGGTTAGAGCGCTACGTTGACATCGTAGAGGTCTCCAGTTCGAGTCTGGATATACCTACCAAAATTTTATACTTAATTATCAATTAGTTAAGTCGCTAAAATTAAGGCAATTTAAGAGTTTTTAATGCTAAATTGGTCAGCTTGATGGTTTAAAATCGTCAAAATCTGCGTCAAAAACACCTTATTATTTTCGTTTTAGCACCAAAACGCCCCCAAGTTTACACTTGGGTTTTGTGTTTGGTGCTGCTACGACACCAAGGTGGATTTATGCAAAAACCAGTGAAGCGCGGCAATTATTTTTTGCTTTCATATAAGGAAGTTACCATACTTTTTGATATGCTTAACTTCCTAAGCCCCTAATTTAAACAGTAGATCTCTTTCATAAATCAAAAAACGATCTTCTTTTTGGTTAATATTTATACTCTAGATTTCTTGACATTCGTGCATAATCTGCGGATGAAATACATCGATTCAAACAAGCTTTCTGATCCTCAGTTTAAGCGATACACAGGCATCTCATGATCAATCTTTTATTTAATGGTTGACCAATTGAAAATGCATGTCTCTGCCAAAGGCAGACCGCCCAAGTTAATTCTGGAGGATCAGGTTCTGCTCTGTCTAAGCGATTGGTGGGAATACCGAACCTTATTTCACGTTGCGGCGAGTTACGGGATTTCAGACCCCACAGCCTCAAGAATTGTCCGTCATGTTGAAGACTGCCTGATTTGGTCCAATCTGTTTAATTTACCCAAAGATTTACCCGAGGGCGAAGGCATCGACTGGAATGTTGTGATCATAGATGCCACGGAAATTCCAATCCAAATGCCTAAAAAATAGAAGAAAAGCTATAGCGGCAAGAAAAAGACCCATACCTTTAAAGTACAGGCCATGATTCACTACAAGACTCAGCAAATTCTGAGTTTATGTAGCAGTCGCGATGCAATGCATGATTTCGAGTTGTTCAAACGAAATTTAAACCATATTCCTTCAGGAGCCTTTGTTCTTGCAGATAAAGGGTTATCAGGGGATTTATACTTTGTATCCCAATAGCCTGTTGCCGTAAAAACCAAAAGACGCTGTAAATTGGATCCTGAAATAAAAACTATAATCAGGAAATCAATAAAAGAAGAATAGCAATTGAGCATGTATTTGGCAGTCTAAAAACTTTCAAGATCCTTGCGGAGCATTATCGTAATAGAGCTAAAAGACTTGGTTTGAGATTCAATCTAATTGCTGGAATTTATAACTTGGAGTTGAGTAAAAAATGATTTATGAAATAGGTCTAGTAAGTATGCAGATATAGAATGGAATTTTATCGTAAGATAAAGTGTTTAGATATAAAACACTTTATTTGATTTTTTTGTGTTCAATTTTGTGTTTTTACAGTATGCTTTTGTCAAAATGCTAATAAGACTTTATTAATTTTTTGTGGGTTCTGAAACATGATAAGCCGATTCAAGAAAAGTGCTGTCTCAAAAACTTCATTTATCGCTTTATTTGGCTTATTTGTTGGATTTCATAGTTCTATTGCATTTGCCCAACCTAAAGCAGGAAGCAGTATCACCAATATTGCAAGTGGTGACTTCTATGATGAACAAGGTAATCTGCAAGTTATTAATTCAAATGCAGTTATTTTAACTGTTCAACCAATTTACTCTTTAACTTTACAAAGTAATCAGCAAAATATCGGAACTATCGGAAGCAAAGTTAACTTCCCTCATGTTTTAACCAACACTGGTAACATTGTAGACGACTATAAATTAAGCCTTACTCAGTTAACGAATGATCAATTTAATCTAGATAATGTAGCCATTTACATCGATCGGGATCAGAATGGCGAGCCTGATGATAATAATAATCTACTGAATTCGACCACAAGTTTTCGCTTAGAAGCTGGCGAGTTTGCCTCATTAGTTGTCGTTGGAAGTATTCCAACCAACCTAACTGCAAATAACGTTGCTAATTTTACTTTAACAGCTACAAGCCAGCATGATAATGCGATCGCTATGTCCGTTAGTGACACAGCAAAAGTTGTGGATGATGCTGTAATTCAAGTGACGAAATCACAGAATATTAGCACGGGTAAAACTGGCACGGAAATTACTTATACGTTAGCTTATACAAATACGGGTACTGCGGCAGCAAAACTCGTATTGAGAGATATATTAGCTACAGATGTAACATATAAATCGGGTAGCGGTAGTTGGGGAAATGGTTCAGGATCGTTAACTGATGCTGATGATGTTGAGACGGGTGCAAATGCGCCAATAAAATATAAAGTGAATAATGGGCAAGTAGATGTAGAGCTTGCAAGTGTGGCAGCTTTAAGTAAAGGCACAGTAAGTTTTAAAGTCACTGTGAATGCGAATGCTGCCGAAAAAGTTGCCAATACCGCCGACTATCAACAATACAATGCATCAAATGCTATTCTGAAAAATACGCTAACCAATACTGTAATTTTTAACGTTCAGCAAACCTTAGGTGTTGTACTTAACAATAGCCCAAGTAACGCGAATGATGATGGCGAGCCAAACGGTGGCTTGAATAACTTAAACTCCCAAAATAATACGTTTGGGGGTGTAGCAAAAGAAATCCAGTTTGATAACTATGTTTGGAATACAGGACAGGCGACGGATACTTATAATTTAAGCTTCGTTAAAAGTAATGTACCAAGTTGTGCTGTAGTTCGTTTATATCATGCAGATGGTCGTACATTGCTGACAGATACTAATGGCGATGGTGTCATTGATACAGGTGGATTGGCTTACGGCACTTCAAAAAGAATTAAATTAGGGGTTTATTTCCCAGCGAATTGTACTTCTACAAGTACAATGGATTTCGACATTACCGCAACTTCCGTAACAGATACTAGTGTAAAAAATAGTACGCGTGATCGATTAGTCAATACAGTTGCTGTGGGCGAAAGCGATTTGTATAACAGCAACAATTCCAAAACAGCCAGGTATTCAAGTATTCGTTGAAGGTGGAACTTTACTTGTTCCAATTCAAGCGCCAATTGAAGCCGGTGAAGGAACATTATCAGTTGAAAGTGGTATATTCCACTCAAGCACACCTATTCGTTTCTTACCTGATTTAAGACCGATTATCGCTGTAGGTATGGTTGAAGGTTCTTTTAATTTCAAAAAGTTTGACCCTAAAGAATTGAGTGGTATTAATTCAAATGATGGTTTTGAAGAAGAATTAAATGAGATTTCAGCTTCAAAAGACGGTAAGCGCAATATAACGGGTCGTGCTGCATTATTTTTGAAAGGTAAGGTAAAAGGTGAATACCTGCTTACACTTGCATATGATTCAGATAAAGATAAAAACCAAAGATTATTCCGTGATATTCGTCCAGATGAATATTACCCAGTTTATGGTGACTCTGCTGCCAAAGGCTTTGATGCTCAATCTACTAGTAAATTGTATGTTCGTGTCGATAAAGGACGTTCATATGCAATGTATGGTGACTACGTAACACGTACTGAAAATGATGACGGCTTATCTTTAGGTCAATATAACCGTTCATTGACAGGTGTTCGTAGTACAGTAGAAGCTGATAAATATAAAGTTACTGCGTTTGCTGCACAGACAAATACACAACAAGTTGTGAATGAACAACGTGCTATGGGCATTTCAGGTCCTTATAGTTTAGGTAATGGGGCAGAGTAAAACTTGAAGTGCGACATAAACCACCTAATTAATTTAAAGGGTTTATGGAGTATATAAAATTGTCATACCATCATCTTAACTTTGAAGATCGTACTGCATTAATGCTTGAGTCAAGAAAAGAAGGCTTTTCAGCCAGAAAATTTGCTGAACTTATTAAAAGACATCCTAGTACGATCTATCGTGAGCTTAAAAGAAATAGCATCAATGACGTTTATCAAGCTCGATATGCTTCTGATAACACTTTTGCTAGACGTAGACGTGGTCACAGAAAACTCAAAATCGATTCAATCCTCTGGAAATTTATTGTTGAAGCGATCCGTTGTTTATGGTCTCCTCAGCAAATAGCAAAGCGTTTAAAGACATTTCCTGATTTGGATCAAACAATGAATGTAAGCCATACAACGATTTATTCAACGATACGAGCATTACCCAAGGGTGAGTTGAAAAAAGACTTATTATCCTGTCTACGTCATGAAAATAAAAAGCGAAAAGCTAACGGTGAACCTAAAAAAGATTCTATATTACAGGATATTAAAACTATTCATGAGCGCCCAGCCGAAGTTCAAGAAAGAAAAATACCGGGTCATTGGGAAGCTGATTTAATTAAAGGTAAAGACAATAAAAGTTCGATAGCAACACTTATTGAACGAAATACACGGCTCTGTATCTTGGCAACATTACCTGATGCAAAGGCAGAATCAGTGCGCAAGGCTTTAACTGAAGCTCTGAAATATTTACCTGCAGAACTGCGTAAAACGTTGACCTATGACCGTGGACGCGAGATGGCAGAACATAAAATACTTGAAGAAGATTTAGGCATAGATGTATATTTCTGTGACCCACATTCACCCTGGCAAAAAGGCACATGCGAAAATATGAATGGTTTAATTAGGCAATATTTACCTAAAGGGATTGATTTAAATCAGGCAGATCAGCATTATTTAAATCAAGTTGCCATGTCACTGAATACTCGTCCTAGAAAAGCGTTAGATTGGCTTACACCATTAGAGAAATTTGCTCAGCTTGTTGATTATCATAAGACTTTTCAAACTGTCGCACCTCATGTTTGAATTCGCCCTGACTTAAACCCAGTATATTTACGAATTACAGTTGAATCTGATCAAGGTGGTGAAGAATATACGGTTGGTGGTGTGTCTGGTTCTGTAAAAGTCACCGATAAAGTTAAAGTGGGTGGTTCTTATGTGAAGAGTAATAACCCACTAACTCAAGATCAGTTAGCAAGTGTGAATACTGTCGTTAAATTTGCCAATGATAAAGGTAAATTCATTGCTGAGTTTGCTCGTTCAGAGAATATTAATGATGACTTAAATTCATCGACGTCAGGAAATGTGAAACCAGATGCAACTGGTAAGTTATCGGGTGATGCTGCACGAGTTGAATTAAACTATTCTTATAAAGACTTGGAAATGAAAGTTTATCATAACCAAGCTGATAGAGAATTTTATAATACAGCGGCACCTATTACTGCTGGTCGTAAAGAGAGTGGCATTAAGGGACGTGTACAATTAAATAAAATCGGCTTAGCTAAGCTTGAAGCGATTCGCACAGAAGATCAGTTAAGTGGCGTAAATCAAGGTGTATCAGCAAGTATTGAACGGGCAATTAACCGTATTTTGGCTGTAGAACTTGGTTTAAAGTATTATGATGAGTCATCTAATTCAGCAACACTGAATACAACACAAGTTGCACCATATCATGGTGTCACAGTTCGCTCTAAATTAATCAGTCAACTACCTTGGCAAGGTTCGAATGTCTTTGCTGAATATGAACAAGACATTTCTGAAGCGGGTCGTCGTATTTTCGCGTTGGGCGCAAATTATCAAATTAATTCCAAACTCCGTGCTTATGGTCGTCACGAATTAGTTTCAAGCATTGGTGGTCTTTATGATCTGAATAGTAATCAACGCCGCAATGTAACAGTATTCGGTCTTGATAGTAAATATAACAATAATGGAACAGCCTTCAGTGAATATCGTGTTCGGGATGGTATTAGTGCGAGAGAGGCTGAGGCAGCAATTGGTTTACGTAATCGATGGGAACTTGAAAAAGGTTTTTATGCCAATACGAGTTTTGAGCAAACTAAATCATTATCAAATGCCAATAACTCAAATTCTGATAGCACAGCAGCATCTTTAGGTATTGAATATTTAAAGAACCCTAACTGGAAAGCTGTTGCTCGCATTGAAGCACGTTGGACAGATCAATCAGATACGATATTGAACAATTTAGGCGTTGCTTATAAATATTCGGATGATGTGACATTATTGGCAAAAAATGTTGTTAGCCTAACAGATAGCAAAAATGATAGTAGCGGTGATCGTTTAGTGGATCGCTTCCAATTAGGATTGGCTTATCGTGATACAGAACACAATCGTTTTGATGCACTAGCTAAAGTTGAATATCGTTATGATGATAATAAAACTGATTTAAACAATCCGTATCTTAAACATGTTTATATTTTCTCGAACCATTTAAATTATCATCCAACACGTGATTTTACCTTGTCGGGTCAATATGCGTTGAAAAATGTGCAGGCTACATTCTCTGGTTTAGAGTCTACAGGTATGACACACATGTTCAGTGCAAGAGCTATATATGACATCAATGAAAGATGGGATGCAGGAATACATACAGGTGTATTATGGTCTGATATGAGTTCAGTGCGTCGAGTTCTCTTGGGTGGTGAGGTTGGGTATCTCGTTGCAGCAAATCTATGGTTGTCAGGTGGCTATAACTTCTCAGGTTATAAAGATGATGATCTAGTAGATAGTGATACAACAATTCAGGGCGCTTATGTTCGTTTTAGATTCAAATTCGATGAGAATCTATTTGCTGGTAATAACGCTGGAATAAATGCTTCGAGAGAACCATAAACATGAAATATCTTCACAATAATTTATATAAAATGTGTTCTTATTTTTATATAGGGGTTTCTGCTAGTTTGCTTGCAGTAAGCACTTCTGTATTTGCTGAGTCTGCATCTGAGCAAATTATTGTTGGAGAGCAATCTAGTTCTTTGGTACAAGATGTCAATCAACAGAAGCCTTATAATCCTAAAGATAAGCAAGTTGCGGCATTACAAACACGTCTGATACCTTATTTAAAACCATCTGAAAATATTGCATATTATCAAGCGATAAAAGCCTTAACATGGTTAAGTTACGCTGCTCACGAAGGAAGTGAAAAGAGTCCAAGTTCTGCGAGAACTGAAGCACTTCAACAAGCAAAATATATTATTGAGGCACTAGAACAAGGACAAATTGAAAAATTTACGCTGACAACTGCTATTCTTTCTGAATCAAGTGTCATGCGCAGAGATCTTTGGGCAAATGCTGAATTATTAAAACAAAATGAAGGTTTTTCATGTGCTCAGGCTGAGATCGCTCAAGCGGAAGTAATATTGGTTTGGGCAGCAGCAGAACATTGTGAACTTGGATGGCGACACTCAAGAGAATTATTTTTATCTGCTCAAAGTTTAATTGATCAATCAAATCTCAAAGCGTCTGCGTGTAAGTCTGTAATCTTTTAATAGCTATTGGCTTTGTTGCACAAAGGTTTGAAAGACAATGCTACCCTAATTGAGCTAAATTCAAGTGACAACAGTAAAAGGTTACAGACTTTTCATTCCAATGTTGAGTTTGATACTTTAATAGACATTAGTTTAATTGACTCTGAACTACGTAGTCTTATTTTAGCAGCGATAGACCGTATTGAAGTGGAAGTAAGAAATGTTATAAATCATGAATTATCAATTAAGTACAATAGCTCTCATTGGTTTTTAAATGAAACATTGTTTCAATGTTCTGATCAATTCAAGCATCGGGTTTTCTTAGTAGAATTAAGCAATTTACTTCGAAAAAAGCAGATGCTGGTAGTGAAAAGGAAAAGCTAAGAGAAACATTTATACATCATTATTATCAAGAATATGATACGCCAGAATACCCGCCATGTTGGATGATTGCGGAAGTTTTACCTTTGGGAACATGGTCTAGGTTATTTCAACATCTAGTTCATAGTAAAGATCGTAAACAAATTGCAAAACAGTTTGACTTGTCACCAGAAATATTAGAGTCATGGTTACATGCTCTTACATATTTACGAAATGTCTGTGCTCATCAGGGCCGCTTATTTAATAGAACATTTGTCTTTCCTCCTAAAAAGGGGAAGAACGCTCCTCTGAAAGCACATCATCAGCTCTATAATTATATATGTATATTATTTTTGTTCTTGAAGGAATTTAATCATGAATATCATTGGTTGGAACGTATTGAAGCCGTATTGAAAAATTGTCCAAATGAATTGCTGAAATTTTATGGTAATCCTCCCATAAATAACCGAAGTTAAAAGTAGAGGTTAAGCAGCCATTAGAGGTGGCTTTCCTTTGTTAGCTTGATGTGGTCTTTCATGGTTGTAATGCCACAACCAGTTTGTTGCATAATCTTGTACTTCATCCAAAGTATCAAATAAATGCTTGCTCAGCCAACTATAACGTATGGTCCGATTATAGCGAGCGTTCAATATACGCATTCTGCTGTGGCTTACCCGGTTGAATATATTCAATACGAATACCGTGCTCAGTAGCCCAGCGCACAAATTCGTGACTGATAAATTCGGGACCATTATCGCATCGGATCACTAACGGTTTTTCTCTCCACTCCAGCAATTGATTCAACGTACGAATAACCCTGATTGTGGGCAATGAGAACCCTGCTTCAATGGCTAGGCCTTCGCGGCGGTAATCATCAATCACATTCAATAATCGAAACTTGCGACCATCGGAAAGCTGATCATGCATAAAATCTAATGACCAAACCTGATTTTCTCGGATTGGTTCTTTCAATGGTTCAGGCGCATGCCGTTTTAGTCTTCTTCTCGGTTTAATACGCAGATTCAGTGCCAACTCACAGTAAATGCGGTAAACCCGCTTGTGATTCCAGCAGCAACTCTCAACATGCCGTAAATACGAGAAGCACAAACCAAAGCCCCAATCGGAATTTTCCTCAGTGAGTTCAATGAGCTGTTCAGCAATGAGTGCATTGTCATCGCTGAGTTTGGCTTGATAGCGGTAGCAGGTTTCACTAATGCCAAATGCTTTACAAGCCAAACGAATACTAATGGCATGCTGGGCAACTGCCTGTTGTGCCATCTTACGCCGGCAAGATGGCTTTACCCTTGCGCAGCAGTGCTGCTCATTGCCATCGCTTCCTGGATGATTTCGGCCTTTAATCGCTCTTCCGCATACATCTTTTTAAGTCTGGTATTTTCGGCTTCTAGCTCTTTCAGTCGAGCCATTAATGATGTATCCATACCACCATATTTGGCACGCCATTTATAAAAGGTAGCATTACTCATGCCGTGTTCACGGCAAAGGGTCGCTACAGGTGTGCCAGATTCTGCCTGTTTCAAGATGGACATGATCTGACTGTCAGTAAATTTAGATGTTTTCATGCAGAATCTCCTGCTCGTATCTTAAGAGAAAATTCTACTTTTAGATCCTATTTTTTTTAGGGGGGATTACCCATGCTATTTAATCTATTAATTGAAAAATAACTATGATTAAGCTTAGTTAAAATTGCAAAGCATTTAACCCTAGATTTTGTAATTTAATGCTACTTGACCGAGATTAGTATTGGTGATAATTTAATCAATAAGGAGGTCATATACTATTTAGGATTTAAGAGAAATCTTTCCTAAATGAACAAAGATATGACAACCTGTATACACAGCTAACAACGAACGAAACAATTTTGATTGTTTTTAAAAATGTTCAAGGTTGTAGAAAAGCCCGTTAATCGGGCTTTTTTAATGCCAATTTTTAGAAGAAAATCTAAGCTATATTTGGGAACAAAAATTAGAGTAGCAATAGGGGATTGTGGTGCTGATATTGATTATTTTAGTCTTTACCATTGGTTTGGTTTTCTTAATCTTATTAGCGAAGAAAGTTAAGTCTATACAGGATAATGCTGATTATAGTCATTCATATTCTTCAACAACTTCCGCATCTAATTCATATAAGGAACATGACGATCGGCATTCTGATGAATGTCGTTCTAGTGATGAATCAAATTCGGATTCTAACAGTTGTGATAGTAGTAACCATGATTAAAAAAACTCGTACCTCAGAGGGAGAGATACGAGTTAAACTTCGACTTATGGTAGGTCAAACCAAATCATTTGGGCATCTTCAAGCCCCTTGATTGTTGCAGTCTCATCAAATAGTAAAGCATCGCCAGCTTTTACATGATGATCAGCAATCATAACTTCACCAGAAACCACGTGAACATAGTTCACTTTTTTCGTTGCTGTGATTTCTAATTGTTGATCTTTCTCAAGTACAGCTGTTTTTACTTCAGCATTTTGACGAATCAACATTGGTGCAGATTCATCGCCTGCGATTAGATGCCATTGGTTAGGATGATCCTTTGGGTTGAGCTGAATTTGCTGATAAGTCGGTGCAGCATCTTGAACATTTGGTTGAATCCAAATCTGTAATAGATGTACTGCTTTATCATGCTTATTCATTTCACTGTGGGTTACACCTGTACCCGCACTCATTAATTGCCATTCACCTGCATTAATTTGATCTTCATTACCCATACTATCTTTATGAGAAATGGTGCCATCTAGTACACAGGTTAGAATTTCCATATTGTCATGCGGATGCGTACCAAAACCATTATGTGCTGCAATCGTATCGTCATTAATTACACGTAATGCACTCACACCCATGTATTTCGGATTGTACCAGCTACCAAATGAGAAACTATGGTAAGTATCTAACCAGCCAGCTTTTACATGACCGCGATTTTCACTACGATGTAGATAAGCATTCATCTTTCATCTCCTAATTCTTATGTTTTGCTTGATAGTAATAATATCGATTCATAATGGTTATAAATAGTCTTTAATTGAGATATATTGTTCTATTTGTGGAATGATTGTTTACCATCGATTCTTATTAAGCTATTAAAAAAGGCTGAATATATATTCAGCCTTTTCTGTAAGATAATTTACTTATCAATCGCTTACTTTGATTTGCTTTCCAATTGAGGAATTGCAGAACCTTGACCAACAGCAAGTAAACCTGTTTCAGTGTAGATACCAAGTTTTGCACGTGTATCGGTAATGTCGAGGTTACGCATCGTTAACTGACCGATACGATCCATTGGTGTAAACATTGAATCACCCTTCTCCATTGTTAAACGCTCAGCTTCATAAGTGAGGTTAGGAGATTCGGTATTCATAATCGTGTAATCATTACCACGACGTAATTCTAAAGTGACAGTACCAGTAATCGCTTTAGCTACCCAACGTTGTGCTGTTTCACGAAGCATAAGCGCTTGAGAATCGAACCAACGACCTTGGTAAAGTAGACGACCTAAACGTAAACCGTTGATACGATATTGTTCAATCGTGTCTTCGTTATGAATACCTGTAACTAAGCGCTCATAAGCGATATGCAATAGAGCCATACCAGGCGCTTCATAAATACCACGAGATTTTGCTTCGATGATACGGTTTTCAATTTGGTCAGACATACCAAGACCATGACGACCACCGATACGGTTAGCTTCTAAGATCAGCTCAACAGGATCTTCAATACGCTGGCCATTTAATGCAACAGGGAAACCTTCTTCAAAAGTAATTGATACTTCTTCTGCATCAATTTTTACATCTTCTTTCCAGAAAGCAACGCCCATAATTGGGTCTACGATTTTGATACCTGCATTGAGGTATTCTAAATCCTTAGCTTCGTGAGTAGCACCCAACATATTAGAGTCAGTTGAATACGCTTTTTCCTTTGACATTTTATAGTCAAAACCGTTGTCGATGAGGAACTGTGACATTTCCGCACGACCGCCTAACTCATCAATAAAGGTTTGGTCTAACCACGGTTTGTAGATTTTCAGAGCTGGATTGGTCAATAAACCATAACGATAGAAACGTTCAATATCGTTACCTTTATAAGTAGAACCATCACCCCAGATGTTCACATCATCTTCTTTCATTGCTGTCACAAGCATAGTACCTGTTACTGCACGACCTAAAGGTGTTGTGTTGAAATAAGGTACACCGCCAGTGCTAATATGAAAGGCACCACATTGAATTGCAGCAATACCTTCAAGAGCAAGTTGTAAACGACAATCGATTAATCGAGCTTTGACTGCACCGTATTGTTCAGCTTTCTTTGGAATAGCATCATAGTCATCTTCATCAGGTTGACCTAAGTTTGCTGTATAAGCATAAGGTTCCGCACCTTTTTGCTTCATCCACAATAAAGCTGCTGAAGTATCGAGACCACCAGAAAAGGCAATCCCAACTTTTTTGCCTACAGGTACGTGCTGCAAGATAGTTGCATTATCAGTCATTGCTTGTCCTAACGTTTATTAGTAAAGACCCCGAATAGGTGGTCTTGAGAATAAAAAATCGGAGCTATTGTAACACTTTTCATTGAGCTTGTTTTCCCGAAAGAAAAAACTAAGCAGAAAAATTATGTGCGCTTTCATGTGGAATATTGAATTTTTAAGATGTAAATCATAACGGTTACATTTGTTTTGACTTTAGTGTCAGCATTTTCTTAAAAAAAGTCATAAACACGTATAAAAATTCAGTTAAAGTACTATGCAACAAGTTGCAAAGCCAATAAATATAGAAGGAATACCATGACTAGCTATGCAAATATCTTAAAACCATTACATTTGGGTTTTACGACCATTAAAAACCGTGTTGTGATGGGTTCAATGCACTCTGGTTTAGAAGACCGTTTTTTTAATTATCCTAAACTTGCAGCTTATTTTGGTGAGCGCGCAAAAGGGGGCGTAGGTCTTATTATCACTGGTGGTATTTCTCCAAACCGTCAAGGTTGGTTATTGCCAGCGGGTGGTACGATGAATAGTTTGGTGGATATTCCTCATCACCGTCTTGTTACTCACGCTGTGCATAAGCATGGTTCAAAAATTCTTATGCAGATTTTGCATTCTGGTCGTTATGGATATCATCCATTTTCAGTTTCTTCTTCGCCAATTCAAGCACCAATTAACCCATTTAAACCACGACAAATGTCAGATTCACAAATTCTGGCTACAATTGATGACTATGCACGCTGTGCAAGCCTAGCTAAAAAAGCAGGGTATGACGGTGTTGAAATCATGGGTTCAGAGGGATATTTAATCAATCAATTCCTTAGCAGCCACGTGAACAAGCGCACCGATCGCTGGGGTGGTGATATTGAAAACCGTATGCGTTTTCCTGTGGAAATTGTAAAAGCAATCCGTGCCAAAGTGGGTGAGAAGTTCATTATCTGCTTCCGTTTATCCATGCTGGATCTCGTGCATGACGGAAATACAATGCAGGAAGTGATCGTAGTAGCAAAGGCACTTGAAAAAGCAGGCGTGACTTTATTAAATACAGGGATTGGCTGGCATGAAGCACGTATCCCAACGATTGTCACTTCTGTGCCTCGTGCTGCATTTGTAGACTATACGGCTCATGTTAAACAGCATGTTTCTGTTCCAATCATTGCTTCAAACCGTATTAATATGCCTGATGTTGCAGAAGAAATTATTGCTTCAGGTAAAGCAGATATGGTGCAAATGGCAAGACCATTTTTAGCTGATCCATACTGGGTAAATAAAACTGCAACCAATCGTGTAGATGAGATTAATACCTGTATCGCCTGTAACCAAGCATGTTTAGATCATGCGTTTAAAAATCAACGTGTGAGTTGTTTAGTTAATCCACAAGCGTGTTATGAAACTGAATTGGTTTATATTAAAACTAAAAAACCAAAACGTATTGCTGTGGTAGGTGGTGGTGTTGCTGGAATGTCAGCAGCTACAGTCGCTGCAAGTCGTGGTCATGCAGTGACGTTGTTTGAAGCAAGTGATGATGTCGGTGGTCAATTTAACTTAGCGAAAGTTGTCCCAGGAAAAGAAGAATTCCATGAGACGATTCGTTACTTTAAAGTTCAACTTAAACAAACTGGAGTTGATTTACGTTTGAACACTCGCGTAAATCGTGAACAACTTGAACGTGAAGGTTTTGATGAAGTTATCGTGGCAACAGGTGTTGTTCCTCGTGCTTTAAAAATTCAGGGCAGTACTGCTTCACAAGTTTTATCTTATGCTGAAGTTTTAAGAGGCGCTGAAGTTGGGCATAAAGTCGCAGTTATTGGCGCGGGTGGTATTGGTTTCGATGTGTCAGAATTTTTGTTAAAGCCACCGCATCAGCCTCAACCACAACCTTTAGCTGAATGGCAGCGTGAATGGGGTGTTGATCCAAATCCAGACTATATTTCTGAAGGTGGAACTCAACGTCCTGAAGTGGAAATGCCAGTTCGTCAAATTTATTTATTACAACGTAAAACGACACCTCTAGGTATCGGTTTAGGTAAAACATCTGGTTGGGTTCATCGAGCACAACTCAAAAAACATGCAGTACGTATGTTAAGAGGCGTTCAATATAAATCTGTGACTGATGAAGGATTGTGGATCGAGCATAATGGTCATGATCAGTTATTGCGTGTTGATACGATCGTGGTATGTGCTGGTCAAGAATCTGTAAAAGATTTGATGCCAAAAGAAGGTGAGAATACCTTTGCTAAATATCATATTATTGGTGGTGCAAAGCTTGCTGCTGAGCTTGATGCAAAACGTGCGATTCGTGATGGTGCTGAATTAGCAGCAAAACTTTGATAATTGATGAAACATTATGCATTTGAATACATTGCAGTTAAATTTTTCTTGAATAAAGGAATCAAGCTTTGTATTCTTACGCACATGGAAGCGTGGCAGAGCGGTTTAATGCACCGGTCTTGAAAACCGACGAGGGTGTGAGTCCTCCGTGAGTTCGAATCTCACCGCTTCCGCCAAATATCTAAATAAGCCCTTGTTTTTACAAGGGCTTATTTTTTGTCTGTGGTTTCACCCCACAACCTACCCCTCATCAAATTTTGGATTGGATTGGTTTCTTTTAGCCGTATTTAGAAGATTAAGGAATGTAGTTTAAAAAACTGTATCTAAATCTAACTATATTCTTATTCAAACATTTCTTAATTATAAATATTTTCACTCCCCATTTATTTAGCTTGCTTGACGCTCTACATTGCGCAGATTATCCCTAGCCTGCTGACCTACATCGTCAGTCGGTTTTGACAGACCGTTATCATCTAGCACATCAAAAAAGTAATTTTTTGGTGGCGAACTCGTTCGTCCCCCTTCGTTGCGGTAGGGCGAGGGAGGGACGCCTTGTACGTGCTGATTCTTGTGTGTCAGTCTGTCAACCCTTTCTCGTTCTGCCACCATCAATTGACAGTGATTCTGGTAGAACTCTTTCACACAAGGAGTACGCCATGCGCTTACATCAAGACCGTCTTTTACATTTCTCTTTTTTCATGTTTGTGCCGTTGGGTGATTAGACCTGATGCCGTGTATTTTGTGCATAGCTGTGTCCATGACTTTCTAAGAATAAAACTTTTTCAAGTACATATTACCGATATGAAGATGAATCTCTCATGCTGTTTTGAGGGGCGTAGATTTGTGTGCTTTATCGTCTATAACACTTCAAAAAACATAGATATTCATTCCAACATTTATGACATGGGGAACACTGTGTCTGATTAAGACCAAGACCAGTGATGCCTATAAAAAGAGAAAATGATGATGTTTAAAACTTTCCTAAAAACGACCCTGATTTCATCACTACTTGCAGGCGCATCATTGGCGCAGGCAGGCTGGTTTGCACAAGCCAGTGAATCCTACCTTGTTCAAGCACGTCATACAGGCGGTGGGGTTTATCAATGTCTTTATAAAACCAATCCTGGCAATCGTGGTTGGCGTAATTTCACGGTGAACTTTCAAGGTGGTTGTCCACGCTTTGTTCACTTTAATGCGCAGAATGGTCAAGTCACTGTGCCCAACTAAATGAGGGGAACATTCAAATGACCCAAAAAACCATATTGGGCTTGGCGGCAATCTTAGCCCTGACCTTGATCAGCATCGCAGGCTTCTACTTCTTTAGCCCTAAATACGCAACTGAAAAAACGGTTCCAGCCAACACTTCTGAGGTCAGCTCTGCACAACTTTTAGAATCCGCCGGTTCAGAAGCAGTATCCACTGAGATTGCAGCAGCAGAAGTGGATGGGATCGATGTCAAAGAATTGACCACGGGAAGAAAAAGTCTAAGTCCATCAGATCATGAACCTGAATTGCTGAGTTTTGAGTTTGATCAAAACCTTAAGGCGGCGGATACCTTACTGTCGATGCTGCCTTATGATGAACTGCCTCAGTTTGAGCAGGACAATATAGACAAGTATCAACGCTATATCTTTGCCAAAGCCGTAAAAGATACAGGCAAATCAGTGCAAGACTTTAGCTTGCAAGAACATGGCGCACTGGAGTCGGAGCAAGCGGGTAATCGCTACTACGTCTATAAATTTGATAATGGCACAGACTGTGAAATCCATCTGGTCAGTATTGACTTAAATACGGGCGATTATGGCGTGAGCTATAACTACTGCTGAGGATGAAATGTATGAAGCAATTTTTTAAACCGATCCTACTGGCAGTGACTGTAACGACAGGAATGTTGTTGAGTGGGTGTAACTCTGGCCTTGATCCAAATACATTTACGGTAGAACTGGATGTCAAAGATACCAGTAACTGGTATGCGCAAAATCAATCCGCTACGGTATTGACCATCCGTTCTAACAGCGCAGATCCGATTGATGTCACCAATGTGCTGATCAACAACGGTGAATGCAGTTATGAAGGCTACCGCAGATCGTTGGAATATCCACAGCATTTTAAAATGGGTCTACGTTTAAGACTGAAATTAAAAGGCTGTGGCTATGACAATGTAGTGCGTGTTGATGTCGAAACTGACAAAGGCACTGCAAGCTATAGCTTTCAATAGCGACCCTCGACTCTCCACGACAAAGCAAAAACTCAATCAAACCGTGTCCTCAATGGGCATGGTTTTTTTATGCCCTCAATTCAGCTTTTCGTACCCAATTCATTTAACAAGGAATACTCAATGTCCTTTATTCAATGCCCCTACTGTCAGTCTAGCCATGTCAGATACACCGATTCAGGCAACGCCAACTTTAACTATTTTGAACAGTTACAACGCTGTATTTCACCTACACAGATGGCGATGTTTGGCATGCAGGTCGCTCGCAAGTCAGGCTTTTCACCGCTCTTCGGTGCAGCTGTTGGGGTAGTGGTGGGTGGCGTACTGGTGGTGGTGAGTCAGTATGCCTTTGAAAAATACTACAGCAATGCCGAGCAGTATCTCTGTTTGGATTGCCAACAAGCGTTTGCATGGGTGCCGTAATTGCATCACTGACTTTACACGGTTACATCTTTGAATAGCTGGATTGTTCAAATTAAACCCTTTCAGCACATTTCTGCATCTTTACATCTTTCACTTTTATTTAAGGAATAATAAAAATGGCACATCAACTTGAACAAATGGCGTATATCGGACAAACCCCATGGCATGGTCTGGGCAATCAACTTAGCCAAAACCAACCGATTGAAGTCTGGGCCAAGCAGGCAGGCATGGATTGGCGCATTGAATCCTCCAATGTCAGCTACATGGCTCAAAACTCACGTGGACAAAGCATCATCATGCCGTATGAAGAACAACGGGTACTGTACCGTTCAGATACCCATGCTCCTTTATCGGTGGTGAGTCAGCGTTATCAAGAAGTCCAACCGATGGAAATTCTGGAGTTCTACCGTGATCTGACCGAACAATCAGGCTTTGAATTGGAAACCGCAGGGGTGCTTAAAGGTGGGAAAAAGTTCTGGGCTTTGGCACGTACAGGACAAACTGCAGAATTGAAAGGTGGGGATGTCAGCAATGGCTATATTCTGCTGGCAACCGCATGTGACGGTACGTTGGCGACCACAGCACAATTCACCAATATCCGTGTGGTGTGTAACAACACTTTAGCCATTGCCTTACGTGGACAGAGTTCCAATGCAGGCGTGGTCAAAGTACCGCACAGTACCAAGTTTGATGCCGACAAAGTCAAAGATCAACTCGGTATTTCAGTCAAGACATGGTACGACCACATGTATGAAATGAAACAACTCACCCAACGTAAAGTCACCCAGAAAGAAGCAGCGGCTTATTTTGATGCGGTATTTAACAACAATAGCCTAAGTGTAATGGAACAGGAGGATAACATTATTCAGTACTACCGTAATGTTGCATCCCAAGCCAATCCACAGCCCAATAAAACTGAACCGAATGGACGTGCTATGACCAAAGTCATGAATATGTTTAACGGTCAGGGACGTGGGGCAGACTTATCTTCAGCCAAAGACACCGCTTATGGGTTGCTTTGTGCAATCACCGAATTTGTAGATCATGAACGTCGTGCGATGAGTACCGATCACCGCCTTGACTCTGCATGGTTTGGTGCAGGGGCAGCATTGAAACAACGTGGATTGGAGCAAGCTTTACGCTTAGTGGCTTAAGCTGAATTTAATCTTGAAACTTTACCATCAGGGCATGTGATCAGTACGATCAAGTGTCCTCCTAATTAACGATCCCTCTTTGCCACATCTTCGGATGTGGCTTTTTTTATGCCGTTTTAAAATCAATGATAGAAGGATAAACCCATGAATCAGATTATAAACCCAACAGTAACGTCTCAATCTCAGTATTTACCAACTGTAGCCAATCACAAGCTTAAACAAAGTCAATCAGGTTCAAAACGTAGTTTAAATGCCAAACGTCTGATCAACACCAAACAACTGGACTATCAGGCATGGCTGGAAGTGCGTAAACAGGGAATAGGCAGCAGTGATGCCGCAGCTGCCTGTGGCTTGAATCCTTATATGTCGATGCTAGAACTGTGGATGATTAAAACAGGACGGGTACAGCAAAATATTGAAGATGAAAGCTCAGGGCATGCACCTTTATATTGGGGCAAGCAGTTAGAACCCTTGGTCGCAGAATACTACAGCATGCACACCAATAATAAAGTCCGTCGGGTCAATGCGGTACTGCAGCACCCTGATCCTGACAAAGCCTTTATGTTGGCGAACTTGGATTATGCCGTAGTGGGCAATGAAGACGTACAAATACTGGAATGTAAAACCGCAGGAGAATATGGCGCTAAACTGTGGCGAGATGGTGTGCCGTTATACGTGTTGTGTCAGGTACAACATCAACTGGCGGTGACAGGCAAGCAAGCGGCACATATTTGTGTGTTGCTGTGTGGGCAGGAAACCAAAATCTACAAAGTCAGTCGTAATGAAGCTCTGATTGAACAGATCATTCAGGCAGAACGGCTGTTTTGGGAATGTGTAGAAAATGATGTTCCACCAGCAGTGGATGCCAGTGAATCGGCAGCCAAAGCTTTACAACAGCTCTATCCTGAACATACCCCACTGAGCTGTGTTGATCTAACGGAGGTGGAACTTGCCAATGAACTGTTTGATCAGCTGATACAGGAGAAACAGCAGATTGAACAGCACCAAAGCCAATTTGACCTACTTAAACACCGTGTTCAGGCACTGATACAGGAACATGAACGTGCCGTATTTCAGCAAGGCTCGGTGACTTGGAAAAAGAGCAAGGACAGTATCAGCCTAGACATCAAGTCCTTACTTCAGCACCAACCTGAACTCATCCAACAGTACCCACTGCAGAAAGCAGGCAGTCGTCGTTTCAACATTTATCACGATTAGCTCAAAGTTTAGAGTTAATCACTCAGCAAGAAGAAATCTGAAATCCCGTGCAGCCCTGCATGGGATTTTTTTATGCCGATTTTATTTTAAGCACATAGGACAACACATCTAAACATCTCAACGACAGAGGAATTTCAACATGATTAAAGGTTTAGCAATCACACCACCCATCTTGGGACGGATCAGTATTGGCCGTGTAATAGAAAAGAATGGCAAGCGTCTGCCAGAGAAAGACGATCAGTTCACCATTACCAGTCAAATACAGGGTAAGGACGGTTGGATTAAACACCCCTTGGATGAGCAATTGCGTAGTCAAGCACCGAATCAAAAGCTGCGTAGCATCCCTGTACGTATGATCTTCAATGACCCTGAACTCAATCTTCGAGCTGAATATAGTTTATTTGACCGACAGACAGGTCGCCCGATTTGTGTGGGGAATGGTCAGACGTGTCAGCGTATGACATCACAAGGTGTAGAGCAACATCCTTGTCCATCCCCCGACTTATGCCCACTTGGACAGGGTGGACATTGTAAGCCTTATGGACGCCTGCATGTCAATTTAGGCGAAGCCGATGAGTTTGGGACTTTTATCTTCAGAACCACTGGTTTTAACAGCATTCGCACTTTGGCAGCACGTTTGAATTACTACCATGCGGCATCAGGTGGTTTGTTGTCGTGTTTGCCGTTGCAGCTCACGTTGCGTGGGAAAAGCACAACCCAAAGCTATCGTCAGCCCGTGTATTACGTGGATTTAACGTTACGGGAAGGCGTGGATTTACAAACAGCAATTCAGACAGCCAAGGAGATTGACCAACAGGGAAAACAGGCAGGGTTTGATCAGGCGGCATTAGATCAGATTGCACGGCAGGGTTTTGCCAATGCCAAGTTTGAGGTGCATGCAGAGGAGGGGATGGAATTGCTGGAGGAGTTTTATCCACACAGTGACAGTGCTGTAGATACAGAGCATTCAGCGCAATTGAGCTATGTGCAGGAGATTCAGCAGGGGTTGCAGCAGAGTGTTAGAGCTGTGAATTGAGCACAGTTGAATTATCTAGTCAGTTTGGTAAGTCAATTAATGGATTCTGAACAAGTTGGCTAGTCACTAATTGAAGGGAGCTTTGGCTCCCTTAATTTTTTTGGGTAAGCGGATTAAATGGTTGATCTTACCTTTGCATGAGAGTGAGGCAAACCGGCATCTCATCGGATTATCTGGTTGGCACTCCAACCTACTGCTGATGCATGCTTCCCTCGCTAATTCCAGCAAGAACCCCACACGCCTTAACTTCCCGGTCATCGTTGCAACGCGCTCTTAGTGAAACGAGTTGTTTCTCAAGCGCCTGTAGAGCGGTTATCTGCGAGCGCACATGAGAGATGTGATCATCGAGCAAGGCATTGACAGCGGTACAGGACTGATGAGGGTCGTCCTGATAGCGCTTTAGTTCGTGAATTTCTGCCAGTGACAGATCCAGGATGCGGCAGCGACGAATAAAGGCCAGCCGCTCAACGTGTTTCTCGGTATAGACACGGTAACTGTTCTCCTGCCGACCAGGCGGCGGCAACAAGCCCTGCCGTTCGTAGAAGCGGATCGTCTGTGTATCTACCCCTACTGACTGTGCCAACTGACCAATACGCATCGGGTTCCTCCGCAACGGATTCTCTACGCTATTGACATTATAGCTACTATATAGTTTTAAATGAAAACCCGATCACATTCAAGTGGAGTCATATCATGAGTAAAAACTGCGGAGGCCCCTGTGGCGACCATGCAAGGCCTGCGGCGGATATCGATATGCAGGCCTCCTCCGAGGCGCCAGGGAGATGGGTCAGTGTTTATGCCGTGCCGAAGATGGACTGTCCATCAGAAGAGCGCATGATTCGCCTGGCCCTGAACGGCGTTGAGGGGATTCGGGCACTGTCCTTCGACTTGTCGAACCGCCGGTTGAAGGTCGTGCATGACGGCGAGGCTGAGCCCATTACCGCGAAACTGGCGACCTTGGGGCTAGGCGCCTCGCTTCAGGAAACCGTCATTGCCGACCCAGAGACGATCAAGGCCGCTGAGAGCTCGGCAGTCTCTGCTACGCAGGAGTCAGGCACTCTGCGCGTGTTGCTCGGTATCAATGCGATCATGTTCGTGGTGGAAATGACTGCTGGCCTGATCGCCCAGTCTACCGGCCTGATCGCTGATTCCCTGGATATGTTTGCCGATGCAGCCGTCTATGGTCTGGCTCTCTATGCCGTAGGGCGCAGTGCGAAAATGCAGGTACGTGCCGCGCATCTGGCAGGGGTACTGCAACTGATTTTGGCTATCGGCGTACTCGTCGAGGTGGTGCGACGCTTTGTTTTCGGTAGTGAGCCTGAATCGCTGATGATGATGGCGATCGCCTTCGTCGCATTGATTGCCAATACCAGTTGTCTGCTGCTCATATCCAAACATCGGGAGGGCGGAGCGCACATGAAGGCAAGCTGGATATTCTCGGCCAACGACGTGGTGATCAACCTGGGGGTCATCACCGCCGGCGCTCTGGTCGCGTGGACCGGGTCCAATTATCCGGATCTGATTATCGGCACCATCGTGGGGGTAATTGTACTTAACGGTGCTAGACGCATTTTGGCGTTGAAGGGTTAAATAATGCTCATTATTGGCAAAAAGCTCTCGCCGTATGCCCTATTGTCCATATCGGGCCTGCTGGCAGCGTCTGATCAGGCCGTAAAATGGCTGGTGCAACAATCAATGGCATATGGCGAGTCTATTTCAGTGACCTCATTCTTTAACTGGGTACACGTATGGAATACCGGTGCCGCATTCAGTCTTTTTGCGAATGGTGGAGGCTGGCAGCGCTACTTTTTTATCGGAATCGCGGTAGTGGTCTCGATTTTTCTGATCAAGCTGATCCTTGAAAATCGTCATAAAGGAGAAGCCATCGCTTACAGTCTTATCCTCGGTGGCGCCATGGGCAACCTGATTGACCGGGTCTTTCGCGGCTATGTTGTGGATTCCTTTGATTTCTATTGGCGAGACTGGCATTGGCCGGCCTTCAACCTGGCTGATATTGCAATTGTCCTCGGTGCCTTACTTTTAGTTTCCAGCAGCTTGTTGGGTAAAAAAGCAAACACCAATGCCGAGTCGGATGGATCTGACTGACACCTACGCCTATACAACACCATGACCGAACTTCCCGACAACATCCTTGACCTGCCGCAATACCAAGTACTGGGCTGCAAATCAACCGACGACGAAATGCACTTCGAGGTGGACGTGCCCGATCCCATCGCCTGCGAGGAATGCGGCGTGCAGGGTGAGTTCGTACGGTTCGGCAAGCGTGACGTTCCCTATCGTGATCTGCCCATCCACGGCAAGCGGGTCACTCTCTGGGTGGGGGCACCTCAGAAATCGGAAAATAAAGCACGCTAAGGCATAGCTGACCTTGCCAGGCCTGCTTCGCCCTTTAGTGACGCAATCAGCGGGCAGGAAACGTTCCCTTTCCGCGCATGGCAGGCGCACATCAGTTCAGACAGCACGGCCTCCATGCGTGCCAAGTCGGCCATCTTCTCGCGCACATCCTTGAGCTTGTGCTCGGCCAGGCCGCTGGCTTCCTCGCAATGGGTGCCATCCTCCAGCCGCAGTAGCTCGGCGATTTCGTCCAGGCTAAAGCCCAGCCGCTGGGCCGATTTCACGAACCGCACTCGTGTTACATCCGCCTCGCCATAGCGGCGAATGCTGCCATAGGGCTTGTCTGGCTCCGGCAGCAGGCCCTTGCGCTGGTAGAACCGGATGGTCTCCACATTGACCCCGGCCGCCTTGGCAAAAACGCCAATGGTCAGATTCTCAAAATTAATTTGCATATCGCTTGACTCCGTACATAACTACGGAAGTAAGCTTAAGCTATCCAAACCAAATTTGAAAGGACAAGCGTATGTCTGAACCACAAAACGGGCGCGGCGCGCTCTTCGCCGGTGGGCTGGCCGCCATTCTTGCGTCGGCCTGCTGCCTGGGGCCGCTGGTTTTGATCGCCTTGGGGTTCAGCGGGGCATGGATCGGCAACCTGACGGTATTGGAGCCGTATCGGCCGATCTTCATCGGCGCGGCGCTGGTTGCACTGTTCTTTGCCTGGCGGCGCATCGTCCGACCGACCGCAGCCTGCAAGCCGGGCGAGGTGTGCGCGATTCCGCAAGTGCGCACCACCTACAAGCTCATTTTCTGGTTCGTCGCCGTGTTGGTCTTGGTCGCGCTTGGTTTTCCCTACGTCATGCCATTTTTCTACTAATCAGGAGTTCATCATGAAAAAGCTGTTTGCCTCCCTCGCTCTCGCCGCTTTCGTTGCCCCCGTGTTCGCCGCCACTCAGACCGTCACGCTGTCCGTGCCTGGCATGACCTGCGCCTCTTGCCCGATCACTGTCAAGCACGCGCTTTCCAAGGTTGAGGGCGTGAGCAAGACCGACGTAAGTTTCGACAAGCGCCAGGCCGTCGTCACCTTCGACGATGCCAAGACCAACGTCCAGAAGTTGACCAAGGCGACCGAGGACGCGGGCTATCCGTCCAGCCTCAAACGCTGATCCGTTAACCGAACTCGGGAGCGACACATGGGACTCATCACGCGCATCGCTGGCAAAACCGGCGCGCTCGGCAGCGTCGTTTCCGCGATGGGCTGCGCCGCCTGTTTTCCTGCCATCGCCAGCTTTGGCGCGGCCATCGGACTGGGCTTCTTGAGCCAGTACGAGGGGCTATTCATTGGCATCCTGCTGCCGATGTTCGCCGGCATCACGTTACTCGCCAATGCTATCGCTTGGCTCAATCATCGACAGTGGCGACGCACGGCGCTCGGCACGATAGGCCCGATCTTGGTGCTGGCAGCGGTGTTTTTAATGCGGGCTTACGGCTGGCAGAGCGGTGGACTGCTCTATGTCGGCCTGGCCTTGATGGTTGGGGTGTCGGTCTGGGATTTCATCTCGCCAGCACATCGCCGCTGCGGGCCGGACAGCTGTGAATTGCCAGAACAACGTGGCTGACGGCAACAGCCGTAGCCACCACAGAAAAGGAAAAATACATGACCACCCTGAAAATCACCGGGATGACCTGCGACTCGTGCGCGGCTCACGTCAAGGAAGCCTTGGAGAAAGTGCCCGGCGTGCAATCGGCGCTGGTGTCCTATCCGAAGGGCACAGCGCAACTCGCCATTGAGGCGGGCACGTCATCGGATGCGCTGACTACCGCCGTGGCCGGACTGGGCTACGAGGCAACGCTTGCCGATGCGCCACCGACGGACAACCGCGCCGGCCTGCTCGACAAGATGCGCGGCTGGATAGGGGCCGCTGATAAGCCCAGTGGCAACGAACGCCCGTTGCAGGTCGTCGTCATTGGTAGCGGTGGCGCGGCAATGGCGGCAGCACTGAAGGCCGTCGAGCAAGGCGCGCAGGTCACGCTGATCGAGCGCGGCACCATCGGCGGCACCTGCGTCAATGTCGGCTGTGTGCCGTCCAAGATCATGATCCGCGCCGCCCACATCGCCCATCTGCGCCGGGAAAGCCCGTTCGATGGCGGTATTGCGGCAACTGTGCCTACGATTGACCGCAGTAAGCTGCTGGCCCAGCAGCAGGCCCGCGTCGACGAACTGCGGCACGCCAAGTACGAAGGCATCCTGGGCGGTAATCCGGCCATCACCGTTGTGCACGGTGAGGCGCGCTTCAAGGACGACCAGAGCCTTACCGTCCGTTTGAACGAGGGTGGCGAGCGCGTCGTGATGTTCGACCGCTGCCTGGTCGCCACGGGTGCCAGCCCGGCGGTCCCGCCGATTCCGGGCTTGAAAGAGTCACCCTACTGGACTTCCACCGAGGCCCTGGCGAGCGACACCATTCCCGAACGCCTTGCCGTAATCGGCTCGTCGGTGGTGGCGCTGGAGCTGGCGCAAGCCTTTGCCCGGCTGGGCAGCAAGGTCACGGTCCTGGCGCGCAATACCTTGTTCTTCCGTGAAGACCCGGCCATCGGCGAGGCGGTGACAGCCGCTTTCCGTGCCGAGGGCATCGAGGTGCTGGAGCACACGCAAGCCAGCCAGGTCGCCCATGTGAACGGCGAATTCGTGCTGACCACCGGACACGGTGAATTGCGCTCTGACAAGTTGCTGGTTGCCACCGGTCGGGCACCGAATACGCGCAGCCTCGCGCTGGACGCGGCGGGGGTCACTGTCAATGCGCAAGGGGCCATCGTTATCGACCAAGGCATGCGCACGAGCAACCCGAACATCTACGCGGCCGGCGACTGCACCGACCAGCCGCAGTTCGTCTACGTGGCAGCGGCCGCCGGCACCCGTGCCGCGATCAACATGACCGGCGGCGACGCAGCCCTCAATCTGACCGCGATGCCGGCAGTGGTGTTCACCGACCCGCAAGTCGCCACCGTGGGCTACAGCGAGGCGGAAGCGCACCACGATGGCATCGAGACCGACAGTCGCACGCTGACACTCGACAACGTTCCGCGAGCGCTTGCCAACTTCGACACACGCGGCTTCATCAAGCTGGTCATCGAGGAAGGTAGCGGACGGCTCATCGGCGTGCAGGCGGTGGCCCCGGAAGCGGGCGAACTGATCCAGACGGCGGTGCTCGCCATCCGCAACCGCATGACGGTGCAGGAACTGGCTGACCAGTTGTTCCCCTACCTGACAATGGTCGAGGGGTTGAAGCTTGCGGCGCAGACCTTCAACAAGGACGTGAAGCAGCTTTCCTGCTGCGCTGGATAAAAAAAGGAGGTTTTCAATGAGCGCCTACACCGTGTCCCGGCTGGCCCTTGATGCCGGGGTGAGCGTGCATATCGTGCGCGACTACCTGCTGCGCGGATTGCTGCGTCCGGTGGCGTGCACCCCGGGCGGCTATGGCCTGTTCGATGATGCCGCCTTGCAACGGCTGTGCTTCGTGCGGGCGGCCTTCGAGGCGGGCATCGGCCTGGACGCGCTGGCGCGGCTGTGCCGGGCGCTGGATGCTGCGGACGGCGATGAAGCGGCCGCGCAGCTTGCCGTTCTGCGCCAGTTCGTCGAGCGTCGGCGCGAAGCGTTGGCCCATCTGGACGCGCAACTGGCCTCCATGCCAGCCGAGCGGGCGCACGAGGAGGCATTGCCGTGAACGCCCCTGACAAACTGCCGCCCGAGACGCGCCAACCCGTTTCCGGCTACCTGTGGGGTGCGCTGGCCGTGTTGACCTAGAGAGAGTGCGCAAGGGCCTCAGAAAGGAGCTGAAACCGTCCCAGAGCCGGACTCTCAAGGGAGACCGGAAAATCCTGCTGAAACGCGCTCACGAAGTCTCAGACCGGGAGCGCCTCATCATGGAGACCTGGACAGGCGCGTTCCCGCAACTGCTGGCCGCCTACGAGCACAAGGAGCGCTTCTACGGCATCTGGGACGCCACCACACGGCTCCAGGCAGAAGCCGCCCTGGACGAGTGGATAGCCACCATCCCGAAGGGCCAAAAGGAAGTCTGGAGCGATCTGGTCAGGGCAGTGGGAAACTGGCGCGAAGAGACCATGACCTACTTCGAGACGGACATGCCCGTCACCAACGCTTACACGGAGTCCATCAACCGACTGGCCAAGGACAAGAACCGTGAAGGGCGCGGTTACTCCTTCGAGGTGATGCGGGCACGAATGCTCTACACCACGAAGCACAAGAAGAAGGCACCGACTGCGAAGGTCTCTCCTTTCTACAAGAAAACCATCGGTTACGGACTGCCGGACTTCGCAGAGGAACTCAACTACGGAGTCGATCTATCAACCATCTGAGGGTGGTATCAGATTGATGGGGTGAAGGTGCCCCATCAACCATTAAATCCGTATACCCATTTTTTTGTTATTCAGGAGTGATAATGCAGGCTTCAAAAATAGCGATCAGTCCATCTAGCCGGCAGTTGAATCCATCAATATTGGCCTGAATCCAGACTTCCTTATTGTTAATTTTACTCCACTGTACCCCATAGCCGCAGTGAGCAAGTAGGTGTTCAAAGAAGATACGCTGGGTGCGTCCATTGCCTTCACGAAATGGGTGAATCACGTTGACTTCACAATAAAAATCAGCGATTTTTTGGATAAGTACTGGTTTGGCTAAACCTTGAAAATAGTGCTGCTGCTCAAGTTGCTTGAAGAGCTTATTGGCTTCAATTTCAATACGCGGGAAGGTACAAAAGCGGGTATCGCCTTTGGCAATATCCACTTGTCTTAGTTCACCTGCCCAGGCATACAGGTCTGAAAAGAGCTGAAAGTGAATGGATTGCAGGTATTTGAGATCGTAAGGTGGCTCCGCATACTCAATTCGTGTGCTGGCATACTCAGTCAACTCCAGTTCTGCTTGTTGCAGAATTTTAGCATCCTGAATGTTCAGTTTGTTTTTGAGGACGTCCGAGTCGGGGTAACAGTAAATGCTGTCACCCATTTCACCATATTTATCCATAAGGAAGCCTGATCACGATTCCGAGGTCTGTGAGAATTTCTTATATTTCTGTAGAATCTGAGCTTTACTTAATGCCGGTGCGGTTGAGGACGGGTTAATGCCTTCCAGCTTTAAACTGGCTTGATAATTCTGCAAGCGCGTAGCTTGGATATATTTTTTTTTCTGTTCGAGAGTGTTTAGCATTCTGGAATTTCCTTGAACAAAGGTGATGTAAGCCTAGTTTAGCAGATGGGCTTATAAATAGGCACGGCTTTCAAAAGCAGGGTTGTAGCGTTATGGTGGATGAACCTTCTATGAGAAAAATCTGAAACCAGACGACAAAATTTGTCGCTTAACTGTCATGCAATAAATGAATAATCAACAATCTGCTTTTTAAATAATATAATATTATCCAACAGTTAAAAAATTATCAGTATTATCTCTAGCAACCGAAGTGTCGCCAGATACTGATCACAGATAAGAATTCAGGAATTGATTCGCTACTATGACCAACAATAACTTTTCACAAATCGCTTCTTTCATCTGGTCGGTTGCCGACCTGCTGCGTGGTGACTTCAAACAATCGCAATATGGCCGCATCATTCTGCCATTTACCTTGTTACGTCGTCTGGAATGTGTACTGGAAGAAAGCAAGGCTGCGGTACTGGCAGAACATGAAAAAGTCTCCAAGCTGAATCTGCCAGAAGAAGCTCAAGAAAAGTTATTGCTGCGTGCCACCAACGGTCTAGCCTTCTTTAACACCTCCCCAATGGATCTCAGCAAAATGGGGCAGAGTGATATCAAGGCCAACTTAAGCACCTATGTGCAAAGTTTCTCTAAAGATGCCCGTGAGATTTTTGAATACTTTAACTTCATCGAATTTGCGGGCTTACTCGATGATGCCAACCTTTTGTATAAAGTCGTGCAAAAGTTTGCTACCACGGATCTGAGTCCAAAGAACGTATCCAACCATGACATGGGCTTGGTGTTTGAAGAACTGATCCGTCGTTTTGCCGAAGGTTCGAATGAAACGGCCGGGGAACACTTTACCCCGCGTGACATCGTGCGTCTGACCACGGCACTGGTGTTTATGGAAGATGATGACGTGCTGACCAAAGACGGCATTATCCGTACCATTTATGACCCGACTGCGGGAACAGGCGGCTTCCTGTCTTCAGGCATGGAATATCTGCATGAGCTGAATCCGAATGCCGTGATGCGCGCTTTCGGTCAGGAACTCAATCCGGAATCCTACGCAATCTGTAAAGCCGACATGTTGATCAAAGGCCAAGACGTGAGCCGGATTAAACTCGGCAACACGCTGTCGAATGATCAACTCTCTGTCGATCAGTTTGACTACATGCTGTCGAATCCACCCTTTGGCGTGGACTGGAAAAAGATAGAACAGGACATCAAGGACGAGCATGAACAAAAAGGCTTTGATGGCCGTTTTGGTGCAGGCTTGCCACGGGTTTCCGATGGTTCACTCCTGTTCCTGATGCACCTGATCAGCAAGATGCGTGATGCCAGTAGCACCGAGAGCGGTAGCCGCATCGGGATTATCCTGAATGGTTCACCATTGTTTACTGGTAGTGCAGGCAGTGGCGAAAGCGAGATCCGTCGCTATATTTTAGAAGCCGATTTGCTGGAAGCCATTATTGCCTTACCGAACGATATGTTCTACAACACCGGGATTGCCACTTATATCTGGGTACTCAGCAATAAAAAAGCCGCTGAACGTAAAGGTAAGGTACAGCTGATCAATGCCTCAAACCTTAGTACCAAAATGCGTAAGTCGCTGGGTTCAAAACGTAACTATCTGACTGAAGCTGAAATTGCGACCATTACCCAGAACTACGGTGACTTTGTGGCGGTAGACACCTTGGCGCAGGATGGCGAAACCGAACAGCAAAAACCATTCGCCAGCAAAATCTTTGACAGTCATGAATTTGGCTATCGTCGCGTGACCATTGAACGTCCAATACGTTTATCGGCACAGATCACGGATAGCGCGATTGCCGCATTACGTTTTGCCCCAAAACCGTTTAATGCCGTGATGCAAAGTATCGATGCACAATTGGGCACAGCCTTTGCTACAGCGTGGACAGCAGAAACTTATGGTCAGTTGCAGGACGTGGCGCTTGAGGTGCGTGCCCTGATTAAAGCCGAATTCCCTGAGCTAAAAGAAAAAGACATTAAAGAGGTACTGGACAGCAAAATCTGGCTGTTCCAGAAAGCCTTGATGGAAAAAGCCCAAGCCTTACAGGCCGTGATTGGCACTGAGCAGTTTGATGACTTTAACCAGTTTGATGAAGTGCTGAAAAAAGCCCTCAAGCAAACCGACATCAAGCTGGATGCGAAAGAGAAGAAACAACTGTTAGATGCCATTACTTGGAAGAATCCGGAAGCGGAACCGGTGATTAACAAGGTGCTGAAACAGGCGGAAAACCCACTGTATGGTCAGTTTAGCTATCAAGGCAAAGTGGTGGAGTTTGTGCAGGATGGGGACTTGCGTGATGCGGAGAACATTGCACTGAATCCAAAAGTCAGCACCACAGAACTGATAGAAAATTACTTTAAACGTGAAGTACAGCCACACGTGCCGGATGCCTGGATCAATGCTGACAAGCGCGATGAGAAAGATGGTGAGATTGGCATTGTGGGTTATGAGATTCCGTTTAACCGTCATTTTTATGTGTATGAACCACCACGTGACTTAGCGGAAATTGATGCGGATTTGGATGCGGTCAGTCGTGAAATTATGACACTTCTTCAAGAGGTGCATTCTTAATGGCAAAGTATCAAAAATATGCTGAATATAAAGCTTCAGGGTTTAAGGCTTTTGGACAAATACCAAATCATTGGGATGTATTGAATTTACGTTATGTTTTTGACTTCTTAAATGAAAAAAGATTTCCTTTGAGTTCTTTGGAGAGAGCGGAAAAGAAAGGTCAATATCCGGCGAATTCAAACATGAGGTGCGACAGTTTGAAAAGTCTTATGATAATCAACAAGCTGAGCAAATTTCTCTAATGGTGTAAGCCAATCTAACGCTTTTCTAGGACGAGTATTCAGTGACATGGCAACTTGATTTAAATAATGCTGATCTGCCTGATTTAAATCAATCCCTTTAGGTAAATATTGCCTAATTAAACCATTCATATTTTCGCATGTGCCTTTTTGCCAGGGTGAATGTGGGTCACAGAAATATACATCTATGCCTAAATCTTCTTCAAGTATTTTATGTTCTGCCATCTCGCGTCCACGGTCATAGGTCAACGTTTTACGCAGTTCTGCAGGTAAATATTTCAGAGCTTCAGTTAAAGCCTTGCGCACTGATTCTGCCTTTGCATCAGGTAATGTTGCCAAGATACAGAGCCGTGTATTTCGTTCAATAAGTGTTGCTATCGAACTTTTATTGTCTTTACCTTTAATTAAATCAGCTTCCCAATGACCCGGTATTTTTCTTTCTTGAACTTCGGCTGGGCGCTCATGAATAGTTTTAATATCCTGTAATATAGAATCTTTTTTAGGTTCACCGTTAGCTTTTCGCTTTTTATTTTCATGACGTAGACAGGATAATAAGTCTTTTTTCAACTCACCCTTGGGTAATGCTCGTATCGTTGAATAAATCGTTGTATGGCTTACATTCATTGTTTGATCCAAATCAGGAAATGTCTTTAAACGCTTTGCTATTTGCTGAGGAGACCATAAACAACGGATCGCTTCAACAATAAATTTCCAGAGGATTGAATCGATTTTGAGTTTTCTGTGACCACGTCTACGTCTAGCAAAAGTGTTATCAGAAGCATATCGAGCTTGATAAACGTCATTGATGCTATTTCTTTTAAGCTCACGATAGATCGTACTAGGATGTCTTTTAATAAGTTCAGCAAATTTTCTGGCTGAAAAGCCTTCTTTTCTTGACTCAAGCATTAATGCAGTACGATCTTCAAAGTTAAGATGATGGTATGACAATTTTATATACTCCATAAACCCTTTAAATTAATTAGGTGGTTTATGTCGCACTTCAAGTTTTACTCTGCCCACTTATTATGGTGCAAGTGGAATTATTGATTATGTTGATGAATATATTCTTAATGAAAAAACCATTTTAATAGCCGAGGATGGGGCGAATTTATTAAGTCGATCAACTCCTTTAGCTTTTATTGCACAAGGTAAATACTGGGTTAATAATCATGCTCATATTTTAAAACCTAAAAATTTACAATTTAACTTTTGGACTTACTTTTTACAGAGCTTAGATTTCACAATCTATATTACTGGCTCAGCACAACCGAAGCTTTCTAGAGAAAATTTAGGGGATGTGGTTGTACTCAAACCAAGTTTAAATGAGCAACAAATAATTGCTAATTTCCTCGACCATGAAACCACCAAAATCGACCACCTAATTGAAAAACAACAACAACTGATTGAACTGCTGAAAGAAAAACGTCAGGCGGTGATTAGCCATGCCGTGACCAAAGGCTTAAATCCAAATGTTCCGATGAAAGATTCGGGTGTGGAATGGTTAGGGGAAGTTCCGGAGCATTGGGATATTTTAAAATTGTCGGCTATTGCTGATATAACTCGTTTAGCAGGATATGAATATACAGAATATTGGCAAAGTGATGATGACGGAGAGATTATTGCAATTAGAGGTCAAAATATAAGATTTAATAAACTTGTTAATCTAGATACAGCAGAACGTATCACAAATAAACTTTCTATGAGGCTAAAAAGGTCCAGACTATATAAAAATGATATTGCATTTCCTTGTGTAGGGACTATAGGTAATGCTGTACTAATCAACGAGTCTGACAAATATCATATTAATCAGAATATAGCTAAACTTACACCAAATTTAAAAATTCATCCTTTGTATTTGGTTTTCTTTTTAAATAGTTTAATTTGTTTAGAAAGTGCATTATTTCTTAATACATCAGATGCTCAACCTAGTATTTTGGTTGGGAATTTAAGAAAAGTTAAAATTGCTTTTCCTTCAATAAATGAACAAATAGAAATAGCAGAGAACATTAATGAACAACTTAAGCAAATTGACGGTTTAATTTTCGAATCTAATAAAATGATTAGTCTTTTTATAGAACGCCGAACCGCCTTAATCTCAGCCGCAGTCACTGGAAAAATTGATGTTCGTAATTGGCAAGCGCCAATGGTTGCTGAGGCACAGACGGAGTTAAGCGCATGAGTCTAGACGCCACCCGTGAAAGTATTTTCCAGAACGATATTATTTCCCAAATGCTGGCACAGGGTTGGCAACTCGGTACGCCACAAGGCTACAACCGTGAAACCGCCTTGTATGAGCAGGACGTACTGGATTTTGTGCAACAGACCCAAGCACAAGACTGGCTGAAGTTTCAGCGCATCTTTCCGCAAGATACCGAACGGCATTTTCTAGAAGCCGTGGTTGCCCAGCTGAAGAAAGCCGACATCAATGCCACTGATGAACAGTCACGTAGCTTTGGCACTTTAGGTGTGCTGCGTCACGGAGTGAAAACCCGCAGCGCACGATTTTTCCTCTGTCAATTTAAACCAGAACATGCGCTGAATCCCGATACCTTAGCCAATTACAAAAAGAACATCTGCCGCATTGTACCGGAATTGGTCTATAGCCCGTATGCTACCGCTGCCGAGTTACAGGACATGGGCAAACAGGCCAAGAAATGGCGTATTGACTTGGTATTGTTCATTAACGGCTTTCCTGTTGCGACTCTGGAACTCAAGTCCGAGTTTAAACAGGCGGTGCAGAATGCCATGTTGCAGTACAAACGCACCCGCTTGCCGAAAGATCCAGAAACCAACAAGCCTGAACCCTTGCTGATGTTTAAGCGTGGCGCATTGGTACATTTTGCCGTGAGTCAATACGAAGTCTATATGGCGACCCAACTGGCTGGAGAAGATACTTTCTTCCTGCCATTCAATAAAGGCACGCATGACGGTGGCGCAGGCAATGATGTGCCAGAAGACCAGAATCAGTACGCCACCGCCTATCTGTGGAATGAAGTCCTCACACCGGACAATTTGCTGAATATCATTGGATGTTTTGTCCATCTGCAAATTGAAGAAAAAGAAGACTGGGAAGGACGCAAGTACAAAAAAGAACTGCTGATCTTCCCACGTTACCACCAGTGGAATGTGGTGACCAAACTGATCAATGCCGCCTTAGAGGAGGGCACTGGACAGAAATATCTGATTCAGCACAGTGCAGGTTCAGGTAAGTCCAACTCGATTGCCTGGACAGCACATCAGCTATCGACCCTGTACGATCAACACAATCAGAAACTGTTTGATTCGGTGATTGTGGTCACTGACCGTACCATTCTGGATGCCCAGCTACAGGACACCATCTACCAGTTTGAACATGCCGATGGCGTGGTCGGACGCATCAATAACAAAGAAGGCGATGGCTCCAAATCGGAAAAACTGGCCAAGGCACTCGAAACCTCACAGCCGATTATCATTGTGACCATCCAGACTTTCCCCTTTGTGCTGCGTGCGATTGAAAACAGTACCAACCTGAAACAGCGACGCTATGCGGTGATTGCCGATGAAGCGCATTCTTCGCAAAGTGGCTCTACGGCACGACAACTCAAAGAAGTGTTGATGCTGGAAGAGCGCGAAGAGGATGCTGAACTGTCTTGGGAAGATATTCTGGATGCCGTGGTTGCAGCACGTAAGGGCAGTAATAACCTCAGTTACTATGCCTTTACCGCGACACCGAAAGACAAAACCCTGCAACTGTTTGGCCGTGTACCCAATCCTGAGCTCCCGCCATCCAAGCAGAACAAGCCGGAAGCCTTCCATGTCTACTCCATGCGCCAAGCCATTGAAGAAGGCTTTATTCTGGATGTGCTGAAAAACTATACCAACTATAAAGTGGTGTATAAGCTCAAACAGAAAATTGAAGAAGCCGACAAACAGGTCGATGCCAAAAAAGCCAAGATCAGACTGAATCAGTGGGTGCGCCTGCATGACCACAACATTTCTCAGAAAGTGAAAGTCATTGTCGAACATTTCAAAAATAACGTGATGGGCTTATTGGGTGGGCAGGCTAAAGCCATGGTGGTGACCAGTTCACGTAAAGAAGCGGTGCGTTACAAGCTCGCTTTTGATAAATACGTGACGGATCAGGGCTATAAGTCCATTCAGGCTATGGTCGCATTCTCGGGTGAGGTTGAGTTTAATGACAAGGATACCGACAGCAGTGGTTTAGTCGGGCAGACCTTTAATGAACGCAACATGAACCCGGGGCTAAAAGGACGGGAAATGCGCAAGGCCTTTGATAGTGATGACTATCAGGTGATGTTGGTGGCCAACAAATTCCAGACTGGCTTTGACCAACCGAAACTGTGTGCCATGTACGTAGACAAAAAGCTGGGTGGTGTTGAGTGCGTACAAACCTTGTCACGCTTGAACCGTACCTATCCAGGCAAAGCGGAATCTGGCACCTTTGTCTTGGATTTCTTTAACGATCCCGAAGACATTCTTGGGGCCTTCCAGCCTTACTACCAAACCGCAGAATGAACCGTACCAGGTTTGTCGGAGACTCAATATTCTGAGAGACTATTCCGATGAAAAAACCAAACTATACCCCCGAAATTAGAGAAAGAGCGGTTCAATTACTAATTGAATCTGAAAAAGATTATCCTTCTACTTGGGCAGCAATCACAGCTATTGCTCCTAAAATCGGTTGTACTCCTGAAACATTGCGTGTTTGGTATTTAAAGCATATGGATCAACTAAATCCTGCCAAAGTACAACAGAAATCTGACCAAGAAAAAATGAAGCAAATGGAACGTGAAATTAAAGAATTAAAGCGTGCCAATGAAATTCTACGCAAAGCAGCCGCTTTTTTCGCCCAGGCGGAGCTCGACCGCCCACACAAATAATGGTGGATTTTATCCAGAACAATAAAGATCGATATGGTGTTGAAGCGATTTGTAGAATTTTACCGATTGCAGCTTCGACCTATTATCGGGCTTTAGATCTCGTTGATAACCCAGAACATCGAGCGAAACGTGCTCTGCATGATTTACATCATGCAGAGCAAATCAAACGTATTTGGAAAGAAAGTTTAGGTCGATATGGTGTGCGTAAGGTCTGGCAACAATTGAAACGTGAAGGTTATGTTATCGCACGTTGTACAGTTGCTCGATTGATGCAGAAGCTAGGTATACAAGGTGTTTGGCGTGGTAAGAATAAACAAACCACCCGTAGCCGAGATGATCAAAAACGAGCAGATGACTTAGTAAAACGCAATTTTAATGCAGATCATCCTGACCAGCTGTGGGTCGCTGACTTCACGTATATTCAAACTCATTCAGGCTGGGTCTACACCGCATTTATTATTGATGTGTTCTCGCGAACAATTGTTGGATGGAAAGTATCAACACGGATGAATACAGATATGGTACTTGATGCACTGGAGCAAGCATTGCATGATCGAGGCATGCCAAAGAATGTGATTCATCATTCCGACAGAGGTGTGCAATATCTTTCCATTCGCTATACCAATCGTTTAGAAGCAGCAAATTTACGAGCATCAGTCGGTACAACGGGTGATTCATACGATAATGCTCTGGCTGAAACGGTGAATGGCTTATACAAAACAGAGGTGATTGAATATTTAAAAGCAGATTGGCAAGGTTTAGCGGATGTACAACTTGCGACATTAAATTGGGTAGATTGGTTCAACAAAAAGCGTGTACACAGTGCACTGGGTTATGTATCGCCTTTTGAGTTTGAAGCAATGTACTATGATAAGATTAATCCGTTAGGTCAGGTGGCCTAACTTAAATAAAAAAGTCTCCGATAAACCCGGTACGGTTCAGAACTGGCTGATGTATCGAATCCGGATCAGATCTTTGACCTGTTTGAAAAGCTGAAAGCTACCAAGATTTTTCTGTGGACGGAAGTTGAACAGTTTGTAGAAGCCTTCTTTACCAAGAACAAATCCAATGCTGCGATTAGTAATATCTGCAAACCCGCGGTTGAACGCTGGCAGAAACGTTATAGTCAGGCCATCGAAGCCTATAACACCACCCGTGACATGCTGGAACGCTGCAAGAAAACCAATGATGCGGTGCTGATTGCTAATGCCGACAATGCCTTTAAAGAAGCCAAGCTCGAAAAAGACAAGCTGGAAATCTTTAAAAAAGACTTGGGCAGCTTTACCCGTTTCTACGAGTTTATGTCACAGATCGTGGACTACGATGACAAAGAACTGGAGAAGCTCAGTCTGTATGCGCGTAACCTGCGTCCATTGCTGCGTGAAACCGCAACGAAAGACGATGAGGTGGATCTAAGTAATGTCAGCATGAGCCATTACCGCTTGTCCAAGATCCGTCAGCAGGACATCAAGCTGAAAGAAGATGCCGAAGACAATCAGCTTGAGCCGGGCAATGACCTGGGTGCAGCCAAGCCACGTGATAAGAAAGAAGAATTCCTGTCACAGATCATTGAGCGTCTGAATGATGTCTTTATCACTGATAACCTGACTGATAAAGATATGCTCAACTATGCCTATACGGTACGTGACAAGCTGGCGGAAAATGAGATTGTGATGAAGCAGATCTCCAACAATACCCGTGAACAGGCCATGCTGGGTGATTTCCCGAAAGCGATGGATGATGCCATTCTTGGCAGTAGTGCGGCACATCAGGAACAGATGATGCAGTTGCTGTCTGATCCGGCGAAGGCCAGCATATTTGCACGGGTGATCTTTGATATGTTGAGCAGTCCAAGATGACCGCTAAATTAACAAAGGGGGGCAGTTTTTAAATGCGGTTAGGGGGCATTTTTACACTGCCGCTAACAACACCCGTTATCCCCAGTTCCATACCACCCTTGCCGATGCCATTGCCTTTACCTACATCACCCGATTCAACATCGGAAACCTCGCAACGGCCAAGCAGAACACGACAACAGCATTATCCTAAAACCCAGCAAGGACAAAGACAAAGCCGAGTCGGAACACTGTGTCCCAAACGTTTGGCAGAAACCAAACATATGAGCCAAGCTGAATGGTTAAGCCTCCGACGCCAAGGCATTGGCAGTAGTGACTGTGCTGCCCCTTGTGGGCTGAATCCCTATATGTCGATGCTGGAACTGTGGATGATCAAGACAGGGCGGATTCAACAAAGCATTGAAGATGAGAGTGAAGGACATGCACCGTTGTACTGGGGCAAACGCCTTGAACCCTTGAACCCTTGGTCGATGAATACTACAGCATGCACACCAATTATAAAGTCCGTAGAGTCAATGCTGTGCTACAACATCCCGAAGCTGATAAACACTTTATGTTAGCCAACTTGGATTATTCGGTAGCAGGTGATGCAGATGTACAAATTCTAGAATGCAAAACCGCAGGGGAATATGGCGCCAAATTGTGGCGAGACGGTGTGCCTTTATACGTGCTGTGTCAGGTACAACATCAATTGGCAGTGACAGGTAAAAAAGCAGCACATATTTGTGTATTGATTTGTGGGCATGAAACCCGAATTTTTAAAGTGACCCGTTCTGAATCGGTGATTCAACACATCATTAATGCTGAACGATATTTCTGGGAATGTGTAGAAAATGATACCCCACCTGAAGCGGATGCCAGTGAATCGGCAGCCAAAGCTTTGCAGCTTTTATATCCCGAACATGTACCACTCAGTACCACAGACTTCACTGAAGATACGCAAGCCAATCAACAGTTTGAACAACTGATTCAAGCGCGTAACCAAATTGAAAAGCATCAGAGCAATTCGATCTACTCAAACACCAACTGCAAGCCAAGATGCAAAACGTAGAACGAGCAACATTCTTAACAGGTTCGGTGACGTGGAAAAAGTCTAAAGACTCAATCAACTTGGACAGCAAGACTTTATTGAAACAGCACCCTGAATATCTGAAGCAATTTCCACAAAGTAAAACAGGTTCACGGCGCTTCAATATCTACAGCAATGATGATTGAAATGAATTTAGCCTAAGTAAAATTCACAAGCAAAAATACAAGTCCCACCTAAACATCCCATGCCTCAGCGCATGGGATTTTTTTATGTCCATTTCATTTTTAACCACACAACACATTTAAAGTATAGAGGAAATCATCATGATTAAAGGTTTAGCCATCACACCGCCTATTCTAGGGCGAATCAGCATTGGTAAAGTTGTGGAAAAGAACGGCAAACATCTGCCTGAAAGTGATGATCAGTTTACCATTACCAGCCAAATTCAAGGTAAAGATGGATGGTTCAAGCACCCCTTGGATGAACAACTACGAGCCAAAGCACCGAACCAAAAACTCAGAAGCATTCCAGTGCGTATGATCTTTAACGATCCTGAACTAAATTTAAGGGCAGAGTACAGTCTGTTTGACCGACAAACTGGACGCTTAATCTGTTCAGGGAACGGAGAAACCTGTCAGCGACTTGGGAAAAACGGCATAGAACAACATCCATGTCCATCGCCTGATTTATGTCCGATGGCACAAGGTGGACTATGTAAACCTTATGGCAGACTGTATGTGAATTTAGATGAATCGGACGAATTAGGGACATTCATCTTTAGAACCACAGGTTTTAACAGCATCCGTACTCTGGCAGCACGCTTACGTTATTACAGTTCAGCGTCAGGTGATTTACTTTCATGTTTGCCATTGCAACTGACTTTACGAGGTAAAAGCACCACGCAAAGCTACCGCACTCCGATTTATTACGTGGATTTAACTTTGCGGGATGGAACCAATTTGCAGGAAGCGATTAGCAATGCCAAGCAAATCAGTGAACAAAGCAAGGCAGCAGGGTTTTATCAGGAAGCATTAGATCATGTGGCGCGTCAGGGATTTGCCAATGCCAAGTTTGAGGTAGGAGGTGAGGAAGGGTTGGATATTGTTGAGTAGTTTTACAATGATGAATCTAAGCCACAACAACATGAACAATTTCATAATTTTACTCATGTTCAAGATATTCAAAAAAGGTTTGCAGCAGTCGGTTCAAGCTCTGAATTAAATACTGTTGGGGGCTAAGAAGCCCCCAACAGTAATATTGCTACTATTTTTTATTAAAAAATTTGAACTACTTATTGAATCAATAAACATTACTTAAGTATCGTTTATTTGGAGGGCGGTAGTACGTTAGGCTTTTGTAACATTAATCCATTTATAACTTTTTGTTGTCTACTATCCTCATTACGTAGTTGTTTATCTTTGGAATGATGGTCATCTTTATTCTCATCAACTTTGGTATCGCCATGGTTATGATCAGTAATATTACGTAAATCAGTATCATCTAAGGAGCGAATCGTTTTTGAAGTGCTAGGTTCAGCCCAAGATATTGTATTTAAAAATATGAGAAATAATAAATTGTACTTCATCCATGAAGTCATAGCGTGATCCTTTTTTACTCAATACCGACTACAGTGGTGATATAACCAGTGGCTAAAAGAATTGATAGACCTAATGACATCTCAAATAAAATGGCATAGCCCAATTGTTTCGCAAATTTCGGGTCTTGTAAGCGAGGTGTGAAATACCATTTGTTAAAGGCTGCTAACAATAAAATACTTAGGACAAATAATATTTTAATAATAAATCCATGCCCATAAGGTGTATTGATTAGAGTATTAAAATCTTTAAAGAGTAATAAAGCAATACTAAGACCACAAGCGATGAGTATTCCTACAATAAAGGCTGCTATTTGCCCAAATAGATGCATACGTTCTTTAAGTGGTAAGCCATTAATTTTTTTGCTTGTTTTCCATAATGGATAAAGCGACCCCATCCATAAGGACATTACAAGTACATGTATTGATAATAAAGCTTGAGCGAATAAGGGTAAATTCGTGACATGACCTAATTGGGAAAAACTAAAAACAATAGGTAAGAGTAAGATGGTAAAGATTAACCCTTCAACTTTAGAAAACTGATTAGTTCTTCTGCTTAATTTCACGAGCATAAATAAAAATAAAAGCAGAAAACCCACTGATCGTATGATATGGGTATGGCCAATTGGAGTGTTAATTACTAGATTTATATAGTTAGTATCCCACATACCAGATAGTCCAGTATTGGCAAAACTTCCGATGAGAAGGAAGAATCCTAGAATACTGGAAATTAGTCCTAATGCTGTGCCAAGAGTTATGTATTTCAGAATAGTTTCCTTTATTTCTACATAACGTCCAAGTAAGAAGTAGGAGAAAGTACCACCAACAACAAATGCAATACCTAAATATAAAATGACTTTAACAAGCCATGATGCATATATCCAAGATTCAAGAATCATAATTTTCTCCATCGTAATAGCAACATGCCAGCAGTTCGCTGGCATGTTGCTATTAGCACTTGATTTTTATTTTGCTGATTTAATGGTGAAATTATATTCCCCATTCATGTTGTGGCCATCCGCTCCCATTGTGGTCCACACGACTGTATATTTTCCTTTTTTTAGTTTAGGTGCAGCGACGTCAAATGATTTTTTCATATCATGAGTTATTTTATAATTTAAAGGAATGTCCTTACGTTGTGCATCAAGCAACTTGACGTTCATTAACATAACTTCTTCACCAAAATTCAAAGTTATATTTTTCGGTTGGCTAGCTACAGATGCATTAATAGCAGGTGTTGCACTTTCAAGTTTCACATGTGCGAATGCACTTGAAGTAGCTACAACCATAGTCGTGCCTACGAGTACGTTACGTAGAGTAGACATTTTATTTTGAAAAATTTTCATTTCTTCATCCTCTTTAAACTAATCTTGGGCTCAGTAATGACCGAATGAAATGCATCAATTGGTTGCTTGGTCATCACCTTTCTCATGCTTATTATTAAAGGATGAGAGAAACATCCCGATGACTTCAAAATTACATTTTTGTCATTTTAAAAATTAAAAAACCACAAGTGGTACACTGGCTTTAAAGAAAACAATGATCACTAAACAAACTAATAAGAGGGAGTCTATTTCCATCTTAATGAAATTATTAATTTAAAAAATTAAATATGAAGGAGGCTTTTATGGACCATCATCATCACGAAGATAAAAATACACTTACTGATCCTGTCTGTGGCATGGCAGTAAAAGAAACATCTCAATTTTATGAAAAAGTTGACAGTAAAACTTTCTATTTTTGCAGTGAAAATTGCTGGTTAAAGTTTAAGAATGATCCTGCTTTTTATATTAATAAACTAGCAAAAGCGACTAATCCAAAAGAGATTGGGATAAATTCAATTGTGGTTGATCAGCCGATAAATGTGAGTACTTCTACTATTTACACTTGTCCGATGCATCCCGAAATTCAACAAAATCACCCTGGGAATTGTCCTAAATGTGGTATGACTTTAGAGCCTTTACTTCCAAATCTGGATGAAGCTGACGAAAACCCTGAACTAAAAGATTTTAAAAGACGATTTTGGTATACCTTACCTTTAACTCTTATCGTTGTATTTTTAGCCATGTTTGGGCATCAGCTGAATTTATTTGATATGAAGATACAGAGTTGGATTGAACTCATTCTTACATTACCTATCGTTTTTTGGGCAGGGTGGCCATTTTTTGTTAGATGTTGGCAATCAGTTTTAAATCGTAGTCCGAATATGTGGACCTTAATTGGAATTGGTACTGGTGCCGCATTTATATACAGCCTCATTGGAACTTTGGCTCCACAAGTATTTCCAGACTTTTTTGTTTCTATGGGACGTGTCGCTGTATATTTCGAAGCCACAGCAGCCATTATTTCGCTGACCTTATTAGGCCAAGTTCTTGAGTTGAAAGCTCGATCACAGACCTCGGCAGCAATTAAATCTTTACTTGGGTTAGCACCTAAGACTGCAAGAAAAATAAATGACGATGGTAAAGAAGAAGATATTCCTCTTTCCCATGTACATGTTGGAGATTTGCTCCGAGTACGACCAGGTGAAAAGGTCCCTGTTGATGGAGTTGTTACTGAAGGGTCAAGTTCTATTGATGAATCAATGTTAACAGGAGAACCTGTTCCCGTTACAAAACGTGAAGGCGATCAAGTAATAGGTGCAACAATAAATATGAATGGTTCATTAGTAATGCGTTCAGAAAAGGTTGGATCTTCAACGGTACTGTCTCAGATCGTACAAATGGTATCGCAAGCTCAACGTTCTAAAGCGCCGATGCAAAGAATGGCAGATCATGTTGCAGGTTGGTTTGTTATGGTAGTTATTGCTATTTCTGTGCTTACATTTTTTGGTTGGGGGGTATTTGGCCCAGAGCCTAGTTGGGTTTACGGGTTAATTAATGCTGTCGCAGTGTTAATTATTGCTTGCCCATGTGCTTTAGGCTTAGCGACACCTATGTCAATTATGGTGGCAACAGGTCGTGGTGCATCGAATGGTGTACTTTTTCGTGATGCAGCTGCAATAGAAAATTTACGTAAGATTGATACTTTAATTATTGATAAGACAGGTACTTTAACTGAAGGCCAACCCTCATTCGATAAGGTTATCGCTCTTTCGGGCTATGAAGAAAATGAGGTACTTCGGTTAGCAGCTAGTCTGGATCAGGGGAGTGAACACCCTTTAGCTGATGCAATCGTACGTGCTGCCCGTGAAAGAGATCTTGTACTGTCTAGACCAACATCTTTTGAATCTGGCTCTGGGATTGGTGTTAAAGGAGAGTTAAATGGACAACAATTATCTCTTGGTAATACAGCATTAATGGAACAGCTGGGAATATCAGTTAAAGCATTTGTTCCCGAAGCTGAAAAGTTAAGAGCCGAAGGTGCAAGTGTCATGCATTTAGCTGTGGATGGAAAACTGATAGGGTTAATAGCTGTTTCAGATCCAATCAAAGCAAGTACACCTGAGGCTGTTCTTTCATTAAAAGATTCCGGTCTAAGAATCGTAATGGCTACTGGTGATGGATTAACAACAGCTAAGTCTGTTGGCGCTAGATTAGGTATTGATGAGGTTTATGGTGAGGTTAAACCCGCAGATAAATTAGAATTGGTTAAGAAATTGCAAAAAGAAGGAAGAGTGGTTGCGATGGCTGGTGATGGGATCAATGATGCCCCAGCTTTAGCTCAGGCTGATATCGGAATTGCAATGGGTACAGGAACAGATGTAGCAATGAATAGTGCACAAGTTACTTTGGTAAAAGGTGATTTACGCGGTATAGAGATTGCTCGTTCATTATCAGAAGCAACCATTAAAAACATGAAGCAGAACCTTATGTTCGCATTTCTTTATAATGCTTTAGGTATTCCTTTAGCAGCGGGTATTTTATATCCATTTACTGGCTGGTTACTTTCTCCTATGATCGCAGCCTTAGCAATGAGTCTAAGTTCAGCATCAGTCATTGGTAATGCTTTACGACTACGTAGCCAAAACTAAGTTTTTCTGACTACTCATTATTTTTAACTATTAAAGATGAGTAGTCAGTAGTTGTTTATTTTTATATAAGTGATTAATTTTTAAAAATAATTTTAAAAGTTATGCGGCCATTATGATAGTCTGCTCTAATTGTTGCGCCATGTACATCAAGAATGGATTTGGTAATTGCTAGCCCTAAGCCAGTACCTTCCTCAACTCGCTGTCTGGAAGCATCTGTTCTATAAAAACGGTCAAATAATCGATTTAGCTGGTCTGATGATAAAGGTGAGCTTTCATTCTCAATTGTAAAAACAGTTTTATCAAAGCTTTGTTGGCAATTGATTTTGATCACTGAATCTGTTTTTCCATATTTGATCGCATTTGATAATAGATTACTGAGTGCTCGACGTAACATTGAAGGATCGCCATTTACATAACCTAGACCAGTTTGTTCTAAAGTCATTTTCTTTTCAGAAGCAATAGCATCATAAAAGTCAAATAAAGCTGAAATTTCTTTGACCAAATCAATTCTTTGTAAGTTTGGTAAATGCAAACCGTGTTCGGCTTTGGCAAGGAATAACATATCTGAAACCATCCGAGCTAAACGTTCAAACTCTTCTAAGTTAGAAAAGAGAACTTCCTGATAAGTATTGATATCTCTACTACGGGATAAACATACTTGGGTTTGAGTCATCAAATTATTAATAGGTGTGCGAATTTCATGAGCAAGATCAGATGAGAAGTCTGATAATTTCTCTACAGCAGATTCCAGTCTATCTAACATATCGTTAAAAGCTATGGCTAAGGATCTAAGCTCTGTTGGCGTGTTTTCGACTTCTAAGCGTTCAGAAAGATGTTGAGCAGATATACCTTCTGCCACTTTTGCCATTTTTTGAACTGGGCGTAACCCTCGCCATGCTGCGAACCACCCTAAGAACATTAAACAAATTGTACCCACAAATCCAATGTATAGAAGTTGACGTCTAAAGTCATTTAAGAAATGTAGATGCTCAGAAGTATCGATGCCAACGACAATTTGAGCTGACATAATTGAGTCTTGATGATTAAAAGACTTTGTATAAATTAAACCACGGTAGGTTTTATTTTGAATGCTCCATTCAACCCAAGGCTTTCGTTTTGATTTATTGAGTGTTTTGGTATGAATGGTGGATGGTGCTGAACTAAAAATAATTTGACCCGTTGGTCGTTCAATTTGAACAATTAGATCATGATGACCAACTAAGGCATCTTTTAAATATAAATTCAATTCTTGAGAATTAGAAGGATTCTGTTCTAATAGATTCTCTATAAGTTGAATTTTACCTTCTAATTGAGTTCGGTCTTGAGCTTCGAAATGATGCATTACGAGTTGATGAATAACTAGTCCCATAATCATTAGAATGATTACGGTAGATAGAGAAAAAATAATAGCTATACGAAAGCTGATTGCATTAAACAATTTACGAGTCATCTTCAACCTCTAGAACATAACCCATTCCCCGTATGTTCTGGATTAGCTTAGGGCTAAAGTTACTGTCAATTTTACTTCTCAAACGTTTAATAGCGACTTCTACGACGTTGGTATCACTATCAAAATTCATATCCCAAATTTGAGAAGCTATGAGTGCGCGAGGTAAAATTTCACCACGTCTACGCATAAATAATTCCATCAGCGCGAATTCTTTAGCTGTTAAGTCAATACGTTGCCCAGCGCGAGTGACGCGGCGTTTACGAAGATCAAGTTCAAGATCAGCAATTGTAATAAGGTTACTATCTTCTTTTTGTTGTCCCCGTCGGAGTAAGCTTTTAATGCGTGCTAATAACTCAGCAAAAGCAAAAGGTTTTACGAGGTAGTCATCAGCTCCCAAATCTAATCCCTTAACTCGATCTTCAATTTGATCACGCGCTGAAAGAAATAGAATAGGCATTGTCTTTCCGCTTTTGCGAATATCATAAATGATATTCCAGCCATCTAATTTTGGTAACATAACGTCCAAAATGATGAGGTCATATTCTTCGGAAAGTGCTTGATGTTTACCTGATAATCCATCTGTGACCCAATCCGTAATATACCCAGCTTCAGATAGACCTTGTTTAAGGTAGTCACCAGTTTTTTGTTCATCTTCAACTAGTAAGATTCTCATTGATAAAAATCCAATATCACTCATTAAGAATATAATAACGTTATAAATACGTGATTCTTTGTAGATTACAAAAATGTCATTTTCATGTCATATAGATGTTTGGTGGTAGCCTTTAAGGTATTTGTATAAAGTTAATTTTTGGAGCAAAACATGAAAACTCTATTCCGTCGTAGCTTAACTACACTTATGTGTATTGGAACTTTAATTGCAGGAACTCAGTCTTGGGCAGCCGATGCTAAACAGGGAACCACTGTAGTCACTGAAACTAAAGCGGACTCAAAAATGTCAGAGAAATGCCAAAAACCTTGTAATATGAAGAATGATGAGAAAACCCAACAGGATCATAGTCAGCATGAGCATGGCAATATGGCTGATATGTCTCAGATGGATCACTCTAAGATGATGAATATGGATCAGTCTAAAATGGGTAATATGGATCATTCAAATATGATGAACATGGACCACTCAAAGATGAACATGTCAAATACATCAAATAAATAACAAATACGATAAATGAAAGATTGGGGAGATTAAAGCGAATAATTGGTTTGCTTGAGCTCCCCATCTTTATATTAGATAGGTGAAATAAATGTCTAAAAAATTAAGTCATGTCCTTTTAATAGGAGTTGGTTTATTTTCATCAACTTGGGTAATGGCGGCAGTTAAAGAATATGATTTAACAATCGCTGAACAAACTGTAAATATCACAGGAAAACCAGTTGAGAGAATTACTGTAAATGGTAAATTCGTTGCACCACTTCTTGAATTTGAAGAAGGTGATGAGGCCGTTATCCGTGTTCACAATAAGTTAAAAAATCAGGACTCTTCAATCCATTGGCATGGCTTATTACTACCTGGAATTATGGATGGTGTACCTGGATTTAACAAATTTCATGGCATTGCCCCTAATAAAACTTATGAATATAAGTTTAAAGTCCGCCAAAATGGTACTTATTGGTATCATTCACATAGTAAAGGACAAGAACAAGACGGTTTATATGGTGCTTTTGTTATTTATCCTAAAGATAAAACTCCACTAACAGCTGCTGAAAAAACCGATAAAGATTACGTTGTTTTGCTTTCTGATTTTCATAATTCGACAAGTGATCAAATTATGAAAAATATTAAAAAAGAAGCAGACTACTATCAGAACCGCCGCGAAACAGTATTCGATGTATTAAAACAAGTTAAACGTGATGGGCTAAAAGCGACTTGGCAAGACCGTTCTATGTGGAATCAGATGCGAATGCTGAAAACAGATATGTCCGATGTGACTGGTTATACATTTTTAATGAATGGCAAAACACCTCAGCAAAACTGGACCGGTAACTTCAAAGCTGGTGAAAAAGTTCGCCTTCGTTTTATTAATGCTTCCGCTATGTCATTCTTTGATGTACGCATTCCAAACCTAAAAATGACTGTAGTCAGTGCTGATGGTCAACCTGTAAAGCCCGTTCCTGTAGATGAGTTCCGTATTGGTACTGCTGAAACCTATGATGTCATTGTGGAACCAAAACAAGCACATTACCAAATTGAAGCTGAATCTATTGATCGTACCGGTTTTTCAGTGGGAACATTACATGAAGAAAGCAGCCCAGCAGTCAAACAAATTGAGATGCCTAAGCCTCGTCCTCGTTCTTTATTGACTATGGAAGATATGGGAATGAATCATGATATGTCATCTATGAAAGGTATGGATCATGATATGTCTTCTATGAAAGGTATGGATCATGATATGTCTTCTATGAAAGGCATGAATCACGATATGTCTTCTATGAAAGGTATGGATCATGATATGTCTTCTATGAAAGATATGAATCATGATATGTCTTCTATGAAAGGCATGAATCACGATATGTCTTCTATGAAAGGTATGGATCATGATATGTCTTCTATGAAAAGTATGGATCATGATATGCCGATGAATAGCGCTACTGTTAAGTCGGCTTCAGACAAGAATGATAATACCGTATTTGGATGGGCAAATGCTTCAACACCCGTTGGTCAAAAAGCACTCCAGTATAGTGATTTACAATCTTTAAACCCTCAACCAGATACTCGTGCCCCTGAACGTGAAATTGAAATCCGTCTTGGTGGGAATATGGAGCGCTACATTTGGACAATTAATGGTAAGAAGTTTAATGAAACAGAACCATTCAAAGTGAAATATGGGGAACGTATACGCTTGAAATTTGTGAATGACAGTATGATGGCTCACCCAATGCACTTGCACGGTATGTTTATGCAACTAGAAAATGGCCAGGATGCTAGTAATATGCCAAATAAACATACTGTAATTGTCCCACCAGGTAAAACAGTTACAACCTTATTAACGGCAGATGAGTTAGGTGAATGGGCTATCCATTGTCATTTGCTCTATCACATGTCTGCTGGGATGATGAATAAGCTTATTGTTGCAAATGTCGATAGCAATAGTTCTGATTCAAAAGATGTTGTTGCTCAACCTATTAATAATGATAAGGGGGTAAATCAACATGCACACCACTAAAAAACTCTATTCTAAAACACTTGTATCTTTAGCCTTGTTAGGATTAACAAGTGTTGCCTTTGCCAATGATCCATCTACCGGAAATCTAGTAAATAGCTCTCAATCACAAAGTATGAGAGTGCTGTTAAAAGAACCAGGTGGGTTAGGTTATGCTGAAAGGAATACTTATCAAAAAACAACTTCTGGTAATGATGGAGATAATAGTACAGGGTTTGAAACTGTAATTTCCAATGGTCAGAACCATGATAAGCATCTTAAAGAACATGGTGGACAAATTTTTCAAACAACAAAGTTTGAGAATGAATGGACTGTGGATGAAGATGGTAAAGGTGCCTTAGGTTCAAAAATTGAAACTTTAATAGGTACAGATGAAAATCGCCTATTTATTGAAGCGAATTCGGATAAGTCAGAAAGCCATGACCCCAAATATGATGTGTCAGCACTTTATAGCCGCAATGTAGCACCTTTTTGGGATTTACAAGCTGGGGTGAGATACAGTGAAGATAAAAATAACAGCAACAGCGATCGAGTTGATGGTGTTATTGGGGTATTAGGGCTAGCTCCTTATTTCTTTGAAACCCAAGCTTATTTATATGGTGGGGAAAATAACTTTTGGGGAGCAAGTTTTGAAGTCGAACGTGATTTCTTGTTAACCCAGAAATTGATTACCCAACCTTACCTAGAAGTAGATGCTGTATTTAGTGATGATTCTAACTATGCTGCAAAATCAGGTTTATCAGAATTAAAAACTGGTATTAAAACGCGGTATGAGATAACTAAAAGAATCAGGCCTTTTATTGATGTGGCTTATCAATATGAAAAAGGACAAAAAGCTACCACTATGCAAGAAGCTACTGAGTCTGAAAAAGGTTGGAAATATGGTGCAGGTATCGAATTAGTTTTTTAAGGTAATATGACTTAGTATCATGAATGATAGCTTTGGCTATCATTCATGAAATTATTGCTATTTAATTTCAAATCTGTAAAACTAAAAAAGCTTAAATTTTGGTCTAAATCTATGCAGTGGTTAAAGACATGCCTATCGCTGTTTTTATCGTTTGCTATCCTGTTCGTCGGATCGGCTGCTGTTGCTTCGTCTGTACATAAGCGATGTTTAATGCCATCTGAACAGATGCAACCTATACCAATGGAAGCATCTCAAAATCAGGATACAATGCACACTGATTGTATGAAAGTAGAGACAAAGGCCAAAAAATCTTTACATGATCCATCCTGTATGTCTGAGCAGGAGTGCATTATGTCTTTTGCCAAGATTGCGTATACCCCTTCTCCGCAAGATTTTCTGTACGCAAAGGTGTTCCTTCCTATAGAGCGATCGGCTTTTTATTCTCTGGATCAAAACCTTCCTGCTCCTTTTCCTTCTGTTCTCTGGAAACCCCCACGCTCTATCTAATTTAATGATTCATCGTCATTCATAGCATTTTTATGGATGTTCTGCGCGTGCGCGTGTATATCATTTTAGAGCTAAAAATATGAAACTTTATAAAGAAAAGCTATCTCGCAGGGTGAGATGGCCGATAGGTGTGATCTGTTTTTCTCTGGTCTATGGCCAAGTCTATGCTCAGCCAATGACTCTGGATACAGCTTTGAAGCTTGCTGAGCAATATGCGCCTACCTTAAGAGCAAATAGTGCCCGGATTGAAGGGGCTAAGGATATGGTTTCAGCTTCAGGGATTTTACCCAACCCTAAACTATTTGTAGGTTTAGAGAATTACCCTGTATCCGGTGATGCGTCATGGTCAGTCACACAAGATGGCATGACCATGCAGAAAATTGGCGTTATGCAAGATTTTCCAAACCGCGCCAAAAGACAAGCCGAGGTCGAGTTAGCAAAAGCTGAATTGGGTTCAGTCACTGCTCAAACTGAGATTCTACGTATTGAGTTACGTCAAAAAGTTGCATCTGCTTGGTTTAAACGTTTTTATCTTGAGCGTAAATTGGCGCTATACGATGAACTGTTTTCAGAGAATCGATTACTTTCTCAGATGACCCAAACACAGGTCACCTCTGGTCGGACAATAGTTGCTGATGCACTTGATCCAAAACAAGAAGCCACGGTATTGCTTGACCAGAAGGATGATTTGCTTCGTGATTTAAATAAAGCCAAGCTAGAGTTGCATCGCTTGATCAGTGCAGAGCCTACCGAAAACCTTACTCAAATTGAAACCTTACCTGACCAAGCTCCATCCATCCATCTTGATACATCAAAGCTGTATCATCACTTGCATCAGCATCCTGAATTAAAAGCTTTTCAGGCTGAAAAGAAAACTGCTGAAGCAAAATTGAAACAAGCTCAAGCTTTACAAAAGCCTGATTGGGGGATTGAGCTTGCATACCAGCATCGTGCCCCAGAGTTTGGCGATATGATCGGTGTACAACTGACAACTGAGCTTCCTGTATTTTCAAAAAAACGTAGTGGTCCCCTCATTCAGGCAGCTTTAGCCGAACAAAACCGGATCATTGCCGATCAAGAAGTTCAATACCGTGAATATCTCACCATGCTGGATGATGGGTTATCTGATCTTGATGCGCTTGATCAGCAAATTAGACGTGCAATGCAAATAAGTATTCCACTCGCTAAACAAAAAGTGGGTTTACAGTTGGCAAGCTACCAAGCTGGTAAAAGCAATTTGTCCAATGTCATTACTGCCCGGCAAGCTCTTTTAGAACAACAGCTGCGACTTATTGATCTTCAACAACAACAAGCAATTACAACAGCACAACTTTATTTTGCCTTTGAAGAGCCGACCTTAAACCATGCTGAGGAGCAGCTATAATGTTAAGAAATAAATTGGCAATGACTGTCATGGGAGTTGCCACAATTAGTCTTGTCGTAGGTGGCGGTGCCGGATATTGGTTTGCTCATCAGGAAGAGGGTTCTCAATCGGCATTGGTAAGCCAGAAGCAGGATGCTAAAGTGCTTTATTGGTACGATCCAATGAAACCAGAACATCATTTTGATAAGCCAGGCAAGTCTCCATTTATGGACATGCAACTGGTACCTAAATATGCAGACGAAAATACTGCGATGACGGATGAAAGTCGTCCTACAGTCAAAATAGATCCATCTCTTCAACAAAATTTAGCCATCCGTTACGACACTGTTGAACAGGCTGTAATTGGAAATGCCATGTTTACTAATGGCATATTACAAGCAAATGAACGGCAAACAGCTATTTTACAAACTAGAGCAAGTGGCTTTGTTCAGCGAGTGTATGGGCATGCTGTTGGAGATATGGTGACCGAAGGAAGCCCTATAGCTGATATTTCAATACCCGAATGGACTGGAGAGCAAACTGAATTTTTAGCTGTGCTCCGTACTGGAGATCGTTCCCTTATTCAAGCAAGCCGTCAACGTTTGCAGCTTTTAGGAATACCACAAAATGTGATTCATCAAGTTGAGCGAACTCGTCGAGTGCAATCTAATATAACTTTGCAAGCTCCCATTAGTGGATTTATTGATTCACTAGAAGTCCGCAATGGTATGGCTTTGGCTATGGGACAAACCTTGGCCACAATTAAAGGTATCAACCCGATTTGGCTAGAGGCAGCCGTTCCTGAAAAACAAATTGCTGGAATCAAACGAGGTATGAGTGTAGAAGCCAATTTTGCTGCTTTTTCTCAAAAAGTAACTGGCAAAGTTATCGACATTTTGCCTACCTTAGATACAACATCAAGAACTATTAAAGTTCGGATTGAATTACCAAATCCTAGTGGTCAACTTAAGCCAGGGATGTTTGCTTCTGTCAATATAATAAATAATCCCCAAAGCAGTTTGGTTATACCAGAGCAAGCTGTTATACGGACAGGTACTCGGAATGTTGTCATTGTAGGGCATGAGCAAGGACGTTTTGAACCTGTTGTTGTACAGTTAGGTCAAAGTGATGGCAATAAAATTGCAGTCCTGCAAGGGTTGAAAGCTGGTCAGAAAGTAGTGATTTCAGGACAATTTCTGATTGATTCTGAAGCAAATTTGCAAGGCGTATTGGATAAGCTCAACACTGGGCAACCAATTGCATCATCTCAAACGATTAAGAGGTCAACATATCAAGGTCTTGGTAAAGTTGAAAAAGTCACAAATCAAGATATTACCATTTCACACCAAGCTATTCCTGAGTTGGGCTGGGGTGCTATGACCATGAGCTTTAAACAGCCCGTACAACCATTTACCCGAATTCAGCAAGGTGACCAGGTCCGTTTTGGGTTTACACATACTGGAGATGCTTACGTTATTTCTGACATTTCCAAGATGTCCATGACATCTATGAAGAACTAAACGGGAGAACCATTATGATCGCTCGTATTATTCGTTTTTCAATTGCGAATCGCATATTTGTTTTGTTGGCAGCTTTAGTTTTGGCAGCTTGGGGAACTTGGGCTGTAAAGAATACACCGGTTGATGCTTTGCCAGATTTGTCTGATGTACAAGTGATTGTCCGAACTAATTTTCCCGGTCAGGCACCACAAATTGTTGAAAATCAGGTGACCTATCCTTTAACAACAACCATGTTATCGGTGCCCGGTGTTAAAACTGTTCGCGGTTATTCTTTTTTTGGTGATTCATTTGTATATGTCATTTTTGATGAACATACCGATCTTTATTGGGCCCGTTCGCGTGTATTGGAATATCTAAATCAGATTCAGGGAAGAATTCCTGCAAATGCGAAATCTTCATTAGGGCCAGATGCCACAGGCGTTGGCTGGGTTTATGAATATGCGTTAGTTGATCCAACAGGACAACATGACCTTGCACAACTGAGAAGCATACAAGACTGGTTTTTAAAGTATGAACTAAAGACATTACCCAATGTGGCTGAAGTTGCCACGATTGGGGGAATGGTGAAGCAATATCAGGTTGTCTTAGACCCAAGCAAAATGGCGGCTTTAGGTGTTACACAAAACAATGTCATTGAAGCGATTCAAAAGGCTAATCAGGAAACTGGTGGTTCAGTCCTTGAAATGGCTGAAACTGAATATATGGTACGAGCTTCTGGTTATTTAAAAACTTTAGATGATTTTCGCCTGATTCCACTACGAACAAATAGTTTGGGTGTTCCTGTTTCTTTAGGTGATGTTGCAACAATTCAACTCGGACCGGAAATGCGTCGTGGTATCACTGAGCTGAATGGACAAGGTGAAACTGTTGGCGGTGTTGTGATTTTACGGGCCGGTAAGAATGCACGTGAAACGATTACTGCTGTGAAAGCAAAACTGGCTGAATTGCAACAAAGTTTACCTAAAGGAGTGCAAGTTGTTCCTGTATATGATCGCAGTAAACTGATTGATCGGGCAGTCGAGAATCTCAGTCATAAATTAATTGAAGAATTTATTGTCGTGGCTTTAGTCTGTGGACTTTTCCTCTGGCATTTACGATCAGCAATGGTAGCTATTGTTTCTTTACCACTTGGGATTTTGTCGGCTTTCTTAGTCATGTACTATCAGGGCCTAAATGCCAATATCATGTCACTGGGGGGGATTGCCATTGCTATTGGCGCTATGGTTGATGCAGCGGTTGTGATGGTTGAAAATGCACATAAGCATATAGAGACTTGGCAGCATGAACATCCCAATCAAGTATTAGAAACTCAAGCACGCTGGAATATTATTGCCCGTTCCGCCAGTGAAGTTGGTCCTGCTTTATTTTTCTGCTTACTTATCATTACCTTATCTTTTATTCCTGTTTTTACTTTACAGGCGCAAGAAGGACGTTTGTTCTCGCCTCTGGCGTTTACCAAAACCTATGCCATGGCAGCGGCAGCTGGTTTATCCATTACCCTGATTCCTGTTTTGATGGGTTATTGGATCCGCGGGAAATTACCCTCAGAACAGCGTAATCCATTGAACCGTTTCCTCATCAAAATATACCGACCTATGTTGGATCAGGTTTTAGCTCATCCAAAGACCACTTTATTTGGTGCGTTGCTAATTTTCCTTATTAGTCTTTTACCTTTAACTCGATTAGGTGGAGAATTTCTACCGAATATGGATGAAGGTGATTTACTGTATATGCCTTCAGCTTTACCAGGATTGTCCGCAGCTAAGGCCTCAGAACTGTTACAGCAAACAGATCGAATGATTAAAACGGTTCCAGAAGTTGCGACAGTATTTGGTAAAGCAGGGAGAGCTGAGTCAGCAACAGACCCTGCGCCTTTAGAAATGTTTGAAACCACGATTCAGTTCAAACCACGGTCTGAATGGCGCTCAGGTATGACACCTGACAAATTAGTAAAAGAACTGGATAAAGCAGTTCAAGTACCGGGTTTAACGAATATTTGGGTGCCACCTATTCGTAACCGGATTGATATGTTGGCAACTGGGGTGAAAAGTCCAATCGGGATTAAGATTTCAGCAAATGATCTGCAAGATATTGATCGGGTAGCACAGCAAATTGAACAAGTGGCTAAACAGGTGCCCGGAGTTAGCTCGGCTTTGGCTGAACGACTCACAGGTGGTCGATATGTTGATGTCGATATTAACCGTATGCAGGCTGCACGATATGGCCTCAATATCAACGATGTGCAGCAAATTGTATCATCTGCGATTGGCGGGGAAAATATTGGTGAAACTGTTGAGGGATTAGCAAGATATCCTATTAATGTACGTTATCCACGAGAGATTCGAGACTCATTGGAAGCTTTGAGAAATTTACCGATTGTAACTGAATCTGGACAACAAATTGTATTAAGTAGTGTTGCCAATATTCAAATTACAGATGGCCCTCCAATGCTAAAAAGTGAGAATGCTCGCCCAAGCGGTTGGGTTTATGTAGACGTACAGGGACGTGACTTAGCTTCGGTTGTGCAAGATTTGAAGCAGTCTATTGATCAAAAAGTAAAACGCTCCTCTGCCATGAGCATTAGCTATACAGGGCAATTTGAGTTTATGGAACGTGCTAATGCGCGTTTAAAAGTCATCATTCCAATTACATTGATGATTATTTTTCTACTGCTCTATTTGATTTTTAGACAAGTACAAGATGCAGTTCTGATTATGGCAACGCTACCTTTTGCTTTGATTGGTGGTATATGGGCCATGTATTTGAGCGGTTTTCACTTTTCAGTTGCGATTGCAGTTGGTTTTATCGCACTTGCAGGTGTTGCTGCTGAGTTTGGTGTAGTCATGTTGTTCTATTTGAAGCAAGCAGTTGAACATGCACAGCAAAACCTATCTTCTTCAACGACATCCTTAACGGAGCAACAACTCAATGATGCAATCCGAACAGGAGCTGTACTACGCGTTCGTCCTAAAGCCATGACGGTTGCCGTCATTTTGGCAGGCTTAATTCCTATACTTTTAGGGACTGGGACAGGTTCTGAATTGATGAGCCGTATTGCTTTACCGATGGTTGGAGGCATGATTTCAGCTCCGTTTTTATCAATGTTTGTTATCCCCGCTGCCTACCAACTTCTAATCAAAAGGAAACTATCAAAATCTTGATAGTTTTATTATTTCGTTCAAAGAGGTTTTATTATGTTTAAATTTATGAAAATTGTAGCTCTTGTTGCAACTATTGCTACGTTAAGCGCTTGTAGTAAAAATGAGGCATCAGAGCAAAAGAAAGCGGAAGCACCTATGGAGCAGATGAGTAAAGAATCATCTACAGCAATGACAGCTCAAGCTGTTGGCGTTATTACGGCTATTAATACGAAAGAAAATATTTTGACACTCAATCATGAGGCAATTGCAGCGATTAAATGGCCAGCAATGACAATGGGTTTTAAGGTTGCAGATCCTAAGTTGTTAAATGGGCTTGCAGTAGGGCAAAAAGTTGATTTTGAATTAAAAGCAGATGGTGAAATTTACACAATCGTAAGTGTTAAACCAGAAAACAAGTAATGTCAAAAGTATAACTAATATCAAGAGTACAGAGCCTGTAAAAAAATCTGTGTAATTCCCTTTAAAACGAATGCTTCAGCCATCTAAGGCTGAAGCATTCGTTTTATGATGTCTAGTTAAAGTGTGTACAACAGAATTCAGTCCAATCAGCCATTAAACCTTTACGTTTTTCAAGGTACCCTCCACGTAAGTAAAAAGCTTCAACTTCATCGGGAAGTTTATGGGCAAGTACATGCTCACAAACTTCACGTGGGTAATCAGTTTTATCGGCTGACCAGTCACGAAATATAGAGCGGAAACCATGTGTTGTAACAATACGATTCTGTTTAGGATCAATATGCCTAAGTAATTCTAAGATGAATTTATGTCTGACCAGCGTAGTTAAAGGCATGTTAGAAGTATTTTACGGGAAGTGATGATTATTGAGGTAGAATGATCAAGTCAATGAATTAAATTACTTTTAATCACTAAACGCAAAAAAGCATTGGTTGAATTTCTTGTAGTAAAAATTGCAGTAAAAAATTAAATTAAAATTTTTTTATTAATATTTATCAATAATTTGAGATCTGAATTTGACTGTCACCGCTTCCGCCAAATATCTAAAAGCCCTTGTTTTTACAAGGGCTTTTTTTTATCTATGCTTTTACCCCTCAACTTACCCCACATAAAATTTTGGATTGTAAAAATCTAAATAAGAATAATTCAAAAAGGTTCAGATACTCGTTGAATTTAACGATTTCTTGCAGTACAAGGAATCTGTAATGTGCTTCGTAATTGATGATGTGTATCGAAACTACAGGAAACTTTCACTTGGAAGTTTCTATGCAAATAATTTGTAAAAGTTCTCTGCCATTTGATTCGGTGTTTTAAAATCTAATCCATTTTTATCAGCACACATCAAGATAATATTGGTGGAAAAGCGGCTACTAATTTAATAGTAGTCGCTTTGTTCTTTCTATGGGTTTCGACTTCAGCTAAGCGCTTTTTGAAAATTTCTTAATACTTTCACCATTTTCGTATGGTTATTATTTTTAATCAAATTCAGATCGTTGAGAATTTAGGTTTTTAAACTTCGACCGTAAAAGAATAAGGTCTTTCATTCAGATTGCTATTTATAAAAATCGCGTCAAATGACATGTTTTCTAATAATGTTTTGAGGTTGTGATGTGTTTTGATTGAGTCAGCAGAAAGTTTAATAAGCACAATCAGATTGACGGGATCTATCATAAATTCAATCGTTGTCGGTTTAGTTTTGATAAGACTCAAATCATTTTCATGTAAAAGTTTTGTGATTTGTTGAGTGAGCTGATTTATTTGTAATTCATCATCTTTTGAAAGCGATGTCGTACTAAGCTCAATCAAAGTAGAGTAAAGCTCTAAATCTTTAGGATCATCAATGACATCGACCTTGTATAAACCTAATGACGCAGTTTCAGACTCCGAGATGGGAGATTGATTATCTTCCAAAAAATTTGTATCCATCGGTTTGATATTTGCTTGATACAGATTAGACACATCCTTTGCATCTTTGATGGCTTTTTTAGCTCTGTTTTGTGCATCTAATAATGGATCATATAAATTATTAGCCTCTATCATTTGTGTATCTTGAGTGAGATCAAAAAAATCGGGGACTTGATTTGCTAAATTGGTGCTGTCAGTCGAGGAGGCATCCAATCTTTTTGAATTCTGAGTCTGAAGTTGATTGACCGTTGATGGGGAGGGCTCAGAAGATATTCGCACTGTATCATTATTTGTTTTAATTGATGCAGAAACAAAAGTTACTTTCATAGTCGAAGTAATATCAGAACTATTTTCAGCATCAGGTTTTAAAAGTACGATGAGGATCGCAACATGCGCGATGATGCTAAAGAGAAATGCGCTCTGTGAAACATTTAGTTTGTTTTGAGACCACATAACTTTTCTCCTGAGCATTCATGTTGAAAATCAGAATAAATAACGTAAGGTCATTCTGAGGTTTCTTCCCTCAGTTGGATGGACATGCTTATCTAGAATACCTTCACGTTCAGTTGAGTTAGGCGAACATGCCGAATCTCCTAAATCCTGTCGGGCGCATGAAGCATAGTAGTATTCAATATCATTAATTTTTTGATCAAATACGTTGAACAATTCAAGTTGTGCTTGGAAGTTCTTATTAAATTGATAACTGCCTTGCAAGTTCACCAAAGTTGAAGAGTCTGAACGAACTGAATTATCCTCAATCAGTGGGCGTGAACCAAAATAACGTAAACGACCACCAAAGTTTAATTGGTCATTAAAATGGTATGTAAAACCAGCAGCGACAGTCTTTTCGATCGTACCTGGTATGTGGTTTCCTTCAATACTATGATTTTTAAATCTTGCTTTTGACCATGCCGCATCTAAATCGATGATCCACGCATCAGTAGGTTGATAGAACTGTGAAATTTCAATCCCTTGGCGTTACTTGGTCGACTAGCCTCCGTTGTACCTGCATCGCCAAGAAATACCAGTTCTGAATCAGATTCAAGTTGCCATAAAGCAATCGTACTCGTAAGTTCTGGAATAAAATTAGCTCTGAGTCCAATTTCAGAATTGATGGTTCTGACTAATGGCGAAACAGAATCAATTTTATTTAAATAGTGAACCGTACCGGGTTTATCGGAGACTTTTTTATTTAAGTTAGGCCACCTGACCTAACGGATTAATCTTATCATAGTACATTGCTTCAAACTCAAAAGGCGATACATAACCCAGTGCACTGTGTACACGCTTTTTGTTGAACCAATCTACCCAATTTAATGTCGCAAGTTGTACATCCGCTAAACCTTGCCAATCTGCTTTTAAATATTCAATCACCTCTGTTTTGTATAAGCCATTCACCGTTTCAGCCAGAGCATTATCGTATGAATCACCCGTTGTACCGACTGATGCTCGTAAATTTGCTGCTTCTAAACGATTGGTATAGCGAATGGAAAGATATTGCACACCTCTGTCGGAATGATGAATCACATTCTTTGGCATGCCTCGATCATGCAATGCTTGCTCCAGTGCATCAAGTACCATATCTGTATTCATCCGTGTTGATACTTTCCATCCAACAATTGTTCGCGAGAACACATCAATAATAAATGCGGTGTAGACCCAGCCTGAATGAGTTTGAATATACGTGAAGTCAGCGACCCACAGCTGGTCAGGATGATCTGCATTAAAATTGCGTTTTACTAAGTCATCTGCTCGTTTTTGATCATCTCGGCTACGGGTGGTTTGTTTATTCTTACCACGCCAAACACCTTGTATACCTAGCTTCTGCATCAATCGAGCAACTGTACAACGTGCGATAACATAACCTTCACGTTTCAATTGTTGCCAGACCTTACGCACACCATATCGACCTAAACTTTCTTTCCAAATACGTTTGATTTGCTCTGCATGATGTAAATCATGCAGAGCACGTTTCGCTCGATGTTCTGGGTTATCAACGAGATCTAAAGCCCGATAATAGGTCGAAGCTGCAATCGGTAAAATTCTACAAATCGCTTCAACACCATATCGATCTTTATTGTTCTGGATAAAATCCACCATTATTTGTGTGGGCGGTCGAGCTCCGCCTGGGCGAAAAAAGCGGCTGCTTTGCGTAGAATTTCATTGGCACGCTTTAATTCTTTAATTTCACGTTCCATTTGCTTCATTTTTTCTTGGTCAGATTTCTGTTGTACTTTGGCAGGATTTAGTTGATCCATATGCTTTAAATACCAAACACGCAATGTTTCAGGAGTACAACCGATTTTAGGAGCAATAGCTGTGATTGCTGCCCAAGTAGAAGGATAATCTTTTTCAGATTCAATTAGTAATTGAACCGCTCTTTCTCTAATTTCGGGGGTATAGTTTGGTTTTTTCATCGGAATAGTCTCTCAGAATATTGAGTCTCCGACAAACCTGGTACGGTTCATAGTTACTGTCTCTTGGATCGATATTTAAGCGAGTTGTGGTGCCTCTAGCATCATTGCTATGAAATCCATAAGCATAATTCAGATAATATTCAACATTTTTCCAAGGACCTAAAACCATGCTCAGTTTAGGGCTAAGAATGTGGTCAGTTTCATTACCCATATTTTCTTTGCGATCTGAATTAACATCAAAAGAATAAAAATCACCACGTACACCGAAAATGGTCTTTAACCAAGGTTGCCAACTGGTTTGATTCTGCCCCCAAATACCAAAAGAGAACTCTTGAATATCATCTTGGCGAATTGTGCGGAAGCGTTGACGGTTTTCAGTTTGATAAAGCCCGATATCCGCGATGTAGTCATATCTAAAAGAGCTGCCATATGTATTTAAAACGTCTCTATCTTGCCAAACCGTAGCCCAACCTTTCTGATACTTTGCACCGAGCGTTGTGCGTTCCTCCGCTTGTTCAAATTGATTCCCTCGTATTGGATCATTAAGAAAATAACTAAAATCAGAAAATAAGTTCAGCTTGTTATAAACGGCATATGATGAAAGTTCAGAGAATTGTTTTTCATCATGATTCTTTGAATTGTACCAGAGTGCAGTTCTTGAGGATTTTCCACCGTCGCTGGTATTTAGGCTGCCAAATCGATCAATATCCCCACTGTCAATTAAACGCTCGGGGATTTGATCAGTTGCATCCCATTTAGACTGGTAATGTTGAAAAGCAATGGACTTATTTTTACTGTGGTCTCCGCTAAAGTATTTTAGAAATACATTTTGTTTGGATAAATTCTCAGGATTTATCCATGGTCCATCGTTATTTAAATTTTCAATCGCAGCAATAATTTCACCATTCTGCAGTTGCAGATTGCCAACACCTAAAACTCTAAGTAAATCATTTTTTCCTAGCGTCATTTGTACATATGGACGATCTAATGAATGAATACTTGAAATTTTCGCAGTACCAGCCGAAGCGAAATCACCATCATCAATTGATGTTGCACCTTTATGATATTGGATCGTTTCAATCAGTTCTGGAATCAGAAAATTTAAATCGGTATAGCCTTGTCCATGTGCATGACTGACCATATTGATAGGGATCTCATCAAATGAAGTGGCAAAGTCGGTACCATGATCTAAGTTAAATCCACGTAGGAAAAACTGATTTGCCTTACCTGTACCGCTGTGTTGCGTTACGATGACTCCTGGTATCGTTTCTAGTACTTCACCAGGTCTAGAGAGTGGGCGAGTTTGAATTTGTTCTTGAGAGATCGTACCTTGAGAAGCAGTCGTAGCGATACCAAATGACTCATCTGTAGAAGATGAAGCTGAGAGCTTGATCGTCGGAAGACCTAGAATAAGTTCACCACCTGCATAAGTCATTTGACTCAAGTAAAAGTGGCTACTACTCATCAAAAGTAAAGAAATGATCTTTTTTTTCATTTTTTTTCACTTATATAATTTTATGGTTTAGCTTAATTTTTTTGCTGTGAAATCACTGTGAATCGTAACGATTAAAATCATTTATATTAAAAAAAAATCAAAGCACAGCAACCATTTGTTTTAAACGTGGAAGATAAGTTGGATTTTGATAACCTGTGATCGTGCTCCAACGCAACAGTTTTTCAGCGCTTATACGGTCTTGGCTTGCGAGTGCAAGTTCTGCATAAACCTCAAAATCCTCATTTTCTCTTTGCATATCCCAGTTTTTCGCAGCGATCTTGAGACCTTCTTGGTATTGTTTTGATACCCAAAGATATTGTGCTTGTTCTCTTAAATGGATGTGATCTTGCTCTTTTAATAAGGTTTGAACACGCAAGCTTAACTCACTCAGGTCTTTATTTGTTGAGTGATCACCTAGTTTCTGTTTCGCTAAAATAATTCGATAAAGAGCACCATCATGATAACGATAGGGTTCTAAGATCTTTAATGCCGTTTGATATTGTTGTTGAGCGATATACCAATTTGCTTTGGCGAGAGTATTAGGTAGGTTATCTGTTGCAAGTAAGGGAATAGCTTGCGTCGCAACTTGTTGGTCATTAAATCGTGTGGCAACTTCAAGAAAAATATTTCCAAACCACTGTTTGTCATTTTTACTAAGTCGTGAAGTCGCTTTTAAAAGCTCATCTGCTTTAGGTTTTAAATCTGAATAACTCTTGGTCATTGCCTCAACTTGGAGGATACAGCCAGCTTGATACCATTTGACTTCGGAATCATTTAGTTGATTGCATAAGCTAAGCGATTGATCGAATTGACCTTGAAGTCTGTAAATATTTGCGAGCTGTAAAATAGCATCATATTGGTTTGGCTGGGATTTCAGTATTTCTTTTAGAGTTTTTTCTGCTGTACTAAAATCATGGTTAGCCTGCGCTAATCGAGTTGCCAATAATTTATTTTCCACATCGGAAGGATTTTTACTGGTTTTCATTAGGTTTTCAGCTTGTTCCAATAAATCACCATCGCCACGAGCATATGCTTTTTCGAGTAATACGGTCACAATTTGGTTTCTCACTGTATCGTTATAATGATTATTCAAACTGCTTTGATTGTTTGTAAGTTCTGAGCTTGTATTTTTATGTTGATGTTTAGGATGTGCATGCACAGGACCAAAGTAACTAAGTACTAAAACAGCAAGGGTAAGTTGGCGGATTAACATTTAGAAAAACTCCTAAAAAAGCCCTTAGTTAGTTAATCTAACCAAGGGCTTTCGTTTTAAAATTTAACTGCTACAGGTTCAGCTTTGTTATCTATGGTTGTTTCTGATATCGCAGTCAGAGTTTTTGGTTCAGCTTGTTCAAAGTTGCTTTGCGATTGGTTGGCCAATATCAACGTTTCTTTCAGTACAGCATCACCTTGAGATTGGTTGTTATTGTTGGGTTTAGATTTATTATCATCGCCACCACATCCGCTTAATCCAATTGCAACCATGAACAACAGCATATATTTTTTCATGGTGTTTACTCCTGATTATTTGCTAGCTGTATTAAACGGTGAGCCCGATACTGGAGTATTTAAATAAGGGAATGTTGTACCGAACTGTTGCGGTGATTGTAACGCGCCATCAGTGAAACTAATTCCGCCAGCTTTGGCATCAGTTGCTTTACAACCTACGGCAGTATTTACACCATCAATCGTACACAACAAGCCCATAGCAACTCGAAGCTCAATATCTACAACATCATCACCAGGGCGACGACCATTTGGGAAACCAGCAGTATCACCACCAATGACGCCTAAACGACTTTGCTTGTCTTTTGTTGTCGGTGCGATTGCTGTATTCAAACGTAGCATCTCAGACGCTTTCACATTTTTTGGTTGATTGAGACCAGGAATACCCAATAAGAATGCATTCACTAAGTCTGTACGTGGGAAGTTGGTTGGTGCTACAACAGCGCCGCCTGTGGCATCTTTAAACAGAACTTCAATTAAAGTTGGTAGTGCTGGATTAGTAACATAATCAGCAAATTGACCATCATTGGCTGGCTTGCTAGCATTGAATTTGTCTTTGTCTTTTAAGCCGATCACAACCTCATTGACTAACGGCATACCCAAACGTGAAACTTGAGTCCATGCACCACCAACTTTTGATGCGCTGTTCAAGTTGCTATCAGGATTTGGATTTAATAAGGTTGCTTGAGGTAAGCTCGCAGTCGTCCAACCACCAATCACAGTATCGTTTGTTGACACTAAACATGATTGTGGAACTTCAAGAGCGATCGTCGTGACGTTTTTATCAGCAATTGTATTTAAGCCTTGATCTTCAGCATTGACACCAGAAGGTGCAAGTTGAGTGGCTGGAATTTTGATATTGACTAAGTCAAATACTTCTCCCAAGTTCACCGCAAAAGATTCTTGGCGTTGACCAACGAAAACTTTACCTGAACCACAGCTTCCGAAATTCACGTTTTGAACAAAAGTATCTGCATAAGCTTGATAGTTAGGAATAGATTTTGTTCCTACATTATCAAATGGTTTTTTGAAAGTGCCGAGTACATTACGATCACCTTTGCGACGATCTCCTTTAATCATCGTCACTGTGTAGGTTTCAGCAGTATTTTGGGCTGAACTACCGTCATTGGTAATCTTGCCGATATTAGATAATGGTACAGAAATATTTTTGCCGCCCACTGGAACTTGAAGGTCTTTTAATTCTTGGTTGAATTTGAATTGAAAGGTGATATCTTCTTGAGCATCGCCATTATTGTCTATATGGATTTCGTATAATGCTTTTGAATCAAGAGAAAAGTAGTTCGGGCCGCCATAGGCATCTTGAAGTGGTTGATAATTGGCTAATAATGTAACGTAGTTACTGCGCCCAGATTCATAGCTTTTAAACATATAAAAATCTGTAGCATCTACTTTTGGTAGCTTAGTGATTGAGGGTGCTTCTCGGTGACTTGAAGCAAATGTGGTTGCACTAAAGCTACTTAGCAAGATTGCAATAAGTAGGCGAGAGTCCATAGAGTATCTCCTTGATCACTTTTTTGATCTTAGGTTTTAATTTTTGATAAGTTGTTATGGGTCTTATGCTTTTCCCTAATTTGAAAAGTAGTTATATGCATTAGACATTTTAGTTTTACAGATCAGCTTGTGAATTTTGTGTGATGCACTTAACATATTTTCTTATGTGATTGATTTTTATATTTTAAATAGTTTTTTAGTTTATACGTTAATAGCCTAAGTTGATGATCAAATCAGGCAGGAAAATATTGAATCTATGAAATGAGATCAGTAAATTTTAGTTTCATTGATCTCTAAAAATATAAAATCATCCCTTGTTTAACGATTAATTTCTAATGCTTGTCGACGACAATTTAAGAATAACTGATTTTGATGCCACGCCAGTTGCCCAGAAACAATGGTGGTATCAACTTCATAACGAAAGGTTTTATCTTGGAATGGAGTCCAACCACATTGCATATAATTTTTTTCTTTGTACACGACAAAAAAAGATAACTCATTGAAATAATGGCATAATACTTGTTTTCTGACGACGAATATGATGAAACATTTCAATGAGTTACATCTCATCTTAAACAAATATCTAAAGTGGAACAAGTCACATGCAAAATGTTTACACTGATTATGCTTGCATTAATTGTAAAACAGACATGTTATCTTTCTTCTGCATCTAAAGCCTTACCCATCAAGTGCTTACCACAATCATTTTATCGACGTATACAACGCTTCTTTGCAGATCAGTATTTCGATTATCGTCAAATTTCTCAGTTAATTTTCAATATATTTTCATTCGATAAAGTCCAATTAACTTTGGATAGAACCAACTGGAAATGGGGAAAACGAGATATCAATATCTTGATGTTAGCCATCGTCTATCGTGGAATAGCGATACCTATTGTTTGGACATTGCTCAATAAACGTGGCAATTCAGATACAAAAGAGCGTATTGCTTTGATTCAACGCTTTATCTCCATTTTTGGTAAAGATCGTATTGTGAATGTGTTCGCAGACAGAGAATTTATCGGTGAGAAATGGTTTACATGGTTAATTGAAAATGACATTCACTTCTGTATACGTGTTAAAAAAACTTTATTGTGACCAATCACTTAGCCAAGAATCATAAAATTAGTGATTTATTTCGTCATCTTCAAGTTGGTCAAACAGAATGTCGTAAACGACGTATTTGGGTTGGTCGAGTGAAACTGTATATTAGTGCGCTACGATTAGAAGATGGAGAACTTTTACTTCTTGTTTCTCCTATGTTTAATGCTTCTGCTATTGGTGATTATGCATTACGCTGGGAAATCGAAACCTTATTTAGTTGTCTCAAAGGACGTGGATTCAATCTTGAAAATACTCGTTTAACAGACCCTAGACGAGTCTAGCTATCGGTTTCTGTTGGTGCTATTTAACAGGTGAATGGCAACATGATCGAAAAAAAGCGATAAAAATAAAGAAGCATGGACGACTTTCAATAAGTTTATTTCGCTACGGTTTGGACTATGTTCAAATGGTTATTCTACGTTTGATTTGTTTTGGAAAAAAGAAGAATTTAAGAAAGTGCTCGCAATTTTAAGAAAGAAAAAGCCTGATAGGACAGGCCCTATGAAATTTGTCGTGTACAGAGCAAAATATTATAAGTTGACTGTAGCGTTCAATATAATTTAAACCGATTGCAATGATTTGAATAAATCATCATATACCGATTTGGCTTTTAATTTATCTTTTGGTAATTTTAAGTATCTGTAAATTATTTTTTTCCTATTTTAAAAAAGTTTTTTTGTGATGTGCTTGTGTAATGAATGGTAGTTATTTAAGCAAATCAGTCTTTAATCAGTACAATCAAAATTCACTCTTTTTTCACTTATCGCCATCTAAGTTCAAACATGAAGTAATTCAAATAAATCAATTTTCTCAGTTCAAGTTGAAGGCAAAGGAGTAACCATGACTCTATTATTGATATTGCTTAGCTTGTTTATTCAGTTTGTTTTGTTGTGGGCTGTATTTTATTTCGAACTAAATCGCACGATTGGTAGTATTTTATCAATTACTATCGCTATTTTATGTAGTGTATTTATCACACCTTGGAGTTTATTGATTGGCTTACCAATTATTCTCGCGAGTGTGATTCTTCTCCTCCCTCCATTACGTGAAGCATTCATCAGTCGTCCAGCATATAAAGCATTGTCAAAAGCAATGCCGTCGATGAGTACGACAGAAAGAGAAGCCCTAGAAGCAGGAACCAGTTGGTGGGAAAAAGAACTGTTTATGGGTTCTCCTGATTGGAGTAAATTTGATGATTATCCTTATTCGACATTGTCAGCTGAAGAACAGTCCTTTTTAGACAACGAAGTTCAGCAGCTATGCGCCATGCTCGATGAATGGAAAATTCATCATCAAGATAAAGATTTACCTCCTGAAGTATGGCAATTCATCAAGGATAAAGGTTTCTTAGGTCTTATTATTCCAAAATCTTTTGGTGGCAAAGAATTTAGCCCATTTGCGCAAAGTCGTATTATGAGCAAGATTGCATCACGCTCTTTAACTGCAGCTGTGAGTTGTATGGTTCCTAACTCTTTAGGACCAGGAGAGCTTTTATTGCATTATGGAACGACTGAACAGAAACAACGTTACTTACCAGGTCTTGCGGATGGTACAGAAATTCCATGTTTTGGTTTAACAAGTCCTGAAGCAGGGTCAGATGCTGGTGCAATTCCTGATACGGGCGTGGTTTGTTATGGTCAGTATCAAGGTCAGGATGTGCTTGGATTAAAAATGAATTTTTCTAAGCGCTGGATCACACTAGCACCAATTGCGACTGTGATTGGATTGGCTTTTAAACTGTATGATCCTGATGGTTTACTGGGTGATAAATCCAAAACCGAATATGGCATCACCTGTGCATTAATTCCTGCAAATCATGACGGAATTAAAATTGGTGCACGTCATAATCCAGGTGCGCCGTTTATGAATGGTACAGTCGAAGGAACAGATGTATTTATTCCAATTGATTGGATCATCGGTGGACAAAAAAATGCTGGTAAGGGCTGGCGTATGTTGATGGAATGTCTCGGCGTCGGACGTGGTATTTCATTACCAGCATTAGCTACAGCCGCAGGTGAGATGAGTTACTTATTGGTTGGTGCATTTGCGAGTGTACGGCAACAGTTCAAAGTTTCTGTCGGTAACTTTGAAGGTGTACAAGAAGCGACCAGTGATATTGCCAGTGATGCTTATATGTTAGAAGCATTCAGATATATGGTCACTTGTGGTTTGAATCAAGGTGGTACACCATCAGTTATGACCGCTATGGCGAAGTATTATGCAACCGAAACGATGAGAACTGTGATCAATCACGGGATGGATGTAGTCGGTGGACGTGCGATTCAGCTTGGTCCTCGTAACTTCTTAGCATTGACTTATCAATCAATCCCAGTTGCGATTACGGTTGAAGGTGCAAACATTTTAACTCGATCATTGATGATTTTTGGTCAAGGTTCTATGCGTTGCCATCCGTATTTGTTTGAAGAATTACAACTTCTGCAAGCAGAAGATAAATCAGCTGCTTTGAAACAATTTAACACGTTGTTGTTTAAGCATTTGGCTTATACCTTTAACCGTGGTGCGAGAGCTTTAGCGTATGGTATTACGGGTGGACCTAGTCATGCATCCAAGCAATCTGATGCTTTCACCAAACCGTATTATGTGATTATCAATCGCATGAGCACTGATTTTGCTCTAACCGCGGATATGGCTTTAGGCCTTTTGGCTGGAGATTTAAAACGTAAAGAAATGCTCTCAGGACGCTTGGCGGATATCCATTCATACTTATTTATCGCAACCTCGATTCTTAAATATTATGAAAGTGGTAAACGGACGGAAGCTGAGCAAAAACATGCAGAATTGGCATTAAACAAAGCTTTATTTAATGCACAAGAAGCTTTCTTTGGATTCTATGAAAACTTCCCAGTAAAAGTTGCAGCTAAATTAGTGAAATTGATCTGTTTCCCATTTGGACGTCCAGTCGCAAAACCAACAGATCATTTGAAACAAGAAGTAGCTCAATTGCTCTTACAGGAAAATGCTTTCCGTGAAGAATTGAAGAAGCATGTGTATTACACCACTGAAGTAACAGATGTGATGGGGCGTATGGAATCTACATTCCAGATGTTGCTCACTATTCAACCGTTGTGGGATAAGTTCAAACGCGCAGAATCAAAAGATAAGTTCAAAGGACTCAGCTTTGAAGAAAGAATCCATGATGCTGTGGCGATTGATTTTATTACTCCCACAGAGGCAGATAAACTACTGAAATATAATGCTAAGCGTTATGACAGTATGTTAACGGATGTATTTGATCGTGAATTGAAACAAGAACGACCTTTAGCAAATCCGCATCTGCCAAGATAAGGATTTGTCATCCATCATAAGTAAAAGCGAGTTATTTTAAATAGCTCGCTTTTTTATTAGAGATTAAATTTTTTTCTATATCGCCATAAAGTTGTTCGACTCATATTGAGTTCTTTTGCAGCAAGATTCAGGTCATTTTGATGCTTAATCAAAACATCTCTAATTTTATTTTTATTGATTTTTTCTGGATAAACAGGCTTCTCTGATACCTCATTCTGTATTAGTGATGAATGCAAATGAATATCTATGATTTCATCTGGTAGATCAGCAACTTCAATTTCTGATTTTTCATTTGCCATGGTCAATGCATATAAAAGAGTGTTTTTTAGCTCACGGACATTTCCTGGCCAATCATAAGCAATCAATGTTTTTAATGCTTCATCGGATAGATGCGGTTGTGTGTGAAATACAGATTGCTGTTGACTCAAAATAAATTCAGCAATCAACGGAATATCCTCTTTACGATCACGTAAAGGCGGAATAAAAATAGGGATAACTCTCAGGCGATACAATAAATCCTGACGGAAACGTCCTTGTTTCGCTTCTTCGCGCAAAGCTCGGTGGGTCGCGGTGATGATTCGAACATTGGCTTTAATAGATTTTTCACCACCCAAAGGCGTAAATTCACCTGTCTCGAGTACACGCAAAAGTTTGGCTTGTAACTCTAGTGGGATTTCAGCAATTTCATCTAAAAATAGCGTTCCGCCAGCAGCTCGCTCGAAAACTCCTTTATGTTCACGAATAGCACCTGTGAAAGCACCTTTGACATGCCCAAACAATTCACTTTCTAAGATGTTTGCATTTAAAGCAGCGCAGTTGATTGCGATAAAAACTTTGCTTTTTCGCTGACTATGGTCATGGATGGCTTGTGCGACCAGTTCTTTGCCACTTCCAGACTCTCCACGAACTAAGACTGGAAATTCTGTAATTGCCACACGTTCAATAATTGAAAACATACGTTGCATTTCAGGAGATTGGCTATGAAATGTTTCAGACAAACTCTGACCACTATTTTCTTTTTTTGATGTTTCAGCCTGTTGCAATGGTTGAACTATGTACAACTTTCCAGAGAAATCCTGATCTGAAACTTGGATATTGTGTTGGTGACATAAAAGCTCAATTGAAGCTGTGGCAGATTGCAGATGAATTTTCCCAGTTTCTAATAGGTTGTTTAGTATTTTTTGTTTAGTCAGTTGAGCAATAGAGGGATTAAAACGTGTTGATTTGAACTCATAAACTATAGCTGAGTTTGATTGATCAACAATAAACAGGGCGCAGTCTGTAATGAGTTGTTGTAAATACCCTAAGAAGTTTTCCAAATCTACTTGTTTTATAAAATCAATGGATTGATTCATATTGTTTCAGGTGTTATTTCTTTGAATGTTTCATTGAAACATAAAATGAACTGATGGTGAAACATGAATTTAAGAAATCATTAAATAATATGTAATAATATATTGTTTTATTTGAATATAATAATTTGTGCATAGAATTGGCATCTTGTTTGCAATTTAAGAATATATAAATAATTACATCGAGATTGATCCACATGATATTTCATCAGTTTTTTGAAAATGAAAGTTCAACATATACCTATCTCATCGCATCTGAACAGACACATGAAGCGGTACTGATTGATCCTGTTGCATCGGAAATTGAGCGTTATGCGGACATGCTTGAACAAAACAATTTGAAGCTGGTTTATAGCCTTGATACGCATGTGCATGCAGATCATGTAACGGCAGCAAATCTGTTACGTGAACGTTTTGGATGTAAAACAGTGTTACATCGCAACTCCGAAGTTGCATGTGGTGACATTTTTATATCTGACCGCAGTGCAATTCGCGTAGGAGAGATTTTAATTGAAGCTCGCTATACGCCTGGACATACCAATGCATGTACCAGTTATGTATTGGATGGTATGGTATTTACGGGTGACGCATTGCTTATAGACGGTTGCGGGCGTACTGATTTCCAAGAAGGTGATGCTGCAACTTTGTATGACAGTATTCATCAACAGATATTCACTTTAGCTGATAAAACTATTGTTTATCCAGGTCATGACTACAAGGGGCGCGTGTCATCTACGGTTGGACAAGAGCGACTACATAACTCTCGATTGGGGGAAGGCAAAAGTAAGCAAGACTTCATTATTTTGATGGAAAACCTCAATCTTCCTTATCCAAAGAAAATTGATATTGCTTTACCTGCGAATAAAGCCTGCGGTCAGTAATACGAGAGAGTGGCATGCAATTAAAACAAGTGAATCAAGAATTTTATGTTGCAGATCAAATTTCTCAACGAGATGTGGCTGAACTTGCAAATAAAGGTATCAAAACAATTATTTGTAATCGTCCTGATGGTGAGGGTGCTGATCAACCCAATATCATTGAAATACAAGAAGTAGCATCTACTCACGGGATTCAAGTTGAGTATTTACCTGTGGTGAGTGGTCGTGTAACTGATGAGCAGGCTGAAGAGTTTAAATCAGTTTATCAAGCAGCTCAAAAGCCAATCTTGGCGTTTTGCCGCACAGGTACACGCTCAATCACGCTTTGGGGATTATCTCAGGTTTCAGGATTAAGTCTGGATCAAATGCTATTGGTGTCTAAAACTCTGGGTTATGACTTACAAGGTTTAGTTCCAAGAATCCTCAATCAACACCCAACACAATTAAATAATGTGCCTAAATTTTCGGTGGTGATCGTAGGTGGTGGAGCTGCTGGGATTTCAGTTGCTTCAAGCTTACTTTCACGAGAGCCAAATCTAGATATTGCTGTGATTGATCCAGCAGAAATTCATTACTATCAACCCGGTTGGACGATGGTCGGTGGTGGAATTTTTGCACCAGAAAAAACAGTTCGAACCATGGCGAGTTTGATACCTAAGCAAGTACAGTGGATAAAAGCTGCTGTGGCGGCCTTTGATCCAGACAATAAACAGGTGTTGTTAGAGGGCTGTAAGCCGATCAACTATGAAGTATTGGTGGTTTGCCCAGGTTTGAAGCTTAACTGGCACGGTATTGAAGGTTTAGTTGAAACATTGGGCAAAAATGGTGTGACCTCGAATTATCGTTATGATCTAGCGCCGTATACATGGCAGTTAGTCAGCCAAATGAAACGTGGTAAGGCAATTTTCACTCAACCACCTATGCCGATCAAATGTGCGGGTGCGCCACAAAAAGCGATGTATCTATCTGCCGATTATTGGCAAAAACAAGGCGTATTGAAAGATATTCAAGTTGATTTTTTCAATACGGGTGCGGTGTTATTTGGTGTTGAGGCTTATGTGCCAGCATTGATGGAATATGTGAAACGCTATAACGCCAATCTGCACTTCAACCATCAGCTGGTAAAAGTTGATGGTGCAAACAAACGTGCATGGTTCAAGGTCAATCAAGGTGAAAGTACATCACTGTTAGAAACTGATTTTGACATGATTCATGTCGTTCCACCGCAACAAGCACCTGATTTTATTCGTGCAAGTAATTTAGTTGATGCAGCAGGTTGGGTGAGCGTTGATCAAAATACTTTGCAGCACAGTAAATATCCTTACATTTTTGCACTTGGAGATGTCATGAATGCTCCGAATGCGAAAACTGCTGCTGCAGCACGTAAACAAGCGCCAATTGTTGCAGTGAATGTTTTGCAGTACTTAAAAGGTAGTGATCAATTTGCTCAGTACGATGGTTATGGTTCATGTCCTTTGACTGTTGAGCGAGGCAAGATCGTTCTTGCAGAATTTGGCTATGGTGGGAAACTGCTACCGAGTTTTCCAAAGTGGTTCTTGGATGGTCAAAAACCTTCACGTATGGCATGGCTATTAAAAGAACAAATCCTACCCCCGATGTATTGGGATGGCATGTTAAAAGGGCATGAGTGGCTGGTAAAACCTAAACTGTAATTTATTCATTAGATCCTATAGATCATTAGCTTAGCTCTAATTTTAGAGCTGGGTTAGGTTTTTTCACACTTGAAAAAGTGTATCTCATTTTTCATGAGGTCCTTTATGGATATGTGGTTATTAGTCTTGGAAGGTTTAGCAATTGGATGCTTGCTTGGATTAACAGGTGCAGGAGGAGGAATTTTAGCCGTTCCCGCACTGATGGCGAGTCAAGGATGGACTGTCTCACAAGCTGCACCTGTCGGACTACTTGCAATTACACTTTCTGCGTTTGTAGGGAGTGTACAAGGCTTATTGAAAAAAATCGTACGCTATAAAGCTGCAATATGGATTGCTTTGATTAGTATTCCATCGGCTCGATATGGCGTGCATTTATCTAACATCATCTCTCCTACATGGTTAAGCCTAGCTTTTAGTTTAGTGATGATGGTTGTTGCCTATCGAATTTTCTTCAATAAAGTTCATGATTTTGAAGATCCACCATGTAAGGTCAATCAGTCTACTGGAAAACTTATTTGGAATGTGAAAACAGCCAGTGTATTGGGTCTTATTGGTGTGGTTGCGGGTTTGTTGACTGGATTGCTTGGTGTTGGTGGTGGATTTGTCATTGTTCCAGCGCTGCGTAAAGCAACGGATCTCGATATGCGTAGTATAGTTGCAACGTCGTTAATGATCATTTTTCTGATTGGCGGTGTGAGCATTTCTATCCACGTACTCGATGGCTTCCAATATCCAGTTTCAGTAACGATCAGTTTTGTGGTTGCTTGCATTTTAGGGATGTTGGTCGGACGACGACTCATTAATTTGATTGATCTAAAAACAGTGCAAAAGATATTTGCAACTGTGGTAATTGGTGTCGCTGTTTACCTAATTTGGACAAGTCTTTCTGTACTATTTTTATAGAAAGTGTCATATTTAAAAAATGAAATTCTATGATTAGCTTATTTTTAGGAATAGGCTGATGAGTATAAATAAATTTTTGTTTTTAAATGATTTTACACGATCATTTTGCTAATATTTTTTTATACAATTGATCTTCACATAAATTTCATACCAAATTTTATAAAATCAAAATTACAAGAGAAATGGGTCAGGAAGAATCAATGTTTAAATTTTTTCTGCGATGGATAGACAGTTGGTCAACTACACAAACTTCTGAGACAAATGAGTCTGATACGTTTAAAACATATAAAGATACTAAAATTCAATGGTTGCGAATCCTTCCATTTATTTTTTTGCATATCGCATGTTTAGCCGTTTTCTGGGTCGGTGTATCTTGGTTTGCAGTCGCGTTTATGCTGTTTTTTTATTTTATTCGTATGTTTGCGATTACAGCATTCTTTCATCGTTATTTGTCACATAAAACATTTCAGACTTCTCGTCCTGTGCAATTTATATTTGTCTTGATTGGAACGATGAGTGCGCAACGTGGTCCTTTATGGTGGGCTGCTCATCATCGCTATCATCATCGTTTTACCGATACAGAGCATGATCCACACTCATCAGAGCATGGTTTTTGGTATAGCCATATCGGCTGGTTCCTAAATGAACAGAATTTCACAACGCGAAAGGAGGTCATCAAAGATTGGATCAAATTTCCAGAATTAGTTTGGTTAGACCGATTTAGTTTACCCGTTGTGTTACTGACTGCTTTATCAATCTATGGTTTGGGTGAGTGGTTAGCAGTTGCTTATCCAAGTTTAGGTACATCAGGTTTGCAATTGCTGGTTTGGGGTTTTGTGGTTTCAACAGTTTTGTTGATTCACGCAACTTTATGTATTAACTCGCTTGCTCACTTGTATGGAAGCCGAGATTTTGAGACTAATGACAATAGTCGAAATAACTTATTCCTTTCGATTATTACATTGGGCGAGGGTTGGCATAATAATCATCACTATTATGCAGGTAGCACGCGACAAGGTTTTTTCTGGTGGCAAATCGATATTACTTATTACATTTTAAAAATGATGTCTTTTTTAGGTCTCATTTGGGCGATCAAACCAGTACCTGAGCGCGTTTATGATGCGTACAAAACTCAAATACAAAATTTAAAAATGAACGCGAATAAAATTCAAAGTGAGAAGTCTTGATGAAGATTGCAATTGTAGGTTCAGGTATTTCAGGCATGTATGCCGCATGGAAATTATCACAGCAGCATCAAGTCACGATCTTTGAAAAAGAAAATTATTTCGGAGGACACACTGACACCCACGATCTTTGGATTGATGAACAGAATGTTGCAGTAGATAGTGGGTTTATTGTATTTAATGACTATAACTATCCTTTATTCAGTGCAATGATTGCTGAACTTGGTGTCCAAGCACAGAATAGTGATATGAGTTTTTCTGTGAATAATCAGGTCACTGGTCTACAGTACAATCCATCTAAAAAATGGTCATTATTGACTCGTCCGAAAAATTTTTTAAATAAGAACTTTCGATTGATGCTGTCTGATTTGATCAGGTTTTATCAGGAGAATAAAGATGTTGTCGTGGATCAATGTGATGCTGAGTTAAGTATTGAAGATTATCTAAATCGAAATGACTACTCCCAGGTTTTTAGAGAAGAACATCTCTATCCAATGTGTGGCGCACTGTGGTCAAGTCCAGTTGATCAAGTTGGGAAGATACCCTACAAATTTGTGGTCAGTTTCTTTCAACATCATCGTATGTTGCAGTTGGCTGATCGACCACAATGGCAGACAGTAAAAGGTGGTTCAGCTTCTTATATACGAGCGATTCAAAAAACTTGCCCATCGATTATTTGGAAGAAAGCGCAAGTTCAACAAGTGATTCGTGAAAATGATTTAGTTCATATTGTCACAAATCAAGAACAAGAAACTTTTGACTGGGTTGTGTTTGCGAGTCATGCTGATGATACGTTAAAGCTTATTCAAAATCCTTCGGCAGATGAGCGAGATGTATTAGGTTGTTTTGATTATCAAGATAACTTTATGGTGGTACATCGCGATACTTCGATTATGCCGAAGCGTCAATCTCAATGGGCGAGTTGGCATGTGCATGTCACTGCTCAAGAAAAACCTGAAAAAAATAGTAAAGTTCATCAAGTACACTATGGATTTACCTATTGGATGAACAGCTTGCAGAATCTACCTTGTAAAACGCAGGTATTTTCTACATTGAATCCGAATATGCCGATCGCGAATGATAAGATTTATGTCGAACGTTATTATCGACATCCTGTTTTTGATAAAAAAGCAATTGAGTCACAAGCGCGTTGGGAACTGATTAATGGTCAAAACCGCAGTTCATTTTGTGGAGCATATTGGGGGTGGGGCTTTCATGAAGATGGGGCGAGAAGTGCTCAGCGTGTAGTAGATAAGCTATTAGAACTTAAAGACTAATTTGGAGGTGATCACATGTTTGAAGATTCACTTTCCATAGCCAAAGCTCAGATTAGACATCGGCGCTTTCATCCCAAAGCACACGATTTTCAGTCTAGTTTGAGCTATTTATGCTTTGATCCAGATCGTATCGATCAAAACCTAGATCGTTCATGGCTTTGTTCAACTTCGCGTTGGAATATCTTAAATCTTTATGAAAATGATTTTCTAAAAGGCTATACAGGTTCGATCAGAGAGCGAATTAAGAAAATCCTTTTGCAGCAAGTGGACACGATTTTATCGACTCAATCAGAAATTCGTGTGCTCGCATTGCCAAGAACTTTAGGATTTAGTTTTAATTCAGTCATCTTTTATTTTGTACTTAATCCTCAAAAACAACCTGTTTTCATATTGAGTGAAATCACCAATACCCCTTGGAATGAACGTAAAGTTTATGTGCATGACTGCCGTCAAAAATTAAAAGAGCACAGTCATTTCAAAAGTTATGAGTTCGAATTTGAAAAGAGTTTTCATGTGTCTCCATTTATGCCGATGGATATTCACTATAAATGGTGCTTTAACTTTTCAGATGAACAAAATGTGATTCATATGCAGCTTTATCAATCAGATAAATTTATCTTTGATGCAACGATGCGTTTCACTTTAACCAGCATCACAGTTCCTTCACAACTGAATCGTTATGCTATTTATCATATTTTTGAACCTTTCAAGATGTTAGCTTCGATCTACCTTCAAGCTTTTCATCTGTGGCGAAAGAAAGTTCCATTTTATCGGCACCCTAAAAAAGATAAGGATTTAAAACAACATGATGAAAACGCTTATTTTCGGTGAACACGATTCACTGCCTTTGGTTCTTCGGAGCTTGCTCAAACTTCGTCATGGTCAAATTCATTTTCGTGGAGAATGGAATGGTACCGTGGGAGAGCTTTCAGATTTAGAAGCTACGATAGATATTCATAATAAAGAATTGATCGATCTCATTTTTAAAAACGGTGTACTTGGTGCGGCAGAAGGTTATATTCGCGGCTATTGGAGCAGTGAACACCTCGTTGAAGTCATTCAAATTTTGGCGAGAAATCGTCATGTGCTTGATAAGATTAATCAGAATGTGATTTCTCAAGCCAGCCAACTTGTATTAAAAGCTTGGTACAAAACACGTAAAAATTCATTGTCAGGAAGTCGAAAAAATATTGCAGAGCATTACGACCTGAGCAATGACTTTTTCAAACTCTTTCTTGATTCTTCAATGATGTATTCCAGTGCAGTATATAAGCACAAAGATATGACTCTAGAAGAAGCTTCGGATTATAAAAAAGAACTGATTTGTCAGAAATTACAACTCAAACCAATGGATCACTTGGTTGAGATCGGTAGTGGTTGGGGCGGATTTGCGATCTACGCTGCTCAGCATTATGGCTGTAAAGTGACTACGATCACTATTTCTCAAGCACAATACGATGAAGCAACCAAACGTATTGCCGATGCGGGTCTCAGTCATCGTGTCAATGTTCAGCTCAAAGATTACCGATTGTTAGAAGGTAAATTCGACAAGTTGGTTTCGATCGAAATGATTGAAGCGGTGGGTGAGCAATATTTATCGACTTACTTTAATAAATGCCGATCCTTATTAAAACCGAATGGTTTGGGCTTGATTCAAGCTATCACAATTGAAGATGCACGTTATAAAAAAGCTTTGAATACCGTGGATTATATTAAACGCTATATTTTCCCAGGAAGTTTTATCCCTTGTATCAGCGTTTTAACACAAGCGGCATCTGAACAACAGTTACGCTTAAAACATCTTGAAGATATTGGCTTGAGCTATGCAGAAACGATTCATCAATGGCGTGAGCGTTTCTTAAATGCCAAAGAACGCGTTTTGGCTTTAGGATTTGATGAGAACTTTATTCGGATGTGGGATTTCTATCTTTGCTATTGCGAAGGTGGCTTTAAAGAAGGGGTGATCAGCGATGTACACCTATTATTTAAAGCAAGTCCTTATTAATTTCTAATTATTTTAAGCATCAAGGAGGCAGTTATGATATGGCAATTGTTTTTACTTGATGCCCTTGTGATGACGCTTTGTTGGTTGTGGGCAACAGTAAACCATCGTGCTGGTATCGTAGATGTCGCATGGAGTTTCTGTATTGTTCTCAATATTGCCATTACAGCATTGTTTGTTGAGATCGCTCCGTTAAATGTCAGATTGTTTCTCGGCGTATTCAGTTCAATATGGTTCTTGCGTCTAACTTTGCATCTATTCCGTCGTTATTTAGCTGAGCATGAAGAAGACCGTCGATATGCCAACATGCGTAGAGCAATGGGCAAATATCAACATTTTGGTTTCTTTCTATTTTTCATGTTTCAGGCTGGATTAGCCATTTTATTCAGCATTCCGATGTGGAGCTTGCTCAATGTGCCAAGCATGTCTTGGAGCATGGATACCAATGATTATCTGATTATTGCAGGTCTAATTATGTTTGTTGCATTCGTCGGTGAGACGGTTGCAGATCAACAATTATATCGTTTCAAGCAAAATCCTAAAAATCATGGCAAAACAATGGATCAAGGTCTATGGAAGTATTCAAGGCATCCAAACTACTTCTTTGAATGGCTGCATTGGTTTGCTTATCCCATCATAGGATTAGCGGCAGGATTATTAAGCTTGTGGATCTATCCAATTTTGATGTGGTTATTCTTGTATTACATCACGGGTATTCCATTCAGTGAGCAACAAGCATTAAAAAATCGAGGTCAAAATTATCTCGATTATCAAAAACGAACTTCAATGTTTATTCCGTGGAAACCCAAACAGTAGGTACTGCACATGGACTTTATTATTCAAAAATCTTTAAAACTCGTTGAAAGCGGTTTAGTTCCAGATCAGGCAATTCGTGCAGCAATCCGTGCATTGAGTAAAAAGCGTTTGATTCAAGAAGGGCGCTATGATCCTGAGCAAGGTGCACAGCGTTATATGGACGTGCTCAATATGTTGAAGCACAGTGAGATTGCGATTGAAACAGACAAAGCCAATGAGCAACATTATGAGTTGCCGACTGCTTTCTTTCAGGCTGTCTTAGGCAAACGTTTGAAATATAGTGCCTGTTTCTTTCCACATGACCACACTACATTAGATGAAGCCGAAGAGTTTGCACTGCAAATATATAGTGATCGTGCACAGTTGCAGGATGGTCAAGAGATTTTAGAATTGGGCTGTGGTTGGGGATCATTTACCCTATGGATGGCTGAGCGTTATCCAAATGCGAAGATCACAGGTGTTTCAAATTCTGCAACTCAACGCCAGCATATTTTAGCTGAAGCTGAAAAACGTAATTTGAATAATATTCAAATCATCACTTGCGATGTCAATGTGCTTGAATTAAAGACCAATACGTTCGATCGTGTAGTTTCGGTTGAAATGTTTGAACACGTTAGAAACTATCAGAAACTCTTTGAGAAAATTCAGTCTTGGCTTAAAGAAGACGGTAAGTTGTGGTGTCATATTTTCTGTCATCGTTTCTTACATTATCCTTTTGAAATCAAAAGTGAATATGACTGGATGTCACGTTACTTTTTTACGGGTGGTCTGATGCCATCTACCTCTACATTCTTACATTTCCAAGATCATTTAGAGCTTGCGCAGCATTGGCAGAGGTCAGGCACACATTATGAAAAAACATCTAATGCTTGGCTAGAAAATATGGATCGTCATGCTGAAGAGTTAAGACCTTTGTTTGAGCAAGTCTATGCACAAGATGCAGATGCATGGTGGCAACGTTGGCGTATATTCTTTATGGCTTGTGCAGAGTTATTTGGATTTGAACAAGGACAAGAGTGGGTGATTGGTCACTTCCTGTTCAATAAGAAAGTCGTATAATTAATTATTGTTTATTGCAGATCAGCTTATGTTAAAACCGAAAAATCATGGCGTGAATACACATCCATTGAGCAAGATGTTTAATCGTCATTATTGGTTGCAAATAGGTCTGATCGCACTTTCAATCATTATTGGTATTGCGTGTAGTGCATGGGTAATTAAGGGTTCTTTACTTAAAACTGCACTCGAGCAAGAGATGGAACATTATTGGCTTCGAGTCGATCGTAATCCAAATGCAGATTTACCAGACACAAAGAATTTGTACGGCTATCGTTGGAACACTGCAATGCCGCCCGCTGCTTTTAAAGGACAACGTTTAGAACAAGGTGTACACCGCATCTTTGTGGATGGAAAAGAACGTATGACTGTTTACGGAGAGCGAAATGGTCAGCACGTTTTATTGGTTTTTGGCGAAAGTAACGTTAATAAAATTGTATGGATGTTCGGACTTGCACCATTAATGTTTAGCCTTATTGTGCTTTACAGTATTTTATGGTGGTCTAATCGTCGTGCTAAACGCTATTTTTCACCGATAACCCGATTAGCCAATGCTTTAGAACATATTGATTGGGCGCATCAAAATAAAGAAGCATCGCCGTTCCAAGGCATTAGCACCAATGGCAATTTAGAAGCGGAATATCTAAAACAAGCGCTGGAAAAATATCATCAAGTTTTAACTGAATTTATTTATCGAGAAAGAGAGTTTACGGGTGATGTGAGCCATGAATTGCGTACTCCGCTAACGATTTTGAAAGGCAATGTGCAACTTTGTCAGGCGAAATATGGTGAAGATAAATCACTAAATCGAATTTCGAATACCATCGAAGATATGCAGTTATTGGTTGATACGCTATTGGCTATTGCTCGAAACACTACGAACACGCTAACCGCTGAACAAATGACTCTATCAACGATCATTCGTGATTTGGTAAGTGACTTAGATCCAGTGAGTCAAAGCAAAGGAATGGAGATTCTGGTTCAATATGATCCTCAAGAATTTCCTCGTATGATTTATCCATCTATGACTAAAATGGTTCTGAGCAATATCCTGCGTAACGCTCTGAATTATTCCCAAGGCTCAAACATTCATATTATTCAACGTAAAAATAGTATTGTGATTGCGGATAATGGGATTGGAATCACGATGCCGAATGATTCCAAAGTTCAAGAATTAAATACGACTCAACTGCAACTTAAAGCAAAAGGGCATGGTATCGGATTACAGTTGGTGCAAAAACTCTGTAATCAATTAGGCTGGCGTGTTGAGCTATTTGATCGACAATATTATTTGAGCACACGCAAATATCTCAAACTGGAAAACACAACGGGTTTAATCGTTGTGGTGTATATGAATTGAGTTTAATAATCTTCAAAAGCGACTTTTAAGCCAACACCTGAGACGGTATGAATTAACTTTTGGTCAAATGGTTTGTCGACCATTTTGCGTAAGTTATAGATATGGCTGCGTAAAGCATCACTTTCAGGTTCTTCATCTCCCCATAGTTCGATGATAATTTCTTGTTTAGTGATCACTTTAGGTGAATTGCGCATCAAAATTTTGAGTAATTTAAACTGAATTCTTGGCAGCTCAATATGTTGACCTGCACGGGTAACTGTTTGGGTAGAACTATCTAAAATAAGATCATGGATTTGAATTTTACTAGAAGAAACCTCTCCAAGAGATCGTTTAATCAACGCACGAATACGCATCACTAATTCATTAAAATCAAAAGGTTTAACTAAATAGTCATCTGTTCCAGCAGTAAAACCTTTTAATTTGTCATCTAAGGTATCTCTCGCGGTTAACATCAGGATAGGAATATCTTTACCTTGATCATTTCTAAGCCATTCACATAAGTCGTAGCCTGAACCATCGGGAAGATTGATATCTAAAAGTAGCAAATGGTAGGGTTGGTTCTTTAGAAAATTTCGTGCCGCATCGAGGTTGCGTGCATGATCGATCACAAAGCCATGCTCTTCTAGGAACTCACACACTGTTGCTGCAAGTTCATAGTGATCTTCAACCATCAGAATAAATTGATTGCTCATAATAATAGTCAAGTTATTGATTTAGTAATTGTTGCTTTAATTTAGCATTAAATGGCTGGCTTCCAAACCAAATTTTAAAATACTGATTGGCTTCAGTATCCGTGATTTTCCCAAGTGGTTTTTGATTTAAAGACAGCGAAAGTGTTTGATTGGAATGACTATATTTTAATGAGTACAGATCGCCTTTACGGACAGGCTTATATAAAGATGTAATTTTATTCAATGCAGAATTATCCGTAAAATTGCTGACATTTTTTTTGAGGAAATGAGTGGCTGCTCTTTTAAAAGCCCATTCTGGAATATCACGTGTGTACATGAAATCGAGCTGTATATCTTGACTATCCCATTTTTGACTACAGTCACTAGCATAATAACTGACGGTACCAACATTCTTTTTAGTCACGATAATCGGCGCATTTTTACAAAATTGAGTGCTTGCATGACTAAGATTTGTTGCGAGAGAGAGAAATAGTACACTTGAGAGCACTATGATTTTTCTGTGGTAAAACATAACAAATCCTCAGTTTTCAAATGTAGATCTAGCCTTATATAGACCGAGCTTAATAGGTATAGAAATTAAGGTTTCGTTCAACTTGCTGTATCTCATACCGTGCGAAAGCAAGATTTGTGTCGGTACGATCTAAAACAGCATAAAGGAAAAGCGTATGATTGGTTTCCAATGGCGTCACGATATGATATTGATCGCGCATCGTGACCAAGACTCCTTCTAAGTAATCATTTGAATCAAGCTCGGTCATCAGTTGTCGTTGATAGCTGAGTAAATTTACCCCTTCAGCAGCAGCTAAATCAATATTGAAAAATTCATCACCAAAGTATTCGAGAATCGAACCATCATAGGCATCGATCAGCGCTAGAACAATTAAACCTTTAATCCGTTTTAATTGTTTTGATAATAAATTGATTTCCATAATTTATTTTCTGCTTAAAGGGGGCTGAATTTTAAACTATTTTTTGAACGGTAAAATCATAGAATAACCACTTCCGACATATGGTAATGAGCGATATAAACCATTTGCTGGGTCCCAATAGTCTTGTTGGAAAATGATTTGATTTGAACCGTTTATTTTCATCTGAGTGACACCGTATGAAGCCATAGATTTGGTTCGACCAAACATTTTAAAGTCATATGCCATATACCAATGAATATAAGCAGAGTCACGTTGATGTGTAGCGCTTACAAGTTTAACCGTGACATTACTCACACGTTTATTCATGCCTTCAAAGTGTTTGATTAGGTCTGGTTTATTTGAAAATTGAGAAAGTGTGTCATTGATAAATAGACGATCTGCATATAATTCACTGGCATTCTTAACAAAATCTGGTGTACCTAAAGTGTTAAAGGCATTCACAAAACGATTACCAATCATTTGTGCCCTTTCTTGATCAAGAGTCACACCTGTAATATTTTTATCTGCTTCACGATAATCAGATGTATAACTTGGCACGCTTTTACATCCGACGAGCGAAATCACGGTAAGTGTTGATATTGCTAGAGTTTTTAAGAGTGTCATATTTATCATCCAATTACATCTATATTTTGATGTTACACGTGAAGGTGTGAATATGACGTGAACTTGAAAAAGCATGCTTTTATAGCGATGAAACATCACAATTTTTTAAATTATTGAACAGTGATTTAAGATTTTTCTAACTGTTAATTTTATTTAATTCAAAAATTAATTAATCCATAAAATTCAGTCTTGGCATGTTCATTGCTTAAATATAAATTATCTGGTCAGACCAGTCTGACAATGAAATAATTTGGAGCAACAATGAATTTAGAAAGATTTAATCTTTTAAATGATGAGCAAGCATTTGAAGCATTAAAACCATGCGTTCATATTCCATCATGGATTGAAAGTATTGTTCTGCAAAGACCTTTTGGTTCAGCTGAAGAATTATATCAAGCGGCTGCTTTACAAGCTCGAATATGGCAATGGTCAGAAATATTAGAAGCACTGGCACAACATCCACGAATTGGTGAAAAAAAAGCTGCCATGACTTTATCGGAAAGAGAGCAGCAGTTTTCACAAAAAGAACAGGCTCAGCTCGGTGTAGATCAAGATATTCAACAAGCACTCTTTCAGGGCAATTTAGCTTACGAGCACAAATTTAGTCATATTTTTTTGATTCGAGCAGCAGGGCGTTCAGGTACAGAAATGTTAACAGAACTCAATCGACGTTTAGAAAATTCAGCTGAACAAGAGCAGCAAGAAGTTAAACAACAACTCAGTGAAATTGCATTAATTCGCTTAAAGCAGGAGATTCAATAATGGCAGGTATAAGTACACATATTCTAAATGCTGCATTAGGTAAACCTGCTGTAGGGGTTTCTGTTGAATTATTAAAGGAAACGTCACAAGGCTATTTTTCTATAGATAAACAGTTAACTGATATAGATGGTCGTATTAAAGCATTTAATCTCGATTCATTTATACAAGGAAATTATCAACTAGTTTTCTATGTGGAGAATTATTTTAAATCTATAGATGTTGAATGCTTTTATCCAAAGGTTTGTATCGATTTTAAAATATCAGATATCCATCAGCACTATCACGTGCCCTTATTAATTAGTCCATTTTCCTATTCAACCTATCGCGGTAGCTAGGTACACCATGCATTAACAAAGAATTTTTATAGAGGAAAATTACATGCACAACGATAAAATGCACAGTGAAGCTCGTGCAAGCGTATCTGCAGAACATCAATATTTAGGAATGAATAAAACATCATTTATGGACTGCAACATGTGCTGACGATGTATGGTGGAATTATTGCACCACCTATCATTATTGGAGCTGCCGCAGGTTTAGAAGCCTCGGAAATAGGTTTGTTGGTTGCTGCTGCGCTTTTTGTTAGAGGCATAGCAACAATGTTACAAACATTGGGCTTTAAGCATTTCGGTGCAAAACTGCCGATTGTTCAAGGGGTATCTTTTGCTGGTGTTGCAACAATTTTGGCAATTGTCACCACAGGTGGAGGATTAGCTTCAGCATTTGGCGCAGTCATCGTTGCGTCATTGATTGGTTTATTACTCGCACCATTCTTTTCAAAAATTATTCGTTTTTTCCCACCAGTGGTGACTGGTTGTGTGATTACCATGATTGGTATTTCTTTAGGGGCTTAGGAAGTTAAAGAGGATTGTTACGGAGTAATTTAAGCAAATCGAGATATAAATTACCGTTCCGATGATTGAAGCGATACTCCGTTTCTTTAAGATGCAAATAAAACATCTTTTTGTCAATTCCATTAAACTTGACGAGTCGCTTTTTAGCATATCCCCAGAATGATTCTATGCCGTTAATATGACGCTCCCCGCATGCAAATTCGTTGTTCCCATGATTCACTCTTAAATGTTTGTCAAAACCAATATCAACTAAACCATCATAGCCTCTCCATCCATCTGTATTGATCACAGAATCAAGCTCTATATGCCCCCGAATAATGCCCTGTAGCGTAGCTTTGGAGCAATCAGGCACAATTTCTGTGTATACGTTTCCATCTCTTTTGAGTAGTCCAAATACAATGGTTTTTCCTGATGCACCACGTCCACGTTTTCCTCGAATACGACGAGCACCAAAGTAGGATTCATCAAGTTCAACGATACCGTTGAAAGGAGATATTTCCTCACATTGTGCCGCAATCTTTTTACGCAACCTGATGTAAATTGTATTGATGGAACGTACAGAAATATTGGTGAGTTTAGCTGTATCTGAAGCAGTTAAATCCATGGCAAAAAAGCGAATGATCTGTCTGAATTTTGCCTCTGTGATTCTTGAACGGGAATAGTATCTATTTTTTGCTTTCATATAAGGAAGTTACCATACTTTTTGATATGCTTAACTTCCTAAGCCCCTTCTTTATATTGCCTGTTGCGATTCGTTGGATGATGGGGGGTAATCCAAAAGCTGAAAACTGGGGCGATCCAGCAAACATTGGCCTAGCTGCGATGACTTTAACGATTGTCATTATTTTCAGTATGCTAAAAAGTCAGTTAATGCGTCGTCTGGCAATTTTAATGGCGATTGTATTAGGAACGATTATCGCTTCATTGGCTGGGTTTGCAGATTTTTCCAAAGTTGCTAACGGTTCAATGTTCGCTTTTCCTCATATCTTTCATTTTGGAATGCCAGTATTTGAATTCACCGCCATACTTTCTATGGTGATTGTAACTTTAGTTATTATGACTGAAACTACAGCAGACATTATCGCAATTGGTGAAATTGTTGGAAGCAAAGTTGATTCTAAACGGATTGGAGACGGTTTACGCGCTGATATGTTATCTAGTGCGGTTGCCCCAATTTTTGGTTCGTTTATGCAAACCGCATTTGCACAAAATGTAGGCTTGGTTGCAATTACAGGAATCAAAAGTCGTTTTGTTGTAGCTACTGCTGGAGGGATTCTGGTAGTACTTGGCTTATTACCAATTGTTGGGCGGTTAGTCGCTGCTATTCCAATGCCAGTATTAGGTGGGGCAGGTATTGTATTGTTTGGCACAGTGGCCGCAAGTGGTATCCGCACATTGGCAAAAGTAGATTATAACGATCATAAAAATTTGATTATTGTCGCAACCTCATTGGCAATTGGAATGATTCCGATTGCAAACAATAAGTTCTACGCACAGTTTCCAAAATGGGTTAGTACACTATTACATTCTGGAATTAGCTCAGCATGTATCACTGCCATTTTGCTCAATATTTTATTTAATCATTTACCTTTCGCCAAAAAATCGGTGGAAACAATAACATTACCTATTAATTCTGGCCACTCATAACGGTACTGAAGTGGCTTGATTTTCTAAATCCATCACACGTTTTAATCATCAACCATTAAAAAATTTCTTATTCATTTTTGAATAGGTCTAGGGGAGCTTTGATTTGAGAAAAGATAAAACAGTATTCTAAATAATTTAGAAGTGATTTGTTGTTGGGCTCTTAAAAATTTAGAAAAACACAATTAGAGTGCTTTCGATTGTCTAAAAAGAGAGTAAATGTATGTTAAGTTAATTTTATTTCTAGGGTCTGTTGACATTTACTGTTCATAATTAAACCTATAAAGGTAGCCATAAAAATATACAGGCTAAGGCAACAGCACTTTGATAATTTCTTTTGAGCTTGTCATATCGAGTAGCTATCCCTCTAAATTGTTTTAATCTACAAAACATATTTTCAACTAAATGCCTGATTTTATATAAATACCAGTCCATATGATCATTGTTCGATTGGCTATTTATTTTCTTTGGTATATTCGCTTTTGTTCCTGTTTTTCTGATCTGCTCACGCAGTGGTTCTGAATCATAGCCTTTATCTGCGCATACCACTTCTGTCTCTTTTAAATCTAATGTTGCTATTAAATCAGGTGCAACTTTGATGTCATGTGTAGTGCCATCGGTAATCATGAAATCAATAGGATTGCCATGTGAATCAACAATCAAATGTATTTTTGAGGAGTTTCCTCCTACACTTTTAGAAATGGATTGATTCGCTATACCGGCAGAATGTTGATGAGCACGTACGTGAGAGCCATCAATAAAAATCCACTCCATATCGGGGCATGATGCTAATAATTTGAATAATCTAAGCAACTTACCGCTGCTTGACAAACGATTAAAACGTTTGAAAATAGAGTTTGATTGACCGAAATAGGAAGGAATATCTCGCCACGGACAGCCTGTTCTAATTCTATAGAGAATAGCTTCAATAAAATTACGTAAATTTGAGTTGTGATGAATAGATAAATTACGCAAAATAGTTTTCAACTTTTGCCAGTGTTGATCTGTCAGCATGGTACGAGGCATAGCGAATAGTAAAATTGGGTTTGGCGATTTGATTTTACTACTTCGCTATTTTTTTAAGCTAAAAGTGTCAACACACCCTAAATAATTTCTAAAATTAGGTTAGACTTTATCTGAATTTATAAACAACTATCTTGATTGAAAAAATAATGATGAAAAAAAGCCTATTAATTTTAACGTTAGCCATGTCTTCAGAAATTTACGCTGCTCAGATTTGTGCTAAATCAGCTAATTCTTTTGAAGCTACAGAATGTTTAGATAAAGAAGTAAAAAGGTTGAGGACTGAGCTAAATACAATCTATAAAAAAGTTTATAAACAGACTGAAGCTAGAAAAGAGCTAGATACAGCTCAGAAGTCTTGGTCTAATTATAAAGATCAGCAGTGTGGTGATTTTGTTAGTGTTGATAGTGGCTATAGTCCCTCAACGATGATTTTTAATCTTGATTGTCAGGTCACGCTGTTGAAACAGCGTATAGAATTTTTGAAGTCACTTTAATTTTATAATTCTGAAAATTAAAATTAGACAAAAAAAGCCCCCATTGAAGGGGGGAGTTAAAACTTTATGTTATTAATCTAAAGGATTTCCCACAATATTGCTAATAATTCCTTGCATGATGTGCGAACCTTGTTCTGTATAGAGTGATTGATACCATTCTTCAGTCACTTTTTGATCTTTCATATGCGTTACATCACAACGCTTACGAGCACGTAATACCATTTCTTTGGTTCGGTCATTACGTTTGTTCTGGTATCGTTCTAGTGCATCACTTAGCCCAAAAGTATTTATTTGCAAAGCACGTGCCAAGTAAATAGCATCTTCCATTGCTTGGCAACCACCTTGCCCAATGTCTGGGGTTGTACTGTGTGCTGCATCGCCAAGTAAAACGACACGACCTTTATAAAAACTCATAAAAGGTTCAATATCATGGATTTCAACGCGATTGGTTTTTTGCTCATCTAAACGATCAATCAGTTGATGCACAGGTGAACACCAATCTTTGAAATTTTTTTTCAGCTCAGTTCTATATTGATCACGTTGATTGGGTAGACCTGCTTCTATAGGCACATCAAAAAAGAAATAGAAACGATTTTGTGCTATAGGCATAAGTGAGACACGTTTTCCTTCACCGACATAGGTTGTCCATTGTTGTGCTGGTGCAATTTTTTCATCAATTTCAACGAGTCCATTCCAATTGACATAACCAGCATAACGTCGTTCAACTTGATGGCCGAGTACAAACTTGCGTGTGATGGAGTGGGTTCCATCCGCACCAATTAATAGATCAACTTGAATCTCGGAACCATCGGAAAAATGAATATTGACATATTCAGACTGATCTTCAATCTCGGTCATTCTCATGCCTAGTTTAATATTTTCTAAGCCAAATGTTTCCATGAGAAGTTGTTGTAAATCTGCACGCGCAACAGGGTAGGCACGTTGTCCAACTTCTTTATACAAAGGAGTTAAATCAAACTGAGTCATGGTTTGATTATTCAGGCCATCGATGTAGGCTAATGATTCCATTTGTCCGCCTAAAGTTTGAATTTGCTCAGTCAAACCAAGATAATTTAGGCATTTTACGCCGTTCGACCAGAGTGATATCGCTGCTCCTACAGGTAATATTTCAGCTGCTTGCTCATAAATCGTGACTTGATGCCCAAATTTTTTTAAAGCGATACCAGCAGTTAAACCGCCCATACCTGCACCTACAATCGCAATATTCATCTTTTAGACCCTAATTTTAGAACTATAAATTTCTAATAAGTCTTAAGCGAGAATTGTGCCAATTTTAACCTGTGGTTGAACAGGTCATACCAGTAAATTTGCATTATTAAAATGCAAGAATAGGTTGGGTGTTTTAATGTAGTTCAAAGTTTGGATTAAAGTAGTGCATTGGTATTTTGGTGGGTAAAATTTTTATCTAGAACATGCTTCTCTGAGAAAGTTATTTACATATCATCAATCTATAAAATAAAAAAAGAAGTATGTGTATGGCACTGCTGTCCCACAAATATCACAAGAAGAACCTCAATTGAGGTTCTTCTTGTTTTCGCCATTTTTTATCAGGCACAAAGAGTGACCTTAAAAGTTTCCTTTCAAATAAATTGACCTGAATAATTCTCAGTAAACGCTGAACACTCCATCCTTCTTGTGCCATGTGTTTAGCGAAGTTCACCAGCAAATAGGCAATTAATGCAATCCATATTTGCGTTTGTATCGCATTGCGGCTTCGACCTAGAAATGACTTCAGTTTTAAATTCTGCTTGATCGCTTTAAAGAATAACTCAATCTTCCAGCGGTCTTTATAAATTGCAGCAATGGTGGATGCTGCCAGATGAAAGTTGTTGCTCAGAAATTCGAATGTTCTTTTCTTATCTGTATCATAAAACTCTATACGTCTTAATAATTTAGGTGCGCCTCTTTTCTTGGCATACGCACTGCTCAATTCAATACATTCATCCGCAATAATCCCTTTAGTCTCTAATACGCTGCGGCTTGATTTAACTTGATAAACTGTCTTTGGGCGTAGCCGGGTTACAAAGCTGACGTTCTGAAGTGTCAACTGAGCAAACCATTGATAATCAACATATCCTTTATCAAAGACGATAATGCTGCCAGCAGGAAATTTAAATGCTCTGCCTTGCACCATATCATTTTCAATACCATCCCCAAGCGCTACAAATTCAGGAATGGTATTGCTGTGATTTAAGCCAACACTGAGTTTAATACTGGCTTTGGATTCATGCACTTTTGCCCATGCGCACAATGACAGTGAAAGATCAATATGACTGGCATCTAGTGAATACAGCGGATTTTTGAATCTAAATTTATGTGCAGTTTTAGAGTTTTCACAGCGCTGAAGCAGCTGTGTGAACAATTGCTGATACAGGCTGGCGGGCTGTTCTTCGTTGAGTCTTGCTAAGGTGCTTCGCGCAATTCTCTTCGCACCAAGATGATAGAGCTTTTCCTGCTGGGATTCGAGATTGGATTGAATGTCTCTTAAGCTTTGCCGACAAGAAAGTTGGGACATCAATATGGCAACAAACTGATCCCAGCGGGTGGCTGATCTTAATTTTTGCCCAGAGTGATGCAGTTTAGCCAGACGTTCAAAATCTTGTCTTAGAATGGGTTTGAGTAATTGATGAAATACGGTATTCTGATGTGACAAAACCTGAGTCCTTTATAGTTAAAGTGTTTGTTTGCACTTATATTTTAACTATTTAGACTCAGGTTTTTTTATTTAAAGCAAACTATGGGACAGTAGTGATGTGTATGGATATCTGATCCTAGATAAATGAATCAAAAATGAGAATTAAGACTGAGCTTTATGATTGCTCATGACGAGAAAAATAAACACCAGCACGTTGTGCAGCGCCAATAATGTGTGCCTGCATCGCTTTTTCAGCCGCTATAGCATCTTGTTTAAATAGCGCCTGTAAAATCGCATCATGTTCTTGAATGGTTTTGAATGCTAGATTAGGTTGAACGAAGGGAAGAATCTGACTTTTCTTAATCCATTCATTATGCATTTTAAGTGTTTGAATGATTGACTGATTATGACTTAATTCAATGATATGTTGGTGAAATGCATAATCACATTCAGAAGCAGCTTGCCAATTTTGTTCCAAAATTGCATTTGAGAGCGTTTCATAGTGTAGTTTTAAAGTTGATTTATCTTGTTCAGTTAGATATTCACATGCCAGCAAGGCGCAAAATCCTTCAAGCACATAGCGTAGTTGATAGAAATCTTTTAAAGAAATGCGATGTTCACCTTCCCATTGTTCGGCTGCTTTACTATGCTTTGAAATGACATAAACACCTTTACCAGCCTTAATTTCTAACAAGCCTAAAGCAGCAAGACGAGTTAAAGCTTCACGTAGAGAAGCGCGACTGATTCCTAACTGGGTAGCAAGATCACGTTGGGAAGGTAATGTAGAGTCAATTGCATAAGTACCTTCTTGAATACGTTGATGAATGACTTCCACCGCTTGCTCAGTCACTTGAGATGATTTTCCGTTGAGCATAGCTTGTGGACTCATATACATCGTTTCCTAGAAATAAAATGAACAATTTGATTCTACACAAAATTCATAAATTTAAATTGCTTCAAAGCTAAAATTAGATAATTATTTGCAACAGGTCAGACCAGTTGGACTGGATTTTGCATAGAATGAACCATATGAAAATGTTTTTAGGATTGATCAATGACGGTGCATATTGCCAAAGTAGTAACTTTGCCAGATAACTTACAGGGTTTAACCAATTTAGCTGGTGCGCGCATCGGCGCGAGCATTATGTCTTGTTCAGATGAGTTTTTTGCAAGTGCGGAACGAATGCTACAACCAGAACCTGCAAAATTTATTGAAGGTAAGTTTGATGATCATGGCAAATGGATGGATGGCTGGGAAACATGCCGTAAGCGCGAAGCTGGTTATGATTGGTGTATTGTTCGCTTAGGTGTAACTGGAAAAGTTTCAGGCTTTGATCTCGATACTTCTTTTTTCACAGGGAATTATCCTGCTTCTGCCTCAATAGAAGGGTGTTATGCACCTGATGATCAACTGGAAAATATTACTTGGATCCCACTGTTAGAAAACTCGGTTTTGTCTCCTGATCATCATCATTTTTTTAGTTGTGAAGTACATAAAATCACCCATATTCGACTTAACATTTTCCCTGATGGTGGTGTTGCTCGTTTACGTGTTTACGGAAATGTCCTACTGGAAAATATAGATTCAACCCAACAAATTGATCTGATTGGTTTGAAAAATGGTGGGCGTATTGTTGCATTTAGTGATGCACATTACGGGCATCCGAATAACCTACTCAGCCCAGATCGTGGCATTAATATGGGCGATGGTTGGGAAACCAAGCGCCGCCGTGAGCCTGGTTTTGATTGGTGTGTTATTGCGTTAGGACAAACTGGGCACGTAGAAAAAATAGAAGTTGATACAGCACATTTTAAAGGTAATTTTCCTGCATTTTGTTCGATCCAAGCCGCTTATGTTGAGGATGCAACAGATGCACAGTTGATTCCTCAAAGTATGTTTTGGTCTTACTTATTAGAACAGCAGCCTTTATCAATGGACGCGATTCACACATATATTGCTGAAATCTTGCAGCATCAAAAAGTGAACTATATTCGTGTCAATATGATTCCTGATGGTGGAATCAGTCGCATTCGTTTATGGGGACAAATTATTAAATAGTATTAGATATGAAATTTAGGTATTTATTTACTATCGTGGAGGCGGCATGGATGCCGCCTGTTGGACTGCATTACATGGACGTAATGTCAGTCTAACAAATGGTTTTGCCTACTTTTCCCGAAAGAAAAGTAGGGCGAACCGCAGGTTTATCCTGAGATTTGATGATAACTCAGAATGACTCTGCTAATCATTTTTTAATAATTAGATCACTTTTAAATTAAATTCAAGGTATTAAAGTGAAAATCAATCTATGAAGAAAAGCATCCAGATTCAGCCATTAACTCAAGCCAACTTCGCAGCCTTTGGTGATGTTATTGAAAAAGAAAACCATGATTTTTTTCCGATTAATCAAGGTTTAACAGAGCGCTATCATTCATTATCTATCGCGCAAGTGTCTGGCGACAATGTTGCTGTGGGTATCAGTGTTTTCCATAATTTATCAGCAACAGAGATTCCATTTAAAATCGATATGCTGGAGCGTCATCCTTATGGTTCATAGTCTTTTATCCCATTACAACAACAGAAATTTATCATCATCGTGGCATTAGCATTTGATGAAACACGACCTGATGAACAACAGATTTATGCCTTTTTATCCAATGGTCGGCAAGGTGTGAATTATCACCAAGGGGTTTGGCATCATCCACTTATTACTTTAGAAGCTAAAAGTGATTTTTTAGTGGTGGATCGTATCGGTGAGGGCAAAAATTGTGATGTACACCATTTGACTCAGTCATATTGGATTGTTGAGCAACAACCGTAGTCAGAGATAGTGAGTCTCTGACCGCAAATTTACTCAGTATTTCCCTTCAAAATTGGCACTAATCCGCTGTTTTAAATATTCCTTAGCCGTAATCGCAGGATATTTCTTTTTAGGACTTTCAATCACAACATCTTCATTGGCTTGGCAAAAGAATGCCAAACTATATCGTGCACCCTGATATTCATGAGCTTCAGGATTTTTGACACGATGGAAATTCGATGGTAATTGATCATCGCTCCAGCGCATCAACATATCGCCAATATTACAGGTGATCACATCGTCTCTTGGTTCAATGCTAGTCCATTGTTGTTGCGCCATATCTTTACCAGGACAGACTTGCAAGCCACCTTGACCTTTGCGCTGGAACAATAAAGTTAAGCAATCAAAATCAGTGTGTGCACCTGCACGCCATAAACCAAGTTGATCTTTAATGGCTGGGTCGATTGCATAGTAGTGCAACATCCGAAGCGTGCTTTGATAGGTTTCTTGGTCGGGGTCATGTGCAAGGGCAAAGAAATTATCTGCAAAGTCAAGTTTGTAGGCGAAGCAAGATAATATTTTCATACCGACTTGCCAGCAAGATTTTTCAAACTCAAGCATGGTTGCTTTAAATGTCGGTAATTCCTGTTCACTGGGATATAAGCCAGCCATACGTGGACGAGTGATTTGATAAGATTCTTTTTGATCAGGCGTACTGGTGGATGGTCGAATTTGCGCTTTACTTTCCCAGCCCGCATTACGGTTCAATGGGTATTGTGCTTTGATGTGTTCAGGAAGATTGAAAAAGTTTTCAGTCATTTCAAAGGCATTTTTGATTTGATCTAAATCAATGCCATGATTTGAAACTTGAAAAAAACCAATATCGGTTGCTGCTGACCAGAGGTGATCTGCTATGTCATACTTACGTTGTTCAAAGTCAGATAAATCAATCACGCGAACTTCACGTTCAAATGTTTCTTGACCTAAAGCGCCCATGCGAGATTCTTTCTGGAGTTCTTCGAGGCTGTAGTTATTTTCCTCAGCTAAGTTGGTCATGTTTGCATTCATATTTCACCTCAATTTTTGGATAGACCATGACCCAATCAAATTGAATGAAAGGCGACTGGGTCATTATTTCAAAAAAGAGCAATACCTTCTAAATCAATAGAAAGTGAGCTTATTTCTGAGCAATGACCCACATATATTTTTAGATATATGCTGAACGCTTCTACTCTAACAAATCTATATAAGCATTTTCTATACCAATGTTTAAAAATAAGCTACGAACTGGATTAGTGTCTGTAAAATGCTAGATTTAATGCTGATTAGATGAAAATAAATCAATAGGTTTGGTGGTTAATTTAATATTTGATTCTTTTTTGCGCATGGTGTGGTCTTAAAATGGTGCATTTTATTTTTTTATCCAAAATAATTCAGAATAAAGCGCAAATGTTAGTGAAGAATGAATAGCTGACATCAATATGAAATCTAGTTTTTAATCTATCTATATGAAAAATATCTATTAAATAAATACTGGCATGGTGTTTGCTAAATCATGAGTGAGTATAAGCGGTTAGTGTGTATTACACATGGGACATTGCTCTACAGCGTTAGCTGTTCCTCTTTTGGGGACAAAGTCATGATTTGGCTTTGAGAGAATCTGTGTGCTTTTATACATTTGGTTTTGATTCCCCTAAAAGAATAGCGAAATGAGTTCATACATATTTAGGGGTCTTACTTATGAAAATTCAGCATTATGTAGGCAAAGGACGATTAACTGTCATTGCAAGCACACTATTATTCAGTTCATTTACTCAAGCTGCCGATAAATTGGTTCTACAAACGACATGGTATGCGCAAGCTGAACAAGGTGGTTACTATCAAGCTTTAGCACAAGGGATTTATAAAAAATATGGTCTAGATGTCGATATTAAAATCGGCGGGGCGCAAGTCAACAATATGACGTTATTACTCTCAAAACGTGCAGACATTATTATTAATTACGATTTACAAGTTCTAAAAGGAATTGAAAGCAATTTCCCAATCAAAGCCATTGCTGCACCATTTCAATTTGATCCACAAGGCATACTTACACATAGCGATGTAAAGTCTTTGGCTGATCTAAAAGGAAAAACGATTCTTGTCTCGACGAGCGGTCAAGCAAGTTGGTGGCCTTGGTTGAAAGGCAAATATCATTTAAATGCAGCTCAAGCACGTCCATATACATTTAACATGCAGCCATTCCTTGCAGGGAAAAATGTTGCGCAACAAGCTTATGCGACTTCAGAAGTGTTACAAGCAAAAAAAGCTGAACCTTCAAGTAATTTCTTCTTATTTGCCGATGCTGGTTATCCTGCTTATGGTGGTATTTTGGTTACACGCAATGATGTGATTCAAGCAAAGCCAGATGTACTTCGCCGTTTTGTTCAAGCCTCGATGGAGGGTTGGAAAAATTATTTAGCAGATCCGAAATTAGGAAATGCAGTGATTAAAAAAGAAAATCCAAATATGAATGATGAGCTACTGGCTTTTGCAGTAGATCAAATGCGTAAACGTAACTTAATTGATGGAGGGGATGCGAAAAAAATGGGTGTTGGTGTGATGACCGATGCCCGTTGGAAAGCAACGCGTGACTTTATGGTGGGTGCAGGTTTACTCAATGCCAAAACCAATTGGAAATCGGCTTATACAACACAGTTCGTTAATACTGCGAAGAAATAAGCTGTTTTGAATCGGTTAAGAAAATAGGGCATTTGCACGAAGGGGAAACCATATGAATTCAGCTTTATCTGTTGATATTCCAGTCAAAGAATCATCAAATTTCTTAACGCCTATGATTATGGTCAGAGGCGCAGAAAAAACTTATCCAAATGGTACACATGCATTACAACGTTTAGACCTCAATATTTTGCGTGGTGAAATCGTCTCTTTGCTTGGACCATCGGGGTGTGGCAAAAGTACATTATTAAAAATGTTTGCCGACCTTGAGCAGCCTTCTGCTGGGCATGTGCGTTGGAACGGCAAGGCTGATATTCAGTCGCAATGCAAAATGGCAATGGTATTTCATGAAGCCACCTTAATGCCGTGTTCAAATATTGAAGATAATGTACGTTTACCTTTGGATTTAAGGCATGTTGCCAAGTCAGAAAGTACGCCAAAAGTCCACGAAGCTTTAAAAGCCGTTGGTTTGGATAAATTTGCCAAAGCCTATCCAAGAGAGTTGTCAGGCGGTATGCAAATGCGTGCTTCACTTGCAAGAGCATTGGTTACAGAACCTGATTTATTACTGATGGATGGACCCTTTGGCGCATTAGATGAGTTTACGCGGCATAAATTAGATAGTGACATTCGCAAACTTTGGTCAGAGCGTGATCTAACGGTTGTGTTCGTTACCCATAGTATTTATAAAGCGGTTTATTTGTCTTCACGTGTGATTGTGATGGGTGCACGCCCAGGGCGTGTGGTTGCAGATCTACCTGTGGATGGACCGTATCAACGCGATGAATCCTTTAGAACCTCTGAAGGCTTTATCAAACAATGCTCTCATCTTTCTGAATTATTAGCAGAAGCAAGTGGAGGCCATGATCATGATTAAACCTTTATTGCAAAATCCTGCGATCCAGCGTATTGCGGCACCACTGAGTTTAGGTTTGTTGCTACTTCTAGTTTGCAACTGAGTTTTCAACAGATGAATATTCCTGTTTATATCGTGCCGAAGCCGAGTGATATTGCAATGAGCATGATCAATCAATCGGGTTTGCTATTTGGTAGTTTATGGGTCACTTTGAAAATTACTATGTTGGCGTTTGCGTGTGCAGTCATCATTGGAACTTTGGTTGCTTTTGTATTTGTACAAAGTCGTGTGCTTGAGGCATGTTTTATGCCGTATGCAATTTTATTTCAGGTCACACCGATTGTTGCAATTGCACCGCTAGTAATTATTTGGATTCAAAATACAACTCTAGCACTGGTTGTGTGCGCCATGTTAGTGGCAATTTTTCCAATTTTAACCAATACAACTCTCGGTTTACGCAGCGTAAATAAAGGCTTGCTCAATTTATTTCAGATTAATAGAGCAAGCCGTTGGCAAATTTTAATGCGCTTACGTGTACCAAATGCATTGCCTTATTTCTTTGGTGGTTTACGAATTTCCTGTGGTTTGGCTTTGATCGGTGCAGTGGTATCTGAGTTTGTTGCAGGAGCAGGTGGTACTAGTGCTGGCTTGGCTTATCAAATCTTACAAGCGGGTTTCCAGTTAGATTTACCATTAATGTTTGCGGCTTTATTTTTAATTACTTGTACAGGTCTGGGTTTATTTGTCGCCATGTCTTTGTTGAGTCGTATTTTCTTAAATAAATGGCATGAGAGTGAACAAGTATGATGAACCACAGTTATTTGATTAAAAATGCCCATGCGATTTTGACAGGGTTATCAGCGAATGCCGCGCGGTCTTCTGCCACTGATATTCGTATTCAAGATGGCAAAATTAAGGAAATAGGTCAGCTTACGCAACAACCACATGAACAGGTGGTGAGTGCAAAAAATTGCGTTATTTATCCAGCGTGGGTCAATACACACCATCATTTGTTTCAATCTTTACTGAAAGGTGAGCCGCAAGGCTTAAATCAAAGCTTAACAGCTTGGCTTGCCAGCACCCCATATCGTTTTCGTGGTGCATTTGATGAAGAAACATTTAGAGTTGCGGTTCGTATTGGCTTAATTGAACTATTACGTTCAGGTTGTGCAACACTCGCCGATCATCATTATTTATATTGGCCAAAAATGCCGTTTGATGGCGCTGCGATATTATTTGATGAAGCAGAAAAGCTAGGCATGCGTTTTGTGTTGTGTCGAGGTGGTGCAACGCTCACGCGTGGTTTAGAAAGTGAATTACCACAGGCATTGCGCCCTGAAAAGTTCGATGACTATATGGCGGATATTGAGCGCTTAGTGCATTTATATCATCAACCAGATAGCCATGCTTTTCGCAAAATCGTGATGGCGCCGACATCGACTTTGCACTCAACGGCAGCGCAACAGTTTCGGGAAAGTGCCAAGATCGCGCGTCAACTAGGTATCCGAATGCATAGTCATTTATCTGAAACGGTAGATTATTTGGATGCGGCAAAAGCCAAATTTAACATGACACCTGTGCAATATTGTGCCGAAAATGATTGGGTGGGACATGATGTTTGGTTTGCGCATCTCGTGAAGCTATTACCTGAAGAAATTCAAATCTTGGGGCAAACCCATACAGGTATTGCACATTGCCCACAAAGTAATGCGCGTTTGGGCAGCGGTATTGCTGATTTAGTGACTTTAGAAAAAGCTGGCATGACCATTTCGATTGGTGTGGATGGTGCGGCGTCAAATGAGGCTGCCGATATGTTGTCAGAAACACATGCCGCATGGTTATTGCAACGTGCTCGAAAAGGGATGTTGGCTGTCCCACAGTACGAGGGCGGGCAATTTGAAGGCGGGGCTGATGCTGCGACTATTGAAGATATTATACGTTGGGGCACAGTTGGAGGCGCTAAAATTTTAGGCTTAGATCAAGTGGGTACGATTGAAGTAGGTCAACAAGCTGATTTAGTGCTGTATCGTTTAGATGATCCTCGTTATTTTGGCTTACATGATATGGCAATTGCCCCTGTCGCGAGTGGTGGTCGGGCACATATCCATGCAATGTTTATCGCAGGGAAAATGGTGGTAGAAAATGACCAAATTCCTGATGTTGATATGATGGAGCTGGCTTCGCAAGCTAAGGATGCGGTAAAACTCTTGCAACAGAGGAGTGTGGAAATGGCGAAAATAGCCTAAGCAGTTACGTAATATTATTAGGCTATGATTTACTTTAGTAGGGCTTAAGCTTTTTGAATTTATATTGATGATTACTATCGTGTAGGGCGGCAAGGATACCGCCAGTCTAACGATAGGTTTACCACTGATAAGGATGATATTTATACCAGTGCTCCGCAATCTGTTGACGAGTACAAATCCATACACGATCATGATTTTGCACATAATCCAAAAAGCGCTGTAGTGCTTTAAAACGAGCAGGGCGACCTAAAATTCGACAATGCATCCCGATTGATAGCATTTTCGGTGAAGTCGTTCCTTCAGCATACAACACATCAAAAGCATCTTTTAAATACTCAAAAAAATCTTCACTACGATTAAAACCTGTTGGTGAAGCGAACTTCATATCATTCGTATCAAGCGTATATGGAATAATGAGATGTGGACGAGTTTCACCATTCTTTTTCGATAGTGTTGTCCAAAAAGGTAGATCATCTCCATAATAATCACTGTCATATTGAATCTGATCATAATCAGCCAAGAGTTGACGCGTATTGGGGCTATCACGCCCTGTATACCAACCTGTTGGATATTTCCCAAATAAATCTTTTAAAATTTGCATGGCTTCAGCCATATGTGCTTTCTCAGTTTCAATATCTACATTTTGATAATGTATCCAACGTAAACCATGCGAAACAACGTCATAGTGATTTTGTTTGATTGCTTCAACCACTAAAGGATTTCTTTGTAATGCCATCGCAACAGCAAAAATCGTCATAGGTAAATGACGTTTAGCAAACTCCTGTTGAATTCGCCAAAACCCGACACGTGAACCATACTCGTAGATGGAATCCATCGAGAGATGACGAGCAGGATAACTATCAGCTCCACTGATTTCAGAGAGGAACTGCTCTGAACCATCATCACCATGCAAAATGTGTTTTTCTCCACCTTCTTCATAATTCAAGACAAACTGAACGGCTATTTTGGCTTGATTTGGCCACTGAGCATGTGGAGGAAGATTGGCATAACCTAGCATATCTCGAGGGTAATCATGGGTGACATGGTTAGTTTGATCTATGAGTGTCATGGGTTTGCCTAAGAAGATGGAAATGTGAAACTTCTCATTAAATTACTTGATGAATTGTTTGGGTGTCAAACAATAAAGTAATATAAATCAAATGTTTGTGTGGTTTGTTTTGGTGCGTTAATCGAGTTTATTTACTGAATAATCTCAATCATGCGCAATTTTAGTGCTTCCATGTGTTCAATGATTTGATTCATCATAATTTGTGATATTCGTGAGAGTTGCCGTTTTGGTGCAACACACAAGGCAAGGGTAATCGGATGTAGTCCATTTTCGTTAATAGTTTTGAACTCAAATTCACCATTTTCAATAAAAGCATAGGCATCTAGATAACTCATGATCCCAATGCCTAGATTATTTCTAAGCAATGAAAGCATCATACGAATATCGTTGCATTCAATTCGATGGGGTGGATTAAAATCGTGCTTCTTATATAAAGCCATTACATGATCATGAATAATCAGCGGTGCAGCGGCGATGATATGGTTGAACTCCAATGTATCGGAGAAATAGATTTTTTCTTTATTTGCTAAGGGATGTTGTTTGGGAATGACAAAACCAAGTGGCATTTAATGAGCTGACTTGCAATTGATGCTGATGTTTTGGATTGAGGATTAAACCAAAATCGAGTTCTGCATTAATTACGAGATCGGCAACATAGTCGCTATCTAAGACGCGAATATTGAAATTAATCCAAGGATAATCTTGATGAATGGTTTGAATCACATCCGTGATAAAACTTTCACTGAGTGCGGAAATGACACCAAAATCAATTGAACCACGCTGTAAGCCTTGGATTTCATTCAAGCGCTTTTGTGTTATTTGAAAGTCTTTTTGCCAACTTCGCAAATCTGCATATAGCAACTCACCAGCCAAGGTCAGTTTTAAGCCATTCGGCAAACGTTCAAATAGAGCTACACCAAGTTCTTCTTCAGCCAAAACGATCTGACGATGTACTGCTGAAACAGAAATAAAAAGCTGATCCGCTGCTTTTCTTAAACTACCTGTTTTGGCGACTGCAATAAAATATTCAGCGAAGCGAGAAAAGGGTAATGCCATTACATGTACGTTTTATAAAAATAAGTATTTATACAAAAGCAATTTTAGTGCCGTTACTGTTCTAATTTTTAGAATGATTGATCAAATTCATTCTAATAGACGAAAAAAACATTCTGTTCCACACTGCATTTAAGCCATATAGATCCGTGATCTTTAGCAGAAAATGAGAGCAAAGCATGAATGCAATTCCTTCAATCAATCTTCCAAATAAACCTTGTCACAGTCAGTTTGACGATCAGGATTGGCATATATTGGCTCAACATTGGTATCCCGTAGCACGAGTTGAAGACGTAACGACTAAGCCACAGCAAGTCACGTTGCTTGATATGAATATGGCGATTTATAAAACGGAGTCAGGCAACATTCATTTAGTTCGTGATATTTGCCCACATCGAGGTGTACCGTTAAGCAAAGGTTGGGTCGAAGGTGAAACGATTATTTGCCCTTATCATGGTTTGCATTTCAATGAGCAAGGTAAATGCACAAAAATTCCTGCGCAGCCGGATTTAACCAAAATTTCTGATCGTTTTTCCTTAACCAAATTTCCAGTAGTTATAAAATATGGTTTGGTATGGACGAGTATTTTAGGCAGAGATGAAAGCTTGGCAAATTTCCCAGTACTGGATACATGGGATTCAGAAGAACACCAAGTAATTCTACCTCCATATGTGGATATTGCTGGTTCGAGTGGTCGTCAATTAGAGGGCTTTATTGATGTGGCACATTTTGCTTGGGTGCATCATGAAGCCTTTGCTGACCGTGAAAATCCAGTTGTTCCGAAATATTTAACTGAACGCACCGATTATGGGTTACATACGGAATATGTCAGTAACGTCAGTAATTACCAGCATGGGATGCAACATTTAGCGCCTGATGATTTTCTTTGGGAGCGGATTTTTGATGTTTATCCACCATTCTCAGCAGTATTGACGATTCATTTTCCGAATGATGGTGTGTTAAAGATTTTAAATGCTTGTTGCCCAATCTCGCATAACAAAACTCGATTGTTTGTACCACTGACACGTAACTTTGATACCACTGGGGATTTGCAAGCTGTTTATGACTTTAATGCACAAATTTTTGCAGAAGATCAAGAGATGGTAGAGTCTCAAAAACCTGAAGAATTACCTGTAGATATTACCATGGAAGCACATTTTGAAGCGGATCGTTCTTCGACCATGTATCGCCGTATATTGGCAGATTGGGGTTTGAGTAAGCGTTATACAGTTTAGGGTTATACAAGTTTAGAATTTTGAAAAACCAAGCAAATGAAATTCAACATTAATTTAATTTTAGACGTTTGATTGTATAAGCTTGTATATACAAATTGGCGATAATCTATATACAATAGCTCAAAGTATTGTGTATGAGTTTTAATCAATGTCAAGAACATCCAAGCAAACTGATTTGGATTTATCACTCGGGGAAGACAGTCCTGTACCTTTGTACTTGCGAGTGAAACAAATGATTTCACAGAAAATCTACGAAGGCACATGGACAGTCAATAAAAAGATTCCATCCGAAAGTGAATTAGTAAATTTGCTTGGTTGTAGTCGTATGACAGTTAATCGTGCGTTGCGCGAGTTGACCAGTGAGGGCTTGCTAGTACGCATACAAGGTGTAGGTTCATTTGTTGCAGAAGGACAAGGACGCACAGCTTTATTTCATGTGAATAATATTGCCGAAGAGATTATCGCCCGAAATCATAAACATCGTGCAGAAGTATTGGTGTTGGAACAAGTTCAAGCCAACACAGAACAAAGCGTATTAATGCAGATGCGTGAAGAGCAAAAGCTATTTCATTCGATTATTGTGCATTATGAAAATGATGTGCCTGTACAAATAGAAGATCGTTTAGTTGATCCAGTGCTGATACCTGATTATTTAGCGCAAGATTTTACAGCGATTACGCCAAATGCTTATTTGATGTCAAAAGCACCTGTGACTGAGGGTGAGCATGTGGTTACGGCGATTTTAGCTTCGGCTCAAGAATGTAAATGGTTGAAGATTAATAAGACAGAACCTTGCCTATTGATTCGCCGTCGCACATGGTCAAATAAACAACTGATTTCTAGTGCACGTTTGATTTATCCAGGTAGTCGTTATTATTTGGAAGGTAAATTTACGCAATGATTCAGCATCTAAGCTCAGCAGATTATAAACGCATGCTGTGGAAAAATGGTGCAGGCTATACAATTGAACTTGCTCGGAGTGAAGGGAGTAGCCTTGAGTTATTTGATTGGCGTATTTCCATGGCGGACGTGAAAACGTCTGGTTCGCTTTCCAAATTTGATGGTATGCAACGCTATTTGACGGTTTTGGAAGGTCAAGATATTTTGCTGAATATTGATCATCAAGTGAAGCATTTACAATATCTGGAATCGATAAAGTTCAGTAGAGACAGTCAGGTTAGTTGTGAATTGCCCAATGGAAAGATTCGAGACTTTAATCTGATATATGATGCTAAAAAATTTCATGCAGATTATGAATGGATGTTCGAGTCTGCTGCTTCTGAAATAACGAGTTCTGCTGATTTGTTTTTTGTTTTTAATCAAAGTTTAGAACCTTTAGAAATTAAAATAAATGAATCTATTTTCTATCTTGAACATCAATAAAGTTTAATTATAAAAGATCGGAATTACATGAAAAGTATTTCTTTTGGTAAGCAGGATAAAAAGCAAGTTTGTGCGATTCGACTCACGAAAATTTAAATAATTCACACTTTTTTAAAACCCATACAATTTTTAGTTGTATGGGTTTTTTATGGTCTTAATAAAAATAAATCAATTTATTTCATATGTTTAAAATTTATTTTCATAAATGGAATGAAATGCATCTTTTCAAGATAAAAGATTTGTGTAGTATATAGATGTATATACAAGTTAATACATTGCTATACGTTAAAAGCAGTTTAATTTGCGGTTCAAATCTCAAAGGAAGGAGTCCGATTGTGACTACAATGACAACAAAATTTCGTGACGTAGAAATTCGCGCACCACGTGGTACACAACTGAATGCAAAAAGTTGGTTAACTGAAGCGCCGTTACGCATGCTAATGAATAATCTTGACCCTGATGTGGCAGAAAATCCAAAAGAACTCGTTGTTTATGGTGGGATCGGTCGTGCTGCACGTAACTGGGAATGCTTTGATAAAATTGTTGAAACTTTAAAAAACTTAGAAGCGGATGAAACCTTGTTGGTTCAATCAGGTAAACCTGTTGGCGTGTTCAAAACCCATAAAGATGCGCCACGTGTTTTGATTGCAAACTCGAACTTAGTTCCACATTGGGCGAATTGGGAACACTTCAATGAGCTAGATGCAAAAGGTTTGGCTATGTACGGTCAAATGACAGCAGGTTCTTGGATCTACATTGGTAGCCAAGGCATTGTACAAGGTACATATGAAACTTTTGTTGAAGCAGGTCGTCAACATTACAACGGTGATTTAACAGGTCGTTGGGTACTGACTGCTGGCTTAGGTGGTATGGGCGGTGCTCAACCATTAGCAGCAACATTGGCTGGTGCATGTTCATTGAATATCGAATGCCAACAAACCAGTATCGATTTCCGTTTACGCACACGTTATGTTGATGAACAAGCGACTGATTTGGATGATGCATTAGCACGTATTGAAAAATACACCAAAGAAGGTAAAGCAGTTTCGATCGCTTTACATGGTAATGCAGCAGAAATTTTACCTGAATTAGTTCGTCGCGGTGTACGTCCTGATATGGTCACTGACCAAACCAGCGCACATGATCCACTTAATGGTTATTTGCCAGTGGGTTGGACATGGGAAGAATACCGTGAGCGTGCTAAAACTGAACCAGAAGTTGTGGTGAAAGCCGCTAAACAATCTATGGCAAAGCATGTTCAAGCGATGCTTGATTTCCAAAAAATGGGTGTGCCAACATTTGACTATGGCAACAACATTCGTCAAATGACACAAGAAGAAGGTGTTGCGAACGCTTTTGATTTCCCAGGTTTCGTACCTGCTTATATTCGCCCATTGTTCTGTCGCGGTGTAGGACCATTCCGTTGGGTTGCACTTTCAGGTGATCCAGAAGATATCTATAAAACAGATGCAAAAGTAAAAGAATTAATCCCTGATGATGAACATTTGCATCGTTGGTTGGATATGGCACGTGAACGTATTAGCTTCCAGGGTCTACCAGCGCGTATTTGTTGGGTGGGATTAGGTCTACGTGCCAAACTTGGTTTAGCTTTTAATGAAATGGTTCGCAGTGGTGAGCTTTCAGCTCCGATCGTCATTGGTCGTGATCATTTAGATTCAGGTTCAGTATCAAGTCCGAATCGTGAAACAGAAGCGATGCAAGATGGTTCAGATGCAGTATCTGATTGGCCATTATTAAATGCGCTCTTAAATACAGCAGGTGGTGCAACTTGGGTTTCTTTACATCATGGTGGTGGTGTTGGTATGGGCTTCTCTCAACATTCAGGTGTTGTGATTGTATGTGATGGTACAGATGAAGCGGCAGCACGTATTGCTCGTGTATTAACCAATGATCCTGCAACAGGAGTGATGCGTCACGCTGACGCAGGCTATGACATTGCGATCGAGTGCGCTAAAGAGCAAGGTTTGAACTTGCCTATGATTACGCAGTAAACAGACAACAACATTACGATGCTTTTTGCAATTGTGTAAGCAGCATCGTAAGCGAACAATAGAATGCAAAACAGGACGCCAACGATGGAACTTTTAATTCAACCCGGCAAACTTACCTTAGCAGATCTTCGTCATGCCTACCTAAATCCAATTAAAGTCAAACTTGATGACAGTGCATCAGCAGGGATTAATGCCAGTGTTGCATGTGTCGAAAAAATAGTGAATGAAGGCCGTACCGCTTACGGGATCAATACTGGTTTTGGCTTGCTCGCTTCAACTAAAATTGCGCCTAAAGATTTAGAAAAATTACAACGTTCACTGGTACTTTCTCATGCAGCAGGTGTTGGTGAACCATTAGATGATGCGATGGTTCGTTTAATTATGTTGCTCAAAGCAAACAGCTTGGCACGTGGTTTCTCAGGCATTCGCCGTAAAGTGATTGATGCCATTCTTGCGTTGATCAACGCTGAAGTGTATCCACATATTCCACTTAAAGGATCGGTAGGTGCATCTGGAGATTTAGCACCATTAGCACATATGTCTTTAGTGTTATTAGGTGAGGGTAAAGCTCGCCATAAAGGTGAGTGGCTTTCAGCAGTTGATGCATTGAAAGTTGCTGGCTTAGAACCAATTTCCCTAGCGGCTAAAGAAGGCTTGGCGCTGTTAAATGGTACACAAGTTTCAACAGCATATGCACTTCGCGGTTTATTTGAAGCAGAAGATTTATTTGCTGCTGCTACGGTTTGTGGTGGTCTAAGTGTAGAAGCGATGTTGGGTTCACGTGCGCCATTTGATGCTCGTATCCATGAGGTGCGTGGTCAACGTGGTCAAATAGATGTTGCTGCGGCTTATCGTGACTTACTCACTGATTCAAGTGAAATTGCACATTCGCATGAAGATTGCAGCAAAGTTCAAGACCCATATTCATTACGTTGCCAACCGCAAGTGATGGGTGCCTGTTTGACTCAAATTCGTCAGGCAGCGGAAGTATTAGAAATTGAATCAAATGCTGTATCAGATAATCCACTGGTTTTCGCAGCTGAAGGCGATGTGATCTCAGGTGGTAATTTCCATGCTGAGCCTGTGGCGATGGCGGCAGATAATTTGGCACTGGCAATTGCAGAAATGGGTTCACTGTCTGAACGCCGTATTTCGATGATGATGGATCGTCATATGTCACAACTTCCACCATTTTTAGTCGCTAATGGTGGTGTCAATTCTGGATTTATGATCGCTCAAGTGACTGCCGCAGCATTGGCAAGTGACAACAAAGCTTTAGCACATCCTGCAAGTGTGGATAGTTTGCCAACTTCAGCAAACCAAGAAGACCATGTTTCTATGGCACCAAATGCTGGTAAGCGCTTGTGGTATATGGCAGATAACGTTCGTGGCATTCTTGCAGTGGAATGGTTAGGTGCATGTCAGGGGCTTGATTTCCGTGAAGGTTTAAAAAGCTCTCCAAAACTTGAACGTGCTCGAAAAGTATTACGTAACCAAGTTCCTTACTACAGTGAAGATCGTTTCTTCGCTCCTGATATTGAACAGGCAAGTGAATTACTCGCAAGTGGCTGTTTGAATGAGCTCATCCTCCCAAATCTTTTGCCTAGTCTATCAAACGCTTAATCAAGATAACGGTCACATGGAGTGACCGACTCTAACTATATTTCCTCAAGGATTGGAGATAATAATGTCACAACACTCCACTTTACAGCGGGGATTAAACACCCGTCACATCCGTTTCTTAGCATTAGGTTCAGCGATAGGAACGGGACTTTTTTACGGTTCAGCAACAGCCATTAAAATGGCAGGTCCATCAGTTTTGCTCGCATATATTGTTGCAGGGATCGCAATATATATCGTGATGCGCGCATTAGGAGAGATGGCTGTTCAAAATCCAGTTTCAGGCTCTTTCAGTCACTATGCTTCACAGTACATTGGACCACTTGCAGGTTTTACCACAGGTTGGACTTATGTATTTGAAATGATCATTGTTGCGCTGGCTGATGTGACTGCTTTTGGAATCTATATGGGATTCTGGTATCCAGATGTTCCTCGATGGATTTGGATTCTGTCACTGATCATGTTCTTAGGTGCAATTAACCTCATTCATGTCAAAGTTTTTGGCGAGCTAGAGTTCTGGCTTTCAATCGTAAAAGTGACCGCGATTGTTGCCATGATTTTGGGTGGCTTAGGGCTGATGATTTATGGTTTCAATGCCGATCAAGCAGGTTTCACAACAGGTATTCAAAACTTATGGATTCATGAAGGCTTTATGCCAAATGGTATTGCGGGTTTGATTGCTTGTTTATCTGTCGTTGTATTTGCTTTCGGTGGTATTGAAATTATTGGGATCACTGCGGGTGAATCTAAAGATCCAAAGACCTCTATTCCTAAAGCAATTAACGCTGTTCCAGTACGTATCTTATTATTTTATGTGCTAACAATTTTTGTTTTGATGTCGATTTTCCCTTGGAATCAAATAGGTAGCCAAGGTAGTCCATTTGTACAAATTTTTGAGAATCTAGGAATCGGATCGGCTGCAACAATTTTGAATATTGTTGTCATCACTGCTGCGGTATCAGCGATTAATAGTGATGTATTTGGTGCGGGACGTATGCTGTTTGGTATGTCGAGTCGTGGACAAGCACCGCAAGTGTTTCAAAAAATCTCTAAAAATGGTGTGCCATGGATGACTGTTGTTGTTATGGCTGGAGTCTTACTTATCGGTGTGCTTCTCAACTATTTAATTCCAGAAAATGTATTCCTTATCATTGCATCAATCGCAACATTTGCAACAGTTTGGGTATGGTTGATGATCTTACTTTCACAAGTTGCGATGCGTCGTAAGATGTCGAAAGAACAGATTAAAGCACTAGATTTCCCTGTGATTGGTTGGCCGTATGCTCCTGCATTTGCTATTGCATTCATGTTGTTTATCTTGGCAATGATGGGTTATTTCCCTGACTCAAGACCTGCATTATATGTCGGTATTACATGGTTGGTTTTACTGTGTATTGCATACAACATTTGGGTTAAACCAAAACAAGATGCGATCAAGGTTGATCAGGATTTACCACAAAATTTCAAAATGGAAAGCTAATAACCTAACTGTTCAAGAGCGTATAGCTCTTGAACAGGGAGAGGATCTAAAATGAAAAAGCTTTGGAAAAACTGTCATATCGCTACTATGCAGGATGGGAAATACAACAGTATTGAACATGCTGCTTTAGTGACATCTGGAAATTGCATCCACTGGATTGGTCGTGAAAGTGATATACCCAATGACAATTATGCTGAAACCATTAATTTAAATGGATCATGGTTAACGCCCGGTTTAATTGATTGTCATACCCATAGCGTATTCGGTGGCAATCGTAGTGTTGAGTTTGAGCAGCGTTTGCAAGGCGTTAGCTATGCTGAGATCGCGGCAAATGGTGGTGGTATTGCCAGTACTGTTCGTGCAACTCGTGAAGCGAGCGAAGATGAGTTACTTGCTTCAGCACTAAAACGTATTCGCTGTTTACTCAAAGATGGGGTTACCACCATCGAGATTAAATCGGGATACGGTTTGGACTATCTGAATGAACGTAAAATGTTGCGTGTGATTCGTCAAATTGCAGATATTTTGCCAATGACTGTACGCAGTACATGCTTAGCAGCGCACGCTTTACCTCCTGAATATAAAGATCAAAGTGATGCGTATGTTGATCATATTTGTACAGAAATGTTGCCAAAACTACATCAAGAAGGACTCGTGGATGCGGTCGATGCATTTTGTGAGTATTTAGCATTTTCACCTGCACAAGTTGAACGTATATTTAACACAGCACATGCACTCAATCTCCCAGTTAAATTGCATGCTGAACAACTGTCTTCTCTTGGTGGCTCTAGTCTTGCTGCTCGTTACCACGCATTGTCTGCAGATCATTTGGAATTTATGACTGAAGATGATGTCAAAGCAATGGCTGCTTCAGGAACCGTTGCAGTGTTACTACCTGGTGCATTCTATTTCTTGAGGGAAACACAACTTCCTCCACTAGAGAGTTTGCATAAACATGGTGTCCGTATTGCTTTGTCGAGCGACTTAAATCCTGGAACTTCTCCAGCATTGTCATTACGTTTGATGATGAACATGGGAAGCACCTTATTTCGCTTAACACCTGAACAAACATTAGCAGGAGTGACTATTCATGCTGCACATGCTTTGGGACTACAAGATTCACATGGCAGTCTAGAAGTAGGCAAAGTTGCTAACTTTATTGCTTGGGAAATTGAACATCCATCTGAGATTGTGTACTGGTTAGGTGGAGATTTGCCTAAACGTATTATTCAGCATGGCAATGAAATTTGTGTGTAGTGCAAACAGTTTTAATTAGCGATATTTAATATGAATCATTCATTTACATGGCAAGGACGACATGATGGCGATGGTGAAGAACATCGACGTATCCATCATGTGGTAAATACCACACAACATGCTTCATTTGCCTTAATTGGTTTTGGTTCGGATGAAGGTGTAAAACGAAATAAAGGTCGTTTAGGCGCAGCGGATGCACCTGATATGATTCGAGCACAATTGGCAAATTTACCTGTACACCAATCTGTATCAATTGTTGATATTGGTACAGTCGTATGTGAGCAAGGTCAATTAGAAAAGGCACAAGCTGAGTTAGCAGATCAAGTTGAACGAAGTTTGCAACAGGGAATGAAACCGATTGTTCTAGGTGGTGGTCATGAGGTTGCTTTTGGAAGTTTTTCAGGACTATTCCAATACATCCAACATCATGAGCCGCAGCAAAAAATTGGAATCATTAATTTTGATGCACACTTTGATTTGCGTGAAGCAGAGCAGGTGACTTCAGGTACACCATTTTTAAATGCTGCAAAATTATCAGAACAGAATCAAAAAGAATTTCATTATTTATGCATCGGTGTCGCAAAGCATTCAAACACGAAAGCTTTGTTTGACACGGCAGATCGCCTGAACTGTCAATATATATACGATCAGCAACTTCAGCTTTCAGAAATTGACCATTTGATATCGAAAATTAACGGTTTTATAGAAAAAATTGACGCGTTATACATTACAGTAGATCTCGATGTATTTAATGCCAGCATTGCTCCCGGTGTGAGTGCACCTGCGGTCAAAGGAATTGATCTTTCGGTCTTTGATCCATTGTTTCAAGCCATAAAGAAATCTGGAAAAATTCGAGTTTTCGATGTGGCTGAATGCAATCCACGGTTTGATTTGGATAATCGAACAGCCAAATTAGCCGCTTATATTATTTTTAACTACATTTTTGACTGATGGCTCGGCGTGAGCTGACCCATCTATTTTCATTTTATAAGGATAGACAATGTCTAATTTATCTTATATCTCTCAAAATAACGGTCCATGGTCAACTTACCTCGAACAAATCGATCGCGTTGCGCCTTACTTAGAGCATTTAAAAGATTACATCGACACATTGAAGCGCCCTAAACGTGCCTTGATTGTGGATGTGCCGATTGTAATGGATGACGGTACGATCCAGCACTTTGAAGGCTATCGTGTTCAACACAATTTATCACGTGGTCCAGGTAAAGGTGGTATTCGTTTTCATCCAGATGTTGACTTAAATGAAGTGATGGCACTCTCTGCGTGGATGACGATTAAAACTGCAGTTTTAAATCTTCCATTTGGTGGTGCAAAAGGTGGTGTACGTGTTGATCCGCGTAAACTTTCACCTCGTGAGTTAGAACGTTTGACACGTCGTTATACCAGTGAAATTAGTCACATCATTGGACCACAAAAAGATATCCCAGCACCTGATGTGGGTACAAACCCAAATGTCATGGGTTGGATCATGGATACATATTCATCTGGTCAAGGTCATACTGTGACAGGTGTTGTAACTGGTAAACCTGTACATTTAGGTGGTTCATTAGGTCGTATCAAAGCAACGGGTCGTGGTGTGTTTATCACAGGTCAACAAGTTGCTGAGAAGATCAAATTACCTTTAGATGGTGCGAAAATCGCAGTTCAAGGTTTTGGTAACGTAGGTAGTGAAGCTGCGTATTTATTCGCTGAGTCAAAATCTAAAGTCGTAACTATTCAAGACCATACAGGTACGATTTATAATCCAGAAGGTATTAACCTTGAAGAGTTAAAAGTTTATCTTCAAACAAATCAAGGTGTGGGCGGTTTTGCTGGTGCGCAAGCGATCAGTGATGAAGCATTCTGGGATGTGGAAATGGATATTTTGATTCCAGCAGCTTTAGAAGGTCAAATCACAGTTGAACGTGCACAAAAATTAACTGCGAAGTTGGTTTTAGAAGGTGCAAACGGACCAACATATCCTGAAGCTGATGATATTCTAGTTCAACGAGGTATTACGGTTGTCCCAGACGTTATCTGTAATGCGGGTGGTGTAACTGTTTCTTACTTTGAATGGGTTCAAGATATGTCGAGCTACTTCTGGTCAGAAGAAGAGATTAACGAACGTCTTGATAATCTGATGATTCAAGCAATCCATGATGTTTGGAATACTGCCAACGAGAAAGTATGTACGCTAAGAACCGCAGCATTTATTCTTGGTTGTGAGCGTATCTTAAAAGCACGTAAAGAGCGTGGTATTTTCCCAGGTTAATACGGGTGAAATAACAATAAGCGACCTTAAGACCATAGTTTTAAGGTCGCTTTTGTCTTAGAAGTTAATCTAAAAAGAAATCTTTTTGTAATTCTGTCTTTCCTTCAATACAAGCATAGCCGCCTAGTTCAGTGATCCCAATTCTTGCAAGCGCTTGCTCATCAGTTAAACTTTGTCCTGTGAGTTCACCACGATTAGTTGTATAAATTGCATAAGCTGCATCTGCCATAATTTCGGGTTTGCGACTTAGTTGTAGGGTATTTTCTTCTCCCAAATTTTTTGAAACCGCAGCAGTCGCAATATAAGTTTCTGGCCATAAGGTATTACAAGAAATTCCATATTGCCGAAACTCTTCCGCCATACCTAGTGTGAGAATACTCATTCCATATTTAGATAATGCATAGGGAGAAAGCATTCCTAACCATTTCGGTGACATATTGACTGGTGGAGACAAACTCAAAATATGTGGGTTTGAAGATTTTTTTAAGTAGGGCAATGCTGCTTGAGCACAGATAAATGTCGCTCTGTGATTAATGGTCTGGATCAAGTCATATTGTTTTAGGGAAGTTGACTCAACACCAGTGAGAGCGATTGCGCCTGCATTATTGATGAGCACATCTAACCCGCCGAAGGTTTCAACTGTTTGTTGTATAGCAGAATGAATTTGTTGCTCATCTCGTACATCTAAAATGAGAGGAAGTGCCTTACCACCCGCAGCTTTAATTTCTTCTGCAACACTGTATATCGTGCCTGATAATTTAGGTGTTTCGACAGCAGTCTTCGCAGCAATCACGACATTAGCACCTGCTTGGGCGACCTTTATTGCAATTGATCGACCAATACCACGACTTCCACCTGTGATAAAAACAGTTCTTCCTTGCATAGTTTTCATTGTAATTTCCTATTTCTAATTCATGCTAAAAATTAAGTTAAAGAATAAAAGGATGTGCAAATTTTTCAGGATTATACAACTGTCGTTGTTTGGCAATTTCTACAATTCGATGGCGCAATTGACGTTTAATTACGGCATAGGTCAGGCGATGTTTCTGTGACATATCTTCTGCAAATCGTAAAGTTTCAGTCTGTAAGGATTCAACAGAATGTATCTGGCTCACTACTTGAGCTTGTAAACATTCAACGCCTGTCATCGATTTGCCTGTCAACGACATTTCCCAAGTTGCATATTGATTAGGTAGCAGTTGGACAATTTCTGCAATGATATCGGTAAAAGGAATGGTAAGTTTTATTTCAGGAAAACAGAATCGACCTTTATCTGACCGCATAAATCTAAAGTCACAAGCTGATGCTAAGATCGCACCGCCTGCATAAGCATTGCCATTGATTTCAGCAATTACAGGGAGATTCAATAATGCTAAGCGAAGTAACATATCTTCTAGTTGAATAGTAAATGCTTTTTTATCTTCGATAGATTGTTGCATCAACCACGCGAGATCTAAACCATTACAAAACGTTTTGTGATGATCACTTCGAATAATCAGGCTCGCGTTATTTTTATCGTTTTCAATTTCATCAAAAACCGAAATATATTCATCTAAAACGTCTTTGTTGAGCGCATTTTCCTGATCGCCGTTGATTAATGTCAGCACATAAATGGATTGTTGTTTATCGAGATGTAGGCTTGCCATTTAAGCAATTCCTCTAAGTTTATTCATTTATCTATGACTGATTATTCAGAATAAACTGCTCGCCCAATAGGGTAGACTATGCCATATTAATGATCATTTTAGGACATTGGATGTGCTATGCGTGATCCTTTTGGGCTGTTTCAAGAAAACATTTCTGTTTCTTATGCTCATGTATTATTAGAAATTACTGAAGCCTATGGCATAGAGAATCAAACTGTTTTACATAATACTGGGTTGGTTCTATCAGCTATGAAACATGCTGATGCCAAAATGAGTGCTCATCAGTGGTCTAAGCTGGTGGTGAATGCATTACAACTCACAGGCAATCATCGCTTGGGTATTGAGTATGGACTCAAACTTCGTCCTACTTCACATGGGGCATTGGGCTTTGCATTTTTAAGTTGTGCTGATGTTGAAACTGCTTTGACACTCTGTCAGCAATATTTCTGTACTCGGATTCAAAATTTCACACCTGAATGGACTATTGATCAGGATTTTGTCTATGTTTATTTAGATGATGTACATCCTGTTAGATTTGGTGATGAGCAACAATCAGCGCAATTACGATCATTTCTAGTCGAATGTTTGATCTTTGGTGCAATTCATTTTTTAAGTTTATTTTCAAAAGAGCTGATTGAGCAGAGTGAAGTCTTTCTTGATTGGGAAGAAAGCAATGATTACCAGTGTATTGAGCTTTCAAAAGTTAAGATACATTTTAGTCAAAAAAGAAATGGGCTTCGTTTTCCTAAATTCTTCCTTAACTGCAAAAATAAAAATGCTGATCAAGTTTCTTTTCAGCAGGCACTTTTGTATTGTGAAAATGATAAATGGCGGTTAGTTAAAGAAAATATAAGGGATTTACAGAAAAGTATTCGCTCAGAATTATTGTATAACTCAAGCAATGGTTATCCCACATTGCCCATGATTGCTGAACGTTTGAATATGTCTGAACGAACTCTAAAAAGACATTTACAGGCGCAAGGGACGACTTTCTTACAGATTCTAGCTGATGTACGATTTACGGAGGCTAAAAAAATGCTGCAACACAAACAATATAGCATCCAAGATATTGCAAGCATTGTTGGTTATGAAGAAGCGACCAATTTTATCCGTGCTTTTAAAAAGGCCTTTGGAGAAACACCAAGCCAATATCGAAAGCGTAGCGTAGCCAAATCTAGTTAAATTGAGATTTCTTTCTCAATAGCTAGAATAAATTGATCCACGGCATGTTGAATTTTTTCAGTCCATTCAAAAGAACAATTCATTCGAATAAAGTGTTGATGTGAAGGCAATACATTAAATAGCGGACTGGGTGCTATACCAATCTGTTGTTGAATCAGTAGTTCATAGATTTGCATGCTACTGACTTTTTCAGGCAATTGAATCCAAAGAAAATAACCACTTGGATAATTATATACCTTGCAGTTTTCGGGTAAATGTTGTTTTAGATATTGGAAAAATTGTTTTTTATTCTTTTCTAATGAACGTCTAAGCGTTCTTAAATGCTTTTCATAATGATGATGGGTTAAAAATTCAACAAGGGTATTTTGTATGAGCGCATTCGCAGAAATCGTGCTCATCAGTTGTAAATGTTGAATGTGCTCTGAGAATTTACCTGCATAGACCCAGCCCATACGAAAACCAGAACCTAAAGTTTTCGAGAAAGAAGAGCAGTGTAATACTAAATTTTGTTGATCAAAATACTTCATTGGAAGTGGTTTCTGACTGCCATAAAACAATTCTTCATAGACATCATCTTCAATTAAATGAATTTGATGTTCATGCAAAAGTTGAGCAATTTTAAATTTGATTTCATCGCTGACTGTAAAGCCAATTGGATTGTGTGCATTGAGCATAAACCAGCAGACTTTGATTGGATACGTCTTAATCACTTGTTCAAAAGCTTCAATATCAAAACCATGCTGTGGATGTTCAGGAAGTGTAATGACTTTCAATCCTAAACGTTCGGCTGCCTGCCAAGCGCCATAAAAAATAGTTTGCTGCAATAAAATATAATCACCAGGTTGTGTGATCGCTTGCAAAGACAGATTGAGTGCTTCCAAGCCTCCAGAGGTGATAACAATATCATCCGCATCGGTTGGAATACCTTGCATACAATAACGTTGGGCGATCAGTTTCCGAAGTTCCAAATTCCCAGGTGGAAGATTGGTGGTTTGGTCGTAACTATGTCGGTTACGGGAGAGTTGTCCCATGATTTGAATCAGCTTGGGTGGATAGAGCAACTGACTATCAGGAAATGCCGAGCCCAGCGGACTGATATGTTTAGATTGAATCGATTTTAGATATTTAAATACCAGAGAGTTAATTTCAATTTTGGGATTCAATGCAACAATTGAGTGTGTTTGTGGAATTTGGGTCGATACTTGCTCAGCAACAAAATAACCAGATTTTTCTTTTGAATAAATTAATCCTTGTGCCTCTAATTCTTGGTAAGCATTCATCACTGTGATCAAGCTAAAACCTGAACGTTGTACTTGTTCACGTAGAGATGGAAGTTTGCTATGTGCCTTCCAAGTGCCATTTTCGATCAGTAATTTTAGATTGTGTGCTAACTGTTCAGACTTATACATGAAGTTTGCAGCCCTAATGATATCTGCTTTTATTTTAAAGAAAATCTATCAGGATTTTATAACAGATTTAGTCCAATCGAATCATCTGTTATATTTTTTTAAGCATGCTCTGTAGCTATTCAATACTTTAAGTAACGCTCAAAATAACACCATGAACGATTAAAACTCCAAACACAAAATTTGGGTTTATTTGGTTCTAAAGAGTGTTTCGATTTGACAGGGCGTATTCGATGTTTGTGACTAAAGAACTTAATGCGATGACAGCAGTTTTTGAAGGCAGTATGCCTTCATCACTGATTAAGGAAGAATTACAACTTGAATATGTGAATCTTGAAGCGACTTTATTAAGAGCAAAAGTCTTGAGAAATTTTGCTAAAGAGAAAGTGACTTACATTGTGAAAACTCAAATTTATGAGAATGACCAAAATCTAGCATATTTAATTGCGCCGTTTGTGCTTGCCAATTTAAATCAGCCTGTGATTTATACCACGCTCAATTCATCTTCGATTTTAAAGATATTAAATCAATATTATCAGGCAGAAAAAAGAGTGAAGTTGAATGTCATAGATTTGCTGCAAAGTCTGAAAGTTTATGTAGATGTTGTCGATCAACCCAAAAACCAAGAAGACTTTCTATTTAGAAACTTGGTTAAAGCACTCTGTCGATCAGATATTTCGCAAATTTTTTTGATCACATCATCAGCGATGAATCATCAGCAACTTCAACAGTTGCAGGATTTCTTAAGTGTAAAGATTAGTGTCATTCAGACAGTTTATGAAGAAAGTATTGTAAAGGATGAAATGTTAAATACTCGGAAATTGTTGTTTAAAAACAAAGATGATTTCCATCGAAATATTTGTACATTGTTTTCATCTTTAAACGCAAAACTTATTGCACAAATAAGTCAACTTAGTGAAGTACAAGCAGCTCATTTGATTGAAGACATGTTTTATTCGGAACATATTTTTGAAAAATTATCAGTCTATGCCGAATACATGCAGACTCATATCCAAAATGGATCAAGTTATAAAACTTTATCCATGATTTAAAGATTTTAGAACCGAATACTTGTATTTAAATAGGAGTAGACAATATGTCTCAGCAACAATCTAAGTTTCCATACTTAACAGTTGGTATCAGTATTTTACTTGGTTGCTTATTTTTAGTTTTCTTCTTCCTTGCGGTCAGTAATCAACCAGATTATATGCCGTCACAACAGAAGCAGAATATTCAAAAGATTCAACCAGCACATTCATCTAGAATTTTTAAAGGCAATCAATAATTTATGCCTCAGCTTTTGCTAGCTCTGTTTCGATATAGCTAATAATCATCGTACTTAAACCTTTAACCATTTCATCAAAGCTAATTTGAGGGTTAGGTAAGATGAGATGACGAGCGACGTTAAAGATACTGCTGTTGATACTGATATAAGCTGTAACACTCAAATTATTAACTTTTAGATATCGAGGATGGCGCATCATATATTTCATGAGCACTTCCATCAACGCCATTTCAATTTGTCCAATATAGCGTTCATATTTAAGTTCTGTGGCATAGCGTAGACATATAAGATAACGATCATTATCGCGTGTGAGCAAATCTCGGAACGTATAAAAGATCATCTGAAACAATGGTTCAAGCTCCATTTCCACGATGATAGGAGTAAGTTCTTTCACCATATCTAATACTTCTTTTACAAAAGATTTGGCCATCGCATCATAAATTTCTTCTTTATTCTTAAAGTATTCATAAAGTGAACCTACACTCACTCCAGCAATATCAGCAATATGACGGGTCGTTGTTCCACTGGTTCCATTGACAGCAACAGCGATAAAACCTGCTTCGATAATAGTATCAACAGTAACTTTTGAGCGATTTTGACGAGGTTTACGAGTAGCCATTTCAGTGAAAAATAAAATCCGAACATATTGTCAGATTAGCATGCCCTGATATCTCATGAAAGTTCTATTAAATTAATCCGAACAAAAATAATTACTAATTTTTAAATTATACTTTTGAATTTGTAATAAACACCAGTTTAGATAAGATAAATAAAATTATTTCATTATTTTTTTCTTAATTATGTTTTATTTAAATTAATGATAATTATTGTTTTTAATTTTAATTGCTGTGAATTTTTATGATTGAGATTACTTGTTGAGTCGTATCAATATTAGAAAAATATAGGATAAAAAATCTTCATTTTTACCCGAATTGAATCCGAACATAAGATCGGTTTACATTGGTTCTAGTAGGGAACTAGGTTCAATAAAATCTCCCGAATCTTTTTTCGTAACTTAGAAAAGAATGAGTGTGGCGAAAAGAGATGAACCTAATCCAAAGAATATTATAGGGCAAATGACGCTCAAGTGAAGTAGGTAGGTGTAGCCATGATTAGCAGCACGTTGAACAAAGGTTTGAGTTTATTTAAATCCAACCCAATAACTGAGCAAATCGATTTTGCGAGTAAAAAGAGCATACCCATTCGACACTTGGCAATCGGATTTGAAGGTAAACAGATTGATTTATCATTCTATATGAATAACCAGTTTGCAACGATTTTCTTTGCAACGCTTTCTGTTTTCTTGACTTATGGTGAAGACTTAGTGATTGAAACAGCACGTCACCATCGTGATTTGCTCAAAGATCCTATTTTAAAACAACGTGTAACCTCTTTGATTGGTCAAGAGGCGATACATTCTAAATTACACAATGAATTTAATGACGCAATTGTTGAACTTGATTATCCAGTGCGCTTGTATCGTTTTCTTGGTGAAAAGTTTTTTGATCATATTTTCTTGAAATTCCCACAACCATTAAAACTTTCTCTAATGGCTGGAATCGAACATTTCACGGCCGTGTTAGCAGAATACATGATGGCGCATGAGCAGAACTTCTATTTTTCTGATGATGCAAAGACACGTGCTCTGTGGATGTGGCATATGCTTGAAGAGTCTGAACATAAGGATGTTGCTTATGATGTTTATCAAACATTGAATGGTAATTATGCGTTACGTGTTACAGGATTTTTCCTTGCATATTTCACGATTCTTGGGTTGATTCCATTCTCAGCAACATTAGTTCCAGTCTTGCGTAAACCGCAAGAAATGTTAACGGCGAAGTTTTGGAAAGATGCTCGACGTGGTGTGAAATTAATCTTTAGCCCTAAAGATGGTGTGTTTGGTAGTACTCAGGCTCGAATCTTTGATTATTTGCGCAGAGATTTCCATCCTAACGATCATGATGCGTCAGAATATTTTAAACACTATGAGAAAAAATTGTTATCAGAAGGCGGTGCTTTACATCCTTTCTTTGTGAAGGAGTTTACACCTAAAGTTCAGGCAGCTTGATTGATTTAAAGCGATGCAGTGCACGAGTGAATTATCGTTTTCGAGTGGCAAAAATGATCAATTCGTTATGAGCAATTTGGTTCTTGTTGGTCATATTTTGCTAGTGCACTATGCATCGAATATCTTGATAAAGACCAGGATTAGATTTTATCGAGATAATGTTTGGCACAAACATTCTTAGAAATTTTTTTAAGAGCTGAGATGTTTCAAATTGCAGAAATAATCTTAAAGACAATTTGATCATTTCATTGGATGTGCCGCTATTAATTTTTATATTACTCTCTCTGTGGGGGACAAGCGATGGTCGCTCAAGTTATTCGAAATGTATTTTCAGACAAACTTAGTACTAAATATCAAGGCATTGTCCAAAATTTAGCGAACAAGGCTCCAATTCCTATTCGTCATTTTGATTTCAAATTTAATCCAGCTGAGTTGGATCAGAAGTTCTTCTTAAATAAAGAGTTGGCGACTTCTTATTTTCATGCTTTATCGATTTTCTTAACCTTTGGTGAGGATGTGGTCATTGAGACAGCTCGTCACCATCGTGAATTTATTAATGATCCGATTTTGAAACAAAGATTGACTTCATTAATTGGTCAAGAAGCAATTCACTCAAAAATTCATAATCAATTCAATGATGAAGTTCTCAAAGAGAATGGTTATCCAGTCGAATTGCTCCGCGCCATTGCAGATAAAGTGTTTGAGTACGGAATTTATAAACTACCGCACTCTATGCAGCTATCTTTAATGGCAGGTATTGAGCATTACACCGCTGTACTCGCTGAATTTATGATGCAGCATGAAGAATATTTACTTGGTTCACAAGATGAAAGACAACGAGCGATGTGGATGTGGCACATGCTCGAAGAATCAGAGCATAAAGATATTGCTTATGATGTTTTTCTAGAGTTATCGGGGGATTACTGGGTTCGTATCACGGGATTCTTACTTGCAAGTTTGACCATTTTAGGTGGTGTTTCTTTAGGCGGTTACTTGATGCCATTTATTCGTAAGCCAAGTAATTTGATCAATCCACGTTATATGAAAGATGTATTAGAAAGTACCTCATTATTATTTGGTAGTGAACGAGGCGTATTTGGTAGTAGCTTTATGCATATCTTGGAATATTTACGTCCAAGCTTCCATCCAAACGACCATGACACTACAAAATACATGGAATATTACAAAGAGCGTTTATTAAATCCAGAAACAGGTTTGTTATCACCTTATTTCTTAAAAGAATTTGTACCACCTGTTCGTGCAGCATCTGCATAACTTGGTCAAGCCGAAACAATAATTTGGAATACAAATATGAAATTATTTGGAAAGAAAGCCAAACCAAGCCAAAACGCATATGCAGTGGTAACTGGTGCGGGAAGTGGGATTGGTCGTAGTTTTGCACTTGAACTGGCAAAGCGTGGCGGGACTGTGGTTTGCTCCGATATTAACTTGGAAGCAGCAAAAGAAACGGTTGCGTTAATCGAGCAATTGGGTTCAAAAGCTTTTGCAGTAAAGTGTGATGTTGGAAATGCTAAACAAGTTGAAAAGCTTGCTGACCAAGCAGAACAACTTATGCAACATCCAACAACACTTGTGATCAACAATGCAGGTGTTGGATTGGGTGGTAAGTTTGATGAAACCTCTCTGGAAGATTGGAAATGGGTTTCAGATATTAACTTATGGGGCGTGATTCATGGTTGTCACTATTTCGTACCAAAGTTTAAACAACTTGGTCGCGGTGCAATAATCAATGTTGCTTCCGCAGCGTCTTATACTGCGGCACCTGAAATGACAGCGTATAACGTGACTAAAGCTGGGGTACGTGCTTTGTCTGAAACGCTTTCAGCTGAATTGAGAAAACATAACATCAAAGTCAATGTGTTATGTCCAACATTGGTGCCGACCAATATCATCAAAAACGGAAAAGTACCGCACAAGGGTATCTTGGACTATGCACTGACAAACTTGGCCTTCACGACCAGTGACAAAGTTGCCAAGCTGACATTAGACCGTTTGGATAAAGATCAGCTTTATACCATCCCTCAGATTGACGCAAAACTATTCTGGTTAATGAAACGTACTGCTCCGAATTTATATGCAAAATTCTTGGGTACATCATACCGATTAATGAAATAAAACCTGTTTAGGAAAAAGATTTTAATTACTGAAATAGGCTTTCTTTAGGTTAATCAATGCTTATTTCAGTTAAATAAATGAAAGGATATTTTGAATGACAGCTCAAGCAAAAAAATTAAATTCTGCTGACAAAAAAGCACTCCCTCAGCATATTTACGATACGTTTATCGTAGGCGCAGGGATTTCAGGTATTGCAACAGCAATCCGTCTTGATCAAGTTGGTTATAGCAACTACAAAATCATTGAAAAGGCAACACGAGTTGGTGGTACATGGCGTGAAAACACTTATCCAGGCTGTGGTTGTGATGTACCGTCAGCTTTGTATTCATACTCATTTGCTCCAAGCGCAAAATGGAGTCACTTGTTTGCTCGTCAACCTGAAATTTTGAACTATTTAGAAGAAGTGAGTGAAAATTTTGGCGTAAGTTCAAAAATTGAATTTGGTACAGAGTTACTCAGTGCAAAATGGGATAATGAGCGTAATTTATGGGTGATGGATACCAATAAAGGGCAATTCTTGTCACGCTCAGCGATTTTCGCAACAGGCCCAATTACCGAAGCTCAAATTCCAAAATTAGATGGTCTAGAGACCTTTACTGGCGAAATGTTCCATTCAGCAAGATGGAATCATGATTATGATTTGACTGGTAAACGTATTGCGGTCATCGGAACGGGCGCATCAGCAATTCAGTTTGTGCCACAAATTCAACCAAAAGCTAAAGAATTATATGTATTCCAGCGTACCGCGCCGTGGGTTGTTCCAAAACCTGATACGGATTTGGGTGATGTAAGTAAAAAATTAATCGAAAAATATCCATTAATTCAAAAAACTTGGCGCCAAGCGGTTGCTCAATCATTGAATGCAATTAACTTTGGTTTACGTAATCCTGCTGTGTTAAAACCAGTAGGTGAGTTGGCTAAGCTGATTCTACGTTTCCAAATTGAAGACGCAGAGTTACGTAAAAATGTAACGCCAAACTTCACCATTGGTTGTAAGCGTTTATTGTTCGCAAACAATTATTATCCAGCTTTACAGCAACCAAATACTAAACTCATCCCTCATGGTTTAGTCAAGGTTGAAGGTAATACTGTTGTTGCTGCAAATGGTGAGCGTCATGAAGTTGATGTGATCATTTGGGGTACAGGTTTTGAAGTCTCTCATCCACCGATTGGCAAGCGTGTTGCGAATGAAAAAGGTGAGATTTTAAATGACCTTTGGAAAAGCAGTTCTCCAGAAGCGTATTTAGGTACAAGCATTGAAAACGTACCAAATGCCTTCTTAGTTTTGGGTCCGAATGTTCTGGTATATGACTCTTTTATTGGTCTAGCAGAAGCTCAACTTGATTATATCGTTGATGGCTTATTGAAAATTAGAGATCAAGGTATTGCCAAGTTAAACATCAAACCTGAAGTGATTAAAAAGCACAATGAGTTAGTACAAAAGCATCTTAAAACAACTGTTTTCAATGCTGGTGGATGTAAGAGCTACTATTTAGATGCAAATGGTCGAAACTTTGCTGCTTGGCCTTGGTCGTTGAAAAAGTTAAAGCAACGTTTAAAACAGATGGATTTAAATGATTACCAAGTGACGTATCAAACTGAAAAGACCAACTAATTTTTTAGTCGAGTGATATTAGGGCAGTAAATTTTATCTTAGGATGGAGTTTGCTGCTTATTTTTTGCAAGATAGAAATAAATTAGGAAATAAATATGAAAGATGGACAATCAAGCCGAACGGCTGAGGCGGCTGCGGCATTACGTGCGAATCATTTTCAAAATGCTCAAAATCCAGTTTTTTCTGACCCATTTGCATTTGAGCTAACCAGTAAAGGTTGGCAAAAATTATTGAAAACATCGCTCACCGTTAAAGTGATGAACTCAACTGTATTTAACCGAACTTTAGGTTTACTGACAGGGCAAGTTGTTGGTCGTTCTCGATATGCAGAAGACTTATTGCAAAAGGCGATTCAGCAAGGAACTCAGCAATATGTCTTGGTGGGTGCAGGTTTAGATTCGTTCACGTTGAGACAAGCACAGCGCTATCCTAATTTAAAAATTTTTGAAGTTGATCATCCTGATACCCAAGCGGCAAAACAGTTGAAACTCAAAGAATTTGGTGACATTCCAGCTAATGTTGAGTTTGTGTCGATTGATTTTGAAAAAGAGTCGATTGCAGATGCATTGGCAAGAAGTTCATTTCAACAAGATGAAAAAGCATTTTTTTCTTGGTTGGGTACAACACACTATCTTGAACCACAAACCACATTACATACTTTATCGAGTATTGCTCAAATCGCTAGAGAGGGAAGTGAAGTGGTTTTAGATTATTCAATTGACTATCGTGAGTTGAATGGTGCTGAACGTTTCGGAAGTTTATTTGTTTCACAATTTACTCGTTTCTTGAAAGAACCATTAAAAGGTCAGTTTCGACCGAAAGATTTGCATCAAGCTGTAAATGAAATTGGCTATCAAGTTATAGAGGATTTATCAGGTGATGGTCTAAGTGAGCGCTATTTTTATCAGCGTCCTGATCATATTCGACATACGATAGCAACGCATATGTTGCATTTACTTTTAGCTAAATAGGCATATATATGACTTAGCTCCTAAGAGTTTCGGGGCTAAGTGTCTAAATAAAAAGATGCTTAATTAAAATAAATTCTGTATAAAATCCCATTCGGAAATTAATAAAAATAAATATTGGTAAAGCAAAGCGTTGGAGTATATTGCTAAAATAAATCAATAAAAGAAAGAGTAGCAATTGGGAAGCGTATGTACATTGATCTAAACAGTGATTTAGGCGAGAGCTATGGCTCATGGTCTATGGGTAATGACGAACAAATACTTCCGATTGTTAGCAGTACCAATATTGCTTGTGGTTTTCATGCAGGTGATCCCAAAAGTATTCTACAAACATTGAAGCAAGCTGCTCATTTAAAAGTGAGTGTAGGTGCGCATGTCTCCTATCCAGACTTAGTGGGTTTTGGCCGTCGTAATATGGATGTGGCATATGATGAGTTATATGCAGACGTCTTGTACCAAATTTCAGCTTTACAAGGTCTAGCACAAGTCGCAGGCACTAGTGTTCGGTATGTAAAACCTCATGGTGCTTTGTACAACACTATCGCTACCAATTTAGTTCAAGCAAAAGCAGTTATAGATGCGATCTTGGCTTACGACTCGTCTTTGGTATTAGTCGCTTTAGCTGGTTCACCCTTAATCGAATTTGCAAGAAAGCAAGGTTTAAGAGTCGTATCAGAAGCATTTGCTGATCGTGCTTACCATCGTGATGGAACTTTGGTTTCTCGACGTCAAGAGGGTGCGGTTTTGCATGATGTAGAAATGATTGCTGAGCGTATATTAGATATGATCAAAAAAAAGGGTGTCATGTCTATAGAAGGCGAATTTACCCCGCTTAAAGCCGATACAATCTGTTTGCATGGAGATTCGTTAGGAGCATTACAGATGGCAAAAGTGATTCGCCAAACCTTAGCTGATCACCAAATTGCTATACATAGCTTTGTATCTTAAAACTTATAGATCATATCGTTGAGTGCTGGAATGAGATTTTTATCGGTTAATGAAAATGCATTTTTAATTGAATTAGATGCTTTAGAAACAACAATTGCAGTATATCAATCACTCAATCAAGCGAATCATCCTTATATTCAAGAATTAATTCCTGCTGCTCGAACAGTCTTGGTGTATTTCGATCCAATTTGGATTGATCAACTTAGCTTGATCAAATGGATTCGTTCCCAAAAAATTGAATTAAAACGATTTAATTCAACTAAAGAAATTGTTATTGGTGTTCATTATGATGGTTGTGATTTAGCAGAAATAGCCGATCATTTAGGGCTAACAACTCAACAATTGATTCGAAAACATACCGAAAGCTGCTGGCAAGTTGCATTCATTGGTTTTGCACCGGGATTTGCTTATTTGATGAGCCATGACCAGCCATTTGGTAGCGTCCCACGCCGATCCTCACCCCGTAAAAAAGTAATAGCAGGGTCGGTCGGTTTAGCAGGAGAATATAGCGGAATTTATCCTAAGGAGAGTCCTGGTGGTTGGCAACTGATTGGGAGAACGGATGAAATCATGTGGGATATTCACCGAGAAAATCCAGCTTTGTTACAGCCTTCTGATCAAGTGATTTTTAAAGATATTAGTCGAAACCCAACACAAACCTCTGTTTCAACAACCCTAGTTCATTCAAATTTAGCAACCCATAAACCCGTTCTATTTGAAGTATTAAATACTGGATTACAAGTCTTAGTCCAAGATCAAGGTCGACATCATGTAGCATCTCTTGGAGTTGGAAGAGCAGGCGCGTTAGATCAGAGTTCTTTTGTTGAAGCGAACCTAATCGTTGGTAATCCTAAACACGCAGCAATGTTAGAAATTTTAAATGGTGGGCTAAAACTTAAAGTCATTCAGCCATCTGTAATCGCAGTGACGGGTGCATTGAGTGAGCTTTGGATTACTTATAAAGAGACAGGTAAAAGACAAGCCAGTTTATCCCAACCAATCGCTTTAGATGAAGGTGATGAGATCTATCTAACACGGCCTAAAGAAGGATTGCGTAACTATCTTGCAGTTCAGGGTGGAATCTATGCGGAGCAAGTTCTAGGTAGTGTCAGTTATGATTCTCTTGCAGAATTGGGTACATCGCCTATTCAGGTCGGTGATCAGATTTATTCTGCTCAGTTAAAAACTTATCCTGTTGAGTTAAATCATTTTGCCCAAACAAAACCAAAAGTAGGCGATGAAATAATTATAGATGTGTGTTTAGGTCCTCGAACGGATTGGTTTTCTAAAGATAGTCTGAAATTATTCTTCAATCAGCGTTGGCAAATCAGTACCGAAAGTAACCGAATCGGATTGAGATTAAGTGGTGAAAAACCGCTAGTGAGAGAGATCGACAAAGAGTTACCGAGTGAAGGATGTTGTACTGGTGCGATACAAGTACCCCCAAATGGTCAGCCTGTCTTATTTATGAATGATCACCCAATTACAGGTGGATATCCAGTCATCGCGAGTGTTGCAGCATATCATCTTGACCTAATCGCGCAGATTCCAACGGGGTGTTTGATTAAATTTAGACAAATTTCAGATTTTATGGACTTAAAATAAATGTACAGTTCACATAAGCTTTTAATTGCAAATCGGGGTGAGATTGCAGTTCGAGTGATTCAAGCTTGCAAAGATTTAGCGATTAGATCGGTTGCAATCTATGCAGATGATGACATGGCGAGTTTACATGTCAAAATGGCGGATGAAGCTTGGGCGCTATCGGGTTTAACTGCAAAAGAAACTTATCTCGATATTAATAAAATTTTGGCAATTGCCAAAAAAGCTCAAGTCACGATGATTCATCCAGGATATGGTTTCCTTTCAGAACGTGATGATTTTGCGCAAGCCGTATTAGATGCAGGGTTTATCTGGGTTGGGCCACCGCCTAATGCAATTCAACAACTTGGTGACAAGATTCAAGCAAGAAAAATTGCTCAATCAGTTGGTGCTCCATTGGTACAGGGCACAGCACAACCACTACAGTCTGCAGAAGAAGCACTAAAGTTTGCTAAACAATATGGCCTTCCGATAGCTATCAAGGCCGCTTATGGGGGCGGCGGACGCGGTTTAAAGGTCGCTTGGGAGCTCGAGGAAGTTGCGAGCCTGTATGAGTCTGCCGTAAGAGAAGCTATAGCAGCCTTTGGACGAGGCGAATGTTATGTTGAACAATATTTGGATAAGCCTAGACATATTGAAGCTCAGATTCTTGCAGATCAGTTAGGTCATATCGTTGTTGTTGGAACACGAGATTGCTCTTTGCAAAGACGTAATCAAAAGCTTGTAGAGGAAGCGCCAGCACCATTTATATCCGATGATATTTATCAGCAAATTGTAAGTTCATCGATCAAGCTATGTCGTGCAGTTGATTATGTCGGGGCTGGTACAGTCGAATATTTATTGAGCCAACAAAATAGCAAGCTGTCATTTTTGGAAGTTAATACACGATTACAAGTTGAACATCCCGTGTCTGAACAAACTTCGGGATTAGATATTGTCGTGGAACAAATAAAAATTGCATTAGGTGAACCGCTTTCAATCCAAGCTACGCCGAAAACCCAAACTCATGCAATTGAGTTTCGTATCAATGCCGAAGATCCTGCACGTGGATTTATTCCCTCATTTGGTCAAATATCCAAATTTATGGCGCCATCTGGTATTGGAATTCGTCTAGACACAGGCGTTATGCAAGGAAGTGAAGTCTCCCGACATTTTGATTCTTTACTTGCAAAATTAATCGTGACGGGACCAACACGTGAGATTGCCATTCAACGAGCTAAAAGGGCTTTAGCTGCTTTTGAAATAGAAGGTGTAGCCACTGTTTTACCTTTTCATAAAGCAGTATTGCAACATCCAGATTTTGTTGACGAATTTAAAGTACATACGCGATGGATTGAGCAAGATTTTTCTCACGAATATGAGGTTCAACAGCGAAGTATGATTCAGGATGATCATCAGTTTGCACGTTTCATGATTGAAATAGATGGGAAGTTACAACAAATTGGATTGCCGAAGGAGTTTTTAAATTTTCAAACCGTTCAACAGCATGTAAAACCTATAGAAGAAGTTAAAGTATTTGATGAAAAAACACTGCTTGCTCCAATCTCAGGTGTAATTACAGCTTGGAAAGTAGAAGACAATCAAATGGTAGAAAAAGGTGATGTAGTTGCAGTGATGGAGGCAATGAAAATGGAAGTTCAGGTAACTGCTCATCGTAGTGGACAGATCAAGCAATTAGCACAGATCCATCAAAATTATTCAAACGATGAAAAGATAGCTGAGATTCATGCAGTTTGAGACCATGATAATAAAAAAGCCACTAGATCATTATCTAGTGGCTTTGTATGGCTTAACGACGGCTTTGATTGTACACAGCCATAGCTGCTGGTAGGTTTTTACGCATATCGCCAATACGTTGAGTATTTGACGGGTGTGTTGATAAGAATGATGCGCCGCCAGGACCATCAAGACGATTCATTTTTTCCCATAAGCTAATTGCCGCGTTAGGATTGTATCCAGCGCGCGCCATTAACATCAAACCGCCGTAATCGGCACGACTTTCGAGATTACGAGAATAAGGTAAACCAATACCAATTTGGCTACCTAAGTTAATTGCTGCATTTCCAGCTTCACCAATATTAGCGCCTGCGTAGCTGGTACCAATACCAATGGCTAGGCTAGTCAGTGCTTGAGCCCCAATTTTGCTTTTAGCATGCTCTTCGAGGGCATGGGTCATTTCATGTCCCATAATTGCAGCGATTTCATCATTGGTTAAATTAAGCTTATTTACGATACCTGTGTAGAAAACAACTTTACCGCCAGGTGCGACATAAGCATTCACGTTGTCAGATTTCAACACTGCAAGCTGCCAATCAAAGCGTTGTCCAGTTTGATTCATTCGATCTGCGTAAGGTTTTAAACGTAAGAAAACCGTATTGATACGTTGATAAGTGCTAGAACTAGTATCAAGTTGGTTTTTAGCACGAGCTTCTTGAGTCATTTTAGAGAAACTTTGTGCTGATTGAGCATTCAAAGTTGCACTATCTGCACCAGCCATATCAGCAAAAGAAGCACAACCAGAAATGGTCATCACTGATGCTGCACAAAGGCTTAAAGCCAGCTTCTTCATACTTATTCTCTCCAAATCAGTATCTTATTGGTTTAATCTTTCATTAGAATTATAAAAAATGTTTGAAGCGCATAACATTCTGAATCTCTCTATAATCATTGTAATTATGTAATCAAACTGAAAAAATGATATTTGAGATAAATCAAAAAATTAAAGCCAGTGTGAGGCACTGGCTTTGTTAAGAGTCACTTGAAGCGTGTAACGATTATTCTTCGTCGTCAAACTCTTCTTCAGTAAATGCATTTTCTTCTAATGATGTATCAAAAATTAAAATTGCTTTACCATCAGTTTGAATCATGCCCTGATCTTCAAGCGTCTTAAGAACACGTCCAACCATTTCACGTGAACAACCGACAATACGACCTATCTCTTGGCGAGTAATACGGATTTGACGACCATTTGGTAAGATCATTGCTTCTGGTTGCGAAGATAAATCAATTAAACAACGTGCAATACGACCAGATACATCAATAAATGCAAGGTCAGTTACTTTACGTGTTGTATTTTTTAAGCGGCGAACTAATTGAGCAAATACTGCGTAGCTCAAATCAGGATATTGTTTGCTTAATTCGTGGAAGTTGTCATATGAAATCTCAGCGATTTCACAAACATCACGAGTTCTTACTTCCGCAGTACGTTGTGGGTTCTTCTCAAAAAGACCCATTTCGCCAAAGAAATCCCCAGGGTTTAAATATGCAACGACAATCTCACGTTCATCATCTTCACGTAAAATAATTGACACCGAACCTTTTAATATTAAATACAGTGATTTTGATTCCGTTCCAGCGTCAACAATCGTGGTGCGTTTAGGGTATCTGTTAATATGAGCACGTTTTAGCAAGGCTTTAACAGATTCAGGTAATTGACCTGGTGATAAAGCATCAGTGCTAAGCTGTGAAAAATTTGAAGTCATGCTTAAAATTTCCGAATTTGGATAAAACCGATCGCACAGGCCTTGTTAGAGCCTTTTCTACACAGAAGAGATGAAATTCCTTATCAACTCATTTTATGTTAGTGTACAAGAACAGAGTAAATTTATAACGTTTTTTGGGTAGTTGCAATGCAAACAAGTGTACATTGGTTAGAGAATGTTGCTTTTGAAGCGAAATCAGAAAGTGGTCACACTGTGCTGATGGATGGTTCCGCTGAATATGGTGGTGAAAACCGTGGTCCACGTCCTATGGAGTTGATTTTAATGGGACTTGGTGGGTGTGCTTCGTTTGATATTGTGACCATTTTAAAGAAATCTCGTCAAGATGTGACGAATGTCGTGTGTCAGCTAAAAGCTGAACGTGCTGACGCGATTCCAGCAGTTTTTACCAAAATCCATTTGCACTTTATTGTGACTGGAAAAGCTGTCAAAGAAAAGCAAGTTGAGAAGGCAGTTGAACTTTCAGCTGAAAAATATTGTTCGGCAAGTAAAATGTTATCTGATGGTGGTGTCGAAATCACGCATGATTTTGAAATTGTTGAAACTGCCGAAGCTTAAGATTGTTTAGATTTTCTAAAAGGTGATCTATATCGATCACCTTTTTTATTTTAAAAATAATTGTGGATCAACTCGTGCATTATTTAAACTCATACCCCAATGCAAATGTGCGCCTGTCACTCGTCCAGTTTTTCCTACAAGACCGATAAGTTGACCTTGACGAATTGCTTGACCTTTTTCAACATCAATTTTACTTAAGTGGCAAAACATGCTGATTAAGCCCTGACCATGATCAATCATGATGGTATTACCATTGAAAAAGTAGTTTCCAGTCTGAACGACAATACCATCAGCAGGTGCAATTACTTTTTGTCCTACAGGTGCAGGAATATCTAATCCAGAATGCGGAGCACGTTCTTCTCCATTAAAAAAACGCTTCCGACCAAATGAATTACTGAATTTACATTTAGTTGGACTGATAAAATTGGGAAATTGAGTCCAAGTACTATTTATAAAAGAGTCGTAAATATCATTCTGTTCTTTGGCTTCGCGAGCATAGCGGTCAAGTTGCGCTTGAGTTGGATTTACATAATCCTGATTTTTTACGTTTAAACGTTGCTCAGCATATGAGAATGCTTTGATCTCAATTTGAATTGGGGCGATATTCGTTTCAAGGTTCAATATTCCAACAGGAGCAGATAATGGAATACCGAAAACAGCATATCGTTTAGAATTTTCACGAGAAATTAAAACAGGTTTATGGTTATAAAACACCTGCGTTATTTGGTCTGATAATGGTATTACCGCAATTCCTCCCGCTCGACGCGAGTCTTTAGGTAATTAAGCTACTGAGACTGATGAAAGTGTAATAAGAACTGAAGAAATAACAAACTTATTAAAATACATTGCTTTTAATGACATGAAATTATTTATGTCAAAGTAGGTCAGATTGAAATTATAAGCAATAGTCCATTTGTGATATTTCAACACATTAAAAATTTATAAAATTACACTTGAAATAGGGAGTTTATAGTCCCATATTATTACTGAGTTTTATCAATGATGATTAATATAAATTTTTGAAATATATATTAATTTTATTTGAAATTTAAAAATTAGTTCCCATCTTAATTACAAGTTGAAAATTTGTTGTGAGGAATAACAAGAATGCGTTTTGAAAAATTTACAAACCGTTTACAGCAAGCTCTTTCAGATGCTCAATCGTTAGCAATAGGTAAGGATCATACAGCGATAGCAGGAATTCATATTCTGACAACCTTGTTAGAAGAGCCTGCTAATTTAAGCTTATTACAACAGGCTGGCGCTCGCTTACCTGAGTTAAAGCAGAAATTAGAGCAAGCTTTAAAAAATGCTCCAACATTAGCAAACCCAACAGGTGATATTAATCTTAATCCTGAAGCGGTAAAGGCATTGAATCTTGCGGATCGCTATGCACAGAAAGTTGGTGATGAGTTTTTATCAACAGATTGGGTATTGTTGGGTTTAGCTGAGACAGGCGAAACCAAAACTATTTTGAATGGTGTTGGTGTTACAGCAGAGAATTTACGTAAAGTCATTGAAAATATTAGAGGAAATGACAAAGTTATGAGTAATAATCACGAAGATCAACGTGACTCATTAAATAAATATACGATTGATTTAACTGAGCGTGCATTGGCAGGTAAGTTAGACCCTGTGATTGGGCGTGATGATGAAATTCGCCGTACCATTCAAGTGTTGTCGCGCCGTACCAAGAATAACCCAGTGTTAATTGGTGAGCCTGGTGTGGGTAAAACCGCAATTGTTGAGGGGTTGGCACAACGGATCATCAATGGTGAAGTACCTGAAAGCTTGAAGAATAAGCGTGTACTCTCTTTGGATTTGGGCTCATTACTTGCGGGTGCAAAATATCGAGGTGAGTTTGAGGAGCGCTTAAAAGCCGTTCTAAAAGACCTTGCGAAGCATGAGGGTGAAATCATTCTCTTCATCGATGAGTTGCATACACTTGTTGGTGCTGGTAAGGGTGATGGTGCGATGGATGCAGGTAATATGTTAAAACCTGCTTTGGCTCGCGGTGAGTTGCGTTGTGTAGGTGCAACGACTTTAGATGAATATCGTCAATACATTGAAAAAGATGCTGCACTTGAGCGCCGCTTCCAAAAAGTCTTGGTAGATGAACCGAGTGTGGAAGATACGATTGCAATTTTACGTGGTCTTAAAGAGAAATATGCAACACATCACGGTGTACAAATTCTAGACTCAGCGATTATTGCTGCTGCTAAAATGTCTCATCGATATATTACCGATCGTCAGTTACCAGATAAGGCGATTGACTTGATTGATGAAGCTGCATCGCGCATCAAAATGGAGATCGACTCTAAACCTGAAGCTTTAGATAAATTGGATCGCCGCTTAATTCAGTTAAAAATGCAACTAGAAGCGGTGAAAAAAGATGAAGATGCGGGTAGTAAAGCTGAAGTTAATCATTTAGAGCAACAGATTGCTGAAAAGCAAAAAGAGTACAATGATCTAGAGGAAATTTGGAAAGCTGAAAAAACACTGGTCGAAGGTGATAAAAAAGCTCAAGTTGAACTTGATCAAGCACGTGTTGCTTTAGAAAAAGCAAAGCGTGAAGGTGATTTAGCTGAGGCTGCACGTTTGCAATATGGTGTGATTCCAGAGTTACAAAAACGTTTGGAACAAGCTGAAGTCGCTGAAGAAAATGAGGAACCAAAACTCATTCGTACTAAAGTGACTGAAAATGAAATTGCTGAAGTGGTAAGTGCAGCAACAGGAATCCCTGTTTCAAAAATGCTTCAAGGCGAGCGTGAGAAACTTCTTAATATGGAAGAGTTTTTACATAATCGTGTAGTTGGGCAAGATGAAGCAGTCGTCGCCGTATCGAATGCAGTTCGTCGTTCACGTGCAGGTTTGTCAGATCCAAATCGTCCAAGTGGGTCATTTTTATTCCTTGGTCCAACTGGGGTTGGTAAAACTGAGTTGACTAAAGCATTAGCAAACTTTTTGTTTGATAGTGATGATGCGATGATTCGTATTGATATGTCTGAATTTATGGAGAAGCACTCAGTTAGCCGTTTAGTCGGTGCCCCTCCAGGTTATGTTGGTTATGAAGAGGGCGGTGTTTTAACTGAAGCTGTACGCCGTAAACCTTATAGCGTTGTACTGTTTGATGAGGTGGAAAAAGCACATCCAGATGTATTCAATATCTTATTACAAGTGTTGGATGATGGTCGTTTAACGGATTCGCAAGGTCGTGTGGTTGACTTCAAAAATACGGTTATCGTAATGACATCTAACCTTGGTTCACAAGATGTTCGTGAATTAGGAGAAGGCGCAACTGATGATGAAGTGAGAACTGTTGTGATGAGTGCTGTAAGTCAGCATTTCCGTCCAGAGTTTATCAACCGTATTGATGAGCTAGTGATCTTCCACTCACTACAAAAAGCTCAGATACGTGGTATCGCAGATATTCAGTTAGATCGTTTACGTTCTCGTTTGAGTGATCGTGATATGGGCTTAACTGTTGATGATACAGCGTTTGATCTGTTAATTGATGCTGGTTTTGACCCGATCTATGGAGCTCGACCTTTGAAACGTGCGATACAACAGCAAGTTGAAAATAGTCTTGCTCAAAAAATATTATCAGGTGAGTTCCAACCAGGAGATAATATTTTGATTAAAGCTGAGGGTGGACAACTGGTATTTGATAAAATCAAACTCAGTTAAATTTTAAAATCTTCAAGTAAAAAAGATGGTGACATAAGTCACCATCTTTTTTTGTATTAAGCAATTTATCAGATTTTTCAATGAATATTACCAATGACATTGCGACATTATGAAAAACTTGATACTTTCTGAGCAAATAAGAAAAAAATTCAGGATGAATTGCAATGGAAAAAAAGCAGCACTATTACACCAATATCGGTGTAATTTTGTTCATAACCGCTCTGCCTTTGAAAGGTTGGGCTGTTCAGCCACTATCAGAAAGGATTCTTGCTCAACAAACAGCTATATTAAACAATACCTTACCTTATATTATTCAGAAAGCTGAACAAGATGCTCAGAAGCCTGAGGAAGAGCGGTGGCGTGCTCAGCGAATTTTAAGTGATAATTATTTGCGAGAAATTCGTATTGAAACGCTTTTAGATGGTGTTCTGTCGCCATACGAAGAACAAAAGAAAAATAATGTCGCTGACTTGCGAGAAAAGAAAAAGGCAACGATCAAGCCTCATGCACAAGATCCAGATCGCTTTACGATATATGAGTTTGAATCATCAAATATCAAAGGTGAGATTCGGATTACTGTCAAGTAACCCGATCTCTTGGATGATTTACTTAGATTTGTTGATGTTGGATTTTCCAAGCACGATGGATTTTGTGATTTCGTTTGAAATCTAAACCGATGGTTTCAGACGTGATTTCCTCAATCTGATACATCGCTTCAATTTCTTCATCTAACTCAAACCCACGATAGTTGTTTGAGAAATACAAGGTACCATCACTTGTTAGGCGATTCATTGCACGTTTAATTAATGAAACATGATCTCGCTGAACGTCAAAAGTCCCGTAGAATTTCTTTGAGTTTGAGAAAGTAGGTGGATCAATAAAGATTAAATCATATTGTTCATGACCTTCTTTTAACCACTCAAAGCAATCACTCGCAAAGAACATATGTTGTTCATCGGCATGATCAACAGTTAATCCGTTCAATACAAAGTTTTCTTTAGACCAGCTCAAGTAAGTATTAGATAAATCCACACTCGTTGTGCTTGCTGCACCACCTAAAGCGGCATGTAAGCTTGCTGTTGAAGTATAACTATACAAATTAAGGAAGTGTTTTCCACGTGCTTCTTTTGCAATTCGTAAACGCATTTGACGATGGTCTAGGAATAGACCTGTATCCAAATAATCAGTCAAGTTTACTAAGATACGTGCTTTACCTTCTTGTACGATAAAGCGTTTTGATGCTGTACTTTGCTTGGTATATTGATTTGTACCCGTTTGTCTAGCACGTGTTTTGATAAAAATCGCATCACGATTTAGACCTGTAACTGCACGAATAGCAGCTAAAGCCAAATTGAAACGTTTTTTAGCTTTTTCAGGATCAATACTTTTTGGTGGGGCATATTCTTGTACGTGTAATCGATCACCATAAAGATCGACAGCAACATTAAAATCAGGCAAATCTGCATCATAAATACGTAAACAGAATACGTTTTCTTTTACAGCCCATTTTTTTAGGTTTTGCATATTTTTTTGCAAACGGTTTGTAAAATCTTCTGCACCTTCAATTTTTTCGAATTGTTGAGGTTGCCATGTCGCTAGATATGGTTGAGTAACTGTTGCTGGTTTAATTGTCCCGAATCGAGTGTAGATCGGTAATTTACCATTCATCAAACGTAAAGTTTGTGGATCATTAAATGCCAAAACATCCGCTTGTTCAATTTGCGCAGCGATGATTGCAGCACGTTGATTTGGAAAATTTTTCTGTAATAAGCTAGATAAACCTAGATAAAGTGAGCGGTTAGATGCTTTATCACCTAAACGTTCACCATAAGGAGGATTCGTTACGATAAATGCTTTTTTACCTTCAGCATGGAAATCATCCCAATCTGCTAAAGTACGTTCTTCAATCTGGATTTGATCCAATAGTTTTTCGAAGCCAGCAGCAATAATATTTTGACGCGTCGCTTTAACAGCTTCCCAATCAGCATCGTAAGCATAAAATTTTGGTAAATCTTGTTCTAGCGCTTTTTCATGGCGTTCAGCAGCTTCGGCTTTGAGAGATAACCATAAATCACGATCATGCCCATGCCAACCATTGAATCCAAAACGTCTCACTAATCCTGGTGCACGATCAGTGAGTATCATGAGTGACTCAATGATAAATGTTCCTGAACCACACATTGGATCTAAAATAATATCAGGTCGATAATTTGCTAAATCTGCTTTTAGTAATATCGCAGCTGCAAGGTTTTCTTTGATCGGAGCGTCAGTCATAAAGCGGCGATAGCCACGCTTGTGCAATGAGTCACCCGATAAATCTAAGCAATAAGTATGTTCAGTTTTGCCAGCCAAAGCATAAAGGGTAATTTCAGGCTGTTTAATATCGATACTTGGACGCTTACCAACAGCTTCCATAAACGAATCGACAACACCATCTTTCACACGTAAAGTTGCAAATTGAGTGTTTACTTTAATGTCTCGTTCAACATGTAAACGCACTGCGAAGGTGCTTTGCGGTGCAAAAATGAGAGACCAATCAAAGCTGATTGCACCTTCATAGAGTTCTTCTGCGACATCACGAGCATCGTGAGTATGTTCTAATTCGTGAGTGTGGATCGGTAACAACACGCGGGAAGCAAGTCTAGACCACATACAAACACGATAAGCATTTTCTAGTGTACCTTTAAATACCAAACGTCCAGCAAAGCGTTGAATGTTTTGAATACCTAAATTTTCAAGTTCTTGTTGTAATAAGGTTTCAAGTCCATCCGCACAGGTCACCCAATAGTTTGTCAGACGTTGTGTAGAATTCATGCACATTTCCAAAAAAGCAGTTCAGCAATCGGCTATTTTAACTGATTTTTAATGAAACTGTCGGTGCAAATTTGTGTGATCGACCGCATTATTGACTATTATTTTTAGTATTTTTTAATCAATTTTCATAAAAATTAGGACTTACGCATTGACGGATTCAAAAAAGTACTAAAATACTTTATAAAGTATCTGTGATCAGACAAATTAAACATGCTTCTACAGCAACTTGTACTCTACCCATTTATATGGGCTTTCTCATGACAGAACCGAACTCTATTAGCTGCACACAACTTGCCGAGACTTATAATATCTCGCATGATAGTGTAAATCGCTTTCTAGAGCGTGAAGATTACACACCTCACGACCTATATCAAGAATCAATTCAACATATTGATAATAACAAACTTATAGTCAGTATTGATGATACTGTTTTAGATAAACCATATAGTCAACATATGGACTTAGTTAGTTATTTTTGGTCAGGCAAACACCACCGATCCGTCAAGGGTATTAATCTCATTACCTTGTATGCGACAGATCAAAATGGTCAAAATATTCCAATTAATTTCCGAATTTATGACAAATCTGAAAGTAAAACCAAGAATGATTACTTTATGGATATGTTAAGTGAAGTACTCAGTTGGGGTGCAAAGATTCAATTTATTACAGGTGATAGTTGGTATTCATCGACTGGAAATTTAAAAACCATAAGAAAATATGGTATTCGATTTATGTTTGGTATCGACTGTAACCGTAAGGTTTCCCCAGAAAAAGGACAATGGTTTCAACTGCGTTTATTGCCAGATTTCCATCAGGGTCAAGTAGTCTGGCTCAAAGATTTTGGCTTTGTACAATTATTTAAGACTCAGTTAAAAGAACAGCAGAGGTTTTATATTGTGCATCAAGATGAAGATGATTTATTGTCCTTTGAGGGTTTTCATGAATTACATTCAAGTCATTGGAAAATAGAGCAATATCACCGGGTGATTAAACAGGTTTGTCATATTGAAAAGTTTCAAGTAAGACGATCTAAACTGATTTTGAATCATATTTTTTCAGCCTTGATGGCCTACGTTGAGATACAAAAGAACCAGTTTGAGCGGATCTTTGAAAATATATATCGTTGGCAGAAGAAATTATTTAGACCAATGATCAAAAACTTCATTGATGACTTTATTCTCGATAAAAATCATCTGCTACCACAGAGAATCTATAAATAATAGTGCGTAAGTCCTAAAAATATTATTTAAGTTAAATATGTATTTAATTATTGGTACATATTTTGCTTTCTATGTGATGAATCAAGAATATACATTTCTCCCAACGACGTGAGGACTTTATGAAAGAAAGCATGAATAGTGAAATTAAGGTAAATGCTGAAGCTTTTGCTATCGCAACACAAATGTATGTTCGTTTAAGACGTGTATCCAGTCGTGTAATTGATGTGATGTACTTAGTTAACAATAAAGAATATGCAAAACACATTATAGAAATTGCGTTGGAAACAAGTGACCAAGAGTTGGCTCACTATGTTGATCGTTTACGTCCATTAATAGATTTATATCCAGAGCCTACGTTAGCCATAGTTGAAAATAAAAAGCTAGAAGAAACAGAAGAAAGCTATTTTATGGAAGTTACAGAAGAAGAAATTTATAAAGCTCAAGTCGCTCACCATTATATTGGTGCATTGCGATAAGTGATAATAATAAAAAAACAATAAGTGAAAAATAATTACAGCGTTACAAGGGTGTAGAGCTTTTTCTACATCCTTATTTTTTTGATTTTCTTTTCATCAAATTACCATGCAGAGAAAATATTAAATCGTTATTGTAGATCACCAATAAAAAGTTTTGCTGAGTGCTGAAAACTTCAACGACGAAAGAAATATAAAATCTGTATAATGCGTTAACTTAACGTATAAGGAATCTCTTATGCACGTGGCAGCATTGCATACTTTGAGTCAGATACAGCTCAATCAACAAGGAAATCTCAAGCATTTTTTAACGATTGAGGGGCTTTCAAAAGAAAGTCTGACTAAGATTTTGGATACAGCACAAAGCTTTTTAGATGATAATAATAATTTGATTAATCGTCCGCTTCTAGAAGGGCGCACGGTAATGAATCTATTTTTTGAAAACTCTACTCGTACACGTACTACCTTTGAAGCAGCAGCTAAGCGTTTATCCGCAAATGTATTAAATATTGATATTGCACGCTCAAGTACATCTAAAGGTGAAACTTTGCGTGACACGCTGTGGAATTTAGAAGCTATGGCTGCGGACGTATTCGTCGTGCGTCATTCCTCTTCAGGTGCAGCGCACTTCATAGCAAAAGATGTATGTCCTAAGGTCGCAATTATTAATGCAGGTGATGGTCGTCATGCGCACCCAACGCAAGCGATGCTAGATATGCTGACCATTCGCCGTGAAACTAAAAAGCCTTTTGAGCAATTAAGCGTTGCAATTATTGGTGACATCAAACATTCACGTGTTGCACGTTCAAATGTCGCTGCTTTGCAGACATTGGGCTGTAAAGACATTCGAGTGATTGCACCGAATACTTTGTTACCTGTGGGTTTTAATGAATACGGTGAACATGTTCGCTTGTTCAATCAAATGGATGCAGGTGTGACTGACTGTGATGTCATTATTGCATTACGTATTCAGAATGAACGTATCGACTCTCCAGCATTATCATCTCAATCTGAGTTTTACAAGATGTATGGTTTAAATAAAGAACGTCTTGCTTTAGCTAAACCAGATTGTATTGTGATGCATCCTGGACCGATGAACCGTGGCGTTGAAATTGATTCGAGTGTCGCTGATGGCGATCAATCAGTGATTTTAAAACAGGTCACGAATGGTATTGCGGTTCGCATGGCAGTATTGGCACTTGCGATGCAAGGTCAGCTCCAAGAACAAGGTTTAATTGAAGCGATTGCTGTATAAGGGTGCTACACATGAGTATTGTAAAAATTGAAAATGTTCGTGTACTCGATCCAATTCAAAAAACAGATCAAGTTAAAACTGTTTATGTAGAGAACGGTAAAATTGTTGATGCAGCATCTCAAGTTGATCAGACGATTGATGGTCAAGGTAAATGGTTAATGCCAACTATGGTTGATCTCTGCGCGCGTTTGCGTGAACCAGGACAACAACAGCACGGCACATTAAAATCTGAGGGGAGAGCTGCGCGAGCAAACGGTATTTTGCATGTAATTACACCTCCTGACTCAAAGCCGATCGTGCAAGATAATGGTGCGTTAATCCATGGTCTAATTGAGAAAGCTCAACTAGATGGTGGTATTTATCTTCAAATTATTGGTGCTCAAACTCAAGGTTTAAATGGCAAGCAACCTTCTAATATGGCTGGTCTAAAAAAAGGTGGCTGTACTGCGGTTTCAAATGCTAATGCCGCCTTTGAAAATGATGATGTTGTGATTCGTACGCTTGAATATGCTGCTGGTCTAGATTTAACAGTAGTATTTTACGCAGAAGAGCCGCAAATCGCGAAAGATGGTTGTGCACACGAAGGCTTTATTGCATCGCGTCAGGGTTTGCCAATGATTCCTGCGATTGCTGAAACTGTTGCGATTGCTAAATATTTACTCATGATCGAAGCAACAGGTGTAAAAGCCCATTTTGGTTTATTGTCATGTGGCGCGTCTACTGATTTGATTCGTGCTGCGAAAGCCAAAGGTTTGCCAGTAACTGCGGATGTAGCAATGCATCAACTTCATTTAACTGAACAATTGACGGATGGATTTAATTCTCTAGCACATGTTCGTCCGCCACTGCGCTCTGAACAAGATAAAGCTTTGTTGCGTCAGGGTTTAAAAGAGGGCGTGATTGACGCTATCTGTACCCATCACGAACCATTAAGTAGTTCAGCAAAAATGGCTCCATTTGCTGAAACTCAGCCAGGTATTACAGCGTTCGATACCTATGTCGGTTTGGGTGTTCAGCTTATCCAAGAAGGTGTTTTTGATGCTTTAGAATGGGTCGAAAAAGTTACCTTAAATCCTGCTAAAGTTGCCAATATGACTGAACGTTGGAAACAAGAAGCAGGTTGGGTACTGATTGATCCAGAGCTAGAGTGGACTGTTTCAAAAGAAACAATTTTATCTCAAGGTAAAAATACACCGCTATTAGGTCAAACCTTGAAAGGCAAAGTGCTTCAGACATTTATCTAAACTTTATTTCTAAGCAGAATAGGTCAAGTTACTTATTCTGCTTAATTATTTCAATTAGTTAATTCATTATTGTGATCTTTTCTTAAAGAGTTTATTGGTAGATTATTTCGCTTCTAAAAAGGTTCTATAAAAATGAGAATTACATTCATTGGTGCAGGGCGTGTTGCCTATCATTTAGCAAAAGTACTCCATCCTGATCACCAGATTGTACAAGTTTTTAGTCGTGATTTAGAAAAAGCCAATCGTTTAGCATCGTTAGTGGATGCTGTTGCCATCAGTGATTTTGAGCAATTAAGTTCTGATATTGATCTAGTGATCATCGCTATTTCAGATCAAGCAATAGCTCAAGTTATTCAAAAAATTAGCGCTTCTTTGCAGCAAGTATTAATTGTACATACTTCAGGAAGTACAAGTTTAGAAGTTCTTTCAGTAGTTCACGACAAATCAGGTGTATTTTATCCTTTACAAACATTTAGTTATGAACGAGAGATTGACTGGACTACAACGCCTGTGTTTGTCGAGGCTGTAAACAATCATGATTTGGATTTACTCACCTCATTAGCAGGTAGTTTGACTCAGAAGGTTTACCAATACAGCTCTCAACAGCGTCAGACATTGCACATGGCTGCTGTTTTTGCATGTAATTTTAGTAACTACTGTTATGATATTGCTAAACAAATTGTTGATGAACAACAGGTCGATTTTTCTTTACTTCACCCATTGATATTGGAGACTGCACAAAAAGCAACGATCAATGACCCTAAAGAAATGCAGACAGGTCCAGCCATGCGTGGTGATGAAAATATTTTAAAAATGCATCATAACTTATTAAAAAAAGATGCAAGAAATGATCTTGTTGATGTTTATCAGCTCTTAAGTGAAGGTATTAAGACCCGTCATTTACATGGTAAATAACCATAAATGTATGAATTGTATAATCTTTTTTTATCTAAACTAAGCTCGGTCGTGTTTGCATTTTTTTATAATTAATAATAAGAGCGGCAGGTTGAATAATGCCTGTATTAGAAAACATAAGTATTGTTTATAAACACATTTAGCTGATATGAGTTGTTTAAATATCAGCTTAGAAATTAGGTAAATGTGTCTTGAGCTTAATCAATTCTTTTGTTTAAAACGATGTTTGCATTTTAGACATAAATAATCTTGGAAAATATTCTTGTCGATCACGACACCTGCTTTTTTTCCGAAAATATTACCAACGACGCCACCTGTAATCCCGACACTAATTGCACCCACGAAAGTTCCAATAGTTCCACCAACAATTACACCTAATGGACCTGCTACAGTTCCGATAGCTGCTCCAACTGATGCACCAGTTGCTGCACCACCTACTGTACCAGCAGTTGTGCCAGCAGCAGTCATTAAAACGCCACCTGTAGTTTTCAGTAATTTGTCATGATCACGTACTTCGATTTCTGTAGAACCACATTTGGGGCATTGCAGAGTTTTTTCCATAAAACCAACCTATCTTCATCTTTGGGCTAAATCATTGCACTGGATAGAGCACTCATTGTTTATGAAGCAATAATTTCTTCATTTGAGATCAAAATGATTCATTTTTTATTTTAGCTAAACATGAACAAAAAATATTTATAGATCATGTAAATAGAGGGCTGTAAATTTGAACACATTTGATTTTACAAAGTAAGCATATAGGTTTGATAGGTACAGCTTTTATAAGTTGTTTTAATAATTCACTTTTTGTCTTTTATATTTGAAATTTAAAATTGAGTTGGTTTTTAATAGGTTGAAATAGCATTAAATGTTGATATTTAATGCTATTTTTTAATTTTGATGAATTGCTACTTTATTTTTTTGAAAATAAAGTCATTGATCTTATGACCAGATTCAAGCCCACGACGTTCGAATTTGGTCACTGGACGCCATTCAGGGCGAGGGTAGCTATTACCTTTACCTGCTAAATTTTCCATATCAGGACGATTGTCCAAAATATCAAGCATCCATTCTGCGTATGGTTCCCAGTCAGTAGCTGCGTGGAAAGTCCCACCAAGTTCCAACTTCTGTTCAACTAATTGCATACGCTCATGTATCACGAAGCGGCGTTTAAAATGACGCTTCTTCTGCCATGGATCTGGGAAATAAAGTTGTACACAGTTAATACTGTTGTCTGGCATTTCACGTAATACTTGGATTGCATCAGCATCCAATACAAATAAGTTCTTTAAACCTGCCATGCCTGCTTCATAGACACATTGTGCGATACCAGGAACATGCACTTCAATGCCGACAAAGTTGCGCTCAGGGTTTGCTTTAGCCATGAGTACTAAAGAACGTCCCATACCAAAACCGATTTCAACGGTTAATGGACGTTCGGGATGCTCAAAGTGCTGACGTAAATCACCAACAGGGTATTCCAAAATTAAATCACGATAATCTTCTAAAGCAGTACGTTGTGACGTATTGAGCGGAGCTGAACGACGCATAAACGTCACAATTTCACGGTGCTCAGGCAAATTGTCGAGTTCCGTAATTTGCGTTTCTAACTGATCGTTTGACATGATTCTGGAGATATAAATATAGAAATGCCGTATTTTAAGTGTTCAGGTGTTCAAGTCAAACTTTTAAATCGTTTTATTTTCTTGAAACTTTTTAGTAGTGATTAAAATTTGTCAAAAAAGCTTCATAGAGTTGTCATAGAAGTTGCATAGCCTAATTGCAATTTAAAACACTTAGTAAAAAACTATGAAAAATTTTAATTACCATTCGCTTGCGATTTGCTTAGGTATGTTGGGAGCTTCTTCTACATTTTCTATTGCACATGCGCAACTCATGTTTAGCCAATATGTTGATGGCAGTAGCAACCGTAAAGGTTTAGAGATCTATAATCCAGATGCGACAACAGTAAATTTAGCAGATTATGAAATCCAACAATTTAATAATGGCGGAACAGTCAAAACAGCAGCATTTCCTTTACAGGGGGCTTTAGCCAGCAAACAGAAATATCTAATCGGGCGTTCAGAATTACAAACACAATTAGGCAACAAAGTGAATCAAGTAGCAGGTCTATCATTCAATGGAGATGATGCGATTGTATTACTTTATCGCGGTACGCCTGTAGATCGTTTTGGACGGATAGGTGAGCGTCCAACTTCAGGTTGGGGCACTACAGTTTATAGTGTTGCTAATAGTTTTAAACGTATTCAAACTCATAATCCTGTGATCAGTGTTGATCCGACTAGTCCATTTGATTTAGATCAGTCTTGGCAGGCTTGGTCAGATCGAAATGATTTTTCGAATTTGACAGGTTCAACAACAACGCCTCCAGTCAATGAATCAGTCAGCTGTAGCAGTGCGGATACTCCAATTGCGAACTTAGCACAGTCAACCCAAAATCAAAATTATACGATTCGTGGGGTGATCACGGCGGACTATCGCTATAGCAATGGATTTTCAGGTTTCTATATACAAACACCTGATAGCAAGGCAACACCTAATGTGAGTAATGCTATTTTTGTTTATATTCCTGCGAGTAGTGCTGTCAAAGGCGGACAAATCGGTGATGAGGTGATTTTACGCGGTCGTCTCACTAACTATCAAAACCAACTTCAAATTGATCAATTACAGCAAGACATACAAACCTGTAATCAAAATATGGCATCGCTAATTCAACCACTTGATCTTAATTTACCATTTACGAGTCTTATTGACAATACAGGTAATACACCAAAACGCTATCAAGGGATGTTGGTGAAATTACCGCAAACTTTAACTATCAGCGAGAACTATAATTTTGGGCGTTATGGTGAGTTGTCCCTGAGTCTTGGTCGCCTATTTATTCCTACCAATCTATATCCAGCTTTATCGAATGAAGCGAAGGCATTGGCACAGCAAAACCTGCTTTCTAAGATCATTTTTGATGATGGCTATAATAATCAAAATCGAGCACCATGGTTGCCACAAAATTTTAGTGTTTTAAACACTCTACGTTCTGGATATCAATTAAAGAATGCACAAGGTATTTTGGAATATCGCTTTAATGCTTGGCGTGTACAACCGATTGCAGGTGCAAACTTGCCTGAAGTCGTTACCACAACTAATCCACGAACGACAATTGCTGTGAAACAAACGAAACATATTCGTGCTGCAGCGTTTAACGTGTTGAACTATGACAATGGCAAGAATGGTTTCCCAACTGAACGTGGTGCGAACAGTCAGGCTGAATTTGATAAGCAACATGCCAAAATCATAAGTGCATTAAAATCTATTGATGCTGATGTGTATGGTTTGATGGAGATTGCCAATAATGGTTATGGTAGTGATAGTGCGGTTGCTTATTTAACCAAAGCTTTAGGGCCAGATTGGAAATATGTAATTCCTGAAGATTTAAATCAATTAGGCACAGATGTGATTGCTGTGGCGATTATTTATAATAGCAAACGTGTTCAACCAGTGAATAAAACAGCTGTTCTAGATCTGGGTGAAAAGAATCGTTCAACTATCGCACAATCATTCAAACCAGTGCATGGTGGACAAATTTTCACAGTAATTCCAAATCATCTTAAATCTAAAAGTTGTTCGGGCGTTGACTTGAACTCGCTTGATGCTGATCAAAAAGATGGTCAAGGCTGCTGGAATCCGACTCGTGTTAAAGCCGTTGAACAGCTCACTCAGTGGATTGCAAAGAATCCTACCCAAGTCAAAAATCCAAATATTTTGTTGCTTGGTGATATGAATAGCTATGCCAAAGAAGACCCAATTTTAGCTTTTGAAAAAGCCAACTACAAAGTTCTACTCAATGACAGCAAAATCGGAGAGGGTACGAACACTTATAGTTATGTCTTTGGGGTTTCCAGTAATAGTGATGGTTATGGTGGAGCAGGCAATCTTGATCATGCGATTGCTGATGCAAATCTTTATAAACGTGTAGTTAAAGCTTTTGCTTGGCATATCAATGCTGATGAGCCGACAGTACTTGATTACAATGAAGAATATAAAACTGATGAGCAAAAAGAACTTTTCTTTGCTGCAGACCCATATCGTTCATCTGACCATGACCCTGTCATTGTAGACTTAGACTTAAAAACATCAGATGCTCAGCTAGAATCGAATCAGAAAAATATCATTGTCGAGTTCTTAAATTCTCTATTTGAGTGGTTAGGAAAGCTTTTTGGTCGAGCTTAACTACATTTCGTGACATTGTGCAGTTTGTTTTTTCATAAATTAATCAATCGTCACGGAATATAACTTGCAAGCTAGAAAAAAATTCATTAATAGTAGATGGGTAGATGTTTTTAGCATTAGAGCTATTATAAATTTAAATCTATATCTGTTCTCGATGTTTATTCGAAGTTCAAGAGCATAAGTAGTTAGATAACAAGGATTAGAGATGAAGTTGTATTATTCACCAGGCGCATGTTCGTTAGCGGCACACATTATTTTAAATGAAATAAATGTTGATTTTGATTTAGAACGAGTTGATTTAAAAACGCATAAAACTTCTAAAGGTGCAGATTATTACGAGATTAATCCTAAGGGTTATGTCCCAGCACTAGAAATTAATCCAGGTCTAATTTTGACTGAAAATGTAGCGATATTACCATTCTTAGCACAACACGATCCAAAGCAAGATTTGATTCCACCATCAGGGATGGGGCGAGCTAAAGTATTGGAATGGTTGGGTTATTTGAACTCAGAACTTCATGATGCATATGCTGTTTTCTTTGGTGGTAAACTTACAGATGATGAAAAGACCAAAGCATATGCAGAAGTAGATCGTTTACTTAAATATATCGATAATTATTTAGCTGAATCTGAATATGATTATCTAGTTGATGATAATTTTGGTCCAGCGGATGCATATTTATTTGTACTGACAAACTGGTCAAATCATATTGAGCATGATTTAACGCCTTATACCAATATTATCGCGCTTCGTAATAAAGTAGCTGAACGTCAGTCTGTACAAATTGCTATGCGTGATGAAGGTTTGTTTAATTAAAAATCTACAAATAAAAAAGCCTCTATACAGAGGCTTTTTTATTATCAACAAATTATTGTTGAGCTTTTTCTTTAACGTTCGCAGCACCTGATTCTACAGCACCAGCAACATTGGCAGTCGCATCACGTGCAGCAGCTTCAGTTTTAGCAGCAGCTTCAGCAGTTGCATGAGCAGTATGATCAGCAGCAGCGTCGATTTGATCAGCAGCAGTATCAACCGCTGTAGCTACATTGGTTGTTGCAGCATCAGCAGCATCTTTCACATCAGCGCCAGCTTGTTCAGCAGCGTTTTCTAAATGTTCACCCGTTGTTGCACCAGTTTCAGGTGCTTTATCTTTGTTACAGCCTACAAGAGCAACAGTAGCAGCTAGACCTAACGCAACAAGTAATTTATTCATTTTCATATTTCCTTTTCGTTGTGGCATCCAACAAGTATGGATATCGAAAATATAAACACAAAGCGAGTGAATAAGAAAGTTACAAATTTGTTGATAACTTGTAAAAACACACACTTACATTGTTAAATGTAAGTGTGGTCACAAAACAAGATATTGACTTAATTCGTAGAACGAATCATGTAATCAAAGGCAGATAATGCAGCTTTCGCACCTTCGCCTGTTGCGATGATGATTTGCTTGTATGGTACTGTCGTACAGTCACCTGCTGCAAATACACCCTGTACATTGGTCTCATTACGATCATTAATCACAATCTCACCACGATTGCTGAGTTCGACTGCACTGTTCTTTAGGAAATCCGTATTTGGCAATAAACCAATTTGTACAAAGATTCCCGCAAGTTCTACTGTGTGTTCTACATCGGTCGCACGATCTTTATACTTCAATGCTGTCACTTGTGAACCATCACCAACCACTTCAGTACTCAAGGCATTGGTGATAACTGTGGTATTCGGCAAACTATTCAACTTATCCTGTAAGACTTGGTCAGCACGAAGTTTGGTATCAAACTCAACTAAAGTTACATGCTCAACAATCCCTGCTAGATCAATCGCAGCTTCTACACCCGAGTTACCTCCACCAATCACTGCAACTCGTTTACCTTTGAATAATGGACCATCACAGTGTGGGCAGTACGCAACACCACGTGTACGGTATTCAGCTTCACCTGGAACATTCATTTCTCTCCAACGAGCACCTGTTGAAAGAATGATGGTCTTAGACTCAAGCTTAGCACCATTTTCTAGTTCAACTTCAACCAAACCATTCGCCGTTTGATCTGCACCTATGATTTTGCTGACTCTTTGTAAGTTCATGATATCCACGCCGTATTCACGGACATGGGCTTCCATATCTTGAGCAAACTTAGGACCAACTGTTTTTTGAATCGTAGTAAAGTTTTCAATATCCATGGTATCCATGACTTGACCGCCAAAACGTTCAGCCACAATCCCTGTTTTGATCCCTTTACGCGCTGCATAGATCGCTGCTGTACCACCTGCAGGACCACCACCAATCACCAATACATCAAAAGCATCTTTCGCATTGAGAAGTGCTGCATCTTTTTCAGCTGAGTTACTATCTAACTTCGCGATGATTTCTTCCAAAGTCATACGACCCTGACCAATATGTTGATTGTCTTGGAATAACATTGGGACTGCTAAGATTTTGCGTTCTTCAACTTCTTCTTGGAAGAAACCACCATCAATCATGGTCGCAGTTGCATCGGGGTTATAGATCGCAATCAGGTTCAACGCTTGAACTACATCTGGACAGTTGTGACAACTCAACGATACAAACACATCAAAGTTTGATTTTAAGTTCAAGCCTTTAATCTGATTTAAAACCTCATCAGATACCTTCGGTGCATAACCTGAAACTTGTAACAATGCCAAGATCAAAGAGGTGAACTCATGTCCCATCGGTAGACCAGCGAAGAACACACGCGGTTGTTCACCTGCTTTAGCCACACCGAAACTAGGACGGCGAGCGTTTGAACCGTCAAAACGCGCCGTAACTTGATCAGAAAGTTCAGCAATTTCAGTCACGAGTTCTTTGATTTTTGCAGCTTTATCGGATTCATCTAAAGCAGCCACTAACTCGATTGGACTTTCTAAACGTTCTAAGTAAGCTTTTAATTGAGTTTTAATATTTTGATCTAACATGTCTTTCTCCAAATTCTCAGCAATTCAATCAGCTAAATTCTTTCAATGGGGCTATAGTACGCAAATTATTTAAATAGGTAAAACAGGTTGTTTTTATTATTTTGATCGTATTTTTGAATCCATAGGCCTATGTTAATTAAATGCGTTCAAAGATAATACTTGAATACTTCTGAACTTGTTATATAACTGCAATCTTTACATGGCATAACTAAGGGAAAGTGAAATGGCTTTACAGCGTGGTATTTATCAACACTATAAAGGTCAGCTTTATCAGGTATTTAATGTTGCAAGACATAGCGAAACAGAAGAAGAGTTGGTTGTATATCAATGCTTGTATGGTGATTATTCCATGTGGGTTCGACCTTTAAGCATGTTTATTGAAACTGTTGCACTCGATAGTGGTGAAATTGTTCCGCGTTTTAAGTTGATTCAACCAACATAATTGATAGCAAATGTCTGAGCATCATCGGGAGCGAAATATGACCAGCACGGTGTTTTTAAAACGAATTGCTGATTTATATGATGAGTTTAAACAACATGATGCTCGACAGGCTGATCGTTTAAGACGTTTTCGGAACATTGAAGCTGAGTCCGCTAAATTATTGTCCATGCTGGTAAGAACACAGCAATCCCAACGTATTTTAGAAATAGGCACTTCCACTGGATATTCAACACTTTGGTTAGCTGAGGCTGCAAAGACAGTTGGCGGTCATGTTCAAACACTTGAAATCAATGCGTTTCGTAGTGCACAAGCGAAGAAATATGCAGAAGAATTTAGTCTAGAAGCGTATATTGATTTTTGGGTGGGAGATGCCGCTGATTATTTGGCAGCATCCGTCGAGCAATATGATCTCATACTCTTAGATGCCGAACGCGGAAGCTATGCTGGTTATTGGAATGATCTCAAGAGACTGATGTCAACTAAAGGTGGGACTTTAATTATTGATAATGTAATTTCTCACCCAGCAGAAGTGAAGCCATTATTAGATTCGATAAAAAATGACGAACTTTATATGAGTACTATATTACCTATAGGTGCAGGCTTATGTATGGTCGTCACGAAGTGAGTTGGTTTTGGTATGTGCCAAACGATAATCTTGAGGGCTACACCCCATGATTTTATTAAATGCACGAGTGAAATTGGCAGGGTTGGAATAACCTAACTCATATGCAATATGTGTAATGGTAAAGGATGTATTTTCAAGTAATTCAATTGCACGCTCAGTACTGATCTTTTGTTTTAGGCGATTAAATTCTACTCCTTGTTGTTGCAAATATCGTTGTAGGGTTTTGGTTGAAATATTTAATACTTTCGCGCATTCAGTCAGTGTCGGAACTTGATTCGCTTGCCTTAACATTGTACTGATCCACTCTACAATTTCACCCTGATGATAAATTTTTTGAATCTGTTCCTGACAACGTTGTTCTACAACTTTTAAGCTATGTGCATCTGCTAAAGGCAAGGGAAGTGCTAATTGCTGCTGATCAAGTACAACTCTGATCCCTGTAAACCAAGTGTAATTGAAATGAAACTGAGCTTTGACAAGGTGTATGTATCTATCACTGTAGGCAGGCTCAGGAATACTTAAATAAATTTGATAGCGTTGTAATTGCTGACCTGCAAGCTCAAATAGACTGTAATAAAATCCGACTGCAATTGCTTCGATATGGAAGCTTAAACAACGTTTATTCATCTGCAAAATTGGTTCAAATAATAATTCGACCTTTTGCTGCGCTTGTGAAAACTGAATGGAAAGCTTAAAGCTCGGCATAATCAGCTTGAAATATTGTGCAATTAATTTTAATGCATGATCCAGATTGGGACTGGTCATAAGTGCATAACCGACCAAGCTATGTGAACTTAGTTTCAAATTTCTGCCTAACTGAAAGGCTAAATCTTCTGTATTCGGTAAACTTAATCCTAACTCAATAAATTGTTCGATTTGCTGAATTGATAAAAACTCAGTTTGTGATAATTGATCCTTAAATTGGTTTAAAACTGAATTATCGTATTGATTGGTACTGATCAATATCTCAATCAAACGTAAATAATAGCGAGCTGGAATAACAGGGATTTGTTGTTTATGCACAATAAATCTCCACTAAAGTCTTAAAATGATAATATGAAGTCTTAAAATGATAATATAGCAACTGTTCAGAAGAACACAATCAATTCAAGCAAAACATTAAACGCTTGATTGAGGAGTTTAGAATGAATATGCATGCGCAATTAGATGTAGAACAAACAACTACACCATTTAAGGATAAAAAGCGTCATTTGTGGTTACTTGGTCTTGCAGTACCAGCTATCGCGATGAGTGGACTTGCTGGCTATCAATTTGGACCTAAAAAATCGAAAAAGTTTTTTGCCTCATTTGGACCATTATTTATCCATGGTGTGATCCCAACTCTAGACAAATTAATTGGTGAGGATACTGAAAATCCACCACTAGATGCGATTGCGGACTTAGAAGCTGACCCATATTACTCTCGCATTGTGAAGCTTTTTATACCACTCCAATATGCAACTAACGTTTATGGAGCCTACTTAGCAAGTCGAAAAGGCACATCTGTAGCTGATCAAGTTCTATTAGGAACTTTAGTTGGTATGGTGAATGGTATTGCAATTAATACTGCACATGAATTAAGCCATAAAAATGGTCGTTTAGAACATTATTTATCACATCTTGCATTAGCGCCATCAGGGTATAACCACTTCAGAATTGAACATCCATATGGGCATCATCGTCGAGTAGCAACGCCTGAAGATCCTGCATCATCACGTTTGGGTGAGACCTTTTGGAAGTTCTTACCACGTACAGTAATTGGAAGTTTTAAATCTGCAATTGAGATAGAAAAGAAACGTTTAGAACGCAAAAAACTACCATTTTTCTGCAAGGAAAATGAACTGATTCATGGTTGGGCCATGTCAGCAATTTATCATGGCTTGATGTTTAAGAAATTTGGTATGCGTTCAGTTCCATTTCAACTCACTCAAGCTACATATGCGGTGACTCTATTTGAAGCCGTTAACTATATTGAACATTATGGTTTAAAACGTGAGAAGAAAGAAAATGGGCAGTATGAGCGTACTTTGCCAGAACATAGCTGGAACAATAATAATTTAGTGACGAATCTATTTCTGTACCAGTTACAACGTCATTCAGATCATCATGCTTATCCAACACGCAGTTTCCAAACCTTACGTCATTTTGAAAATGCACCTCAATTACCAGCAGGTTATGGTGCCATGCTTTTACCAGCCTTTATTCCAACATGGTGGTCAAAAATTATGGATGATCGAGTAGTAGAGCATTACAACGGTGACTTGAGTAAAGTAAATTTACACCCTGATGCCGAAGCACGAATATATGAAAAATATGCAGAAGAGATAGATATGATATGAAGAAAGCCCTGAAAAGGGCTTTTTTTATGATGAAGCAGAAATTTGAAGACGTTTAAAGTGTAAATCAAACTCAAGATATTTCTGCACAAAAGCTGTTTTATCTGTTGAGCGAAGTAAATTATCGTAAATAAACTCTGGTACTGGGTGGTAAAGTTCGCCTGAACCATTGTTATAGAAAATTTTTAAATAACGTGAAGAAACATCATATTTCCAAGATGTTACGACTACAGATTTTTCCATACCTTGCACCCCCGCAGTGATCATCGTTTATTACATATAAAAAACTCTTTTAAGTGCTCATCTTTTGACAGTACTCCAACTTTGTACAACTGACAATCAGAAAATGAAGTTTTCTAGTGAATAAAAAATGATAAGAATCATTGAAAAATATGATTGCTTATATGAGAGTAACCTGCATAAAAAAACCACTCTAAAAAGAGTGGTTTTTAACTAATCACTATATCTAGAAATTAGATTTTACCCACTAGGTCAATCGATGGAGCAAGAGTCGCTTCACCTTCTTTCCATTTAGCAGGGCAAACTTCGCCTGGGTGGCTTGCTACGAATTGAGCAGCTTTAAGCTTACGTAAAGTTTCTGAAACATCACGTGCAATTGCATTGTCATGAATTTCAGCAGTTTTAATTACGCCTTCTGGGTTGATGATGAACGTACCACGTAAAGCTAAACCAGCTTCTTCGATATGCACATCAAAAGCACGTGTTAATTGATGTGTAGGATCGCCAACTAATGGGAATTGAGCTTTACCTACAGCAGGAGAAGTTTCGTGCCATACTTTATGAGAGAAGTGAGTGTCAGTTGTTACGATATAAACTTCTGCACCAGCTTTTTTGAACTCTTCATAGTTTTCAGCAGCATCTTCAACTTCTGTTGGGCAGTTAAATGTGAATGCAGCTGGCATAAAAATAAGAACAGACCATTTGCCTTTAAGATCAGCATCAGTTACTTGAATGAATTCACCGTTGCGGAATGCATCAGCTTTAAATGGTTTAACTTCAGTATTAATCAAGCTCATCATTGTCTCCATGATTGAGGTTTATCTTTAAACTTGTTTGCGAGGTCTAGAATAAATAATTTCTAGTTATTGGGGAAATAGTATTTTTACATGACTAAAATCGGAAAATTAAATGATCCGAGATCGATAGCTTTCACCCAAAAAAAGATATTTCCATTTGACTCCATTCACATGAAGCAAAAATGACAAATATCGAAAATGATCGTGCTCTACAACATGAAGCCGATCGCCTTAAAATTCAAGGGTAAAATTGAAAAAAATAAAATTATATAAAAAACCATAATCTGCACGAAGTTCATGCATGTTGGAGATATTATTGTTTATGCTCAAATATTGGACAAAATGTTTCTTGTTTCAAATGTTTGGGATGTTTAGAATTTGAGATAGGGTAGAAATACTGTGAAGTATTAAGCAGGATTAAAGTTAACAGCGAGCGAGATTACTCGTATTCAAAGAGAATTAATACAACAAATGACAGATCAATTAAGAGAAAAATTTGAGAATCTTGAACTCAATGCGGGTTTAGGCAAGATCAGCGCTTTTATATCTATGTCTCTAGGATTATTAAGCATTTTCAGTGCTTTATGCTTTTTATTTCCTTCAGTTCTCACCATGCCAGAACTACGTCCGCTATACGTTAAACATTATGATGCTTTTTATTTTAGTTTGATGATCGCGATTGTGCTTAGTGTAGGTTTTGGTGCGTTTAGTGCGATTTTTAGACAAAATCGATATGGGTTTTATGGTTTGTGTTTCGCATTATTTGCGGCTGTTTTGGGATGTGGGTTAATTAAAGCTCCAACATTGCCGAACATTCCTTTCTATGCAGGTATTGATTATTTCGTACTGACACTGGTGATCTTAGCTTTAGTTTTTATCCCTTTAGAAGGTTTTTTTGCTAAAAATCCCCATCAAAAGATACTTAGAGTTGGATGGGTGACGGATATGAAATATTTCATGTTTAGTCACATTGGCATTCAACTCTTTACCTTTCTAACAGTCATGCCGATTCAGTATTGGATTACTCATCTTCCGAATAATCCAATCGTTCCTTTTGTACAAGCACAGCCGATTTGGTTGCAATTTATAGAATTGTTGATTGTTGTTGATTTCGTTGTGTATTGGTTGCATCGCGCGATGCACGAGGTGACTTTCTTGTGGCGTTTTCATGCGATCCATCATTCAACGGAACATATGGATTGGTTAGCATCTTCACGTTTACATATTGTCGAAGTATTGATGACGCGATTTATTGCAACCTTACCGATATTTTTATTAGGTTTTCATACCTCAGCCGTTTTTGCTTATCTCGTATTTATTTCTTTTCATGCGATATTCATCCACTCAAATGTACGTTTTAGATTTCCGTATTTACGCTGGCTGATAGCTACCCCTGAGTTTCATCATTGGCATCACTCTTCAGAGAAACCTGCGATTGATAAAAACTATGCGGCATTCATCCCATTGTATGATGTCATTTTTAAAACAGTGTATATGCCAAACCATTTGGCAAGTGTATATGGAACTGTGGGGTATAAGATCCCCAATAGTTTTGTAAAGCAATTTGCGTGGCCATTTAAAAAATACGTGAAACAGTTACGTAATCGTTTTGATCATTCATCTAAATCATAAAAACCAAACTAGAACTACAGCAATATCATCAATAGATTGCTGTAGTTCCTTTGCATAGCAAGATTTTAAGGCGTAAAATAGCCGATTATTTAATTTTCAGGAAAGCTGTTCAGTGCAGAGTCATTTAAATGTAGATCAATTGGTTATGGCACGTGACCGTCACCGTTTAAATCGACTGCGCAAAGATAAAAAAACAGAAACAGCAGAAATCGAAAAACTATTTGAACAATCAAACGAAAAGGTGAAACAGCGTTTAGCTCGCTTGCCTAAAATCAAACTCAACCAAGATTTGCCTGTTACGCAATACGCCGATCGTTTGATCGAGGCTATTCAAAAGCATCAGGTGATTATTGTTGCAGGTGAAACTGGTTCTGGTAAAACCACACAGCTTCCTCAAATAGCAATGCTTGCAGGTCGTGGTCTTACTGGCATGATTGGACATACACAACCACGTCGTTTGGCTGCACGTAGCGTTTCGCAACGTATTGCGGAAGAAGTTGGTGAAAAGCTTGGTGAGTCAATTGGTTTTAAAGTTCGCTTTAATGAGCAAGGTTCTCAAGACTCGATCGTTCGGTTGATGACGGACGGTATTCTGTTAGCTGAATTGACTAATGATCGATTCTTATCAAAATACGACACCATTATCATTGATGAAGCGCATGAACGCTCTCTCAATATCGACTTTATCATGGGCTATCTGAAGCAATTATTGCCGAAGCGTCCTGATTTAAAAGTGATTGTTACATCTGCAACCTTAGATGTAAATCGGTTCAGTCAATATTTTAATAATGCACCAATTTTTGAAGTCGAAGGTCGCAGTTATCCTGTTGAAGTTCGTTATCGTCCTATTTCTGAATTGAGTATTGTTGGTAGTGATGATGATGAGTTCGATGATTTTGAGGAAAATCTACCTAGAGCCGTTGTTCAAGCTGTTGAAGAGTGTTTTGCTGATGCTGAAGCAAAAGGTCATCCTGAACATGCTGATATTCTAATTTTTGCCAGTACAGAGCAAGAAATTCGAGAACTACAAGAAACATTACAAAAATATGGGCCACGTCATACAGAGGTATTACCTTTATATGCACGCCTAGCACTCGCAGAACAACAAAAAATCTTTAATCCTGGTGGTAAAGGTCGCCGCATCATTATTGCCACGAACGTAGCAGAAACGGCATTGACCGTTCCAAATATCCGCTATGTGATTGATGGTGGATTTGCACGTATCTCACGTTATAACTATCGATCGCGTGTTCAGCGCTTGCCAATTGAAGCGATTTCGCAAGCAGCAGCCAATCAACGTAAAGGGCGTTGTGGGCGTATAGCAGCGGGTGTGTGTATTCGTCTATATAGCGAAGAAGACTTTTTAAGTCGCCCAGAATTTACTGAACCAGAAATTAAACGAACCAATCTAGCTTCGGTTATTTTGCAAATGCAAAGTCTCGGTCTGGGCAATTTGGAAGATTTCGATTTTATTGAGCCACCTGATTTCCGTTTGGTAAATGACGGTCGTAAGTTGCTTATTGAATTGGGTGCCTTGAACGAACGCAAGAATGAACTGACTAAAGTTGGTCAAATGATGGCACGTATGCCGATTGATCCTCGTTTAGCACGTATGATTATCGGTGGAGCACATTTTGGGGTACTCAAAGAAACCCTTGTTATTGTCAGTGCTTTAGCGATTCAAGACCCTCGTGAGAGACCAGCAGATAAACAAATGCAGGCAGATCAAAAGCATGCTTTATTTAAAGAAGCTGATTCTGACTTTTTGTTCTATTTAAAATTATGGAATACATTGCAAACAAGCCCTGATGCTCAATCTGAAAATAAACGCCGTCAGTTTGCACGCCAACATTTTTTGAGTTGGTTGCGTTTGCGTGAATGGAAACAAACACATCAACAATTAGTAGAGTTGGCAGAAGGTTTAAAACTTAGTTTTAATGAAAAGGGTGCAAATTATGAAAATTTACATCGAGCTTTATTAACTGGTTTACTTTCATTTATTGCCAACAAAACTGATGAACGTAATACCTTTATGGCTGTTCGTCAGCAAAAAGCCAAAGTTTTCCCAGCCAGCACATTGCATAAAACCAATACAGCGTGGGTCATGGCATTTGAGATGGTAGAAACATCCCAAGTTTATCTGCGTACTTTGGCCAAAATAGATCCCGAATGGATATTGTTAGCTGCTCGAGACCTATTGAAATATCACTATTTTGAACCACATTGGTCAAAAAAAGGTGGCATTGTAAATGCGTATGCTCAAATTTCCTTATTTGGTTTGATTATCGAACCTAAACGTTTAGTGAACTTTGAGAAAGTTGATCAGGCAGCTGCACATGAAATCTTTCTGCGTGATGCGCTCACGACTGGCAATTTAGGCATTACACCTGCATTTTTAAAACATAACTTGCTTAAACTTGAAGAAGTGGAGCGAGTTGAGGATAAGTTACGCCGCCGTGATTTAGTGGTCGATGAAGAAACGATTTATCAGTTTTATGCAGAACGTGTACCAGTTGAAGTGGCGAGTCGACATAGTTTTGAAGATTGGCGAGCGACCGTAGAAGCAAAAAATCCTCGTTATTTGTTTGTTGAGGATGATGCACTCTGGATGAGTGATCGTCCAACCACGCAACAATTTCCAGATTATTTGCACAACGGCCAATTACGTTTAGCAGCAAGTTATCGTTTTGATCCAAGTCATGATGAAGATGGGGCTACGGTTAAAATTCCTGTGCAAGCATTGCCTCAAGTGGATGAAAAGCAATGGTCATGGGGAATACCTGGCTGGCGGCAAGATTTGATCGAGGCTTTATTAAAAGCACTACCTAAAGATAAACGCCGCAATTTAGTTCCAATTCCTGATACAGCCAAAAAGTTAATGCAGGGTGTCGATGCTGTTCATTTACGTGAGCATCTATTTAACTATCTCGCTTTTGCTCTACGTGGAGAGCAGATTACTGAAAAAGATTTCTCGTTTGAACGTATCGATCAATACCTTGTTCCTTTTATCAAAGTGATTGATGAAAAAGGAAAATTAATTGCACAAGGTCGTGACTTAGATGAATTAAAGGCGAGATGCCGAGTTGAAACTCATCGTCCAGTAAAACAACAGCAAGGCGAGTTCCAAGCCTTCCCTGAGAGCTTTATCTTTGAAGCTTCTCAAAAGGTTACAGGAGTGATAGTTAAACAGTATCAAGCGCTTGTTCCCACAAAGATATTTTTTGCACTTGAAGCAAAAGATGAATCAGGTGTGGTTGTACAAACGTTTAATGATCAGCAAGAAGCCATCAAACAGCATCGTGAAGGTGTCATTCGTCTGATTCATATGCAGCTTGGAGATTTGATTCGCCAACTGAAAAAGCAGATTTCTAAACCTTTGGCTTTGGCATATTCTCCATTGGGTGAGCGCGCTAAACTCGAACAAATGTTGGTTTATGCAACCCTACAAGTATCAATCCAACAACTTCCACAAAATGCTGAAGAATTTAATACCTTAGCACTTGATGTAAAAAAACACTTTTTGAGCAATGGTCAAAAAGTACTAACGGACATCACTGAAATTTTTACTCAATGGCAGCAAGTCCGTCGTGAGTTGTTGGTTTTAGATCAAGATATATTCGGTCGTAGTATTGACGATATAGAGGATCAGTTGGATTTAATGTCATTGGCGGACTTTGTTTATAGCAAACCAAGTGAGATTTGGCAGGAATATCCACGTTATTTAAAAGCATTGCTATTGCGTTTAGATCGTTTGCCAAATAATCTACAACGTGACCTTGCTGCAATTGATGATGTCGATCCATGGATGGACAAAGTATTTAAGTTTAAAAATGATCCTAAAATCAAAGAAATGTATTTTATGTTAGAGGAATTGAGAATTTCCTTGTTTTCTCAACCAATGAAAACAAAGATGCCAATTTCACCAACTAGATTACAAAAACTATGGGATCGATTAGCAATCGGTTAAACTGAGCAATAATGAAAGTTAGAACCATTCTTTACAGGAGTTTTACATGGGCATCCGTATAACAGGTACAGGTTTGTTTCACCCAACTGAAACAATTTCTAATGAAGAGTTGGTTGAAAGTTTAAATGCTTATGTAGAACAATTTAATCAACAAAATGCTGACAAAATTGCAGCAGGTGAGATCGAAGCTCTACGTGGTTCAAGTCCTGAGTTTATTGAAAAAGCATCTGGTATTAAAAGCCGTTACGTGGTTGAGAAGTCAGGTATTTTAGATCCAACACGTTTACGTCCGCGCTTACAAGAACGTAGTAATGATGAACTTTCGCTCCAAGCCGAGTGGGGTGTAATAGCTGCTAAACAAGCGATGGAAAATGCAGGTGTCACTGCTGAAGATATCGATGTTGTGATTTTAGCATGCTCAAATATGCAACGTGCTTATCCTGCTGTTGCGATTGAAATTCAGTCAGCATTAGGTATTAAAGGCTATGCTTATGATATGAATGTCGCGTGTTCAGCTGCAACATTTGGTTTAAAGCAAGCTTATGACGCTGTGAAATGTGGTGCTCGTCGTGTTTTACTTTTGAATGTTGAAATTACCTCAGGTCATTTGGATTATCGTACACGTGATGCGCATTTTATCTTTGGTGACGTTGCAACTGCTTCAATTATCGAAGAAACTGAAACCAAATCAGGTTATGAAATCTTAGATATTCATTTGTTTACTCAATTTTCAAATAACATCCGTAATAACTTCGGTTTCTTAAACCGTAGTGAAGATGCGGTTGTTGATGACAAATTGTTCCGTCAAGATGGGCGCAAAGTGTTTAAAGAAGTTTGTCCACTTGTCGCAAAAATCATTACAGCACAGTTGGAAAAATTACAATTAACACCTGAACAAGTTAAACGCTTCTGGTTGCATCAAGCGAATGCCAATATGAATGAGTTAATTTTAAAACTCGTTGTTGGTAAAGATGCTGATTTAGATCGTGCACCAATTATTTTGGATGAGTTTGCTAACACTTCTTCTGCGGGCGTAATTATTGCAATGCACCGCACAGGCGAGCAGGTAAATAATGGTGAATATGCTGTAATTTCATCATTCGGTGCAGGGTATTCGGTTGGTTCGATTATCGTACAAAAACATATTGCTTAAAATTTATAGGCAAAATAAAAAACCGCATCAATGATGCGGTTTTTTTGATTTTAGCTTATTTAAGTAAGATCGCTAGGTCGATGACTTGCGGAGTGGTGTTACCACCAATAGTTGAAGCTGCTAAATTTGGTGTTCCATCTACACTGATAGCTAAACGTGCTCTAGGTGTTGTAATTGTTGTATCGCTATTTAAGTCGACTCGATAAAGTACAGATGGTCCAGTTTCACCTGCCACAGTCGCTAAAGCTAAGCCATTGTCACCACCAGCAATATCAAAGCCATTGTCTATACCTAAGTTGATTCCTAAATTACCGATTAGGTTTAATGTGCCTGCGTTTGGTGGATTCTGTTTAGTGAGAGTTTTGCCTGTTTGATCGAGATCAAATAGTTCTGTAGCTAACATCGCAACAGGTGTAGCGAAACTATTGGTATATGCAGCTGCAGTAACTTTAGCCTCAGAAATTCCGTTAATATCGCCATCTTTTATAGTATCGCCAGTATCGACGTTAATTCTTAAGTTCTGTCCAGTATTGCTGATTACGCGGAGTCGATCTGCTGTAGGGTTAAAATCAACTGCGAAACTTGTACCATCTAGGTTTGTGAAAGTGCTGCCAGTAGCTGGTTTGAGTGCAGTGATGAGGCTTGCTAAACCAGTGTCTGTATTGATCGTATACAAATTCCCTTTATTGGTTAATCCATATAGCTTGCCAGAATTGTCAGTTGAGGTCCTAAAACGATAATCGATACCGATAAATTTCTCATCTACAAGCAATCCAGTGAGGCTCTTTTCAATTACAGTATTTGGATTGGTAATAGCGAAGCTAAGCAGTTTATTGTTTGCTGTTAAACCATAGCCTTGAGCTGTGGCATCGGTTGAACGTTTTAATGCAATACCACGAATCCCCATGCTATTAAAACTATTATTCAAGTCATGTGATTCAAAAACAGCATCGCTTGAGGTGCCGACATTAGCAAGATTAAGTTTAAAAAATTTATAATTGCCTGATGCGAGTTTGAGTGCGGCAAAACCTACATTGCTGACAGGGTCTATATCAAAACCACCACCGCCGTTTGTATTAATGTCTGCACCCAAAGCCGTAGAATTACCTAATGTACCTACGTTCGCATTTTGAAGATAAATGCGATCAGAATTTTGGTCAATGCTATATAGTTTTGTTGAACCTGTGCCAGCAAAGGCATTGGTATAAGCACCTGCAACAACTGCTGCAGTACCTGTGGCTAAATTAATCGTACCATCTGTAATGGTTGCACCAGTATCAACATTGATACGTAAGTTTTGTCCTGTGTTAGAAATTACACGTAGGCGATCTGCAGCAGGGTTAAAATTGACAGTGATAAGGTTGGCATCACCCATAATTTGTGTGAAAGATGCATTTCCATCTGTAGTATCGCTCGGGTCGGCGATTAGTTTTCTCAGGAAAGTTGCTTCGCCATTGTTTGGATTTAAAGTGTATAAGTTCGCCTGTAGACCAACAGCATAAAGTTTGCCGTCTTTAGGGCGGTAATCAATACCTACCAGTTCATCTCCAGACATTAATCCTTTAATCTTGCGGTTAGACACAACCTTGTCAGGCATTGATCTATCGACTGAACTAATCATTCCATTGGCAGTTAGAATTAAAGTATCGCCAGTATTCACATTTGACGACTCGGTATCGCTGTCTGAATCACTATTACAACCTAACAATGCAAAGCTTGCTAATGCAGTAACAGTCAAAGCTGTAATTTTCTTATTCATGTGTCTATCCTGATCTCAAAGTTATTTATAATAAGAAGTCGTCTTCCAATGAACGGTTTAAATTGACAAAGCTTCTTGATATTCATTTTTGTTTGGAGGAAATTCCAAAAAAGAGGGATGTATTAAGTTAAAAAATACAAATCACAATTTTTTGAAATTCACTTCTACTTGAATCAGGTTATGCGGACTAGGGTATAAAGTAAATTAATGTTTTTAAGTGATTTTTTGGTAGTAGCGTGTCGATTGGTAATTATTCACGAGGAATTCACGCTCGTTAAGAAACGTTAATTAGTGCACAGAAATTATTTTTTAAAATTGGATTATCTCATATCAAAAAATAAAAAAGAGAACATGATTGTCACTACTGTCCCATAGTTTGCTTTAAATAAAAAAACCTGAGTCTAAATAGTTAAAATATGAGTGCAAACAAACACTTTAACTATAAAGGACTCAGGTTTTGTCACATCAGAATACCGTATTTCATCAATTACTCAAACCCATTCTAAGACAAGATTTTGAACGTCTGGCTAAACTGCACCACTCTGGGCAAAAATTAAGATCAGCCACCCGCTGGGATCAGTTTGTTGCCATATTGATGTCCCAACTTTCTTGTCGGCAAAGCTTAAGAGACATTCAATCCAATCTCGAATCCCAGCAGGAAAAGCTTTATCATCTTGGCGCGAAGAGAATTGCGCGAAGCACCTTAGCAAGACTCAACGAAGAACAGCCCGCCAGCCTGTATCAGCAATTGTTCACACAGCTGCTTCAGCGCTGTGAAAACTCTAAAACTGCACATAAATTTAGATTCAAAAATCCGCTGTATTCACTAGATGCCAGTCATATTGATCTTTCACTGTCATTGTGCGCATGGGCAAAAGTGCATGAATCCAAAGCCAGTATTAAACTCAGTGTTGGCTTAAATCACAGCAATACCATTCCTGAATTTGTAGCGCTTGGGGATGGTATTGAAAATGATATGGTGCAAGGCAGAGTATTTAAATTTCCTGCTGGCAGCATTATCGTCTTTGATAAAGCATATGTTGATTATCAATGGTTTGCTCAGTTGACACTTCAGAACGTCAGCTTTGTAACCCGGCTACGCCCAAAGACAGTTTATCAAGTTAAATCAAGCCGCAGCGTATTAGCGACTAAAGGGATTATTGCGGATGAATGTATTGAATTGAGCAGTGCGCATGCCAAGAAAAGAGGCGCACCTGAATTATTAAGACGTATAGAGTTTTATGATACAGATAAGAAAAGAACATTCGAATTTCTGAGCAATAACTTTCATCTGGCAGCATCCACCATTGCTGCAATTTATAAGGATCGCTGGAAGATTGAGTTATTCTTTAAAGCCATCAAGCAGAATTTAAAACTGAAGTCATTTCTAGGTCGAAGCCGCAATGCGATACAAACGCAAATATGGATTGCATTAATTGCCTATTTGCTGGTGAACTTCGCTAAACACATGGCACAAGAAGGATGGAGTGTTCAGCGTTTACTGAGAATTATTCAGGTCAATTTATTTGAAAGGAAACTTTTAAGGTCACTCTTTGTGCCTGATAAAAAATGGCGAAAACAAGAAGAACCTCAATTGAGGTTCTTCTTGTGATATTTGTGGGACAGCAGTGACATGATTGTTCTCTTTTTTACTTCATAGAAACTTGATTAAGCTTCTACAGTTTGTACAGCAATTTTCTTAGCAGGATCTACTTTGCGACGAACCGCAGGAACAGGTTCACCATGATACTGACGATCTGCAAAGTAGCTTGAACGAACCATGGGTGCAGACCAAATATTTCTGAAGCCTAATTTACGACCATGTTCTGCGTAACGTTCAAATTCTTCTGGCGTTACAAAGCGATCTATTGGCGCGTGTTGCTTAGATGGTTGTAAGTATTGACCAATTGTTACGTAGTCCACATCATGAGCACGAAGATCATCAAGTAAAGAAATCACTTCTTCTTCAGTTTCACCAATACCTACCATCAAACCACATTTGGTTGGGACATCTGGGCAGTATTCTTTAAACATTTTTAAAAGATTCAAAGAATGTTGATAGTCTGAGCCTGGACGCATTGCTTTATATAAGCGAGGTACTGTCTCGATATTGTGGTTAAAAACGTCAGGTGGACATTCAGTCATAATGCGTAAAGCAATATCCATGCGACCACGGAAATCAGGAACTAAGATTTCAAGTAGCGTTTTTGGACTCAAAGCGCGAGCTTCTTTAATACAATCCACAAAATGTTGAGCGCCGCCATCTAAAAGATCATCACGATCTACAGAGGTGATAACCGCATATTTCAAACCCAAGTTTGAAATAGTTTCCGCCATATGACGAGGTTCATCAGGGTCAAGTGCATTTGGTCGACCATGAGCAACGTCACAGAAAGGACAGCGACGAGTACAAATATCGCCCATAATCATAAAAGTCGCAGTACCACCACCAAAACACTCTGGAAGGTTAGGGCAGGCAGCTTCTTCACAAACAGTATGGAGTTTTTGCGAACGTAGAGTTGTTTTTATACGCTGAACCTCTTCAGGTGCAGTCATTTTGACGCGAATCCAGTCTGGTTTACGAGGTACTTCAACCGTAGGTATAACTTTTACAGGAATTCTAGCGACTTTTTCAGCGCCACGAAGTTTTATGCCCTGTTCAGGTTTACGGTGTTCAGACATCTTATTTTCTACAACCTATTGCTTGAGATATTCGATTATTATAGTCAAATTTATAGGTTTATAGGATGAAATAGGTATTCATTTTGAAAATGTGAATATATAAAAATATATGGTTGAGAAATACATCAACCCATAGCATATTAGTTATCATATATATAGAAGTAAACAGCTAAGAGATAAAGGAGCTTTGAATGCCACGTAAGAAAGAGGTCGTTGGTGGGAATGTTGTAAAATTTGATGCAGTCATTCTCGGTTCTGGCCCAGCTGGTGAAGGCGCGGCAATGAAGCTAGCTAAAGCAGGTAGAAAAGTAGCAATCGTCGATGTACGTGATCAACTCGGTGGTAACTGTGCACATGTAGGTACCATTCCAAGTAAAGCCTTACGTCAAACAGTTTCAAGTATCATCCGTTATCAGCGTGATCCAATGTTTCAAAAAGTAGGTGAATGGAAACAATTCACCATGAAACAAGTGTTACGCAACGCGCATAAAGTGATTCAACAGCAAGTTGATACTCATACACGTTTTTATGATCGCAATAAGATTGATGTTTTTCATGGACGTGCATATATCCAAGATAAAAATACCGTACTCATTTTTGGTCAAGATGGCATAAAAGATACCATTATCTGTAAACAAATTGTGATTGCAACGGGTAGCCGTCCTTATCAGCCACAAGGTTTGGACTTTAACCATCCTCGTGTTTTTGATTCTGACAAAATTCTTGATTTGGATTATTCAATTCAAAAAATCATTATTTACGGTGCTGGTGTTATTGGTTGCGAATACGCATCGATTTTTATTGGTCTAGATCATAAAGTTGATTTGATCAACACTCAGCAAAAGCTTTTAAGCTACCTTGATGATGAAATCGCTGATGCATTGTCATATCACTTGCGTGAGCAAGGAGTATTGATTCGTCACAATGAACAAATCGATCGCCTAGAAACCTTTGATGATCATGTGGTTTTACATTTGCTTAGTGGCAAGAAAATCAAAGCTGATGCCATCTTATGGTGTAATGGTCGCTCAGGTAATACTGACGGTTTAGGACTCGAGAATGTAGGTCTTGTACCAAACAATCGTGGTCAGTTGATGGTAAATGATCAATATCAAACTGAAGTTGAGAACATTTATGCTGCTGGTGATGTGATTGGTTGGCCATCACTTGCATCTGCTGCATATGACCAAGGTCGTTGTGCAGGTGCAAACATGGTCGGTGAGAAAAATGTTAAACCGATTAAAGACGTACCAACAGGCATTTATACCATTCCAGAAATTTCTTCGATTGGAAAAACTGAACAAGAATTGACTGAAGAAAAAGTACCTTATGAAGTAGGGCAAGCATCTTTCCGTCATCTAGCTCGTGCTCAAATTACTGGTGATACCGTAGGTGAGTTAAAAATCCTCTTCCACCGCGATAGTTTGGAAGTTTTAGGTATTCATTGTTTTGGTAACAATGCCGCAGAGATTATCCACATTGGACAGGTTGTAATGCATAGCCCTAATAATACATTAAAGTATTTTGTTGAAACGACATTCAACTACCCAACAATGGCAGAAGCATATCGTGTTGCAGCTTTGAATGGTATGAATCGTCTATTCTAACTTTAATAGAGTTGTATGAACAAAATGCCAATCAATATGATTGGCATTTTGTTATTTAAATTGAAATAAAAAGGTTAAATATGAAAATCCAGAAAAATAATTTAGTGATCGTAACGATTATTGTTGTGCTAATTGCTGCTTATGTCGGTATAGATTTAAAGCAAAACAACCTGAACGATAATGTTGTTCAGACTTCAATTGTTGAGGAAGCGGCGGTTGATGATCAGCATAAGATTATGAAAGCTTATAAACAACAGATAAGTAACATTCAAGTTCAATCCAAGGGTGAAGTAAAAGCAATTTTAGCTGATGATAATGATGGTTCAAGACACCAAAAAATGATTCTAAAACTGGAGAATGGTTTAACCGTTCTAGTGGCGCATAACATTGATTTGGCACCTCGGGTGGAGGGACTTAGAAAAGGTGAAATAGTCGAATTTTATGGAGAATATGAATATAGCCCTAAAGGTGGAGTGATTCATTGGACTCATCATGATCCACAAGCAAAACATGTGGATGGATGGCTAAAATATCAAGGGAAAAGCTATCAATAATCTCTTTTCGCTAATTAGCCATCCATAATATGCTCTAAATTAGCTTGAAAGCCCTAAATTTTGACGAGATTTCCATTTAGGTAGTATCTTAGCTAAATAGGCATCCATGCACCATACAGGGCCAATCAGAAGGAATTGCAGATCTTTGAAGAAAGAAGGTTTCTTTCCTTCAACTTTATGACCATAAAACTGACCAATCCATGCGATTACAAACACGCCGATATAAAATCCTACCCCTACAGGTAGAATAATAATAAGCCAAGCCATTACCACCAACAAAGCAGCCATAGCCACAGCTAACACGATATCCAAGCGAGCATAGAAAACGAGTGTAAGTACAAGCAATAAAGCGGTGAGTAGAGTACTAAAATGCGCAAGAATACCAATTATTGAAAAAAGAATTGCTGGGACACATACCCAATGTATTTTTTTATTGGTTTGGTTTTGGTGACTATCGCTGTATTCATCGAACCATTCATCTATCGATTTCACAACTGCACTCCTTGCTAAATTGACAATTTATAATGTCATTACTATAGCGAAGAAAGTAGTGAGGGTCAAAAATGAATCAAAAAATAATATAAATAATAAAGCCACGTATAAACGTGGCTTTATTATTAGTTGGAAGTCTAAATATTAAGAATTTGGACCATCAACGCGTTCGATACTTACTTTCGCAGTGCCAGCATTGGTAACACCAAGTTGTTTAGCTGCGCCATAAGATAAATCTAATACACGGTTACCATGGAATGGACCACGATCGTTAACCTTAACTACAACGCTTTTACCGTTGTCTTTATTGGTCACACGAATGTAACAGTTCAATGGCAGGCTACGATGAGCAGCAGTTAAACCATTCATGTCGAATGTTTCACCGCTTGCAGTCTTACGACCATGAAATTGACGACCATACCATGATGCTACGCCAGTTTGGCTAAACTTACGTACGGTATTAGACGCAACAGTGTTAAGTTTTTCAATCACTGAAGGCTCTTCTGCAGGGATATCAATTTTAGCAGCAATTGTTTGGCGACGTACTTTGTCACCAGAACTCTCAGTGATTGAAAGACTATTGACGTTAGAAAAACGAGAATTAAAATTTTGAGAATCTTTGCTCAAAACGCGGGCTGCTAAATTAGAACCTTCAACATCATTTGTTAATGATGATGATTGTACCATTTCAGCATGTAACGGGCTTAAACTTAAGCCTGCCGTCAGCGCTAGAATATATTTTAGCGAAAACTGCATTGTATAAACTCCTAGAGAACATGCTTTTCTATCTCAACAAAACAGCATTGAAATACAGTGCACATGTCTAATTATTCACTTTTGCAATTACTTTTCTTGGGTGGATAATATTCAGCGCTTACGAAGTGTGTCTAGTCTTTAACGATAAATAGTTACAAAAAGGGTAAAAACTTACAGTTTTAGCTCAAAAAATAATCAATATTGTAACAAAATATGAAATTTGATTATTTAACACCCTTTTTGAACCATAAATTTATTGACTTTCAGATTTTGTTTAAAAAATCGGGTTATCTTCCTGCGACTTCAGTGCCTAATAACCACACCGCTGTGGCATACATTCGACTCTTATTATAAGTCGTGATTACTTGGAAATTTGGATAGGTGATGTAATAAATAGGTCCAAATTGGTCTTGTAATTGAATAACATTTACTAAATCAAGATCATCTATTTTTACCAAAGGGTCAATAGGTGCGATACCTAATCTTTTTAGTTCACCATAAGGAGTTGGTTGAGTTAAATCCTTAGCAATAATACTTTCAGGATCGTTACCTAAATAACGAGCAGGGAAGCCAATTGGACGATCACGTTGCCAACCATATTGAGCTAAATAATTCGCGATTGAACCAATTGCATCAACTGCGGAGTTTCTTAAATCAATATGTCCATTACCATCATAATCCACACCTAGCTTTTGGATGTTACTCGGCATAAATTGTGGATAGCCAATAGCCCCAGCATATGAACCAACGATACTGTTGGTTGGATAGCCTTCTTTATATGTCCATGAGATCAACGCTGCGAGTTCATCACTGAAGTAATCAGCACGACGAGGGTAACCAAACGCTAATGTTGCTAGAGCGTCACGGGTGATGAAAGAGCCCTTATTTGCACCATAACCTGTCTCAACACCTAAAATGCCTAAAATTACAGATTTTGGTACACCAAATTGTTGTTCCGCACGATTCAGAACATCTTCATAGTGATTTTTAAAGCGGACACCACGTTGAATTGTACCTTCCACCAAGAACATAGAGCGATATTCATACCAAGGCTTACTTTCACCTGGACGCGTCATAATGTTTAAAATGTTGGATAAATTACGTGCGCCACTCATTGCAATATCAATTTGTTCACTACTTAAACCATAAGTAGTCATCGTTTTTTGTTTAAAAGCAAAATAATTTGGATGAGTGTAAAATTCATTTGCTTGCGCCCAATTACTACTCAGAAATAGACTGGCACTTAATGTTAAAAATTTAAAAGTATTATTTAGTTTAGGATGAAACATGTGTTTTATGAATTCCTCGTTATCGATGTGTATGAATTGACATCACAAGTCCAAATGTTGACATAAGTGTAATAATTGCAGTTCCACCATAGCTCATAAACGGTAACGGCACACCCACTACAGGTAAAATACCACTGACCATGCCTGCATTTACAAATACATAAACAAAAAATGACAAACCAAAGGCTCCTGCAACTAAACGCCCATAGTTATGGAAGCTTTGTAAGCCAATCTGAAATGTTCTAAAAATAATCGCGCAATATAAGAAAATAAGTAGGGTAACGCCGATCAAGCCAAATTCTTCAGAATAGGCTGCAATAATAAAGTCGGTATGACCTTCTGGTAAAAAATGTAAGTGAGATTGAGTACCTTCTAAAAAGCCTTTTCCTGAAAAACCGCCTGAACCTATCGCAGTTTTAGATTGAATAATATTCCAACCTGTACCCAATGCATCAGCCTCAGGATCTAACAAGGTAAGTACCCTTTGTCGTTGGTAATCGTGTAGTAAGAACTCCCAAGCAATTGGAATGATTACTGCAGCAACTCCAGCAGCGGCAGCAATCAATCTCCATGATAATCCACTCAAGAAAAGTACAAAAATGCCACTAGCAAGCACAAGTAATGAAGTACCTAAGTCTGGTTGCTCTGCAATTAAAAGAAAGGGTACGAGGATGAGCAGCAAAGATAGTATGACTTGAGACAAACTAGGAGGTAATGCTTTGCGAGATAGGAACCATGCGATCATCATTGGCATGCCAATCTTCATGAATTCACTCGGTTGAACACTACCAAAGCCTGGAATATCAATCCATCTTTGTGCTCCCATGCGTACTTCACCAAACACGACTACTGCAACTAAGGACAAAACACCGAAGACATAAAAATATGGTGAGAATGCTTGATAAACTTTTGGAGGAATTTGCGCCAGAATAATCATGACGGTAAAACCAATGCCAAAACTCATTGCTTGTTTACTGACAAGACCAACATCTTGGGCTGAAGCACTATATAAGACGGTAAGTCCTAAAAATGCATTTAGTACCAGAAATAGGCAAAGCCATGGGTCTATATGGAGTTGTTGCCACCGTGAAGGGTGAGTGGCAGTACTCAAGCCATCACGCGGTGCTTGACGTAAAAATTTGTACTGTGAGCTTGGAGACATGCGCTTATAAATCAAGTAAATCAATGCTTCGCGAATGCTAACATAAACACTGATTTAGACAATGCAAATTTAGAAATTGTGACATTATATAAGTTTGAAAATGACTCATCTTTTTCTATAAAAAAAGCGACTATATATAGTCGCTTTTTTTTGAATATTCGAAGCTTATTTCTGAACGAGCAACTGATCGAAATGCTTAGTGAATACATCTAACTCAGCTTGGCTTAAGCTAGGAATAAGTTTTTTGATTACAATATGTACAGCAGTTTCAACACCGCTAGTCGCAACACTTGCAACACCACGTTTTACCATGCCTAAACCCAATGTTTTGTTGTATTCAGTCATGAAGTGTTGAATAAGCGCGTCAGCAAAAGATTTGAACTGTTGTGTTAATGCATCACGTTGTTCTTTACCGTTGCCCGCAGCAACTTCAGCAAAGCTTTTTTTCATGTCAGAAACTAAAGCATCTGGTAGTTGAGTACCGATACGTTGTTTACCTTCATTATCAATAAACAAGCTCTTTTCCATGAAAGCTAAAGATTCAAGGACTTGTTCATTCGATGCTTTGCCTAATAATTGCTTCATCAAAGTAGAGACAATACTACGAATCTTTTGAGCGAGTTCTTCAGTTGTATCTCGTTTGTCACTTGGTGGGAACTGCTGTACCAAATGCACCAACATCGTGTCAATCAGCTCATCAGTAAGTTGAAGAGAAATCTTGTCACGCAAAGGGTATTGTGGTTCTTTGCTGTTACGGTTGGCTTGTGCAAGTTGAATATCCTGACTCAACGTTGCAGATGGAAGAATACCGAAATAACTGGTCATTGAAGAACGTCCTCTATATCAAATTTATTCGTTTTATTGTCGTGCCAAGCGGATCGGCTTGGGCATCCATGACAAGTCAGATACTCGACAAGGGTTGATATCCAATCCACCACGACGAGTATAGGTTGCATAGACCATCAGTTTTTCTGGTTTTAAGTGTTGCCAAATATCTGCGAATATTTGTTCCACACATTGTTCATGAAAACCATTATGCTGACGGTAGGAAATAATATAGGCTAATATACTGCGATAACAAGGTTTTTTACCTTGAAAACGAATAAAAACAGTACCCCAGTCTGGTTGTCCCGTCACTGGGCAATTACTTCTCAAAAGATGAGAGTAAAGTTCAACTTCAATATTTTCTTCACTGACAGCATCGTACCGCAATAAACTTGAATCAGGATGTTCTGAAAGACGTTCAGGGATCAGATCATCTATACAGATTCCTTGGGGTTTAGAAATCTGTAAATCATTCACTTGAAATAGCTGCAGTTCAACTTTAGCACCAGCAGCATCTGATAAATCACGCTCAACGGTCTCAACAAATGATTGTTGCGATGCAAATTGCGTGAAATTCATGCTATTGAAATATAGTTTAAGTGATTTTGATTCAATTAAATTCGGAGAGTTGGCTAGTAAGGTTAAACGTCCTATAGCCACTTGTGGTAAACCAAGTTGGTTTAACCATGAAATCTCAAATACATGCCACCAGTCTTTGCCTTGCGCTATGCCTTCAATATCTGCATAAAGTTTGCGAGATTCAGCACGAGCAATCGGAAATAAGACTTCTGGTTGATATTGAGTAGGGTACTGGGTGTCTTTACCCAATAAAGAATGTTCTACACTCATTCACGCATTCCTGAACCGCGAGCTAATAAATGATATGCAACTGCATAAAGGGCAACACAACATAATGTGACAACAGTGAGAGAGAATGAAACATTGACATCACTATGTCCCAAGATACCAAAACGGAAAGCGTTGACCATGTAAACAATTGGGTTAATTAAAGAGAGATTTTGCCAAAATGGATTTAAAGCACTAATCGCATAAAATACACCACCCAAGTAAGTGAGTGGAGTCAAAACGAAAGTTGGGATAATCGAAATATCATCAAAAGATTTTGCATATACGGCATTAATGAAACCACCAAGTGAAAATAATAACGAGGTGATAATTACTGTATATATAGTTACAAAGAAATTATAGATTTCCAAGTGAGTGAAAAACAAACTCATCAGAGTAACGATTAAGCCGACTAATACACCACGACATACACCACCAATCACATAACCCCAAAGAATTAAATGTAATGGCACAGGGCTCATAATCAATTCTTCAATGCTTTTTTGGAATTTTGCACTAAAAAAGCTTGAAGAAACGTTCGCATAACTATTGGTAATCACTGCCATCATAATTAAACCTGGCACAATAAATTGCATATAGCTAAAACCACCCATTTCACCAATACGTGATCCGACTAAATTACCGAAAATCACGAAATATAGGCTCATGGTAATCGCTGGTGGCAGCAAGGTCTGAGGCCAAATTCGCATAAAACGACGAATTTCTTTAACGACTAAGGTCCAAAGTGCGGTTTGTAACTGATTAAAGTTCATTGATCCGCTCCTGTAAGATTTTTCTCAACCATTTTTACGAACAATTCTTCTAAGCGGTTTGATTTGTTACGCATACTACTGACTTGAATATTTTGTGATTGTAAAATCAAAAATAAATCATTCATGCTATGCGCTTTATCCATCGTAACTTCTAAAGTCACTGGATCGATTAATTCGAATTTAAATCCAATAATATTGAGTTGCAGGTTTTCGATCGGTTCTGCTAAATCACAAATAAACGATTCTTCATTAAGTTGATTTAGGAAACCTTTCATAGTGGTATCTTCTTTGATCACACCACGGTCAATAATGGCGATGCGACGACACAACATTTCAGCTTCTTCTAAATAATGTGTCGTTAAAATGATTGAAGTACCTTTTTCATTCATTTCAGTCAAGAAATCCCACATTGAACGGCGTAATTCAATATCAACGCCTGCAGTAGGTTCATCGAGAATCAAAAGTTTTGGTTCATGCATCATCGCGCGTGCAATCATTAGGCGACGTTTCATACCACCTGAAAGCATTCGAGATTGAATGTTACGCTTTTCCCAAAGACCAAGTTTCTCTAAATAATGTTCAGCACGCTGTTCAGCGAGTTTTTTGGGAATTCCATAGTAACCAGCTTGAGTGACCAAAATATCAAAAGTTTTCTCGAATTGACCAAAGTTAAACTCTTGAGGCACAACACCTAAACACTGTTTTGCCAATGATGGATGGGTATCAAGGTTATGGCCAAAAATTTCAACTGTACCTGATGTTTTTTTAGTTAAAGAACTAATGATACTGATCGTCGTCGATTTACCTGCACCATTAGGGCCTAATAATGCATAAAACTCTCCTTCAGGTACGGTTAAATTAATACCTTTTAATGCCTGAAAACCATTACGATAAGTTTTGGACAAATCGCTCAACACCAAAGCATCAGTCATGAACGTCTCTCATTGTTAGATTGAACGCGTATTTTGAGCGATATAAAAAAATAAACCAAGTGTAAAAGTGGTTTATCTTGTTCTATATATAGAACAGCATATAGATTGATACGTACAGCCTTAGAAGTGGTGTGTAAAAAGAGCAAAGACGCAAGTAATTGGAAATTGGCGCAAGAGCTGAGACTCATGACCAATGAGATCCCTCGAAGCCAAAAGATTAAGCAGGATTTTAGACAATGGCAGTCAGGACGTTTACTCGCTTTGTATGCTGAGATTAAACCTTGGACGGAGTTAATCTTAGGTGAATATATGCCTGTATCTACTCAGGGGGAGTGGCGTGGCATGAGTTTACTCTTCCCAATCGAGAAGCTATTTGAGCACTATGTTGCTTATCATCTACGCCGTAACTTACCTGAATATACTGTGAAGACACAGTATGCGACGGAGTATATTTGTCAGCATCAAGAACGTCGTATTTTTAAGCTTAAGCCTGATATTTTCATTGAATTTCTGAATGCAAAACCGATTGTGATGGATACCAAGTGGAAGTTGATTGATCAAAGTGATCGAGCTGGGCGTTATGGTTTGAAAGATAGTGATATTCAGCAAATGTTTGCATATAGCCACTATTACCTCAAGCATGACAGTGATGTTGTACTTGTCTATCCATATCGGAAGGACAAGTTCACGCAGCCATTGGATGACTTTAAGTTTAGGCTTCCCTCTAATGCAAAACTACGTGTAGTACCTTTCAATGTAGATGATCCAAAAAACTTCAAAATTATTTAGTCTTTTATCTTGTGAGGTCAGTCCCATATTTGGGACTAAAATCTACTTTTTAGCTAGATCAGTCCCAGTTTAGGTAATTTTCGTTTGGCAGAAATAGGCAAGTATTTATGGGTAATGTGGTTTTATTCATTAAGTTCTTTTAGTCTTTGTAAAACCTGTTCCGAAAATGGTAGCCAATAGTTCCAAGATTTATATTTAGGATTATAGGAGCCAATCCCTTCACGTTTCCATTCTTTGAGCATTGCAATGATTTCAGGGTTATATGCGCTATTCACTGAAACCATACCACTCGCAAAATGGCGAACATTAAGATGCATGCCTTTCACTTTAAATTTATAGTCCTGCCAATTCGGACTGGTGTTCTGTAGTTCAGACGTTACGGGTAGAGTGGTTGTGATTTTGTAGGAAGTAGATGTTATTTGTTGCCCAGTGGATTGTTTTTGAGGAAATGGGTAAATCCATCTTCTATTGTCCAGGTTCTCGAGGATTTGCTGTGTGGCTTCTGTACTTGGAATTGCAATATCACTGTTAAGAAGTGGTGATAAATCGATTTCAATACATTTTGATTTAAATGCCTCAATGCGTTTTAGTTTTTCAGCATCAATAAAATGAGTGACTGCGATCTCAATTAAAATAGGTTCGCCATCAAAATAACCAATAAGGTCAGGGCGAATTAAACCGAGAGAAAATTCAGGTAATAATTTTTCGAAGGTCCACCATGCAGCTTCACTATCTGAATCAGGTAGGGCAGGAAGCATAAGTCCCATAGATTCAAGAATAACTTCTTTGGCATATTTATGGAGTACAGATTCAGGGTTAATCGTACAGCTTTCTTTATTGCTTGCGTGTGCAAAATGATGTTCTTTAATTTCCCCTTTACGAGCGATCACAGCTTCACCACATTCAAAGCAAGTGCATTGGCATGCGAGTCCACGTTCAACCTGCTCAATATTAACCAATTTATTATTTTCGTTTAATGCAATATACATCGTCATGATTAAAATCCTTTAGGAAGTTGATTTACTCATTCACTATGCTTGTGATCTAATTGTCCTAACACCGTATAAAGGGGAAATACGGGTAAAATGGGGGTTTAAGTGTCTGAATTAAAATTAAAAGTTTTTGTTGTGTTAGATGATATTTTAAAGAAGGACTTAGCAGATAACAGAGCATACGATTGCTTAAAAGTAATCTGTAGCGCATCGATTGATGCTTTAAATACTCAAAATGAAGAGCTAATAACGTATACCAGGTATCAACTAAAACTCATTCTTGATGGTCAGCAATCTGTTGCATCGATGGATTCAAAAGATCTAGGGAAGTGGATGAGTGACAAAAAATTAAGTGCATTCCTTGATCGTGTCATCACAAAACATACTAAAAAATTTAAAGAGATTGGTTATATTCCTGTTGTAAAAACCAACGATACAATTGGAGGAAAAGGAAATGAGCGCCGTTATTGGTTGGATATTACAGAATACGCTCAGACCCAAAATGAAGAAGATCAAAAGCTTGATGAGAATGAAATTTCTTATGAGCGGGTTGATCCTTCTGAAATTAAATTGTCTTGGTTTTACCGATTTATATTTAAAAAAGGAGAGATTAGAAATAAAAGCTTAAGAGGTTTGATGATGCTGATCGTTCTTTTAGGCGGTTTTATTTCGTGGGCTTTATATGTTTGTGCATTTTCATTGGTTTTAGTACGTGAAGGACAAAACTTCACGACACTTGATTTGTTGTTTATAGCCTGTTTAATTGGATTTTCTTACCTATCATTCAAATATTGGTTCACTCCGTTATGGAATTTACCAGAGCATCGAGTCATTAAGGCACCTATGACGTTTATTTCACTTAATGAGGATCATGCTGATATTGAGATGTATCGTGATAGAGAGCGTAATCAATTAACACGTATAACTCGGTTTAAAGGGATATGTCCGATTTGTTCAGCAGAGGTTGTACTTAGAATTGGTCAACCTGATCATAATTTGCCATTAGTTGGACGTTGTGTAGAAAGTCCTTTTGCGCATGTGTATAGCTTTGATCGGGTGTTAATGAGTGGAAAGCTGTTAAGTCGGTAATCATATTGAAATTAAGGGGCACATTTAAGACAATGAGCTATTCTCCTATTTTGACAATCAATACAAATCAAACGAATCATATATATGGTTGGTGATTTGCATGGCTGTTATAGCCTTTTGATGCAAGAACTCCAAAATATTCATTTTGATTTTCAAAATGATGTGCTTATTTGTACAGGTGATCTTGTAGATCGAGGCGCAGAAAATTTAGTCTGTATTTCCTTATTGGATGAAGCTTGGTTTTATACCGTGCGTGGTAATCATGAAGAAATGTGTATCAAGTCAGCTCATGATCCTAAAATAAAAGAGATTCACGCACGTAATGGAGGTGAATGGTTTTATCAGTTATCTCAAATACAGCGGCTAGAAATTATTGAACGTTTTAAGCAATTGCCTTTAGTGATCGAAGTCCAATTGAAAAATAAAAAGATTGGTGTTGTACATCCGCTAAACCTTGCTAATCTGCTTTTAAATATTCAATCACCTCTGTTTTGTATAAGCCATTCACTGTTTCAGCCAAAGCATTATCGTATGAATCACCAGTTGTACCGACTGACGCTCGTAAATTTGCTGCTTCTAGACGATTAGTATAGCGAATGGAAAGATATTGCACACCTCTATCGGAATGATGAATTACATGCTTTGGCATACCTCGATCATGCAAAGCTTGTTCTAATGCATCAAGCACTATATCTGTATTCATACGTGTTGATACTTTCCACCCAACAATTGCTCGTGAAAACACATCAATAATAAATGCGGTATAGACCCAACCTGACTTGGTTTGAATATACGTGAAGTCAGCGACCTGAGAAGCATTGCTTCGCAAGGGGCAGGATGATCAGCATTAAAATTACGTTTCACTAAATCATCTGCCCGTTTTTGGTCATCTCGGTTACGGGTGGTTTGTTTATTCTTACCACGCCAAACACCTTGTATACCTAGCTTTTGCATCAATCGAGCAACTGTACAACGTGCAATAACATAACCCTCACGTTTTAATTTTTGCCAGACTTTACGTACACCATATCGACCTGAACTTTCCTTCCAAATTCGTTTAATTTGTTCAGCATGATGCTCATCATGTAGATCTCGTTTCGCTCGATGTTCTGGATTGTCAGCGAGATCTAAAGTTCGGTAATAGGTTGAAGCTGCGATCGGTAAAATCCTACAAATCGCATCAACACCATATCGATCTTTATTGTTATGGATAAAATCCACCATTATTTGTATGGGCGGTCGAGCTCCGCCTCGGCGAAAAAAGCGGCTGCTTTACGTAGAATTTCATTGGCACGCTTTAATTCTTTAATTTCACGTTCCATTTGCTTCATTTTTTCTTGATCAGATATCTATTGTACTTTAATAGGATTTTGCTGATCTAAATGCTTTTGATGCCAGGCACGAAGTGTTTCAGGAGTACAACCGATCTTAGGCGCAATTGCTGTGATTGCAGCCCAAGTAGAAGGATAATCTTTTTCAGATTCAATCAATAATTGAACCGCTCTTTCTCTGATTTCAGGGGTATATTTTAATTTTGTCATCGGGATAGTCTCTCAGAATATTGACTCTCCGACAAACCCGGTACGGTTCAACTTGTAAGTCCTATCACCTACAATATAACCACCGTAAATATCTAATTTAATGAATTTTTCTTGCTCCAAAGTTTGAAGTAAACGATGGATACTTGGTTTTGGAATATCTAGCTCAATAGAAAGATCCAAAGGTGTAGGAGGATGCTTTGCGGTTGAGATCGCCTCAATAATATCTAAAACTCTGGTAATTGATGAGCCTTTCTTATTCATATCGAAAACCTAGTATAATCAAGTGCATATGCAGGAAAAACCTAAAATAATTAGTTCTACGAAAATTAGAGATAAAGTATAAATTTCTTTACTAGAAGAATTTTAAGCCCATATTCATCATTAAGTCATGAGGGTTATAATATTATTATTATACTTCTTGCGTTAGTCAAAATTTAAACAGCCCAAAGCTACATTTTATAAGGTTTTAGCCAATTCAAAAATTAGGTAAAACGATACTTTCGCAAGAGGTCTATTAAATAAATAGCTATAGAATAACTATATTCCTAAAACCACCTGATACGGTTTAAATCCTTCGATTACTGCATCCGAAACCAATTGAATAAAAGCTTCAGTCTTTTCATATGCCATCCATTGATCAAGAGCTTCATAGTAAGCCAAACGATTTTCTACTGTAATCACACAAGGCGGATAGCCTGCTTTTAATAGTTCAAGATTCATCAAAAGACGTGACGTGCGACCATTGCCATCAATGAATGGATGAATGCCAACAAAATCAGCATGTACTTTGGCTGCACGTTCAATTGGATGTAGCTTATGTGCTTCACTATTATACCAGTCTACTAATTGAGCCATCTTGTCATTTAATAACGTGTAATCAGGCGGGGTAGATGTAGCACCAGAGATCAATACGTTTTGCTGGCGATAGCGGCCAGCATTATCATCATCAATATTCTTTAAGATAAGCTGATGGATATTACGAATTTGCCATTCAGAAAAAGGCTCCTCTTTCCGAATTATATCTTCAACATAGTAAATTGCATTTCTATGGTTGATCGCTTCGAAGTGTTCTCTTAATGCCTTTCCACCAACAGTAATACCTTCGAGTACTACTTTTGTTTCTAGCAGGGTGAGGGTATTACCTTCAATTGCATTGGAATGATAGGTCCAGCGGACAATAAGATCTTCTTGTAAATTTTTGACAATTGACGGAGAGAGAGGGCGATGTTGATCTAATTTTTTCTTTAAATCATCAATAGTTTCAAACATAACCTTATCCCTGAATTTGTCTTAGTCGATCATACATGAAAAAAGAAATATCAGAAATGTAGTGATATATCATTACATTTTGTATTGACTGTAAAAGTAGTAGGTTAGCCTTTCGTTGTCCGGTAGATTTTAGGTATAGGCTTATTCATTTGGGAATTATATTGCTGAATAAGCTTTCAAGAATAGGTTTGTGCAACAAAACCATGTATTACTTAAGTTTTTAATAATGTATAAGATTTTAATAGATTCTAAAATTGGTCACACCAAAAAATAAATTAAAGCTTGTCTATTGCGTTTTTCGGCTAATATTTCTAATATAAAATGTACATTTTATCTCTTATATACTAAATTGGTCATACCAGTTTAGTATATAAGTGTAATAAACTATTCAATCTAGTAGTTTAGCATTTCAAGGAGTAGACAATGCTTCAACAGTGGCAACAAATTTATGATCCCATGGGCAATATTTGGATTTCGAGTGTAATAGCGCTAGTTCCTATTGTTTTCTTTTTTTTGGCATTGGCTATTTTTCGTATGAAGGGGAGTGTAGCCGCGACAATTACCGTTTTTTTAGCCTTTCTGGTCTCATTATTTTTATACAAAATGCCAATCGGAATGGCATTGGCATCAATGGTCTATGGATTCTTCTACGGACTGTGGCCAATTGCATGGATTATTATCGGTGCAGTTTTTATATATAAGATTTCAGTAAAAACAGGACAGTTCGATATTATTCGCTCCTCTATTCTGTCAATTACAGAAGATCAGCGTCTGCAAATGCTATTAGTTGGGTTTGCTTTTGGTACGTTTTTAGAAGGTGCGGCAGGTTTTGGTGCGCCAGTCGCAATTACTGCGGCACTGTTGGTGGGACTCGGTTTTAAGCCTTTATATGCGGCTGGGCTATGCCTGATAGTTAACACTGCACCTGTTGCTTTTGGTGCAATGGGAATTCCGATCATTGTCGCTGGGCAGGTTTCAGGTGTTGACACTATGGAAATCAGTCAAATGGTGGGTCGTCAGTTACCCTTTATAGTGCCAATTGTATTGATCTGGATCATGGCAATTATGGATGGCTGGCGTGGGGTTAAAGAAACTTGGCCTGCTATTTTAGTCGCCAGCTTATCTTTTTCTTTAGCGCAATATTTAACATCAAATTTTGTTGGTCCTGAATTACCCGATATTACTGCTGCAATTGCAGCATTGGTCAGTTTGACAATCTTACTTAAGTACTGGAAGCCAAAACATATTTTTCGTTTTCAGGATAAAGATTTACAAGTAGATGAAACTATTATTGAGCAAGTTCGTAAGCAATACAGTGTGGGGCAGATAGCTAAAGCTTGGTCTCCATTTTTGATACTTACAGCAATGGTGACGGTCTGGAGCATCAAACCTTTTAAAGATTTATTTGTTAAGGACGGTGCACTAAGTGATTTAGTAGTTTCAATTAAAGTGCCGTATTTGCATCAATTGATTCAAAAGCTACCGCCTGTCGTGCCTGAAATTAAAGATTATGATGCGATTTATAAGTTTGATTGGTTATCGGCAACGGGTACGGCGATTATGTTGGCGGCATTGATCACGATCATTTATTTAAAAATGAAACCTAAAGAGGCAGTTTCGACATTCTTTGAAACCGTGAATGAACTAAAAACACCAATTTATTCGATTGGTATGGTGCTCGCTTTTGCCTTCATTGCAAACTATTCAGGTCTGTCAGCAACGCTTGCTTTAGCACTGGCACATACGGGTCAGGCTTTTACCTTCTTCTCACCATTCTTGGGTTGGGTTGGGGTGTTTCTTACAGGTTCAGATACTTCAGCTAACGCATTGTTTTCAGCGTTACAAGCCACTACAGCACAGCAAATCGGTGTGCCTGAAGTCTTGTTAGTTGCTGCCAATACCAGTGGTGGGGTAACAGGTAAGATGATTTCCCCACAATCAATTGCGATTGCTTGTGCGGCAGTGGGTTTAGTTGGTAAAGAATCTGATTTATTTAGATTTACAGTAAAACACAGCATTATCTTTACGGTGATGATTGGTATTATTGTGGCCTTACAAGCTTATGTTTTCCCGTGGATGATTCCATAAACGGGTCAAGGAAAAAAATGAAAGTCTCCGACAAAGTGGTACAGCGTTTACGTCTATTGATTGAAAAAAATAATGTGCAAGTCGGAGAGCGATTGCCTGCTGAACGGCAACTCTGTGAACAGTTGGGTGTGTCTCGTAGCTCTTTACGTGAGGCGATTCAACAGCTGATTACCGCAGGGATTATTCAGAGCAAAGCGGGTGCAGGCACCTATTTAAAGCAGTTGCCTGCACATTGGTCACAGCATCAAATCGTTGAGCCATTATTCGGTTTGATAGATCAAGATCCTGAATATCGTTTTGATGTACAAGAAGCTCGTATGGTGCTTGAAGGTGGTACAGCATGGTATGCCGCACAACGTGCCACACCCAGTGATTTGATCAATATTCGTCATTGTTTTGAGCAGATTAGCCATTTTCAGGCTTTAGGTGATGATGCCCACGCAGCAATAGCAGATGCGAAGTTTCATCTAGCGATTGCAGAAGCATCCCACAATTTAGTACTGATCCAAATGATGCGTAGTTTGTTTGATTTATTGCAAGACAACGTGATGTTAGGGCGACGTAAAGTCTACACTACACCACAACATTTTGAACAATTGCATGACCAGCACTTTGAAGTGATGGACGCAATTGAACGTCAAGACTCAGAGACTGCACGTAAAGCAGCTTGTGGGCATATTGAATTTGTTGTTCAACGCGTACGTATGATCGATGAAGAAGAAGCTCGTCGTCAACGTTCGAGTCGATTAAATAGGACATAAGTTATGATTATTTCTTCTGCAAATGACTATCGTGAAGCTGCGAAACGTCGTTTACCGCCATTTTTATTTGAATACATCGATGGTGGCGCCTATGCGGAATATACCTTAAAGCGTAATGTAGAAGATTTATCAAAAATCGCTTTACGTCAACGTGTGTTAAATGACATGTCTGAGCTGAGCTTAGAAACGCAATTGTTTGGTGAAAATTTGGCGTTGCCAGTGGCATTGTCACCTGTAGGTCTAACGGGTATGTATGCGCGTCGTGGTGAAGTTCAAGCCGCAGTTGCCGCAGATAAAAAGGGCATTCCATTTACCTTATCAACAGTTTCAGTTTGTCCGATTGAAGAAGTGGCACCTGCGATTCAACGTCCAATGTGGTTTCAACTGTATGTACTACGTGACCGTGGATTTATGAAAAATGCCTTGGAACGTGCTAAAGCCGCAGGCTGTTCTACCTTAGTATTCACAGTCGATATGCCTGTTCCAGGTGCGCGTTACCGTGATGCACATTCAGGAATGAGTGGTAAAAATGCTGCAATGCGTCGTTATATGCAATCGTGTATGCACCCACACTGGGCTTGGAATGTCGGTTTATTGGGTCGTCCGCATGATTTAGGTAACATTTCGAAATATTTAGGTAAGCCGACAGGTCTGGAAGATTATATCGGTTGGCTGGGCAATAACTTTGACCCTTCAATTTCTTGGAAAGATCTTGAGTGGATTCGTGATTATTGGGAGGGTCCCATGGTTATTAAGGGGATTTTAGATCCTGAAGATGCCAAGGATGCAGTACGTTTTGGCGCAGATGGAATTGTGGTCTCCAATCACGGTGGTCGCCAGCTTGATGGTGTTTTGTCTTCTGCTCGTGCGCTTCCTTCAATTGCAAGTGCGGTCAAAGGTGACATCAAAATTTTAGCAGATTCAGGGATTCGTAACGGTCTTGATGTAGTACGTATGTTGGCTATGGGTGCAGATATTTGCATGCTTGGTCGTGCATTTGTATACGCACTTGGTGCTGCCGGCGGTGCTGGGGTAAGTAATTTACTAGATTTGATTGAGAAAGAAATGCGTGTGGCAATGACATTGACTGGTGCAAGAACCATTGCAGATATTACATCGGATTGCTTGGTCAAGTTAGAGAAAGAGTAAGCGATTTAATTACTCACATTAGTAAATTTCTGCCAACTTTCCTTTGAAAAAAGAGATTCTTATCCGAATAATTTAGGTAAACAAAGCTTTCTTTTGAAAAAGGGGCTTCGATAGTTTAGAAAGAATCTCTTCTAATCTTCACTTGTGCTGAATTTTAAAGCCGTGTTTTAAAAGATACCTAGGAGAGAGAATTATATTATTTGGGCATTTATACAATAGAAGACTTAAAAATGATAAACACTCAATCCTCTTCTCGACAGACTATTCAAAAACTAATAGATATTGTTGGTAAAAACAATGTGCTGACTGATGAGAAAGATACTCGTTTGTATCGCCAAGGCCGCCGTTACGGTACAGGAAACGTCTTAGCTGTCGTTGTTCCTGGGACATTGGTCGAACAATGGAAAGTGCTTGAAATAGCGGTAGATGCTGGTTGTATCGTAATCATGCAAGCCGCTAATACAGGACTCACAGGTGGCTCAACTCCATTTGGCGATGATTATGATCGTCCAGTATTATTAATGAGTACCCGTCGTCTAAGGGGCATTCAAGTAATCAATGAAGGTAAGCAAGTCATTTGTTTACCAGGTGCGACTTTGGATCGTTTAGAAAAAGAATTAGCAGTTTTTAATCGTGAACCTCATTCAGTCATTGGTTCATCTTGTATCGGTGCTTCAGTTTTAGGCGGCGTATGTAATAATTCTGGTGGAGCATTGGTGCGTCGTGGGCCTGCGTACACAGAACTTGCATTATATGCGAGAGTGAATGATCAAGGCTCGCTTGAATTAGTCAATCATTTAGGTGTGAATTTGGGTCATTCTTCTGAGGAAATCTTATCGAATTTGGAACAACAAAAATATCAAATTGCCGACATCGAAAATGAGAGTCAGTGCTGTGCATCAGACCATCGTTATATTAAAGATGTGGCGAAAATTGATGAAAACACGCCGGCACGTTTTAATGCTGATCCATCCCGTTTATTCGAAGCATCGGGCTCAGCGGGTAAAGTCTGTGTGTTTGCAGTGCGTTTAGATACGTTTGAGAGAATTTCAAGCCAAGTGTTTTATGTGGGGAGTAATCACCAAGAAGATTTAACCAAAATCCGTCGTTTTTTACTGAAAGATTTGCCGCGTATTCCTATTGCTGGTGAGTATATTCATCGTGTTGCTTATGACATTGGTGCTGAATATGGTAAGGATACTTTTATGTTTATCGAGAAGTTCGGTACAGCCAAAGTGCCTGCTGCGTTTGCGATGAAAGATAAAATAGATGGTTATCTTGAAAAAATGAAAATGCGAGGTCTTTCTGATAAATTTCTGCAATTGCTGACAAAATTTCTACCGTCACACTTGCCGAAGCGTATGAATGCATTTCGAAATTTATATGAGCATCATTTGGTACTACGTATTGAAGATCAAGATGTTGCTGCGGTAGAGGCATTTTTAGAAAGCTACTTTGATCATCACGAAACTGGTGATTATTTCCTTTGTGATGAAGATGAAGGGCGAAAAGCATTTTTACATCGTTTTGCGGTCGCAGGTGCTGCAATTCGTTATCGAGATACGCACCGATCAGAAGTTGAAGATATTGTTGCATTGGATATCGCACTTCGCCGTAATGATCGTGAATGGGTAGAAACTTTACCTAAAGAAATGGATGAGCAGATTTTACATAAATTGTATTATGGACATTTTTTATGTCATGTATTCCACCAAGATTACATTGTTAAAAAAGATGTTGATCCTTTAGCTATGGAACATGCAATGTGGCGTTTGTTAGATAGCCGTGGCGCTGAGTATCCAGCAGAGCATAATGTTGGACATTTATATGTGGCTAAACCTGCGCTGAAAAATCATTATGAAAAACTTGATCCAACCAACAGTTTTAATGTCGGTATTGGACAGACATCTAAGCTTAAAAATTGGAAGTAACAGAAAATATTTTTAATGCATCGTATATTGGTAATAAACAGCCTAAAATAACGATATCTAGGATCTATAACCCTAAACCCATTTAAGCCAATGATTTCTTAATCTGAATGGTTGGCTTATTGTGAGAGCATATAGAGATGCACAGATACCGCTTAAAAAGCCCTTCATACTACGGACTCTACTCGTCATTAAATTGTATTACCCTTTTAATAAACTGAATGATATTGATCTAATTTATTTTTTAAATCATCAATGATTTCAAACATTGCCTTGTCCCTGTATATGTCTAGGATCACCGACAAACCCGGTACGGTTCATCCATCGCATCTCTTGAGAAAAAACGAAGAACATACAGTGCTGAATTTAAACAGCAGATCGTTCAGGCTTGTAATGCACCGGACCTTTCAATTGCTTCGGTTGTCAACGGCATTCTAAAATTGCCCCCTTTGACCTCGTATTAAGTTTCAACCTGTGGCTGAATCCCTATTCTTTTTTTACCCTTCAAGCGATAACTCTCACCCGATATTTGTACCACATGACAGTGATGCAATAACCGATCTAACATCACAGCGGTCAACGTGACATCATCCGCAAAGGATTTGGACCATTGGCTAAATGGTAAGTTACTCGTCAATATAGTACTATAGCCAAGTTCTAAATGGGATATTCAAAAGATTTTAAAGACAAAGTCATTGAGATTTTGACTAGAAATAAAATGTCTGTGTGAAAAACAGCAAAGCATTTCAATGTTTCTACACGTACGATCCAACTGTGGCAAAAGTCCACAGAGCGAAAACCTCTTCTTAGACCCTATTATTTTTAGGGGGGGATTGCCCAATGTACTATGATAAGATTAATCCGTTAGGTCAGGTGGCTTAACTTAAATAAAAAAAGTCTCAGACAAACCCGGTACGGTTCACTCAAAAAAATAGGAGCTTAGAGCCACTACTGTCCCATAGTTTGCTTTAAATAAAAAAACCTGAGTCTAAATAGTTAAAATATGAGTGCAAACAAACACTTTAACTATAAAGGACTCAGGTTTTGTCACATCAGAATACCGTATTTCATCAATTACTTAAACCCATTTTAAGACAAGATTTTGAACGTCTGGCTAAACTGCACCACTCTGGGCAAAAATTAAGATCAGCCACCCGCTGGGATCAGTTTGTTGCCATATTGATGTCCCAACTTTCTTGTCGGCAAAGCTTAAGAGACATTCAATCCAATCTCGAATCCCAGCAGGAAAAGCTCTATCATCTTGGCGCGAAGAGAATTGCGCGAAGCACCTTAGCAAGACTCAACGAAGAACAGCCCGCCAGCCTGTATCAGCAATTGTTCACACAGCTGCTTCAGCGCTGTGAAAACTCTAAAACTGCACATAAATTTAGATTCAAAAATCCGCTGTATTCACTAGATGCCAGTCATATTGATCTTTCACTGTCATTGTGCGCATGGGCAAAAGTGCATGAATCCAAAGCCAGTATTAAACTCAGTGTTGGCTTAAATCACAGCAATACCATTCCTGAATTTGTAGCGCTTGGGGATGGTATTGAAAATGATATGGTGCAAGGCAGAGCATTTAAATTTCCTGCTGGCAGCATTATCGTCTTTGATAAAGGATATGTTGATTATCAATGGTTTGCTCAGTTGACACTTCAGAACGTCAGCTTTGTAACCCGGCTACGCCCAAAGACAGTTTATCAAGTTAAATCAAGCCGCAGCGTATTAGAGACTAAAGGGATTATTGCGGATGAATGTATTGAATTGAGCAGTGCGTATGCCAAGAAAAGAGGCGCACCTGAATTATTAAGACGTATAGAGTTTTATGATACAGATAAGAAAAGAACATTCGAATTTCTGAGCAACAACTTTCATCTGGCAGCATCCACCATTGCTGCAATTTATAAAGACCGCTGGAAGATTGAGTTATTCTTTAAAGCCATCAAGCAGAATTTAAAACTGAAGTCATTTCTAGGTCGAAGCCGCAATGCGATACAAACGCAAATATGGATTGCATTAATTGCCTATTTGCTGGCGAACTTCGCTAAACACATGGCACAAGAAGGATGGAGTGTTCAGCGTTTACTGAGAATTATTCAGGTCAATTTATTTGAAAGGAAACTTTTAAGGTCACTCTTTGTGCCTGATAAAAAATGGCGAAAACAAGAAGAACCTCAATTGAGGTTCTTCTTGTGATATTTGTGGGACAGCAGTGGCTTAGAGCTCCCATTTTTATATTAACTTTCTAAGTCTCTATGTTAATTTGAAGAATACTTCATCATAACGTCCGAATACAGCTATATTTTTTTGATTTCTACAATATCACTTGATTCAATGAGCGATTGGATATTACCAAATAAACTTTGAATATAATCAGAGGCTAGATGGAGATCTAAATCCTCTCTGCTACGCCATTCTTCTAAGAAGAAATATCTACTCGAGTCATTTTCGCTAATATAAAGCTCATATTTCAAGCATCCTTCTTCTTGAAGCGTAGGCTCTATTACACTTTTTAAAAGCGCTTCTAACGTTTCTTTTTGATCTGATTTTGCCTTAATGTTCGCAATTACTGAAATAGTCATTATTTCACCTTGAATTTGTTTTAGAAGTTTTCTAGAACAATTTTGCCTTTTGACTTGCCTGATTCAAGCAACTTATGCGCCTTCTCCAAGTTTGCAGCGTTAATCTTGCCTAGATTTTGGTTAAGCGTACTTCTAATTTTTTGCTGGTCAACTAATTGGGCAACCTGTTGCAACAGTTCACCTTGCTTTTCAATATCATCGGTTTCATACATTGAACGAGTGAACATCAACTCCCAGTGGATAGAAATAGATTTAGTCTTAAACGGCATAATATCAAATGTTTTTGGATCATCGATCAATCCAAGCTTGCCTTGTGGTGCAATCAGAGAAACTATTTGCTTGATATACGTTTCTGTATGATTGGTAGAGAATACGTATTTTGGTTTTTCAATACCTAGTGCTTCGATTTGTTCGTTTAAATCTTTGCTATGATCAATAACATGATCGGCACCAAGTGATTCCACCCAAGATTTCGTTTCTTCACGTGAAGCTGTTGCTATAACGGTCAGATTTGTTTTTGCTTTTAGGAGTTGGATAGCGATTGATCCTACACCACCTGCACCACCAATAATTAAAATACTGCCAACTTCTGTTTCTGAAATTTGAAACCGATCAAACAGCATTTCCCATGCCGTGATAGCAGTTAATGGCAATGCTGCTGCTTCTGCATTAGATACTGTAATTGGTTTAAGACTGATAATTCGTTCATCGACTGCTTGAAACTCAGCATTACTACCATCTCGGGTTAAATCACCAGCATACCAAACAGAATCTCCTACTTTAAAAGAGGTAACTTTTGAGCCAACTTCAATAATTTCACCAACGGCATCCCAACCTAAAATACGATTATTTGCTTCTGACGAATTTTTTCTCACTTTGGTATCAACTGGATTTACAGAGATTGCCTGAACTTTTACCAGTACATCACGCTCCTTAAGCGTAGGCTTCGCTTTTTCAATATCTACCAATGAATTTTTAAAATCATCATGGTGATTTATAACATACGATACGGCTTTCATAGATTTGTCCTTAACTTTAAAAATATAGTAAAAATGGGAGCGAGGTGCTCCCATTTTTTGTTATTCAATAATTAAAACTCTTGGCTCGTTGGGCGTAAAACAATTTCATTAATATCTACATCCGCAGGCTGTTCAATTGCATAAGCAATTGCTCGAGCGACTGAGTCAGCTGGTATGGCTTGTTTGTAGAAATCAGTAACAAACTCTGAACTTTCTTTATGAGAAGAACCGAATTTTAGTTCTGACTCAACTGCACCAGGCTCAATAGTCGTCGTTCTAATTGTTCCCCCAACTTCATGACGAAGGCCTTCAGAGATGGCTCTTACAGCAAACTTAGTACCGCTATAAACAGTACCTCCTGGACTAAATACTTTTATCCCTGCAACAGATGCGAGATTAATAAAGTGTCCAAAGTTTTGTTTTTGGAAAACAGGTAGGGTAGCTGCTATACCATAAAGAACACCTTTAATATTAATGTCGATCATACGATCCCATTCATCAACTTTTAGCTCACTTAATGGTGCAATAGACATTAATCCAGCATTGTTTACCAATACATCGATTTGACCAAATGCGCTTAATGCCTTTTCAATAAGTGCTTGTACTTCCTGTGGTTTGGTTATATCCATACCAATAAATTCAGCTTGACCACCTTCAGCACGAATGTCGTGAACAATAGCCTCTAATTTTTCAGTACGTCTAGCACCAATTACAACCTTTGCACCTTTTTTAGCAAGTAAGCGAGCAGTAGCTTCACCTAAACCACTACTTGCACCAGTGATAACAACAACTTTATTTTCTATATTATTCATACAAGTAACCTTCAACCTATCTGTCAATCATATTTGATGGGTTAAGTATTACAGCCCTGTTAGGTATAATAAATGAATAATATTATCTTTCAGAATTCCTATTTACGGAATAATTGCCATAACACAGGATAGGACATGCATAACAAATTGGAAATGATGCGTATCTTTTGTGTCGCAGCAGAGTCTCGAAATTTTAAAGAGGCAGCAACTCAGCTGGGTATTTCCCCACAGGCAGTGACACGGGCAATAAAAGAGCTAGAAGAGCAGCGCGGAGAGATTCTGTTTTACAGGAGTACTCGACAAATTAAAATTACCGCTGATGGTGAGCGTCTGGCAAAGCAAGCACGTTTTGCGGTGGGAACGATCGATGCTTTGTTTGTAAAAGACACCAAGGAAAAACGAGATGAAATGCGTGGGACTGTCCGTCTTACTGTGTCGTCTGTGTTAGGGCGCAAATTGGTAGTACCCGCACTAGCAGAATTTGCCACACGTTATCCAGATATTGTCGTAGATTGTGTGCTAACAGATTCACACTCGGATGTGATCGATGAGCGGATAGATATCGGGATCAGATTTGGATTTTTGCCGGACAATCGATATGTGGCAAGGGAATTGGCTAAAGTGAATTTTTATTCTGTGGGTACGCCAGAGTTAATTGATAAGGTTGGAATGCCTAAAAAAATTATTGACCTTGATAAATACCCTCTAACAGCACTAGTCGATCATAAAACAGGACGTTACTGGCCATGGACATTCACCGAAAGTCGAAGCTTTACGCCATCAAAGCCTCGTTTTATTACAGATGATCTAGAAGCTGAATTTCAAGCTATTCTCGCTGGAGTTGGATTCGGACACATGCCTGGATTTCTAGTTTTGCCGTGGCTTAGGAGTGGTAAGCTCATTCAGATACTTCATGAGGAAACCTCTCCCGTTTGGCGCCTGTATTTATATCGTCCACAGCGGGGCCCAACACCTTTGCGAATCCGAGCATTGTTTGATTACTTAGCGGAAGTGTTGGGCCATATAGAAACCTGAATCAGATGGAACTAACCTTTTTTCTAGAAAGTAGAAATCAGATAAGTCCATCATGTATCTAGAGTAACTACAATTTTTCCTATTTGCTGATTTGATTCAAGATAGCGCTGAGCGTCATGCATGTCCTCAAAGTTAAAGCAACGGTCGATCACTGGACGAAGATATCCTGCACCTATACTGCTAAGAATAAATCGTCTGGCTTGCTCCCTTAGAACAGGATCATGGAGGACCTCAAGGAACAAAAAACCTCGCATAGTTAAGCTCTTGCGTAATGCAACTTTAAGGGGGAATGGTGTGATCTCCGGGCTAAGCGCACCATGCATAACCATCGTTCCTCCTACAGACATCGCTTTTGCAATCTGTTCAATATGAGGCCCTCCTACAGCATCGAAGGCGACATCAAGATGTTCTCCACCTAAACGTAAAACAAGCGCCTCATACAAATCTGGTTCATCTTCAGTGGCTATAACATTTTTAACACCGAGATCCAGTAAACGTTGCTTTTTCTCTATTGTCTGTGCACTTGCAATGACCTTAGCACCCGCTGCTTCAGCTATTTGTATCGCAGCTAGTCCTACGCTACTTGAAGCTGCTGTGATCAAGATCGTTTTTCCTTTCGAAACTCCACCAGCATGGATTACACCACCCCAAGCCGTCAAATACTGCATCCAGATTGAAGAAGCTTCTTCCCAGCTTAAACTATCGGGTTTGTGAACTAAAAAAGTTTCTGGAATCAGAAGCTTGTCCGCATATGTCCCATATTTGGCTAGATTGTCAGTCGGAAGAATCGATACTGCATCTCCTGGAGAAAATTGGCGTACACCTTCACCTATTGCCAGAACTATGCCTGCTCCCTCATATCCCAGACGAGAAGGGAATACTGCCTTTTGAATATAAGTACCACGCCGAAACATTACATCAGCCCGGTTGAGTCCGATCGTTTTCATCTGGATTAGAACTTCTCCTGCGGCTGGTAAAGCCACAGGAAGTGTTTCTAATGTCAGAACATCTGTATCTCCAATAGAATTGAAGCGCCAAGTCTTGGCCTGAAGTGCGTTAAATGACATCAATCACGACCTTAATATTGGCAGAGCGATCTTGAACAGCATCATGAGCCTCAATCGCTTGATCTAGAGTAAAATGACGAGGATCAACAATAGGACGCAGTTTACCTTCCTCAACAAGACGAGTCGCGATCTTAAGGATATCACCATGATGAGCACGGCGATTGCCTGTTAACATCGGCATGAGGACGAATACGCCAGACACTGTGGCACACCGTAGAGATGAACTCGCTAAATTATGATGACCAAATGCAGCACAGCTGGTAATGTGGCCATAGTGAGTTGTCATGGAAAGTGAAGCATCGAGTACTGGACCACCCACAGTGTCGTAAACAATGTTAAAACCTTGACCCTCAGGGCTTGCAGCAATAATGTCATCGGAAGATGCTGTGGTGTAATCGAGAGGTGTTGCACCGAGTTCTGAAATCAGTGATTGATCAGCTGTACGACCAGTCGCCCAAACATTTGCATCAAGTGCTTTTGCAAGCTGAACCACCATATAGCCAACGCCACCAGCACCACCCTGAACCAGTACAGTTTGCCCTGGTTGGACCTTCGCATTATCCACTAAACCTTCCCAAGCGGTGAGGAACGTCAATGGTAGTACTGCTGCCTCGCGCATAGAGATATTGCGTGGCTTTAATGCGATTAGATCAGCATCTGCTACAACATATTCTGCTAAAGATCCTTGAAGACCACGAACGCCACCAATCAGACCGTAAACTTCATCTCCGACGCTGAAGTGGGTGACACCTTCACCAACGGCAGTGACAACCCCAGCCATATCTGTTCCCAACACGGCAGGAAGCTCTGGCATAGCATATGGTGCTTCACCAAGACGAATTTTATAATCAATAGGGTTTACACCACTGGCATGAACACGTACTAGAACTTGCCCAGCCTTTGGTTGAGGTATAGGCAGTTCTACACGGTTAAATTCATGATCACCAAAATTTTCTAGGATAAGAGCATTCATCATCTTATTCATAGTTGTTCCTTATTCTTAAATGGGGGATGATGTGCACAGTACCAAAGTAAAATAATCCAATAAATGATATTTATAGGATTTAATAATTCCTAAATAATGAATAATAAATATCATCCGCTCACTAAAAATATTCTAGTACAGTCTGTAAAGGCAGTTTAATCTAAACTGTCGGCAGTATTTTCAAGGCTTGAAATGTTCAAAATATCTACAAAGTGGCTAAAATTTGAAACATAATTCTAAAAGGTCACAGCATCACAAAGAACATGAGCCAAAATAAAAAAAATGGGAGCTAAAGTCCCATTCTTTGTGACTTTAGCATCAGCTCTACGATGTTAATTTAAAAAAAAACTAAAAACAGGCATAGAAAATTTTCGCTAAAGATCTTTTTGATTTTCGATTTATAAAAAATATTGCTTTTTTTATACTATGGGGTAGTATAGTATTAATGCTAGCAAATAAGGAGGTCTGATGCCTAATCAGGTTGAAGACAAAAAAAAGATTCTTCTACGCGTCAGAAAGATCAAAGGTCAGACGCAAGCGATTGAAAAAGCGTTAGAAGACAATGTGGAATGTGGTGCAATTCTGCAACAAATATGCTCTGTGCGTGGTGCTATTAATGGTTTAATGAATGAGATGTTAGAGGTTCATTTAAAGGACACTTTAGTATCAGGTGAAACCACAGAACAACAACGAAAAGAAGAATTGGCTGAAATCGCCAAGATTCTAAAATCATATTTAAAATAGATCTGTATAAGGAATTATTCCATGAAGTCACGTGCTGCTGTTGCGTTTGGTCCTGGTCAACCTCTTCAAATTGTTGAAGTTGATGTTGCACCACCAAAGAAAGGTGAAGTATTAATTAAGATCTCCCATACCGGTGTGTGTCATACAGATGCATTTACTTTGTCTGGCGATGATCCTGAAGGTGTTTTTCCTGCTATTCTCGGGCATGAAGGTGCTGGCGTTGTCGTTGAGGTTGGTGAAGGCGTGACTAGCGTCAAACCAGGTGATCACGTAATTCCACTTTACACTGCTGAATGTGGCGAGTGCCTATTCTGTAAATCTGGAAAATCGAACTTGTGTATTTCCGTTCGCGAAACTCAAGGTAGAGGTGTAATGCCAGATGGTACCACTCGTTTTTCCTACAATGGTCAACCGATTTACCACTATATGGGCTGCTCAACGTTCAGTGAATACACTGTAGTGGCAGAAGTATCATTGGCTAAAATCAATCCTGAAGCCAATCACGAACATGTCTGCTTACTGGGTTGTGGGGTAACAACGGGTATCGGTGCAGTACATAACACGGCTAAAGTACAAGAAGGTGATAGTGTTGCGGTCTTTGGTTTAGGTGGTATTGGTCTGGCAGTCGTACAAGCCGCACGTCAAGCTAAAGCAGGACGTATTATTGTGGTTGACATGAATCCAGATAAATTTGCGCTGGCAAAAGAGTTTGGTGCAACGGACTTCTTGAACCCTAAAGACTACGATAAACCAATCCAGCAAGTCATTGTCGAAATGACTGGTTGGGGTGTAGATCATTCATTTGAATGTATTGGTAACGTGAATGTGATGCGTGCAGCCCTTGAAAGTGCACACCGTGGCTGGGGACAATCCGTAATTATTGGTGTAGCTGGCGCGGGTCAGGAAATCTCTACCCGTCCATTCCAACTGGTTACTGGTCGTAAATGGCTAGGTTCTGCCTTTGGTGGCGTAAAAGGTCGTACGCAACTTCCAGGAATGGTTGAAGATGCCATGAAAGGTAAAATTCAATTAGAACCATTTGTGACACATACGATGGGCTTGGATCAGATCAATGAAGCCTTTGATCTAATGCATGAAGGTAAGTCAATTCGTACTGTAATTCACTACGAATAATTGCGTCAGACCTTATAGTTTTCCATGCATGTGCATCATGAATGACATGCATGGAATCCTCTAAAACGGCACATTATCTGTAAAACCGATCTATCTGTGTAGGCATCGTGTATAGGTTCAACAAACCTGCCTACATTTTAAATCTTTATCACTATTCTCTGTGGAGAATGTCAGACTCTTTGTTTACTCGATTTCTCATGAAATCTTGCTCAACATAGGTAATTGATTATGGAAATAATTGAGAAACATGCTTCTTTTGGTGGATCGCAAGAAGTGTATCGCCATCAGTCAATAGCATTAAACTGTTCAATGAAATTCTCAATATATCTGCCACCTCATGACAAAGATGAGCGGTTGCCAGTTTTATATTGGTTATCAGGACTGACTTGCAACGAACAGAACTTTATTACTAAAGCCGGAGCACAAAAATATGCGGCTGAACATAAAGTCATTATTGTTGCACCAGATACCAGCCCACGTGGAGAGGATGTACCAGATCATGCAGATTATGATTTAGGCCAAGGCGCAGGATTCTATGTGAATGCAACACAAGCACCGTGGTCACAGCATTTCAAAATGTATGATTATATTGTGGAAGAGCTTAGAAATCTGATTGACCTGAATTTTCCGACCAACCAAGTCCAAAGCATTATGGGGCATAGCATGGGTGGTCATGGTGCATTAGTCATTGGGTTAAAAAACCCTGAGCTGTATAAAAGTATTTCTGCTTTTGCACCAATTGTTGCACCTAGCCAAGTACCTTGGGGGAAAAAGGCTTTTACACACTACCTAGGTGAAACCGAAACTTTATGGAAAAGCTATGATGCGATTGAATTAATCAAAAACGCTGAATTTCATTTACCTATTTTAGTCGATCAGGGAACAGCTGATGATTTTCTTGAAGAACAGTTAAGACCAAAGCTTCTTAGTGATATTTGTTTGGAACAAGAATATCCTCTTACACTTAACCTAAGAGAAGGGTATGACCATAGCTATTACTTCATTGCGAGCTTTATAGAGAAACATATAGAGTTTCACAGCAAATTCCTAGCTAAATAACTTTCATAGTTATAAGGATGTACATGTTGTTCTTGAATGCTACTTGAGCAATATTTTTTGATTCAAATGTTAATGATATTAACTTGAATAAATTCATAGCATTATGTCGAAATGAAAACTCAGATTTTGGCTCAGCTATGGAAAATTGTTTTTAACCTTTGTACAACAAAACTTTCTGACATGCATACATTAGCAATGTCAGAATGAGTTTTAATTTTAATCAATAATGGAGTTTTAGTCATGCTTAAAACAGCTTTATATGTCCGTCTTGAAGCTAAACCAGGTAAAGAAGACGAAGTGGAAGCTTTCCTTAAAGGCGGTTTACCTATTGTAATGGAAGAACCTGCGACAGTTGCGTGGTTTGGCCTACGTCTTGGACCTACAACATTTGGTATTTTTGATGCATTTCCTGATGAGGCGGGTCGCCAAGCACATTTATCTGGCAAGGTTGCAGCTGCTTTGATGGCTCAGGCCGATGATCTATTTTCAGCGCCACCGTCTATTGAGAAAGTAGATGTTTTGGCGAGTAAACTACCAGGTTAAACCGACGCTTAAATGTATGAGGGTGCTGCCTGAAATTTTGAATGAAAGGCAGCACTTCAACCCTGTGGGGTTTGTCAGAGGCTTTTTATTCAAGTTGGGCTACTTTATTTAATGGCTTAATCTCATCATTTAAATGGGTCAATATCCAAAACAGGGCAGGGTAAATAAACGAATGCAACTATTTACATGCTTTATATTGAACCAATCTATCTAATTTACTGTCGCATTTGTACATCTGCTAAACCGTGCCAATCTGCTTTTAAAATATTTAATCATTGCTATTTTGTATGAGCCATTCACTGTTTCAGCCAATGCGTTCACGACCATGTCAATAGTCATACGTGTTGATACCTTCCATCCAACAATCGCTCGTGAAAATAAATCAATAATCAAAGTGGTATAGAACAAGCCTGAATGTGTTTAACCATCACTCAAGTCGGCAAGCTAAAATAATTTTTTTATAAAAAATAGACGACTGGTCTATTTTTATGTATAGTTAGCACATGGTGCAGTCAAAAGCCGCAGTATTGTCCAATTTTTTAAAGTTTATTTGATGAATAACGGTGGTTTTTCAAATCAATTAGCTGATCATCCTAGGATAAAAATATGCTGAATTTTAACTTTTATAATCCGACCCGCATTATTTTTGGTGGCGATACAATAGCTAAAATCAATGACTATGTGCCTACAGATGCAAAAGTATTAATGTTATTTGGTGGTGAAAGTGCACGTAAGAATGGTACTTTAGCTGAAGTGCGTGAAGCATTAGGTGCAAGAGAAATTCATGAATTTGGCGGAATTGAGCCGAATCCGAGTTATGAAACCCTCATGAAAGCTGTAGAGCTGATTCGAGAACAAAAGATAGATTTCTTGATGGCTGTCGGTGGTGGATCGGTAATTGATGGTACTAAATTTATTGCAGCAGCAGTCAATTATACAGGGGATACATGGGAGATTTTAGAAACTCATGGTACTAAGATTACTCAAGCTTTGCCTTTTGCGAGTGTACTCACCCTTCCGGCAACTGGTTCAGAAATGAATAGCGGTGGGGTAGTCACCAGAAAATCGACCCAAGCCAAATTGTCATTTAGCAGCCCCTATGTTTTTCCGCAATTTTCCGTATTGGATCCGAATAAAACTTTTAGCTTGCCGACGCGCCAGTTAGCAAATGGCGTGGTCGATGCATTTGTTCATGTCATGGAACAGTACTTAACTTACCCTGTGAATGCACAAGTACAAGATCGTTTTGCCGAAGGTCTATTGCAAACTCTGATTGAGATTGGACCGAAAATCTTGGACGATTCAGCAGATTATGACACGCGTGCAAATTTGATGTGGGCTGCTAGCATGGCACTGAATGGGCTAATTGGAGCTGGTGTACCACAAGATTGGTCAACCCATTTGATTGGGCATGAGCTCACGGCTTTACATGGTATTGATCATGCTCGTACCTTGGCCATTGTGTTGCCCGCCAATCTACAAGTGCGTCGTCAAGAGAAACGAGAAAAATTACTACAGTATGCAGCTCGTGTCTGGCAGATTGTCGAAGGTGATGAAGAACAACGTATTGATACTGTTATTGCTCGTACTCGAGCCTTCTTTGAGCAACTTGGATTGCCGACTCGTCTTAGCGATTATGGACTGGGGGAGACAGATATTGAGATCATCATTACGCAACTTAAATCACACAATCTTACACAGCTAGGCGAACATAAAAATGTTTCATTAGAGATCAGTCGTGAAATTCTCACGACGAGCATCTAAATAAGCTGATCTGGCATGCTCACGCCACACGGCAAGTGATCATGCAACAATGCTCCTCAATCCTGAAAATTATCGGAGAAATAACATGAAAATTTTAATCGTTTTAACCTCACATGATCAACTCGGCAATACTGGTAAGAAAACAGGTTTTTGGTTGGAAGAACTTGCGGCGCCGTATTACACCTTTATTGATGCGGGTGTTGAAGTTACCCTAGCGTCGCCTCAAGGTGGGCAGCCACCGCTAGACCCAAAAAGTAATTTAGCAGAAGCACAAACTGAAACCACGCATCGCTTTGAAGCAGATCCCGTGGCAATGCAAGCATTGGCACAGACCCATAAACTTAGCGAAATTTCTATCGCTGATTATGATGCAGTGTTTTATCCAGGCGGGCATGGCCCATTGTGGGATTTAGCAGAAGATCCGATTTCAATTGCTCTGATTGAACAAGCGATTGAGTCAGGAAAACCTGTTGCGACAGTTTGTCACGCCCCAGGTGTTCTTCGTCATGTAAAAACCAGTGATGGCAAGCCTTTGGTCAGCGGTAAATCTGTGACAGGTTTTAGCAATACTGAAGAAGAAGCGGTAGGATTGACCGAAGTTGTACCGTTTTTAGTCGAAGATATGCTCAAAGAAAAAGGTGGTCATTATTCTAAAGCGGGTGACTGGCAAGTGTATGTCCAAGTAGATGGCTTACTCATTACTGGACAAAATCCTGCTTCTTCTGCTGCAACCGCCAGTGCACTCCTTGAATTGTTAAATAAGGAGTAGCCCATGTCTGCGTATGTGGTATTTACCCGTGAGCAAACTACGGACGCTGAGGAACTGGCGCAATATGCACAAAAGGCGCCGCTTGCTCGTGAAGGTCGTGAGCTAACACCCTTGGCTTTTTATGGTCAATTAGAAGTGCTTGAAGGCAATGAAATTGAAGGCGCTGTTATTCTACGCTTTCCTGATATGGCAGCCGCGCGAGACTGGTATCACAGTCCCATCTATCAAGAAGCATTACAACATCGCCTAAAAGGGGCAAATTATCGTGCCTTTATCATTGAAGGTGTTGAAGACGCTATTTAAAAAAAGCACTTTAAGAAAAAGCATCGCTATCAGATGTGCCAACCTACAAGTTAGTACATGAGCGATACGCATTGTTATCTAATTAATGTCATAGTAGCCCAGTCATACATCATGATTGGGCTGCTATGACAATTTTTGCGGCCATCATTGTCGTGAAGCCAAGATAGTGAAGCTAAGTTACTAAGGTTAAGTTAGTGAGATTAAGCCAGCAAAGCTAACTTTTAAGACTTTCCACTTTTTAATAAAAACGCTGTCGCTTTTAGCGCTTGATGTAATGGTGTTTTATCTTTTTGCAGCTTACTTAGTAACGCCGCGCCCATCCACATTTGGTAAGTCACTTGGGCTACCGTCAAGGCATCAGTCTCTGCTTGGATAGACCCATCTTGTTTGCCCAAAACGATGATTTCAGCAATCCGCTTGATTACCTTATCGACGCCAGCGGACATAATAGCGCGCATATCTTCAGATAGGTCAGCGACTTCTGCAGCAAGTTTTACAATTAGACAGCTATCTGCCCAACTACACGGCGCATCAGGATCTTCAATCCATAGGTTAAAATACCCGATTAGTTTTTGATAAGCGGATTGGTCGCTACGCCATAGTTCATCTAAACGGCGTTGGTAATTATCTACATAATACTTTACCAACTCACAGCCGAAAGACTCTTTAGATTTGAAGTAATGATAAAATGAACCTTTAGGGATCTCGCAGCTTTGTAAAATTTCTTGTAATCCCAAACCGCTAAAACCTTTATGCAAAATCAGGTCAGAACTGGTGTTAAGAATGTGTAAGCGTTTTGCTTCAGACTTTTTAATAGGAGTAGGCTTCATATTAATTATTTACTCTATTGTAAAAAATAGACCAGTCGTATTGTTTTTTATTATAACTCATCTACAATGGATGTAAAGAAATTTTAATCATAGTTTTTGGTTGTGAAGCGAAATACTTTTAAATAAAACATGGAGTTATATGTGTGAAAACAGTTATTAATCAACGCATCGTTTTAGCTAAACGGCCAGTGGGTGAGCCAAAACACAGCGATTTTCGTATTGAACAAGTTGAGCTCAATGAACTTAAATAAGGCGAGATATTGTTAAAAACCATTTACTTGTCACTCGATCCTTATATGCGTGGTCGCATGAGTGATGCTCCTTCATATGCAGCACTGGTTGAAATTGGCGAAGTGATGGTCGGTGGAACAGTCAGTCAAGTGGTGGCCTCTAAAAACCCAAAATTTAAAGAAGGCGAGTGGGTTCTTTCCGGAAATGGCTAGCAGGGCTACGCAATTTCTAAGGGTCTGCCTGTCAAAGCTTAGGTATGCAACCTGAACATCCATCTTGGGCATTGGGTATTTTGGGAATGCCAGGATTTACTGCTTATATGGGGTTGTTGGACATTGGTCAGCCTAAAGCCGGTGAAACTTTAGTCGTTGCAGCTGCAACGGGACCTGTTGGTGCTACGGTTGGACTGATTGGCAAACTTAAAGGTTGTCGCGTGGTTGGCGTCGCAGGTGGGGCTGAAAAATGCCGTTATGCAGTAGAAAAACTCGGCTTCGATGCTTGTATCAATCATCATGATGAAAATTTTGCAGAACAATTACAACAAGCAGCTCCCAACGGTATTGATATTTATTATGAGAATGTGGGGGGTAAAGTGTTTGATGCGGTATGGCGATTGCTTAACTCTGCGGCACGTGTACCGGTGTGTGGTGTGGTTTCCCAGTATAACGCTACCGAGCAGGCACAAGGGCCAGACCGTTTACCGGGCTTTATTTCCACCCTTTTAAAAAAGCGTATTCGCATGCAAGGCTTTATTATTTTTGATGATTATGGCAGTCAGTATCCGCAATTTAATCAGCAAATGTCTGAATGGTTGAAAGACGGAAAAATCAAATATAAAGAGCATATGGTGCAAGGTTTAGATAACACAATCAATGCTTTCAATGGTATGTTGAAAGGCGAAAACTTTGGCAAAGTCTTTGTAAAGATTTAAAAAATAGGAATTATCATGATTACACTACATCATTTAGATCAATCACGTTCTTTTCGTATCTTGTGGTTACTTGAAGAAATCAAGCAGCCCTATGAGCTGAAACGCTATTATCGTGACTCAAGCACGCATTTGGCCCCTGAATCTTTAAAAACCATCCATCCTTTAGGGAAATCTCCAGTATTGGAATGGGATGGCAAAGTTATTGCAGAGTCAGGCGCAATCGTTGAGTTATTAATTCAGCAACTTGCGCCGCATTTAGCACCAGATATGGATGAACCTACCTATGTCGATTATCTACAGTGGATTCATTTCTCAGAAAGCTCTGCCATGCTGCCATTTTTGTTAAAAACGTTTAATGCGATAGAAACCAAGCAGGGTACGAAGTTGGTATTTCTAGAAAATTATACTCAAGTTGAGTTCGATAAAGTATTTAGCTATTTAAATGAATATTTAAAAGATAAAGAATTTCTAGTGGCAGACCGTTTAACCGGTGCTGACTTTATGATGGGCTTTGGACTACATGCTTTAGTTCATCATATGGGACAAGGTGAAAATTATCCGCATATCCAACGTTATGTAGCAGGTTTAAGCCAACTACCTAGCTGGCAAGCCGCAGTACAAATTGAACAAAATGGTGTGAAAAGTCAAAAATAGCAAGATTGATTTTTTAAAGGCAATTTAGAAAAAGAATCGTGCTTGACAAGTACATCTAGTTAAAAAATAAGCTGACATATATTTAAGTAAACGCCTAATGAATTTCATCGGGCGTTCTCTATTTTAAAGATAAGGAATTACCATTTGGACTGCCACCACTCTCCTAGACAAATTTCGTCTATTCTAGTACGTTTAACCAGAGTACAGATTCTTGTTGTTGATTTAACGTAGAGGCATTTGGCAGAGCTGTAATTCTGAGCGTCTGACTTTTTGTCGCTTCAACACGTGAAATAGGTGGTGTAATCATGAAAGGTACTTTTGATTGATCAGGAGTACTTTTAGGATCACCTTCATCAATCCAAGCTTGGACCAGAGCAGGTTTAGAGCCATTGTTACTAAGTTGTAATGTTACTTCACGGGCATCAGAAGGATAAATGACACGTGTACCATGAATAACAATTTCTGCGTGCGAAGCTGTGGCAATCATCGAACAGAGTGCTAAGCCAGACAAAAAATTACAACCGTGAAATGACATGTTTTACATTCTCTGAAAAAGCGGAAGATTATAAAAATGAAAGAGTTTCTATGTTCTGAAACATAGAAACTCAGCGATCAATAATTATTGATAAATAATTGTATATTGAACGTTTGTCGTTACTTCACCAGCTGTAGATGCACCAGTTGCGTAGTATTCAGCATAGTAGTTCAAGTCGGCAGTACCGCCGTCAACAACATCAACCCATTGAGAATTAGCTTGAGCACCGCTAGCGCCAGCAGCTAAAACTGGAATCACTTGGTTGTTACTACCTAATAATTGAACATCAACGTTTTGAGCACCAGCAGTAGCTTGGTTGATTAAACGACCAGTGTTGAAGTCAACAGTTGCACCTGGTTCGAAGTAAGTTGCAACTTTACCTTCTGAACAATCTTTTAAGTTGATTTGGAATGGAGTACGACCTGCAACATCGCCAGCATTTGCTAAAGTTTGTCTAGAAACTGTTGGAAGTGTAACAGTAAAGTCTTTACCAGCAGGAGTATTGATAGTACAAGTTTTGTCAGTTACTAGACCATTGATTGTAATTGTGCCGTCAGCAGCTTGAGCGTTTGCGATGCCTACAACTGAAAGTGCAGCGATCAAAGCAAGTTTTTTCATAATGATTTCTCTAATACATCAGCTAAAAGTTTGAATTAGATTACTTTTCCAGTTAAATTCTTGCGCTGAACAAGTAATGCGCGAAATATACCATTCATTATAAAAATGCAAACTTCGTCACATAAATTAAATACTTAAATTTATCAATTGTTATAATTTGAATAACCTATTGTTTATTTATTAGTTTTTATTAATAAACTTTCATTATTAAGTGAATTTTATTTAAATAATCTTGGGGTGACTGTTAAGTTTTGTGATTAAAATCAGATTGTTTGATTTTTTTTTGATCGCATTGTTCATTTTTTCTTATCAATAACTATAAAAAATCAGTTCAGCTTATTTTTAAAAAATCTAAATATAGGTGGGGAAAATACATAGATTACAAAAACACCTAACTTGTTTTAAGAATTTTTTAAGATTCAATTCTTAGTGTTTTAGTCATGATTAGATGAAAAATCAGCTAAGGAGTTTTCAATGAATATGCTTTATACTCATAAACCGAACTACTATTTTTTTGCTCATAAATTTGTTTTATTTCTTGAAAGTTATATTAAAAATCATCCTCAAGAATTGATCACAAGCTTTAACTTACAAACGATTTATGACTTGTTCAGTCATGACCGAGCTTCGAGTACAACAAATCTTGAAGGTATTTTAAATATCGCCGATGAATACATGCTTGAGACAGATGAAGGGCAGCAGCCATTAATTCACGCATATCATGTTCATCTTGATAACCATGTTTTAACCTTAGAGTTTAATGCTAAAGCGATGATCAGCTTGAAGTCAGGACAAAGTCTTATTAGTCCTCAAGCTGCATAATCTAGAAATTCCTCTTGATACACTTAACCATGAATCTCCTTCGGTTAAGTGTTTTTTTATATAGCTGTTTTAAGTAAATTTATTCGTTATGATATTTTTAATTTTGTTGAAAATATTGAATCTCATGAATAAAGACTTCAATTCTGACACTTATACGGTTGATGAAAATATTGCCAATACAATTTTTTGGCTTATGCAACATCAAGATATTTTTGATTCATTTCATTTTGATGTACATACACAGGAATTATCCGTAACGCATGCTGCTGGCGTAGACATTATTCGTCAAGGTATGTTTCTAAATGCAAAATATGGAATTTTAGTTACTTCGATCTAATCTCAACAGTACAGAAAAAAACCTTGTCGATTGACAAGGTTTTTATATTTTATGCACTCATTGCATCTATAGAGAGTTCTGCCACCGTTGGTTTAGGTTTTTCAGCAGTTAAACCTAATTTAGCAAATAAGACTTGATCTTTACCTTCACCAGCGTTTGGTGTTGTTAGTAATTTATCACCAGAGAACAAAGAGTTTGCTCCAGCCATAAATGCTAAGGCTTGATCAGAATCACTGAGGGATTCACGTCCAGCAGATAAACGGATATAACTGTGAGGCATAATAATACGTGCAACAGCAATAGTACGAATCCATTCAGTAACATCTAACTTTTCTACATCTGCAAGCGGAGTACCTTCAATTGGAACAAGCATGTTAATTGGTACTGATTCAGGGTGAACGGGCATAGTAGAAAGCTCATGTAATAAACCAATACGGTCATTACGAGTTTCACCTAGACCAACAATCCCACCACTACAAACTTTCATCCCAGCCTGACGCACGTGATCAAGTGTATTTAAACGGTCATCAAAACTACGTGTACTGATGATGTGTGAATAATATTCACGAGAAGTATCAAGGTTGTGGTTGTAGTAATCTAAACCAGCATCTTTTAAGCGCTCTGCTTGAGATTGGTTTAACATCCCCAAAGTCATGCAAGTTTCTAAACCTAATGCTTTTACTTCACGAACCATTTCGAGAACATAAGGCATATCACGTTCATGTGGATTACGCCAAGCAGCACCCATACAAAAACGTGAAGAACCAGATTCTTTTGCTGAAATAGCTTCACGAATAACTTTATCAACAGCAATGCGTTTTTCCGCTTCTAATTTAGAATCGTAATGAGCAGATTGAGAGCAATACTTACAGTCTTCAGGACATTTACCTGTTTTGATTGAAAGTAGTGTGCTTACTTGAATGGTATTTGGTTGGAAATGTTGACGATGAACGCGTTGTGCTTCAAATACTAAATCTAAAAAAGGTTGATCATATAAGGCTTGGATTTCATCACGAGTCCAGTCATTACGTAGGGTCATTGTTATATCCATGATGATTGATTACAAAGATTGAGATTAATCATACAGAAATCATGCCAAAGCCAAAGGGCAAAAAACATCATTTTTCTATGTGATGGACAATTGGTTGTCGCAATTGTTGTTGAATTGCCCAATCAATATGTACGTTTACAATCTCATCGTGCCAAGGTTTTGCCTCTTGCAACTTAGCAACGATTTCATTCGAGTATGGCGCATTTCCAAGTCCGATTGCAATATTACGTTTAAATGATTGATACCCTGTGCGACGTATAGGGCTGCCTTCAGTATTGGCTAAAAATGTAGCTTCATCCCACTGCCAAATATCGAGCAAGCTAATATTGTCTAAACTATGTCTTGGATCAAAATCAGGAATTGTGGCTGTTTTAGCAAAGCCATTCCAGGGGCAAATTAACTGACAATCATCACAACCAAAAATTCGATTACCAATTCCAGCGCGGTATTCTTCTGGGATTATGCCTTTATATTCAATGGTTAGATATGCAATACATTTTCGAGCATCTAACATATAAGGTTCAACAATCGCTTGTGTAGGGCAGATATCAATACACGCTGTACATGAGCCACAATGTGCTGTCGCAGGTTGATCAAAAGGTAGATCGAGTGAAGTAAATAACTCACCTAAAACAAAAAAGGAACCTGATTTTTTATGAATGAGTAAAGTATGTTTCCCTGTCCAACCCATACCTGCACTTTCTGCAAGGGATTTTTCAAAAATTGGTGCTGAATCAGCAAATGGACGTGATTCGAAATCTCCAACTTTTTCTTTGATGCGTGTAGCTAAAGTTTTAAGTCGACCACGCATAACTTTGTGATAATCACGACCACGTGCATAACGTGCGATAATGGCTGAATTTGGTTCAAATGGTACATAACGGGGCTTTGGCGATGCTACAAGATAGTTCATACGCACACAGATAATACTTTTTGTGCCTGGCACGAGCAAAGTTGGGTCGGCTCGTTTATCTAGGTTTTCCTCTAAATAGTGCATGTCAGCATGATAGCCGCGTTTTAAATATTCTTTAAATCTCGGCATTTGATCTTGAGCATCTGGTTTGGCAATGACACAATCAGAAAAACCCAATTCCAAAGCTTGTGCTTTTATCCATGTTTTAAGTTCTTGAGGATCAAGCTGCTGAATCTCAATCTTTTGAGAAGTGTTGTGAGATGAGGAAGTGGAAGCCATAAACCAATAATAAGGAGAAAATCATGCACCGATCAGTTTACCATAGCAAAGTTTATGATAGTCAAAGTATACAAGCATGGGAGCGTCGATGGTTTGCTCAACGGAATTCTTCTTTAGGTTTAATGCAGCAAGCAGCTTGGACAATAGCGCAAAACTTAAATAAACAATTTCTAGCTAAAAAAATTAACCATATCGCGGTCTGGTGTGGTCAGGGCAATAATGCAGGTGATGGCTATTATATAGCTGCATTTTTAAAGCAGCAGGGATTTAAAGTAACCATGTTTGCTACAGAGCTAGGTCATTCTGAGGATTTACAACAGGCATTTCATTACGCACAAAGCCAACAAGTTGATACACAAACAATTGACTATTTATTGTCTGAACATGAGATAAACCAAGACTTACCCATATTCGATTGTCATATAGATGCTTTATTTGGGATCGGATTAAATCGAATGCTGGATCAAAAATGGCAAAATATTATTCACCTCTATAATCTGCAAACAGGTTTCAAAGTGTCAGTTGATATTCCTAGTGGAATTCATGCTGATACTGGTCAGGCTTTACCTTGTTCAACAGAAGCAGATCAAACTTTTACCCTATTGGGATATAAAGCTGGATTGTTTACAGGTCAAGGCAAGGAGTATGTGGGAAAACTGCATTTAGTCAGCTTGATCCCAATTGATGCAGAATTAAAACCACTTGCTTATTTATCTCCTGAACGAATTGCTTTACCGAAGCGCAAAGCCTTTGGTCATAAAGGAAGTTATGGACATGTGCTAGTCGTCGGTGGACACGCCGATATGGGGGGGGCAGTCATTATGTCTGCTGAAGCTGCTTTTCATGCTGGTGCAGGCAAAGTTACAGTGGTTTGCCATTCTAAACATCATCAAGCAATTCTAGCGCGTTCACCTAATATTATGGTGAGAGATATTAATGGGCTTGATCAAGGGCTTATTCAACATTTATTAGCACAAGTCGACGCAGTCTGTTTTGGAATGGGTTTAGGACGAGATGAATGGGCTGAAAATATCTATCAATTATGGTTTGATTTACTTAATAAAAATTCACATTTAGAAGTTGTATTGGATGCTGATGGATTATGGTTTTTGGCACGATATCCGCAGCAATTAAGTGCACATGTTTATGCAACTCCACATTCAGGTGAGGCAGCAACTTTGTTGGGTTGTAAAGCAGCAGATATTGAACAAGATCGAATTGCCGCGATTTATCAGCTACAACAAAAATATGCAGGACAATGGGTGCTTAAAGGTGCAGGGAGTCTGACATTAGATGATCAATTATGGATTTGCACTCAAGGTAATGCGGGGATGGGAACGGGTGGAATGGGGGATGTACTGGCAGGCATGATTGCGAGTCTAAAAGCGCAATTTCATGAGCAAGTCGCATTACATGAAATTGTCAGCTTACATGCACAAGCAGGAGATTTACTCGCTGAACAAGGGATTAGAGGCTTGCAAGCACATGAAATGGGGAAGGTAATTTATCAAGTTGTAAATCAGTAAATCTTAACGTCTTCTACTACTCGAACGACTGCGTCCACGAGCCATCCCGCCTAATGCATTTAAAACAGCCATTTTGCTCATACTTCCCGAAGCGTGGGCATGGCAAATAGCAGCAGCTAGAGCATCGGCTGCATCGGCTTGCGGTTGAATAGTAAGGTTAAGTAGTTTCATCACCATCATTTGGACTTGTTCTTTTTCGGCTGCACCATAACCAACCACAGACTGTTTAATCTGACGTGCTGTGTATTCAGCTACTTGTAAGTCTAAATTCACCAAGGCGGCAATCGCAGCACCGCGTGCCTGACCGAGTTTCAAAGCTGAATCAGGATTTTGAGCCATAAATACTTGTTCAACAGCAGCTTCGGTAGGACCGTGAAATTTAACGATACGCTCAATACCAGCGAAAATTCTTTTTAAACGCTCAGGCATTTCTTGTGTTTCTGTACGAATGGTGCCCGCATCGACAAAGCGTAGCATATTACCGTCCTTTTCAATAATTCCGTAACCTGTTAAGCGTGAACCAGGATCAATACCAATAATGAGTGACATGCAGCACTATAAAAATAAAAGAATGTTGATATTGTTACATATAGCCTTTTGCCTTGTACAATTTTTTGTTGGATAAAAATTTCAGTCATTTAAAGAGTCGATTTAAAAGATTTTGACTAGTAGGAGTGTGATTTAAAAAATTTGTTTGAATTATTTGAATGACGTAAAGAATTTCCTTTTTTGTATTAAATATGAGCAAGTATTTTAGTTTTTAAAGATTTATGGAGAAAAAGTTTGCATTAAATTAGCTAAGGGCGTATAAAGCTAACTCGCTGATGCGGGGTGGAGCAGTCTGGTAGCTCGTCGGGCTCATAACCCGAAGGTCGTTGGTTCAAATCCAACCCCCGCATCCAATTTATTTTGCTCTGTGATCTATAAAAACGTTGTTGTTTTCTTAAACAGTAACGAGTTAGCTGAAATAAACCTAAAAAGCTAAAATTATTATTAAATCCTAGTTATGCTCTGTTTCCTTACCTAGTGTTGTAGTAAATCCAAGTTGTCACTTGAGCTCAGTCATGAGTATTTAAGTTTTGAAAATTATCAATGAATGGCATATTGCCACTGCCACAAATGGCAATGAAATTAATGTACAAATTATTCCCCTCAAACGTCAGCAAAGCACGCTTAATGGCTTTAAATGGGTTGAGGTAGGAAAAAAAATCCTTTTACAATCTGGTCAAGAAATTGACTTTAATCTTGATGGTAGAAGTTTTTATACATCACCAAACCAGTTGTATCGACTAAATTAGTCATATTTGAGCCTAACATAGAAATATTGTTACATTTTTAGGTTGGGCTTTATTGGATTATCCCCTTAGTTACAATTGTTTTTTTAGTTTTTTATTAATATAAAATCCTTATAATTCAATAGTTAAATATAAAAAATCTAATTTTATAAATAATAATTGAAAATTATCTATATAAATAAGCAGATATTTATTGCTTGTAAAAAGCAAACTCGTGTATAGTGGTTCTTAACTAGAAGAATAACACTGTTGATTCAGCAAATCTTTAATTTCGTAGTTTAGTTAAACCTCTCGTTTTATCAGATTTTAGTCTCAAAGTTTTATTACTCCAAGTTATTTGCTGCTAAGCATCCCGAATTTTTTAAATAGGTTAAAGATATGTCTAACACTGCGACTGGTACAGTTAAATGGTTCAACGAAACTAAAGGTTTTGGTTTCATCCATGCTGATTCTGGACAAGATGTTTTTGCTCATTTTAGCGAAATCCAAAGCAATGGTTTCAAAGTTCTTCATGAAGGACAACGCGTGTCATTTACTGTTGCTCAAGGCAAAAAAGGCCCACAAGCAACTGGTATTACTGTAGTTGCTCAAAACTAATAGTATGCCGCAGAAAAAAGCTCACTTTGGTGGGCTTTTTTTATGGTAAAAAAACCATAAATCTATCAAATTTCTTCTTCTGCTAAATTAATTGTTTAAGCCCAATGGTAAAAAGTATTGCATGCTCTACGACTTTTTGCTAATTTCAATTCGACGATTATTTCGGCAGATTAAAGAGTAGCGTACATTTGATGAGTATGCGGTTATGGATAACATAGAGCAATACACTCAAGGGTTTGAACATGAAGTTCACGTGCAGTGTAAAAGATCATTAGGGACATTGTTATTTAGCTTTGTTGTCTTGCTAGTAACAAGTTTGTAATTAAAAAGCACCTAAGGGTCACTACTGTCCCATAGTTTGCTTTAAATAAAAAAACCTGAGTCTAAATAGTTAAAATATGAGTGCAAACAAACACTTTAACTATAAAGGACTCAGGTTTTGTCACATCAGAATACCGTATTTCATCAATTACTTAAACCCATTTTAAGACAAGATTTTGAACGTCTGGCTAAACTGCACCACTCTGGGCAAAAATTAAGATCAGCCACCCGCTGGGATCAGTTTGTTGCCATATTGATGTCCCAACTTTCTTGTCGGCAAAGCTTAAGAGACATTCAATCCAATCTCGAATCCCAGCAGGAAAAGCTCTATCATCTTGGCGCGAAGAGAATTGCGCGAAGCACCTTAGCAAGACTCAACGAAGAACAGCCCGCCAGCCTGTATCAGCAATTGTTCACACAGCTGCTTCAGCGCTGTGAAAACTCTAAAACTGCACATAAATTTAGATTCAAAAATCCGCTGTATTCACTAGATGCCAGTCATATTGATCTTTCACTGTCATTGTGCGAATGGGCAAAAGTGCATGAATCCAAAGCCAGTATTAAACTCAGTGTTGGCTTAAATCACAGCAATACCATTCCTGAATTTGTAGCGCTTGGGGATGGTATTGAAAATGATATGGTGCAAGGCGGAGCATTTAAATTTCCTGCTGGCAGCATTATCGTCTTTGATAAAGGATATGTTGATTATCAATGGTTTGCTCAGTTGACACTTCAGAACGTCAGCTTTGTAACCCGGCTACGCCCAAAGACAGTTTATCAAGTTAAATCAAGCCGCAGCGTATTAGAGACTAAAGGGATTATTGCGGATGAATGTATTGAATTGAGCAGTGCGCATGCCAAGAAAAGAGGCGCACCTGAATTATTAAGACGTATAGAGTTTTATGATACAGATAAGAAAAGAACATTCGAATTTCTGAGCAACAACTTTCATCTGGCAGCATCCACCATTGCTGCAATTTATAAAGACCGCTGGAAGATTGAGTTATTCTTTAAAGCCATCAAGCAGAATTTAAAACTGAAGTCATTTCTAGGTCGAAGCCGCAATGCGATACAAACGCAAATATGGATTGCATTAATTGCCTATTTGCTGGTGAACTTTGCTAAACACATGGCACAAGAAGGATGGAGTGTTCAGCGTTTACTGAGAATTATTCAGGTCAATTTATTTGAAAGGAAACTTTTAAGGTCACTCTTTGTGCCTGATAAAAAATGGCGAAAACAAGAAGAACCTCAATTGAGGTTCTTCTTGTGATATTTGTGGGACAGCAGTGCCTAAGGGTGCTTTTTTATGCGTTATGAAAGTGACTGTTGAGGAAAAATTTTATCTTCCTGACCGTGTTTGCTATGTGATAGGCTTTATAAAAAAGGATAAGCCTATGGATGCCATAGAAACAAAAGATTTTTCTGCTATTGCTGGTTACACGCTTGCACTTCTAGAGATGGATGAGTGGATTAATACTCGGCCTTTTTTTTATCAAATAAAGACGCATTATTTGGTTGATCAAGCGATTAGGCTTGAATACATCATTATCCAGTAGAGATAATTTAGAAACTTTAGCCTGGTAAGAATGAACTTTGAATGGCATAGATCATAAATACATCTAAAGTATATTTTTTTTCTCTGTACACGACAAAAATAGATAACTCATTGAAATAATGTCACAATAATTGTTTTCTAACGACGAATACTATGACACATCTCAATGAGTTATATCTTATCTTAAACAAATCTCTAAAATGGAACAAGTCACATTTAAAGTGCTTTGCGCTCATCATGCTTGTGATCATTTTAAAGCAAACATGTAATCTTTCTTCTGCATCTAAAGCCTTGCCCATCAAGTGCTTACCACAATCATTTTATCGACGTATGCAGCGCTTCTTTGCAGGTCAGTATTTTGATTATCGTCAAATTTCTCAGTTGATTTTCAATATGTTTTCATTCGACCAAGTGCAACTGACTTTAGATAGAACCAATTGGAAATGGGGAAAACGAAATATTAATATCCTGATGCTCGCAATCGTTTATCGTGGAATAGCGATACCTATCCTTTGGACATTGCTTAATAAACGTGGAAATTCAGATACGAAAGAGCGTATTGCTTTGATTCAACGCTTTATAGCCATTTTTGGTAAAGACCGTATTGTGAATGTGTTCGCAGACAGAGAGTTTATCGGTGAGCAGTGGTTTACATGGTTAATTGAACAAGACATCAACTTCTGCATTCGTGTTAAAAAAACTTCATTGTCACCAATCATTTAGGAAAGAATCATAAAATTAGTGATTTATTTCGCCATCTTAAAGTTGGTCAAATTGAATGTCGTAAACGACGGATTTTGGTTGGTCGGGTGAAACTATATATAAGTGCACTACAGTTAGAAAATGGAGAGCTTTTACTCGTCGTTTCTCCTCAGTTTAATGCCAATGCTATTCAGGATTATGCATTACGCTGGGAAATTGAAACCTTATTCAGTTGTCTCAAAGGACGCGGGTTTAATCTTGAAAATACGCGCTTGACAGACCCTAGACGAGTGAAAAAATTGATTGCGGTGTTAGCTATAAGCTTCTGTTGGTGTTACTTAACGGGTGAATGGCAACATAATCAAAAAAAAGCGATAATAATAAAGAAGCATGGACGACTCTCAATGAGTTTATTTCGCTATGGTTTAGACTATGTTCAAATGGCGATTCAGCGTTTAATTGGTTTTGGGAAAAAAGAAGAGTTTAAGGAAATTTTGGCAATTTTAAGAAAGCAGAATCCTGATAGGATAAGGGTTCTGTGAAATTTGTCGTGTACAAAGATTTTTTTTAATAAGTTGTATTGCTGAGCTAAAATCCTACAAATATTCAAACTATTTTTCTGTTTCAAATCATCGACATAATTTCTAAATTTTTTTGATATCTTTAATTTTTTACACATAAGAATTTAATTTTATGAAAAAGTTATTCATCATCTGTACGGTATTCCTTTCAATATCAGCATGCTCATCTACTCCAAATAAAGATGTGTCTCCTCCTAAAATTGGTATGCCTAATCCAGCCAGCCAATATTGTATTGAGCAAGGTGGGCAATTAGAAATTAGAAATGAAGCGAATGGTCAGGTCGGATACTGTAAATTACCGAATGGTAAAGTTGTAGAAGAGTGGGAGCTTTTTAGAGCAAATCAACCTAAATGCGATGCGGAAGAGGTTCAAAAATTAATTGGTCAGTCTGGGTTAAGTGATCAACAAATTAAACAAAAAACTCAATCAGAAATTGTTCGCACAGTTGCACCAAATCAGCCTGTAACAATGGATTATCGTGAAAATCGAGTTACTGTTACGATAGACCCAAGCTCTAAGAAAATCTTAAATGCGAGCTGCGGCTAATATTTATAAAAAATATAAGCTCTCATCTTGAATGTCTTCAGATGAGAGTGTTTCTGAAAATAGAGTAAGCCGTAAAACTTGATAAATTCGAAATTGTACCCATATCTTAATTTATTGAGTTCGTATTGATTAATATGTAAGAATGATCAATTGAGCTGACACAAGTTTTTTATTTTTTGAGATTTGAGATGAATCTACTTCTTATCGTGGTTTTAGGTACTATTGCTGAGGTTTTAGTATGGATTGGCGTGGGTGACCTCGTTGGAAGTATGTGGTATGTCTTCTTCTGGTTTGTGTTTGCTTTCTTTATTGGTTTAAACCTTGTTCGCTCTAGCACTGCTAATATCATGCCTCAATTGCAGCAGATGCAAATGACAGGGCAATTAGGCTCAGATCCTGCTGTTACTAAGAAACTTGCATTAGCAATGTCTGGTTTCTTTTTAATGATTCCAGGATTTATTTCTGATGTACTTGCTTTATTGGTGTTGTTTCCTTCTGTACAAACAGCTTTTCGTAATGCTTTGATGAAAACAATGGCCAAACGTCAGCAAGCGATGATGGATCAAATGATGGGTGGTATGGGAGGCGGCGGAGCTGCTGGACAAAATCCTTTTGCTGATTTGATGCGCCAAATGCAAGAAATGCAAAATCAACAGGGCGGTAGTCAATACCGTGATTCAACCATTATTGATGGTGAAGCGAGAGAAGTGAAATCAGATCAAAAGAAAATCGAATTTAAAGATGTAAACTAAGTTGTAATTTTTTAAAAAAGCACGCTCTTCTAAAGCGTGCTTTTTATTTTTGTTTGCTTGTATCTGTATCTGTGCTTTGTTCTAAATTTTCAGATAGATTTTGTGTTTCAGCAGTTTTTTTATATAGTATCGGAGCTAATGTCGTAACTTGATTTTCTGATTGTTTGTATTTTCTACTGCGATTTGCTCGTTCGCGAAATCCACCTTTAGTAATTAATTGAGTCATGATATTTACTCTTTGATCCTAGCCCAATATTTTAGCAAAATTATGTGAAAGATCAAAATAATACCTAATTACTGAATTTACCTCGATTGTAATGATTTCATAAAAATGACATATTTTTTTTGTTAAATGAGCTGGTACGGTCATAAATCAAGATTGAAATCTTGATTTATTTCTCATAGGATAAAAGTGCGACGGTAAAAATTGTTGTAAAAAGAAAATAAAAAATAACAATCGGGAGGAAAAATGATGTTATATCAATATCATTGTGCATGCTGTGACAAGGTTGTTGCTTCAACTGATAAAGAATGTCCACATTGCGGTTCGCAACACATTAGGAGTCCATATGGGCTTTGGATGTTCTGTGTGGCAGCATGTTTGGCTGTAGTTGTTATTGTGAAGCTTGCGCATATGTATTCGCAACATCATCAAGAAGAGCAGCCTGTTCAAAATACTTCTATTTTTGAAGTTTTAAAGCAAGACAATATGAATTCGGGAAATTAAAAGGGGGGAATAAAAAAGCTCGCATCATGCGAGCTTTTTTATGTGTGGGTTTAAAGTCCAGCAGCATCCTTAAGGATCTGAACTTTATCTGTCTTTTCCCATGTAAATGCAGTGTCAGAACCTTCGCGACCGAAGTGACCATATGCTGCAGTTTGCTTATACATCGGTTGAATTAGATTCAACATACGCGTAATACCATACGGACGTAAGTCAAAATGTTCACGTACTAGCTGAACAATAAGCTCATCTGATACTTTGCCTGTATTAAATGTATTAATTGAAATAGAAGTAGGTTCTGCAACACCAATTGCATAACTGACTTGAATTTCACATTTGTCAGCAAGACCTGCAGCAACGATATTTTTCGCAACATAACGTCCAGCATAAGCTGCAGAGCGGTCTACTTTTGATGGGTCTTTACCAGAGAAAGCACCACCACCATGACGAGCCATACCACCGTATGTATCAACAATAATTTTACGACCAGTTAAACCACAGTCACCTACAGGACCACCAATCACAAACATACCTGTAGGATTGATGTGGAACTTGGTTTCAGCATGAAACATTTCAGCAGGAATAATTGGTTTAATAATTTCTTCGATAATTGCTTCTTTTAACTGAGCTTGGCTGATTTCAGGATCGTGCTGAGTTGATAAGACAACTGCATCTAAACGAACTGGCATACCATTTTCATAAGCAAATGTAACTTGGCTTTTTGCATCTGGACGTAACCAAGGTAAAGCACCTGAACGACGTAATTCTGCTTGACGTTCCATGAGGCGATGAGCGTATGAAATAGGTGCAGGCATAAGAACATCTGTCTCACGGCTTGCGTAACCGAACATCAAGCCTTGGTCGCCAGCACCTTGATCTTCTGGTTTTTGACGGTCAACACCTTGAGCAATCTCAGGTGACTGATTACCAATCATGTTGATGACAGCACATGTAGAGCCATCAAAACCTAAATCAGAATGATGATAACCGATTCCGTTAACTGTTTGACGTACAATCGCTTCAAAGTCCACGTTTGCTGTAGTCGTAATTTCACCAGCAAGAACAACAGCGCCTGTTTTTACTAATGTTTCACAAGCGACACGCGCATACGGGTCTTCTTTTAGGATTGCATCTAAAATAGCATCACTAATTTGGTCAGCCATTTTGTCTGGATGACCTTCGCTTACAGATTCTGAAGTAAAAACAGCATACTCGCGCATGAACGTCCTATCATGGTTATTTTCAAAAAGACAGAGTATGTTACATCGACTTGGCGTATAGGACTAGCACAAGCTGACTAAAAAGCATGAAATTATTTCATTTTCATCATGTTTTTATTGATATGTGTATAAGTAAAACTAATATTAATGCTTTAATTAATAAAGTTTTTCTGAATTGTAAATTTTCATATTTGACTGATTGTATTTTACATGTTGTTTACACGGTGAACATTTACATAAAGAATTGTATTTGAATGATCAAAATATAAGAAATATCGTGTATTGCACTTTACCCCATCTTGTTTTTTTAAGACAATAGTCGCAGTTTTTGAAAGATGATTTCTCATCTTCTCTCATCTTATTGATTTAATCGGATTCTGACTTATGACAACCCCTTTAAATGAACGTCGTATTGCAAATGCAATTCGTGTCTTGGCTATGGATGCTGTGCAACAAGCAAACTCAGGGCATCCTGGTGCTCCAATGGGGATGGCAGATATCGCTGACGTAGTTTGGCGCGAATTTTTAAATCATAACCCAACAAACCCACAATGGGCGAACCGTGACCGTTTTGTATTGTCTAATGGTCATGGCTCAATGTTGCAATATGCATTATTGCATTTGACTGGTTATGATTTGTCTATTGAAGATTTAAAACAATTCCGCCAATTACACTCTAAAACTCCTGGTCATCCTGAATATGGCTATGCACCAGGTATTGAAACAACAACTGGCCCATTAGGTCAGGGTATTGCGAATGCAGTAGGTTTTGCTTTAGCTGAAAAAACGTTAGCTGCTCAGTTCAACAAAGACGGTTTAGATGTTGTTGATCACTTCACGTACTGTTTCCTTGGTGATGGCTGCTTGATGGAAGGTATTTCGCACGAAGTATGTTCACTTGCAGGTACTTTAGGTCTTGGTAAGTTGATTGCTTACTACGATGACAACGGGATTTCAATTGATGGTGAAGTAGAAGGTTGGTTTAGTGATGATACTGAGCAACGTTTCAAAGCTTATGGCTGGCAAGTGCTTCGTGTAGACGGGCATGACGCTGATGCGATTCGTCAAGCAACTGTTGAAGCGAAAGCTGAAAGCAATAAACCAACGATCATTATCTGTAAAACGATTATTGGTTTAGGTTCTCCAAATAAGCAAGGTAAAGAAGATTGCCACGGCGCTCCACTTGGTAAAGACGAAATCGCTTTAACACGTGAAGCATTAGGTTGGAAAGAAGAAGCGTTTGTTATTCCAGAAGATGTGTATGCAGCTTGGGATGCAAAAGCTAAGGGTCAAACTTCTGAAGCCGCTTGGAATGAATTGTTTGCACAATACCAAGCAAAATATCCAACTGAAGCAGCTGAATTGTTACGTCGCATCAACGGTGACTTACCTGCAGAATTTGCTGCACAAGCCGATGCATTCATCGCTGAAACAAATGCAAAAGCTGAAACAATTGCAACTCGTAAAGCAAGCCAAAATACGTTACAAGCGTTTGGTCCATTACTGCCTGAATTATTAGGTGGTTCGGCTGACTTGGCTGGTTCTAACTTAACACTTTGGAAAGGTTGCCAAGGCGTACAAGATAATCCTGCGGGTAACTACGTTTATTACGGCGTTCGTGAATTCGGTATGACCGCAATTGCAAACGGTGTAGCTTTACACGGTGGTTTTGTTCCTTACGTTGCAACATTCTTAATGTTTATGGAGTATGCGCGTAATGCGGTACGTATGTCTGCATTAATGAAGCAACGCGTGATTCATGTATATACACATGATTCAATCGGTTTAGGTGAAGATGGTCCAACACATCAGCCAATTGAGCAAATTGCATCATTACGTGGTACGCCTAATTTAAATACATGGCGTCCATGTGATACGGTTGAAGCGGCTGTTTCTTGGAAATCTGCTCTTCAGCGTAAAGAAGGTCCAACAGCATTAATCTTCTCTCGTCAAAACTTGCCATTCCAAGCACGTAATGAAGCTCAAATTCAAAACGTTGCAAAAGGTGGTTATGTACTTGCTGAAGAAAAAGGCGAGTTGAAAGCAATCATCATTGCGACTGGTTCAGAAGTTTCATTGGCGATGGAAGCATATGCGCAGCTTGAAGGTGTGCGTGTTGTGTCTATGCCATGTGCTGAAGAATTCATGAAGCAAGATGCTGCTTACCGTGAAGAGGTATTACCAGCACATATCCGTGGACGTGTAGCAGTTGAAGCTGCCCATGTGGATTACTGGTGGAAATTTGTTGGTTTAGATGGCAAAGTGATTGGTATGACCACTTATGGCGAATCTGCACCAGCGAAAGATTTGTTCCAATTCTTTGGTATCACGACGGAAGCAGTTGTCGCTGCTGTTAAAGAATTGACTGCTTAATTGAATTAAGAGTTAAAAAGCGTCCTGAATAGGGCGCTTTTTTTGTGAATGAAATTAAATGCTAAGTTCAGTTTGAATTGAAATATTCGACGTCAAAAATTTATGAACAGGGCAGCTTTCTGCTACCTTTAACAGACGTTTGTGCTGATCTTCGGTAAATTCACCTTTAAGCACAATCTTACGCTCAATGTTGTTTTGAGCAGACTCTGGTTGACCATTTGGATTCAATGAAAGATCTACTTGAACTTGTTCAAGTTTAATTCCTTTGTGATTGGCGTACATTTCTAAGGTGATCGTCGTACACGCGCCCAGAGCAGATAATAATAATTGTATTGGATTTGGTGCAGTATCTTGACCGCCTTTATCTGCAGGTTCATCAGAATACCAAGTGTGCCCAGAAGAGTTCGTCAGTGTAACGCGATAGGGAGTTGATGTGCTGAGTGCTTGGGTAGAATAAGTCATGATTTACCTTGTTGTGAATCTTTTTAAATTAAAAAAATCATAGATCAATCGAGAATACGAATGAACTATCCAATTGTCTAGTATCGAATCTGTATAATCATATTGAGTTTAATACACGCTGTAACCCTTTTATTGTTGCACTGATGAAACATATCGTTTTATAAAGAATAATGAATAAAAATACTTGATGTATACACTAATCACTATATCAAACAAGGATACGAAAAATGCAATTTAAAACATTAAGCTTAGGTTTAGCCGTTGCCATCGCAAGTTCTGTAACTTTAGCTGCGCCTGTGGACTATAAAATTGATCCAACACATACAGCAACAGTGTTTAGCTGGAATCACTTTGGTTTTTCAACTCCGAGCGCGAATTTCACTGATATTCAAGGCGTGATTAAAGTTGATAATGCTAAACCATCAAACTCTTCTGTAGATGTGATTATTCCAATCAGCAGTGTGAATACAAATGTTCCTGCTTTGGATAAAGAGTTCCAAGAAGAAGCTTGGTTTAACGCAGCTAAGTATCCGAATATCACTTTTAAAAGTACTAAAGTAGAAACTAAAGACAAGAAACACTTCAAAATTACGGGTGATTTAACCGTTAAAGGTGTGACAAAGCCTGTGGTTTTAGATGCTGTGCTGAATAAACAAGGTGAGCATCCAATGGCAAAAGTACCTGCAATTGGATTTAATGCAACGACTTCATTTGATCGTTCTGCATTTGGTATCGGAAACTATGTTCCGAATGTAGGTGATAAGATCACTGTAAATATTACAACTGAAGCAACTGCTGCTAAGTAATATCGAAGTACTCAAACTTCAAAAAAGCTCACGCTCAATAGCCGTGAGCTTTTTTATTTGCTCATTATCTAGAGAAAATGACTATGTGGTAGCATTAAATGCTTCTGAATAAGTGACACAACCACTTGGTATGTGGTCGGTAAAAGCAAGAATTTGAAAATAGTCTGCTGGAACATCTTCTAGGATCAATCTAGCATCAGCCTTAAAGCCAAATTTTCCATAATAATTAGGATCGCCGAGTAATACGCATCCTTTTGCATTCAGTACCTTGATCTTATTCAAACCTTCTTTGATAAGTTGAGAGCCTATACCATTTGCTTGATATTCTGGTAGAACTGAAATAGGACCTAAACCATACCAATCTGTCGCACCATCTGAAATAGAGACGGGTGAAAAGGCAATATGCCCAACAACTTGATTGTTAATTTCAGCGATTAAAGAAAGGGTTAACTGATTGTTTTCTCTCAGCGCATTTACAAAGAATTGTTCAGTGTGGCTTGAATATTCAACTTGTGAGAATGCTGATTGTGTTAAATCAAAAATGGCTTGGATGTCAGTGTTCTGTTCATTACGGATTTGAATGTTCATTTTAGTTACCTAGTACTTTTTAAATCACTGATGAAGCAAAATCATGTTATTGCTTCATCAGATGATGATTAAGGATGTTTATTGATTATCGAGTTGAGGCCGTACGTTTCTAAGCCCATTCAAATTGATTTGATAGGGTTGACCTTCCTGTGATTTGATCAATCTTTTCTTTTTAAGTTTTCGAAAAACATCGAGTGAGCAATCAGATAATACAAAACCTTCACGGCTATAACATTCTACAGCAATGATTTGTCCTGATTCATTTTTGAGTTTTACGATTTTTCCGCCTTTTGCTAAGACGTGTAAAGTCCTTTGTTCAGACTTGGATAGGTTCATGTTGGAATCCAGATATTAAGTAATCAAAAGCAAAGATAGGCATGAAGCCTGAAAATTCGCGTTGATAACCCATTTCAAATTTTTATTGAAATATGGTTATCAGATTACTGCTATCTCCAACATAAAATCCTCGATGTAGATTGGATATGAAATTTGCTAATCAATATATAGCTTGTGATATAAAAAGTAAAATATTATGTGAAATATACTGTATTTTGGGTGCGAGAGTTAAGGTGTATAGCCTTATATTTATGATTAACTTAAGATGCAAGTATCGCTGTATTTCTAATATTTGTATGTACAGCACAAATATTATTTTCAAGGTAGGATAGGATGGATAATCAGAAATTCATACAGCAGGCCGTCGATTTAGCACTAGAAAATGTAAAACGAGGCGGTCGACCATTTGCTGCTTTGGTTGTAAAAAATAATGAGATCATTTCAACAGGTATAAATCAGATTAAGTTGACGAATGATCCGACAGCACATGCTGAACTGCTCGCATTACGAGAAGCAGGTCGTTTATTATCTACTCCAAATTTAGAAGATTGTACGGTTTATGCAAGTGGGTAACCTTGTCCAATGTGTCTAGCTGCAATAAGAATGGCTGGTATTTCAAAAGTATTTTTTGCATTCTCCAATACGGATGCTGAACCATTTGGTTTATGAACTGCGAAAATTGCCGAATTATTGAGAGTTGAACCTCAGTTTCAAGAGGGTTTAGAGTTTACTCAATTAAAATCGAATCACTGCTCAGATTTGTATGCAATTTGGCAAAGACAACAGTAGATTGGATTGCGAAGAGTTACTTTTAGATTAGTAACTTATTGAAAATCTATGTTACTTTTTTGCATGCTTTTCTTTTAAAAGTAAGTATGCGGGAAGAGATTTTTTCGCTTGACGGCGAATCATGATTTTTATGTATAAAACGATCGCAAAGCAGGCTGTTGCAATTGTAAGCATCAGGCTATTCATATAACTCATTAAAGAGCTAACATAACCAATCGTAGCAATACGCCGTTGCATCCTTTCAACTTGCGTACTGGATTCAATACCTGTAATCGCCCATGTGCAAAGGTGTTCACAATTATTGATAATCAAATGGTAGTGATTTTCATGCATACGTGATCGCATGCGACGTACAACAGCCTTAGCTTTATATTTCGGTGATTCATAATAACGAATATGAATAGGCTTATCACGAGCAAAACGCTCTAGTGTCGTTATTTCAATAGGATGTTTTTTGAAAATATGTGCAAAGCCTGAGTAGTGAATAACTCTTCCACGACCTGCATAGATGCCATGATGGCTATAACCAAAGTGTTTGACGATGAGATGAGCGCCAAGATAAAAACGTTGATGTTTTTGCTGCATGCCTATTCAAGAATATTGCATTTTACCTAGCTATTTTAGTGAAAAAAGATGAATCTATCGAGCATATTTCATCAATCAATCATGTGAATATGTGTTGAGTTTGTATCTGTCATCTAAATTGAGGTTATATTCTAAAGTAGGTGCTTTTGTGATGTTGAGGAATTTGAAATTGTTGTTGAATCGATGTCTATTACTATCAAGTATGGTATTTCAAGCTACCACAGTTTTTGCATTTGAATATCAAAGTATGAAATTCGAGGATGTTCAATTTGAAGTGATAAAGGTCGATGACTTAAAGGATTTGCAATTATTTTTAAAAAATCCTCGAACAGGTGATTTCTATCAAAAGTTTTCGAATATTCAAAGCGACTTAGCTGCATGTAAAGAATTACGTTTTGCGATGAATGCTGGGATATATCATCCCAACTTTGAGCCTGTGGGGTTGTATATAGAAAAAAAGAAAAAGCTTTCTGAATTAAATGAATCAGCTGGTTTTGGTAATTTTTTTATGCAACCAAATGGTGTCGTAGCGTGGAATGATCATGGTGCTGTCATTCATTCAACAGCAGACTATAAGAGAGCAAACTTTACAGCAAATTTCGCGACACAATCAGGACCAATGTTGGTGCATAAAGGACTAATAAATTCTCAATTTATAAAGGATTCAAATTCTTTAAAAATTCGTAATGGTGTTGGGGTACGGGATGATCATTTATATTTCGTGATTTCAGAACAGCGTATAAATTTTTATCAGTTTGCAAAGTTCTTTAAACAGCAGTTGAGAGTAGATGAAGCTTTGTATTTAGATGGATCGATTTCTAGCTTGTATTTAAAAGACATTCAACGTAATGATAGAAAATATAATTTGGGACCAATTGTTGGATTAACACATCAAATGAATTGTAAGTTATAGAACCCTAATCCTCTCGTTCAGAAAAGATTAGGGTATTATTTTTATTGGATTGGTGGGTTGATCATCGCAAGTAATTCTTTACGACTATAACCACGAGAAATCAGGACTTTTTTGATGCCTTTAATCACATCTTCATCTGTAGCTTTTACTAAAGCCTCAAGAAGTTGTTCATTTGATTTGCAAGAGCAATCATTTTCAACACAAGAGGTTTGATTCTTGTGTTCGTTATATTGTTGATCAGCATTCAACAATTTTTGCCAAAAACTCATAGAGCCTTCATATACAACCTAACATAGATCGAAATATAGTCACTTTAAAATAAAATACAAGTCAGCATAAGTGATAAAAGCAGCAGTTGAACTTCAATTTTTTCGATGATTTTTAATGTTATTAACGAAATTATGACAACTTAATGACTTGACCGTTGATATTTCAAAGTTTTTTTATAAAAAACTCAAATGAAAAATAGAGAGTTATAAAAACTCTCTATTAAAAATGCTTACATTGAAATAGTTTGTTTAAATTTTTTCAAGTAATACACCAGACTCAACATGATGCGTAAAAGGGAATTGATCAAACATAGCAAACTTCTGAATGCGGTGTGTTTGTGTCAATATTTTTAAGTTATCGTGTAGCGTGTCTGGGTTGCAAGATATGTAGATAATACGTTCAAAACCTTGTAACAGCTTGAGCGTTTCGTCATCAATGCCTGCGCGTGGTGGATCAACAAATACAGTGTCAAAGTCATAGCTTTGAATATCAATTTCAGCTTCTAATAAACGTCTAAATGTACGTTCACCTTGATATGCTTGGGTAAATTCTTCAGCTGATAAACGTGCTACTTGAATATTATCAATTTGATTCTGCTCAATATTCCATTGCGCTGCATGAACTGATGATTTAGCAAGTTCAGTTGCAAGAACGCGTTTAAATTTCAGAGACAGTGGTAGAGTAAAGTTACCATTACCGCAATACAGTTCTAGTAAATCTTTTTGAGCACCTTCCGCAGCATCACAAGCCCATTCAAGCATATGTTGGCAGACTTGAGCATTAGGCTGGGTAAAGCTGCTTTCAATTTGTTTGTATTTGAAAGTACGTCCATGAACATTAAGTTGCTCAACAACGTAATCATCTCCAATAATGACCTTTTGACCGCGGCTACGTCCCATAATTTTAATATTTAATTTATCAGCAAGTGCTTTTGCTGCACTTTCCCATTCTGCATCCAAACGGCGATGGTAAATCAGCGTTACCAACATTTCGCCACTTAAAGTGGATAGGAAATCTGCTTCAAAAATACGTTGCGAAAGAATCGGAGTTGCTTTTAATTCTTCTAGTAGTAGTGGCATTAAATTATTGATACTGATATCAGCAATCGGGAAATCATCGATACGAATAACAGTTTTTTGCTTACCATCTTCAGCACGTTCAAACATGGCATAAAACAAATCATCTTCAGTGTGCCAAATACGGAATTCTGCACGCATACGAAAATGTTGCTCAGGTGATTGAAATACTTCTAAAGCAGGGGGATTGAACGGTGCAAATTGTGCGGTGATTCGTTCAACTTTCTCTTGAAGTTGCTGTTGGTAAGATACGGTCATAAAAAAGAAAACTGTAGGTAAAAACTAAAGGGGAATGGTATCAAAAAAAGCAGTAAAAGGTGCAGGGAAATTATGATTATCCCTGATTTAAACGAATTGGTTTCATTACATGATGGTGTGGAAATTTTTGTAAAAACCATTTGTCTTAAAATTAGAAAATAAAAACCCGAACCATGTAGAACATGGTTCGGGCTGGGAGATTTGAAGACTTAAATTAGTCTTCAGATAAAGTCATTAAACTCGCATTACCGCCGGCAGCAGCGGTATTTACACTAATAGCTCGCTCAATGACTAGACGTTCTAGAGGAATCTGCTCATCTGTCTTGAGATGAGTAATGCCCACGATTGCTCCAGAACGGTTCGCAATTTTCGTTTGCAGTTCAGTTAATTGTTCAACTGAACCATGATGTAAAACAGCATCAAAAGCATCTTTTTCGATGTCTGAAATCACTTTAATTGCTGCTAACACATCTTTTGGTAAAGATTTCTGATGCTTAGCCAAGAAAGCATTATCTTTAGTAACAGCAGCAGTACTGCTTACTGCGAAAATCGCTAGTAACTGCTGTAACTGGCTCGCTTCATCATTTGCGATAGAAAGCACACGATGACGAGGTAAGATAATGTATTGGTTACTTTCACCAGTAGGACCTTGCAACTCATAGAATTTACCAACGCCAAATGCAGGAATCGTTGGAATTGCTTGAGGCATATTTTGCTTAGCCCAATTTAATAAGTTTTGGTAAGCAACATTTGAAACTGCTTCAAATGTTGAAACTTCTGATTTAACAGCAAATGGTGTTGCTAAGACTTTTTCAGAACAATGTTCCATCAAACGATACATATATAATGGACCGCCTGCTTTAGGACCTGTACCAGATAAGCCTTCACCACCAAATGGTTGCACGCCAACAACTGCACCAACGATATTACGGTTGATATATAAGTTGCCTACTTCTGCGCGTTGAATGACAGTATTAATCGTTTCATCAATACGTGTGTGTAGACCCATCGTTAAGCCGTAACCTTTTGCATTGATGCGATCGATCAATTGCTCAAGTTCACCATACTTATATGTGATGATATGCAATACAGGACCAAATACTTCACGCTCTAAATCATCAAGGTTTGGTAATTCGATCGCAGTTGGTGGAACAAATGTGCCTTGAGCAAGTGCTTGTTGGCTTACAGCATCGTTAAACATCAATTGATGAACAGGGTAGCCCTTTGATTTCATCTTTTGAATGTGATTATCAATGGTTTGTTTTGCTTCAGTATCAATTACTGGTCCAATATCAGTTTTTAAGATAGCAGGATTACCTACGATCAACTGTTTCATTGCACCTTTCAACATTTTCACAACTGTTGCAGCACTATCTTCTTGAACACATAAGATACGAAGAGCAGAACAACGTTGACCTGCACTATCAAATGCAGAACTTACCACATCCAATACGACTTGTTCGGTTAATGCAGATGAATCAACGATCATGGCATTTTGACCACCTGTTTCCGCGATTAACGGAATTGGTTGACCATTCGGAGATAAGCGTTTTGCCACAGTTTTTTGCAAGATTTTTGCAACTTCTGTAGAACCTGTAAACATGATGCCTTGGATACGATCATCTTGGCTCAATTGCGCGCCAACTGTTTCACCGCGACCAGGTAAAAGTTGAACCGCACCACGTGGTACACCAGCTTCCCAAAGCATTTGAACTGCTTGAGCTGCAATCAATGGAGTTTGCTCAGCTGGTTTTGCAATCACACAGTTGCCGCTTACTAACGCAGCTGCAATCTGACCCGAGAAAATCGCAAGAGGGAAGTTCCATGGGCTGATACATAAAACTGTACCTAATGGCTTCACTTGTGCATTTGCAGGTAAGTTTTCAATTTGAGTTGCGTAGTAACGTAAGAAGTCTACTGCTTCACGCACTTCTGCAATCGCATTGGCATAGGTTTTACCACTTTCACGGCAAAGTAATACCATCAATTCTTTGATGCGAGCTTCCATCAAATCCGCAGCGCGTTTTAAGCAAGCTGCTCGTTCAGTTTTGTTTGTCGCAGCCCAACTTTGCTCTGCTTGTACAGCTGCTTCTAGTGCAATTTGTACATCAGCGCTAGTTGCCTCGTTTACATAGCCTACGATTTCACTATTTTGTGCAGGGTTTGTAATTGCAAGAGCATTACTTTGATCATGGACTGTTGATTCAAATCCAAGTAATGGCGCACTTTTCCAGACGTGATTACGAAGTTTTTGGGCTGTAGCATCTAAGTCTGCAAGCGGTGTGTCGTTGTTTAAATCGAAACCATTTGAGTTTGGACGCAACGGATATAAATCATGCGGAAGAGGAATAGCAGGATGTTTTAAACCAAGCTGACCTTCTTCTTTTGCAGCAGTTTGAATATCTTTAATAGGTGATTGAATTAAATCATCTACTTTTAATGTTTTGTCTGCAATGCGGTTTACAAATGAAGTGTTTGCACCATTTTCAAGTAAACGACGAACTAAGTAAGCCAATAGGGTTTCATGATTACCAACTGGCGCATACACGCGACATGGAATACCAAGTTTACCGTCTTCTTTTGAACCCACAACTTGTTCATAAAGTGGTTCACCCATGCCATGCAAGCATTGGAATTCATATTGACCAGGATAGTATTTGCTTGGATCAGCTAGATTGTAGATCGTTGCAAGTGACTGTGCATTGTGTGTTGCAAATTGCGGATACACTTGATCAGGTGCAGCAAGAAGTTTCTTCGCACAAGCAATATATGACAAATCTGTATGTACTTTACGTGTGAACACAGGGTAGTCAGTCATACCTTCAATTTGAGCTTTTTTGATTTCACTATCCCAATATGCACCTTTCACTAGGCGAATCATGAGACGTTTGTTGCTGCGTTTTGCAAGATCAATGATGTAATCGACAACGAAGAAACAACGCTTTTGGTAGGCTTGGATAACAAAGCCAATGCCTTTCCAGTTTGCAAGTTTAGGTTCGAAGCATAGACGCTCTAACATTTCCAAAGAAATTTCTAAACGTTCTGATTCTTCAGCATCGATGTTTAAACCAATATCATAATGCTTAGCTAAACATGCGAGTTCGAAAACTTTGTTATAAAGTTCATGGTGAACACGACTGATTTGCGAGCGTTGGTAACGAGGATGCAATGCTGAAAGCTTGATAGAAATACCAGGACCATCATATACGCCACGACCATTAGATGCTTTACCAATCGCATGAATCGCTTGGGTATAGTCGTTGTAATAGCGTTCAGCATCGTGATCTGTGAGTGCAGCTTCACCTAACATGTCATAAGAGTAACGGAAACCTTTATGTTCAAGTGGCTTAGCATGTTCAAGTGCTTCTTCAATAGTTTCACCAGTAACAAACTGTTCACCCATCATACGCATAGCGACGTCAACCGCTTTACGAATAATACCGCGACCACTACGTGCCAATAAGCCCGTTAATACACTCGATAAACTTGTTTGTTTTGGAGTTTCCATTAACTTTCCAGTTAACATCAAACCCCAAGCAGCAGCGTTTACGAACATGAGGCTACTTTGACCTACGTGCTCTTTCCAGTTGCCTTGATTGATTTTGTCACGAATCAAAAGATCACGTGTCGCAGTATCTGGAATACGAAGCAATGCTTCTGCTAAACACATGAGTGCCACACCTTCTTGAGAAGAAAGTGAGAACTCTTGAAGTAAACCTTGCACGATACCTGCTTTACCAGCAGAACTTTTGCGTTCACGTAGATTGTTCGCTAGATCGAATGCAAGTTCATAAATTTTTTGATCGAGATCTGGAGAGATATTTGCAGCTTCAGCAAGTTCAGCGACAGCTTCAGGTTCAGCACGTCGCCAAGCTGTATTAATGCGTTGCTCAAACTCACTTTTTTCTTTAAATTCGGTGATATAACCACCATCGTTGTGAGCTGTGTCCATTTGTGCGGGAGTATCCAAAGTATTCATACTAAATTCCAATAACAATCTCTAGAACATATTGAGTAGAGAGGTTTAGATAATTTATGATTACAGAATAAAACCCGAGTAACTCACTATATTTAGTCCATTTTTTAGAGGAAAATTCAGTTGAATGGCCCTATTTCTACATTAGATCGAACAGATCTAAAAATTCTGGATATTCTTCAAACAGATGGAAGAATTTCTAACAGCAAATTAGCTGAATTAGTGAACCTATCTCCCACAGCCGTCATGGCTCGTGTGCAGAAGCTTACAAAGGATGAATTTATTCTAGGCTATGAAGCAAAGCTTAATCCAGCGAAGCTTAATGCGAATTTTTTAGTATTTGTTGAGGTACTGTTAGATAAAACGACCCCAAACGTACTTGATGATTTTATTGATGCAGTAACGCAATACCCTGAAATCGTGGAATGCCATATGGTGAGTGGAGGCTTTGATTTTCTAATCAAATTGCGCAGTGCCGGGATGGAGGAGTTTCGTCGCATTGCAGGGCAGATTTTGTGGCAGTTACCTGGTGTCAAAGAAACACGGAGTTATCCCGTGATGCAGGTTGTGAAGGATAGCTCGAAGATAAAAATCAAATCGAGGACAAAATTTTGAATCAAAAAAAGGGGCTTTAAAGCCCCTTAAATTTTTGAAGAATTATTTCATGTCTCTAGCATAGATTTCTTCAGCTTGTTCAAAGCGGCTAGTAACATTTGCATTTGGTGCTTTACCAAGCAAACTTACAACCACGATGCTGACAAATGCGAATGCGAAACCTGGAATAATCTCGTAGATGCCTGTTTCACCGAAGAAGTTTTTCCAAACAATCACGGTAACTGCACCGACAACCATACCCACAAGTGCACCGTTCAATGTCATACGCTTCCAGAACAATGAAAGAATAATCAAAGGACCGAATGCTGCACCGAAACCAGCCCAAGCATAAGCAACCAAACCTAAAACTTTACTGTCAGGGTTTTGAGCTAACACCAGCGCAAGTAATGCAACTGCAAGTACCATTGCACGACCAATCCAAACGAGTTCTTTTTGAGACGCATTTTTACGGATAAAGCCTTTGTATAAATCTTCAGTCAAAGCACTTGAACATACTAGTAACTGACAACTTAGCGTACTCATAATTGCAGATAGAATTGCAGCTAAGATTACACCTACAACCCAAGGGTTGAATAAGATTTTTGTGAGTTCCATGAATACTGTTTCATGGTTACCTGCTACCGCGGCAGCAAGTTCTGGGTGTTGCTGGAAGTAAGCGATACCAACGAAACCTGAACCAACAGCACCAGCTAAACATAGAATCATCCAAGTCATACCGATGCGACGAGCTGCTGGAATAGATTTTACTGAGTCAGCTGCCATGAAGCGTACAAGAATGTGAGGTTGACCAAAATAGCCTAAGCCCCATGCTGCTGCTGAGAGGATCGCAACAAAACTTAGATTCGAGACAAAGTCGTAAGCATGTGGGCGAGCAGTTTCTACCAAAGCAGTAAATTCTTCTGCGCCAATTCCTAATGACATGTATGTCACAATTGGAAGAAGCAATAAAGCGAAGATCATTAAACCTGCTTGGAAAGTATCCGTCCAGCTGATTGCTAAGAAGCCACCAACACACACATAGCCAATTGTTGCAAAAGCACCTAACCATAAGGCAGTTTCATAAGGCATATGGAATAGTGTTTCAAACAATCGAGCACCAGCAACCATGCCTGAAGCACAGTAAATTGCAAAGAAAACCAGAATGATCAACGCAGATGTGACACGCAAAATTTTCTTCTGATCATCAAAACGACCAGTGAAATAATCTGGTAATGTTAGTGCATTATTCTGTACTTCGGTATGAACGCGTAGACGTCCAGCAACCAAATACCAGTTAAGCCATGCACCGATGATTAGCCCGATCGCAATCCATGATTCTGATAATCCAGTCAAGTAAATGGCACCAGGTAAACCCATGAGTAACCAACCACTCATATCCGATGCACCAGCAGATAAAGCGGTGACAAAACTACCTAGACTACGTCCTCCGAGAATATAATCATCTAGGTTTTTGGTGGAGAAATAGGCGTATAAACCTATACCGAGCATGGCAAGAATATATACTACGAACACAACAACGGTGGGATTTGAAAAATTCATAATGGATGCTTGTCCTTACATATCCATAATTTTGCAATCACATCTGAATAGCCAAAAATGATTTACTATTCTAATAAGACTGATAAGGTCACAGATTCAATCACGAATGATTTTTAAAAAACTGTTATAATTATGTATCTAAATTGTATTGTTTGTGTAATTTAAATTAAGTGTATGAATCTTAATTTCTTTATTAAATAAATTAGACTTTTTTATCATAACAAATGTATTTTATTTGGGTGAAAAATATTCAAAATATTCATATCTGTTACAAATCTGAAACATTTACTTTTAAAATTAAAAAAATATACGAGAAGCATCGGCTTTAGTGGCTAATTTGAGTCCAAGTTTTGCAGTTTATTATCTCAAAATGCTTATATTTTGAACTGAAAATTAAGGTTTATGACTAATATTCTGAGTTTTTAAGATAATCAAAATGCTTATGCATAAGTTTTTATAAAGTTTTAGATGCTAAACATCATGGTTTTGCTTGTGATAGCTTAGCTATTTATAGTTATTTTAGAACGATATTTATTCATCAATTGTTAGCTTTAGTAAAAGGGCTTAGCCATATCAAACTTTTTATATTTATCTAATAAAAAACCCAGTGATCAAACACTGGGTTTTTTAAAATAGAATCGAAAATTACAAACCTGATTCATACTCTGTATTTGAAAGTAATTTTTCAACATCAGCCATATTGTCTGGTTTGATTTTGTATATCCAACCTTTTCCATATGGCTCTTCATTGACAAAGTCAGGATCATCTTCAAGTGCAGTATTTACTTCAACCACAGTTCCTGAAATAGGAGCATGGATGTCAGAAGCTGTTTTTACAGATTCAACAATACCAGCTTGTTCAGTAGCCGTAACTTGGCTGCCAACTTCTGGAGTTTCTACATATACTAAATCACCTAACTCATCTTGAGCATGATCAGTAATACCTGTAACAACAAGGTCACCCTCGATTCTTACCCATTCATGCGTGCGCGCATATTTCAAATCTTCTGGATGATTCATGACAACTCCTTAAAAATCTGTCTCATCATTTTTGTTTGGCTTTATACAGGTTTTTCAATAAAAACAAAAGCATCAATAAATGATGCACTGAAAATATTACAAATATGGGTCTTTACGCCAATTACTCGGACTACGTCCACTCCAACGTTTGAATGCACGACTGAAGTTGGCAACGTCAGAATAACCTAATTCATCTGCAATTTGTTCCAAACTATAATCTGTTCGGGAGAGTAGTGAAGTCGCATGACGATATCGAACTTCATCGACTAGTGTTGAAAAAGATGTTCCTTCAGCAGCCAATTGTCGTTTGAGGGTACGGTCAGACATATGAAGGCGTTCTGCAACACTCTCAATACTTAAATAGTGTTGCTCAGAATTGGTTAAAATATCACGAACACGCATCGCTAGACGACGACGCTCACCCAATGCTGATAATTCAGATTCACATTGGTTAATTGCGATTTGGCTTGCGATTGGATCAGCATTCACCATTTTTAAACCAAGATATTTTTTATCAAAACTCGATATTAAATGTGGCTGGTTAAAACGGATCGTACTATTCAACTTGTCTTTATATTTATCAAAACCTTCGGGTTCTGGAAAATCTAGATCCACTTCACTTTGAAGATCTTCAATACCAGTTAATGCCTTTGCCATGGTCATGATGCCAATCGTCAGCCCTAGAATAATCTCCGTTCTGAGTGGCTCTACATCAATATCACATTGCAGTTGTAGGGTGGCTTTGGGACCAAAAGTCGAGAAATAAAGTTGTAAAAAAGGTAAGCGTAATTGGATGAAACGACTCGCAAGGGCTATCGCATCAGTAATTTCATGTGCGGTCATAATGGCATAGCCAATAAAACCGTGAATTGAAATACGCATCTGTGTGCCTAAGTGAAAGCCAAGTGTACTTTCACCTGTCAGGCGTAATGCATGTTTTACTAATTCGTTTGCTACAGGTGTTGGAATTCTATAGTTAGGATCTGCTAGAAGTTCGTTAGTGAAATGAAATGGAGCAAATAAAGTTTCATCGTTGTATCCCCAACGTGAAACGACATCTAATAGCAATAAGCCGTAAACGCCTGGTATTCCTTGATCTTGACGAGTTGAGGTTGTTTTCATGTGCTTTCCGTGGCGCTCATCAATTTTTGCCCATATCTTTTAAACATCTAGGTCTCGAACATATTTGCATGAAATAAAAGATTGAATCATAAAAATTGTTGGACAAGAGAGTCACCAAATGTTCAAAAATCAAGAAGGTTTTCTAAAAACCATAATTTTGGTATTAGATATTAATAACACATCACCGTGTTGGTTCAAAGCCTGTGTTACGTAGCTGACGATACCACGATCATTTTTAGTTTTTGATGGCACAATTGCAGTAATTTCAACTTCCACATGGATTTTATCGCCAACCCGTGTTGGCCTTGGCCAACGTAAACTTGACTCTGAACCCAGTAAACCGCCTGCAATAGGGAAACACTCAGTCCAAAGACGCATCGTTACGGCTGATGTATGCCAACCACTTGCAGCTAAGCCTTGAAAAATTGGATGTTGAGCTGCTGCTTGTTCATCGAGATGAAAGGGTTGAGGGTCGTATTGACTTGCAAACTGTTTAACTTCTTCAAGTGTCATTTCATACTCACGACTGATGAAACGATCTCCAACTTTCAAATCTTCTAAATACAACATTATTCTTTATCCTGCTGAGTTACTCGTTGCTCAACAAGAAAACCGCCTGTTTGACGTTTCCATAGTTGGGCATACAAGCCATCATTTGCAATGAGTTGCTCATGTGTGCCTTGCTCGACAATTTTGCCTTGATCAAGAACAATGAGACGATCCATTTGTGCAATAGTAGATAATCGGTGTGCAATTGCAATAACCGTTTTGCCTACCATCAAGTCATTTAAACTGCTTTGAATTGCGGCTTCAACTTCAGAATCTAAAGCGCTGGTTGCTTCATCAAGTATTAAAATAGGGGCATCTTTGAGGAAAACTCTCGATATTGCAATACGTTGGCGTTGTCCACCTGATAGTTTGACACCACGTTCACCCACATATGCATCGAAGCCTACACGACCTTTTTGATCACTTAGTTGAGGAATAAACTCATCAGCCTTTGCTTTTTTAACTGCTTGATATACTTCATCAAGGGTAGCGTTTGGTCGACCATATTTAATATTTTCCGCAACAGTGCGATGTAGTAGAGAGGTGTCTTGGGTGACCAGTGCGATATTTGCACGGAGACTATCTTGAGTCACTTGATGGATATCTTGACCATCGATAAGAATACGACCCTGATGAATCGAATAAAAATGTAGAAGCAGTTGGATTAACGTTGATTTTCCTGCTCCTGATCGACCTACAATGCCAATTTTCTCACCAGGTTTGATGGTTAGATTAAAGTGATCAATAACGTTTTTGTCGTTATAAGCAAAACTGACATTTTCAAAACTAATTTCACCATGAGGGACTTTGAGTTCAGTGGCATCAGGTTTGTCTTGAATCTCGATTGGCTTACCTAGGGTTTTCATACCATCTTGAATCGTACCTACATTCTCAAAAAGCATGGTGACATGCCACATGATAAACTCAGCTAAGCTATCAAGTTTAAGTACCATTGCGGTTGTGGCCGCGATTACGCCTAGTGCAGCTTGGCCTTCGGTCCAAAGCCAAACAGATGTACCAATAACACTAATAAAGAGAAATGCGCTAAGAAGACGAATACAGATTTGATATTTGACAGCCAATCGCATTTGCTTATAAACAGTCACCATGAATTCTTTCATGGATTCTTTTGCATATTGGCTTTCACGACCAGCATGTGCAAACAATTTCACTGTTTGAATATTGGTGTATGCATCAGTAACACGTCCTGTCATCACAGCTCGTGCATCGGCTTGCTCTTGAGAGACGCGACCTAGTCGAGGAATAAAGTAGCTCGCGATACCGATAAACAATGCCAACCATAAAAGTAATGGAACAATAAGTACAGGCGAAATTGAGCCAAGTACAAGACTAATCGTAATGAAATAGATAAGTACATAGACCAACATGTCGCCTAAAATCATCCAAAATTCACGCACAGCTAAAGCTGTTTGCATAACTTTGGCAGAGAGTCGACCTGCAAAATCCGTATGGAAGAAATCTAAACTTTGTTGTAAGAGTAAATTGTGAAAGCGCCAACGCATACGCATTGGGAAATTACTAAATAACACCTGATGTTTAATAATTGATTGAATACTTACAAAAAATATATTCGCAAATAAAATGCTAATAAGGATAGTCAGATTCTGTTGATTCGTTGCTATAAAGGTATCAGGTTGACTTTTACTGAGCCAATCAACTAGTTTTCCGATATATGAAAAAAATAAAGCTTCAAAACAAGCAGCAGCTGCAGCACATAAAATCAGTAAAAATAAAAAAGGTCGAACGCCCTCAGTGGCTTGCCAAACAAAAGCAAAAAAAGTGGTTGGTAATGGTTTGTTTAAGTCTTTTGTTGGATAAGGATCAACTAATTTCTCAAACCATTGCAACATCTAAACTTTCCCCTTGGCCCAAAGTACTAACTTAACTTCAACCTGTAGCATATCAGAAAAAATGTATAGAAAATCACAAAAGGTAAAAATGATAACCAATGGTAAAAATTGATAAAATTATAGCCCGTAATTAAGTGAAACTAAATTTACCATTGCAAGTGAGGAAAGATAATTTAAAGTCTACTTTAAATTATCTTTTTTGTTTTGATCTAAACTTAAATCTTAACTGACTTTTGAGCGATGGTCTTGTTGCTCAAAGAACTTGACGGCAGGAGATTGAGCCATATATGCCAATGCTTGTTCCGTATTGCCTTCATCGACAGGATTAAACTTTGGCGAAACCCAGCGTAGCGTTGCTTTCCACAAATATTTAATTGTAGGAAGATGGTCTGTCTGAGTTGCAGTTTTTTCAAACTCGCGAATGAAATTAAAGAAACTTTGGCGAACGAGCTTTTGCATTTTCTCATTCTCTAAATCTTGAGTTGCTAAACCACGGGCAAAATCAGCAAGTAGATAAATGAACAGAGGAAAGATCACCATCATGATCGCTTGACGAGATAGATAGAAGCCAAATTTATTTTTTACAAGATGCTCAAATAAATCATAGGCTACACAACGATGTTCTACTTCTTCAGCTAGATGCCAACGAAACAAATCAGCCATCGCTGGGTCTGCTGAATCCCAAGACTTACTTTCTAGTGTCCATTGACCAATAGTTCCAGTGAAATGTTCAATCGCAGCGATAATACCGACACGGAATAATAACCAATATTCTTCAAGCGCTTTATTTCTAAGTATTGGAAGTCCCAAAGGCTTATCACCTAAAAGTATATTAAATAAGAAGTGGGCACGATTTAGTTGATCTTGAACGTCGTAGCCATTCTCCCGTAAAAAATCTTGTACATTTTCATGAGCGCGAGCATGGGTAGTTTCTTGGCGAATAAATCCAATAACATCTTCTTTTAATTTTTCATCTGTTATCAGAGGGAGGGTTTTATTAAATACGCGACAAAACCAAAATTCACCAGCAGGTAAAAGCATGTTGATTCCATTTGCCACATGAGAACAAAGTGGATCGTTTTTCATCCAGCACACTGAAGATTCTGAGAAGTCGAAATGCACTTTTCTAGCTTTGATTTGGTGGCTTTCTAAAATCATATATGTCACCCAAATGAAATTACGAATTATTTTGATGCATCATTTTTAGCATTGCATCAAGTTGCATTCCATGTGCTTTGAGGACGAATAAGCATCATTTTCTAGTGTCTAATAATAAAAATAGGCAGCCAAGGAGATGGATCAACTCAAAATCAAGATTTTATTGAATCTAACTTTTGTTTTATTAAAACTATGCGATAAAAACCAAAATTTATTCATCAGAGGGGTATATACTGAGAGTGAAATACAAAAACTGAATAGGATAAAGAATATGTTGTTAAAGTTTACGGTTCGATTTGTCGCTGTTTTATTTTCAGTCTTAATTATTACAGCACTTTCAATTCACTTTTTCTTTTCCGAGAAAATCGTTACGGATTTATGGATTATTGTCGTTCCTGTAATTTTAGGTATACCTATGCTCACAGCAATTACGCTTACTAAAGATGAAGAGTTAAATTTGTCTTAGTTTAAAAGAGCTTAAACTGACTTTAAAATACTTAATAGCCCGAGAGATATAGTTACTACACCTTTCAGGCTATTTTTATATGGGCACCTTAAATTATTTGCTCAACGTTATTAGTATTTTGATGATTCAAAGCTTGAAAATCATGTCCTGATGGAGCTTGATAAATTCTCAGTCCAAACTCTGGGATAATTGCAATTAAGTGATCAAAAATATCAGATTGGATTGCCTCATAAGAAGCCCATGCAATTGTATTGGTGAATGCATAAATTTCTAAAGGTAGTCCTTCGCTTGTAGGTTGTAACTGACGCACCAGAATAGTTTGATGCTGTGCGATACCTTGATGTTGACGTAAGTAAAATTCAACATATGCTCTAAATGTACCAACATTTGTCAAACGTCGCTTGTTGTATTGCGATTGATTGCTGAGTTGTTTGTTAAACTCATCAATTTCAGACTGTTTTGCATCTAAATATTGATCTAATAATAAAAACTCTTTTAACTTCTGTTGTTCTGTATCTGTCATAAAGTGAACAGTGCTTTGATCAAGAAAAATCGAACGCTTTATGCGACGACAACCCGAGTTACTCATCCCGCGCCAGTTTCTAAATGTATCAGTCACAAGTTTGTTGGTTGGGATGGTTGTAAATGTCTTATCAAAGTTTTGTACCGTCACAGTATGTAATGACATATCAATTACGTCACCATCAGCGTTTAGTGATGGCATTTCTATCCAGTCACCAATGCGTACCATGTCATAAGAAGATATTTGAATACTTGCAACTAACGACAGAATCGTGTTTTGGAAAACCAACATTAACACCGCTGCCATCGCACCAAATCCAGCCAATAAAGTAAATACATCTTTTTTAAGGAAGGTGCCTAGGATCATCAGACCACAAACGACAAATAGGATTAACTTGATGAGTTGAAGATAACCTTTGATGGGTTTGTTTCTGGATTTTGGGTTACGTTGATAAAGTAAGTTAAAAATATTGAGTGCTTCACTAACCGTTAAGGCTAGAGTCAGGAAAATAAATGCCTGAGCACCCATTTGTACAAATGTAATCACTTTGGCTGGGAGATGCGGAATGGTCGTAATACCATTCATAATCACAATAGCAGGGACGATATTTGCAAAGCGACGAGTAATACTGTGTTGCGCAAAGATTGATTGATTTGGTGATTTTAATTTGGTGATTAAATGTCTAATACCACGAACGATAATTCTTTTAGCAATAAAGTTTGCCAAAGCGGCAAAGAAAATCAGAATTGATAAAGCGACTAACATTTCTAGCCAAGGGTATTGGCTCAATTCAGTTCGAATATCGCTAATAAAATTAAAATAATTCAAAATAAAAACACCTTAAAATTCTTTAATGCGAGAATTGTAAGGTGTTGAATTGAATTCTGATAATTTGCTGACAGTTTATATACGAACTGTAAGGTGTTATTACATTCAATTACCACATCAGATCATCAGGGATCACATATGCTGCGTAAGGATCTTCTTCATCTGTAGTTTGGTCATTTTTCTCATCTTTATTATTAACCAAAATGAAGCCTTGCATTTTTTGATCAATTTTCTCGGCTAAAGCCTTTGGTAGATATGCGTATTGTTCCTGATCTTTTGCGACAACAAGAGAACCTGATACCAGCGCATTATAAATTTGTTGATTGATGTAAACTTTTTTGATCTTGTTCTCATCAATAAATTGATAAGCAATATCACCCTCTGTATTTTCAACTTTATGTTGTTTGATCATTTGAATGATCGAGGCTTTCAACGCTTTTTCTTCAAGAATTTTTTGCTTTTCTAAATTTAATGCCTGATCTTTTGCTAATTTCTCTTGTTTTGCACGATCAATTTCAGCTTTTAATTCAGCATCATCATTTTGTCCAGTGCGCTGTTCGTGCTGAGCTTGTTTGGTTAGTTTCTTCGCTTTTTTATTATCAACTAAGCCCGCTTTAAGCAATTGAGCTTGTAATGCATTTTTTACCATAATTCAATCCAAATCTGAGTGTGATGAAGAGCGAAAATAAACGATCCAATAAGTCATACTTAATACAAGACTCAGTCCTGCAGGTATGAGAAAAGTTTGTAATTTTAAATAAGGATAAAGCAAACTGGCAATCAATCCACCCACTAAAAAACCCGTAAAAATTAGAAAATGTAAAAAAATACGCCTATTTTCAATTTTTAAACCTCGAACTTTGTAGCCAATTGTCAAACCAATATCTGTCAAAACTCCAGACAGATGTGTGGTGCGAATGATTGCTCCTTTGTAATGGCTAACCATTGCATTTTGAACACCCATTGCAACGCAAGCCCAAAGAAGACCATAACGAGGGAAGTAAGGGAGGAGCAGCCATGTGAGGAATAAAAATATAGCAACAAGGCTGAGCGGAAATCCATAATGGTGACCAAAAGTCACATTACTATTTCCTAAAATCAGTCCACTATAAAAGGAACCAATAACGAAACAAATAACAACTAAAGCTAAGTAAATAAAGTGGTCAGGTTGCCAGTCCAGTAAGCTCATTGCAAGCATACTGACATTTCCAGTCATATGAGAAACAGATTGATGAAGAACGGTAAATAAGCCTAAAACGTTTACCATTCCTGCATTCAATGCCAATAAAAAAGCACCGATTTGAATCCAGTTTGGTAAACGTTGTAAAGGCATAATAACCTACGATTATTGACGGTTACGAAAATCTACTGCAGCAGTGAATAAAACATCAGTTGATGAGTTTAATGCAGTTTCAGTTGAGTCCTGCAAAACACTAATAATCATACCAATAGCAACCACTTGCATTGCGACTTCTGATGATATACCAAATAGGCTACATGCAACAGGGATTAGCAATAAAGAACCACCAGCAACACCAGATGCACCACAAGCGGATACTGTGGCAACAACTGATAAAATAAGCATTGTGCTTAAATCAACGTGAATACCCAACGTATGTACTGCAGCTAATGTTAATACAGTGATGGTTACAGCTGCACCCGCCATATTTACTGTTGCGCCTAGAGGAATCGAAACACTCGCAGTTGCTTCATTGACACCTAAACGATGAGCTAAATCTAAATTCACAGGAATATTCGCTGCTGAGCTGCGCGTGAAAAAAGCAGTAATACCACTTTCTTTCAAACATTTGAAAACTAATGGATAAGGATTCGAGCGCATTGTAACTCCAACAAGAATTGGATTAATTACAAGAGCAACGAAGAACATCGTACCAAGAAGTACCGCAAGTAAATGGGCATAACTTGAAAGAGTAGCCAAACCTGCATCAGCAAAAGTAACAGCGACTAAACCGAAAATACCGATTGGAGCGAATCCAATAACAACATGAATGATTTTATTGACCGCATCTGCAACATCTGTAAGTACTTTTTTGGTTGTATCAGAACTATGACGCAATGCGATGCCTAAACCAATTGCCCAAGCTAAAATTCCAATGAAGTTTGCTTCACTAATTGCTTGTACTGGGTTTGCAATAAAGCTTAAAAGAAGATTTTTTAAGATTTCAGCTAAACTACCAGGTGCTTGTAGTTCTGATTGTGTAGTTAGATGAAGAAACAACTGACTCGGGAAAACAATACTTGCAATCACTGCACTAAATGCAGCGAGTAGCATACCGACTACATAGAGGGTCATGACAGGTTTTAAGTTTGAATGCTGTCCAACTTTAAAATTCGCAATTGAAGATAACACAAGCACGAAAACTAAAATGGGTGCAACAGACTTCAAAGCTTTAATAAACAATTCACCCAATAAACTTAAATAAGGTGTAAAGTTAGGAAACAGCATTGCCACGCCAATTCCTAAAAAAATAGCGATAATAATTTTGGTAACTAAACTTAAGCGAGACAGTACACTAAACATATAAAGGCCTTACAAACCCATGTGCGGTTTAAGGTTAAACAAGCGCCGTATTCTATACCTAACCACCCTGAATAATAAAATTTTTTTTGATGATGAATTAATTAAAAAATTGCGTAAAAATTAACATAATGTTTTTGCAAATGTTTTATCAGAAAGCATTTTATCTTTTTGCATAAAAAAACAGCATTTATTACTGTCCTCTTAATTTTTTTCAATAGGAGATATGCTTTGAACTGCCTGATAATGCGAAAGAAAAATTTCACCTGTTAATTCATCCACGAGCTTTGATTTTCTTAAACGATCCATCACAGGACTCTTCACTTCAGACAGGTGTAGTTTAATATTAAGACGCGCGAGTTCCTTATTTAACTCTTCCAACATTTCTAATGCACTAAGATCGATATTGCTGATACTTGAACAATTTATAATCACATGTCGGATTTCTGCATTTTGACTAAGTTCAGTAATCACATAGCCTTTTAATACATGTGCATTTAAGAAGCTTAGATTTTCATCAATACGAAAAGAGGCAATAGTCGGAACAGTAATGACATCATAGCGTGATACATTTCTAAAGTGTTGAGTTCCTTCTATCAGACCGATCACAGCTATATGTGGACGGCTGACACGCCATAGCAACATGATAAAAGTAAGACCAATACCAATAATCAGACCTGTAGAAATATCAATAAATGTTACACCGAGGAAGGTTATTAACATCGCAAAACCATCTGCCTTTGAATATTTCCATGTTTCGATAAAGGGAGCGATAGTGATGAGTTTCCAAATGGAGACTAAAATTGTAGCGGCTAATACAGTTAGGGGAAGAGTTTCAAAGATACCTGTAAAATACAAGCAGACTAAAATCATAGTGAGAGAGGAGAGGATGCCTGAAATCGGTGTTTTTGCACCTGCATCACTATTTACCACAGTGCGTGACAAGCTACCTGAAACCGCAAAGCCATTATTAATACTTGCTGCGATGTTTGCGAATCCTAAAGCAATGAGTTCTTGACTAATATTTAAGTCATCACGTTTCTGTAGAGCAGTGGCTTGAGCGATTGCAAGAGATTCTACAAAGCTAATCATGGCAATCATAAACGCGCTAGGTAAGAGCTTAAAAGCAAGCTCAGAATCCCATGACGGAAAATAAAAATGTGGTAAACCACTCGGGATAGTGCCGACGGTTTTTAAACTATTTTGTTCCAGATCAAATATTGCCACGATAATGATTGATGAGATAACAACGATTAATGGGATAATTCGAGCCAGGAAAACTGAGTGCACAAATTTTGGTAAAAGAACTAAAATTAATATGGCGGCACAACTGAAAATTAAACTGATTAAGCTAAGTTCTTGTATATGTTTGACTAAGCTAGAAATAAATTCAGGAATATTATTTGACTGAAGAGGTATATCTAATAAAAACTTAAGTTGCCCGAGAGCAATCAGTAATGCAGAAGCAATGATAAAACTTTGAATAACTGGATGGCTAATCAATTGTATTAAAAAACCAAAGCGCAATAATCCTAGAACTAGCGAGATTACTCCTACCATCATGCTCAATAGATAAGCCGCTTCGATGTATTGCTGACTACCGACAGGGAATAATGGATTTAGTGTTGCAAAGACCATCATCGAAATGATTGCAACAGGACCAATCGATAGCGTAGTGCTGCTGCCAGTGAAAGCATAAACAATCATCGGCAATATGCTTGCATAAATACCCATAACAGGTGGCAAACCAGCAAGCATCGCATAAGCCATACCTTGTGGTACTAACATTGCGAGAACGATAAAAGCAGCAATCAAATCGGATTTAAAGCTCGATATTTGATACGTTTTTAGCCATTTAAAAGCTGGAAAAAGAGTGCTTATACTCAAATCTATTTTTTTCATGCATATCAAAGTTTATATCGTTATAACGATATTATGCAGGAAAAGCCAATAGCTTAAAATTTAAATCTAACTTTATGAACGTTAAATATTTGGACAGTAGTTCTCATACAATGTTGTTAACACAACTTGTAACTTAGGATCACTAATGGAGTAGAAAATTTGCTTTCCTTCACGACGTGTTGAGACAACTTTGCTTTTTCTTAGCATCATCAGCTGCTGAGATAAGGTCGGCTGGAAAATCTGAGTTTGTTCTTCAATCTGAGATACATTTAACTCTTGTTTAGCTAAATGGCACAAAATAATTAGACGATCTGTGTTTGCTAGAGATTTAAGCACATTTACTATTGAACTTGCTGATTCTCTCATTGCTTCAATCTCAAGACTTGTTTGCATATTCACCTCATCTAACTGTACTAAAGTTTAGTATAAAATGACTAAAAGGTAAAAATGTAGTAAAAGTGGATAAATGCAATGGTTTTTAGTGAAGATGCATATAAGAAAAAATGATAAGTTAACTCAATTTTAATCGTGAGTTGGCAATTTTGGATTAAAAGGAGATTTGGTTTGCTTTTCTTGTTTTTGATTCTGATTCTAAAAACTGATTTTCTTTTAAATAAACTAAACAATAAAAATATGTAATTAATTTAAATAAAGAATATAAAAAAATTTAAAAAAAGATTGCGAAAGTTACTTATGGGTGTATACTTTTAAACAAGACAGAATGATCTGTCTGCATAAAAAGGATCGGGATGTGCAATTTGTACGACCGCCAGAGGGTAATAATATTTATTATTCTTTCCGACTCAGACGCAAGCGTGAGATATTCTAATAACTATAAATCACGCTTTACTTTTTTCTTCTCTTTTACTCATTTTTATAAAAAGCGCTGACTTAAGGCAACGCTTTTTCGAAAGCAATTAAATGCTCAACTCGCATCCAATATTCATCCATATCAACAGAATGTCTATTAATATGTGCTTGAATGGTCATCCCATCCAAGATACTTACGATTAATGTCGCAAGATGAGATGGGTTTCGGATACCAATATTGGTCAGCAAACCTTGAACAAGTGTGGTTAACCAAATTTTGTATTTTGTTGCTGGTTCTAACGTTGATGGGTAAATCTTAATCACTTCTTCCAAAGCTTTCTGAAACATACAGCCATTAAAATCTTCACTGTTGAACCAAGCTTCATACCATTTAAAAATAGTTTTGAGTTGACTCATGTAATCATTTGGATCACAAGCGGATAGTGAGGCATTTAATGATGTTTGCAAATTGATATTACGTTGCTGTAGACATTCTTCGATTAATTTTTCCTTTGATGGGAAGTATTTATAGAATGTCATTTTGGCTACGCCAGATTCACTAATAATACGATCAACCCCAATCGTATTATAGCTATGCGAATTAAAGAGTTTTAAAGCAGTGTTAATAATATCTTCTTTTTTTGACATACATAGCCTCAAGTTTGCTCATTGCCACACAGAGCATTGTTTTTGCATCCTGTTATGCAATTTTGGCGGAATTTTACATGGTATTGGTCAATTATCATAGGGAAAAATGGCTTTATTTATTTAACTGTTTTTTTATTAACAACTGTAAATATATGATAAAAAATAAGGAGTTGAAAATATGGAAATATTTATAATAATCAAATTATTGCATATATTTCTTTTTTTAATTTTTATATATTAGACTTCTTGCAAAAATCAAAAAACGATCAACGTTTTGTTTGTTTTTTATCCACATTAAAAAGTCATGTTCTACTATCATGAGTACATGAAATATGAAAAAGTAAAGATGCTATCAAATAGTCAGTTTAAACGACTGATTGGAATACAACCCTCAACCTTTTTAGAAATGCTTGAAGTATTAGAGTCAAGCCAAGTCAATACTCAACGAGGTAGGCCTTCGAGTCTTTCACTTGAAGACCAACTGTTAATGACGCTAAGTTATTGGCGTGAATATCGCACGCTCTTTCATGTTGCTATGAGTTATGGAATCCACGAATCAACTGCGTCCAGAATTATTCATAAAATAGAAAATATTTTAATAAAATCTGATAAATTTCATTTACCTAAGAAACTACCGCATGGTGCATGGATAGATTGGAATGTTGTTATTGTCGATGCAACTGAAATGACAATTGAGCGTCCCAAAAAAACAGAAAAGATTCTACAGTGGTAAGAAAAAACGACATACGATCAAAGCTCAACTCATCATTCATTATGAAACGATGCAGATTATTTCATTAGGTCTTACACATGGGAGTACACATGATTTCCAGTTGTTTAAGGCTCAACGTAAAAAGCAGAGATATCAAGCCTTTATGCTGATTGATAAAGGTTATTTAGGTTTAAATCGTTTGGGGATAAAATGCCTGATGCCATTCAAGGCAAGTAAAAAGAAGCCGTTAACTTTATTACAGAAGCAAATAAATCGGGAAATTAGTAAACGTCGTATTCGAATTGAACACGTCAATGGAAAATTAAAGACCTTTAGAATTCTGGCTACACGTTATCGAAATAGGCGTAAACGCATGGGTTTACGTCTGAATTTAATTGCTGCAATTTACAACATGGAGTTGGTTGAAAAATGATTTTTGCAAGAGGTCTAATAATTTTTACCTTCTAGAAGAAATTATATGATCGTAATCAAGTATTTAAACTTTTGGAATTTTTCCGATCAATATAATCTCATCTAGAGGCGCTGATGAGATTAATTTGGAGGGAGCAACATCACAACAGCATTATTTAAAAGTTCAGCAATATCTTCTAAATATTCTGGTTGATTTAGATTTTCATCAAATGAAATGCTTTGCCCATCAGCAATTTGTTTTAGCTGGTTTTCAAATGACTTGGAAATACAAACATTTTCACCATTTGCCCAAAAATCTAAACCATCAGCTTGAGTTCTGTAGAGTAGCTTTGAGGCTGGTTCAAGCATGAGTTGATAACCTGTACCGATAATTTCAATTAAATCTTCTGCTGCGATTTCATCAGGTTCAGGAATGCTATTTGGATAATTTGACTGACTCATATACGACATAATCGCCGCATCAAACTCAGGTGCTTGAGAGAGGTAGTTCAATAATTCAGCTTTTAAATAAGAAAATTCAGTCGAATTTATTTCACCGATATTCGCGGTTTGTTGGCGAGCTATATCCTCTAAAGGATTTTTTAATAGTGCATTTTCAGCAAATTTATCACTCACCTGATCAATCATTTCAGAGAGATTTGGCATGCGAAAGCCAAAAGAATACGTTAAACAGTCATCTTCTGCGACACCATAGTGTGCGAGACCAGGTGGAACGTAAAGTAAGTCACCAGGAGATAGGATTTCATCAAACTGAACATCCATGTCAGCCAATAACTTTAACGGTTGATCAGGAATAAATTGAGTTGATTCATCACACATTTGACCAAGCTGCCAACGACGATGTCCATAGCCTTGAACGAGAAAAACGTCATAAAAATCGAAATGTTTACCTACAGATCCACCTTTGGGTGCATAAGACACCATGATGTCATCGCGGCGCCATTGTGGAATAAATGGAAATTTTTTCCATAATTCAGCAACATCAAAAGAATAGTGATCTACAGCTTGTACTAAGATCGTCCAAAGATTAGGTAGCTTTTGAAAATCACCTTTGGTTAGGGGAGATGATTTGACATGCCATTCATTTGGATCTTTATTTTTTTGTCGAATGAGTCGAGCACTCACATCCTCTTCAAGCGCTAACTCTTTAACATCATCTGGTTCTAATAATCCTATGATTTCTGGTAAGGCATTACGTACCAATAACGGTTTTTTTTGCCAATATTCAGTTAAAAATTGTTCTGCGGTGATACCACCTAAAACATCTAAAGCGTGTGACATAGGATTAAAAGCCAAATCTACAAAAGATGTATATTGTCCTTTGAGTTGATTTTGGTTGCAAGCTTTGATGCGCAAGATTGTTTTAACTCTGTAAGGAATGGTGCATGATCAAACTATTTAATCTTGATCAAACAGTTTTGTATTCATTCACAGCGTTTCAAAAACAAAGTATGCTAAAGACGCAATAAGGAGCATACATGTATCAAGTACTGGCAAGAAAATACCGTCCACGTAATTTCAATGAGTTAGTGGGGCAAAACCATGTTTCTCGCGCTTTAACAAGTGCATTAGAACGTGGTCGTTTGCATCATGCTTATTTATTTACAGGTACTCGTGGTGTCGGTAAAACCACGATTGCACGTATTTTAGCCAAGTGTTTGAATTGTGAGACAGGTGTGACTTCAACCCCTTGTGAAGTCTGCGCAACATGTCGAGCTGTGAACGAGGGTCGTTTTATTGATTTAATTGAAATTGATGCGGCATCAAGAACGAAAGTTGAAGATACACGTGAGTTGCTTGATAACGTTCCTTATGCACCAACACAAGGTCGTTTTAAAGTTTATCTTATCGATGAAGTGCATATGCTTTCGACGCATTCGTTTAATGCATTGTTAAAAACATTAGAAGAGCCGCCAGAACATGTAAAATTTCTTTTTGCGACCACTGATCCGCAAAAATTACCAATTACCGTTATTTCTCGTTGTCTTCAGTTTACGCTCAGACCTTTGGCTGTCGATGAGATTACAACGCATTTAACAACAATTTTAGATAAAGAAAGCATCAATGCTGATCGTGATGCAATTTGGCAAATTGCTGAGTCTGCTCAAGGTTCTTTACGTGACGCATTATCTTTGACAGATCAAGCGATTGCTTATGGTCAGGGTGCTGTCCATCATCAAGATGTTAAAGAAATGCTTGGTCTAATTGATCGTACGATTATCTATGATCTGATTTTAGCCATTCATCAGAATCAACAAGCTCGTGTTAGTCAGCTATTATTGCAATTTAGACAGCAAGCTTTAGATGTATCATTGGTCTTAGATCAATTGGTTTCTACCTTGCATGAGTTGGCTTTATTACAATATCTGCCTGATTTGGCTCTGAAATATAGTGAAGAAATCAATCGAAAGATTTTGCAACTTTCAAAATTAATTTCGGCGCAAGATTTACAACTTTATTATCAAATTGCATGTAAAGGTCGTTCAGATATTCAACTTGCTGTTACACAAGAGCAAGGTTTCGAAATGATTGTTCTACGGTTGCTCGCATTTAGACCGATGCAGTTAAACGAAGTGACAGTCAAGACAACCTCTGTCACGCCAATTTCGATAAATGAAACTCAACAGTTCTCAGAAAATGTAAAAGTAGAGAACCTGCTTGCTGTTCGGTCAGAAGTGGTTAATGTTGAACCTGAACCTGAACCTGAACCTGAACCTGAACCTGAACCTGAACCTGAACCTGAACCTGAACCTGAACCTGAACCTGAACCTGAACCTGAACCTGAACCTGAACCTGAACCTGAACCTGAATCTGAACCAGTTGCAGAGAGTGGTGTCATGGTATTTGATGCTGCTGAAGGTCAGTTGATAGGGTTAGAAACGACATCGCCTTTAGAAAAACCTGTATCAAATTCAGGCTTAAGTGAAGCTGAAGATTTTCTTGTATTTCCAGTATCACCAGATGAAGCAGCACAAGATTCTTCAGTTTCAGATTTGGATATAAATACTCAAATAACTCATGATTTAGAATTGTTTGAAAATACACCGGTTGTTGAAGATGTTGAGCCTTACAACACAGTAATTGCCACAACAAAGCAGTCCCATGAAAATGAGCCAATATCTAATTTATCTCCTCAAGACATTTTAAAACTTAAAGAACAATCTCTAGAGGGAGAATGGAATTTAGAAAAGTGGGAATATTGGTTTAGAAATAGTGAATTGTCACCTGCTGTCCAAGAACTTGCACAGCATGGATTAATGACTGGTGAGATTAATGGCAAGTCTGTATTTCATATTCCTCAAGAATACGAGGGAATGCTAACTCAGCTTCAACATGCACTAGAAGATGCTTTGAAATCGCAATGGATCAATACGCAATTTTCTGTGCAATATAGGAAGATGGATTCCGTGACACCTTTCGTTATGCAAGCGACACGGAAACAAAAAGCATTTGATCGGGCCGTGGAACTACTCAATCAAGAGCCTACAATTAAAAGTTTGATAGAAACTTTTGATGCAGAGTTAGCCAATGTTCAGCTCAAGCCCTAATTCAGAAAGTAATAACTAAAGTAAAAATCGCTTTAGTTATTAACTAATAAGTTGATATTGTTCAAGTACGTTTCTCATTTCTACTGAAATAGCCGTACTTTTTCTGCTTTTACGGTCAACGAATACATGCACAAAATGTCCTTGGGCTGCTGCTTCATCCTGATTTTGTTTAAAAATTGCGAGTTCATATCTGAGCGATGAATTACCGATTTTGCCAATCGCAACACCGACTTCTATAATTTCTGGGAAAGAAAGTTCCTGTTGAAAGCTACAGGCTGAATCCACCACTAAACCTATGATTTCACTGTTATGGATATCGAAACCTGTTTTTTGAATCAGTAATGAATTAGCAGCGGTGTCAAAATAACTGTAATAAGTCACGTTATTGACGTGTCCATAAATATCATTGTCCGCCCAACGGGTTTGTATTGGGAAAAAGAACTTGAATTGGTCACGTCGTTTTAAAGTCGGTTTGCTCATGCATAAATCGCCTGATAAATATTGAGTGCATCTTGTTCGGTCATTTCTCTTGGATTGTTCTGCAAGAGTCTTGTTTGAAGCATCGCATCCTTGGCAAGTTGTGGAAGTTTAGCTTCTGGAATGTTCAATTCATTAAGTTTTAAAGTTAAACCGCTTTGGTCAAGATGGTTTTGCATATGATCGATAAACAGATCACATAGGCCATCCGTACAACCTGTACTGCGAGGGTCGAGCAATTGCATTAATTCAGCATAGTGTTGCTTCGCATTAGGTGCATTGAATTTAAGTACTTCAACCAAAACTAAAGCATTTGTATGCCCGTGTGATAAATGAAAATGTCCACCTAATGGGTAGGCAAGTGCATGAACTGCACCGACTGGTGCGTTTGCAAATGCTTGTCCCGCAAGCATCGAGCCAACCAACATGTTTTGGCGTGCTTCCATATCTGAACCGTTTTTTAGGACTTTGGCTAAATTTTGATTGAGGAGTTTTAATGCGTTCTTTGCCAGCATATCTGCGTAGAAGTTTTTCTTAATATTTGATGTATAAGCCTCTATCGCATGTACCATTGCATCGATACCCGTCGCCGCCGTGATGTGCGCAGGTAAACCTTGAGTGAATGTTGCATCTAGAATGGCAACATCTGCGTATAGGATTGGGGAAACAACGCCCATTTTTGTGGTAGCGCCAGTGGTCACAATAGAAATAGGTGTGACTTCAGAGCCTGTTCCAGCAGTGGTAGGTACAAGAATTAGTGCTAAACGTGGTGATTTTGCTTGGTTAATACCATATATCTCACCTAAATTCTGTTGTTGATTCGGATGTGCAAGTAAAGCGATGATTTTTGCGACATCCATGGAGCTACCGCCACCAAATCCGATCACAACATCTACTTTTTCTTGTCGAGCAAAATCCACAGCTTCTAACACGATATGTTCAGGGGGATCTGCTTGAATATCTGAATAGATGACAAAGTCCAGACCAAGTTGATCTAAAATGGTTAATATCGGTAAATGAAGTTTATGCTGTAACATGCCAGCATCAGTAACCAATAAAACTTTATGGTACTGATGTTGAGATAGAACATTTTTTAGCTCTTGTATTGAACCTAGCCCTGCAATGATGTTTGGGACAGTTTGAAATTGGAAATGGTTCATACATATATCCTTATTTTTTCATAATAAATACAACATTTTTATATGTGGTGGCTATAGGTTTCAGGACTTAAATAAATTAACATAAGACGCCTGTTAAAGTGTACCAATGAGGTGATTATGCCATCCAAAACGCCATATAAGGTGTTGTGTGTCTGTTTAGGAAATATTTGCCGCTCTCCAACAGCAGAAGCGATTCTCAGACATTATTGTGATGTGCATGGTTTAGATGTGATTGTCGATTCTGCTGGAACTAGCAATTACCATCCAAATAAAGCTCCAGATTTACGCAGCCAACAGCATGCAAGTAAACGCGGTTACGATCTATCGACTATACGTGCTAGACAAATTACATTGAATGATTTTCTTGATTTCGATTTGATCTTGGCAATGGATCATGAGAATTTCAAGGATGTGCAACATTTGAAGACTCATGCAATTTATCAGTTTGGTTCCAATCAAGTACGTTCAAAAATTGCATTAATGAGTGAGCATGATCCTGAATTTACACGGCAAGCTATACCTGATCCCTATTATGGGGGAGCGGAAGGCTTTGATCGCGTACTTAATCAGTGCGAATCAAGTAGTTTGGCTTGGGTCAATATTTTAAAAAATCAAATCAGTGCAGGGTAATAGGATTCAACACAATATGCATATACAAGAGCACATTCAGCTTAAATCATTGAATACCCTGAACTTAGATTCTACAGCATCACACTATGTGCAAATCAATCATGCCAATGAAGTCGTTGAAGCTTTAGATTTTGCTAAACAGAATAATCTCAATGTTTTAGTGTTATCTGGAGGGAGCAATATGTTGTTGCCTCAGTATATTCAAGCTCTTGTGCTGCACTTAAATATTCAAGGTGTTGAGGTTGTTCGTGAAGATAATCACACAGTTACTGTAAATGTTGGTGCAGGGCAGTCTTGGCATGATTTCGTTTTATATACAACAAAGCAGCAATGGTTTGGTTTACAAAATCTTGCATTAATTCCTGGGTTAGTTGGGGCCTCACCTGTACAAAATATTGGTGCTTATGGTGTTGAAGTTGGTGAATTTATTGAGTCTGTTCAAGTCTATGATCGTGAGTTAGAGCAATTCACCTCTATTTCCTCTGAAGATTGTAAATTCGCATATCGACATAGTATTTTTAAAGATTTTCCGAATCGTTATATCATCGTTGCTGTCACCTTTAAGCTATTGAAGCAAGCTGATTTAAAACTGAATTATGGTGATCTAAAACAAGCTGTTGGTGATGAACAAAGCGCTGAAAACTTGCAAAAGCAAGTTATCTTGATTCGACAAAGTAAGTTGCCTGATCCTAAAGAGTATCCAAATGTGGGGAGCTTTTTTAAGAATCCTGTTCTCAGTCAAATGAGCTTTGACAAAATTGCACAACAATTTCCAAACATTCCTCATTATCCACAAGCAAATGGTAGTGTTAAAGTTGCCGCTGGATGGTTGATCGATCAAACAGGTTGGAAAGGTAAACAATTAGGTTCTGTTGGAATGTTTCACAAACAAGCCTTAGTTTTAGTCAATTATGCTGATGCAACTTTGACTGATGTGAAAAATACATATAAAGCCGTGCAACATGACGTAAAGCAAAAATTCAGTATCAGTTTAGAACCTGAACCAGTGCTGTATGACGAGCAAGGTTTGATCCAACCACACGGTGAATGAGGAGAATATGGCGAAAGTACATTGGATGGTGAGTTTAGTACGAGTATTTACAATACTTTTTGTACTATTAGGCTGTTTTGTACTTTTTTTATATTCACCATTTTATTCTCAGTTAATTGTCAAAGGATTAAATTACTTTGTTCCTGTAGAAGTTAATCAAGTTGCAGCACAAAGCCAAAAATCTGCTGCGTTGAGTGAGCATGAAACTTTAGAGCCTGGTTCAGATCTATGGATTGCAAGACAAGCTTATTTAAAGCTTATGGAAAAGACCTTTCAATCAGAAAAACCTGAGGATTTGGGTCTAATTCAAGCGCGTTACAAAGTATTGCAACAGTTAATATTAGAAGAGCAAGAAAAAGAAAATGCTGAAGAACCCAAGCAGGAAATTCCTCTGTTAGCTCAGGCAGCATCATCGGTTCAAGAGCGAGAAAGTTCTGCAAGCGCAGCAAGTACACCTTTCGATTTTTTGCAATCGGATACAGCTAATACCAAAATACAAATGGAAAAGTATTTAGACTTTTTACAAAGCTATCCTATTGATTTATCTGCTTCTGAGGATTCAGCTGAGCAAACAAATACAGATTTGCTCGAGTTGAAAAAAAATAAAGTTGAGACAAAGACTTCAAGAAATAGCTCTGAGCCTTATGCGATTGTTGTATTGGGTGGTGGATTGACACTAGGCGCAAATGGCAAAGATATTGTGGTAAATAATTACACACGCCTGCGCTTGGAAAAGACATTAGAAATAGAGAAAAAATATGATTTGCCGATTGTGCTGAGTGGTGTTGAAGCACCGTATATGCAAGCTTGGTTAAAGGAACGAGGCATTGAAGCAAAATTACTTGAAAAAAGAAGTATGAATACCTGCGAAAACTCTCGGTTTAGTTCTTTGTTATTACAAAAAAAAGGCGGGGCACCAACGGTACTTTTGATCACGGATGAATACCACATGCCTCGCACACGTCGTTTATTTGCATTAAATGGTATTGAGACTGTTCCAGTGATTGCGCCTATGCCGACGCAATTAACGAAATGGCGTCCTAGTGAGCAAAATTATGATCATAGTCGACGAGCAAACTATGAGATGTTAGCTACAATTCGTGATATGTTGTTTGGCTCTAGTGATTGTCGGGAGATACCATAATGTCAAATATTCCATTTCTAAATCCCACGATCTTAAAGCAACTTGATTTACCTATTCCAAATCGAGAAACCACTCCTCAAGTTCTTGAACCACTAGATTTGACAGTAAGTTTTGAACCAACTAAGCCATTACAAGCATATCGTAAGCTGTATGGTTTGCATTTGTTGGAATGTGAGCATTGGCAAGGTTATGTAGAAATGCCATTGTTTCGTTTACATGTACAGGTCTTTCAACCCAAAATAGAAAAAATTCAGGGTACTGTGTGTTTATTACATGGTTATCTGGAACATAGCGGGATTTACCAACCGATTATCAAAGAAATCTTGGATCAAGGATTTAGTGTAATTACCTATGATCTTCCTGGTCACGGTTTAAGTAATGGTTCACCTGCTAGTATTCAGAACTTTGATCATTACCAACAGGTTCTTAATGCTGTTTATGACGCAGTTCATCATGCAAAACAATTGCCACGTCCGTGGTTGGGAATCGGGCAAAGTACTGGCGGTGCAATATGGATGCATCATCTATTAGAATTTGCCGAGCGACGTGAAGATCCAATAGTTGATCGTGTATTGTTATTATCACCATTAATACGTCCAGCGAAAACGGCTTGGTGGCATAATTCTGTTGGGTTAGGGATTATACGCCGTATAAAAAGCCAAGTACCTCGACACTTCCGTCGCAATAATCATAATCCTGAATTTTTGCGATTTGTGCGTTTAAAAGATCCATTGCAACCAAGAATGATGGGAATGGATTGGATTCTTGCGATGTCGAAATGGATGTTGGAAATGGAACAACGTCCAGCTTGTCGTATTCCTGTTTGGCTAGCACAGGGTGCGCTCGATCAAACTGTAGATTGGCGCTATAACATTGAATATATACGTCGTAAATTTAGACTACAAACCTTGTTGATGCTAGAAGAAGGTTCACATCAATTAATCAATGAACGTGCAGATATTCGTGCTGCACTAACAGGTTTAATTCCAGCTTTTTTACATGCTAAGCCAAATCATTATTATTACTAATATTTCTTTTTTACCAATGATTTAGATGATACAATTTTTAACAATATAAAAAATGAAAATTTAAATCATAGGGGTGTGCATGATAAGGGGTGCATCTTGGAGCTTCTTTAGCTCTATTCTTTTATGTTTTTCTACGTCTGTTTTTGCTCAAGATCTATACAAGTGTGTTTCTCCACAGGGCACAACTTATCAAAGTCATCCTTGTGCTGCGAAAACTACTCAAAAAACTGCGTGTATGGGCTCGATTTCAAATGGCTTTGAGCATGATTGTAGAAAGAGCGAGCTTCAGCGGCAACGCACAACTGAGAATGAAAGAAATGCCTACACTCAAGATTCTGCACTAAATAAAACTAAGATAGCTATAGATCAGTCTTCTGAGTTTCAACGAGGCATTGTGCAATTTCCTGAATGTAAACAGCGAATAGAGACCTTACAACGCTTAGCGCGTTATGCTGGTAGACAGATGCAGATCATCGAGAATAGTCGGCAGATGTATGCAGCAAGAATATGTACGGCTGAAGGTAGTATCTATATGAGTTGTAATGCAATCACAAACACATTACTCACCCAAAAAAGTTCAACGTGTCCATTCAAGCGAACTTAAATATTTAGCAACAAATTTTTTGATACTAAGAATATGGGGATATGCAATGAAAGTTGTTTTTATTGTTATAGGGTTTATTTTTATAATTTTTTTTATGCTTAATCGTTGCTCTCATCAGGAGCTACCTGCAAATACTCAAGATGCAAATAATCCAATTGCGCAACGACAGAATATTCTAGACCAAATCGTTTTGTTGCAACCACTCAAACAATATGCCAGCAAAGATTATGAATCTATACAACAAACGGCAAATGGTGTCGTAAATGTAAATGAGATTGAAACAAGCGTGAGCAGTACATTGTGGTGGAAGCTTAGAGAAATAATAGAGAAAAAAGCAGATGATGAGGGGCAACGTTTATGGGCGAATGCTTATCTTCAACAACTGTATGATGCCAAACGGAAAGGTGATTGTTTCCCAATTTCATTCCCTTTATATAGTAAAACTTCACCGCAACAACGCAGAGCTTTATTAAGTCAGAACACTCAGCAGCAGTCTAGTGAAGCATTAACTTATATATTGACTCATAATGGAAAGCGTTCAGTTGTTGATCGTATGCAAGCGCCAGAGGCATGGTCTCAGGTTGCTGATAAACTTAGACAAGACTACGGTGCTGAAGCAGATTTAATCAATTCAGGTGAAACTGCTGAGGATAAGAATAAACAATGTGAAGTTGTGGTGAGGACTTTTGAATACATTCTTTCACTACCGCAAGAACAACAAGGTCCTGTGATACGCTGGTTTTTAGATAAGCATATTTCTGTAGGCATTTTTTAATAAGATTGTAGATAAAAATGATTAAAAATTTATTTCTTAAACAGACAAGTTTAAAGTTTCTAGCTGTTGTATTTATTCTTGTAGGATTGGTGGCATGTGGTAAAACAACGCATGAACCAAAGGTGGGGGAATATGGTGAAGCATTGGTTAATTCAGTGCGTCTGACATCTAGTGAATTAGAGCAGCTAAATCAAGCTGTTATTAATAAACCCAAAGATACGTTTGATCGTCCAAGTGTTGCTATTGGTTTTCTTGGGGAATCGAATAAGAATCCTTATCGGTTTGTGATAGTTGCTAAAGGTATTGCACCAAATGAAGGTGAGGTCAATTTAAAGTGGATAGGAGGAGTCCAGAGTGAAACCTCTAATGGATATCAACCGCAAATCTTTCAATCAGATGATAAACATAAGTATGAGATGAATGAACCTGTACTGTTAATTGCTAGTTCAGATCCATTTTCCATCAGTGAACAGAGTAATGGTGTTCACTACGATGTTCATGCTGAATTGATGGAGGCATCGAATATTCAGTTTCAATCTGTAGAAGTTCAAATTTGGCAGGGTAAGGGTAGTCTTTATAGTTGGACGTATTATTTAAAATTCCTTGTGATTTTGATGATTCCAATTTTTGCCATATATCGATTAGTTAGCCGCTAAACTATATTAGACTTCTTGCAAAAATCAAAAAACGATCAACGTTTTGTTTGTTTTTTATCCACATTAAAAAGTCATGTTCTACTATCATGAGTACATGAAATATGAAAAAGTAAAGATGCTATCAAATAGTCAGTTTAAACGACTGATTGGAATACAACCCTCAACCTTTTTAGAAATGCTTGAAGTATTAGAGTCAAGCCAAGTCAATACTCAACGAGGTAGGCCTTCGAGTCTTTCACTTGAAGACCAACTGTTAATGACGCTAAGTTATTGGCGTGAATATCGCACGCTCTTTCATGTTGCTATGAGTTATGGAATCCACGAATCAACTGCGTCCAGAATTATTCATAAAATAGAAAATATTTTAATAAAATCTGATAAATTTCATTTACCTAAGAAACTACCGCATGGTGCATGGATAGATTGGAATGTTGTTATTGTCGATGCAACTGAAATGACAATTGAGCGTCCCAAAAAAACAGAAAAGATTCTACAGTGGTAAGAAAAAACGACATACGATCAAAGCTCAACTCATCATTCATTATGAAACGATGCAGATTATTTCATTAGGTCTTACACATGGGAGTACACATGATTTCCAGTTGTTTAAGGCTCAACGTAAAAAGCAGAGATATCAAGCCTTTATGCTGATTGATAAAGGTTATTTAGGTTTAAATCGTTTGGGGATAAAATGCCTGATGCCATTCAAGGCAAGTAAAAAGAAGCCGTTAACTTTATTACAGAAGCAAATAAATCGGGAAATTAGTAAACGTCGTATTCGAATTGAACACGTCAATGGAAAATTAAAGACCTTTAGAATTCTGGCTACACGTTATCGAAATAGGCGTAAACGCATGGGTTTACGTCTGAATTTAATTGCTGCAATTTACAACATGGAGTTGGTTAAAAAATGATTTTTGCAAGAGGTCTATTCTTTAAACTAGAGCCACTCAAAGAGTGGCTCAATTTCGTTAGAAACTTTTTGCATTAGCCAATTTCCACATACGATAATAGAAATTCTCATCATCGTTTAAATCAGCTTGTAGCAATTCATTTTCTTTTAAGAAGAAATGAATCTGTGCATAATTTTTGATTTCACGATCATTCATACGCTGAGCGAGATGATGCGCTTTGATATCTGATGGATGTTTGAGTCCTGCTGCAGCGATCATTTCTGATAATGCATGCAATGTATTTTTGTGGAAGTTAAACACTCGTTCAGCTTTACTTGGAACATCAATTGCCTTCTGGCGATCTTTATCTTGCGTTGCAACGCCGACTGGACATTGGTTGGTATGGCAACTTTGAGCTTGAATACAACCAACAGCGAACATAAAACCGCGTGCAGAATTGACCCAGTCTGCACCTAAAGCAAATGTACTTGCAATGTCAAAAGCACTAATGATTTTTCCACTGGCACCAACTTTAACTTGGCTGCGTAGACCTGCGCCTACAAGGGTATTATGAACAAATCGCAATCCTTCTCTTAAGGGGGTGCCAATATAATCACTAAATTCAATCGGTGCTGCACCTGTTCCGCCTTCTGAACCATCAACTACTATAAAATCAGGAACAATTTTAGTTTCCAACATGGCCTTAACAATACCCATGAACTGCCATGGTTGACCGATACAAAGTTTAAAACCGACAGGTTTACCACCTGATAAATCTCTTAACTTTTGTATGAAATGCATCATCTCAATAGGCGTATTAAAACTAGGATGCTTTGCAGGCGAGATACAATCATGTTCTCTTGAAACTCCACGTATTTGTGCAATTTCTTCTGTAATTTTATGTTTGGGTAATATCCCAACATGCCCAGGCTTAGCACCTTGAGATAGTTTCAACTCGATCATTTTGATTTTAGGATTTTTAGCTTGTTGAGCAAATTTTTCAGGATCGAAAAGTCCTTCCGCTGTTCTACAACCGAAATAACCGCTAGCAATTTGCCAAACGATATCACCACCATGTTCTAGATGATAAGGGCTGAGACTGCCTTCACCTGTATCATGATAAAAGTTACCCAATTTGGCACCTTTGTTTAAAGCTCTAATGGCATTTGCGCTTAAGCTACCAAAACTCATGGCGGAAATATTCATGATGGAAGCACTATATGGCTGTTTACATTGGTGGTTTCCAATCAGTACACGAAATGTTTCTGTATCTGCAGGTGGGCACGGCGCAATCGAATGCACAATAAATCTATAGTTTGGCTCATATACATCGATAATTGAACCAAATGGCTTATCAGCATTTTCATTTTTTGCACGTTGATAAACCAAACTTCGCTGCATACGAGAAAAAGGTAAGGCATCCTGATCCGCTTCTATAAAGTATTGGCGAATTTCAGGACGGACATCTTCAAAAAAAACGAAAATGACCAATAATTGGGTAGTTTCTTAAAATGGCATGTTTTTTTTGAAGTAAATCATACAATCCAACCACACTTAACAGGCTCGTAACCAGCCACAAACCATTTAATAAAGTGTCAGAAATGAAGTAGTAAATACTATGTGGCGTGTAGATTGTTTTAAACCACGTAATGCTAAGTGCAATAAATATGCAAAGAAACCAAATCGAATGTCTAGAGAAGAATGTATTGAGTAATTTATGTCTTATCGCTTGGGCTGGGCTAGCCATAAACAATCATACCTTTTAATCATTTTTGATAATAGCACCATGCCAAGAACTGATTATGACCTCAAGTAATGAATTGTTAGATATGAGAATTGTTCTCTAGAATGTTTTAATATTCCATCAACTTTTACGCTTTGAAACTTCTTAAGGATGTTTTGATGTGAAAAAAAGTATCACTACATTGTCGCGTTTTAATAGGATTAATAATGGTTTTAATCACTTATTAGAGGTGAAAAAAGCATAAAAATTACATATAACATAATTTAATTATGTATTGCATAAATTTGAGCTTTCTTGTAGCATTAATTCATCGTAGAAAACCAAAACAATTTTGTGTTGTTCTGGCTGGTTTTAGGACCGTGAAAAGAACATGGATGATTGAAAAGAATTCTATCTATCCAACTCTTTGATCGATAGTTCACATGATTTGTTAAAGGTAGTTATTGCAACCGAAAATTAACAAAACATGTTGTACAGTATTAAAAACGGATGAATTTATCTAAATAAGGGAAACTAGATGGACATTTTAGATAACCCATTAGAGCTATGTGGATTTGCTTTTATTGAGTTTGTTTCGACGGAAAATGGATTAGATCAAATCTTTGAAACAATAGGCTTTTCCAAAGTCGCAAAGCATAAATCTAAAAAAGTTTATTTATGGCGCCAAGGTAATATCAATATTATTTTGAATTATCAGCCTGAATCTTATGCTTCGTTCTTTTATAAAGAGCATGGACCATCAGCATGTGCGATGGGTTTCAGAACTCGTGATGCAGCGAAAGCTTTCAAGAAAGCAATCGAACTTGGTGCAGAACCGATGTATTCACAAGCTGGTCCAATGGAACTCAATATTCCTGCGATTAAAGGAATTGGTGGTATGCCAATCTTTCTTGTAGATCGTGATATTTACGAAAACGATTTTGTATTCTTTGATGATGTTGAGAAAAATCCAAAGGGTGCGGGTCTAAATGAAATCGACCATTTAACTCATAATGTTTATAAAGGACGTATGGAGTATTGGGCGAATTTCTATGAAAAGATTTTCAACTTCCAAGAGATTCGTTATTTTGATATTAAAGGCGAATACACAGGTCTTACTTCTAAAGCATTGACAGCACCAGATGGTATGATTCGTATCCCTTTAAATGAAGATTCAGATAAAGGTAATGGTCAAATCGCTGAATTCCTCGCTGATTTTAATGGTGAAGGCATTCAACACATCGCATTTATTACAGATGATTTACTTTCTACGTGGGATAAGTTGAAAGGGCTTGGTCTTGAGTTCATGACTCCTCCACCTGAAACGTATTACGAGATGTTGAAAGAGCGTTTACCAGAGCATGGTGAGCCAACTGAAGAGTTGAAAAAGCGTGGTATTTTGCTCGATGGCAATACCAAAGACGGTCAGAAGAAACTACTTCTTCAGATTTTCTCGCAAAATATGCTTGGGCCAGTATTCTTTGAATTTATTCAACGTAAAGATGATGATGGCTTTGGTGAGGGTAACTTCAAGGCTTTATTTGAATCGATTGAGCGTGATCAAATTCGCCGTGGTGTATTAGAAGCGAAGTAATTTGCTGCTATGAACAAAAAAGCCAAGAATCAAATTCTTGGCTTTTTTTTTACTATCTAGTTTGAATGAATTGATTAATTGCTGCGACTTCATTCTTAAACAGTTCAAGTTTTTCACTGCCTTCGTGTAGCGGTAGAAACATTTCACTGTCTAGTGCCACAATACAAAATTCCATCGCTCGTTGAGCATTGAAAATAGGTAAGCCAACGGCATTAATCCCAACAAGTAGATCTCCTTGAGCGATCGCCATTCCATGATGTAAAATCTTGTCTTTCATAACTAAAAAATCATCCCATGTTTGTGGTTTGATTGCATAGTGGTTGAGTGCAGCTTTAGTCCATTCTGCATCCATTAATGGTTTCACCACAGCTTCAGGTAAATATGAAGCAAAAACTCGACCCGCTGCCGAATTGACTAATGGCATGATTGAACCGACTTTGGTTACGATTGAAATGGGATGGTTAGATTCAATTGACTGTACAACCAGTGGCCCTTGAGGCGACCATTTACTGATTTGGATACCACAACCAATTTTACTTTGAAGGTTATAGATCAAGTGCTGAACTAATTGCAAAACATCAGTATGTTGAATGCAACTCAAACCTAAACGCCATGCTTGATCGCCTAGAGCGTATTGACCATCTTCAAGCTGTTTCGCATAATTCATACGAATTAAGCTTACTAAATAGCGGTGAACTTTAGCAGGATGCATATCAAGCTTAGTTGATAAATCCTTTAAAATAATCGGTTTATTATGTTCTAACAGCGCGTTTAATACGGATAAACCGACTTCAAGCGATTGAACCCCACCAGATAATTTTTCTTCAATCATTCAACAACCCTTCATTTAAATTTTATCTAGCAGTAATGGTCAAATCTGTATAAATACATCAGAATTTCGATTAAATAATGCCTGAGCATGATGCAAAATTGAAATCATCTTTTTAAATGACTCAAATTAAAGAATTGTATAAGCATACAGTGGTTTGAACGTAGATCATATTTGATTTTCAAGATGATAGCATGACATTAAATGAATTAAATTTACTCATTTTATGCATTAAAAATCGGCATTGAGCACTTCTCTCAATACCGATTAGATGTCTATTTAAGTCATTCAGAGTTTGATCAGAATATACCTATCAAATTTTTATGCGCCTAATTCTTCCTCATGTAAGAAATGTGTATGGTGTGGCGCACGTTTAGTACGACTCCATTCCTCAAGCATCTCGACTTTCATTTCTTCTGTGATACGGGCAATTTTTGCATCGGCGTGTACATCGTTATAAGTTAACTCTAAACGATGTCCGTTTGGATCAAAGAAATAGATCGAATGGAAAATACCATGATTCGTTACACCTAAAACTTTGACACCATTTGCTTCTAAGTGCTCTTTAGCACGTAGTAAAGTTGCTTGGTCTTCAACTTCGAATGCGATATGTTGAACCCATTGTGGCGTATTTTCATCACGTCCCATTTCAGGTTGAGTAGGCAATTCAAAAAATGCTAATACGTTGCCTTGTCCAGCATCCAAAAATAAATGCATATAAGGATCAAAAGCTTTAGTCGAAGGGACGTGGTCTTCTGCGAATGCTAGGATGAAGTCCATATTGAGCATCTGTTTATACCAATCCACGGTTTCTTTTGCATCTTTACAACGATAAGCAACGTGATGAATTTTTTTAATTTGGAATGTCATCATTAAACTCCTTTTATCCTTATTCTCAATCTGCTTGTTGTTCTGGCGCAGCATGAAGAAAAGCTGGTAGTGTCAGGCAATATTGATAAATTGATTCGATTTTTGGAAATGCCGTAAGATCAACTTTAAAACGCTTGGCATTGTAAACTTGTGGTATTAAGCAGCAATCTGCAAAGCTAGGACGCTCACCAAAGCAGAACTTTCCATTGGAAGCTTGCAACTGTGCTTCTAGACTATGGAAGCCCTCTAGAATCCAGTGCTTATACCAATGACTTTTTTGTTCATCGTTTAAATCAAGCTCATTTTGTAAATATTTCAAAACCCTTAAGTTATTTAACGGGTGAATATCCGATGCAATGGCTTGTGAAAAAGCACGAACTTTTGCGCGTTCAATTAAGTTTTTTGGAAGTAAGCTAGTATCTGGATAGCGCTCTTCCAAATATTCCAAAATACTCAAAGATTGTAAAAATGCTTGGTCTTCGTCTACAAGTGTAGGTACAAGACAGCTTGGATTTAAAGCTTGATATTCAGTACTACGTTGTTCATTTTTAACTAAATGAATTGCTTCAGTCTCGTAGCTCAAACCTTTTAGATTCAATGCAATACGGACTCTGAACGCTGCTGAACTACGAAAATAACTATACAGTTTCATACTGTTCAGCCTCATGCTCAGCAAACGCAAATGTATGTGCGGCTAATATCGTATTCTCAACATGACCAAAACCAACACGAATGCCATCTTTCTCACAGTAACCTTTCATGATGACGCGATCACCATCTTCAAGGAATCCGCGTTTTTCTCCGTTTGAAAGCGTCAGAGGCTTAGTTGTATTCCATGTTAATTCGAGCAAACTGCCATATGAATTTTCAGTCGGTCCAGAGATTGTGCCAGAACCCATCAAATCACCAACTTGAACATTACACCCTGCAATGGTGTGATGTGTCAGTTGTTGAGCCATCGACCAATACATGTATTTAAAGTTAGTCTCACAGATGAGGTCTGTTTCTTTTGAGCGGGGACTTTGAACTTCTACACTGAGTTTGATGTCAAAACTATTTGCAACATTCTCTTGTAAATAGCAAAGCGGTTTTGGTTCTTGAACAGGTCCTTTGACTTTAAACGGTTCAAGAGCTTCCATCGTCACAACCCATGGTGAAATCGCACTTGCAAAGGTCTTTGCATTAAAAGGTCCTAATGGCACATATTCCCATTGTTGGATATCTCGTGCAGACCAGTCATTGAGTAAAACCATACCAAAGATATGATCCCAAGCATTTTCAATTGCAATCGGTTGACCGAGCTGTGTAGGTTTTCCGACGATAAATGCCGTTTCTAATTCGAAATCAAGTTTACGAGTCGCAGAAAAAATAGGGCGTTCGTCATTAGGTAACTTGATTTGTCCTGAAGGGCGAACGATATCCGTACCACTCACAATCACTGAGCTTGCACGGCCATTGTAACCGACTGGAAGCTCGCTCCAATTAGGTAGTAGTGCATTTTTAGGATCACGGAACATGGTACCTACATTGGTTGCATGTTCTTTAGATGAGTAGAAATCTGTATAACCTGGTACATGAATAGGTAAATGTAAAATAACGTTATCTTGTTTGATTAAGACACGTTCTTTAAGTTCAGCATTATCTCGTAATAATGGATTCGCAGCAGATAAAAGAGCTTGTAAAGCTTTACGTACGGATTGCCACGAACTTTTACCTGATTCGATAAACTTATTCAAAGTTGGTTGATTAAAATAATTTTCTTTTCCATTAATTTCTAATAGCCCTTGTTCAGCAAGCTCTGCCAAATCAAGTACCCAATCACCGATTGCTACACCGACATGCTTTTCACCCTCAGGTGTTTTACTAAAAATACCGTAAGGTAAATTATGAATTGTGAAATCTGATTGAGGGTCAATTTCAATAAATGAAGTAAGTTTTTGAGCCATCATCTACTTTCCTTGTCTTTAATTTTGCTATGTCGTCGCTAAAAAATGCATTTGAGTTTGATTAATATTATTAAAAACATAGGTATAGAAGTGTTTTTAATGAATTTTGAGTCTTAATCAAACCACTAAAGTTTGCTGAATATCTTCCATCATACTCAAAAAATATAATTACGCAATACATAATTTAATTACATATAGCATAATTATTTGTTATTTCTTTGATTTTCTGCTTAGATGCGCACTTACGAGAAAAGTGGATTAAATATTTTTCGATTTCATATAGGCAATAGTGATTAATTTATGATATACGTAATTTAATACAAGAAAATTACGTGACAAGGATGAGAATAATCATATGTCAAAACTTGAGCAAGGAAACCTGAAACACGGTTTAAGCAATCGGCATATCCAACTTATTGCACTTGGTGGTGCAATTGGTACAGGATTGTTTCTTGGGATCTCACAATCAATCAAGCTAGCAGGACCATCAGTCATCCTGGGGTATGCAATTGCTGGATTTATTGCTTTTTTGATGATGCGACAATTAGGTGAAATGGTTGTACAAGAACCTGTAAGTGGTTCATTCAGTCATTTTGCTTATAAGTACTGGGGTTCATTTGCTGGCTTTATGTCGGGATGGAACTATTGGGTACTCAATATTTTAGTTTGTATGGCTGAATTAAGTGCGATTGGACTTTATATCCAATATTGGTGGCCAGAAATTCCGACATGGGCATCCGCACTGGTGTTTTTCCTTTTAATTAACGGTATCAATTTATTGCATGTTAAGCTTTTTGGTGAAATGGAGTTCTGGTTCTCTATCGTCAAAATTCTAGCTATTTTAGCAATGATTGGCTTTGGATCTTATTTGTTAGCCACAGGTACAGCAGGACCTCAAGCTGGCATTAGTAACCTTTGGGCTCTGGGTGGATTTTTCCCATTTGGCGTTGAAGGTTTAGTAATGGCAATGGCTGTGATTATCTTCGCATTCGGTGGAATTGAATTGTTCGGTATCACAGCTGCTGAAGCTCGTGATCCAGATAAAACATTGCCAAAAGCGGTGAATCAAATTATCTATCGAATTCTGATTTTCTATATTGCGACGCTTTTTGTACTTTTTGCATTATTCCCTTGGAACCAAATGGCAGAAGGCGGTAGCCCATTCGTCATGGTATTCGCGTCATTGGATAGTCAAGGCGTAGCTACGATGCTCAATTTCGTTATTTTGACTGCAGCAGTGTCTGTTTATAACGGTACAAGCTATTGCAGCAGCCGTATGTTATTGGGTTTGGCTCAGCAAGGTAATGCACCGAAGTTCTTAAAGAAAATTAATAAAAATGGTATTCCAACAAATGCCGTATTGGTTTCAGCATTCGTAACAGTATTATGCGTGATCTTGAATTATATTTTCCCTGAAAAAGCATTTGGTTTATTGATGATGCTTGTGGTTGCAGCGATTGTGATTAACTGGATTGTTATTTCATGGACACATTTAAAATTCCGTAAAGCTATGCTGGCGCAAGGTGAAACAACTAAATTCCCAAGTATTGCATATCCATTCAGTAACTATTTGTGCATCGTATTTATGTTGGGTATCTTGGTGGTCATGTCACTGACAGCAGATATGCGTATTGCAGTGATGATGATACCTGCATGGATTTTATGTCTAATGCTTGCGTATGCAGTGAAGTTGCGTAAATTGCGCAATGCTGAACCAAATGTGGTTTTGAATCCAGATGTTTAAATAGTACGTTTCATAATGAATTAAAAAAGGACTGAATGAAGTTTCGGTCCTTTTTTTATTTGTGTATTTTCCAGTTAGAGTTGTTACATCTATTGAGCAGAAATACGTTAAAATTTGAGCCTTATAAAATGAACATGTTAGTTGTTCATTTCAATCGTTAAATAGCAAAAGGCATTTGCATTGTTCCAGTCTTTAAACATTCAAACCCGACTGGGTGGTTTCTATCTGTTTTACTATTCGATAGTTGGAACATTCATGCCGTATTGGAACTTGTATTTACAAGACCAAGGCTTTAATTATCAAGAAATTGGGATTTTGTCTTCTATCGCAATTATTACGCGTTTTTTTGCGCCATTAATCTGGGGATGGATTGCTGATAAGTCTGGTAAGCGAATGCTATTGGTTCGCATTGCAACTTGGATGGAAGCTTGTATTTGGTTTGCAATTTTTGTGATTCCAAACAGTTTTCAATCCGTTGCTTTGCTGATGTTGATCTTTAGTTTTTTTCAAAATGCGATCTTGGCTCAATTTGAGGGTGTAACTTTATTTTGGTTGGGTGAAAAAAGAGCGGAACTATATGGAAAAGTAAGGAAGTGGGGCTCTGTCGGTTTTATTGTAGGTGTTTTTGTGATTGGTGCGTTGTTGGAAATTATTCCAATTTCTATGTTGCCGATTTTGCTTTTAGCTGTTTCATTTCTTGCATTTTTATGGTCTTTTAGTATTAAAGAGCCTATACATGCGCCGAGCTCACAAAAGAAATTAGAATCTCTCATTCCTGTATTAAAAAAGCCGACTGTTGCAGCATTTTTTACGATTGAGTTTATCTTACTATTTTCTCAGGCACCTTTTTATAGCTTTTACAGTAATTTCTTGAAAGAAATAGGATTTAGCACGACTCAAATTGGCAGTTTATGGGCAGCAGGTGTGATCGCTGAGATAGTGATGTTTGCTGTAGCGCAAAAGTTGTTTTTCACACGGTTTTCATGGCGTTCATTAGTGGCACTGTGTCTAATTTTGACTAGTTTGCGCTGGTTTTTGGTTGGAATTCTCACAACCAATTATTTCGGGCAGTTTCTAGCTCAATGTCTTCATGCATTTAGTTTTGGTTTATTCCATTTAATTGCTATGAAAGTGATTTTCCAAAACTTTTCACCTGAGCAACAAGGTCGCGGGCAGGCACTATACAGTACGATGTGGGGACTTGGAGTAGCTTCAGGAAGTTTACTGGCAGGGCATTATTGGCAACAATTAACTGGCGCAACAATTTTTTTATATGCAAGTGTAGTGGTGTTATTCGGATTATTGCTGATCTATTGGCTGCCGAATCGGGTGGAAGCAGCAGCCAAAAGTTAATTTAAATTTTAATATTTTGATACTGAGGCATCCAAGGTTGTGCTTGTTCTAATTGTGCTGCTAGTTGCAGTAATTGATCTTCACGTCCGAAAGGCGCAATAAATTGACTCCCTAAAGGCAAACCATTTTTATTCCAATATAGCGGTACGGACATAGCAGGTAAGCCCGTGACATTTGCTAATTGAGTAAATGGGACCCAGCTCAAATTATCCTGAACCATTTTATCGACGAGTTTTCCTTGAGCTAAATAATGTGCTTTCCCGACTTTGAGCAAAGCTTTTAAAATCGGCTTCTGCCAAGCAGGAGTAACAATTTCACCATTTTTAGGAGCAACAGATGCTGTTGAGGGGGTTAGATACAGATCATATTGCTCAAAGAACAAGTTCATCTGTGTACTGTAGCTTCCCCAATTATTTAAAGTATGAATATATTCGGTTGCACTCGTTTTTGCTCCAAACGCTGCTAAAGCCACCGAATCAAGTTCGAAATCATCATCGGTCGTGTCTGACATTAATTTGATCTGTGCTTGCATGTATGAGAATTGACTGAACCATGTAGTAATAAAATCTTTTGCGAGTTCAAGTCCATTAATTTGTGGTTGATCTTCAACAACAATATGCCCAAGTGATTCTAATAGTTTTGCTGTATGTTCGACGGCTTGAATCGCATCTTTCGATACCTTGGTTCCGATTGCGGATTGGGTATTAAAAGCAATTCTTAATTTCTTAGGAGCTTGTTGAATAATATCTATATATTTTTGTTCAGGTGATTGAATCCTAAACAGAGAGCTTTGTTCTGGCCCATGTACAGCATCAAGCATTGCTGCGCTATCTCGGACTGATTTAGACAAAACATGCTGCATTGCAGCACCATGCATCGCTTCACTGTATTGAGGTCCCCAAGGAGTTCGTCCTCGGCTCGGTTTTAATCCAAATAGTCCACAATAGGATGCAGGAATGCGAATAGATCCACCACCATCACCAGCACCAGCAATAGGAACGATTCCAGCTGCTACAGCAGAAGCAGACCCTCCCGATGAGCCGCCGCTATTATGTTTTAAGTTCCATGGATTTCGGCATGCACCCCAAGCTTCAGGTTCAGTAATTCCTTTGATTCCGAACTCTGGGGTATTCGTGCGACCAAAAGTGATAATCCCCGCATTTTCCCAACGATTGACAATTTCTGCATTAAAGTCAGGCGTATAGTTGAACTTCTTTAGTGAATTGCTTCCATATGACGTTGGAACACCTTGGTATTCTTGAAATAGGTCTTTAACTAAAAAGGGAACACCAGCAAACGCCCCATGACGCTCTTGCTGAGCGCGTTGTTTGGCTTGTTCATACATTGGAATGATAATGGCATTAAGTTTAGGATTTACCTTTTCATTACGCTCTAATGCAATCTTCAAAAGTTCAGAAGCATGGATCTCTTTATTTTTGACTAATGCGGCTAGTCCGAGACCATCATATTGTATATATTCAGAAAAATTCATGGCTTTTATCCCTAAAGCTAACTCTTTATAAAGTAAACAATATCTATTTTTTAAATATCTAGAATACCCGAAATAAATCGGATAACAATCAAATAAAATCCATATAAAAAATATTGTGTTTATATGGTTATGATTGGGTGATTTTAAATAAAAATATGCTAAGTTAAGCCTATGCGACGTTAAGATGACGACTTTATTAAATCTATGAAAAATATTTATATTATTGGATTATTATGGGCTTGCTCGACATGGACTATGGCGGATACAGTCGTAACTGATAAAGCAACAACGGTACAACAAGCAGCGAAAGCAAATGCGATCCGTGTAACTACACGCCCTGAAATTATGGGGTTGTGGGGAATGGAAATTCCAAATAATAAGAAGTGTACCGAATACTACAATTTTCGAGGAATGAGCGATGTTGTGATTAAAAGCGGTAATGAGTGGTCATATGGCTTATATGATTATCAACCTTCAGAAGATCACAAAGAACGATTACCTGCTTTAATTTTGCAAATTAAATATGACAATAACGAAACTGATTGCTCAGGACAAAAACAGGATCAGACAGGTGAGGTTTCTCAATACTTCGTGAAATGGTCAAACGAACATACGATTGATTTCTGTGCTAATGAGAAAGGTGAGAAGTGTTTTGCGACCTTGCGTCGTGTGTTGCCATAATTTGTAGTTGATATAAAAAAGCCTCTTAATTTCCTAAGAGGCTTTTTTATTATGCTTTCTCAGCTTGCGGTTCAAGCTGCTTTAACAAATGTTTTTCTAAATAGTGAATATCCATTGCTTGTTCACAAAAGTTTTTATCTTTTAAGATTAAATCTTTGTGTAATGGAATATTGGTTTTGATGCCTGTCAAAATCATTTCATCAAGTGCTTGACGCATACGAGCTAAAGATGTTTCACGGTCTTTGCCATATGAAATTAGTTTTGCAATCATCGAGTCATAGTATGGTGGAATGCTATAACCCTGATAAATATGAGAATCTAAGCGAATTCCTGCGCCGCCTGGTGCATAAAAACTTTCAATTTTACCTGGTGATGGTAAGAATGTCGTTGGATCCTCTGCATTGATACGGCATTCGATCGCATGACCTTTCACTTCAACTTCATGCTGTTCGATATCTAGGCCAAGACCTGCAGCAATTCGAAGTTGTTGTTCAATGATATCAATTCCAGTCACCATTTCAGTAACAGGATGTTCCACTTGAACGCGTGTATTCATCTCGATAAAGAAGAATTCACCATCTTCAAACAAGAACTCAAATGTCCCAGCACCACGATATTGCATTAACTTACAAGCATTTACACAAGCTTCAAGAATATCCGCACGCGCTTGTTCAGGTAAGTTTGGAGCAGGTGCTTCTTCTAGAACCTTCTGATGGCGACGTTGCAATGAACAGTCACGATCATATAGATGAATCGCATGACCATTACCATCACCTAGTACTTGTACTTCAACATGACGAGGCTTTTGCAGGAAACGTTCCATATAAACTGTATCGTCGCCAAACCACATCTCAGCATCACGTTGAGCAGCTTGAACAGACTCAAGTAATGTGTCGACACGTTCAACAATACGCATACCACGACCACCACCGCCAGCTGCCGCTTTCACGATCAATGGGAAACCGATCTCGCGTGCTTCAGCCAATGCATTGTGAATGGTAACAGCGTGATCACAGCCAGGAACAGTAGGTACGCCAGCTTTTTTCATTGCAATAATTGCGGAGACTTTATTCCCCATCAAACGAATATGCTCAGGTCGAGGACCAATGAAAATGAAGCCTGAGTTTTCAACAATTTCTGCGAATTCAGCATTTTCTGACAAGAAGCCATAACCAGGGTGAATCGCATCAGCACCTGTAATTTCTGCGGCAGTAATAATTGCAGGAATATTCAGATAGCTTTCGCTACTTGTACCTGGTCCAATACATACAGCTTCATCGACAAAGCGTAAATGCATTAAATCTTTATCTGCGTCTGAATAGATACCGACAGTTTTAATACCAAGTGTTTTACAAGCCCGAGTTATTCGTAAGGCGATTTCACCACGGTTTGCAATTAATACTTTCTGCAACATAGAAATCCCCAACTTATTAAGCGCGGTAGCGGAAAAGCGGTTGGCCGAATTGGATGACTTCACCATTTTTTACAAGAATTTCTTCAATCACACCGCTCTTGGTTGCTTCGATCGGGTTCATGATTTTCATTGCTTCGATGATTCCGAGTGTTTCACCAGCAGAAACGGTTTGACCGACATTAACAAATGGTGCTTCACCAGGGCTTGCAGCGGCATAGAACACACCAACCATTGGTGATGTTTCAACAGCACCACGAGGAGTTTTTGCTGCTGGAGCCGCTGGAGCTGCCGTTGTAGGCGCAGCCGCCACAGGTGCAGCAGCATACACTGGAGTAGGGCGAGTCAATGAAATAGATTGATCTCCTTCCTTAACTTCAATGGCTTGTAAGTCAGATTCAATCATCAAATCGATGAGTTTCTTGATTTTACGGATATCCATGAGTGCATGTTCCTACAATGTCTAAATTAGTTAGAAGATTGAATTTTTTCAATAGCGTAATCGAGTGCGAAGGAATAACCCTTAGCACCTAGGCCACAAATTACACCAATGGCTTTATCGGATAGAAAAGAGTGATGTCTGAATGCTTCACGAGCGTGAACATTGGACAAATGAACTTCAACAAAAGGGATTGCAACACCCAATAATGCATCTCGCAAAGCGACAGAAGTGTGGGTGAGTGCAGCTGGGTTAATGATGATAAACTTTACACCTTCAGTTTGTGCTTGATGAATACGATCAACAATTGCACCTTCCCAGTTGCTTTGGAATGTTTCTAATGTAAGAGATGAATCTTTGGCTTGAGCAATTAATTGTTGGTTAATATCGTCTAGCGTGAGATAACCATATACTTCTGGTTCTCGCTTACCTAGCAAGTTCAAATTCGGTCCGTGAATCACCAAAATGGTTGAGCTCATTTAGCCTGCTCCAATTTTAAAATTGCAAATTTAATTTGCAAGATGTCTGCAAAGTTTGCTTATTATGGCACAAAATTCTGCAATTTTTTTATAATTTCTTTTACTGAGTGAAGAAAGTTGCATGCCAAGCATGGTGCATATAATGAAAACTTTGCAAGGAAATCGCAATGTTAAAATATGACAAAAAAATAGGTTTATTTATTTTTAAAACATTTTAAACCGAACTCACCCGAATCGTTCATGAGAATTGTGTAACTGATGAGTCAATCACTTATAAGTCTTATTTTGATCATAACTTAAGTGAGTGAAAGTGTTGGTTTTTTAAACTTGGTTGAGGCGATAGTTAAACATCTCTTAAGATTAAAGCATTGTTTTAATGGGAGTTGTATTGTGCTTTTGTCTACTACAATCGAGTATGAGAAAAATACTTTTTGATATTAGAAAATTATGAAAGCTTATAAAGTGTTCACTTTGAAAATAGTATTTCTCTTAGACAATTAAGCAGATTCGTATAAATTGTAAGTTGGCAAAAATGATGAATTTTCACATTTGTTATGGCAGTTAATGACATGAAAATGTCCGAAAAAGATATCTATTGCTTCGATAATATACTTCGTACTTAAGAGACAACTTTCGATTGGCGTAGTATCTCTTATGGGTCTTTCAAAGCTGTCTTTCGATTGAAGACAGCTTTTTTTTGTCTTTAATTTACTGCTGCTGTTTTATAAATCTGAGGCAGTAGACAATTTTGAGCGAGCTCAGTAGATATTTCGGATGATGATTCTAAGGCATTCCATTGCTGCATTTGCTCAAACAACCATTCAAAGTCAGTCACTTTGGGTTGTGCATCATTTTCAATCAGATGGCGAACTATATTTTGTATGGCATGATATTTCTCCACATGCACTTCTTCAGAACATTCAAACTGAATAATATCGAATTCGACTAAAAGGTCCCAAATTGGCGCAAAGTCTTCAATCGATTTAAGCTCTTGCTGTGCTTTGATTAAAGCTCGAGTGAGTGCGATTAATGTACTCGGATGCTGTTCTGCCCAATCATGTGTCACAGCAAGCACTTTATCTGCGACATTTGGGATAATTTGCTGACTTGAACATACAATTTGTCCTAATCCTGCGAGTTCAGCTTGGGTATTCCAAGGCTCACCTACACAGAAACCATCGACTAAATGAGTGCTTAGTGCTTCTACCATATACGATGGCGGTAAGGTTTTTACTTGAATGTTTTTTGCAAGTTCCCTATCTGCCAAAGCAAGCCATTCTTTTAAACAATAATGATGGATAGAATGTTGAAACACATGCGCGAGTGAAACAGGATGATTTTGTTTAAGATGATCTACTAACTTTTGAGCAGATTGTTCCGCAGTATCGTCTTTTTGAATCTGTAATTGATAACACAGTTTCTGACTCAGGCTAATAAAAGCACGACTCTCGCTTAAGACCAATGGTGTTTGTAAGGGAATACCAATCTGATCATTGCCAATTGCAGCAGCAGGTAACATAGCAGATAAGCAATGTGCAGCATCGAGTAAACCAAATGCCAGTCGATCGCGTAAACTTGCCCAGGAAGCTTCTTTGATCAGCCGAACATCTAATCCTTCTTTATCAAAAAAACCGCGTTGTTTAGCCCAAAGCAGTGCTACGCAATCAAGTAAAGGAATATAACCAAGTTGCAATTCTGTTTTTTCTAAACTGCTCATTTATTCATCCTTTAGTTGATTGTTTAAGAGCTCTTGTGCATCGAGTAGACGACGTGCCATTTCACCGATGGTCATACGATGACTCATCGCATTTTTTCTTAATAATTGGAATGCTGTATCTTCAGTGAGACCGTGAAGTTGCATCAGTAAAACTTTTGCTTTTTCAATATCTTTTCGATCTGCGAGTTTTGTTTTCGCATCCTTTAGATCACATTCAAGTTTTTTATGCTTTTTATATTGCTCAATCGAAATGTCCAAAATGGTATGTAAACGACTTGGATCGATACCATCAACAATATAGGCAGTGATGCCTGCATCAATTGCTTGTTTGATGGTGTCTTTGTCAGTGTTTTTAGTAAAGAGTACAGTGGGTAGGTCAAAGTTACTTACACAGCTTTCAATAACGTCACGATGTGGATGATCCATATCGAGCAAAATGACATCTGCTTGAAGATGTTCCAATTTGAAAATATTCAGGTGATCAAGAGTAAAGCAAGCAACAACATCAAAATCATGTTCAATTAAACAAGTTTTGATGTATTCAGCTCGGGCTTGATCATCATCAATAAGTGCAATTCTGAGTTTCGGCATAAGTATAAAGATCAAACGATAAGTGTGTGTGCATTTAAGACGGTGCACGATGAATGTTGTTTTCAAAGCAAAATTGGTGCCATTGGAGTTATTCTTATTCGGTGCAATCGCTCCTTTAGCATCTAAATTATGCGCTTTATTGTATCGTTCATTGATTTCAGAACCAAAGAAAATTTAGAACTATGTTTTAAAACCATAAAATGTATTGTTTTGGTGCGTAAAAAGAGTTCTTTTGAAGCAGAAAGAATTGTGCTTTAAAACGGGTCATCCTCATAAAGCCCTATTTTGTATAGGGGTAAAATGTAGTGCTTAAGCTATTTTTATTTATAAAAATCATTAAAAAACAATAATTAATATAATTTCTTGCTTTGCTTTATTAAAGTTGGCATAGCATTTGCTAAATATTTATTGAGTCAAAGACGACTTTCCAAAAAATTGTAAGACGGCCAACGATGTCCGATCTGATCGGTTTGTTCACACAGAGTGCTGTGTCAACAAAGCAATATACGTTCAGTATGGGAGATGGCAATGTCTTTAGATTTATCGGCAAAAAAAGCCACATCAATAAAGTTATTTAACTTTTCTGCACCAGCGATGCGGGCATTCCACATGAGTTGGCTTGCTTTCTTCGTTTGTTTCTTTGCTTGGTTTGCATGTGCACCTTTAATGCCAGTCATTGCAGGTGAATTTCATCTGACTAAAGATCAAATCGCAAATATCAATATCGCAGCAGTCGCAATCACCATCTTAGTCCGTTTGATCGTTGGTCCTTTATGTGACAAGTACGGACCACGTAAAACATATACCGCTTTGTTGATTATCGGCAGTATCCCCGTTTTTGGTGTCGCTTCTGCAAATAGTTATGAATCATTTCTGTTCTTTCGCTTATTAATTGGTGCAATTGGTGCGAGTTTTGTGATTACGCAATACCACACTAGCATCATGTTTGCTCCAAATGTCGTGGGAACTGCAAACGCAGCCTCAGCTGGTTGGGGTAATGCTGGTGGTGGGGCAACACAAGCACTCATGCCGTTATTACTATCTGCATTGGTGATGTTTGGTGTTGAGCAAGCATTTGGTTGGAGACTCGCACTAATCGTCCCAGGTTTCATGATGGTGATCGTAGGTTTCCTTTACTGGAAGTTTACTCAAGATTGTCCTCAAGGTGATTTCAAAGAGTTACGTGCTCAAGGTGTGGTTGTTGGCAGCGATAAAAAAGGTGGTCTAGCAATCTTAATGCATGCTGCTCGTAACTATCGCGTATGGATTCTCTTTTTCTCATATGCAGCTTGTTTCGGTATCGAAATCTTTATCCATAACATCATTGCGATGTACTACGTCGAACACTTTAGTTTCGGATTAAAAGAAGCTGGTTTAGCAGCAGGTATCTTTGGTTTGCTCGCATTATTTGCCCGTGCATTGGGTGGGATTCTTTCAGACAAAGTTGCACTCAAAAAAGGCTTGGATGGTCGTACTAAAGTATTGTTTGGATTGATCCTTGGCGAAGGGCTTTTCTTAATGTTGTTCTCGCAAATGAATGGACCTGTACTCGCTATTCTCGTAATGACGGTATTTGCATTATTCACACACATGGCATGTGGTGCGACTTATGCGCTTGTTCCATTTATTGATCGTGAAGCGCTAGGTGGTGTTGCAGGCATCATCGGTGCAGGTGGAAACGTTGGTGCAGTGGCGGCAGGTTTCTTACTGAAAGGTATGTTGGATATTCAAACTTGTTTAATGGTTCTAGGTGGCTTAGTGGTCATTGCTGCGAGTTCGGTCATGCTTATCCGATTTTCGGTAGAGCATAAAGAAAAAGAACAACGTTTATTTGAACAAGCAATTTTAGAACGTGGCTCAGAACAAAACAGCGCAGCTTAATCTCAGATTAGATTTTAGGAGAAACACAATGAAATTAGTGATGATTGGTCACGGTATGGTGGGTCATAAATTCATCGAAGCCATCTTAGAGAAAGCTGATGATGAATTAGAAATTACGATTCTTGCTGAAGAACCACGCATTGCATATGATCGTGTACATTTAACTGAATATTTTTCAGGAAAATCAGCAAAAGACTTATCACTTGCACGTTTTGATTTTGCAGATGCACATGGTATTGACTTACGCTTGAATACCAAAGCCATTGCAATCGATGCTGTCGAAAAAACAGTGACAACAAGTTTTGGTGATGTGATTCGCTACGACAAATTGGTATTGGCAACAGGATCATATGCATTTGTTCCACCAATTTCAGGCAATGACCGTGAGAACTGTTTTGTTTATCGAACCATTGAAGATTTAGATGCGATCCGCGCTGCAAGCTTAAATTCAAAGTCGGGTGTGGTGATTGGTGGCGGTTTATTAGGTTTAGAGGCTGCAAAAGCTTTACGTGATTTAAACCTAGAAACGCACGTTGTTGAATTTGCACCACGCTTAATGGCGGTTCAAATTGATGACTTAGGTGGTAAAGTTTTACGCCGTAAAATCGAGAATCTGGGTGTAAAAGTTCATACTCAAAAAGCAACGTCATCTATTGAAGCGGGAGAAAGCGCAACGCATGTGATGAAGTTTGCGGATGGTAGCGAGCTTGAAACAGACATTATTCTATTCTCTGCAGGTATTCGCCCACGTGATGAACTTGCACGCAGCAGCGGGTTGGCATTAGGTGAGCGTGGGGGTATCAAGATTAATGATTACTGCCAAACCTCTGATGAAAATATTTACGCAATTGGTGAATGTGCGCTTTGGGACAATAAAATCTATGGTCTCGTTGCGCCGGGCTATGACATGGCGCGTATTGCAGCCAAGCATATCTTAGCTGAAGAAACACATTGTTTCGCTGGTGCTGATATGAGCACTAAGTTGAAATTGATGGGTGTAGATGTGGCATCGGTTGGTGATGCTCATGGCATGACACCGAATTCGCTTAGCTATTTCTATGCTGATGAAGATGCATTGGTTTATAAGAAAATCGTCGTAGATGCAGATAAAACCAAATTACTGGGTGCAGTACTGGTTGGTGATGCAAAAGAATATAACGATCTTTTACAAATGATGTTGAATGGTATCGCATTGCCAAAAACACCTGAAAGCTTAATCATGCCAGGATTTGCTGATTCTGGTGCGAAAGCGGGCGGTAGCGGTGTGGATTTACTGCCTGACAGTGCAACGATTTGTTCATGTAACAACGTGTCGAAAGCAGATATTTGCCAAGCGATTTGTGATGGTTCGACCTCTTTAGGTGCTTTAAAGAAATGTACTAAAGCAGCAACAGCATGTGGTGGTTGTGCGCCATTAGTTACTCAAGTTTTAAAGTCTGAGTTACAACGTCAAGGTGTAACGGTTAATAACCATGTTTGTGAGCACTTCCCATACTCACGCCAAGAGATTTATCACTTAGTCCGTGTAAATGAAATCAAAACGTTTGATGATTTGATTCAACAACATGGTCATGGTTTAGGTTGTGATATCTGTAAACCAATGACAGCAAACATTTTGGCATCGTGCTGGAATGACTTTGTATTGGAACCAACGCATGCAGGTCTACAAGACAGTAATGACTACTACTTAGGAAATATCCAAAAGGATGGTTCATACTCAGTTGTACCACGAATGGCAGGTGGTGAAGTCACGCCAGATGGTTTGATTGCTGTAGGTCAAATTGCTAAAAAATATAACCTGTATACCAAAATTACAGGTGGTCAACGTGTTGACTTATTTGGTGCGCAGCTGCACGAGCTACCATTTATTTGGGAAGAGTTGAATGCAGCAGGCTTCGAGTCAGGTCATGCTTACGGTAAATCATTACGTACAGTGAAATCATGTGTAGGTAGCACGTGGTGCCGTTATGGCGTAGATGATTCTGTTGGTTTAGCGATTGAATTAGAAAACCGCTACAAAGGCTTACGCTCACCGCACAAACTAAAAATGGCAGTCTCGGGTTGTACGCGTGAGTGTGCTGAAGCACAAGGTAAAGATGTTGGTGTAATTGCGACAGAAAAAGGCTGGAATCTATATGTGTGTGGTAATGGTGGAATGAAACCACGCCATGCAGAGCTTTTAGCTTCTGATCTAGATACTGAAACTTTGATTCGTTATATCGACCGCTTCTTTATGTTCTATATCCAAACTGCTGATCGTTTACAACGTACGAGTGTATGGCGTGACAACATGGAAGGTGGTTTAGATTATCTCAAAGCTGTAATTGTCGATGATTCGCTTGGTCTTGCAGAAGAACTTGAAAATCGCATGGCACATATCATTGGAACTTATCAAGACGAATGGCGTACTGCGGTAGAGAATCCTGAGATTCGTAAACGCTTCCAAACTTACATTAACGCAAGCGCTGAAGAGCAAGCTGATCCATATATTCAATTTACTGAAGTGCGTGATCAGATCCGTCCATTAAATGAAGCTGAACGTTCAGTTGATCGTATCCCGATGGTAGAAGCATAAGGAGAATCAAAATGACAAATCTAAAAGACATGAATATGCTTCCAGAAAATCAATGGATTGATGTGTGTCATCTTGATGACATCACGCCAAATACAGGTGTAGGTGCACTTATTGCGGGTCAATCCGTTGCTTTATTCCGCGTAGGGAACGAAAAACGTATTTATGCATTAAGTAATAAAGATCCGTTTAGCCAAGCAAATGTAATGGCGCGCGGTATTATTGGTGATTTGCAAGGTGAGCGTGTTATTGCCTCACCGATTTACAAACAACACTTCAGTTTAGCAACAGGTCGATGCCTAGAAGATAAAGATCAAAAGCTTTCTGTTTTTCCAACCAAAATCGAAAATGGTCGAGTTTGGGTAGGTACTGTTCCGCAAAAAACTTATATTACCAATAATGGTGTTTCTCAAGAAAAACTGAAGCTCGTTTTGATTGGTAATGGTTTGGCTGGAATGCGCTGTCTAGAGGATTTACTCGACATGGCACCTGATCGTTATGATGTGACGGTGATTGGTGAAGAGCCTTGGGGTAACTATAACCGTATCATGCTTTCACCCGTGCTTTCTGGTGAGAAAACCATTGATGACATTATGTTGCATCCACATGCATGGTACAGCGATAAGGGCATCAAATTTATTGCTGACGATCCTGCTATTAAAATCGATCGTACTCGTAAAGTAGTGCATACACAAAAAGGCGAAAGTGTCGATTACGATCGTTTGATTATTGCAACAGGTTCATCTCCATTTATCCCACCTGTACAAGGCGTAGATTTGAAAGGTGTGATCAGCTTCCGTGATATTTATGATGTCAATACCATGATTAAATATTGCGAAACGAAGAAAAATGCTGTGGTGATTGGTGGTGGTCTGCTTGGCTTAGAAGCAGCTTACGGTCTCAAGCAACGTGGCATGAATGTCACTGTTCTTCATTTGATGGATCGCATTATGGAGCGTCAGCTTGATGGTCGTGCGAGTCGTATGTTGCGTCAAAGTATTGAAGAAAAAGGGATTAATATTATCACTGAGGCAAATACTGAAGCATTGATTGGTAAAGATGGCCATGTTAACCAAGTACGTCTGAAAGATGGCACAGTGTTGGATGCCGACCTTGTCGTATTTGCTGTAGGTATTCGTCCAAATATTGCTTTGGCTCAAAGTGCTGGTTTACGTTGTAATCGTGGTATTTTGGTCAATGATACGATGCAAACATTTGACCCAAGTATTTATGCAGTAGGTGAATGTATTGAGCATCGTAATCAGACTTTTGGTCTCGTCGAACCATTGTGGGGACAAGCATTTATCTGTGCAACACACTTGGCAGAACACGGTAGTTTAACTTTCAAATCACCAACCGTTCCGACTCAGCTTAAAGTTAGTGGTGTTGATGTATTCTCGGCTGGAAATTTTGAACCGAAAGAAGATTACGAAGACATTATCCTGAATGATGAAAAACGACAAATATACAAGCGTATCATTATTCAGAAAGATAAAGTCATCGGTGCGGTACTGTTCGGTGATACTGAAGATGGCATGTGGTATGCGGAATTGATTGCAGATCAAACACCAATTTCAACATTTAGAAATAAATTGTTATTTGGTAAGGATTTTGCAATGAAGAAAGCAGGATGAAAGCTAATCCTTTCGTAAAGATTAGGTTAAGCGTTAAAGGCATTGCCACATATGTTGTGTAGGAGCAGATGTTTTTTGCAAATGCATTGCCTTACTTTTCAGGGATGAAAAGTAACAAAAATCCTTTGTTGAGCTGACGGTACGTCCTTGCTACCGCAGCCCAACAAGGCGGCATCCATGCCGCCTGTCACGGTAGTGTTTGAGGAGAAAATTCCAGTATTAGAATTGTGGTCTAAGCTAAAACTGGGGAAGAACTCAGAATGATTTTTTAGTTAAGTGTAGAGTTCAGCGGATTAACTAGGTAAAAGGGGCAGTCATGAACAGTATTCAAAATTTAGAACACAGTCGCTCCGATCAAGCAGAAACAATCATTACAAAAACAACGTGTCCCTATTGTGGGGTTGGATGTGGTGTTGATGTAACGGTAAATCATAAAGCACAAGGAACAACGGTTCAGGTTGCTGGTGATTTTGAACATCCATCTAATTTTGGACGCCTTTGTATTAAAGGCAGTAATTTGGCGGATACTCTAGGATTAGAGACTCGCGTTTTGCATCCGATGTTTGGTCGTAAGAACCATCGTAAGGTAACGACATGGGATGCAGCCATAGAAAAAATCGCAGATCAATTCCAAGCGTGTATCGATCAACACGGTCGTGACAGTGTGGCATTTTATGTATCAGGGCAGCTATTGACTGAGGATTATTACGTCGTCAATAAGTTTGTGAAAGGCTATCTAGGTACAGCCAATATCGACACCAATTCACGTCTGTGTATGTCTTCGGCAGTTGCAGCGCATAAACGTGCTTTTGGTGAGGATATCGTGCCAGCAAGTTACGAAGACTTTGAATTTACCGATATGGTGGTGTTGGTGGGTTCAAATACGGCATGGTGTCATCCTGTACTTTACCAACGCATCATGCAGGCTAAAAGTAAAAATCCAGATTTATTCGTTGTTGTGGTTGATCCCCGTTTTACCAGTACATGTGAACAAGCAGATTTGCACCTTCCAATTTTACCAGGACAAGATGTCGCTTTGTTCAATGGTTTATTACAGTATTTATATAAGAATAACTTTATTGATCAACATTTTGTCGATACACATACAGAAGGTTTAGACACTTTACTAGAATCTAGTCAGACTGAAGCTGATTTTGACTCAGTCGTGAAACGTACGGGAATTTCAGCAGAAAAGCTAAAATTCTTCTTCGAAAAATTTGCATCAACTGAAAAAGTTGTGAGCTTATTTTCAATGGGTGTGAATCAATCTTCTCAAGGGGTGAATAAAGCCAACAGCATTATCAATTGCCATCTTTTGACAGGGAAAATTGGTAAGTTAGGTGCTGCACCATTCTCAATGACAGGTCAACCGAATGCCATGGGTGGCCGTGAAGTGGGTGGTTTAGCCAATATGTTGGCAGCACATATGGACATCGATAATCCATCACACCAAACACTTGTACAAAACTTTTGGAACAGTCCTGTGATTGCCAATCAAGCGGGACTGAAAGCAGTTGACTTATTCCAAGCTGTAGAGTCTGGGAAAATTAAAGCCATATGGATTATGGCAACCAATCCTGTGGTGAGTTTACCTGATGCGGATCAAGTAAAACGCGCATTGAACAAATGTGAGTTTGTCGTGGTTTCAGATATTTGTGCTGATACAGATACTACAGCTTATGCGGATGTGTTGCTTCCTGCGTTAGGTTGGGGTGAAAAAGATGGAACGGTGACCAACTCAGAGCGCCGTATTTCACGTCAAAGAGCTTTTTTACCTGCTCCAAAGCAAGCAAAAGCAGACTGGTGGGCCGTTGCTGAAGTTGCGAAAAAATTAGGTTTTTCTGGTTTTGATTTTAACAATGCATGTGACATCTTTAATGAGCACGCAGCCTTATCTGCGTATCACAATGCAAGTTTGGATCAACGTGATCAAGTTGAAAACTTTCGTTATTTCAACCTAAAAGGACTAATGAATTTGTCTTTGGATGAATATGATCATTTACGTCCGATCCAATGGCCCGTTTGGGAAAAAGGTCAAAGTACTGCGGTTGAGCATTTATTTGATCAAGGCTTGTTTAGCCATAAAAGCAAAAAAGCAAAACTGATCCCGACAGTGGCAATTGATCCTGTGCATGCAATTTCTGAAGATTATCCATTGGTGTTGAATACAGGACGTATTCGTGATCAATGGCACACTATGACGCGAACAGGTTTATCAGCAAATCTGACCACTCACCGAGCTGAACCTTTCTGTGAAATTCACCCGAATGATGCTTTAAAATTTGGTATTCGTGATAAAGCATTGGTTGAAGTGAAGTCGCAATGGGGCAGTTGTGTTCTGCGTGTCACTTTGGCTCAAGGTGTTCGCCGTGGTCAAATTTTTGCACCGATTCATTGGACTGAGCAAGTTGCCTCTGATGCTCGTGTCGGAAAAGTAGTTAATCCAGTTGTAGATGCAATATCAGGCGAACCTGAGTTTAAACATACACCTGTTGCAATTCAGCCATTCCATACGACATGGCAAGGTGTTTTGTATGTTCGAGATGGGTTTGAACAACAAATCAAAACCTCATTACAAACATGTGCATGGTGGGCAAAAGTTAAAATAGCCAAAGCAGTTCGTTTTGAAATTGCAGATCGTCACAACTTTGATCAAACGCAGAAGAATTTAAAAAGTTTCTTGCCTTTTGTAGATGAAACTTATGAATGGTTGAGTATTGAAGATGTTTCAGCGCAAATGAGTCATAGCATCGTTCTGAAAGATGGGATTTTGATTGCCAGTCTTTATATTGCGCCATCGGATATGTTGCCTGACCGTGATTGGGTTGCGAGTTTATTCAAACGTGAGCGTTTAAGTGCATTACATCGTAAAGCACTGCTTGCAGGTATGCCGATGTCAGCCGCAAATAATGATGGACCATTGGTTTGTAGCTGCTTTAAAGTAGGTAAAAATAAGATCATTGAAGCAATTAAAACGCAGAATATTACTCATGAAAAACAAGTGACAGCTTGCCTAAAAGCGGGTGGTAATTGTGGTTCTTGTTTACCTGAGATCAGAGGTTTGATTAAAACCTGCCAGTTGGAGGCGGAAGCATGAATACAGATTTTCCCGCTACAGATCTCGTGATCTTGGCGGGAGGACAGGCACGACGAATGAATGGGATGAACAAACTATTGCAACAGTTTGATGATCAGATTCAATTGTCAAAAATTTGCCAGCACTTTAAATTGGAAGTGCAACAGATATGGGTCAATAGTCATCGTGATAGCTCGATCTATAAAAGTATAGAGCCGACTGTTGAATGTTTTTCTGATGATCAACAAGGGTTTTTAGGGCCGTTGATGGGAATGAAAAGTGCATGGTCGCGTGTACAAGCAGAATATGCATTATTTATTCCTTGTGATGTGACTTATATCCCAAATCAAGTGCTTGCAAAGCTGCATAGAGCTTTAGAGAAAAATCCGCAAGCATCCGTGGCGTATGTAAATATCAATGGCGATGCCTTGTATCCATTTTGCTTGTTAAAAAGAGCGAGTTTATCGATATTAGAACACCAGCTCGCTGCAAATAAATTAAGTTTAAGAGAAACTTTTAGGCAACTACACGCTCAACACGTTGTCTTTCAAAAGCAAAGCCTGTTTTGTCATAGCATCAATTCATTGGATGAGCTTCAACAATACAAGCAGATGAAAGCTTTTAAACAGATGTTTGTTTCAAACTGATCGGTTAAAAAAGCTTTCTTATTTAGATGTTGATATGGATGTTTAGATTTTGGATTTTTGCAAATAAATTTCCATTTCTTCGGTGGGAACCATACCACCACCAGTTGCCCAAACAATGTGATTAGCATTATTCATTTGTTGTGCAGTCAGTTGATGCATAGCAGCATATTCTTGGTGCTGACTGATTAAGATTGGACCTAACATTCCAGCTAAGGCAGATGGTTCCAGTTTTAAATCTTCTGATTGATTGAGTAGACCCAATAATTTATACATGCTTTGATCATCCAGTGTGTAGAAAGCATCGAGTAGTCTTTCCATCGCTCGACCCACAAATCCAGATGCGCGTCCTACAGCTAAACCATCTGCTGCGGTAATGTTATCAATGCCTAGGTCTTGTACTGAGATTTGATCTTGTAAGCCTGTTGCTATACCTAGCAACATGCATGGTGAATGAGTTGGCTCTGCAAAAATACAATGTACGTGATCACCCAAAGCCATTTTTAGTCCAAATGCAACGCCACCAGGGCCACCACCAACCCCACATGGTAAATAAACAAATAAAGGATGGTCTTGATCAACCGTAATATTTTGAGATTCTAATTGTGCTTTTAAGCGTTCACCTGCAACGGCATATCCTAAGAATAAAGTTTTTGAATTTTCGTCATCAATAAAAAAGCGATTTGGGTTTTTTAATGCTGCTTTACGACCTTCTTCAACTGCAACACCATAATCCTGTGCGTATTCAATAACGGTAACACCATGTGATCTTAATTTATCTTTTTTCCATTGGCGTGCATCTGCTGACATATGCACAGTGACATCAAAGCCAAGTTTTGCACTCATGATCCCAATCGAAAGTCCCAAATTTCCTGTAGAGCCAACGGCAATACTGTATTGACTAAAAAAATCTCTAAATTCTGGACTATCTAATTTTGAATAATCATCTTCAACTGTTAATAAGCCTGCTTGAATGGCAAGTTTTTCAGCCTGATAGAGCACCTCGTAAATACCGCCACGTGCTTTGATCGATCCTGAGATTGGTAAATGACTGTCTTTTTTGAGCCATAATTTTCCAGTGATATCTTGTTTGAAATGAGCTTCAAGCGTTTGCTGCATCTTTGGAATAGAAACCAGTTCAGACTCAATAATTCCTTTGCTTATCTTAGTCTCAGGAAATACAGACATCAGATAAGGAGCGAAGCGAGTTAAACGATCACGGGCATCATCAATATCATTTTGATTAAGGCCAACAAAAGGTAGCCCCATTTCAAGGGTCGTAAAACTTGGATTCAACCAAATTGTTTCTTTAAGCTGAATGAGATCAACAACAACAGGGTGTTGTGCAACAAGGGCTTCAATTTGTTTCGAGTTCATTGGATTATTCATAAGATCTTTCTATTATGGTGAGGAATCGTTAAAGAAATTCCATTCTTTTTAGATATTCATGTATTAAAGGGATTGGATCAATAAAAATTATATTTTATGACAATAATCTTATTCATTTATCAGAACTCTGCTAAGTCAAGTCTTAGCTTTATTTCGATTGATTGTACTTGATCTTTTATTAAATAAGTTCTATTTTAGAACTTATAAGATTTTAAGTGATTGTCCAAAAATTTATTAGGATTTAAGATCATGTTTGGGCAATTAGAATTCAGAAAAATAATCGAGATAAGTGCTTGTCTTGCTTATTTCATCATTTGTAATTTGGACCTTATTCGCTTTTAAAAATCAAAAGACCTTTAGTGAATGAGACTGCAAATCATAGGGAGAATAAAATGCCAATGTCGACTAGCGCTGCAAGACAGGATGTGACTGCTTGTATTTTATGTTCGAGAAACTGTGGTTTAAGTGTTGAAGTTGAAAACAACCAATTTAAGAAAATTAAAGGTGATGATCAGCATCCGTTTTACAAGGTTACATTTGTCAAAAAGCAGCGCGTTTACAGCATTATCAACAACACGCAGATCGTTTAACTCATCCCTTGAAGCGACAAGCTGATGGTTCATTTCAAGAAATTTCTTGGGATCAAGCGATCCAAGAAATCGCAGATCAATTGGTTGAAATTCGTGATGCACATGGCGGAACAGCATTTGCATCGGTTGGTGGTGGTGGACAAGGCAATCATCTAGGAGCGGCTTATGGTCGTCAACTATTGTATGCAATGAAAAGCTTTTATGCCTATAACTCACTTGCTCAAGAGAAAACTGGTGATTTCTGGGTGAATGGTCGTTTGTTTGGCAGTCAAGCATGTCATACCACTGAAGATGTGGAAAATGCGGATTATGTTTTATTTATTGGAACCAATCCGTTTCAAGCACATGGTATTCCAAATGCTCGTGATACTTTAAAACATATCAAGAAAGATCCAAACCGAACAATAGTGGTATTTGATCCGCGTGTTAGTGAAACGGCTAAGCAAGCTGATATCCATGTGCAATTAAAACCTGGTACAGATTCCTATTTGATGTCTGCAATGATTGCAATCATGTTGCGTGAAGATTTGTATGATCAAGCATTTATTCAAAAGCATACGCATGGGTTTGAGCAAGTTAAACAAGCATTTTCAGTCGTCCCAATTGAGTAATATATTGAGAAGGCAGATGTTTCAGTTGAATTGATCTATCAAATTGTCCGTGATTTTGCCAAAGCTAAGCGTGGTTGTGTTCGTATTGATTTAGGGATTCAGCATACTTTAAACACAACCTTAAACGGATATTTGGAAAAACTACTTTATTTACTCGTAGGGCATTTTGGTAAACAGGGAACGAATAACTTACATACTATGTTTATTCCGATCTTGACCAATACTGATGAGCGTAATCCTAAATATCGTCGTACGGTTCATCATAAGATGTTTCCAATATCAGGTTTTTTCCCACCAAATATTTTACCCGACGAAATTTTAAAAGCAGGTGATAAGCGAGTACGTGCAGTCTTTGTAGATAGTTGCAATCCATTGCTCACCTATCCAGACACCGCAGCTTATGAACAGGCATTCCAGTCATTGGAGTTGCTAGTTGTGGTTGATGTTGCGATGACAGAAACAGCGCGATTAGCCCATTATGTATTGCCAGCGCATAGTCAATTTGAAAAGTGGGAATTTACGGGCTTTAATTTGGAATTCCCACAAAATGGTTTCCATTTACTTCATCCGCTTTTTAAAGCTCAAGGCAATACGCTGCCTGAATCGGAAATCTATACTCGCCTACTTGAAGCCATGGGTGCTATTCCAAAACAGTTTCCTTTACTGAATAAGATCGCGCAAAAGGATTCCGCTAAAACAGCATATCTAGGTTATTTTGCTGCACTTGCTGCCAGTTTTGTGAAAAATAAAAAGTTAGTCCCATTTTCGGCATCTATTGTTTATCGAACACTTGGGCAGACATTACCAAATGACGCCGCATCAACGGCTTTATTATTGCCTTTGTGTATGCAGTATTCGGCTCAACACTATAAAGCAGTCAAACAAGCAGGTTATAAAGGGAATCGTTTAACACTAGGCGTAAACTTATTCCAAGCGATATTGCAAAAACGTTCAGGCGTAATTCTCTCTAAACACAACTATGATGATGTCTGGGATTTGGTTGCTTATAAAGATAAAAAGATTCATTTAGCAATCCCTGAAATGTTGATTGAGTTAGCACAACTGAATCAACAAACTCAAGGTACAAGTGATCAGTTTCCATTTGTGTTATCGGCAGGTGAGCGCCGTAGCTATAACGCAAACCAAATCTACCGTGATCCAGCATGGCGTAAGGTTGATGCAGAAGGTCGCTTGAGAATGAATCCTGAAGATGCAATTCATTTTGGCGTAGAGACTGGTCACTCATTGCAGTGTATTTCGGAACATGGGCAGATTGATGTGGTTGTGGAGATCGATGAGGGAATGCGAAAAGGGGGCGTTTCGCTGCCGCATGGCTATGGTTTACGTTATAACGGAGGTCAGGCGATCGGACCTGAATTGAATCGATTAACTTCGTTAAAGCATTGCGATCCTCTATCGAAAACCCCATATCATAAATATGTGCCGGTACGACTACAGAAGCCTGCGGCATAGTTGATAGATTGAGTTGATTTGCACTATTTTATTGCGTTTAAATTTATATATGTTTTGAAATGGTGCAATTTCATTTAACCATAATCAGCTATAAATCATCAGATTTTGCTCTAGTATTAAAATGATAAGTTCATTCAACTAAACACAGACTATATGATTGATGAATTTTAGAAATTGGAATAATAATTGCTTAAGTAAAATTCTCATATGTTCAGGAAAATAGATACGCACACAACTTGTGCTGAACAAGATGAGAAAATTCACAATATGAGTGCATATGATGAAGCATGAAATACCTGAAACGAATTTACCGATCTTACAAGATCAGTATGGTCGTATTAAGCGTAAGTTACGTATTTCGGTGACGGATCGTTGTAATTTTAAATGTGTGTATTGTATGCCTGAACATCCTGAATGGATGAAAAAGCAAGATTTATTAAGTTTCGAATCCCTTTTGGTTTTTTGTACTTATATGGTGAAACAAGGCATTGAGAATATTCGTATTACAGGTGGGGAACCTTTAATGCGACAAGGAGTTGTTCATTTCATCCGTGATTTGCAACAACTAAAAAAAATTGGTTTAAAACGTATTTCAATGACGACTAATGGTCATTACCTAGCGAAGTACGCTGATCAATTAAAAGCTGCTGGTTTGGATGATTTAAATATCAGCCTCGATAGTCTTGATGCAAAACAATTCAAAGCACTAACCAAGAAAGAACTTAATCCTGTACTAGAAGGAATAAAAGCCGCTCAAAAAGCTGAAATCCCTTTTAAAATTAATTGTGTTTTAATGAAAGATCACAATGATGATCAAATTCTACCGATGGTGAAATGGGCAAAAGATCAAAATATTCCATTACGTTTTATTGAGTTTATGCCGCTAGACGGTGATCAACATTGGACAAAAGATGCTGTAGTGAGCGAAGCAGAAATATTAGCGCGATTAAAACCGCATTATGCTATTGAGCTACTTCAACAAAATCATGAACCAGCACGCCAATATCGATTAGATGATGATTATCGAATTGGCATCATTTCGACGATTACCCACTCATTTTGTGGTGAGTGCGATCGTATTCGTCTAACTGCACAAGGTGAACTATTCAATTGTTTATTTGCTCAACAAGGTTTGAATATCAAAAACGATTTGTTGAACACGATTAAAGAACATATTGGTTTATCTGAAGTGTCATATCAAATGTTAGATCAAAAAATTAAACCTTATATCTGGCATAAGGCCAAAGGTTATCACGCGATACAAAACCAACAAGTACGTAAAATTAGTATGCACATGCTTGGAGGTTAGATTGAAAAATATGGAGAGGGTATGCAAACCATAGAAATTAAAATAGAAGCTTTTGGAGAGATAGAAAGATTACTACCCAAACCACTTCAATTTGAGTTTGCTAAAGAAAGTTTAATTTTAGATGTTTTAAATCATATTGTAGATCGTTATCCAGATGCTACAAAGGCGATGGATAAATGTGCTTGCGCGATAGGTGAAGATATTGTGACACGTCAGACCGTACTCAATTCATCATGCACAGTGGTGCTTTTGTCACCTGTTGCTGGAGGTTAGAAATGCGTGAGTTTTCAAGAGTCCAAGATCAAGCATTAAGTTTAGATATTTTTGATCCTATTCAGTCATTTCCTGAATGTGGAGGGATTGATGTTTTTATAGGAACTGTGCGAAACCATCATGAAGGAAAATCTGTAAAAGCACTTAAATATACCTCTTATACGCCTGTCGCAGAAAAGATGATTCGTGAGATAGAACAAGAAATTAAAGATAAATATCAAGTTTCTTATGTTCGAGTGATTCACCGTATTGGTTATTTGGATGTGGGTGATACCGCAATTATCGCAATTGCGTATGCTGCGCATCGCCGTGAAGCATTTCAAGCTTGCGAAGAGGCTGTTGAACGCGTCAAGCATGAAGTTCCAATTTGGAAAGAGGAATTTTTCACAGATGGAACAAGCCATTACGTTGAAGGCTGTTGTATTCGAAAAGATACTACTGATAATCTTCAATCGAAAAAGAACTTGAGTTCTCCTTTATCAAAAGCAGAATCAACAACGCATCAGCACCATGAAGATTGTGCACATGACCATACACACGATTAAATGTAGGACGTAAAAATGAAAAATGTTGGGATGAAACCCGAAAGTTATCGTGTAGCTGAAGCACAAGCTGTCTTACATGCACCTGCACATTGTATTCAACTCCTACGTGACGGAAATACTGAAAAGGGCGATGCGCTGAAAACTGCACGTATTGCAGGTATATTGGCAGCGAAACGAACGGATGAGCTGATTCCACTTTGCCATCCATTACCGATTTATCGCGCCGATGTTGAATATGAATTAAATGATGATCATGTCGTAATTTTAACCACTGTAGAAACCATTGGTCCTACAGGTGTTGAGATGGAGGCACTCACAGCTGCCAGTCTTGCAGGTTTAACGTTATATGACATGTTAAAACCGCATTGTGAGCCTGAAGAGCTTTGTTTAGATCAATGTAAATTACTCAAGAAAAAAGGCGGAAAATCACATTTCAAACGTACCTTACGTCAACCTGTTTCTGCTGCAGTGATTGTTCTCTCAGATACTGTGGCAGCTGGTCGCAAACCTGATACGGCAGGAAAGTCAGTTGTTGATACTTTGACAGAAGCTGGTTTTGATCCAATTCATTATCAAATTCTGCCTGATGAATCTGATCAATTAAAGGATCTAGTGTTAGAACTGACCAAATCTTATGCATGCATTATGACTGTTGGTGGTACAGGAATCGGGAAGCGTGACATAACGGTAGATACGCTTGAGCCATTGTTAGAAAGAAAATTGGATGGTTTGATGGAAGCGGCACGTTCTTTTGGACAGAAACGTACGCCATATGCGGCTATGTCGCGTGGGGTGGCTGGTTTTATTGATCGTTCGCTAGTAGTGACCTTACCTGGTAGTCGTGGCGGCGCAAGTGAATCAATGGCTGCAATTTTGCCAGCCTTGGTGCATATTTTTGATGTTTGCCGTGATTTGCCACATCCAGGGGGATATGAGTAATGTCAGGATGTGGTGCTGAGAAAGGGTTGATCAGTATTGATGATGCTTTGGCGTTGATTCAGTCAACGCCTAGCGCATTGACGGTTGAGCAACTGCCATTAACCGAATGTCTGAATCGTTATTTGGCTCAAGATGTGTATTCTGGGGTCGATTTACCCACTTTTTCACAAAGTGCTGTGGATGGGTATGCAATATGTTCATCCTCTGAAAATCTTCAAGATTCAGTATTTGAAGTTATTGGAGAGATAAAAGCAGGAAGTGAACTTGATCATCAACTTCTGCAGGGACAAGCCATACGTATTTTTACTGGGGGTAAGATTCCAATTGGTACAACACATGTCGCTAGACAAGAAATTGTAAAGATCGAATCAAATAATAAAATTCGTTTAGTTGAACATATTCAGCAACAAGCAGATATTCGTTTTGCAGGCGAGGAAATTCAATTAGGTCAGAAGATCGCTGAATGTGGTCAGAAAATTAATATTGGTGCGCTTGCAGCATTGAGTATGATCGGTGTACGAAGTATTGCTGTATATCGACTACCTAAAGTCGCTGTGCTTGTCACTGGTGATGAAGTTGCTGAAACACCAGAAGATTTAAAAGCTGGCAAAGTTTTTGACGCAAATGGGCCTTTATTGAAAGCATGGTTTGAAGATTACGGCATAGAGGTAAATATTCTGCACATTGCAGATGAGTCTCAACGTGTTACTCAATGTTTTAACCAATTAAAACAACAATATGATGTGATCATCACCACAGGTGGTGTATCTGTTGGGGACTATGATTTTGTCCGTCCTTGTTCATTTGACGCAGGTTTCGAACAAATATTTTGGAAAGTTAAACAAAAACCAGGTAAACCACTTTTCTTCGCCCAATATATTGAAGATGAGCATCGCTGTTTTTTACTTGGATTGCCTGGAAATCCAGCTGCAGTTTATGTTTGCATGCAAATCTATGGCAAGGTTTTATTAGATGCATTGCAAAATCAAGATCAATCAATAAATTGGTTTAGTGGAACATTAACACACGAACTTAAATCTGATGCACGTGAGCGTTTTTTAAGAATGCAGGCTTATTACGAACATGGACAATTAAAATTAAAAAGTCTAGCTAAGCAACAATCACATATGCTCAGTAATTTAATGCAAGCAAATTGTTTGGTTCGAGTTCCTGCAAGTATTAAACTTGAGATTGGACAAGAATTAACAGGTGTATTTATAGCGACTTAATTTTTTGATTACATTATGTAACTAGATTTGTTTTTTAGGTACTGTTGACGAGTTCTGATATTGCATCTAATGAATAAACTGGTTTAGTGTAATGTCAGTATTGTTGTTCTTATAAATAATACGGTTCAAGACATGGATGGTGTCTTTTAATACTTTAAAAATAATTAGGTGATAATAATGAAATGGGAAGAAATCGGTGAGCAACCATGTTCTGTTGCTAGAACACTTTCGGTTCTAGGTGATCGTTGGACAATGTTGATTCTACGAAATGCTTTTATGGGTATACGCCGTTTTGATGATTTCCAGCGCAGCTTAGGGCTAACACGTCATGTGTTATCAGAACGTTTAAAACGACTTGTAGAACATGAAATTTTAGTTAAAGTTCCTTATGTCGAGCGTCAAGAACGGTTTGAATATCAACTTACAGAAAAAGGACTAGACTTGTATCCAATCATTCTTTCGATGGTACAGTGGGCTGATAAGTGGATGGATAAAGGGTTAGGTAAGCCGATAGAATTTACACATAAAAGTTGTGGCAAGAAAATAAGCCCCAAAGTATTTTGTTCTGAATGCGAAGAGCCTATTCATGTAAAAGATGTAAGAGTTGCAGCTGGACCAGGGTATTTCGCTTTCGTGGAGCAAAAGAAGAAGACAGCTTAATTCAAGTTTCTTCTTGTTCTATCTCATGTTTTATTACATGAGATAGAACTTCAAAAATTTTAGGGTTTAATCTGTTATCTATGTTAAAAAAAAACTTTAATCATAAGTGTTTACAAACAATTTGCAGGTTTGGGAACGCCCGCCAATCGGCTTAGGTGGCGTGCAACTAAACCTGTATTGAACTTCTGCTGTAGTTCAGCATTGTTAATCTCAGGGCTTACCGTTTTCATTAAAAATTTTATTAGTGGTCGGGTAGCTGGAGAATGTCCAAACTGTTGATAAAACTGACGTACAGCATTTAAAACCTCAAAATGCCATTCTGTGAGCTCCAAATCTAATGATTTAGCAAGCTCCTTAGCAACTTCATGGTTCCAAACGGTATAGTCAACTAAATGTCCGTCTTGATCTAGCTCTAATTGCATAAAATAGCCTAAGCAAAATTAAAAATATCTTATTTAAGTGTAATACAATGATTAAACTCTAAAATTAAATCAGCAAAATCAGAGTATTGCAAAATTTTGATTTGGGTGTGATTAGTCTGATTTAGTAAATTAACATCTGAATCTAAACAATATATGTTCCGATAATTATTAAAAATTTCATCAGGTACAGTTAACAAAGCTTCACCCATGATCACGATCGGGTCGTCAACTAATGCAAATTGATATAGTTCGCTCCAAACTTTCGCCAGATTGCTATATGGCGCCTGAATGATAATTAATGTTTTTTTGTTCATGGGGAAATCTCAATCACCAATATAAGACATGATCAAATGATCGAACGAATTCAGGAAGCAGGTTAACCAGTTCTATATCTTGATCAGAATTTTGAACCTCATGACGATCTTTATTTTTTTCTTCAATCAGAATTGGTGTCAAATCATAAAATTCAAAACTTTCCACCATATTGGATGCAATTTTAAAAGCATCACGGAATTGATTAAATTGTAGCTTATTGTTTAGTAGGCTAATTGCAGCGTCTTTGAATAATACTTTGACAGATATGCCAAAGGTTGCTAAAACCATAGTAGCAGATAAACTTTCGTTGATTTGCAAACTGGTCAAATTGGGCTGCGTTAGGATGACGAGTACAGTTTTCACACAATTTACCTTTTAAAAGCAACACTCTAATAAAGAACTTAGAATTAAAATTGAATTAACCGCGAACAGCTTTGCACAGCATCAGCTAATTCACCGAGACCGACTAACTCAAATCCTTGAGCTAAGTTGTGATGTTGTAGCGAATGACGTTGCGCATTGTCCGCATCAGTGATTCCTCTAGCGAGAGCAGCACTGACACAGACAGGGAGTCGAATACCAAGTTTTTGCCATTCATGTTTCAAATTACGTTGATCATCAGGAAACCACTGAAAATCATTCGCGACTTGAACACCATCTTGGTAAAAGAAAACACGAAACTCTTCATGCTTGTCTTGCAATGCTTGAGCTAAACCAAAAGCATGCCAAGCGATGATAGACGTTGGTGCTGAGGTAATTAATAGTAGTGTACTCATTGAACATTCACTATAGCTATAGTCGGCAAATGATGGACATATTAAAAAGAAGGCAAGTATACAATGATTTTGGTGACAGGTGGTTTAGGCTTTATTGGTTCCCACATTGCCTTGAGTTTATTGGCTCGAGGTCATGAGATCGTCATTGTTGATAACTTAGCTAATTCTACATTGCAAACTTTGGAACGCCTAGAGTATATCTCAGGTATGTATATACCATTTGCCAAGCTCGATGTCCGAAATACACCTGCATTAAATAAAGTCTTTGAACAATACTCAATAGACACTGTTATTCACACGGCAAGTTTTAAATCTTTAGAAGAATCCGTGTTAAAACCACTTGAATATTATAACGATAATGTCAGTAGTATTATGAGTTTACTCCGTGCGATGCAACGGATGGGTGTTCGGCAACTAGTTAATATTTCCAGTTTAGCCGTTTATGGTAAATCAGATGATCAATTGATTGAGGATACGGAATTTAATTATACCTATTCAAATCCTTATATCCGTTCGCAACAAATGGTTGAAGACATCATCGCTGATACTTACAAAGTCGACCATGATTGGAAAATGGTAAATCTAAGATTGTCTAATATTGTTGGTGCATTTGAACATGGGGTTTTAGGGGAATACGTTCCGCAATTGCCCAAAAATATCGTACCACTCGCTTTGCAGGTTGCCGCGATGCAAAGAGAGTGCATTGAACTCCAAAATCAGGCAAATACTACTGATGGTACTGTTGAGCGAAGCTTTTTACATGTATTGGATGCTTGTGATGCTGTATTAGCATCTTTACATTGGTTATCAACTCAACAAGGATGTTTAGAGAGTTTTAATATCGCCCATAATGATTTAACTTCAATAAGCAAATTAATTGAAGAAATTAGTAAAGTAACCAAAATGGAGATACGCGTGCAGCCGGCTGTTTATCAACATGAGGAGCTTAGTCAGCTTGGGGCGAATATCGATAAGGCTGTGAAAATATTGAATTGGACTCCTAAGCGTTCTTTAACCCAGATGATTGAGGATGAATGGAGATTTTATCTCAATATTTTGAAGGGTAACTAATAAATAATGATTCTTATTTATATTTATAGCTACTTTCATTAGGATAGAAATATAAGCCAAAGCACCATCCGCTCTAGCCCATTTATAAAAGTTTATTGATTGAATTTGAGGTGTTTTATGCAAATGCGAATTGAACATGACACGATGGGTGAGGTTGCAGTTCCAAACAATGCTTTATGGGGGGCGCAAACTCAAAGAAGTTTGCAAAACTTCAAAATAGGACATGAAAGATTACCAAGAGCAATGATTCGTGCAATGGGGCTTGTAAAGAAAGCCGCAGCAATAACTAATGCTGAGTTAAAACAACTGCCTCAAGAGTTAAGCCAATATATCGTAGATGCTGCTGAAGAGGTGATTGAAGGCAAGTGGGATGATCAATTTCCACTTGTAGTGTGGCAAACGGGCTCGGGTACGCAAAGTAATATGAATTGCAATGAAGTGATTGCAAATATTGCGAATCAGAAGCTTGGTCATGCTTTAGGTGCCCAAAATCCTGTACATCCAAATGATCATGTAAATCGAGCTCAATCTACAAATGATTCTTTTCCTACAGCAATTCATGTTGCTGCCGCACTTCAAATTAATGAATTATTAATCCCTGCCGTTGAGAAGTTAAAAGATACTCTGCACGCTAAATCACAAGAGTTTAATGACATCGTGAAGATTGGACGTACACATCTACAAGATGCAACGCCGCTTACATTGGGTCAAGAATTTAGTGGGTATGTCTCACAGCTTGAACATGGACTTAAGCGTTTAAACCAAGCATTAGCTGGTTTGTATGAATTGCCACTTGGTGGAACGGCTGTTGGCACTGGACTGAATGCTCATCCAGATTATGCAGTTAAAGCAGCTGAACAATTAAGTGGTTTGACGGGACTACCTTTTATAACAGCACCTAATAAGTTTGAAGCATTGGCAGGAAGAGATGCTGCCGTATTTGCCTCAGGTGCTCTAAAAACGCTTGCTGTCAGCCTAAATAAGATCGCGAATGATATTCGATGGTTAGCCAGTGGACCACGCTGTAGTTTTGGGGAGTTGCGGATTCCTGAAAATGAACCTGGCTCTAGCATTATGCCTGGTAAAGTCAATCCAACTCAAAGTGAATCTATGACGATGGTTGTTGCTCAAGTGTTAGGGAATGATACGACGATCAATGTCGCAGGTGCATCGGGTAATTTTGAGCTAAATGTTTTTATGCCTGTGATTGCCTATAATCTTTTACAATCTATTCAATTGCTTGGCGATGCTTGTAATAGTTTTAACGATCATTGTGCAATAGGAATTGAACCAAATCGAGAAAAAATTGATTATTTCTTGCATAATTCATTAATGTTAGTCACAGCACTTAATCCTGTGATTGGTTATGAAAATTCAGCCAAAGTAGCTAAAACAGCATATAAAGAAAATAAAACCCTTAAGCAGGTGGCTGTAGAACTTGGTTTAGTCTCCGAAGCGCAATTTGATGAGGTGGTTAAGCCAGAAAATATGGTCTCTCCAAACACTAAATAAAGTGCTTTAAATATATCAATAAAAAAACCTTTACCTTTGCTGAGGGTTTTTTTATGAGTAGTTTTTATAAAGTGAACTGCGTACAATACGCTTTTGATTTATTTGACTGTTGCTTTGTTATGCTCAAAATATATTTAACAGATACTCAAACCCATATCCAATTTTCAGATATTCCAAATGAAAATCCTGTTAAGTTTCTGTTAAATTTAAAAAAAATATTTCCTAGTACAGCCGATTTATTATTGCCTGTACTACCTGAAGACAACAATTTAGAAAACGTAACATGGGAAGCTACATCGAGTGATTTTGATGTATTTAAAAAGCTTGTTGAAGGTTGGGGGGTTATTGAGCTACGCCTAAGTGCAATCACAACATATAAAGATAAGAATTTTGCGAATGATTTAGTGAAGAAAGCGCAGATCAGACGTAAGCAAATTTCCCAAAAGCATCCTCAGTTATCATTGATTGAGCTTGATTATATTTTAATGCACGAAATCCATGCTTTGATTGATGCTGAATTAGTAATGATTGGAGAAAAATTTTATTTACCTAAGTTAAGAGAACTTTGGAAAGGAAATTTCTCTGAACAAATTTTGCAATGTAAATTCTAAAAATCTAAAGCAGACAAGTCGTCTGCTTTTTTTATTCTTGAGCAAATTTAGAGTAGAATAAAGAACGACCTACAAAGAATTACAACATATTCATGTCTGTATTTCACTACGGCATATATATTGCTTATAGGGATATAAATATTATTGCGGGAGAGAAGTTCTTCAATGAACTCGCCGAAGGAGCAACGACCCCGGAAACTCTCAGGCAAAAGGACTGTAATAATATAAATACAATCTGGAGAGCAGTGCTCTTAATGTAGAAACAACACAATTTATTTTCTACACAAAACACTCACCGAAGGGGAAGGCTTAATGATTAATTGGTAATCATCTGCCGAAACTCTCAGGTACCATGACAGATGGGGCTATACAAAAAAGGAATGCTTTGCATTTCTAGGAGTTAGCTATGCCTCATGTTGTTGTTATTGGTGCGGGGATTACGGGTGTAACGTCTGCATATGAATTAATAAAATTAGGTTATAAAGTGACGGTAATCGATCGTCATCTATTTCCAGCGATGGAAACCTCTTTTGCGAATGGGGGGCAGTTATCCGCTTGTAATGCTGAAGTATGGAATCAAAAAGCTACAGTGCTAAAGGGCATTAAATGGATGAGTAAAAAAGATGCACCATTGTTGCTCAATCCTTCTTTCAGTGTGCATAAATATCGTTGGCTGGTTGAATTCTTAACACATATTAAAAACTATAAAGCAAATACCATTGAAACAGTGGGTTTAGCACTGATGGCTAGACAACGTCTTTTTGAGGTGGCTGAAAAAGAGAATCTGTCATTTGATCTTGAAAAGCGTGGTATTTTGCACATGTACCATACAAAAGAAGATTTCGAAATTGCAAAAAAAGTGAATGATATCTTAGTAGAAGGAAAACTTGAGCGTAATGCAATTACTCCAGAGGAAATGAGAGCAATAGAGCCTACATTGACTGGAGATTATTATGGTGGATATTACACAGCTGGAGATGCAACTGGAGATATCCATAAATATTCAGTAGGCTTAGCACAAAAAACTGAAGAATATGGTGTTAATTATCGCTTTGGATTAGATGTTGTAGACGTAAAATGTTTACAAGACAAAGTGATTATTCAATGTAAAAAAAGCTCTGAAAATATGGATGCTGAATCTGAAGAGCGCACTGAAATTGAAGCGGATTTGATTGTTGTGTGTGGTGGTGTGGGAAGTTATCAGTTAGCAGATATGCTTGGAGATAGCGTTAATGTATATCCAGTGAAAGGATACTCAATCACAGTGCAACTCAAAGATGAACGTAGTATAAAGAATGCACCTTGGGTCAGTCTGTTAGATGAAAGTGCAAAAATTGTGACATCACGATTGGGTGCAGACAGGTTCCGTGTGGCTGGTACAGCTGAATTTAATGGCTATAATCGTGATATACGTGCTGATCGGATTCAACCATTAATCAATTGGGTTAACCAAAATTTTGATATTTCTACAGAGCATTCAGTACCTTGGGCTGGGTTGCGTCCAATGATGCCTAATATGCTGCCTGTGGTTAAGCAAGGTCGACAATCACGTGTTTTCTACAATACGGGACATGGACATTTAGGGTGGACATTATCAGCAGCTACTGCTGTGATTATTAGTCAAGAAATCTCACAAAAATTTCCAAACTAAATTTAAAATGCCGATGTTTATACATCGGCATTTTTTCATAATTCTTCTTAATCGTATAAACGATATATTCCTGTAAAACGCTCACATCCTTTTTGATCACTTTTAATAACAAGTAGAGCTTTTTGAAAATCAAACTGATATTGGCATTTCTTTTCATTATCAATAATTTGGTTCTTTTTTTCGGGTGTGCTGTATGCAAGCAGAGACATAGTTTGAGTTTCAATGCGATTGTTTGGATTTCGGTAGGCTATACCTTCAATTTTTAGCTTATCTTTATCAAGTTGATGAATCTGTAAATGCACAGGAAGTTCAGACAATCTACCATTCTCAAATTTTAAATAATGTTGCGTGAGCGTTTGATTCATCGATGTATAAAAGTTCAAATCATCAAAACGCAAATCAAATTGTTGCTGAAAACATGTCTTTGATTTGCATTGTTGAATTTGATTAAGCCAGAGTTTTTGCGTGTCGTGTAAAAGTTGCAAAGGTGCATCTGTAACAAGATAAGCTGTTAAAAACTTATTATTTAGCTTTTGAACATTATCCGAATGTTGCTGTGAGCAAATTTTCTTTCCTTGAAATTTGCTATTAGTGCAATCAATAGATTTCGCGTACACAAATGTTGAGCAAAAACAACTCAATGTAATAATGTAACCCGTTTTCTTTAATTGATTTCTTACAGTGTTAAACAGCATAATCACTTATACTTTCAGTCTAATTTGCTCAACGTACTATAGCGAAATAGAAAGCCTGAATACAAGATTTGTTCGGTATATTGTAAAAGGAAAATCATATGGTTGCTCAAATTCGTATTGGACAAGGGATCGATGTACATGCGTTTGAAGAAGGTGACTTTGTAACTCTCGCAGGTATTAAAATTCCACATACTCAGGGTTTAAAAGCACATTCAGATGGTGACGTTGTATTGCATGCGCTTTGCGATGCGTTATTAGGTGCATTAGCATTAGGTGATATAGGGCAGCATTTCCCAGATACTGATCCACGATACAAAGGTGCTGATAGTCGAGTTTTGCTCAAGCATGTGTATCAGTTAATCTTAGATCGAGGTTATCATCTAAATAATGCAGATATTACAGTTGCATGTGAACGTCCAAAGCTTGCTAAGCATAATTTAGAAATGCGCCAATCTATCGCGGATGTATTAGATGTGGATGTGACGCAAATTAGTATTAAGGCAACAACAACAGAACAGCTTGGATTTACTGGTCGTCAAGAGGGTATCTTAGCGACAGCGACGGTTTTAATTTCTCATCAAGTAAAATGATTTGTGTTAATCAGTGACTGCTCTAGTTCTAATGTTGATTTTCTTCCTTGTAGCTGTAATGAAACACTGTGAATTAGACCAGTCCAAGTTTCATTAGGTTCCCATACCTGATGAAGTAACTCTTGGGCAGTTGGCATATCCATATTCATATAATACTGACGGTATAAATAGATCAAACAACTCGCACGCATATTTTCCGTGCAGTGTAGCCAGACAATTTCATTTTTAACAAGATGGTCGATTAAATCTAAAACAAGTAAGCATTGATCAGAGCTTGGAATTTCCCAGTTAATTGGAATGTGTATGTAATTTAGCCCGATATCTAAGCAAATTTGATCTTGGTGATTGAGATGATCTGCAGATTTACTAGTAGATAAATTAATAACAGTACTGCACCCATATTCTTTAATATGATGAAGTTGATCTATGGTGGGTTGCGCCGAGTTAAATAAGTGCTCATGGACAAAGGAAAAGTGTGGTACTTGTGATAAAGCTTGTTCTAAGGAAGTCATAATATCTACTATTTAATTAGTTTGCTTCTCAAAATATGAGAAATTTACACTAAAGTATTTAATCTAATATACGTCTTTTACTTCAAGTCTTCAATTTTTGTCAAAAAAAAACAGCATCAATTGATGCTGTTTTTTTAGTTAGTCTTTCTTTAAATTTTCATTAAGCAAGAATTCCATTAATGCTTTTTGTGCATGCAAACGGTTTTCTGCTTCAGACCAAACCACAGAGTTTTTGTGATCAAGCATATTTTCTGAAATCTCTTCGCCACGATGAGCTGGTAAGCAATGCATAAACAAACAGTCTGGATGTGCTAAATCCATGAGTTTTTCATTTACTTGGAAGTCAGCAAATGCTTTTTCTCTTAATTTTTGTTCTTCTTCTTGCCCCATGCTTGCCCAAACGTCTGTCACGATCAGATCAGCATTCACCGCGGCATCTTCAGCTTTATTGAAAACTTCAACACAGTCAGCAAATTCAGCTAAAAATTCAGGTTTCGGTTCGTAACCTTCTGGAGATGCAATTTTGAGTTTGAAACCCATCATGTGAGCAGCTTCGATATACGAATTACACATGTTATTGCCATCACCAATCCATGCAACTGTTCGACCTTTGATACTACCTCGATGCTCTTCATAAGTTTGCAGATCTGCAAGAAGTTGGCAAGGGTGATGATCGTCAGTGAGACCGTTGATTACAGGTACAGTAGAATAAGACGCAAAGCGCTCTACGATGTCATGACCGAATGTACGAATCATAACGATATCTAGCATGCTTGAAATTACACGAGCTGAATCTTCAATTGGTTCGCCACGACCAAGCTGAGTATCGCGCGGAGATAGGAAAATGGCACTACCACCGAATTGGCAAATTCCAGCTTCGAATGAAATACGAGTACGTGTACTTGATTTTTCGAAGATCATTCCCAAAACTTTACCAACAAAAGGCTGGAATACCGTATTGCTATGTTGCATGCGTTTAAGTTCATGAGCACGATCTAAAATGCGTTGCAATTCTAAAGAAGACAGGTCTCTTAAAGTCAGGAAATGCCGAAGCGCCATAATTACTCCCACAATAATTATTGAATAAAAACAATAATTAATTGTTGTTTAATGGGTGGTGAACAAAAAACGAATTGACTACTATACTATACGCTCAAGAAAAAGCAAAAGAATTAGACTTTTTGATGAGCTTTTAGAAACAAATCAACAGAAAAATCAATATAATCAAATATTTCTTTGTCTTCAGCGGGTACATCTAGACCCATCAAAATACGCCATTCAACATCCCGAAGAATTCCAAAATACATCGTGGCTGAAAATTGTGGCTTTTCGCAAAAAATTTCACCTGAATGATGAGCTTGTTCTAGCGCAAGTGATACACTATTTTGAATGTTCATCGCACATTTATTATAAAGATAGTGGGCAAGGTCGGTATTGTTCTGTGATTGCTCAAGAAACATACGCATGAATGCAATATTTTTAGGCTGTATGATGTGCTGATAAAATCTTTGCAGCGTTTGTACAAGGTAATTTCTTAAGTTTGTAACATTACAAATGTATGGTAAGCATATATCTTTGAAGAAGACTTCGCGGCGGTAATCGCAGATCGCAGTGAAAAGCCCTTCTTTATTGCCAAAATACTTATAAATTGATGTTTTTGAACCGCCGGCATGATGAACAATATCATCTAAAGAAACAGCGTCATAACCGCGTTCTAAGAACAGATCAGTTGCACAAATCAGCAGTGCAAGTCGACGCTCTTGCCCACGACGAGTTTGAGGTTGTTCACAACTTGGATAACAAAGATCAGTCATTACTCTGGCTTAGATATAGCGGGATTTTTAATAGTATATCAAAAACCCTATGTAAAGTATGGTTATGAGCTAGATCAATGTTTCAAAACGTCTCAAATAAAAAGCGAGTCACATTGACTCGCTTTTTATGGTTTATGCACTGCGCACTTCGTCATCATCCTCGTCATCAGCAGAGTCCATACCAAGCTCCTTTAACTTTCTGGTCAAGGTATTACGTCCCCAACCTAAAAGTTCAGCCGCATGACGTTTACGACCACGAGTTTGTTGAAGTGCTGCATTAATCAATGTTTTCTCAAACATTGGAGTAGCGATGTCTAAAAGTTTCATTTCGCCATTTTTAAGTTTTTGAATTGCCCATTGACCCAATAACTCATCCCAGTGATGAACAGCAATTCGGTCTACGATTGCAGGACTAGTCGTTGCAACAGATGCAGTTGGATCATTGTTCGATTTTTGGAGAGGAACTTGCTTCAATTCAGCAGGCAGATCTTCAGGATAGACTTCACGACCTGTGATCATGACAGTTAACCAACGGCAGGTATTTTCTAATTGACGGACGTTGCCCGGCCAAGGTAACTGCTGCATGTAATCTGTGGTTTCAGATCTAAGAATTTTAGGGCTTACACCAAGTTCTTTGCCTGCACGAGCAAGGAAGTGTTGAGCAAGCATCGGAATATCTTCGCTGCGATGAGCAAGCTTTGGAATATGAATGCGAATAACATTTAGACGATGATATAAGTCTTCACGGAAGCGACCTTCATTCACTAATTTTTCAAGGTCTTGGTGCGTTGCAGCAACAATACGCACATCGACTTTTACTGGAACATGCCCGCCTACACGATAGAACTCACCATCAGCAAGTACGCGGAGTAATCTAGTTTGAGTCTCAAATGGCATATCACCAATTTCATCTAAAAATAGTGTACCGCCATTTGCTTGTTCAAAACGTCCTTGATGTTGAGTGTTAGCACCTGTGAAAGCACCTTTCTCATGTCCAAATAACTCAGTTTCAATCAAGTCTTTTGGAATAGCAGCCATGTTTAATGCAATGAAAGGTTTTGCACGACGTGGTGAGTGTTTGTGCAGTGCATGTGCAACTAACTCTTTGCCTGTACCAGATTCACCGTTAATTAATACGGTGATATGAGATTGTGATAAGCGACCAATTGCACGGAAAACCTCTTGCATTGCAGGAGATTCACCAATGATTTCTGTAGATTGCAGAGGTGCTGCTGCTTTGGTTGCTTCTTGTTGCTGCAGCTTATTGAGATGTAGAATCGCACGATTAACTAAAGCGAGTGCTTCATCAATATCAAATGGTTTTGGTAAATACTCAAAAGCACCCGTCTGATAACTTGAGACAGCAGACTCCAAATCTGAGTGTGCAGTCATAATGATGACTGGAAGTTCTGGATGAGTATTTTTAACTTTAGATAAGAAAGTTAAACCATCAATTCCTGGCATCCTGATATCAGTTAGAATGACATCAGGAGCTTCATCGTGTAAACGTTCAAGCGCTGTTTGTGCTTCTTCAAAATTGGTAACGTCAAAACCTTCTTCTTTGAATGTTTTTTCAAGTACCCAACGCATGGCACGATCGTCATCAATTACCCAAATTTTATTTCGTGACACGGTCTGACTCCCAAGGTAGATATAAGCTAAATATGGTTTTTCCAGGAATGGATTGACATTCAATCATTCCGTTATGTTGATGCATAATATTTTGCGCGATACTGAGGCCTAAGCCTGTACCTTTTGCTCGCCCAGTGACTAAAGGGTAAAATACTGATTCTAAAATACTTTCTGGTACACCTGGTCCATTGTCCTCAATATCTACTCTTACCGTTGAACGGTTTAAAACACCATTGATGGTGACGAGGCGTTGGATACGAGTGCGAAGGGTAAGCTCTGGTTCAGAATCTACGAAAAATTCTTTATTTTCAGTCATCGCTTGCACAGCATTTACACTGATATTCAGCATGACTTGAATAAGTTGATCTCGGTCGGCCATAACATCTGGCAGAGATAAGTCATAATCACGTGTGATCTTAATTTTTTTCTTGGTCTGGTTCGCGATTAATGATCTAACTCTTTCTAATGGCTCATGGACATTAACATGTTCATAACTTGGTAATTGGCGCGAACCTAACATGGTATCAGCGAGATTGGTTAATCGATCAACTTCATTAATAATGATATCTGTAAATTCTCGATAACTATCATCACTTAAGCTTCGTGCAAGTAATTGTGTTGCTCCACGAATGCCTGCCAATGGATTCTTAATTTCATGAGCAACACCACGAACAAGTTGACGAGCAACTTGATGTTGCTGCACTAAATTTTCCTCTTTCGAAATTTTAAGCATTCGATCGATAGGGTTGAGTTCGATTAATAATAATGGGTGATAGCTTTTACCTGAATTTAATTGGGAAACGGTATAGTCAACATGAATCGGTTTGAAGTTGACATTAATTACCGCTTCACGTCGGGTGTAATGCTGACCACTGTTTAAAGTATTAAGCAAGGCTTCGTAAGTATTAAAAGTATCATCATGTGCATGGAGCAAATTTAAGACAGGTTGACCTGATGCGCGCAATAAACTGATATCAAACAATGCTTCACAAGCTGAATTCAGATAAAAAATATTTAGCTTACTATCGACCAATAAGATGGCAGTCGTCAGATTATCTACTAGAAGTCGATAGTCGATAGTGGTGTGTTGATCCATTTGTGAATCGTCCTGTATTAAAATGGCGCAATTAATATCAATATAAAAGAATAGCCATTAACGTAATGAATCTTAATAATGCAAAATACAAGCCAACTTTGTATTAGCGGAATTTCAATAACTTATTTCGTTAATGTTCTATTTATACGTTATTTTTCACATACATTAAGTTATTTTGAAATTTTATAGTGTTCTAAATTGGTGCAATGTTGGTTTTTGTTAAAAATACTGGTTGTATTTTGGTGCATTACACAAAGAGATGGCTTTGCAGCTATGCGGAAGGCGAGAAAAGACATACAATACGCCGATTCAAGTGGAGCGCAGATTCATGAAGACCCCCAAAGTCGGTTTTGTATCTTTAGGTTGTCCTAAGGCATTGGTAGATTCTGAACGAATTTTAACTCAGTTAAAGACTGAAGGTTATCAAGTTGCATCAGATTATGACGGTGCAGATTTGGTTGTTGTTAACACCTGTGGTTTTATTGAATCTGCAGTACAAGAGTCTTTAGACGCGATTGGCGAAGCCATGAGCGAAAACGGTCGAGTTATCGTAACAGGTTGTTTAGGTAAAGACGAAGACAAAATTCGCCAAATGCACCCAAATGTACTTAAAGTAACAGGTGCGGCAGCATATCAGGATGTAATGGAAGCAGTACATGAGTATGTACCTGCACCGCCAAAACACAATCCTTTTATTGATTTAGTCCCTGAACAAGGTGTGCGTTTGACACCTAAACACTACGCTTATTTGAAAATATCAGAAGGGTGTAATCACCGTTGTACATTCTGCATTATTCCAAGTATGCGAGGTGATCTAGTATCTCGTCCAGTAGGCAGTGTATTAGATGAAGCAGCAGCATTAAAGCGCGCTGGTGTCAAAGAAGTTCTTGTGATTTCTCAAGATACTTCAGCTTATGGTGTGGACACCAAATACAAATTAGATTTTTGGAATGGTCAGCCTGTTAAAACCAAGTTTTACGACATGTGCGAAGCGTTAGGGCAACTTGGTATTTGGGTGCGCCTACATTATGTCTACCCATATCCACATGTTGATGCAGTAATCGATCTAATGGCTCAAGGGAAAATCCTGCCATATTTAGATATTCCTTTTCAGCATGCCAGTCCGCGCATCTTAAAATTGATGAAGCGACCAGCTCATAGTGAAAATACGTTAGAGCGTTTGAAGTTGTGGCGTGAAAAATGCCCTGAATTGGTGATTCGTTCTACCTTCGTGGTTGGTTTCCCTGGCGAAACAGAAGAAGACTTCCAAATATTACTTGATTGGTTAAAAGAAGCTCAGTTGGATCGCGTAGGTTGCTTTACTTATTCACCTGTAGAGGGTGCAACGGCAAATGATCTTCCTGATCACGTACCTGAAGAAATTAAGCAAGAACGTTATGAACGTTTTATGGAAGTCCAACAGGAAATTTCTGCTGCAAAACTACAAAAGCGTATCGGTCAAAAGATGACTGTGCTTGTAGATAGCTTGGAAGATGAATTTCCAGTAGCGGTAGCGCGTTCTTACGCGGATGCACCTGAAATTGACGGTAATGTTTTTGTAGAAGATATTGATAAAAGTGTGATTAAAGCAGGTGATCTGCTTGAAGTCGAAATTACTGATGCGGATGAATATGATTTATTTGCAAAGTTAATTCAGATTAAGTCTGCTTAATATTAAATGCGAAAAAAGAATTTATGAGATTGGTCGGTTTGGAGTAAAAGTATGTCAGCTTCTAAAAATCCACGTTATGCACGTATTTTGTTAAAGCTTTCTGGTGAAGCTTTAGCGGGTAATAAAGATATGGGTATTGATGCCCAAGTCCTTGATCAAATGTCGCTTTCGATTGCTCACTTGGTTGGTTTAGGAGTACAAGTCGGAATTGTAGTTGGTGGCGGTAACTTATATCGTGGAAGTCAGTTACAAAAAGACGGTTTGGTTGGGCGTGTAACTGGTGACCAAATGGGGATGCTGGCTACAGTTATGAATGGTTTAGCAATGCGTGATGCATTAGTGCGTCGCAACATTAAAACACGTTTAATGTCTGCTCTTCCGATCGGAACAGTTGTTGAATCTTATTCAAGTCGTGATGCGATTCGTCATTTAAGCCAAGGTGAAGTTTGTGTGTTTGTAGCAGGAACGGGAAATCCGTTCTTTACAACTGATACTGCGGCTTGTTTGCGTGGTATCGAGATTGAGGCAAACCTTATTTTGAAAGCGACGAAAGTTGACGGTGTCTATAACAAAGATCCAAGCAAATATGACGATGCTGTGAAGTACGATAACTTAACTTTTGATCAAGTACTTGATGAAAAACTTGGTGTAATGGACTTAACTGCGATTTGCTTGTGTCGTGACCATAATGTTCCATTGCAAGTTTTTGATATGAACAAATCTGGTGCATTGCTTTCTGTAGTAATGGGCGAAAAAGAGGGTACTCACGTTACGAACTAATGTACGTGAGACCGAAAGCTCTTTATACTAATGTTTAAATATTTTGTAATACCTAATGAATAAGTAAGGAAGATCATATGATTAACGATCTCAAAAAAGATAGCGAACAGCGCATGCAGAAAACACTTGATTCTTTAGAACAAGGTTTTGCTAAAGTTCGTACTGGACGTGCTCACCCATCAATTTTAAATGGTGTGATGGTTCCTTACTATGGTTCTGACGTTCCTTTGAATCAAGTTGCTAACGTAGGTGTTGAAGATTCTCGTACGCTTATTGTTCAGCCATTTGAACGTACAATGGTTTCTGCAATTGATAAAGCAATTCGTGAAAGTGATTTGGGTTTAAACCCAATTACAGCTGATTCAATTCGTGTACCTTTACCTGCGTTGACTGAAGAAACTCGTCGTGACATGCAAAAAGTTGCTCGTAATGAAGCTGAAAATGCAAAAGTTGCTATTCGAAACATTCGTCGTGATGTTTTAGGTGATATCAAAGCATTATTGAAAGAAAAAGAAATTTCTGAGGATGATGAACGCCGTGCTGGTGAAGATATTCAAAAGATCACAGATAAATATGTTGCAGAAGTAGATAAACGTCTAGCTGCAAAAGAAGCAGAATTAATGAAGGTCTAATTTTTATGACCTTACAAGAAGAACCGCTTCTTCCAAAACATGTTGCCATCATTATGGATGGCAACAATCGTTTTGCAAAAAAAAATAAATTGCAAAAAGGTGATGGGCATCGTGAAGGTAAGAATGTCCTTGATCCGATCGTTGAACATTGTAAAAGAGTGGGTGTTCAAGCTTTAACTGTTTTTGCATTTTCAAGTGAAAATTGGAATAGACCTCAGTTCGAAGTTGATTTGTTAATGAAATTGTTAGAAGACACAATTCATGAACAACTACCTCGAATGGAAAAATTCAATATAGCATTACGTTTCATTGGTGATCGTTCTAAATTATCAAATGAATTAAAAGATTTAATGTTATATGCAGAACAAAAAACGGCATCTTTCAATTCTATGACTCTAACGATTGCAATCAGTTATGGCGGAATGTGGGATATGGCGCATGCAGCCAAGTGTATCGCTCAAGATGTTGTAGATGGAAAAGTTCAAGTAGATCAGATAAATGTTGATTTATTCGATAAATATGTCAGTCTAAATGACTTACCTGCCGTAGATTTATTAATACGTACAGGTGGGGATTATCGTTTATCTAACTTCTTACTTTGGCAAGCGGCATATGCAGAATTGTATTTTACAGATACATTATGGCCTGAGTTTACAGTAAAAGAATTAGACCACGCTTTTGATGTATTTTCAGGGCGAGAAAGACGTTTTGGTAAAACATCTGAACAGATTCAACAAGCGAAAATAGAGAATTAATAATGTTAGAGCGGATTATAACCGCATTGGTATTAGTTGCTGTTGTTTTAAGTTGCATGTTTGCAACGCAATCACATTATCCAATGTTTATTCTTATGATCTTAGCTGCGGGGGTAGCTGGATATGAGTGGTTTAAACTTATGCCTCATGGCGAAGCACTGGTTTCAAAGCCTAAAGCTTGGATTTATGGTGGATGCGTAGCAGCAGTTTCAACTCTTGCGTTGTTTTTTGATGATGTTGCTTTATTACTGTGGGCTGCATCTATTTTAACTTGGCTAGGTAGTATTTACTGGGTCAAAAACTTCCCTGAATCTGATAACTGGTACAATGTATCTTTGTATGCCATAGGTTTTATCCTAATTTCTGCTGCGGTCACTGCATTATATTCAGTTTGGCATAGTTCGCCATGGTGGTTAATGTATTTGTTCCTTCTTGTTTGGGGCGCGGATAGTGGTGCATATTTTGTCGGTCGTAAATTTGGTAAGAAAAAACTTGCTCCAACAGTTAGCCCGAATAAATCAGTTGAAGGATTATATGGTGGTGTTGCGACGACAGTAATTATTATGTTGGTTGTACAATATTCATATTTAAATTTAACTGCTATTCAACTTATCCTGTTTTTAGTTCTATCAATCATCACAGTCTTTGCATCTGTTCTAGGTGACTTGTTTGAGTCAATGATTAAACGTCGTGCTGGAATCAAAGATTCTGGTCGCGTTTTGCCTGGACATGGTGGTGTACTTGACCGAATTGATTCTTTGCTTGCGGCAGCACCAATTTTTGCTGCAGGTATGTATATTTTGAAACTCATTGGTGTAGATCTTTAAATGACGCAAGCTGTATGTATATTGGGTGTCACTGGTTCAATTGGTCAAAGTACATTAAAAGTATTGGAGCAGCATCCAGACCAGTACAATGTGTTTGCAGTTTCTGCATATAGTCGTTTAGATGAACTTTTAAAAATATGTAAGCAACATCGTCCAAAAGTTGTTGTTGTGCCCAATGAAAAAGCACTTGAGTTAAAAGAACTTTTTAATCAAGAAAATTTAATAAATATAGAGATACTCACTGATCAATCTGGCTTGATTGCAATCGCTGAACATAACGATGTTGATATTGTCATGGCAGCAATTGTGGGTGCTGCAGGATTACTTCCTACTTTGGCAGCTGTAAAAGCAGGCAAAAGAGTACTCCTAGCAAATAAAGAATCATTAGTGATGTCAGGTGATATTATGATGCAGGCTGCACGTCAGCATGGTGCATTATTATTACCTGTTGATTCTGAGCATAATGCGATTTTCCAGTCTTTACCGCATGATTATTTGGATGCAGAAAGAACAGGACAGCCTCAGTTAGGTGTTTCTCAAATCTTATTAACGGCTTCAGGTGGACCTTTTTTAAATCATACACTTGATCAATTAAAAGATGTGACACCTCAACAAGCTTGTAAACATCCGAATTGGTCAATGGGACAAAAAATCTCAGTCGATTCTGCCACTTTAATGAATAAAGGCCTTGAGCTTATCGAGGCTTGTCATTTGTTTTCAATTTCAGAACATTTTGTTACAGTCGTGGTTCATCCACAAAGTATCATTCATTCAATGGTGCAATATGTGGATGGTTCAACTTTGGCACAAATGGGAAATCCTGACATGTGTACTCCAATTGCACATGCGTTGGCTTGGCCAAAACGTTTAAAAACAGATGTTCCTGCATTAAACCTATTTGATGTAGCTCACTTAAATTTCCAATCTCCTGACACCATTCGTTTTCCAGCATTAGATCTTGCTCGTCAAGCCATGCGTGCTGGTGGGTTGGCACCAACTGTACTCAATGCTGCAAATGAAGTTGCAGTAGCAGCATTTTTAAAACAGCAGATAGGTTTCACACAAATACCAGAAGTTGTCGATTATGCTTTGCAAAATGTACAAAATGCTAAAGCAGAAAATATAGACATCATTTTGCATACTGATATGATCGCAAGACAAATTGCTGAAAAACACATTGTGGATATAGGAGGCTAAATCGTATGAATGCACTATTTATGATTGTTGCAGCGATTTTGTTGCTTGGTCCATTAATTGCGATTCATGAATTTGGTCATTATTGGGTGGCACGTAAACTCGGCGTAAAAGTTCTAGTATATTCAATTGGTTTTGGTCCTACTTTATTAAAATGGCAGTCTAAAAAATCAGGTATTCAATATCAATTGTCAGCATTACCACTTGGTGGCTACGTAAAAATGCTAGATGAACGAGAGGGAAATGTTGCCTCTGAAGATTTGCCTTATGCTTTTAATCGTCAGTCTCCTTGGAAGCGTATAGCCATTGTTGCAGCAGGTCCTTTAATCAATTTGATCTTTGCTATTTTCCTTTTTTGGATTCTATTTTTACCTGCTCAAGAACAGCTTAACACGCGTATTGGTAAAATTATGCCGAACACACCAGCTGCTCAAGTTGATTTAAAAGTTGGTGATAAAGTCATAGAGGTGGATGGGCAAACAACACCAACATGGGAAAAATTAAACTATACGCTTGTTGACAGAGTTGGCGAAACTGGACAAGTTTCAGTTGTTGTTGATCGAAATGGTACTGAAAAGCAATTTAGTTTACCGATTAAAGATTTTTTAAAGGATCAGAGCCAATCACCATTAGATGTTTTAGGCTTTCTTCCATACCGTCCAGTGATTCCTGCAACTGTTAAAGAGCTAAGTGAAGATGGTGCAGCGATTCGTCAAGGCATGAAAGTTGGTGATCGTATAGTTTCGATCAATGGTGTCGCCATGAAAGATTGGTTCGATGTTGTTGATGTAGTGCAAAAATCTCCTGAAAAATTACTCAATATTGCTGTTGATCGTAAAGGGCAAATTGTTAACTTACAGGTTATGCCTCAAGGTCAGCGCGATAATATGGGGAATGTATCGGGCGTGCTTGGTGTGAAAAGTGATGTGAGTAAGATCACTATCCCGAATGAATACAAGCAAACAATCCAATATTCACCACTAGAAGCTTTAGGTGTTGCAGTTGATAAAACTGTTCAGCTCTCTAACATGATTTTTAACTCAATTGTTAAAATGGTACGTGGTTTAATTGGTTTGGATAATTTATCTGGTCCAATTACGATTGCAAAAGTTGCGGGTCAGAGTGCTGAAATGGGATGGCAAACATTTATATCCTTTATGGCATTGATGAGTGTAAGTTTGGGTATTTTAAATCTATTGCCTATTCCTATGCTCGATGGTGGTCATTTAGTTTATTACTTTATCGAAGCAATTCGTGGTAAACCTGTTTCTGAACAAATACAGATATTTGGTCTAAAAGTTGGTATGGTACTGCTCGGTAGCATGATGCTTTTGGCTTTATTTAACGACTTCATGCGCTTATAAGCGCAAATGGAATTTAACTTACTGGAAAATATATGGGCATGCGTCACACACATTTATTAATGCCTTTGGCACTGGTTAGTGCGATGGCAGCGGTACAACAAGTATACGCAGCAGATGAGTTTCTTGCACAAGATATACGAATTGATGGCCTTGTGCGTTTAACACCTGCGAGTATCTATTCGATGTTACCAGTAAATAGTGGCGACAGAGTCAGCGATCCAATGATTGCCGAATCGATTCGTACTCTTTATGCTTCGGGTCTTTTTGATGATATTAAGGCATTTAAAGAAAATAATGTCCTTGTTTTCAAAGTGATTGAACGCCCTGTAATTTCAAAATTGGAATTTAAAGGCAATAAACTTATTCCGAAAGAAGCCTTGGAACAAGGTTTGAAAAAGATGGGAATTGCTGAGGGCGAAGTTTTCAAAAAATCTGCTTTGCAAATTATTGAAACAGAACTTGAGCAGCAATATACACAACAAGGTCGTTATGATGCTGATGTAACGGTAGAAACTGTTGCTCGACCGAATAACCGCGTTGAATTAAAATTGAATTTCAACGAAGGTACTCCAGCAAAAGTTTTTGATATCAATATTATTGGTAATACGGTATTTAGTGACAGTGATATTAAACAGGCTTTCGCTGTTAAAGAAAGTGGTTGGGCATCTGTCGTTACACGTAATGACCGTTATGCACGTGAGAAAATGGCTGCGAGTTTAGAGGCTTTGCGTGCATTATATCTAAACAAAGGTTATATCAACTTTAATATTATTAACTCGCAATTGAATATCAGTGAAGATAAAAAGAATATCTTTATTGAAGTATCAGTTGATGAGGGTAGCCAGTTTAAATTCGGCGAAACAAAATTCCTAGGCGATGCTTTATATAAGCCAGAAGAATTACAGGCATTAAAACTTTATAAAGATGGTGAAACTTATTCACAAGAAAAAGTGAATGCTGTAAAACAATTATTGCTTCGCAAGTATGGTAATGCTGGTTATTACTACGCTGAAGTAAACGTAGTTCCTGAGATTAATAATCAGACTGGTATTGTTAATTTAAATTACTATATCAATCCAGGTCAGCAAGTTACAGTTCGTCGTATCAATTTTACTGGTAATAGTAAAACAGCTGATGAAGTTTTACGTCGTGAAATGCGCCAAATGGAAGGTGCGTTGGCGAGTAACGAGAAAATTGATCTCTCTAAAGTTCGTTTAGAACGTACAGGTTTCTTCAAAACTGTAGATGTCAAACCAGTTCGTGTTCCAAATTCTCCTGACCAAGTTGATTTAAATGTGAATGTTGAAGAACAACATTCAGGTACAACAACTCTTGCTGTGGGTTATTCTCAGAATGGTGGTATTACATTCCAAGCGGGTCTGAGCCAAACTAACTTTATGGGTACAGGAAATCGAGTATCTGTTGATTTATCTCGTTCTCAAACTCAAGATTACTACAACCTTAGCGTAACTGACCCATACTTTACAATTGATGGTGTAAGCCGTGGTTACAATGTTTACTATCGTAAAACCAAGTTAAATGAAGATTATAACGTTAATAACTATGTAACTGACAGTTATGGCGGTAGTTTAAGCTTTGGTTATCCTATCGATGAAAATCAAAGTCTAAGTGCTTCTTTGGGTATTGATAAGACCAAAGTGAGAACGGGTCCAAGTGTTTCAACTTATATTCGTGACTATTTATTAGCGAATGGTGGTAAAGCTACGGGCAAGTCTACTTGGTGTCCTAGTGGCGAGTTTGAAGAAGATGCAGATGGTAATGTTGAAATTGATCCTATAACTGGCTTACCAAAATGTAAGGGTGGTTATGAAGACTACGAAAGTGCATTTGAAGGCGAATTCTTAACCTATATGCTTAATTTGGGTTGGTCTTATAATACATTAAACCGTCCGATTTTCCCAACTTCGGGTATGTCACATCGAGTTGGTTTAGAAGTTGGTTTACCAGGCAGTGATGTTGAATACCAAAAAGTGACTTATGATGCGCAAGCATTTATGCCATTAGGTAATAATTTTGTACTACGTGGCTATGGTAAGTTGGGCTATGGTAATGACTTGCCGTTCTACAAAAACTTCTATGCAGGTGGTTATGGCTCTGTACGTGGTTATGAAAACAGTACTTTAGGTCCAAAATATCCGAGTGTCATTTTCCAAGAAACAGGAAAAAATGACCCGAATCCAGAAGAAGTTGGTGGTAACGCCTTAGTACAATTTGGTACTGAGCTTGCGATACCTTTGCCATTCAAAGGTGATTGGACTCGTCAAGTAAGACCTGTAGTGTTTGCTGAAGGTGCACAAGTCTTCGATACACAATGTGATGTGCCTAAAGGCGATCTTTTAGTTGATGGTAATAGTGTTGATATCAAACAATATTGTAAAGATAACTATAAGTTTGATTTTGGCAACATGCGTTACAGTGTTGGTGTTGGTTTTACTTGGATTACGATCATCGGTCCTTTATCTCTAAGCTATGCATATCCGCTTAATGATAAGAAAGGCGATGATACAAAATCTATTCAATTTGAAATCGGTCGTACTTTCTAAGTACGACTTTTCCCTAAAAATATAGAAAAGGAAGTAAGAAATAATGAAAAAATTATCAATATTGATGGTTGCTTTAGGTTTAACGGTTACAGCAAATGCCGGTGGTATTGCGGTTGTAGACTTAGCTAAAGTTGTTGAAAGTAGTACATATCTAAAGCAGCAAAATGCTAGTTTAGGTCAATCGGTAAAACCTACTTCGACTAAACTAGAGCAGTTAGGTAAGGAAATTGAAGGTCTTCAACAGAAAGCTCAATCAGCGAATCAAGCTGATTTACAAAAACTTTCTGCTCAATACCAAGCCAAAGTTAATGAGTTCAATACAACTCAACAAAGTTTACAAACTAAAGTACAGTCATCTCTACAAACGATGAATACAACTTTTGAAAATCGTGTAAAGCAAGCTGCTGAACAATTGAGAAAAGAGAATAACTTAGACTTTATTTTAAATAAAAATTCTACGATTGCCTCTGACGCTCAGTATGATTTAACTGATAAAATGATCCAAAAGGTCAATGCAATGAAATAATCAATGAATAGACGTAGTTATCGTTTAGAAGAGATTGCTCACCTTGTACAAGGTGAGTATATCGGTCAAAAAGATTTTCAGATTCATAATTTAGCAAGTTTAGAACACGCACAGAATTATCACATTTGCTTTGTAAATGGTGAAAAATACTTAGCACAAGCTCAGGCTAGTCAGGCGGGAGCATACATTGTCACTGAAGCATTAAAAGAACAATTAAGCTCAAAACACAACTTTATCGTTGTTTCAAATCCTTATTTAGCTTTCGCTATGCTCACACATGTATTTGATAAAAAGAATGTGCAAAGAGGAATCGAAAGTACTGCTCAAATTCATCCTTCTGCGATCATTGCTGATGATGCCTATATTGGTCATTATGTTGTGATTGGAGAAAATTGTGTTGTCGGAAGTAATACCGTTATTCAATCCCAAGTCCATCTAGATGATGATGTGGAAATAGGAAAGGATTGCTTCATTGACTCTCATGTGACCATCACTGGTGAAGCTAAACTCAAAGATCGTGTACGCATTCATGCTAATACGACGATTGGTTCAGAGGGATTTGGTTTTGCACCATATCAAGGTAAATGGCATCGTATCGCTCAATTAGGTTCGGTTTTAATCGGTAATGATGTTCGAATCGGTTCAAATTGTTGTATTGATCGTGGCGCATTAGATAATACTATTCTCGATGATGGTGTCATTATTGATAATCTTGTGCAAATCGCCCATAACGTACAAATTGGTCAAAACACAGCGATAGCTGCGAATTGTGCAATTGCAGGAAGTGTGAGAATTGGCAAAAACTGTATCATAGGTGGTGGAAGTGCGGTTGCGGGACATTTAAATATTGCGGATAATGTGACGTTGACTGGAATGTCAATGGTCACAAAAAATATTTCTGAAGCTGGAACGTTTTCTTCTGGAATTGGTCTTTTTGAAAATAACCATTGGAAAAGAACGGTTGTACGCCTAAGACAATTAGCAGATGTGCCATTGACCCAAATCACTAAAAGGCTTGATCATATGCAAGCTCAATTAGAGTCCCTTGAATCAACCCTTAAGTTACGTAAATAATTTATTATGACTGAGTCAACATCTCCAGCATTTACTATGCCTGAATTACCGATGGATATTCTTACAATTCGTGAATATTTACCTCATCGTTACCCATTTTTATTAGTTGATCGAGTTACGGAAGTTACTGAGAATAGTATCGTTGGTTATAAGAACGTATCTATTAATGAAGAGTTTCTGCAAGGGCATTTCCCGACATATCCAATTATGCCTGGTGTTTTGATCATTGAGGCTCTTGCTCAAGTGTCTGGAATTTTAGGTTTTGTCTTAACCAATCAGAAGCCAAAAGCAGGTTCATTGTTCCTTTTTGCAGGTGCGGAGAAAATAAGATTTAAGAAACAAGTTGTCGCGGGTGATCAGCTTATCTTAAAATCAGAGCTAGTTATGCAAAAACGTGGCATTTACAAGTACAATTGTAGTGCCAGTGTTGACGGTAAGATTGCCGCGACGGCTGAGATTATTATTTCCCATCAGAAAATTGAGCAGACATGAGTAGTCAAAATTTAATTCATCCAACCGCAATTATTGACGCATCTGCAGAAATTGCATCTGATGTACAAATTGGACCGTATTGTATTATTGGTCCAAATGTAACTATTGATGCAGGCACAAAATTACGTTCGCATGTTGTGGTCGGGGGATTTACTAAAATTGGAAAAAATAATGATATTTTCCAATTTTCGAGTATCGGGGAAATTTGCCAAGATTTGAAATATCAAGGCGAAGAGACATGGTTAGAGATAGGCGATCACAATGCTATTCGTGAACATTGTACCTTACACAGAGGTACTGTTCAGGATCAAAGTTTTACCAAAATTGGTAGCCACAATTTATTAATGGTAAATACCCATATTGCCCACGATTGTGTTATTGGTAATCATAATATTTTTGCTAATAATGTTGGCGTAGCGGGTCACGTACATGTAGGTGATCATGTGATCGTAGGTGGAAATGCTGGTATTCATCAGTTCTGCCGAATCGATTCGTATAGCATGATTGGTGGTGCGGCGCTTATTCTTAAAGATGTGCCTGCTTATGTGATGGCTTCAGGTAATCCTGCACATGCATACGGAATGAATATTGAAGGTATGCGTCGTAAAGGATGGTCAAGAAATACGATACAAGGTTTAAGAGAAGCGTATAAGTTGATCTATAAATCAGGTTTGACGACTGAACAAGCGATTGCGCAAATTCGAGATGAAATTCTTGAAAATACGCCTGAAGCACAACTCTTTATTGATTCATTAGAAAAATCAACTCGCGGCATTGTTCGTTGATTTATATCTGATTGAATTCGAAAAAGACACTTAGGTGTCTTTTTTGTTTTTTATATCTTAACTTTCTACAAATTGTTGGCGATACGGTTTAGGTGATAATTCATATGTACGTTTAAAAGCTTGGCTAAATGCTGTTTCAGACGTGTATCCCACCAAATTGGCAATTTGTTGAATAGAGTAGTTACTTTTACGTAAATACTTGCTTGCGAGTCTCATACGGTGTTGCTGTAGATAAGCAAGGGGTGATTCTCCAATCACCTCATGAAACAGGCTTGCAAACTTTGAGCGAGACATACAGCATTGTTCTGCAAGGCTCTCAACAGTCCATGCTAATTCAGGTTGATTATGAATTGATGCTAAAGCATAGCTCAGTTCTGGATGATTAAGCGCACTCAGCCAGCCATGTTTAGTTGAAATATTTTGAATATGGTCTCTAATACATTTGATCAGTAAAATACTTACAAGATGATCGATAATGATATCTCGACCTGCTTGAATATTTTGTGTTTCAAGGGCTAGAAAATGCAAACCGATTTGTAGCCATTCAGGCGCAGTTGTTTCGCCATGTTGTACATGAATGACTTCTGGCAAGGCTTGCATGAACGGACGAGCCATGATGGTATCCATTTCACAACGGACGGTTAGAATCAGATTTTTTTCTACTGATTCTGTACCAAACTCGATAGCTTCATTTTTATGTCCATCAAACAAATTAGAAATATCTAAAGCATTAACTAACTTTCTGACCGCATTATTAGCTCCAGTATGTTGCTTTCCAGAGGTTATAATGACAATTTCACCTGCGTTCGCAGTTAAACTATTTTGTGAATTTAATTGAATATAAACAGATCCAACCAAAACGATGTGGACGATAAGAGCAGGTTGCTCATGACATAAAAATGACCATTCTCCTTGTGTTTTCAAGTAGATATATTCGGTACGATTGAGATGTATATCATCAAAAATTTTACTTAAAGCATCCATAAGAACAATAATTTTATATTTCAGTTAGATTATAGGAAGTAGGGTTAATAATTCAATATGTGTTTAAGGGACAAAAACAGGGTGGATTATGCCAAAGACGCTGACATAGGTTTTTTGGACGTTTGCTACTGTCATGTCAATCATTTTCAATCAAAATATGTATATATACAAAGACATGGATATGATTATGAATGCGCCAGTAAATGTAGAGCAGCCACTTGCGCCTCTAGTAAAATCAAAGTTAGAGTTGGATCGTAAACGTTATTTATGGGCAATTAGTCCTGCATTACCAGTGATTGGTATTGGGATATTAGGTGGTTACCAACTTGCACCACGTCCACTAAAAAAGATCTTTGCCTTAGGTGGTCCTATCTTACTTCATATTGTGATTCCTGCAATTGATACTATCGTAGGGAAAGATGCAAATAACCCAACATCAGAGCAAGTGAAGTTACTAGAACAAGATCCATACTATGCGCGTCTTGTTAAAACTTTCATTCCTTTACAGTATGCTGCAAACATTTATGCGTGTTATTTAACTAGTCGTAAAGATACTTCTTTCCTAGATAAAATTTTACTTGGTATCTCAATGGGTGCGATCAACGGTATTGCAATCAATACTGCGCATGAGCTTAGCCATAAGCATGATCGTCTTGATCATATTTTATCGCACTTAGCGCTTGTACCAACTGGCTATAACCATTTCCGCGTTGAACATCCTTATGGTCACCATAAACGTGCTGCTACACCAGAAGATCCAGCATCTTCTCAAATGGGCGAAACGTTCTATGAGTTTTGGCCACGTACAGTTTTCGGTTCTTTGAAATCTGCGATTGAGATCGAAACGACTCGTCTAAAACGTAAAGGCAAAGAGTTCTGGTCATTAGACAATGAGTTGCTTCAAGGTTGGGGAATGAGCGCAGCTTTCCATGGTTCTATGGTTGGTATATTCGGCAAAGGCGTGATTCCTTATTTAGCGACTCAAGCATTCTACGGAATTAGTTTGTTTGAAGTGATTAACTATATCGAACACTATGGTTTGAAACGTCAAAAAGATGCAAATGGTAAGTATCAACGTACTATGCCAGAGCATAGCTGGAACAACAATAATATCGTAACGAACTTATTCTTGTATCAATTACAGCGTCATTCAGACCATCACGCGTATCCAACACGTCCATTCCAAGCATTGCGTCATTTCGACGAAGCGCCAGAATTGCCAAGTGGTTATGCAAGTATGCTATTACCAGCACTCATTCCACCTCTATGGTTTAAAATGATGGATAAACGAGTTGTTGAACACTACAAAGGTGATTTAAACAAAGCGAACATTTATCCTAAACGTCGTGCGAAAATCTTCAAGAAGTTTGGTGTCGTTGATCAATCGCTTGAGCAAGCATCTTTAGAGACTGTAACTACGGAATAAGCTGAAAAGCTGCTCCCAAAGCAGAAGCACCAATCAGAGATGATTGGTGCTTTTTTTATTTTCTTGTATTAAAACCATTAAAAACAAAGACTTTATATTTTTTTTGCTGTATATCTATTTAGATATTTAACTTTAAGAAGAATTTCTGACTATTTAAGAGGCAAACATGACAAAACATTATGATTTTATTGCTATAGGTGGTGGGAGTGGTGGTATTGCATCAGTCAATCGAGCGGCAATGTATGGAATGAAATGTGCTTTGATTGAAAAGTCTGAAATTGGTGGAACATGCGTAAATGTCGGTTGTGTACCCAAGAAAGTAATGTGGTATGCAGCACATATCGCTGAATCAATCCATAAATATGCTGAAGATTATGGATTTAATGCCCAAATAGAATCTTTTAATTGGCAAGCTTTAGTTAAAAACAGACAAGCCTATATAGATCGAATTCATCAGTCATATGAAAATAGCCTAAGTAAAAATAATGTGGATTTGATACAAGGTGCTGCCCAATTTGTAAATCAAAATACAATTGAAGTGAATGGTGAAATTTTCACTGCTGATCATATATTGATTGCAACAGGTACACAGCCATCATTGCCTAAGATTGAAGGTGTTGAATATGGAATTGATTCCAATGGCTTTTTTGAACTGAGTGCTTTACCAAAAACAACAGCAGTTATTGGTTCTGGATATATTGCTGTTGAGCTTGCAGGGGTATTAAATGCATTAGGTTCACAAGTTGGATTGTTCATTAGAAAAGATTTGCCTGTCAGAAGATTTGATCAGTTCTTAAGTGAAACTTTGGTTGAGGTAATGCAAGCTGATGGCGTGAAAATTCATACACAAGCTATCCCTCAAAAAGTGACTAAAAATATTGATGGTTCAGTTAATTTACATCTCGAAAATGGTGAGGTGCATAAAGTCGATTGCCTAATTTGGGCGACTGGACGCGAGCCACATACAGCAAATCTAAATTTAGATAAAGCAAATGTTCAGTTGAACGATCGTGGTTATATTGAAGTTGATAAATTCCAAAATACAACTCAGAAAGGGATTTATGCTGTTGGTGATATTACTGGGAAAATGGAACTCACACCTGTTGCTGTTGCTGCAGGTCGGAGACTATCTGAACGATTATTTAACAATAAACCAAATGAATATCTAGATTATGTAAATATCCCAACAGTGGTGTTTAGCCATCCACCGATAGGAACTGTTGGTATTACAGAACAAGAAGCGATTGAGCAGTACGGAGAGCAGTCAGTAAAAGTTTATAATTCTTCTTTTACCGCTATGTATAGTGCAATTACACAGCATCGCCAGCCAACCAAAATGAAATTGGTTTGTGTTGGTGAAGAGGAAAAAATTGTGGGTATCCATGGTATAGGTTTTGGCATGGATGAAATACTACAAGGTTTTGCAGTCGCTTTGAAAATGGGGGCAACAAAAAGAGATTTTGATAATACCGTTGCAATTCATCCGACTTCTGCGGAAGAGTTTGTGACGATGAGATAAACGAGAATTATATTTCAAAAAAGGACGTTAATTTAACGTCCTTTTTATTAGTTTTCGAATTAAGCCAAATTATTTCAATTCGCTCGATGATTTACCCAATTCTCGACGTGCGATGATCAATTGCTGAATCTGTTGAGTACCTTCAAAAATATCTAGAATTTTTGAGTCACGTGCCCATTTTTCCAGTAATTCATCTTCACTATAACCTACACTTGCAGCAAGTTCTACACATTTAAGCGTGATTTCATTACCAACACGACCAGCTTTAGCTTTGGCAATAGAAGCTTCTTTTGAGTTTGGTTTTTTGTTGTCTGCCATCCATGTGGATTTAACCATAAGCAGGCGAGCAGCTTCCCATTCAGCTTCCATCCGATAGATCTGCGCAGCTAAGTTTGAGGTTTGTAAATAAGGTGTTTTATAGTCTGGATCAAGCTGATCTTTGAAGATTTCTTTGATACGTTCGAGTGATGCTTTGGCACAACCAATCGCCATTGCTGCAACGAGAGGGCGTGTATTATCAAAGGTTTCCATAACTCCAGCAAAACCTTTTGCGACATCTATCTCAGGATTACCTAATAGATTGGCAGCAGGAACACGACAGTCAATGAAACTAATGACAGCAGTATCAGATGCTTTAATTCCTAGTTTGTGCTCCAAACGCTCAACTTTCATTCCTGGAGTACCTTTGGGTACAACAAAGGATTTGATAGCGGCACGACCAAGCTTTTTATCAAGTGTTGCCCAAACTACAACTGAATCGGCACGATCACCTGAAGTAACAAAGATTTTTTCACCATTTAAGATGTATTCATCACCATCTTGAGTTGCAGTTGTACGAATAGCAGCTGAATCCGAACCGCAACCCGGTTCAGTAATTGCCATGGCTGCCCAAGTTCCTTTAAAACGTTCAAGTTGCTCGTCATTTGCTACTGCCGCTATAGCAGAGTTACCCAAGCCTTGGCGAGGCATACTTAATAATAAACCCGTATCGCCATAGCACATTTCGATAATACCGAGTGCAGTCGACATATTATTGCCGTTTTTGTTACCTGACTCAGTTTCTCCACGTTTGCCAACAGCAGCACCTGCATTTATTCCTTCACCACCTTCATTCATGCCATCAATTAATGATGCCAACATATCCAATTCTTTTGGATAGGCATGTTCGGCTTTGTCATATTTTCTTGAAATTGGGCGCAGTACATTCAAAGCAACTTCATGTGCCTGATCAACCATCATTTTGAATTTTTTAGGATTTTGTAAATTCATTGTAATATCCTCGAATGATCAATTAAGCATGTAAGCCAGAATGTAAGATTGCGGTAGCACGCAAATCACGATACCAACGTTCAACAGGGTGTTCTTTGGTAAAACCATGACCACCTAGGATCTGTACACCATCCGTACCGATTTTCATGGATTTTTCAGCGCACAAAAGTCTTGCAAGGTAAGCTTCACGATGAAATGGTTGACCCGCTTCAGCTAAACTCGCTGCATTAAGTACCAACATGCGCATAGCATCAATTTCAATAGCCATATCAGCAATCATGAAAGCAACACTTTGGCGGTGAGAAATAGGCTCACCGAAAGCTGTACGTTCATTTGCATATTTGATGCAGTATGCTTTTATCGCCTCGCATGTACCTACAGCCATCGCACACCACATCAAGTTACCAAGATCTACAAATGCTGTGTAATCGAAATCAGCATCACATAAGCGTAAAGCTGGAGTTCGATTGAACTGTAAGATAGCAGTTTCAGCAGCTTTTAGACCCATCGCTGGATTTGATTTGATGGCAATGCTTTCATCACATTGCACGACAAAAATATCAGGTTGACCGTTATATTCTGCACTGACAAGGAAGACATCAGCAGTATCACCTAAAACGACTAAAGTCTTTTCACCTGTGATATAGAACTGACCATTTTGTTCAGTGGCTTTCGTTTTTAATTGGTATGGATTAAATGCAGGGGTCGCTTCTTGAAATGCAAATGTCGCTGTAATATCTGTGTCTTCAGCAAAGCAAGACAAATACATACTTTGTACTTGTGTTGATCCCCAACGAGTGATGGCATTGATCACGCTGAATGTGCTTAATAATCCAGCTGTAAGACTGAAATCACCTTTAGCTAGGTTTTCAGCAATTAGGATATTACTGACAATATTTTGTTCTGCGGCAACACCACCTAAAGCCTCAGGTAATGCATAGTAGTTCAAGCCTAAATCAACCAAATGCTGCCAAAGTTCTTCTGGGAATTGTGCATGGTGATCTGCATCATGCGCTAAATTGTAAAGCACTTCCTGAGCAAATTGTGACATCGCATCTGATGTCATTTGTTGCTCTTCAGTCAATCCTAAATCAAATAGAGTTTTATTAACTTGATTTGGTAAACGTTGTTTGTCAATTGATTGCGGCTTAAAAGCTTTCTGAGTTTTTGTTAGAACTTTAAAACCAGTTTTTGAACCTTGGTATAGAGACTTTTCTACAAACTTTCTTAATTTGAGTTGATCGAGCACTTCGCTTCCTGCGATTTTAGTGATCAATGATAGCCCGAGACCTTGAGCCTTATTCATCATATTTGACATGATTTTATCCTAGAGGATGATTGTGAATTTATGCTCGCATGCTAAAGCTAAAAAAACTATGTCTTCTTTGACGTGTCAATATTAGAAGGATAAAGGGTTAATTAAGTGAATAAAGATAAATAAGTTTATGTTTTTAAATAATTTAAAAAAATTAAAAAAAATTATAGCAAAAAAAAATTGACCAAACTGACAGAGCAGATTGGTCAATATGACTGAATTAATTTAGTTTATGCAAATTGACGAATCATTTTGCGAACATTTGTCTTAGCCTCGATCACTGTCATGAAGGTATAAGCACCAATGAACTTACGGCTAATAAACATAAATTCTTTAGGAGGGACTGAGAAATAACGAGAAGCCATAGACTGAGCAGCTTGCTGCATTACGCGACTATGTAGTTGGCTTTTTTTCCAATCATAACGATCTTGTTCATCCATCACACCAGCAGGCATATCAGGATTATTGCTTGGGTTACTAAAAGCTTCGGTCGCAATTAAAAACACATCCGCCATACCTGGTTTTACACTTTCAGGCATCGAATCAAAAAATTCATAACCTGTCATCGCTTTAACCATAGCAGTTTTGTCATGATCATATCCTGCATGGATAAGATTACGTGCGACAGAAAGTAGATTGTCATCAAATTGGCGAATTGCACCAAAGTCGAGCAATACAATCTTATCCTTTACATCATCACCATTGCCTAAGCGGACAAGGTAATTACCAAAATTAGGATCAGTTTGCATCTCACCCCATTCGAACAGCTCACGTACTGCAATTTCTAGTGAAGCTTCACCAAGTTGATTACGGCGCTCTTGAGGTAAAGAAAGCATAACAGGGCTGTTGATAGGTACTCCACGCTCAAATGTCATACACAGAACTTTGTCAGCACAGAACTCATCAACAATTTGTGGAACAATATAACGCGGGTCATCTTTCAAGCGTTCTGCGAAACGTCGAGTTGTCGCTGCCTCAATGTCATAATTCACTTCACGGTGCATCATTTCACGAACTTCATCAAACCACTGGTCGAACTCACGTGTTTGAGGAACCATTCGTGTGAGTTTCAGCATGTTTTTGAAAAGATTCATGTCAGAATCAATCGCTTCTGCAACACCAGGGTATTGAATCTTCAATACAACTTCTAAACCATCAGATTTACGAATTGCACGGTGAACTTGTGCCAATGATGCAGTACCGATTGGCTCATGATCAATCGTTAGATCATTGAGTTTCGAACCTAGTTGCTCATGTAAGTGCGCTTTGATTGCAGGCCATGCTAAAGCAACAGTTTGATTATTCAGCGTATTGAGTGCTTGAGTGATTTCTTCTGGTAAGAAATGTTCACCATATAAAGCCATCATTTGTCCAATTTTAACAATTGAACCTTTTAATTTTCCAATTTCAGAGACCAAATAATGGGCTTGATCAGCCATCGCTTTTTTACGTTTTTTCTCTTTTTCTCCCTCACTAGAAAACATAGAGGTAGCACTTGCAGTTGCCCAACGAGTTCCAGCAAGTAAAGAAGCTTTTGCAATAGATAAGCGACGATCCACAGACGAGGTTTTTAGATTCTTGAGCTTATCGTTCTGATCTGACATGAAAGAAAAATCCTATGCTGAAATCGGAGGGGGAGGAAAGCCGAGAGTTAAATTGTAGTAGATATTACAGCGTTTGAACGTATTAAAATAGTTCAATCGCTTGAATTATCAGTCTAAATTTGTGATTTAAGTCAACAATATCTAAATAGCCTAAGCAAATTGGAGATCGCTTAAGTCAGCTATTTATACATATGTACTAAATTTTAAACTGAATTTTAAGGGCTGATTTACGCATTAGAGCTGCTCGGTTTGTATGTATATGCTTAATCAACATACGTTTGACAATACTATGATGAAAACCTAAAGCATGAGCTTTCACGATAATAATACTGGGTAATGTGAAGAAAAAGTACTTGGTGTCGTCTAAAGTCGCATTCTCGAAAATACCTTCTTCAACCAAAGTATCACGGAGAAATTGCTTTTCAGCTTGAACGGTAGAAGAAGATTCATCATCCCAGTAGCTTTGACGCATCGCCATCAGATTATTATGTTTATAACTCATGAAGTTTTTGCGCCTTTCACAATTGCATTCAGTCTTTATATAAGGTTTGAAAAATAATTATCAAGAACACTATTCAAAATAGCCTAAGCAAATTGAAAATATTTTTTTTAAAATGCTACACTTATCAAACTTAAGTATCATCGAAATAACCCAGATATCAAATGACACCAGCTTGTAAGTTATTGGAAAAAAATAAAATAGCATTCTCTATTCATGAATATGAACATGATGCTAACGCGAAGAGTTTTGGTTTAGAAGCTGCTGAAAAACTCAATTTACGTGTAGAAGAAGTCTTCAAAACATTAATGGTCACAGATGAAAAAAACTATTTTATTGCGATCTTACCTGTAAACCATCAACTCAATTTAAAAAAAGTTGCAGCAGCGGTGGGATGTAAGAAATTACAAATGGCAAATCCTAAAGATGCTGAACGTTTGACTGGTTATTTAGTTGGTGGAATTAGTCCATTAGGGCAGAAGAAACGTCTAAAAACCGTCATTGATGCGACGGCTCAGACATTTAATAAAATATATGTCAGTGGTGGGAAAAGAGGGCTGGATATTGGTTTAGATCCTAATGATCTAGCAAAGTTATTAAATGCAACTTTCTCTGATCTATTGGATAGTTAGGGACTTTATCTGACATCTATTGCTTATGCTTTAATGTTTCAATCTACTAAAACAATAAAATTTCAGATTTTCATTAGAATATATAATAATGAGAATTATTATCTTTTGTATCAATAATCATCTATTTTTTTATTTAATCTATATTAATCAATGCTTTGTGCTGTTAATTTCAAGGGAAGTATTATAATTGCTATTATAAATGATAATTATTATCATTACTTTAATCTTATATGCAGTCGTTGCTGTATTTGAGAAGTGTTTTGAGCTCAAACATTCGAAAAAAAACTAACTCTCTCTTTATAGAGGATACCGACAGATGCAATCACTTGCCAATCGGTTGGCGATACAACATTTCGTCAACGCATATACGCAAGAAACTGGCAAAGGTCACTTGCTTAATAAAACACAGCAAAGTCCGCAACAACAAGCGTTTAGTCAAGGTTTGACGCTGTTATCTATTCCGATTAATTCAATTCATGCTCAATGTGATTTCCCATTATCTTATGTCAGCCGTGTTGGTAGACATCGGTTAGCTAATCTTCCTCAAATCGTAATTTCAGGTCAGCCAAAATCATTCAGTCCAGTTGCAATCGTTGGCTTATTACTTGAAGAACTAGTTTCTGAATCATCTTTACCTTTGGATGCTGCTTCTTTACTAGAAAAGTGGATTCAAAGCCGTGATGCACTGCAACAGTTTTTAATACAACGTGAAGCTGATTTTGATGACTTGGTTAAAGCTGGTCAAAGCTTTATTGAAACTGAACAGGCATTGATTTTGGGGCATAGCATGCACCCAGCGCCGAAAAGTAGAACAGGTTTTGTGCATGAGGATTGGCTAAAGTTTTCACCTGAACACAAAGGCAAGACACAACTTCATTATTGGCTAGTGCACCAAGATTACATTGCGGAAGGTAGTGCGACTGATGAACCTATTTCAGCGCAATTAAAAACGGCATTACAGTGGTATTTATCTGAAAATGATCTCAATCTAGTTAAAACACATAGCGAGTATAAATTACTCCCATTGCATCCTTGGCAAGCTCGTTATTTACAGGGTAAAGCTTGGTTTGAACGTTTGAAGCAAACAGGGCAATTGATTGATTTAGGTTTACGTGGCTGGCAATTCTCTCCAACAACATCCATTCGTACATTGGCGAGCTTCAACGCTCCGTGGATGGTGAAGCCATCTCTTTCGGTGATGATTACCAATTCTATTCGAGTCAATTTAGCCAAAGAATGTCATCGTGGTGAATTGACACATCGTCTGTGGCACAGTGAGTTTGGTCAGAATATTCTAAAAAAATGTCCAAGTTTAAAGGCAGTCAATGACCCAGCTTGGATCGCCTTGAAAATTGATGATGAAGTGATTAATGAAAGTATCTGCATTTTTAGAGATCAGCCTTTCCATCCTCAACAGCAAGTCACTTGTATTGCTTCCTTGTGTCAGGATCATCCAAGCAAATCTTTAAATCGTTTTAACGCATTATTTGCCAAGATTTCAAAAGCTCATCCTGAGATGGATTTTTCAGAAATTGCTTTAGATTGGTTTACTCGTTTCCTCGAAGTCAGTTTGCAACCCTTGATGTATCTATACCATCGTTTTGGTATGGCATTTGAGTCACATCAACAAAATGTATTATTGGAACTCGAAAATCATTTCCCAAAAACTTTATGGCTACGTGATAACCAAGGTTTTTATTATATTGAAGAGTTTGCGACTGAAATTCTACAAGCGCTACCTGAACTAAAAGAAAAAGCCTTTGCGGTAGGTCCGAAAGATTTTGTTGATGAACGTTTTAGTTATTATTTCTTCGGCAATACTTTGTTTGGGATTATTAATGCCATCGGTGCGACAGGCTATATCACTGAAGATGAATTGTTATCGCATTTAACTGAATTTTTAGAAGAACAATTACAACAATATCCTGATAGCACCTTATTGCAAGGATTACTGTTCAATTCAACTCTGCCTTATAAGGGTAACTTGCTGACACGTTTGCATGAGTTAGACGAATTGATCGCGCCTGTCGAAAATCAGTCTGTTTACGTGCAACTGCCAAATCCACTGCGTATTTCACAGAAGGATGTCAGTTATGCTTGATTTTATTGGAATTGGTCTAGGACCTTTTAATTTAAGTCTTGCTAGTTTGTTACAAAACAAAAGCTCACTCAACTACGTGTTTTTTGAGCAAAAGGCACAATTTGATTGGCATGCAGGTATGCAACTACCTAATACGGTATTGCAAGTACCGTTTATGGCTGATTTGGTCTCAATGGTTGATCCAACCAGTCCATTTAGCTTTTTAAATTATCTGCGTCATCAGCAACGTTTGTATAAGTTTTACTTTCTAGAGCAGCCACCTATTCCGCGCTGTGAATATAACCATTATTGCCAATGGGTTGCAGAACAACTTGATTGTATCGAATACCAATCTCGTGTCTTGAGGATTGAACCCCAAACGATAGGTTTTAAAGTAGTCGTTGAATCAAATGGTGTTCAGCAAAGTTATTTATGCCGTCATTTATTGATTGGAAGTGGTAATGTGCCATATTTGCCTGAATGTTTGGCAAAGATTCAGAAAGTCCGTCCGCAACAATGTCTGCATTCAGCACAGTATATGACGCATGTAGATACAGATTTACATGGCGATGTTGTTGTACTAGGTTCGGGGCAATCCGCAGCTGAAGTGTTTATCGACTTGTTTGACGAACAGCAAGATACCGACAATCATCAGTTTGATTTGCATTGGTTTACCCGTTCTCAAGGTTTCTTCCCAATGGAGTATGCGCCATTAGGTTTAGAACATTTTAGCCCTGATTATGCACAACATTTTTATGATTTGTCTGCACAGCAGAAAGAGCAGCAGTTAAAGCAACAAGCCTTGTTATACAAGGGGATTAGTGCAAAAACCATTCGGGAAATTTATCAAAGACTTTATCACCGTAGCATTGCAGGCCAAAGCATACAGACACATTTGCATAGTCAATGTGATTTGAAAGATGCAGAAGCATTGGATACACAAAAAATCCGATTGCATTTCGAACATCGTGCTACAGCTCAGTCTTTTCATCTCGACTGTGATTTTCTTGTAGCCGCAACGGGTTATTTCACACCTGATTTTGGTTTTATGCAGTCACTCAAGCCATACATCGAACTTGATCATAAACAGCGTTGGCAGATTACAGAAGACTATCGAGTTGTACACAGGTTGAATGGCCATATCTTTGTTCAAAATCAAGAAATGCATAGTCATGGTGTCGGCACGCCTGATTTAGGTCTTGGTGCTTATCGTGCAGCAACGATCATTAATCAACTGCTTGCTGAGCCTCTTTATGAATTAGGCAATCAAGCGCAAACCTTCCAACACTTTAATCTCTCTCAAAATCCAAAAATTTGTATGGCAGATGACAAAGCACAATCAAACGAGTGCCTTTGCGAAAATTCTCCCAATAAAAACCATTCAATTTTCAAGAAAACAGAACAGAACGTGATGACGGCGCATCCTAATCGTCGTGGTGCAAACACACGTACACAAACTGCTTCTGTACATTCAACATATGAGAAACTGATATGAACTTTGCAACTTTAAAAATTAATCAGCAGCAATGGCGTGCCGCAGGACAACGTCTTATTGAAATGGCGATTGCAGAGTTTCTATACGAAGAAATTATTGAAGTTAAATCATTGTCAGCAGGTCGTTATCGTTTAGATTTAGGCAATCGTCAGTATGAGTTTCAAGGAAATCAATATCTACTCGGACACTGGAATATTCAGGAAGCTTCGGTACGTGATGTGACTCATAGTCAGGAAAATGATCAACCTGCTTGGAACTTACATGAGTTCATTGTCGCAATGTCTGACAGTTCTAATGTTAAGCCATTTACCAAAGCGTATTTGATCAAAGAAATGAATAATACTTGGCTGGCAGAAGCACATTTGTTCAATGAAACACGTTTGCCAAGTATAGCGGTTTTGACAGAGCCACATTACAAAGTTGAAGGCATGCTACGTGGTCATCCTTGGCTCATCATGAGTAAAGGGCGTATGGGTTTTGGTTATGATGATTATTTAAGCGCTGCACCAGAGCTTTCACCTGAAGTTAAAGTGTTGTGGTTAGCCGTTCATCGTGATTTAGCAGAGTATCGAAGTACTGAAGATTGGAGTGCCTGCGGTTTATATCAACATGAATTTGATGCCAATGAACTACAGCAGTTCATCAATATTCTCCAAGAAAAAAACCTAGATCCTCAAAATTACTTTTTGATTCCCGTACATGCTTGGCAATGGCATCAATGGCTTGTTCCGACTTATGCCAATGAGATTGTGGATCAGAAAATTATTGAACTGAATATCAGTCAAGATAGTTATGTGCCAATGCAGTCCATTCGCACATTATATAATACATCAAATCTACAACGTCATTACATTAAACTGCCAGTCAGTATTTTTAATACTGCTGTTTATCGTGGATTACCCTCAAAACGTAATCTTGCTGCTCCAGCAGTGACCGCATGGTTAAAACAGATTCATCAACAAGATCAAGACTTACAAAATACAGGTGTGATTTTCTTGGGTGAGGTTGCAACTTTAACCATTCACCAGCCATGTTTTGACCGCATTGACGGCGCACCATACCAATTTAAAGAACTGTTCGGTTGTTTGTGGCGTGAAAGTGTTGATCGTTATGTTGATTCATCACAACAAGTTCTCTCGCAAGCAGCTTTATTACATCGTGATATTTCTGGTCAATCGATCCTGAGCGTGCTGATCAAAGCATCAGGATTAAGTCCTTTAGCTTGGTTAGCTCAATTTGCTCAAGTGTGCATGAGTCCATTGTTACTTTGCTTGTATCGCTATGGTTTGGCATTTTCACCACACGGTGAAAACACGATGTTGGTACATGAAAATGGTGTGCCGAAAGCCATGGTATTAAAAGACTTCATTGACGACATCAATTTAGTGGATGAGGATTTTCCTGAGTTAACTCAATTACCATCTGAATCAGACTTATTACTCCGTCATGAAGCGACTGATCTAAGCCATTTTATTTTCACAGGTCTGTTCATGGTGCATTACCGCTATATCTGTAATGTGTTCTTGCAAGACTATCCTGAATATTCTGAGCTTGATTTTTGGCAGACCATTTCCAACACGATTGTTGAGTTTAACCAAAGACATCCAGAATTGGCTGAACGTGCTGATAAATTCGCCATGCTGCGTCCAAGTTACACCAAAATTTGTCTAAACCGTGTACGTCTATTTACCACAAGTTATAACGATGAAGCAGAACGTCCTGTTCCTGTCTTCCTTGATCCTATTGCAAATCCAGTTAGCCCAGAAACATTGAAAACATGGGCAGAACAACCTCGCCAAGCAAAAGCGGGCTAATTTTAATCATCATTTTATAGGTTCGATATGAAAACAATCTCTCAGCAATTACCAGATTATTTTGAATACTTTGAAGATGGTACACAGTACTACTTACGCCAAGTGCAATATCCTCAGGATATCCCTTTATTACATCAATGGATGCATGAGCCACATGTAATTCCTCAGTGGCAGTTAAATAAATCGGAACTAGAGTTACAAGTTTACTTCGACAAAATGTTAGCAGATGACCATCACCGTTTATTAATCGTCGGAATTGATGGCAAAGATGTGGGCTATACCGAAATTTATGAGGGTAAACGAGATCGTTTAGGCCGTTATTACGATGGTGATGACAATGATCTCGGTTGGCATCTCCTGTTTGGTGACAAATCCGTGTTTGGCAAAGGCTTCTTGCGCCCAACCATTCGTTTACTCAGCTTTTACATTTTTGAACATTCAAAAGCTAAAAAAATTGTGGGTGAGCCAGATCATACCGTTAAACCATATGCAGCAGTAGTGGCAGAGCTTTGTTATGAAAGCCAACGTTTAATACCGATGCCCGAAAAAACAGCGATGTTGTACTACTGCTTCAGAGAAACTTTCTATAACAAGTTTGGGGATTATTACCAAACATCACAACAACAGCTAGCAGATCAGCCAGCCAAACTCCTGAGTGTTACATGAGCTTATATATCAATGAAATGCATATCTTAGACATGCGCTTTGCGGCGAATGTCTCTGTTGCAGAATTTGAACAATGGTTAGCACGAATTCAGCACTATTTCGAACATCAGCGAAATTTTGTGTTGATCATGCAAACCGATGCAAATACAGAATTTCCGGAGGAATATAGAGCAATCCAAGGCAAGTGGTATAAACAATATAAACAAGATTTTTACCAATATTGCTTGGGTTTTGCTCGTATTGCTCAAGATGAAGAAGATCGTATTCGATTGGATACACCAGCTCTGCACAAAGCTTGGCATGTTCCATATTTTGTGAGCGTAGATAAAGCTGAAGCCACACAATGGGCTTTGCAGAGGTATTTATGAATCAAAATTCATTAAATATTCAGAAAGTCTCAGCCTTGAGCCTGAGTATCGTGGTGGTTTTATATCTCGCGCATGCCTTACCACTGTATTTTTATAATGTGGCCTTACCTGCGATTCTGCGTCATCAAGGCGTAGATTTACGTTGGATTGGCATGTTGTCGCTGCTCTATATTCCTTGGGCATTCAAGTTTTTTTGGGCACCACTAATTGATCGTTTTTATTTCAAAAAACTCGGTAAACGTAAAACTTGGCTTTTGTTTACGCAAATAGCTTTGGTGTTGGGGGTCGTTGCTTTGGCACTTACCCAATTCGATTACGGTCTTGGTGTATTTGTTATTGTCGGTTTATGGATTTCAACTTTTGCTGCAACTCAAGATATCGCAATTGATGGCTATACGGTCGAAACCTTTTCAGAATCTGAGTATCGACTAGGCAGTATGGCGCAAAGTATAGGTGTTGCGCTTGGCAGTATGGTTGGTGGAGCAGCAACTTTATGGCTGTATGAGCTTTATGGTTGGCAAACTGCACTGATTTCCTTAGCCGCTATGACAGCATTGACGATGTTGGCTATTTTCCAGATTAAAGAAAAATCAAATGTAGAGAAAATCTCAAAACAGCCGCCAAGTCTGATCCGTGCATTTAAACGTCCAGAAATGTTATGGGCATTAGCCTTGATCGTATGTTATCGAATTGTCGAAGCACCGGCTATGGCGATGCTGAATCCGATGCTGATTGATCAGAAATGGTCGTTGTCACAAATCGGCGTGCTGATGTCTGTAATAGGTGCAGGGATTGGATTATTAGCCGCTGTTTCAGCTGCATTTTTATTAAAAAAAATAGCCGCAACACAATTGCTGATCTGGGCTGGTTGGGCACGTAGTTTGGTTTACGCCTTGTTGGGTGTAGCCGTTTTGCTCAGTTGGTTGAATCAATGGCATTTACTTCTTGGTGGTTTTGTCATTGTCATTCTTGCCATTCGCTACATCGCGATGACAGCCTTGTATGCACATTTCATGCAGACCAGCTCCAAAGAACAAGCTGGTACTGATTTTACGATTTTAGTTTGCTTCGAACTATTGGTTTATTTCATTGGCGGTGCAGTCTCAGGTTTCTTAGCCAAAGCATTTGGTTATGGAAACTTCTATCTCATTCTCGCAGTTTCATCCGTTTTAAGCGTGTTGCTTAGTCAACTGCTTATTCGCAAAGCAAAACAAACGCAACAACTCATCTAGGGGTCATTTATGAAAGTTCGTTCACTTTCGACATCATTAACACTGCTCAGCTTGGCGATCAGTACGCAACTTTATGCTCAAAATGTCGAGCAGACTTCAACCGTAAATCAAAGTGCAACGGTTGAGGCTGAGAAGCCAACTCAACTGGCACCAATTGTTATGACAGCAACTCGCTCAGCTCAAAGTATCGCTGAGATTGCGGGAACTGTTTACAGTATTAGCCAAGAAGACATTGCAAAACAAGCTGCTGCTGGTAAAAGTACCGCCGATATTTTAGGACTGTTGGTTCCATCTTTAACACCAAGTTCAGGTACGACCAGTAACTATGGGATGACCATGCGTGGTCGTACAGTGCAATATATGATTGATGGTGTTCCGCAAACGGGATCACGCGATAGTTCACGCCAATTAAATAGCATTAGCCCAGACATGATCGAACGTGTTGAAGTCGTGTCAGGTGCAAGTAGTATTTATGGTGCAGGTGCTACAGGTGGGATCATCAATATCATCACCAAAAGAGGTTCGGGTGATGGTGTAAATTTTGAAACCAAACTCGGCGTTACTTCAGGTGATAATTTCAAAAGTGATGCTTTAGCTTATGAAGCGTTTCAGTCTGCATCATTTAACCAAGGGGATTGGAGTGGTTTCTTAGGTGCTAGCTATACACAACGCGGTGAAATTCAAGATAGTCGAGGTGATCGTGTAGGTCCAGAAGTTGCACAAACAGATCGTCAAGATACTGAAACTGTAGATGTGAATGGTCGTTTAAGCTGGCAGTTGGCAGATAAGCAAAAATTAAGTATCGGTGCGCAATACTATAATGATGAGCAGGACAGTGAATATGGCGCTGATTATGGTCCAGGCTTATCTGTTTTACTTCGAGGCGCAAAACCTAGTCAAAAAGCTGTAAAAGGTTTAGAGCTTGATACTCAACCACGTACTAAGCGCAGTGCAGTAAATGCACAATATGAAAATCAGGATTTTCTTGGTCAGACTTTAAATGCAGAGGCCTATTATCGTACTGAAAAAGGGCGATTCTTCCCAAGTGCAAATGCTTTAGCACATGCATCCATTCCAGGTGGAAGAACATTTATTGTTACCCAATCAGAAACAGATATTGATGTTTTTGGTGCTCGTTTAGCACTTCAAAGCAAGCTCAATCTGGCAGAACGTGCATTAAATCTAACTTATGGTGTGGATTACGATAAGGAAAATGGCAAACAAACAGCACAACTTTATGATCTAAATACTTTTATGAGTAGTAATGGTCTTAAGTTTAAGCCTTTAAATAATTATGCTTTTGGTCCTGAGGTAGATACTGAAAAGCTTGGTTTCTTCTTACAAAGTCAATTTGAAGCAACTGATCGCTTAAATCTACAAGCAGGTATTCGTCATGAGCGCATCGATAGTGATGTTAAAAACTCAGTTCCATATTCTGAAGCAATGGTTGCCGATTTCGTTCCAACATACCAAGCTAAAACCTTAAAAGGTGGTTCAGTTAAGCATGATGCAACACTTTTCAATGTGGGCGCACTTTATCATTTAACTGATGCACAACAGGTGTTCGCAAATTTCTCGCAAGGTGCAAATTTACCTGATGTACAACGTATGCTAAGAGATGTTCCTGCAAACTTTGTCGTAAGTAACCAAACAATTGATCCAATCAAAGTAAATAGTTTTGAGTTGGGCTGGCGTCTACAAGATGATGCATTAAGCACAGGGATCACGGCGTTCTATAACAAATCTGATAAGTCATTAAAATTTGGTCCTCCAAGTTTTGCAATTGAAGTTATTGATACAGATGAACGTGTGTATGGTGTTGAAGGTAATATCAAATATACCGTTTCAGATGATTGGAATGTAGGTGGGACTTTAGCTTATACACGTGGTCAGTTCAAAAACTCAAATGGTAAATGGCAAGAGTTAGATGCAATTCGTGTAGCACCTTTGAAAGCAACGGTTTATTCAGACTGGCAATTCAATGATGGTTTAGGTTTACGAGTACAAGCTTTGGCTATTGATGGTACGGATGAAGCACGTAAAGATGCGATTGCGAATGGTAGTACTCGTCCACCAGCAGAAATCAAAGGTTTTGCAGTGATGGATGTGATTGCCAATGCAAAAGCAGGTCCAGGAACTTTAGGTTTTGGTGTATATAACGTGTGGAATACGGACTATAAGTCTGTTTATAGCCAAGCAGTTTCAACGGTTTACGGCGATATTTCGAGCTTGGCTGCTCAAGGTCGTACCTATGGTTTGAGCTACACTCTCAAGTACTAATCTTATCCAAAAGGCATCTTTTAGATGCCTTTTCTTTTGATGAATTCCATGATGAACAATCATTTAAAATTTTTAGCTTTGGCTGCGTTAATCAATGGAACGTGTTTTTCCATGATTCTTCCTTTACTGGCACCTTTGACTCGACAGCTACATTTATCCGAATTCCAAGGTGGAGTGATCGTTTCAGCAGGAGCGATCTGTATGGCTATCGCTTCAATATGGGTTGCTAAAAATAAAAGTAATCAATCTCCACAAAATCTAGTGAATTATGGTTTTATGGGAATGACCGTAACATGGGCGCTTTTTACTTTCATACTGGCTTTGGGCTTAGAGGCGATTTTGCCTTCAGTATTGATTTTCATTTTGTTGGTTTTAAGTCGTGCTTCGACTGGCATTTTTATGGCAATGCCACAAATCGGTCTACAAAGTTATGTCATGACAGAATCAACTGAAACAACGACTCGTAGCAAGAATATGACATTGTTTGGTGCGATGAACAGCTTTGGTATTATTGTCGGACCTTTGGCGACTTCGTTGTTATTGTATGGTGGACTATTATTTCCAATGTGGTTCGCGGTTGCTTTACTGGCATTAGTCAGTTTGGCACTCTTCATGATTTTTAAGAAAAAGAGTGATATACGGTCAGATGCAGATAAGGCATCAGAACAAAGTTCAAATACAGTTTTGAATCAGCAAAATATTATCAAACATAGTTTAATTTGGTTGGCTTTAGGTTTTTCTACTTATGTTGCAATCGTGACATTGAACATGACTGCTGGATTTTATATCCAAGATAAATTCTTTCTGAGTAGTCAGCAAAGCGCAGTGTATTTCTCTCAATGTATGGTTGTTGTTGGTATCTGTCTGGTGGTGACACAGTTGCTGATTGTAAAAATGATTAAGCTACAACTACATAGTCTTGTATTAATCGGCATTTTGACCATGTGCTTTGGGTTGCTACTATCTCTTTATGCACAAAGTATTGTGGTATTTCAAGCTAGTTATATTTTCTATGGTATTTCAGTCGCTTGCTTATTACCTGCATTTACAACAGGGGCAGCACAAGCAGTTACACAAGATTCTCAAGTTAAAATGGCAGGATATTGCACTGCAACTCAAGCTTTTGGTTTGATTTTTGGTCCTCTAGTTAGCACTTATTTATATCAATTTGATCAAAATCTACCTTTCTATTTTTTATTCGCTTTAATGATATTAGTCGGGATATGTATAGGGTGGGTTTTAGTCAGAAAGGAAGAAGAAATGAGTTCTTTTGTCGAAGATTAAACGCTTAATATGATCAAAAATCACTCATATATTCTTTTAAAAAGCAAGGAAACTTACATAACTACATCTTAGGACGTAAACATAGATGGCTGTTTGATTATTTATTGATCAAATTTATTTCATTTATTTAACGGTCGAAATTTAAGCTCATTTCTGGGTTAGCCTATTAGAAGTAAAACAATATAAGAGGAGTAAAGATGTTGATTTTTCATGATTTTCCTGTTCAAGGGGCACTTTTTGATATGGATGGAACAATGTTTGATACAGAGCGATTACGCTTTGAAACATTGAAACAAGCTTCAGAAGAGCTTATTGGACAGGAATTTTCAGATGAATATTTAATGCAGTGCTTAGGTCTGAGCGCAAAAACTGCAGAGCAACTTGCAAAGAAATTTTATGGGGAAGATGTTCCATATCAAGCAATTAGAAAACGTGCTGATGAGCTTGAGTTGGAATCTGTGCGTCACAATGGTGTTCCAATCAAAAAAGGTTTAATTCAAGTTTTAGAGCGCTTACGCAAATCAGGTTTAAGAATGGCAGTTGCGACATCTAGTCGACGTGCGATAGCAGAAGAATACTTAATTAATGCCAATGTTTATAAATTTTTTGATCTGTTAGTGTGTGGGGATGAAGTCGAAAAGGGTAAACCTCATCCAGAAATCTTTATTACGGCTGCGCAAAAATTAAATTTACAACCAAGTCAGTGTTTGATGTTTGAAGATTCAGAAAATGGAATCTGTTCGGCTCATGAATCAGGTGGTATTACGATTTTATTTAAAGATATTAAAGAACCAAATGATCGCATGTTAGCGAAAGCAAATTTTTATTATCAGGATCTGTATGAATATTTAAATGCTTTAGATCAGTACATTCCTGAAATGGATATGCCACAACTACAAGAACCATTTCCGCAAAGTTTGAATCAATTAACCGTTGGGATTCATGGTTTTGGTGCAATTGGCGGTGGGTATATTGCTCAAATCCTTTCGCATTGGGATGGATATACGCGTCCAAAACGTATTTTGGCTTCCACGCGAAATAAATTGTATTTGGAATCAGTGAACAGTTTTGGTAGCTACAGTATTCGATATGGGCAATCATCTTTTGATGAACGAATTGATAACTTGACCGTTATTGATGCTGATAATGACAAACAGATGCTTGAAATGTACGCGCAATCTAGTCTTATAGCGTTATGTTTGCCTGAACATGCGATAGCATCTGAATCAAAAATAATTGCCAAAGGTTTATTGGCTCGTTTCATGTCACAAGACTTGAATAATCATGAACCAATCACTTTTCTAATTATTTTAAACAAGGTCTGTGCGAAATATTTGGTGCTCAAATATATTCGTGAAGCTTTGCTTGAGATCACGGATGAAGATGTTGCTGAGCATATTCTAAGTGAGCATTATTTCTGTGATACGGTGGTCAATCGTATGGTCTCAAAATTGAGTGATCAGGCTTTGTATCGCCAACTCAATATTAAGCATCGTTTATTTAAACAGTATCAAGCTGATTTAAATGAAGAAACGATTGAGTTATCAGATGAAACAGCATTAACTGAAAAACAGGAACGTCAGCTCAGCCAATCATTAGTGGAAATGCGCGAACAGTTCCAAGCGGGGCAGTTTTTACAAAATATGGATTTAATTTTATTCCATAGCGAAACAGATATGCCGATCTATGTTGAAAATCGAAGTCCGCTGTTAAATAAAATGCGCCAAATGATCTTAGTTGATCAAATCTCAGATATTCAAATCATTAAAAATCGCCTCTGGAATGGCTGCCATGCCATGATCGCTTGGCAGGCGCGTCTTATTGATCATGAAATGATTGGAATTGCTTTAGCAGATCACAAGATCAAGAAATTTGCTGAGCAATTGGTGAGTGAGGTGAAAGCTGGATTGGTAAATATCGTTCCGAATCAAGCCAAACAACTTGATCGCATGGCTGAAAGTTTTATGAGCTCATGCCGTTCTGCTTATAAAGATCCATGTGAGCGTGTTGCTCGTGATCCATTGAGAAAACTGGGTTACAACGAACGCGTACTCGGCAGTATTGAAAATCATATCGTGCAACAATTGCCATATAAGTACTTATTACAAGGTGCTGTTTCGGGTTATGTGTACTCGGTTAAGCTTTTAGAAATTCCTGTTGATGATGTGATTATGCATTTACAAAACTCTATTGAGCAAATGGACATTACTGAGCATGAAAAGAAAGACTTGTTTGACTCGATTTATACAGCAATGTCTGCTGAATTAAAGATTTCAGAGCTAGGGCAATCTTTTCGTGTTAAAAATGCAGAGTTTGAAACAGCCTAAATGATTTTTAAAATTATTTAATCTTGCCAGTAAATTATGTTTGAATAACACAACTGTCAGATCGTTATTGTCGTTGTGTTATTACAAACATCTAGTCAACTCGTAAAAACTGAAATTCGTGACTATTCAGAATGGCATCATGGTCGTACAGATTATGCTTTGTGGTATATCGAAATTGATCAACCAGAGTTAGTTGAATATCTAGATGCGATCAAAACACATTTCTCAGATTTCCTACTTAGGTCGAATCAACGTCAGTATCACATTACGTTATTTGTGTGCGGTTTTCTAAATACCCATCTTTCTCCATACAATGATGATTTTTCACATGAACAATTCTTACAACATCTAAAATCTATCAATCAATTACAACTTGAACCCTTTGAATTAGAACTCACAGCGATCGATAGTTTTAGTAGTGCTTTATTTATTCAAATCATCGATCGAGAAAAAATTTTAGAAAAAATCCGTTCTCAGCTGTCGCTTGTCTCGAATGAAATAGCGGCACTGCAATATTGTCCACATATTACGATTGGACTTTATAGCGATGCATGGAGTAGTGATCTTGTTTTAGAGCGAATAAAAAGCTTTGAAGCCAAAAGAATTAAAATTCAAGTGAATCAATTGACTTTCGGTTATTATAAGGCTCAGATTTTACAAGGATTACTATATCCTTATCATCAAATGGTATTAGGTTAATATGTTGCAATTAATTTTGGGTGGTGCACGTTCGGGTAAGAGCCGATTGGCTGAAAATATAGCTCAGCAGCGTGGAATCCCTGTGATTTATGTCGCCACGGCGCAAGCTTTAGATGATGAAATGCAGCAAAGAATTCAACATCATCAGCAGCAAAGACCTAAGCAATGGAAACTTTGTGAAGAGCCTATTTTTCTGGCGGATCAATTATTAAAACTAGATCAAGAACATCAAATCATTTTGGTTGATTGCCTTACTTTATGGTTGACCAATCTTTTGTTAGTTGAAGATCAAGATTTGCAGCAACAACAGACAGACAAGTTATTAGAAATATTACCCAAACTTAAATCTGAAATTATTTTAGTCAGTAATGAAACAGGGCTAGGCGTCGTGCCAATGGGTGAAATTAGCCGTCGATTTGTGGATGAAGCTGGTCGATTGCACCAAGCATTAGGACAGCTTGCTCATAAAGTGATGTTTTGTGTTGCAGGCTTTCCAATGATTTTAAAAGATGAGAATTAACATGACTGAACAAAATGCTTGGTACACAGAATCGGCAAAACACATTGATTTGGAAGCAAAACATCTAGCCGAACAACGACAACAACAACTCACTAAACCAACAGGGGCTTTAGGAGAGTTAGAGCAGCTTGCGATTCAGCTAGCAAGTTTACAAGGTACAGTTCATCCCCAAATTCAAAAACCATGGATCACGATTTTCGCAGGTGATCATGGTGTAGTTGAAGAAAATATCTCAGCTTATCCTCAAGCCGTGACACGTCAAATGCTTCAAAATTTCGCGTCTGGCGGTGCAGCAATCAGTGTTATTGCAAAACATCATCAGGCACAGTTACAAGTGATTGACTGTGGAACGGTAGGCGATCCCTATGATTATGTCGGTGTAGTGCGACATTGTATTCGTGCAGGAACAGCCAACTTTGCTCAATATGTTGCAATGACTGAACAAGAATGTTTTGCTGCATTAGCATTAGGTAAAACTAGTGTGGAGTTAGCTCAGTCAGAACAGGCTGATATCTTTATCGCTGGTGAAATGGGGATTGGCAATACTTGTTCTGCTTCAGCCATCGCATGTTTGTTATTGAATGAAGATGCAGCACAACTAACAGGTGTTGGAACGGGAATTAATAATCAACAACTACAACATAAAATTGTAGTCATCAATCAGGCAATTGAACTCCACCAATCTAGTGTTAAGAATGATGCTTTGAAAATTCTAGCTGCAGTAGGTGGTTTAGAGATTGCTGCCATGACAGGAGCATATTTACGTTGTGCTCAAATTGGTTTGCCTATTGTGGTGGATGGTTTTATTAGTTCCGTTGCAGCTTTATGTGCTGTTCGCATACAGCCGAGTTGTCGTGACTGGATGCTATTTGGACATCAATCAGCAGAATATGGTCATGTTCGTATTCTTAAAGAATTAAAAGCGCAGCCAATTCTAAAAATGAATCTAAGATTGGGTGAAGGAAGTGGTGCAGGTGCAGCATTGTCAGTGCTGCAATTGGCATGTGTTTTACATAATCAAATGGCAACCTTTGCCGAAGCTGCAGTGACAGGAGATAAAGTTGCGCCTTGATTTACTGCGACATGGTGAAACAACTTTAAGCCATACTTTACGTGGGCATACTGATGATGAACTAACAGAAAATGGTTGGTTGCAGATGCAATCAACCATACAGCAATATGTCGCTGGAGGTACTAATTGGGATGTTATTTTTAGTTCACCTTTACAGCGTTGTCATGCCTTTGCAATCAATTTAGCAGAGCGACTCGAAATACCTCTGCAATTAAATATGCATATCAAAGAAATGTATTTTGGTGATTGGGAAGGTATTTCGACTCAAAGCATTTATGAAAATGAGCCCGAGTTATTGGCAAATTTTTGGCAATTTCCAATAAAATACCATGCACCAAATGGTGAGTCTTTAGAGCAATTTTTACAGCGTGTTGAAGTTGGCTTTGATGAAATCCACACTCAAATGAAAATACACCAATGGAATAGAGCATTAGTTGTTACGCATGGTGGTGTGATTAAATTACTCACTTGTTTAGCACGACATAAACATCTCAATGATTTATTAAAAATGTCTGCTGAGCTTGGGCAATTGTATTCAGTAAAAATGTATAAAAACGATAGTCTCAGTTTTGAGGAAATCAAAGAATGACACCATTTTGGATCGCTTTGCAATTCTTGACTGTTTTACCCATCGAACTAAAACGGATACCAACTGCAAAGCAAAATGGTCAATCTTTACTTTTTTATCCACTTGTAGGGTTGCTAATAGGATTAATTCTATTTGGACTTTCAATCCTTCTCGTAAAATTACCGATTATTCTTGTTGCAATCATTATTTTAGTGATTTGGATTTGGCTTACAGGTGGACTTCATTTAGATGGTCTAGCGGATACAGCAGATGCTTGGGTAGGTGGTTTTGGTGATCGGGAACGGACCTTAAAAATCATGAAAGACCCAAGTTGTGGTCCTATCGGTGTTCTAAGTTTAGTTATTGTTTGCTTGATGAAGTTTTCAGCTTTATATGTCTTGCTAGAACAACGGCTCTCTGCATTTTTAATCTTAATACCCATGCTGGGTCGCAGTGTTCCTTTATTTTTATTTCTCACAACACGATATGTTCGAGCAAATGGATTAGGGCGGTCAATAACGGATTCTATTCCTAAAACACTAGCATGGATGGTTTTTGTCATTACATTAGCATTACTTTGTGCATTTAGATGGATGGGATTAGTTGCTTTAATCAGCTGTCTATTATTATTGGTTTACTTAAGATTTTTATTTATTAAGAGAATCGGTGGCATCACTGGCGATACGGTAGGTGCTGCCATAGAGTTGAGTGAGACAGGTTTAATATTAACTTTTGTGATCGCTTCCTTTTATATCTAAGTGAATTTTTATAGGCTTGATCCTTCTCAAATAAGAAGGATCAATTCCGCTTTAACGTTTTCGAATTGCCAATACACTTCCTAAGATTACCAATACTGTAATCAGTCCCGCAATTGTTGCCAACAGAATGTCTCTAAGCGTTTTATCGATCGGTAACCATGTCCACTTATGCAAATATGCAAAACTAAAGCCCTCTATAGCATCTTGCTGATTTACTTGCGCTGCAATGACACCACTACTTGGTTCCATATAAAGTCTAAGCTGATCATTTAAATTAGTGTCAACTTTGATCACAGGTAAACGTTTATTGATAAAACCATATTCACCGCCAAAACGAGTTACCCACGAACTTTGAGTAAAATTCTTTAAGGGTAAGTTTAAATAAAACGCTGCCAAATATTTGCTCTGCTCAAGAGGATTCAATTTTCTAGCATGTCGTGCATCGATTAACTCAATCGCTGGTGCAGCATCTTTTGCATGATGATGGTGATCATGTTCTTTCGCTGCGGTCATGCTCCCTTGTAACTGTGGTTTTCTAGTCAATTGAATCATCCAGCCTGCATGAGCTTGATTCTGATCAAAAGCGATCGGTACTAAATTGAGTCGCTGAATCGGGTGTTGAACTGCCAATTGCCATGCTTCAGGATTTAAATCTTGCGTATGGAAGATGGGCTGAATATTCACAAGTTCAGATTTTTTATGCCAAACATGATAAAAACCACTAAACACCCATAACAAGATAAAAACACTTGAACTGATGGCCAGATAACGATGAAAAAATCGAATTGGTTTTTTACCTAAACGGTGATTTTTACGATTGTGAATTTTGAAGAACAACCCGATTCCCATCAAGGTCAAAGCAAGAATGCCAATTAAAGCAATTTGCATCAAGAGATTTTGTCCTGTCCACGGTTGATCTCCCCAAGTCCATGTATGTCCTAAGCGGAAGATCCGTGCCATCCACATTTTCTGATCATTGGAAATCGTTGCTAATCGAGATTGTGCTGGATCGACATAAGCTCTTAAACCAGTATCAAAATCTACACGCCAAAAGGTAATAAACGATTGACGCTTGGATAATCATCGCTAAATTGAGTCACTAGTTCAGCAGAAATAATCTGTTGTTGGCTTAAGCTGGTGTACCAAACTGCAAGACGTTTTGCATCTTTTAATTCGGCATCTTCAATAAGTTGCCCAGTATGAAGATCAAAATATTCAGCAATATTTTGATTAGGTTTTAAAACTCGATAAGCGATAAGATCTTTATTAAGTTCAATCACTTGTATTGCAGAAAATTCGGTAATTTTCTGCATTTCTAACATTTGAGGAACGGACAATCCATCCCTCAAATCAAGCTGTTGGGATGGAGGCATACGTTTTGCTGGTTGTGGTTGGGTTGCACTCATAATTGGATGCAACACACCAGTTAAAGACCACATCAAAACGAGGATGCCAAGTACCATTCCAAAGCCACGATGAAACTTTAGTAGCTTTTTCAATTGGTTGGCATTCATGACTTATTTCCCAAAATGATAACGTAAACCTATAACTTGAAACGCAAACCTAGATCAATGTTATCAAAGGTTGCTTCTTTCAGGTCAGGTGTGACTAAATTTGCTCCATAAAGGCTACTCACTTCAGGCGGAACAAAGCCTTGTGACCAATTGCTGTAAAGATCTAATTCAGGCGTAATATTCCAAACAAAACCGAGTTGTGGACTGGCTTTATGGAAATTACGTTTTTCATCTGGAGCACCTGTCACTTTAGAAGGAATAAGCTTATTGTCAAAGTCATAACTGATCCAGTCATAGCGAGCGCCACCGACTAAATTTAAGTTTGGTAATGCTTGCCAATTTGCTTGTGTGTAAATCGCTTGGTTATTCACATCCACATTAAAATCACGCAGTAATTGGCGTTGTTTAAACCCTGTATAAACACGTGTTTGAGGATCGCGAAACACCTCAATATCATTGGTTTTTGCTTGGTTCGGCGAATGTTCTGACATCGCACCAACAATTAATTTCACAGGGTGAAAATTAATGGAATGTTGTAAATTTAAACCATAAGACTGAAAGGCGTTATATGTAGTTTGGCCTGTATATGTTCCAGTAGGTTTGCCATTCTTAACATCAGTACGGATGTTATAACTTGGATTCTGTTCAGTGGTGTTATCACGATAATACAGTGTCGCTTGACTTTGATTTTGATCATTCCAACTGTGGCTCAATTGAGATGAAAGTCTTGTCGCATCAACTTCACGATAAGTAAAGGTTTGATAACTGTAACCAGGTCGTTTATTGAAATCATCAGCATTTAAACTACCTGTCATATCTGCTTTGAGATGATTATAGCTGACGATGTTTTTAATTTGGGTGGCATCAGATATGCGCCAATCATGTCTTAAAGTTATACTTTGCTTATTACTTTCGGCATGATCTTGCCAACTATCACCACGCTCACTGGCATAGCCCGATATTCTTAGACCATGCTCCCCAAATTCAGTATCAAAGGTATTGGATGCACCTAGGTCTAGACGGCGATAACCTTCAGAACTAGCACTTAGACCTAACTCAACTGTTGGATTTAAACTAGGAGCTTTTGTAAGAAAGTTAATCGTGCCGCCAATTGCATTACTTCCATATAAACTACTCGCTGGACCACGCAGAATTTCAATACTACCAATCCCGGCCATATTAACTTCATATAATGCATTATGATTAAACACACCTACAGGACGTACAGATATACCATCTTCTAAATACTGATAAACAGCCGCAGTCGTGATTGGTTGGCGTATAGACATCATGTGCTGTTCATTACCCAAGTCATTCATCAAAACACCTGGTGTTTGATTCACTAACTGACCAATAAATGTGGCATGTTTATCTTCTATATCTTGCTTGCTGATTTTGCTAATTGCAGCAGGAGTATTGCTAATCGATTCTCCCTCACGGCTTGCAGTGACAACAATGGTCGCTAAAGTTTGTGTTTCATCTTTTGATGAAGTTTCAGCTAAAGCAATTGAACTATAAGTAGCAGAAATGCACGCAGCAGCTAATACTGACAAACGAAATTGAGTATTCATATCAAACTCTATAAAAAAGCAATAAACAAGGCGGTACCGCAGTTCTCACTGGATACGATATTTACGGAATTGCGTTTTATAGGGCGAGTGGAGGTGCTTGTTTTATCGGGAAAATATAATAGATACGTGGTATATGCAGATTTTCTGTCCACGCATAGCATAGGCATCGTACACGAGTAAACCATGCCAATAAAAATACAAAAATAATTGCAATAAAAGGAACAATTGCAGCAGCGTCAACACCATAAGTACATAAAGGACAATGCTTCATGATCTTGCTTGCAAGCGCAAAAACTTCTTTAGCATGATCACTAAGTAGATTATGTTTTTGCTGTTGAAGATGCTGTTCATGCTGCGTTTTATCGTGCATAGCATGATGGTGATGACTTGAATGGCTATCTGAATCTATTAAGCTATTTTGAATATTTGTAACTTGGCAGTGACTCGGCATTGCATACAGTGCAGGTACAACGCCACTATGAACCATCGTGGGTAAGAAAATATGCCAGAGTAAACAAAGCAAAGTTATCGCGCCAAGACAGGCACGCCACTTTAGCAAATGTTGACGGAAACTGGACTTCATATCAATGATACGACACAGTGGAAATGTGGCAGCAGTATATTTAAAAAAACTTTGCACTACAAAACATATCTTAAACAGATGAATCAGTATTCAAGATCACCTTATTTGGGATTTATCGAGCTTTTTACGTAAAAAAAACAGACTCATAAGAGTCTGTTTTTTATATCAACTATTTATTAACGATTTGGTAAAACGTCTTTTAACGCTTCATGCATCTCTAATAGTACTTTTTCTGTTGTTTCCCAGTCGATGCAGCCATCAGTTACTGATTGACCATAAACAAGATCACATAAGTTTTCAGGAATATCTTGACGACCACCTTTCAAATGACTTTCAACCATGATGCCTACGATTGACTTATTACCATCAAGAATTTGCTCTGTGATGTTTTTAAGAACTAAAGGTTGTAAGTATGGATCTTTGTTTGAGTTAGCATGACTGGTATCGATCATGATTTTATTGCTTACTTTAGCTTTTGCTAAAGCAGCTTCAGCTTCAGCAACAGAAGTTGCATCATAATTTGGCTTACCGTTACCACCACGTAAAACTACGTGTGCGTAAGGATTGCCCTTAGTATTAATAATTGCAACTTGACCGTTTTCATTTAAGCCTAAGAAGCTATGACCGTGTTTTACTGATTGCATTGCATTCGTTGCAACTGTTAAACCGCCATCTGTACCATTTTTAAAGCCAACAGGTGAAGATAATCCAGAAGACATTTCACGGTGTGTTTGACTTTCTGTTGTACGAGCACCAATCGCTGACCAAGAAATTAAATCTTGGTAGTACTGAGGTGAGTTAGGATCAAGTGCTTCAGTTGCACAAGGCAAACCTTTTTCATTTAATTCTAGTAAAAGACCACGACCAATATGTAACCCTTTTTCAATATTGAAAGAGTCATTCATATCTGGGTCATTAATTAAACCTTTCCAACCTACTGTTGTACGTGGTTTTTCAAAATAAACACGCATAACTAAATAAAGCGTATCTTTTACTTTTTCGCTCAGCTCTTTCAAGCGATCAGCATACTCATTTGCAGCTTTAGGATCGTGGATCGAACAAGGGCCAATAACGACAAACAAGCGCTTGTCTTTACCATCTAAAATATTACGTACAGTTGCACGTCCTTGTAATACAGTTTGCGACGCAGCCTCAGATAAAGGAAGATCAGCTTTCAGTTCCGCAGGGGTAATTAAAGTTTGAATGCTTTTAATGTTAACGTCGTCGATATCTGGCTGAGAAACTGGATTTGACTGTAGAGTATTCATTGCTGTCACAAATTTAATCAAAAGAAGAGGTTATTTTGTCTACGAATATAGCACGAAAAGCCGACTGATTAACTAGTTATAATCATATTTTATGTAGAAACAATCGGCATTTTGCTACTTAAACTGCGCTTGTAGAAGTTGTTGTTTGCTGAATCACGACAGCTTGATGAGTTTCTACTGGCTTTGGTTTCGCTTTGATCGGGTTAACCATAAAATTAATCCCTAGCGCAAATAATGTGATACCTAGAATTTTACGAATCACACGTTCTGGCATATGCGAGCTGATCAATGTGCCTGCAATAATTGCTGGAATAGACCCAACCAATAACCACATCAATAATGTAAAATCGACGTTGCCTGAAGACATATGGCTTAGGCCAGCAACTGCTGTCAATAATACTGCGTGTACAACATCAGAACCAATAATACGAATCATAGGTAGATTTGGGAACATAATTACTAAAGCCATGATGCCAAAAGCACCAGCACCTACAGATGATAGTGTAACGAACACACCTAAGATGATCCCCATGATGACGATATAATGGCGTTTATGTTGTAAAGCATGTTGCTCGCTTTCCATATTTGCTTGTTCACGATTACGGAAACGGTCAAAGAACTTTTCAATTTGCGCACGAAACACAATCGAGATACCTGTCAAAGTCAGCATAAAACCAAGTACCATCGTTAATACAGCTTTGTAGTGCGTTGATTGACTTAAATAATGTTCTAAAACCCATGAGGTTGCGAATGACGCAGGAATACTACCGATTGCTAGCCAAATAACGATTGGCCAAACGATATTGAGTTTCTTTGCATGAACAACTGAGCCACAGAATTTAGAGATTGATGCATAAAGCAAATCAGTACCAATTGCGATATGTGGTTCAATTTTGAAAAGGCTAATAAGAATAGGAGTCATCAAAGAACCACCGCCAACACCTGTGATACCTACACAGAAGCCAACCAAAACCCCAGCCATGATAAATTCAATAGGACCAAACATTACCAATATGCCTAATTATGCAAAAACAGGCATATCTTATGCTTTTTTGAGATAACTCGTTGTGATGAATAATGATTTACTTATGCAAAAAAAAGCTAAAGGAAGATTTTTTAACGTCATTTGTGTTTGACTCTAGGAGTTAAGACATGATTGATTTTTAAAACCAATAGGAAGGTGATGGGTGTTGCAAATATCCACCAACTGACGAATCCGATCGATATTCCCTCAATCCAACATAATAAACTTCCTGAAATTAGGAATAAAAGAAAAGCCAAGATTCGAAATTGCACTTGATAGGTCGTCATTATTTTTTGATATTTCAAATGAACTTTAGACTGTTGTTTAGAACTACAACGATACAAGATGAACATACCGATTAAAGTCAGTAATAAACTAAAGAAAATCACACATTCACTCCATTTTTAATCAGTTTGCTTTTAATTTTCTGAGTTGACTTGATTTGTATTGGCTGAATGTTTTTATAAATGAATGCTGCAAAACAAGCACAGGCAACAAAGAATAGATCAACACGTAGAAATAACCAGTAACTTTCCAAGTTTGCTATAAGGTCATGATTAAGCAAATAGAACAGGTTATATAAGGGCAAACTGAAAGCGAGCAGAGCAAAGATCACAATCTGAGATTTCCATAAATATTGCTTAGGTGTGAATAAAGCCAATACAAAACTAAGCATCCAAACGCTAAAAAATGTATAAATTTCATAATTAAGATCAGCGCTACGACTTGAAATCAACCGATTCACTAAAAAATAGCTCAACATAGCAATCGGAAGACCAATAAAACTTGCAATATTTAAGCGATCAACAAGGTAGTAACCAAAATGGAATTTTGGGGACTTATACTGAATTTGTCGTTTAAGACTCCACAGCAATAGCCCTGACGCAATCATCAGACAGCCAAGAACTCCTGAGCAAAAAAAGGCAAATCTTAAAAAAGGTTGGGCAAAAGTTGCCATGTGAAGTCCATAAACTCCAGCATTTAAAGTAGCTATAGCACTATTATTTCTTGTATTACTTAATATCTTCCCAGTTCCATCAAATACGATTTGCGGTTGATTCAGCGTGATTGAACGATCTTCAAGTTGTTTGATCGTTATTACGGCTTGATCCGTATTTGGATTTTTAACCTCAAAAGTAGCAAGTGATCGATCTCCCCATTGTTGTTTGATTCGAGTCAAAAGATCCTCTGTCGATATCATGTTGCTTATTTGAGGGGATGTTATCGTATTTGAATTCGTAGCTACGGTTCGTATTTCAGTGAAATATTGATAAGGATTTTCTGGATAGAGTTTTTTCATTCCCCAAGGGAGATATAAATAAAAGAAAATGGCTAAGCCTGTAAACGTTATCGTCAGAAAAAAAGGAAGAGCTAAAACTGATGTCACATTATGAAAATCAAGCCAAGACCGTTGTGATTTAAATGTTCTGAGTGTAAAGAAGTCGGTAAATATCTTTTTGTGGGTAATAATGCCAGATACCAGTGCAATTAACATGATGAATGCTGCAAGGCTTGCGATGAGCCTGCCAATAAACACAGGCATGCCGTATAACTGAAAATGAAAATTGTAAAAAAAGTCGCCGCCTTGAGTATGAGATAATTGAAGTTCTTTGCCAGTATTAGCGTCTAAGCTTTTACTTTCGTAACCACCACTAGCTTTTTCCCAATAAATTTTGTTTACAGGTTCTTCAGAATTAGCAACTTTTAAATACCACGTTTTAGCATCACTAGCATTTTGGGATAGGTAATGAGTTGCAGTTAGGATTGCCGTATCCTGATTGATTTGATATTGCGCAAGTTGTGGCTGCATCCATAAAGTGATTTGATGCCGATAGTAGGAGCTTGTACCCATCAAAAAAATAGCAAATAGCAGCCATCCGAAAATTAAGCCCGTCCAAGTATGAAGCCAAGCCATTGACTGGCGAACACTTTTATTCTGCATTTTTTAATTCAAACCTGCTGATAAGCCAAATAGAAATATGGTGAGTGCGAAACTTGTTAGGGCGAGCTTAGATAAAGAAGAAAAACAAAATCCAACAATGATAAAACTGAGATAAAAAAATATGGAAATGAATGCGGCTAGATAAATCGCTTCAGCATTAGCTAAAAAGGCCTGAAAAACTTGAGTAAGATTCATACATAAAAATGCTGTACATACATACCCGATCACAAATGTTAAAAAGAAGCGAAATAAAACATTTAATTTATCGCTATATGTATTTAAAGAAGTCTTAGGCATGAAGTTCACAACGATATTAAATAGAATAAATTACATATGAAAATGATTCTTGTTTATATTAATGTGCTAATCAATTCTATTCAATTTGACTTTGATCGTAAATATAAATGGATATATAAATAATTAATGCTAATACAGATGATTCATAATATTCACTAATCAAGAACAAATTGTCATCTTTGATGCGATTCAATGTAAAATCATTTTGTTAAAATATTTCAAACATTTGAATGGGGCAGTTGTCTTGTTAAAGCAAAAACTAAAAATTGGGATCGTCGTGGGTGAAGTTTCTGGTGATACGCTAGGAGTTAAACTCATGCGTAGTTTTCGCGAACAAGGCATAGATGTTGAATTTGAGGGTATTGGTGGCCCGCAAATGATCGCTGAAGGTTTTCATAGTTATTATCCTATGGAAATACTATCTGTGATGGGAATTGTGGAAGTCTTAAAAGACCTAAAAAAATTATTTGCTGTACGTGATGGTCTAGTTGAAAGATGGACTGAACGTCCCGTAGATATTTTTATAGGAATAGATGCGCCAGATTTCAATCTACGTCTATCTAAAACGATTAAAGAAAACAATTTACCAATCAAAACAGTTCAATATGTGAGTCCTTCAGTTTGGGCTTGGCGTCAAGGACGAGTTCATGGCATTAAACGAAGTATAGATTTAGTCCTTTGTTTGTTTCCATTTGAAAAAACATTCTATGAAAATTATGAGGTGCCAGCAGCATTTGTAGGACACCCTTTAGCAAAACAATTACCTCTCAAGAATCCGATTATTGAAGCGAAACATCAATTAGGTTTAGCAGCAAATAAAACTCATATTGCATTACTTCCTGGCAGTCGTCGCGGTGAAATCGAACGATTATTGCCATTATTGACGGATGCTGCCGAGATTTTACATCGAAAATATCCAGAGCTTGAGTTTCTGATACCTGCAATCAATGATGCTCGTAAGCAACAGATAGAGCAGGGTTTACAGAATGTAGGGACTAGTTTAAAGGCTAAAATTCATGTTTTAGAAAATTCAGATGCTGAATCAAAAATTGGACGTATGGTGATGAATGCGAGTGACATAGTTGCTTTAGCATCTGGCACAGCGACACTTGAAGCGATGTTATTGCACCGTCCGATGGTGACATTCTATAAATTAAACTGGTTAACCTATCTAATTGCGAAATTTTTAGTCAAAATACCATATTATTCTTTGCCCAATATTATTGCTGGCAAAAAGGTAATTGAAGAATTAATACAAGCAGATGCAACGCCACAGCATTTAGCAACTGCAATTGAGAAATTGATGGATCACGAAACTGCACATATTCAAATGATGCAACATCTTAGTATGCATAAGCAGCTCATCTCAGGGAATACTGATGATCCAGTCCAAGCGATATTGAACTGTTTGAGCTCTTGATAAATAAAAAGGTGGCAACGTAGCCACCTTTATTCAAGTCATTCAAGCTCTAAGAATTAGTTCATAGCCTGTATATTTTCGAATATTGATCACTCCAATATCTAGTATCAGGTATTGACCTTTAATCCCTTGTAATACACCACGTATTTTGGGAGTCTTATCCAAATTTAGTGATTTTATTTTTTCAGGATATTGTTCCACAGGGTATATAAACTCATGTGGTATTTCGTTTTCTAGTAATTCTAGATTTTCATTAAACTCTAGATTTTGACTGAACTCATCACGAATACTTTGAATCTTAGGTGCAAATTCTTCAATAATCTGATCGCGCTGTTCAATTAAATTTAGTGGCTCAGCTTCGCCTTTAAGCAATTTACGCCAATCAGTTTTATCAGCGATTTGAGTGCCAAATAATGTTTCTAAATGTCCTGATAAACGGCGTGAACCCACTTTCATGATTGGGAGAGCTTGTGTCGCACCTTGATCTAACCAACGTGTTGGCATATTCACGATACGGGTGATTCCGATTTTTAAGGCACTAGAGTTCGCTAAATAAATAATATGTGGTTGGAAGCAGACATTGTGTGCAAAATCATTTTCACGGCATGTACCTAAATGATAATGACAGGTTTCAGGTTTCATAATACACAAGTCACATTCAGCTTTTGTTTTAAAGCATTTAAAGCAATGTCCTTGCGAATATGATTTAGGTGTTTTTGCACCACAAGATGTACAAAAAATATTTCCAGTCCATTCAATCTCTAACTCTTGACCCAACACAAACGGTAGATCAGTTTCTGAACGATCTAGGATAAATTTATATTCAACATTTGCCTTGCGTGTTGATTGATCAGTTACACTATGCGTTTTGAGTGCTGCATGCATTTTATGGCAAATGCCCTGTAGTTCCATTAATAAACTCTCATCTTTCTCAATCAAGGGTTGCAGTATGGCTGAACAAAATGTCATCACTTCTATGCTAGACGATTTATCTAAAGAACAGCCGATTCATACTGCACTTTGTATAGGTCAGAAAATTGACCAAAATGCTTCTATTCAATGGAATTATTTTAACGTAACTGACTTTTTAAATCTGCCTTTTACACAGCGATATGATTTAGGTTTTGTATTATTTGATACAGAAGAAATGCAAACTATCAGTGATTCTCAAAAATCTCAACTATTAGTCAAGCTTCGAGATTTGATGGCAAAACGTATCGTTGTCGTGAGTAAATTAACTGATGAAAAGTTACTGCGTTCGCTGGGTTTTACCCAATTGATTGATAAAACGACTCATGACAGTAATTTTGCTTTATGGCAGTTTAATATTTTGACCTATAAGCATGTACCAGACTGGTTTAACTCCAAGTTCTGGGCCAATCCTGAAAACTGGAATAAATTCCGCTGGTAAATCTCAGCAATGATTTAATTTCTGTGGAACTTCAACCATTCAACAGGCAAGATTGAATAGAGATTTATCGCAAGCTCTTGCAAAATTTAACAATTCAATTTTGTTTTGTGTATTCAAAGCAGCGTATTCTTTTTGGATAAATAATTCCAAAAGGAACATATAAGTTATGACAGATTTAACCAACATTGTTGAAATTTTAGCAAAACAGGCTTTAGGCAGTCAGCAGCAATCAGGTCAGGGTGGTGGTTTAGGCGGAATTTTAGGTTCGGTATTGGGACAACTTGGTGGACAACAGCAACAAAATAACCAGAACCAGCAACAAGGTGGTCTAGGTGGAATTCTTGGTTCTGTGCTAGGCCAATTAGGTGGTGGCAATACTTCAACACAAACTAATGCGACAGCAGGTGGCAACACGGCACAAACCTTATTAATCGCCGTTTTGCCTTTAATTCTTGCATGGATTCAAAAACAGGGCGGTTTGCAGGGGGCATTGGATAAGCTGAAAAATGCAGGTTTAGCCAATCAGGTGCAAAGCTGGGTCGATCCACACCAGCAAAATGCACAGGATATTCCAGCACAAAATATTCAAAGCCTATTCGATGACCAGGATGTGGAGCAGGTTGCCCAGCAAACCCAAACACCAAAGTCAGCAATTTATGGCGCAATTGCTTCAGTCTTGCCCCAAGTGATTGATTCCTTAACTCCACAAGGTGGAAACACTAATCCACAGGAAGCCAACAATGATATTCAACAAGTTTTAAACTTGCTCAGTGGTTTCTTAAAGAAATAAAATGGATAAAACAAAAGGGCATATCGCCCTTTTGTTTCTTTATTTAGAACTGAACTTCAAATTAGAAGTTATATTCCATACCTAAACCTATAGTAGTTTTCTTTGTTTCAGGTTGAGAGCTAGTTGTCCAGTCACGTTTTTGCTGAGCAACAATACCGAAGAATTTCGCTTGTTTATTGATTTGATAGTCAGCACCTACACCGTAAAGGTCTTGTTTAAGTTCCTTTTTCCCCGCGATAATAGCTGCATCTGTTTCACTTTTAGCAGAAATATATTGTGCTTTTAACTTGATTGGTGTAGATGGAATGGCGTATGCAGCAGTCACACCATAAGCATTTTCTTGCAAACCTTTATAAGATTTCGTGGTTGCCGTTGTACCAGAACCAGTAACCACTGCAACAGTATCATCAGATGGTTTTGCAGTTTGCCATAAAGCACCGAATACTAAACCATCAACACCAGCTGGAGTTAAGTCTAATGAACCTGTTACACGAACAGCATCTGAATAAGTGCCATTTAATGCACTACCATAGGCTTTATAGCTCATTGGAACAGCAAAGTTACCAGCAACCGCAGCAGCTAAACCCAAATCTTTATTTTCATAAGTTAGTGATGTTGAGATACCATCGCCGAAACCATCACGACTGCCTTTTTGTCCTTTCAAGGTATTGTCATTCGTTGACGATTGTTCGCCTTGTTGGAACATAATATTAAATGCTAAACCAGCAAGTAATTTTTTATCAGTCTCAAAACCAATAACATTACCTAGACGATCTTCACCTGCCAAGATAGCAGTCATATCCAATTCGTTGTAATCGTTAAAAATATCTTGGTTGTTGCCCGCAGCAGTTTTAAAGTAAGAGTCAAAACGACCTACTTTTAAAGTTGCAACGCCGTTAGATTTAATACCGACAAAACGGTTACGCTGAGTTAAATCTGTACCACTACCCGTATCTGTACCGTCGCCATCAGTATTAACTTGCCATTCCGCTAAGTAAACTGCTGAAAGGTTATCTGTTAATTTTTCTTCGCCTTTCACGCCAATACGTGAAGCGTTAGAGTTCACTTTAATTACGCTTTCGTCTTTAAAACCGTTGTTGTCAATATTGTCTAAAGTTACGTTGAGCTTACCATACAATGTTGGTGCTGCTTGCGCTGCATTCATGGCTAAAGTTGCTACAGTAGCAGCAAGAAGCAATTTTTTCATTGAGATTTCTCCAAAACACTTTTTTGTAAATGGCAGTTGCCTTAGTTACTGTAATAAGCTTGCTTATGTACAAAAAGTTACACAGCTCACTGACTTGTATGCAGTATCGGTAAACTTTGTGACAGAGAAGTGAAGGAAAGATGACAGTTTGATGACGATTTATATTTAGTAATAATTATATTTATTATTGATTTTTATAGTAATAATAAAAAACGAAGTTATAACTTCGCTTTTTATTATGTGAAAAATTACAGCGCAGCTTTAATTTTTTCTGCTAATTCTTTAATTTTTTCTTGATCGCCCATCTTGGCAGCATGACGCCCCAATTCATGTACCGAACTTGGAATTAAGTGAAAATGCACGTGAGGAACAGTTTGCCCAGCAGAAGCACCAGACAATTGCATTAAAACAATACCTTTTGCATCTAATGCAGTTTCAATCGCTCTAGCAATTTTTTGCACAATTTGAATGGTGTATGCAGCAGCATCCGCAGGTAAATCGAGTAGAGTTACTGCAGGTGTTTTTGGGATAACAAGCGTATGACCTTCCGCTTGGGGCATAATATCCATAAATGCGAGTACTTGATCATCTTCATAGACCTTAATCGCAGGTAATTCGCCACGTAAAATTCTCGCGAAAATATTTTGGTCATCGTATGCCATGATTAATCCTTTATATGATGTACTAAGTTAAAAAATTGCTCCCTTATTGATTTCAATAAGAGAGCTATAAATGAACTATTTAAGTCGTTTTATTTGCAATTAAGCTCTTTTTGCCGAGCTTTGATTTGATCGAGACGTTGTTGCTCTTTATCTGAAAATTTTGGCTTAGTCGTATGGCAGTTTTCATTACCATATTTAGCTTTCGCATCAGCGTCTTTAAAACAGAATCCTTTTGATGCATAGATGAGGTTGTAGTCATCTTGCAACTTTTTACATTCTTGTTCTGGTGTGGCAGCTTGGAGATTAAAACCAGTAAAAGAGATTAATCCTGCAATAACTGCAACCGTAAACTTATTCATGAGGTGTTCCTCTATTCAAAAAGGTATAAATCAAGGCTTTATGAAACGATATTCATATGGCATTTGATCCCTACGTACTTACCAATATAAGGCTTATTCATGAAATTTCAATCAATGTGTATTGTTTGAGTGTAATTTTTACTTCATGATTTATTCATATTCAAAAATAAAAAATATATTTTTCATTGACTTAAAGTAAGTTAATTGGTTTTAAATGTAATTTAATAATCTCAAGTTATAAGCATTGAAATAAATGTAATATTTAAAGCACCACATATTTATGCAATGCTATCTCATAAATTTCAGATATCAAAAGTGTCGATGAATAGAATATTGCATAAATAAAGGGTCTTATTTAAGCGTGATTTTAGTCCAAGATTCATACATTTTAATTGCAGCTGAGAAGTCACTATTGGATTCAGCAGTTAAGTTTGCAGCTTGAATGAGACTTTGTGCCAAAGATAGTATAGGTGCAGGTAATTTTGCATCGTGTACCAAATCTAGGGCAATTCCCGTATCTTTTGCTAATAAAGGCAGGGCAAAAGTAACAGGAAACTCTCGACTTAAAACACGTTGAGGGAAAATATTCTCAGTGACTAGGCTTTTACCACTAGAAGCATTAATACAATTCAAGGCGGCATCTAGATTTACGCCATGCGCTTTTAATGTTGTAAAACCTTCAGCTACTGACCATAAATTTACAGCGAGCAACATGTTATTAATGGCTTTTACTGCAAAGCCTGCGCCAGACTCGCCTACGTGTTGAATAAGTTTTCCTAAAGCAGACATAGCAGGATAGGCTCGTTCAAATGCATCAATATCACCACCTACCATAAATGTTAAGGTTGCATTTTCTGCACCTATAGTTTGACCACTGACGGGTGCATCCAAAAATGCTACATCTTGAGCTTTGAGCTGTTCAGCTAGACGACGCGCTGCATCAGGGACACCACTGGTACAGTCAATCCAAATTGCACCTGATTTGATTTTGATACTGCTTATTAGGTTTTCAACATCTTGGCTGGTCGGTAAGCAAGAAAAAATCACATCGGCTTGCGCTGCTTGTTCGAGTTCAACAGCAATTGTTCCAAATTCTGTTGCATGTTGTTCGGCTTTACTAAAATTTCGATTCCAAACATAAACGGTGTCGAAATATTTTGGTAAATGAGCAGCCATGCGATATCCCATGGCACCTAAACCGATAAATGCAACAGATTGAGTCATAGTTTACCTTTTTAAATGTGTTGAACGTTCTTCTAGCCATTTTGTAAGTGTCGGCCAAAACTCGATTGAGCTATTTTGACTAGACATTAAACCTAAGTGTCCGCCAGGTATAAGAGTAAACGTGACATCTTGGCTATTTGTCAACTGAGTTAATGGAAAAGCAGCATCAGCCGTTACCAGTTGATCACTTTTCCCAGCGCCAACTAATAGAGAGCAGTTGATACCTTTTAATTCAATGGTTTTGTTTTTTAGTGTGATTGCACCATTTTTTAATGGGTTCTGCATCCAAACATTAAACAGCATGTCTTGATTAATGCCACCAGGATAATCAATCATATTGTTAAGAAAATGACTTAAAGTTGCATCTTCCTGAACCAGTTTTAGATTATCCAGATTTTTAAGCAGTTGGATATTGCCGTCGATCCAACCTTTAGGATCGAGTAACTTAAAGCCCAAAGAATTTAAAAAACCTGGTGAATGAATCATGAGTTTTGGGAGACGATTGTAAATATAGTCTTTAATCGTCGCATTACGTGTTGTCACATAAGCGAGCGTTTTATATAGCTTACCAATATAACCTGATGCATAACTATCAATTGGACTACCCAATACGATTAAATTTTTTACTGCATCTGGTTGATGGCGTGCTGTATATAGTGTGACAAAGATGCCAGCCATACTCCAACCATGTAACGAGATTTCTTTAGATTTCGAATGCTTTTGAATTGCTTCAATGCAACGTGGAATGAACTTATCGATGAATGATAAGAAATCAATATGATAATTTTTATAAGTTAATTTACCCCAATCAATCAGGTAAACGTCAAAACCGCTTTCTTGAAAGTGTTTAACTAAAGAACGGTATGGATATAAATCGTATATATCCATATTAATCGCAAGTGGTGCTACGAAGACAAGAGGCTCCTTATAACGCTTGTTTTCAGAAGCATAGAATCTGACACGTGTTTGTTTAAATTCGGCAATAACTTGATAAGGTGTAGATTGGGATAAGACTAATTTGTCTGCTTCAAATACACGCATAGCGAGATGTTTAAAATTTATTTTTTGCTGTTCCACAAGCGATTTCATCTTTTTAAGTCTCATCATGAGTCAAGATTGCACGAAGTCTAAGCGATTATTGTATCTTTCGCCTTGACCTTAAATACCTTAGGCGCTCAAAATGTTGGCACATTTAGGCGGATTTAATAACACTTTGTAATATGAATTTAATTTTTGTGCGTAAATTAATCAGATAGGATTCTAGAAGAGAGCAATAGTGATCTTATTGCTTGGTTTTATATTCAAATGTGAGAAAATTTTAGCCACAGTTAAAATGGGCAGAAACCTATGGGTTCATTCTTTGCAATTTGCAAAACTGTCCAGAGTATAGAATAGAGTGTTCCTGAACCCATTAATCATAAGGCATACAAAACGATGAATCCAAATGATGATTTAGAATATCAACTAGATACGCTTGCAATTCGTACTGGTCATAACCGTACTTTTGAAGGTGAGCATAGTGAACCTATTTTTTTAACCTCATCGTTTGTATGTGAAAGCGCTGCTGATGCTGCTGCGAAATTTTCAGGTCAAGTCGCAGGCAATACTTATTCTCGATATACCAATCCAACAGTACAAGCCTTTGAGAAACGATTAGCTACGCTTGATGGTGCTGAGCGTGCAGTTGCAACAAGTTCTGGTATGGCTGCTGTACATGCAATTTGTATGGCGTATTTGAAAGCGGGTGACCACGTCATTTGTTCACGTGCTGTATTCGGTTCAATTATTGCCTTATTTGAAAAATATGTAGCTAAATTCGCGGTTGAAGTCACTTTTGTCGATTTAGACGATCTTGAAGGTTGGAAAAATGCCTTACAGCCAAATACACGTTTGTTATTTATAGAAACACCGTCAAACCCTCTAGCGCAAGTTGGTGATATGCAGGCGATTGCAGATATTGCACATGCACATGGTGCTCTTTTCGCTGTAGATAACTGTTTCTGTACTCCAGCATTACAGCAACCCATCAAATTCGGAGCAGATTTAGTTCTATATTCTGCAACTAAATATATTGATGGTCAGGGGCGTGCACTGGGTGGTGCCGTTGTTGGTAAAAATGATTTACTCGAAGAAGTGAATGGTGTGATCCGTACACTAGGCAATTCAATGAGTCCTTTTAATGCGTGGATATTCTTAAAAGGCTTAGAAACATTGAGCTTACGTATGAAGGCACATTGTGCGAGTGCTCAGATATTAGCTGAATGGCTCAAGCAGCATGATAAAGTTGAAAAGGTATATTATGCTGGATTGCCAGATCACCCAGGCCATGGATTGGCTAAGAAACAGCAAAAAGGTTTTGGTGGGGTTGTCTCATTTGTTGTGAAGGGAGAGCGTCAAGGTGCTTGGACTGTAATTGATAATACAAGATTCTTATCCATTACAAGTAATCTTGGTGATGTCAAATCAACAATTACACATCCTGCGACGACCTCACATGGTAGAATGTCGGCTGAAGCCAAACAAGCAGCAGGTATTGAGGAAGGTTTAATCCGTGTATCTGTTGGTTTAGAAGATATCAATGATATTATTCGTGATCTGTCACGTGGTTTAGATTTAATTTAACGAGAGAAAGATATGAACATTAATATGCTCATGCAGCAAGCTCAGCGCATGCAAAAAGACATGGAAACAAATCTTAAAAAGGCCAAAGAAGAGCTTGCGAAAACTGAAGTTCATGCTGAAGCAGGTGGTGGATTAGTTAAAGTAACCATGACTTGTCGCCATGTTGTAAAACGCATCGAGATCAGTCCTGATTTATTGCAAGATGAAGCGGACATGATTGAAGACTTGATCGCAGCTGCGATGAATGATGCTGCTCGTCAAGCTGAAGCGATTTCAGAAGAGAAATTGCAAGGTGCAAACTCTGGTATGGGTTTACCACCGGGCTTATCTGGCTTGTTCTAATTAATTACTCCCTAAGTTTGAAAAATAAGCTTAGGGGGATTCTTTCTACAAATATTCGAGTTAATTTGTGTTTAGTGAACGATTTGAACAATTGGTTCAAGCATTGCGTATTTTGCCGAGTGTAGGTCCTAAGTCTGCACAGCGTATGGCATTACATTTATTGATGAAGAACCGTGAAGGTGCTTTTGCACTCTCGTATGCATTGCATGAGGCCTCGAGTCATATTCACGAATGCAGAATTTGTCATTCACTCACTGAAAATGAGATTTGTGATATTTGTGCGTCGACAGAGCGTGATTCAAATTTACTGTGTGTGGTTGAGTCACCCGCTGATGTTATGGCAATTGAACAAAGTGGAAGCTTTAGAGGTAAATATCATGTTTTAGGTGGGCATCTATCACCACTTGATGGTATTGGACCTGAGGAAATAGGCATCCCATATTTAGTGCAGCGTTTAAGTGAAGGTCAAATTGAAGAAGTGATCCTAGCAACTAATGCAACAGTTGAGGGGCAAGCAACGGCACATTATTTGGTTGAAGCGACAAAACACTTGCCAATACATATGACTCGAATTGCACAAGGCGTACCTCAGGGTAGTGAATTGGAATATGTAGACAGTCACACTTTGAGTCAGGCTGTACATAATCGAATGCGTATGAAATAAGACTAAGGTCGATATAATTTATATATTTATTTTAAATTCATGCTGTTAATTTAAACAAGTAATTAAATTTTACATTTTGTCTTACATTATCATAGCTATAATTATTTAAATTTGTGGCACTATTGGCTGGCGAAATGGACTTTCGCTGATTTACAAATGGAATAGGGAGTAATTTCATGTTTTGCATGTGGAATACTGAGTAAATTTTTGCATCTGATCTCGCTTGAGCAATAACTGCAATGAAATCGTTGCATCGCTATGTTTTTAATTTTTTTACTTGAGCAATTATGTTTCAGTTTATCCAACAGCAAAAAGATCTAGCTGTTCTCCTCAATCAAATGGAATATTGTTCCACATACGCACTTGATACTGAGTTTATTAAGGTTGATACCTTATATCCGAAATTAGGCGTTTGCCAAATCAATGTAAATGATCAGGTTTCGTTGTTAGATGGCGCTGCGCTAGATTTATCTGATTTTTGGCGTAAGCTTTTTGAAGCTCAGCAGAATATCTTTCATGCATGCGGTGAGGATATTGATCTGATTTATCATTACGCAGATCAAAAGCCATTAAAAAATGTATTTGATACGCAAGTCGCGATGGCTTTTCTTGGTCATGGTTTGCAGGTCAGCTATCAAAATGCATTAAAAACTTGTTTGAATATTGATATCGATAAAGACCAAACACGTTCGGACTGGTTAGCACGTCCACTTAGTCAAGAGCAAATGAGTTACGCTGCAAATGACGTACTATATTTAAATAAGCTGGCAGAAAGACTGAAGTTTGATCTTCAAACAAAGGGTTTATATTCCTATGTTTTAGAGGATTGCCAAAATCTAACTAAAGAAATCGCATTAGAGACACCATTATCTGAACTTTATACGGATATTGGTAATTATCGTCACTCTAGGCGTGAGTTGATGCAATTGCAACAATTAAGCATCTGGCGTGAACAAATTACCAAAGCGATGAATCAACCGCGTAGTTTCATACTTAAAAATGCCACAATGATTGATCTAGTGGAAAAGAATCCGCGAAATACTTTCCAGTTGGCACAAGTTAAAGACATGCGACCAAATATTGTGCGTGAGCATGGTAAAACAATTTTAGATCTACTGAAGTTTTTACCCCCAGAAGATGAATGGCCATTGCGTTTGGCGCGTCCTGTCAAAAACAACTCCAAAGAAATTGCACCTCGTGTTGATCTATTGATCGAAATGGTGGTCAATAAAACAGGTATTCCAAAGGAGGTGTTGTTACGTAAGAAGTGGTTAAATGCGATTTATGAGCATGTGGTCTTTCATCTCGATGAGCAAGATTTACCCAGCTATTTATTAGGTTGGCGCTATGATCTTTTGACAGAGCCGTTAATTGCACTTTTCAAAGAAGATATTGAGTTTTTAACAACTCAAATGAAGATTTCTAGGTAAATAAGAACAGTATAAAATACGACTGTAGCGTTAACATTCCTTAATGTACCTACAGTTTTTTTCATGTATGCTGTTTTTGATTGATAATGGTTGTGAGTAAACATGCACTGCGATATTTATAGATCGAGTAAAAAAGACGAAATGTATATTTATATTGCTCGTCCAAACTATCCTGAGGATAAAGATCAAGAGAATCCTCTAGAAGTCGTTCCTGAAAATGTCTTGCAAGCTTTTGGTAAAGCAACATTTATAATGCACTTAGAGTTGCATGCTGAGCGTAAGCTTGCACGTGTAAATGTCTTACATGTATTAGACTCTTTGCAAACCAAAGGCTTTTTTATTCAAATGCCACCAGAAGGTCTTATCAACCCGAATGCTGTAGAACCTGAGGGATTACGCGGTGCTTGAGACTCTAACGGCAATATGGTCACAAATTCTTTCGATCTTTGATCAATTTCCAGAAGAAAATGTAGCCATTATTGTTTATGTGACTGGAACATTGATTGCATTATGGTGCTGGTATCGTTTGATGTCGCGTTTACCTAATCCAGTAGGTGGAATACTTTGGATTATTGTTTTTGCAATTTTAGTCACACCAACCATCTCTGAGGGGCCTAATTCTGCATTAGCCCCAGCAATCTTTGGACTGATCTTCGGTGTACTTACCAAAGAGCATGTTCTTATTTGGTCAAATTTATCCTTAATTTTATTTGTAATTGGATTAGGATTACTGGTTGGGTTTTGCTGGTCTAAATACACTGCAAATAAAACAGGACACACGGTTTAAATCTACACACAGTTAAATATAGAAAAATAAGGTTTTAAAATGTCTGCTGATACACAACACTTTACTGGTACAGATCAATATATCGCAACCGATAGCCTCAAACTTGCTGTCAAAGCTGCACGAGCTTTACAAAAGCCTTTATTAGTTAAAGGTGAGCCAGGGACCGGTAAAACTTTACTTGCTGAGCAGGTTGCTGAAAGCTTAGGTTTGAAATTGATTACTTGGCATATCAAGTCAACGACTAAAGCACAACAAGGTTTGTATGAGTATGATGCTGTATCTCGCTTACGTGATAGCCAGTTAGGCGATGATCGTGTATATGACATTAAAAACTATATTAAACCAGGTAAGTTGTGGGAAGCATTTACCAGCGAAGAACGTTGTGTATTGTTAATTGATGAAATTGACAAGGCAGATATTGAGTTCCCAAATGATTTGTTGCATGAACTCGATAAAATGTCGTTCTATGTTTATGAGACAGGGGAAACAATTACTGCAACTCAACGACCTATCGTTATCATCACTTCAAATAATGAAAAAGAACTTCCAGATGCATTCTTGCGTCGTTGCTTCTTCCATTATATTGAATTCCCTGATGAAGCAACTATGCGCGACATTATTGCTGTTCATTTCCCAAGTATTTCTAATACATTGGTGAGCGAAGCATTACAAATATTCTTCAAGTTACGCCAAGTCCCAAACCTGAAAAAACCACCGTCAACATCTGAATTGATTGATTGGTTGAGCTTACTTATGGCTGATGATATGCCTGAAGATGTATTGCGCAATCATGATAAATCAAAAGCAATTCCGCCACTGTATGGTGCTTTGATTAAAAATGAACAAGATGTGCAGTTACTCGAGCGTTTAGCTTTTATGTCACGCCGTTAAGAGTGTCTACCAATGTTTGTGAGACTGTTTTACACCTTACGTAAATATGGCGTTCCTGTTACCACCCGTGAATTGATTGATCTTAATCAGGCTGTGGCTTCAGGTCTTGTTTTCGCAGATCAAGACGAGTTCTATCAATTGGCTAAAACTGTCTTAGTCAAAGATGAACGATATTTTGATAAGTTTGATCGTGCTATGAAAGATTATTTTGATGGCATCGAAACTTTCGATTTAGATGAATTGCTTAAACAGGTTCATAAACTACCTAAAGATTGGTTTGATCTTGAGCTTTTAGAGAAACATCTAACACCAGAGCAACGTGAAGAACTACAAAAGGCTGGTTCCCTCGAAGAATTGATGAAAATGTTGGAAGAGCGTTTGCGCGAACAACATAAAAAGCATCAAGGTGGCAATCGGATGATTGGTACGGGTGGAACTTCACCTTTTGGCGCCTTTGGTGATCATCCTGAAGGTGTGCGTATTGGTGGGCCAGGACGCAAACGTTCGGCTGTAAAAGTATGGGAGCAACGTAAATACCAAAACCTTGATGATGATCAAGTTTTAGGTACACGACAAATGCAAATTGCTTTACGTCGCTTACGTAAATTTGCGCGACAAGGCGCAGCAGAAGAGTTAGATGTAGATGGTACGATCCGAGAGACTGCAAAACAGGGTATCTTAGACGTACAACTGGTTCCAGAGCGCCGTAACCGTATTAAGGTTTTGATGCTATTTGATGTTGGTGGCTCCATGGATGCTTATATTGCTGAATGTGAGAAGTTGTTTAGTGCTGCCAAGTCAGAATTTAAGACATTAGAGTATTTCTATTTCCATAACTGTCTCTATGACTATGTTTGGAAAGATAATCATCGTCGTAGTTCAACGCGTATGAATACATGGGATTTATTTCATACATATGGACGTGACTACCGTGTCATCATCGTAGGTGACGCGAGTATGGCGCCTTATGAGCTAAAGTCAGCGGGTGGCTCAGTTGAATATATGAATGATGAAGCTGGTGAGGTTTGGTTAAGACGATTACGCCAACATTTTGATAAAACAGCTTGGTTAAATCCTGAAGTAGAAGGCTATTGGCATTACACACAGACTATTGGCTGGATTAAAGAGATTTTTGAAAATCATATGTATCCGATGACCCTCAAGGGGATTGAGGATATGACACGATATTTATCACGCTAAAAATTGACATTAATACTTTATAAGAACAGGAAAAGACATGGAACATCAAATTAACGGCATTGCTATGCCTAACGAATTAGGCTTTTTTGGTAATTTTGGCGGTCAATTTATCCCTCCTCATTTAAAAGAGGCAATGGACGAAATTAACAATGCTTATGAAGAAATTCGTCATACAGCTGAATTTCAAGATGAACTTAATGATTTGTTTAAAAATTACGTTGGTCGCCCAAGCCCTTTATTTCATGCGAAACGTCTATCTGATCAACTAGGTGGGGCACAGATTTATTTAAAACGAGAAGATCTTAATCATACTGGTGCACATAAAATTAATCACTGTTTAGGTGAGGCTTTGCTTGCTAAATATATGGGCAAAAGCAAGGTCATAGCTGAAACTGGTGCAGGACAGCATGGTGTTGCTCTAGCAACTGCTTGTGCATTAGTCGGTATTCCCTGTGAAATTCATATGGGACAAGTAGATATCGAAAAAGAACATCCAAACGTCGTTAAGATGAAAATTTTGGGTGCAAATTTGGTTTCAGTTACTCAGGGGACTGCAACTTTAAAAGATGCAGTTGATAGTGCTTTTGAAGAATATTTAAAAGATCCTAAAAATTATATTTACGCGATTGGTTCTGTAGTTGGTCCGCATCCATTTCCAAAAATGGTACGTGACTTTCAGTCGATTATTGGAAATGAAATTAAAACTCAAGCAAACGAACGTTTTGGACAAAACCCTGATTATGTAGTTGCATGTGTAGGCGGTGGGTCAAATGCAATTGGTGCTTTCACTGCATTCTTAAATACCCCTGAAGTAAAACTTGTTGGGGTTGAGCCAGCAGGTCATGGCTTAGATACGGATAGACACTCAGCTACACTCACATTAGGTAAACCAGGTCAAATTCATGGTATGGCGTGTTATGTGCTTGAGGATGATCAAGGAGAACCCCTACCTGTACATTCTATTGCATCAGGTTTGGATTATCCTGGTGTAGGACCACAACATAGTTTTCTTAAAGAGTTGGGACGTGTTCAATATGAAACAGCAACAGATCAAGAGTGTTTAGATGCATTTATGACGCTTTCGCGTGTCGAAGGTATTGTGCCTGCTCTAGAAAGCTCCCATGCGGTGGCTTGGGCATTACGTGAAGCACCTAAAATGGATAAAAATACGAAGATCGTCGTGAATCTTTCTGGTCGCGGAGATAAGGATTCAGACTATGTTGCTCAAAAGTTGGGTTTGTAATTTTCTACCTTGATTTAAATTTCATAAACCGTTTCTAGTCTGTAGAAGCGGTTTTTTACTGTTAAATAGGCTTGAATCCCGTTAGAATAAAGCGTTTTTGCTATTTGCATTTTGGAGACGCCTAAGTGGAGCGACCTACAATCAGCCCTGAACATTTACAAGAAGCGGCTGAAAATTTAGTAACCATTCGAGATTTTATTCGTTTTGGTGTAACCGCACTTCGTCAATATGACGCACACTTAGGACAAGGTACTGAAGATTATTTTGCAGAAAGTTCAGCTTTGGTTTTACAAACTTTATCACTAGAGTGGAATGCAGATTCAGAAATTCTAGATGCGAAACTTTTGCCGAGTGAAAAGGCTGAATTCCTCAGTTTGTTAGAACGTCGAATCAACGAACGAGTTCCAACCTCATACTTATTGAATTTGGCATATTTCTTTAATAAGCCATTCTATGTCGATGAGCGTGTTTTGATTCCGCGTTCACCAATTGCTGAATTAATTGAACAGCGTTTTGCACCATACTGCTTAGATGAAAATGGACAAATGCTTGAAGCTTTAAATAGCTTACCTGTTAATCCAAATCCAAAAACACCGCAACGTATTTTAGATATGTGTACAGGTTCTGGTTGTATTGCAGTTGCATTAGCCTATGCATTTCCTGATTCTGAAGTAGATGCTACTGATATTTCTAAAGAAGCTTTAGAAGTTGCTTCCATTAATACAGAACATCACAACAAACAATATCAAGTTGCATTACTGGAATCTGATTTGTTTGCAAAAATCCCAGCTGAAAATCAATATGACCTTATTGTCAGCAATCCACCATATGTGGATGCAGAAGATATGGCCGATTTACCAGAAGAATTTTTGCATGAACCTGAATTGGCACTTGCTGCGGGTCAGGATGGTTTGGATTTAGTGCGCAAAATGTTAGCTCAAGCTGCTGATTATTTGACTGAAGATGGTCTAATCGTCATCGAAGTGGGTAACTCAGAATGGGCAATGCGCCAAAACTTCAATACAGTTGACTTCCATTGGCTCACTTTCCAAAAAGGCGGTTCTGGTATTTTTGCATTAACTGCTGAACAATGCCGCCGTTATAAAGAAATATTTCAGCAATCAGTTCAAAGTTAAGGGGCTAAAACATGGCAGGGAATAGTATTGGGCAACTCTTTAAGGTAACAACTTGTGGTGAATCGCATGGTGCTGGCTTAATGGCAATTGTCGATGGAGTGCCACCAGGTCTTGAACTGTGCGAAGCAGATTTACAACGTGATTTAGATCGCCGTAAGCCAGGTACCTCTAAGTTCGCAACACAACGTAAAGAGCCTGATGAAGTTGAAATCATATCAGGTGTTTTCGAAGGAAAAACAACCGGAACTTCGATCGGTTTACTAATTCGTAATACAGATCAAAAATCAAAAGATTACGGTAATATTGCTCAAACTTTCCGCCCTGGTCATGCTGACTATACTTACACGCAAAAATACGGTTTCCGTGATTATCGTGGTGGTGGTCGTTCAAGCGCTCGAGAAACAGCTATGCGTGTTGCTGCAGGTGCTATTGCAAAAAAATACCTAGCTGAGAAATTTGGAATCGATATTCGTGGTCATGTCACTCAAATAGGTAATGAGGTTGCTGAGAAATTAGATTGGAATGAAGTGCCAAATAATCCATTCTTTTGTGGTGATGTTGATGCTGTCCCTCGTTTTGAACAACTTGTGACTTCATTACGTGAGCAAGGAACAAGTTGTGGTGCTAAACTGGAAATCCTCGCTGAGAAGGTTCCTGTGGGTTGGGGTGAACCTGTTTTTGATCGATTAGATGCTGATATTGCACATGCGATGATGAGCATTAATGCTGTAAAAGGCGTTGAGATTGGAGATGGTTTCGCTGTTGCGGGTCAATTTGGTCACGAAACTCGTGATGAACTCACTACAGATGGTTTTCTTGCAAATCATGCTGGTGGAATTCTAGGTGGTATTTCAAGTGGACAAACAATCCGTGTTGCAATCGCTCTAAAACCGACTGCTAGTATTACAACACCGGGTAAAACAATCACGATTGATCGTGAAAATACAGATGTATTAACGAAAGGGCGACATGACCCGTGTGTAGGTGTGCGTGCTACACCTATTGCAGAAGCAATGTTGGCAATAGTATTGATGGATCATTTTTTAAGACATCGTGCTCAAAATGCAGATGTAGTTCCACCATTTAAACCTATAGAACCATAAAATATAAAGATACCTATTATTAAATTAATAGGTGTCTTTTTTATCAGTGGTTAAAATAATATAAAATTATTTAAATAAATTTAAATTACATTTTAGTAGTTATAATAACTCTGAAACTTTATTATTCGATGTTGCAATGTGATATTGGTTTCGACCATTACTTTTAGCAATATATAATGCGTGATCTGCTTGAGATACAAACTCTGAAAGACTGTCATTTAATGTTGGTGTAATGGTTGCCACACCAACACTGATCGTAACGTGCTTAGATATATTGCTTCGAGGATGCACAATACCAATATTTCTGATTAGTTCCATTAAGCGCTGAACTTGAATAATAGCTTGATCTCGATCAGTCATAGAGAACAATAGCAAAAACTCTTCACCGCCATACCGAGCAGCTAAATCTCCACTTCTTGATGCAATCGAACCCAACATAATTGCGATACGTCTAAGGCATTGATCACCTTGAATATGACCTAGTGTATCGTTATAGAGTTTGAAGAAATCAATATCAATCATCATGATGGTAAGTGGCATCTCATGTCGAGTGGCTCTTTTCCATTCGTTCTCTAGTACTTCATCTAGATAGCGACGATTTGCTAAGCCCGTTAAAGCATCTTGTTGAGATAAAATTGATAATTGCTGTGCTTGACGCATCAACTCAAGACGATTCAGTTCAATCATGCAATTTTGTAGATAGTTTTCTCGATGTTGTCGATCAGTTGCATAAGCTAAAGCCATGCCTAAAAAACTACTGAAAGTATATGTGCGATGTAAATAAGTCCAATCAATAGAACCATTTAGCCAAGTACTTGCAGCTACGCCAATCAATCCACCAGCCCAACCAGCAATAATGGCTGTGTAAAAACGCATTCCAACGAAGCCATAAATAATTACAACGGCATACATCATTGATGCATGGAATAAAACGTTATTTTGACCTTGCTCAAGTACGTTAATGAGGGTAAATGTGATTGCAACGGCACCCATTGAACCTAAACAAACGTAATGATCAAACCATTTATTAAGATTTGGCACAAAAGAAAGTAGCCAAGCAAACATAATGATAATGCCGACCCAGCCATAATAAGCAAACCATTCAAAACGCATGCCTGAAGGAAGAACTTGATAGATACCAAAGCTTAGAAATGCATATAACCCTAAAATAATAGGAGCTCTATAACGAAACTCATAAGCTGGGCAGAGTAAAACTTGAAGTGCGACATAAACCACCTAATTAATTTAAAGGGTTTATGGAGTATATAAAATTGTCATACCATCATCTTAACTTTGAAGATCGTACTGCATTAATGCTTGAGTCAAGAAAAGAAGGCTTTTCAGCCAGAAAATTTGCTGAACTTATTAAAAGACATCCTAGTACGATCTATCGTGAGCTTAAAAGAAATAGCATCAATGACGTTTATCAAGCTCGATATGCTTCTGATAACACTTTTGCTAGACGTAGACGTGGTCACAGAAAACTCAAAATCGATTCAATCCTCTGGAAATTTATTGTTGAAGCGATCCGTTGTTTATGGTCTCCTCAGCAAATAGCAAAGCGTTTAAAGACATTTCCTGATTTGGATCAAACAATGAATGTAAGCCATACAACGATTTATTCAACGATACGAGCATTACCCAAGGGTGAGTTGAAAAAAGACTTATTATCCTGTCTACGTCATGAAAATAAAAAGCGAAAAGCTAACGGTGAACCTAAAAAAGATTCTATATTACAGGATATTAAAACTATTCATGAGCGCCCAGCCGAAGTTCAAGAAAGAAAAATACCGGGTCATTGGGAAGCTGATTTAATTAAAGGTAAAGACAATAAAAGTTCGATAGCAACACTTATTGAACGAAATACACGGCTCTGTATCTTGGCAACATTACCTGATGCAAAGGCAGAATCAGTGCGCAAGGCTTTAACTGAAGCTCTGAAATATTTACCTGCAGAACTGCGTAAAACGTTGACCTATGACCGTGGACGCGAGATGGCAGAACATAAAATACTTGAAGAAGATTTAGGCATAGATGTATATTTCTGTGACCCACATTCACCCTGGCAAAAAGGCACATGCGAAAATATGAATGGTTTAATTAGGCAATATTTACCTAAAGGGATTGATTTAAATCAGGCAGATCAGCATTATTTAAATCAAGTTGCCATGTCACTGAATACTCGTCCTAGAAAAGCGTTAGATTGGCTTACACCATTAGAGAAATTTGCTCAGCTTGTTGATTATCATAAGACTTTTCAAACTGTCGCACCTCATGTTTGAATTCGCCCTGCTTCATTTCTATACTGATCTTTGTAGATCGATTCTAATTCTTTAGGAAACCAAACTAAATTTAGCCCGCGAGAAATTAACAAGTCGATTTGTTCTTGTCCCAAAATATTGGAAGCCTTCAACTTCATCTTATCTCTCACCACTCCCAAATATTTTTATACATGTAAAATAGGGATTATTTAAAAAACTATGTTGCATCGAATTAAATTAAAAATTTTTATTCGATAATAAAAAAATAATTAGTGCAAAATTCAACTTTAATTAGTCCCCACGCATCATCCATTGATCGAATTTATTAAAATCTATTAAATAATATAATGATTCAGAGGAATAAAATATCAAACCCTTAAAAACTGTTACAAATTTACCAAGAATGATTGTATATTTGGAGCAATAAGATACAATTTAGAAAAAAGCATCAATCACATACAGAGTGATTGAATTAAGTCATACGAAATAGGATGCATCGCAATGACTGCCATGAATCAATACAGCACAAAATTAGAAATCACTCCTCATTCTGATTGGGCGCAAAAGTTCTGGGATGAGCTTGTACCTGCTAAAGAAAGAGTGAGTAAACATCCATTATTTGTGGACATGGCAAATGGGGATTTAAGCCTTGAGTGCTTTCGTTCTGCATTATTAAATTTTTATCCATTGGTTGCTCATTTTCCGTCATACATGGCAGGTGCATTAGCTAAAGCGACTAACTTTGCTCTAGATGGTGTAACCGAAACCCGAGACTGGTTAATCCAAAATATCAAAGTTGAAGAAAGACATTTAAATTGGTATCAAGATTGGGCAGGTGGATTCGGTTTGACTGTTGAGATGTTAAATAACGTTAGACCTCCTGCGGCGATGAATGCTGTGAATCATTATTTGTGGGATGTAAATTTTAGAGGTGGCTTGGCTGAAAGTATTGCTGCAACAAATTTAGCCATTGAGTGGGCGACAGGTGATTGGACAATCCAAGTCTACAAAGGGATTCAAACTTATACTTCACATCCTGAAGTCAATATCAATAAAAGATCATTGGCTTGGTTGAGAGCTCATGCGCATTATGATGATTTACATCCATATGAAGCGATGGAATTAATCAAAAGATTATGTGACAAAGATCCTGTTTTACAGAAAAAAGCTTTTCAGGCAGCTCAAGATGGTTTGGCTTATTATGAGTTGGCTTTGGATGAGTGCTATAAAATTCAACATAAAAACTAAGTTCTAATGATAGAAACAGTCACATTTTTATAAAAGTGTGACTGTTTTTTTATAAGTTTGATTTTGTTAAAGCGGATAAAGTTTCTCATCAAAGTTTTCTAATTTTGGAAACTCTAAAGGCGTTAATTGATCTATATTGTTTAAATAATCTTCAAAATTTTCCATGATATTCATTCTATCTTCATCTTTAATATAAGGAACATGATAAGCAATAAATGGCGGAAGTACCTCAAAACCTACATAAGCCAAACTCCCTCGTTGGATTGAAGATAGGTAAGTCTCTAAATAGCCGTGAATTGATTTATCACCAAACATATGCTCACGACCGCCCAGAGTCAGACACAGCATCGCTTTTTTTCCAGTCATTCCGCCATGATTGTAAAAGCGTTTTCCACCATAAAAGAGACCAGCAACAAATACTCGATCAATCCATCCTTTTAAGATTGCAGGAACAGAAGTCCAATATAGTGGAAAGCTGAATATAACGAGATCTGCACGTTTAACTTTATCGATTTCTATCTGAATATCTTGCGCAAGTGTTTGATTCTTTTGTGCATGACGTTGTTCAAGTGCATAATTAAAGTAATCAGTTTGGTTGAGTGATTCAAAATCTAATTGTGAAGCAACTGGATTGAAATTCATCTCATATAAATCAGAGATTTCTACATAATGTCCTTGTTTTTCAAGATTTTCTTTAGCAGTATTTTTTAAAGATGATGTGAATGACTTGGGTTCAGGATGTGCATGAACAATCAAAATATGCATTTAATATTTGCCTTGATGAAGAATTTCATCTTTTTACTATGCCGTAAATAAAAAAGCTGTCATAGTTCATGACCCGACAATATTTACCATTTCACGCCAATGTAAATGATTAATGGAGTGTCAATGTTACTTTCTAAGTTACCAGGTACGTATGTAAATCTATTGATTGAAACTATAGAAGAATGGGGGATTTCATCAGAGGAAGTTCTTGTTGACACACATATTACATTTGAAGATTTACAAAAAACGTATTGGTATGTTGATTCGGAAGTTTTTATTCAATTACTTGAAAAATCAGTACGTTTAACTGGTAATGCTGCATTTCCAATCCTTATGGCAAACAAAATGAAAGTATCTCATTATGGAAATGTTGGTATTGCTGCAATGTCCTCAAAAAACCTTGAGCAGGCATTGAGAGTGTTAGAAGAATTTATTGGTCTATACTGTAGTGTATTCAAGCTGAGATTGGAAATTGAAGGTGAAACAGCATTTTTATATCTTACTCATATACTAGTTGAATCTGAGAGTACAAATAAATTTATAGCATTTCTTGTGGCAAGTTTTGCGAATATCATAAGTAAGTTGATAAAAACCGAATCAGATATTCTTATTTTTCTTAAACAAAAACAATCATTTATTAATAATAATTTTGCTTATAAATTTGAGCAAGTAACTGATGCTGTTTGCTTTGACAGAGAGCTATTAAATATACATTTAAAGACTGCAGACGAGATTGTTTTTAAACTTGCAAAGAAACAGTGTATTCGTGATACGGAGAAACATATAAAAAGTAGACAAACAAAATCTATTATGCGATCGCAAATCATTGAGCTCATAGAAACAAGTCTGATCCAAAAGAATATTGGTCAATTGAACTTATCTGAGGTTGCCAAGCAGTTAAATATGTCTTCAAGAACGTTGCAGCGTTATTTGGAAATTGAAGACACAACATTCAAGGCTTTGATTGCTGAAGTTAGAAAACAATATGCAGAAGCCATGCTAATTCAAAACGAACTATCTATACAAGAAATATCTGAGTCTTTAGGTTATGCAGACGTTTCTCATTTCTCAAGAGCTTTTAAAAATTGGACTAGGGTTACGCCAAAAGCATTTAGGAAGTAAGTATGAATAGATATGTAGTGTAGATTTTTCAAACGTATTAATTAAATTTCGCATAATGTATATTATGTTAAATGACTTACACCTGGCAATAACTTCATCTTTTCTATTCCATAACCACTATTCAATAACTTAAGTGATTTCTGTTTTAATTACGTTCAAATTCCAACCCTCTCATTTTTAACTAGCCTAGGTTATAATGATGGTCTTCCAAAATATTGTTGCTCTATTATGAACGCCTCCAATGACCCTCTACACGGCAAAAAACTTGCTGACATTTTGGATGAATTATTGGATTACTACGGTGGCTTTGAAGGCTTAAGTCGTAAAATTGAAATTAGATGTTTTTGCATAGATCCAAGTGTTAAATCATCATTGCGATTCTTGCGTACCACACCATGGGCACGTGAAAAAGTAGAAAACTTATATTTGTATGTTTTACGCCAGAAAGCCAAACAGAAATCGTAGCCATCAAAACACTAGTCTCAGCATTTTAATTGGTGGTGGACTATCACCTCGTTGTTGAGTATTCAAAAGTTACATAATTCGCTACTCTACTTGCGTATCTGTCGATTCTACACAAGATTGAATCAGGATGAATGATTCAGTAAAAATCTCTCTATGTCATCAATCATTCGTTCTACATCTTCTTTCGTGAATTGCTCATAATTTCCATGAGCTGCGCTATTCCTTATATCAGCTAAGGCTGTAATTTGTTTTTGCTGAAGCTTGTTATAAACTCCAGCTTTGGCTAGATCGTCATTTAACTGAGTTAATTTTTTTCTTTCGATTTCAATATTATTGTTCAAACATACCTCTTTTATAGCGGTTTCTAAGACTACGCCTGCAATTACAGCCGCAGCATTCTTGTAACCATTTTCTAAAAGAGATCTTGATTGTTCAAGTTCACTATCAAAAACTTCAGCTTGAATTATCTGTTTAAAAGAAACTAAAAAACCATTTTTAAAATCATCGTAAGTAGCTACCAAAATAGGAAATAACCGTATAAGGACTCTAGCATTTGTATCAAAACTTTGAACCTCTTCTGCTAAAGAAAACTCTTTGCAATGAACAGAATTTTCACCACAAGATAAATTAAGTAAATTTTTCACCTTTACTTTCCATTGTAAATATTGAGCATTCTTATCTTCGTCAAGGTCATAATATTCTCCAGAATATTCAGAATATTTTTTCTTTATGAAAGATTTTATAATTTCTGCTTCATCAATTAATTGTTCAAATCGATTTAGTATTTTTTGGCTCATAATATTCCTCTAATTTTTATTGATTTTTGAACAAATACTGGAACAAACTTTTCTTTAGGTATTTGGTTCATTTCACTCTGATGGTTTAATGATCTTTCTCACAATATGCTCATGAGTCGGTACAAGTCCTGCTTTCAATCCAAGTGGTTTAAATACCTTGTCTAAAACAGATTGCGTAAGTTTTCCTTTATCTTGTTCAATATCAGTTAACGTCCTACGACTTACACCGACTAAATTTGCATATTGTTCCTGAGACATACCAAGAATATTTTTTCGCAAATACGCCAATAATTGCCCTAATGTGATTTCATTCAATAAGTACTGCATATATAGATCAATAAGAACTTGTTGACGATCTTGAGTCTGATTTTTTGTATTCATAATAGTTCCCATCTTTCTAATTTAGCTTCAACATAGTCAAATGAAAGCGCTGGCATCTCCATAATTTGTTTTGGTACACCTTTATCTATTAATCTTTGTTTTAGCCCAACAAGATGACTTGCTAAAGATTTCAATGTAGTTAGAGATAAATTCGGATCGCATAAATGTGCAAGCTTTTGTGTAATTTGCTCCCATCGATATTCTCCTCCTTCCTCATAAGGACTTCCCCAAGTTATTGATCTTGTAACAACTTCTGGATCAGCTTTCATTGGAGCAAAATCATAAATTGGAGCAAGCGAAATTTTTCCAGATTGTTTTAGAAATGAAGTATTTCGCCCATGATTATCAGAATTACCAAAAATAATATTGAGTAAATCTCGCTGTAACCACTCACAAACGAATTGTTCTGAATCAAACTCTGAATCAATAGATTTCAGTAAATTGCATAGATTTTCAATCACTTCAAAGTGATTGAGATGGCTACCCGAAGCTTTATTTAATACGGAATAGACAGATTCAAGCCCATGACGATGCCATTTTTGGTTGTGCCATTCAACATCAAATCTTGGTAGCCATAATGATGGATATTTTTCACCTTCGATCAGCTTCATTTCTGTAGTTTCAATGGTATTGAAACCCAACTCTTTTAGCTCTTGATAGTAATAGTATTCTGCTCTGAGAATATTACAGTCGATCTCACTACGATTATTTCTAGGGAATTTAACTAGATAGTGTTGATCAGGTTGATCAAAGTTTTGTTGATAAGTATCAATCCAAATATTTTGATCTTTTGTAGCACGAATCAATAATTTAGGAGCTTCACCACCCGCTCCTGTTGCACCACCACTAATTGCACCCATTTGCTGTGCATATTCAAGAAAATCTACATTTCGGTCAGCAACATCACTTTGACTAAAATAACGTAAATGCAGAGTTGATTCAGGATTGATTGGTGGAAGAGCTTCTTTTATTCTCAAATTGCCTACGGGTGCGATGCCACCTTTTTCTAATAAAATACTATCTTGCTCAGCATGCGTTAGTCTTTGTAGACCTAGAAAATTCACCCAATAACGGCGTGCAGCACCTGATGGAACAATATCATCTAAAAAACCAAACCATGAACTAGATTCATGTTTTATTAGTAGTTGTACAGGTAGCGACAAACTACAGGCATGCTCATCTCGCTTGTCCAAATTGTGGATTGCGTATTCTAAATCGTAAGCTAATTCACTGGCACTTGCTGAGCCTAGTTTAGGTTCTAATAATGTTAGTTCAGCAATATCAAACCAACTTTGATCAAGTAACGCCTGTATTGTTAATTTTTTCATTGATGTAAATGAGCAATTATTTTCTCAAAAATACTCTTTTTTTTTATATTTGTGAATATATTTGCGCATAATTATTTTTTATGTAAGTTTTTGAGCATAAATTTGCTCATAACGATCTGTGGAAAATAACTTACTCAGTGTTTATTTAAAACCCTTTATTTCATTGTTATAAGGTATGAAAAATTAAATGTTTGAAAAATACTATTCCATCTATCGTTGTTAACGTGATCGAACTGTGTATCATTAAACATATTTTCTTTTTGATAAACTTCTTTTTATGAAGAATGCATTTTCTAACCACAAGCAAATTAGCGTGGTTTCTAGTTTCTCCGAACTTGTCAGTTCTAATTTTCAAGGAGATAGAAATGCGATTTGTTGGTATAGAAATCTTAATGGGGATTTTCAAGAAATCGTCAAAAAACTTCAGCTAAAGGAAAATATCACTGAGATTTCAGTTGATGATTTATTGGCTTTACAACTTTCTGAATATGGTCGTTTAGCAAGAGAAATCATAATTGCGGATATTCAGCAATTAACAGAGCTTGGCGCATCACCTACGCTTAACTTAATTCAAAACTACGAACGTGATGATGAGTTAGATTTTATTTCGACAGATGTTTATTCATTTCATGTTGATCGCTCGCCTATTCCAACAGATACTTTTTTATGTACCTATCACGGTGCGGCAAGTGAGATTCTGCCAAACGATCAAGTTGAGCAAAAGATTCTAGTTCCTGAAATTAGAGAAAAACTAAAAAATCTACATGATGGACCAGAAGCCGAATTTGAGAATTTTTTAGAAGAATATTTCTTTGATTTGCACTACCGAGCAAAACCTGAGAGTAAACCTGTTAATTTAGGTTTAGGTCATCTTTGGCGTTTGGCAGTCGACCATCCAACACAACAAGTTTTACCCTGTGTGCATAGAGCACCGATAGAGATAGATGGAGAATATAGATTGCTGTTGATTTGTTAAATACTAGAAAAAGATTTTAAAAGCTCACAGAAAAGTGAGCTATACGGAGAAGATTTTTATCACATGCCTTTGTAAAGAAAGAAACATCCAACGATCAATAACATTAAAGCAAAGCATTTTTTAAGTACGATTGGCGATAAAATATGTGCTGTTTTAGCTCCAAGCTTAGCCGTCATAAAACTCATAATGCTAATACATAAAAATGCATAGATATGTACAAAACCAATAGTGTTAGGCACATTTATATGCTGTTTCATACCAAAAAAAATAAATCCTAAAGCACCTGCGATGGCAATTGGTAAGCCACATGCTGCCGAGGTTCCGACGGCTTTTTGCATGACTACACCATAATGATTTAGATAAGGAACGGTTAAACTCCCTCCCCCAATACCAAAAATTGCGGAAGCAACTCCGATGCCTGTACCTGCAAATATTTGTCGAGTTGTTGATGGTAATACCTTACCCTGATCGATTACATTTTTCGCCCCAAAGAACATTTTGTAAGCAACCCAGATCACAAATATCCCGATGATCAATTGTAAATTTGCCCCAGAAAGTAATCCCGCAATACCAGCTCCTAAAAATGAACCAAGGATTAGTCCTGGTGTTAGATTTTTAAATACAGGCCAAATCACGGCGCTGTTTTTATTGTGGGCGATCAATGAACTAATAGAAGTCACAATGATTGTTGCCAATGAGGTTCCCAAAGCCATATGCATGATGACATCTGGTTGGTATCCCATTTGAGTGAATACGATGTATAAAAGTGGAACGATAATGAGCCCACCACCGACACCAAAGAGTCCAGCAGCGAAACCAGCTAAAGCCCCGATGGCTAAAAAAATGATTAATTCCACGAGATATTTTCTTAAAATAAAGGGATGAATAGATAGTTGGCTCAGGCAATTTCTGCAATCTGCCCAACTTGATGATAAGTACGGTTAAAATAGACTAACCCTTGATCATGCTGACCTTGTTGGATAGCTACGATACGACAAATAAAAATGGTATGTGTTCCAACTTCCTGAATCTGCTCAATTTGACAATCAAAACTAACCAAAGCATCTTTTAACACAGGTGCGCCAGTTTCTAATTCTGTCCAACTGCCATATTTAAAACGTTCTTCAGGACTCATCTTTGATGAAAACACTTTAGACATATGCTGATGATGTGCTGCCAAGACATTCACAGTGAGAATTTTATTTTCAACAAAGTGTGTATGTGAGCTAGAAGCGATATTCATACATACCAAAAGTGTTGGTGGTGAATCTGTCACGCTGCACACAGCTGATGCCGTAAATCCATATCGACCTGTAGAGCCAATCGTTGTTACAACACTCACTGCACTTGTTAGTAAAGACATTGCATTTCTAAAGTCTATTGCTTCAATCATTAACTTGTTCCTCAATTGAACCGTACCTTTTAGATTTAGCAATATCATGCTATTCCATTTCTTAGGCACACCATCTGCATGTGTTTTTAAATAGATGCGATCTTTGATCAAGATTGACGCTAAAAGAGACTCATGGCTTGATCATCATTTTGATTGCAAACCATAAATCCTATTTAGCTCAAAATATTAGTTAGATAGTTCTTTTCGAACGATTTCTGCACCTGCGCTTAAGGCATTAAGTTTGCCTCTCGCTACATGGCGAGACAATGGCGCCATGCCACAATTGGTTGATGGATAAAGTTTGTCAGCATCAACAAATTGCAAAGCTTTTCTTAAGGTATCGGCAACTTCTTCAGGTGTTTCGATATTATTAGTAGCAACATCGATCGCGCCTACCATCACTTTTTTACCGCGAATTAGTTCAATTAGATCCATTGGTACACGAGAGTTTTGGCATTCTAGCGAAACGATATCAATTTTAGATTGTTGAAGCTTAGGAAAGGCTTCTTCATATTGACGCCATTCTGAACCTAATGTCTTTTTCCAATCTGTATTGGCTTTAATACCGTAGCCATAGCAAATATGTACGGCTGTTTCACATTTCAGACCCTCTAGCGCTCTTTCTAAAGTTGCAACCCCCCAATCATTGACCTCATCAAAAAATACATTAAATGCAGGTTCATCAAACTGGATAATATCAACACCAGCCGCTTCGAGTTCTCTCGCCTCCTGATTTAAAATTTTTGCGAATTCCCATGCTAGTTTTTCACGGCTTTTATAATGTCCGTCATATAAGGTATCAATCATGGTCATAGGACCTGGTAATGCCCATTTGATCGGTTGATTGGTTTGTTGACGTAAAAATTTAGCATCTTCAACGAATACAGGTTTTTGACGACTGACAGCACCCACAACGGATGGAACACTTGCATCGTAACGATTTCGAATTCGAACCGTTTCACGCTTCTGGAAATCAACGCCATCTAAGTGTTCAATAAACGTTGTGACGAAATGTTGGCGTGTTTGTTCACCATCACTTACGATATCGATGCCGGAGTGTAATTGCTCGTGCAGTGACAGTCTTAAAGCATCTTGCTTAGCCTCATAAAGTTGTTCATCTTGGAGTTTCCATGGCGACCAAAGCTTTTCAGGTTCAGCTAACCAAGAAGGTTTTGGTAAGCTGCCAGCAGTTGATGTCGGTAATAATCGTTTCATAATCAGTAATCTTCTATATCGGTTTACACAGCAGCATAATTTTGTTCGGTGTAGTTCTCAGCCCACTGTTCGAGAATCTCTCGATAAGGTTTGATAAATTGCTCTTCAGTGAATTTGCCTTGTTTTACAGCTAACTGACTACGCTCTTCACGGTCGTATACGATTTGCGTTAAAGAGTAATCTTGGTATTTCAAACTTGGTTGATAACATTTGCCCGCTACAGAGTTAGCATTATAAATTTCAGGTCGGTAAATCTTTTGGAATGTTTCCATTGTGCTGATTGCACTAATCAGTTCTAGGTTACTGTAATCACTTAGCAAATCACCTGAAAAATAAAAAGCTAATGGCGCTACACTGTTAGCAGGCATGAAATAACGTACTTTTAACCCCATTTTCTTGAAGTATTCATCAGTTAGAGAATATTCATCTTGTTGATATTCAACGCCCAATACAGGATGTACATTTGCAGTTTGATAATATGTTTTTGTGCTCGATACACTCAGGCATATCACAGGTGCTTTATCAAAATTCGCTTTGTATGCCGCTGAGTTGATTAGGTGTTTAAAAAGCTTGCCGTGTAATACACCAAAGTTATCTGGCGCACTAAATTTTGCTTGATTTTTACTGTGTTCTAGTAATAAGACACTAAAATCATAATCACGCACATAAGATGAAAAACTATTACCTACCATGCCATCAATACGCTTATTTGTCTGATGATCAACAATTGTTGTTTTTAGCATTTCAATAACTGGAAATGCATGACCATTACCTTCGATATCCATATTTGCTGAAATAATATCGATTTCAACCGAATAACGATCCGCTTTTGGATTATCCCAATGTGCTAAGCCATTGAAACGATTATTGATCATTTGTAAGGTTTTACGTAGATTTTCTTGACGGCTCTCACCTCTTGCTAAATTTGCAAAGTTAGTTGTAAGACGTGTGCTTTCTGAAGGATGATAATTTTCATCAAAACGAATACTTTTAATAGAACATGTAAATTTTTTACTCATTGTACTACTACCCTAATCTCTAAGATAAAACCTGAATTTCTGTATGAAAGAATTTATACATGAATGTTCACATGAGTAAAAATGATTTAATCTAACCAAAAGATGAATAAAATTCATTGTTGTGTGTTTTTATGGGTTTCAGTGCTCTAACCTGAACGAGCTTCATCATGAGCTGAAAAACTATCAGGATATTGATTGAATTATTGCTATAAGGGCGTGTTTGTAATTTGGAATTATTCTTTAGATGATGACATACAATGTTTCGTTTCTATTTTTTGTTTACAACGATATAAAAACTTGAATTTTATTAATCCAATAGCAGAATCTCGTAAAAAAGACGATCTAATTTTAAGTTAGATCGTCTTTATTCATATCAGTGAATTGGATTTAAAAATTCACCGACCAAGAGAATTGTGCGATGCGTGGAGCGCCTAGGAACAAATAATCATCTCCAAAGAGGCTTCCCGCATCTCTCCAATATTTTTTATTAAATAGATTATCTACATTGAATCTTAACGTGTTTTCATAGCCATTAGCTTTAAAGTTATAAGCTGCACCAGCATTAAAAACTGTGTAGCTTGGAACTTTTACGCTGCCTATTTTATTGGCATATTTACTTGAACTGTATTGTGTACTAGCCAGTAGTCTTAAGCCTTCTACTTGTGGCAATTGATACGATAAGTAAGTTGCAAAGCGTACTTTAGGAACATTCTGAGTTTGATGGCCTTGATATTCAGCGACATCGATCTCTTTTAAGCGTGAACGAGTCAGCGCCAAAGTCGAGACCATATCTAAATTCTGTGTCAAACGTCCTTGCAAACCAAGTTCTAAACCTAAGTTATGTTGTTTACCATCAGTTAAGTAATAGTTATCAGCATTCGTATATTGATGATCTTGTTCTAGATCAAATATTGCCGCTGTAAATAACATAGATGGTAATTGATGCTTGAATCCCAGTTCATATTGGGTGGATTTGATTGGAGCAAGTGTTTCAAATGCATTACCGACAATCCCTTTTTCTTCATTACCGAAGGCATACCATGGCGCTTGTCCGCCATCACTTAGACCTTTGCTAAATGATGTGTAAACTTGCGTATTTTCCCAAGGTTGGTACATCACTGCAAATTGTGGCAAGAATCGGTTTAAATCTGTATCACGAATCTTATTCGCTGCCGCATCATAAGCTTTCTCATCTAAAGAAAGGATTTTTCCACCCATATGAACTGACCATGCGTCATTGAAACGGATTTGGTCTAGTAGATTTAATGCGGTTTGCTGACTATCAAGAGATTTGTAATGATTACCTAGGTTTTTTGTACTTGGCTTATATGTGATTGGGTCATTATATATGTTTCCTATAGATTCTTTAGGTACATCATTTACTAATTGGAAGATTGCATCATATTGAGCACGTCGTTTATAGGTATGAGATAACTCGACATTTAAGCTATGCTGCCATGTCCCTGTTGCGAACTTGCCGTTTAATCCTGTTTTAAATTGATTTGTTAAATAACTATCATCTGGACTACGGAAATCATAAATATCGTAGTTACCTTTTTGATCAAAGGTATTGCCTAAACCTGTAAATTCACAAATCTCACTATAACAACCCCACGGGAATGCTGAATAGTCATCAACGACTACACGGCTTTGCGAAGCGGATAAGTTTGCTGTCCAATCATCATTGAGACGATGCGTATATTTTAAACTCGTATTCAGACTTTCATTAGTAACGGGTTTACTCCAACTTTGATAACCCAGTAAACGATCCCATTCCACATTAGTCGGTACAATTTTTCCATCTAATAATTGATAGCCTGGTACCGAGCGCTGACCTTGGCGTTGTGATTCAATATCAAACTCAAGTTTTGAATCATCAGAAATCTTCCAGTCCAAAGCAACTGAACCAAAAAGTCGCTTCCCATTTGTATGCTCTACATACGGATGAATCTCTTCGTGAGCTAAATTGATTCGATAGCCAAATTGTTGATTTTCACCCACGATATCGCCTATATCTGTTGCGATACGATAACCACCCTGACTATCTGTTTCTAAGGTAACTGAACGAATATCCTTTGGACGTTTAGTCACGTAGTTAACTATTCCACCTGGCGTAGACATACCACTTTGGATTGCGCTGATACCCTTTAAGATCTCGACTTGTTCTTTATTTTCTAGCGCAACATTTTGTTCGCCTCTAAGTAAGTTGCCATTCAGTAGATAACTTGAACCTAGATTGAGCGCGAAACCACGCATAATAAAGTTTGAGTAATAGCCAATAGGCGCATAACCATCCCCTACAGCAGCATCATTTTTCACAACGTCAGCCAGTGTTTTAGCATGCTGATCAGCAATGCGTTCGGCAGTAATCGTGCTCACTGAAGCAGGAATTTTGGCAACGGTTTGTTGATTAAAACCTGATAAATTGATTTGAGGTTGGTAGTACACACTTTGAATGGATTGTGCTGCTAAAGTGATAGTTGGAAGTTGCGAAACAGTGTTTTCATCTTCTGCATTTGCGACGACTGAGCTTAGTCCCATACACGAAAATGAACCAACGGTTAGAAGCGCTTTTTGTAAACGAGAAAATGAAAATGGATAAGTTTTCACAGTAGTTGCCTAACCCCAAAAAAGATAATGGTATAACCTGAATTTTCGAGGCTGAGTATTCACAATTTTTGATGCTTGAACAAGCGCCTTTGCTTACATATATCTGAATTTTTAGCTACTCCGATAATCCGACAAACAAAATGACCAGTTCAGCCAAACCGTGTTAGTATTTGAAAATGACAATTCATCATGTCAAATTAAAAAGAAAGGAATTGCTATGCTAAAAATGCAACAAATCAACATCACTCAAGAATTCAATGCCCCTGTCGAAAAGGTATTTGCGATCCTCAGCGAACATGAAAATTTGAATAAGCTCTTCGCTCCAGCAAAAGTGACTCGTTTGAGTGATGGTCAAGATGCACGTAATGGGGTTGGTTCAGCGCGTAAGTTATCTATACCACTCACACCTTCATTTGTTGAAACAAATTTAGTCTATAGAGAAAATGAATTGATTGAATACGCGATTACCAGTGGTATTGCACCAATTAAAGCGCATCGCGGCGTAATGAAGTTTACTGATTTGGGAAATAATCGTAGTCGTTTGGACTATACGATTAGCTTTAAGGGTCGTGTGCCTTTTATTGGGCCAATTATCAAATTGGCATTACAAAATGGTGTGAGCCGTGGACTTAAAAAACTAAAAGTATAAGTTTTAGAGAAATTTCGTATTCTCTAATTTGAATCTTAACTCCCATAATTTCTGATTGTGGGAGTTTTTATTTGCTGTATAGATCAACTTTTCTTTCAAAATTAATTTCTAAAATAACATTCAGCTTATTTTTACGATAAATTAGATCTATTCAATAATTTACTTAGGAAAAGCGATGACTCTTAAGCAGCTAAAGGCATTTTTAGCACTTGCGCGTACTTTAAATTATGCCAATGCTTCGCTGGAACTGCACTTAAGTCAATCTGCTTTAAGTCTAAGTATAAAAAGTTTAGAAGATGAACTCGGCGGTAAGTTGTTTAATCGAAATACACGTCGTGTTGAACTGACTCAAGAAGGCAAATCTCTCATTCCCTACGCAAAAAAATTATTGGCAAATTGGGATGAAATGGAAAATGACGTTAAACAACGCTTTAAATTAAATCGCGGCACACTCAGTATCGCCTCGATGCCCTTTTTTACCCATGCGATCTTGCCTGATGTGATTCATTCTTTTTTATCTGAGCATCCAAACCTTAATTTTTCGATCCATGATATTCCAAATGAAACCATTATAGAAAAAGTTCAAGATGGCATCTTTGAGCTAGGTATTTGTTTTGAACCAGAACTGACCGAAGGCTTAGAGTTTGTGTCTTTGTTTGATGAAGACTTTCTCGCCTTACTTCCTAAAAATCATCTCTTAGCAGACAAAGCACGTATTTCGTGGCAACAATTGTTTGCTAATCCTTTTATTACCCTACAAAAGCCATCGATTGTTCGTCACTTGGTTGAGCAAAACTGTTTGCGCAACAATATGACTTTGGATTTGAAAATTGAGTGTCATCAGATTTCTTCATTATCTAGTTTTGTTGCACATGGTATTGGGGTAAGCGCGATTCCACGTCATTTTGCCAAGCATATAGACTTAACAGAGAATGTATTACTCGAACTGGAAGATGGAACCATCCATAAAACGGTTGGTATCGTCTATAAAAAGAATTTTGAAATATCACATATTTCGGCACAATTTATTCAGTCATTGAAAAGGTATAAATTTTAAATAACTCATTATTGCAATTGGTCTTATATTTTTCACTTGTAAATAAATATATTTATTATTAATAATTTCAATAATTTATAATCTTAAGTTTATTGTTTTTTTAGATTAAAATCTGTCCAAATAAATCAATTTATTAATTAAACTCATTAATCCTTGAGAAAAATCAACTTCTATCTACCTAGTCCTAATGCTAAAACTAAATCACTAAGGGACGATGGGACAATAATAGAATGAATAAGGTATATGCCAGTGCTGAGGCTGCAATCAAAGATGTGGTTGCTAATAACCAAACCCTTGCCGTGGGCGGTTTTGGGTTATGTGGAATTCCTGAACAGCTTATTGTGGCGGTTAAAGAAAGTGGTGTAACAGGTCTGACTTGTATTTCAAATAATGCAGGTGTTGATGATTTTGGCTTAGGTATTTTATTGCATACCAAACAGATCAAAAAAATGATCTCATCTTATGTGGGTGAAAATAAAGAATTTGAACGTCAATATCTAAATGGCGAGCTTGAAGTTGAATTAACTCCACAAGGAACATTAGCTGAAAAATTACGTGCTGGTGGTGCTGGTATTCCAGCTTTTTATACGAAAACTGGTGTAGGAACTCTGATTGCTGAAGGCAAAGAAGAACGTAATTTTCATGGTAAAAAATACATTTTAGAAGAATCGCTTACTGCTGATGTTTCTCTTATTAAAGCTTACAAAGCAGATAAAGCTGGAAATTTAATATTCCGTAAGACGGCTCAGAATTTTAATCCTGAATGTGCAATGGCTGGGAAAATCACCATTGCTGAAGTGGAACAAATCGTTGAGATTGGTGAATTAGATCCAGATGAAATCCATTTACCAGGGATTTATGTGAATCGCATTATTTTAAATGCATCACCAGAAAAACGTATCGAACAAAAAACTTTAAGCATGGAGGCAGTTTAAAATGGCTTGGTCACGTAATGAAATGGCACAGCGTGCTGCACAAGAACTCGAAGATGGCTTCTATGTGAACTTGGGTATTGGCTTACCTACACTTGTTGCCAACTATATTCCAAAAAACATGAATGTATGGTTGCAGTCTGAAAATGGGCTGCTTGGTATCGGCGCATTTCCTACTGAAGAAACCTTAGATGCAGATTTGATCAATGCTGGAAAGCAAACGATTACTGCACGTGCAGGTGCGGCATTTTTCTCAAGTTCAGAATCTTTCGCAATGATCCGTGGCGGTCATGTCAATATTGCGATTTTAGGCGCTATGGAAGTTTCTGAACAAGGCGACTTAGCCAATTGGATGATTCCAGGTAAGAAAGTCAAAGGCATGGGCGGTGCGATGGACTTGGTTGCAGGTGTTCAAAAAGTTGTGGTTCTGATGGAACACTGTGCGAAAGATGGTACGCCTAAAATTGTGAAAAACTGTAGCTTACCACTGACAGGTCAAGCCGTTGTTCATCGTGTAATAACGGATTTAGGTGTCATGGATATTACGTCTGGAGGTGTTGAGCTGATTGAACTCGCAAAAGATGTGACGCTGGAACAAATTCGGGCAGTAACAGGTGTGCCGCTAACTTTTGATAAATCTTTAGTGGCATAAATGAGATGAGATATTCTGCTCTAGTCTGTTGAACTGGAGCAGTTTTATGACAGCATACATTTAAAGAGATATAAAAATGAGTTCTATTGTTATTGTGTCAGGTAGTCGTACCGCGATGGGCGGTTTTCAAGGTAGCCTTGCTAGTTTAACTGCTCCAGAATTAGGTGCTGCTGTAATCCGTGAGTCTATCCAGCGTGCTGGTATTGCACCAGAGCAAGTCAATGAAGTGATTTTTGGTTGTGTATTGAGTGCAGGCATTGGTCAAGGTCCTGCTCGTCAAGCAATGCGTAAAGCTGGAGTTCCAGATCATGTTGGCGCAGTGACCATCAATAAACTATGTGGTTCTGCGATGAAAGCAGTATTGATGGCATCAGATGCTTTAAAAGCTGGTAGTGCAAATATTGTGGTTGCGGGCGGTATGGAATCAATGACCAATGCACCATATATCTTACCTAAAGCACGTGGTGGCTATCGTATGGGACATGGTGAAATCAAAGATCATATGTTCTTGGATGGTTTAGAAGATGCTGAAACGGGTCGTTTAATGGGTTCATTTGCTCAGGATATGGCAAATACCAAGGGCTTCACCCGTGAGCAAATGGATAACTTTGCGATTTCTTCACTCAAAAAAGCTCAAACAGCGATTACAGAAGGATATTTCAAAGATGAAATCGTCGCTGTAGAAGTTAAAACACGTAAAGGTGTTGAGGTGATTGACCAAGATGAGCAACCTCTGAAAGCAAATCTTGATAAGATTCCGACACTACGCCCTGCTTTTAGCAAAGACGGTACGATTACGGCAGCCAATTCGAGTTCGATTTCCGATGGTGCTGCGGCTTTAGTACTTTCTACAGAAGATTATGCACAAGCAAATGATCTAAATGTATTGGCTAAGATTGTAGCTACTTCGAGTCATTCGCAACATCCAAGTGAGTTTACGATTGCTCCAATTAGTGCGATTCAAAAAGTACTTGATCGTGCTGGCTGGTCGGTTGAAGATGTCGATGCATGGGAAATCAATGAAGCTTTCGCGATGGTTGCTATGGCTCCGATTCATGAGTTAGGTATTGATGAAGCCAAAGTCAATATTCACGGTGGCGCATGTGCCTTAGGTCATCCGATTGGTGCCACAGGTTCACGTATTATTCTTTCATTGATCTATGCATTAAAACGTCTAGGCAAGAAGAAAGGCGTCGCTGCATTATGTATTGGTGGCGGTGAAGCAACGGCTGTTGCAATTGAAATCTAAATTATCAAATATCAATAAAGCATCTCAATCGAGATGCTTTTTTTGCATAAAAATGATGTGTGGAAAAGGTTTGATCTAATTTAGATTCATTTTTCTTTCTAGATTGAATGAAAAAACAAATACCAGTTTCATGTAAATCCAAGTGTTTTAAAGAATTAAGGGTAGTCAGGAATTGAGCCAATTCACCTCTATTCTTATCCTTTTGATTTTAGGTTCTGTCTGAAATAAAAAAGCACATCAGCCTATCTGATGTGCTTTTCATGTTTTAAAGAAAGATCAAGTCATATTAAGTTAAGCATTACTTGATTCGGTCAAGCTAGTTTTTACTTCTTCTACTTGTTGCTCATCATCAAATTTATGACGTTTCAAACTCAATATCGCGCAAATTGCTAACATTGCAGGGACAGAAATCATCACAAAATTCATGGTATGCGGTAAGTTCAAGGTTAATAACAAGCCTGTTAAAATCGGACCGACAATCGCACCAATTCGACCTACACCAGAAGCACAACCAATTCCAGTCGAGCGAACACTTAATGGATAGTATTGCGCAACATAGCTATAAAGAAGGATTGAAGTACCAATCGTCGCTGCGCCAGCAATAGTTACTAAACCATATAAAACATAAGCTGGAGAGTTAAATCCTAAGCCGATCAGTGCCACTACACCTGCCATCAGCATTCCCATGATCACAGGTTTCAAATGGAATTTGTCTGAGAGAATGCCACCACCAATCGAACCAATCATTGCACCAACATTCAAAGCAAATAAGAATAAGATACTCTTGCCGAGTGAATAACCTGCTGCAAGCATAAGTTTTGGTAACCAACTGCTTAGTGCGTAAACCATTAATAAGCACATAAAGAACAATACCCAAAACATAAGCGTATTGAATGCACGTCCTTGTTGAAATAAGCCTTTTACAGAACTACCTGTTGGAACATTATCTTCATTCAACACTAAACGCGTATTAATACCAATGCTTTGTTCAGGTGAAATTTTTTGAATGATGCTATGTGCTTGATCAGTTTTGCCAGTTTTAACCAAAAAGGTTAAAGATTCAGGTAGGAATTTCCAGATAACAGGTAATAAAATTAAAGGAATACCAGCAATCAAGAACATGATTTGCCAACCTTGACTCTCAACTAAATAACTTCCGATAAGCGCAGATAGAATTCCACCGATTGCATAACCACTAAACATCGTGCCAACTAAGGTACTGCGAATACGTTTGGGTGCGTACTCTGATGTGAGTGCGACGAGATTTGGCATAACCCCGCCTATCCCTAAACCTGCTAAAAAGCGTAAAATACCAAATTCAAAAGGATTTGATGCAAACGCACCTAAAAAAGTAAAACCACTAAAGAAGGTCACACAGATTAAAATTACATTTTTTCGTCCGATTTTATCTGCCAAAGCACCGAATAACATGGCTCCAAACATCATCCCGCACAAAGCAGTACTGGCAAGCATGCCTGCTTGTACAGAAGTGAGAGACCACTCTTGCATAAGTAAAGGTAGAACAACGCCAAAAATGACGAGATCGTAACCATCAAAAATAATAATCAATAAGCACCAAAGTAAAATACTCCAGTGAAAAGGTGTAAATTTTGCTTGATCAATTACTGCATTTACATTAACCGTAGATGTTGTCATTCTGCATCTCCTCAATGAGATAAATTCCTAATCATTATTTAAAACGACATAATGCACCTTAAAGAAAAATATTATTATTCAAGGCTTTATTAGTATTAAAAGTCATAACTCGCCATCATGTTGATGCGGTTATCCGTCCCTGTGCGACCATCGAAGGTTTCACGTTCACCGTAGACATATTCCATCCCTAAGGTAATTGGCTTGTAAGGGTTGTACATGCCATTGATCCAGCCTTGCCATAGTTCTTTATTTTGAGCTGTGTTGTCTTTATTGATTCGTGCAAATGCATTGTTGTCTTTGGCTTTCATATAGCCATAACCCAATGTTGAACGAAATTGAGTGTTAAATTGATGGGTAATCCCTGTTGAAATCGAATCAAACTCATTGCTTTGAATATGCTTTTGATCATCAATTGCATAACTGCTATTGGTCCACATCAGGAAGCGTCCGTCGCCTTTGATATGGTTATAGTCTGCTTTGAGAAAAGTTTTTGGTGTTAAATGATATTTTCCACCGATGCCGACACCCCAAGCCCATTCTTCATCTTGACTAGTTTTCTTTTCAGCGACAAAACTACGTCCTGAAAGCATAGAGCCATTGGCAAACTTATGATTTACACGTCCAACAAAGGCAGGTAAACGCATTTCATTATCAGGATCAGAGCTTGCTGTATATTTAGGATCTTCTACTGCTAAAGCAAAGCTGGTATTTGCCGTAATATTGTCACTATAACGAACCAATGGTGAGCGTTGTAATGCTCCGCCTACATAGGTCGCAGCATCAATCGTTTCTGGATAATATTCAGGTGCGATAAATGTAGACCATGTCTGACCTAATAACCATTTATCAAAGGTTAAATAGGCATGACGGATACGGAATTGATCGCGTGATGCGCTACCAAAGAAGTCCATTTCTAATTTTCCACCGACATCGCCCATAGCAGTCGGTGTTTTAAAATTTAGACCTATCCGAGAAACACTTGCAGTGCTATGCAAACGATCTTTTTGTTGCGCTTCTTCAGCTGTCTCTTCTAATGGTACACCGCTAATGTTGTTGTACATCGTAGATGCGCCTTTGGCTTGATAAGATGCATCCGCACGCAAATAACCATATAAATTAACCTCTGCACCAGATTTGGTGAGTGATAATTTCGGCGTTGTTGTTTGAACAGGTTCAGATGTCTGTGCAACCATGACCTGAGTAGTGGGCTGAGCAGGCGGAGTTTGCTGGACATAATTTTGCAGCATTGCACGCAACTCTTTTACTTCTTGACGAAGTTGTTCTATTTCTGCATTTTCTGAGCCTGCATAACTTCCAGACATGGCAGTGAGTACAGATAGTGCTAAAACACTTTGTTGAACCGTTAAGATGAATCTTTTCATTAAAATCAATTTCCTTGTTTCATGAACTTTACTTTTCAAGTTCATTTTTTGTTTGCGTTGTATCCTTTGCAGTACTTGATGACTGCATCGCATTTCTTGTTTTAAAACCTAATGTTCTGATTTTATTTGGTTTTACCTCCTTTCATTGTTTTGTTTAACGCTTTATTTAGACAAAAAGAACCTCACAATAACTATAAAAGTCACTGTTAATTGAACATTTGGTAAAAATAAAAGCTAAATTATTCTTCTAATCATTTATTCCATTATGAATGAGTCCCTTGGGTTATGAGGCTTGAGCAAACTCGGCAATTTCTGCCTTTTTCGCAATCAAACCCTGATAAATTAAGATTTGACTATATGAGTGCACGTCTTCAAAACCAATGCCTTGAAGTCGTTGCTGATATTCACTGAATGAAATAGTGAAAAAGTCATTTTCCATGCGATCTAACATTTTTTGGCATTGCAATTCAGTTAAACCTTGAGCCATACATAAATAACGTAAAGCTTGTAGATGCTGAGGATTGCTGCAAGGCATCAAATCATAGGTCAATAGCAGTCCACTATTTTTCAAACAACGATGAATACTGCTGTAGAAGTCAGTTTTTTGTTCATCTGCTATAAAGTGCGCGACTAAAATAGAAAGTGCAGCATCAAAACCAGCACCTTCAGTTAAAGCAAAGTGATCACCATGTACAAATTGTACCTGTGCAGACTTCCCCATTTGTTTGACACGTATTTCTGCTTTTTCAAGCATAGCTAAGGAAGGATCAAGGGCAGTAAATTTCCAATTAGGATGTCTATTTAGCAGATATTCCAACTCATAACCTGTTCCACATCCAACAATAAGTATGTGTGCAATTGGTTGAAGTACAGACTGTAAAATGGCATCCACTTGTTGATGAATGATTTCATATCCAGGAATTAACTTACGGATATGCTGATCATATTCTTCAACGATCTTTGGACTATTAAAATCTTTTGCCATTCACTGTGATCCTTTTCCTTATGACTTTAAAATGCTGTTTTTTTCTATGCGATGTAAGACATCATTTAGTCGAATACGTTTCCAGTTAAATTCAGTTCAGCACGCATAATTTCCTGTAACTTAAACTTCTGCGCTTTGCCTGATGCAGTCATAGGAAATTCATTAAAGAATTTTACGTAACGAGGCACTTTATTATGTGAAATGTGTTCCTTACAGAAACTACGGATGTTGTCTTCATTGGTCTGATGATGTTCATGCAAAATAATACAAGCACATAGTTCTTCACCGTAACGCGTATCAGGTAGACCAATCACTTGCACATCACAGATCGCAGGATGGGTATATAAGAAGTCTTCGATTTCTTTAGGAAAGAGATTTTCTCCACCACGAATGACGACATCTTTGATGCGACCTTTGATTTTGACAAAGCCTTCAGCATCCATCTCCGCAATGTCACCTGTATGCATCCAACCTGCGGCATCAATTACTTCACGGGTTTTTTCTTCTTCACCCCAATAGCCTGCCATTACCGAGTAACCTCTGACGCATAGCTCGCCTAAGGTTCCTTGTGGTACGAGTTGCCCTTCAGGATCGACAATTTTGATTTCGACATGTGGATGAACATGTCCAACCGTACTGACGCGTTTATCAATGGTGTCACTCACTGAGCTTTGTACGCTGACAGGTGAAGTCTCAGTCATGCCATAACAAATCGTGATTTCTGACATATGCATACGATCAATCACACGCTGCATAATTTCACGTGGGCATGGGCTTCCCGCCATGATCCCTGTACGTAAACTAGATAAGTCAAATTCATTAAATTGTTCATGCTCTAAAGTGGCGATGAACATGGTTGGTACGCCGTATGCTGCCGTACAACGTTCGTTGTGAATTGTCTTTAGTGTTTCTAATGGATTAAATACAGCTGATGGATACACCATAGTAGAACCATGTGTGATACAAGCTAGATTTCCCATGACCATACCGAAACAGTGGAATAAAGGCACAGAGATGCATACTTTATCTTGTGGCGTTAAACGAATACCCTCTCCTACAAAATAACCATTATTCAGAATGTTATGATGGGTGAGCATTGTGCCTTTCGGATTACCAGTCGTTCCTGACGTAAATTGAATATTAATGGTTTCATCAAATTGCAATTGCTGCGTAGCCAATTGTAATTGATCGAGTTGTTCTTGAGTTGGAGGAACGACTAGATCACTGAAACGATGAATACCTGTATGCTGTTTTTCATCAATTTTGATCACAAACTTTAAGAAAGGCAGACGTTCTGAATGAATAATTTTGTCTGTACAGAAAACAATTTCTGGTGCAATTCGTGTCAAAAGCTCTTGATAATCAGTCGTTTTGAATTGTGAGGCGATGATCAATCCTTTGCAGGAAACTTTATTCAATACATACTCTAACTCATGGCTTTTGTAGGCAGGATTTAAGTTCACTAGGATAATCCCTGCTTTAAAAGCAGCAAATTGAGTGATCGTCCATTCCACGCAGTTTGGTGACCAGATGCCTAGTCGATCGCCTTTCTTTAAACCGAGTTTGAGCAAACTACAGGCAAAAGTATTCACTTCATCTTGTAGTTGTTTATAGGTCAACCGTCTGTTCTGATGTGAACTTACAATCGCTTCTTGATCAGCATATTGCTGACAAGCTTGATCAAATTTTTCTCCAATCGTCATCCCCAATAAGGGTTGTGCACTTGGTCCAGAGGCATAGCTTAACCGTTGTTGTTGCATTGAATCATTCTCCTTGATTCTTTCTAATTCTGTTCTGATTTCATCTCATTGTTATTACTGCAACTATTCTTCAAACTGCCTTGTTTTGATTTTTATTGTTGTTTATGCCTATTTTTTCCTCACGGCATCCACACAAAAATCAGCAATCTGCTTTGAAAAATAGTCTTTGTGTTGCTGATCAAACTTTGTATTTTGAGCTGGGTCTAGAGGTTCTACGACTACAAAAGTCATCGCGCCAACCACACAAAGTGCAGTGGTATTTAAATTCTCTAACATAAACTCGCCACTTGCATTTCCATCTGCGAGTATTTTAATAATACTTTGTTTAATCAACTGCTTAACACGAAAACGCTCATGCTCTACCAATGAATCAACAGGTTCAAACATGAGTGAATATGCAAGCTGAGGGCTGTTTAGTGCCCTTTTTACAAAGGTTGTTACCGCTTTATGTAACTTCTGTTCCGCCGTTAGATCACTTTCCGTAATCGCATCAATCACTAAAAGTTCGGTATTGATCGCTTCTGACAGAACTTCAATAAGTACCTGACTTTTATTGTCAAAGTAGCGATAAACCAACCCACTTGAAACACCTGCTTGCTCAGCAATTGTTTGTATCTGTGCGTCTTTAAACCCTCCTTCTGAAATTAATTTTCTGGCTGAACTCAAAATCGACTTACGATTTTGTTCCATCCGTTCTTGCATTAAAGATGATCGTTTATAACTCATGAAATTTATTCTCTAACAAATAAAGTGAATTGTAAATCATTTTATGAATCTATATTCACTTTTTCAAAAATTCATTGTATGGTACTTCCTAAGCACAAACAAGAATGCTTATGGAACAACAAATATAACCAATAGGATGAACACAATGAACCTACGTAGCTTGAATTTTGGTCTGGATGAAACATTGATTGCCCTTCAAGATTCAGTTGCCGCATTTTGTGCAAAAGAAATTGCACCAATTGCTCAGCAAGTAGATCAAGACAATAAATTCCCGAGCCATCTATGGAAAAAGTTCGGTGATATGGGCTTATTAGGCCTAACGGTTTCTGAAGAATACGGCGGCACCAACCTTGGTTATCTTGCTCATATTATTGTTATGCAAGAAATTTCTCGTGCTTCTGCAGCAATTGCACTTTCATACGGCGCACACTCAAACCTATGTATTAACCAAATTAATCGCAACGGTAATGAGCAACAAAAGCAGAAATATCTGCCTAAATTAATTTCTGGAGAATATGTCGGTGCCCTAGCGATGTCTGAACCGAATGCGGGTTCTGATGTAGTCAGTATGAAATTACGTGCTGAACAAAAAGGTGATCATTTCGTTTTGAATGGTTCCAAGATGTGGATTACCAATGGCGGTGATGCTGATGTCCTAGTGGTATACGCAAAAACTGATCCACATGCAGGCGCAAAAGGCATGACCGCTTTTTTAATTGAAAAGGACATGAAAGGTTTTAGTCATGGTCATCACTTAGACAAACTTGGTATGCGTGGCTCAAATACCTATCCATTGTTTTTTGACAATGTAGAAGTACCTGTTGAAAACGTGTTGGGTGGTGTCGGTAACGGCGCTAAAGTCCTGATGAGTGGCTTGGACTATGAGCGTGCAGTTCTTAGCGCAGGTCCACTTGGCATTATGGATGCCTGCATGGATGTCGTGATTCCGTATTTACATCAACGTGAACAATTTGGACAAGCTTTAGGTGAATTCCAATTAATGCAAGGCAAACTTGCTGATATGTATTCAACTTGGCTGGCTTGTAAAGCGCTTGTATATGCCGTTGGTACAGCGTGTGATAAAGGAGATCATGACCGTAGCTTACGTAAAGATGCAGCCAGTGCCATTTTATATGCAGCAGAAAAAGCGACATGGATGGCGGGTGAAGCGATTCAAACTTTAGGTGGCAATGGCTATATCAATGAATTCCCTACGGGGCGTTTATGGCGTGATGCAAAACTTTATGAAATTGGTGCAGGCACATCTGAAATTCGTCGTATGTTGATCGGACGTGAATTGTTTAATGAAACCAAATAATAACGATAAATCAGGATGCATCATATGAATCAATTACAAAGCAAAATTAATGTGCGAAGTGAAGACTTCAAAACAAACCAACAAGCTATGCAGACGTTGGTTAATGATTTAACACAAGTTGCCCAAAATATTGCATTAGGCGGCGGAGAAAACGCACGTCAAAAGCATTTAGCACGTGGAAAATTGCTTCCACGTGAACGTATAGATCAATTGATTGACGTTGGCACAGCTTTTTTAGAAATCGGACAACTTGCTGCGTATAAGGTTTATGAGGATGATATTCCTGCTGCGGGTGTGATTGCGGGTATTGGACAGGTTAATGGTGTGACATGCATGATCGTTGCCAATGATGCAACGGTTAAAGGTGGTACCTATTATCCACTTACGGTTAAAAAGCATTTACGTGCTCAAGAAATTGCAGAACAAAATCACTTACCTTGTATTTATCTTGTAGATTCAGGTGGTGCGTATTTACCTATGCAGGATCAGGTATTCCCTGATCGTGATCACTTCGGACGTATCTTCTACAATCAAGCACGTATGTCGAGCCAAGGTATAGCCCAAATTGCGGTCGTGATGGGTAGCTGTACCGCTGGTGGTGCTTATGTTCCTGCGATGTCAGATGAAACCATCATCGTGCGTAATCAAGGGACTATTTTCTTAGGTGGTCCTCCTTTGGTTAAAGCTGCAACAGGTGAAGTTGTAAGTAGCGAAGATTTGGGTGGTGGTGATGTACATACGCGTCTTTCAGGTGTTGCCGATCACCTCGCTGAAAATGATGAACATGCGATTGCGATTGCACGTAATATCGTTGCCAATTTGAATAAAAAACCAAATGAACTCAATAAACAGATTGATGAACCATTGTTTGATGCGAAAGAGTTGTATGGTGTAGTCCCAACCGATGCGCGCAAGCCATTTGATGTACGAGAAGTGATTGCACGTATCGTCGATGGTTCTCGTTTTGATGAATTTAAAGCTCGTTTTGGTTCAACCTTGATCACAGGGTTTGCATCACTTTATGGGATGCCAGTCGGAATTATTGCCAATAATGGCATTCTATTTTCTGAGTCAGCTCAAAAAGGCGCACACTTTATTGAGCTATGTACCCAACGCAATATTCCGTTGTTATTTATTCAAAATATCACGGGCTTTATGGTCGGTCGCCAATACGAAAATGAAGGCATTGCCAAGCACGGTGCTAAACTGGTGATGGCGGTTGCAACTGCAAATGTACCAAAACTTACACTCATCATTGGCGGTTCTTTTGGTGCAGGTAACTACGGTATGTGTGGACGTGCTTATTCTCCACGTTTCTTATGGACTTGGCCAAACTCGCGTATTTCAGTCATGGGTGGTGAGCAAGCAGCCAGCGTACTTTCGACTTTGAAGCATGATCAGATCGAGCAAAAAGGCGCAGAATGGTCAGCACAAGAAGAAGATGAATTTAAACAACCGATTCGTGATCAGTATGAACGTCAAGGTCATCCTTACTATGCTTCTGCCCGTTTGTGGGATGACGGTGTGATTGATCCAGCGCAAACGCGTCAAGTATTAGGATTGAGTCTTGCTGCAGCTTTAAATGCACCGATTCAACCAACTAAATTTGGCGTGTTCCGCATGTAAGAGGTGTTTATGAGCTATCAATTTTTACAACTGGAACAGCATGATCAGGTGGCATATGTGTGGCTGAATCGCCCTGAGCTACACAATGCCTTCAATACAACGGTGATTGAAGAATTGCATACTTGCTTTAAGCAAATTGCTATCCGTGACGATATTCGAGTTGTAGTTTTAGCAGGTCGTGGTAAAAGCTTTTCAGCAGGTGCAGATCTGAATTGGATGAAACAAGCGGGGCAAGCTTCTGCAGAAGAAAATGAAGCCGATGCTTTAAAACTCGCACAGATGCTTGAAGCACTCGCAACCTTAAAACAGCCGACGATTGCACGTGTTCATGGCATTGCTTTTGGTGGTGGTATGGGTTTGGCATCTGCATGTGATATTTGCATTGCCAGTACCGATGCAAAGTTTGCAACCTCTGAAGTTCGACTAGGTCTTGCCCCTTCTACGATTAGTCCATATGTGATTCGTGCGATTGGCGCTAGACAAGCTTCACGCTATTTTTTAACTGCTGAACGTATCTCAGCGCACGAAGCAAAACAAATCGGCTTGGCACATGAAATTGCGGATGCAGAAGATTTAGATAAAAAAGTTCAAGAGATTATTGATGCTTTACTGCTGGGTGGACCACATGCCCAAGCAGCATCTAAGCAACTGATTCAAATGGTTAGCAATCAAAGTATGAACGATGAGTTACTTCGACAAACTGCTCAACACATAGCACAAGTCCGTCAAGGCAGTGAGGCAAAAGAAGGTTTAACCGCTTTCTTAAATAAGCAAGCCCCTGCGTGGACTTCAAATTCTAATAACAACAATTAAGGATGATTAAGATGTTTGAAAAGATTTTAATTGCGAACCGTGGTGAGATCGCTTGCCGTGTGATTCGTACCGCCAAAAAATTAGGTATTGCGACGGTTGCGGTTTACTCAGATGCAGATGCACATGCACAACACGTTAAACTTGCTGATGAAGCGATTTATATTGGTCAATCTCCTGCAACACAAAGTTATTTACAAGTTGATCGTATTATTCAAGCGGCGATTGATACAGGAAGCCAAGCGATTCATCCTGGTTATGGTTTTCTTTCGGAAAACGATCAATTTGCCTTAGCTTGCCAGCAGCATAATATTTGCTTCATTGGACCTCCAGTCGATGCCATTTTAGCGATGGGCTTGAAAGCAACCTCTAAAGCGTTGATGGAAAAAGCCGGTGTACCTCTAACACCGGGCTATCACGGAACAAATCAAGATGCTGAATTTTTAAAACAACAAGCAGATCGGATTGGCTATCCTGTATTGATTAAAGCAAGTGCTGGTGGTGGCGGTAAAGGCATGAGTCTAGTGGAACGTAGCGAAGATTTCCTACATTCTCTTGCGTCGTGTAAGCGTGAAGCCAAATCGAGTTTTGGTAATGATGACGTACTGATTGAACGTTATGTGATTCAACCACGTCATATCGAAGTACAGGTATTTGGCGACACACATGGCAACTATGTACATTTATTTGAACGGGATTGTTCTGTTCAACGTCGTCATCAAAAAGTATTAGAGGAAGCCCCTGCTCCGCAAATGCCAAGCGAAAAGCTCGATGCTATGCGTCAAGCTGCAATCGATGCTGCGCGTGCGGTAAATTATGTCGGTGCAGGTACGGTTGAGTTTATCGTTGAACAAGATGGTACGGCGTATTTCATGGAAATGAACACACGCTTACAAGTCGAACATCCTGTGACTGAAATGATTACTGGAGAGGACTTAGTAGAATGGCAATTACGAGTTGCGTATGGTGAGCCATTACCAAAACTCCAACATGAATTACAAATTCATGGGCATGCGCTCGAAGCACGTATTTATGCCGAAGAACCAGAAAAAGGCTTTTTACCTGCAATCGGTAAAATTGACTATTTACGCTACCCAGCGCAAAACCAATATGTTCGTGTAGATAGTGGCATCGTTGAAGGTGATGAAATTACCACTTTCTATGACCCAATGATTGCCAAATTGATCGTATGGGGGAAAAACCGTGAAGCTGCTTTGATTCAAATGCAACACGCGCTTAGTCAATTCCATGTCGATGGTTTAGGCAATAACATTGCCTTTTTGGAAAAGATTGTACGTTGTGATTCATTCAAACAAGCAAAGTTGGATACGAATCTAATCCAACGTGAAGAGCAGTTCTTGTTTAGCCCAGCGAATACAAAACCTGAGTTTGTTGTTGCGACTGCATTTATTGAATTTCTAAGCCAAATGCAAAGCAATCAATCAACTCAAAAACAACTGTGGCTAGCACAACCCTTATGGCGTAGTAATGTGTCTTATCAGCACAGCATTAAATTGAATTATTTAAATCAAAATATTCAAATTAAGTTTTCTGCTGCTGAACAAGGGTTTAATGCAGAATTTAATGGTCAGCAGTATCACATCACAGGTCAATTGACTGATCAACACAGTGCAAATATTCAAATTGGTGGAATCCAGCAAAAACTTGCCTTTAATCGAGGTGTGCAAGGTATTACCCTGTTCAAGGCTGGACAAAGCTATAAGTTTAGCTACTTACGTCAGGATTATAATCAAACTGATGGTCAATCTGAGCAAGGACATCTCAAAGCCCCAATGCCAGGCGTGGTGACACAATTACTTGTGGGCGCAAATCACACCGTGAAGAAAGATGATGTGCTTTTGACGCTTGAAGCGATGAAAATGGAATATACCATTCGCGCTCCAAAAGATGGTGTGATTTTGGATGCCTATTTCCAAGTGGGAGATCAAGTCAAAGCTGGTGATGAGCTTGTGGACTTCCAAGCTGCTGAGGAGGAAGTTGCATGAGTGACTATGTAAAGATTGTAGAAGTTGGGCCTCGTGATGGTTTGCAAAACGAGAAACAAGCTTTAAGCATTGAGCAGCGATTGCGTTTTATCAATGATTTAATTAATGCAGGTTTAAAGTCAATTGAAGTGGGTTCATGTGTATCAGCCAAATGGGTACCACAAATGGCGCAGAGCGATGAGTTATTTAAATTGTTGCCACAACGCAATGATTTAAATTTGAGCTTGCTCACGCCTAATCTTAAAGGCTTCGAAGCCGCTCTAGCAGTTGGATGTAAAGAGGTTGCTGTCTTTACCGCAGCTTCTGAGAGTTTTACTCGAAAGAATATCAATTGCTCGATCGATGAAAGCTTAGAACGATTCTCTGAAATTTTCAAAGCGGCGCAGGCAAACAATGTTCGTGTACGTGGTTATGTCTCTTGTATGGTGGACTGTCCTTACGAAGGTGCAATTGATCCCAAACAAGTCGTGAATGTCGTGAAACAGCTGCATGACATGGGATGTTATGAGATTTCATTGGGTGAAACTATTGGGACAGCGACACCAGATCGAGTGCAAAAAGTTTGGCAAGCATGCTTAGCAGAATTGGATAGCAAGATTTTGGCTGGACACTTTCATAATACCTATGGTATGGCAATCGCCAATATCTATCAATCCTTACAGCAAGGTATTCGAGTTTTTGATTCCTCACTTGCTGGACTGGGTGGTTGTCCTTATGCCAAAGGTTCATCAGGGAATGTTGCAACAGAGGATTTATATTATTTACTGTCTCACATTGGTTATGAAACAGGCATTAATCTAGAAAAACTGATGTTGGCTAGTCAAAATATCAATCAAACATTGAACCGAAAAAACTTATCAAATTATGCAAATACTTATCTTCAACAGTCATGTGCATAAATAAATCTCAGCGATCATTGATAAATGCTCCACTAAAAATAAATTTGAAGGAGCATTCATGTTTTTTGTTTTAATCACTTATTTTTGACTTAAATATAGATCATTCAGTATGTGTTAATTGATAAAAATAAGAAGTATCTGATTTAATTTTCGGTGAAATATATTGTTCTACCCAATCCAACCAAGCACGAGTTTTTGCATCAATATAATCTCTTGACGGTAATAAGGTATAAACACCAATATCAGGTGAACGCCAATCGGGTAAGACATGACACAATCGACCTGCCCGAACAGCTTCAATCACTGAAAACATCGGTAATAATGCGATTCCCATATCTTGTTGTACGACATCTAATAATAACTCAGGAGTATCAGCCACAATTTGACCGCTCGTACTGATCTCATGAAAACCCCCCTTTTCATTAATCAAATGCCATTCAGGTGTAATTGATGGATTGACCAAACGTAGACATGCATGGTTGTACAAATCTTCAGGTGAGTTTGGTATGCCATGCTTTTCTAAATATGCAGGAGATGCGCACAACACTGAAAATATTGTGCCGATACGACGCGATACGAATCTGGAGTCAGTCAGTGATTCAGTTAAATATAAGCTGACATCAATTCCCTTACCTAAAAGATCTGGTGTGTTCTGCGAAGTTCGATATTCAACCGTCAAATCTGGATAACTTTGGCAGAATTTAGCCATTACAGGCGATATATAATAATGCCCAAAGCTTGCCATACTCAAAATACGCAACCGTCCTTTTGGCTTTGTTGCCGTTCCTGTCGCTTCAGACTCTGCTTCATCTATGATCGATAGAACTTGTCGACAACGCTCAGCATAAAGCGCACCAATATCTGTCAATGCATGCTGCCGTGTAGAGCGTTGCATCAGTTTAACACCAAGCCGTGACTCTAACTCGCTGATCAGACGTGATACCTGAGCTGTGGTCAAATCCATCTGTTCAGCAGCTGCTGTAAAACTTCCACTGTCAATCACTTTCAGGAAAGCATGCATTGCATGCAACAGTCCACCATCGAGATTTTTGCGCATAACGTAAATATCTTTTCCTAAATTACGCATTGTTGCACCAGTTTAGATCAACCACAATGGTAAATATGTACATACATCCATGCGTATTTTTTTGACGGTTCAGCGCATGATTTGATCGTTGTATGTCTATAACTCCAAAAGTCAACTCGGATGTTGAGAAAAGAAAGTAGCTCGAACTACATAATACAAAGGAGACATAAATGAATATCGCTACGACATTTACACCTAAAAAGATACCGACTAAAGATGTATCCCTTGATGATAAATACATAAGCGATAACGGCACGGCTTATATGACAGGTATTCAAGCTTTGGTGCGTTTACCACTCGCTCAAACCCGCCGTGATAGTAAAAATGGTTACCATACCGCTGGATTTATTTCAGGTTATCGCGGATCACCTGTTGGTAATTATGATAATTTTCTTTGGCAAATTGAAGGAATTTTGAAAGATCATGATGTGGTCTTTCAACCTGGTGTTAATGAAGATTTAGCTGCTACCGCGATTTGGGGTACCCAACAAGCCAATTTAGCAGGTCAAGGTAAATTTGATGGTGTTACTTCTTGGTGGTATGGCAAAGGTCCAGGTGTAGATCGCTCAGGTGATGTACTACGTCATGCTAACCTCGCAGGCACAGCCGAACACGGTGGTGTTGTTGCTCTATTTGGTGATGATCATTCTTGTAAGTCTTCTACTGTTCCGCACCAGTCTGAACATGTGATGATGGGTTGCGGCATTCCTATTTTTTATCCAACCTCAGTACAACACATTCTTGATCTTGGTATCCATGCGGTCGCAATGTCACGATTCGCGGGTGTATGGACTTCCATAAAACTCGTGAGTGAAATCGTAGAGACATCAGCATCTGTGCATGTTGATGAGGATCGTGTCATTCCAGTCTTGCCTAAAGATGTTAAATTTCCTGATGATGGCGTTAATATTCGCTGGCCAGATCATGGTATCCAACAAGAAGAACGACTTTACAAATACCGCTTACCTGCTGTCTTAGCATATGCACGTGCTAACCAACTCAATAAAGTCACTTGGTCATCTGAAAATGCCCGTATCGGTATCGTTGCGAGTGGCAAAGGTTATCTCGATACGATTGAAGCTTTGCGTATATTAGGGATTGATAACGATATTGCTGAACAAATTGGCTTAAAAGTTTATCAAGTCGGTCTTATTTGGCCTTTGGAACCACAAGGATTACATGAGTTTGCAGAAGGTTTAAAAGAGCTGATCGTTGTTGAAGAAAAACGCCCGATTCTTGAATCTCAAATTAAAGATGAGTTGTATTCACTACCTGATCATCAACGCCCTCATATTATTGGTAAAGCTTGTGATGGTAAGGGCGAATGGAGTACATCTACTGAGGAAGCTCCCTTAATCGGATATTACGAGTTTCAGCCTGAACCGATTGCAAAAATGTTGGCAGCTCGTTTTCTTGACTTGGATATTCCAGTACATATAAAAGAACAAATTCAAAACCGAGTTGGCTTATTAAAAACAGCTGAACAAGAATCTCAACGTATTTTAGATATTGCTGATCGCAAGCCTTTTTTCTGTAGCGGATGTCCTCATAATACTTCGACTAAATTACCCGAAGGCAGTCGTGCATTAGGTGGCATTGGATGTCATTACATTGCAGTTTCACTTGATCGTGGTACAGAAACCTATTCACAAATGGGTGGTGAAGGTGTGAGTTGGGCTGGTGCATCGCATTTTAATAATGAAAAACACATTTTCGCTAATCTAGGCGATGGAACTTATTTCCATTCAGGTTATCTTGCTATTCGCCAAGCCATCGCTGCAAAAATTAATATTACTTACAAAATCCTCTACAACGATGCTGTTGCAATGACGGGCGGACAACATGTGGATGGACATTTGAGTGTTGCTCAACTAACGCGTCAGTTAGCCGCTGAAGGGATAAAAAAACAGGTTATTGTCACAGATGAACCTGAGCTGATACATGCCGAAGAAGGTATAGCACCTGATGTAGAAATTCATCACCGTAATGAATTAGATGCAATCCAACGTCAATTACGTGATATTTCGGGAGTAACAGCCCTAATTTATGTTCAAACTTGTGCCAGTGAAAAACGTCGTCGTCGTAAACGTAATGCCTACCCTGACCCTGCTGAACGTTTACTTATTAATACTGATATTTGTGAAGGCTGTGGTGACTGTTCAAAACAATCGAACTGTTTATCTGTCGAACCTGTAGAAACAGAATTAGGTACTAAGCGTCAAATTAACCAGAGTACCTGTAATAAAGACTTTACTTGCGTCGAAGGCTTTTGCCCAAGTTTTGTCACTGTACATACACGTGATATGAAACGCCTTGAAAAATTTGAAGGATTTCCTGCTGGCTGGCCAGAAAAACCAATCATTCCTAGCTTGGAAAATACACCGAGCCGAATCATGGTGGGTGGTGTTGGTGGTACAGGTGTGGTTACTTTAGGTGCATTGTTAGGAATGGCTGCGCATCTAGAAGGTAAAGCAACACGTGTTATGGATATGGCAGGATTAGCACAGAAAGGAGGAACAGTATATTCCTATGTACAACTTGCTTCAGACGACGAGCAAATTTCAGCAACAAAAATTCCTGCTGGTCAATGTGATATTTTAATCGGCGCTGATGCAATCGTAGCAGGTAGCAAAGCTGCGTTATCACGCCTAAGAGATGAAGCAGTGGTGATCGTGAATGAAGATGCCTCTCCAACGTTAAGTTTTATTGAATCTCGGGACTGGTATGCTCCGATTACAGACTTAATTACTCGTTTGAAAGGACGTGTACATCACGGAAAACTAGTTACATTACCAGCAGCTAGTATTGCCACTCAAGTACTCGGAGATTCGATCTATACCAACCAGATTCTTTTAGGTATGGCTTGGCAATCAGGAAAAATACCGCTACTAAGAGAAAGTATAGAGAAAGCAATTCAATTAAATGGTACGGCGGTTGATAAGAATATCGAGGCTTTCCGCATCGGTTGTCATCTGAGCAGTGATCCTAGTTTAATTCAGCGTTTAGTCGCAGCGATGCCAAAACTTAATAAACCTCAGACCATGTCGGAACTAATTGAAGATCGTACTACTCGTCTGCGTGAATATTGGAATGAAGCTTACGCCTTGAAGTATAAAAACTTAGTAGAGAGCGCTGCGGAAAAATTACCTGAATCATTAGCTGGAACAATTGCAACTCAACTTTATCGAGTGATGGCTTATAAAGATGAGTATGAAGTTGCACGTTTACTTACAGCTAAAAAATTCAAACAGTCTATAGCCTCACAGTTTGGAGAAGGCTTACGTCTAACCTATCACCTAGCTCCACCTGTACTGGGCGCACATCAAAATATTCGTAAACGTGCTTTTGGATATTGGATCCGTTTCCCTTTGATGCTATTGGTACGTTTACAATGGCTACGTGAAACTTTCCTAGACCCGTTTTCTCGTCAAACAGAACGTCAGCACGAACAAGCGTGGCGTGACCGTTATATCAGCTTTGTCGAGGCTTTAATTGAATCACCTGAAAAATACAATCTGGTCGTTGCGGAGGAAATTGCCAAACTTCCTGTTGAGGTGCGAGGTTTTGGGCATGTGAAAGCGCAAGCGATGAACAGTGCGATACAGCGTTGGGATGAGCTTACAACATCACTCAAGAAATCCTAAAATTTTATTCAACTTGTAAGGCTGGCATTTTAATGTTCAGCCTTTTTTATTTAAAATCTGATATGAACTGATCATCTTCCTTTTATTTCATCAAATTTTATTTTGTTTTTCTCTATGTTCTCTAGGTGTGTAGCCCATTACACTCTTGAAGGCTCTGGAAAAATTAGATTCATTACTAAATCCTGATTTTTGTGCCACTTGGGCGATGGTTTTTGTGGAATTTATTAATAACCATCCTGCATATTCAACTGCAACCTCACGATGTAGTTGAGCGAGATTATTCCCCTCATTTGCCAAACGCCTTGTTAGAGTTCGGCTTGATAGATGCAAATGATTGGCTATGACTTCCGCATTTATTAATCGATTCTCATCCAATAAGAGTTCAATCAGACGTTTCACTTGCATAGAAACAGGTTTTAACTGCTGAGACATCTGCATTCTTTGTCTTAAGTTGTCTTGTAAAAGCTGAAACATGGTTGGGCTTTGGGTAATCAAAGGAATATCTAAATTTTCTTGCGGAAAATAAAGTACATTTCTATGGCTTGAATCATGAATAATGAATTCAGCGTTGATTTCTTTAATAAATGCTTGATAAGCATCACTAATTGGATGTTCAAACTCAATCACAATGTTCTTTAAAGGATGTAAAGTAAATGGTTCTATTTTATAAAGAACCATCATCACTAACTCTGTGAAGAATCTATTTTGCTCACCAAAATCACATACTCGTTCAAAAGACAAATAAACATGCTCGTTTTGGTTTGATTTATGAACTTTAAATGCAGGCATCATCAATGGGAAAAACTCCAAAGCAGCTTGTAAAGCTTCGCCTATTGAGCGTGCTGCCAAAGCTAACATGCCTAACATCCCATGTGACGTGAGTGGGAAATGCTCAAGAACTTGTAATGATTCTGGACGATCATCAGTACAATACTCTTGAACTAGACTATACGCTCGAAGTAATTGCTCACCATTGATCATCAATAATGGGTCAAGTAAGTCAGATGTATTTAATCCACATTGTGTATGAAACAAGGCTAAATCACCTCCTTTAGCCCTGATTAGGTTGTCGCAAACTTCAATATATTGGATTGGAAAATGTAAGTTGCTAAGAGGTGTATAAGCCATTGTTCCCTACTCTTTATCCAAATGATTAACGAGCAAACTTACTTAATGTCGCTTGACTATAAGCAGCGTAAAACAATCCAAAAACTAGCAAAATAGGACCTGCATCTGCGGCTAAACGATAGACATGCCCTTGCTGAATAAATATCTCAGGAATTGGAAGCAACATTAAAAAGTGTAAGATGAGATATGACATTGGCAGACTGACACTACACAATATGAGGAATAATCCCCATTCACGTATCAAATAAGGCTTATTCTGAATCACAGCATACGCCAATAGTGCTACAAATAAAAAGTTTAGGACAGCAAATAACCCCATATGCGTACCACCACTAAGCGTCGTGATACTTGGTGCTCCCATATACTTAGCCCAGATCATTAAGATAGTTCCAAGAATTAGTCCAAATAGTATTAGCCAAACTGCAAGTAATCTTACACGACTATGATTTACTTCAATTTTCAAGAAACTCGCATTGATAAAGCAAATACCAACGCCAATTAAGCCGATAGATGCGGCTATAAACCAATAACGTAATCCTTGGTGTTGCAAAACAGCTTGATTGTAGACCTCGATAAGACCTAAAGGTATGTATCGTTCAGCATTTGAAAATAATGAAAGATCTGTTGTGATAGACAAATAATAGATATTGGTTAATAAACACAGGAGCATTATGCCAATTAGTCCACTCACAATAAGATATTGAGTTTTTGAAATGATTTGTTGAGCTGCTACCAAACTAAATGGTCGATCTTTTTGAAAGCTACGAGATAAACACAACAATAAGTACCCCATAACAAAACACTGCGGTAATAAAATCCCCGCGCCCCAATAATTTGAAGTATTAAAGCTTACATCAGGAAATAATATACCTCCTAAAACCCAGTTATAGCGCAGGATTGGTGCAGTTAACAAAGCGCCGAAATTAATCGCCATGTAAGCTTGATGTTGCGCGTATTCTTTGCGTTTTAAATGATAAATAGATAACCATAAACTAATAGTTACAATGATTACTAAAATCCATAGACCTACATAAAATGAAAACGAATCGTAAATGGTCTGAACAGGTGTAATCGTGAGATAAATTGCAGCTGCAATCATCGCAAGCTGTGCAGTCACCATGTATAAAGCACCAAAGCCTCGATGCCAACGTGGATATCTATGTCGAAAGGCTGGCCAAAACTGTAAGGCACCAAACAGCATACAGATTCCTCCCATTACATTATGAAATGACAGTAAGACCATGTTCTTTATTGGCATTTCTGCATAATGGTACATCGAATAGGTAAAATAACTATCTGTACCATACGAGTGTTGATCAGATGTAACTTTACTCATTGCATATAACTATACCCCAGAGTGTTGCCAAGCTTGATTCAATGCAGGATCATCAGAATGATCAGTATTAGCAGCTTTGTTGGTTTGGTGACGTTGCTCTAAAATTTGTTCTGAACCAAAGATTGCTGGTGCAATATTTACCCGTCCCATATCAATTGCAAAAATAGCGTATAGACTTAATAAAGATGCAACAAAAATTACGAGGAACTTTAATATCCAATTACGCCAAACAGTTTTATTTTTCATTGGAAATAATGGATTTGAACTATCCGTCATCGTTTCAGTCCGCGCAAAAAGTGATAATGGGCATTCAAACAAGTTTTTTGTTTTATTTTCAGCCAATACTTATCAAAATCAGCCATTTTTTATTATAAAACAGATTTATTCTGCTCTAACTTCAGTCTCAAACTGAAAATAAGCCTGCTTGGCATCTATTTTGCTTAAACAGTATTACGTTTTATAAAAATTGTAATATTAAGAGGCAGTAGATATGAGTTACGTTGCACGCGAGCTCAGCCAAAAAAGCAAAATGTTATTTGGTTTCGGGTCATTTCTAATACCGATTTTACTGTGGTGTGCTGTGAGTTACTTTCCATTTATTTGGCATCCACAAGTAAAGATTACAGATTCTGGCAGCGTGACCTATTTACAGGTCGATAGTCGAATTGCTAAAGATATTTTCTATACCGAAGCACAAAGTGCTTTAGACCAAGGCAACACACCGCCACAAGGTGTTCTTGTTAATCCTATCTATTTGCCAGCACCGCATGAAGTTGCTATTGCATTAGTAACCGCTTTTACAACACCACCCGCGCAAGCTAATGATCCGTGGTTTCATGAAAGTCTTTGGCAGAGTATTAAACTCGTATTTACCGCCTTTTTTATTTCTTCTTTGGTCGGGGTGCCCTTAGGTATTTTGTGTGGTTTTTCTAGAACAATTTCTCAACTTACCGAACCCTTTGTTGAGTTTTTTCGTTATCTACCAGCCCCTGCTTTTGGTGCTTTGGCAGTTGCCATATTAGGTATCAACGATGCACCAAAAATAGCCATTATTATCATAGGTACGTTATTTCAACAGATTTTAATTATTGCCAATACAACTCGATTAGTTGATCGCAGTTTAATTGAAGCGGGTTTTACACTTGGAACGAACAAAACCAAAAGCTTAATTCATGTGGTGATTCCTGCTGCTTTGCCTGAGATTTATCGAGATTTGAGAGTTTTATTAGGCTGGGCGTGGACTTACTTGATCGTTGCTGAATTGATTGGGAGCACATCAGGTATTACGTGGTTTATTACCCAACAAGCACGTTACCAAAATTTTGACAATGTTTATGCAGCCATTCTCATCATTGGTGTGATTGGTCTGATTTGTGATGTCATTTTAATGAAACTTGGGCAGCAGCTTTTTAAAATGGAAATCAGGAGCACACTAATGACAAATACCCATTTCAATGCTCGTGAATATTTTGATCATATTTATGAGCGTGCTGTCATCTTAGAAGCAAAACAACTCACGCAAAGCTTCAAACACGGTAAAACTGAACGAACTGTTTTAAACCAAATTGATTTAAAGATTCATAAACGTGAGTTTATTTGTGTGATCGGTCCTTCTGGCTGTGGAAAGTCAACATTCAGTCGGATTGTCGCTGGACTTGATTCTTATTCGGGTGGAGAGATTTTGATTGATGGACAACCGATCATGGGTCCTAGTCCTGAGCGCGGTATGGTGTTTCAAGGATATACACTGTTTCCGTGGAAAACAGTCAAAGAAAACGTGATGTTCGGCCCAAAAATGAAGGGACAAAGTGATAGTACGGCCGAGGCTCAAGCACGGGAATGGATTAATATTATCGGCTTAGAAAAATATGAAAATCAGTATCCTCATCAACTCTCTGGTGGAATGAAACAGCGTGTTGCGATTGCTAGAGCATTGGTGAATGAACCCAAAATTTTATTGATGGATGAACCATTTGGTGCACTTGATCCACATACCCGTCAGAAGATGCAACGGCACTTGATGGATTTATGGCAAAATATTGATATCACCATTATTTTTGTCACTCATGATATGGATGAAGCGATCTTACTTGCTGACCGTATCGTCGCACTGAAAGCCAATCCTGGTGAAATAAAAGAAATTATCGAAGTAGATTTACCTCGCCCACGTCATCCAGATCAAATGCTTTGCCCTGAATTTAAAGCATTGCGTCAACGTGTGGATCAACTCGTTCATGCCGATGAAGATCAACTCGATCCAGCACTTGAGGATTTGCCGTTGATTCCTCGTATGACTAAGGTAAGCGAAGATTGAAACGCCGATACGTCAATAAAGTAAAAAATTTACAGCCCACTTATAAGAGTGGGTTTTTTATATTGAAGTATTCATTGATATATCTGATAGATAAAAAAACTCCCTCATGAAAGGGAGATTTTTAAGAGCTAATGATTAAATTTAAAAGTATTATTACTCAATATATTAAAACTATTTCACCTCTTCAATAAGCGTTGGGAATATCACGCCATCAACATCCACTTTAGTGGTGTAGACTCCATTTTTAAAATTAAATTCGTTGACGTGATAACTTGAGCCATAGATAGAGTCAAAGCTGTTGGACTTGGTAAATACCTTCTTATTTGCTTGCAGATCAAGTAAATGAGTTCCGTCAATAAATTGAGCATACTGAGCAGAATCTAAACCGACTCGTTTTGCCATGATTGCTACAGCATCGTCTCGTGTTGCTGGATCATTGATATATTTAACAGTTTTATCCCATACCTGAATGATTTTTTTCCAATCTTCCTTATTTGCAGCAAGGTGTGTCATATTGACGGTCAAAGTATCATAAATCAGTCCCGGCTTATCTTTGGATGAGTAGATGATTTTAGAACCAGCAACCGCTTTTAATGCTTGATTGGCTACAGGTTGCCAAACTGCAATTGCTGACACATCAGGACTTGCAAACACTTGAGGTAATTCATTGGTGACTGCATTCACTAATGTCACTTCAGAGTTTGCTACTTTGGCATCATCTAAAGCTGTATTGAGTAAATGATGATCAACCAATCCTTTCTCAACTGCAATTTTTTTACCTTTCAAATCAGCAATATTATTAATTCCACTTTTGGCAATAATGACATCATTTCCTGCGGAATAATCAGTTGCCAAAATCATGATGCCTTTGGTGCCTCCTGAAGCGATCACCAAGTTATCACCATTGGATACAGAAACAGCATCGAGCTGATTGGCAGAAAATGCATTGATTGATGCAGAATAATCGAACCATTTGAATTCGACATTTACCCCCGCTTCTTTAAACCATCCCTTTTCAATAGCAACTTGCCATGCCACCCAACCTGGCCAATCACTATAGCCAATTGTAATTGGCTTACTATTAGTACTGCCTTCAGTTTTTGCCTTTGATTCTGGTAGTTTTGCTGTGTTGTCACAGCCCCCTAAAAAAATCGCTGTCAGCACAGATGCTGAAATCAGAGTTTTTTTGATCATCTTATGCTTGCTCCTATTATGCTTTGATATTTAGAACTTTTTGTCACTATGAATGCTTATGTGTCTAAGTGTTTTGTGCAATTGGCGGCATGACGGCATCCATCAATTCCAAATGCCCTTTAATTACCCCTTTTAATGCAATGAACTGCTGAGTAATGGCTTTCAAATCACTACTGACACCTTGCATCAACATGACTTGTAGAACCTTGTCATCATCCAATTGAATATGTAATGAACTAATTACCTGAGCTAAGTGTTGTTGCTGAAGGTCAACAAGTTGTGTTCGAAGTGGTTTTAAACTCACGTCATACAACAATGTCAAAGTGCCAACCATAACCTCATCGTTTTTAGCTAGATCATCGATTAAGTGCCGATTGATCATGTCCAAGATTGCTTGTGAACGACTTTCGTAATGTTGATCTACAATTTTTTGATCAAGTGCATTCAATGTGGTTTCGGGCACAGTAATACTGATTCGAGCTAACTTTTGCTTGGCCACAGTCTCATACCTTTATTTTGCGTTCTTGGTGATTTTGTTTGATATACAAACCTGCCCTAGCACTAAATAATTCGACTAGAAATTTCTTAATAGGATGTCTTTCTACAGCGTTAGTTTTGACTTCACTCATATCGCAGCTCCTACAAGGGTATTACTAAAATTAGTTTTTGTATTACTTGTTTAGAATGCAGGATATGTGCCAATTTTTAGTGATTGAGATTTGTTGAATAAAGTTAAATTAAATAATAAAAAAAGCCCCACTACGCTGAGGTGGGGCTTGTTTAAAGTACTGTATGGCATCAGTTTATTCCGTTGTTATTACTCATGTTCTGGTTATTCTTTTTATACATGTTGGAATGAACCGATGTTTGTGATTTAGTGATCAAGTTGGTTGCTCTCCTCTATTTATGCTGTATATAAATAAAAGCAGAAAGCATGCCAAAATATTAGATAGTTTGCATTCGATCAAAACGTAAGATAAATAAGCTACATAAGTATTGAAAGCAAGTATGAAGCTGATTTCCCAATCTTAAAAATGCCTAAAAAATGTATCAACTCGCACCATTTAGTTACGCTGAATGCATCAAAGTGTGGCTATATTTTACTCAGGTTGGGTCAACTCTTATTTTGTGTGGAACAAGAGCATTTAAGAAAAAAAGCCGTCGAATATAAACACATTCAAAAATGTAATTCTTAAATTTAAAAAGACCGCTTAAGCGGTCTTTTTTATTTCAATCTCATTAAGCCACTGGCGCTAGTGTAAATAACACCTGCCCTGTTTTAACAGTTTGTCCTTTTTCGATCGTAATGCTTTCAACTTTCATGCGTTCGGGCGCAACAATCGGGATTTCAATTTTCATGGCTTCAATGACTGCTAGCGTTGCTCCTTCCTCGACAATATCGCCAGATTGACATTCAATTTTCCAAATCGAACCCGGCATATGTGATTCAACTGCACAACCACCATCAGGAATGATGACGGTTTCACCCTCATCAACAGCATCCAAACTCTCTGAGACATATTCTGCAAGACCTGCCTCATGCCAACGACGACGTTCAGCATCAAAGTTAGCTTGTTGAGTTGCTTTAAAACTTGAAATGGTTTCAGCATTGTCTGATAAGAATTGATTATATTCTTTGAGGTTTAAAACACCTTCCTCAATTCTGAGTTTGAGTCGTCCTGCCTTAAAATCCTCACGCATCTGCATGAGTTCTGTTTCAGAAACTTCATAGAATTTAATCTGATCAAAGAAGCGCAATAACCACGGTTTACCTTGCTCAAAGTCTGCATTTCTACGATAGCGAGACCACATTTGAGTCGTTCTACCCACAAATTGATAGCCACCCGGTCCTTCCATTCCATAGACACACATATAAGCACCGCCGATTCCAACAGCATTTTCAGGTGTCCAAGTTCGTGCAGGATTATATTTAGTCGTTACGAGTCGTTGACGTGGATCAAGCGGTGTTGCAACTGGTGCACCTAGATATACATCACCTAAGCCCATCACCAAATAATTTGCGTTATATACCACGTCTTTTACGGCTTGCTTATCTTTTAGACCATTAATGCGACGGATAAATTCGATATTGTCTGGACACCACGGTGCATCAGGACGCACCGTTTGCATATAACGATCAGTTGCCAACTGCGTTTGTGAATCTTCCCAAGCCAAAGGTAAATAGACAGTACGTGAAGGAACTTGCATTTCAGTCACATCAGGCAATTCTGTTTCTGCTTGTTTGAGTAGGTTCAATAAATTCTGTTGATCCAGTTTGAGTGAGTCATAATGAATTTGAAGTGAACGTATTCCCGGTGTTAGATCAATGATACCTATGATGTTTTGATCTTTAACCCACTGCATTAATGCATGTATGCGGAATCTCAAATTCAGGTCTAAAACCAATTCACCATACTCAACCAACATGTAGTTATTACCAGCGGGGCGATACACTACATTTGGAGTATGATCTTGACCATCTAAACGATCTAATACAGCATCATTTAAGCTATCAAACTCAGCATAAAAGCTTTGACCAAATTGCACATCATTAAGATGCTCAGTACTAAGCATATGATGATAGGTTTGATTTAATTCGGCTGCTTGTTCATATCGAATAGGAACAAATTTGACTTTGTCTCCTGCTTTTAATTGACCTAATTTCCAAAGTTCAGAATGAACAACGACCGCTGGGCAAACAAAACCACCAAGACTCGGACCATCAGGACCTAAAATGATTGGCATGTCTCCAGTAAAGTCGATTGCTCCAATAGCGTAGGCATTGTCATGAATATTGGAAGGATGTAAACCTGCTTCACCACCATCTTCACGCGCCCATTCTGGCTTTGGTCCGATCAATCGAATTCCTGTACGGCTTGAATTGAAATGTACTTCGAAGGAATGTTCAAAGAAGGCATCAATATCTTGTTTGGTGAAAAAATCAGGCGCACCATGCGGACCATACATCACTGCAATTTCCCAACTGTTTGAGAATGTCGGGACTAGTTCTGCATTTAAACTTGTTTGTTGGTCTGAACTAAAAGAAGTGATTGGCAACATATCACCAATTAGCAAATTACGTCCTGCGTGACCACCAAATTGACCTAAGGTAAAAGTCGCTTGTGAACCCAAGTATTCAGGAACATTCAAACCACCTTTGATGCCAATATAAGTTCTACATCCTGTGATGATTTTACCGCATTTAAGGATTTGCCCTTTCTTGACATTCACCGTTTGCCACATTGGAATGTGCACACCATCTAAGGTTGACGGCATGTCACCACCTGCAAGCACGATTTGGCTATCACAGTGAAACTTTAAAGTAGGTCCATGCAATGTACATTCTAAACCTGCACTATTGGATGCATTGCCAAGTAGTTGGTTTGCCACGTTTAAAGATAAAGGGTCAATCGCTCCAGACGGTGGTACACCCACATCCCAGTAACCTAAACGCCCAGTAACATCTTGTATGGAAGTTTGAATGCCAGCTTGCAATACTTCGATTTTTTGAGTTTTCCACTCAAAAGTATTGAGGAAACGAGTGGTTTGAGTACCTGCTTTAAACACTTCACAATCAATAATATTCTGTAAATATTCAAGATTGGTTTCGATACCTGCCACCTGAGTTTTGGCTAAGCTATGATTCATTGCTTGAATAGCCGCATCGCGATCATTTGCCGTGACGATAATTTTAGCAATCATAGGATCGTAAAATGAGGAAACAGTCGAGCCAGTTTCTACCCATGTTTCATTACGTGCTTGATCATCAAATTCAACAAAGGTCAGTAAACCTGCACTCGGTTGGAAGTTTTTGATCGGGTCTTCTGCATACAAACGAACTTGTATCGAATGCCCTACTGATTTCAAAGATTGTGTTGGTGCTGTCCAGTCGCCACTCGCAAGTGTGACCATCCATTCTACCAAATCCACGCTGTATACTTGTTCTGTGACACCATGTTCAACTTGTAGGCGGGTATTTACTTCCAAAAAGTAAAAGTCTTGCGTGTCCGTATCCATCACAAATTCAACAGTACCCGCTGAACGATAATTCACGGATTGCATGAGTTGAATTGCAACAGTCTGAATATATGAACGTTGTTGATCATTTAAATGTGGTGCTGGGGTTTCCTCAATAACTTTTTGATTGCGACGTTGAACAGAACAATCTCGCTCACCTAACGCTAAAACTTGTCCTTGACCATCACCAAATATTTGCACCTCGATATGGCGAGCATTCTGTACAAATTTTTCTAAATACAGTCCTGCATCTTTAAAGTTTGCCTGCGCAAGATAAGAAACTGTTGCGAAAGCATCTTTTAGTTCATCAGCATTCCATACCAAGCGCATGCCGATACCACCACCGCCTGCGGTACTTTTTAGCATCACAGGATAACCAATGCGCTCTGCTTCAACCAATGCCTCTGCTTCATCAGCCAAAAGTTGGCTACCCGGCAATAGTGGCACATTTGCTTCGATTGCAAGCTCTCTAGCGGTATGTTTCAAGCCAAATGCACGCATTTGAGCTGAGTTTGGGCCGATAAATGCAATTCCTTGTGATTCACACAAATCACAAAAATCAGCATTTTCAGATAGAAAACCGTAACCCGGATGAATGGCATTCGCACCTGTTTGTTTGGCGACTTCTAAAATTTTATCAACATTGAGGTAACTCTGACTCGCGGGTGCATCACCGATATAAATCGCTTCATCTGCTAAAGTCACATGCAATGAATCTCGGTCTGCCTCAGAGTAGACAGCAATGGATTGGACACCTAATTTTTTTAGTGTTCGAATAACACGACATGCAATCGCCCCACGATTGGCAATTAAAACTTTATTAAACATAGACTAAGCCTCCTCTCCATCACGAATCACTAATTGGATCGGTGTCGGGTTATAGGCATTACATGGATTATTCAGTTGCGGGCAATTAGAGATCAGTACGATTAAATCCATTTCTGCTTTAATCTCGACAAATTTACCCGGTGCAGAAATACCATCATCAAATTTCAAATGTCCATCAGATGTAACAGGAACATTCATAAAGAAATTGATATTTGGACCAATGTGACGCACATTCAAATTGTGCTTTTTCGCGATGGGATGTTTAGCTAAGGCATACATGAAGTTGTTACGGCAACTATGCATAGGATAAGTTTCATGTGCATAGCGCACAGTATTACTTTCGCAAGAACATGCGCCACCTAACGTATCATGACGACCACAGTTATCATCATGAATGACTGCAATTAACCGTCCAAAGTTACTGTATAAAGGTGTGCCTTTTTCTAAATAGATATATTGATTCATGGCAAGCGTATCTGTAGCGCTATAACGCTCTTCAGGATTTTCTGCTGAGATAAACAACGTATCAACAGCTTGGTTGCCCTCTAAATCGATAATCCGAAAGTATTGACCTTTTTTGACTTCGCACATCCATGCTTCACCCGCAGGACAAACTTCACTTAATGTAGCTTTTTCAAAAGTATGTAAAACCGTCATGATGCTTCTCCTATAGCTTAATATGCTGAACTCAATGCGTAGTAACGTGCGTTGTTTTGAAAAGCACGTTGATTTTGTGAACAGGCATCACGACAAATATCATGGTCGGCTAAAGAGTTGGCTTTATACAAAGACAATTGAATATCGCTTGGTTGATAGAGCGATCTGTTATCTAAACCATGTGGAGCAGCAGAAAGGAAAACCAGACAATCCATTTCAAAACGTAATTCAATGATTTGGCTGGTATTGTCTGATTGGGTATAGCTTAGAGCACCTTGATCATTGGGACTCACTTTTGAGAAAAGGTTTACGGTTGCACTTAAATCAGTTTGTGACAGTGAAAATTTCGCCATCTCTACCAATAAGCCATCGACACCGTTTTGGTACATTTCATTTCGTGCATCTTGAAAACGACGTTGACCAAATTGTTTGCTGATTTGCTCAGGACGACTCGCCCCACAGAAAGTATCATTCCAACCATGGTCATCTTTAACTATAGATGCCATGACACGCCCTAAATCTGAATATAAAACATTGCCCGTCGTTAAAAATGCAGTATGTTGTCCTTTTAAGGTGTCTGGCATGTTGTAACGTTCGAGTTTATCTTCAGCATTCACACAAAACAGTGAAACATTGGCGTTTGAAGCCAGAGCTTTATACTGAAGAACGCTCCCTTTCTGAACTCGTCCAGACCAATGATGGCCACCTGGTAGTTTTTCAGTCCAAAGACTCTGATTATTATGATATTCGCCCATTCGCATGACCTCTTATAAGGTTTAAGTCCAACCTCCCGGGCTTTTATCCCTCCGTGTAGTTCTTGCGAACCGTGAACTCTCGGTCTCAGTCATAGTCAACTTTTATCCGTTGGCTATCGGAACCCTAGATCACTTTATGATGGAACTAATAAAGCAAATGGCATGCCAGTTTAGTAATACGTTTTTTTGATTTCGTCATACTTTTTTGACTCAAAACAAGGCATTTTTATTTTTATGCACTGTGATCAATCAAAATCAGTGCACTAGTGTTTATTTCTGAGGCTTTACTGGAAAACATAAAAAGGGCTTTATTTCCTTCAGCACAAACATACTTTGCATTTCTTTGATTCCGGGCAATCTTCGAATGGTCGTCATTGAAAATTCAGCATAGGTATCGAGATCTGGTGATACGACTTGCAACAAAAAGTCTGCATCGCCTCCAATGCTATAACATGCAACGACATAATCTAAAGCAGTGACTTCTTCCTCAAATTTCTTTGCCTCTCTTTCACTATGACTATCAATCGATACACGGACAAACACCATCACACCTAAGCCAAGTTTTTTGCGATCAAGTAAAACGCCGTATCCTTTGATGACTTTGGTGTCTTCTAAATGTTTGACTCTTCGCCAACAGGGCGAGGTTGAAAGACCTAACTGTTCTGATAAGTCAGCATTTGTGGTTCTTGAGTCTTTTTGCAACAACTCTAAAATTCTTGCATCAGTTTTATCAATTTTTAATTTAGGCATAAAATTTCTATTAAATTTAAATATAGGGTTATTTATATCCTATTTTTTATATTTGCTAGAACATATAGATCAAATTTACCTATGTATTTATTAAAAAATAGAGATCCGATTTCATTGGGTTTTAATTGACATGGAACATCTCACACAGACAATGACCTATGTTTTAACTTTAGGATTAGCCGCAATCCTCCCTGGACCAGGCATGACTGGTCTTATGTTTAAGACTTTAGTACAGGGATATAAAAATGGACTGATGATGCTATGTGGTCTCATCACGGGAGATATCACTTTTTTATTGATTTCAATTTTTCTTTTTTCTTCTCTTCATCATTTCAGTCCACATTTGGTTTTTTATTTGATACTACTATCAAGTTCGTATCTGCTTTACTTAGCTTATAAGTTTTGGTTTTTTAAAGGTAATCTTTTGGAAAATGAAGCACCTGAAAATCTCAAAAACACGCTTTTTTCCTATAAAGATGGGCTGTTAATTACTTTGAGTAATCCTAAAACCATTTCATTTTATCTTGCGATTGTACCTGCTATCTTCGGCGCGCAGTCATTGCAAAAGCAAAGCTGGTTTTTAGTGTCTATTACCATCTTCACGCTTGCCATCATTGGTGGTCTTTATGTCTTTTTTTTGTTGAATCTAAAGAAAGTACTCAGTGATATAAAAGTACAAACCATTTTATTAACAACGCTGTCTGTCATGATGGGTATATTGGCTTTGGGAATGTTTTATAGAGAATTTAACATTCAATATTTAGCATAAACTATTGATTCACAAAGCCCTAAATTACATTTTACTTTAGAGCTTTGTGAATCAAATAGAGGATGAACTCAAATCTTACTTTTTCTTTTTGGTGAACAAATTCAATGCTTGCGCATAATGTGATGGTGCTACACGCTGAATTAGATCTAAAATTTTGGCATCATTGCCAATTAAAACTCGGCGCTGATCTTTTTTAACCGCATTTAAAATTACTTTTGCAGCTTCTTCAGGTGGGGTTTTAAGTACCTTGTTAAAAGCTTTACTGGCTTTTGCAGGATTCAATCCTAAGGCACGAATACTATCACTCATGCGTGCGCTATTCGCAATGTTGGTGCGAATCCCCCCTGGATGGACACAAGTTGCACTTACACCGTTGGCTTGTAAGTCAAGCTCTTGACGAAGTGATTCGGTAAAACCACGTACTGCAAATTTAGTCGCATTGTATGCACTTTGCGTAGGTTGTGCTGTTAAGCCAAATAGACTGGAAATATTGATAATATGCCCTTCACCACTTTGTTTTAAATAGGGTAAAAATGCTTTGGTACCATGTACAACACCCCAAAAATTAATATCAAATACCCATTCCATTTCCTCATAACTCATTCCTTCAACCGTGCTTGCCAATGCCACGCCTGCATTATTAAAAATGAGGTTAATTTTTCCATGTTCTTGGGCGGTATTCGCAGCCCATTCCTCTACAGCAGTGCGATCAACCACATTTAAGGTGCTAAGCGTGACTTTAACTGGATAGGATTTAACAAGTTCCAATGTTTCAGCTAAGCCTTGCTCGTTGACATCACTTAGGGCTAAATGTGCACCTTGTTGTGCCAATAAGATAGCGAGTTGTTGGCCGATTCCAGAACCCGCACCTGTAATCGCGGCAACTTTTTGATTAAAATTTTTCATAGCATAGCTCTTTGTTTAGTTGATGTCTAATTGATAAAAATGGATTGCGTTTTGTCTAAAAATCGCTTGCAAAGCTTCAGAACCATAAGGCTCAATCATTTTGATATAAGCCTGTATTAAGTCGGTTAAACGCGCATTAGGTTTATCCATTGGATAGTTTGAAGCGAACATGATTCGATCTGTACCAAAAACACGAATCGCATGCTGTATCAATGGGGTTAATAATTGAATAATTTCATCTACAGTCGCCGTCCGATTTTCTTTGTAAAATGTGTGTCCCAATACTGGCATCATAAGCCCTGATATTTTTGCATGCACATTCTGCTGCTTCGCTAAAGCACTTAGGTCGTTTTGCCATTGCTGAAATATTGCATCACGTTGCGCAGCGTTTTCCCTGTCTTCTTCCCTACTGCACCAAACAAACTAACAGGTGTTGCAAGATGATCTACCACGATCCTTGTTTCTGGAAACTGCTTGGCCAAGGCAGTGATCTCATTTAATTGAGTTGAATAGCCCCAAGCATCAAAAGACAGATTCATTTTGGCGAGTTGCTCAAATCCCTTTAAGAATTTTTTAGACTGATATAAATGAGGTGTTTTAGACCAGCGATAGATGCCGTCATCTTCATGCCAAGAAGACATCTTTCGAATTCCTCTAAACAAAGGACTTGCATCTCGATGAGCTTTTAAAATATCGACGAATTTGCGGTGACTTGGATCTGCCGTAGCAACAATTGCAGCAAGCTTTAAATCATATTTTGAAAAATCTAACTGGCTTAGCCATCTCGTTTCTTCAACAACGCCAAACCCTTTATGATGATGCCAATCGGCTTCGACATGAACAACGCTTTTAACCTGTATCTCATCTAAATCTTGATGATAATGTATCGGTAAATAAGAGCTTAATACATGTTGCGTATGCCCTAGAGTGTCCAACAACGCTTTTGGTTTTACTATGCGAAGAATCTTATCCATAAGCAATGGATATTTCCCCAATGTCTTAACCAATAAAGTAGCTGAATGCGGAGTATGGTAAGGAGCCCATTGGTGTATGTGCGGATCAATAATAGAAAAATCGAGCTGTTTCATTGTTCTACTCTTTAGCGTTGTAATATCTTTTTTTTGAAAATTAATTTTTTCATAACAGTTCAGAAACTCTGTTGAAATCTTATAGAACCGATAAGCTATTTATATAGGTTCTCATTGGTCGCTCCGTACCTAATTCTATTCCCTTGATTTCAATAGCCTACAAAAAATCTAAATATGCATGAAATGATTTTTTATAATCTTAAATTATGAGTTCTATTCATAATAAAATAGGACTTACGCATTGACGGATTCAAAAAAGTACTAAAATACTTTATAAAGTATCTGTGATCAGACGAATTAAACATGCTTCTACAGCAACTTGTACTCTACCCATTTATATGGGCTTTCTCATGACAGAACCGAACTCTATTAGCTGCACACAACTTGCCGAGACTTATAATATCTCGCATGATAGTGTAAATCGCTTTCTAGAGCGTGAAGATTACACACCTCACGACCTATATCAAGAATCAATTCAACATATTGATAATAACAAACTTATAGTCAGTATTGATGATACTGTTTTAGATAAACCATATAGTCAACATATGGACTTAGTTAGCTATTTTTGGTCAGGCAAACACCACCGATCCGTCAAGGGTATTAATCTGATTACCTTGTATGCGACAGATCAAAATGGTCAAAATATTCCAATTAATTTCCGAATTTATGACAAATCTGAAAGTAAAACCAAGAATGATTACTTTATGGATATGTTAAGTGAAGTACTCAGTTGGGGTGCAAAGATTCAATTTATTACAGGTGATAGTTGGTATTCATCGACTGGAAATCTAAAAACCATAAGAAAATATGGTATTCGATTTATGTTTGGTATCGACTGTAACCGTAAGGTTTCCCCAGAAAAAGGACAATGGTTTCAACTGCGTTTGTTGCCAGATTTCCATCAGGGTCAAGTAGTCTGGCTCAAAGATTTTGGCTTTGTACAATTATTTAAGAGACTCAGTTAAAAGAACAGCAGAGGTTTTATATTGTGCATCAAGATGAAGATGATTTATTGTCCTTTGAGGGTTTTCATGAATTACATTCAAGTCATTGGAAAATAGAGCAATATCACCGGGTGATTAAACAGGTTTGTCATATTGAAAAGTTTCAAGTAAGACGATCTAAACTGATTTTGAATCATATTTTTTCAGCCTTGATGGCCTACGTTGAGATACAAAAGAACCATTTTGAGCGGATCTTTGAAAATATATATCGTTGGCAGAAGAAATTATTTAGACCAATGATCAAAAACTTCATTGATGACTTTATTCTCGATAAAAATCATCTGCTACCACAGAGAATCTATAAATAATAGTGCGTAAGTCCTAATAAAATATAATTTTAATTTATTTTTCTGATTTTAATAAAAAAATACACTTGACTAAAAACGCCTATATCGTGGATAGTCAAGTGTATTCAGTATGAATTTAAAAACTCATGCTGTTAATTATTTATTTAAACCGACTGCTTTTGCACGAGCCGCATGCAATTTTTTGTAGCTTTCAATCAAACGTAAATGACGATCCAAACCTTCTAGTTTCATACTAGTTGGCGTTAAACCATAAAAACGAACACTACCTTCTACTGAACCAATAACAGCGTCCATTCGTTCATCACCAAACATACGACGGAAGTTCTTTTCGTAATCTTGCAATTCCATCTCGTCATCAAGAATAACTTCTAGCACGACGTTCATACATTGATAAAACAAACCACGTTCTACAGTGTTGGTGTTGTATTGGAGGAATTGCTCAACTAAATCTTTAGCTTCTTCAAATTGCTTCAGAGCAATATAAATAAGAAGTTTTAATTCCAGTAGTGTCAATTGTCCCCAAACCGTATTGTCATCAAACTCTATGCCGATTAAGGTTGTGATTTCAGTATAGTCATCAAGTTCGCATTCTTCTAAACGTTCAACCAGTGCTTCAAGACGTGTGTCATCTAAACGATGAATATTTAGAATATCTTCACGGAATGCCAATGCTTTATTGGTATTGTCCCAAATCAAATCTTCAACTAAATAAATCTCAGAATAATCTGGCACGAGGATACGACAAGCTGTAGCACCTAAATGTTCATAGACAGCCATGTAGACTTCTTTGCCCATTTCTTCAAGAATGCCAAATAATTCAGCAGCCTCATCTGCATTCGAGTTTTCACCCTCATTGGTGAAATCCCATTCTACAAAATCATAATCAGATTTTGAGCTGAAGAAACGCCAAGATACCAAACCACTTGAATCAATAAAGTGTTCCACAAAATTATTCGGTTCAGTCACGGCTTCACTTTGGAAGGTTGGCTGAGGTAAGTCATTGAGACCTTCAAAACTACGACCCTGCAATAACTCAGTCAAACTACGCTCTAAAGCGACTTCAAAACTTGGATGCGCACCAAATGAAGCAAACACACCACCTGTGCGTGGGTTCATCAAAGTGACACACATCACAGGGAATTGACCGCCCAGAGAGGCGTCTTTAACCAATACTGGAAAACCTTGTTCTTCTAAGCCTTGGATACCTGCAACAATACTTGGATACTTAGCCAAAACTTCTTCAGGAACATCAGGTAGTGCAATTTCACCTTCGATAATTTCACGTTTTACTGCACGTTCGAAAATTTCAGATAAGCACTGAACTTGAGCTTCTTCTAATGTATTCCCTGCACTCATACCATTACTCAGATACAAGTTTTCGATCAAGTTTGATGGGAAGTAAACTGTTTCGCCATCAGATTGGCGCACAAAAGGCAGTGAACAAATACCACGTTCAATATTCCCAGAGTTAGTATCGTATAAATGCGTACCTAGTAACTCTTTTTCAGGATCGTAAATCTCAAGACAGTATTCATCTAAGATTTCTTTTGGTAGCTCACCATTTGGTCCTGGTTTAAACCATTTCTCATCTGGGTAATGCACAAACTCTGCGTTTGCAATTTCTTCGCCCCAAAATTGATCGTTATAGAAGAAATTACAATTAAGACGCTCAATAAACTCGCCTAATGCAGATGCTAATGCGCTTTCTTTGGTTGAGCCTTTACCATTGGTAAAACACATAGGCGACTGTGCATCACGAATATGCAGTGACCAAACATTTGGTACGATATTACGCCATGATGCAATTTCAATTTTCATGCCTAGACCAGCCAAGATTGCTGACATATTGGCAATGGTTTCTTCTAAAGGTAAATCTTTGCCTTGAATATAAGTAGTACTTTCAGATGCAAGATTTGGCATCAATAAAGCTTGAGCATCTGCATCGATACTTTCTACTTCTTCGATGACAAATTCAGGGCCCGTTTGAATAACTTTCTTTACGGTACAACGGTCAATTGAACGTAAAATCCCCTGACGATCTTTTTCAGAAATATCAGCTGGAAGTTCAACCTGAATTTTAAAAATCTGTTTATAGCGGTTTTCTGGATCAACAATATTGTTTTGAGATAATCGAATGTTGTCCGTTGGGATATCACGTGCAGCGCAATAGACTTTCACAAAATATGCTGCACAAAGTGCTGATGATGCCAAGAAATAGTCAAATGGACCAGGTGCAGAACCATCCCCTTTATATCGGATCGGTTGATCTGCAATTACTGTGAAGTCATCGAATTTGGCTTCTTGTCGAAGGTTGTCGAGGTAATTTACCTTGATTTCCATGCTGGCACCTAAAATATGCTTATAGTTCTATTGCAAGAAATATAAGTTTAAAAATGAATAAATAAGCCAAATCGAAGATAAGAGACTGACTTAGAAAGGATTAATTAGCATTACTTCATTTAAAATCACTTTTAAATCAGGAATGCTAATAAGGACGGCTAATTTTACAGAATTATGCGCTGAAATTGAGTAATTTTATTGAACTTTGCAAATTATTTATTGGATTTGGTCAAAACAAATACATTGGAATTCCAATGACAACTAATGTTTATTTATTTGATAAAAGGTTTCCGCATTACTTCTAAAAATTGCTCGCTGCGCCTCTTCACCTAGTGGTGCTGTCATTTCAATATACGCTTGAATGAGATCTTTTAAGGTGGTGTTTGGTTTATCCATTGGAAAGTTGGATGCAAATACAATGCGTTGGGTACCAAAACTCTGAATCGCATGTTCAATGAGTGGTGAAAGTAAATCTTGTATTTGCAGTACATTCGCCGTTATTTGTTGTTTATAAAATTGATGTCCCAGTACTGGCATCATTAATCCTGAAATTTTGGTATAAACATTTTTTTGTTCAGCTAGTTCTGAAATATCCTCTTTCCATTTTGCAAATATAAGCTCACGCTCAGTTGGTGTTCGCCCCGTTCTTTTTCCGACTTTTCCAAATAATCCGACTGGTGTTGCAAGATGATCTACCATGATCTTTGTATCAGGGAAATTTTGTGCGAGTGATTTGATTTCTTTAATTTGAGTGGAATATCCCCAAGCATCGAATGACAAATTCATCTTTGCTAGATGCTCAAAGCCCTTCAGGAATTTTTTCTGGGTGTATAAATGTGGCTGATCACACCAGCGATGAATACCATCATCTGGATACCATGCTGCCATTTTACGAATACCACAAAAATGTGGACTGGCATCTTGATGAGCTTTGAGAATATCCAAAAATCTTTTATTTCTTGGATCTGCTGTAGCCACGATACCCGCAAGTTTTAGTTGTTGCTGATTAAAAGGTAAATGATGAATCCATTTTGTTTCTTCAACCACACCAAAGTTTTTTTGGTGATGCCAATTCGCCTCAACATGAATAACACTATCAATCGAACATCCTGCACTATCAACTCGATAATCAAAAGGTAGATATGGTGATAAAGCATATTGAGTGATGCCTAAAGTTTCGATTAAGTCTTTAGGTTTAACAACGCGTACAATTTTGTCCATCAATTTAGGATATTTACCAAATGCCTTGACCAATCTCGCTGCTGAGTGTGGCGTAGTGTATGGATTCCACTGATGAATATGGGCATCAAGAATTGGGAAGTTTAATTGGTTCATTTTTATAATCTCTCTAAAATCCTTTTCTCAAGTTTTATTTAACTTGAAGTGGCCTATCATATTTATAATTATTTTGAAGTTACTAGATCGTTTGATTACAACCAAATGATTTATATGAATCTATCCATATGAAATAGATTCATTATTTATAACTCAAATAAAGACACTTACCACAAGTAAGTATCTTTAAATATACGGCTATACTGTTTGACCCCATTGAAAAGTCGTTCTCTTGTATTCTATCCCTTCTAAATCATAAACCTGATAAATCGTATCGTATAAAGACTGGATATCTTCACTGTTATCCATGGCTCTTGCTGTAATAAAAATCGGACTGACTGCACCACTATCTAGGATTGGAATATAAAGTAAATGTGAGAATCGAATGGTATCGGCACTAGCAGGAATGACACATAAGCCTTCTCCTGCAGCCACCAAACCTAAAGCCAATTGAATTTCTCGTAATTCACGGACATTTTTCGGCACCAAACTATGCTCAGCAAAAATATTTAAAAGTTGGCTTGAAAAATTAGGTTTTGGTGTATTGGGATAAACAAATAATTTTTCATCAACCAAATCTGCTAAATGCACTCCCTCGACGCGTTGAGCAATTGGATGACTTGAATGGGCTGCAACAACTAGTCTTTCTTTGCGCAAAAGTACTCTTTTTACAGCAGGATCGCTGATTCTCAACCGACCAAAACCAACATCTATTCGCCCTTCTTTGAGTGATTGAAGTTGTTCATTGGTACTGAGTTCTATCAACTGAATATTTAAATGTGGGTGTTGTTGGCGGTAGAGATAAATAATTCTAGGTAATAAACCAAATAATAATGAACCTACAAAACCAATGGTTAAGGTTCGCTCAATCAAACCAATTCGCTTCGTCATACTCTTAACCTCTTCCGCATTAGACAAAAGTTTTAAGGCATGTTGGTACAAAAATTGACCTGCGGTTGTGGTTTGAAGTGGTCTACTTCCTCGTTCAAAAAGCTGCACACCTAGTTCATTTTCAAGGTTTTGAATTTGCCGACTTAAAGGTGGCTGTGCGATGAACAGCCGTTCTGCTGCTTTGGTAAAGCTTTGCTCTTCCACCACTGCGACAAAATAGCGTAAATATCTGAGTTCCATTCTTTATCTCCATACCTAATAGGTATAAAAAAATACATATTCAGTCTTAGACACAGTTTAATCATTCTTTTAAGGTATAGGAAGAGCATAAAGAACCAGTGATGGTGTGAAATGTACAAAACAATCGAAACCATATTAGTCGATATCCCAACGATACGTCCACATAAGCTATCTGTGACGACCATGCAAACCCAAACCTTGGTATTGGTCAAAATCACAACAACGGATGGTCTTGTGGGTTGGGGCGAAGCGACCACGATTGGTGGACTTAATTATGGTGAGGAAAGCCCTGAAAGTGTCAAAGCAAATATCGATACTTATTTTGCCCCGCTCTTATTGTCGATCAAATCTTCAATAAATGTGGCTCAAACACTCAAATTGGTTCGTAAAAGTATCAATGGCAATCGCTTTGCAAAATGTGCCATTCAAACTGCGCTCTTGGATATTCAAGCTAAACAACTCAATTTGCCACTGAGCGAAGTATTGGGTGGTCGTCTACGTGATCGTCTCCCTGTACTTTGGACTTTGGCTTCGGGTGATACTGAAAAAGACATCGCTGAAGCAAAGAAAATGATTGAGCTCAAACGCCACAATATTTTCAAGTTAAAAATCGGTTCCAATCCTGTACAACACGATGTTGATCATGTGATTGCTATCAAAAAAGCTTTAGGACCAGAAATCAGTATTCGTGTTGATGTAAATCGTGCTTGGTCAGAATTGGAATGTATCCAAGGCATTCAACAGTTGCAGGATGGCGGCATTGATTTGATCGAACAGCCTTGTGCGATTGAACAAACTCAAGTGTTGGCTCGCCTTACGCAGCGTTTTGATGTAGCCATCATGGCAGATGAAGCTTTGACAGGTCCTGACAGTGCTTATCGTTTAGCGAAACAGCATGCGGCAGATGTTTTTGCTGTGAAAGTCGAACAATCAGGTGGTCTGATTGAGGCTTGTGAAGTAGCCAAAATCGCTAAGTTGGCGGGAATTGATCTTTATGGCGGCACTATGTTGGAAGGTCCGATCGGCAGCATCGCTTCGGCGCATGCCTTTAGTACTTTTGACAGCCTTGCCTTTGGTACAGAGTTATTTGGTCCTCTCTTACTGACTCAAGACATTTTAAAAACACCATTGCGTTATGAAAATTTTGAATTGGTGGTGCCAAATACTGCAGGTCTAGGTATCGATATTGACGAAGACAAAATCGAGCAGTTGCGTCGTAAGGCTTAAGGGAGAAAGCACATGTTATTTCAGGTTCGTATGGATGTGCATCTTCCTGTGGAGATGCCTGCTGAACAAGCCAATCAGATTAAAGCGGTTGAGAAAGCTTATTCGCAAGATCTACAGCGTCAAGGTAAGTGGCGTCATATTTGGCGGATTACAGGACAGTATTCAAACATCAGTATTTTTGATGTCGAAAGCAACGAAGAGCTACACAACATTTTACAGGGCTTGCCCTTGTACCCCTACATGGACATTGAAGTGATGGCATTGAATCGTCATCCCTCTTCGATCCATGAGGATGATCGTTAATTCACAACACCCCATCGTCACTCGACAGCGTCATCACATGCTCAGAGTGTCGTAGAGATAAGGACAGTGGTACGGCATAACGGATTGAATGACTCTCCGTTTCCCCACTACCTACGCGAGATGCATAGTTAAGGAGAAATCATATGAATCGTCAGGATATTGATGCATTAGTGAAACAAATGAATGTTGATACTGCTACAGGTGCAGTCGATCAACGTGTTCAAAGCATCGTGGTACGTTTATTGGGAGATTTATTCCAAGCAATTGAGGATTTGGATATCCAAGCTTCAGAAGTATGGAAAGGTCTAGAGTATTTTACAGATGCAGGTCAAGCCAATGAATTGGGCTTACTCGCTGCGGGCTTAGGTCTAGAGCATTATTTAGATTTGCGTGCTGATGAAGCCGATGCCAAAGCAGGTGTTTCTGGTGGTACGCCACGTACGATTGAAGGTCCACTGTATGTTGCGGGTGCACCTGAGTCTGTAGGTTTCGCCCGTATGGATGATGGTTCTGAATCAGACAAAATCGATACTTTAATTATCGAAGGTACAGTGACGGATACAGACGGCAATATCATCGAAGGTGCCAAAGTTGAAATGTGGCATGCGAATAGTTTGGGGAACTATTCTTTCTTTGATAAGTCTCAATCTGATTTCAATTTACGTCGCACCATTCTTTCTGATGTGAACGGTAAATATGTGGCTTTGACCACCATGCCTGTAGGTTATGGTTGCCCACCTGAAGGAACGACTCAGTTTGTTCTGAATAAGTTAGGTCGTCATGGTAACCGCCCTTCGCATGTTCATTATTTTGTTTCTGCACCGGGTTTCCGTAAGTTAACGACACAGTTCAATATCGAAGGCGACAAATACCTGTGGGATGACTTTGCTTTTGCAACACGTGATGGTCTTGTAGCGACTGCTGTCGATGTCACTGATGAGGCTGAGATTCAGCGTCGTGGTTTAGATAAACCATTCAAACACATCACTTTCAACATCGAGTTAGTCAAAGAAGCGGCTTCTGCACCTTCTACTGAAGTTGATCGTCGTCGTGCATCTGCATAAGCAAGCGTAATTTAGGAACCGAGTTATTGAGATTTAATCAAATAACTCGGGGCTTCCTCCTTAGGAAAGTCGGAGAACGGACATGCCAAAAATTCCAGTAATCAACACGACGCATCTTGATCGAATTGATGAATTGCTTGTTGATAATGAAGAAACAGGTGAATACAAACTTCATCGTTCAGTATTTACAGATCAAGCGATGTTTGATCTTGAAATGAAATATATTTTTGAAGGCAATTGGGTCTACCTAGCTCACGAAAGCCAAATTCCAAAAAATAATGACTTTTATACGACTTATATTGGTCGTCAACCAATCATTATTGCTCGCAATCGTAATGGCGAATTAAATGCCATGATTAATGCTTGTTCACATCGTGGTGCACAACTCTGTCGCCATAAACGTGGCAATAAAGCGACTTATACGTGCCCTTTCCATGGTTGGACATTTAACAACTCCGGTAAATTGCTCAAAGTTAAAGATCCTACCGATGCGGGTTATTCTGACTGTTTTAACCAAGATGGTTCACACGATTTAAAGAAAGTTGCGAAGTTTGAAAGTTATAAAGGTTTCTTATTCGGTAGTTTGAATCCTGATGTTCCATCTCTAGAAGAGTTTCTTGGGGAAACAACCAAGATTATTGACATGATCGTTGGTCAGTCAGAACAAGGTTTAGAAGTATTACGCGGCTCTTCAACCTATACCTATGAGGGTAACTGGAAGCTCACCGCTGAAAATGGTGCTGATGGTTACCACGTATCTGCTGTGCATTGGAACTATGCAGCTACTACACAACATCGTAAAGAAACTGAAGCTGGAGATAACATCCGTGCAATGAGCGCTGGTTCTTGGGGTAAACAAGGCGGTGGATCATATGGTTTCGAACATGGTCATATGTTGTTGTGGACTCAGTGGGCAAATCCAGAAGATCGTCCAAACTATCCAAAAGCAGATGAATACACCGAGAAATTTGGTGCTGCAATGTCTAAATGGATGATTGAGCGTTCGCGCAATTTATGTCTTTACCCAAATGTTTATTTGATGGATCAGTTCGGTTCACAGATTCGTGTGCTTCGCCCACTCAGTGTCAATAAGACCGAAGTGACCATTTACTGTATCGCACCAGTTGGTGAAGAGCCTGAAGCGCGTGCTCGTCGTATTCGTCAATATGAAGATTTCTTTAATGCTTCTGGAATGGCGACACCTGATGATTTGGAAGAGTTCCGCGCATGCCAAGCAGGTTATGCAGGCTTAGAGCTGGAATGGAATGATATGTGCCGTGGTTCAAAACATTGGATACATGGACCCGATGATGCAGCAAATGAAATTGGTTTAAAACCTAAATTAAGTGGCATCAAAACTGAAGATGAAGGCTTATATCTAGCTCAACATCAGTATTGGTTAAAGTCGATGAAGAATGCTATCGCAACTGAGAAAAAGTTAGCTGAAAGCCAAATTTAGGAAGATGCCAAATGAACACAACAACTCAAGCAACTTTAGAAAATATTGCTCAGTTTCTTTATCGTGAAGCACGTTTTCTAGACGATGAACAATGGGATGAATGGTTAAGTTGTTATTCACCAGAGGCTTCTTTTTGGATGCCTGCATGGGATGACGACGATCATTTAACTGAAGATCCACAGTCTGAAATTTCACTGATTTATTACCCAAACCGTCAAGGTTTAGAAGATCGTGTATTTCGTATTAAAACTGAACGTTCATCAGCAACGATGCCAGATACACGGACCAGCCACAATATTAGCAATATTGAGGTGCTCGAACGCGATGGAGACAAAGTCACTGTGCGGTTTAATTGGAACACATTGAGTTTTCGCTACAAAACCAACTACAGCTATTTTGGTATGTCTCGTTATGTGATCGATTTTTCTAAGGAACAACCAAAAATCATGAGCAAATATGTGGTGTTAAAGAACGATTATATCAATCAAGTGATTGATATCTATCATCTCTAACCAGTAAGCCCAGCCAAATGGAATTTTGGTTGGGTAAGCGAGATCAAAATTTTTAAATAGGATGATTGCCATGTCTAACCATAATGTAGCACTTCAATTTGAAGATGGTGTGACCCGTTTTATTACAGTTACACAAGGTGAAACTTTATCTGACGCAGCCTATCGTCAGAAGATCAATATCCCTTTGGATTGCCGAGATGGTGCATGTGGTACATGTCGTGCATTCTGTGAATCTGGTAGTTATAACATGCCAGAAGAAACTTATATCGAAGATGCTTTAACACCAGAAGAGGCTGAACAAGGCTACATACTTGCTTGCCAGTGTCGTCCTACTTCGGATGCAGTTTTCCAAATTCAAGCATCATCTGATGTTTGTAAGACAGAAATTCATAGCTTTCAAGGCACTTTATCACGTGTCGAAAACCTATCTGACTCAACAATTACATTTGATATTCAACTAGATGATGGTCAACCTGAAATTCACTTCTTAGCTGGTCAATATGTAAATGTCGGTATTCCAGGAACATCTGAAACACGTTCATATTCATTTAGTTCAAAACCAGGCAATCGTTTAACGGGTTTTGTGGTACGTAATGTCCCAAATGGTCAAATGAGCGAATTTTTGAGTAAGAATGCAAAAGCTGGTGACAAAATGCACTTCACAGGTCCATTTGGAAGCTTCTACTTACGTCATGTCACTAGACCCGTTTTGATGCTCGCAGGTGGAACTGGTATTGCCCCTTTTATGTCAATGCTTCAAGTACTTGAAGAAAAGGGTTCAGACCACCCTATTCGTTTAGTTTTCGGTGTGACAAATGACTTTGATCTTGTCGCAATAGAAAAGTTAGATGAATTGCAAAGTAAGTATCCTTGGTTTGAATATCGAACGGTTGTTGCACATCCTGAAAGTCAACATGAGCGCAAAGGCTATGTAACAGGTCATATTGAAAATGATTGGCTTAACAATGGGGATGTTGACGTATACCTCTGTGGGCCAGTACCAATGGTTGAAGCTGTTCGTAGTTGGTTAGATCAAGAAGGAATTAAACCTGCCAATTTCTTATTTGAAAAATTTTCTGCAAATTAATCAAATCGGAGATCAGCATGATATTTCAAGATAGATTTAAGAACAAAATCGTCATCGTAACGGGTGCTGCTCAAGGGATTGGACGTAGCGTTGCAATTCGGGTAGCCGCTGAAAATGGATATGTGGTTTTAGCCGATCGTTCAGAGTTGGTCGATGAAGTTGCTTCAGAAATCCGTAGCACAGGTGGTCATGCAATCACAGTACAAGCTGATTTAGAGCGCTATGACGGTGCACAAGCTGTTGTATACAAAGCGATTCAGGAGTTTGGCCGAGTAGATGTACTCATCAATAATGTTGGCGGTGCGATCTGGATGAAACCCTTTGATGAATTTAGAGAAGAGCAAATTATCAAGGAAATCAATCGTTCTCTGTTTCCAACTTTATGGTGTTGTCGTGCAGTTCTCCCTGAAATGTTGAAGCATCAATATGGGGTCATTGTCAACGTATCGTCTATCGCTACCCGTGGTATCAATCGCATTCCATATTCGGCAGCTAAAGGTGGTGTAAATGCACTTACCGCATCGTTGGCTTTTGAGCATGCCAAAAATGGCATCAGAGTGAATGCGATTGCTACGGGTGGAACAGACGCTCCACCACGTAAAGTACCTCGTAATTCAACTCCACTTAGCGAAGATGAAAAAGTTTGGATGCAACAGGTTGTAGATCAAACCAAAGAAAGAAGTCTGATGGGACGATATGGAACTATCGATGAACAGGTAAATGCCATTCTTTTTCTAGCATCTGAAGAGTCGTCTTATATGACTGGCAGTGTAATTGCAGTTGGTGGTGGTGATCAGGGGTAATTCTGATCTAAACAGCAGGAAATCTTGCAAGGAGGCGCTATGACTAACCTGTTGACGAGTTTAAAAAATGATTGGTCTATTTCAGCAACTATTGCAGGATTTTTAGCGGTTCTGATTTCATATTCTGGTCCGCTTATTATCTTTTTCCAAGCAGCACAAAAAGCCAATATCTCAACAGAAATGATGATTTCATGGATTTGGGGCATATCAATTGGTGCTGCTGTTGCTGGAATCTATCTTTCAATTCGTTATAAAACCCCTGTCATCACAGCATGGTCAGCTCCTGGTACGGCATTATTGGTTTCACTGTTTCCAAATATCTCTTTGAATGAAGTTGTTGCAGCTTATATCACTTCAGCGATTGTCATTTTTATAGTTGGAGCGACAGGATATTTTGACAAATTGCTGAAATGGATTCCTCAAGGAATCGCAGCAGGCATGATGGCAGGGATTTTATTTCAATTTGGGCTCGGATTATTTGTAGCAACGGATTCCATGCCTTTGATCGTTTTCAGCATGTTGCTTTGTTATTTATTAGCAAAACGATATTCACCTCGTTATACCATGCTGTGGGTTTTGTTGTGTGGTGTTTCACTCAGCTTAATTTTGGGAAAAATGAATCCCGTTGAAATGCAGTTTAGTTTTGCTATTCCTCATTTCATTTATCCAGAATGGACTTGGCACTCTACATTTAACTTGGCTTTACCTTTAATTCTTGTGAGTCTGACAGGACAGTTTTTGCCAGGTATGGCAATTATGAAACTGAGTGGCTATGACATCCCTGCTAAACCGATTATTACAGCATCAAGCATCGCTTCACTCGCAGTCGCATGTGTAGGTGGAATTACGATTGTACTTGCTGCAATTACTGCTGCTCTATGTATGGGTAAAGATGCTCATGAACTCAAAGAGAAGCGTTATATCGCAGGTGTTGCCAATGGTATTTTCTATATTTTAGGTGGCTTATTTGCTGGCAGTATTGTCATGCTCTTCAGCCTTCTTCCCAAAGAACTCATCGCAGCTTTAGCAGGATTAGCTCTGCTTGGGGCGATTGGGACAAATGTCATGATTGCGATGAAAGATGATCATCAGCGCGATGCAGCATTAATCACATTTCTTGCAACGGTTTCAGGAATGCACTTTCTTGGACTTAGCTCAGTTTTTTGGGGCATCTGTATCGGTGTTATTGCCCAGATTCTTTTAAATCCTCACGCCCACCCAAATACTGTGATGACCCAGTCATCTTCTGAAAAACAGATCAGCAAGACTTGATTGTAGGATGAATTTATTATGATCGACAAATCACAAGCTTCACTGGTTGAAGCACTCTCCCAAATCCAAGATGGCTCAACCATCATGATTGGTGGTTTTGGAACCGCAGGACAACCTGCTGAACTCATCGATGCTCTGATTGAACTCGGGGTTAAAGACCTTGTCATCGTCAATAACAATGCAGGCAATGGCGATTATGGTCTTGCCAAACTCCTAAAAACAGGTGCAGTCCGTAAAATCATCTGCTCTTTCCCTCGTCAGGCGGATTCATGGGTGTTCGATGAACTCTACCATGCAGGCAAGATCGAATTAGAACTCGTCCCACAAGGTAATCTCGCTTGCCGTATCCAAGCTGCTGGGATGGGTTTAGGGGCAGTATTCACCCCAACTGGCTTCGGAACATTATTGGCAGAAGGCAAAGAAACCCGTCATATCGATGGCAAAGACTATGTATTGGAATATCCAATCAAAGCTGACTTTGCCTTAATCAAAGCTCACAAAGGCGATCGTTGGGGAAATTTAGTTTTTAATAAATCGGCACGTAACTTTGGACCGATCATGGCCATGGCTGCAGATGTCACCATCGCTCAAGTTTCTGAAGTAGTAGAACTCGGTCAGCTTGATCCTGAACACATTATTACCCCAGGGATTTTTGTTCAGCATGTGGTTGCTGTTAAAGCAACATCACCTGTCGCTGCACAATAAGGAGAATAACAATGAGCTATCAAAAACTCAGCCGTGACCAAATTGCAGAACGTGTTGCACAAGATATTCCTGATGGTGCCTATGTCAATTTAGGTATTGGCTTACCCACTAAGATTTCAAATTACTTACCTGCGGATAAAGATGTTTTTCTGCATTCTGAAAATGGTTTATTGGCATTTGGCCCACCACCAGCCACAGGCGAAGAAGATCCTGAGCTGATTAATGCAGGCAAAGAGTATGTGACCATGCTCACAGGGGGATGCTTTTTCCATCACGGGGATTCCTTTGCCATGATGCGTGGGGGTCATTTAGATATTGCAGTACTGGGTGCATTCCAAGTCGCAGCCAACGGTGATCTTGCCAATTGGCATACAGGTGCAGCTGATGCGATTCCTGCTGTGGGTGGTGCAATGGATTTGGCTGTAGGTGCAAAGAAAGTGTTTATCACCACCGATCATGTCACCAAACAAGGTGAACCGAAGATTGTTGAGGAGCTTTCTTATCCTGCAACAGGTCTGAAATGTGTTGATCGTATCTATACCGATCTGTGTGTGATTGATGTGACCACAGAAGGTTTAAAAGTGATTGAGAAAGTGGATGGTCTGAGTTTTGAAGAACTACAGGCGTTGACGGGTGCTCAGTTGATTGATGCAACACAGGCTAAAGGATAAGCGACATGACCATGATTTTAAAAAATGCATACATCATTGATGCCATTCGTACCCCCTTTGGACGTTATGCAGGTGGTTTAGCCCCTGTACGTGCAGATGACCTTGGTGCAGTTCCAATTCAAGCCTTAATGCAACGTAATCCAACGGTCGATTGGCAACAGGTGGATGATGTGATTTACGGCTGTGCCAATCAAGCGGGTGAAGACAACCGTAATGTGGGGCGTATGTCCGCATTATTGGCTGGCTTGCCTTATCAAGTCCCTGCAACCACAGTGAACCGTTTATGTGGTTCATCTTTAGATGCGATTGCCATGGCTGCACGTGCGATTAAAGCAGGTGAAGCAAATCTCATTATTGCAGGTGGTGTCGAGAGCATGAGCCGTGCACCCTATGTGATGGGTAAATCGGACAGTGCTTTTGGTCGTAGTCAAAAGATTGAAGACACCACAATGGGTTGGCGTTTTATCAATCCAAAGCTCAAAGAAATGTATGGTGTAGACACCATGCCACAAACTGCAGAAAACGTCGCAGAACAATTCAAGATTAATCGGATCGATCAAGACCATTTTGCCCTAAACAGCCAACAACGGACTGCAGCAGCACAAGCCAAAGGCTTTTTTAAACAAGAAATCGTTCCAGTCACGATCCCACAACGTAAAGGTGATGCGGTCGTTATCGATACCGATGAACACCCACGTGCATCGACCACGATTGAAGCATTGACGAAACTCAAAGGCGTGGTGAAAGCAGAAGGTACAGTGACTGCGGGTAACGCTTCAGGTATTAACGATGGTGCAGCAGCACTATTGATCGCTTCAGATGATGCGGTTGCTCAATACCAACTTAAGCCTCGTGCCAAAATCATTGCAGCCACTACGGTGGGTGTTGAACCCCGCATTATGGGCTTTGCCCCTGCGCCTGCAATCAAAAAGTTACTGAAACAAGCCAATCTGACCTTAGAACAAATGGATGTGATTGAGTTAAACGAAGCCTTTGCAGCTCAAGCTCTAGCGGTGACTCGTGATTTAGGATTAACAGATGATGATGCGCGTATCAATCCAAATGGTGGAGCAATCGCTTTAGGTCATCCACTCGGTGCATCGGGTGCGAGATTAGTGACCACAGCGCTGAACCAACTTGAACAGATCAAGGGACAATATGCTTTGTGTTCAATGTGTATCGGTGTGGGTCAAGGGATTGCTTTGATTATTCAGCGTGTTGATCTAGATACAGGAGTACAGTAATGCCGATGTTTCAATCCGCAGATGTCATGATTCATTATCAGACCTTTGGTGATGCAAATGCCCCTGCTCTGGTGTTCTCCAACTCCCTAGGTACGAATTTTGGGATGTGGCAACAGCAGTTTAATTTTTTTAAAGATCGTTTTTTTGTGATTTGTTATGACACTCGTGGTCATGGTTCATCTTCTACTCCAACTGGTCCTTACACTTTGCAACAGTTAGGTGAAGATGTGATTGCTTTACTAGATCATTTGAAGATTGAAAAAGCCGCCTTTTGTGGAATTTCAATGGGCGGTCTAACTGGACAATGGTTAGCGATTCATTATCCATCGCGTTTTAGTCATGTGATTATTGCCAATACCGCAGCGAAGATTGGACAGGAACAAGCATGGCAAGATCGTGCCGAACTGGTACGAAAGCAAGGTTTAGAACCAATTGCTGCAACCGCAGCATCTCGTTGGTTTACTGATCCTTTTATCCAAAGTCATCCTTCAGTTGTTAGCCACCTATGTAACGACTTAAGTGCTGGCAGTGCACTGGGCTATGCCAATTGTTGTGAGGCTTTGGCTAAAGCGGATCTTCGTGGTGAACTAAAACAAATCACGATACCTGTTTTAATTATTGCAGGAACTCTTGATCCAGTGACCACAGTTACAGATGCTGAATGGATGTTGCAACACATACCAAAGGCTCAGTTGGTTGAAATTAATGCTTCACATATTTCAAACGTTGAAGCACCTGTTGAGTTTAATCAGTATATAAATCAATTTATTTAATATACCTATTGTTATAAAAAAGCAGAGTATAAAATACTCTGCTTTTTGCCGTCTAAAATTTAGATAGAAAATAGTAAATTCAATACCTTAAAGACATAAAGATATATCAATTTAGTTTTTGACTGAATCCACATAACAAAATAGTTTAAACATTAATAAAACAAAGCTTCACAAATTGGAGGTGAAGGATGTATATGGAAAAAGTCAATATCAATGAAACAATTGATAATGCCAAATTTAGTTTATTTCATTGGAAGGTTTTAGTTTGGTGCTTACTAATTATTATTTTCGACGGCTATGATTTGGTTATTTACGGTGTCGCATTACCATTATTAATGCAGCAATGGTCATTAACGGCTGTTCAAGCAGGATTATTAGCAAGTGCTGCCCTATTTGGAATGATGTTTGGTGCAATGATATTCGGTACATTATCAGATCGTTTAGGAAGAAAGAAAACCATCATGATCTGTGTCACCTTGTTTAGTGGTTTTACATTTCTAGGGGCTTTTGCAACCAATCCCGTTGAATTTGCAATTTTAAGATTCATAGCAGGATTAGGTATAGGCGGTGTAATGCCAAACGTTGTTGCATTAATGACGGAATATGCACCTAAAAAAATTCGAAGTACTTTAGTCGCAATTATGTTTAGTGGCTATGCTATTGGCGGTATGACTTCAGCATTGTTAGGTGCTTGGTTGGTAAAAGATATGGGATGGCAAATCATGTTCCTGATTGCAGGGATTCCATTATTGATGTTGCCTATCATTTGGAGATTTCTACCTGAGTCATTGGCATTTCTGATCAAATCTGGAAAGGAAGAACAAGCTAAACAGATCATCAATAAGCTGCTACCTACACGAGACATTCATCAAAATACTCAATTGGTTTTCAATGAAAATATTCATCATGAAGCACCAGTAAAAGCCCTTTTCCAAGATGGTCGTGCATTTAGTACATTCATGTTTTGGATCGCTTTCTTTATGTGCCTATTAATGGTGTACGCATTGGGAAGTTGGTTACCTAAATTGATGTTGCAAGCAGGATATTCTTTAGGCGCAAGTATGCTGTTCTTATTTGCATTGAACATTGGTGGTATGGTTGGTGCAATTGGAGGCGGTGCTTTAGCTGATCGATTCCATTTAAAACCAGTCATTACCTCAATGTTTGTAATCGGAGCTGCTGCCTTAATACTATTGGGATTCAACAGTCCTCAAATTGTTCTCTATAGCTTAATTGCTTTGGCAGGTGCAGCAACAATCGGTTCACAAATTCTTCTATATACTTTCGTCGCACAATTTTATCCAACTACTGTTCGCTCAACAGGTATGGGCTGGGCATCAGGTATCGGTCGTATAGGTGCAATCATTGGGCCTGTACTTACAGGTGCATTGCTCACTTTTGAACTACCTCATCAAATGAACTTCTTAGCAATTGCAATTCCTGGTGTGATTGCTGCATTTGCGATCTTCCTCGTCAATCTAAAAGTCGCGGTCAATGTACCTGAAAGTTCAAAATCAACTCTTCAAACACAAGCTTCAGTCAACCAGCAATAAGTAATGTTGCGCCGAGGATTGGCGCAACTCAACTCAAAATGGAAATTAAAAAATGCATATATTTAAATGTAATAAGCTTATTTTGTCCTCTATTTCACTCCTAAGTGGATTAGTTTCAACTTCACTTTGGGCTGATAATGTAAGCGCTAAAGAAGAATGGAAATTTACCTTAAAAAATGCCTACATCAATCGTAATTTTGAGAATGAAGCACTGAAGGATACTGGAAGTTGGTCTCAAGCTGCCTCTTTGTTTTATAACTCACGAATGCTTGAGACACCATTAAGTATTGCCGAAAAACCTTTGACAATCGGTGTGGATGCTTCCGTTCAATATGCTGTTAGATTAAGTTCAGATAAACATGTGGCTGATACGGTATTACCATTTGATAAAGCGACTCAATCACAGGCTTCCGATTATTTAAAACACGGCGCCACTTTAAAATTAGGTTATGACCAAACCTTGTTGAGTGTTGGTGAGCTTTGGTTAGACTTACCTGTTACTGCCGTAGATACCAGTCGTCAGCTCTTAACATCTTATTGGGGTGCAAACCTTAAGTCACAATTAACTGATCAACTTTACGCAGAAATAGGTCATGTTGAAAAAGTATCCCCTCGTAATGAAGAAGATTTTCGTAAATTCTCTTTTACTTCAAATGGAAAGACAGAATACTCAGATGGCTTAAATTATATTGATTTACGCTATCAGTTCTCCCCTGATTTAAAGGGAGAATATTATTATGGCAACATGGAGGATTTATACAATAAACATTATTTGGGTTTAGAGCATAATTTGAAAGGTAAAAATTATGTGCTTAATTCAAAATTTAAATATTTTAATGCTCAAGAAGATGGAAATAATTTTAATATTGATGCACAAAATATTGGTTTATTAGAAACATTGAAAGTAAATAATCATACTTTCGGTTTAGGCTATCAGCAAATTATTGGTGAATCTGCCTATCCATTACCAGATGGTTTTCTTCCTGAAACATATTTCATTAATTGGAATGCTACAGGTTTCTTTAAGAAAGATGAAAAGTCATATCATTTTATTTATGGTTATAATTTTAAAGATTATACCCCTGGTTTTAATGCAGCCGTAAAATATGTTTATGGTGAGGATTTCGAAACGGCTGATGGTAAAAAAAATCATGAAAGTGAGTCTAATATTATCTTGAACTATGCTTTTCAACAGCCCTATCTCAAAGGTTTGGCATTGCAATATATTCGAATTGATTATGATGTGAAGCATGGAAATGATTTTGGTGAGGATCGCATGTTTGTAAACTACACTCATAAATTCTAAAGACTTAAACTTTGTATAGGGATACTCAACTTTATGTAGCGTATCCCTTTTATTTTTAAAACAATATTTTGGTAGGTATTTGGTAGGTAGGAAATTTTTTTAAGCACTCCATACTAAGTTCAAGGTGTAACTCACCTGAATAACAAACAATGGAAAATGGAAGAAGGAATCACTCCATGGCTTTTAAAAATATTGCAGATCAAACAAACGGTTTTTATATCCCTTGCGTTTCTCTCTTTGGTCCAGGCTGTGCAAAAGAGATTGGAACGAAAGCACAAAATCTCGGTGCAAAAAAAGCATTAATCGTTACAGACGAAGGTCTATTTAAATTTGGTGTAGCAGATACTATTTCAGGATATTTGAAAGAAGCTGGTGTAGATAGCCACATCTTTCCAGGTGCAGAGCCTAACCCAACAGATATTAATGTTCACAACGGTGTTAAAGCCTACAACGACAATGGATGTGATTTTATCGTTTCATTAGGTGGCGGTTCATCACACGATTGTGCAAAAGGGATTGGTCTTGTAACTGCTGGCGGCGGACATATTCGTGATTATGAAGGAATTGATAAAAGTACAGTTCCGATGACTCCCTTGATTGCAATCAATACTACAGCAGGTACAGCCTCAGAAATGACGCGTTTCTGCATCATTACCAACACGGATACTCATGTCAAAATGGCAATTGTAGACTGGCGTTGTACACCTCTGATTGCAATTGATGACCCTAAGCTTATGGTTGCAAAACCTGCTGGTTTAACGGCAGCTACAGGAATGGATGCATTAACCCATGCCGTCGAAGCTTATGTCTCTACAGCCGCAAATCCAATTACAGATGCCTGTGCTGAGAAAGCCATTACTATGATCAGTCAATGGTTACGCCCTGCTGTAGCCAATGGTGAAAATATCGAAGCACGCGATGCAATGAGCTATGCACAATATCTAGCGGGTATGGCATTTAATAATGCATCTCTAGGTTATGTCCATGCAATGGCACATCAGCTTGGTGGGTTCTACAATCTTCCTCATGGCGTATGTAATGCGGTGCTTTTACCACATGTATGCGAATTTAATTTAATCGCTTGCCAAGATCGTTATGCAAAAATTGCAGAGTTAATGGGCGTTAATGTTGAAGGTTTCACTGAAACAGAAGCTGCATTTGCCGCAATTGATGCGATTCGTGAACTCTCATCATCAATTGGCATCCCATCAGGATTAACTGAACTTGGTGTGAAAACTGAAGACTTGGCAATAATGGCTGAAAATGCTCAAAAAGATGCATGTATGCTGACCAACCCACGTAAAGCAACACATGCTCAAGTTGTAGAAATTTTTAAAGCTGCTTTATAACGCTTTCCTCTCAAAAGTAAGCCAGAACTCCGAGACTTGGCTTATTTTTTTGTGGGAATATTAAAATGGTTATATTCCCACTTTTTTGTATAAATTAAAATTCAAAGTAAACAATGATTTATTTATTTTTTTGATCTTTCTACAGAACATCGAGTTCTTTTTCAGGCAAAGCAAATTTCATTTTTTAATTAACGCTAGATAATTCTAATCTCAAATATTCAATCAATATACGTCTTTAAACTTACTCAAAGATAAGCGTGCAGGATGTTCGCTAGGGAACAATTCCATTAGACGTTCTACAGCATCGATTGCTTCTGGGAAATGGGCCACATGTTTAAGGAGTAGGTCTGTTTCTTTAGTTTTGAAAATCGCATCACTTAAACGAGACTCAAGACAATCACGCCATGCACATAAAAATGGACTTTCAGTTTTAGCGAGGAAAACACCTTTATATAATTGAAGTGCAGACGCGACATAACCTGCATCTAAAGCCTGCTCTGCTGACAGAAAATCAGCTTCAACATCAGCCAGTAGACGATATGGGCGAGAACCCAACATACCACCTAAAATATCCCGTAGTTGAGACATTTCTGCTTTGAGCGTACCGATACTCACCTTACGCTCACCATATAATGCTTGATGTAAATTTTCTAAATTCAAGCCATTTGGACATAAGGCTAAAATGACTAATATCTCGACCTGTCTTGGAGTTAATACCAATGATTTATGGTTAAAAATAATTTGAGGCGTGGCAAAGGCACGAATATATAAACGTTGGCGCTGTTGTTCGATTAAAGCAGTTTGAATAATAGATGCACATCGTTCAGCAGCTAATACACCAAGTGTATTGTGTTTTTTCCATGTCGTAGATAAATCAACGACACCCAATACCTGTTTTGAATACGGGTCTAAAATTGGTGCTGCATAGCACACCCAATCATGAATAGACTCCATGTAATGTTCATTTGAGAACACACAACTTGATTGTTGAGTTTTTAAAGAAAGTGCTAGAGCATTGGTTCCGACCATATCTTCAGCCCACTGCCCACCTGCAATAAAATGCACTTTTTCAGCTGCACTTTGCATTTGATTACTAGATGCAGTCCAAATAATCGTACTTCCAACGTCACCTACCGCGATAACCATTGAGGATTGTTCTGCAATATGACTTAGTTCATCGGAACAGGTCTCAAGTGCTAGGTCCAAACTGCTTTTGTTCTTTTTATTTTGACTTAATAGTGGTGCTGCTAAGCGTTCTTTAGGAATCGAGGACGAAACAGATCGCTGCCATGAACTCGCAATACTTTGACCAAGTTTTTCAGCATTTTGTGGCGACAGACTACTTTGTTTTTTTAGCTGATCAACGGACGAACGATGTTGCAATAACTCTTGTTTTGTAAACATTTGTGTATCCCTCACACTTGATCATGGTTTCCAACCTTTCTCCAACCTTCGCACTTATATCCTAAAGAAATAACGTACAAAAGTACCTTATACCAAAGCTGTAGATCGTTAAATCAATTATAAGCAAAGGAATTTATATATGCGTTACATCGATCCTAACCAACCTGGTTCAAAAGTCCAATTTAAATCTCAATATGAGAACTTTATTGGCGGTCAATGGGTAGCTCCTGTAAGAGGAGAATACTTCGATAATGTTTCACCTGTCGATGGCAAAGTGTTTACAAAGATCCCTCGTTCTTCAGTTGAAGACATTGAACTTGCTCTCGATGCAGCACATAAAGCAAAAGCTGAATGGAATAAAAGCTCTGCTACAACGCGTTCAAATATTTTATTAAAAATAGCGGATCGTATGGAACAAAACCTTGAGTTTCTTGCAGTTGCAGAAACTTGGGACAATGGTAAACCAGTACGTGAAACTTTAGCCGCGGACATCCCGTTAGCGATAGATCACTTCCGCTATTTTGCTGGATGTATTCGTGCACAAGAAGGCGGAATTTCAGAGATTGATGAAGATACGATTGCCTACCACTTTCACGAGCCTTTAGGCGTTGTAGGTCAAATCATTCCTTGGAACTTTCCGATTTTGATGGCGGCTTGGAAACTCGCACCAGCACTCGCGGCGGGTAACTGTATTGTTTTAAAACCAGCAGAACAGACACCTGTGGGTATTTTACTGGTCTTAGAACTTATCCAAGACATACTTCCACCAGGTGTTCTCAACGTTGTTAATGGTTTTGGTGCTGAAGTGGGTCGACCATTAGCAACTAGTCCCCGTATTGCGAAGATTGCATTTACTGGTTCTACTCAAGTCGGTCAGCTCATCATGCAATATGCAACTGAGAATATTATTCCAGTCACCTTGGAGCTTGGGGGTAAATCACCAAATGTCTTCTTTGAAGATGTGATGGACAAAGATGATGATTATCTTGATAAAGCGCTAGAAGGCTTTGCAATGTTTGCATTGAATCAAGGTGAAGTATGTACTTGTCCTTCTCGTGCCTTAATTCAAGAAAGTATCGCAGATAAGTTTTTAGAAAAAGCAATCGAGCGAGTTAAACGAATTAAGTTGGGTCATCCATTAGATACTGAAACCATGGTTGGCGCTCAGGCTTCCTTAGAACAGCAAGAGAAAATTCTACGTTGTATCAGCACAGGTCGCGAGGAAGGTGCTGAAGTACTTGTAGGTGGTGGTGCTCGTCAAGAAGTTGGTGAAGGTTTCTATATTGAACCGACGGTGTTCAAAGGACACAACAGTATGCAAATTTTCCAAGAAGAAATTTTTGGACCTGTGTTGTCAGTGACTACTTTCAAAGATTTTGATGAAGCAATCAAAATTGCCAATGAAACCATTTATGGCCTAGGAGCTGGGGTTTGGTCACGTTCTGCACATACTTCATATCGTGCAGGTCGTGCAATAGAAGCAGGTCGTGTATGGACAAATTGTTATCACATTTACCCTGCTCATGCAGCGTTTGGTGGTTACAAAAAATCAGGTATTGGTCGTGAAAACCATCGCATGATGTTAGACCATTACCAACAAACCAAGAACCTATTGGTGAGCTACTCAACTAAACCAGCGGGTTTCTTTTAAAAAAGCTTATTTATCTCGATAAGTCAGTTTAAAGTAAAGGCAAGTACACGAGTTGTACTTGCCTTTTTTAGTTATTAGAAATTCACATAAAAATATCAGTTGTCGTGTAGTTGACAGATTTTCAAATAAATATATGTTTAAAGTGCTAGATCGAAACTTAGATCATCTTTGATTTGTACACGATGATGGTCACTTTTAAAACGATATCAATTATTTATCAAAATAAAATTCATTTAGGAAAGCACGGTTTATGGATTCAGGACTGATCACAATATTTTTGCCTATCGCCTTAGCCATTGTTATGGCAGGTATGGGGCTAGAACTAACACTTAAAGACTTTGCGCGAGTCAGCAAACACCCTAAAGCTGTTTTAATTGCTTTATTCTGCCAACTCATTTTATTAGTAGGGATAGCGTTTTTAATCTGTAAAATACTTGCTTTACCACCGCTTTTAGCAGTCGGTTTGATGCTATTGGCTGCATCACCTGGTGGTACGACAGCCAATTTATTTAGCTATTTATATAAAGGTGATATCGCACTCAATATTACGTTAACTGCCATTAACGCTATTATCGCAGCGGTGTTCCTACCCTTAATTGTAAATTTCTCGATTCTGCATTTTATGAATGAAGGACAGCAAGTCGGTCTGCAATTTACCAAAGTTTTACAAGTTTTTCTGATTATTTTAGTACCTGTATGCATTGGAATGCTTATTCGTCATTATGCACCGCATATTGCTGAAAAACTGAATCGTCCTGTACGAATCTTTGCCGTGGTTTTTCTGCTGATTATCATTCTAGGCGCAATTATTAAAGAGCGAAGCAACTTGATAGATTATTTGGGACAGATTGGTTTAGCAACCGCACTATTCTGTGCTATTAGTTTAATGGTTGGATATTTCGTGCCACGAATGTTAGGCATTAGTTCATATCAAGCACGTGCATGTGCATTTGAGATCGGGATTCATAACAGCACTTTAGCCATGACGATTGCTCTCACCATTATGGCAAGTACCACCATCGCGATGCCTGCCGCGGTATATTCCATTTTCATGTATATCTTCGCGACTATATTCGGCGTATTAATTACGAAATTTGCCCCTCAAGATGCTGTAAAAACAGTCTGATCTAAGATTTTTATCAAAAAAAGCGTATAGAGATGCTATACGCTTTTTTTATGCATAATCGAATCACAATTGCATTAACTGTGCTTTAAGTTTTGATCCAGACCATACTTTCGGTTCTGATTCTGCCTGTTTGACTAGCTCAATTAATTTTTGGTTAATTGGTGCTGTAAGATTCAACTGTCTAGCTAAATTAACAACTTCACCATTAATCCAATCGATTTCAGTTTTTCTTCCAACCATTAAATCATCAGCCATCGAAGAACGCGCAAGTGGATCAATCGCGAGCATTTTTTTACTGATAATCTTAAATATAGGATTGGGTAGTTTTAAAATTTTAGGAATAAATTGTGCTGGAATTGGAGTAAGTTTTGCTGGTTTGATTTTGGCTATTTTTAATAGATTTAATGTTTCTAATTGAGCAAGTGCCAAACACTGACGATATTCTCGAATAGATAATTCTTGTTTCAGTGGAAGTTGGGATAGCGCATTGATTGAATTATTTAAGTTCAATAATAATTTTGCCTATTGCACAGCTTGCATATCTTGTTCTAACTGAAATTCTAACTTTGCTTCTTGAAATGCAAGCACGAGTTCAGCTAATTGCTCATGGTTTTTTACATACAAAGCACCATCTGTTCCTTGGTGGAATCGACCATTCCCCAAAGCTGCGACATTAAAAGGTACCATTCCTTCGAGTATAGTGTGGTCTGTTAAAATTCGTTTTAGAATTCCCACATTACTTAAGCCATTTTGAAAACTAATAATAATGGTCTTTTTCTTTAAAATATCTTTTAATTCAAGGGCTACTTGTTCAGTAGATGTTGATTTTACGCAAACAAAGACAATATCAGCATGAGCTGCACCATTGGGATCAATGCTCATTTGTAATTGATTTACAGAAATAGTTTGCTTGAATCCTGTGTAATCTGAAACAGTTAAACCGTAAGTTTGAAGTTCTTGCTGAACTCTAGGACGAACAATAAAATCTATGTCATAGTCAGCTGCAACCAATCTACCGCCAAGATAGCATCCAATAGTGCCTGCACCATAAATACATATTTTCATTGATGATCTCTAACTATTTAATTATATCTTGCTACTTTTCTAACATAATCAAGATTGCGGACATGATTTGTCAGCTAGCTTACAGGTTTTAAATTTTTCTCAAGAAAAAGCCCAATCTAAGATTGGGCTTTAAGTTTAAAAAAGATTATGCGTTAAGACTTGGATCAGCTAATAAAATTTCAGCAGCAAGTTTCCCCAAATTATTAGAGGCTAAGGGACTATCACCCGTTAACAGTTTTCGATCTTGATGAACTTGCCTTGTGATTCCCTTATTTAGGATTTCTACACCAAGCTTTTCAAGCTTTTCGCCGACGAGCCACGGCAATTGTCCAGGCATATATCCAATATCAATATTGGCACCTTTATCTAATGAATCTGGGAAAACACAGACTTGATAGCCTTTAAAAATATAATCATTTGGGCTTTCACCAACTGCGGCTGCTAATAAAGAAGCTGGGCCATGACATAAGGTAATCACATATTTATCATGATCCACTGCCCATTTTAATAAAGCCTTAACTTCTTTACTCTCAGGAATTTTAGCTAAAACACCATGTCCGCCAGGGATAAAAATACCTGCATATGGTGAGTCAGCGCTTAAAGCTTGATCTAAAATATCAGCTAATTTAAGTGGAGATTTAAGTTGTTTCTCGTACTTATGATAGGTATCCAAAACCACTTGCTCTTCTTTTGGGATCGCCCACATTTCCAGTTTAACTGGATTACCTGAAAGTGTTGCAACATCAAAAGGCAAAACCAGCATTGTCCAAATGGAACATCGGTAACAACATTTCTACTGGATGATTCTCTGTAGAAAAGAATTTCTCATTTTGCATCAGGATATAGCGTTCATCCGTTGCAATCATGAGGATCTTTTTATCGCCCTGATATGGATTTGGATATGTAGTTCCGTCATAGTCAGTTTTTGGAGCCGTATACTGACTTAGAGAATAAGGTGATGGAAAAAAAGCATTATCTTCAGCTAAATCTGAGGTTGGGTTACGATCATCTGTATTTGTTGTCATGTTCAAATTCCTCGTAGGATATGTTTGATTTACATATTGCTTTTCCAAGTGATCATTCTCAAGCTTGATCTATAAATAGGCATAGAATGAATACGATTAGGCACAATTACGATTTAATTTCGAGTACTACTTTTCCAATATGTTCACTGCTTTCCAAACATTGGTGTGCTGCAGCAACCTCTTCAAAAGCAAAAGTCTTATAAATAATCGGTTTACATTGACCTGTTTCGATTAGTGGCCAAACAAACTGCTCCAATTCTTGGGTAATTTTTGCTTTTTCATCATTGGTTCGAGCACGCATCGTTGAGCCAGTCACCACAGCGCGTTTGAGCATGAGTTCTTGAATATCAAAGCCATCTACTTTTCGACCGCCCATAAATCCGATAATTACCAGTCGCCCATCTCTTTTTAGCAATCTCAGATTCTGATTAAAGTAAGCAGCACCGATAATATCTAAGATCACATCTACACCTTGCTGATCTGTGAGTGATAAGATTTCTTGCTCAAAATTTTGTGTCTTGTAATTAATAACCGTCGAAATTGAGCTTAATTTTTCTACTTTTTCTTCACTTCCCACTGTGGAAAAAGTTTGAATACCCATCGCATGACATAAGCTCAACGCTGTAGAACCAATTCCACTCGCTCCTCCATGAATTAACACGGTTTCATTCTTTTTTAACTGTCCGATCTGAAATAGATTTGCCCATACTGTGAAATAAGTTTCTGGAATAGCTGCTGCTTCAATAAAGCTCAGATTTTTTGGAATCACTAAAGTTTGATTTGCTGGGACAGCACAGTATTCTGCATACCCTCCACCGTTGGTCAGCGCACAGACCTTATCACCGACTTTAAATTTTTCTACTTTTGAACCAATTTGTGAAATGATCCCAGCAACTTCCAATCCTGGAATCTGCGTTACACCTTTCGGCATCGGATACAACCCTTGTCGTTGCAAAATATCAGGGCGATTGATGCCTGTGGCATAGACTTCAATTAATACTTCATCTTCTTTAATCTCAGGTTTCTTACCTTGTACAACTTTTAGAACTTCAGGACCGCCAGCTTGAGTAATTTCGATATATTTCATTTGTTCGCTACTATTTTGATTCATGATTTACTCATTCCTTATGTATATTTACTTCAGTTTGATTAGGAGAAAAACCAAACTGCTTTTTAAACTCTCGACTAAATTGAGATGAGCTTTGATAACCAACAGCATAAGCTGCTTGAGCAACGCTTTGGTTTTCGTTTTGCAACATTTGTTTTGCCTTATGCAACCGCGTGACTTTGAGATACTGCAAAGGTGAATGTAATGTGACTTGTTTGAATGCTTTATGAAACGCAGAAATACTCATATTGGCTTGCTCAGCAAACATTTCCACTGTTAATTTCTCTGTAAAATGATGTTGAATATATTCACAAATCTTATAAATCTGTCGTAAATTGCCTTGAACTACTAATCCTGTTAAAGCATCAGCACCCGAATGTTGAATAACTCGATACAATAACTCTCGTTTAATTTGTTCACCTAAAATCAAGCTGTCTTGTTCAGAACTTAAAGTTTTTAATAATCGTATCAATACATTCGAAATGGTTTCATCATATTGAATGACACTCATGCCTGTAGTGAGTGCTTTAAATTTATCATTTTCAAAATATATTTTTGCTAATAACTCATTTACCGTATTCGCCTCTAGTTTCATGCTGGCCGCAATCATAGGTAATTCAGGACTCGCAAACGTATCACAATCAAATGGCATAGACACAGAGACGATAAGGCATTCACCTTGCTGAAATGCATAGGTTTCAGTTCCGATATAACCACGTTTACTACCTTGTAAAACAAAAACTAAGGTCGGTTCTTGCAATACGGCTAATGGTGGTGTGTTGTGATCTACACGCATCAAAGTGATGCCATCTATTGCCGTAGCAAAGAAGCCTTCTTTAGCAACAAGGTAAGCGTCCGCTGAACACACCTTATGAATTCGTCCTATAAGCCTTAATTTAGTCCTGACTTAAAAACAAGTGGGAACTTAAATTTATGACTACAAATAACCAGACATCCATCGCATCTCTTACGATAAAACGAAGAACATATAGTGCTGAATTTAAACAGCAGATCGTTCAGGCGTGTAAAGCATCGGAGGTTTCAATTGCTTCGGTCGCTTTGCAACATGGATTGAATACAAATCTTGTATCCAAATGGATTCGCTTAATTGATGCTAAGCCAGGGAATGATCGCTCACTACTACCGAATAAACCTGCATTTATTACCTTATCTTGCTCCGCACCATTAGATCCTATCCCTACTGGCATGTTAACGGTTCAAATTACTTTACCCCACTCAAAAGCAGAAATTGGCTTGAAATGGCAAGTATCAGAAATATCTGCTTTAGCAGAATTACTCAAGGCACTTACAACATGATCCGTATCGATGAAATCTGGTTGTCTACTCAGCCCATGGACATGCGTGCAGGTATGGATACGGCCATGGCTCAGGTGGTGAGAGCCTTTGGCTACATCAAACCGCATTGTGCTTACCTGTTCTGTAATAAACGTGGCCATCGCATGAAAGTGCTGGTACATGATGGACTGGGCATCTGGCTGTGTGCCCGGCGGTTGGAACAGGGAAAATTTCACTGGGCTAAAGTTCACCAGGGTGAAAGCGTAGCCCTCAGCCCAGAACAGTTACAGGCACTGATCCAGGGTTTGCCTTGGCAGCGCATTGGACGACAGCAGGTGGTGACGATGCTCTAAACTAGCTTGGTCCATTCTGCTATTCTCCAAACGTTCTATTTCCTCTGCGTCATGACCTCAGGCATACTGCGGTCATGAATACGCTGCCTGATTTAAGCCAACTGACCCATGAACAACTGCTGGAATTTACCCGGCAGTTGGCAATGCAGCATCAGTCTTTGGCACAATCAAATCAAGAATTAGAAAAATCAAACCAGCAATTGGATGCCAAAGTTCAACATCTTTCCATTCTCACGCAAAAATACGAGCATGAGCTCGCACTATTTAAACAGCACAAATTTGGCAGTAAAAACGAACATCTCACCGCAAAACAAATCCATCTGTGGGATGAAGCGGTCGAAGAAGATATTGCCGCTGTTGATCTGGAACTGGAACGGCTGAATGCAGATAAAACTGATGCAGCGACACACAAAGCCACAGTCAACAAACCTAAACGTCGACTGCTGCCCGATCATCTACACACCATCCGTATCGAGCATGAACCAACATCAACCCAATGTGCTTGTGGCTGCACCTTGCGTCGTATCGGCGAAGATATCAGTGAAAAACTACATTTCAGACCGGCACAGTTCTATAAGGAACAGCATGTGCGTGGCAAATGGGTCTGTGATCAGTGTGACACCCTGACTCAGCAAGCGATGCCTGCCTATGTGATTGATAAAGGCATTGCTTCACCTGAACTGCTCAGCCATGTGCTGGTATCGAAGTATGCCGATCATTTACCGCTGTACCGTCAACGTCTGATCTATCAGCGGGCGGGAATCGAGCTTTCTAGATCAACGTTATCTGACTGGATAGGTCGCTGCGGTGTGGAACTGGAACCTCTGGCCAATGCCTTAAAACAGGTGGTGCTGCAACAGCGGGTGATCCATGCCGATGAAACGCCGGTCACCATCATGCGGATGGGTGATGATGAGAAAAAACCGAAGAAAGGTTATGTCTGGGCCTATGCCACTACACAGTACAATCCAGTTCAAGCGGTGATCTATGACTTTCAGGATAGCCGTTCAGGTCAGCATGCAGAAGAGTTCCTGAATGGCTGGCAGGGCCATCTGGTCTGTGATGATTACAGTGGTTATAAAGCACGCTTTAAATCAGGCGATGTCATAGAGGTGGGCTGCATGGCGCATGCACGTCGTAAATTCCATGAGCTACATGTGACCGGGAAAAGTCAGATCGCTGAACAGGCATTACTGATGATTCAGAAACTGTATGCGATAGAAGCAGAACTCAGGAAAAAGACCGATGGTACAGCAGAACACCGCCGCGAATACCGACAACAGCACAGCCAACCGGTGATGCAACAACTGTGTGAATGGCTCAACCAACATTATCTGACGGTGCCATCGAGTTCTCCAACCGCCAAGGCCATCAATTACAGTCTGAAGCGTTGGCCAGCCTTAAGCCGCTATCTGGATGATGGCAATCTACCCATTGACAATAACTGGGCAGAGAACTCAATGCGTCCCTGGGCATTGGGCCGTAAGAACTGGTTGTTTGCAGGTTCGCTGCGCAGTGGACAGCGAGCGGCAAATATCATGACTTTAATCCAGTCAGCAAAGCTGAATGGGTTGGATCCGTATGCCTATCTCAGTGATGTGCTGAAAAGGCTGCCGACGCATAAAGCGACCCAAATAGAAGAATTACTACCACATCGCTGGAAATCCAACTCAAATTAAAAAATAGGCATGGGGTTCAGCGGACGCTTACGCAACAAGTTTTAAAAACAGTGAGCTAAGTATTTGGTTATTCATCATGTGTCATCTGATGATTCTAAATTTGATTTTTATTATTAAATAGAAAATGAATAAAAGATGTTAGTTTTATGCAGGATTAGGCATAGAAAATAGAGTTTTGTGAATTTCATTTGAACATGTGATATAGATTTATAAAAATGATCTAGCAAACTAAATCTTATTTATTATCAGAAAAAACAATAGCTAAGAAAAATAATAGTGTTATGAAAGCACCCACACCTAAACTAACCATAATTATTTCTAGATTCATAAACTCCATCAATATACCATGTTTTCCCCACGCACCATCAAAGCCATGATTTTCAGATTTCCTACCTAATCCTCCAATGATACAAAACCCTATACTAGAAATAAAAAAAATACTTAAGGAAGCCTTCCATAGTTTAAAAAGTTTGAGAAATGAAATTAAACTCATTCCAAGTATAGTCACAATTGAAGCTACAACGGCATAATGCCAGTTATCCATAAAAATCCTTATTGCTCACCATACTCTAATCTTAATAAAACTGACTTGAATCCAACATCTGTAAAGTAATTTTTTTCACTTCATCACGACTTTGCATAATATGTGCTTCAATCGCTTGAATGGCTTCATCTACTTTACGATTAAAAATATAACCCAGTATTTTCTGATGCTCCTGATAAGTCGCTTCAACGCGATAATCTTTAGAGAAGTCTAAACGACGAATAATACGGATTCGCTCGCTCAAATCACGATGAATTCTCGCCATTTCATTATTTCCAGAGGCACGAACTAAAGCGCAATGGAAATCCTCATCTTGTTGTGACAATTGTTTAATGTCTTTTAGATATTGATGAGGTTCAATCAACCATAAATCTTTTAGAACGGATAATTCAACCGAGTTTTGATGATCCATCTGGCAAAGTTTACGAATCGAATCTTTTTCTAATACGATCCGCACATCATAAAGTTCTTCATAATACCGAAAATTGAGCGGTCGGATTTGCCAACCGCTACGAAAACTCACATCAACATAACCCTCTTGTTGCAAACGATATAGTGCTTGTCGGATTGGGGTGCGACTTACATCATAAGCTTTAGCAACTTCAGATTCAGTGAAACGTTCACCTGGCATCAGTTTGAAATCAAAGATATCATTCTTGATGCGTTGGTAAACCAGCTCAGACAAATTGTCTGAGCTTTTTGTTGTTTTTATTTTGGTTTCTTTCATGCAACTTTGCCTTATTCCATATAAACCAGTGGTTCACCACTATGTACGGTTTGCCCTGCTCTACAAATAATGGCTTTTACAATGCCATCTTCTTCTGCATAAACAGGAAGTTCCATTTTCATTGCTTCAATAATAGCAACAGTTTCACCTTTTTTAACCTCTTGACCATGTTCAACAAAAATTTTCCAGATATTACCTGTCATCGATGCATTTAATGATGCTAAATGACTGTAATCAGCATGGTTATTTTCTTGAATTTGTTCTTCAGGTTGAGCTGAAAACTCCTCTTTCCAGCGATCCACTTCAGTTGTGAATGCTTGTTGTTGCTTAGCTTTAAACTCGGCAATACTTTCAGCTTCATTCTCCAAGAATTTTACATAATCTGCATAATCAAATTCTGTTTCTTCAATCTTGATCTCAGCACGACCATTTTCAAAGTCTGCACGCCATTGATTCAATTCCTCTTCTGTCACTTCAAAATATTTAATTTGATCGAAGAACTGTAAGAACCATTGTTTATCGCCAAATTGTTTGTTTTTCTTAAACTTATTCCAAATTGGCAGAGTACGCCCAATCAATTGATATCCGCCTGGTGAATCCATGCCGTAGATACACATGTACATACCACCAATCCCAACCGTTCCCTCTGCGGTAAAGGTACGAGCTGGATTATATTTAGAACTGAGTAAACGATGGCGTGGGTCAATCGGTACGGCACAAGGTGCTGTTAAATACACATCACCCAAGCCAAGAATTAAATAGTTCGCATCAAAAATAATATCTTTAACTTCATTTCGATCTGCCAAGCCATTAATGCGTTGGATAAAATCAACGTTATTTGGCAACCACGGTGCTTTAGAGCAAACACTTTCTTGATAGCGTTCTACAGCTCCTAAAGTCGCACTATCTTCAAATGCCATCGGCAAATGTACGATACGAGATGGGATTTTTAATTGGCTCAAATCACCCATCTCTTTTTCGAGTTGAAGTAATTGAGCAATCAATTGTGATTGTGGAATTACTAAGCCATCGTATTTAATCTGTAGTGAACGAACACCCGGTGACAGTTCCAATACGCCTGCAATTTTTGCATCACGAATCATTTGAATAAGTTGATGCACACGTAACCGTAAAGCTAAATCTAAAACATTTTCGCCGTATTCTAAGAGAATATAACTATCACCTGCTTGACGATACACTGTTTTTGGCGACAATTCCGTTGGTTCACGTTGTGCCAAAATCGTACTGACAACTTCTTGAATTGGCTCAATCGTTTCTACAACTTTACTTGCTTCCGCAAAGTTTTGGATATTTTCAATTTGCTGACGTTCAAGTTCATTGGCTTGTTCAACACTAATCGGATAGAAACGAATTTTATCATCGGCTTTAAGTTGTCCCACTTTCCAAAGTTCGGCTTTGGCAATCGTCACAGGACAAACGAACCCTCCTAAACTTGGACCATCTTTAGCCAGAATTACAGGGAAATCGCCTGTGAAGTTAATTGCTCCGATCGCATATTCACAGTCATGGACATTTGATGGATGTAAACCTGCTTCACCACCATTTTCTCGTGCCCAGCTTGGCGTTGGTCCTGATAAACGAACGCCTAAACGATTTGAGTTAAAGTGAACTGTCCACACTGATGCAAAAAACTCTTCTACATATTCAGGTTTAAAGAAATCTGGTGCGCCGTGCGGGCCATATAACACCGCAATTTCCCATTCATTACTATATTCAGGAATCAATTCAGCCGATAACGCTTGAGGTTCATCATGTGCAAGTGGCAATTCTGCACTAGCAAATGCTGGATCAACCATTTTAATCATGTCACCGACACGTAAGGTACGACCTGCATGACCACCAAAATTACCAAGCGCAAAAGTAGAACGACTGCCTAAATATAAAGGGACATCCAAACCATTTCGTACCGCTAAATATGTGCGACACCCTGATCCAACTTGACCGATTTTTAAAATTTGTCCTGCTTTAACTTCAACAGGTTTCCAAAAATCAATTTCCTGATCATCTAACAAAGCATTACAGCTTGCGCCCGCCAAAGCAATAATCGTATTTGTATGGAACTTTAATGTTGGCCCAACTAAGGTAAACTCGAAACCTGCGGCTTTAGCATCATTTCCAACAATACGATTAGCAAGCTGAAATGCATAATCATCCATTGGACCAGATGGCGGAACACCAATATCCCAGTAGCCTGTACGACCCGGATAATCTTGAATTGAACTTAAAGTTCCTGCTTGAACAACTTCAATCACGTTTGGCGTGTAATTGAAATCATCCAGCATTCTTGTCCAAATTTGCATAGATTCAAAGCGCTGATCTGAAACAATAGCACGTGCATAATCCAAGTTGGTACTAATGCCATTCAATCGAGTTTCAGCCAATACATGCTTTAATTTTTCAATAGCACTAGCACGATCGTCAGCATGCACAATAATCTTGGCAATCATTGGATCGAAGTATTGAGAAATCTCTGTGCCTGTTTTGACCCAAGTATCAACACGTGTACCCTCAGGAAAGGCAACTTCTGTCAGTACACCGGGACTAGGCTGGAAATTTTTCACAGGATCTTCGGCATAAACACGAACCTCAATCGCTGCACCTTTCGGCTGAATATTGTTGAGATATGTCCAATCAAGTTCATCACCAGCAGCCACTTTGAGCATACATTCAATTAAGTCTAAACCTGTCACCATCTCAGTGACTGGATGCTCAACCTGTAAGCGTGTATTCACTTCTAGAAAATAAAACTCATCTCGATTGGCATCGTAAATAAACTCTACTGTTCCTGCACTACGATAATTAACCGATTTACCCAGTTCTACCGCTGCTTGATGCAGTTTTTTACGTGTCGCCTCAGGTAAGTTTGCCGCAGGCGTTTCTTCGACCACTTTCTGGTTACGACGTTGCAAAGAGCAATCACGCTCACCGAATGCAACAACTTGCCCTTTTCCATCACCAAAAATTTGTACTTCAACATGACGAGCCTTATCAATAAAGCATTCAATAAATACGCCTGCATCCTTAAAGAATTGTTCGCCCAAACGTTTTACACTTTCATATGCATCGGTCAAGACTTGTGGCGAATCACAACGAGTCAAACCAATACCACCACCGCCAGCAGTACTTTTCAACATAATTGGATAGCCAATACGATCTGCGGCAATCAGTGCTTCTTCTAAGCTATCCAACAATCCAGTTCCCGGTGTCATTGGTACATTGGCAGCAGCAGCTAATTCACGAGCACGATGCTTTAGACCAAATTCTAGAATTTGCTCAGCCGTTGGTCCCATGAAAGCAATATTATTTTCTTCGCAAGCACGAGCAAAATCTGCACTTTCAGAAAGAAAGCCATACCCAGGAAAGATTGCTTCTGCGCCAGTTTGTTTAGCTGCCTGAATCAATTTTTCGATACTCAAATAAGTATCGGCTGGTTTTAAACCCTCTAATCCAATCGCAATATCAGCATCTTCGACATGTTGCGCATAACGATCACTATCCGAATACACAGCAACACTGGTTATACCTAATTTTTTAAGTGTGCGAATCGCTCGAACAGCAATTTCACCACGGTTTGCAATAAGTACAGTTTTAAACATGATGATTTCCCCCCAATTAATTCGCTGTGTTTGCTGCTTGGCTGTTACGATGCTGGATATAGGCTCTCCATCCACCAAAATGACTAATATTCTCTGCATCATCTATGCCATAAGGCTCACAGATAAATCCTTTCACCCAACGTCCATCTTCTAACTCGACATTACCCATGCCTAAAGGTGTCGGAATTTCAGCCACAAATTCACCAAATCGAGCAGTTGGGACATCCCACAATTCAACAATTATGCTTTGACCATCTTGCTGACGTACTAAGCCGGGTTTCGGTGGAACGGTGCCATTCAAAGCATAAAGCGCATAGTTTTTAGAGGTCGTTGTGGTTTCGATATGTACGGCATCACGTGTGGTGAGCTGAAAATTTAGCGGCATACCTGTCAAATGAGCACCGACGACTGCAACGCGAATATGATGTTGTGAAATAGGTGTAGAAGAACTTAAAGGCAGAGCTTTATCCAATGCCCCTAATTTCAGTGCAAGATAGTTTTGCCAAGCTTTGCCAAAATGAACTAATGCTGCATCATGCCAAGCTGGTGCAATTAGAGTGATCCCGAATGGTAAATGATCAGCTCTAAATCCTGCTGGTAAAGCTAAAGCACTCAAATCTGCCAAGTTGGTAAAGTTAGTGTAGGTTCCTAAATGAGCGTTATATTCAATCGGATTTTGTTCAAGCTGCTCAATGGTATAAATTGTAGGTGCGGTTGGAACAATTAAGGCATCAAAGTCAGCCAGTCTTTGTTGGATTTTTCGAGCTAAATCTTGTTTTAAATATTCTGCATTGTAAGCATCCACCGCTGAATATTTTTCGCCGTTTTTAATAATTTCTAATACCGTTGGATCAAATGCATCAGGATTAGCTTTCAGTAAATCTTCAACGGCTGCGGTACGTTCTGCCACCCATGAACCTTGATATAGTTGCGCTGCCAATTGCTCAAAATCTGAAAAATCAATTTTAGTGATTTCAGCATTTAATGACTCAAGTAATTGGATTGTTTGCTGAAACGCTTTTTCAGCCTGTTCATCTCCAAAGAAATTTAGTTTTTCTGGAATGGAAAATTTTAATTTGCTAGAGAAATGCGCTGGCACATTCTTTGGATGCTTACGTGAATAGCTGTCCAATGGATCATATGCTTCTAAAACATTTGCAACTAAGTCTGCATCTGCAACAGTTAAAGCAAAGATCGAAATACAATCTAGACTTTTACATGCAGGCAATAAACCACGATTTGAAAATCGCCCTTTGGTTGGTTTTAGCCCAACAATATTGTTAAATGCCGCTGGTACACGTCCAGAACCTGCGGTATCTGTGCCTAATGCAAATGGGACAAATCCACGAGCAACCACACTTGCTGAACCAGAACTTGAGCCACCACTGACATATTTAGAGTTAAATGTATTTGCAACAATACCAAAAGGTGAACGCGTTCCCACTAAACCCGTTGCAAACTGATCAAGATTAGTTTTACCAACTACGATTGCACCCGCTTGCTTCAACAAACGCACTGTTTCGGCATCTTGTACTGCAATTGTATTTAATGCCTTACAAGCTGCGGTAGTTACAAACCCTGCAACATCAATATTATCTTTAACTGCAAACGGAACGCCGTAGAGTGGAAATTGTTTTGCTAAACTCTCAGCTTCTTTAGTTAATTCATTGAGAAATTGAATTTGCTGTTCAATCTGTTCTACGGTCGCAATTGAAATCCACGCATTATCTTGAGGATCAATTGATGCAACTAAATCTTTTAAAGTATCAAGTTGGATTTCATTTTTTGAATAAGCTGTTTGCCACTCTGAAATTGTCCAACCTAAAGTTTTTATCTCATTCATTTTATGAATCCCATCTTGTATACAAGTTTGGATAAATAAATGCAGAAAGTGTGCCAGTTTATTTTTTACATAAAATTCAATTAATTAACTTATTCACCATGAAATTTTAAACTTGTAGATTAACTAATGGTGCTAAAAAGGCTTTGTTTTAATGCGCTTGCGCCACAATTCAGCAAGATGCGATTTTATTTAAGGGCTTAAGCTTAGTTTTAGAGCAAAGTTTTTCTTGAATTTTGCAATTTGAGAAATTGAAGCTATGAATTTGATCATTGTCAGTTCAGTTTTGAGCAGAACAAAAATCTTGATCGTTAGAACTCTATATTTTAGGTATTTTTTGATATGTGGCTTTGAGATGCTTAATTTTGTTCTTTGGATTTCTTCGCCACAAAGCCATCAATAACGCATCTAAAACCAAATCTGTCGTGATTCTTGATTTCATAGACCAGCCAACAACAAGACGTGAAAACAGGTCAATCACCACCGCAAGATATAACCACCCTTCATGTGTACGGATATAGGTAATGTCCGTCACCCATAATTGGTTCGGCTGAGTTGGATTAAACTGTCGATTTAAGCTATTTGCGGCAATGACAGCCGGAGTACCAGCGCAAGCTCTAGGCTTACGATAACCACGCTGTGATTTAAGACCATCTGCTTTCATCAGCCGATGTACTCGATTGATCCCGCAACTTTCGCCAACATCTTTCAAATCACAGTGAATTTTGCGATAGCCATAGACTCCGCCAGATTCCAGCCAGAACTGTTTAATCAGTCCTGAAAGCTGTTGCCGTTTCCTTGCAGTTTTACTGGTGGGTTGCTTTAACCATGCGTAATAACCACTGTGATGAACATCTAACGTTGAACATAAACGACGAACAGGCCATATGTGCTGATTGTCCTGAATAAAGGCGTACCTCATTTGGACTGGCTTGCGAAGTACACCGCGGCCTTTTTTAATATGTCCCTTTCTTCAGTAACCCGTTGCAGTTCTTTTTTTAACTTTGCTAATTCTGCGCTTGGATCATTAGATTCTATTATCTTGGGCTGCTGTGGATCATAACGTTTAATCCATGCATACAGACTATGAGTGGTGGTTCCTAAACGTGCAGCAACTTCAGCCACACTATGACCTTTCTCAGTGACCTGTTTTACTGCTTCAATTTTAAATTCTTCAGGGTATCGTTGTCCACTCATAATGTTCTCTCCTATGCAAAAAGAATAGACGAAATTTGTCTAGGAGAGTGGTGGCAGTCCACTCTGTATTTAACTAAACCAAGCCAATTTCTTCAAAAAATAGCTTATATGCTTCTGCCTTCTTATCTAGAGCTAAAGGATAAGCACGTGACGATGAAGGTAAACGATATAAACTTAACTCTCGCTCCATATAGTTTACTTGCACAGATTGTCCAATCATCGGTTAATGGGGTTCTCAGGAAAATGTTGCATCAGTGTATCTGTCGCTTTATCACCGGTCGTCATAATGGTGTGACATGCAGGAATTTGGATGAGTAATTCTGACAAATCTGTAGGCGTAACTATTTCTAGAAATTTATCAGATGCATTGCCTTGTAATCTTTTAATTTGAAATGCGGTATCGAATATTCCTACGCCAATTTCTATCAAAAATTCACGAATTTTTTGTTCTTTAAAGTTTTTGTTTGATAAATCAAGAAAATAGTTTTTATCTTTGAAAAATATCAATCCGAATATTCGCCACATGTCATTTTGATAATTTGGATAGTAAAAATTCATCTTCCATCTGTTTTGAGGAGGAGGAAAACTTCCCAACATTAGCAACTTAGCATTATATGGTAAGAATGGCTTCAGTGGATGTGTTTCAATTTCAAAAATAGTCATTAAAATCTAAAAACATGAAAAATTTAAAACAGTTTAATCAATTATTCTGTATCAAAATAGCTTTCACATTTCTAATAGAAAATAAAAAAAGAAGATAACGTGTATCTTCCTTTTTTATCAGTTTTTTAATCAGCGTTTAAAAAAATTGAATGGTAACTTTAAATACCGCACACCATTACTTTCTGGTTCTGGAAAACGACCTGCATCCATATTGATTTGTATAGATGGCAGAATCAACTTTGGCATCGCCAAAGTCGCATCACGTGCCTGACGCATCTTTACAAAATCTTGTCGATCGGTATCAGATTTCAAATGAATATTACTTTGTTTCTGTGCAGCAATTGTTGTCTCATAGAAATACTCATTTCTACCTTCAGGCTTATAATCATGGCATAGATAAACACGCGTATCATCAGGTAGTTCATATAACTTTTGAACAGAATCAAAAAGTATATCCGCACTTCCTTTAGGAAAATCACATCTCGCCGTACCATAATCTGGCATGAATAAAGTATCACCAACAAAGACAGAATCACCAATGACATAACTCAAGCACGCTGGCGTGTGTCCAGGCGTTGGAATATTATAAGCATCTAGATGACCAATCTTAAAATGCTCATCATCTTTAAAGAGATAATCAAAGGTTTGGTGTGAATTAAACATTTTCACATCAAGATTGTATATTGAGCTAAATGTTTCTTGCACAATACCGATCTTTTCACTCATCGCAGTCTTTCCACCCAAATGTTCTTTGAGATACTGAGATGCAGTTAAATGATCTGCATGGACATGTGTTTCTAGTATCCACTCAACCTTTAACTGATGAGTCTTTACGAAATCAATAATTTGATCTGCACTATGAGTTGATGTAGTAGCAGATGCAGCATCATAATCTAGAACACTGTCAATTACGGCACATACTTTAGTTTCTGGATCAGTCACCACATAACTAAATGTATTTGTATTTTCATCAAAAAATGCTTTGACTTTAGGATGTTGCATCTAATCTCTCCTACTTATCGTTCTGCCCATATGCGATGAATAAAGATACCGAGGAACATTGCTCCGATAAAATACCATGCTTCAGCATAGCCTAACCCAATCAGAGTAATTGCAGGTGCAGGACATACACCAGCTATCCCCCAACCTATACCGAACAGCATCGAACCAACGATCAATTTTTTATCGATCTGCTTATTAGTGGGTAATGAAATTACTTCACCGAATAATGTTTTTGGATTTCGGATCGCTTTTTGGAATGGAATGATGGCAATCGCAATAGCCCCAATCATCACAAACATTAGGCTAATATCCCACTCACCAAAAATGTCTAAAAATCCTAAAACTTTTTCAGGATTTGACATACCTGAGACCATTAGTCCTAGTGCAAATAATCCGCCAAATATGAACGCAAATACATTTTTCATATCGCAACTCCTAAAATATGGCGAATAACGAATACAGTCACGATTCCAGCTAGCATAAATGTGACCGTTGCAACGATCGAACGCACTGATAAGCGACTCATACCACAGATACCATGACCACTAGTACATCCCGAACCTAATCGCGTGCCAAAACCCACCAAGATTCCAGCAATGATTAATCCAATTGGTGAGGATTTAATCACAACCTCAGGTTCAACAAATAATTGGTATATGAAAGGAATGATGAATAAGCCAGACAAGAACCAAAATGCAGGATTATTCAAAAGTGATTTAGGTTGTAAAACCTGCGCAAGCAAGCCACTAATCCCTGCAATACGACCATTTACATACAAATAGCCCACTACTGCAATTCCAAGGATAGCACCGCCAATCAAAGCTAAAATAATGCTAGACATTGTTTTACTCTTTTAAAACATTATATGTTTTTATAATATATTATTTTGCATATTTAATGAAGTAATTATTCAAAAACTATACAAATCTTTTTGTACCTTTTTTCAACAATTCTCTATGTGTATTAAATCAAACATATGATTTAATTTAATAATTTATTTAATTTAATTTTTAACAAAAAATATTTTTTGACCATTGGAAAAAATTCAACGCTCTGCTCTATTTACACTTTAAAACCTCGTCCTTTTAATTTAAACAACCGTTAGAGACATAAGTTGATGTTATCTAAAGTTAAAAAACTAGGTAATAATGCTTAGAAAATTTGATATCGTCTTTTCTAGTTTAACTATCATTAGCATAAATAATGGTTGGGTTGTTAACTAAAACATAAAGTTTTTAATCAAGCGATTCTCAAGTTTGAGCTGATTTTAATTTATTAATTTTATATGGTTTTTTACAGACTAATTCTCAATAGTTTTCTATCTAAGCTGCCGTACACAGTTATACGACAGATAGTTTTTTACAATCTAAGAAATTTCTACAAGCAGTATGCTCTTGGCATAAGACAACACTTATATCAGTTCTTCAATTCCTATTAATGTAGGTAACTTATCAATTAATTTGTTTAATTCATCATTTGCAGGAGAAATACAACCAGTGTAATGACTCAAACGTGTTGTAGTACCATCTGCTTGTTTCCACCAAAAATAAGAACTAGGTTTATCTGTTGCAGTTTGCACACAACCTGTTGTTTTTACATTAGAACCAGTTTCTGGACGATACGTTTTTAATTCACTTTGTAATTTCTTATACACAGCTGGATCTACTTGAAGATCGCGTGTGCCCGTTACTTTAGTGTATTGTTTGCCCTCGAAATGAACTGTTCCATTAGGTGAAACTTCAACTGAATAAATTGGACATGCACCAAAACATGGGCTTGTTGAATAACGGATCGTTTCTTGAGCTACATTTTGAGATTGCTCAGGTGTTGAAGCACAACCAACTAATGCCAATGTAAAAAAACCTGAAAGTAATAATTTTTTCATTTGTTAATCCGTTGTAAAGTTTAGTCAATAAATTTATCAAATAGTGAAATAGTTGTCATTTATATTGGTGTTACAATGATTAAATGTTCAATTATGCTTAGGCTATTTTTATAAAAAATTAATTTATGGCTTGTGATTGCAATATTAAACGAGCGAGTTCTAAATCATCTGGATAAGTGATTTTGATATTATCTGAACGACCTTGTACAACTTGTACGGGTTCATTTACATATTCAAGTGCACTTGCCTCATCAGTAATTACAATTTGATCTTTCAGTGCTGTCTCTATTGCATTTTTTAATATGCTTATCTTTGCCACTTGTGGTGTTTGAGCTTGCCACAATAGATCACGACTCACTGTTTTCTCTATTTGATGGTCTTCAACTACTTGTTTTAATGTATCTCGAACAGGTATAGCTAAAATGGAACTCTGATCTGACTCTATAGCAGTAATTATCAATTTTTCGAGACAATCTGTTGTAACGCAAGGGCGTGCTGCGTCATGTACGAGAACCCAATCATTTTCATCTGCAATATTTAATAAATACATCAAAGCATTTAATACCGAATGAACACGCTCAGCTCCCCCCTTACAAAAGTGAAGCCTATCTAAGTGCTCAAAAGCTAATGTCTGGGCAAAGTTATCGCTCTCACCTATAGCGATAACACATCCAGCTAACTGCAAAGTATTGAGCCTGTTGACCGTATGCTCAATTACTGTACGCTGAGCAATATATTGATATTGTTTTAATTCAGATTTTGAAAAACGACTACCTGAGCCTGCTGCTGGTACAACAGCCCATAATTTAGTCTGGATTTTCATTGGTTGGGGCATCTAATTTTGCATTTGGATCGATATAGATCGGTTTGTAATGGGTACTGATCGTACTCATTTGCACAAAGGTCTCATTTGGTTTGATTAAACCTAGATCGAGACGTGCATGTTCTTCAATCGCTTCAGTTCCATTTTTTAAGTCAAAAACTTCAGCCGCTAAAATGCGATTACGCTCTTTTAGCTCTTCATTGATTTCAGCTTGCTGCGTGATTTGTTGAGCTAAAGCTTGATGAGGGAAATATCCTCCCTCACCTAACCAAAATTGGTACTGTAAGCTTGCAATCAGAACGATTGCAAGCAACAGAATCAATTTACTCGAAGTTGATCGAAAGACTTCTAGCATAATTCAGAGATTATTTTAAACCTTTGAATTCAGCTTTACCGCGGTAAGCTGCTTTAGTCAATTCTTCAATACGAAGTAATTGGTTATATTTTGCAACGCGGTCAGAACGGCATAGAGAACCAGTCTTAATTTGACCAGCTGCTGTACCTACTGCCAAATCAGCAATAGTCGAATCTTCTGTTTCACCAGAACGATGTGAAATAACAGTTGAATAGCCATTTGCTTTAGCTAGATAGATAGCATCTAATGTTTCAGTCAAAGTACCGATTTGGTTATATTTGATCAGAATAGAGTTACCTACTTTCTCATCAATACCACGTTGTAAAATCTTAGGGTTTGTTACGAATAAATCGTCACCAACCAATTGGATTTTGTCACCAAGAATTGATGTTAAGTAGCTCCAACCTTCCCAATCAGATTCATCCAAACCATCTTCGATCGAGATGATAGGATATTGATTTGCAAGACCAGCTAAATAATCAGCAAATTGATGGCTTGTGAAAGCACGGTTACCTTCGCCTTCTAAAACGTATTGACCGTTTTTGTAGAACTCAGAAGATGCGCAGTCTAAAGCAAGCATCATGTCAGAACCAGCTTTATAACCAGTTAACTCAATTGCTTGTAAAATAACTTGGATCGCTTCTTCATTAGAGCGTAAGTTAGGTGCAAAACCACCTTCATCACCAACTGCAGTATTTAAACCTTGTTTCTTTAAAACTGATTTTAAAGAATGGAATACTTCAGCACCAGCACGTAACGCTTCAGCAAATGAAGTGAATCCAACTGGCTCAATCATGAACTCTTGAATATCAACAGTGTTATCTGCATGCTCACCACCGTTGAGGATGTTCATCATCGGTACAGGCATAGTCAAGATAGTTTGACCACGAAGGTCTGCGATATATTGAAAAAGAGGAAGTTTCTTTTCTTCAGCAGCAGCACGCGCAGCAGCTAAAGAAACTGCTAAAGTTGCGTTTGCACCTAATTTTTCTTTGTTTTCAGTGCCATCAAGCGCGATCATTGTATTATCAATGTCTTTTTGCTCAAAAACTGATTTACCCAACAAAGCGTCACGAATCAATGTGTTAACATTGTTAACTGCTGTACGAACACCTTTACCTAAGTAACGAGATTTATCTCCGTCACGAAGTTCTAAAGCTTCACGAGAACCAGTTGAAGCACCAGATGGTGCACATGCACGACCAACAACCCCAGATTCTAAAATTACGTCTGCTTCGATGGTTGGGTTACCACGAGAGTCCAAAATTTCGCGTGCACGGATGTCAACGATTTGGCTCATGAACAATTCCTCTGTTTAATGAATAAAAAGATGTATTTTCATACATCAATGGGTATCTAACTTTTTGAATCCTTTAACTAAAGTATCCAATTCTTTTAACTGTGCCAAGAATGGCTCTAATTGAGATAAGCGTAATGCACATGGTCCATCACATTTCGCTACTTCAGGCTCTGGATGTGCTTCTAAGAACAAACCAGCTAAACCAGTCGCCATGCCTGCACGTGCTAACGTCGTAATTTGGGCACGACGACCACCAGCTGAATCAGCACGTCCACCAGGTGTTTGCAATGAGTGCGTCACATCAAAGAACACAGGGACATTCATTTCTTTCATGATGTCAAAACCAAGCATATCAACAACTAAGTTGTTATAACCGAATGCTGAGCCACGTTCACAAAGAATTAGTTTGTCATTTCCAGCTTCAAGACATTTATGCAAAATATGGCGCATTTCATGTGGAGCTAAGAATTGTGCTTTTTTAATATTGATAATGGCCTGAGTCTTAGCCATCGCCTCAACTAGATCAGTTTGACGACTTAAAAAAGCAGGTAATTGGATAATGTCAGCAACTTCAGCAACTGGAGCTGCTTGATATGGTTCATGTACATCAGTAATGATAGGGACATTAAATTGTTTCTTAATGTCAGCAAGCCATTCAATCCCTTTTTCTAAACCAGGGCCGCGAAAAGAATTCAAACTTGAACGATTCGCTTTGTCAAAGCTCGCTTTGAACACGTAAGGAATATCTAAGCGCTTGCAGATGTCAATATAAGTTTCAGCAATTTCGAAAGCTAAATCTTTTGATTCTAATACGTTCATTCCGCCAAATAATACAAATGGCAAATGATTTGCCATTTGTATATCGCCTAAACGTACAACTTCTTGTGGTTTTAATTGTGACATTTAAACTTTCCCAGTTTATTTAAAGAACTGCATTATTTACCTTGTTGGTGCTGTTTTTTCGCAGCATCAATAAAACCAGCAAATAATGGATGTCCATCACGTGGTGAACTTGTAAATTCTGGGTGGAATTGTACAGCAATAAACCAAGGATGTTCAGGAATTTCTACAGTTTCAACTAAATGTTGTACAGAAGAATAACCTGAAATTTTCATACCAGCTTCTTCAAGCGTAGGAATGAAACGATCATTCATTTCATAACGATGGCGATGACGCTCAGTAATTTCAGCTTTACCATAAACTTCGCGAGTTTTCGTGCCTTCAACCAATTCTGACTTTTGAGCACCAAGACGCATTGTTCCGCCTAAGTCTGATTCAAGACTGCGCTGTTGTAATTCGCCACGCTCGTCTAACCATTCAGTAATTAAGCCAATTAATGGATATTTAGTTGAACGATTAAACTCTGTAGAGCTTGCTTCTGGAATACCTGCTACATTGCGAGCATATTCAATTACAGCGAGTTGCATACCTAAACAAATACCCAAGAAAGGTATTTTATTTTCACGTGCATACTGGATCGCACGCATTTTACCTTCAGTACCGCGCTCACCAAAACCACCTGGCACAAGGATCGCATCAGCAGTATTTAAAACACTAATATCTTGTTGTTCAAGATCTTCAGCATTTACATAATCAATCTGAACTTTTACGCGATTTTGGATACCAGCATGTAAAAGTGCTTCATTGACAGATTTATATGCATCTGGCAATTCAACATATTTACCAACCATAGCTACACGTACCGTGTACTCTGGATTGAGTAATGCTTCAACAACATTATCCCAATCTTCAAGATTTGCTTCAGGAAGATCATTAAAACCAAAACGTTCACAAATTAAATCGTCAACATTCTGTTCATAAAAATTACGTGGGATTTGGTAAATTGTTTTCGCATCTTTACAAACAACAACTGCACGCGCTTCTACGTTAGTGAAAAGAGCAATTTTACGTTTAGTATCAGCATCAACATCATATTCAGTACGACAGATTAAAATGTCAGGTTGAATACCGATTGAAAGTAATTCTTTAACTGAGTGTTGAGTAGGCTTTGTTTTTAACTCAGCAGCTGATTTGATATACGGCAACAAAGTCAAATGCATGAGCATTGTACGTTTATGACCCAACTCAACCATAAGTTGACGAACCGACTCCATAAATGGAAGTGATTCGATATCACCAACAGTCCCGCCAATTTCTACAATAGCAACGTCGTAACCTTCACCTGCACGAAGAACACGCTCTTTAATATTGTCAGTAATATGCGGAATTACTTGAACTGTACCGCCTAAGTAATCACCACGACGTTCTTTATTCAAAACATCTTGATAAACACGACCACTTGTAAAGTTGTTTAATTTGGTCATTTTCGCACGACGTAAGAAACGTTCGTAATAGCCCAAATCTAAGTCAGTTTCAGCACCATCCTCTGTGACGAAAACCTCACCGTGCTGGAATGGACTCATGGTACCTGGATCGACATTAATGTATGGATCCATTTTCACCATAGTGACTTTTAAGCCACGGGCTTCCAAAAGTGCAGCAACAGAAGCAGCAGAAATACCTTTACCTAGTGATGAAACTACACCACCAGTGACAAAAATAAAATGGGTCATTGAGTTTCTCGTACAATCGAGCCGAAATCGGCCTACAATGTTGTGCAATTTTACTGTACTCTGCCCTAATAAAGCAAAGTCAAACCGCATCAATTCAAAGAACTATAAACAACTGGCTATTCTATCAGCATTTTCGATAAAAATTTATCGGAATTGTGGATATTTCATACATAAATTCTTTTTGCTTGGCTGACAGTAATCATTTTCAAGTTTAGATTATGATTTTTTAGTTTTTATCACTTTAAAAAATTAGTATAGCCGGTGCAAGCAACTATAAAATATCAACAAAGCTGTTTGATGTAAGTGATTTATTCTTTTAATTTGCTGATATAATTCCCCCTGTCCTTTTTTAATATGTTGTTTTAACAATGGCGAATAAAAAACTTTTACTTTGTGCAGCGATTGCTACTGGTCTTTTATTAACTGCGTGCGTCAAAAAAGAAGAGCCTAAAAACGAAGATCAGCAAGAACAAACTGCTGAAACTGAAACGAGTCAAGCACAAACTGAGCTTAAGAACAGTGAGTTTGAAACGCTTGAAAGCGTAGATAATCAAGAAACTACAGCTCCTGTTACCGAAACTATTCGTGAAGAAACTCCAAATACGACAACTGAAGTTCGTCGTGAGATTCGCCCTGCTGAAACAACTACTAGCAGCCAAACTCAATCTTCTACAACAGAACAACCTAAACCGACTCAAACTGAGCCAAAACCAGTAAAGACGGAACCACAGAAGCCAGCTACTCCAGCTCAATCTGAAGAAGATGCTGTTGCAGCAGCAATTGCGGCAGCTACACCTGCGCTTAATAATTAAGTTATCTTATGAATACCCAAATCAAACTTATGGTTTGGGTATTTAATTCATAAAAAATTTTATCTTCTTTTATCCTTTTACTCTGAAACACATGTCAGAAACGATTCTCTATCTATCAGTTAGGGACAATATTATCTATCTTCTTCAAAATTAATTGACAGGAAAAGAATATAGAACTAGCTTCCACCTCATAAGTTCTATTTTAGAACCCATAATAAATGGAGTAAATAATGAAAACTAACTCAACCCGTTTACCTGCCTCATTTCCTGTACGTCGCATGGATTACAATTTCGAAAATACACCTAAATACTGGTGTGCTAATGATCCAGCAATGACGCATTATTTCACCGGACTCTCAACCTTATTTCCAGAAGGTGAATCTTATTTCGTGCGATCAGTAAGAGCATTACGAGAACATGCAAAACTGAATGAAGCATTAGATAGAGAAATTAGTGCTTTCATCGGCCAAGAGGCTATGCATTCAAAATAACATCATGCTTTTCATATTAGCGCTCAACAACATGGCATGAATCCTGAATCTTTGGAAAAAGTTATTGGTATTGTTCTCAAAGGTCTTGAAAAAGTATTTAGTAAAAAGTGGAATTTACTTGTTACTGTAGGTTTAGAGCATTACACAGCTGTACTTGTCGTAAGTATGATGGAAACTGTAAATGAGTATATGACGGATAAAACTATACGAGATTTATGGTTATGGCATAGTGTTGAAGAAACCGAGCATAAAGCGGTAGCTTTTGATTTATATGAATATTTATATGGAAATGGATTAAATGCTTACCTTCCTCGGGTCACAATTTTCACTTTAAGCCTGATTCTTATTACTGGACTTTCAACAATCTACCAAATAGTTTTAATGAAACGAGATAAACAATTATCAAATCTTAAAAGGCAAAACTTCTTTAATTTTGCAGCTAAGCAATATAAAACATTTATTCCCAAATTCTTTGAATACTATAGATATGACTTTCACCCTAACCAGACTAATGAAAAAAATTTAGTTGCAACCACGAAAATAAAACTTGGAATAAAAGATACACCTGCTTTGGTATCTTAAAATAAAAAAAGCCCATTCACACATGGGCTTTATTCCTTAAATTACTTAGCTTGAACGCTGAATAAGAAAATAATCTGAAATAAGTCGTGCTGACCAAGATGAAGTTTGCCAGCCTTCATAAAATCCACAGTGGCTTCCTTTTTTCGTTGTAATCACAGCAATATTATCCATTTGCTCTATAGCAGATTTATATGGATGAAAGTTTTTGATCGAGCACACAGGATCATCTTCAGAGTTTAGAATCATCAATGGAATTTTTATATTTTGAAAAACATATATCGGATTAATCGCTTTACAGTAGCTCTCATAATCTCTAAAACCTGCCATTTCAAAATAGACTTTTTCAAACTCTTCAAGAGTTGTTGATGCTAAAACCTTTTCTAATGAATCAAGCTGTTTCCATGTAGATTGGTAAGGATAAATAAAATGTTTAAACAATTTTTTCGTCATTAACTTTGTGTAAAACGGATGAACATTTTTGAATCCAATTTCGGTGTTATAACCAGGACACATCGCAAATGCAGCTTTAAAAGGTGTGTCTAGACCTTGTTCACCCAAATAACGCACTAATAGTCCAGTTCCAGCAGAAGAACCAACAGCATACAAATCAGACTCAGGAAATATATGTTGAATATGCGTAAGTTGTTCTTTCAAATCATCTGTCGATCCAAAAAGTGAAATGCGAGGTACAGGCATTGGTAAACCAGCGTGTCCACGACGTAAACATAGCGCGATTCTCCATCCTGTGTATTGATGCAAATCTTTTACTAGTTCTCGCATACTTTCAGGTGAACCCGTAATGGTATGCATAATAACAATCGTCGGTGTTTGCTTAGGCAAGTCGTATCCATACCATGCTATTCCTGTAACACCACCATCCTGCATAGTGAGTTGTTCAATACGATCATATTGAAGCTTTATCGTTTTTTTTCTAATAACATCAAAATACAACAGATGCATGTGATTGTTAGACAACCAAGGTGTTGGGCGGTACTTTTGTTTTAGCTGAGGCAATTTCTCTAAGATATTTTTAATCTTTCCATTTGGTGAATAATATGTCTTTGGTTTCTCTGCACCAACCACAAGATCAAATAACTCTAAGCCCAAAACTTTAATTTTATTTAAATTAGAAATACCCATAGATGACAATAGCCTTAAATTATGAGGTGAAGAATTCTCGCACTAACGACGCGACCTGTTTCCCCCAGATCTCGTAAATTTCTTTACTTGGATGAAACCCATCTATAGCCATGGGTAGATTCATCTCTTGAAAATGTTCAAGATCAAATTCAATAAACTTAAATATTGGTTCAGTTGATAAATAGCCTTGTAATTTTTTATTCATTTGTTGAGCATGTTTTCCAAATATCCAAGCAAGTGGATGAGGTAAAGCTGGAAAATGCTGCATAGGTGGAACACCAGTTACAATAATCAATTTTGGATCAAATTTCTTTCGTAATTCGGTAAACAATTGTTTTTGCTGCTTTATCCACAAGCGAGTTGAGGTAAGTTTAGTCACGTCATTTACCCCAATTGAAGTGACGATCACATCATAAACTTGCGGCTTTAAAGCATTAATTGCATCAATGACTTGTCTAGTATTATTACCAGTTTTAGCATGTAAAGCCCATGTCAGTTTATATTCATTCATAAGCTGTGAAAGTAATACGCCTGAAAGAGCTTGATGCTGATATTCAACACCAACTCCTGCAGCAGCAGAATCACCTAAAATAAGCAATGATAATGGTCGACCAAGACCTACAATTCCTTGACGTTCTCCAATTGGCTCTATAAGTTTTGGTGTACGTTGTTTAACAACAATTCCTTGAGCAACTATGACTGGTAGTAGAAATAATGTCGATATTTTTAACCACATCTTAATTCAAATTTACTTAGGCTATTTTTAATATTAAGTAGCTTGATATTGGGAGATTCTTTGACCCATTTGCTCTGCTAAGGCAGCCAAACCACTCATTGGCCGAATCATCACTTCAAAATCAATAATTTGCCCTCGATCATTGAAGCGAATCATATCGATACCTTTTAATGATTTACCACTCACATTCGCACTAAATTCTAGCACTACATTTTCACCATCTTCCGTAAAGAACTCACGATGATAAGTAAAGTCCTGAAAAACTTGGATAACATTGGTCAAAATAAAGAAAACAACCTGTTTCCCTTCATACGGTTTATAAGCGACAGGTGATCTAAATACCACTTCATCTGCTAATAAATCATTTAAGATGGACATATCATTGGTTTCTAACATTTGATGCCATTTTTTGATTGATATTTGAGTTGTTGCAAGTGTCATTTTTATTGTCCTATTAAATTTATATGGTCTTGAAAAGGGCATTTTCTTAAAATAGAAAACACCCTTTTATTTATTATAGAATTGCCGCTAGTTCAGCACCTTGACGAATTGCACGCTTCGCATCTAACTCGCCTGCTTCTTTTGCACCACCGATAAGATGAACATTTTTACCATCAGCTTTGAGTTGATCATACATCGCTGTATATGATTCTTGGCCCGCACAAATTACAACGTTATCAACTTCTAATACTGTTGTTTTTCCATCAACAGTAATATGTAAACCTAGATCATCTACTTTGTCATAACTTGCACCTGCGATCATTTTTACATCGCGGTGTTTTAAGCCTGTGCGGTGAATCCAGCCAGTTGTTTTACCCAGACCTGCACCTACTGCCGAAGCTTTACGTTGTAATAAATAAATTTCTCGTTCAGATTTTTCAAGTTCAGGTTGTTTCAGACCACCAACATGCTCGTACGCTGTATCAATACCCCATTCTGCATAGAATTTTTCAGGGTTTAAGCTACCGCTTTCACCTTCGTGACTTAAATACTCAGCAGTATCAAAACCAATACCACCAGCACCAATAATCGCCACACGTTTTCCTACTGGTACACGCTCTTTAAGTACTTGGATATAACTTAGAACTTTTGGATGATGAATGCCTTCAAATTGTAATTGACGTGGTGTTACACCAGTAGCTACAACAATTTCATCATAGTTTGCTTTGCTTAACTCTTCATAAGTTACTGTATGGTTCAGCACCAACTCAATATTTGGTTGTAATTCGATTTGACGCTTGAAGTAGCGCAGTGTCTCGTAAAACTCTTCTTTACCGGGAATCGTTTTAGCGATATTAAACTGTCCACCAATCTGATTACTTGAATCAAAGATTTTAACTTTATGACCACGGCTAGCTGCATAAGTTGCAAAACTCAACCCTGCAGGCCCTGCACCAATTACTGCAATATTTTTTACGGCATTTGTTTCCTTGAAAATTAGTTCAGTTTCATAACATGCACGCGGATTGACTAAACATGTCGCAATCTTCATAGAGAAAATATGGTCTAAACATGCTTGGTTACAACCAATACAGGTATTGATTTCATCACTGCGATTTTCTTTAGCTTTTAATACAAATTCTGCATCCGCCAACATAGGACGAGCCATTGAAATCATATCAGCATGACCTGATGCTAAAACATGCTCAGCCATTTCAGGTGTGTTAATACGATTCGAAGTGATTAATGGAATAGATACACTTCCTTTAAGTTTTTCCGTTACCCAAGTGAATGCAGCACGAGGTACTTTTGTAGCAATCGTTGGAATACGTGCTTCATGCCAGCCGATCCCTGTATTAATAATTGTTGCACCCGCTTTTTCAATTTCTTTAGCAAGGTGAATCACTTCTTCTAAGCTAGAACCACCTTCTACCAAATCGAGCATAGATAAACGATAAATAATAATAAAGTTCTCGCCCACTAAATCACGCGTACGTTTAACAATTTCGATTGGAAAACGGATACGATTTTCGTAGCTACCACCCCACTCATCATCACGATGGTTGGTACGTGCGGCAATAAACTCATTAATCAGGTAGCCTTCTGAGCCCATGATTTCTACGCCATCATAACCTGCATATTGTGCTAATTTTGCACAATTCGCAAAGTCATCAATGGTTTGTTGAACTTCTGCAGAACTTAATGCTTTTGGCTTAATTGGGTTGATTGGAGCCTGAATTGCAGAAGGTGCAACGTTATTTGCTTGATAAGAATAGCGACCAGTATGAAGAATTTGCATAGCAATCTTACCACCTGCATCATGTACAGCTTGGGTAATCACTTTATGTTTTTCTGCTTCTTCGATTGAATCTAATTTTGTTCCATGCGCAAAAACAACACCATCATCGTTTGGAGATACACCACCTGTAACAATTAATCCAACCTCACCTTTCGCACGTTCAGCATAGAATACTGCCATGCGTTCATAGCCTTGTGGCGCTTCTTCTAAACCAATATGCATAGACCCCATAAGCACACGGTTTTTTAAAGTCGTAAAGCCTAAATCAAGTGGCTGAAGTAAATGTGGATAAGCTGACATAAATTCTCCTATGGCTAGCAATCTGCTTGCTAATGCAACTTGTTGCATAAAGTTATAAACAATATTTGATTTTTATGCAACATTTTGCATAATCTTCATAGTCACATTTTATTTTTGGATGTTTATGTCTCTTGCCCATGTTTTATTGACGAGTTTATTAGAAAAACCAAGCACTGGTTTCGAACTTGCTCGTCGTTTTGATCGCTCTATGGGCTTCTTTTGGAACGCGACACATCAACAAATTTATCGTGAACTCAATGGAATGCTCAAAAAAGGTTGGATATCAACCATTGAAGAAGAAACAACAAACAGTCGTAAAAAAACATATCAAGTCGAACAATTAGGTCGCATACAATTAGCTGCATGGATCGAGCAACAAAGTGAACCTGCGCAACTAAGAGATGATTTGATGGTTAGGTTGAGGGCTGAAGCACAATTAGGTGGCAATACGATATTACCTGAGTTGATTCGCCACTTAGAGTTACACAAAGAGAAGTTAAAATTGTACCAAGCCATTCATGACAAAGACTTTAAAAATAACGAGCCAACAAATCGTATTTTATTTATCCATAAAATGATTCTTGAACTCGGTATTATTAAAGAAAATGAATGGATAAAATGGTTACAGAAAATGATCCCTCAGCTCAAAAAGTTTGAGGAAGCGGACAAGATTGGAGAAAAATAATGCCGTTTTACACCATGCCTGATCAAGAAAAATTATTTGTACGACGTGTTGGCGAAGGAGAACCTGTACTCGTCTTATCAGGACTTGGTATGCAAAGCTGGCAATGGCTACCTTTTTTATTTTCCAATCGCAATCAATATGAATTTATTATCCCAGATTGGAGAGGATTCGGCGGCTCTAAAAATTGTGTAATTCCATCAATGGATGCTATCTCAAGCCATTGGAATGATGTAGATGCACTCATCAAACTGCTTAATTTAGACCAGTTTATCCTGATGGGATATTCTATGGGTGCAACGACTGCTATGCATGGAATGAAACATGGTGATTTAGCTAAAAAAATTAAAGCCTACCTTCATATTGATCAAACACCAAAAATTGCTGTTGATGATACTTGGCAATATGGTCTATTTGGAACAAAGTATTCTCAATTCAAAAGTTTACTTCTCGATATTCAAACACTTTTATTGGATTATAAGTCTGCAAAAAGGCTTGAAGATTTACCTAAAGACATTCGATATCAACTTGTAAGTCTTTGGAGTGCATTTATTGAGTTACAAAGCAATAATGCTTATAGTCCAAAAATCTTTAAACTGGCATTAAATCGACCAGTTTTACAAAAGTATTTACTACCTATTCAACGACTAGACTATTTACTTTGGTATGTTGAAAATTATCTGAATCATGATGAAGATTACCGTGATGCCATCAGTCAATTAGAGTGTCCAACAACGTTCTTTATTGGCCGAGACTCTACGCTTTATCCAGAAACTGGACAAACTTTAGTTGCTAATAGTCTAGCAAATGCTCAAACAATCTATTTTGAACGTTCAGGGCATACTCCCTTAATTACCGAACCAAGAAAATTCTCTCAAGAAATTGGGCGTTTTCTTAGTAGTAATTCATTGGATGCTGCATAAAAAATACAATAAAAAAGCCAATCAACAAGATTGGCTTTTTATGATCAATCAGGATCTCATTTGCTCAGCGATTTCCAAGAGAACTTGTTCAGTTTTATCCCAACCTAAACAACCATCCGTTACCGACTGACCGTAAGTCATATTACATGAAATCTTTTGATTTCCATCAACCAAGTGGCTTTCGATCATCACACCACGTACTTTGGATTCTGCACGTTCTGCAATAATTTGTTTTAGTACATTTGGTTGCTGTAATGGGTCTTTACCACTATTGCCATGACTACAATCAATTACTAATGCAGGTAAATGTTTATGTTTGAAGTGCATCGCTTGAATTGAAGCCAAATCATAATTTGTACCATGGTTTGAACCACGCAAAATTAAATGCGGTAAAGGGTTGCCATTGCTATGCAAAATAGCAGGTAAACCTTGCTGAGTCATTCCAAGGAATTGATGACCATTTAAAGCAGATTGAATTGCATCCAAAGCAATCTGAATCGAACCATCAGTACCATTTTTAAAACCAATACTATATGGCATATGGCTTGCGATCTCACGATGAATCTGAGATTCACTTGTACGTGCCCCAATCGCTCCCCAAGCCAACAAGTCATCAAAATAACCTGTTGCCATCGGACTTAAAATTTCACTCGCGATCGGCAAACCTTTTTCAATAAGTTGAATATATAGCTCACGAGATTTTTCCAATCCCAATTGTAAATCTGATGATCCATCTAGGTTTGGATCATATAAAAAACCCTTCCAGCCAACTGTTGTACGTGGTTTTTCAATATAAGCACGCATTACAAGAAATATTTGATCTTTAACTTTTTCTTGGAGTTTTTGTAGGCGATCAGCATATTCAAGTACTGCGATAGGATCATGAATCGAGCATGGACCTGTAATCACCATAAGTCGAGGATCATGACCAGATAAAATATTCTGAATCGTTTGACGATGTTTTGAAATTTGCTGCACTAAATTTGCAGACAATGGATACTGCGCTTTGAGTTGTGATGGCAAGCTAAGCATTGATTCTTTTATTTGCGTTTGTGATGATTGTTTCAAAGCCGTATTTAAAGCATTCATTTTCATTTCCTTTGGACTGAAATCAGCCCGAGTATTTATTTGAGCAAGAGTGATCTAAGTGATGTTGATTTTTTTGCAAAGTAAAACCAAGAAATCTTGCTAAAATATGAAATGTTTGATGTATACATAATATTTCTCCTAAATTAATGAATCTTAAAGCATAAAAAAACCTGATCGGTGTTGCCGATCAGGTATTAACTGGTTGGGCAACCCTTTCGCTGCCCGAAACGCATCAGGCAACTAGATATATTGCCAAAAGTAAAAGTATGCGTTCGTGTTTACAGTATGCTTTAACATGTTTATTTCAAATATCTTAAAAACTGTTGCTTAGTTCTAAGTTACGCACTATTTCTGTATTTGACAAGCACTTTTTATGTTTTTTTAATTTTACCTAAAAAATAGACAGTAATTGATCTTTTAACCAAGCTTCAATAAAATAGCACAAAAATACATCACCACGAGTATACGCCAATGAAGTAAGTCCTATTTTTCATCATCAAATTCAATTTCTTTTTTGATGTGCAAAATAGACTTATCTATGGTTGGACCACTCATATTCTAAAACTGATTTCGATCTATTTTTGCATATCCTGTTTATGAGGTTTCTTATGACTCAACAGGCATGTGTCGTTTCAAATTTATCGCTCGAACTAGCACAAAACAAACTATTTACTAATTTATCTTTCCAACTTCCAATTGGACAATTCACTGGTTTAATTGGAAGAAATGGACAAGGCAAATCTCTTCTGATGTCTATTCTTCATGGAGAAAAAACAACTCTACCCTATTCAGGTCAAATATCTTGGTTACGCCCACATCAAGATCTTCACCAGCTTCAACGTATCCAATCAGCGACTATTGCTGAGACACTGGAAATAGAAGACTTATATTTTTGTTTTGAACGCATTAGTAATGGAACTGCAACATTGACTGATTTTGATCAAGTTGAACATCTTTGGCATTTACCTTCTGAATGGCAACAACTATTAGAAAGTGCAGACTTACCCACTGATCTAGGTAAAAGTACAAATCAATTAAGTGAAGGACAAAAGACTAAACTTGCACTTTGTCGTTTATTCTTACTTAAAGATCATTATCTATTACTGGATGAACCGAGCAATCATTTGGATACGCAAGGAAGAAAATGGCTCGCTCAGCAAATGGAACTACATCCAACAGGCGGACTCATTATTAGTCATGACCGCCTACTACTCGCTCATGTAGAAGGTATTTTCAATTTAAACCACTTAGGTTTGCACTACTATGGAGGAAATTATGATCTTTATCACCGACAGCATCAGTTGCAAATACAAGCATTATCTCATTCAGTTCTACAAGAAAAGCGTGATTTGAAACAACTCAAAGAGCAACAACATCAAAGCCAAAAGAAAGCACAAAAAAGAAAGAAAACAGGTGAGAAATTAAGAGCTTCAGGATCTCAAGCGACAATCTTACTTGATGCAAAAAAGGAGCAATCTGAACAATCACTCTCTCAACTAAAAAAACAACAGATCAAACAGCTTACTCAAGCAAAAGATGAATTACAGCATAAACAACATCAACTGGAATATTACAAATCACAATCATTTGAGTTTACACATCCTACAAAAATATCAGGAAAAATATTACGCTGTTATGAATTAAAAATAGCTTACGCCAGTACAAATCCAATTCAGCTTGCGATTAAAGCAGGAGAAAAAATACATTTGAAGGGTGTAAATGGTTGCGGTAAATCGACTTTTTTAAAACTATTCAAGGTTTAATCAAACCTATAGCTGGAGAAATCTATTCAAATGCGAAATTATTATATTTAGATCAGAATCTTTGTTTACTCAATCAAAATATATCCGCTTATGCATTTCTTAAAAGTATTGACTCAAATCTATCTGAGCAACAAATACGAACAGCTTTAGGAAATCTACAAATTCGTAGAGATAAATCGCTTGCTCCGATAAGTACTCTGAGTGGTGGAGAGCGTTTAAAGGTCGCTTTAGTTGCTTTGAAATTCCAAACAGTTGAACTATTACTCTTAGATGAGCCAGACAACCATTTAGATATAGAATCACGAGAACTTTTAGCTCATGCTATCCGTTCATTTCATGGTTCCGTCATCTTAGTTTCTCATGATGAGCTCTTTGTAAAAGAATGCAGCATAGAAGAAAGTTATTTATTGAATTAATCTTAAATCAGCATGGCAAATGAATTTGTCATGCTGATGATTAGCGAACTAAACCTTGTGGTTGTAAAATAATAATTGCCGCACCACATAACACGATAAGTACACCTAAAATATCCCAACGGGATAACATCACTTGATCGATGTAACGTAACCACAACAGTGCTGTAAAAATATATATCCCGCCATATGCCGCATAAATACGACCTGAAGCTACTGGATGTAATGTAAGCAGCCATACAAAAATAGCTAAACTTAATGCTGTGGGTATCCACAACCAATGTGACTTCCCTTGATTCAAAATCAAGTATGGAAAATAGCAACCTAAAATTTCAGCAATAGCTGTAATGAAAAATAACCCAAACACTTTGAGTATTTGGGTTATAGAAGATGACAATTCAAACATTAAGCAGGTTCAGCACTCGGATTAATATGATCTTCAAATACCTCTAGTTTCAGACCAACATCTTTACCATCTTCAGTTTTCACAGAAACGGCAACATTTCCACCATGCTCAGCAAGCTCTCCGAACAAGATCATCTCAGCAAGCGGCTTTTTCAGATGCTCTTGAATTAAACGTTGCATTGGGCGAGCACCCATCAGACGGTCATAACCATTGGTTGACAACCAATCTCGCGCACTTTGATCAACTTCAAGAACAACTTGCTTTTCATCCAACTGTGCTTGTAACTCAGTTAAGAATTTATCAACTACTGATTCAATCACAGTCGTAGGAAGTGCTTTAAACTGGATCACACCATCTAAACGGTTACGGAACTCGGGAGAGAATGCTCGTTTCATTGCGTCTTGGTTGTCTGCACTATGATCTTGCTCTGTAAAACCAATACTTGCGCGAGAAATGCTTTCTGCACCAATATTTGTCGTGAGCACAATAATAACGTTTCTGAAATCAGACTTACGACCATTATTATCGGTTAAAGCCCCATGATCCATTACTTGTAATAACAAGTTGAATACATCTGGATGTGCTTTCTCAATTTCGTCAAGCAACAGTACACAATGTGGATTTTTATGAATCGCATCAGTCAGTAACCCCCCTTGATCATAACCAACATAACCTGGAGGCGCACCGATCAAACGCGATACAGCATGACGCTCCATATATTCAGACATATCAAAGCGTACTAACTCAACACCTAGTAATTTAGCAAGTTGTTTAGTGACCTCTGTTTTACCTACACCTGTAGGCCCAGCAAATACAAAACTACCGACAGGTTTATCAGGTGCTTTTAAACCTGCGCGCGACAATTTAATTGCTGAAGCAAGTGCTGTAATCGCCTCATCTTGACCAAATACAACGCGTTTTAAATCTCGCTCTAAGTTCTCTAAAACAGTCTTATCATCTTTAGAAACAGTCTTAGGTGGGATACGCGCAATCTTGGAAACAATATCTTCAATGTTTTCTACTGAAATCATTGATCCATCAGCTTCAGCTTTAAGACGACGTTGAGCACCAGCTTCATCAATTACGTCAATTGCTTTGTCTGGTAAGAAACGATCATGAATAAACTTAGCTGACAACTCTACTGCTGCAACAAGTGCTTTGTCTTCGTATTCAACGTGATGGAAATCCTCAAACTTACTTTTTAAGCCACGAAGTATTTCGATTGTTTCACCCACACTCGGCTCATTCACATCAATTTTTTGGAATCGGCGTGATAATGCATGATCTTTTTCAAATACTTGACGGTATTCTTGGAAAGTAGTTGAACCAATACAACGTAAACTACCATTTGCCAAAGCTGGTTTGATTAAGTTCGATGCATCCATAGTGCTACCCATACTTGAGCCTGCACCAATAATCATATGAATTTCATCAATGAATAAAATCGCGTTCGGATTCTTTTTCAAAGCATTTAACAATTGTTTTAAACGTTTTTCAAAGTCACCACGATACTTCGTGCCTGCAACCAAAGCACCGATGTCTAAGCTATAAACTTCAGCATTAGCAAGTGGTTTTGGTGCTTTACCATTCACAATCAACCATGCCAAACCTTCTGCAATAGATGTTTTACCAACACCTGGATCACCAACTAACAGCGGATTGTTTTTACGGCGACGGCATAAAATTTGTGCAGCGCGCTCAATTTCTTTCTCACGCCCAATTAATGGATCTGTTTTACCCTTTTGTGCTTCAATATTAAGATTAAGCGTATATTGTTCTAAAGGGCCAGCATTCGCAGAGGCTGCATTTTCACCTTCAATATCTTCCACTTCTTCTTCAACTTGAATCTCATCTTTGCGAGTTCCATGAGACAAGTACTGAGTTAAAGTAAGACGATTGATTTGATGGCGTTTTAATAAATAAACCGCAAAAGAGTCTCGTTCAGAATACATCGCAACGAGTACATCAGCGCCCTCTACAGTACGATCACCGCCACTCGATTGCACGTGGAAAATCGCTCTTTGTAGAATACGATCAAAGCTCTCTGTTGGATGAGGAGCTTGTTCGTTATTATCACCAAGTTTTGGGGTATGTTGCTCTACATATTCCTCTAATTCTTTACGCAAAGTAACGATATCTGCACCGCATGCTTTTAAAGCATTTACGGCAGAGTCATTATCTAGCAAGGCAAGCAACAAATGTTCAACTGTCAAAAACTCATGTCTCTTTTGACGAGCCATGCTAACAGCCAAACGTAACGATACTTCTAATTGACGACTGAGCATGTAACCCCCTTATCTCTTGGGCTCTTTCATTCCGAAATATATGAATTTTCATGAAAGAGCTAATTATGGATTTAATCCGCTTGAGCTGCTGTAATCGCAATGAAATTTGGCGGCTACTATACTCTTTGCTTCATAATCTACTGTTAGCATTAGTTGAGCATCTTGGTCAAGATTCAAAACAACATATTGTTGTAAAAATTCAATTACAAACAGCATAAAAGTCAATCAACTGTTTAAATTGACAGCAAATCTATTTTTTAATTCTAAATTTATAGAAAATTATGCTTTTGGCTCAATTTGACAAAGTAATGGATGACCCTGCGATCGAGCATAATTATTTACCTGATTCGCCTTGGTTTCAGCAATATCTCTTGGGTATACACCCGCAGTGCCTTTACCTTCGTAATGAACGGTCAACATCACTTGACTCGCTTGATCAAAATCCATCCCAAAATAACTTTGTAAAATCTCAATGACAAAGTCCATTGGCGTGTAATCATCATTCAATAAAACAACTGCGTATAAAGGTGGGCGTTTTAATTCAGGAGGAGCTGTTTGCACAACAACCTCTCCTTCATGATCCTCATGCGAGTCACTCAAACGTGGACCTAAGTGCCAATCAATTAATCCTGACTGCTGAAAAGAACTTTTCACTTCACTTAAACTCATCTGACGTTTATATCTTCGCATATTGGTTACTTGATCTACTAAATTATTGGGCATTTGCTTCGGCTTGTGGAATTTCAGAAACAAATGCAGAGCTTACATCTACTGGTTGACCACGCTGCCAACTAAATCTCTTAATCACAGGTGTAGCACCACTTGATAATCTTACTTCAATAAACTGAGGGACAAAACCTTTTGGCATTGTCCAACGGCCAGTCAATCGTTCAAAATCATCAAAATTAAAGTTCTTGTCTTCTAATGGCACTACAAGTATTTCTGTATCTTTAATCAATCGCAACTCAACTGTACCTACAGCACGACGCTTGCTTGGACTTACTTGGATTAAATCAATTTGATACTCATAAGCATTTTCAGGAAGTGATTTAACTGCTAGATTCTGAATTGTTAAACTAACGCCGCCACGCTGTCTCAATGTCTCACGATAAATTGCATTCATTGTTTCAAATTGAGTTTTATCAGCATTTGCTTGATTTATCGCTTTAAACAGCTCATCAGCATTTCCTACAGCCATATCTCTTTCTTGAACAGCTGCATTTAAGCTTTTGCTAACAGAATCTAAAGCAGTCTTTTGCTTTTGTACAACTTCAACTAACTGCTCTGCATCTGCATCATAACCAACAACTGTTAATCCTTGACGATGACCTACGGTATAACCAAGCATAAAACTGCCACCGATTAATACTGTAGCAGCAATCACTAAAGGTAAATTCGTTTTGAGAAAGTTATTTTTGTTAGCGGAACTATCTGGTGAAATAGTCGGATCAACGTTATCCATCATCATCTCTATCGTTATGACTTACATCAAAACACACATTTAAATCGAAATTTAAATGTGTGTGAAGTACAAAACCGTTTTTTATGGTAATAAACCAATACCTTCTAAGCCAGCAGCTTCATCAAAATTAAACATTAAGTTCATATTTTGAATCGCTTGACCAGCGGCACCTTTAACCAAGTTATCTTGAGCGACAAGTATAATCAGCTTATTTTCTTGCAAACGATATAAAGCGATACGTAATTCGTTCGCTCCGCGTACGCTACGAGTTTCAGGTGAACTATTAGCAGGCATAACATCAACAAATCTTTCATTTTTATAAAAATCTTCATACAGAGCTTGAATATCCAACTTCTGACCTTGCGCTGTTAAATCTACATATATAGTGCTTAGCATGCCACGAATCATCGGCACTAAATGTGGCACAAATAAAATTTGATTGAATTGCCCTTTTTGCCCAGAAATATTTTCAAGCGCCTCAACTATCTCTGGATGATGTCGGTGACCTGCAACTCCGTATGCTTTGAAGTTATCTGCATTTTCACTATAAATCATGCCAAGATTTGCTTTTCGTCCAGCACCCGATACACCTGATTTCGCATCAATAATGATATTTTGAGTATTGATAAGGGTTGTATCATTTTTTAGAAGCGGAGCCAAACCCAATTGAACTGTTGTCGGGTAGCATCCTGGATTACCAATTACTCTCGCATTTTTGATTTTTTCACGATTAAGCTCTGTCAAACCATAAACCGATTCAGTTAAAACAGTTGGACAGCTGTGTTGCATGCCATACCATTTTTCAAATTCAGCAAGATTTTGCAAACGAAAGTCAGCTGCTAGATCAATAACTTTAGTATCGGAATCAATCAATTCTTGAGCATGTTGCATTGCTACACCGTGTGGCGTTGCAAAAAAAACAACATCACATTGTTTGAGACGATCTAGATCAAGATCAGAAAACTCTAATTCAGTGTGTCCACGAAGACTTGGAAACATATCAGCTACACGTTTTCCTGCTTCTGTACGTGATGTTAAAACATCAACTCGGGCTTGCGGATGTCTTAATAAAAGACGTAATAATTCAACGCCTGTATATCCAGTTCCCCCAACAATACCAACAGAAATCACGTGCAGCACCTCAATACTTGAATTTGTTGGCTAGTATGGCAGTTTGACTCATATTTCTCAATCTATAAGTCTGCACCACGTATGAAGATTTCTATAAGAAAACTAAATTCAAGTATCATTAAATAATTGTCATGGGATGGCTTAATTGCACAGAACAAGTCAAACTTAAGCATCTAATTTATAAAAAATGATACCAAACGACCATTGATCATGAATTTCTATTGAATGAATAGGATATTCGCATAGAATAAAACCCAAGCGGAAATAATAATTTTCATGGATGCAGAATTTTGGAGAGCTGGAATGCCTTCTTTGAGAACAAAACAAAGATTAAATCAATTTTTATGTCTTGGTGTTAGCACTTTACTAATCAGTACAGCCTTGGTTGGTTGTGGTAGTGGTGAAAGTGAAGCAAAAAATGACCCAGCACCTATAGTAACTGTTCCTAAACCAAAGAATTTCGATATCAAAGTTCCTGTTGAGATGCGTGATGTAGTCGTTAAGTTATATGATAACTTTGACAACACACTTGTCTTAGAGCAACAAGCGAGCACGACATCTAATCTTACAGTTACACTTCCTTCAGTTTTAAACACGAAACGTCTTTATAGAATCGAATTATCAACAAAACCTAGTTCTTTAGTTTTTGATTTTCTAAGTGGTCTATACAAACCGTTGAATATTACACAACATGCATTGATCGAAGTAGATACTAGCAATTTAACACAACCAATCTTCATCAATCCAAGTTCTGAGGCTATCTACCAGCGTGCGTTAATCCGGTCTGGTCATTTACCAAATGAGACAGTAGATCCAACTCAAATTAGTGAGCTACATTTATCTTTAGCCACTCAAGATGTAAACACAGCACTTCTAAGAGCATTTCACCGCAATGACTTTCCTAATTTAAATACTTCTAACCAACTTAATGTGTTCACACAACAGGATATTGTTTCTCGACTTGCACTATATATAAACACTTACTTTAGTTTTGGTTATATTCAACAATGGGCAAATGTATATCCAACAAATTCATATGATGAATTTACCAAGAACATTGCACTGGATTTAAAAGATGGCTATTTAGATGCAAAACTTATTCGCGGGGACAATAGTGTCTTAAAAACATTAGTGGTAACCCCACCCGATAATGTTGATCCTGCAAAAAACAATCTTATTGATATTGCCAAGAATCAAGAGAACACCAGAAATTTATTCGCATCTTCTTTAAAACAAGCGGTTTTGAAACTTGCAAACAATTACCAACAAGCGACTGTTAATCCTGATGGCTATCGTCAATTAGAGGATAAATTGTATGCTGGTGAGGAACCTAGATTTAACTCCTCACAAGTATTCAGAGTGTCTGGTGCTGGAGACTATCGCCGAGCTGTTGGTTTCATAGATAGTACTGAGACTTGTAATGGGTCATTATTTGCCTGCAAACAAGGAATAACTGGCATTAACAATCTAAACCCCAACTTGCCATCTATTGAATATTTAATTGGTAGTTATAAAGACAATACGAATAACTGCACACTCAATATACGTGCTAATGGTGCGGTTGAACTTATCAAAGGAACTCAAATTTATCGTTCAGTACTTGATGCAGACAGTACAGATAATCTTTTACAAGTCAACAAAACGACAAGAGAATATATTCTAAATAGTAGCTCAACTGAACCAAATAATGTTTCATTAGAATATGCTTTCCTTCAAGTAAAAATTAAGGAAAATCAAGTTCAAAGTGCTAGTTATGGTTTAGATGTGCGAAAGGCACCTGATCAATTATCAAAAACACAACTTGAATGTAAGTTTATTTAACATACCACCACGCAGGTAATTGATTATTTTTCAGTTGCCTGCGGTTCTCCAAATAATTTGGGTCATGTTTTTCAACTTCAGCCCAAAAAACTGCACTATGGTCAAAGTGAACCGTATGAACCAATTCATGTATACATACAGATCGAACTAAATATTCAGGCATAAGTACTAGACCCGCATTTAGCATGATGTCATGCTGCGAACTACAACTACCCCATCGTGTTTTTGGTTTTCGAATTGAACAGTCCCTAAAACTCAACCCAATTTCTCTACTGATCTCATTTAGGAATATGGGTAAAAATTCTTTACTGTAAGATAAAACAGCAGATTGTAGTGCTCTTTCAATCTGATCATTTTTAACATGCAATATGTTATTTTCCCAATCAAATTTAAAAATCATACGTTGAGATTGTTGAATTACAGAAAATGGTTTTGAATGATAAAACAATTGTAAGTGCTCAGGAAATTCTGAATACTTGGGATTTTGCTTTTGTTGTTTTTCCCATGTCTCAATCAACCATTGTTCTGATTGATTGAGAAACATCTGAATTTGTCGCTGTGAACAAAATAAAGGCACGGTCAGACGAATTCCAGTTGGATCCACACGCAGGCGTAAATTCTTAGCTCTTGCGTGTCGAACCATTTTAATTTCTGGTAGTTTCTCGTCTGATTTTACAGATTGCATTATTGAGCAGTACGTTCTTCGATACCATTATTGGTAGCTACGATTGCAATAGAAGCTGCATTTAAAGCAAAAATTCCATTTGTCACAACACCAGGAATATTATTGAGTGTTTTCTCTAACTCAATCGCATTTAAAATATTTAAGTTATAAACATCCAAAATTACATTTCCATTATCTGTCACAACACCTTCACGATAAACAGGATCACCGCCTAAAGCTACAATTTTACGTGCAACAGCTGATCGCGCCATCGGAATGACTTCAACAGGTAAAGGAAATTCACGACCTAATTGCTCAACCCACTTTGAGTCATCAACAATACATACAAATTTTTTCGCAATTGAAGCAACAATTTTCTCACGAGTTAAAGCAGCACCGCCACCTTTGATCATGTGCATATGACGATCAATTTCATCTGCACCATCAACATAAGCATCTAGACCACCTACTGAATTCATATCTACAACTTCGATGCCAAGTTTTTCTAAGCGCTCTGCTGTCGCATTTGAACTCGCAACTGCAGCTTCTAATTGCAATTCAGGTAATAAATCAATTAAAAAATTAACGGTACTTCCTGTTCCTACGCCCAAAATGCCGCCTTTAGGCAAATGCTTTAAAGCTGCTTTTGCCGCAGCTTGTTTTTTTTCATCTTGGGTTGCATATAGACTCATGACTTCACTCAACTATTTTGACATTTGCTGCAAGAAAACAGCGCAAATGCACAGGGGTTTGCTACAATGACTGACTATTTTAAACTGTTATAGGGAAGATGAACATGCTGTCTCGTGTGGTACGACAAATTTTACAAGCAACGGTTTATGATGTTGCGATTGAAACACCGCTTGAAGCAGCTCCACGAATTAGTCAAAAAATTAATAATAATATTCGATTTAAACGTGAAGATTTACAGCCTGTATTCTCTTTCAAATTACGCGGTGCTTATAACAGAATTAGTCAATTACCAAAAGATCAATTGGAACGTGGTGTTATCTGCGCATCTGCGGGTAATCATGCTCAAGGTGTTGCACTGTCAGGAAAAAAACTAGGAATTCATGCGATCATTGTTATGCCTAGTACAACACCTGATATTAAAGTTCAGGCTGTTAAAAATCTTGGTGGTCAGGTCGTTTTACACGGCGATAGCTTTGATGTTGCGAACAAATATGCCAAACAGCGCGCAGAAGATGAAGGTTTAGTTTTCATTCCGCCTTACGATGATGAATTGGTCATTGCAGGTCAAGGAACCATAGCAAATGAAATATTGCGTCAATGGCGTGATGTTGAATATGTTTTTGTTGCTGTTGGTGGTGGTGGCTTGATTGCTGGAGTTGCAGCATATCTAGGTGAAGTTGCACCACATGTTAAAGTTGTTGGTGTTGAATACGAAGAATCAGCTTGTTTAAAAGCAGCACTAGAATCAAATGAACGTGTAATTCTACCTCATGTTGGCTTATTTGCGGATGGTACAGCAGTAGCACAAATAGGCGAATTACCTTTCGAAATGGTTCGTCTACGCAAATCTGATAATTCCGGACCTATCGTAGAACCTGATATCGTGACAGTAAATACAGATGAAATTTGCGCTGCCATTAAAGATACTTTTGATGAAAACCGTAGTATTGTTGAACCATCTGGTGCAATGGCATTAGCTGGTATCAAAAAGTATGTAGCTGAACACCAATTAAATAATAAGAACATGGTTTCAATTGTGTGTGGCGCGAATATGAACTTTGATCGCTTACGCTATATTGCTGAGCGCACCGAACTCGGTGAACGTCGTGAAGCAATTTACGCTGTTACGATTCCAGAACAGAAAGGTGCTTTTTTGAATTTCTGCCGTTCATTGCAAGGACGCAACATTACTGAGTTCAACTATCGTGCAAGTGATAGCAATCAAGCTCAAGTGTTTGTCGGAATTAGCTTGAAAGGTGGTGAAACTGAACGCCATGAAATTCATGAAATGCTCAAACAGCAATATGAAGTAGATGATTTATCTGATGATGAAGTAGCTAAACTTCACATCCGTTATTTGATCGGTGGACACGCTAACATTGAAAATGAACGTCTATTCCGTGTTGAATTCCCTGAGCGACCTGGAGCACTATTAACCTTCCTTGAGCGTCTCGGCCCAACCCACAACATCACTTTATTCCATTATCGTAATCATGGTGCAGCTGAAGGTCGTGTTTTGGTTGGTTTAGAGGCAACTGATGCGAAGCAAAATCCAGATGGTCTGATTGAAACTTTAGAGCAAATCACATATCCATATGCTGAAATTAGCGATAATATTGGATATAAACGTTTCCTCAAATAAGTAAATCTGATCTGATTTAAAACCGACAAATATGTCGGTTTTATTTTGAATATTGTCTTTTTATAAGTTGATTTTCTTTGCACACAAATGATTACACACGCTCAAATTATTCCGTCTTAAAATAGTTAAAAAGATATTTTTTTCATTTAGTTAAGGATTGTTATGGCACAGTTTGCAGTCATTGGTTTAGGAAGTTTTGGGGCGACTGTTGCATTAGAACTCACTAAACTGAATCATGATGTTATTGGAATTGATACGATCAAGCGCAATGTGGAAAATTTGGCTGATCAAATCACTCATGCCGTTATTGCTGACGCTACAGATGAGCACGTACTAGAAGAATTGAATATTCAAAATTGTGATGCCGTTGTTGTTGCAATTGGTGAAGATATTGAAGCAAGTATTTTGTGTGTTTTAAACCTCAAAAATTTGGGTGTAGAAAAAATTTTAGTAAAAGCTAAAACCAAAGCTCATCACACAATTCTTTCTCACTTAAATATTACTAAAATTATTCATCCTGAAGAAGACATGGGTGTTCGAGTTGCGCAAGCGCTTAACTATCCTATGGTTAGCCGTTACATGGCACTTGATCATGATCATTACATCATTAAAGTGCCTGTGCATGAGAAACTAAACAAGGTAAATCTATCAGGCATTCTCAAACAAGAACCTCATATCAAACTTTTACTACTTAAACGTGATGAACAAATTATTTATGAAATCGACTCTAGTTTTACCTTACAAACAGGTGACGTACTCATATTAGAAGGATTACTCACCCATCTAAAAAAATTATCGGGATGCTTCCTCTAAATGACCATAAAAATAAATTCGCAAAAGATATTTAATCTTAGCCCACCGACATTGCTCGCGATTGGCTTCTTAAGCTTTATCATTATTGGAACATTACTGCTTAAACTTCCGATTGCAAACAAAGGAAACTTAAGCTGGATGGATGCTTTGTTTACTGCAACTTCAGCGGTCACGATTACTGGTCTATCTGTAGTGAATTTAAATGAATCATTTAACCATCTCGGACAAGTTATAATTTTATTATTGATTCAATCTGGTGGTTTAGGTTTTATGACCTTCGCGATTTTGGCTGCTCTCAGTTTGGCACCCAAATTAGGTCTTAAACAACAAATGATGGCTCAAGACAGCCTAGGGCAAACAAGCTTATCTAAAGTTACATTCGTAGCAAAAGGCGTTGTACTTTATACCTTATTATTTGAATTGATTGGTGTAATCATCCTGAGTACATCATTTATTCCAATGTATGGTGTAGGGCGAGGATTGTATTATTCGATTTTCTACAGTATTTCCGCTTTTAACAATGCAGGCTTTTCTTTATTTGACAATAGTTTAATCAACTTTCAAAGTCATTATTTGATCTGCTTAACGATTAGTATGCTTTATACGCTGGGTGGTATCGGTTTTCTAGTACTAATTGATATAAAACAGAATAAGAAATGGAGTAAATTAACACCGAATAGCAAACTTATACTAAGCACTATTCTTGTTTTAAATCTTATCGCTTTTATTCTTATTTGGCTTTTAGAATCAAATAACCCATTAACACTTGGTCCAATGACATTAGGTGAACAAGCGATGAACTCTTGGTTTCAGGCTACTGTTCCTCGTTCATCAGGTTTTAATACCATCAATACCAGTGCAATGGAGCATAGTACCGCGCTACTTACTATGCTATTGATGTTTATTGGTGGTGGTTCTTTAAGTACTGCAGGCGGTATAAAAGTTGGAACATTTGTGATCTTATTACTTACTGTTGTTTCATTTTTACGACGTAACGAAGAAATTCGTATTTTTAATCACTCTGTTTCTCATGAAACGACCTATAAAGCTTTAGCCGTAACTGCGATTACAGGCATGTTAGTATTTATTGGGTGTTTTACGCTTTTTCTGCTTGAACCAAAATTAGATGTTTTAGATTTGATGTTTGAAGTCGTCTCAGCTGCTTGTACGGTTGGACTTTCTCGTGGTGTGACAGGCGAATTACATGACGGTAGTTTATTTGTATTAAGCTTGCTTATGTATACAGGACGACTAGGTCCACTCACCCTTGCATATCTCATAGCAACCCCTAAAAAGAGCCGCTTGAAACATGCAAATGCGAATATTCAGATTGGATAAAAGTTTAAAGGCTGCTCGACCACGATAGCTTGCTGACAAATTTCATCAGCTTGGTATTGTTGCTCGAATACAGCCTTTGACATAACCTCAAAATGATCACAAAAACTAATTTCTTGCTCATCAATAGAATAGATCAACGACTGATTTCCCGCCCCATCTAATGTGTCATAAAACACAATAACGAATTTGCCATCTTCATAGGCTTGCTGAATCTTCTCATACGTCAAAGCAGGTCTAATTGGGATCTGAAGTTGCTTCGCCTCTAAGTAAATTTTCTTTTCAATTTCATCAATATCAGGGTCAGGAGCGGTATAGAATGAGACTTCAAATCCTAACTTTTTCAATGCCACAGCCAAAGCAATTGTAAAGGTTCCTTCGTTGTAATCATGCCGACATAATTGAATAAGCTCAGCAATATCAATATTTGATTGATATTGCTTTAGAATCAACCATACTGCAAAAACCCCACAATTTGCCTCAAGCTGCAATAATGGATCAGGAATGTCTAAACTCATTTAGTACCAGTTCATCAAAGAAACGCCAAGTCCGACATATGTTGCTCGATGATTATAGTCGATCAAGCTCTCACCATAGCCTTCAAACAGTTGTAGATGACCACGTAACTTACCTTTGATTGGAAATGCCCAATCAAACTGCACAGCCCCATGTGACTTATCACCACCTTTCAGTGAATGGCGCAACATAAGTGAAAAATCATTTTCCTTGTGTCGGTAGAAAGCTGTCAAATCTCCGCGCCCAATATAATCTTTAATATCAGGGTTGTTATCATCTTTCACATCTTCTTCAATTCGATACCAAGGACGCAGCATCAAAGCAAAATTATCTTTCTCAAAACCAAGATTGAAGATAACTCGATTCCAACTTCTTGATAATGGATCTGAACGACCATTTGATTGGTGATTCAGCGTCACACCTAATAAGCGTGCATTTAACCCTAGAAGTTCATAATTTGTTCTAAACATTAAACTCGCTTCTGGCTCATAGTTGGTTTCTCGAAATGGACGAGACTCCTCTGAGTTATAAACTTGCCAGCGTGATGATTGCGTATAATCCAACCATAGATCACCATTATTTCCGAAAATATTTTCCCAAGCTTTGGTTTTTAAGGAAATCTGGAATTTAGCTTCAGAAGAAGTCAAATTTTGCTTATCTGTTACTGTGTTATTTGGATTCGGACTCTCTGGATATTCGTTTTTATCACTTGTCCAAAAAACTGGCAGTAAATAAACAGGCTGATACGCACGAATATTCCAAACACCCAGTTTACTCTCTTCAGACAACTCCCAACGTCGATCTAGTAAAGATACATTTGGATCAAATTTCGGAGCAGCGCCAATCAGATTCAAATCGCTGACCTTTTGAACCACTTTATCTTTTAAACTTTCAGGCGGGCTTTTTTCTAACTCTTTTGATTTAACGGGAGGTGCAGCCGCTACCATTGGTTCTGCAACCTGTGGCTCAGTGACGGTTGGAGCTTTAAACATGCTGTCATAGCAAGCCAAGCGGTCTGCACTCGAACTTAATGCAACACATGCTTCGACAGTAGCTGGAGTGGCAGGTTCTGCGACTTGTGCAAAGGTGTTTGATGCAGCAAAAGAACTAAGTATAGCGAGTATACTTAGCTCCAATTGAGCACGTTCAATTTTTTTGAACGTCATAGCGGTCTCCAATTTTTCTTTTAATTGACTTGCTGAATTTCAAAACCTAAGTTTTGTAACTCCTCACGTTTAGCAAATGGAGCCACTACTGCTCTCACAGGTTTTTGCTCCAATAGATATTCTTTTGCAACTCTTTGTAAATCAGCTAAAGTAACATTCAATAATCGTTCACGTAGAAGTTTACGGAACTTTGGTGTGCGTGCATGTAGTAATGCATAACATGCCGTTATTGCCTCTCCAGCAGGTGACCCAGGCTTATCCATACCAGACACCAGTCCAAGAATTGCTTCTTCAAGTTGATGTTCTTTTTGTTCAGCATTTAATAGCCACTGGATACTCGCTTCAAAATCATTAAAGGTTTCTGCTAAACGAGGATCACGATAGCTATAGAAACGGAAAGCACAGGCATTACCATCATAGCTTGCTCCACCACCATACGCCCCACCTTTTTCACGAATAGCACTATGCAAATAACCATTACGCAAATATGCCGCTAATACCATAAGTGGAGCCGCATCAACATGTGCAACATCTACAGCTTGATAAGCGGATGCACAGAACTGAACATTTGACTGAATTAACCAAGCTTCATCATAATTTGTATCTACGTGGTCCACAGTAGTTAATGTTACGGGTTCTTTGCTGACATCTAACTTATCCCAGACATTTTGGATTTCTTCCACTAAACGGTCTGAATGATGTTCTTCACAAACCAATAAGAACTGTTTTGGTGCTTGTAAAAGCTTTCGGTGAATTGTCTTAAGCTCATCGATTAATGCCTGATAAGCTGCTTCATCATTATCGATTTTAGCCACTAAATCACTTAACCAGTTTAATGCACCTAAACCCGTATTGTGATAATCACGGCGTGCCAATGCGCTCATTTGACGTGAAGCGGTCTGCATAGCATAACTATGCCCAGAACCTGATAAACGAGATTGCCAGCGTGTTTTACGTTGTTGTAACAGCTCTATGATTCGATCTTTTTCATCAAATCTTAGTTTCTCAAATGCTAACTTCAACAATTGAATCGCATCTAATTTTTGTGTAAGTGATTTGGTCGTTAAAGTTAACCATGCGCTGATACGATCTTTATCATCAACTTTGCTTCGTAATGAAGCTCCCATACCCAAACCTCCACTGACGGCTGTTTGAATTTGTTGAAGTTCTAAATAATCATATTCTCCTGCACCAACCTCGCCCATCAAAATTGAAAGCAGATTAAAATATGGCGATTGCACAATTTCATTTGGGATTTGGATTAAAACTTGTTGATAGTAAATACCATTAGTTCCAGCGTGATAGAGATTCAATGGAGTGTCTAATCCATTTGAAATGATCTCACGTAATTGACCTTGTACAATTTGCAACTCTGCTGGAATATCTTCCAAACCAACTTTTGGTAATAAATCTAAATCATCAGGTGTATCCTGACGCTGCTTTAAAGCTTCAGTCTGCTTTTGTATCTCAATCTTCTGTTCATCATTTAGATTTGCAGTGATTTCAGCTAAACGTGCTTGTTCAGCTTGTTGTTCTTTGATTGATTTAGTGGCATCTGGTACCAGCGTCATTTGTACACGATGTGGATTATCTAACAAATGCGTTTGAATTAGATTAGATAGCCACATTGGATCTTTGAGTTCTTCTTTGACTTGTTCTATCGCAGAATCAACATCCCAAACGTGAACAGGATCATTATGGTGAATAACGCTACCTAAACCATTTAAGATCAAGCTAAGTCCGTATGGTGTTCCATCGCCATTAATTTCACGTTGATGCAATTCGATTTGATGCAATATCGCGTCGACTAAATCCGTATCAACTGGTTTAGCAGCAACATCATTCAAAACTTTTAACACACCATCACGGAATTCATTTGCGTGTTCTGGATTTGAGCCTTGAACACCACAATAGAAAGTCATTTCAAAATTACTATCATCAACCCCCATTAACGGACCAGTTGATTGTGCATATCCGCAAGTTTCCAAATAGTGGCGTAATGGTGAAGCAGAGTTTTCAAGAAGAATACCTTCAACCAAACGCATACCTAAACGTAATTTAATATCACTTGTTTCAGGCAGTAACCAAGATAAAACATGATAAGTTTTATCTTTCAAATCTTCACTATCAACCGCGTAATTCTCAATCACCTCAAGTGGAGCTGTGAGTCGCTTTTCTGGTTTTGAATATAAAGTAGTACCTTTAGAAAATTTATGAAGCGCTAAAGTTTCAAATTGCTCTTGTAAATCATAAGCACTTTGATTACCAAAGGTCATAAATACGGCATTACTTGGGTGATAATGAGTTTTGTAGAAATCAACTAACTGATCATACGTCAGATCAGGAATATCCTTTGGATCACCACCAGAGTTGTAATGATAGGTAGTTTCAGGGAATAAATGATGAGCAAGTTGATGGTAAAGTTGATCTATAGGTGAGCTCATTGCACCTTTCATTTCATTAAAAACTACACCTTTGTAAACTGCCTGATCATTTTCCAACTCAATACGAATACCCTCTTGCGCAAAATCTAAAGGATTTAAATTTGCAGCAAATGTAGCATCCAAATAAACAGACAATAAGTTTTGGAAGTCCTTTTTATTCTGAGTGGCGAATGGATATGCTGTCCAATCTGCGGCTGTAAATGCATTCATAAATGTATTTAATGAGCGACGGATCATTAAAAAGAATGGGTCACGTACAGGAAATTTTTCTGAGCCACATAATGCAGTATGTTCAAGAATATGTGCAGCGCCTTTGGAATCCATTGGCTGAGTTCTAAACGCAACTAAAAAGACATTTTCGTCGTGAGAAGTCGCCAAATGGTAATGAATTGCGCCTGTCACTTTGTGTTTATATTCAGATACTTGAATATCAAGTGCTTCTACATGGTGTTGACGTAATAGCTGAAACGCAGGATGAATAGTTTGTTTAATGCTTTCAGAAACATCGACAGTCATGAGTTCTCCAATTATCTAATAAAATGATTACAATTTATGATACTGAGTCTACCGAACAATCCCTACAGATATCCATGTAAATTACTATGTTTTTGTAGAAAAATGCAGCGAGTGACACAAAATTGATGTTTGATATTTTTTAATTCCAGTCCTTGAACATTCAAAATAATAAGCATAGAAAGCTCACCGTAAATGAAGTGAATTTTCTTCAACAAACTACTGTAATCTTGAGCATTCGTGTAAACTTTATGTTTTGATTTTTAACTGTGATGACAAACATGGCAACTGTTGATCTTTTTTCAATTGGTAATGCACTCATTGACCAAGAATTTAAAGTTTCGTATGAGTTCTTAACAGAACATGCTTTGCAAAAAGGTACGATGCAGTTGACCGATGGTGAAACACAAACAGCTCTTTTTCAACAGCTACAAAAAACGCAAACTTATAAAGGTCAGGCAAGTGGTGGTTCTGCAGCAAATACAACTGTAGCCTTCAGTGCATTGGGTGGTTCAGCTTTTTATGGCTGCCGTGTAGGTAACGATGAATTAGGTTCCATTTATTTAAATGGACTAAATGAAGCTGGGATTACAACAACAAGTAAGTCAATCAGCAATGGTGTTACAGGTACCTGCATGGTACTGATTAGCCCTGATTCTGAACGTACAATGCACACTTTTCTCGGCATCACAGCAGAATTGACTGCTGAGCAAATAGATTTCGAACCATTAAAAACTGCTAAATGGCTATATATCGAAGGTTATTTATCTACGAGCGACACAGCAAGAGCTGCTGTCAAACAAGCTCGTGCTCTTGCTAAAGAACATGGTGTTAAAATCGCCCTTTCTCTTTCAGATCCTGCGATGGTGCAATATGCACGTCAAGGTCTCGAAGAGTTAATGGATGATGGTGTAGATTTATTATTCTGTAATGAACAAGAAGCACTTATGTTCACGAATACTGAAACGCTCGATGCAGCAATTGAGGTTTTAAAATCTAACAACCAACATATCGTGATTACTCAAGGGGCAAATGGCGCAGTCATTATTGATCCTGCAAAGCAATTTCATGTTGCAGGTCGCCATGTGAATGCTGTAGACACAAATGGTGCTGGTGATGCCTTTGCGGGTGCGTTTTTATATGCAATTAACGCTGGACTTTCACTGGATGCAGCAGCACAGCTCGCAATCTTGATATCAAGTGAAGTTGTCGCTCAATTTGGTCCTCGTTTAAGTGTAGAAAATTACGCTAAACTTTTTGAACAATTTAAAAATGCTCAACAGGAATGTGCTTAAGATGGAAAAAATTTGCATGACTGAGGAAGTCCCAGAACGTGAGTCACGTGCATTTGACACCATGAAGGGAACAACCATTTTTATTACACAAAAAGATGGAAGTTTTTATGCATATCAAAACATTTGTCCACATTTACAAACTGAACTGGAATACTTAGAAAATCAATTCTTGGATCAAGATCGTGAATACATTCAATGCTCAACTCATGGGGCTTTGTTTTCAGTCGAAACTGGCGAATGTATTTCAGGTCCATGCCTAGGTGAACATCTTCAGAAGGTAAATTTGGAAGTCCACTCTGATGGTGGTATTTATATTGATTAATACGCAATAAGACTTCTGCTATGACTGAGTTTTTTCTTAATTATTATCTTATGCCATTTCACATGAGTGTTGTGGCTCTGATTTTTCTCAGCATAGCGGAAACTATTGGGATTTTTATAGGTTTACGTCCAAGTTCTTTAGTTAAGAAATTAACACCAGAATGGTTACTGAACTCACCCCTTTTAGATGTTAAATTCTCAAAATATTTAATCGTAGTGTTCCTACTGATTAACTTTAGTTTTGCCGGCTACTTTCTTGAACTATCCTTTTTTGCACTTCAACACTATTTTATTTCACCTTACTATTTATTCATTCCAGCTTTAGTCATCGACATATTCTTTACCGTTTTTATGATTCACTGTCTGGATCAGGTCATTAAACCCAAGGTTACCCACACTCATTCAAATCTTGTTGGTCGCTTAGCAACCATTTCAACAGGGAACGCGCGTCCTGGTTTTTCAGCACAAGCGCGTGTAAGAGATGAATTTGGACAACTTTATTATGTTCAGGTTGAGCCAGAATACGGTGAACTGGAGTTACAGTCTCAGGTTCTACTCATTAGCCGAAGATCCAACTCTCATTATTTGGCAAAAAAAATATCTATTTCGAACAAACTTTTTACGCCTGATTAATTTTTCATTCTTATCAAAAGCAAAACGCTCACCAAACGATCAAAAATTACAAACAGTTACAAAAAGAGCAACAATATTTGTCATTTAGATCAGCCCTCCTATCACTCTACTTTAGCTAAAAGCTCATATAGCGAATTGCATCACAATTTCAACAATAAACTCTACAATTACACTAGGTTTTAGTACTGCTTCATCATTAATTTTATTTATTTATGTAAGTAACTCTATAAGCATATGTAAATACTAGATATTTTATTATCATACTATTTTACTTGGTTTTAGATTAAATTAATTAACATTAAATCAAACCTTTTTAATCGGAAAAATATTATTAAATCACAACTGTTTTAATCAAGTTTAAAATGATAAAAACCAATTAATTTAGTTGGATAATAATTAGAATTAAAATTAATCAACAATACTCATAAATAGTTGTTTTTGATAATTTTTATTGCTTATATTTATTTAAACTATTCTAAAGGTTTATTTTTAATAAATTTTATTTAATAATGTTTTATATCTTTTAATATGAGGCTAAGTTCTATGAACACGAGTTCTCAAGATCCTAATCGGAAATTAATCCGTGAAATCACAATCATTCTTATTATTAAAGTTGTGATTTTACTTGTGATTAAAAACATCTGGTTTGATGCCCCAACAATTCCCAAAGATTTTAACAATGAAGTCGCTGAGCGTATTGCTGGCGACATGTCCAACAATCAGGAGACACGTTGATGATTTCTGAAAGCGTGGTCGATCTTTCGCGGTTCCAATTCGCAATGACCGCAATGTATCACTTTCTTTTCGTCCCTCTAACTTTAGGTCTTGCGTTTATTCTTGCCATCATGGAAACCACATATGTGATTTCAGGCAAAGAGATTTATAAAGATATGACCAAATTCTGGGGAAAACTCTTCGGGATTAACTTTGCCTTAGGTGTTACCACTGGTTTAACAATGGAGTTTCAGTTTGGTACAAACTGGGCATATTACTCTCACTATGTAGGTGACATCTTTGGTGCACCACTTGCCATCGAAGGCTTAATGGCTTTCTTCCTCGAATCCACTTTTATCGGTCTGTTTTTCTTTGGATGGGATCGTTTATCTAAAGTCCAGCATTTAGGTGTAACTTGGTTAGTGGCAATCGGTTCGAATATGTCTGCGCTATGGATTCTGATCGCAAACGGTTGGATGCAAAACCCTGTTGGTGCAGCGTTTAACTACGAAACCATGCGTATGGAGTTGGTTGATTTCGGCGCTTTGATTTTCAACCCAGTTGCTCAAGTAAAATTTGTACATACTGTTTCTGCTGGTTATGTCACTGGCGCAATCTTTGTATTGGCAATCTCAAGCTATTACCTGTTAAAGAAACGTGATTTACCATTTGCACGTCGTTCATTCGCTATTGCTGCGATCTTCGGTCTAGCATCTACACTTTCAGTCATCTTACTTGGTGATGAGTCAGGCTATGAGTTAGGTGACGTCCAAAAAACTAAACTCGCTGCGATTGAGGCTGAATGGCATACAGAACCTGCACCTGCTGCTTTCACTCTATTTGGTATCCCGAACCAAGCAGAGATGCGTACAGACTATGCGATTAAAATCCCTTATGTGATGGGTATCATCGCTACTCGTTCTACGGATAAACAGGTTACAGGCTTACATGACCTCATGAAAGAACATGAAGTCCGTATCCGTAATGGTATGATTGCTTACAGCGAGTTGGAAAAGTTACGTGCTGGTGATCGCTCTCCAGAATTGCTAGCATCTTTTGAGCAAAATCAAAAAGATCTTGGCTACGGTCTATTATTGAAAAAATATACACCAAACGTTGTTGATGCAACTGAAGCTCATATTCAGGCAGCAACAAAAGACACTATTCCAAACGTAGCAGCACTGTTCTTCTCATTCCGTGCAATGGTTGCTTCAGGCTTCCTAATGCTCTTGCTCTTCATTCTTGCAACTTGGGCTGTGGCTAAACGTAATGCAGAGAATAAACCTTGGTTACTTAAATTTGCATTATTTGCTTTACCACTACCTTGGATTGCAGCACAAACGGGTTGGTATGTCGCAGAAGGTGGTCGTCAACCGTGGTCAATTGGTGAAATCTTACCTACACATCTTTCTGCTTCTAGTGTGAGTGCTGGTGATGTATGGGGTTCAATTATCGCCCTAGCTGCTTTCTATACAGTATTGCTCATTATCGAGATGTACTTAATGATCAAATTTGCACGTTTAGGTCCAAGTTCTTTGCATACTGGTAAATATCACTTTGAGAAACTAGCTGCAAACACTAAGGAGGCTCAATCATGATCGAATATGAACTCCTAAAAATTATTTGGTGGGTTTTAGTTGGTGTACTACTCATTGGCTTTGCCCTCACCGATGGTTTCGATATGGGCTCTATGGCATTGATGCCATTTGTAGGAAAAACTGATTCAGAACGTCGTGCTGCGATCAATACGATTGCGCCACACTGGGATGGCAATCAGGTTTGGTTTATTACTGCTGGTGGTGCACTCTTTGCAGCATGGCCGATGGTATATGCAGTTGCATTCTCAGGAATGTATTGGGCTCTATTATTGGTACTTTTTGCCTTGTTCCTCAGACCAGTTGGATTTGATTATCGCTCTAAGCTAGAAAATACCCAATGGCGTAACTCTTGGGACTGGGGGCTTTGTATTGGTGGCGCTGTTCCTGCTCTAGTATTTGGCGTTGCATTTGGTAATTTATTCTTAGGTGTACCATTCACACTAGATGAAACTCTACGCTCTCAATATACAGGTAGTTTCTTTGCATTATTGAATCCATTTGCACTTATTTGTGGTTTGGTGAGTTTAAGTATGCTGTCTGCACATGGTGGCGCATGGTTAATGTTGCGCACAGATGGTGATCTCCATAATCGCTCAGCCAAAGCAACTCAAATCATGGCAATTGTATTCCTAGTATGCTTTTTGGCTGCAGGTGCATGGTTATTCTTTGGAAATATCTCAGGCTATAGTTATGCAGTGGCAGTTGATACAAATGCGGCATTAAACCCACTTGCAAAAAATGTAGTTACAAATGCAAATCATGGTTGGTTAAATAATTATTCAACTTACCCAATCACGATGGCAGCACCTATTGCCGCAATTCTTGGAGCCTTACTGGTCATTATTAGCGCAGCAAAACATAAAGCAGCAGCTAGTTTTACAGGTACAAGCCTCATGATTGTTGGTGCAATTTTAACAGCAGGTTTTTCATTGTTCCCATTCTTATTACCGTCAAGTATTGATCCAACATCAAGCTTAACCATGTGGGATGCTGTTTCTAGTCATAAAACACTGGGTGTGATGACAGTAGCTGCTTGTATTTTCGTACCTATCATTTTGATCTATACCTCTTGGTCTTACTACAAAATGTGGGGTGTCATCACCAACAAACATATTGAAGAAAACTCTCATAGTTTGTATTAATCAGGAGATGTGAAATGTGGTATTTTGCATGGATTCTAGGCGTTCTGATGGCATGTTTTGCTGGGGTACTTAGTGCACTCTATATTGAACATCACCAAGACTTAGATGAGGAATAATAAAATGGCTCAAGTCATGTCAACACCAAAGAATAGTAAAGCGCAAATTGTTGCAATGACCGTTTCCTTTTTGTTGGCATTGCCTCTTGCTGCAATTTTATTAGTTCATCCTGCACTCATGCTAGATGAAAATGGTCACTATAATCACAGCATACTCATGTTAGTCATGATTGGGATTTCAGGTGGTTTTATTCATGGTGTAGGATTTGTACCTAGATTTTGGTTATGGAAGTGGTTATTTAGCCCTTTTATCGCATGGCCTTTAATGCTTTTGGGATATTTTATTTGGTTAGGTAATTAACTAATCAATAATAAAAGAGGAAGTTAATACTTCCTCTTTTTCCACATAATGTAATTACAATTAAATTACTTTACACACAAAACAATCACCTAATTTTTTTAGTCATTTCAACTAGACTTACTGGGATTAATGATATTCCCACCTCCGCAGTTATTGGATAATCATCAACAACACCAGTGCGATTAAATCCTCTACGTTCATAATATTCAATAAGTTCTTTACGTACACTAAGTACATATAGATTAATATTCAAAACATCGGTATAAGTGTCACGTATATATTTTTCAGCAAAACTCAACATTCGATGCCCTATGCCTAAATTTTGTAGATCGGGATCAATTGCAAATGTCCCTATTTCTACAAATTCACGCATGAGGGTCAGCCCAATGCAAGCAATTATTTTTTCTTCAAATTGGGCTATATACAACTCAAAATTTTTATTATTAAGATCAGAAATTAATTGCTGCTTAGATATACGTGCACCCTTTACGTAGTCTTTTTCTGTTGTCCAACTTCGACCAAATTGATTTCGATAAGCTGCATTAATGACTTCAACCAAACGATTTATATCTTCAATTCTTGCTTTTCTTATATCTAAGTACATTTTAATAATCATTAGCCCATAAAAAACCGATGATAACATCGGTTTTTTAAGCAGATACTAAAAAATTAATTAGTTTGACCTGCTAACCAAGCCATAAACTTTTGTCGTTCAGCTTTAGATGCTTTCTGCCATAAATCCACTAATTGCTGATCTGTAGATTTGATCGAATTTGTACTCGCAACAGTTGCAATCGGTGCTTCGATAACTTGATTTGTTGCTGCTGCACCATAAACTGGTGCTGGTTGATTTACTGCATTATTTTTATTCTTACTAGTTAAATCTAGAGTACGACTGATTAAATTACTACCAGTAAACCATGGTTGAGCTTCATTATTCGCACCTGTTTGCTGTACAACTAATTTTTTGTTTTGATCATACAAAGCAACTGTTGGTTGTTCAGCGTATTTCTTTGCAGCTTCAAAACTTTTAGGCGCATTCACTAATCCAAGTACGTAAGACTGGTTATCCTTAAGTTCTGTAGCTTGTAAAGTTACAACGCCAGATTTAACGATGTCATGCTCACCATTTAAATGCTCAAAATATTCACGATAGCGTACATTGACCGTCAAATTACCAGGATCAACTTGATAGTTATTCTTTTTTGATGCGAGAAGACCATTATTCACTTCTTGACCGTTTACAGCAAGAATGACAATTTCTTCTGGTGCAGTGATTGTAACTGCTGAAAAAACTGAACTACTTAAAAATAAACCTAAAGCAGCAACACCAACTCTTAAAGACATTAGACTCTTCTCGATATAAACTATTTATGAAACCGTATGCACTATGCTACGAGATTGTGACTATTTTATGACAATAAACCAAACCGACAGTGCTTACAATTCGGCTTTTATTAGATATACATCTTTTTTAGTGATATAAAAAATAGAACTTTAGACGAACCCATTACTTCAAAACAAAAAAGAGCACTTGAAAGCACTACTGTCCCATAGTTTGCTTTAAATAAAAAAACCTGAGTCTAAATAGTTAAAATATGAGTGCAAACAAACACTTTAACTATAAAGGACTCAGGTTTTGTCACATCAGAATACCGTATTTCATCAATTACTCAAACCCATTCTAAGACAAGATTTTGAACGTCTGGCTAAACTGCACCACTCTGGGCAAAAATTAAGATCAGCCACCCGCTGGGATCAGTTTGTTGCCATATTGATGTCCCAACTTTCTTGTCGGCAAAGCTTAAGAGACATTCAATCCAATCTCGAATCCCAGCAGGAAAAGCTCTATCATCTTGGCGCGAAGAGAATTGCGCGAAGCACCTTAGCAAGACTCAACGAAGAACAGCCCGCCAGCCTGTATCAGCAATTGTTCACACAGCTGCTTCAGCGCTGTGAAAACTCTAAAACTGCACATAAATTTAGATTCAAGAATCCACTGTATTCACTAGATGCCAGTCATATTGATCTTTCACTGTCATTGTGCGCATGGGCAAAAGTACATGAATCCAAAGCCAGTATTAAACTCAGTGTTGGCTTAAATCACAGCAATACCATTCCTGAATTTGTAGCGCTTGGGGATAGTATTGAAAATGATATGGTGCAAGGCAGAGCATTTAAATTTCCTGCTGGCAGCATTATCGTCTTTGATAAAGGATATGTTGATTATCAATGGTTTGCTCAGTTGACACTTCAGAACGTCAGCTTTGTAACCCGGCTACGCCCAAAGATGGTTTATCAAGTTAAATCAAGCCGCAGCGTATTAGCGACTAAAGGGATTATTGCGGATGAATGTATTGAATTGAGCAGTGCGTATGCCAAGAAAAGAGGCGCACCTGAATTATTAAGACGTATAGAGTTTTATGATACAGATAAGAAAAGAACATTCGAATTTCTGAGCAACAACTTTCATCTGGCAGCATCCACCATTGCTGCAATTTATAAAGACCGCTGGAAGATTGAGTTATTCTTTAAAGCCATCAAGCAGAATTTAAAACTGAAGTCATTTCTAGGTCGAAGCCGCAATGCGATACAAACGCAAATATGGATTGCATTAATTGCCTATTTGCTGGTGAACTTCGCTAAACACATGGCACAAGAAGGATGGAGTGTTCAGCGTTTACTGAGAATTATTCAGGTCAATTTATTTGAAAGGAAACTTTTAAGGTCACTCTTTGTGCCTGATAAAAAATGGCGAAAACAAGAAGAACCTCAATTGAGGTTCTTCTTGTGATATTTGTGGGACAGCAGTGACTTGAAAGTGCCCTTTTTTAATAATCTTGAAAAACTTAGTTAAAAGTTTTGAAACGTGCAGCGTCATCCATAAATGGTTTATCGCCTGCTGGCGCTTCAATTGAACCAAATACTAACTGAGCACGTAATTTCCAATTTGCAGGAATATCATAAGTCTCAGCAACTTCCGCATCTACAATCGGATTATAGTGCTGTAATGATGCACCGATACCAATTTCAGAAAGCGCCGTCCAAGTTGCAAACTGAGCAATCGCACTTGAATGTTCAGACCATACTGGGAAATTATCAGCATATAAAGCAAACTGTTCTTGTAAACCTTTTACAACATCTTGATCTTCATAAAATAATACAGTCCCGAAACCTGCTGCGAAGCTATCAATTTTTTGATTTGTGCCTTCAAATGCTTCAGCTGGTACGATTTTACGTAAAGTCTCACGAACGATGTTCCAGAAATTTGTATGTGATTCACCATAAAGCGTCACAACTCGAGATGTTTGTGAGTTAAATGCTGAAGGGCTTTGTTTTACTGCTTCGCGAATCGTTTCTTCAATTTTCGCTTGATCTACTGTCACGTTTTTGCCAATTGCATAAATCGTACGACGAGCTTTGATGCTGTTTAAAAAGTTACTCATGTTGTTATTCCTCTTTTACCCTTTGGGTGTTATCTTGGATTGAATGTAGTGTATAACGGCTTATTTTTTATTAGTAGACCAAAAAATATAACAGATCGTTTTATTTTTGAAACGACCGTAAATGGTTGCCTATTTTTAGATCACAATAAAACTGTAGATTTACCTTAATTTCCTTTGATTGCTTTGAATATAAAAAAGAGGCTCTAAGAACCTCTTTTTAAAAGAATGAGCTAAATAATTAAAAATTATTTCTCAGTCTCGAACAAAGCAGCAACAAATGATTTAGCAGAGAAAGGACGCAAATCGTCAATCTTTTCCCCAACACCGATATAACGAATCGGCACATGAGTACGACTTGCGATATTGAATAAGACACCACCTTTAGCAGTACCATCTAACTTAGTAATTGTAATACCAGTCAAGCCAACAGCCTCATCAAAAAGCTGTACTTGATTGATCGCATTCTGCCCTGTACCAGCATCCACAATAAGCATAATTTCATGTGGTGCAGTCGCATCTATCTTTTGCATTACGCGCTTAACTTTTTTTAACTCTTCCATTAAGTTAGATTTGTTTTGCAAACGCCCTGCCGTGTCGGCAATGAGAACATCGATGCCTTTTGCACGGGCACTTTCGAATGCATCAAAAATCACAGAAGCACTGTCTGCACCATGACCCTGTGCAACAACTGGGATATCGTTACGCTCGCCCCAGATCTGCAGTTGTTCAGTCGCTGCGGCACGGAAAGTATCACCAGCGGCAAGCATGACCTTCTTTCCTTCAGCCTGTAAACGTTTTGCAAGCTTACCAATGGTTGTTGTCTTACCAACACCATTTACACCTACCATTAAAATGACATAAGGAGACTTGTTAGGATCAATATGTAGTGGCTTCACACGAGGAGCCAATAATGCTACCAACTCCTCTTGCAATGCTTTATACAAAGCATGCGAATAGATCAAATCTCCACGTGCTGTACGCTCTGTCAGATTTGCGATAATTGTTTTTGTTGCCTCAACACCGATATCTGCAATCAAAAGTTGTTCTTCAACTTCTTCTAATAGCTCATCATCGATTTCTTTACCACCGATCAAAATATTGACCATACCATCGGTAAAACTACGACGAGTTTTGATTAATCCATCCTTCATACGTCCAAAGAAACCTGTTGATTTGGTTTCTTCTTCCTCTTCTGAAGATACTGATTGATGTTGCTCAGTTATTTCGACGTTAGTAGCTGGCGCAGGTGTTGTTTCAACTGTTGTTTTTACAGCTGGCTCAATAATGGGAACATCGACAGCAGGTAAACTCGGTAATGTGACATCATCATCGCCGATATCAGCATCTATCAAGAATTTATTTTGCATATTCGATTGCTGTTGCATGTCAATTCCTTGAGAATAAAGCAGCTTTTTAAAAAGATGGTCAGTCTAGCATAAATAGATTTTATTTTCCCGACTGCTACAAATCCCTCATTTATAAATAAATTACTTTGATTAAAACTCATTCATCATCGAGCGAAAGTGCAGGATATTCTTGGATACGTGTAGATTCAAATTGAAACGCATTTAATAGTTTTAAATATTCGACCCGACGAATTTTTTGAGCTTGTAAAACATTCAAAGCCATAGCCTGCGTTTTGGGATGACTAGCTTGTTCAGCCAATTGCATAACCTTCAGATATTGATCCTGATTCACTGGTCGTAGTAGAGCATTAAATGCAAGAATAAAAATGGCTATTAGAATAAATATCACTAAATAGACATTAAACTGATCTAATTTATGCCCTAATTTTAGCTCTAAGATTTTATGTTTTAAATGTTTAGACAGCATGACTAACCTCAATATTAGAAGTAGTGTATGTGCCTACGTAACTCAGTACAAGACTCACGTTCAATAAGCCGCCAAAATATCGTTTATTGAACGTGATGGTTATAGGTCAACTCACTAATGTACGTACAAAGGCGAAGTAAAGGATAAATGCAATAATCACTAAACTAACAAATACAGCAAACATTCCCACACCACTTTCTGCATCTGCTGGATGTAAATCATCATCATCTGCTATACGGCGCAGCTCTCCGTTATAAATTTCATAAAAACGATCTTTTTGCTCTGGGCTAAGCGTACTCGCAAAATCATAAACCCTTTTACGCTGAGCTAAACAATAATCACCCAAATGAATTTCTTGATGGAAAATAGCCTCATCAAGTAATTTTCGATGATGATGTGCCAATTCAATAATTTGATTTTCAGATGGTGGAACATCAAAGGTTAAACCATCGATTACGTTTGACATGTTATTCTCCTTTTCTATTATTTTCACTTTGATTTTACTTAAAATTATTTGCTAGAAATGTTTAATCGTGTAAGCTTTTATTTACAGAAAGACACTCGATATATTTGACAATTCCATTATTTTTGTCATAATAATTTAACAATTCAAAGTTAAATTAGCTTATATTCAAAGTAAAGTGTCTTTGGATAGAATTTGCGGTAATCATAATTAAAATAAGGAGTTATATATGATTCAACATTTCACACAACACGAACTAGAGCATGTGTATGCAAATGCGGTTAATACCATTCAATCGCAAAAAAACTTTCAAGATGCAGTGAAAGAACTTGAAGAAGTAGCAAAAGCAGGTCATGGTAAAGCAGCATTATTTCTAGCAGAATTGTATTATCAAGGTTTCCGAGTAGAGCGTGATTCACTTAAAGCTCAATACTGGCAAAAGATGGCAACCTTACAAGCATAAAGAGACGTCACCTAGGTGGCGTTTTTTTATGCCTGCAACAAAGATAAAAAGTTATCTTTATCTGAGTTAAAAAATGTAATTTCTTTAGCATCTAAAATTTAATTAGAGCTTACTTTTTTCAATAAATGTGATGCAGATTACGATTTATTGAAATAATTAGAATATTTGCTTACCATTTTGATGAATTGATTAAACATAAATGCAAAGTATATTTCTTATAATAAAACATGAGTTTATAACTATATAAGTTTAAGAATATGTATCGGTTTAACCATTTTCAACCTGTTTCTCGTGAGTTGATGATTAAAATTTCAATCCTAAAAACAATGATGTATTGCGGTGTACTTTGGGGTCTTTATCATCAAGGTTGGGCAATCAAATCTGATCAAGATGGTCACGTATTCCCTTTTTGGCTAAATGGCGTCCAAGCACACCGTTATGCAAAATCACATTGGAAACATTACCAACCACGTAAAATCACACCCAAAGACTTTCACGAATCGTTGCTTCCTACTTTGACCCGATTACAAGTTGAACCTGCTTTATTTAATTCTTCGCACAGAAAATTCAAACTTTCTACTCAACAAATGCAGCACTTTTTCTTTATGCCAAAAGACACTGTAATGCCAGCAGTATAAAGCATCTAATCAATGATGACTTTTTAAGCACTTACATTAAAAAGTCATCATCGAAGATAAATTAGGGCTTTGCATTTAAAAAAAATACCGTTAAGTTAAATGAAAATGACAATACAACACAGGTGGATAAATAATGACAATCGTTGCTCAAGTCATCAAGAATAAAGCTGTACAATCTATTTTTACGATTTCACCAAATGCGACTGTACTTGAAGCAATTAAAATCATGGCAGATAAAGGTGTTGGTGCTTTAGTCGTTGCAGAAGATGAAAAAGTGGTTGGAATTTTCTCTGAGCGTGACTATACACGTAAAATCGCCTTGATGGAGCGCTCTTCAAATAATACGCTTGTTTCGGACATTATGACTTCAAAAGTGATTTCTGTAAGCTTAAACAATACAGTTGAAGAATGCTTAAACTTAATGACAGATCGTCATTTACGCCATTTACCTGTTCTTGAGAATGAAAAATTAGTTGGTTTTATTTCAATTGGTGATTTAGTCAAAGCTGCCATGGAAGATCAGCGTGTTTTAATTGAACAGTTACAACAGTATATTTCTGGCTAATTGATTAATATAAAAAAGGGCAATTTAATTGCCCTTTTTTTATTTACAAAGATCAACCTTTCAAGAAACTCTGAATGGTTGGTACAAGACGCTTAAGAAGATCGTCTGCTTGTTCTTGTGTCATGTTTAATGGAGGAAGTAAACGAACCACTGAACCTGCGGTTACGTTAACAATTAATTTGTATTCATCACGAGCGATTGCAACAATTTCAGCACAATCTTTAGGTAATTGAATACCAATCATCATACCAAAACCACGAACTTGAACATTCAAATCATTTAAATGCACTTTGAGCTGCTCAACTATGTATGCGCCTACTTTAGCCGCATTTTCTACTGCATTTTCATTTTGAAGTGTGTCAATCACTGTGTAAACAACACGTGAACCTAAAACAGTTCCACCATAAGTAGAACCATGACTACCAGCACCCAATAGTCCAACTGCTTTACCTTGAGTCATAACCGCACCAACAGGAAAACCATTTCCTAAACCTTTTGCAGTTGTCATCACATCAGGAACTATATTGGTGTGTTGGTATGCAAAATATTTACCTGTACGACCATTACCAGTTTGGATTTCATCAAGCATCATCAACCAATTGTGCTGATTACAAAGTGCGCGAACTTCTTCTAAATAGCTGAAGCCTTGTGGAGCGGTATTGACACCACCTTCACCTTGAATTGGCTCAATCAAGATAGCAACAATGTCTGGATGATTGATCGCAGCTTCTTGGATTGCCTCAACATCACCAAATGGAACTCGAATAAACCCTTCAACTAATGGCGCAAAACCTTCCTGAACTTTTTTATTCCCTGTTGCAGACAAGGTTGCCAAAGTACGACCATGAAAAGATTGTTCAGCAACGATAATTTTAGGATTACTCACACCTTGCTGCGCACCAAATTTACGAGCAATTTTAATTGCACCTTCATTTGACTCAGCACCGCTATTTGAAAAAAAGATTTCTTCCATTCCTGAAACTTCAGCAAGTTTCTGCGCAGCAGCTGTCTGCCAAGGAATTTCAAATAAGTTACTGGTGTGTACTAATGTTGCAGCTTGCTCTGCAATTGCTTCTGCAATCACAGGATGAGCATGACCTAAACCACATACAGCAATACCTGTCAAAGCATCCAAATATTCAGTACCATCTGCTGTATACAGATACGCCCCTCGTCCTCGAACAAAACTGATCGCTTGGCGACCATAAGTAGCCATAAGATGTGAAGGTTGATCAGGTTGCACAGGAGCAAGAGTGATATTAGTCATAACAAACTCAATCTATCGTTAGTTGTGTTGAAAAGGGTTATATAAGCAAAAACCTGTGTAGATTGAAAGCTTAAACTCACATTTATACAAGAAAAATCTTTAGCAATAGCCCGCAACTAATTTTTCGGTATATAATTTGGGAAGATTAGTTGAGGATCTATCTATGACGGAACAAGCGCGTGATACAGTAGCGTTAATTCGTGATCAAATTGCGAAACACCCTGTTTTACTTTACATGAAAGGCACTCCACAATTCCCGCAATGTGGTTTTTCAGCTCGTGCAGTTGAAGCACTTAGTCAAATTGGTCGTCCATTTGCCTATGTAAATATCTTAGAAAACCAAGATATTCGTGCAACATTACCTCAAATTGCAAACTGGCCTACTTTCCCACAGTTATGGGTAAATGGTGAGCTTATTGGTGGTAGCGATATCATGCTTGAGATGTTCCAAAATGGTGAATTAAAACCATTAGTTGAGCAATATAGCCCAGCACCTGAAGCATAAGTTTAAAAAGCCAATCTCTTGATTGGCTTTTTTATTACTTACAACTTAAACCGATATAACGAAACATCCCTTCGACGCCCAAATCTGATTTTAAAATAATTACATCTTCATATGTTGACTTTGAAATACTAGAAAAGATATTCATATTGGCATCTTCATGAATTTCATCAACAGATTGTGACAAAGTTTCTTCAAAACGATCTGCTATATATTCAAATCCCAAGTCCATAGCGATAAATAACGTATGATCACATGGTTGGATATATTGCTCTTGTTCCCAATCTAGTACAGCTTGTTGACAATATGGGCAGACAATATTTTGAGTTGAATCGGCAATATTAATAAGTTGATAAGACATGATGATAAAGCTTAAGAAATTAAAAACAGTTTAAAAGAATATCGTAATCAAAGCTATTCCGCTCAGGAGTATTTAGCACATGGTCTCTATAGAACAAGCTATCGCTTTTGCCGCTACAAAGCATATGGGACAAGTCGATAAGGCGAATGCCCCTTATATATTACATCCTTTACGCGTCATGATGAACGTCTCAACGATTCAGCAAAAAATTGTAGCCGTGTTGCATGATGTTCTCGAAGATACTAATACTACTGTAGATGAACTATATGAATTAGGATGTGATAACGATATTGTTGAAGCAATTCTGGCATTGACTAAACTAAAGGGTGAATCTAGAACTGAGGCTGCAAAACGCACCCTTCAAAACCCTATAGCACGTGTTGTGAAAATTGCAGATATCACTGACAATATGGACTTATCGAGGATTCACTCACCTACAGATAAAGATTTTGAACGAATTAAAGAATATCAACTGGTTCGCGATATTTTGACACAAAGTATTTAATCAACCGGTTTATACTAACCTAGAACTTGTAAAAGTTGGAGTTTATGGCGGAATGCTAACGGATTTAGATGATTTTTACTGCTTTGCACTGGTTGTAGAACATGGTGGTTTTAGCGCAGCCGAACGTGCAACTGACATCCCAAAATCTAAGCTTAGCCGTAGGGTCTATAATTTAGAAGAACAACTAGGCGTTCGCCTCATTCAACGCAGTTCACGACATTTTGCTGTCACTGATATCGGTATGGATGTCTATAGACACGCACAAGTCATGATGAATGCCGCGCAAGCAGCACATGATGTGGTTAATCACTTAAGTAGCGAACCTCGTGGCGTGATCAAAGTGAGCGTTCCTGTCGACATCGCCCAAAACCAAATGGCCAAAATACTACCCGCTTTTTTGAAGAAATATCCCGAAGTACGCGTACAAATGATGGTCAGTAACCGTCGTGTTGATGTTATTAATGAAGGTATTGATCTAGCTTTAAGGGTTCGTTCTAAATTAGATGATGACCCCAATCTCGTATTAAGAGAGTTTGAAGCAATAGAACAACGTCTTTTTGCCAGTCAAGCATATCTTAATGAATTTGGACACCTAAATACACCTGAAGAACTGAGCAAACACCGTATTATTAGTATGTCAGAAGATCATCTCGATCAACAATTCTTATTAAGTGGCCCAAATAATCAACAACAAAAAATTAAAGTTAACCCAGTGATTATGGCTTCCAATCTTTTAATGTTGGCACAACTTGCAAGCCAAAATTGCGGTATCGCTTTATTACCAGATAGTATTGCTCAAGATTTTGTAAAATCAGGACAATTAGTAAAAGTATTACCAGAGTGGACTGCACCTCATGGTATTTTTCACGCTGTATATCCATCGAGAAGAGGTTTGCTACCTGCCGTACGTGTATTTATTGATTATCTGGTTGAACAACTAACGATGTGCTCTACAAGAAAAAGGCCTGATTTTTAATCAAGCCTTGATGATTCGAAACCCTTTAAATTGAAGGATAATGTCCAGTTCCATTTGGCCATGGCGTCAATAGCTCAAATCCATCATCAGTCACAGCAACCATGTGCTCCCATTGCGCTGACCAAGATTTGTCCTGAGTAACAACCGTCCAACCATCACTCAACTCTTTAACAAATGGTTTCCCAGCATTAACCATGGGTTCAATCGTAAATACCATGCCTTTTTTCAGCACCATACCCTGACCTTTTTGCCCGTAGTGCAAAATGTTTGGCTGTTCATGATATACGCGCCCAATTCCATGACCGCAATACTCTCGGACAATACTATAGCCTTCACGCTGTGCTACAGATTGAATTGCATGACCAATATCACCTAAAGTCGCACCAGGCCTCACAGTATGAATACCAGCAAGCATCGCTTCGTAGGTAGTTTCTACTAATTTTTTTGCTTCAGGAGTAGGTTCACCCACAAAGTACATTCTACTGGTATCACCAAAGTAACCATCTTTGATGACAGCTACATCAATGTTTAAAATATCACCGTCTTTTAAAATCTTCTTTGCAGAAGGAATTGCATGACAAACCTCTTCATTGACGGAGATACACGTAGTCTTCGTAAAACCATGGTAGCCAACATTGGCAGGTATCACTTGCAGCGTATTTACAATGTAATCATTACAGATATCATCTAGGTATTCTGTACTTACGCCAGGCTTAATATACTCGCCTATCATTTCTAAAACTTGTGCCGCTAAACGTCCTGAGATTCTTAACTTCTCAATATCTTGTTCCGTTTTGATGGTCATAGTAGAAGCTCTCATTCGAGATATTCCTTATTAAAAAATAATAAAATCAAAAAATAATGCATAGGCGTTGCATTCATCATTTCTATAGTTTTACGCCTTAGCTTTCAAATGTTCAATCCTTTTATGGACTAACACCAATTAATTGTACATTTAATTTAGATTTTTATCATAATATCATCATGTTTAACCCATTTTTTCACTTTTAAAATCATTTCAAACAATTATGTTTACCAATCCTAATTATATGATTTACAAGCTTTCTTTTTAGTCAAAAATCAATCAATTTTCACATAAAATTAGTTTCAAAAGAGAACATTTTTGGTCTAGAATTCGCACTTTTATTTTAAACCTCCCATTTTATGAATCATCTTCGTACAGGAGATATTATTGCCTTAGGTTTTATGACCTTCGCACTGTTTATTGGTGCAGGTAATATTATTTTCCCACCTATTGTCGCACAACAAGCAGGTGAACATGTTTGGCTTGCTGCTTTTGGTTTTTTAATCACTGCAGTTGGTTTACCAGTGCTTACCATTATGGCTTTATCGCGAATGCAAGGCTCAATCGAGATTATTAGTTCTCCTTTAGGTCGATTTGCTAGCCTTTTATTAACAATTGTTTGTTATCTCTCTGTTGGTCCATTATTCGCTACTCCACGGACTGCGACAGTTTCATATGAAATTGGTTTTGCTCCTTATTTTGGAACTTCGAGTAGTAGTTTATTTATATATAGTGTGATTTATTTTGCTCTAGTGACTGCTGTATCACTCTACCCAAATAAGCTGTTAGACACTGTAGGGCATGTTCTTGCGCCTTTAAAAATTATTGCACTGGCAATTTTAGGTATTGCAGCAATTGTTATTCCGACTGGTTATATCTCACCGCCGATCAACAACTATGTGAGTAGTCCAGTATCTGAAGGCTTTGTTAATGGTTATCTCACCATGGACACGCTTGGTGCATTGGTCTTTGGTATCGTAATTATTCAAGCAATACAATCACGTGGTGTGACAGACTCAAAACTGATAACTAAATATGCAATTATTGCAAGTTTAATTGCAGGTGTTGGACTTACACTCGTATATATCAGCCTATTCAAACTTGGTTTGGGTAGTCATGAAGTTGCTGCAAATGCTGACAATGGTGCTATTATTTTGCATGCATATGTTCAACACGCATTTGGCGACTTGGGTTCTATCTTTCTGACTGGATTAATTTTTTTAGCATGTATGGTGACTGCTATTGGGCTAACCTGTGCTTGTGCTGAATACTTTACAGAATTGACTGGCCTACCATATAAATTACTTGTTTTTATCTTGATCGGTTTTTCATTGGTCATTTCGAATCTAGGCTTAACAAAACTTATTGCATTTTCAGTACCAGTGCTTAGTGCTATTTATCCACCAGCTATAGTGGTTATTATGTTGAGTTTTTTCTGGAAATTTTGGAATAAACCATCATTAGTTGTTGGATCAGTTACTACGGTTGCTTTTATTTTCGGAATTATAGAAGCGGTAAAAGCTGCGGGATTCAACGAATATTTACCAGTTTTCATTCAACATCTACCTTTGAATCAACAAAATTTGGCATGGCTACTTCCGTCTCTTATTGTACTGGTGGTAACTACTGCTATTGATCAAATGCGTAAAGAAAAAATTTAAAATGATTTGTCGTTAAAATGATGTTTTACCCAGACATGATTTTAGCTATACAGAAAATGTTCTTTTATCCAACGTTCATTTTTTGTTTACGACAAATCTTTTTAGCTGTTAAATTAATAATTTATGGTTTTATTAGGGTGTGTTGACACTTTTAGCTTAAAAAATAGCGAAGTAGTAAAATCAAATCGCCAAACCCAATTTTACTATTCGCTATGCCTCGTACCATGCTGACAGATCAACACTGGCAAAAGTTGAAAACTATTTTGCGTAATTTATCTATTCATCACAACTCAAATTTACGTAATTTTATTGAAGCTATTCTCTATAGAATTAGAACAGGCTGTCCGTGGCGAGATATTCCTTCCTATTTCGGTCAATCAAACTCTATTTTCAAACGTTTTAATCGTTGGTCAAGCAGCGGTAAGTTGCTTAGATTATTCAAATTATTAGCATCATGCCCCGATATGGAGTGGATTTTTATTGATGGCTCTCACGTACGTGCTCATCAACATTCTGCCGGTATAGCGAATCAATCCATTTCTAAAAGTGTAGGAGGAAACTCCTCAAAAATACATTTGATTGTTGATTCACATGGCAATCCTATTGATTTCATGATTACCGATGGCACTACACATGACATCAAAGTTGCACCTGATTTAATAGCAACATTAGATTTAAAAGAGACAGAAGTGGTATGCGCAGATAAAGGCTATGATTCAGAACCACTGCGTGAGCAGATCAGAAAAACAGGAACAAAAGCGAATATACCAAAGAAAATAAATAGCCAATCGAACAATGATCATATGGACTGGTATTTATATAAAATCAGGCATTTAGTTGAAAATATGTTTTGTAGATTAAAACAATTTAGAGGGATAGCTACTCGATATGACAAGCTCAAAAGAAATTATCAAAGTGCTGTTGCCTTAGCCTGTATATTTTTATGGCTACCTTTATAGGTTTAATTATGAACAGTAAATGTCAACAGACCCTATTTTCTATTTCTAAATGTAAAAAAACCAACAATATCATAATTAAAAATACCAACAATCACCAAATAAAATAATATTTTCATATATAAATCAATACATTCTAAAATTTATTTTCAAAATAGTCTTTTTACCTATTGAAATCCCTAAAAATAAGCAGTACAACTTTAAATTCAATTCTGACAAAAACGATTAGGTTTCTGTCATCACGACTCAAGGAGGGATGGAGATGTTATCATTACATTTCAACAAGCAAGTCTTCATTAACACTCTGAAGGCAAACGATTCGATCGTATATGCAATCACAACACTGGCACTTATGGCTACGTTGTTATTACAAGGCACAATTAAAGGTAATTTGAAACCTGAATATTTTGCCTATGCATTGATCGTTTCACTAGCCTTTTGTACGTGGGGTATTGTGGACCGAAAGTTTCGACAGATGAGCGCTGAGCGTCAAAAAAACTAATTTACAAAAATGGATGAGTCATCATCCATTTTTTATTGGAAATAAATAATTGTTCCGTAAAGCAATATAGCTGTTGCACCCAGCTCAACCACTATCAAACTAAACATTATAAAACTCATACACCAAGTTGGTAGTGTCCAACGTCCCAATTGATGAGGTTGTTTAAATTGGTTGGTTGTGTCTTTTAAAAAGCCATGGATTATGTAAGTTAGGATCGACATCGAGAAAAAGAACAGATTCGCAACAACGCAAAATAATTTTGTAGTTTCACTTAACATACTGAAATAACTTAAACATGCCAAAATTAAACTGGCACTCGCATATAACAAACTACTACGATGCGCAATATCTACATAATAATGAGCTCTTGATTGTTGAGATCTTCGAATTTGATAATATTTCCAAACGCCTGTTAACATTCCTACCCAAAGAAAAATTCCACTGAAAATTATTGCTAATTCCATTGCTTGGTTAAATTCCACAACTATATCCATTTGATTTGTTTAATTAATAATCTTGATTCTACCTTTATTTGACTTTTTAGTCATTTTTTATATAAGTTTCTTTTTAGAACTTGTGTAAAGTAATTAGAGATAGTATTGAGTTCTCCGTTATGAATACCTATGAATCTTTTTGGATCAGCTGTAAAGATGGTTATCAACTTTCAGCTCGATACTACGCTTCTGAAAATAATACAAAACAGTTTCCAATTCTGGTTTGTCCAGCAACTGGCATTACTCAGAACTTTTACAATTCATTTGCACAATGGCTGAATCAACAAGGTTATCAAGTTCTCACCTTTGATTTCAGAGGAATTGGTGAATCATTACATGGCAAATTAAAAGATTCTACAGCAAGTATTGATGATTGGGGTTTATTGGATATACCAGCTGCAATTGACTCACTAATCAACAAAACCCACGCACAACAGGTGATTATTATTGGTCATAGTGCTGGCGGGCAGTTGCTTGGTATCAACCCTTCTTATGAAAAAGTTGCCAAGGTATTAGCTATTGCGGGTTCTACAGGTCACATCAAAGGTCTAAAGGGAAAAACTAAGTTATTAGCTCCTGTTATGTTCAACATTATTTTCCCTGTTTCAAGTTTATTTAAAGGATACGGTGCGACACAATTCATCGGCATGGGTGAAAACCTACCGAAAAATGTTGCAAGACAATGGGCTGAGTTTTGTAGTAAACCTGGTTATGTAATGAATACGATTGGTAAAACTATTTTTAATGACTATCATCAGCAGATTAAGTGCCCTATCGTTTCGTTTTGGGCTACAGACGATGAAATCGCCACAGAAGCGAATGTCAAAGATTTATTACGACTGTATCCAAACGCTGAAACCAAACTAGTTCAACTTGATCCACAGAAACATGGTTTTAATGAGATCGGACATATGTCGATGTTTAAAAAGAGCCATAAGCAACTATGGTCAATCATTGAAAAAGAAATCAACGTCTAATAAATAAGTACCCTCTTCACTTTACGCATTTAAATATGTAATCCTGTTTAGATGCGTCTTTTTAATAACATCAAATTCCACCTTTCATCATTCCAAAATTAATTAATCAAACTAAATTGACCGCCAAATTTATTAAATTTTCTACATCTGTATATTTTATTGATCAAAAAACAGCATAAAAATGTGATAAAGAATGTATTAATTCATCTTTTTAGATTATTTATTCTAGTTATTTTTTAACCATATGTTTAACCCAATTATCTGTATTTGATAGTATTTATTATATAAATATATTGATTTCTATATTTTATGACATTTGAGACAGAAGTTTTTGCCTTTAAAGTCACGTCAAATATTGTATTTATTTTCTACAATAGCAATGTTCTTGAGATAGACTGATTTATAGAAAAACTGTCTATCTGAAAGAGTGTGTAGAATAGATAAAACCATCATAAATAACATTTTTATATGTTTTTTCGATGATTTTTTATTCAAAATAAAGATAGCTGTAGAGCTTCTTTAAGGAAGATTTGTTATAAATGAAATGGTGGAAAATTCAATCAATCTTGGATTTTTCAGCAAGTCGTGAAGACACTTCATGGAATTCAAGAGTTGGTTAACCAATTCACAGTAACAAGCATAGGAAATAAGTAAATGCCTAAAAAATATGCGCGTTTTTTACCTACAGCCGAATCATTTAACTTAGAAGACTTTCCATATTACTGGATTTCTCAAGTAAATGCTCAGTACGTTCAAAACATCGACAACGTACTTAAAAAGTATGGTTTAGACAATTCTCGCCGTCGTATTTTACTTGCATTGAATGTAAAACCTCATGCCAGCGTATCAGAACTATCAGATATGGTCATTTCAAAGATGTCTACGACCACTAAAATCGTTTATCGCCTGAAAGATGAAGGCTATATCGAAACTTACTCTTGCAAAGAAGATGGTCGTATTACGCGAGTTTTTCTGACAGACAAAGGTAAAGAAATGATTGTTAAAATTAATGACCTGACTTCAGTCATTTTAGAACAATCTTTCGATGGTTTAACTCCATTGCAAATAGAAAAAACAATGGAAATCTTAAAACATATGTTTAAGAATTTATCACGTTGATTTAATCAAATTTAAAAAAGCTTCCTATAAAAGAAGCTTTTTTATTTTCGAATCTAAAATAAATCAAACATATTGAGCTGGGGTGTGATTTTCTCAATTTTGAGTTTTGGTACATGTAAACATTCAAACTCCTCTACAGGAAAACCATTCATAAAATTAATTAATTGATATGGCTGTTTTAATGTTAACCACTCATCTAATTGTTCATGAGGAATAACTACAACTGATCTTTTAACATCACCAGGTTCATGGAAATCCTTCATCATCGGATGATCTATAGCGTCCATGGTTAACATCGCTGATGAACGAATTATTTTGTCATTTAATTTTCTAATCTCATAAAGTGCAGCAATATAAAATGCCCGTCCATCTTTACGCTTTACAGCCCAGCGTTGTGGTTTGTTATTTGTATATTTGCTTTCATAAAACTCAGTTACAGGGATTACGCCAAACTTACATTTGTAGGCAGATTCTTGAAAACTTGGTTTCTGAAAAATAGTTTCGTGACGTGCATTATAAGTATGTTTTGAAATATTAATATCTTCTGCCCATTTGGGTACTAAACCAAACAGAACCTCCCTCCACACCAAACCTTGTTCAGATTTAAACAATAATGGAGTTTTATAACTTGGATAAACCTCTTCTTCATAGGCAAAAGATACAAGCGGCAATTCAAGTTGCTTTACTTGTTCCAATGTGATGGGTTTAAAGTTAGCACACATAAAAATGATCTTCAAAATAATAAAAGCCTCCGAAGAGGCTTTTATTTTAGATGAAATTAATCACCTGTATAACCTTTAAGTTTTAAACGTGCAGCATGTAACAATGGCTCTGTATAACCAGATGGTTGCTTAGCGCCTTTGAAAATTAAATCAGAAGCAGCTTGGAAAGCGATGCCATCAAAGTTTGGTGCCATTGGCGTATAAAGTGGATCATTCGCATTTTGTTGATCTACAATTACAGCCATACGTTTCAATACCTCTTCAACTTGTTCACGCGTTACGATACCGTGACGCAACCAGTTTGCAACATGCTGAGAAGAAATACGTAAAGTTGCACGATCTTCCATTAAACCAACGTTGTTGATGTCTGGAACTTTAGAACAACCTACGCCTAGGTCAACCCAACGAACAACATAACCCAGAATACCTTGACAGTTATTTTCAAGTTCGTTGTTAATTTCTTCAGCAGTCCAGTTGGTTTCTGGAGCAAAAGGAGGTGTTAACAAGTCATCCAGAGACAACATATCTTCATTAGCCAACTCATCCTGACGTACTTTCACGTTGATTTGATGGTAATGCAATGCATGAAGTACCGCACCTGTTGGAGATGGAACCCATGCACAAGATGCACCTGCATTTGGATGTGCAGTTTTAGTCGCCAACATATCTTTCATGCTGTCTGGTTTTGGCCACATGCCTTTACCAATTTGTGCCTTACCTTGTAGGCCACATGCCAAACCAATCGCAACGTTACGATTTTCGTAAGCAGCAATCCATTTCTGAGCTTTAATAGCTTCTTTACGGACCATTGGCGCTGCTTCCATAGAGGTATGGATTTCATCACCCGTACGATCCATAAAACCAGTGTTAATGAAAATCGTACGGTCTTTTGCAGCAGCAATACAGTTTTTCAAATTAACTGAAGTACGACGTTCTTCATCCATGATACCGATTTTGAGTGTTTTCGCAGGTAAGCCAAGTGCCTGTTCCGCACGCTCAAACAATTCAACTGCGAATGCAACTTCTTCTGGGCCATGCATTTTTGGCTTAACGATATACATAGAACCTTTACGAGAGTTCTTATTTTCGTTTTCGCCACGAATATCTGAAATTGTAAGTAATGGAGTAACTAATGCATCCATAATACCTTCAAACACTTCCTCACCATCCACAAGGATCGCTGGGTTAGTCATTAAATGACCAACATTACGAAGAAGCATCAACGAACGACCATGTAACGTTGTAGTACCACCGATTAAGTTCTGAATTGTACGATCTTTGTTTAGAGAACGAGTAATGGTTTTACCATTTTTCTCGATTGACTCCTGCAAATCACCTTTCATTAAACCTAACCAGTTACGGTAGCCTTCAACTTTCTCTTCTGCATCAACAGCCGCAACAGAATCTTCCAAATCCTGAATGGTTGTGATTGCCGCTTCAAGTGTTAAATCTTTAACGCCTGCTGCATCAGTTTTACCAATTGGGCTATTCGCATCGATATCGATAATTACATGCAAGCCATTGTTTAATAAAACAACCTCTGTAGGGTTTTCTGCTTCACCATTAAAGCCAACGAATTGTGACTCATGAGCTAAAGAAGTAGTAGAACCATCTTTCAACGTAACAACTAAACGGTTATGTTCGATTGCGTATTTAGTCGCATCAGCATGTGAACTTTGTGCCAATGGGAAAGTTTGATTTAAGAAATCTTTAGCAAAAGCAATAACTTTGTCGCCACGAACAGGGTTATAACCCTTGCCTTTTTCAGCGCCGTTTTCTTCAGAAATTACATCAGTACCATAAAGTGCATCGTATAATGAACCCCAACGTGCATTTGCAGCATTTAAGCAATAACGTGCATTACGTACAGGTACAACAAGCTGTGGACCAGCTAATAATGCGATTTCTTCATCAACATTTTCAGTTGTAACTTTGAAGTCTTCAACTTCAGGAACAAGATAACCAATTTCAGTTAAGAATGCCTTATAAGCATTTAACTCAAATTTATTATTGCGGTGCCATTCATCAATTTTAGCTTGTAGCTCTTCACGCTTCGCTAATAATGCTTTGTTCTTAGGGCTAAGATCGACAACGACTTGCTCGAAATTTTTCCAGTAAGTTTCACTATCTAAACCAGAACCTGGTAAAGCTTCATTTTCGATGAAATCGTAAAGTTCTTTAGCAATCGCTAGCTTGCCTTTTTGAATACGTACAGTCATTGTCTTTCCTGATGGTGCTAACTTTTTATAACAAGAATCCTAGTATACTGATTTATACTAGCCTGAATAGTAATATCACATTCCTAAATAGTAAGCATTTTCTCAATTAGAAGTATTGACAACTACGAGATTTAGTAAATCAAAACTTTAAATTAAAATTTTACTTATTCTATGAGGATGTAATGATCTCACAGTCTTAAAAACACATTTAGTTATAACAAAAATCAACCAAGAATAAAGCTTTCTCAGTATCAAAATATAAAAAAAAGCATTCCGAAGAATGCCTTTATAAATTATGAAGTTTTAGCCATATCAATTTGGCGATGTTCAGAGTGCAGATATGCATCTGATTGCATTTCTAACAATCTGGAACGTGTACGTTCAATTTCAAATGCTAATTTAGATCCTTCATATAACTCAATAATCGAATCTTCTGAATTAATCAATAATTTAACGCCTCTGTCATAGAATTCATCGACCAAATAAATAAAGCGACGAGTTCCTTCCGAAAGGAAATCTGTTAAATGTGGAACATTACTAACTAACACAGTGTTGTAGATATTTGCGATTTCAATAAAATCAGCGGGGCTTCTCGGTTTAAAACATAATTCTGAGAATTCACACCATAAAACATCTTCTGTATGCCCGAGTGTTTCAACTACACGATTATTAATCATAATCGGTGAGTTTGACTTCACTTGAGTCTGAGTTAATGCATTGAAACGCTCTAACATCCATACTTGAGCATCAGCACTCAATGGATATTTAAACAATTGAGCTTGCTTCAATACACGTAGTCTGTAATCAATTCCTGCATCAACATTTAATACTGTGCAATTTTTTTGTACACATTCAATCGTTGGCATGAAACGGTCACGATGGATACCATTTTTATATAAGCCTTCGGGTGCAATGTTTGAAGTTGCAACCAGTGTGATACCACGTTCAAATAGTTTTTGAAACAAATCACTCAGGATCATGGCATCCGTAACATTCGATACAAAAAACTCATCAAAACAAATTACAACAGCATCTTTATAAATCTGATCTGCAACCATATCCAAAGGATTGCGCTGACCAGAAAGTTTATTTAACTCTTTATGCACGTGCTGCATAAAGTGATGAAAATGCAGACGTATCTTGCGGCGGAAAGGCACAGATTCATAGAATTGATCCATCAACCATGTCTTACCACGACCAACACCTCCCCACATATAAACACCTTTTGGGTATGTTTGTCTGCGGAAACGTCGAAATGCTTTTTTTGAAGCTTTATAGCGAGTGAGTAACTCTTTCCATACTCGATCTAACTCTTGCACTGCCTGCGCTTGAGCTTCATCAGGCATAAATTGCCCTGACTCAAGAGCTTGAGCATAGCGCTCAGCAGGCGATGTTGGTGTATATGCAGTGCTATGTGAGTCTGGTTTAGAATTTAACATAAGGCGTTATTGCAATTTTAATTGGTGAAAATTATATCGAACATTGAGTTCAAAGACATTAGATTTTAGGCTTAATTATCATAGAGTTTAAACATCATAATGTATCATTTTTAAGCATTTAGTTTTTTCGATGATATTGTCGAGGACTTCGTCCAAACCAACGTTTAAATGCATGGTTAAAGGCTGCTGGCTCTGAATATCCCAACATTTCTGCAACCTGCTCGATCGAATAGGCACTATTTTCTATAAATTTAATGGCTTTTTGTTTAATTAATCGCTCTCTAATTTCTTTATAACTGGTTTGTAGCTGTTGCAGTTGATGCCTTAATGTTCGTTCAGGAATATTGAGTGCGCATGCTGTTTCTGACATCGTGGGAATTACCCCATTTTGCATTTCAAGATACCCTTCTACGTACTCTACGATTGTTAAAATACCATCAGAGCTTTTTTCGAATTTCTCGATATCTTGTAGGCACTTTTCTTCATAAATTCGATAAGTTAATACATCTGCTGAAGGTACTTTTATGTCTAGAATTTCTACGCCATGCATAATAAATGCCGCTTGATGACATCCAAACTTAACATCATGTCCATAATAAGCTTGGTAAGCCTCAGTCCATCGCAGATCTTTAGGATGTTCAAAAGGTAATTCAATCTGGATTTTAGGGATGTCTAATCCCATCATTTTAAAAATATCTTGCAGGAATTTATATGTACCAGAAATCTCACATTGAGCACGCAACTGCCCCAAATGAGTATTCAAATCTATTGGAGTGTAAAACAAATAAATTTTATTATCGGTAATATTTAGCTGTAGTGAACCAAACAAATGTGTAAGTTTCTGAAAACGTATACCGTTCAAAAGTGCTTTATGTAAGCTTTCACTGGTGACTAGTAACATCAAAAAAGGACCGTAACCAGCTAATGCATAGTGCTGACCTATTTCGAGACCTTGTTCTGGAGATATATCCTCGCTAATATGTTTTAAGATATCCCATTCGATTTCGTCTGGAATTATGGTACTTGGATCTAAAGCGTCAGCATGTATCCCCATATTTGCCAAACGTGCGTCTACATCTATCCCAACATGTCGCATGCCTTGAATTAAATACATCAATCCGAGGATAGATCGCTTCATAATCCCAATTACTATTCACTAAACTTTAATGTTTTACTCAAAATATACAAATAAGTGTATTGCCGAAATGATCAAGTTTTGCGTCTGTACAATCATATTTAATCTCACCAAAACCTTTAAACTTGCACAAAATTTAGATGTGTAGGGCGTGGACTATGCGTGATCAAACCAAAGATGCCATTCAAAAAACAAAAGTTGCAATTATCGGTGCAGGTTTTGGTGGTTTAGCAATGAGTATTCGACTATTACAAAGCCAAATCAATGATTTTGTAATATTAGAAAAAACCAACGATGTTGGTGGTACATGGAGAGAGAACCAATATCCAGGGGCAGCTTGTGATGTTCAATCACACATGTATTCTCTATCGTTTGCGCCTAAAACAGATTGGTCAAAGCGTTATGCTGAGGCTGATGAGATTTTTGATTATATTCAAGAAATCACAACTCAATACAAGCTAAGAGACTATTGTAAGTTCAATCATGAAGTTACCAATGCTACATTTGATGAAAATCGTAATGTTTGGACTTTAAAATTTAAAGACCAACCTACACTTGAAGCTCAATTTGTAATTTTCGCATCTGGCCCATTACATGTTCCACAAATTCCACATTTAAAAGGAATTGAAAACTTCAAAGGTAAAGTTTTCCACTCTTCTCAGTGGGATCACAATTATGATTTGAATGGTAAATCTGTAGCTTCAATTGGTACTGGTGGAAGTGCGATTCAGTATATTCCTGAAATTGCAAAAGATGTTAAACAACTTTATGTGTTCCAACGTACAGCAGCTTGGGTGATTCCACGTGATGAACGTAAATACTCTCAACTAAGCAAATCTTTATTCAAAGCATCAAATATCTATCGTCAAATTCATCGTAGTCGTTTGTATTGGACAAATGAGTCACGAGTTGTGCCAATTGTACAACCACAAATCATGAAATATGGTCAAAAGCTTGCTGAAGCCTTTATCCGCTTCCAAGTAAAAGATAAAGAACTCGCTAAAAAACTTACTCCAGATTTCGTAATGGGCTGTAAGCGAATTCTAATCTCAAATAAATATTTCCCTACATTCAATCGTAAAAATGTTGAACTAGTCACTGATGGCGTTCAAGAAATTACAGCGAATGGAATCGTGACTAAAGATGGCAAAGAACGTCAAATCGACTGTCTGATTTATGGTACTGGATTTATTACTGATCCACGTATCTATCTCAAACACTTTGATTGCTTTGGTCGTAACGGTATTGAGCTGAAACAAGCTTGGAAAGATGGTGCAGAAAGCTATTATGGTATTGCAACCAAGAATTTCCCTAATTTATTCCAATTATTAGGTCCGAATACGATCCTTGGTCACAACTCTGTAATTTTTATGATTGAGTCACAAGTAAATTATATTTTACAGTTAATTCAAACTGTTGATAGCACTAAAACTCAAGCTGTTGAAGTTAAGCATGCTGTTCAAGATCAATTTAACGATCGCGTACAAGAGCAGTTAAAAGGCACTGTTTGGCAAGCCGGCGGATGCAGTAGTTGGTATCAAGCTGCTGATGGAAAGAATTTCTCATTATGGCCGACGTACACTTGGAAATATTGGTTAGAGACTCGCAAAGTAAATGTTGCTGACTATAATTTCCTTAATAACTCAGCAATTACGAAAACAAATGCAGCGTAGTCAATAATTCTTCATAATAAGCAGGTTATTCGTAACCTGCTTTTTTTATGCAATCTGTCATTTTAATTTTTCAAATTTTTATTGCAATTAGCTTAGGCTATTTTATTGCACCAAGACTTTCTAAAAATTTGAACAATCTCATTTTTAAAATTCTTCCATATTTTTCATATGTGTTATTGGTCAGTGTTGCTTTTGAATTGACACAAGCACTCAACCATATTGACAACCCGACCACAATCCTCCCTCCTGCACTTTTAATAGCTTTTACCACCTCTATTTTCGCATTTGGTATTTGTTTAATTACATATAAGCTTATTGATCGGCAAAGCGTACAAGGCAAAATTTCATTTAATCTTTTTTTTAACGCTTTAAAAAATATAGCGAAAGCTTTTTTAGCATTAGGAATTGGTATTCTATTAGGACTAATAATTAACCATAGCAATATACAGTTTACATTTAATAACTGGTATCTACTTTTAGTTTTTATCTTTTTAATCGGTATCGAACTCGCACATACACCGTTTGATCGTAGTTGGTTAAGTTGGAAAATACTCTTAGTACCATTTGCTGCATTTGTAGGTTCATGCTTGGCGTCTATATTAAATTATTATCTTTTACCTAAAGCCTTTAAGTTAAATGAAGTTTTAGCTTTATCACAGGGTTATGGCTGGTATTCAATGTCTGGCATTCTATTTACTGAATTGCATTCTGCAAAGTACGGAGGGATTGCCTTACTCACTGATTTATTTCGTGAAATTTTTGCAATTTTATTAATGTATTGCTTAGGTTGGCGTTTTCCTCGTTCCGCGATATCGAGTGCAGGTGCAACATCTATGGATGTCACTTTGGCTATAGTCAAGCAATCATGCGGGACTCATTACGTACCACACGCAATGATGAGCGGGCTAATATTATCTTTATTAGCTCCACTCTTGATCAGCTTATTTCTGAATCTAAAAATCTAATTTATTGAATTAGATGGAAGCTAAAATAGATTTTAACATTTCAGTTGGTTGAGCCGCCTTGGTAATTGGGCGGCCAATTACTAAATGAGTAGATCCATCAAGCATCGCTTGTTTAGGTGTTACGATTCGTTTTTGATCATCTGCATTTGTACCTTCAGGTCGAATACCAGGTGTAACTAAAGCAAAATCTTGACCCAGCATTTCACGAAGAATTTTAGCTTCTTGAGCTGAACAAACCACTCCATCCAAACCACTATCTTTAGTAAGCTTTGCTAGACGTTTTACATGATCAACAGGTTCGACATCTAAACCGATATCAAACAAATCTTCTCTTGCCATAGATGTAAGGACTGTCACAGCAATGAGTTGAGTTTTGTACTTACCTGCTTTAAGACGTTCTACACAAGTTTCCATCATCTTACGACCACCTGAAGCATGAACATTTACCATCCATACTCCTAGATCAGCAGCAGCACAAACAGCTTGCGCTGTCGTATTTGGAATATCGTGAAACTTAAGATCGAGAAAAACTTCAAAACCTGTATCTTGTAATTTTTTTACAATCGATGGACCTTCATGCGTGAAAAGCTCTTTGCCCACTTTTACTCGACAAAGTGTTGGATCAAGTTGTTCAACAATAGTCATAGCTTCGTATTGGCTTTTTGCATCTAATGCAACAATGATACTCAAGAGCTTTTCTTCCAAGTCAGTTAAAAGCGCTATTATAAATAGGTTTTTGCAGAAGTGTAAAATATGATTAGCAGGTCTTTGGTTGATGTATGTGCATAACCGCTACAATTTAAAAATAAAACAAATGGTAAAATAAGTTATATTTTAATCCTAAAATAACGACAATAAGGAATAATAATGCAAGCTATCAAATCGACAGTACAGCACAAAAAAATACAGTTTAGCAATCATCACTTCTTTCATATTCTTAAAAATGAAGATCTGACAATTGATCAAAGGTTAAAATTTTTACCAGATTTAGCTCACTTTATTATGAGTTTTTCAGATCTTAATAAATATGTCTTACCTTATGCAAACCCACAGAATAAATACGAAGAGGCAATAAACCTACATTGCAAGGAAGATGCAAACCATTGGCCTTGGTATCTATATGATCTAAAAAAACTAAATTTAGATCAGTCTCAATTATTGAGCGATACATTAAAATATTTATGGGGAGATGAAATGTCCCCTAGTAGAAAATTATCGTATGAGTTAGTTTCACTAACCTCAAATCAATGTCCTTTTATTCGATATGTTGCTATTGAAGTGATGGAGGCTACAGGAAATGTTGTATTCAATGTTCTTAATGAGATAACTAAAGAGACACATCTAAATCTAAAATTTTGTAGTGAAATACATTTATCACATGAGACTGGGCATACTATTGGTGCTGGAACAGATGTTTTTGATGATTATCCAACGTCTACAGATATAAAATTAAAATCGATTATCGTGATTGAAAAAAGCTTTAATGCTTTTGCCAAATTTATGGATCAGCTAGAAAATAAATTAAAAGAATAGGTCTTTGGTTGAAGATTTAAAATTAAAAGTGTCTAAAAATATAAAAAAGCTATTTCACTAATGAAATAGCCTTTCGAATATTAGAACGTTGTCGTTTTATCATTGGCATGAACATCTAAAACAGTTTTCTCATGCCGAACACTCGCAGCAGCTTCAGCTGCAGCTTGCTGAGCAAGCTGAATCTGTTCTTTTCTCAAATGATCAATATCTTTACGCAAGCGCTTAATTTCCCAACTATTTTGAAAAACTCGGAAAACTTGTACACCCAGTAATAATCCAACCACGACACCTAAAGCAAGTGTTAACAAAAGCAATAAACCTAATCGCATCGCTGGAACTTGAGTAAATAATAAATCTACTTGCAATTCAGCTGGATTCTGTAAAACTAATGCTAATGCGTAACCAAATATAGCAACAAGTAATGCAATTAATACATAGCGCATAATTGGCACCTCACTTATTTAATTTATTTTTTATTTAATTGACTCGTTTACTGCATCACGAAGAGCTTTACCTGGTTTGAAGTGTGGTACTGCTTTTGCTGCAACATCAACTGCCTTACCAGTTTTAGGATTACGGCCTAGACGTGGTTCACGATGATGTAATGCAAAGCTACCAAAACCACGAATCTCAATACGATCACCACTCGAGAGCGCTTCAATCATTTGATCAATCATGATCTTAACTGCATCCTCAACCAAAGGCTCAGCTAAGTGTGGGTTTTTAAGTGCAATCCGTTCAATTAAATCAGATTTATTAAGTGCTTCAGTCGTCATTGATGACCTCTTTAATTATCGCTACTTTTCAATGTTTTTAATAATAACCTGTTTAAATACAAAACGGTAGCGCAGTACATAAATACTACGCTACCGTTTACAGTATTTTTGTATAAAAAAGTACATCTCTGTTACAAGAAATGTACTTTTTAACAAATTACTTCATTTGAGCTTTAATTAAGTCACCAATAGTCTTAGGACCATTGCTTTCTGCAGCTTGAGTTGCAGCAGCTTGGCGAGCGTTGTTTACAGCTTCTTTCTCTTCAGCTTCGTCTTTCGCTTTGATAGACAAGTTGATAGAACGAGACTTACGATCAACGTTGATGATCTTAGCTTCAACTTCTTGACCAACTTCTAAGAACTTAGTTGCATCTTCAACGCGGTCGCGATTGATTTCAGAAGCTTTAAGAGTTGCTTCGATGTCATCAGCTAATTTAACTGTAGCACCTTTAGCATCAACAGCTGTAACAGTACCTTTAACTAAAGCACCGCGTTCATTCGCAGCTAAGAAGTCATTGAATGGATCGCTGTTTAATTGCTTGATACCAAGGCTGATACGGTTACCTTCAGCATCTACAGATAAGATAACTGCTTCAACTGTGTCACCTTTCTTGTAACGACGGATAGCTTCTTCGCCTTGTTCGTTCCAAGAAATATCAGACAAGTGAACTAAACCGTCGATACCACCAGATAAACCGATGAAGATACCGAAGTCAGTAATAGACTTGATCGTACCAGAAACTTTTTCGCCTTTCTCATGAGATTTAGCAAACTCTTCCCATGGGTTAGCACGAGTTTGTTTGATACCTAAAGAAATACGACGACGTTCTTCGTCAACTTCAAGAACCATAACATCAACTTCATCACCAATCTGAACTACTTTAGATGGGTGGATGTTTTTGTTTGTGTGGTCCATTTCAGAAACGTGTACTAAACCTTCAACGCCTTCTGCGATTTCAGCAAAGCAACCGTAGTCAGTTAAGTTAGTAACGCGCGCTTTAACGATAGAACCTTTAGGGTAACGGCTCATGATCGCTAACCATGGATCTTCGCCTAATTGCTTAAGACCTAAAGATACACGATTACGCTCGCGGTCAAATTTAAGTACTTTAACTGTAACTTCTTGACCAACTTCAACAACTTCTGAAGGGTGTTTGATGCGTTTCCAAGCCATATCTGTGATATGAAGAAGACCATCAATACCACCAAGATCAACGAATGCACCGTAGTCAGTAAGGTTCTTAATAGTACCAGTAACTGTTTGACCTTCTTCAAGTTGAGCAAGTAATGCTTCACGGTCAGCAGAAGATTCAGCTTCCATAACAGCACGACGAGATACAACAACGTTGTTACGTTTAGCATCAAGCTTGATTACTTTGAACTCTAACTCTTTACCTTCAAGGTGAGTTGTGTCACGAATAGGACGAGTGTCAACTAAAGAACCTGGTAAGAATGCACGTACAGGACCGATGTCAACAGTGAAACCGCCTTTAACCTTACCAGAGATAACACCAGTAACGATTTCTCCGTCTTCAAAGATTTTCTCAAGTTTAGTCCAAGTTTCAGCACGTTTCGCTTTTTCACGTGACAAAACAGTTTGACCCATACCGTTGTCAAGCGCTTCAACAACTACGTCAACAGTATCGCCAACTTGAACTTCAAGTTCACGTTGTTCATTTAAAAATTCAGCACGATCAACAACGCCTTCAGATTTAAGGCCAGTGTCGACAGTAACCCAGTCAGAATCGATACTAACAACAGTACCTTGGATGACTGCACCCTTTTCAACGTTGAGGTTTAATTCACTTTCTTCAAAGAGGGCTGCAAAAGATTCGGTCATGATATACCTGATAAAGTCAGCGGTCTTGGATCAGACAAGGCCGGTTAAGTTAAGTTGTTACATTGTCCAAAAGATCTGATCAAGCAATGCTTCAACTGAAAGTTAAATCAATATCTATTTTATACGACTGTCGATATAGTCAACCATGAGCTTAAATACTTCATCGATACCTATCTCAGAGCTATCAACGATATAAGCATCTTCGGCCGGCTTGAGTGGAGCAACTGTACGCTCCATATCTCGCTTATCTCTAGCCTGTATGTTAGATAAAATGTCGCTTATTTTAGCATCAAGACCCATACCCTGCAACTGTTTTACACGTCGCTCCGCTCGTGATTGTGCAGATGCGGTGAGATAAATCTTTGCCTGAGCTTCGGGAAAAATAGAAGTTGCCATATCACGACCATCAGCAACCAATCCTGGAGACTGGATAAAAGCTCTTTGACGATCAAATAACGCTTTACGTAATGCTGGAATTGCTGCAACTTTAGAAGCATATTCCCCCACTTCCTCAGTACGTATCACATTCGTCACATCAGCACCATCGAGTAGAATAATCGTGGAAGATTCTGTTGATTTAAATTCGATATTTAAATGAGTTGCAATTTCGACACATTCATCCAACTTAGTTTCAAGTTGCTCTAATAAGTTTTTTTGAGCCAAAGACAGTCCAAGTAAACGATATAACGCACCAGAATCTAATAAATTATATTGGTAATGTGCAGCAATCTTAGCAGCTAACGTACCTTTTCCAGATCCGCTTGGACCATCAATCGTAATAATATGAACTGTCATTCTCTTCTCTTTATGGAGCAACTGATTTCGCTAGTTTTGAGAAACCTAGTGTAATTGCTGCTTTAAGTTGTGCAAGAATTAATTTACTCACAAAAGGTGCTTTTGCTGTAAATTCAATCTTGTAAGTTACCAATGTTACGTAGGGTGTAATTTCTTTGAAATCAATTTGACCCAAATGATGCTTTACAAGTGGATTGTTAATCAACTTATACTCAATACGTTTATTTTCTTCCAATAATGTAATTTCTTCTTGCAATGGTTTTACAGGACCAAATCCCATTCGACGAACCGACCCAATTCCATCTGGACGTTTTGGATCAGCCGAATCTTTAACTCGTACCACTTGTAATGGAGCAAAAGCTTTATTATAAGTTGCGTGTTTTGACAATAAATCAAACACTTCTGAAAGAGGTGCATGAAACTCTTTTTTTACAGTGATTGCATTACGCATAGCTTTGCCTTTTTTAATTTGACCAAAATCATCGCGGCTTAGTTTGCCACAACTCAAAAGACATGTTTAATCATTTAAGGACGTTTTAGATAAATGGGCTTGCTTCTTTTCTTTTCTTCTTTGCTTAAAAAAATCACTTAGTTGAGCTGAACATTGTTGTTGTAAACAACCTTGTTCAAATACAAATTTATGGTTGTAGTAGCCATTATCTAACAATTGACGAGCGCTAACAACAGAACCAGCTTTAGGCTCAGTCGTTGCAAAAATCACTTTTTGAACTCTTGCATGAATCAATGCACCAACACACATGGTACAAGGTTCAAGCGTCACATATAAAACAGCATCATCTGGTAATCGATAATTTTCAATCGCTCGGCAAGCTGAGCGCAGCGCTTGAATCTCTGCATGTGCCGTAGGATCAGACAATTGGATAGGTCCATTGTAACCCGAGCCAATGATTTTATCTTGACTCACGATTACAGCGCCAACAGGTATTTCACCTTGTGATGCTGCGATTGCAGCCTGCTCGTAGGCAAACTGCATCCAATATTCATCTTTATTAACAGTCATATCTACTTAAGAAATTACACCATATTGTCTTAATAACGCATTCCAACTATCAATTGTTGTAATTGGTGGACAATCAGACAATATATCTTTCAAAGTGATTTTTTCAGCAGACTTCCATTCAGGTGAAAGATCTTTATCAACCAAACGTGCTCGCACACCCTCAACGAAATCAGGATGACGAATCTTCCAATCAGAAATTTGTGACTCTAAAGCAAAAACCTCATCCCATGCATGACCTTGTTTACCCCATTGCCAAAGCAACCAAGTAATCGCAGCAGTGCTCGGAGAACCCTTCTGTAAATTCTCACTAGCTTGACGTAACCAGTCACTACTTGCATCACTCAAACCTATAATAGCTTGGTAATCATACTCAAAGCTTTGTCCACGACAAACACTATGGATAACATCAATAGAATTTTGTAATGGTCCAGAAGCAACTGGACGATGCAGGCTATTCAGGGTGTCATCGATTGCTCTAAATGCGCCAGCTGGATAATGATTCCAATCAACATTCAATACTTTTTGAAGCACATTATCACGCTGAGCTTCACAAATATGTGTCGCCCAACCAATACTGAAAGCTCCAGCAGCTGTCATGATTGAACCCGTTAAACCAGTAAATAGACCAATTTGACCACGATCAGCAAGGAAGCGACTACCACCAACATCAGGATACAATCCAATATTAATCTCAGGCATAGCCAAACGAGAATATGGTGTGACCAAACGAAATGGTGCAGCCATAAATAAGCCTAGTCCGCCACCCATGACATAACCTTCACCCCAAACCACAATAGGCTTAGCATAGTTATGCAGCAGTAAATCTAGTGCATATTCTTGCTCAAAGAATTTATTAGCCGTATCAACTTCATTATTGATAACCAATTGGCGCAATTTACGAACATCACCACCCGCGCAAAATGCTTTTGGTGTAGTCGAATCAAACCAAATCGCTTTTACACTTTCATCATCATGGAAATGTTCGAACACTTTGAGTAAAGCACTTACGATCGATTCATCCAATGCGTGTAATGATTTAGGTCGGTTCAAACGAACAATACGCCAACCATTTTTAGCGTGCTCGACAATCAAATCAGGATGATAGCTATTTAAATCGGGAGAATTCATTATGCGTCCAATTGCCAGTCTATAGGCTCAATGCCATGTTGTTTCAAATATTGATTTGTTTTAGAAAACACTTTACAGCCAAAAAAACCACCACGGTTTGCTGATAAAGGTGACGGGTGGGCTGCACTTAAAACTAAATGTTTGTTACGGTCTATGCGCTGTCCTTTACGTTGAGCATAAGCTCCCCATAATATAAATACGATACGTTCACGATGTTCATTCAACACATCAATCACATTATCAGTAAAATCTTCCCAACCTTGTTTCTGATGTGAGGTGGGTTGACCAGCTTCAACCGTCAGCACACTGTTCAGCAATAACACACCTTGCTCAGCCCATTTACTCAAATCACCATGTCGAGAAACAGGTATGCCTAAATCAGTATTCAATTCATGAAAAATATTACGTAAAGATGGAGGTAATGCAACCCCTCTTTGTACCGAAAAACTTAAACCATTCGCCTGATTCGGTCCATGATAAGGATCCTGACCAAGTATGACGACTTTCACATGGTTAAGTGGAGTGGTGTTAAATGCATTAAAAATTTGTTTGCTTGGCGGATAAATCGTTTTTTGGGCAAGTTTCTCTTGTTGCAAAAACTCGCGTAAATTATCCATTTTTTGCCCAAGTAAAAATTCAGAAAGTGAATATTTCCAAGATTCATCAATCTGAATTTTATTTAATTTATTGAGCTGTTGTTCCGTAAATTGCATCAACTTTCCTTAATTTGAGTTCACTTAATCAAGTAAACTCAAAGTGTTACTTGTAATTCTACTTCTGGATTTTCGAACTTAATTCCTTTTTTCAAGTTCTCATATATCTGTGGATCACTCCACTCTGATACGACTTGCTCTGAAAAAACTATTTGATCCAAGCTCAATATACCCATTTGCTCATTTTCAATGTCTTCCTGAAAACTTTGAGCGTACCCCGTATCAGTTTCATGAACAATCACAGAATATACTTGAACATCACCCTCACCATTTTGTGTTGTAGTTGAGCGAAGGACTTGTTGAGCTAAATAGAAAAAAATACGTGAAAATTGTTCGGCAGAAGGCGAAACAGGCAAAGAAATCCATCTTGCGCTAAATGTCTTACATGCATCAATATAAGCAGCATCATCTTTTTGCCAAAAACAAATGGCATGATCAAAACTGTCAAAAAGTTCTTTTATAACACCTTTGAGCAAACCAAAATCGTAAACCATCTGACCATGATCTAACTTTGACGCTTTGAGTAATAATTCAACTTTATAACTATGCCCATGAATCGAACGCTTACAGCGATCCGATGTACAATTGCGTACAATATGAGCATTTTCAAACTTAAATAATTTACGAATTAACATGCACCAAGCTAATCTTTATCTGCGAACGAGTTTTATTATAAAGCAAAAAAACAAGCATTGGGATTGATTTTAAACCTTGTCGATATTTGATAATTCAATTATCAAATCAATTGAAAGGTGCAAGACTTCGTGAGTAAACAATTACATGATTATCTTTTCTAGTCATAGAACTTGTGAATTGACGCTTACGCTCACTTAAAAGCACATCAATCTGTGCAGTAAAATAATTCGATTGCACATCCATTAAGCTACCTGCATCAGTTTTACTCTGCTCATCAATGCCAGAAAATGCATTCAATTTCCATAAATCATCTAGATTATTAAAATAAGTCAAGTTTGCCTGGTTTGCTTTGATCTCCTGCTCTACCGCTTTCATATCCACCTTAGGGTCTATACTTGCTAGCAATAAAGCAGGTGCAGTATTTATATTTATTTTTGTTGGTTCAGGTAAGGCCGAAACATAGGGACGAATCAAATCAATTTTTTTACCTTCGAAACCTCTAACCAACTTTAATTCTTCAACATTATGGAACTTTGTATTTGATGCCAAATATGCAGGTTCCTTTCCTTGATAAATACTACTTTCAGCTCCCATTGCACCCGAAGTTTCATCATCCACATCTTGCCAATCAATGACAGCTTGACTCAACTCCGCTGGCAATCCAACTCTGACTAATAGTTTTTCAAACCAGCGACGAGCCGAATCATCCACTTTTCCGTCTGGCTTAACTAAATTATTTAAATTAAATTTTCCCGAATCATCAATTAAACGTCCAGAAACTGCACCATCTTCAACTGGAAACGGAGGCATAGGTTTCGCCCAACTTTCCTGTAAATGATCAAGATTACCTGCATTTTCACTATCTTGAATCAATAATTCAGAAAAAAATGCCTCTGCGCTTTTTGCATAAAGTAAAGACTGATTTTGGCGCATCAAATAGCCCGTATTTTCAGCAGTATTGCTTTGACGTTTTGCAATTGTTGCAGCCAAAATAGTAGCCAATGCGACCATGATCAATATTGTAAGAAGTGCTATACCTTGTTCAGAAGATTTAATCTTGATCATGGTGGAGTTTCCAGATTGACCAATAACTGATTGGCATTTAATAAACTATAAATCCACTCATAATCTGAACCAGCAATCGTCAATTGAACTTTAAAACCTAATGGTAACTTCTTTAATTCATTTACATTATTTGGATCATTAATATTTTCAGGCCATTGGCTAATTTCTTGTGGATTTAAAATCAAAATTCTAAATTGATCTACATTTTCAAGTAAAGTGCTTGATACTGGTTGCACACGATTTGGAATATTTAAATTTGTATATTTCAAACGGTAAACTTTTTTTTGTTGCGCATCATATCTGTATTCTATTCGCTCATATGGTGAAAGATCTTGCTTCAATGGATCAGATACCCCAGCCTTACTAAAACTAAAACTTCGATCATTCAAAACCATAGCTGCTTGTAATTGTCGCCCATCATTTGCAGTCAATGGAATTATCTGCATGCTATCTTTTAAAAATTGCTGATAAGCATCCTGTAATTCAAATAAGTGTGTTTCATGTTCTGCATTTCTATCTTTCACTTTGATGAGATAATCAAAAACTTTCCACCCCAACATTGAAAGCACTGCAAATATCGCAATCGCAACAAGCAACTCAACTAAAGTAAAACCTAAATTACTCTTAATTTTTTTAGGTAAATAAGACTTAGTTGAACTTTGCTGACATTCTGAGACAACATTAAATCTGAAACCCAACCTCATTACAACATTCTTGATTTTCATGATGTTTTGACTTTAGCAGGATAATTAAAGAATACAAGATTGGTAATTCCTGCCTCAACTTTGCCTTGTTCAGTGTTATATAAACTTACTTGTAACTCGATACGTTGGATTTTGGGGCTTAATGTTGATTGTGCTTTTTTATCGATTTGCCAAGTTTCTCCCTGCGCAGTCACTTGTTTAGATTGTGTTCCCTCAAGCCACTCTTGATTTATTTCCATGGTTGCAATTTCATTCATTGCCACAAATTGGGCTTTAGTACGTAAAATTGCATTTGAAGTTGATTGGGTATACTGCATAGCTACTTTAGTTAACGCGATTGCAGCGACCGCAAAAATAGCTAAAGCAACCATCACCTCTAACAGCGTAAAACCTTTCTGTATTTTGAGAGAATGTAGTTTAACCTCAGCAATTGTTTGAAAATTAAGACTATCTGATTTTTTATAAAGCAAACTGAATTGTCGATTAGTCATCTTATTTGAGGTGTTAATTTTCATGTATTTTCCCCAAGTAATCTAATTCCAATTCATTACCAATCGGTTGCTGCTGATAATAAAATTGAATTCTCACAGGTTTAACTTCACCATTGCCAAACCAAACTAGTTGAGGAGATTTACCACCCAATAGATCCTCGTTGTTTGCTTTAGAGTACCGCTCAGCATCAACAACTTGTAAGCTGAAGGACACGTTATCTGGTAATTGGCGAGACTTAAATTCCTTATATTCCTGCCATGTTTTATCAGCTTGCTGAACGAGCTGTAGACTCTGGTCGTGATATTCAAATAAATTATAGATAAATGGCGAAACATCCGTTGCATTTTGAAAATTCAATGCAAATACTTTTGATTGATCAGCAGATTGTTTATTTATTCTTTTAATATCAAGTATAAATAGCTCTCTGGCTTGCATTGCTTTACGCTGATCTATACCACCAATATTCAGAACAACAAGTGATGCCATGACCGTCATGATTACAATCACCACCATGATCTCAATTAGGGTAAAACCTTGCTGTAATCGAAGTGATGATTTCATGATCATAATCAACTATGTTAATGCATGTTCAAGCTGTTTGGGCATCGCCAAAGCCTGTTCTATATAAGCTACACGTAGTGTATCTCTTGAACCCAAGTAACGCTGATAGAAACTTGAATTTAGTATAACCGCAGCGCCATAGGTTAAAGACCATATCGAGGCTAAATAATCTCGTGTCGTCATCTTACTATTGATATCAATCAGGTAACTCTCAGTCATACGAATAATAATGCGCAATCTTTGACGTCGAATTTTATATAATTCACTGAATAGTAGCTGTATTCCTTGTCCAGTTGTTGAAAGACGCTCTTCTATTTGATGAAATAATGCGGTACGTTCAGGATGATGTAAATGATGAAGCATAAAAAAAGCTAAATGCTCCGGAAATGATTTTTCAGTATCCTGGATCATTTCCAACAGCATTTTTTCATTGCGAATGATCAGCAACATATACAGCTCATCTTTGCTTTGAAAATGCTTATATAAAGTGCCTTTAGCTAAATCCAATTCTGCTGCAAGGGCATCAAGCGTCATGCCCGCTTCACCATTTTCTAATAAGAGTTGTTCAGCGATTTGAAAAATTAACGCTTCTCGTGCTCTAAACTGAGCTTGACGATCCATCTTCACGTGATAACTCTCTTTTCAAGTACTACAAACCGTTATTTAAAATTTAAGAGATTTTCAAAATTTTGCATGGTAATCATGCCAATCTCTTCAAGCGATTTATCATATACTTCACTAAGAGCTTTTGCTACATAGGGCACATATTTTGGTTCATTTGTTTTACCACGATATGGCACAGGTGCTAGATACGGACTATCTGTTTCGATTAATACACGATCAAGTGGTACTTGCTTAGCAACATCTCTAAGGGATTGAGCATTTTTGAAAGAAATGATTCCTGAAAAAGAAATATAGTAACCACAATCTAAGACCGCTTTCGCTGTTTCCCAATCTTCTGTGAAACAATGTAATATGCCGTGTGTTGATTGTTCAGCTCGAATAATATCTACAGTGTCATGTTTTGCCGAGCGCGTATGTACAACCACAGGTTTTTTTACAATTTTTGATGCTTGTATATGCCTAGCAAAGCATTGCTTCTGATCTTCAACAAAATCAGTACTGTGATAATAATCCAAACCTGTTTCACCTAAAGCCCAGACTTTTTCTGATTGAGCCAACTCGACCAAAAAATCTGTTGTAGCTCGGGCCATGACATATTGATCTTCACATGGATGAACCCCTACTGTGTAACCAACATCATCGTGTCGTGATGCAATTTCTGCCAATTTTATATGATCTTCTAAATCCACAGATATCCCCATGAACTTAGTTACGCCTGCCTGACGTGCAGCATCGAGCGCTTGATCTAGATCTCCACCGTATGGCGTAAGATCTAACATGGTTAAATGGCAATGGGTATCAACAAACACGCTTTGTTCCTAAAAAATTTAATTACATAGTATAACTTGGACGATCAAGGCTTTTAGCACCTGCTAAAATTCTTTCTGCCTCTGTTCGATAATAAACACCTTTATCACCGGCAAGCTGAATCGCAAAACCTTGTGGTTTAAAATGGGTTTGCTTGTGCGAAATCCAAATCACCTTACCAGTTAAAGGAATTTTCTGTGATTGATCAGGCAGAGTCGCAAGGATAAAAACTTCTTGTCCCATTTTTACCGCTTGCTTAGTCGGAACAAATAAACCACCACCTTGTACAAAAGGCATATAACTCGCTTGCAAGGTAGCCTTGTCAGGAATATTGACTTGTATAATCCCGCCCATCATTTGTGGTTGCATTACATTCCCCTGTTATTAATTTACTTAAAGTTTCTTATATGATGCTGATTAACCGTAATAAAGCATGAACGCTCATGGTTTCAAATACAAGTGCAATAAACACCGTCAATCTACTTAGCTGAACCCAATCAACTTTCATTTTTTGAATTATAAGAAACATTAATAGAAACAACAAATAATGTTTCAAATAACTTATCTATTTATAAGCATTTAAAAAATATCGTCACTAATTAACATTCATTAGCTGAATAAATAGCTCATCCATAACTAATTGCGACTGAACATTTTGCTCCAACATTAGTTTTTTCTGCTGGAAATCCGAATAAATTGAGAACAGAGTTTCTAAGTTATATATTTGAGCCAAATCATCAAAAACTAAATCTTGATTTTTTAATTGCTGATTTAGCTTTAGACGAATAACATCCGCAAACAAGTATTCAAACATAACCATAAAATCTGCAAAACTTAGCTCTTTCGACCATTTATTAGCATAATGCAAAGGCATACTCTTTTCAGAACAAAGCTTAGACCAATCTTTTAAAAATGATGCTCGTTTATCTAACCACTCACTGTTTTGTATTTCGATTGCAGTTAATGGCATTCCATTAGCAAGATTGAGTAGCAAAGACAGTTGTAGTGGTTTCAGGTCAGAAATTCTTTCTTTCAAAAAATTCTGAGCATCCTCATCTTTTAAGCGATCTAATGCAAAGTGTTGCAATCGACTCCGAATAGTTGCAGGTAATTTCAAATAATGATCTGCAACCAAGATCAAAACAACTTTCTCACCAGGTTCTTCTAAAGTTTTTAATAAAGCATTTGATGAAGCTATATTTAAAGCTTCAGCAGGTTCAATGACTACAACACGCCAGCCTTCACCAGTTTGCTGAACAAAAGGTAAAAGATCTCGAATTTTTTCAATCTTAATTTTTGCATTTTGCTTTTTATTATCTTCATCTGTTGTGATGTGAACATAGTTAGGATGTGTATCCGACTTTAACCATTGACAGCTACTACATTCGCCACAGGCATTTTCAGATTGTTTATTTAAACATAACACCCATGCTACAAATCTATCGGTAAACTCTTGTTTAGCACATCCTTTCTTTCCATAAAACAATAAACCATGCCCAACATCAGGAAAACGCGAAGTTAAAAGATCCCACGTTTGCTGATGCCAAGGGTAATGTTCATAGACTTGAACTTCTTTTGTCATATTATTCAAAGAAACTGATAGACATTGAATTTAATCGATCTAAATCTTCCTGAGTATCAACTCCAGGCGGAAGGTTTGCTTCAGCAATAGCTATGGCAATGCGATGACCATTTTCAAGCACCCTAAGTTGCTCAAGACTTTCTAATTTTTCAAGCACACCTTGATCCCAAGTTACATATTCTTGTAATAGTTTAACTCGATAGGCATACAAACCTAGATGGCGGTAGGCACTGCTATGCATTGATTGCTGTTTTTGTTTCGCCCCATCACGATCGTAAGGGATAGTTGCGCGGCTAAAATACAATGCTTCATTATGTTTTGACATGACAACTTTGACAATACTATCCCGCTGAAATTCATCCAAAGCGCTGATTGGCTCGCACAACGTAGACATTGAGCAGTTTGGATTATCAACTAGAAGTTGTGAAACCTGTTTAACTAATTTTGCAGGTAATAAAGGTTCATCACCCTGAACATTCACAATAATGTCATCTTCAGCCCATCCTTTTAAACGAGCTACTTCACTCAAACGATCCGTACCGGATGGATGATCAGGGCTTGTCAATACTACATCAACGCCTTCTGCACGGCATATCTCGGCAATTCGCTCATCATCTGTCGCAACACATAAATCATCAAAGCCCTCAACTTTTTTTGCCTGATCAACCACCCGTAAAATCATTGGACGACCATGTATCAGCAATAATGGTTTAGCTGGTAATCTCGAACTTGCAAAACGTGCAGGAATGACAATGTGTTTCATGGTATATCTCTAAGACAAATGAATACCAACTTGTTGTAATTGTTGCTCCAACAAGTCATAACAATCGGATGATAAAACGGCTTCTACGGGTACAACCCAAATAGGGATATTGAATTCTGGATGTTGAATTAAAATTTCTTTTAATTTAACAGCATCTTTTTCTGTTGTGATAATCGCATTCTGATTCTGAAAACTTAGATCACTCAGTTTATATTCATGATGATCCGGAAACTCATGAGCTTGAAATTGCTCAATTCCTAAATTTTGCAAAGTCTGATAAAAACGCTGTGGAAAACCGATACCAACCACAGCATGATAGCTTTGCTTTGAATCGAATTGATTAGATAAATTATCAGATCTGAGCAAATAAGGCTTACCCACTTGTAAATGCATATTGAGCAATGATTGAGGCTGTTTGCTATGTACAATCACACTACTATTTTGTAGACGTGATTTTGGCTCTCGCAAATAACCTTCAGGCAAAAGCTTTTCATTACCTAAACCACGATTTTGATCTAAAACAATCCATTCAATTTGACGATCTAAAGCCCAGTGCTGAAGACCATCATCACTAATAATCAAATCCAATGAATAGTTCTGCAATAATAACTCTATAGAAGATTGTCTATTTGGACCAACTGCCATTGCAACACCAGTCGATTGAACAATTAAAGCGGGTTCATCACCAATAATCTCAGGCGATGACTCTTTATGTACCAGCGCTGGAAATGGACCAACCCCTCCATAACCACGACTAATTACACCTACCGACAACCCTTTGCTTTGCAAATATTTTACTAGTTGAATTAGCAAAGGAGTTTTTCCACTTCCGCCAACTGTAATATTTCCAATCACCATAACTGGGATTGGTGCCGTATAGATTTTCTTCAGCCTGTATGTGTACATCGCTTTATTCATCAAAAATGCAAAGCGATAAAGCCATGACAAAGGTCTTAAAACGATCAGCCATTTCTCTTGGTTATTCCAAGCAGTCTGAATCGTCTGTGCCAGTGACATGATTAATTTTCCTCAAAATTGCGCTGATGCAACTGATAATACATTCCTTGTTTAGCGATCAATTCTAAGTGAGTTCCTTGCTCGATAATTTGTCCTTTATCCATCACAACAATCAAATCGGCATTTTCAACAGTAGATAATCGATGAGCAATTACAATCGTGGTACGACCTTGCATCGCTTCATCAAAGGCTTGTTGTATAAAGTATTCTGATTCGTTATCAAGCGCGCTTGTTGCCTCATCTAAAATTAGAATTGGCGAATCTTTCAGAATTGCTCTCGCAATCGCAATACGTTGACGTTGTCCACCAGATAAATTCAGACCTTGAGCACCAAGTATAGTGTCATAACCTTGAGGCAAACTCATGATGAAATCATGTGCATAGGCAGCTTTAGCAGCAGCAATCACTTGCTCATCACTAGCATTTTGCAATTGTCCGTAGGCGATATTGTCACGCACTGAACGATTAAACAGAACGACTTGTTGGTTCACCATTGCAATTTGCGATCTTAAACACAGCAACTCGATTTCTTGAACAGGAATATCATCAAAATATATACCGCCACTACTTAACTCTTGGAAACGCGGCAACATGTTTACCAATGAGGTTTTACCAGCCCCTGACCGCCCCACGAGTGCAATAGTTTGACCAGCTTGAATATTTAAAGAGAAATCTTTAATGGCTTTGGTACCATCAGAATATTCCAAGCAAGCTTGATCAAATCGAATATTACCTTTCAATTGAGGCTTCAATTGCCCTTTATTTTCTTCTTCAGGTAAATCCAATAATTCAAAAACCGAATGTGCTGCAGCTAAACCGCGCTGAAGTTTTTCATTGATGTCAGTTAAGTTTTTTACGGGCTTAGATATTAAACCAGCAGCGGTGATATAAGAGACGAATTCGCCAGCGGATGTGTCACCAAAAACCTGCGGGCGCAAAGCTAACCATAAAATGATTGCCATTGCACAAGACAAAATCAGTTGCACCACTGGACTATTGATATTCTGAACAACCACCATCTTCAAACCACGACGAAGGTTTTCTTCAGATGACTTATAGAAGCGTTGTTGCTCAAAAGCTTCACCAGTGAAACTTTTAACTACAGAATTACCATTGATGGTTTCTTGAACCACATGATTGACATCACCCATGGTATTTTGTACTTGTATCGAAAGCTTTCTCATGCGCTTTGCTGCTACACGAACTAAAATACCAATCACTGGCATAAAAACGATAATACACATCGTTAAGCGCCAGTTGGTATAAAACAAATAACTTAATAAACCTATGACAATCAGGCCATCTTTGACTAATGTCTGTAAAGAATCAGAGGATGCAGCTGTTAATTGCTGCACGTTATACATTAATTTTGCACTAATATGACCAGAGGTATTATCTAAATAATATTGTGCAGGCAATCTAAGCAGCTTCGCATAAACCTCTTGGCGAATACTAAAAACCAAACGTCTTGAGATTACAGCGGTAAAATATCCACCTAAGAATAATCCAACACCTCTAAAGAACATTAACAACACGATCAATGCAGGAAATAGATTTAGGTTTTCTCTGCTTCCATTTTGAATTGCATCAATAATAAACTTCAGCAATTTGGCTACCGAGACTTCGGTAGCCGCATTGATACCAAAACCAAGTAATACAAATAAGGCAATACCCCAATAAGATTTTAAATAAGCTAAAAGGCGCAAATAAACCTTAAAATCTTGATTCACTCGGTAAAACCTCTAGTTGGAACTTTAGTGCTAATGTTAACGTTTACAAACCCAAGCTGACCTGCAACATCCATCACGCGTATTACATCCTGATGGGCGGCTTTAGCATCAGCAGCGATGATAAACATAAAGTCGCGACGTTCTTGTGCAACTTGCTTAATGGCTGTACTGAGATCAGCTGTATCTTTTGTCGATAATGCTTGACCATTCACGGAATAATGGCCTGCGGAGTCTACCATGATTTCAATTTTTTGATCGAATTGTTTAGGCGGTACACCTTGAGCATCGGGCAAAGTTAGATTTATACGGCTTTGCTGACTAAATGTCGTCGAAAGTAATAAAAACACCAAAATAAATAACATACAGTCAATCATTGGTGTCAAATTGATATGAATATCTTCAACTTGAGAGCGTTTGAATTTCATTTGATCACCTATGCTTAGCTTGCAAGGCGATGTTCTTGTACATGTGGTACTTTTTTGTAGAAAAGTGCAGCATGGAACAAGGTAGATTGCTGTTCTAACTCAGCAGTATATTCGTGTACAACACGTTGAAAGTATCGATAAGCAATCATCGCTGGAATAGCAATTAACATACCAACAGCCGTTGTGATTAAGGCTTTAGAAATACCAGGCATCATCATACTTGCATTTCCTGCTGATCCCACATCAATCACCAAGAAAGATTCAATAATACCTAAAACCGTACCAAGCAAACCCAATAAAGGGGCTATTGCGCTCAATGTGCCCAAGAAATTGATGTTCTTCTCTAAGAATGAAATTTCTTGTGAAGCTGCCGCCTCCATTTGCGCACGCGCAAATTGTTCACCCTGTTCTTTGTGTTCGTATCCAGCAAGTAGAATACGTCCTAAAGGTGATTTCTTTGCTTGCTCTTGCTGTAAATTTGAAATTACAGTCTCAGCATTAGAACCATTTACAAATAAATCTCTAGGTAATACTTGAGAACGCTTCAAACGAATGTAGCGTTCAATTGTGATTGCAACCGTAAAAATTGATGAGAGAATAAGCGGCAGCATTAACCAACCGCCCGCTTTTACCAGTTCCCACATATTATTCCCCAATAATATTTCAAATAATTAGGACGAATCCTAAATATTAGTTAGGCAAACAAATATTTAGAATCCCATCCAACTCATCCAATGAGTGATAGTGAATGACCATTTTCCCTTTTCCTTGTTGGTTATGGTCAATTTTGACGTTCGCACCAAAGCGTTCAGATAGCTTTTGAGTTAATTGTTCAATATCTGGAGAAATTTTTACTTTCTCCTTTTCTGGTTTTGGTTCACTCCACTCACGAACCAATTGTTCAGTTTGACGCACTGACAAACCTTTTTCAATCACGATTTTTGCAATTTCAATTTGTTCTTTAGTCTTTAAAGTCAAAATTGCACGGGCATGCCCCATATCAATCTGACCTTGTTGCATATAATCTTTAATTGGGTCTGCTAAACTTAATAAGCGCAACAAATTACTAACTGTAGTACGTGCTTTACCAACAGTATCTGCAATTTCTTGGTGACTTAAACCAAATTCATCATGAAAACGTTGCAAAGCAAGTGCTTGATCAATAGGATTTAAATCCTGGCGTTGAATATTTTCAATTAAGGCTAATGCTATCGCGACCTGATCATTCAACTCTCTTACAATTGCAGGAATTTCAGTTAATCCCGCCATAATTGCAGCACGCCAACGTCGCTCACCCGCAATAATTTCATATGGATGTTGTTCATCATCCACAGGACGAATCACGATAGGCTGCATTACACCATGTTTTTCAATCGATGATGCAAGCTCTTGTAAATCCTGTTCTTGAATAAAACGACGTGGTTGATATTCTCCACGCTTTAACGAGTTAACATCAATTTGCTTGAGTTGACCATGATCCAAGGCTTGTGCTTCTAGTTGCAGTTTTTCTTTTTGAATCGAACCTAGCAACGCATCTAAACCACGACCTTTAGCCAATCCGCGTTTTTTGATGCTCATACAGCACTTCCTTTTTTCACTTTACTTTTTTTAAGCATTTCCGCAGCCAAATTTAAATATGCAACGGCACCTTTAGAACTCTTTTCAAAATAGATCACAGGTAAACCATGTGCTGGCGCTTCAGCCAAACGAATATTACGAGGTATAACCGTATCATAGAGCTTTTTACCAAAATATTGCTCAAGCTCAGAAGATACATCACGTGTTAACGCATTTCTTGCATCATACATGGTACGTAACACACCAATGATTTCCAAGTTTGGATTGAGTGCTTTTTGTATACGGTCGATGGTTTGCGTTAGATCTGCAAGGCCTTCTAAAGCATAGTACTCACATTGCATCGGAATGATCACACCATTCACTGCTGCAAGGGCATTTACAGTAATCAAGCTTAGACTTGGAGCACAATCCACAATAATATAATCAAAAGCTGAATCTACCTCTTCTAATGCTTTTTTGAGGATAAATTCACGACCTTCTTGCTCAGCGATTGCTAGCTCTACTCCTGCAAGCTCACGGTTTGCACCCAAAACTTTATATCCTACTTCTGCTTTTTGAATTGCAGTTTCGATCGGCACTTCACCTAATAAGACATCAGTAACAGAATACAAAAGATCATTCTTTTGTACGCCAGACCCCATTGTTGCATTACCTTGTGAGTCCATATCAACTAACAAGACACGCTTCTTTAAAATCGCCAAAGAAGCAGCAAGATTAACTGCGGTTGTTGTTTTCCCTACGCCACCTTTTTGGTTAGCAATTGCAATAATTTGTGCCATGATTACCCTTAATATTTTTTATTAAATTCGTTGAAGCAAAAGCAAATGACGTTGTTCATCTAATCTTGGTACTTTCAATTCGACAATCTGAGACTGATATTGACCTTTTAATTGATCAAGTTCATCAGTTGGAATCAAACCTTTCATTGCTGCAATAATACTTTTTTCATGCATATATGGCTGTGCAGCATCTACAAAGTCAGTTAGTGAAGCGAATGCTCGACTTGTAATTACATCGAACTGACCAAGTTCATTGATACTGTCTTCATTTTCAACACGTGTTTGCACTGCAATTACATTTTTCAGTTTTAAATCAGCAATAAACTGTTTCAGAAAACGAATTTTCTTACCATTTGAATCAAGCAAAACACAATCACGTTCTGGTTGACATAAAGCAATAATCATTCCAGGCATTCCACCACCTGTACCTACATCTAATAAACGCCCTTTTGGTAGATCATTCAAGATACTTAAACTATCTAATAAATGTTTAACCAGCATTTCTTTAGGGTCGCGTATTGCTGTTAGGTTATATGCCTTATTCCACAATACTAGCGCATCTTGATATTTTAATAAGAGTGTTAAAGCCTCTTCGCTGAGGTTTAATCCTAAAGCTTGACTACCTTGCTTTAATTCTTGAAAAAAATGATGCATGACAGTGTAACATCTCGATAAATTTGCTGTGCAGTATACCGATTTCTGATACAAGACACAGTAGGACTTGTTGAACGATTATGCAGTTAATCATCTATGTTCATGATAAACTGCACAATCCATCAAATTTTCTGCCTTGGTTCAACAACATCAAAGCACGACAAATATCTTCTTAGGCAAATTCACCTTGTTTAATTTTATTATCAAGCTCTTCTAACCGCTCAGGCGTACCAACATCAACCCAAATACCCTGCATTTTCTCAGCTGAAACTAATTCTTGTGACATTGCCTGTTTAAGTAAAGGTGCTAATGGTCTCTTACCATTCTCCAGACCTTTAAACATATTCGGTGATAATACCGCAATACCACTATAGGTTAATGCTTCACCCAATGGCTCCTGCTCAAATGTATAAGCCAAATCATTGGATAAAATGAAATCACCTTTCAAATGCTGAGGAGGATTGTCAACCAATACTAAATGCGCTTGCTTGTCACCTAAATGAACATTCAGCAATGAAGAGAAATCCATAGTTGTCCAGACATCACCATTGACTAGAATGAAAGGCTTATCGCCCAATAAAGGCAATGCATTGATAATACCACCTGCCGTCTCAAGCCCCTCACCCTCATGCGACCACAAAATAGTTACACCAAATTGAGAACCATCTCCAAGAGCAGCCGCAAGTTTGTCTCCCAACCAAGCAGTATTGATCACAATTTCAGAGACACCTATCTTTTGCAATTTTTCGATATGCCAAACAATTAAAGGCTTTCCACCAACTTCAAGCAAAGGTTTTGGTGTATGCAACGTTAGCGGTCGCATACGATTTCCAAGACCTGCGGCAAGAATCATAGCTCTCATTATGCAGCAACCTCATAATCACCATATTTTGCAATGAACTTTGGCATAACGATTTCACGCATAAATTGCATAAAGTCATTCAATTCATCATAACCTTGACTTTCTTCAAGCAGATACCACATCACTCTTGGCAGATCTTTTAGATAACCTGATTTTCCATCACGCTCGAATAAACGAACAAAAATACCTAAAATTTTAAGATGGCGCTGAATCGCCATAAGATCAGCATCACGCTTAAACTGCTCAAAACTCCGATTTTCTTTCGCTTTTGCTGGCAACAAGTTATAAAAGACTTCAAACCATTCATAAACGCGCTCGGCATTCCACTGTACATAGGCATCTCGTGTAATCGAGATTAAATCATAAGTATCAGCACCAATTACCGCATCTTGGAAATCAATAACACCGAGTTCTTGCTCATTTTCAATTTTCATCAGATTACGACTGTGAAAATCACGATGAACGATTACTTGAGGTTGATTAGTGGCTTCAATCGCAAGAAAATCGAAAGCTTGCTCAATTGTTTCTAATTGCTGTTCTGTTGGTTGAATATTTAATGAAGGTAGCATCCATTCTGTTAACAGACGCATCTCTGTCATTAATTTCTCATATGAATATGCCGGCAAATGAGATTTCCCGTCAATTTGCTGCAATTCAATAAGTTGTTTAAAGCTCTGGGCATAATATTGATCAACTGTTTTATCATTTAACAATGTTGACAACACTACATCACCAAAATCTTCCAACAATAATAATCCTTGCTCCAAATCTTTAGCAACGATATGAGGAACTCTCACCCCATTCGCATCAAAGAACTCATCAATCGTCACAAACGGAACGCAATCTTCTTTTTCAGGAGGCGCATCCATGAGCATATATGTTTTGTTTTGTAACCCAACTCGTGCATAGCGGCGGAAACTCGCATCTCCAGCAAGAAAGTTGATTTCAAACTGATCAGATTTGAGAACGGCTTCAAGCCAAGTTTGTATCAATTGTTCACGTTGTGTATTCATTTGCAATAAAATCTAAAACTAGCTGAGATTTTGAAAGCTTAAGTGTAGCCACTTATCAACTTTTTCTCTATGATGCGACAATAATTAATTGTGAATTAGCATACTGGTTAATGAGACAATGAAACATCAGTTTAAATTTAATCCTTTAGCAACTGCTATTTTGACACTCTTGTGTGGCGGCTCGATTCAATCAGGTTTCGCAGCAACCAACACGTCTCATGTCTCTACACTAGACAATGCTCAACTCAAAGCCAAAATTCAGAAAGATCAAGAAACCTACCCTGGCGAAAGTTTTTTTCAGCAATACTATGTAGACAAATCGGCACCAGAAGCTCAATTGCGTGACAATCGCTATCTAAGCTCATCTTTTTGCCAAGGTACATGGATTACGCCTATCAACCCTGAAAGCAGACCCAAAGATGCGAATAGCACCACCTCTGTTATTACGGCAGACTATGGTCACTACAATCCAAATGGTGATTCGGTTTTACGAGGTGACGTAATTATTGACCAAGAAGGTCGCAATATTCGTGCAGATGAGGTTACTTTAGATTCATCTCAAACATATGCAAATGCGAAAGGTCGAGTTCAACTCGCTCAATCAGGTTTACTCACCCAAAGCGATCAAATCAATTACAACTTAAAAACCCAAACTGGCGACTTAAATAACAGTTTTTATATTTCTGAACAACAACATGCTCATGGCCATGCAAGCCAAATCAAACGCCAAAATGAAAATTTAGTTATTCTTAAGGATGCTAGTTATACAGCCTGCCCACCTGAACAAAAACCTGCATGGAAAATTCAGGCTAAACAAATTGAACTGAATCAAGAAACTGGTCGTGGTGTGACTAGAGGAACTAAACTATATGTAAAAGATGTTCCTGTCTTAGCTGTTCCTTATTTTAATTTCCCAATTGATGATAGACGCACCACTGGTCTTTTAAGTCCAAATTTTGGCTATAGCAATGATGGTGGTGCTCAACTTACCGTTCCTGTTTATCTTAATCTTGCACCTAACTATGATCTAACACTCGCACCAAGCTTTATGAGCAAACGTGGAGCAAAGTTGGATGCAGAATTTAGATATATGACTGAGAATTTTGGTTCAGGACGTATTTGGGGTGGCTATCTACCAAATGACAACGAATACGACAACAAAGATCGTGATGACTTACATTTTGAACACAATTGGAACATCACAGATCAATGGTCTACGAACCTAGAATTTAACCATGCATCAGATAAAGATTATTTCTCTGATTTTAACTCAAGCCCAAATTCAAAAACTGATTTAAACCTACGCCGTGCATGGGAATTGAATTACAAAAATGGCATTCCTGGCTTAAAAGCTCAGTTAAAAGTCGAAGATTTCCAAACCCTAGATGAAACGATTGAGGATAAAGACAAACCCTATGCTCGCTTACCTCAGTTCCTTCTCAATTATGTAACAGGTAATCCTCAAGGTTTACAATACGAGTTTAATAATGATACAGCTTATTTTAAAAAGTCTATAAATGATGGCTCAGCTTTAGAATCAAGTGGTACTCGTATCTATAACCAATTTGCTGTTCGTTATAACTACATAACACCATCATGGTTCTACGCTATTCCAGAATTATCCGTACGTACAATTAATACATTCTACGATCAAGATACTAAAGAGGGTTTAGGCTTATCGGCTTCCGATGATTTAGAGAAGTCTGTCGTTGTGCCGCAATTTACGTTCGCAACTGGTGTCACTTTTGAGAAAGATGGCAAATATCTTCAAAGCATCTCACCAAGAGCGTTCTATGCTTACTCACCTTATAAAAAGCAAGATGATCATCCAAACTTTGACTCTACAACTGCATCTATTAGTTATGATCAATTATTTAACCCTTACCGCTTTTATGGGCACGACCGCTTAGAGGATAATAATTTCTTATCTTTGGGTGTTACATACAGCTTACTAGATACAGAAGGCTTAGAGCGTATTAGAGCGAGTCTAGGTCAAAGTTATTATTTTAATGACAGACGTGTAACCCTGAACGAAGAGCCTGATGAGTTCGACACGCAAAAAAGAACAGGTCCGATTATTAGCCTAGCGAGTCAATTGAATCAGAACTTCACCTTAGCTGCCAATTCTGCATGGATGTCTAATGGTGAAAATGCACAACGTGATTTTCAAGCATATTACGTCGGCGATAAAGGTAATCTCTACAATGTAGGCTATTTTTATCGTAAAGACATTCCAGACCGTCAAGATTCTTATGATCAAGCTGTTGCATCCTTTATACAACCTGTAAAAGATAATTGGCGTATTATGGGACATGCTCAATATGACTTAGACAATAATTTGATGCGCGAGTATTTACTTGGCGTCAATTATGAGTCTTGTTGTTGGGCTGTCTCTGTATATGGACGCTCGTACTACAACGATTTAGATGATCCTAATTCTCCTGATGTACGTAGAAAGCGTGCTGTAATGGCTGAGTTTACACTTAAAGGTTTAGGCGCCTTAAATAATAAGCTTGCCTCACTTTTAGAAAGCAGAGTTTTAGGTTTCAACAAAATTAATCAATCTTGGACACAACGTTAATGAAGATAAATTCTATTCAACATATCTTTAGAGCTACTGTTCTAGCCGCCCTAATTTCTTCATCAATGCATAGCTTTGCTCAACCTACGGATGAGGTTGTAGCAATTGTGGATAGTAGTGTCATTCTTAAAAGTGATTTAGAACAAGGAATTGCTGAAACTGAGCATCAACTTAAAGCACAAAATAAAATTGTGCCACCACAACAATACTTACAGATGCAAGTTTTAGATCAGTTGATCATCCGACAAGCTCAATTAGAACAAGTTAAACGTTACGGTATTAAAGCAGACGAAAAAAGTTTAAATGCTGCTGTTATGAAAGTAGCAAATCAATCTGGCGCTACTACCTTAGAAGCGTTCCAACAAAAACTAGACGCAATTGCGCCAGGTACATATGAAAACTTAAGAAACCGTATTGCTGAAGATTTAGCAATCGGACGCTTACGTCAACAACAAGTAATGTCGCGAATTAAAATCAGCGACTTAGATGTTGAAAATTTCCTAAATTCACCTGAAGGTCAAGCCGCATTAGGCACTCAAGCTCATGTGATTCATATGCGTATCTCAGGAGATAATGCAGCAGAAGCACAAAAAGTTGCCTTAGAAGTAAAAAATGCGCTTACGAATAGTGATGATCCAAAAGCAATCAGCTCTAAATTATCAACTTCTTCTGTGAAAGTTGATGGTGCAGACATGGGATTCAGATCACTTTCTGAAATTCCAACTGAACTCGCAGCGCGAATCACCCCATTGAAAGTAGGTCAAACAACCGAACTAATTAATGTTCGTGATGGTATCCACGTTCTCAAATTACTTGAACGTAAGCAGAATGATCAAAAGGCTTTAGTGGATCAGTACCAAACACGTCATATTTTAATCCAACCTTCTGAAGTTGTATCTTTAGACCGTGCTAAACAAATGATTGATAGTCTATACAATCGTGCTAAAGCTGGCGAAGATTTTGCAACACTTGCTGCAACATATTCAAATGATACAGGCTCAGCTCGTGATGGAGGTAGCTTGGGTTGGGTTAGCCCAGGCGTTATGGTTGCTGAATTTGAACAAACAATGAAAGATACTCCTGTAGGTCAAATTAGCAAACCATTCCAAACACAATTCGGATGGCATATCCTGCAAGTGATGGATACTCGCCAACAAGACATGACCAAAGAAGTACAAGAACGTATGGCACGTCAGATTCTCGGTGAACGTCAATTTGATACAGAAGTAGATACTTGGATGCGTGAGCTTCGCGCCAATGCCTACGTTGAAATTAAAGATGTCAATTTAGACTCAAAAGCGCAGCAAAAATAAATTCTGCCTCAAAAAATGCCAGCTATATGCTGGCATTTTTTTCATACAAATATAAAAATAGCGGCAAATGCCGCTATTTTTTAAATTACAAGTTAATCACTTGTAACGATCAACCATCTTCTCTAAAGAAATTGGGCGAATCTTATCTGCATTACCAGCTGTACCAAATGCTTCATAACGTACAATACAAATGTCTTTCATTGCTTCAATTGTTTCACCAAAGAATTTACGTGGATCAAATTCACTTGGCTTCTCAGCCATCATACGACGCATCGCGCCAGTAGATGCCAAACGTAAATCAGTATCAATATTAATTTTACGAACACCATGTTTAATCGCTTCTACAAGCTGATCTACCGGTACACCATAAGTTTCTTTAATATCACCACCATATTGGTTAATAATCGCCAACCACTCTTGTGGTACAGAGCTTGAACCATGCATTACAAGATGCGTGTTTGGTAGTGCAGCATGAATTTCTTTAATTCGATCAATTGCCAAGATATCGCCTGTAGGTGGACGAGTAAACTTGTATGCACCATGAGAAGTACCAACAGCAATCGCTAAAGCGTCAACATCAGTATCAGCAACGAATTGTGTTGCTTCTTCTACAGAAGTTAGCAATTGAGAATGGTCTAGTACGCCCTCAGCGCCAACACCATCTTCTTCACCAGCCATACCAGTTTCAAGGCTACCTAAGCAACCAATCTCACCTTCAACAGAAACGCCACATGCGTGAGCCATAGCTACAACACGACGAGTAACATCAACATTGTAATCATATGAAGTTGGTGTCTTACCATCAGCTCCCAAAGAACCATCCATCATCACTGAGCTAAAACCCAACTGGATAGAGCGCTGGCAGACATCAGGGCTTGTACCGTGATCTTGATGCATTACCACTGGAATATGTGGCCATTCTTCAATCGCAGCTAAAATAAGATGACGTAAGAAAGGTGCACCTGCATATTTACGCGCACCAGCAGAAGCTTGTACGATTACAGGTGAATTCGTTGCATCAGCTGCGAGCATAATTGCACGCATTTGTTCTAAGTTGTTTACGTTAAACGCTGGTACGCCGTAGTTATGTTCTGCAGCGTGATCCAAGAGCTGGCGCATTGAGATTAGAGCCATAATATCCTCCCAGGTAATGCGCCATATTCTACATGTTGATTTGTTTCAATTCAGCAACTAATCACAGGATTTCAAAAAAATTCTTAATCTTTTGTATCATTTGGGTAGCAAAACATACTAAAAAATAAAAAAAGCTAAATCGTCGCATGATTTAGCTTTTTAAATGATTTAATAAACAAATTCTAATTTGAAATTGCTTCAATCAAATCAACAATATCCTTCGATTCGCGTAAGGGGTAATTTCTTCCCAATCGCCTTTTCAATCTCAGGCAAATAGAACGCATCATCTTCTGATAAGAAGCTAATACTTACACCTTGAGCACCTGCACGTCCAGTACGACCAATACGATGAACATAATCATCTGATTGCTCAGGCAAGGTAAAGTTAATGACGTGCGATACACCATCAACATGAATACCACGACCAGCAACGTCAGTCGCAATCATAATATTGTTTTTGCCTTGTTTAAACTGATCGAGCATCTTCAACCTTTTGTCTTGCGCAATTTCACCAGACAACATTCCTACTTTATAACCATCACGCTTTAAGTGATCATATAAACGACGAACTTGATCTCTACGGTTTGCAAAGATCATGACCTTATCAATAGGTTCTTCACGAAGAATTTCTTGAAGCAATTTATATTTATCTTTGTTTTCTACAACGTAAACTCGTTGCTCGACATCATTATTGGTTTTCTGTTCAGGTTCAATTTCTACCGTAACAGGTTCAAATAACCATTGTCTTGCCAAATTCAATACATCGTAGCTAAATGTTGCTGAAAACATCAAAGTTTGGCGTTGCTCTTTGAATGGAGAAAAACGAACAATTCGTTTTACGGATGGGATAAATCCCATATCAAGCAGGCGATCAGCTTCATCAATCACTAAAAATTCAATTTTATCTAACCAAACTTCTTTTTGTTCAACAAAATCAATTAAACGCCCTGGCGTAGCAACAATAATATCAACAAAGTTGCGATCCAACATTTTCTTTTGTTTTTCAAAGTCTACACCACCTAATAGAGTGACAAGATGTAGATCAGTGAACTTTGTCAAATGCTGGGCATCACTTTCAATCTGTAATGCAAGCTCACGAGTAGGAGCTAAGATTAATGCTCGTGGTTCACCACGAAAACGTTGCTCTTGTACTGGATTGGTTAATAAATCATTAATCACACTGATTAGAAAGGCAGCTGTTTTACCTGTCCCTGTCTGTGCTCGACCAATGGCATCATGCCCTGCTAATGTATATTTTAAAACCTTTTGTTGAATAGGAGTCATTTGTGTGAACCCCAAAGCATCAATGGCTTTTTTCAACTGCGGATGTAAATTTAAGGTTTCAAAACCAGACGTCATATATGCTCTCGAACCATCAATGACTAAAGAAAGTGGCTATTATAAACAAAAACGCCCCAAATAACATTGGAGCGCCTTTTATTGCGTTAAAGCAACAAATTAGTCTAAAGGCTGAACGTTTTCAGCTTGGAAACCTTTTTGTCCTTGAACTACGCTGAATTCTACGCGTTGGCCGTCACGTAATGAACGGTGACCTTCGCCTACAATTGCGCGGAAATGAACAAATACGTCATCACCACCATTACGCTGAATAAAACCAAAGCCTTTAGTGTCGTTAAACCACTTTACTACGCCTTGTTCACGAGCTGTCATAAGTCAATCCTCAGATATTGAAAGATAAGGACCTTCCGGTGTTGCAAACAGCAGAGCCAACAAGGTTTTAAAATATTTATAATTTTAAAGCTTGTAATCATTCTGTAAAACTATCAACAATTTCCGGTTACATCCATTTGTTATAGGGTTTAATACAAGAAATTTATATTAAACACTTTCTAAAACGCATCGAGCTTAACACGGGTTTATTCCAATTAATAGATTTATTTTTAGTAATTTCCTAGCACTCTATCTGTTTTATTCAACCATTTAGCGCTTTTTTTGCTAAAAATTTTCCGTGTAAAATAGTGAAAGTTTGTTAAGATAATTTTCAATTAAGCTTTGTTTATTACTATGTCTAAAATTGAAGGCTCGCCCGAAATAATTGATGCGCTAGGACAACCTTGCCCTATGCCACTTTTGATGTTGAAACGCGCTATTAAGAAATCGTCAGGATCAAAGCAATATCTTTTAAAATCATCAGACCCGCATAGTGAAATTGATGTAACACGATATTGCCAAATTCAACAACTTCAATGTCAAACACAGAAAATTTCAGACCGAGAATTTCACTATTTAATTGAATCTATTTGATTCTTTGCTAAACTCTCGGTAAAGATAAAATTGAAATATTTACATTTCTATACTCAAATTTCCTTAGTGATGAAGAACATTCGCATTAAGATGAAATTATTGACTTTAATACCATCCTATAAGGAGACTCCATGACTACTGACAGCAGCAATCAATTGATGCCCCTGTCATTGTCTGCGCCAGGCGTTAACCTTGGTGCATATATCAGTACTGTCAATCAAATTCCTATTTTAACGGCAGAGCAAGAGAAAGAACTTGCTGAACGTTATTATTATGATCAAGATCTGGATGCTGCCAAACTTTTGGTAATGTCACACTTACGATTTGTCGTACATATTGCACGCAGCTATGCAGGTTACGGATTACCACAAGGTGATCTCATCCAAGAAGGTAACCTCGGATTGATGAAAGCTGTTAAGCGCTTCGATCCTAATATGGGTGTGCGCTTAGTTTCTTTTGCTGTGCATTGGATTAAAGCCGAAATTCATGAATATGTTATTCGTAACTGGCGAATTGTTAAAATTGCTACTACGAAAGCTCAACGTAAATTATTTTTCAATTTGCGTAGTCTAAAAAAATCAAGTAAACGTTTGACTTTGGAAGAAGCTCAATCAATTGCAAATGATTTGAATGTGACTCCTGAGCAAGTGCTTGAAATGGAAGGTCGTTTAACCGCTTACGATGCTGCTTTTGAAGCGCAAGGTGATGATGACGATGATACACCGCACACCGCACCTGCACTTTATCTAGAAGATAATCGTTACGACCCTGCACGCCTAATTGAAGAAGAAGATTACGAAGAACAAAGTACTTCTGCATTGCATGAGGCCATGGATCAACTCGATGATCGTTCTCGTAATATTTTACAGCGTCGTTGGTTAGATGATGACAAATCAACTTTGCATGAATTGGCTGCTGAATATAATGTTTCTGCTGAACGTATTCGCCAGCTTGAAAAGAATGCAATGGAAAAAATTAAAATTGCGATGTCAGCAAGTTAAATTCAGCACAAACACAAGGGCGACAATGCCCTTTTGTTTTATCCAGCTTTGTTAAAAGCTTCGAATATGTTAACTTTGTTCATCAATTTTCCAGTTCCATTTTCATTATGTGGATAGCAATTTCTGCGCTTAATCTTGCACTTGCAGTTATGTTAGGTGCTTTTGGTGCTCATGGGCTTAAATCTATTGCTACAGTAGAGCAACTCGCTTGGTGGAGCACTGCAACGCAATATTTTTTCTACCATGCTCTAGGTTTACTCATTTTAGCTGTACTCAAAAAAACCACACCAACATTCCCAATAAAAATTCCTTTTATTTTGATTCAAATTGGCATAATATTTTTCTGCGGTTCGTTATACATTATGTCGCTTGGTTTACCTCGAATATTAGGTGCAATCACTCCGATTGGTGGTGCATTTATGATTGCAGGTTGGCTGTTACTCGCATGGTATGCGATCAAACATGCGAAATAAGGATTTATCATGCATATCTATTTAAACGGCGAGTCAACAGACACGTCATGTGAAAATCTACAGCAATTGGTTCAAAGCTTGGCACTTGAAGGCAAACGCTTTGCTGTAGAGAAGAACCAACAGATTATTCCGAAAAGTAGACTTGAGCAAACAACAATTGCTCCAGAAGATCGTATTGAAATTATTCAAGCTGTTGGTGGCGGCTAATCGGCTAAAAATGGAGTAAGCCTATGCAAGATTCCCCTTTAATTATTGGTTCACGTACTTTCCAATCTCGTTTACTTGTCGGAACTGGTAAATATAAAGATCTCAATGAAACCGATTTAGCAATTCAAGCAAGTGGCGCTGAAATTGTGACCGTTGCAATTCGTCGCGTAAACATTGGTCAACATGCCGATCAACCAAATTTACTCTCAGTCATTCCACCTGAGAAATATACAATTTTGCCGAATACTGCTGGCTGTTTTGATGCAGATAGCGCAATTCGTACCTGTATGCTGGCTCGTGAACTGCTTGATGGCCACAATCTGGTAAAGCTAGAAGTACTCGGCGATGAAAAAACCTTATACCCAAATGTCACTGCAACACTGAAAGCAGCGCAAACCCTGATTGATGATGGTTTTGAGATCATGGTCTACACCTCGGATGATCCGATTGTTGCGCAAGAACTTGAGAGCATGGGTTGTGTTGCGATCATGCCTTTAGGCAGCTTAATTGGTTCTGGTCTCGGTATTCTGAATCCACACACCATTTCTATCATCAAAGAAAACGCTAAAGTTCCTGTGCTGGTGGATGCTGGTGTGGGTACTGCCAGTGATGCTGCGATTGCGATGGAACTCGGTTGTGACGGCGTACTGATGAACACGGCAATTGCTGCTGCTCAAAATCCAATTTTGATGGCTTCTGCTATGAAAAAAGCAGTTGAAGCAGGTCGTGAGGCATTCTTAGCGGGTCGTATGCCACGTAAACGTATGGCAAATGCGAGCTCGCCTGAGACGGGGTATTTCTTTAAATAAGAAAAGAATGATAAAAGGGAGCTTTTTTTGCTCCCTTTTTTAATGCAATTATGATTTATCTTGATTCCAGATTAACAAGATGTATAACTTGCTCAGTTGATCGCAAAGCAAGATCATGTAAAACATCTGGCTTTAGCAATTTGATCTCACACTTTGGCATCCATGAAATCACTTGAGCTTCAGTCGCATCATCAAGATAAGAAGCTTTTATTTGAATATCGCCTTTATAAATATAAAGAAATTCGTAAGCGTCCGCTGAACACACCTTATGAATTCGTCCTATAAGCCTTAATTTAGTCCTGACTTAAAAACAAGTGGGAACTTAAATTTATGACTACAAATAACCAGACATCCATCGCATCTCTTACGATAAAACGAAGAACATATAGTGCTGAATTTAAACAGCAGATCGTTCAGGCGTGTAAAGCATCGGAGGTTTCAATTGCTTCGGTCGCTTTGCAACATGGATTGAATACAAATCTTGTATCCAAATGGATTCGCTTAATTGATGCTAAGCCAGGGAATGATCGCTCACTACTACCGAATAAACCTGCATTTATTACCTTATCTTGCTCCGCACCATTAGATCCTATCCCTACTGGCATGTTAACGGTTCAAATTACTTTACCCCACTCAAAAGCAGAAATTGGCTTGAAATGGCAAGTATCAGAAATATCTGCTTTAGCAGAATTACTCAAGGCACTTACAACATGATCCGTATCGATGAAATCTGGTTGTCTACTCAGCCCATGGACATGCGTGCAGGTATGGATACGGCCATGGCTCAGGTGGTGAGAGCCTTTGGCTACATCAAACCGCATTGTGCTTACCTGTTCTGTAATAAACGTGGCCATCGCATGAAAGTGCTGGTACATGATGGACTGGGCATCTGGCTGTGTGCCCGGCGGTTGGAACAGGGAAAATTTCACTGGGCTAAAGTTCACCAGGGTGAAAGCGTAGCCCTCAGCCCAGAACAGTTACAGGCACTGATCCAGGGTTTGCCTTGGCAGCGCATTGGACGACAGCAGGTGGTGACGATGCTCTAAACTAGCTTGGTCCATTCTGCTATTCTCCAAACGTTCTATTTCCTCTGCGTCATGACCTCAGGCATACTGCGGTCATGAATACGCTGCCTGATTTAAGCCAACTGACCCATGAACAACTGCTGGAATTTACCCGGCAGTTGGCAATGCAGCATCAGTCTTTGGCACAATCAAATCAAGAATTAGAAAAATCAAACCAGCAATTGGATGCCAAAGTTCAACATCTTTCCATTCTCACGCAAAAATACGAGCATGAGCTCGCACTATTTAAACAGCACAAATTTGGCAGTAAAAACGAACATCTCACCGCAAAACAAATCCATCTGTGGGATGAAGCGGTCGAAGAAGATATTGCCGCTGTTGATCTGGAACTGGAACGGCTGAATGCAGATAAAACTGATGCAGCGACACACAAAGCCACAGTCAACAAACCTAAACGTCGACTGCTGCCCGATCATCTACACACCATCCGTATCGAGCATGAACCAACATCAACCCAATGTGCTTGTGGCTGCACCTTGCGTCGTATCGGCGAAGATATCAGTGAAAAACTACATTTCAGACCGGCACAGTTCTATAAGGAACAGCATGTGCGTGGCAAATGGGTCTGTGATCAGTGTGACACCCTGACTCAGCAAGCGATGCCTGCCTATGTGATTGATAAAGGCATTGCTTCACCTGAACTGCTCAGCCATGTGCTGGTATCGAAGTATGCCGATCATTTACCGCTGTACCGTCAACGTCTGATCTATCAGCGGGCGGGAATCGAGCTTTCTAGATCAACGTTATCTGACTGGATAGGTCGCTGCGGTGTGGAACTGGAACCTCTGGCCAATGCCTTAAAACAGGTGGTGCTGCAACAGCGGGTGATCCATGCCGATGAAACGCCGGTCACCATCATGCGGATGGGTGATGATGAGAAAAAACCGAAGAAAGGTTATGTCTGGGCCTATGCCACTACACAGTACAATCCAGTTCAAGCGGTGATCTATGACTTTCAGGATAGCCGTTCAGGTCAGCATGCAGAAGAGTTCCTGAATGGCTGGCAGGGCCATCTGGTCTGTGATGATTACAGTGGTTATAAAGCACGCTTTAAATCAGGCGATGTCATAGAGGTGGGCTGCATGGCGCATGCACGTCGTAAATTCCATGAGCTACATGTGACCGGGAAAAGTCAGATCGCTGAACAGGCATTACTGATGATTCAGAAACTGTATGCGATAGAAGCAGAACTCAGGAAAAAGACCGATGGTACAGCAGAACACCGCCGCGAATACCGACAACAGCACAGCCAACCGGTGATGCAACAACTGTGTGAATGGCTCAACCAACATTATCTGACGGTGCCATCGAGTTCTCCAACCGCCAAGGCCATCAATTACAGTCTGAAGCGTTGGCCAGCCTTAAGCCGCTATCTGGATGATGGCAATCTACCCATTGACAATAACTGGGCAGAGAACTCAATGCGTCCCTGGGCATTGGGCCGTAAGAACTGGTTGTTTGCAGGTTCGCTGCGCAGTGGACAGCGAGCGGCAAATATCATGACTTTAATCCAGTCAGCAAAGCTGAATGGGTTGGATCCGTATGCCTATCTCAGTGATGTGCTGAAAAGGCTGCCGACGCATAAAGCGACCCAAATAGAAGAATTACTACCACATCGCTGGAAATCCAACTCAAATTAAAAAATAGGCATGGGGTTCAGCGGACGCTTACAGAAATTCATGAAAATTTCGCCCTACAACGGGATCATAGAAAAAATTTTCAACAATCGCAAAAAGCACAGGCGAATTAAAATACTCTCCTGTTTCTTCAAGCACTTCTCGTTGAATTCCCTCTAGGGTTGTTTCTGAAAATTTTAATCGACCACCCACTAAAGAAATACTTCCATCAGGAAATGTAGAAACCAAAATCTGATCTTCATGCTCTATCCAAGCAGCCACACGAATATTAAGTTTTCCCTCTGCAATATCTAATGTTTAATCTTTCACTTATAACTCAATGGCTTCATTTTAATCATTTATTCTATTATATTCTTTAAATTCATTTTCGCCCTTTGTTCAAAATTCTGTTGAAAGTATTCCGTTTGATACAGTGGTTCAGTCTGATAAAAATGCGTTAGAACTTCTTTTCTTTTAATCGAATAGACATCGGGATCAACCCAAGCATACTCCTGTTGAATCTGCTGCTCATATTCCGCAAAACGCTCTGGCGAAGCCGCTAGAATCGCTAAGTCAATATCCAGTAAAAACTGCAAATCTAATTCATCCGTTGCTTCATGCCTTTGGGTTGCAAGAATCCATCGGATTATCTTTTGAACGTCATCCGCTGATAAATCTTGAGCCAAATACTGCTCGAATAGCTCAGCACTTTTTAGTTCGTTGTCTTTTGCTTGGGGATCATAGATCGCATCATGAAACCACAGTGCTAACTCAACTGAATAAGCATCTTTTAAATCAGGTCGAATCGATTCAAGTAAAACCAAACATTCATACAAATGTTGTAGCGTATGATAAGCCCGCTGCTTTTCACTATAGGCAGCAATCAACTTGTTAAAAATTTTCTGCGGTTCAGAAAAATGATAATGCCTATGCAGCTCAAACCATGATTTTTCCAATATAGTTAAATATTGCTGCATTACTCATCCTTATTGGATTTCCTTATTAAGCCACTTTGCTAAAGACTCTGCATCCTTACGCTCAAGAAAGAGCTGATACAAAGTGCAAGAACCAAACTCATGTTTTAGTTCTTGCTGACGTACAGGGTGATTACCAAATCGAAAGCGCCGAGTACCATCACGATCTAAAGGCAGTGCATACACGCCATAACTCCGAGGTTCTGTCAGATGCCCTTTGATTCGGACTTGATCAAGCGATATAGCATTTTTCAACAAATGTTCTTTGGTTAACATCCCATCCCGCCCAAGGCAAATCTAAGCTGCGTGCTGTTCATCTCGCTTAAAGACCAACTCTTTATCCGATGAACTTTCAGCATCAAAGTAATACCCTTCACTATCAAATGCTTTTAATTGTTCTACTTGGCTTAATTTATTTTCAATCAAGTATCTTGCCATTAGACCACGCGCTTTTTTCGCATAGAAACTAATGACTTTATATTTCCCGTTCTTCTGATCCAAGAATACAGGCTTGATAATTTCTGCCTGAATTTTCTTTTCATTCACAGATTTATAATATTCGTCAGAGGCTAAATTTACCAATAATTTTGCATCAATTTCAGCTAAATCTTGGTTAATTTGATCAGTGATAATGCTGCCCCAAAACTCATATAAATTATTTCCACGGCTATTCTTTAATTTAGTACCCATTTCTAAACGATACGGCATCATCAAATCCAATGGGCGTAACAAACCATAAAGACCAGACAACATGCGCAAATGCTGTTGGGCAAAATCAATATCATGATCTTTTAAGTGATAAGCATCTAGACCTGTATACACGTCACCTTTAAATGCAAATAAAGCTTGGCGTGCATTAGAAAAATCAAATTCCGCATTCCAATCACGAAAACGCTCTACATTTAAATTGGCGATTTTTTCACTCACGGTCATTAACGATGCAATTTCTGTTGCCGAAAGTTTGCGACATACATCTATCAATTGTTGTGATTGCTCTAATAAACGAGGCTGTGTATATGTGTCAGTCGGTAAAGCAGTTTCATAATCTAGTGTTTTCGCTGGAGAAATTAAAGCAAGCATAATCAATCAGAATAAATTTATCTTGGTGAAACTATATCAGTTGATAATTTTTAATGCCAATTCGTGTTCTCGTTCAGTTTTATCGGTAAAATAGTGGATTCTTCCATTATCCATTGCGTATCTTATGTCTGAGCAAGTATTCATCCAAGGTCCTGTTGGTCAAATTGAAATGTTTGTAGATCAACCCCAAGGTGAAATCACAGGTTTTGCTGTCGTCTGCCATCCACATCCTTTGCAAGGTGGTACACCACATCATAAAGTCCCTGTTTTACTGGCTCAGATTTTTAATGAAATGGGTTGTGTCGTTTATCGCCCTAGCTTCCGTGGTTTGGCTGGCAGTGAAGGTACTCATGATCAAGGTCATGGCGAAACTGATGATATTATGGCTGTGATTGAATATGCCCGTGCAAAACATGCGGGTTTAACTTTTTATGCCGGTGGTTTTAGTTTCGGTTCTCATGTATTAGCTAAATGCCAAGCACAGCTCAGTGAAGAGTTACGTCCAAAACAATTAGTGCTCTGCGGACTACCAACAGGCTCAGTAGTGGATTTACGTCATTATAAAACCCCTGCAATTGACGGCGATATTTTATTCGTACACGGCGAGCAAGATGATATTACCCTGCTCTCAGATATGATCGCGTGGGCAAAGCCACAAAAGCATCCAATCACGATTCTGCCAGGTGCCAATCATTTTTTTACTGGTTATCTAAAACAGTTGCGTCAAATTATCACTCGTTTTTTAAAAATTTAGACTTAACAACAAATTACTAAGAAAAATATACGCCTTTTGAATCCAATGTCTATTATATCAGTTTAGATGTACAGGCATTTAGGTTCTTAAATAATGAAATTAAATAAAAAACAGGGACTTTTTTTAAAGCAAACCATTGAGCATTGGCAACTACAAGGTACGATTACACCTGATGTTGCCAATGAATTAAATCAGAGTTTTTCGATTCGGCCTTTTGACTGGGAACGACTCGCAAAATATTCATTCTGGATCTCGATGATTTGTACAGTGATCGCAATAGCCGTTATCACACTTGATGATTATTTGATGAAGTTGATTGAAAGAATCTTTATAGATTCCAAAATTATTCCTTGTCTAGTTTTTGCTGCTGTTGCTCTAGCTTTTTATGGCTTTGCCTATCGTCGACGTAAAACCAAACCCTTACATCAATTTAGCAATGAAGCGATTATTTTTGCAGGCGTGCTTTCTACGGCAGCATCCATCGCCTATTTCGGTCAAGTGATTGATACAGGCAGTGGGCATTTCTCTTTGCTATTCCTGCTCTCCACCATTATTTATGCAGCACTTGCCTTCTGGTTCCCCTCTAAACTGATTTGGGTATTTTCCTTACTTTCACTCGGTTCATGGTTTGGGACGGAAACTGGCTATATGTCAGGTTGGGGAGCATATTACCTAGGCATGAACTTTCCTTTACGTTTTGTCTTTTTTGGCGGCGTATTGATTGGTTTAAGCTTGCTGTTTCAACGCTATGCGCATTTTAGAGATTTCGCCCATTCAACTTATGTCATGGGACTACTTTATCTGTTTATTGCTTTATGGATTCTCTCGATCTTTGGTAATTACGGTGATTTGAATAGCTGGTATAACGTTAAACAATATGAACTCTTGCATTGGGGTGTGCTTTTCGCATTTATTGCCATCATCGCGATTGTTTATGGTTTAAAACATGATGATGCTACCTCACGTGGTTTTGGTATCACCTTCTTATTTATTAATCTCTACACCAAGTATTTTGAGTTCTTTTGGAATGGCATGCACAAAGCCATTTTCTTTATCTTGCTCGCTGCATCTTTCTGGTGGATTGGCCGACACGCCGAAAAACTTTGGAATTTAGAGTTTCTACCAACTCAATCACAAATAAAGAAAGACCATCCCGTTGAATAATTACTGAAAATCACTCCAACTCAAGCCAAACCGAGCCAAATACTTTTTGACTCGGTCGCTATCATTTGTGGTGTTCCGTTGCTGGCGTGAAGCAGCAAATAGCTGCCGTCCAGCATCAGCCATCGTTTTGGCATTTTCACAAACTAGGAGTACGCCACGCAGCTGAATCTGATCAAACTCATCAATCTCACTCAACTGTGTTTGATCTAAATATTTAAGGAGAATATCGATATCTTTAGAATGATTTTGTTTGGCTTGAATAGACCAAAGTTGCTTTAAACGCTGAATCTCTTTTTCTACCGTTTCCGAACGAATCAACTCACCACTGGATAATGTCGCTAACCGCGTCACACTGGCGGTTAAATCTCGGAAATTCCCCTGCCAAGATGCTTGTTTAGACTTGGCAAATTTCAAATATGCATCAAGGGCATCACGTTGAAATCGTAATTGACGCTGATGATTTACAGCAAAACGTTGCAACTCAAATTCAATATTCGGGGCAATATCTTCTATTCGATCTTTAAGATTGGGTAAAAAGAATGTCCATGTATTCAGTCGTGCCCACAGATCCTCACGGAAACGCCCAGCTTGCACTTCGGCTCTTAAATCTCTATTAGTCCCTGCAATCAACTGAAAATCTGCCTGAACCTCTTTATCACTTCCAACGGGAAAAAAAGATTTATCTTCAAGCGCCTTGAGCAGCATCGCTTGTTCATCTAACCCAAGCTCCCCAATTTCATCCAGAAATAAAATACCTTGATCAGCACTTTTTAATAAGCCTGTTCTTGAAGCCGCTGCCCCTGTAAAAGCGCCTTTGATATGTCCAAATAAACTGGACATGGCACTATCACCACGCAGCGTCGCACAGTTCACATCAACAAAACGCCCACTTAAATGAAAGTTGTCTTTTTTTAACTGAAAAATTTGTTTGGCTAAATGCGATTTACCTACACCTGTCGCCCCCATAATCAAAATCGGCGCACTAGAGCGCGTTGCTACCAACTCAACTTCTGTGATTAGTTGATTGAATTCAGGGTTATAGGTTGAAATATTGGCTTTCAACTGTTGCCAGTTTTGTTGTTGCTCATCTTCAAAGCGTTGCTTTAAAACATCATATCGGGATAAATCTAGATCAATAATGCGATATTCACCTTCTGGCGTTTTCTGTTGATTGGGTGCACTTTGAATCAGCTTGGCAGGTAAATAATTGGCATCGACTAGTAGATACCAACAGATTTGTGCAACGTGTGTACCTGTGGTGATATGTAAAAGATAGTTGTTCTTTTCAGTATCAAAGGGATAACTTTTCACAAAGTCATATAGCGCACCATAAACCTCAGCAAAATCCCAAGGATCTCGGATACTCACTCGCTGACCCGACACAGTAGTCGATGGCGACACATTTTGAGCATCTTCAGCAATAAATTTGACTAAATTATGATGTTGCCGATCATGCAATAGTACCAGCTCATCTACAATCAAATCTTCATGCATCATAAGACTTAGCGTCGGACGCCAGCGTTGCCATCGGTCAGGACGCTTTCCTTGATCTAAAGTAGAACCGACGAAGCCGATAACGATGGTTTTTTTATTCATTTTCAATATCTCTCATCTTGATTAAAAACCATTCCATTATCCAACTCGATCTTTGCTATAGCACAATTATTAGGTATGGGATGTACATATACATTTCTAATATGAACTTTTCCTTCATAATAACCTTTCAATAAATCACGACTAATATCAAATGAAAAATGACTACAACCCAGAGGAGTAAAGTCATTTTTCCTCAATATTTTTAACTGCACTCTACTAGATAAACCCAACTCTTTAGAATAATAATCATCTTTAGTTAAATGAATAAATGCCAAATAATGATCAGAACATAATGTTTTCAAATGAACTAAATCAAGCTCTTGAAAGTCTATTCTTTTATCCTCCCATTGATATACATTTTCTTGGGTTAAAGCCTGAAAATCACAACTTTGACTCAAGATATCTGTTTTCCATTGCTCATCTTCAAATTTTAGATGTAGATGATCATCATCGTCTAAACTTTTTGACATTGATAAAAAAATAGAATTTATTTCATTTGCATAAACTGCTGGTTCATATTGACATTTCAAAACCGTTTCATTTGACAACAACATTTGCTCATATAAAATAGAATTATCTTTCACCCTTTTCAAAGAAATATGAGAATATTTTCGATCTTCATTCTTAATCGAGTAAATATAATTAGGTTTTTTATCACTCTTAACACCTACTGAGAATTGACTATCTATTGAATAATGATAAGAATATTACCTCCAGTAGTATCCATCTTTTAAATAAAATAATGATTTTTGAAAAGGCAATACTTTCTTACCTATTAATTCACATGAATCCTGCGAATATTTTAAATTCCCATTATATTTTTTCAAATGATAATTCACATCATAATCATCTATCTCAATGAGATCATTTTCAGAAATAGTAAAACTGTATTTTTTAACTACCCTCTTATCACCAAAATGCACGCGATTATGATCATTAGATTTCACTTGATTTAATGGAGGAACGGCGAATTCAAACATGAGGTGCGACAGTTTGAAAAGTCTTATGATAATCAACAAGCTGAGCAAATTTCTCTAATGGTGTAAGCCAATCTAACGCTTTTCTAGGACGAGTATTCAGTGACATGGCAACTTGATTTAAATAATGCTGATCTGCCTGATTTAAATCAATCCCTTTAGGTAAATATTGCCTAATTAAACCATTCATATTTTCGCATGTGCCTTTTTGCCAGGGTGAATGTGGGTCACAGAAATATACATCTATGCCTAAATCTTCTTCAAGTATTTTATGTTCTGCCATCTCGCGTCCACGGTCATAGGTCAACGTTTTACGCAGTTCTGCAGGTAAATATTTCAGAGCTTCAGTTAAAGCCTTGCGCACTGATTCTGCCTTTGCATCAGGTAATGTTGCCAAGATACAGAGCCGTGTATTTCGTTCAATAAGTGTTGCTATCGAACTTTTATTGTCTTTACCTTTAATTAAATCAGCTTCCCAATGACCCGGTATTTTTCTTTCTTGAACTTCGGCTGGGCGCTCATGAATAGTTTTAATATCCTGTAATATAGAATCTTTTTTAGGTTCACCGTTAGCTTTTCGCTTTTTATTTTCATGACGTAGACAGGATAATAAGTCTTTTTTCAACTCACCCTTGGGTAATGCTCGTATCGTTGAATAAATCGTTGTATGGCTTACATTCATTGTTTGATCCAAATCAGGAAATGTCTTTAAACGCTTTGCTATTTGCTGAGGAGACCATAAACAACGGATCGCTTCAACAATAAATTTCCAGAGGATTGAATCGATTTTGAGTTTTCTGTGACCACGTCTACGTCTAGCAAAAGTGTTATCAGAAGCATATCGAGCTTGATAAACGTCATTGATGCTATTTCTTTTAAGCTCACGATAGATCGTACTAGGATGTCTTTTAATAAGTTCAGCAAATTTTCTGGCTGAAAAGCCTTCTTTTCTTGACTCAAGCATTAATGCAGTACGATCTTCAAAGTTAAGATGATGGTATGACAATTTTATATACTCCATAAACCCTTTAAATTAATTAGGTGGTTTATGTCGCACTTCAAGTTTTACTCTGCCAACTATTTTTTTACTTTTATTATAATGATTGATACGACCTGATAATAAGATACCATTTGACATATCATGCCATAAATTTGATGTTGCATATTTCTTCTGTTCTTCACTCAAGGCATATGCCGAATATATAACCAACACAAATAAACTTAGGGCAGAAAACGTTATTAAGTTTTTATAGCCATAATTCTGGACTAATGTACTTACCAACAACATCACTCCTGATAAAAACCAGATCACAGCACCCCAACCAAACCCATCACTACCAAACATCAAAATCAATCCCAACGCCATTAATATTGTTGTAGCAGTCGCTAGACCCAAAGCTATTGATTTATCTTCCTTTAATATCGATAGTGCATAGATCAAAGTAAAATTTGCCCAAACAGGAAAAGTTACAGGTATATAAATAATTGTAAACTGTGAGAGCATTGCTCCCAAAAATAGAGCCCAACCCGAAAAGTCGTCTGTAAATGGCAGAAATATCGAACTCAAGTAAAGAACAAGAGCAAAAATTGCAAAAAATTGAGTTATTTTATTCATATTTATTAAATCATATATTTATCTTGGGGCTTAAGAAGTTAAAAAGGTTTTTTACGCAGCAACCCTATATTTATGAATGGGTAATACAAAATATTATGTTCACGATTTCATGTAAATCAAAATATAGAGTGTAGGTAGTAACATCCGTTAATTATACTCATTTCAAATGCCATGATTTCTATAATATTTTATAAAGGCCTATAATTTACAATACGCAATTCGATGAAAAATTCCAACAATATGCTTCATTTTACTTTTTTAGGTACATCTTCAGGTGTACCTACACTCACACGTAACGTTTCTGCCCTAGCAATCCGCAATAGCAAGAATAAAGACTGGATATTGGTCGATGCTGGTGAAGGCACACAGCATCGCATTCAACAGGCTAAACTTTCATTACAGAACTTAGTTGCGATCTGCATTACCCATGTTCATGGTGATCACTGTTATGGATTAGTTGGTTTATTGGCCAGTGCAGGTATGAATGCCCGTACTGCACCTTTAACCATTATTGCCCCAAAAGAAATTCAACAATGGATTGAAGTTACAGCCCAATTAACGGATTTACACTTGCCCTATTCACTCAATTTTATCAATGTGAATGAAGCCGCTCAAATACTACAGATAACAGATGAACTTTCAATTCAAGCCCATCCACTCAGTCATCGTGTACCCAGTTTTGCATTTAGTATTATTGCGCAATACACCCAAAAGAAATTAGATACTCAGGCTTTAATTCAACTCGGCGTAGCAAAAGGCAAAGTTTGGGGCGATTTACAGCAAGGCTTAGACGTCCAGTTAAATGAGCAAACCTTAAAAGCAGTTGATTTTATTCAAACCCAAACGCAACGTGTACATGCGATTGTCGGTGGAGATAATGATAGCCCTGAGTTGTTGGCACAAGCTTGCCAAGATGCTCAACTCCTAATTCACGAAAGCACTTACACTCAAGCTATTTTAGATAAAGTGGGTTCAGGCCCAATGCATAGTTCCGCCAAAAAGGTGGCTGAATTTGCACAAAAACATAATTTAGACAATCTCATTCTGACGCATTTCAGTCCACCTCATCAGGACCAAATTGGACAAAGAGCAATTGCAGATGAAGTTCACCAATACTATCAAGGCAACTTTTATTTAGCTGATGATTTCGATCAATTTAGCTTAGATATGACAGGTCAACTTACAAAAATTGATAAATCTTAATAGATCACCTTATATTTGATCTATCAATAACATCCAAGGATAGATAATCTATCCATTAAGATACTCAAATATCTTTCTAGATATACAAATATCGAAAAAATCATCTACAAACATGCTTTTTAAAAATATTTAAAAATTTATTTTAATTAATTATCAAATATTTACATAGGGTTCAAATTAAATTTAAAAAAGTTGGCATAGTCACTGCAATAGCATAAGTACACAACATCACTGGGATATTGTGAATATCACCTGCCTGCAAACGCTTGGCAGGCAGGCTTTGAAAGGAAAAATGAAAATGTCTGTCGTTGAACAAATTAACCAACAAGCTCAATTTGAACAAGAACAACAAAAACGTACTTATCAAGTTCTACAGAATGAAAAAGGCATGCCTGTAAAAATGTGGACCAATGGCGTAATTGTTGATGACAACTCAAAACAGCAGTTATTACAAACAGCTCAAATGCCTTTTATTTATAAATGGATGGCTGTGATGCCAGACGTTCACTTTGGTTTAGGTGCAACGATTGGAAGCGTAATTCCAACCAAAGGTGCCATTATCCCTGCTGCCGTCGGTGTGGATATTGGGTGTGGAATGATGGCGACTCGTACCAGCTTAACAGCATCGGATTTACCAGATAATTTACATGCTTTACGAACCGAACTTGAACGCTTGATTCCACATGGAATGACCAAACGTGGACGAGATAAAGGTTCTTGGGAAACACCACCTGAAATGGTAGATCAAGCTTGGGGAGGTTTGGTTGCAGACTTTGAGTTGATTTGTGCTAAACACCCTCGCCTAAAAAATACCAACAACCGCAAGCAGTTGGGAACTTTAGGTACAGGAAATCACTTTGTAGAAATCTGTTTAGATGAACATGATCATGTCTGGATTATGTTGCACTCAGGTTCTCGTGGTGTCGGTAATGCCATCGGTAACCATTTTATCGAACTGGCACGCAAAGATATGCAGAAACACTTTATTAACTTACCCAATAAAGATTTGGCGTATTTAGTTGAAGGAACTGAACATTTTGATGATTACTGGTTTGCTGTGGGTTGGGCACAACGCTTTGCCATGAAAAACCGTGAAATCATGATGCAATCAGCGATTAAAGCTTTAGCAACGATTATTCCAAAACCATTTAATGCCAAATTGGAAGCAGTAAACTGCCACCACAACTATGTGGAAAAGGAAGAACATTACGGCGAAGAAGTAATGGTGACACGTAAAGGCGCTGTAAGTGCCAAACTTGGACAATATGGAATTATCCCAGGTTCAATGGGTGCTAAGTCCTTTATTGTTCGTGGTCTTGGAAATCAGGAATCCTTTTGTTCATGTTCGCATGGTGCAGGTCGTGTGATGAGCCGTGCGGAAGCCAAACGCCGTTTTACTGTCGAAGATCAGATTGCCCAGACTGAAGGTGTGGAATGCCGTAAAGATGCGGCTGTGATTGATGAAATTCCATCGGCGTATAAACCGATTGAAGATGTGATGAATGCACAAAAAGATTTGGTTGAAGTGGTTTATACATTACGACAAGTAGTTTGTGTTAAGGGATAGATACCTGAGCACAACCAGAAGGTGAGCATATGTTAGAGGTGGATCAGGAAATTTGAACAACACTTATAAGTGATATTTTGCTCCCCAAATGATGTTATAAACATCAATATATGGAGTATTTTATGGCACGTAGACCAAGAAGAAATCATTCAAATGATTTTAAAGCTAAGGTAGCACTTGCTGCGATTAAAGCAGAAAAAACACTTGCTGAATTGAGTGCTGAATTTGATGTTCATCAAAACCAAATTATCGACTGGAAAAATCAATTAATTTCAGCTTCCTCGCAAGCTTTCGATCAATCAAAAGCTCCAACAGAACCACCCATCGATCTAAAAAAACTACATGCAAAAATTGGTGAGCAAGCATTAGAAATTGATTTTTTAGAAGGTGTGTTGAAGAAACTGGGCCGCTTCAACCACAAAAGTTAATCGACGACTCACTTCAGATTTCAGTATCTAAGCAAGCTAAGCTGCTGAAAGTCTCCCGTGGTTGTTATTATTATCGCCCAAAACCTGCGAGTGCATCAGATCTGAAGCTGATGCGGTGTATGGATGAATTACATATGCAATATCCTTTTGCAGGTAGCCGTATGATGCGTGATTTGTTGAATCGTCAAGGACATCATATAGGACGACGTCATACACGTACTTTAATGAAGAAAATGGGCATTAATGCGTTATATTGCAAACCAAATTTAAGCCAGGCTAATCAAGCTCACCGCAAATATCCATATCTGCTCAAAGGATTGGCTATTCAGCGCAGTAATCAAGTGTGGTCTACGGATATAACGTATATCCCTATGGCAAAAGGCTTTGTTTATTTATGTGCTGTGATTGATTGGCATAGCCGCAAGGTACTTGCGCATAGAGTATCGATTAGTATGGAGGTTACATTTTGCATAGAAACATTAAATGAAGCTATTGAAAAATATGGTCGACCTGAAATATTTAATACAGACCAAGGCAGTCAGTTTACCAGTGATGCATTTATTGATGTATTGAAATCAAATGGCATTCAAATCAGTATGGATGGTAAAGGTCGATGGGTTGATAATGTGATGGTTGAACGATTATGGCGGAGCGTTAAATATGAAGAGGTGTATCTCAAAGCCTACAGCAATGTTTTGGATGCGAAGAAGCAATTAAACGCATATTTTGAATTTTATAATTTGAAACGACCTCATTCGAGTCTGGACAAAATGACTCCAGATGAGTTTTACTATGACCAGCTACCACAACAAAATAAGGTAGCTTAACTAGAGCAGAGTATCACTTATAAATAAGCTTTTAGTTGTTCAAACATGTGGGACCACCTCTGTTTGTCCAATTAGATCATTTGAAGACCAAAGATTTACAATCTAATCTTGATGCCATACAAGCCGTATTTGAAGTTTTATTGTTTGATGTCACACATCAAACAGAATCTTCAAATACGCTGACTATTCATCAACAGATGCTATTGAATTGTGAAAGTTTAGCCTTAGAAAGAACGTCAGACTTGAACTCACTAGCCATAGAGGAATTAGATCGCAGCCTAGTAAATCTTAATTGTTTGGACAAACCTAATCTATTTTTTGGACACAATTGGTTTTTAAGCTTGTTAGAGGCAATCATTGATCCACCCTATGAAACAACCCTTGCCCAGTCTCATCGAGTAGCATTCTTCAAAACATTCACGCAATTATGTCTTTTAACTGAAAAAGACTGTGAAATATATGATTGGGTTGGCTAGCCAGGTAGTGGTCGAGATAACGATTCCGAATGGAATGATTATTTTGAACCCGGCCGAGAATGGTGGGGGAATTGGTGCCTAACTGTCTACTCACCACAGCTAAAGAAAGGCTGTTTACTACTTGCAAGCTCAACAGATTAAAGAATAAATTTTTAGGAAAATAAAAGATGAAACTCGCAGAAGCACTTTTACTTCGAAGCGATCAACAAAAAAAGCTCGCTTCATTAAAACAACGGATCAACGCCAATGTATTGGTACAAGATGGTGATGAACCGAGTGAAGATCCAAATGAACTGATCAAACAGGTATTTGCTTTAACCCAAGAAAGCAATCAGTTGATTTGCCGTATTCATTTAACCAATGCGCAAGCAAAATTAGAGGATGACAAAATATTGCTGTCCCTATTAAGCTTACGTGATAGTTATGCCGAACAGCATAAGATTCTCATTGATGCGATTGCCAACACACATCGTGAACCCGACCGTTATAGCGCTCGTGAAATCAAGTGGCAGAAAGTTATCCCAGTTTCTATTTTACAAAAAAAAGCTGATGATATCAGTGCCAAACTGCGTGATATAAACATCAAGATTCAAGCTGTAAATTGGCAGATTGATTTAGTTGAATAGACAACAGATTTTGTGAATTTAGTTCACAAGCACAGTTTGGACATACTGGGCGAGTACAAGATCCTGCTTTACTCCGATCTGAGGGATTGAAAATAATTCAGGCGGCTATGGCAGCATGTGAGCCGTGCATCAATCTTCACTGATTAGGCTCAGCACCATGTACTTAGCAAAACTTTGCCAAAAGCAAAGTCACGCGTTACTTCGCATTACCATGTACTGACAGTATGTTCATTAAATTAGAAAATAAGGAAAATAGACGTGAATAAGGCTTTGGCAAATATGCCAGCAACCATCCAAATTGATGGTTCACAAGGTGAAGGTGGTGGGCAGATTTTAAGAACTGCCCTCGCTCTTTCGATGATTACAGGTCAAGCATTTGAATTAATCAACATTCGTGCTGGGCGTAAAAAACCAGGCTTAATGCGTCAGCATTTAGTCTGTGTACAGGCATCTCAACACATCAGCCAAGCTTATGTAGAAGGTGCTGAACTCCATAGCCAGCATTTATATTTTGCGCCACAGCATGTACAAAATGGAAAATACCAATTCCAGATTGGTTCAGCTGGAAGCACAACACTGGTTTTACAAACTCTTTTACCTGCTTTGTTATTACAAAATGAAGCCAGTGAACTCACAATTTTCGGAGGTACACATAACCCGCTTGCACCAACTGCAGATTTTATCGAGCATTGCTTTTTACCAGCATTAGAAAAACTTGGAATAAAAGTCGAATTTAAATTAAATAAAGCAGGTTTCTTCCCGATTGGTGCTGGTGAAATTCAAATCAAGATTCAACCGTGGCAACATCGGAACAAACTAAATTTATTAGATCGTGGTACTTTGCAAAGCACAGAGGCTTTCGCAGCAGTACTCAACCTTTCCGAAGAAGCACAAATTGCACAACGTGAACTGGCAACGTTAAATAAAAGATTGAAATTAGATACTCAGCAGCAATTCCATTTAAATGGCATCAGTCAAGGCAATACAGCGTACGTCAAAGTTGCACATCAAAATCACGTTCAGCTATTTACTACTTTAGGTGAAATGCGCAAAAGTGCAGAACAAATAGCCAATCATTTGGCGGAACAGGTGAAGCGATATATTGCTTCTCAAGCTGTAGTAGATGAATATTTAGCGGATCAGTTACTATTACCTTTGGCATTGGGGCAAGGTGGTGAATTTACCGCACAATGTATTAGCGAACATACCCGCACACAAGCCGTGATGATTGAAAAATTTATTGATTGTGAAATTGAATTTATTGAACTAGACAAAAATCTGTTTCAGGTCATTGTCAAAGTTTAAGAAGCTCATGAATGAGCTTCTTTTCTATGAAATTTATCTTACAGATTCCAAAGCCGTGACCAGTAACTTCCAGCACTTCTCTACCGTATCTACCTTAACTCGTTCACCTGGTGCATGCGCACCTTGAATATCAGGACCAAACGATACCATCTGTAAATCTGGATAGTGTTCAGCAATAATTCCACACTCCAAACCTGCATGTATGACTTTTAAATTCGGCTCAATTTCAAATGCAGATTGATAAGCTTGTTGCAGACATTTCAACGCAGCTGAATCGGGATTTGGTGTCCAACCTGAAACTAAAGGTGTTAACTCGGATTGAATACTAAACTTTGCAAAGTGCAGTTGGATATTCTGGGCAAATGTTAGTGCTTCTTGGTTCACCATAGAACGAACCATAATTAAAGTCTTCGCCTCATCTTTAGTCAGTTTGACCACACCAATATTATTCGAGGTTTCAACCACATCAGGTAAAGCACGACTCCACTGTGAAATACCATATGGACACGTTGCCAATGCCTGCAACCAAGCTTGTTGCTGCGGCAATGTAATAACTTCATCAATCTGATTGGAATTTTGCTGCACGATGATTTGCAACTGATCATCAATACCTTGTAACTTTTTTTGCCATTCAGCTTGTATCACAGCAACTGCTTTTTCTAGCTCAGGTAATTGTCCCGATTTAATTGCAATTGTTGCTACAGCTTCACGTGGTATAGCATTGCGTGCGGTTCCACCGATAAACTCAACCAATCGTCCATTTGTTTGCGATAAATAATCATTCAGGAAATTGGCTAAAATCACATTGGCATTTCCACGCCCCAAATGAATATCAACACCTGAGTGACCACCTTTCAATCCAGATACCAAAAGATCAACAAAAATCAAATTTTCAGGTGCTGGTTCATATTGAAGTGACTGTCCTACTTCTAGATCAATACTGCCTGCACAGCCAAGATAGAGCTCACCCCATTCTTCGGTATCAATATTAAATAGCCATTGCCCTGTTAAAACACCCGACTCAAGCAAACAAGCACCGCTCATTCCTGCTTCTTCATCAATAGTGAGTAGGACTTCAATCGGACCATGCGCAACATCATTTGATTCTAATACAGCAAGTGCAAGCGCTACTCCGATACCATTATCTGCGCCCAATGTTGTGTTTTCAGCAATAAGCCAGCCATCTTTTAATACAGGTTGAATGGAATCTTTAAAGAAATCATGTTGAGTACCACGATTTGCCTGAGTCACCATATCTAAGTGTCCCTGCAAAATCACACCTGCAACTTGCTCTCTACCCGCTGTAGCAGCTTTTCGAATAATTAAATTGCCAATGTCATCAACATAGGTTTCTAGGTTGCGCTGTTCCGCCCAATCTTTTAGATGTTGTCTTAACTGTTGTTCGTGTTTTGATGGTCGTGGAATCGTACACAAAGTCTCAAAATGTCGCCAAACCACTTGGGGAGATAGTTTAGAAAAATCAAACTGTATCATACAGTTATACTCACAAAAATAATGTATATGATGGATTTAAATATACTTAAATCATTAAAAAGTAAATATTCAATCAACGTAAATTTAGTTTATTTCTTAGCTTAAAACTTACGTCGATTTTTAATAAAAATGATCAATCATTCCTTAGTAAACTAAAAGTGATAACTAAATTTCACGAACTAAGCGGAATCCCCACATGATCGAACGTGCTTGAGAAGTTACATAAGCATTTCGATAGGCTGTTCGAGCATTATAAGTGTTGTATATCCACGCACCTCCACGTAACACAGGGAAATTACATTGTCCGTTATTCTCCTCACCCCAAATATGATTAGTTACAGGTGCATTCTCATAATTTGAGTGCCAACAATCATCTACCCACTCCCGTGCATTTGCTGTCATATCGTATAAACCAAAGTTGTTTGGTATAAACTTCCCAACAGGTGAGGTATAAGCATAGCCATCAGTACAATTAAATAAGTTCCACGAGCTTGTTTGTGGCAATGCAAAAACTGTGGTTGGATCTAACACATTTGCATATTTACAAGCTTGATCTCGATTCAAATCATCACCCCAGTAAAATGCAGTCGAAGTTCCTGCACGAGCAGCATATTCCCATTCGGCCTCTGTAGGTAAACGGTAGGTTTGCCCTGTTTTTTTGGATAACCACTCTGCAAATGCTCTCCCATCTTCACGGCGTACACATACAACAGGATCTTGCGGCGTTTGGTTCATACCTGCGTTAGTTGGGTTTAAATCATCTCGATACCACATATTAAAAATCCCATCACGTGCTTCCCAATTACGACAGCCTTGTACCTGCCAGCCAGTCTCCTTTTGAAATGCTTGAAACTCCGCAATGGTTGTTTCATATGTAGACATAGCAAATGGCTTTTCGATTCTCACCATGTGTTGAGGTAATTCATAGGGTCGCGATTGAGTGGGAACATTTTGTTGTTGTTGCTCTTGCAGATTTCCACCCATCAAAAAACTACCAGAAGGAATAACCGTCATTTCTGGACAAAAACTATCCGAACAGTCTTTAAACTTTGTTTTTTCTGGTGTTGCTTCATTAATGTTTGTATGTGTTAAAGCTGCTAATTTAATTTTAGGATTCATATTAGGAGTGTTATTTATTTGACGAATCAATAAATTTATAGTCCCTTGCCATTCGCTTAACATCTCTCTTAACATCGCTGGTCTTTCACTACTTACCCCTGTGCCGTCATAATCTGGAGCATTACATCTAGCTCTTAAAGTAGTGGACTCTTCAGTAAGCTGGATAAGTTTTGGAATAATTTGCTGTTCCAATAACAAACTTAAGTTATTTGTACTATTAAGTTTTGTTCTTAATTCTAAAGCTGATTTCCCAGCAATCTCTGCATCATTTATCACCTTTGAATAAACACTATCACATTGATTTTCTTGCCATACTAAATTTTGACTAAGTGTTTGTAGTGACGAAATTGTTCCATCGACTAGTTTTTGGTTAAAAGCATTGTTAGTTGTATTTTTATCATCGCTATTACATGCCGCAAGTAAAGAAACGAACAATACACTAAAGCCTTTAAGATAATTACTAGATATAGTGGTCATATTAATTCTCTGGAAAAGTATTATGAATAAAAGGAGGAGATTGAGTAATTCTTTGTTAAAAAACATTTTTAAATTAATTGAAAAGTAGTTCAAAATCCAAACACTATTATTTTTTTCATTTGTTAATTTTTATTAAATAATGTCACTATAAAAATAAATATTTCTAATTAATATTAATAAAAAAAGTGGATCAACAGATTTGTTATCCACTTTAGATATATAGAGCTAAAAAATATGTAATTAAGATTTCCAAACAAAATCAGAAAAACTATGTTCAGCTTTTAAACTATTTTCAACAGCTTGAGCTAATTGACGAATGATGCTTTGTGTCTCTATACGTTCAAACCATGCTTGTTCTTGCTGTGGATTGGCTGAAATTTGACACAAGATATGTCCTTCCACATCTTGCTGAGAACATAAAATAGAGAGTGGCAAATGATGGTTATCTATACGAACTTCAATTTTTTGATGTTCATGTCGAATGTGTTGAGCATCAAAACCATATTGTTCTAATTGCTTATACAATAACGCTGCTACATACTCTTGAGTAATGTAACATTCATTCGGTGAATGATCGATCAATCCATGTTTTGGGCAATCTGCTATGAATTGCAACGTTCTCATGGTATTCCCTCTATTTTTATGTTTTTTAACTCTGGATCGCAGAGTAAAGCCTACTGCAGCGGTATGAATTATTATATATACAATTGTCTTTAATTGATTAGCCGATTGTCTTACTTCTTGTTCAAATTTTAGGAATTTCGACCCGATTAGATATGTACAAAGCAAAACTTAATTATTTTTCAATCGAGATGAGAGATTTGAAACTTTATTGTTATAAATCAGCTTGAGATAGCAGCATTTATTGAATTAAATGCTGCTATCCTACACATTATTGGTTCACAACTTGTAAATCCAAACCAGCAGCATTTGCTAGTTCAGTAAAAGTTGGGAAACTAGTCGCAACCGTCTCTGTACCATGAATTGTAATCGCACCAGCGGTTCTTAAACCAGCAATACTGAAACTCATAGCTATGCGATGGTCATGGTGTGATTCAATCTCGCCACCATTAAAGATTGCAGACCAATCACCTGATTTGCCTTTACCTTCGATAATGATACCGTCTTCTGTTGGCGTACAATCGATGCCCATGATTTTCAAACCATCTGCCATCACTTGGATACGATCAGATTCTTTGACACGTAATTCAGCAGCACCAGTTAATACTGTTTGACCTTCCGCACATGCTGCAGCAATGAATAATGCTGGGAACTCATCAATTGCCAAAGGTACTTGATCTTCAGGCATGTGAATACCCTTGAGTGTACGAGAACCTTTGATATGAATATCTGCGATAGGTTCACCACCTGCAATACGCTCATTTTCTACCGTCAAATCAGCACCCATCTGTTTAAGAATTTCAATCACACCAGTACGTGTTGGATTGATTCCAACAGCTTCAAGAATTACATCAGCACCTTCTGTGATTGCGGCACCCACCATGAAGAATGCAGCCGATGAGATATCAGAAGGAACTTGAATATCAGTACCGACTAACTTACCACCACCCACAAGTGAGATTTTATTGCCTTCGGTTTTCACATCATAACCAAAAGCACGCAACATACGTTCTGTGTGATCACGCGTTGGCTCTGGTTCTGTTACCGAAGTTTCACCTTCAGCCCATAAACCTGCTAGTAAAATACCTGATTTAACTTGAGCAGAAGCCATTGGTAAGTCGTAATCAATACCCTTTAAAACTTGGCTACCCGTAATGCTGACTGGTGGTGTACCTTTCTCACCTGTGGTTTGAATTTGCGCTCCCATCAAACGCAATGGTTTTGCAATACGCTCCATTGGACGCTTAGACAGCGACGCATCACCTGTCATGACTGAATCAAATCTTTGAGCAGAAAGCATTCCAGACAACAAGCGCATACTTGTGCCTGAGTTACCCATGTATAAAGCACCAGCAGGTGCTTTTAGACCTTGCATTCCAACGCCATGAATCGTCACTTCACCATTCTTTGGACCTTCGATGCTCACTCCCATATCACGAAAAGCTTGGAGAGTTGCTAAAGCATCTTCGCCTTCCAAAAAACCTGTTACATGAGTTGTGCCTTCTGCAATCGCACCAAACATGATTGAGCGATGTGACACAGACTTGTCACCTGGTACGGTGAATTTACCTGTAAATGTTTTCTTTCCGGGCAAAATGGTAAATTGCTGTGTCACCTTGTTTTTCTCCATCAAAGGTTTTTTGGCTAACATATGATTAAAGTGTTGGCGTGCAGCTTGCGCATGGCCAAGCAAACCCATCAATGCTTGTGAATCTTCTTGTTCAATCAGTTTCTTCAAAACTGATAACTGCTGTTCAAAACCCTCTACAGCATTCAAGATTGCAGTTTTATTGGCAAAGAAAATGTCATGCCACATCTGAGGATCGCTTGCTGCGATACGTGAGAAATCACGAAAACCACCTGCAGCATAGCGAAAAATGTCTAAATTATCTTCACGGTTTGCAAGCTGCTCAACTAAATTAAATGCCATCAAATGTGGTAAGTGGCTTGTATGTGCAAGCACTTCATCATGCTTCTTCACATCCATGCATATAACTTCTGCTTTTGCAGCAGACCATAGTTGAATCAACTTCTCAATAGCCCAATCTGCACTAGTCGGCAGTGGCGTCAAAATCACTTTATGATTGGCAAATAAATCAACTTTACCCGCATGCACACCTGTATGTTCTGCACCTGCAATTGGATGTCCTGGTACAAAACCTATAGGTAAATTTTCACCAAAGACCGCTTTAGCAGCTTCAACCACATTACCTTTAGTACTACCAACATCTGTGATAATGACATTTTCAGTTAGGTAAGGTTTGATCTGTTCAAGTACTTTTTGCGTCGCTCTGACAGGTAAGGCTAAAACAATTAAATCTGCATCTTGAACAGCTTCTTCAGGTGTTGCATAACCGTATTGAATAAGCCCTAGTGTTTTGGCATCTTCTAATGTTTTTTTTGAGCGTGTTGACGCAACAATTTGACCAGCAAGCTGTTCTGCCACAATCACACGAGCAAGACTCGACCCTATCAGCCCAAGCCCAATAAATGCAACTTTCTTAAATAATGGTTGAGACATAAAACATTTTTGCCTATCTGAAAATCTCTCTAACCTCTCTTTAAAAAAAGATCGGAAAGTATCTCCCTTTAAAAAGGGAGACTGGAACGGATTTAAAATAAATTGAACTATAAAACAGCGATAGGATATGAACCCAATACTCGCAATTCTTTTACATTAGGTCGAATTTCATCTAATGCTGCAGCTACATTTTCTTGATCAATATGCCCTTCCAAATCAATGAAGAAAACATAAGCCCATTTCTCAGGAAGCGCTGGACGAGTTTCAATACTAGTCAAACTAATTTTATGTTTGGCAAATGGCGCAAGGATTTCCAATAAAGCACCCGCACGATCATGTGCAGAGATTAGTAAAGACGTTTTATCATTACCACTTTGTGGAATTTTCTCGCGACCAATCACAAGGAAACGAGTCGTATTTTCAGGGTTATCTTCAATGTTGCTATGTAATATCTCTAAGTTATACATACTTGCAGCAATATCTGAAGCAATAGCGGCAGAATGCCACTCATTACGAATACGGCGAGCAGCTTCCGCATTTGAATTAAGCGCTACACGCTCTACACCTGGATAATGCGCATCTAACCATTTGCGACATTGAGCAAGGGTTTGTTGATGTGCATAAATCTGTTTGATGCTGTCTTTACGAGTATTTTCAGATACGAGAAATTGATGATGAATGCGAAGTTCTACTTCACCAATCACATTTAAAGTAGATGATTTAAAGCAATCTAAAGTGTGGTTTACGATACCTTCTGATGAATTCTCAACTGGAACAACACCATAATGCGCACCACCAGCTTCAACTTCACGGAACACTTCATCAATCGTTGGCAATGGGCGCACAACTGCATCTTTACCAAAATGTTTTAGCACAGCTGAATGCGTATATGTACCTTCAGGACCTAGAAATGCAATGCTTTGAGGTGCTTCAAGTGCTAAACAAGCGGACATGATTTCACGAAATAAACGTGCCATCGTCGCATCAGACAATGGACCTTGATTACGTTCCATCACCTTACGGAGAACTTGAGCCTCACGTTCAGGACGATAAAATAATGGGTTTTCTTCAGCTGCAAATTTCGCTTTTGCTACAGCTTCAGCCAGCGTAGCTCGACGGTTAAGTAATTCTTGGATTTGTTGATCAACACTATCTATATCATTACGAATTTGTTCTAAATTAAGTGACGTCGATGTGTTTTGTCCATCGTTTACCATTGAATGCAGCCTCAGCAAAATCATCTATATAAATGGGTTACAATTCATCTATGAACTGTTATGCGAAGCTAGTATAACAAGACTTTAACGCTTTAAACACGCGAAGATTTAACTCTTTTTGCTTAGGTCAAAGCCCTTGCGCATTTTTATAAATGGTTTTTCGCAAATCATTACAATCCCGACCTTTGTTTTTAAAATTATTTATCAAGCATCAGATTCCGCTTTATTCAATCACTACAGACAAAATTCAATCGAATTTGATAAAATCTGTAATAAATAAAAATTGATGCCATCCATGATGATAATGAATATAAAAACACCTTTACTGATTAGCTTAATCGCCACAAGTCTAACAGGATGCATAGGCTGCTATAATCCAACAGGATGTAATAAAGATTCTTCACCCTATTATGTTACAACGACAACAACTCAAATCAGAGGAATAACTGTTCCTAACGCAACCAAACTCAAATACAAATCAAAAAATTCATTTCAAAAAGACCAACAGCAACATCCATTAAATGAAAAAGATTTAACAAGCATTGAACTTCCACCAAATACTGCGATCAATTGGGGAGGAATGCCCTCTTATCTATTTATCAAATTTTTTAATTCAGAAATGAAAGGCTATTCTATTTATCCTGTTAAAGAGCTGAAACCTCAAACAGAAAATTCATTCGTAAAGCTCTGGAAAAGTTGTGATAGTGCATTGGACGTTACTTTGAAAAATCCAAATGATTGGTCATTTAATCCAGAGAATATGGAAGTTACAGGATGTAGTGTGAATATTCAAAAAAGAAGCCAATATAATAATCATTGGCCAAATCAAGATGAAGCAGATAAATTTCTGCTTGATATCAATCGTGCTTTACAAAAGCTCCCTAAACAGAAAACTTATCCAGTGATTCAATATTCAACAGAAGAACAATAAAAAAGCCTGCTAAAAGCAGGCTTAGGATATCAAAGTCGGCTTATGATTTACCAATCAATCCACGAGCTACGATTTCTTTCATAATCTCGTTGGTACCACCATAAATACGCTGAATACGAGCATCAACAAAGAAACGTGAGATTGGATATTCAGTCATATAACCATAACCACCAAATAACTGAAGTAAGTTATCAGATACCTTCATTTGCATATCTGTACTGAAACTCTTCAGTGCAGCAGCCGTTTCAACATCTAACTTACCTTCCATATAAAGCTCTACGTTCTGATTGTAGAAAGCTGCTGTTGCCAACTCATCAATCTTCGCTTGAGCCAATACAAAACGCGTATTTTGGAACTGCGAAATTGCCTGACCAAATGCTTGACGCTCTTTTACATAAGCAGTAGCTAAATCAATTGCACCACGAATTGCCCCTAAAGCGGTAGATGCAATTGCTGTACGTTCACGAGGCAATTCTTGCATCAAATAAGCAAAACCAGATCCAGCATTTCCAAGCAATTGATCTTTAGGTACTTTGACATTATCAAAGAACAATTCAGATGTATCTTGCGAGTGCAAGCCAATTTTATCGAGGTTAGTACCTTTCTTGAAACCTTCGAGATGTGTATCGACCAGTAGTAACGATACACCCTTAGCACGTGCTTGTGGATCAGTTTTTACTGCAAGAACAACAACATCTGCATGTTGACCATTTGAAATAAATGTTTTTGATCCATTTAGAATGTAGTGATCACCTTGTAGGATTGCACTACTACGCATCGCCTGCAAATCAGAACCCGCACCTGGCTCGGTCATACCTATTGCACCAACTGCCTCACCTGATACCATTTTTGGTAACCAATATTGTTTTTGCTCTTCTGTACCAATATGTTGAATATAAGGAGCAGCAATTTCAGAGTGACATGAAATTGCTGTCGATAAAGCACAATATCCCGCACGAGCAGATTCTTCAACCAACATCAATGAATAATGTGTTGGCACACCATAGCCACCGTACTCTTCAGGTACATCTACACATAAAAAACCATTTTCACCCAGTAAATTCCAAACTGAGCGCGGCATAATGCCTTCACGTTCCCATTGATCGTAATGTGGAGCAACATGCTCACTCATAAAACGTTTGAAATTATCACGGAAGAGTTCCAAATCTGCATCGTAAGCTAACATCGCTATTTCCTTTCGCTTTCTTTGTTCTTAAAAGTTTGTTTCGCAGTCATGCTAATGATTTTTCAAGTTGATGTCATGGTCCGTTTGCATCAATTCACTAGACTGATTCGGTCAATAATTTCGCTTGTAATGTTTAATATTTCGCCAAAACAAATTAAACCGAATTTATCTCAGCGTTTATTACTCAACATAGCCAACTTTATGTCATATTATTTTCTAGTTATCGATCACATCAGAATTATCATGAATACCAAACGAAATATTTATAAAACCGCAGAACATCCGTTTGCTCAATATGTTCGTATTTTAGGTAAAGGTAAAACAGGATCGCGCTCTTTAAGCTATGAAGAAGCATATCAAGCATTTAGCATGATTTTGAAAGATGAAGTGCTAGATGTTCAACTTGGCGCATTTTTAATGCTTTTGCGTGTCAAAGAGGAATCTGTTGATGAACTTGCAGGTTTTGTTCAAGCAACACGAGATCAACTCAACTTTGAATCTTTAGATGTTGATCTAGATTGGTCTTCATATGCTGGAAAACGTAAGCATTATCCATGGTTCATTCTTGCAGCTTTAACATTGGCTCATCATGGTTATAAAATTGTAATGCATGGAGCATCAGGTCACACAATTAACCGTGTTTATACTGAACAGGTATTAGAATATTTAGGCTACCCAATTTGCCATAATCAACAAGAGGTAAAACAGCAACTTGAACAACATCATTTTGCTTACTTACCACTTGAAGCAATATCACCTATTTTAAGTGATCTAATATCACTCAGAAATGTAATGGGTCTTCGCTCACCAATTCATACACTGGCACGTTTAATTAATCCATTTAATGCAAAGGCAACTTTACAGGCAATTTTCCATCCTGCTTACAGATCATCACATCAACAAACAGCTTTTCGATTAGGTTATAAAAATAGTGCTGTGATAAAAGGTGAAGGTGGTGAATTTGAGCGTAATCCTGATGCCAAGACTTTAATTTGTGGGATTAAAAACGGTGAATTGTACGAGCATGAACTACCTAAACTGACACCAGATCGTAGTCCTATTGAAGAAGAACTTGATTTAGCAGTCTTTAAAGCAGTTTGGTTGGGTGAGCAAACACATGAATATGGTGAAATGGCTGTGATTGAAACAATGGGAATTGCTTTATATACGATGGGTACTGTAAATAGTTATGTTGAAGCTATGGCTAAAGCGAAAGAACTTTGGGAATCTCGTTTGAGTTAAATGAGACTTATTATAAAATAAAATAGAAATGTATTAGCTCAAACCTGATCTGACAGTTACCGATATTTGCTTAAGACTGTCAGGCTAAATTTAAGCTAGTACAATTTACATATTCCTGTGATTTTTTAGCCATATATTTGCTAAAATCTCCAACTTATTTTTAGAAGTATTAAAAACCTAAATATATTAAAAAATCAGCAATAGACTCATAGAAAAAAAATGCGATTCCAAAAATAAACGTTAACAAAGATAAAACCTCATTTATAATAATTTGTTTTTTAAATTTTTCACATAAATAAATAACATTATCCTGATACAGATTTGGATATAACCTTGGACTCTTTTCTCCACGTTTTGCAAAATACGGCATCTTTTTATTACGTTTGTATGATATAAAATATGAAAACCACATCGTGGAGAATATAAAATTAAGTTGTAATACTTTTTCAAAAGAGATACCTACCTCATCTAAATATTCTTCAATACCATATATTTTTTCAGAAAGTTCTTTACTATTTTTTTTGATAAATAATAGATTATATATATATATACATAATAGTAACATTAACCCAATAACAAGTAAGCCAATTAAAATGCTACCATGAAAATCAACTAATTGACTTTCCATTAGCATACTCCTGTCCTTTTTTTGAGTTCATCTTCAGCCAAATCTGCACCATATTTAACCCCTCCAATCACACCTGCACCAATAACTACAGCTGTAATAGTCAAGGAAACAGGTAAGGAAATTGTATATCCAGCTGCCCCAGCCACAACACCAATAATATAAATTACCCCTCTTGCTACAACTTTTCCGCCAAAGTTACCAACAGTTCCTCCGATAATACCACCAGCAATCTTACTACCTTCTATCACAGCTACCTTCTTTGTAAGCTCCATATTACCCGTGTTGTAGGCATCCATTGTATTTTTTTAAAAATATTGAAGCGCCTAAACCCACAACCAATTGTTTACCCATTCTTAAGCCAACACTGATTTTCCCCAAATCTACAATCATTTTATCGTAATGCTTCAAACCACCTCTTACAGCATCAGAGCGAATAAGAGAATCCGTTTTCATATACTTTCTCATTAAAGGGATTTGAGTCTGAGGCTCAACAATATGCATATCCTTGAGTGCTGTACCCAACTGGCTATAAAGTGAGGCATGTTTTTTCTTAAAATCTGAAAAGTGTTTAGGGTTGGCAGGTCTTGAGCCCATTTACCGTTCATTGCATACATCAACATGATTGAATTATTGGCTTAAGTGACTTTTTCTAAAGACTGTTCTTTCTGGAACTTTAATTAATTTTTGTTAACTTTTTGTCACGCTCCATCCCCAATGATATAAAAATTATTTTTCAATTAACAAAAAAAAGATACACAAAAAAAGATACACAGAAAATAAAGTAGACCAAAATAAAATTTAGGAAAAATTTATTTTCATTTATTACCAACATAAAAATTTCATTTGTCAAATTTGGGAAAATATAATTTTTTTTCTGCTTAAAAATATGTATATATTTACGTCTCATCAAAACCACTTCGAATAAGTAAAAAATATATAAACGACCAAATGTAGTGGATATAATAAATTTATTTTCAAAATCTAAACTTAAATTGTGTGTTTTATCCCCAAATAATTTTTCAGCAAAATTATCTTTCTTTTTCTTAATGAAGAATCCAACCATAATATAGAAAAAAATGGTATATAGTCCTCCAAAAACAATTACACTAAAGAAAACAACGTCTTCGGTTGGTATATTTTCTAAACTAATCATTTACAAATCTCTAAATATCTTGATGCTTTCTCTTGAATTAAATCACTAGTTTGTTTTCCACCGTAATAAGCAGCAATAGCAATAATTACTATAGCACCACCCCCTGATGTTCCAACCACTATACCAGCAATAAATCCACCTAAAGCCCCTCCAGCCATCCCTCCAGCAAATTTTGCTGTTTCAACATATGCCACTTTTTTGGCAAGCTCTTTTTCACCAGTTGCATATGCTTCCAGAACTTGTACAACTCCAACTGCTACCCCTAAACCGATGACTAAACGTTTAGCATCTTTTAAACCAGCACTAATTTTTCCTAAATCTAATATTTTTTGGTCAAATGCTTTAAGACCATCTTTAAATGCTTCATCTCTTAACAAAATATCAGTTTTTAAAAACCTCTTTAATGCTGGAGAATAATTTACTTGTTTCACCGCTTGGAAGTCTTTCTTTGCTACAGCATCCAGCTCATTAAATAACTTGATATATTTTTTTCTAAACTTCTGTCTATTTACAGCTCTTGCTAACGGTGATCTAATACTTTCCTCATAGACATAGGCCTGATCAATTTTCTTTGCAATATTATTTGCCTTTTTAATAGCTTCTTCTTTGAGTTCTTTTACCTCATTTGCCTTTAAAGTACGCAAATCTCTATCTTTTTCCTCTCGATAACCGACGATTGCTCCTGCCTTGTCTTCTACTTTCTCCAAAGTTGTGTTTTCTCTATCAGAATCACAATATACTTTTTTGAATTCAGCAACTTTATCTTTGGGGACTTCGTTCGCCAAAACCATTTCTTGTGCCATGTTCCAATAATCATATAAAAGCTCATAATTATGGGCTAAAAACTTTGCATCAAATTTATCTATTTTTCTTAAAAGTTTTAATTTGCTCTCAACACTACTTGCTAACTGCTTATATTCACTCAACTTAGGATCGTTCCCATATTTATTCGACAAAATGACCACCTGACACGGTTTAAGCACAGTCATTGGTCCATTAGTTGATAATTCTGGTAAATGGGCATTGTTATTTTTAAAAATCGAAAATTCCTTTACCGTAGGATGGTATGCATAGATACGTTTTAATAATGCATCGACAGTCTCATCTTCTCGAATCAATAACCAACCAACTTCCATACCTTCTTTTATATAAACTTTTTGGATTTTATTTTCTTCTATCGGGGAACTTTTCGAGTGATGGTATTTAAACTTGATCTCGGTAAACTTTCCGCTTTCAGATTGTGCTAAATGTGGAAGAATTGCCCCCTGATACCATTTATCATCTAAGAAAATATCAACTTGAACAACCGCAGTATCATAGTTCACCTCAATTTTATGGGTTTTCATAAACTTATTAAAAGGTGTCAGTTTAGATACATAGGTAGATTTAGCTTCGGATGTTTTTGCTGTAATAACATATTTCAAACGTGACAAAGCAATATGTTTTGGCAAATTCTTTAATACAGCTTGTGCGAACTTAGGTTGAGAATACTTTGCCATCTTAGTTATCCAATTTCTTTATTTTGTCATTGATTGCATGTAGATAATAATTCTCCTGTTTATCGGTGACAAATGCCTGAGTCAAACCATTCGCATCTGTTTTTCCATAGCTTACATGCCCTTGATCGTTCATTAACATGTAAGAAGTGAAAGGCATTAAGTCTTGCGTTTCTTTATCACGTAGTTCGAATTGGATATTATATTGACCTAGGGTCGGTATTAAAGGAATTTCAGCCTGAGCATTTGCCCCCCATAAACAAATGTTGCCCTGCCTTAACTTCAAACTTGCCTCCAGTAACAGGAAAAATACCGGAGCTGTTAATTTTAATTTGTGAACCGCCCGCCGTAATCACAATCTCATTGGGACTAGTGATCTCAATTCGATCTTCAGTAGAGATAATCTTGATACCTTGCTTAGCAAGTAAATCCATGCCATTGCCTTGAGCATGCATGTCAAACTTACCTTTAGCAGCTACTTGTTTGATTCCATTCTGAGCAGCGAATAAACTAACCTTGCCACTCACATGCGCAACCAAATTTCTCTGCGTACTCAAATTGATACTATCACCCGCAAACTGATTAATCTGTCCATCAGCAGATAAATGAATATCATCACTGCTACTCAAACCAATTCCTGCAGGCGAGCTCAGTAGCAATAAAGCTTTATTAAATTTGGCAATTTTTTCTTCAATCTGACTAGCAAACGCTTTCAATTGTTCAACTGATTCTATTTCATCGGTTTGTTGATTCTTTGCGACTTCACTTAAAGCTTTTGCATTACTTTGATTAACTTCAAATTGTTGTTTAGCTGATTGAGCATCAAGGTGTTCACCTTCTGCTTGGTCTTGTGAAAGAGTTGTGATGAGCAGACCCTCGTCAGCTCTAAGCGCACCCCATTGATCAGTACGTAATTCAAAACCTTCACCACGTTCTTCACTTTCTGCCTGATTTTTCGGATGACTCAACTTACCTAGGTTAAGTTGACTTATGCCGTGACTACTTTGTAACTGAGCACTGATCTGTCCTGTAGTATCATCAAAACGTAGTTGGTTAAATCCTTCACCTTGATATTCTTTGGATTTAATCCCTGATAATTTCTTGGTATCAGGTAACTGACCTGCATTATCAAATTTTGTTGGATAGCGTTGTGCTTCGTGGATTCTTCCCACTACAAAAGGGCGATCAATATTGCCATCAAAAAAATCAATAACTACGATTTCATCAATACGTGGTAAGAACCGAGCTCCATAACCTTCACCAGCCCAAGGGGTTAGTACATCTACCCATGCTGAATCGGTGTCATTATGATTGGCACCAGCACCACCATCATGATTATGGTCTTCTTGTCTAGTAAATAGAAAACGAACTTTTATACGTCCCCATTCATCAACATGGATTTCATCTCCACTCGGCCCTACTACTTGAGCACGTTGTGGTGATACTGCTGGGCGATGTTGTAGTGGATGATATTCGGGCACAGTTTTAATACTTCGTCGTTGTAAAGACAGTGTATTTCCTTGCCGCTCTTCTGTATTTATCTTAGTAATAGAGCTTTTCCAATGACTTTGTTCAAGTAATTGCTCGATTTGTTGATTTAGTTCTTTGGGTAAATTGTTTTGGTTATAAAAGTTTTTACCTGTAATTAGAAATTCTTTGTCTGAACTGATATGTTGGTCGATTTCAGGGTGATCAACTAATGCAAACCAGTATCCAATTTGTGTATCGCGTACAGTCGTCTTTGCCGTAAAGTATTTAGATTTTAGGTTATGGTACTGTCCTAAGTTTTGGTTGAATTTCTCTATTTGTGAATTACCTGAGGTTGTAGCTCCATCTTCACCATTCAAATCTTGAATCCATGCAGGACTGAAATGCCATGCATCTTCTAATTGTAGGCTGGCATTATTATATTGATTACTGTGTTGATGTGTACTTTGGACACTACCTGCACCTTGTTCTTGTTCAAGAGCATCGGCTTGCCAGCGTTGAATATGTACCGCTGTCGGTTGTAGCGAACGTCCAGCGATAAGGCTGGTCATACTATCGTATTGTTCTGTTGCACTACTACGATGATAACGAATTGACCCTCTTTCTAAGGCTTGGTAATGACTATTATCATCAATTAATCGTAACTTTTGGGCTAGGATTGGGCTCAAGTTATTTGTAACAATAAGTTCTACTTCATCAACAAGCCAATTGATACCTTCACTACGTAACAACCGAGTTAGAAAGTCATAATCCGTTTCATTGTGTTGCATAACAAACGGACGGACATCATATTCTTGATTTAACCCATTGAGATCAAGCACTAGTGTTGATGCAAACAAAGGACTTTTTTGTTGCCATTCTTTAAATAAGATTTCCACTACATCAATCGCAGTTTTATTCATAAATACACGGCTATTGCGGCGTTTTTTCCACAATGCAGTTGGGTCTTCTAGGGTGAGTTTATAGAGTGTGAGACTTCCATCAGATTGCCCTTGAAGTGCTTGGGTAATTATCCCTGTAGTACGAAATAATTTTCCTGCATCAGTCACCTGATCAATCGCAACATGACAACCAATAAATTGTTTTAATGGAATCATTACATTAGTTGACAAGCATAGTAGCTCAGCGATTAGCCCATCATTGATTCGATGTTCACCATCAATGCGTTGTAAAAAGACTTGGGAATTTAAATATTGATTAGAAAATTGAATATGTAAGGCACGTTTTTGTGAAGTTATACCTAGGCTTTCTAAGACACGAAATATATGATCTAACATCTCTTGTTATTAAAAATCACTCAAATTTCGGCGATCATAAACAAAACAGAACGGTTTGTCTAATTTGTATAGCTATCGTTATTCTTTGTGGAAATATAGTTTCTAATAAGTCTTTTGGTATCTATAACCACAATTTAGCAGACTAAATTCTGATAATTAAATTTTAAACTAGTAATAACAATAAAAAAGCCCTAGCAATCTAGGGCATTTTTAATTCAATTTTTCTTAAACGAAACGAATCGGTTTAAATTCAGGCTCATTCTTATGATGATCATCATCACATTCCTCACCTTCTTCTTTTGTACCACGATCGATATAACCGCTACGCTGTTCTTCAGGTAAATTTTCCATTTCCCAAGCGTATACAGCTTGCATACAAATCTCGCGCTGCTCTTTAGTCAATGCAATACCATTTGGCCATTTACCAATTTCAACAGCTGTTTTAAGACGCTCAACGATTTCAGGATTTAAAATAGCGAGCATTTGTTCAATATTCATGATTCATCCTGTTGAAAAGATTCAAAATCTTGATTCCAACCCAGTTTAGTACGGCAAGCCATATAAAAATCATAACCAGGTGGATGTAATAAGCTTAGTTTAAACGGATGTTTACGAATATGCACTGTGTCGCCAACATTTAATGCCACACTGTGTTGTCCATCTGCACTCACCATTGGTAATACGCGATTTTCTCGTATCGTAATTTTAACTTCACTGTGCCCACCAACGACGATTGGTCTTGATGAAAGCGTATGTGGGTGCATCGGAACTAAAGCGATCGCATCCATGCTTGGATGTAAAATAGGTCCACCACCAGATAAAGCATATGCTGTTGATCCTGTTGGAGTTGAAACAATTAAACCATCACTATGCTGACGATAAACATACTGGCCATCGATGCTCAGCTCAAAATCAATCATATGAACTGATTTTCCTGAGTGCAAAACTACATCATTTAATGCAATTGCATCATAAATCGTTTCATTGTTAGTTCTTACCTCCATTTCTAATAAGAAACGGCGATCTAACTGAAAATGTCCTTGCAAAACTTGATCAAGTTTAAAAATTGCTTCAGCAGGTTTGATATCGGTTAAAAATCCTAATCGACCTCGGTTAATCCCAATCACTGGTGTGTTGTAACGAACTAAAGCACGTGCTGCATGGAGTAAAGAACCATCCCCTCCTACAACAATCACAAGATCTACAACTTCACCAAGTAAATTTCGGCTAACCGTTTGTCCATGACTATACGGAACTAGTTGTGCAGTTTCTTGGTCGAATACAGGGTTTAAACCTAAAGTGATCAAATGATCATGGATTAAACATAACGTTTCTACAACAGAATACTTGTCTGGTCGCCCAATTAGACCAATATTTCGAAAGGATTTATGTGAAATTTGCACGAATAATTCAGCTCCGTCGCGATTCCTGCCTATCATATCATTAACAGTGCAAATTTCGTTGATGATTGATTAAAAAGTATAAAAATGTATATTCGTTGTTTTTTTATACGAATAATGTCAACACTTTCTTAAAGTTTTTATTTCATGTTGCTATTTATTGACAGTTTTATGATTGCAAATTGCTTATAAGCTATCGCATCATTACCCTCATTGTTTTGGTTTTATCGCAAATCTATGAAGTGTGAACGTGGTATCGGTTTTCTAGCACTAATTTTTTCAATTTTAGTGATCGGTGTATTTATTGCTTTTAGTATCTATTTGATCCGTTTAGATAATATTATCCGCAATAAGTTTGAGGGGCAGCGTTGGGATATTCCTGCCAAAGTATTTGCTCGTCCTTTAGAAATCTATGCGAACGCGCCGATTACTCAAGAGAATTTTACTCAAGAGTTAAAACTCTTGGGCTATAAAAACACTTCTAATTACGATAAATCTGGAAGCTATGTTATTCAAGGTAATCAAATGTATGTCCACACTCGTGGTTTTGATTACGGTGATACAACTGAACCAGAGCAAGTGCTTGAAGTTGCATTTATCGACGGTCAAGTGAGTGAAATTAGATCAACTAAACCATCAAATACGGGTGTTGCTCGTTTAGAGCCTTTATTGATTGGTGGTATTTACCCTCAACATAATGAAGATCGCGTACTCATAAAATTAAATAAAGTACCAAAACCGTTGATTGAAGCACTCATTTCAACAGAGGATCGAAATTTTTATCAACATCATGGTGTCTCGATTCGTGGTACAGCTCGTGCTTTAGTGAGTAACGCAACTGGCGGAAAACGACAAGGTGGTTCAACACTAACACAACAATTGGTCAAGAACTTCTACCTTTCTCCTGAAAAAACGCTCAAAAGAAAAGTAAATGAAGCGTTAATGGCTTTATTGATTGAACTTCATTACAGCAAAGATGAAATTCTTGAAGCGTATCTAAATGAAGTTAATCTTGGACAAAATGGCAACTACTCAATTAATGGTTACGGTTTAGCTTCACAATTTTATTTTGGTTTACCATTACGTGAACTTAATATTTCTCAGCAAGCATTCCTAGTAGGCTTGGTTCAAGGTCCATCATTATACAATCCTTGGCGCAATCCAGAATCAGCTAAAAAACGTCGTGACATCGTATTGAATAACATGTTGGTCATGGGCTATTTAACAGAAGCTGAATATCATGATGAAATTGCACGTCCTTTAAATGTTGTCAGTAAACCAACTTTAGGACCTGCTAAATTCCCAGATTTTCTTGATATTGTTCGTCGCCAACTACGCACAGAATATCAAGAAAGTGATATTACCAATCAAGGCTTAAAAATCTTTACGACACTTGATCCAATAGCTCAAACTCAAGTTCAAAGTGCTTTTAAAAGCTCTGTAGAACGCTTAGCAGGTAGCAACCCTTCTCGTTTAAAGAACCTTCAAGGTGCTGTTCTTGTTGCCCATCCTGAAAATGGTGAGTTAATCGCAGCTGTTGGTTCTACTCAAGATTTTACTGGATTTAACCGCGCACTTGATGCTAAACGTCAGGTTGGTTCATTACTCAAACCAATTATCTATTTGAATGCAATAGAATCTGGTCGCTACACATGGGCTACCCCTATTGAAGATACTGCTGTCAATATCCCTATTGATGGAGATAAAAGTTGGACGCCTAAAAACTATAGTGGTGGCGAACATGGCGTAGTACCAATGCAACAGGCATTAGCAAATTCATACAACTTATCTACAGTACGTCTTGCCAATGAGTTTGGCTTATCAACCTTTAGTAATAAATTAAAGCAATTTGGAGTAACTTCAGACATTCCAGCTTATCCTTCAATCTATCTAGGTGCAGTCAATATGTCACCGATGGAGGTATTAAGTATTTATGGAAACTTCGCTACTGGTGGTTTCAAATATCCACCTCGCACAATACGCACTGTTGTTGATGCTAAAGGTCGTTTATTAGAACGATATGGTCTAAACGTACAACAAACGATTGACCCTGCTGCGGCATATATTTTGAATTATGGTTTACAACAAGTAATGCGTTCAGGTACAGGTCGTTCAGCATATAGCAGTTTACCTCAGTCTCTAAATTTAGCTGGTAAGTCAGGCACAACAAATGATACGCGTGACTCTTGGTTCGCAGGATATTCTGGTAATCATGTTGCGGTAGTTTGGTTGGGTTTAGACGACAATAAAATAACAGGTTTAACAGGTTCATCAGGCGCTTTACCTGTTTGGACGAATGTCATGAAGCAACTTCGCCAAGAACCCGTGAATTTACGTCAAACAGATAATGTTCAATGGCAATGGATTGATAGTGCTAGCGGTGATTTATCTGCTCAAGGTTGTGATGGTGCAATGTATATTCCTTTGCTTCGCCAAACAGTTCCCCGTCGAGCTACTACTTGTGGTTTATCGCACTATGAAGTTGAACCGACTTACAACCCATCGACTGAAGACAATCAAGGCAATGAAAGCGATGGTATTAGTAACTACATTCGAGAAAGTGAAACAGAAATGGACAATGATTTATCAAATCACTCTTCTACAAGAATTATTTCTAGCGGTAGCTACTACGGCGAGAATTAAACTCAAAGGAATGATTTGAAATGATGAAAAAAGTAACAGTACTTACTGCTATGCTAGTTATGGGTGGCTGTACCCTAACACCTGAAAAGAGCACTTCAAAACCGACGAATCAGCCATCAACCACCACAACTCAAAAGAAGAAGGTTACACCACCTTCTTCGGGTGTAAAAATTACACCTTATGAGCAAAAAGAAATAAAACGTAAAAATGTGGAGGTTGTTGTCCCACAACAAAAAGTACAGCAGAAATTTAATGACGGGAGTCAGTTACCTGCATTTAGAACATTAATGCAGAAGACTCAAGCGGCATATAAACAGAAGCAACTCGCTGAAGCTGAACGATATGCTTTGCAGGCTCAGCGTATTGCACCTCAAGCGTCTGAAACTTACCTTTATCTAGCCTTAATTGCAGATCAACGCAAACAGTATGCAAATGCTGAAGCTTTAGCACGTCGTGGGTTAAGTTATGCACAAAGCAACTCAATGAAAAAACAACTCTGGATGATCGTACTTAAAGCCAGCGAAGCACGAAATCATCCTGTCAAAGCTCAAGAAGCACGTCGAGCAATTCAAGCTCTTTAATTGGTTAAATTGAACTGAATTGTCGTATTCCAGCAAGCCCATAAGCATTGTGTTTTTGGGCTTGTTCTAAATCTGCTGGCGCAACGCCTCCTAGAGCAAAAACTGGAATATCACTATTTTGAGCTAATGCTGCAAATCCATCCCAACCAAGTACTTTGCTATTTGGATGAGTTGCTGTAGGATTTACAGGGCTTAAAAAAATCGCATCACAACCAATCTGATGCGCATGTTGTACTGAAACAGCATCATGGCAAGCTGCGATATAACGTTTAGCTACAACCAAATCACCCTTTTTCAGTTGCATTAACTGAGATTGTTTAAGGTGGACTGTCTTAATTTTTTCTTGCAACACTGTATTTAATTGTTGCCAAACATCCACATTAACAATCAGCTTCAATAATTGCTGTTCAGACAATTTAATTAATTGCTGTTGAAGTCTTTCAATGTCTTTACTTTCTATACGTAAATACATTTGTGAATTAGTTTTCGGTAATTCATCAACTTGATCACTAATTTTGATCAAGTGAGACCAGATCAATCGCTCTATAATCGTTGAATTTGCTTTTGGAAAGTTTAAGTCCGCGAGTTGATCTCTACTAAACCAAGACCATGGTTGATGGATTAAATTTAAAAGCTCATCAGGAACATACGCATGGAATAGATGTAAAGTAACAATAATATCTTCATATTCATGTCGAATAACATCGAACTGATGCCACTCCTTTAATCCGATTCCTACCTCCTCATAGACCTCTCTGCGGCAAGCTTGCTCAGGTATTTCACCTTCCTCAATTTTCCCGCCAGGAAATTCATGCTTATTACCTTGATGTTGGTTTGCTTGTCGCCATCCAACTAGCACTTTAGATTTATGTAATAGAATTGCGATTGCAACATCAACAGTAGCTTTTGCCATAACCATCTAAAATCCTTGATATTTTAAAATTCATTCTAATGAGTTTGTAACCCAATTCACATGTCAAAGAATAAATAATTTGATCATTTTGTAAAATAATGAAATTTGCATTGACAGGCCTATTCGATAATGATTATCATTTAAAACATTAAAAAACACACCACGGAGCATAACAAATGAACGCACCTTTTAATCTTTTTACTCGCAGTACAGATTCAGCTCAATCTTTGCCAATGTTACATTCAAACAACTTGTTTGCCTTAGGACGTGAAATTCGTATCATGCATGCAGGTGAAGAGTATCGCCTACGCCTTACTCGTAACAATCGATTAATTTTAACTAAATAAGATTAATAGAAGAATAAACGTATAAGAACAATAAACGTGGGAATAGCAGTATGTCAGCGCGTACTGCTCTTTTTGTTCGTTAAATAGTTTTAGGCAATTGTATTTGTACCTTTAATCCACCAATTGATGATTGTGCAAAAGTGATCCTACCACGATGAAGTTCTATTATTTTTTTACAAATTGATAACCCTAAACCTGAACCTTGTGTTTTCGTTCCCAACACCCTAAAGAATCGCTCACCTAAACCTTCTAACACTTCTGTATCGAGTCCAGCACCTTGATTTTCGATTGTTAAATTAATGTAATCTGAATCATCATCGAGTTTTATATGAATTAGATGATTCACTTCTGAATATCGAATTGCATTATCTAAAATATTTCGCAGGCAGGTATAAATTAATTGTTCATTAGCAAAAATATCTAACTTCTTATCAATTAAGATATTTTTATAAACAATTTCCAAATTTTTTGTTTCGATCACAGTTGAAAAGTCAGATAAAAGAAGTTTCACCATCTCATTTAAATCAAAATATGTCTTTGGCAAATGTTCTGGATGTTCAGGATCTAAACGCGCGAGTAAAAGTAAATTTTCCAGTGTTTGAATTCCACGAGAGACATCTAATTGTATGCTATCTAGCTCTTTCGCACGTTCTGGATATTTTCGTTGTAATAATTGTAGGCGCAACTGAATCGCAGAGAGCGGTGATCTTAGCTCATGGGAAGCATCAGCAGTAAAGCGTTGTTCTGCTTTTAATGAATTATCTAAACGTTTAAGCAAATAATTCAATTGAGCTAGGATTGGTTGTAATTCCTTCACCTCAAATTCAGCAAACTTAATGGAACTTAAGTCTTCTGCATTTTTTGCTGAAATTTGCTTAGAAAGTTTATGTACTGCTTTGAACTGTCGCTTAATTAAAAAATATAAGATCATCCATTGTAATGACCACACCATAAGTAAAATCAAGATGTAAGCTGCGAAACTGTGCAATAATTCTTCAAATCTTTCCTCTAACGGTTGTATCACCAATACATTCATATTTGCTTGATGATCTTTCGCAACATAACTCCGCCACAATTGATGATTCTGCCAAAAGAATCCGTACTGATGATCATTAGGAAAAATGTGAGGTTCTTGATCTAATGGAAAACCTTCTGATTGTGTTAAAACAAGTTGTGAATTTTTCAATCTGTATTGAATATCAAATTGTTCACTTAACTCATCAATTTGCTTCCCTGAGCTGGTGGTTAGATCAGAAAGAAGCAGCATATCTGATATCTCATCCATGATTTCATCTTGCACATGCATGGTTTGATAAACAGAGACAACTACAAATATGAGTAGCGCTAAGCTGCCTACCATGACTGAGCTGATTAAGGAGGTCTTAATTAATTGATTTTGCAATGAGACGGTTTTCATTGGTTCAACCCAAGTTCATTCTATAACCTAAACCACGAATAGTTTTGATTAGTTGGCTACCAATTTTTTTTCGAATTTGATATATGAAGACCTCTATCGCATTACTCTCAATCTCCTCTCCCCAAGCATATAATGATTCTTCGAGTTGCTCACGGGTGACAATATGATTTGGATTTTGCATTAACTTATATAAAATTTGAAACTCTTTAGCAGTTAAATTTACCGTTTCACCTGCTTTCAAAACGGTCTTCGCATTAAGATCGAGTTTTAAATCAGCAAAACAAAGATATGCTCCTGTCTGCTTCTGAGATTGTCTTAGTTGTGCGCGGATTCTTGCAGAAAGTTCCTCTAAGTTAAAAGGCTTAACTAAATAGTCGTTTGCTCCTAAATCTAATCCCGCCACACGATCATGAATATGATCCTTTGCAGTGATAAAAATCACTGGAATCAACAAATGTTGTTCACAAATACGCTTCAGAATGTCATCACCTGATGCATTAGGTAAACCTCTGTCCAGCAAAATACAATCATAGTGATGCTGTTTTACTGCCAAGATAGCGTGGTCGCCTCGTTCAACCCAATCAACACTATAACCATCCATTTCCAGCCAGTCTTTAATACTTTCAGCCTGAGAAGCATCATCTTCTGCTAATAAAATTCGCATTATAAGGTTCTCATAATGAATGACTACAATCTATGATGCCTTGAAAAGATCAAACTAGCAAAAAGCCACATGATTTCTCATATGGCTTGTTTAATTCAATCAGTTAAAACTGTACTTGATCGACATCAACTTCAACGCGTTTCATCGGCTTATAATCGATATCAATCTCACCGATCAAAGTCACAGGAGTTTTAGCAGATACTGGTTTACCTTTCCATAAATCATCATCAATATCGACAGTCATAGAACCTGTTTGGTCACTAAACTGGTATTTTTCATCACCGGTTGCTTTCACAATATAACCTTTAAGCATAACAGGTGAATCATCTTTAAGTGTCAAAGCTTGTTTAACTGATGTCGTTTGTGTTGGTGCTAAAGCCTGTTGATTAACTGCACCTGTATTCGCTACAGCAAATGTTGTTGTAGCAACTAAGCCTGAAATTACAGCAATTTTAGAGAACATATTCATCTATTAACCCTTGTTTATGTATTCACTTTTGATAAAGCTATTTAAACAAAGCTAGATGAGGTGAATCTTAAGATTTCTATGATGCTTAACTCAATGGTACGACACGTAGAACTTCTTCCAAAGTCGTTACGCCTTCAATCACTTTACGTGCACCTGCAATTCTCAAAGGTTCAACACCCTCTTTTTTTGCCTGTACTTTTAAATCATTCAAAGTTCCATGTGCACTAATCAAAGATTTGAGTTCGAGACTCACTGGCATAAACTCATAAATTCCTACACGACCTTTATAACCTGTATGACGACAGGTTTCACATCCAACCGCCTTATACATCGTTTCAGGCATTTCCATAATGTAATCAAAAGTCAGGTGTTCCCACTCTTGTTCATTCATTGAGGTTTCTTGTTTACATTGTGGACATAAACGACGGACCAACCGTTGTGCCAACACACCAAGAATGGTAGCAGCTGTTAAAAATGGTTGAACACCCAAATCATGCAGACGAGTTAAACTTGAAGGTGCATCATTGGTATGTAAAGTTGAGAGTACCAAATGTCCTGTGAGTGCGGCTTGAATTGCCATATTTGCAGTATCGTGATCACGAATCTCACCCACCATGATGATATCGGGGTCTTGACGCATCAAAGCTCGTACACCATCTGCGAATCCCAATTCAATCGTTGGATTAACCTGCATTTGGTTAAAACTTGGCTCCAACATTTCGATTGGATCTTCAATCGTACATACATTCACTTGTTCAGTAGCTAACTGCTTCAATGAGGAATATAGAGTTGTGGTTTTACCAGAGCCTGTTGGACCTGTTACTAAAATAATCCCATGACTATGTTGCGTTAATTGCTGCCAACTATGTAATAAATGTCCTTCGAATCCCAGTTGTTGAAAACTTCTAACCAACACTTCCGGATCAAAAATACGCATTACCAACTTTTCACCAAATGCTGTAGGCAAAGTTGATAAACGTAACTCTGTTTCTTGTCCTTTAGGTGTTCGTGTTTTCAAACGACCATCTTGTGGTTTACGTTTTTCAGCGACATTCATTCGACCAAGAATTTTAATCCGTGAAATCACTGCTGTGAGAGTATTTGCAGGCATATTATAAATTGTATGTAATACACCATCGATACGAAAACGCACCTTACCCTTTTCCTTGCGAGGTTCTAGATGGATATCGCTTGCACCTTGCTCGAAAGCAAATTGCAACACCCAATCCACCAATTTAACAATGTGCTGATCATTAGCATCAGGATTTTGGGTATCACCAAGCTGTAATAGAGCTTCAACACCCTTATTATCTCGATCGAAAGGACTAGAGTTTTGAGAGGAATTTACAGCTCGACTGACTTGATAATACTCAACCAAATAGCGACGAAGCTGTTCAGGATTGAGGAGAACGGGTTCAACTTTTTTAGGGCTGAGGCTCCTCTCTAAATTATTTTTCCACTCCAAAGAAAATGGTTGATCTGTACCGATCAGAATACGATCTGCATGTACTTCAACAGCAAGAATATGGTTCCGTACAGCAAACTCCTGCGACATAACCCCAGTTAAAACTGCTACGTCAGCTTTTAATGGATCAATAACAAACAAAGGAACTTGAGACTTTTCAGCCAACCATAGACATAAGCGATTTAGTGTTAAGGTTTGCCCAGCATTTAGCTGGTCTTTTAAATTAAAGTTTGCTATCCATTGAAGAGGATGCCATTTCAATTGTTCTTTTTGGCGATGTGTAGTTTGTACCAATAATTTATCACGCTCATTAATTCTTCCGTCTTTTTGTAATTGTTCTAAACACCAAAAAATATCGATTTCAAAGTTAAACGTCATTGTTATACCCCAACTAATTTCTATAATATAACAGAGAACCAGCAGAATCTGTCAGATCATTTTGTAGATTCCAACTCAGTAAATACGCCTTGAAAACATAGACATAAGTTCAATAATTTGACTATAAACTTTGTAAAATTGTGATATAAGTTTTAGAAACGATTAAATATTTGAAATGTTTCATCCTTCCATATCAATGCTGCATGATGAACATATAACAACAGAGATAAACTATGGCTGAACTCATGAATTATTCGATACAAAATACATCATTCAGCCAACTTATGATGATTTTTGCAGTGTCTTTGGGCTGTGGATTATTGATTGGTTTAGAACGTGAACGCAGTAAAAGTAGACATAAAACTAAAACATTTGCAGGTTTTCGAACTTTTGCAATCACCTCACTTTTAGGTACGTTGTGTTTTTTATTTAACTTAGAAATTGGAATCACGGGGGCAATTCTAGTCGGTGCCATTAGTATCGCATCGCTACGTAATCAACAAGATGATCCAGGGGTTACAACAGAACTTGCCTTTATCATGACTTATTTTATAGGTGCAGTATGTATTTGGAATATCAATTTAGCGGCAGGTCTTGCTGTCACTTTGACCATACTGCTCTTTGCCAAAGAAACATTACATGGATTGGCTAATCAATGGATTAGCGAGACAGAATTAAGGGATGGTGTTTTATTATTGGCACTTATTCTTATTGGATTACCTTTAGCACCTGATAAAGCGTATTGGGGACCCGTTTTAAATCCTTATACGATTCTCAAGTTACTCAGCTTGATTTTGTTGGTTCAAGCGTTAGCTCATTTTGCCAAACGCTTGTTATCTTCTAGAAATGCGATCGTTTTTTCCTCCTTAGCTTCAGGCTTTGTATCAAGTACTGCAACTGTCGCAAACTTAGGTATGGAAGTTCGTAATAATCATGCCGACCCTAAAATCAATGCAGGTGCTGCGCTGATGTCATGCGTTGCAACTTTAGTTCAAATGCTGATTATCGTCGCTAGTATCAGCATGGCATGGTTAGAGCTGCTTTTAATACCCAGTTTAATTTCGACCTTATTACTATTTGCATGGTCTATTTATCTGTTGCGTAAATCTACTAAAAATGAGCTAAGTCAAAAAACTGATGAAAGTCGAATGTTTAGTTTTAAAAATGCGATTGTCATTACAGTAGCATTATCCACCATACAAGCAGCCGTTTATGGCTTAAATTTATGGTTAGGTAATAGCGGACTTATTATTGGAACATTCATCGCCTCTTTATTTGAAATTCATGCGGCAATTGCCGCAATAGTTGTCCAAGGCGATCCAAATACGGCTCAGGCAACACCATTGCTAATTGCTTTAATGGTTGGTCTATGTGCCCACGCGATGTCAAAAAGTATTAATGCTGGACTTACAGGCGGTTATAAATATGCATTTGCATTCGTTCCAGCACAGATTCTTCATATGGCTATTTTAGTTATTTTAGTTTGGGTATCCCGTTGATAAATAGAATAGCCAAAGCTGACATTAAAGTTTCACAATTTCGATGGTATTCGCTATGACTTTGAAATTTACATCGAATTGGGAAAACTTCATTTTATAAATCCGTTCAGCATCCTCATGATATGCAGGTCTTGGGTCTAAAGCCAATACTTGCTCCATTTCATTAAATATGCGAATAGGTATTTGGTCTTTTTGGATAAATTGTTGTCGTTGATGCAATGCCATCTCACTCCAAATAACTTGCTTACGCTGAGGCTCTTCTTGAGCATATCCACTTAATGCATTTGCAATAGAATCCGAATATTGAATATAAGGTTTAATGTCTACAATCGGCGTACCATCTAGCAAATCAGCACCTGTAACATAAATTCGAACACGATCTGATAACTTTTCAATACGCAAGAATTGCACTACAGATAGTCCAATCGGAGATGGTCTGTACATACTTCTTGTGGCAAAAACACCAATTTTTTGATTACCACCTAATCTAGGTGGTCGAACTTGTGCTCGAAATTTATGTCCAGCATCAGTGTTTTTTGCTTGATGCTTATTGTCATGGAACTGCCAAAGTAGCCATAAATGACTAAATTCATCTATCCCTTCAAAAGCCAATATATCGTTATAAGGCTCGATCATTTCGATATATGACTCCACCTGAACTAAATTTGGTTGTCGTGGAATGCCAAATTTTTCACAATAAGGTGAATGCATATAACCAATGATCGGAATTGTAACAACGGGATTCATCACTTTTTCTTATAAAGACAATTAAATATATTCAGTTTATAGAGAATGATTTTAGATTAGAATAGCAATCTGTTTCTTTTAACTGTGATCGAGACCTTTAATGGCTGCTTTTAACGTTGAACGCATTACTCATGTTCACCACTGGAATGACACGCTTTTCAGTTTTAAAACTACACGCGACACAAGCTTACGTTTTAAAAATGGTCAGTTTGTAATGATCGGACTTGAAGTGAATGGTAAGCCTTTAATGCGTGCTTATTCGATTGCGAGTGCGAATTATGAAGAAGAATTAGAATTCTTCTCGATTAAAGTACCTGATGGTCCTTTAACTTCTATTTTACAAAAAGTTCAGGTTGGTGACGAAATCCTTATTTCAAAAAAACCAACAGGTACTTTAGTACATGATGATCTATTGCCTGGTAAAAATTTATACCTTTTATCTTCTGGTACTGGTTTAGCACCTTTCCTTTCACTTATTCGTGATCCTGAAACTTATGAAAAGTTTGAGAAAGTGATCGTTGTACACGGTACACGTTATATTTCTGAACTTGCATATCAAGATTTGATTCTTAATGAGCTTCCAAATCATGAGTTTTTCGAAGAGTTAGGAATTAAAGATAAACTCGTATACTACCCTACAGTTACGCGTGAACCATTCCATACACAAGGTCGTGTGACTACTGCTATTGAAACAGGTCAATTATTTGAAAAAATTGGTTTACCACGTTTCAATCGTGAAACTGACCGTGCAATGTTATGTGGTAGCCCTGCTTTCTTGAAAGATGTAGCTGCACTTTTAGATGAACATGGTCTCGTTGAATCACCACGTATGGGTGTAATGGGTGATTATGTAATCGAACGTGCTTTCGTAGAAAAATAATACCTATGCATTAATAAAAAAGCCGAGAAAGATATCCTCGGCTTTTTTATTATTAAATCTTATTAATAGCTTATTTAGTGATCTTTAATAATATTATTTAGAGCAATAAAACTATTTATTAAGCAGCTTCTAAAGAAATTAATCGCTCAATATAATACCAACACTCTTCAATTTGAACATGATCTTGATTTACCTTTGCAAGTGTCGTCATCCCATCAAGAATATTGATATACATCGTAGTTAACACATGAGGTTGAAATACTTTTGCCTTTTCAAATAGATCTTCAACTAAATTCATTAACCAATTTCTATAGTCGACAATTGGACCAATAATAGATGGGTATTGTTGTAAAATTTCCAATGAAGCCTTTTGAAACATACAACCATGGAAATCATCCGAGTTAAACCATGACACATGCCAAAAATATACTGCTTTAATTTTTCCTAAATAATCACCCTCATCAATCTGATTTAATTGTTGCTCAATCGCTTGCTGAATGCTTTTATTTCTTCTAGATAAACACTCTTCGATTAGACTCTCTTTAGATGGGAAATACTTGTAGAAAGTCATCTTAGCGACGCCTGACTCACTGATAATTCGATCAATTCCTATAGAACTATAGTTATGACGGTTAAATAAATTCAGTGCCGTTGTAATAATATCTTCTTTTTTTGACATTTTATTATCCTTTAGAATTTTATCAAAAAACTTAATGTATTATTTAGACATAGTAAATGCTGGATAATTCTGGCTACTATGCTTATTCATATTATTTTAAGAGCATTATCGAAAATATGGAAACTTTTCTTAAACAACTCATGATTAAGTTAAGCAAAAAAGTAGGAATACACAAGATAATTTGTAAAAAAATTTTTCTTATAAATAAAACAGTCATTATTGTGTGCATTAAATCACTTTTTTACAATAACAAATTAGCTATTTAAGTACATCTCTTAATTTTCAAAAACGAGAATCAATTGCTTTCAAAAAAAAATCGTCTTATATTTTATTAATCCAATAAAAAGATTTTTGGTTGAACTAAAAGATATATTTATAAGCGACCAAAAGAAATCGGCAATATATAATTGGAAAAAGCAATAATATTAATTCATTGAGTAGAAGACTATGCCAAAAAAATTTGAAGATTTTGATAACCCAAGACAGAAAGCTATAGACGGAATGAAAAATAGTATTTCTGAGGATTTATGGAGTAAAAACGTACAGTTTCTCAAAACTTTGCGCGAAGAGATTTCACAACATCCTGTGTCTAAACACCCTGCAATTCAGCTATTAAATGATGGCTCAATTGATAAAGAAACCTTAAAGCATATTCATCTAGAATACCGACATGCCATAGTGCAAGTATTTACAGATGCTTTATTGATGGCTCAATTCCAAACCAAACAACTCGAACCTCGCCTGAAATCAGGTTCAAAGATGTATGCCCGCTTCTTACTCAACCTCAATGTCTTAGATGAGTATGGCTATCGTCCGGCCTTAGATATCAATGGATACTATGCTGGTAATCCTGATTATGCACATTATCCTTTATTTGAAGATGTACTCGATGATTTCGAATTAACACAAGCAGAGCGCAACAATTATCAGCCCTCGATTATTGCTCAACAAGTGAAGAACTATCTTGAATATGCTTTCGATCGTTATGAAGCCGTAACAGCGTTATTGGCTGTTGCAGAAGAAGAAGTTATTCTTTTTAGTCCTGCCTTGCGTCAAGCAACTAAAGCTGTAGGCTTTAATGTAGATAGTGGTTACTACTATGTACATGGTGTTTCACAAGATGAAACTGCTGAAGCTGCTGACGATGACCATGAAGATGATCTCTGGTTTGTTCTAGCTCAAGCCTGTGTAGAATCTGACTATCCTTATATCCGACAAATTTGTTTAGAATATTGTGATTTATGGCAACAATTCTGGGATGAACAAATTGCAACTTATCAATTTGAATCGTTTAGAAAACTTGCATAATTTTCTTCTTAATAATAAGGTCATCTCCAAATCAAGGATTAAGATGACCTTAAAATTTTCGTTCGATTAGGGTGTGTTGACACTTTTAGCTTAAAAAAATAGCGAAGTAGTAAAATCAAATCGCCAAACCCAATTTTACTATTCGCTATGCCTCGTACCATGCTGACAGATCAACACTGGCAAAAGTTGAAAACTATTTTGCGTAATTTATCTATTCATCACAACTCAAATTTACGTAATTTTATTGAAGCTATTCTCTATAGAATTAGAACAGGCTGTCCGTGGCGAGATATTCCTTCCTATTTCGGTCAATCAAACTCTATTTTCAAACGTTTTAATCGTTTGTCAAGCAGCGGTAAGTTGCTTAGATTATTCAAATTATTAGCATCATGCCCCGATATGGAGTGGATTTTTATTGATGGCTCTCACGTACGTGCTCATCAACATTCTGCCGGTATAGCGAATCAATCCATTTCTAAAAGTGTAGGAGGAAACTCCTCAAAAATACATTTGATTGTTGATTCACATGGCAATCCTATTGATTTCATGATTACCGATGGCACTACACATGACATCAAAGTTGCACCTGATTTAATAGCAACATTAGATTTAAAAGAGACAGAAGTGGTATGCGCAGATAAAGGCTATGATTCAGAACCACTGCGTGAGCAGATCAGAAAAACAGGAACAAAAGCGAATATACCAAAGAAAATAAATAGCCAATCGAACAATGATCATATGGACTGGTATTTATATAAAATCAGGCATTTAGTTGAAAATATGTTTTGTAGATTAAAACAATTTAGAGGGATAGCTACTCGATATGACAAGCTCAAAAGAAATTATCAAAGTGCTGTTGCCTTAGCCTGTATATTTTTATGGCTACCTTTATAGGTTTAATTATGAACAGTAAATGTCAACAGACCCTAATCAATACTGATGTAAATAAGATCAACTGCTAAAAACTTTCGCCAATCATAGTGAGCTTGAAGCGAATCTTTTTAGTGTTTCTGAATGATTCTGCCTTTTAACAGCGAAGTTTACATAAGCTGTCAAACTTGTAGCCAATTGCGTTACAATTCAAGTTTTATTACCTTTCAATCCAATGTTTGCACACTTCGATTTCAATCTTCTAGTTTTGCTGATCTTATTAGGATTTGGTGTTTTCAGTCAAAATACGGCTGTTATGATTGCAACAGCTGTACTAATCATCGTGAAAATCACTCCGCTCAATCAGCTTTTTCCTTACATTCAGCAACATGGTTTAAACATCGGAATTATCATATTAACCATTGGTGTTCTTTCCCCAATCGCAAGTGGAAAACTCAGTGGTGAAAGTATTTTAAAATCATTCCTAAGTTACAAATCTCTTTTGGCTATTGCTGTTGGCATATTCGTGGCGTGGTTAGGTGGACGAGGTGTGAAATTGATGAGTCATCAACCGGACGTTGTGGCAGGATTATTGATTGGAACAGTCGCGGGTGTTGCATTATTACGTGGAGTACCTGTCGGTCCCCTAATTGCAGCAGGCATATTATCGATATTGATTGGTAAGAGTTAATATCTCAAACCAATCAGATAACATGCAGTTATAAATGTACCAAATCTATAACGCAGACTTTAAAACGATCAAATTAACGTTCGTAATACATCACACGCTTTTGTGAGAATTTTTCTAATTGCTTTAAAAAGCCTTCAAAATAGCTTTTCTCTTTTTCGTCAGTACGATAACCCGCATAGAGCGTTCTTCTCAAACCTTTTGGTGAAACACAATCTAAGCGACGACTCACCACCCATCCTTTTTGCTCGTATTCATTCACAACCCAATCAGGCAAAGCTGCAATACCGCGCCCACTCGCTACCAGTTGAATTAACATCTGAGTCAAATCAGTAGTACGAATGTGTTTTGGCAAAATATTCGCGGGTAAAAACAGATGAGCCATAATATCCAAACGATGCTTATCGACTGGATAGGTAATCAAAGTCTCTTCAGCCAGATCTTGAACGGTAATATGTTCTGCTCTCACCAAATGATGTGTATTTGATAAAACTAGACGTGATTCATACTCAAAGATTGGGAAGTATTCTATACCTTTTAGCGCAATTGGATCTGCCGTGATCAGTAAGTCAAATTCAGCGTTTTGAAGAAGTTCATGCGGGTTTGACTCAAAACCTGCTGCAAAGTCTAAATCTACGTCAGGATATTGTTGACGATATTGATTTAACAAAGGCATTAGCCAATCGAAACAGCTATGACATTCAGAAGAAAAAATTATGCGACCTGTTTGCCCATGTACGATTCGAGTGATATCCGTCTGTGCAATTTGAACTTGTGGTAACACATCATCAGCTAATTTGAGGAGACGCTCACCCACATTAGAAAAACTCACAGGACGGCTACGTCGATTGACAACTTCTACACCATACCAATGGTCTAATTCTTTTAACTGATGAGAAATAGCAGATGGAGTCAGACATAAATCTGCCGCTGCGGCAACTAAAGAGCCATGCTCTCTTAAAGCGAGTAGTGTTTTTAAATGTCTAAGCTCTAACACAGCATCAACCATTATTGAATTTATTTCATCTTAGCACAAAATTAATGAGTTAACCTCACTATATATTCCTGCTATTCCAAATGTCTAAAAAACGACTTACATCATATACATCATGTGTCAAATTCATGTGAACACACGACACTATTTCTTTGAATTAACAAATGCCTTGAGTTCATTTACGTTCCTTTTCACATTTTTGCAACTGTCTTGAATATAATAGTAGCGTCACTTTTTCCTTAATATGTTATGTCATCTCCCTCAGAATTGAATCAAACAAAACAATATTCCTTATTTCTTGTAATTTTCTCCTTGGCTGTTGGTAGTTTCTGTATTGGTACTACTGAATTTGTCGCAATGGGGCTTATTCAAGAAATTGCAACTGATCTTCATGTCAGTGTCCCACATGCAGGTTATTTCATCAGTGCTTATGCATTAGGTGTGATGGTGGGTGCTCCTATCATTGCGATCTTAGGTGCTAAAGTGCCTAGAAAAACTTTATTATTATCACTAATGCTGTTTTACGGTCTCGCAAATGCTGCTACTGCTTTTGCCACGTCTTCAGATGCAATGCTTATTTCTCGATTCATTGCAGGATTTCCTCACGGCGCATACTTTGGAGTAGCAGCATTAGTCGCGGCAGAGTTAGCGGGTAAACATCGTCGTGCAACAGCGATTGCACAAGTTATGATGGGCTTAACTATTGCGAATGTGATCGGTGTTCCTATAGCCACTTGGTTAGGACAACAGTTTGGTTGGAAGGCTGGATTTGAATTTTCTGCGACAATCGCTTTCATTACACTGATAGGCGTAAGTTTATTTGTACCCAATATCCCTTTGCAAAAAACAGCTAGTATTAAAGCTGAATTAGCTGGGCTAAAAAATATTAATATGTGGCTGACATTGGCAGTTGGAGCAATTGGTTTTGGTGGTATGTTCTCTGTATATAGCTATGTGTCTCCGATACTGACTGAATATACACATGCAGATATCAGCATTGTGCCAATCGCTTTAGCAATATGGGGAACAGGCATGGTCATCGGAGGCTTAGTAGCTGGTTGGTTGGCTGACAAAAGCCTATTCAAAACCATGATTGGTATTCTTATAAGTTCAGCATTGGCCTTTGTATTTGCAAGCTTTATGATGACAAATCTTTATACTGCCATCCTTGCTTTATTTTTAATTGGATTCACCGTAATTGGTTTAGGCGGTGCCTTACAAACACATTTGATGGATATTGCGGGTGATGCACAAACTTTAGCAGCATCTTTGAATCATTCAGCATTCAATTTAGCAAATGCCTTAGGTGCATTTCTAGGTGGATGGGTATTGAGTCACAATATGGGATGGTTAGCGCCAATATGGGTTGGCTTTGTTCTAAGTTTAGGTGGATTAATTATTTTATTAATTGCCCTTGCCTACGCTAAATATTCAGCAAATAAACAGTCTGTTATTCTTCAATGACAGACTGACGAATTTTTTCGTTAGTGTACTAACTTATAAAACTGTCGGTCATGCCATTTAGACAATAACAACAAAGCACTGACCGATCCTATCAAGGCGAAAAACATATCTGACTGGGTATCCCACTCATAACCTTGTGTTCCTAAAAACTCTTCTGCACCTTCACCAAGCGCAAGTGCTGCAGCCCATTCTATTAACTCATAACTAGCACTTATCGCAAGCACAATAGAAATGACAATAAAAATCAGCATTTTTCCATGCTTTAAGATGTCATTTCTCAGCAAAATTTCACGTGCTGCAATTGCTGGAACAAAACCTTGCATAAAATGCCCAATTTTATCGTAAGGATTTCGGTCTAAACCAAACCATTCAGCCATTTCAAATCCAAATGGCACACGTGCATAGGTATATGTTCCACCAACAATCAATACCATGCAATGAATAAAAATTAATACATAGAGAAGATTAGTCAGAGGAAATCTTTTATAAGTGTGAATCAATAGTGGAACGACAATTAATACAGGTAATACTTCCATAAACCATGTACCACGGTCAAAAGGATCAATTCCCGAAATAATTAAACTCAAAACTAAAAAGAGCATCGCAAACAACAACACTAATTTTTGATTCATCGTCGCCTCTCAATTCTTTAATTTTTATAAGGACATTCTTCATGTCCATATTAATCTGTATTTAGATCGAAAAGAAAAATTTAAATGATTCAACAATCGGCGATACCACAGAGATAACCAATAATAATGCCATAGCTGTATTAAAATACTGAACCTTCTTCTGATCATTCACAATGCTTTGCAAGCGTTGTCCCATATAAGCCCAAATTCCAACACAAGGAATGCTAACCAATCCGAAAATCGCGCCAATAAAAACAAACTCAGCTAAATGGCTATTTACAGAGCTATAGGTTGCAATCGCACCCAATGCCATAATCCAAGCCTTAGGATTAACCCACTGAAATAAGGCAGCCCCCATAAAACTTAATGGCTTTTCAGGCTTTTCTTCTCCATCTACTCGTCCTGCACCATAAATTTTATAAGCTAGATAAAGTAAATATACGATCCCAACTATTTTCAATATTTCATACATCAAAGGAGATTGTCCAAGTGTGGCTCCTATGCCGAACCCAACAAGCATAACCATCACACCAAAGCCAAATCCGATGCCTAAAATATGCGGAATACTTCGCTTAAATCCAAAATTCAAACCTGATGCTGCCAACATAATTTTATTGGGTCCAGGTGTTATAGACGTGACAATCGAATAAACAACAAAAGAAAAAAAGGTCATAGGACTTACGCATTGACGGATTCAAAAAAGTACTAAAATACTTTTAAAGTATCTGTGATCAGACGAATTAAACATGCTTCTACAGCAACTTGTACTCTACCCATTTATATGGGCTTTCTCATGACAGAACCGAACTCTATTAGCTGCACACAACTTGCCGAGACTTATAATATCTCGCATGATAGTGTAAATCGCTTTCTAGAGCGTGAAGATTACACACCTCACGACCTATATCAAGAATCAATTCAACATATTGATAATAACAAACTTATAGTCAGTATTGATGATACTGTTTTAGATAAACCATATAGTCAACATATGGACTTAGTTAGTTATTTTTGGTCAGGCAAACACCACCGATCCGTCAAGGGTATTAATCTCATTACCTTGTATGCGACAGATCAAAATGGTCAAAATATTCCAATTAATTTCCGAATTTATGACAAATCTGAAAGTAAAACCAAGAATGATTACTTTATGGATATGTTAAGTGAAGTACTCAGTTGGGGTGCAAAGATTCAATTTATTACAGGTGATAGTTGGTATTCATCGACTGGAAATTTAAAAACCATAAGAAAATATGGTATTCGATTTATGTTTGGTATCGACTGTAACCGTAAGGTTTCCCCAGAAAAAGGACAATGGTTTCAACTGCGTTTATTGCCAGATTTCCATCAGGGTCAAGTAGTCTGGCTCAAAGATTTTGGCTTTGTACAATTATTTAAGACTCAGTTAAAAGAACAGCAGAGGTTTTATATTGTGCATCAAGATGAAGATGATTTATTGTCCTTTGAGGGTTTTCATGAATTACATTCAAGTCATTGGAAAATAGAGCAATATCACCGGGTGATTAAACAGGTTTGTCATATTGAAAAGTTTCAAGTAAGACGATCTAAACTGATTTTGAATCATATTTTTTCAGCCTTGATGGCCTACGTTGAGATACAAAAGAACCAGTTTGAGCGGATCTTTGAAAATATATATCGTTGGCAGAAGAAATTATTTAGACCAATGATCAAAAACTTCATTGATGACTTTATTCTCGATAAAAATCATCTGCTACCACAGAGAATCTATAAATAATAGTGCGTAAGTCCTAGGTCAGTAAACTCATATACAAAATCAAAACAATTGTTCAAATTTACACTTACTATAACAGCCAATTAAGTCAGTTTATTTCAAACAATAAAACTTTTTATTCTGGTAGCTTTTCGCCGCAATAAGGACAATAGTGTTTCTTTGAGTTTTGTTGCTCTTGTTCTTCTAAAACATGCTCTCGCAAAAGTTGGATAATAATTTCATGCATTTGCTCTTTGGGTAATCCTACTCGCTGTCTTAACTTTTCTAATTCGATCGTATTGTGAACTACCTCAAAACCATGCGCTTGAACAAGCTCACGGAACTCTTGTTCCAGACGCTGATTTCGTTGATTGAGTTCATTAGCCAAACCAGAAGCCAAAATACCCGCAGGTAAAGCTGCAATCCCCACACCTAAAATCGTAATAATTGCACCTAAAAACTTACCCATATTTGTGATAGGCGTAACATCACCATACCCTACTGTTGTAAGCGTAACGACTGCCCACCACATCGCGTGAGGAATTGAACTAAATGCTTCAGGCTGTGCTTTGTTTTCGACTACATAAATACCAGAGGCAGCCATCACGATAAGAATCACTAAGATAAAAATGACAGCTTGGAATGATCCTTTTTCACGCTTGATGACCCTGAGTAAAATCTGTAATGACACAAAATAGCGGGTTAATTTAAGTAGTCTCAACAAGCGTAAGATTCGCAGCACGCGTAAATCAATTGGCACGAAGAAATTAAGATAAGCAGGTAAGATTGCAACCAAGTCGATAATAGCTCCCCCGCTACGCATCCATTTCAAACGCTGTTGGCTTGCTGGAAGACTAGGTTCCTTTTCAACAATACTCCAAAGTCTTAGTACGTACTCGATGGAAAATAGTGCGATTGATATATTTTCAAACATATCAAAATAGACTTGGTACGCCAAATACAGTTCAGTGATTGACTCCAAAATAACTGCCGCAACGTTTCCAACGATTAAAAAAATCAAAAAATAGTTTACGCACAAACTAAAGGTGCTTTGATGATCATCATTTTGTAAATTGTTATAAACAAAAAGTCTTAACCGTTTTATTGAAAGCTTTGCCATACCATACTTATAGTTATCTCAACCAAGACAAAAATGTATCATGTTGATCAAGCACTGGATACGTTATTTGAGCATTTCCTGAATTATTTCGATAAATCACATTGCTAAGAATAAAAAAATAACTTTGCAGCAACAGTAGTTTGCTTGCTTATAAATTATCATTTAATCAAGTTCATATCTCAAAAATGATTTGAACCTATCACTTTTATAAAAACAAATTCCATCTTACACATGAACAGAACGAGAAATTTATATGGGCTTTAAACCTATTCACACTTTGATTTCAATTGGTATCGCTTTAATCATATGGTTCATTATTCCTGTGCCGTCAGGTGTTAGCCCTCAGGCATGGCATCTGCTCGCTATGTTTATCGGTGTAATTGCCGCTATTATCGGTAAAGCTATGCCGATCGGGGCTATTGCAATACTTGCTATCAGTTTGGTTGCCGTTACAGGTGTCACTAGCAACAATCCCAGTGATGCTATAAAAGACGCTTTGAGTAGTTTTGCTAATCCGCTCATTTGGCTGATCGGTATTTCTATCATGATCTCCAAAGGATTGCAGAAAACTGGATTAGGTGTTCGCTTAGGCTATTTATTTATCGCTGTTTGGGGCAAAAAGACCATCGGTATCGGATACAGTATGGTACTGTCTGAATTGATCCTTGCTCCTGTAACGCCAAGTAATACAGCACGCGGTGGAGGAATTATCCATCCGATTGTACGTGCAATTTCTACCAGTTATGACTCTGATCCAGCCAAAGGCACTGAGGGTCGTATGGGGAAATTTTTATCTCTCGTCAATTATCAAGCCAATCCGATTACCTCAGCAATGTTTATAACAGCAACCGCCCCAAACCCATTGGTGGTTGATCTTGTTGCTAAAGCGACAAATAGTGAAATTTCATTGAGCTGGAGCACTTGGGCAATTGCAATGTTACTCCCTGGTTTAGTTGCATTGATCGTCATGCCATTGATCATGTACTGGATGTACCCCCCTGAAGTGAAGGAAACTCCTAATGCAGCTCAATTTGCAAAAACAAAACTTAAAGAAATGGGTGCAGTGAGTAAAGATGAAATCATTATGCTTGGTGTTTTCGGAATATTATTGCTGTTGTGGGCAGGTATTCCTGCCGTGATCTTGGGTTCAGCTTGGGCTGTTGATCCAACTACCACAGCATTTATTGGTTTGACTTTGTTATTGCTCACTGGTGTTTTAACTTGGGAAGATATCCTGACGCAAAAAAGTGCGTGGGATACCATCACTTGGTTCGCAGCTTTAGTGATGATGGCAACTTATTTAAATAAACTGGGGTTAATCACTTGGTTTTCAGCTGTCTTGGAAAGCAGCATCGGTTCATTAGGGCTAGTCTGGATGCCTGCCTGTTTATTGTTAATGCTTGCCTATTTGTATGCACATTATATGTTTGCCAGTACTACAGCACATATCACAGCTATGTTTGCAGCTTTTTATACGGCTGGACTTGCATTAGGTGCGCCACCGATGTTGTTTGCCTTAATGATGGCAGCCGCTTCCAGTATCATGATGACTTTAACCCATTATGCAACGTGAACTTCACCTGTGGTATTTGGCTCAGGCTACACCACACTGGGTGAATGGTGGAAAGCGGGCTTTGTCATGAGTGTCGTCAATATCATCATTTTTGTAGTGATTGGTGGACTTTGGTGGAAAGTGTTGGGTTATTGGTGATTTGATTTACACGGGTATTTCACTCCAATTGAAATGCCCGTATAACTAAAAAATACTATTTATATTTCAGGAAGTAACGATATTAATTTTTTCCGTGCACCCAAAGCCGCTACTTTTCCTCTAATCGTAGATGGATGCTGTATTCTGTAACACAAGTATTTTTGATCATATATAAATTTATAGAGTTGATTTTTTGCTATGTTTTCACCTTTATAATCCTGCCCTTGGGAATATAATTTTGGATCAAAAAACTCCCTTCTATAAATAGTATTCTGGCTTCCATTTGCTAAAATAATGATATTAGGTTCAAAATACTCAATTTGTGCATTTAGTAGTTCAAATGAAATACTTTTTATCTGTTCGAAATATTTTGATTTTATTGGACTTTTTTCCTTCCATGCAAAACAAAATAAATTATAGTAAATTAATCCTTCAACACCAGATTTGTCCGCAATAGCTCGCGTGAAATCATGAAAGGTAACTTTCTTAGTTCTAGGTTCAAGCATCATTTTTTGGAAAAAGCTCTTATTCTTTTCAATTGATTTAACTATGTAGTGGTCTAAAGAATACACTTGATCTAACGTGATGTTCCATCCCCTAGTTTCAGCACCCACAATCATAATTTTATTCTTAGCATTCCAGTAATGATCTGGCTCACTAGCAAGAAAAAGACCAGATAATCCTTCTTTATACTTACTATAATCATGTAGTGTATTAAAAAAAGACTCGTCAACTTTAGAAAGTATTTTTAAGTATTTTTGTTCTAAGTCATAAAAGTTTTTCATTCTAATTGCTCAAAAATAAGGGCTGATTACTCAGCCCTTATTTTTAACTCATTAAAACTTAATTATCAATAAATTAAGTTAACTGAGCAGCTTGGATTTTCTTAGTATCAACTTGATCAGCTTCTTTTGTATATTCGCTCATCTTGTCGAAGTTTAAGTATTTGTAGATGTCAGCAGAAGCGCTGTCGATTTGCGACGCGTACTGTTGATATTCTTCTGGACTTGGTAATTTACCAAGTACCGCAGCTACAGATGCAAGCTCAGCAGAAGCTAAGTAAACGTTTGTACCTTGACCTAAACGGTTCGGGAAGTTACGAGTAGAAGTTGATACACATGTTGTGTTCGGTGCTACGCGTGCTTGGTTACCCATACAGAGTGAACAACCTGGCATTTCAGTACGTGCGCCTGATTTACCATAGATGTTATAGAAGCCTTCTTCCATCAACTGATGCTCATCCATACGCGTTGGTGGCGCAATCCAAAGACGAGTTGATAAAGAACCACCTGGTACTTGCTCAAGCAATTTACCTGCAGCACGGAAGTGACCGATGTTTGTCATACAAGAACCGATGAATACTTCATCAATTTTGTCGCCTTGAACTTCAGAAAGAAGTTTAGCGTCATCTGGATCGTTCGGGCAGCAAAGAATTGGTTCTTTGATGTCAGCAAGATCGATTTCATATACTTTCGTATATTCAGCATCAGCATCAGCTTTTAACAAGCTTGGGTTATCTAACCACTTCTGCATGTTTTCAGCACGACGAGCAAGTGTACGAGCATCGCCATAACCTTCAGCGATCATCCACTTCAACATTGTGATGTTAGAACGTAAGTATTCAGCAACTTTCTCTTCAGAAAGAGTGATTGAACAGCCCGCAGCAGAACGTTCAGCAGATGCATCAGAAAGTTCGAATGCTTGCTCAACAGTCAAGTCATTTTCCATTTCTGTTAAGTCGATCTCAAGGATACGACCAGAGAAGATGTTTTTCTTACCTTTCTTCTCTACAGTTAAGTCACCAGCTTTGATCGCATAGTAAGGAATCGCATGTACAAGGTCACGTAAAGTGATACCAGGCTGCATTTTACCTTTGAACTTAACAAGTACAGACTCAGGCATGTCAAGTGGCATAACACCAGTTGCAGCTGCGAACGCAACAAGACCTGAACCCGCTGGGAATGAAATACCGATTGGGAAACGAGTATGTGAGTCACCACCAGTACCTACTGTATCTGGAAGTAACATACGGTTTAACCAAGAGTGGATAATACCGTCACCAGGACGTAAAGATACACCACCACGGTTCATGATGAAGTCAGGTAATGTGTGGTGAGTTGTTACGTCAACTGGTTTTGGATATGCAGCGGTGTGACAGAAAGACTGCATCACTAGATCAGATGAGAAGCCCAAGCACGCTAAGTCTTTTAACTCGTCACGAGTCATAGGACCAGTTGTATCTTGAGAACCAACAGTCGTCATCTTAGGTTCACAGTAAGTTCCTGGACGGATACCTTGACCTTCAGGAAGACCACATGCGCGACCTACCATCTTCTGAGCTTGAGTAAAACCTTTACCAGTGTCAGCAGGTTGTACTGGAGTGCGGAATAAAGTAGAAGGCTCAAGACCTAATTCTTCACGCGCTTTAGCTGTTAAACCACGACCAATGATCAGGTTAATACGACCACCAGCACGTACTTCGTCTAAAAGTACTGGAGTTTTAAGTTCAGCTTCAGAAATTTGTACGCCATCTTTAAACGCTGTAACTTTTGCAGCAGCGTGATCGATTTTCAATACAACTTCGTCGCCCATGTTCATGTTCGCAACGTCGATTTCAACAGGTAATGCACCTGCATCTTCCATTGTATTGAAGAAAATTGGAGCGATCTTAGAACCTAAGCACACACCACCATCTTTTTTGTTTGGAATGTGTGGAAGTTCGTCACCGAAGAACCAAAGTACAGAGTTAGTTGCAGATTTACGAGAAGAACCTGTACCAACAACGTCACCCACGTAAGCAACTTGGTTGCCTTTCGCGATCAATTCTTTGATTTGGCTTAATGGACCAACTTCACCTGGTTTTTCAGGGTTGATACCATCACGTTCATTTTTCAACATTGCGTTAGCGTGTAACGGAATATCTGGACGGCTCCAAGCATCTTGAGCTGGAGACAAGTCATCAGTATTCGTCTCACCTGTTACTTTGAACACAGTGATTTTGATTTCTTCTGGAACGTCAGGACGGCTTGTGAACCATTCTGCTTCAGCCCAAGATTGCAATACAGCTTTAGCAGCAACATTACCTGCTTTAGCTTTGTCTGCTACATCATGGAATGCATCAAATACAAGAAGTGTTTTTTTCAATGCTTCAGCTGCTAATTCAGCAAGCTCAGCATTATCTAAAAGATCAACAAGAGGAGCTACGTTGTAACCACCAAGCATCGTGCCTAGTAAGTAAACTGCGCGTTCTTTAGTTACAAGTGGAGAAGTCGCTTCACCTTTCGCAACCGCAGATAAGAAAGCAGCTTTAACGTATGCAGCTTGGTCAACACCCGCTGGAACACGATTTTCAAGCAAATCTACTAAATATGCTTCTTCGCCTGCTGGTGGATTTTTTAATAAAGTTACAAGTTCAGCAGTTTGAGCATCATCAAGCGGCTTCGGTGGGACTCCGAGTGCGGCACGTTCTTCAACGTGTTGGCGGTAAGCTTCTAGCACAGTGTTATTCCTCTTTTTTAAAAAATTACTTGTAAGTTCCAGCTTTTTTCAAGCTCTACAAGTAATATGGACAGCAAAATTTTACTAGACTTCGACTTAAAAGTTAATGGAACTACCGTATTTCTACGTGATGCCCATTATTTTATAGCGAAATGTTTGTCACTTTTGAATACCGCTTTGGTCTTAGATCAAAGCCTAATAAAACAACGAATTAGGTACATAAAAAAAGACAACTCTTGTTGTCTTTTCAATGGTTAAATTAAAATGATTTATAGTTCGGTAACTTATCATGTGGTGTTACCAAACATTGATCCGTAAATTTCTTCTTTAAATCCTCACGGATCGCATCAGGATCAGACTTCAACTGATCTACTGGAAGTCTATAAACCGTTTCAATAATTTCGAAAATAAATTTACTCGTCATCTCATCTTCAATCTTGCTCGCATGTTCTTTTGCTTGCTTTTCTTCAATTCCATTCTGACGATCTAGTGCAATAGAACGCGCTGCATTGCCAATACTTACGCAATAGCCATGCCACTGTTGTTCTGGTGTTAAAGGCTCTTTCTTACCACAACCCATCAAAATCAAACCGAGTGCAATCAATACAACCTTTTTCATCTTCATACTGCAGCTAATTAGATGTAGACATCATACTCAAACTCTAGCATTTTGCAAAAAAGATGCATTTAAAAAAATTAGCTATCGCTAAAAAATTACATATCATTTTGTACACGACATGTTGTTTGCTGTTTTGAGACATTTGCCACCAGTCGAAGAGAGATATGTATTGCCTTGTACTAGATTGTAAGCTTTACCTTTAGTGTCCCAACAACGAACCCCATTACAATTCTTGATCGGAATTAAAACATCTGTTTTTGCTGCAAGTGCTACATTTTTAGTTTGAGGTGTTGTTGCAACTGCTGCTGTTTTTGTTTCTTTAACCACTTGAGCCTGTGCTTGAGTTGGTACAGCATGATTGGCTGTATTTCCAACCGTCATATTTTGAAGTTGAGGCTCTTGTTTCTTGGTGGGTGGCGGTGTCGCTGAATATGTAGTTACACCCTTCGCATCTACCCATTTGTAGTATTCTTTCGCATTAAGTTGAAATGAACTACTCATCAAACCAATACTAACGATTGCCAAAAGCTGACTAAAAGTGACACATTTCATCCCCTTCCTCCCAAAAATGTCATTTATCTATATTTTTCAATTACTTATATATAACAATATCACATTTATATTGTAAAAGTACTATAAAAAAACCTGCCTTATCTAAACAAGGCAGGTTTTATAATGTTTATCTAGAAGCGCCAGTTGTAGAATAAGTCGATAGCTCGTTCTAAGGACTGACTTGCTTCCAGATAAAGTCGACGATTCATTTGATATCGCAAAGTCAATTTATTGACAGGTGTAAATACACCAATACCATAACGAATAAATAAGTCTGGGGTAATATAACCCGTTAAACTCACTTGGGAATCGTCGCCAGTTCCCTGAGCATCTAATGCCAATCCACTTAAGCCAAAAGTTCGTCCAATTTGATTCGTTAAAGCTCTAGTTCCACCTAAACCCATGCTGATCCCAGCGGCAGCGATTGTATTATTAACATCAGATTTGAATCCTTCAGTGTTACTTAAACCACTACCACCTTCATTAATACGTCCTGTTAATAATGCATTGAGTGCTTCTTGCTCAGACAGACCTGCATCATTGTACACTTGAACATTAGGGACGGTCGCTGTACCCGTAACACGCACACCAACCATGCTTCCTTGTACAGGTTTATTTGCATCAATATCTAAGGTTGGGTTTGCAAGAGGTCCATTAAAACGAGCAATTGCACGATTCAAGTCGAGACTCTGACCATAAGCTTCGATCTTCACTTTCTGGCTTACACCAATTGCACCATTTGCTCGCATGGCTGTTTCTAAACCACGTTGTGACAGATGTAGACGTCCGACCAATGGGATATTACTTTCAAAGCCTTGGAAAATAACTTGATTACCTAGATTTACCGTCATATCAGCTCGGATATCCCATGGTTTCGCTGCTTTTAAAGTAGCGAGTAAATCTTGTCCTTGATGCACAACGCGTACATCAGGAGAAACATTCACCACCGTTGCTGAACTTTCTGGCATGGAAATACGAGCACGAGGAACATCAATCGTACCTTTTAAACTTAAACGTTGAGCAAATGGATAAACATCCAGGCTTAAATCGGGTTTAACAATCGCTGTAATCATTGGTGCTTGGCGAACTAATAGATTATCGCCTTTAAGTGTTAATGCTAAATGAGGATCATTTTTCCAGTCAAAGCTCCCTTTTAAACGACCTACACCTTGTCCACTATTAAATGCACCATCTATGCTTGCTGAATCTTGTCGAATCGAAGAGTAAAGCTGAATATTATTTAAATTCACAGGTAATGAAATCATGCTAATAGCGCCATTTTTCAAACGCATTTCACCTGTAAATTGTGGTTGTGTTAAAGTTCCGTCCACTTTTCCAGCAAGCGATAAGGTGCCAGCCATAGAACGTACATCTTTAATAAATGGCTTAAATACTTTGAGCTGAACTTCATCAAAAGCAATTTCACCGCGCATTGGCATATTTGTTTGGAATGGATTAATAATCACATTGGCATAACCTGTTCCAATATCAGGTGTTTTCATATCCACTCTGAATAACAATCCTTCGCCAACGCTTTTTGCTATCAAACTAAGTTCATCATAAGTGACTGTTGTCGCAGGATCTTGGGGATCAGCAGCAGCAAGACCAATTTCACCTTTACGAGTTACTAATGTCGCATCTAATTTTGGTCGCGTACCATTTGCCCATGATGCACGTGCATAACCATTTAACTGTCCTGTAACAGCTAAACCTTCTGGCATAAATGCGGCAAAATCATTTAAATCAAGATTTTTTGTGAGAAAAGAAACATTTCCTTTAGTTTTACTTATACGTGCAGCCTGATCAAGGCATAACTGGCTATGAGAGCTTGACCAACAATGCTGCCCCACAAACAGTTCAGCAGCAGATGAGGTATATATAATCGGCGCACTTTGATTTTGTACTAGACTAATTCTACGCGAAGTGAAATTACCTTTTTGCAACTGACCTAACCAATCGTTGTTTTGATTAAATCCACCTGCGAGTTGAACATAAAAATTAGACTGCTTATTTTTACTTTCGACTTTTAACAAATGCGCTTTGCGAGTACCAGCGAGATTCACAACTGCATTTTCAATTTCACGATTTCCATTGCGTACTTGATTTACCTTCGCAGTCAAAATCGTTGGTGTCGTCTCTGAAGTTGGTAGTTCGCCTTGCACACGTAATGACTTAATACTAACTAGGTTGTTAAATGCAAAATTATCTACAGCGATGTTTGCTGTTGCTTTCAGTTTCGGTTGAGATTGTATATTTAAATTACCATACGCTCGACCTTGCAATCCCGGATAGATTTCATACAAAGCTGGTGCGTTTAATTTAACTTTTAAGCTTTGTGCATTACCTGTTGCTTGTAATTGGTTTTGTGCATATGCAAAAAATAAATCATTTGCTTCAAACTGTTGTGGTAAGAACCCTTTTTGATTTGAATCAAGCAAAAGTGTTAAATTACCTCGTCCTCGAACTGGTTTATTGTTAATAAAACCTGCGGCATTGAGTTGACGTATATCAACTCGTTTTAGGTCATCAGACCACACACCCTGTGATTTGACATGTCCTGAAATTTCACCTTTGACACTAGAAACAAAATATTGGGGCTTGAAACGAACTAATGAAGTTTCGATATTCCAACCTAATTTATCTTTTAAATTGACTGAACCTGTTGCAAATAATTTACCAGCCACACCATCATGCTTTAACTCATTAATTTTGACGTAATCTGGTGTGCCAGCAACATCAATTTTTAATAATCCATTTGCCTGATTTAAAGCATTTAATGAACCATCATACTGAACCGCATAACTCTTAAATCCACCACCATTTTTTTGATCATGGAAAATTAAAGCTACTGTACTTTTCCCTTTAATTGCAATTTTTTCAGATGTATTTGATTGGGCTAACTGACCATTTAAATCAATATTATCAAATTGAATAATCTGCTGATTTGGTTTAGCAAAACCTTTAGCAACAATTTGTCCATTTAATAAATTTACTGGTGCCGCTGTAGCTACAGTTTGCGGATTGAAATTATCTGCTTTAAGCGTTGCATTCCATGAGAGTTGCTGTTTTTCAGTTGGAAGTTTAATTTTTGCTAGACCCGATAAGCTTCCATTTTCTGCCTGATAACGAAAATTTTCGATATCTAACAAACTACCTTTAACATCTAAGCGAGCATCATATTTACCCGTTGGCAATACTGTTTTTTCATGTGGCTTTACAGTAGTCGAAACAAAGATATCTTGCTGACCTTCTTTAAGTGTAATGTTGGTTTGACCATTATCACTACTTAACCATCCGATATATGGCACTGCTCGATCAATTCCTTGCCAAGCAATATCAAGTAGCATCGGTTGAGGTTTATTGGATATCGCTTTTGCTTGATTAAGTTTTACATTCCAAGTCTCGTATTGATCAAAAGCCAGCTGTGCATTCAATGCCAACCCTTTTTCCATAGAACCAATTGAACTCAGATTTGCGTCCAACGTTGGTGGCAAAAAGTCTTGAGCTACCTGAGGGATGATTTTATTTTTAGGATTAAGTCGATCAAGTCGACCTTTAATGTCCCATGCAACATGATCTTTCCAACTTACAATCCCTTTTAGTGAAACGCTACCATTCATCACCTGACCGTTAAAATCCTGAATATTTAACTGGTTTCTAAGGTCCGTTTCCATCAAAGCATTATATTTTCCTTCAGGAATTTGCTCACCTTTAAGATCGGTATCTAAACTTAAAATAAGTTTTTTGATGTTACCGTTAAAACGTGCAACACCATCTTTAGCAAATAATTTTTGTTCTTTTAATAAAGGCAAATGATAGTTTTTGAATAAAAGCTCGCCCTGCATTGGCACACCATCACGTACTGGATGTAAAACAGTCCAGCCTGTGACCAAATCTGGTGTTTGCGTTGCTACACCTGCTTTTAGCGTATCTAATGTACCTGAAGCAACTACCTTTATGACATTGATATCTAAACTTTTAAGAGATGGAATAATAAGATCAGCTTTTGCATCAATCGGATATTTACCACTAAAATCCATCTGACCTGTCGCATTCTTTACAGCCAAATATCCCATGTCCATATGTGAGTCTTCAAACTCTAATTTGGTACCTGACCATAGGGCATCTTTCAAATAAATATCATTAAACTTCACTTCAGATGTTGTTGTCTTAATGACCAAATGATCTAAATTCGCCTCATCAACTCTTAATACAAAAGGAAGCTTGATTGCATCAAATGCAAATGGTTTTCCTGATGGTGGCTTTTTATTAATAACTTTGAAATTTTGAACATCAGCATGGCTTAAATGTATTTCTTTTTTGAATACTGCACGCCAACCCAAAGATACATCAGCACGATCAAGTGAAACATCTACAGCTTTCAGTTGGACAAGAACATTTTTTAAAATGATTCCTGAAAGTAAATTACCACTTTCATATTCATAACGAATCATCTTTTGACTTTGCAAAACACGATCAAGTAGAAAACGGCTGCCTTTATCCGTAGACATCATGACAAGTAATGAACTGATAAGTACTACAAGCGTCATTAACAGGACTAAAACAATAGTTCTTATCGTATGACGCTGTTTTTTCGGTCCATTTGAAGGCGTTAATTGCTGTTCTACTTCCGACATAATCAACCTGATTTTTTAACCTTTGAATAGGTTTTGTTTAAGATTATTAAAGTTGTGGACCAATAAAAAAGTGTAAACGAATTGGATTATTGTCGTTGGATATACCAGAAGCGACATCCAGTCGAATTGGACCAATTGGTGAGCGCCAACGTATACCAACACCTATACTATATTCTGTAGGGTTGCTAAATTGTTTATCATAAGCATTACCAAAATCGGAAAATATGGCTGCTCGCCAACCATCTTTAAATTGATAATTATATTCAAATGAGCTAACAGCTAGGGCTTGACCACCAATTTTATAGCCATCTTCTTCAGGTGATAAGCTTTTATAGTCAAAACCACGTAATGATTGATCACCACCTGTAAAGAATCTTAAATTATAAGGAACTTTATTGAAATCATCGGTAAAAATATAACTAGCATCGCCACGACCTACAAACTGATGGTCTTCATTTTCACCTAATGAATAAATAAATCGCCATCCAGCAGTTAAAATAGCCATGTTAGCATCAGATAATAAGGATTCTGATCCCAATTCGACTTTATAAGTTTGCTTAAATCCTTTTGTCGGATTTAACCGAGAGTTTGCATTCGTTTTCGATGCCTCATAACCGAATAACAATGACTCTTGTTCTGAATCAATACCTGAAACTTTAAATGCATCAGGTAATTCGTCAACATTGACATCACCTTTTTTTGTTAATCGATCTAGACGATAACGAAAACCCATCGTATGTTGCCAATCACCAAGAGGATTCTTAATGATTCGCTCTCCACCTATAACTGCTGATTCAACCAATAGATTTATATCAGGACCAATATCATCACGTTCTTCACGCTCATAACCACCAACTAAGTTAATGTAATCGTTGAGTGGATGTTTATATGGAATACTATAACGACCATCGATTGATTGACGAATTTGTGAAAGTTCAATATTGGCATCAAATGCATGGCCATATTTATTTACGATTGCACGTCTGTATTGACTACGAATACGGGCACCCGTATCAGTTCCGTAACCAATACCTGTCTCTAAGCTATTCAATCGATCTGCATTTAAAGTCACGACTACAGGAATTTTTTTCTCAATACGAGTTTGTTGTTCTAATTTTTGACGTTCTTCCTCTTCATCATCATGGTCATGAGCAAGTGGCATCGCTCTAGCCAAAGCATATGGCTGAGCAGCTTGCCCCCCAGAGAACTGGGATTCATCAACTACATCTTGTGTAACCTCTTGAGAGGATGTGACTTTCTGCCTAGCTAAATCTGCTTTTTGTTGACTATTTAATAACTGAGATTCTTGAATACGTTGCTGATCGACTAAAGCTTGCAAATCAGGAGGAAGCTCTAAAGGTGGTTGAATTGGATCAGGCTTAATTGTGTCAACCAAGGTATAGTTAAAATATCGTGTATTCGTTAAGTTATTTGCTAATAGATTCACACGCCAAAAAGCATAATCATCACCCTCTTTCCAAGGTGCCAAACTGTCTAAAACTTTTTGAGTGAGTGGTAAAGGCTTACTTGGATCACTCATTCGATATTCAACTTTCTTCAGTTTATATCGCTCGCCTGTTTCATATTTTAAATTAATATCTGCAATTTTTTTTGGTTGACTAATCTTCACATCATGGAGTCGCCAGTATGCATCGAAGAAGCCATTATCTGTAGCAGTATTAACAATTTTGCTTTTTGTCTCTTCATATTTTCCATGATTAAAAATATCTTTTTCATCTTGGATCGGAACTAAGCGAATAACTTGAAACTGAGGTAAATTTTCACCTGCTCCAGTAAAGTCTATATTTTGCTTGTTGATAATTACAGGTTCATTTGGTGTAACATTGACTTTAACTTTACTTTCACTGACTTTTTCAAACTTAAACTCTGCATTGTAATATCCTACAGCTTGAGCTGCTTGATTTGATAATGCACGTAATTGAGGTAAAGCTGCTGCAAAATCATCAAATGATTCTTGCGTAAAACTCGAAAGTTTCGCTTTGATATTTGCTGCTAATTCAGGTGGCGCACCAGATACATCTGCACTAATACGAGGAACTTTGTCCGTATTTAAAATATTTTCGGGTTTGAATCGATTAATAATTTTCTTAAAAAATCCAACTTTTTCAGGTGCTGGTTCAGATTTAGCTTGGAAGTCAGCTAATGTTCTCCCAGTTTCATTTGCTTCTACAACAATCTTACTATCAGCCTGAATTTCCTGCATTAATTGATTGATGTTTACAGGTGCTTTTGTTATTTCTGTCAGTTCTGCTTGAGAAACATCATTGACTGTGGTTTGTGTGGCATTTGCTCGATAGTTTTTAGCTTCATTTTTAGCTTCTTCTGCAACACGATAGATTTCGTTTGCCATGTTCTGATCAACTGAAACTACTGGCAAATCCTCTAGATTTTCATCGAACTGTATAGGTTTTAATTCTTCAATTTGATTGATTGTTTGTTCTTGTTGTTTTAATGCAGCGAGACTATCTAATTCTGAAACAGTTACAGTCGATGGCTCTACTTTTGCCGACACATTCACATCAGCCGATGCTAGAGTTTGTAATGTTTGATCAGAAGATGATGGTGTCTCTATTGAATTAATTTTAGACATATCAGCAATTTGCTCTTGAGCACAAGCAACTGATATAAAAGAACTAATTATAAAACTACTACAAATAAGTTTAGGAAATCCCTGCATTTTAAATATTAAATGCATAGAATGAACCAGTGTTGACTGTTTAAACTTATCTTTAGATGGCATGTGAAACTCTAAACTTATTTTTAATTTATCTTTTTTTGATGGGTGAAAATTTCTTCAAATCTTTGATTTTCATCCAATCAAACATTGAAAGTATCATACATGCATTTTCTAGTATTTTTACAGTAAGTCACATTTTTTTATAAAACACAATGAAGTGAACACATGATGAAACAAGATGACCACTTAATGACATCACGTCGGTTTGTCCCGATGTTTTTCACTCAATTTTTTGGGGCACTGAATGATAATGTATATAAACAAGCACTTCTTTTGGTCATAACTTATGGGTGGATCCAACAACAAAGCGCACCGATTAGCACTTTAAATAATTTAGCTGCCTTGCTATTCATCTTACCCTATTTCTTCTTCTCTGCTACAGCAGGACAAATCGCGGATAAATACGAACGTTCACAACTAATTCGTTTTATTAAAATCCTTGAAATCGTGATCATGTTGATTGGTACAGCAGGTTTCTTACTCGGAAACTTATGGCTTTTGCTTTTTGCTTTATTTTTAATGGGCACACATTCGACCTGTTTCGGTCCCATCAAATATGCTATTTTGCCTGAAATATTAAAACCTAATGAGTTAATGTCAGGAAACGCACTGTTTCAATCTGGAACCTCTATCGCAATTTTACTTGGCATGATCTTAGGAGGTGCTGTTATTGCATCTTCAGAAGGTAATTTATTGTGGATTAGTGTCACAGTTGTTACCATTGCCTGCTTAGGCTATTTAAGCAGTCGCTTTATTCTTCCGCAAAAGATTGCATCTCCTGATTTAAAAATTGATTGGAATTTTATTAGAACCAGTTTTCAGACATTGAGTTATGTAAAAAAAATTCCTGTTGTATTCATGATTCTACTTGGAAACTCTTGGTATTGGTTTTATGGTGCGACGTACCTCACTCAAATCCCCCAACTCACTCAACAAAATCTTCATGCATCTGAAAATGTCGTAAGCTTATTACTCACTTTCTTTTCGGTTGGGATCGGTGTCGGCTCATTACTATGCCGTAAGATCGGTGGCAGTGACATCAATATCAAGATGGTTCCTTATGGCGCAATTGGTTTGACTGTATTTGCACTTTACTTAGCTGCAAGTCTTGCATTTGTACCTGAACGCACTGGTGAACTTCTTAATTTAAAAGATATGTTTACGCAAGGTTTGGTTTACTACCATGTCATGATCGCTGTAACGCTACTTGGAATTAGTGGTGGATTTTATATCGTTCCTCTATATGCCATGATGCAAGCATATTCACCACGTTCACATCGTGCTCGTGTCGTTGCTGCAAACAATATTCTAAACGCTGTTTTCATGGTCAGTTCAGCAATTTTTTCAATTTTAATCTTAAGCATTTTAAAAATTGATATTAAAATCTTATTTATCATCACAGCCGTTTTAAGTGCTTTTTTCTCAATTTGGTTATTGAAGCGCTTACAACCTCTGTTAGCAAAAGCTCCCCATACTCTAGAGGATTAATATATGCGTCATTACACAGGTCTCGATAAGATGATCAATTCATTTGACCAAGCATTACGCAGCTTAGTTCCTGGTGCTACGACATCACAACGCAACAATCCTGCAGAAGAAACCCCTTCGCAGTTATGTGTTAGCGATGCTCGTCATGTTGCGGGATTAATGCGAGTTAATCATAGCGGAGAAGTCTGCGCTCAAGCGCTTTATCATGGACAAGCACTGACCGCAAAGCTTCCACATGTTAAACAAGAAATGCAACAAGCAGCACTTGAAGAGCAAGACCACTTAGCATGGTGTGAAGATCGTTTAAAAGAATTAGACAGTCATACCAGCATTTTAAATCCGATATGGTATGGTTTATCTTATGGTATGGGTGCAATTGCAGGCATTGCAGGTGATAAATATAGCTTGGGGTTTGTTGCTGAAACAGAACGTCAAGTCAGCCAACACTTACAAGAGCATATACAGCAGCTTCCAGCTCATGATGAACGTTCACGTAAAATTTTAGAACAAATGAATGAAGATGAATTGCATCATCGCGAAACAGCATTAAATGCTGGCGGCGTAGAACTTCCTGTGCCTGTTAGAATCACGATGACGGCCATCTCAAAATTGATGACTAAAACAAGTTATTACCTTTAAAATTTGTGTAATACTGGGAGTTGCGATGATGTAACTCCCTACACTTCATTAAAATAGTACTAATTATTGCAAAACAATTTTTCCTTTATCTTTTGAGTAACGGTCATACCAGAAACTTTCAGATCCTTTTTCCAGATCCGTGAAAATCGTGTAATTAATTTTTCCCTGCCTAAAAGTTAATTGACCTTTTTTCTTAATTGCAATGACTCGATAATCATTCACCCATACTCGCTCTTTATCATCAATTTTGATACGAGCAAGTATCTTCCCATCCGTTCTTTCAGCGATCCAGTGTGGTTCAATACTTCTTTTACCTTCCAGTGCATCCTGTGTATTATTTTCTACAAATCCTGCTTTTATATTCTCTTGTTTAGATTTAGATTTTCTTATATCACAACCTTGCAATTCACTCAGCTGAGTACAACCTGATTGTTCTAATTGGTGTCTATATTTTTCATCAATTGCAAAAGCTTGATTGGTGATCAAGATACTCGGAAGAATTGACAAAACAAGAAGTATATTTCTCATATTATTACCGTTTAAAAGCTTATAAGAGTTATTCAAACACTGATAAACTCAACATGTATGTATCACAATTGTTGAATCAAAAAATAAAACCCATTTATTCAATGGGTTCTATTTATATATACCAAGTTTTCTTGAATGAATTACTGTAATCCGCGCTCTGCTTTGAATCGCTCGAGATTTCTTACAGCATCTTGATAACGATACTGGACTCTACTGCTATTTAAACGCAAATCATATAAACGCTTTTTGTAATCATCCCGATCTTTTACGGATAAATCTTTACGCTCTAATTCTTTTAAATAATAACTAATATCTGTCTGTGAACGTTCAAACTCAGAATTAGCTTGGTAGTATTCATGCGCGACTTGATAATATGTACGTAATGAATCACGTTTTTCAATCGGACAAACACGATAATCACCACGTCCTTCCAAAGCTTCATCAAAGATTGTCTCTGGACGGCAATAAAAATTCAATCCTTTCTGATAACCCTTTTCATATAAGTTCTGATTAGGAGTAATGTTTGCTTTTTGGCACGAAGAATAATATTGATCAAGTCTAGATTCACGACCTGCCGAACCGTCTTTCTCACCAACATTAAACCAATTTGCAGTTTTACATTGCTCAACACTCATTGCTGCGCAGCCAGAAAGCAAAAATGACAATGTTGTAAGCAGGAAAATGACTTTCATAAATGAGTCCTTTTATTATCGTAATCTTTAAAATTATATTTTGATGACTGGATATTGTAGCTTGTCATCATAATTTAATGCTTCATGCTGCCACAATTCAAGCAATGGAATTTTAACATCATTTGCTAATGGTAATTTTTTAGGATTGAATTGCATATGCTCTAAATCTTTCCCCCAAGCAATAACGTCTATGTCCAAGCTAATATAATGAGATGGACGAACACGACCTGATTGAGTTTCAAGATTCTTTAGAATATCCAAGACTTCATCCACGGTCAGCTCACTTTTTAATAAGCATGCTGAATTCCAATAGTCTGCACCTACGGCATCTCTACAAGGAATTTGATAAATCGCTGAAAATTCCACTTTTCCTAATTGCGCAAGCTGAGCATATGCAAAAGTGAAATTCTGCTGCTGTTGAACATTACTCGCCAGTGCGAGCGCAAAAATCGTTTCTGTTGCGTTCAAGGCGAATTCCTACTGCATTTGCTTGTGCAATAATTGCGGGTTTACGAATTGTTATAATAATTGACTCAATCGAGGGAAATACTAAAAATAATTTTTCAAGAACTAACTGTGCTGCATGCTCTATTAACTTAGGTTTTGCTTGTTGAATCACTTGAGCAGCTAGTTCACATATTTGTGCATAGTTTAATGTATCGTCTAGCTCATCAGATTGTGCAGCCTGATTAAGATCATTATGAATGGTTAGATCTAACATTAAAGGTTGAATGATTTGGCGCTCCCAATTGAAACACCCTATCACCGTATCAACTTTTAATCCTTCTATAATAATGGCATCCATAATGACCCAATAAACTGATAATTTAATTAATGCTTTAGAAATGAAGCAGGTTCAATATTGTGAACCATTTTCAAACGTTGGTCAGCATAAATATCAGTATAAGGCGCTAAAACTCGCATGAAACGATCAAAATATAGCATTTGTTTGAATAACAAAGCGAAGTCACGCGGGAATTTGATGCCATGACGCTCACCAACCCCAATCATGTCCATCATGATGTCATTCAAATCAGCAGGGTTGGAACTTAAAATTTCTTGAGGGTCTGCTAGTAGCACACCACTAAATAACCGTTCTAAATCATCTGCTAAGACTTGAGTATCGATCTTATGATGCGTCATCCCCATCTTAAGCATATTTTCTGCCATCGCAGCGTAATTGGTATGCTGTAAAGCATCCATAAATGCCATGCAAGCCGTCCATACTTCAGGCTTTAGTTGACCTACAATCCCAAAATCGATGAAACCAACACGACCATCTTCAAGGAGCATTAAATTTCCAGCATGTAAATCAGCATGGAAACTCTTACATAGCATTAGACTACCAAACCACGTATTCATCGCTGTAATTAATACTTGAGTTGGATCTTTAGCGTATTTTTTTACCACATCAAAATCAGTCAAAGATACGCCATATAAACGTTGCATCGTTAAAACACGGCGCGTTGAAAACTGATGATAAACTTTTGGCGCTGTTGCAGCTTGATTGCCCGAAACATTGAGATACTGTACAAAGTCATCCAAGTTTTGTGCTTCTTCAATAAAATCCACTTCACGCACCATGCGTGTTTTGATTTCATCTACTATTTCAGATAATGACGCAAATTTAATTTTTGGAACTGCACGCTCTAATAGCTTAGTCGCCCAATGTACGACGTTTAAGTCAGTATAAAGAATGGTTTCAACACCTGGTTTTTGTACTTTTAGTACAACATCTTCACCTGTCACAAGTTTTGCAGCATGCACCTGAGCAATAGAAGCTGAAGCTAATGGTTTTTCATCAATGAAACTAAAAATTTCATTCAAGTTTTTACCTTCAAACTCTTGTGCAAGTACTTCTTGGATATAGCTAAACGGTAAAGTTGGTGTTTGGTCTAAGCACCCTTGGAATTCCTCGACATATTCACGAGGAAATAGTGATGGTGTACTTGCAATAAACTGACCCAATTTAATATATGTAGAACCTAGCGACTCAAATGTCTCACGCATTAGTTTTGCATTGCTTGGCTTCTCAGTTGCATATTTCACACCTGCCTGGGCAGCAACAATCACTGTTTCACCTATCCGTGCAACAGAACGCAATCCATCAAATAAGATATTTCTTTTCATAATCTTTCATTGCCTCATAGATGGCATTAGTTTAGCAAATTTCAGAAACTTTACTGTTTAAGTTGCCCGACAAACTGGACAATTTGCATCTTTTTCAAATTTAAGAATACGTTGCGATAAATTTAAACCATTCCAGAGTAATAGCTTTTGCTTCAGTGGTGTTAATCCCAAGCCTAGAAATAGCAATGTGTGATGTGCTTGTAATGACGCTATCATTACAGGAGTTGTTGCTAACACGCCTGACTCTGCACAACGCATACCCTCATTTGCGTGATCTTCTTTAGGAAATAGACATTCATAACAAGCAGAATCTGACTCCACCATGAACATTTGTCCTTCAAATCCGATTGCAGAAGCGCTAATTAGAGGGACTTGATATTTCTTACAGATCGCATTGGCTAAATAACGTGTCGTAAAGTTATCACACCCATCCAACACTACATCTTGATGCTGTATTAAATCATCAGCATTCGTTTCATCAAATCGTATGTTTTTATAGCTAACATGTATGTGCGGATTAATCACTTGTAAGTGTTTTGCAAGTATTTCGGCTTTGTAGCGACCGATATCATTTGGAGTGAATGCAATTTGACGTTGTAAATTACTCATTTCAATTGTATCAGCATCTACAATCGTAATTTTTCCAACGCCTGCTCGTGCGAGTAGCTCCGCACTAGTACACCCTATTCCACCAGCTCCAATAATCAGTACATTTGCTAATTTTAATTTTTCTTGAGCTTCAATATCCCAACCATCAAGTAAGATTTGACGACTATAAAGATGCATTTCATCATTAGTTAATTCAAATTCGTTTTCTGGATGAATTGACACACTGATTCTCTTGCTAGCACTAAAGACTTTAGATTTTAAGTATATGAATGTGCTAATGGAAGATAATTTTTTCCATACATACATTTTAACTTTGACTATATCTAGGTTTTAACCCAATATTGTAGGCACTCTTTAACAGCATAATAAAATCAATTACTTATGAATTAAGATTAAAACTTTGGTTATTTTATTTTTTTAGAAATAACTCTATGTTTTATTTTGAAATTTTAACTGGACTGCTCCCAGTATCCTAGACATGAGACCGCCTCATTTTGAAGCTGTCTCAAATGCTTCTGGGCTCATCCCATCGAGATGCGAATGACGCCTGATTCGATTGTAAAACATCTCGATATAATCAAACACATCCGCACGGGCCATTTCTCGTGTTTTATAGATCCTCTTTTTAATTCTTTCCTTCTTTAAACTACTAAAAAAGGATTCAGCAACAGCATTGTCCCAACAGTTTCCACGACGACTCATACTCGGAACTAAATTATGCTTTTGACAGAATTTCTGCCAGTCTCCGCTACTGTATTGTGAGCCTTGGTCTGAGTGTATGATCACAGGTTCATTGGGTCTGCGTCGCCATACCGCCATTAAAAGTGCATCCAAAACGATATCCTTGGCAAGCGTAGGTTTCATTGACCAACCGATGACTTTCCTTGAATATAAATCGAGAACCACAGCCAGATATAACCAGCCTTGCCAAGTACGGATGTAGGTAATATCAGTCACCCAGGAAGTATCAGGGGTGCTCACAGCGAACTCTCGATTTAAGTGATTTGGTGGCACAATCGGAGGACGGCCACAACCATAACTTTTATGCTTTTTATATCCTCGAACAGCGGCAATGCCATTGTTCTTCATGATCTTCAGCACACGATTGGGGCCACAGCTTTCACCTAGCTCTTTAAGATCCAGCGTGATGCGACGATAACCATAGATGCCATAACTGGCATCATAAGAAGAGCGGATCAGTTGTAATAACCGTTTGTCTTCAATTGTTCTGCCTGATTCGGGTTCATGTAGCCAGGCGTAATAGCCAGCACGAGCAATCTTAAGAACCCGACACATCGTTTTAATCTTAAATTGATGGCTGTACTCAAGGATAAACTGATACTTTACTCGGGCAGGCTTGCAAAGTACCTTGCGGCCTTTTTTAAGATATCTCGCTCTTCTTCAGTTTGCTTAAGCTGACTTTTAAGACGAAGGATCTCTTTCTTTGCTTCGAGTAGTTCATGTTCATCAGGGTTGTTGCGTAAAGGCTGTACGGCCTTTAGCCATTTATAAATGCTGTGCTGTGATACACCTAAACGTTCAGCCACATCAGTGACAGAATATCCACGTTCGGTAATCAATTTAACAGCTTCATCTTTAAATTCTGGGGTGTATCGTTGTCCACTCATAATGTTCTCTCCTATGCAAAAAGAATAGACGAAATTTGTCTAGGAGAGTGGTGGCAGTCCAAAAGATGGTTATGTGTGTCTAGAATTTTGGTGGCTATTCAGCCATTGAGTCTTTCAGACCCTTTAACTTCAGAAAAGTTTAAACAACTTTGTCAAAAAGAACTCGATGAATTAGTTGCCACACAGGATATTTTATATAGGGTTAAACAGCTAATCGATGATCCAATCGAGGGCTTACTTGGAATTGATCAAGTTGCTCAAAAATTAAACCTTACCAAAAGAACTTTACAACGAATGCTTCAAGAAAAATCTGTAAGTTTTCAGAGCTTATACGATGATGTACGCAAAACAAAGGCACAAAAATTGATGTTAAGTCCCTTCGCCTCAAAAGATCAAATCGCAAAACAGTTAGGTTATGCTTCAACTTCAAGTTTTAATCGCGCAGTTAAACGCTGGGCGCTTGAATAAGCCTTCGCTTAAAATCAAATATAGATACATTTGAATTGCTGTTTTAGGACATGAAGTAATGAATCAACACATCGCCCCCGTCGAGTTATCTAAATCTTATCGCTTACTTAATCATGGTCCAACTGTACTTGTTTCTGCTCAGCATAATGATGAAGTCAATGTTATGGCGGCAGCATGGGCATGTGCTTTAGAATTTTCACCAGCAAAAGTTACTGTGGTTTTAGACAAAACCACGAAGACGAGAGAACTCGTGGAGAAAAGTGGCTATTTTGCATTACAGGTTCCGTGTTATGAACAACTCAACATGGTTCATCAGCTTGGAAACATCAGTCAATTTGATGATCCTGAGAAATTACAAACCTGTAAAACTGAAGTCTTTTATCAAGAAAACTATTCTGTACCATTAGTCAGTGGAAGTATTGGTTGGTTAATATGCAAGCTGATACCAGAAGCACACAATCAGCAAACCCATGATTTATTTATCGGCTCTGTTATCGCTGCTTGGGCTGATACGCGTGTTTTCCGCGATGGTCACTGGCATTTTTCGGAAGAGCATAAAAACCTGAAAAGCCTACACTATATTGCTGGTGGTACGTTTTATTTAATTGGCGAAGAAGTGAAAGCAGAGTAAATCAAACACAGAAGCGATGCACTCAGCATCGCTTCTCACATGAATAATATAAAGACTATAGGACTTACGCACTATTATTTATAGATTCTCTGTGGTAGCAGATGATTTTTATCGAGAATAAAGTCATCAATGAAGTTTTTGATCATTGGTCTAAATAATTTCTTCTGCCAACGATATATATTTTCAAAGATCCGCTCAAACTGGTTCTTTTGTATCTCAACGTAGGCCATCAAGGCTGAAAAAATATGATTCAAAATCAGTTTAGATCGTCTTACTTGAAACTTTTCAATATGACAAACCTGTTTAATCACCCGGTGATATTGCTCTATTTTCCAATGACTTGAATGTAATTCATGAAAACCCTCAAAGGACAATAAATCATCTTCATCTTGATGCACAATATAAAACCTCTGCTGTTCTTTTAACTGAGTCTTAAATAATTGTACAAAGCCAAAATCTTTGAGCCAGACTACTTGACCCTGATGGAAATCTGGCAATAAACGCAGTTGAAACCATTGTCCTTTTTCTGGGGAAACCTTACGGTTACAGTCGATACCAAACATAAATCGAATACCATATTTTCTTATGGTTTTTAAATTTCCAGTCGATGAATACCAACTATCACCTGTAATAAATTGAATCTTTGCACCCCAACTGAGTACTTCACTTAACATATCCATAAAGTAATCATTCTTGGTTTTACTTTCAGATTTGTCATAAATTCGGAAATTAATTGGAATATTTTGACCATTTTGATCTGTCGCATACAAGGTAATGAGATTAATACCCTTGACGGATCGGTGGTGTTTGCCTGACCAAAAATAACTAACTAAGTCCATATGTTGACTATATGGTTTATCTAAAACAGTATCATCAATACTGACTATAAGTTTGTTATTATCAATATGTTGAATTGATTCTTGATATAGGTCGTGAGGTGTGTAATCTTCACGCTCTAGAAAGCGATTTACACTATCATGCGAGATATTATAAGTCTCGGCAAGTTGTGTGCAGCTAATAGAGTTCGGTTCTGTCATGAGAAAGCCCATATAAATGGGTAGAGTACAAGTTGCTGTAGAAGCATGTTTAATTCGTCTGATCACAGATACTTTATAAAGTATTTTAGTACTTTTTTGAATCCGTCAATGCGTAAGTCCTAGACTATTTAATTGCAGCATCATAACGCTGGTTTACAGTATTCCAGTTTACAACAGACCAAAAAGCTTTGGTGTAGTCTGCTCTGCGATTTTGATATTTAAGATAATAAGCATGTTCCCAAACATCCAAACCTAAAAGTGGCTGTCCTTTCTTCTCCACAATATCCATCAAAGGATTATCTTGATTTGGCGTTGAAACAATCTCCAATTGACCTGCATCATTCAAGATTAACCATGCCCAACCCGAGCCAAAACGACCTGTTGCAGCCTGATTGAATTTATCTTGGAAGGCTTCAAATGAGCCGAAATCTTGATTGATTTGTTTTAGTAGCTTTGCACTAACCTTACCAGTTTTATTAGTCGGTGCTAAACTTTCCCAAAAGAAAGCATGGTTAAAATGCCCACCACCATTGTTTCGTACTGCTGAATTATATTTAGAAATTTGTGCTTGGACTTGTTCAATACTTAATTTATCTAGCTCTGGATAGGATTTAATCTGAGCATTTAAATTATCAACATAGGCTTTGTGATGCTTTGCGTAATGTATTTCCATCGTTTTTTGATCAATCGCAGGTTCTAGTGCATCACTTTTGTAAGGCAATGGTGCTTGCTTAAATTCCGCATAGGCAGGCAAACTTAATCCTGCACATAACATCAATGAAAATAGGCTTTTATTTAACATACGCATCATTAGATCCCATAAATTGATAATCATTTTCATTATCAAAAATATAAGCAAATCCAAAGCAGGTCAAATAACTATATACCAAAGATACATTTTACTACTTATTAAAAACATAAAAGCGATGAACCAATCATCGCTTTTATTTATATAAAGATATTTTTATTTTGCAGCCATACGAATCGAGCCGTCTAAGCGAATTACTTCACCATTTAAATATGAGTTTTCAGCAATATGTGCAACCAAGCGCGCAAATTCTTCAGGACGACCTAAACGCGATGGATACGGAACCATTTGACCTAATGCATCTTGTACATTTTGTGGTAGACCTTTAAGCATCGGTGTTTCCATGATACCTGGTGCAATCACCATAATACGAATTGCATGACGTGCTAACTCTCTTGCAATCGGCAAAGTCATGGCAACTACTGCCCCTTTTGAAGCAGAATATGCAGCTTGACCAATTTGACCATCAAACGCAGCAACCGAAGCTGTATTGACGATTACTCCACGATCTTCATCACCTTCTGCAACTTCATTTTTACTCATGGCTTCCGCTGCTAAACGCAGCATATTAAATGTACCAGTGACATTAATCTGAAGCGTTTTAGAGAACATACCTAAATCGTGTACACCATCTTTACCAACAACTTTCGCTGATGGTCCGATCCCAGCACAGTTAACTAAACCATGCACTGCACCATGCTTGACTAATACATCTTTAAAAAATTGCTCAGCAGCTTGCTCATCCGTAACATCGAGTTGGACAAATTCAGCTTTTTCACCCAATGCTTGTGCCTGCTGAGTTCCAACTTCAGCATTCATATCAACTAAAGTGACGGATGCACCTTTCTGAACCAAATATTCAGCTGTCGCTGCGCCTAAACCAGAACCACCGCCAGTAATAACAAAGTGTTTTCCCTGAATTTTCATTTACGTTTCCTATCAAATTAAAGTGATAAATTTTTATAACAAAGAGTAAAGGCAACTTTTTTCCGATACAATTTCAAAAAGTAGCAAATTTAATGCGATTTTTGAGCATTTATTTCATTCACTCTCCTGTATTTCATCTTTTATGAGCAAACTTCCAAATCAAGATATCAATTCTGCAAAGGATACGATTTCAAATGCACTTATTCGTGAAGCATTGAGTGTTGCAGCTAGCCGCGGCTTAAATATCGTCAATATCGCTAACAAAGCGGGTATTTCAGCTGAATTATTAACTTCAACCAAAGCACGAGTCCCTGTTAACCAATCTGCACAGCTTTGGGTTGAACTGGCAAAAAGTATGAATGATGAATTTCTCGGCATGGATACTCATCCAATGCGCCGAGGAAGTTATAAAGTATTGGCGAAACTTGCTTTTGGTGCGAATACATTAGAACAGGCTATACAAGATATCTTAAAATTTTTAGCTTTGATTTTAGATGACATTCATGGGGAATTAGTTCAGGAAGGTTCGAAAGCATTTCTTATCCTGCATGACCGTGATCAACCCAAACGAATGTTTACCTATTCGACTTTTTTAATGCTCGTACATAGTTTGATGTGTTGGTTGAGCGATCAGCGTATCAGTTTTCACCGAATGTCATTTAGATGCCACCAACCTGTTGAGATACAAGATTATCGAGTACGCTTTTGTGAAAATATAGAATTTAATGCTGAACAGAATAAAATTGAATTCGATGCTCACTATCTCAAGCATAAGATCAAGAAAGACAAACAGGCATTAAATGAGTTTCTAAAACATGCCCCATATAATTTAATTGTGCGCTTTAAAAATGAAAACTCATTAAGCCTACAAATCCGCAGACAATTGATTCTCCAACCACCTTCTGAATGGGCTGAGTTAAAAGATATTGCACAACAAATGAATATGTCCACAGCAACTATTCAACGTCGACTAAAACAAGAAGGTGTCAGCTATCAACAGCTTAAAAATAATATTCGATGTGATATTGCAATTGAACGTCTGAGCAAAACGAATGATTCAATTCAAAGTATTAGTGATGATCTTAATTTTCACGATCCAAGTGCTTTCCATCGTGCTTTTAAAAAATGGAGTGGTGTAAGCCCTGGTAGCTATCGAAAAACATCCCCAAGCAAAAAACTACTTGTTAACCAATTTGAAGACTGAATGGTTTGAAAAATGTATTTACCTGAAATTTTTGAAGAAAAAAATACTGAGAAACTATTTCAACTTATTGAAAAATATCCATTAGGTACATTAGTCACTCACAGCACGAATGGTATAGAAGCAAATCACTTACCCTTTAAACTTTTACACGAGCCTAAATCTAATCACGCCATTCTTATCGCTCATATTGCACGAAATAATGAATTGCATACTTTGATTGAGAGTGGTACTGATGTTTTAGTTATTTTCCAAGGTGAACAAGGCTATATTTCCCCCAACTGGTATCCAAGCAAACAATTGCATCACCGTCATGTACCAACATGGAATTATCAAGTCGTACACGTAAAAGGGAAAATTAAATTTTTAGAAGATGAAAAATCCTTACGGGGCATACTCGCCAAACTTACTCGGACACATGAAGCCAAGCAAGAAAAACCATGGAAAATGTCTGATGCACCTAGCGATTACATCGCAGCAGAACTCAAAGAAATAATTGGTATAGAGATTGAAATCCAGCACATGATTGGAAAATTCAAACTTAGCCAAAATAGAGACCAAGCTGATGCTGTAAACGTGGTAAATAATTTAGAAAAACAGGGTCAGATTCAATTAGCTGAAGCAGTCAAACAATATATTGAAGATTAATTCAACTTCTGTCCAAGGCTAACACGATCATTACCACCATAATCTTTGATGGTTTGAATTTGGCTAAAACCTTCTTTCTCAAAAATGGTACGGACTGCTTCACCTTGATCATAACCATGTTCAAGCACAATCCATCCATTTGGATTTAACCAATTTTTACCTTGTACAATAATAGTTTCTATATCCGCCAATCCTTGCTTATCAGCAATAAGTGCTCGTTCAGGTTCTGATTTAAGCATTTGCATATGCACATCTTCTGGATCGATATACGGCGGATTTGAAACAATTAGATCAAAAAATTGTTTTTCTAACGCATCAAACCAAGCACCACAAGCAAACTTAACATGCGTTAAACCATGACGAATGGCATTTTCCTGTGCGACTTCGAGCGTAGGTTGATAAATATCTGTTGCCGTAACTTTCCACTGAGGACGCTCACTTGCTAGAGCTAATGCAATAGCACCCGTTCCAGTACCTAAATCAACGACATTAGATGTTGAATCAAGTTCAAGCTTTAACACAGTTTCAATCAATATTTCTGTATCTGGACGTGGGACCAATGTGTCATGTGTGACTTTTAAGTCCAGAGTCCAAAACGGTTGTGAACCTGTTACGTAAGCTAGTGGTTCACCATGATCAATACGAGCAAGCCCATTCAAATAAGCTTGCTCTTGAATTTCAGTTAACTCTTGCTCAAGTCTTAGTTTTAACTCTAATGAATTGATACCCAGTATATGTTCAAGCAGCCACGCAGCTTCTTGACGTTCATAGCTATCAATTTCACCCTTAATTTCTAATGCCTGAGCAATATTCATTAGCCGCCATTTTCCTGAGCAAGCATCGCTAATTGATCCGCTTGATATTCACGATGCAAACTATCCAGCAATTCGGTTAAATCACCCTCCATGATCGCGTCTAATTTATATAACGTTAAATTGATACGATGATCCGTCATACGACCTTGAGGATAGTTATACGTACGAATACGCTCAGAACGGTCACCAGAACCAACTAAGTCACGGCGCATTTCAGAAGTAGCTGCATCCGCTGCTGCACGTTTTGCATTTTCTAAACGAGATACAAGTAATGCCATCGCTTTGGCTTTGTTTTTGTGCTGAGAACGTTCTTCCTGACATTCCACAACCACACCCGATGGAATATGAGTAATACGAACAGCAGAATCGGTTTTGTTAATGTGCTGACCACCTGCACCTGATGCTCGGTAAGTGTCAATTCGGAGATCAGCTGGATTGATTTCGACTGTTGTATCTACATCTACTTCAGGCAAAATAGCGACTGTACATGCAGATGTATGAACACGACCTTGTGATTCAGTGGCAGGTACGCGCTGTACGCGGTGCGCACCACTTTCAAACTTTAAGCGACCATATACACCTTCGCCATCAACACGACAGATTACTTCTTTGTAACCACCGTGTTCACCTTCATTTTCAGACAGGACTTCAATTCGCCAACCCTGAGTTTCAGCATATTTACTATACATACGGAATAAATCGCCAGAGAAAATAGCAGCTTCATCACCACCCGTCCCTGCACGAATTTCTAAATAAGCAGCATTCGCATCATTAGGATCTTTAGGGATCATTAACACATTGAGTTGTTCTTCAAGCTCAACTAAAAGTGCCTTGTTTTCTTTAATCTCTTCTTCTGCCATATCTTTGAAATCTGGATCAGATTTCATCATTTCAGCTGTTTCAATATCCTCTTCAGCTTGACGATATTTACCCCAAACTTCTGTAATTTCAGTTAAATCATTATGTTCTCGTGACAATTTACGAAAACGTTTGTTGTCAGAAATAACTTCTACATCAGCAAGTAATGCCGTCAGCTCTTCATGACGATCACAGAGTTGATCTAGTCTTAAGCGGAGTGATGCTTTCATGGGCGGAATATCTCGAAATCCAAAGACTCAATGCCATTACAAAGTTGAAGCATGAGTAAAATCAAAAAATTGCGCATAGTTTACAGATTCTACCGCTTAAATGACATAGTGAAACTTCACTACTGCGTGATCAAGTTTCGTTTCATCATAAATTGTTCATTTTTAGTTGTAGGCTCTTGTTCTCTTTTTTGCCGTTCTATATAAATATGAGAGACAAATAAAATGATAAAACAACAGGATAATCAATATGAGTAATTTAATTAACCGCCCAACATTGGCATTTATTGGGGCAAGTTGGCTTGCAGTCGTGATCGGTGCTGTTGGTTTTATGATTGGCTTATGGAATGCTTCAATGCCTTTACATGAAAAAGGTTTTTATCTCGTTATTTTACTTTACGGTCTTTTCTCTGCTGTATCCCTACAAAAAACATTGCGTGATAAGTTAGAAGATATACCTGTGACTGCAATCTACGTTGCACTTTGTTGGACCTCAGTCGGTATTTGTATTGGGTTACTATTATTTAGTTTATCGAATGCGACACTTAGCCTGAGCGAAAAAGGTTATTACATTATGTCCTTTTTATTGAGCTTATTTGGTGTTACGGCTACCCAGAAAAATATTCGTGATCTCGAACATTTACGTTTACAGAAGCGAGAGTCTACAAATCAATTAAAACTTGAAGATTCTTCTCATCAAGATTCATAAATGACATCAGCACTATAATTTCATATTGGCTTAATCATTAATGAAAATTGAATTTATTTGATTAATCTTAATACTGATTTAAACAAAACCATACAATCAACTTACCAAATCACAATAATAACAGGATGCATCTCCACAATTTCACTCCACAAGCTTTGTTACATTTGCTTCCATTACAAAAGATGCCTGAACAGCGGGCACATGGAGTCAAAATGAAAGCGCATTTTATGTTACTGAGTGCAATCCTTGCAGGTTCTACTATTGCAAGCACTGCATATGCAGATAATGCAACACGTGTTGCAGCCACTTCAGCTTTAGGTAGTGTTGTTGGTACAGCAATAGGTAAAGAGATTGGTGGTCATAGTGGTGCCATGATTGGTTCAGCTGTTGGTGGTGCTGGTGGTGCAGCTGCTGCTAGCAGTAAACGTACGCGTACCGAAGCTGCAATTGGTGGTGGTTTAGGTGGTGTAGGTGGTTATACTGTTGGTCGCAATATTGCTGGTACAACTGGTGGTTATATTGGCGCAGCTGCGGGTGCAGCAGGTGGTGCCGCTTTGGGTCGTAAAGTAGGTCAAGACCGAGACTACGACAACTATCAGTCAAAAAAATATAAGAAAAAACGCAAACATCGTCATCATTGATAAAAAGCACCTTCGGGCACTACTGTCCCATAGTTTGCTTTAAATAAAAAAACCTGAGTCTAAATAGTTAAAATATGAGTGCAAACAAACACTTTAACTATAAAGGACTCAGGTTTTGTCACATCAGAATACCGTATTTCATCAATTACTCAAACCCATTCTAAGACAAGATTTTGAACGTCTGGCTAAACTGCATCACTCTGGGCAAAAATTAAGATCAGCCACCCGCTGGGATCAGTTTGTTGCCATATTGATGTCCCAACTTTCTTGTCGGCAAAGCTTAAGAAACATTCAATCCAATCTCGAATCCCAGCAGGAAAAGCTCTATCATCTTGGCGCGAAGAGAATTGCGCGAAGCACCTTAGCAAGACTCAACGAAGAACAGCCCGCCAGCCTGTATCAGCAATTGTTCACACAGCTGCTTCAGCGCTGTGAAAACTCTAAAACTGCACATAAATTTAGATTCAAAAATCCGCTGTATTCACTAGATGCCAGTCATATTGATCTTTCACTGTCATTGTGCGCATGGGCAAAAGTACATGAATCCAAAGCCAGTATTAAACTCAGTGTTGGCTTAAATCACAGCAATACCATTCCTGAATTTGTAGCGCTTGGGGATGGTATTGAAAATGATATGGTGCAAGGCAGAGCATTTAAATTTCCTGCTGGCAGCATTATCGTCTTTGATAAAGGATATGTTGATTATCAATGGTTTGCTCAGTTGACACTCCAGAACGTCAGCTTTGTAACCCGGCTACGCCCAAAGACAGTTTATCAAGTTAAATCAAGCCGCAGCGTATTAGAGACTAAAGGGATTATTGCGGATGAATGTATTGAATTGAGCAGTGCGCATGCCAAGAAAAGAGGCGCACCTGAATTATTAAGACGTATAGAGTTTTATGATACAGATAAGAAAAGAACATTCGAATTTCTGAGCAACAACTTTCATCTGGCAGCATCCACCATTGCTGCAATTTATAAAGACCGCTGGAAGATTGAGTTATTCTTTAAAGCCATCAAGCAGAATTTAAAACTGAAGTCATTTCTAGGTCGAAGCCGCAATGCGATACAAACGCAAATATGGATTGCATTAATTGCCTATTTGCTGGTGAACTTCGCTAAACACATGGCACAAGAAGGATGGAGTGTTCAGCGTTTACTGAGAATTATTCAGGTCAATTTATTTGAAAGGAAACTTTTAAGGTCACTCTTTGTGCCTGATAAAAAATGGCGAAAACAAGAAGAACCTCAATTGAGGTTCTTCTTGTGATATTTGTGGGACAGCAGTGACCTTCGGGTGCTTTTTTATTGACACTTAAATTGGGTCTAACACATTAAAAATCCTGAGTAAATTACTTGGTTGAATCTATAGTTTGAACTTCTTAAAATAATCCCTTATTTTAAATATGCCTTTATTGCATCATGAATACTGAATTACTCTCTCCTGCTGGTTCACTAAAAAATATGCGTTATGCTTTTGCTTACGGAGCAGATGCTGTCTATGCAGGGCAACCACGTTATAGTTTACGTGTCAGAAATAATGAGTTTGATCATGACAATCTTAAAATTGGCATAGAAGAAGCTCACTCTCTTGGTAAAAAATTTTATGTCGTCGTCAATATCCAGCCACATAATAGTAAATTAAAAAATTTCATACGTGATCTATCCCCAATTATTGAAATGAAACCAGATGCATTAATCATGTCCGACCCAGGGTTAATCATGATGGTTCGTGAGCATTTTCCTGATATGCCAATTCACCTATCAGTACAAGCAAATGCCATCAATTGGGCTACAGTTAAGTTTTGGAAAGACTATGGCTTAAGCCGTGTAATTCTTTCACGTGAGTTATCTTTAGACGAAATTGAAGAAATTAAAAATAACGTGCCAGATATTGAGTTAGAAGTATTTGTACATGGCGCCTTATGTATGGCCTATTCTGGTCGATGTCTACTATCGGGTTACATGAATAAACGTGATGCCAATCAAGGAGCATGTACCAATGCTTGTCGTTGGGAATATAAAATCCATGACGCACAAGAAGATTCAAATGGAGATGTTATCCCTGTTCAACATTTCGAAAATTCAAAATCATGTTGTTCTAAATCATCACATGAGCGTAATACTATCAATCCAGTATTAGTACAACGCAACGATGAGGATATGTTTGCTGCCGAAGAAGATGAGCATGGTACTTATTTCATGAATTCTAAAGATCTTCGCGCGGTGCAACATGTCGAGAGACTGAGTCAAATGGGCGTCGCTTCACTAAAAATTGAAGGTCGAACCAAATCTTACTTTTATTGTGCCCGCACCGCACAAATTTATCGAAAAGCAATTGATGATGCATTATCGGGTAAATCTTTTGATCAAAGTCTAATGACACAACTTGAAGGTTTAGCTAACCGTGGCTACACAGAAGGTTTTTTACGTCGCCATACTCACAGTGAATATCAAAATTATGAAGATGGATCATCACATTTTGACTTTCAACAATTCTGCGGAGAAGTATTAGAAAGGAATGGTGACTTCATCCGAGTTGAAGTCAAAAATAAATTTATTGTCGGGGACTCACTTGAATTAATGACACCGAAAGGCAATGTCCACTTTGTGCTCGAACAAATGCGTGATCTCAAAGGTAATCTTATCGATAATGCCAAAGGTTCAGGTCATACGGTTGAAATACAATTTCCACAAGAAATTGATATTCGTTACGCATTGCTGATTCGGAACTTACCTCAAGCAAAACAGCAATTATCATCAGCCTCTTTAGCATACTCAGCACATTAATTCATGGCTCTTATGATTACTACCGCATGTATCAACTGTGATATGTGCTTACCAGAATGTCCAAACGAAGCAATATATGAAGGTGCTAAAATTTATGAAATCGATACCGAACGTTGCACAGAATGTGTCGGTTTTTATGATGCACCGACTTGTATTGCAGTTTGCCCGATAGATTGCGTTAAACCTGATCCACAACATAATGAATCACATTCAGAACTTTTAGAAAAGTTTCGAAGATTAAAATCACAGTAAGTTACAAATAAAAAAAGCGCCTTACGGCGCTTTTTTTAGATATACAAATTAGTTTACATATACTGGGAATTTTGCACAAACAGCTTCTACTTTAGCTTTCACTTCAGCGATAACTTTTTCATCACCTTTACTGTCGATGATGTCAGCAATCCAACCTGCAAGTTCACGAACTTCAGATTCACCAAAACCACGAGTTGTAACAGCTGGAGTACCGATACGGATACCAGAAGTAACGAATGGCGAACGTGGATCATTTGGAACTGCATTTTTGTTTACAGTAATGTGTGCTGCACCTAACCATGCATCAGCATCTTTACCCGTTACGTCTTGTTTGATTAAAGACAATAAGAATAAATGATTTTCTGTACCACCTGAAACAACATCATAACCACGTGAAATTAATACTTCAGCCATAGCTTGAGCATTTTTCACGACTTGTTGTTGGTAAGTTTTAAACTCATCAGACATCGCTTCTTTGAAACAAATTGCTTTAGCAGCAATTGCGTGCATCAAAGGACCACCTTGGTTACCAGGGAATACTGCAGATTGAAGTTTCTTCTCGATTTCTTCATTTGCTTTTGCAAGGATTAAGCCAGAACGTGGACCGCGAAGCGTTTTATGAGTAGTAGTCGTTGTTACATCAGCAATTTGAACTGGGTTCGGGTAAACACCAGCAGCAACTAAACCTGCAACGTGAGCCATATCAACAAAAAGATAAGCACCAACTTTATCAGCGATTTCACGGAAACGCTGCCAATCAACAACTTGGCTATACGCAGAGAAACCAGCAACGATCATACGCGGCTTGTGTTCCAAAGCTAAACGTTCAACTTCTTCATAATCGATCTCACCCGTTTCAGGGTTTAAACCGTATTGAACAGCGTTGTATGTTTTACCAGAAAAACTTACTTTAGCACCGTGAGTCAAGTGACCACCGTGAGCTAAGCTCATACCAAGTACTGTATCACCTGGGTTGAGAAGCGCTAAATACACAGCCGAGTTTGCTTGTGAACCTGCATGTGGTTGAACGTTTGCATAATCAGCACCGAACAATGCTTTCGCACGGTCGATTGCAAGTTGTTCAATTACGTCAACATATTCACAACCGCCATAATAGCGTTTGCCAGGATAACCTTCTGCATATTTGTTCGTAAGTTTTGATCCTTGAGCTTCCATAACTGCTGGAGAGCAATAGTTTTCTGATGCAATTAACTCAATGTGAGCTTCTTGGCGTTCGCCTTCAGAAGCAATCGCTTGAGCTAATTCTGGATCAAATTGAGCAATAGAAATATTGGCAAACATTAGCGGGGGTCCTATAAATTAGGGCTTTTAAGCCGTGCTAAAGATTGGTGCGTATTGTAGCATGAAGTTTGCCTTTTCACAGATTGATATTTATTTAATTATTCGTGAATTTTATTCATTCTGAATGTTCCGATATCAATGAAAATGATGAAGAATCTAACAAGCTTTTAAATAATTAAAATTTGGTATAAAAAATGGACTTCGAAAATACTCTGAACAATCATGAATTCCAACTTCCAGAAAACTGGAATTACTACATGTGTCAAATTGATGAGATGCCTGCAAGCTATTTTGTTAATTTAGCCTTAGCTGAAATCGCACCTATATCACAAAGATTACAATTAATTTGGCTAGAAATTAAAATGAATCAACCTCGAGAAGATGGCTTATCTTTAAGTGAAGAATTTGACCATTTAATGGTTTTTGAGGATGAAATCATACCTAGCCTAATTAATGGAAGTCAGAGCATATATGTAGGGAGATTGACACATAATAAAATCAGAGAATTCTATTTTTATTGTGAGGATGCGACTGTCTTAAAACATAAAATTCAACTTATCATGCAAAAATTCTCTCAATATTCCTATCAAACTGGTCACCGCGATGAACCAGATTGGTCTTCATATTTTAAATGCATGTACCCTACTCCAGAAATATTACAGACTATATCTAATCGAGCTGTTGTTGAGAATCTTCTTCATCATGGTGATCGTCTACAGATAGCACGACCTGTATGTCATTGGCTTTTCTTCCAAAATGAAACAGACTTAGCTGAATGTGTACTCAAGACTCAAGCTTTAGGTTTTGAAGTTGTACAAATCGATCAGCTTGATGATGAACATATGAAGTTTTCTCTACAAATTTCTCGTATAGATCACGTTGATCAATATTCAATAGATCGTTGTACTTTAGAATTATTCGAGTTATGCAAGCTTTACAATGCTGAATATGATGGTTGGGAAACGGAAGTAGTTATTAATTAACAGCAAGCCCAGTATTTCTTTTAGCTGAAATACTGGGCGAATAAACGCGATTTTTAAATTAATTGCTCGCAGGCATCAATGTTTTCACATCGTTAACAATATTTGAGATATTTAGCACATAAGCAGTGCCATGATCCCATTCCGCATCAGTAAAATATTGAATTTTCGATCCTTTACTTCGTGCTAACAAGACAAGACCGTCCGTTGCTTCACGAGGAACCGTTGTATCTTTACCGCCCTGATAAATTAGCGCAGGTTGGCTCAGTTTAACTTGTGCAGGCTGTGAATCATTCTCCAAGAAAGTCTTAACCAATGGAATTGCCATAAAATTAATTTGAGTTCTTGGATAGTTAGCTAGGCTACCATTTGTGAATGCATACGTTTGCATTGCCGCACCGAACTTCTGACCAACCTGATCGTAACAATCTAATTCTGCTCGACTTGCAATCTCATCCGTTGGTGATTTAAAGACATTAATATAATTAAAAGTAGGTTGCAGATTTCTTATCCCTGCTGTGATTAATGCAGTAAAAGTATCAAGTTGAGCATACATTTGAATTTGCTGAGCGATAGGTGCATTTTCAACAGATTGCTCACCTTTAACTAGAATTGCTCCTAAGTTCGATGCTGGAGCTACTGCGACCGTGCCTCTATAATCCAATTTAGCGCGACTCGCATATTGCGCTGCACCCAGTGCTGCCTGCCCACCTTGAGAATGCCCTACAGTCACCCATTGACGTGAAAGCACTTTCCCCTGACTCGCCAAATAAGATCTTGCTGCAACAACAGCATCCGTAATTGAGTATGCTTCACTCTTAACATTTAAAAATGGATGTAATTCTCTCCCACTTGGTTCACCTAAACCTTCGTAATCTGGAGCTACAACAACATAGCCAGCTGCAAGAAATTTATTAATCATGTCTTGTATATAGATATTCGTTGCATTTCGACTAGGCGCACATTGATCAGCAACTCCCGTTGTTCCATGTGCCCAAACGACAACTTTCCAACCACCTGATGGCATCGTTCCCTTTGGAACGAATATCAAACTAGTCGCTAATGTTTCTTTGCCATTTTGTCCCAACATTTTATATGTCATGACAGAGCTTTCAGAAGCAAATGCCGAGAAATCAGTTTTTGTGTAAGCAACGGGCATTCCAACTACTGGATTTTTAAAGTTGTTTTCAGGAATGCTTGGTTTCGATGTATAGCTTGAATCGTCACTTCCACCACAAGCCGTTAGAACAAGGCTTGAACTCAGCATAACAACCGTTAATAATTTCATTTTCATATATAGTTTTTCCTTAACTATTTTATTTTTGATGCATCTTTAGATCTTTTCTAAAGCATTTCACTGTCAACAATTACGCTTATTCGAAATGCGTTTCAAGTCTTTTCATCAGCAAAATAAGATTTATTTTTAATCAAAAAATCGAATTACCAGAGGAATATAGCGATTGCGAATCGAACACATCTTGGTTGAGGCATAATTTCGAGTAAGATATCAAATCCACTCTACTTCACTTAGGTCATGACCCAATGCAAGCTATCATTTTAGATACTGAAACCCATACATTGAATGGCTTACCGATAGAAATTGCATATGCACCAATCGAGATAGAGAGTGGTAAATTAAGTTTAGATAAAACCAAAATTTTTGATCAACTCTATCAAGTCGGTCAACCGATCTCATACGCCGCTATGGCAGTTCATCATATTCTTGAATCGGATTTGATAGATCAACCTTTTTATAATGAATTCGAATTACCAGAACAAACTGCGTATATCATTGGTCACAATGTTGATTACGATATTTCAGCAATTGCGAAATGTGGTGTTGATGTTTCCAAATTAAAGCCTATTTGTACGCTAGCGCTTGCTCGTCGCGTATGGGAAAATGCAGAAGCGCATAATATTTCTGCATTAATTTATTTAATTTCGAAAGGAAGTGATAAAGCTCGTGAAATGCTGAAAGGCGCACATAGAGCTGATGCAGATATTATTTTAACAGCCAATATTTTGATGCATATCATCCATCATTTAAATATCCAAACAATTGAACAACTCTATGTAGCTTCAGAAGAGGCACGCATTCCAAAATCAATTAGCTTCGGTAAACACAAAGGCACTTCGATCTCTGATTTACCAACAGATTATGTGCAATGGTTAATGCGACAAGATGATCTCGATCCGTACTTAAGAAAGGCACTAGAAAAAAATATCGTCTAAAAAAGCACGTTAATTTTCAATAAGTTCAATTATTTTCTATTTACTTTATGCAAATAGATGATATTTAATAATTTGTTAACATTTCTGTCACTTTTCAACTATATCTTAATCTCCATCTAGATCTTGACTGGGGGAGATTAAGAGATGTCACATTTTTTTAAAACGGAACTTGGACAAAATGCATTGCAACAACGCAATATCGCTTTGACTGCAAAACAACGACGACTACTATTACTTATTGATCACGAAGACTTTCAAGAACTAGACCATAACTACAAAGAAAAAATTGCACCATCTGAGCTTGTTCAACAACTGATTGACATGGGTTTACTCGCCCAACAGGCAGAGCCAACAAATATAAAAGAAATACCTTTGGAACAAACTGCTCCTATCATTCAATCAGCAATTACAGAACCGCTTGAAAATAATCATTCAACAACACCAAGCTCTGATGAAGAAACATTTGAAAATATTGAACTTGAAAAATTACCTTTTGTAGAGATTCAACAAGTGATGATCCAAACACTAACCACCTATTGCGGTTTGATGGCTCGTCCTTTAATCCAAAAGATTCAAACAATAAAAACCGTGCAACAATTAAAAGCATGTCAAATGCAGTGGATTACCTCCTTACAAGAAAGCCGCATTCCACCGACTCAACTGAATCAAACACTTAAGCTAATTAATTATTCAGTTCAACATTTATAAATTTGACCTTATAAATAAGAACATAATTTGAATAATTGCTCTTTTAATAAGCAAGAAATCACTTGGTGTTCATGTTTATATTTACCTATATGATTTTTTTGCCTATCATGTGGCTCGCATGCGCTCATAGCTCAACAGGATAGAGTACAGGTCTCCGAAGCCTGTGGCGTGGGTTCGAGTCCCGCTGAGCGCACCACAATCTTATCTCAAATCATTTCAAAACTATTTCAATATAACAATTTTTTGATTGAGCTTATTATTACCTCTTCTGATGCATTCTCAATAATTACCGTATAGATTACGGTAAGTGATAAGTCTTTCTCATATTTCATTCTGACCAATTAGTTATCTAACTTATATAAAAGTTTACTGTATTAAATCGCTATCATAATTTCTTTAATATAAATATGATCCTAGACAGAATTGTGAACAATCGATCCCTCTAAATTCTTAAAATATTTCTGTTCAAAGGCTTCTGGACTTAACCAACCATTGGCAGAATGTCGCCTCATTCGATTGTAGTAAATCTCAATATATTCAAACAAGACAGCATTGGCTTCTTTTCTAGTAGTAAACACACTACCGTGTACCACATGACCTTTCAATGTATGAAAGAAGCTTTCTGTAACAGCATTATCCCAACAGTTCCCCTTGCGAGACATGCTTTGAATACACCCATTCGTCAATAGTATCGCTCTAAAATCACGACTACAGTACTGTGATCCTTGATCTGAGTGAACCATCACCCCCTTTGGATAACCCTGACGTGCCATTGCATAATTAAATGCGTCACACACCAATTGACGGTCTATTCGATAGCTGGTTTGCCAACCCACAATACGACGGCTAAACAGATCTAACATCACGCATAAATATAACCAGCCTTCTTTGGTTCGAATGTATGTAATGTCTGTCGTCCATACCCGATTCGGCTTTGTGACGGTAAATTGGCGATCCAATAGATTGGGAGCTGTAGGCAAACGATGATTTGAATCTGTCGTATGTTTATATTTACGGGAAATTTTACTGCGTAACCCGAGATGCTTGAGCATTCTTCCTACCGTACGTTCGCTCAGGTTATAACCCAAATCATGCATATCATGAACTAGTGATGGGGCACCTAAGCGAGCATGATGGTACCAATACACTGCTTTTAAATCCTTATATTTCTGAGCAGTATCAACTCGTCGCTTACGCCAAGCATAATAACCAGAAGGGCTGACGGCTAAGTATTTACAGGCGGAAGATATAGTGACTGCCTTTTTCATCGTTAAATCCGCTATTACCGTGTACTTTTCTTGGTTTGATCGGCGGTCAGAAAGTACACATGCGCCTTTTTTAGAATATCATTGGCTTCCTTGAGTTGTCTGTTTTCCTTCTCAAGTTCAACAATACGTTGTTGTTCTGGTGTAAGTTGTCGTATACTGGTTCCAGCCAGATTCATTGCACGTACCCATTTATCTAGTGTTGAATAACCCACACCTAACTTCCTGGCTATGACAGCTAATGGTTCATGTGTGTTTGCTAGTGCGTACTCTATCGATTGTTGTTTAAATTCAGGACTAAAGCGTTTCGCCATTTCTTGTATCTCCAAAGTTAACTTTACGTTAGCTTTAGAGGGACTATCTGTCCATTATTTTGGCTAGGTTCAATATTTTACGACTAAGCAAAGAAAGTATTTAAATAAAAATGATGATTCTCTTTAGACTAAAGTATTTTTCATTTTGACGCATAAAGATAAGTTTCCAATATAAAATTCACACGATAATTAAAGTAATTATTTATTACTTTTAAAGCATTTTATTTATGTGGGTATTACATGGAAGTCAGAGGCTACAAGTTACTTGAGTTACACACCATTCTTTTATGTGCAACAAGTTACATCAATGAAAACTTTATCTTTTCTAATCAGAATGGTAATCCCCCCTAAAAAAAATAGGATCTAAAAGTAGAATTTTCTCTTAAGATACGAGCAGGAGATTCTGCATGAAAACATCTAAATTTACTGACAGTCAGATCATGTCCATCTTGAAACAGGCAGAATCTGGCACACCTGTAGCGACCCTTTGCCGTGAACACGGCATGAGTAATGCTACCTTTTATAAATGGCGTGCCAAATATGGTGGTATGGATACATCATTAATGGCTCGACTGAAAGAGCTAGAAGCCGAAAATACCAGACTTAAAAAGATGTATGCGGAAGAGCGATTAAAGGCCGAAATCATCCAGGAAGCGATGGCAATGAGCAGCACTGCTGCGCAAGGGTAAAGCCATCTTGCCGGCGTAAGATGGCACAACAGGCAGTTGCCCAGCATGCCATTAGTATTCGTTTGGCTTGTAAAGCATTTGGCATTAGTGAAACCTGCTACCGCTATCAAGCCAAACTCAGCGATGACAATGCACTCATTGCTGAACAGCTCATTGAACTCACTGAGGAAAATTCCGATTGGGGCTTTGGTTTGTGCTTCTCGTATTTACGGCATGTTGAGAGTTGCTGCTGGAATCACAAGCGGGTTTACCGCATTTACTGTGAGTTGGCACTGAATCTGCGTATTAAACCGAGAAGAAGACTAAAACGGCATGCGCCTGAACCATTGAAAGAACCAATCCGAGAAAATCAGGTTTGGTCATTAGATTTTATGCATGATCAGCTTTCCGATGGTCGCAAGTTTCGATTATTGAATGTGATTGATGATTACCGCCGCGAAGGCCTAGCCATTGAAGCAGGGTTCTCATTGCCCACAATCAGGGTTATTCGTACGTTGAATCAATTGCTGGAGTGGAGAGAAAAACCGTTAGTGATCCGATGCGATAATGGTCCCGAATTTATCAGTCACGAATTTGTGCGCTGGGCTACTGAGCACGGTATTCGTATTGAATATATTCAACCGGGTAAGCCACAGCAGAATGCGTATATTGAACGCTCGCTATAATCGGACCATACGTTATAGTTGGCTGAGCAAGCATTTATTTGATACTTTGGATGAAGTACAAGATTATGCAACAAACTGGTTGTGGCATTACAACCATGAAAGACCACATCAAGCTAACAAAGGAAAGCCACCTCTAATGGCTGCTTAACCTCTACTTTTAACTTCGGTTATTTATGGGAGGATTACCCTTCCTATGCCATTCTACAATTTTTTGATAATAAAACAGCCACGAGTTTTAAAAGATGATCCAGATTCAGAGGATTAGGAATAGTATCGACCACGGCGTTCACTCAAAACTCTTTTCAGAATAGTTATCTTTACCTAGCGGTATCGTTGCCCAAATTGCGGGACACAAACCTAGCGGTACCGAAGAGAAGCATTACACTGTTCGGCTAATTGATCTACTAAGAAAATGGCATACAGAATATGAGAATTGGATGCTTGAGCAGGCCAATATCACTTTTGACGTGAATTAAACCCTATTTTTTCTAGGCCTCACTGTTTATATCAATAGAATGCATTTTTTATAAATGAATTCTATTTAGGACGAATACATCAATAATTTACTGTAATACAGCCCTGCGCATCTTCACTGTACTCTTATCAATTTTATTCATCTGCATGTGTCCTGAAGCAGGTACAGCCCTTTCTCTTCCCCAATTACGTATAGCTTCTATCTGTTCAGGACTTGTTTGAGAGAGAGGCACCACATTTTCAAAACTTTGTCTGAATAAATCCGTATTAATGACATCATCCCCATTAAGATATGCTTCTTTAACTACTTCTCTTACAGCTGCTTCCAAATCAGATCCAGCGAAACCTTCCGACAATTGAACTAATTCATCCATGAGTGTAGGATCAATATCTCTCTTCAAACCACGTCTGATATAAATTTCAATAATTTCTTTACGCTCTATCGGTGTAGGCAAATCAACAAAAAATAATTCATCAAATCGGCCACGGCGTAATAACTCTGGAGGGAGCATCGAAACATCATTCGCCGTAGCTACAACAAATACTCTCGATGTTGCTTCCTGCAACCAATATAAAAACTGTCCTACTAGACGCGTTGCGGTTCCGCCATCACTGGATTGACCGGCACCAGCCAATCCTTTTTCAATTTCATCAATCCACAGCACACAAGGAGCAACATGATCTGCTGTGGTTAATGCATCTTTTAACCTGCCTTCACTTTGACCTAAGTATTGTCCATGGATAGTCGATAAATCCAAGCGGTACAATGGGAGTCCCCAGCTGGCCGCAATTGCTTTCGCTGATAAGGATTTTCCACACCCTGGTACTCCAACTAGCAGAACCCCTCGTGGCGGTCTGATACCACGTTCACGCAAATCTGCTGTTAATAAAGGTCTTTCTTTATCCAGCCAAGCTTGTAGTCCAGCTAAACCGCCTACACTAAGACTGTCCTCTCGGACTACCACTCGCTCTACGCCTGAGATATCAGCAAAAATACGATCCTTAACATGCATTAACTCCTTAAGGTCTGCTTTTGTAACTCTCCCATTTGCTAAAAAAGTTGCAATAATATTTTCAGCTTCAATACGGGAAATACCAGTTAAAATTGCTGCTGCTTGTTTCTCATCGTTGAGATCCCATTCAATTGGGAAATGCTCGCGATATGCCGTAATTTGTTCATGAATAAGCTCAGCCATTTCATCTTCTGTCGGCATTGACAACGTTAAGGACATACCTAAACGCTGAAGCTGACTCCAGACTGGTTTTGAAGTAATGACTATTACACTTCCACCATTTTCAGCCGCCAACATCACAACGTCCTGCATTTGACGAGCAAAATTAGTATCATCTTCTAAATCAGTTACTTCCGTTAACAAAAAAGATAACTGCTGACGCTGCATCATTTGACTACTTGCAAAGTCCAAAGCTCCAATAACTGAACGATCATCATTTACACCTCGATTGCTTATAATCTCTCGAGTACCTTGAGATAAGGTATGTACATAGAAGCTAGCATTAAGCTCAGAAATAATTTCTTTGCAAATATCAAGAACACGAGCTCGCTCTGCGCTACGTATAGAGATAAACGGTATACGTGCTTTTAAATATCGAGTTAGAGTTTGTTTAAATTCCTTTGTATCACTCATGATTTTGATTTCTCATTCATTCGAATAAATTATTGAAATTAATTACAGAAAATTACGTCTTTTAAATTTTGTAGAAGTCTCAGAAATAGCAGTGTCAGTTAGTGGCTGGTTCTTTTGAGATATATACGGCATATCCTTAGATGGCACATTTACTTTCGTAAAATTCAATATCGAATTATGCTTAATAATACTAAGTAAACGGCCTGTTCTATCTCGGGATGCACTATTTTCCAAACTGCTTTGCGTCCTTTTAGCATAATTTTCAAGCTCAGTAGTCAAGTGTTTTTGCAATAGTTCTGGAAAACACTCTAAGGTTGCAATTTCATGAAGAAAGCTTAATGTTCTTCGTGCACTAAGCAATCCCGTGATCAGCCCCGACTCGTCATTACTGTATGAGATATTACGATCTAGGCGCTGAGCACACTCTTGCAGACGCATGTTAAAAACCAGTGCCAAACGCTCTGAAAAACGCTCAGCGACACCGGAAGTCCAGCTTAAGCTACCTTTTGACAGGAGCACTTTAATATCTTTGTCATATTGGCTGTCTTTCAAATAGCCCAAACAATCACACCACTCTGAATATGTATGTGGCACCTGCACATGTACATCAGGGTTGTGTTTCTCCGATGTACCGGCCCAAGTCAATTTTCGACTCATATTTTGCTCTTTTTAAATCGACGTACAAATCCAGTTTGAGGCAACAAATCCCATTCAGGAAACTCTCCCACAAAGAATTGAGTATTGCCTGTATTCAGCTGTGATTGCGCAATATTCACAGTTGCTTCCTTCACTTGTGCTTGAGGTGCGTCATTCTGAGTTGCCTCATGTAGAAACACTCTAGTTTTGGAAGAAATATTTGTATCTGTTGCATTCTCATGATTTTCCATGTTTTATCCCCTCTATCTTAATTAGTATTTGTGTTAGCCAGCCATTAAATTTCGGCCTTTATCATGAGCAGACATCAGATATTCTTTCGATGAGAGTTCATTAAAGAAATCTGAAACTAGACTTGATTCACTGTCTTGGTGCATTAACTGTTTCCGCATATCTACAACTTCAGCTAAGATAGCTTTAAGCTCATTGGCACTCTGTTCTTTAAGATATTCATAATGCTGAGCAACATTTTTCTTCTGGTTATCTAAATTCTTATAATCCATGAACGCCCACCATAATAAAGCAGCACCTATTACAATTGCCCAAACAGCAAAACCGGTGAGTAAAATTAATGCACCACCAATAACCGCTTTAATATAAGTTGGCATTTGAAGTTTGACATTTGCAATTGCCTGTTGTTTTTGCGCTTCGATATGTCTTTCTAAATCTTGCAGCAATAATGCTTCATTACTTCCATTGTTAGTTTCACCGGTCCAATTACACTCGGCTAAGTTCAAGGTCAACTTTTGTGGAAATTCTGCTCTGATACTAGCTGTCAAATCTTGATGGGCATCTACAATCCATTGTTTAGAAAGTGCAATAGCATAACGCTGTGTCGCTACAGAGGCATGTGAAAGTTGCGGATGCATAGCAGCGTTGGTAAGTAACTGCGTAAAGCTTACCATGTCGCTTAATGTTTTCTCTTCTAAGCGATATTTCTCTTCAGCGACAGAACGATCGCCCATTTCATCAATAATCAGCTGGCATAGATGTTCTTGCTGTCTAAGAGGCAATTCTTCATCATCAAAGTTTTGCACAAGCTTATCTAAGAGCAAATCCACTTCATCATTCAAACTAGGGGATGGTTTAATTTCCCCCTCAAATATATCGCTAAAATATTTATGAAGAATTGAATGAATTTGTGTGTGATTCAATGACTCACTGATTTGTTGCCAATCACTACTTGGAACTGCTTTATACAATCTAGGATAATTTTTAGAAAAATCCTGATTTGGATATTTTGTTTTAATTGCATCTTCCCATTGGGAACGCTGTTCTTCGACAAAACCTGCTTGAGCTTCTAACTCAGTTACCCATTGTTCAATTCTAGATGAACATTGCATTCTTACACTGGCACCAAAAACTCCATTTACCAATGCATCCACTAATACTACAGTTTGACGATCTAAATTAAATGGATCTTGTTGTCCTAAATAACGATCTAACCATGTCTGGCATGCAGCTAATCGCTGTGCACGACGTGACACCAATGCAAAAAAGAGTGTCGTTTTTTCATCATCACGCTTTAACGCTTCGCTCAATGCTTTTTGTGCAAGGTCCTTATTATCGTTTAACCAAGCACCTAAAGCGACTAATGCTGGTGCTAACCAATATTTAGGCGTCAATAACATTAATTCTTCAGTAGCATTTTGCATTGTTTCTTGACGAACAATCTTAATATCAGCCGCCTGCAAGATACCTGTTGCAATACGCCTTACTTGCCCATAGTGACCATAACTTGTATCAAGCTCTTGTCTGATTTTAACTTGACGAGTTTCAGCCAAGCTAATTTCTTTAGCCCTAACATCAGCCGCTACAAAATCACGGAACTCTTGCCAAAGATTAACTAAGTCCTGCTGTGTAGCATTTAAATTTTGATCAACTACGTCAATTTGACCTGAGATCTGATCTAGGCTGTTTCCTAATGCTGATAGACTTCTATTAATATTTGACAAATCCGCCGTCTGTATAATACGTTCAGCCATATTTCACCCCTTTTATATTGAGTTATTGCTAAGTTAAAAAATTTATTTGTTTATTATTGCCGCCGTACCATCATCTGAAATCGCCACCATTCTGTCAGAATAAACTTCAATGCACATATAGTTGTGATGTTTGGCTAAAGTACGAGCTCTTTCTAATTCTGATTTCATACTTTCCCCTACTTTATAGTGTTCAATGATCTGACCAAAAAAGTCTAAGGTATGAACTTCGTAAGGAGCTCCTAAATAACACTTAGAAACGATCCCTATAAGTAAGCCCATTGCCGCTTCAGGCAATTCTTTTTGTATATTCTCCTTCAGTTCTTGCAATGAAGTTTTGTTACTATGGTGAGTTCCAGTATCCAATATTTTTATATATTCAAGATACTTTTTACTTCTTGGCATTCTTAAAGCCCTCTCCAACTCAACAGGTGAGCTTACCTTTGTACCTGTTAAGATAGAGTTAGATGAAAGCCGCAAATCTGTATCTTGTTTTTTAGCAGACTCTGCAGTTAACAGTTTCCTCATATACTTTTCCTTGTGAACCTTCAATTCTTAAATAGAATACTAAAAAACTATATAAATCTATTTGATATACTCTATTGTTAATACATTCTTAATAATAAAAAACTTGTATAATTAGTAATTTACACAATAATTATGAGCATGAATAGATGAATCAAAAAATTTATAATTCTTTAATTTTATAGTTTTTACGGCTTTGTTGCACAAAGATTTCATAACTATATGATTTTAAAAGTTTTGATTATTTTTTGATCCAAAATTAAATTTATTTAAATCAGATGCTTACATATTTATGCAACAAAGCCCCCCATACATGTTAGATGAATACAGAATCAAAAAGCCGATACAAAACAACGAACTGGTCTGAGTACAATCAGGCTTTACGTCAACGGGGTGCTTTCACCATTTGGTTTGATCCCCAAATGCAATGGTCTGCAACACCTACTGGAAAAAAAGGACGTCAACCTACCTACACTGATATAGCAATTCAATTTGCCCTGACGATACGAAACCTGTTCCAACTGGCTTTACGCCAAACACAAGGTTTCATTCAAAGCCTTTTTCAAATGGCTCACCTCGACTGGAATGTTCCAGACTTCTCAACATTGAGTCGGCGAGCAGATAAGCTCCAGCCACTTCTACATAAATCAGCAAAAAATCCACAGGAAGACTTGCATATTTTAGTTGATAGCACAGGGATCAAAGTTACAGGTGATGGGGAATGGGTGCGTAAAAAACATGGCGTAAACCAACATCGTCAATGGCTGAAATTACATCTTGCGACAGATGCAAACAGTGGAGAAATACAAGCGGTTGAAGTCACCACCTGCCAATATGGTGATGCTGAAATGCTCCAACCTCTTTTAGATCAAATTGATGAACCCATTGCATCTGTCACGGCTGATGGTGCTTATGACACAGTGAATTGTTATGATGCGATTTTGAAACGGCAAGCAAATGTAATTATCCCTCCTCGTTCCAATGCTGCTTTATGGGCGGAAAATGAAATTGGTAAAGCAAGGAATCATGCAGTACAAGGCTGTTGGGACAAGGGTCAAAAGCAGTGGAAACGAGATATTGGTTATCATCGACGATCCCGAATAGAGGCTAAAATGTTTGCCTTGAAACGACTTGGACAAGGTGTATCTAGTCGATGCTTTAATCGTCAGGTGGTTGACTTGCAAATAAGAGTCGATATTTTGAATAAATTTACTCAACTTGGTACAGCTAAAACGGTGGCTGTTGCATAAATATCTGAAGATTAGAACAACTCTACCTTTCGTCTATTTGTGCAACAAAGCCTGTATGGGGATGAAATTTATTTATGCAACAAAGCCATCTAAATGTATTGGTTAATCTAATATTATTAATCATCCCATTTGGAAAATTTTAAAATACCAAACATTTGATGAAAACCTTATTTTATTAGATTTAAATGATTTACCTAAATATATCGTAGACATTATCTTATCTAATCGACGTATAAGAGATTTTGATAAGATTGACTTGGAATATATAGCAAATTATGGCTCACTCGACAGCTTTTGTACATTGTATTTATTACATCACTGGGGAGTAACCATTAATAGTACTGCTCTGTCTAATGATTGCTGTTCACTCCTCATAAATTCATTAGAGCTACTACTTAAAAAAAATCCTCACCTCCATCGTTCACATGTCTTGTTATTTGATGAATTATTCAATCAAATTTTTATTATGGAATTAAATGGTTATAATAGACCAATCAAAATTAAATTAAATTGGAGACAATATAGAAATAGTAATTGGTCTAATGAAATTAAAAATATATCTATAAAAGCTGAAGTAGATCTTCATGCTCATTCTAAACTTAATCATTTAATTCCTTGCATAGATGAGAGCCTTTTAAATCCGCGTCTATGTAAACAGATTCTAGAATAGAGTGCTTTATCGCAAAAAAACATTTTGGTTTACTTACTAAAGAAAATTATATGGGGATGTTGCGCGGATAAAAAAGTGGATTTCAGTGGGTGCTTAATTGTCTGCGGAGAAGCATTTGGAAGAATGGTTAAGATATCCATGGCGATAAGTTGGTCGAAACAAGAAAGCATTACAGCAAATTATTAGGCGATAAACTCAGTGCTAGGAATTTTGACAGTCAAGTCAAAGAGATTCATGCACGTGTGGCAGTCTTAAAAAAGTTTACGATATTAGACCGACTTCATACCCACGTTGTCACTTGAATTTTAATAACTACAGACAACTCTATCTTTAAAATCTTTATGCCATAAAGCCAATTAAAAATAATGTTGATTTAAGCTGCTTACCATTTGCTTACCAGAATCTAAAAACAAAAAACCACTTACGATTAGTGCACGTAAGTGGTTGTTTTATATGGTGGGCCCAGACAGACTTGAACTGTCGACCAACGGATTATGAGTCCGCTGCTCTAACCAACTGAGCTATAGGCCCTAAAACGTTAAAATGATTGAATACAATAATTTAACTTGTGGCAGATTCTACATAATTCAGTTTTGCAATGCAATAATTTTTGTGCAGACGTTTAGCTCTATTGTACATTAATACATCATTTTACTTGATCAGGATCATTCATAATGATACTGGCAAGAACAAAGCCTAAAAAATCCTTAGATTATTATTCAACCAAAATATGGCGAATTCAAACATGAGGTGCGACAGTTTGAAAAGTCTTATGATAATCAACAAGCTGAGCAAATTTCTCTAATGGTGTAAGCCAATCTAACGCTTTTCTAGGACGAGTATTCAGTGACATGGCAACTTGATTTAAATAATGCTGATCTGCCTGATTTAAATCAATCCCTTTAGGTAAATATTGCCTAATTAAACCATTCATATTTTCGCATGTGCCTTTTTGCCAGGGTGAATGTGGGTCACAGAAATATACATCTATGCCTAAATCTTCTTCAAGTATTTTATGTTCTGCCATCTCGCGTCCACGGTCATAGGTCAACGTTTTACGCAGTTCTGCAGGTAAATATTTCAGAGCTTCAGTTAAAGCCTTGCGCACTGATTCTGCCTTTGCATCAGGTAATGTTGCCAAGATACAGAGCCGTGTATTTCGTTCAATAAGTGTTGCTATCGAACTTTTATTGTCTTTACCTTTAATTAAATCAGCTTCCCAATGACCCGGTATTTTTCTTTCTTGAACTTCGGCTGGGCGCTCATGAATAGTTTTAATATCCTGTAATATAGAATCTTTTTTAGGTTCACCGTTAGCTTTTCGCTTTTTATTTTCATGACGTAGACAGGATAATAAGTCTTTTTTCAACTCACCCTTGGGTAATGCTCGTATCGTTGAATAAATCGTTGTATGGCTTACATTCATTGTTTGATCCAAATCAGGAAATGTCTTTAAACGCTTTGCTATTTGCTGAGGAGACCATAAACAACGGATCGCTTCAACAATAAATTTCCAGAGGATTGAATCGATTTTGAGTTTTCTGTGACCACGTCTACGTCTAGCAAAAGTGTTATCAGAAGCATATCGAGCTTGATAAACGTCATTGATGCTATTTCTTTTAAGCTCACGATAGATCGTACTAGGATGTCTTTTAATAAGTTCAGCAAATTTTCTGGCTGAAAAGCCTTCTTTTCTTGACTCAAGCATTAATGCAGTACGATCTTCAAAGTTAAGATGATGGTATGACAATTTTATATACTCCATAAACCCTTTAAATTAATTAGGTGGTTTATGTCGCACTTCAAGTTTTACTCTGCCTATCTTCATGGAGAATCGTAAAACCAAATCTGCTTCTCTTCAATACATAGTAAAAGTATACATTAATATTTTTTATTTAAATGGTTCAAAACTCATAAGCATTAAAATCAACAAATTATACAATCGATTGCTCTAATAAATTGGAAGACTTTAAAACATGAAGCTTTTAATTCTATTTATAATTTAAAGATCATAAAATAAATAAGCTAAAGTATGTATTGAATACTTTAGCTTGAATAAGTCAGCAGCCAATAATTATAAAGGGGCTTAGGAAGTTAAAGAGGATTGTTACGGAGTAATTTAAGCAAATCGAGATATAAATTACCGTTCCGATGATTGAAGCGATACTCCGTTTCTTTAAGATGCAAATAAAACATCTTTTTGTCAATTCCATTAAACTTGACGAGTCGCTTTTTAGCATATCCCCAGAATGATTCTATGCCGTTAATATGACGCTCCCCGCATGCAAATTCGTTGTCCCCATGATTCACTCTTAAATGTTTGTCAAAACCAATATCAACTAAACCATCATAGCCTCTCCATCCATCTGTATTGATCACAGAATCAAGCTCTATATGCCCCCGAATAATGCCCTGTAGCGTAGCTTTGGAGCAATCAGGCACAATTTCTGTGTATACGTTTCCATCTCTTTTGAGTAGTCCAAATACAATGGTTTTTCCTGATGCACCACGTCCACGTTTTCCTCGAATACGACGAGCACCAAAGTAGGATTCATCAAGTTCAACGATACCGTTGAAAGGAGATATTTCCTCACATTGTGCCGCAATCTTTTTACGCAACCTGATGTAAATTGTATTGATGGAACGTACAGAAATATTGGTGAGTTTAGCTGTATCTGAAGCAGTTAAATCCATGGCAAAAAAGCGAATGATCTGTCTGAATTTTGCCTCTGTGATTCTTGAACGGGAATAGTATCTATTTTTTGCTTTCATATAAGGAAGTTACCATACTTTTTGATATGCTTAACTTCCTAAGCCCCTTATAAATTACTTAGCAACCGTATTCTTATAAAACACACCATCTTTCATGATTACCACAAAGTTAGTTTCGGGATTGGAAACTAAGTTTATATTTTCAAGTGGATTCACATTTACTAACAGTAAATCAGCTAAAGCTCCTTCTTCTACGGTAATCCTCCCATAAATAACCGAAGTTAAAAGTAGAGGTTAAGCAGCCATTAGAGGTGGCTTTCCTTTGTTAGCTTGATGTGGTCTTTCATGGTTGTAATGCCACAACCAGTTTGTTGCATAATCTTGTACTTCATCCAAAGTATCAAATAAATGCTTGCTCAGCCAACTATAACGTATGGTCCGATTATAGCGTTCAATATACGCATTCTGCTGTGGCTTACCCGGTTGAATATATTCAATACGAATACCGTGCTCAGTAGCCCAGCGCACAAATTCGTGACTGATAAATTCGGGACCATTATCGCATCGGATCACTAACGGTTTTTCTCTCCACTCCAGCAATTGATTCAACGTACGAATAACCCTGATTGTGGGCAATGAGAACCCTGCTTCAATGGCTAGGCCTTCGCGGCGGTAATCATCAATCACATTCAATAATCGAAACTTGCGACCATCGGAAAGCTGATCATGCATAAAATCTAATGACCAAATCTGATTTTCTCGGATTGGTTCTTTCAATGGTTCAGGCGCATGCCGTTTTAGTCTTCTTCTCGGTTTAATACGCAGATTCAGTGCCAACTCACAGTAAATGCGGTAAACCCGCTTGTGATTCCAGCAGCAACTCTCAACATGCCGTAAATACGAGAAGCACAAACCAAAGCCCCAATCGGAATTTTCCTCAGTGAGTTCAATGAGCTGTTCAGCAATGAGTGCATTGTCATCGCTTCCTGGATGATTTCGGCCTTTAATCGCTCTTCCGCATACATCTTTTTAAGTCTGGTATTTTCGGCTTCTAGCTCTTTCAGTCGAGCCATTAATGATGTATCCATACCACCATATTTGGCACACCATTTATAAAAGGTAGCATTACTCATGCCGTGTTCACGGCAAAGGGTCGCTACAGGTGTGCCAGATTCTGCCTGTTTCAAGATGGACATGATCTGACTGTCAGTAAATTTAGATGTTTTCATGCAGAATCTCCTGCTCGTATCTTAAGAGAAAATTCTACTTTTAGATCCTATTATTTTTAGGGGGGATTACCCTATCAATCGTATGCGTAAAATCATTTACGAAAATATAAGTACTGTTCGCCATCAGATGAACGTTACCCAAAGAATTGAGCCGTGAATAACATTGAACCGTACCGGGTTTGTCGGAGACTTTTTATTTAAGTTAGGCCACCTGACCTAACGGGTTAATCTTATCATAGTACATTGCTTCAAACTCAAAAGGCGATACATAACCCAGTGCACTGTGTACACGCTTTTTGTTGAACCAATCTACCCAGTTTAGTGTCGCAAGCTGTACATCCGCTAAACCTTGCCAATCTGCTTTTAAATATTCAATCACCTCTGTTTTGTATAAGCCATTCACTGTTTCAGCCAAAGCATTATCGTATGAATCACCAGTCGTACCGACTGATGCTCTTAAATTTGCTGCTTCTAAACGATTGGTATAGCGAATCGAAAGATATTGCACACCCCTGTCGGAATGATGAATCACATTCTTTGGCATGCCTCGATCATGCAATGCTTGCTCCAATGCATCGAGCACCATATCTGTATTCATCCGTGTAGATACTTTCCATCCAACAATGGCTCGTGAGAACACATCAATAACAAATGCGGTATATACCCAGCCTGAATGAGTTTGAATATAGGTAAAGTCACCCACCCATAGTTGGTTTGGATGATCAGCATTAAAATTACGTTTCACTAAATCATCTGCCCGTTTTTGGTCATCTCGGTTACGGGTGGTTTGTTTATTCTTATTACCACGCCAAAGACCTTGTATACCTAGCTTTTGCATCAATCGAGCAACTGTACAACGTGCAATAACATAACCCTCACGTTTTAATTTTTGCCAGACTTTACGTACACCATATCGACCTGAACTTTCCTTCCAAATTCGTTTAATTTGTTCAGCATGATGCTCATCATGTAGATCTCGTTTCGCTCGATGTTCTGGATTGTCAGCGAGATCTAAAGTTCGGTAATAGGTTGAAGCTGCGATCGGTAAAATCCTACAAATCGCATCAACACCATATCGATCTTTATTGTTATGGATAAAATCCACCATTATTTGTATGGGCGGTCGAGCTCCGCCTGGGCGAAAAAAGCGGCTGCTTTACATAGAATTTCATTGGCACGCTTTAATTCTTTAATTTCACGTTCCATTTGCTTCATTTTTTCTTGATCAGATATCTGTTGTACTTTAATAGGATTTTGCTGATCTAAATGCTTTTGATGCCAGGCACGAAGTGTTTCAGGAGTACAACCGATCTTAGGCGCAATTGCTGTGATTGCAGCCCAAGTAGAAGGATAATCTTTTTCAGATTCAATCAATAATTGAACCGCTCTTTCTCTGATTTCAGGGGTATATTTTAATTTTGTCATCGGGATAGTCTCTCAGAATATTGACTCTCCGACAAACCCGGTACGGTTCACATCTCAATTCTAGATACATTAATCTAATGTAAAATAATAACTTAAGAATATAGTGAATATGCTTTTCTAGAAGTAAAGATTTCTCTAAAACAAATAAATCTAAAATATGCTAGGCTGGTGAGTTTTTTAAACGAAACAGACTGCTATGAAAACCAACAAACATTATGAGGCAGGAAAGTTTCAGTGGGCTTTTTTACTGCCCAAATACTGGGGTATTTGGATTGCAATATCCTTACTTATGATCGGTGCAATATTACCTTGGTCTATTCAGCACAGAGTTGCAAATTGTTTAGCAAAATTTGCATGGAAATATCTTCATTCAAGAAGAAAAACTACACTTAAAAACTTAATGATATGTTTTCCCGAAAAAGATGCTGAATCATTATACAAAGATGGTCAAGAGGTCTTTTTCAATACCATGCTTGGGGTATTTGAAGCATTAAATGCATGGTATTGCCCTAAATGGTATGAAAATAGAATTCATATTCATGGTATCGAACACATTAAATCAGCAAAAGGACATGGAATATTACTATTAGGAAGTCATACCACGCTACTGGATGCTGGAGGATTTATCAGTAGTCGCTTCTTTGATCTAGATGTAGTTTATCGCCCTCAAAACAATCCTCTACTTGATATGATGATTACAAGATGCAGAGCATCTAGCTATAAACATCAAATCTCAAAAGATGATATGAAAGGGTTAATTAGCAGTCTAAAAGCTGGACGAGCTATCTGGTATAGTCCCGATCAAGATTTTGGACTGAAACAAGGTGTGATGGCCCCCTTTTTCGGTGTACAGGCAGCAACATTAACCGCACATAGGCGTCTAATTAAAATTGCAAATGCTGTAGCGATTCCTTTATTTTTCTATCGAACTGGTGATATTAAAAATCCTCAGTATCATATTTTATTAGAGAAGCAGCTTGAGAATTTTCCCACAAATGATGAAATTAATGATGCGACTCGTGTAAATTTAATATTAGAAAATCAAATTCGTACTCAACCAACACAATATATGTGGTTCCATCGCCGCTTTAAAACACGATTAGTAGGTCAAGATAAGATCTATTAATTATAGATAAAATCATGTTAAAACCTCAATAAAGGTTAAAAATACTTCAGATAGCATTATTTATTGAAGATTTATTTGACCTTATCAATTATACCGCGTATAACGTCAACTCACTGGTGCGGGGTGGAGCAGTCTGGTAGCTCGTCGGGCTCATAACCCGAAGGTCGTTGGTTCAAATCCAACCCCCGCATCCAATTATTTAAGTTTTTTTAGAAAAATATTCTGTATTAATCTTATGTAATTCATAACATTAATATTGGTTCATTTTTTAATCTAAAAATAAAGATTGCTAATTCACATATAAAGCGTATAGTGAATATACACGATAAGAAAATATATTTTTGTCTCATTAAAATTCTCATTTTGCATGAATACTTCCCGCTTATTTGATATTTTAGTTTCAAGTTTATTATTTTAAAATCAGTCTTTTATAAATTTATTCTCATCAAGAGAAAGGATATTATTATTATGTCAAATGGTATGAATGGTACAGTTAAATGGTTTAACGAAACTAAAGGTTTTGGTTTTATTCAGTCAGATAATGGTCAAGATGTTTTCGCTCACTACAGCGAAATTGCAAACAACGGATTTAAAACACTTTTTGAAGGTCAACGCGTTAAATTTGACGTAATGCAAGGTAAAAAAGGTTTACAAGCAAGTAATATTTCTGTTCTTGCATTGAACTCTTAACTCCATTTGCTAATTTAGTTAATTCCAGTCAAAAATATCAAAACTTATAGCTGAAAATACCATAAACTTTTCATCTTACGGTCTTAGAATATTACTAAATTTGCTCAGCAAGCCTACTTATAGAAGTGGGCTTATTTCTTATTAGATAAACCATTAAATAGAATATAAAATTAAAATCTCTCGAATAAAATTTTCATAGAATTTAAATATTGCATTTACATTACAAAGCTTAATTTTTATGTTAGGATAAGATCGAATCTAAGATCATCTTATAAATATGTGCAATATTAGTATATTAGAAGAATTAAACCAATCTATTGAGTACTATTTAAATAGAAATGGACAATATCCAAGTCGAATTATTTTAGGTTATAAAACCTATACTGAACTTATGCATCAAAAGAAATTTTCAGACGAATTAAAACATTCTGCTATAGAACCTAATAAGCGTAAGTACAGAAAAATTAAAATTAAGCTAACTCAAGATGATCACCAGTTAGAGTTACGATAGCTCTATTCGTTATTAGAAAGTCCCCCTTAACGTATTTACTGTTTCAATCTTAATTTATTGAATAGAATTCCAATAATTATTTTAGAAATAGTTCTTTTTCAGCATGTCGACGTCTCACCAATCCACGCATCACATTCCCTCCAGCCTTATTCCAAACCCCAAATTGTTCGGCTGCTGCTGAATATTCACCCATATTTAGATACTTTAATAATGTTGATGTTCTAAATGCATTTTCACCAATGTTATAAGTCAATGATACAAGGGCATCGAACTGATTTTGCTTTAATGAAACATTAACAAGCTGATTTACTGTACGCTGAAACCTTAATAAATCATGTTGAAAATAAGCTTTTGCTTCACTTTCAGTGCAGGTTTCACCTCTTTTAACTATCACTCCATTTGGATAAATCGTTGTTCCATATCCAATAGTCCAAGTGCCTGCTCCATCATCATAAGATTTTAATCTCAGATCTTCAAACTCCATGATGAAGCGCATTCCAGCATGGCTTATTTGCATAGGCACTATGGCTTCAACTTCAGTTTCATCATATGCAGTTGCTATATTAGAGTTCGATGTCTCTGATCTAGAACTCACTTGGTATTGATTGATCATTTGTTTTAGCCACTTCTTAAAGCTTTTCACCAAGTTTTTCTCGAATCTAAATTAAGTGAGTTCAGCATATTCATGCTGTGATTACGAGTTTGTTATGGTAACAACCTTACATATCACTGAATCAACAGATCAGAATTATTTGCTATTCCTTGAAAAATATTCAATTTGCCGAAATCATGAAGTTGTGGTTGTTAAGGATATATATTTTCACAATAAGTCATATTAAACTGCTGTGATTCTTTTGAACGATGAATGACTGCTATGAAAAAAATTATTGGAAAATCAATCTTTAAGGCAGCAGGCTGGACATATCAAGTTGATCCCGCAATTTTGGAACAAAAACAAGTGATTATTGGATTTGAACATACATCAAATCTAGATACTATTCTTTCACTCGCTTTGTTTGAAATTTTACAACTCAAAGTTCATACATTGATTAAAAAGGAACTCTTCAAAGGTCCTCTTAAACCTATTTTAGAAAAGCTAGGTGGCATTCCTGTTGATCGTAAAGCAAATAAAGACATAGTGACGCAAATGGTCGACTTATTTAAGCGTAATGAGCGCTTTAATTTAGTCATAGCTCCAGAGGCAACACGCGCAAAAAATGGTGAAGATCGCAAACCAATTCGTACAGGATTTTGGCATATTGCTAAAGCAGCCAACGTACCTATTATTTTGATGTATGCCAATGCACGTACAAAACAAGGTGGTATTTTAGGAAAAATTTATCCTACAGATTTACAAAAAGATTTGGAACAAATCAAAGCTCTTTATGCTGAATACGATATTGACGTAAAGATTAACTAATTTTTGCATTCTTTCTGATCAATCTTTAATACATGATCAGGAATTTAAATTTTGAATGCTTAATGCGGTGGTTTTCAACAAAACTATCGCTATGCTAATATTCACGCACTTTTTTGAGTTTTAATTTTTTGGAGTTACTTCCATGGCGGGTCATTCTAAATGGGCCAATATTAAGCATCGTAAAGCTAAACAAGATGCAAGTCGCGGTAAAGTTTTTACTAAATACATCCGTGAAATCGTAACAGCTTCACGTTTAGGCGGGCCAGATGCAGCGAGTAACCCTCGTTTACGTGCCGTTGTTGAAAAAGCACTTTCTGTGAATATGACACGTGACACCATCAACCGTGCGATCCAACGTGGTGCTGGTGGCGAAGATAATGATGATTTAAAAGAAGTAACCTATGAAGGTTATGGTGTTGGTGGTGTTGCAGTTATCGTTGAAACCATGACTGATAACTTAAACCGTACTGTTCCAGATGTTCGTCATTGCTTTAGTAAAACCAATGGCAACTTGGGTACCAACGGTTCAGTAGCGTACCTATTCACTAAGCGCGGCGAAATTTCTTTTGATGATGTTTCATTAGAAGACAAAGTGATGGAAGTTGCCTTAGAAGCTGGTGCTGATGACATCGAGATCGATGAAGACAGTATCTTAGTTATCACTAGTCCAGAAAGTTTTGGTGATGTTCAAGATGCGCTTACAGCAGCAGGATTAAAATCTGACAATGCCGAAGTGGTCATGAGCCCATCGACTAAAGCTGAAATCAACGATATCGATCAAGCTAAACAGATCATGAAAATGATTGATATGCTTGAAGATCTTGATGATGTTCAAAACGTTTATACAAACGTGGAATTTACAGAAGAAGTTTTAGCTCAACTCGATGCTTAACTGATTCAAATGAGTAAAAAATGCATCTTTTTAGATGCATTTTTTATAGCTTATTTAAAAGCTTATAACAGTTGAAAACATTATATTCTTTGATCACAAAACTCGAATGAAGTGCGACTACACTGTCGATCTTACCAATACGGCGTAATAAAATTTCACTGTAGTCATCCATATTTCTCGCTACCAGTTCTAAAATAAAATCTGCACTCTGCCCTGTTACCAGAAATGCATTGATCACTTCTGGAATATCTTCAATTTCTTCTAAAAACTTATCAAAAGTTTCGCTGTCATGCTTACTAAGCGACACTTGCAAAAGAATGTGCAGACTAAAACCAAGCTTATTAAAGTTAATTTCTCGTTTAAGTTGCCCCATTACTTGGGATTCAATTAAATTTTTAATACGGCGATGCACTGAACTTACAGATAGATTAATACGCTCTGACAATTCATTCAGATTTACGTCTTCATGAGTCAAAATTTCAAGAATTTGCTTATCAAATCGATCTAATTCCATAGTACAGTCCATATGATTTCTAACTTATTTTATCGGAACTGCTTAAAACAAATTTTTAAGGGTCAAGGGAAAACATACGTTTAACTTTTGACAATGTTGTATGGATAACACGAACATTATTCCGATAAACTTTTGGTTTATCTTTGTCTCAAAGCCGAAACAAAACCTTTTGAGTAAATGTTCGACTCATCTCCCAATAGTCAAACAACTCGTTTCGATCCCCATCACACCCTGAAACATAAGATAACAAAGCCTTCTTACAATTATTTCCCTCTTTTAACTTTTTTTAAAGTAAATTTGGAAAATATTTCTAATATTTTTAGCTTAAAACGAATTTTCTTTTAATAAATCATGTTATTCATTAATAATTTCTTAGATTTTTGATAGTTACCCCATTTAATTTCTCATAAAAAAGCCCTGATATTTTGTATCAAGGCTAATATTGGTGTGGATTAGCGATCACATTCCACGCCAATCCACTCGCGCGTTACGTTCAGTTGCATAAATACGCTGTACATATTGTCCTAATGGTAGATCAAGTAAATCGTCATGATATTGTTTCAATTCACCTGAAAATTGCTCAAGATCATCATTTTCAAGTTCCCAAGGAGTACCCTTGATCACAAGCAGCGGTGCCAGCATAGAACAGACTGCAATATCGGCTAATCCCAAACGATCTCCAACCAAATAACGTCCTTGATTATCGATCAAACGCTGATTTAAATCTGCAATCAATTCCGTCATTCGTATTTTCGATTTTTCAACTTTTTCTGGATTCAGTTTGTAATTCGTTGAAACTAAACTCTTCAAAATAGGTTTTGAGATTTTCTCAAATTGGCGTAAGTAACCCTGTTCACCCATCATAATTTCAAGTGGATGATCACCAATAGAAAGTGCCTGTGCTAATGTCCAACGGCGTACATGAATCCCTAATTCACCCACAAACTCATCAATATCAAGAGCCTGTTTGCGTAAACTTTCGTCACGTCTAAGTAATGCATGTTCGGGATAAGTCGCATCAAGATAGAGGGCGATCTTGGTTGAATCTGCAACCCAGCGTTTGTCATCTTTCAACATTGGCAAAAAAAATTGCCCTGATTTGAGATAGGTAAACGCGCGATGAAAACCTGGAATTAAATTATGTGCAACATAGTCCAATTCCTTATGATCTAACAACCAGCGAGCTTTTTCACAATAGTGAGATAAAGGAAATTGGTATAAAACCCGCATAGACACTCCAAATTTATTTTTCTATTCGATCAAACATAAACTTTTCCCTACTTTAGAAGTAAAAGTGAATGATTACAATGTCGTTTTTGCTCTATCTTTTTTAATTTTGGCTAAAGCTTGCTATACATTTTTTAGATGAAGTTATTCTATTTAGTCATAAAAAAACTATTTTTGTAGCTTTAGGTTTACATCAAAAGTGATAAACAATTGTTTTCACTAAAATTTAAATATCACTTTTTATTTCATTTTTCTCATAAAAAATGCTTAACAATTATTGTGATATACAAGCCAAAACTGATGGTTTAGTGGAAAAGTAAAACTTTTGTAAAGTTCCTCTTATCTATTAGAGGTGTCTACATGTCCAGTAATCTATCAGTGATCCAAGCTCCAGTACAACTGATTTTAAATGATCAGCAGGCCATTAATGCTGCCTATCAAGTTGCTGACTTTGCATTAGAAGAACGAAATAAACGAGACCAAAATCGTATTTTGCCAACGGAACAAATCAATCAGTTTAGTCAAAAGGGTTTAGGCGGTATCCGTATTCCAAAACAATATGGTGGTGCTTTTGTCTCCAATAAAACTTTGGCCCATGTGTTTCGTATTTTGAGTAAAGCAGACGCCAATGTTGGGCAAATTCCACAAAACCAATTCGGTCTTTTAAATTTTATTAATATCACGGGTTCAGATGCACAAAAACAGTTTATCTACACTGAAATTCTTGCAGGTAAACGCATTGCAAATGGTGGACCTGAAAAAAATTCCAAAGATACCAAAGCCATTCAAACCACTTTAAGCTTGGAAAATGGTCAATACTTTTTAAACGGGGAAAAGTTTTACTCGACTGGGACCAGCTTTGCAGATTGGTTAGCGATTCGTGCCTTGCATCCAGATGGCTACACCGTCTTGGCGATCGTTGACCGACATGCTGCTGGTGTTGAAGTGATTAATGACTGGAATGGCTTTGGTCAACGCACCACAGCCAGCGGAACAATAAAACTCCACAATGTCATCGCTGATCCCACATTATTCTTTGATGAACGCATTATTGCAGATACTCCAAATGTTCGTGGTGCCTATTCTCAACTGCTGCAAGTCGCGATTGATGTTGGAATCGCCGAAGCAGCTTTTGATGACACTTTATCTAGCATTCGTAAAGCACGTCCCATTATTGATGCAGGTGTAGAAAAAGCCAGTGAAGAACATTACACCTTACAAGAAGTTGGCAAGCTCAATATCCTGCTCGATGCAGCCATTTTATTACTGGATGATGCTGCTGAATATCTAGACGAACTTGATCAAATCGCTGCAATTTCTGCTGAGCAAGCTGCACATGCCTCTATTTTAGTAGCGGAAGCAAAGATCTATGCCAATGATGCTGCCCTGCATATCTCAGAAAAACTACTGGAACTTGGTGGAAGCCGTGCCAGCCTGAGCCAACATAATCTTGATCAGCATTGGCGCAATGCTCGCGTACATACCTTACACGATCCTGTGCGTTGGAAATTCCATGCCATCGGTGACTATTACCTCAATGGTACACAGCCTGCCCGCCATGCTTGGATTTAAGGAGCACATCATCATGACCTCTTATCAAGAACTACAAGGTTTTGCCAAAACCAATTTTAAAGCAGCGCATGTTATTCAGAGCGATAGCGAAGCACTGGAAATTGCAACTCAACTCAGTCAACAGTTTAAACAAAATGCGGTTGAACGTGATGCCAATCGAAACTTGCCGTTTACTGAAATCGAAACCTATAGTCAGTCAGGTTTATGGGCAATTACCGTACCTAAGCAATACGGCGGTGCAGAGGTTTCAAGTCTTACCGTTGCCAAAGTGATTGCGCTGTTTAGCGGCGCGGATGGTTCAATCGGTCAGATTCCACAAAACCATTTTTATGCATTGGAAGTATTGCGCAATACTGGTACGGAAGCGCAAAAGAAACGTCTCTATCAAGAAGTGTTACAAGGTGCGCGCTTTGGTAATGCACTGGCTGAATTTAAAACACGCACCTCTGCACATAAGCAAACCACATTGATTCCCAGTGAAAACGGCTATTTGATTCAAGGGGAAAAGTTTTATTGCACAGGTAGCCTATTCGCCCATCGTATTCCAACCTTAGTGGTGGATGAAGCGGGTAATGAATTTCTGGCTTTTGTAAAAAGAGACAGTCAAGGCTTAGAGTTGATTGATGACTGGTCTGGCTTTGGGCAACGCACCACGGGCAGCGGTACAGTCAAATTTAATCAGGTCTTCGTTGCCAAAGAGGATGTGATTCCTTTTGATACCGCCTTTAAGCAACTGTCTTTGGTTGGCCCCTTTGCTCAAATCATGCATGCCGCGATTGAAGTCGGCATTGCCCGTGCAGCTTTTGAAGAAACACTGGAGCGTGTACGTGTGGCGCGTCCTTGGATTGATGCCAATATTGATTCCGCCACTCAAGATCCTTTAACCCTGTCTGCGCTGGGTCGTGTGGCAACCGATGTCAAAGCCAGCGAATTACTCCTCAAACAAGCAGCTCGATCTGTTGATGCTGCTAAATATGAGTTGAATGCTGAGAGCTTAGCCAAAGCCTCGATTGATGTTGCAAAAATACGTGCACATAGTACTGAAACAGCATTAAAGGCATCATCGAAACTGATTGAATTGGCAGGTAGTCGTGGCAGTCAACGTGCTGACGGTCTGGATCGACATTGGCGTAATGCACGTGTACATACCTTGCATGATGCTGCACGCTGGAAATATTACTTTATCGGTAATTATGTGTTGAATGGCATTCTGCCGCCACGTCGGGGGACTTTGTAATGAGTCAAACGACTGCTAAAAAAATTTTATTAAATGCCTTTGATATGAACTGTGTCGGTCATATCAATCATGGCTTATGGGCACATCCGCGGGATCAATCACATCGCTTTAATGAACTGAGTTATTGGACTGAACTGGCACAAACTTTAGAACAAGGTTTGTTTGATGGCTTATTCCTTGCAGATATTACAGGTGTTTATGATGTTTATCAAAATGGGATTGAGCTGACTTTAAAAGAATCAATTCAACTACCAAGTCATGATCCTTCCACCTTGATTTCGGCAATGGCTTTGGTGACACAGAATTTAAGTTTTGGTGTGACCGTCAATCTCAGTTATGAGCAGCCCTATCAATTTGCACGGCGTTTTGCCAGTCTTGATCATTTAACCCAAGGTCGTCTCGGCTGGAATATTGTCACAGGCTATCTGGATAGTGCCGAACGCTTAATTGGGCAAAAAGGTTTAAAAGATCATGATGCTCGTTATGATCAGGCCGAGGAGTTTTTACAACTTTGCTATCAATATTGGGAAGGTTCTTGGGAAAATGATGCCTTAAAAAAAGATAAGCAACAGCGCGTTTTTACTGATCCCAATAAAGTCCACACGATCAATCATCAAGGTCAATATTACCAAAGCCAAGGTGTATTTCAGGTTGCACCTTCGGTGCAACGTACTCCAACTTTATTCCAAGCTGGTGCATCACCGAAAGGTTTACAGTTTGCTACACGTCATGCGGAATGTATTTTTATTGGTGGTGATCAGCCTGAAAAGATTCGTCAGCAAGTCGATAAGATACGACTACAAGCACAGCAACAAGGGCGAGATGAAGATGCGATTAAAATCTTTGTCGGCATTACCGTTGTCGTCGCGGAAACACATGAACTTGCCCAGCAAAAACTGGCTGAATATCGTCAATATGCCAGCCCTGAAGCAGGTCTAGCGCATTATGCTAGTTCAGTCGGAATTGATCTTTCTAAGTTTGCAGATGAAGAAGTGATTCCTTATCAAAAGAGCAATAGCATTGCTTCCGTCAATGAGAAGTTTAAAGAACAGCGCATCAGCAAAAATGATCTGAAAGCACAGCATGTTTTGGGTGGACGTTATCCGCTCATTGTAGGCAGTGGTGCTGAAGTTGCTGAATATCTCATTGAACTACTCGATCAAACTGGCATGGATGGTTTTAACCTAACGCGTACGGTTGTACCTGAATCACACCATGACTTCATTCGACTGGTGATCCCTGAGTTACAGCAACGTGGACGTTATAAAACTGAATATGCAACGGGTTCACTGCGGAACAAACTGTTTACCCAAGGGGACCATTTAGCTGCCAGCCATCCTGCCGATCAGTTCCGATGTAGACAGCATAACAACGTAGATTACCTAAAAATAATTGAAGAAATTAGTGCTTAACATTTAAGAAAAGAATTGGAGAAATATATGGCTCAAACAGCCTCTAAAAAATGGCTTGGTATTGGCCTTGTCGTCGTTGTTGCGATTATTGCCTTATTGATTTGGAATAAACAAAGACAGAACCATAGCACTGAACTGGTGATTGGGATCAGTCCTTCTTTTGCTCATCCACTGCAAGTTGCAGCAGATGAAGCCAAACAACAAGGTTTGAATGTCAAATTGGTCGAGTTTTCAGACTGGAATACCCCAAACATCACTTTGAATCATGGCGATATTGATGCGAACTTTTTCCAGCATCAACCTTTTTTGGATAATGTCATTAAAGAAACTGGCTTTAAATTAAAGTCATTTGCTGCGGGTGCGGCTTCACATGTTGGACTGTATTCAAAAAAATATAAAAGTTTTGATGAACTTCCGAATGGTGCAACTGTTGCGATTCCGAATGATCCTGTCAATCAAGGGCGTGCTTTATTGCTATTGCAACAAGCTAAGTTGATTGAGCTGAAAGACAGCAATAATCACCTTTCTGCACTGAAGGACATTACAGCGAATCCGAAGAACCTGAAATTTACCGAAGTTGAAGGCCCTCAAACTGCACGTGCCATTGATGATGTTGATCTCGCTTTTGGCTATCCACATTACTTACGTTTAGCCAAAACGGCTGATCCTGAAAGTGCCTTGTTGTTTGATGACAACACCAATAAACGTTATGCGATTTTATTTGTGGTGCGTGATGATTATCAGGACAAAGACAACAAACTACAGAAATTTGTCGAGATTTATCAAAACTCAACAAAAGTTAAAACAGCCTTGGATAGCGATTTCGGTCCAACGTTGTGGTTCCCAGGTTGGAAATAAGGAGAACAATCATGGTGAGTTTTGGTTCACAGGTCGATTTTTCAGTTCCACATCTAAAAATACGTGGTTTAAATAAGTTTTATGATGTACAGGGCCAACGCTTACATGCCTTAAAAGACATTCATCTCGATATTCCCAAAGGACAGATTGTTGGGATTATTGGAAAAAGCGGTGCGGGTAAATCCTCCCTACTCCGCACCCTCAATGGACTGGAGTCGATTGATACTGGCAGCATCCTGATTCATCAACAAAATATTGCTGAACTCAAACATGCCGAGTTGATCAAGACCCGGCAGAAAATTGGCATGATTTTTCAGCATTTTAATTTAATGTCTGCCAAAACGGTGTGGGAAAACGTAGCTTTACCGCTACGTATAGCGGGTTATGACAAAGCTGAGATTGAACAACGCGTCAGTGAGGTACTGACGCTGGTTGGCTTAGAGGCAAAGCGAAATGATTACCCTGCTCAACTGTCTGGTGGACAAAAACAACGTGTGGGGATCGCACGGGCCTTGGTTTCTCAGCCCGAGATCCTACTCTGTGATGAAGCCACCTCAGCACTAGACCCTGAAAGTACCGCAAATATTCTGTCCTTATTAAAACAGATCAATCAGGACCTTGATTTAACCATTGTCTTGATCACCCATGAAATGCAAGTTATCCAAGAGATTTGCGATCAAGTGATCGTAATTGATCAGGGTGAAATTGTTGAAGCCGGGCAAGTCTGGTCGGTATTTTCCAATCCACAACAACAGATCACGCAGGAATTACTCAACTTTGAACAGGTGAATTTACCCTTTGAGTTGAGCCAAACCATTCTGCCTCAGAGTACGCATCAGATTTTAAAATTGAAATATGTCAGTGAGTCGAAATCGGTGCCTGATTTATATGAACTATTGGATGGCTTTAATAGCCCCGTTCAGGTGTATTACAGTCAGATAGATACCATTCAGCAACGTACCATCGGTTCACTAATCATCGGGATTCGCAATCTCGACTTTGATCTAAACCACTCACAATCTGAAAAACATCCTGCTATAACACAACTTGAGGTGATCGGTTATGTACAATCAACTCATTGATCTATTACTGACAGGCACTACCGATACTTTAATCATGGTCGGTGTTTCTGCAATTCTCGCCTTTTTGATTGGTCTGCCCATTGCCTTAATTTTGGTGAGTACTGCTGATTTTGGCATTTATCCTTCCAAGAAAATCAATCAATCCTTAGGCTGGATCATTAACATCACTCGATCAGTCCCCTTCCTGATTTTGATGGTGGCTTTGATTCCATTTACCCGATGGATCGTCGGCACCAGTTACGGCGTCTTGGCTGCAATTGTGCCCTTAACCATTGCTGCGATTCCGTTCTTCGCCCGTATTGCGGAGGTCAGTCTACGTGAAGTCGATCAAGGGTTGATTGAAGCAGCACAAGCAATGGGCTGTAACCGCAAGCAGATTCTTTGGCACGTGCTGCTTCCGGAAGCATTACCCGGAATTATTGCAGGTTTTACCGTGACTATTGTCACCATGATCAGTTCCTCTGCCATTGCAGGTGCGATTGGTGCAGGTGGGCTCGGTGATATTGCCTATCGTTATGGCTATCAGCGTTTTGATATGCAAGTCATGCTGGCGGTTATTTTAGTCCTGATTGTTTTGGTCATGTTGGTACAAACGACAGGTGATAATATTGCCAAACAACTCGATAAACGAAAAGTTTAAGCTTGAAATAAAAATCCACACTCGCCATGACCTGACTTTGTCATGGCTTTCATGTAAAATCAGCAGCAATTTTTAAATAACACATTTGTGAGTGGTTTCATGGGTTTTAATTGCGGTATTGTTGGTCTGCCAAACGTAGGTAAATCTACATTGTTCAATGCATTAACAAAGGCAGCGATTGCAGCTGAAAACTTTCCGTTCTGTACCATTGAACCAAACACAGGCATTGTTCCTGTTCCAGATCCACGTTTAGACAAACTTACAGCAATTGTTAAACCACAACGTGTTATTCCAACTACGATGGAATTCGTTGATATCGCAGGTTTGGTTGCTGGTGCTTCAAAAGGTGAAGGTTTGGGTAACCAATTCCTTGCCAATATCCGTGAAACAGATGCAATTGCACACGTGGTTCGTTGTTTTGAAGATGAAAACGTGATTCATGTAAATGGTAAAATTGACCCATTAGATGACATCGCGACCATCAATACTGAACTTGCACTTGCTGACCTTGATACTGTTGCAAAAGCATTACTACGCTTAACTAAAGCAGCTAAAGGTGGTGACAAAGATGCAATTGCTACTAAAGCAGCCTTAGAAAAAATCCAACCTTTACTCGATGAAGGTAAACCAGCACGTGCCGCTGATCTATCAGATGATGAACGTAAAGCTGTTCGTGGTTTTGGTTTAATGACACTTAAACCAACTATGTATATTGCTAACGTTGCAGAAGATGGTTTTGAAAATAATCCACATCTTGACGCAGTAAAAAAACTTGCTGCTCAAGAAAATGCGATTGTTGTACCACTTTGTAACCAAATCGAAGCTGAAATTTCATTATTAGAAGATGAAGACCGTGCTGAATTCTTAGAAGCAATGGGCATGGAAGAGCCAGGTCTAAACGTAGTGATTCGTGCAGGCTATAGCTTACTTGGCTTACAAACATACTTTACTGCAGGCGTACAAGAAGTTCGTGCTTGGACAGTTAAAGTGGGTGCGACTGCACCACAAGCGGCTGGTGTGATTCACACTGATTTTGAAAAAGGTTTTATTCGTGCAGAATGTATTTCTTACGATGACTTTATTCAATACAACGGTGAAAACGGCGCGAAAGAAGCAGGAAAATGGCGTCTAGAAGGTAAAACTTATGTCGTTCAAGACGGTGATGTCCTTCACTTCCGTTTCAACGTATAAATCAAAGTTTTGATTTCCAAACCGCCAATTTGACCTGATTGGCGGTTTTTTTATTTATTTATTACCACTTAAATTTAAAAACAACTTATAACAATAACTTTTTCAATTGTTGCGTTACATGCAATCTCGCTTTTTTCTGCTTAAAGATAGTTGGGATATGTAATAAAAAGAAAGAATGTCGATAATTTTTGTGGTCTCTTAGGTTTTCATTTAGATAATGATACAGATCCAAAGCAGCCTCACGATGAAACGCCCATAAAACTTGCTGTTTATACGTCACAGTGTAATAAGCATCATTCGGCCAGTTTAAATGATGCTTTTGTTGACAATTACATGATTCGCAAACGACTCCTCCATGACTTAGTCTGGAATAACGTGCATGCCAAACTTTTGCATCATAGCCTTTAGGTAAGTCTTGAATTTGTTAAATCGGAATTGATAGATTTGGATAATAAAATGCCGCATGCCAATAAGCTCCGCAACTATCCTGAAAGCGCTCATATTCAAAATCAGCATGTTGTTGGAAATACTCGACATCTTTCTTGAGTGTTATCTTGGCTATTCTGGCAAATTCGAAATTAGCTTTATCGACACAACATGGACATTTAATTTCTAATTTTTCAGGTAAGGACCAATATTCATAAATTCCTGTCATTTGCTCTTTAATAATAAATCATCAACCTAAACTGAAAATAAGCTTAGCAATTAGATCAAGCTTTTAGAATCAGTAAATGAAAAAGCCAAGTCGTTATGAGCTTGGCTTTTTAACTTGCAATAGATCAATTAAGACGCTGTTTGCGGTTTCATATCCATTTCTGCACGTTTCATTTGTGCTTCTTTTAAAATACGTTGATGTAATGGCTTACGGAATCCAAGTAGAAAAACGAACTCTGCCAATACAAATAGAGGTCCTATTGCTAAACCAATCAAATCATCAACAAATGCAGGTTTTTTCTTCTCGAAATAATGCCCTACAAATTGAAATACCCAACCTACTACAAAAATACCGATACTCGCTCCTAACCAGCTCCACATCGGTAATACGGCTATTTTTACTGCAAGTGGATATGCTGCGATGAATATAATCAACATTAGAATGCCAAATATATCTAGTGATATATAGTAAATCGCACTCAATACAATCAGTATCGATGCCAAAGTCACTGAAACTCCTGATATTTCTACTCCCACACGCGCAGTTAAGCATAAAATTGAAAAAACAATCAGTGGAATACCCACAAAATGGGTCACAATATTTTTCTGATCCAAATGATATGCAGCATACTGACTGAGTAGACGCTCCAAATTTGTCATTTTTAATTCCTCATATTATTTCTGTATGTTATTAATCTATTACAAATCAGCAAATAAAATTGTCATGTAGCTGACAAATGGATTTATATTTTTTAAAGGAAATAGAGTGTTAGATCCCATTCATATTCACCATTTACAGCAAAATTCGTGGTTTAGTCATCTTGCAGAGCCTTTCAAGCAGTTCATTTTGGATCATGGTAAGAAACTTATAATTGAAAAAAATGCCGCTGTGTTTAATGCTCAAGATCAATTCGATGGTGTGTATGGTGTTCTCGATGGCTCAATTAGTTTGGGTTACATAGACGTTAACGGTAATGAAGCAATTGCTGCTATCGCTGAACCAATCATGTGGTTTGGCGAGATTTCTCTCATAGACAAACAACCACGCTCTCATGATGCTATTGCATTGAAAAAAAGTGTTGTGCTTCAAATCCCAGCTCAACCTCTGAACGAGTTTTTATCTAAAAATCCCTATTATTGGTATTTCTTTGCCCTACTGACCAGTCAAAAACTTCGCTATGTCTTTTTAGAGCAAATTGCAATTCAAACTCAAACGATCAGTCAGCGTCTTGCTCAACGCTTGTTATTTATATTAGAAGGTTACGGTAACCGCTCATCCATTCAAGATCTAAATATTCAAATCTCACAAGATCAACTTGCCAATATGCTGACAGTCTCTAGGCAGACTGTAAATCAAGAATTGAATGCTTTCGAAAAACAAGGAATCATTCAATTAGGATTTAAAAAAATCATCGTTATAAATTTAGATGGGTTGAGACATTTAGCTGCGGTGAATAATCTGAATCAATAAAAGTAAAATGTTTGTTTGATATCCCAGATTTATTTTTCTAATAATGAGCAATCTAAGAACCTGAAAATAAAAAATTAAAAAAATAGAAGCTACATAAAACCTAAAGCGAAAATCGTATTCTCGCTTTAGGCGCAAATTTAAATTTACTTCGGTGAAGTATTACCTAATGCTGGATTGTCAATTGCATCCTTACACTGGGCTTTATCGCGCTCATAATCTGATTGCTTCTGACCTGAGTTATTTGCATTGTCTTTAACATCTCTAGCCCAACTATCTAGGCTTGTGAGCGCTTTACGACATAAAGCATATTTCCCTTCCGTCACAGAATCAGTCATTTTGACATTAATACGCCAATCTGTACTCAACTGACGGATAGGCTTTCTCACCTTCTCTTCGATATCAGTAACTTGCTTGTTATATACAAGTACATCTATCTCATTAATTAACTTCCAAGCAGCATTTGCATATGTTGTAGCGTCATTCGTTAATTTTGGAGCTGGTTTGATTTCAACCTTTTTCTCGCTTTCACTGTTTGAGTTACCACATGCAGCTAAAAAAGGACAAATCATCAGTGCTGCTAAAAGATGAACTCTTGCATTTAACATATCAATTCGCCGATGAAAAATTTGGTCTTTATGCTAGTCAATTTAGTCATAATTCTCAACGGCTGTTGACACATTATCATGCAGCTATGACATTAATCGTTTTAGACTCAATAAAATCATTTAATTTATATAAATAGTTGTCTTTCCATCTTGGATAAAGAAACTTAAAGCCATTATTTGTCTAACAAAAACCTATTATTTTTGTTCCTAGCGAGCTTAATTCAACAAAAAGTTCTGCTATGCTTAAACACAAATTACTCAGGATAGGATTATGCGCATGAGCGTCACTCTTGGAACTCCACTTCAATCTTCTGCATTTAAGGTTTTACTGTTAGGTTCTGGAGAGCTAGGTAAAGAAGTTGTTATATCTTTACAACGTTTAGGTGTCGAAGTTCATGCTGCTGATCGTTACGACGATGCACCTGCTATGCAAGTTGCTCATTATTCATATACTTTGAATATGGCTGATCCTACCGAATTAAAACAACTGATTGAAACAATCAAACCTAATCTAATCGTCCCAGAAATTGAAGCAATTGCGACTGAAGTTCTCGTCGAAATCGAACAGTCTCAAACGGCAACGGTGATCCCATCAGCAAAAGCTGTAAACCTTACGATGAATCGTGAAGGTATTCGCCGTTTAGCTGCTGAAGAACTTGGTTTACCAACTTCTGCATATCGTTTCGCGAGTACTTTGGAAAGCTTCCGTGCTGCATGCGATGATATTGGTTATCCAAACTTTGTAAAACCTGTAATGTCATCTTCTGGCAAAGGTCAATCTCGAGTAAAAAACTTTGATGAAGTTGATGCAGCTTGGGATTATGCAATGCAAGGTGGTCGAGTTAATCAAGGCACGGTGATCATTGAGTCACAAATTGATTTTGATTTCGAAATTACCCTACTTACAGTTCGTGCTAAAAATCCTCAAACTGGTGAGATTGAAACACATTACTGTGATCCAATTGGGCATCGCCAAGATGCTGGTGATTACGTAGAAAGCTGGCAACCTCAAGCAATGACTGCTGCAGCTTTACAAGAAGCAAAACGAATTGCTAATAAAGTTACGACTGCTTTGGGTGGTTGTGGTATTTTCGGTGTAGAGTTATTTATTAAAGGCGATAAAGTTTGGTTCAGTGAGGTATCACCTCGTCCTCATGATACTGGATTAGTTACCCTCGCTTCTCAGTTCCAAAGTGAATTTGAACTTCATGCACGTGCGATTCTAGGATTACCAGTCAATACTGAACGCCATAGTGTTGCTGCAAGCGCAGTGATTTATGCGGGTGTTGATGCAAAAAATCTTAACTTTTCTGGCTTGAATTTTGCTTTAGCAAACCCGAACACTGACTTGCGTTTGTTTGGTAAGCCTGAAGGTTTCAAACGCCGCCGTATGGGTGTTGCTACGGCACGTGCTGAAAATACAGACTTGGCTCGTGAACTGGCAAAACAAGCCGCAGATCAAGTGAATGTTCAAACCAACGTTTAACCTAAATTGAGTAGACCCATTTTCATGATCAATACATCTCCATTGCTGAACTATGTCACCAGCCATCATGATATTAAAGCTATTAACCAATGGCGAACCGATGTAGAAAAGCAATTACAAGAGAGTTATGAAAATGGGCAATCTATTCGTGAAGTAATTAAAGCTAGATCAAACTCTATTGATGAAGCACTGATTTTTTTATGGAATCATGCAGGTTTAGATCAAACGAATTTAGGGTTGTTCGCTGTAGGTGGATATGGTCGCCGTGAAATGCTGCCATATTCAGATACAGATATTATGATCTTGTCTGAAGATGAGATCAGTGAAGAACATGAAAAGCTGATTTCTTCTTTCATTTCCTCTTTGTGGGATGTTGGTAATTTTAAACCAGGTACCAGTGTACGCACGATTCAAAACTGTGTAGATCAAGCATCAAATGATTTAACAGTCGCTACTACCTTGATTGAAGCACGCTTGATCACAGGCAATGAAAACTTAGCAAAATGGCCACGTCGAATTGTCGCACAGACATGGACGGATAAAACCTTCTATGATGCGAAAATGGAAGAGCAAGCTAAGCGTTATGCTCAACACAATAATACTGAAAGCAATCTCGAACCAGATATTAAAAATGCGCCTGGCGGTATCCGTGACATCAATCAAATTGGTTGGATTGCTAAACGCCATTTTCGTGTAAATCGTATTTATGATCTTGTGCATTTAGGCTTTATTACAGAATTTGAACTTGCAGTTTTAGAAGAAGCAGAAAGCTTCTTATGGGAAATTCGTAGCCATTTACATCGTTTAGCTAAACGTGATGAAAATAGACTTTTATTCGATCATCAAAGAGAGATAGCTGCTAAATTTGGCTATGTTCGTGAAGAAGGTCAACCTGCCAACTATGGCGTTGAACAATTTATGAAACGTTACTATCGAACAGCACAGCAAGTTTCAACACTGAACGAAATGCTTTTAGCATATTTTAACGAGTCAGTGATTACCCCTCGCTTACCAGACTATGAACGTCAAATCGAAGACATCAATGAACGTTTCAAAATCGTAGATGGTAAACTTGCAGTACAGCACCACAAAGTTTTCTCTGAAGAGCCAAGTGCAATATTAGAGTTATTCTATTTACTCGCCAATCGTCCTGAAATAAAAGGGATTCGTGCGCGTACATTACGACTACTTGTGCTCGCAGCTAAACGAATCGATCAACGCTTCCGCGATAATCCAGAGCATCAAGCACTATTTATGTCGATTATTCGTTCACCCGATTTATATGACACTATGGTCGCGATGAAACGTTATGGCGTATTAGGTAATTACATCCCTGCTTTCGGTCAAATTACTGGGCTGATGCAATATGATCTTTTCCATATTTATACAGTCGATGCTCACACTTTATTATTGCTACGCAACCTAAGTCGTTTCAAAGAGCCTGAATTTGCGAAAGAATTTCCTGTCGTGAGTTCAGTGTTTCAACGTATTTCACGTCATGACATCGTTTATCTTGCTGCAATCTTCCATGATATTGCCAAGGGTCGTGGCGGTGATCACAGTGAACTCGGTGCTTTGGATGCGATTGAATTCTGTCGCACACACGGATTTACTGAACGTGAATGTAAACTTGTTGCATGGTTAATCAACAATCACTTACTGATGTCACTCACTGCTCAGAAAAAAGATATTTCTGACCCTGATGAAGTGAAAGAATTCGCTGAAAAAGTTGGTGATATGGAGCATCTTGATTATCTATACACGCTTACGGTTGCAGATATCAATGCGACAAATCCAAAACTGTGGAATACGTGGCGTGCTTCATTAATGCGTCAGTTGTATACCTATGCACGTGATGTGATTCGATCAGGTCTAGGTCGACCAGTTGATTATCAAATGCTGATTGAAGATACCAAGTTCGCTGCAAGTGAATTGTTAGTGAATGATTTTTCACTCGCTGAAGTAGAAAAGGTTTGGCAAGAACTTGGTGATGAATACTTTGTAAAAGAATCTGCAAATGAAATCGCTTGGCATACTCAAGCCATATTACAACACGGCGATAACCCTGCTCCGTTGGTATTGTTACGTGCTCACCGCAATGCTGCGCAAGATGCAGTACAAATTTTTATTTATACCCGTGATCAGCCAAACTTATTTGCCACAACAGTAGCCGTACTAGATCGTATGAACCTTGATGTTCAAGACGCCCGAATTATTACGGCAAGTACTGCGTTTAGTTTAGACACATATTTAGTCTTAGATCGTTTTGGTACCTTACTGACTGACCCAGAACGGGAACGAAAAGTGAAATTGGCATTGGTTGAAGCGCTCAGCCATCCTGACCAATACCCTGGTATCATGCAACGTCGTATACCAAGACATTTGCGCCATTTCGATGTTCAGAACACTGTCGATATCGCACTAAACCCTGCTTTACAACAGCATATGGTTGAAATATCGACACTTGACCAACCCGGTTTACTTGCACGTATTGGCGCTCTCTTCATGCTACAAGGTTTAGATATCCACTCAGCGAGGATTGCTACCCTAGGTGAACGTGCTGAAGATATTTTCTTTGTGACCAAAAAAAATGGTGTGTTGTTAACTGATGAAGAGGTCAAACTCTTTGCTGAGACACTGAAAGCGGCTCTTGATGAAGCATCAAACCAAATTTGTAATCCACCCTCTTAATTTTTATTGTTCGGTAACTGTTTAAATGAACTCTAGCTTGTCTTTATTGCATCCGTATCCTTTTGAAAAGTTAAATCAACTTTTTAAAAATGTGCAACCAGCCAATTTACCTTTGATTCCATTGTCTATTGGTGAACCGAAACATCCTGCACCTGAGTTCGTTAAACAAGCAATTATTGAAAACTTTGCACATTTATCAACCTATCCAAACAGTAAGGGCTTACCTGAGCTGCGCCAAAGTATTGCACAATGGCTTACAAATCGCTTTTCACTGAATCAAATCAGTGCAGAAGAACATATTTTGCCTGTTTCTGGCACACGTGAAGGAATCTTTTCTTTTGTACAAGCTTTAATTAAAAGAGAAGATGCACCTTATATTGTGATGCCAAACCCTTTTTATCAGATTTATGAGGGTGCTGCGTTACTTGCTGGTGCAAAACCATATTTCATCAACTGTACAGAAGAAAATGGTTATTTAGGCGATTTTGATGCTGTACCTGCAGAAGTTTGGGAAAAAACAGCTTTATTGTTTGTATGTACACCAGGAAATCCAACTGGAACCGTACTCTCAAAAGAACAATTTAAGAAGCTAATCGCACTGTCTGATCAATATGGTTTTGTTATTGCTTCTGATGAATGTTATTCAGAACTTTGGTTTGACCAAGCACCAATTGGCCTTTTAGAAGTCTGCGCTGAAATTGGACGTGATGACTATAAGAATTGCATCGTATTTCATTCACTTTCAAAACGTTCAAACCTTCCAGGTATGCGTTCTGGTTTCGTTGCAGGCGACGCAGCATTATTAAAACCTTATTTACAGTATCGTACCTATCATGGCGCAGCAATGCCTGTTCAACATCAGCTTGCATCTATTTCAGCATGGAATGATGAAGCACATGTGGAAGAAAACCGCCAACAATATCGTGCGAAATTTGAATTATTCCAAAGCGAACTTGGTCATTTATTACCACTACAAAAGCCAGATGCTGGATTCTACTATTGGTTAAAAGTTGACAATGATGAAACTTTTGCTCAAATGCTTATGGAAAAAGCACATATCAAAGTTCTTCCAGGTCGCTATTTATCTCGTGATACTGAACAAGGCAATCCAGGCGAAGGTCACGTGCGCATGGCTCTAGTTGCTGATCTCGCTCAATGTGAAGAAGTGGTTAAACGCTTAAAAGCAATTCTTTAAATACAATGAGTTCGGAATCTGTAAGTGATTTCTATTACAGATTCCGAAATAAAACTTAAACCTGACCAATAATTAGAATTGTGGCTATCAAAACCATCAACGTACCTGAAATTCGACTTACCACCCTAACCGCATAGGGTCTAGTACTTAATAGTTTCTTTGCTGCCAATCCAACCAATACATAAACAATCGCGCAACTAATTAAATGAATAATACCTAAAGAAAGGATCTGAGCTGTAGCTGAAAACTGCAAGTTTGGGTGAATAAATGGTAAGCGTCCGCTGAACACACCTTATGAATTCGTCCTATAAGCCTTAATTTAGTCCTGACTTAAAAACAAGTGGGAACTTAAATTTATGACTACAAATAACCAGACATCCATCGCATCTCTTACGATAAAACGAAGAACATATAGTGCTGAATTTAAACAGCAGATCGTTCAGGCGTGTAAAGCATCGGAGGTTTCAATTGCTTCGGTCGCTTTGCAACATGGATTGAATACAAATCTTGTATCCAAATGGATTCGCTTAATTGATGCTAAGCCAGGGAATGATCGCTCACTACTACCGAATAAACCTGCATTTATTACCTTATCTTGCTCCGCACCATTAGATCCTATCCCTACTGGCATGTTAACGGTTCAAATTACTTTACCCCACTCAAAAGCAGAAATTGGCTTGAAATGGCAAGTATCAGAAATATCTGCTTTAGCAGAATTACTCAAGGCACTTACAACATGATCCGTATCGATGAAATCTGGTTGTCTACTCAGCCCATGGACATGCGTGCAGGTATGGATACGGCCATGGCTCAGGTGGTGAGAGCCTTTGGCTACATCAAACCGCATTGTGCTTACCTGTTCTGTAATAAACGTGGCCATCACATGAAAGTGCTGGTACATGATGGACTGGGCATCTGGCTGTGTGCCCGGCGGTTGGAACAGGGAAAATTTCACTGGGCTAAAGTTCACCAGGGTGAAAGCGTAGCCCTCAGCCCAGAACAGTTACAGGCACTGATCCAGGGTTTGCCTTGGCAGCGCATTGGACGACAGCAGGTGGTGACGATGCTCTAAACTAGCTTGGTCCATTCTGCTATTCTCCAAACGTTCTATTTCCTCTGCGTCATGACCTCAGGCATACTGCGGTCATGAATACGCTGCCTGATTTAAGCCAACTGACCCATGAACAACTGCTGGAATTTACCCGGCAGTTGGCAATGCAGCATCAGTCTTTGGCACAATCAAATCAAGAATTAGAAAAATCAAACCAGCAATTGGATGCCAAAGTTCAACATCTTTCCATTCTCACGCAAAAATACGAGCATGAGCTCGCACTATTTAAACAGCACAAATTTGGCAGTAAAAACGAACATCTCACCGCAAAACAAATCCATCTGTGGGATGAAGCGGTCGAAGAAGATATTGCCGCTGTTGATCTGGAACTGGAACGGCTGAATGCAGATAAAACTGATGCAGCGACACACAAAGCCACAGTCAACAAACCTAAACGTCGACTGCTGCCCGATCATCTACACACCATCCGTATCGAGCATGAACCAACATCAACCCAATGTGCTTGTGGCTGCACCTTGCGTCGTATCGGCGAAGATATCAGTGAAAAACTACATTTCAGACCGGCACAGTTCTATAAGGAACAGCATGTGCGTGGCAAATGGGTCTGTGATCAGTGTGACACCCTGACTCAGCAAGCGATGCCTGCCTATGTGATTGATAAAGGCATTGCTTCACCTGAACTGCTCAGCCATGTGCTGGTATCGAAGTATGCCGATCATTTACCGCTGTACCGTCAACGTCTGATCTATCAGCGGGCGGGAATCGAGCTTTCTAGATCAACGTTATCTGACTGGATAGGTCGCTGCGGTGTGGAACTGGAACCTCTGGCCAATGCCTTAAAACAGGTGGTGCTGCAACAGCGGGTGATCCATGCCGATGAAACGCCGGTCACCATCATGCGGATGGGTGATGATGAGAAAAAACCGAAGAAAGGTTATGTCTGGGCCTATGCCACTACACAGTACAATCCAGTTCAAGCGGTGATCTATGACTTTCAGGATAGCCGTTCAGGTCAGCATGCAGAAGAGTTCCTGAATGGCTGGCAGGGCCATCTGGTCTGTGATGATTACAGTGGTTATAAAGCACGCTTTAAATCAGGCGATGTCATAGAGGTGGGCTGCATGGCGCATGCACGTCGTAAATTCCATGAGCTACATGTGACCGGGAAAAGTCAGATCGCTGAACAGGCATTACTGATGATTCAGAAACTGTATGCGATAGAAGCAGAACTCAGGAAAAAGACCGATGGTACAGCAGAACACCGCCGCGAATACCGACAACAGCACAGCCAACCGGTGATGCAACAACTGTGTGAATGGCTCAACCAACATTATCTGACGGTGCCATCGAGTTCTCCAACCGCCAAGGCCATCAATTACAGTCTGAAGCGTTGGCCAGCCTTAAGCCGCTATCTGGATGATGGCAATCTACCCATTGACAATAACTGGGCAGAGAACTCAATGCGTCCCTGGGCATTGGGCCGTAAGAACTGGTTGTTTGCAGGTTCGCTGCGCAGTGGACAGCGAGCGGCAAATATCATGACTTTAATCCAGTCAGCAAAGCTGAATGGGTTGGATCCGTATGCCTATCTCAGTGATGTGCTGAAAAGGCTGCCGACGCATAAAGCGACCCAAATAGAAGAATTACTACCACATCGCTGGAAATCCAACTCAAATTAAAAAATAGGCATGGGGTTCAGCGGACGCTTACCAAGCTTATTCCCATCCACAGTAAATAACATGCGCCAACAATCGTTAAAGATGTCAATAAAATTGGATAATGACTAACTAAAGCACCTACTCCAGCCGCAACACACAAAATCGCTAAAAAATGCCCCAGTACAAGCCCTGAAACAGCTGTAACAATAAACTTCCCTTTTATTCCCGCCAATATTGCATACGCCCAGTCAGCACCAGGTGTTAAAACAAACAAGATTGAAACACACCAAAAGGCAATAATTACATTTAAATCCATATCCATAACTCTATTTATTTCAATACACTACGATTGAAATGAATTTTTATTTCAACCATGTGTTGAAAAATCTATTGGAGAGAATATGCTTAAATGGTTAAAATGTTTTCCTAATTAATTTCTTTTATTTCTATTTATTCAGGAGATTCTTCTAAATGGATCGCACAGATAAGAAAATTCTTGCTGAATTACAAAAAAATGGGCGACTATCTATCACAGAACTCGCTGAAAAAGTAGGTCTAAGCTTGTCTCCTTGCCATCGTAGAGTAAAGGCTCTGGAAGAATCAGGTGTAATCAAAGGCTATCATGCGGATTTGGAAGCATCTCAAATTGGATTTAATTTCTCAGCTATCATTTTTGTGACACTTAAAGATGGAGATAAAAGCGCACTATCTCAATTTGAAGAAAAAGTCAGTGAAATAGCCAACGTTATTCAAGCACAACGTCTGTTTGGTAATCCTGATTATCTTCTCCATGTGGTTGCCAAAGATCTAGCTAGTTTTCAAAAACTCTATGATGATAGTTTATCGGCATTACCAAATGTGCAACGACTCACATCAACAATTGTGATGAAAAATGTGGTGATCAACCGCTTATTACCTCTTTAAATATTCATAATATGTAGCCGCTTTCTATTCATTTGTCTCCCGACATATAGTGCATTTAAAAGGGGGATTAGGAAGTTAAAGAGGATTGTTACGGAGTAATTTAAGCAAATCGAGATATAAATTACCGTTCCGATGATTGAAGCGATACTCCGTTTCTTTAAGATGCAAATAAAACATCTTTTTGTCAATTCCATTAAACTTGACGAGTCGCTTTTTAGCATATCCCCAGAATGATTCTATGCCGTTAATAAGACGCTCCCCGCATGCAAATTCGTTGTCCCCATGATTCACTCTTAAATGTTTGTCAAAACCAATATCAACTAAACCATCATAGCCTCTCCATCCATCTGTATTGATCACAGAATCAAGCTCTATATGCCCTCGAATAATACCCTGTAGCGTAGCTTTGGAGCAATCAGGCACAATTTCTGTGTATACGTTTCCATCTCTTTTGAGTAGTCCAAATACAATGGTTTTTCCTGATGCACCACGTCCACGTTTTCCTCGAATACGACGAGCACCAAAGTAGGATTCATCAAGTTCAACGATACCGTTGAAAGGAGATATTTCCTCACATTGAGCCGCAATCTTTTTACGCAACCTGATGTAAATTGTATTGATGGAACGTACAGAAATATTGGTGAGTTTAGCTGTATCTGAAGCAGTTAAATCCATGGCAAAAAAGCGAATGATCTGTCTGAATTTTGCCTCTGTGATTCTTGAACGGGAATAGTATCTATTTTTTGCTTTCATATAAGGAAGTTACCATACTTTTTGATATGCTTAACTTCCTAAGCCCCTTAAAAGCTATTCATCTGTCTATTAACTATTGACCATCTGTTGAAATGTTCGTCTATACTTAGGCATCAAAATTTGGTGACTATGGAAAGATGGCTCTTCAAACTTCACAAAATACAAAGAAAAAGGTTTGGTTGATTGCTGCAATCATTATTGTACTTATGACTGTTGCATTTTTTATGTGGAAAACGAGTTCAAGTAAAAACTCAGATACAGATGATAAGCAAAAAAATGCTCAAACAAACACTCAAAAAGCTGCACTGACCGTAACAGTAGTTTCACCAGAACAACAAAACTGGAAACAAGTTTTTACTGCGAATGGAAATATTGCAGCTTGGCAAGAAGTTGTAATTAGCAGTGAGCTATCTGGACAGAGATTGACACGCGTGAATGTAAATGTCGGTGATGAAGTAAAACGTGGTCAAATTTTAGCTGAAATTAATAGTGAAACTATTCGTGCTGATTTAGCGGCAGCAAAAGCAAGCTATGCAGAAGCTCAAGCTGTCTTGGCTGATGCAATTACCAATAATAAGCGCATTCAGCAGTTAAAAAATACTGGTGCTATTTCAGCTCAAGAATCAACACAATATCAAACATCACAAGCAACAGCTCAAGCACGTTTAGATGCAGCAAAAGCACAAATTGAAAGTAATCAACTGCGCTTAGCCCAAACACAAGTCGTTTCTCCTGACAACGGTGTCATTTCTGCTAGAACTGCAACCGTTGGCTCTTTAGCACAAACAGGTCAAGAATTATTCCGCTTGATTAGAGATCATCGCTTGGAGTGGAGAGCTGAAGTTACAACAACAGATTTATACAAACTTCAACAAGGTATGACTGCTCACGTTATTTCACCTGATCCTTCACAACCCAAAGTGACAGGTCAAGTTAGAATGATTGCACCAGTAATTGATCCTCAAACACGTTATGGTTTGGTATATGTTGATTTGCCAACAACTCAAGCAATTCGTATGGGAATGTTTGTAAAGGGAGAGTTTGATCTAGGTGAAAAAACAGCGATCACCATTCCTCAGACCGCTCTACTGCTACGTGATGGATTTTCCTATGTTTTTGTACTTGATCAAAACAACCGTGTAACACAGAAAAAAGTAACAACAGGACGTCGACAAAATGATCGAGTTGAAATCTTAGACCTCCCGTTAAATGTAAAAGTGGTTTCTTCTGGTACAGGTTTCTTGACTGATGGTGATTTAGTGAATGTTGCGCAAGCAATTCCTGAAACGCCACTTACTCAAAAACTTGTGAAATCGCAGGAGAAATAAAATGAATTTCTCAGCGTGGTCAATCCGAAATCCAATTCCAGGAATTCTTTTATTCATCATGCTTGGATTGGCAGGTCTGTTGTGTTTTCACTGGATGAAAATACAACAATTTCCCGATATTGAATTACCGATGGTGACTGTTTCCGCCGCATTACCAGGTGCAGCTCCACCACAGTTAGAAACAGAAGTTGCTCGAAAAATTGAAAACTCAATTGCAACGCTACAAGGTCTGAGAAATCAGTACACCAACATTCAAGATGGTGTTGTGACAGTCACAGCAGAATTTCAGCTGGAAAAGCCACTACAAGAAGCTGTTGATGACGTGCGTAATGCTGTTTCACAAGTACGTTCAGACCTACCTGCTGATTTAAGAGACCCGATTGTTAGTAAAATTAATCTATCTGGTTCACCTATCCTCACCTATACCATCCAATCCCCTAAAATGGATGAAGAAGCTCTTTCGTGGTTCGTGGATTACGATATTGCTCGTGCTATGTTACAGGTTAAAGGTGTGGGTGCTGTTGCACGTGTTGGTGGTGTCACCCGCCAAGTTGAAGTCGAACTCGATCCTGAAAAATTATTGGCACTCAATGCGACTGCAACTGATATCACTCGCCAGCTTCGTTTGGTTCAACAAGATGCTTCAGGTGGACAAACCAAGATTGGTGGCAGTGAACAATCCATTCGTACGATTGCAACTGTAAAAACAGCTGCTGAAATTGGTGCCATGGATATCGCTTTAAGTGATGGTCGACATATCAGACTTGATCAAGTGGCTACAATTCGAGATGGAATAGCGGAACGACGTTCTGCAGCATTACTGAATGGACAGCCAGTAATCGGTTTTGAGATCACACGAAGTAAAGGTGCAAGTGAAGTTGATGTTGAAAAAGGCGTTATTGAAGCATTAGATAAGCTTAAGGCATCTCACCCAGATATCAAAATCACAGAAGCCTTTAACTTCGTTAAGCCTGTTGCTGACAACTATAAAGGTTCCATGTCACTACTTTATGAAGGTGCAATTCTTGCAATTTTAGTGGTTTGGCTATTTCTACGCGATTGGCGAGCTACGATTATTGCAGCAACTGCTTTACCTCTTTCTATTTTGCCTGCTTTAATCGGCATGTATTATTTTGGATTTACCTTAAACACCGTAACACTACTCGCTATGTCACTCGTCGTGGGTATCTTGGTGGATGATGCAATTGTTGAAATTGAAAATATCATTCGGCATCTACGGATGGGTAAAACACCTTATGAAGCTGCTATGGAAGCAGCCGATGAGATTGGACTAGCTGTTATTGCAACTACATTTACATTGATTGCTGTATTCCTTCCCACCGCATTCATGAGCGGCATCGCAGGAAAATTCTTTGTTCAATTTGGATGGACAGCAGCGCTAGCGATATTTGCCTCGCTTTTAGTCGCTCGATTATTAACACCTATGATGTCAGCTTATATTCTGAAGCCTTGGATTGGTAAAGTTGAAAACACGGCAGAAAACTCAGATGCAGATAGATTAAATGATCAAGGGACATCAAAACTCGCACGTGACCGAGAAAAAGATGGTCGTGTTATGCGTGGCTATATGCGTTTAGTAACGTGGTGTCTACATCATCGTTGGGTTACGCTTGGTGGTGCTATTCTGTTTTTCATCGGCTCCATTATGCTGATTCCGCTTCTGCCTACAGGTTTTGTTCCACCACCTGACACAGGACAAACTCAAGTAAGATTAGAACTCACTCCAGGCTCACAATTCGCAGACACCTTAAAAACTGCCGAATACGCACGAAATCTTATTAAAGATCATCCAGAAATCAAAAGCATCTATACAACCATCGGCGGTGGTGCAGCAGGTTCAGATCCTTTTTCTGGTGGTGCATCCAGTGAGCCTCGAAAAGCAACTCTGACAATCCAAACCTCAGAGCGCTCAGATCGTAGTTTAAGTTTGCAAGAAATCGAAAGTGAAATACGTCAACTACTCGCTCCTTTACCCGGTGCTCGTATTCAAGTCGGTATCGCAGGGAACAATAGCCAATATCAACTCGCCTTATCAGGTGATGACCCTGAAGCTCTTATTTCAACAGCACGTAAGCTGGAACGCGAATTACGCACAATTCCAAACATCGGCAGTATTACTTCCAGTGCAGCACTCATTCGTCCAGAATTGGTTATCCGCCCAGATTTTGCTAAAGCAGCTGATCTTGGGGTTACAACTTTTGATATCGCAGAAACACTGAGAATTGCCACTGCAGGTGATTTCGACCAAAACCTAGCAAAATTAAATTTATCGCAACGACAAGTTCCTGTCGTGATCAAACTTCCGCTTTCTGCACGTCAAGATCAGGAATTAATTAAACGCTTAATGATCAAAGGAAGTCATGGTCCAGTAATGTTAGGCACAATTGCTGATGTCAATATTGAAAGCGGTCCATCACAAATCGATCGTTTCAATCGCCTGCGTAATATTAATTTTAATATTGAGTTGAATAACCAACCGCTTGGTGATGTAGCAGCAAAAGTTGATCAATTACCAACGATGAAAAACTTACCACCTACCGTGAAACGTACCAATATTGGTGATGCTGAGGTAATGCAGGAGCTTTTCTCAAGCTTTGGATTGGCAATGCTCACAGGGGTACTATGTATCTATGTCGTTTTAGTGCTCTTATTCAAAGACTTCTTACAACCTATTACTATTTTGGTCGCATTACCATTGTCTTTGGGCGGTGCATTTGTATTGTTGCTTTTGGCAAAAAGCAGCTTTTCAATGCCAAGTTTGATTGGACTAATTATGCTGATGGGGATTGCAAGTAAGAACTCTATTCTTTTAGTCGATTACGCGATCATCGCAAGAAAAGAGAAAGATTATTCACGATTTAATGCTTTGCTTGATGCCTGTCATAAACGTGCACGCCCGATTATTATGACAACCCTTGCTATGGGTGCAGGTATGCTACCTATCGCTTTGGGTATCGGAACAGATCCAAGCTTCCGTGCACCAATGGCAATTTCAGTAATTGGTGGTTTAATCACGAGCACTTTCTTATCTTTATTGGTTATTCCAGTGGTGTATACCTTTATTGATGATATTAATCGCAAGCTGCATAGCTTTAGAAAAACCAAAGATCAAGCGGTTGAACAGCTTTGATCTGTATGTGAAAAAGACGGTCTTATGACCGTCTTTTTTTAATACTTATATTATTGTTACTTTTTCGCCAAAGCTTTCTCAATATCAGCTTCTAAAGCTTCAGGTTTAGTAGTCGGTGCATAACGCCCCAGAACTTCACCATTACGACCAACCAAGAACTTTGTGAAGTTCCATTTGATATTTTGACTACCCAAAATACCTTTTGCCTCACGTGTCAAAAATCTAAAAATAACGTGTGCTTCCGGCCCTTTCACATCAACCTTTGCAAACATTGGAAAAGTTACACCATAGTTCCTTTGACAAAAATTTCCAATTTCCTTATTTGTCCCTGGATCTTGCCCTCCAAATTGATTGCAAGGAAACCCTAAAATTTCTAATCCTTGAGATTTATATTTTTCGTAAAGCTTCTCAAGTCCTGCAAATTGCGGAGTGAAACCGCATTTACTTGCGGTGTTCACAATCAGCATGACCTTGCCTTTATAATCAGCGAGCGCCTTTGTTTCTCCCTCTAACAATTCAGCTTCAAACTGATAAATGTTACTCATGGATACGTTTCCTCGTCATTCTTTTCTTCTGTTTTAAGTTGTAATGATGCCGAATTCACGCAATAACGCAGTCCTGTCGGCTGTGGACCATCCTCAAACACATGGCCCAAATGTGCATCGCAATCATGGCAGACAATTTCTGTTCTGACCATATCATGTGATATGTCTTCGTGCTCTTCTATTGCACTATTATCAATCGGTCGATAGAAACTTGGCCAGCCCGAACCACTGTCGTATTTCGTTTCTGAAGAAAACAACTCAGCACCACAGCAACGACATACATAAATGCCATGTTGTTTGCTATTCCAATATTGACCTGTAAATGCGGGTTCTGTGCCTTTTTTACGAGTGATACGATATTCTTCTGGTGACAACTCTCTTTGCCATTCTCGATCTGTTTTATTCACTTTTCCCATAGCCAGCACCTATTATTTTGTTGTAAAAAATATCTTGATGATCATGCTTTATATTTACGCCATTCAAAAAAAAAACTCTAGTCTTTCAATGTGTAATTTATCGTAATTTAAGCACTTATATTAAAATAGCAAATAGTAAGCAAAATATTTTTACACAAGTAAGCAATTTTCATTTAAAACACCTTTCAAGTAAGCAGTCATAGTGGTATTCTTGTTCAGCGCGGTTGTATTGGACAAAAAATGTCACAGAAAAAAAGTGTGGTTTTTAAAAATCTATTACCAACCATCAGACAGTATCAACAATCTGGTTTTACGCATGAAAAAATTGTTGAATTACTGAGAGATCAACATGATCTTGATCTGGTTACAGTTGAAACATTTAAAAGTTATCTATATCGATATGCAAAAGTGAATCCCGCTATGCCTAAAAATACTGCTACACCCCACTCAGCTCAAATGCCTCGACAAATCAAAAAGTCTTCAAAGCTTGAGCATGTATGTTATGACATTCGTGGACCAGTATTACGCGCCGCCAATGAAATGGAGGAGCAAGGGCATAAAATTATTAAGCTAAATATTGGCAACCCTGCACCTTTTGGTTTTGAAGCACCACAAGAAATTATTAATGACGTAGCATTAAACCTACCGAATGCAATTGGATATACAGACTCAAAGGGGATTTTCCCTGCTCGTAAAGCCATTTGTCAGTACTATCAGCAAAAAGGCGTCTTTGACATGCATGTCAACGATGTCTATGTAGGTAATGGTGTTTCAGAATTAATCGTAATGGCAATGCAAGGTTTGCTAGATGATGGCGATGAAATGCTTGTTCCAATGCCAGACTATCCTTTATGGACAGCTGCGGTAAATCTGTCAGGCGGCACAGCGATCCACTATAAGTGTGATGAAGAAAATTATTGGTATCCAGATCTCGCAGATATGGAAAGCAAAATTACACCAAATACTCGTGGTATTGTTGTAATTAATCCAAACAACCCAACTGGTTCTGTTTACCCTAGACACGTTTTAGAACAGATCGTTGCTTTAGCGAAGAAATACGATCTCATTTTATTTGCAGATGAAATCTACGACAAAATCGTTTATGACGGAATTGAACACGTTGCTCTAGCAGCATTAGCTGGTGATCAATTGTGTATTTCATTTAATGGTTTGTCTAAAGCATACCGAATCGCAGGTTATCGTGCTGGGTGGATGGCGATTACAGGTGACAAGGCACGAGCTGCTGATTATATCGAAGGTTTAGATATGCTAGCGTCAATGCGCTTGTGTTCAAACCATCAAGCTCAGTATGCGATTCAAACAGCATTAGGCGGCTATCAATCAATTAATGACTTGATTCGTCCTGGTGGTCGTTTATATGAACAACGCAATATTGCATGGGAAATGTTAAATGAAATTCCAGGTGTAAGTTGTGTGAAACCTGATGGGGCGATGTATTGTTTCCCTAAACTTGATCCTGAGATTTATCCAGTTGAAGATGATGAAAAGCTCATGCTTGATTTACTGAAAGCTGAAAAAGTACTTTTAGTACAAGGCACAGGATTTAACTGGCCAACACCAGACCACTTCCGTGTTGTATTTTTACCAGCTGAAAATGAATTACGTGAAGCAATCAATCGTTTAAGCCGTTTCTTGGCAAAAATGCGCTAAGCATCTAAAAAAATCCCCCTATCTAAAGGGGGATTTTTTATTAGTATTCTGAACTTTGAGTTTCATCCCACTGAGCTTCGTATTCTTTTGATTTTTTTAGATCTTGTTTCAGACCAAAACCACCTTTTTCATAGATACGAGCTAAATCCAACAAACACTCGTTCTCACCCTGATCAACTGCAAGCTCGTAATATTCAGCCGCTTTTTTATAGTTTTTTACGACGCCTTTGCCTTCTTCATATATATAAGCAATATTTGATGACCCCAAACCGTTATCTGCCTCAGAAGCAAGGGTAAACAATCTTAGCGCTTCTTTATAATCCTGCTTTATACCACCCTTACCTTCTAGATAGAAAATCCCAAGATTATTGATCGCTGTTGGCTCATCTTGTTTTACCGCTAGCTGATAATAATGGAGAGCCTTTTTGAAATCCTGAGTGACTCCATCACTCCCATCATTATATAAGTGACCTAATTCAGCCTGAGCTAAATCTAATCCTCCATCAGCAGATTTAGTCATCCACTCCAAGCCTTTTTTACTATTCACCCCAACTCCTTCATCTCCATACAAATAGAGAAAACCAAGGTAGTATTGAGCATAAAGTTGCCCCTTTTGTGCAGCTTGAGTGTACCACTTCAATGCAGTTGGATTATCTTCTTCTGTTCCCTCACCATAGTCGTACATGTAACCGACCGAAAAAAGTGCATCTGCATTTCCTTTCGCAGCTGACTTTTTGAACCACTCTAAAGCCTTACCAAAATCTTGATCAACATCATTTCCGTAGTAATAAGCATCACCTAAATTATTTTGTGCTTCAGCATTACCTGATTTTGCCTGCTCTACGAGTTCTTGGCTAAACGGAACATCTTCGGCATAAACAGTACTCGAAATAGTGACACTGCTACTTAATAGTATTGAAAGAACAATATTCTTTAATTTCATTATAAATTTCTCATGGATAAATTTTTTATTGGTCTCTATTTTAACGTCAAAAACATCCAAGTAAACTTAAATTTAAATTTACCAATTAGATGAAATAAACCCATCTTTTAAAAGCTCACTATATCCGTAGCACTTTGAGGTGAATGATTCAGAACAAGTTTTTTCACCACCTAATATCACATGAAAAATAAAATAATGGGAAATGGATAAATGTGTTAAAAAATATCAATGTTTGCTTTTTGCCATAGCACAAGTATTGAAAATTATGGTTCTTACAATACGACTAAAGCATAAAGTCCTCATATGAAAAATAAAAAATTGACCATTTGATCATAAATACCTTATGAAATTCATGATTTTCACACCTTAAAATAGCAATTAAATATTATAAATTTAAAACCCAACTTCTCATTGTTTCGACATAAATTAGATGTAGTCGAAAAAAATATAATGCCAATGATTTTGATCCATAAAAATTTGAATAATATTCCAGTGTCATATCGTGTGTAGACATAGCACATCTATGGAAAATTAAAATACAGGATTGTGATTAATGATTACTAAAACGGTTAAATCATTTGGATTAGCTTTAACACTGATTGCTTCATCAGTTGCGTTACATGCGAAAAACAATGTCGTAGTTGTAGCAACAGGCGGAACAATTGCTGGTGCGGGTGCAAGTTCAACGAACAGTGCGACATATACCGCAGCCAAAGTTCCAGTCGATGGTTTAATTAATGCTGTTCCTCAAATCAAAGATCTAGCAAATGTAAGTGGTATTCAAGCCCTTTAAATCGCTTCTGAAAATATCACTGACAAAGAGTTACTCTCCCTTGCCCGCCAAGTCAATGATTTAGTTAAAAAACCATCTGTAAATGGCGTTGTGATTACTCACGGTTCCGATACGCTAGAAGAAACGGCATTCTTTCTAAATCTAGTTATTCACACTGAAAAACCTATCGTTCTTGTTGGTTTTATGCGTCCATCAACTGCTCTTTCAGCAGATGGCCCACACAACCTTTATAGTGCCGTTGCAATCGCTGCATCTGGCGAAGCAAAAAATAAAGGTGTTTTCATTGTGATGAATGATTCAATTTTTGCTGCGCGTGATGCAACCAAAGGGATTAACATTCATACCAATGCATTTATAAGCCAATGGGGCGCATTAGGTACAATCGTTGAGGGCAAACCTTATTGGTTCAGAAATAGTATCAAACGTCATACTAACAACTCTGAATTTAATATTGAAAACATCAAAGGTGATCAACTTCCATTGGTTCAAATCGCATATGGTTCAGGTTCAATGACACAAGAAGCTTATCTTGCTTATGCAAAAGCTGGAACGAAAGCGATTATTCATGCAGGAACAGGGAATGGTTTGGTAGCAAAATATCTTGTTCCGACATTGAAGCAACTACATGATGAACAAGGCATTCAAATTGTCCGTTCATCTCGCGTAGGCCAAGGTTTTGTATTACGAAATGCAGAACAACCTGATGATCAATACGGTTGGGTGGCTGGACATGATCTAAACCCACAAAAAGCTCGTATTTTGACTGCTTTAGCACTGACAAAAACTAATGATGCAAAAGAAATTCAGCGAATCTTTTGGCAATACTAATTGCTAAGCTGAAATCCAAATCGATGTTAATCAATTGATCTGATTAGCATCGTTTTTTTATTTATTCTTGGTTAGATCATTCCGAACAGCATTCTATTGCAAAAATATTAGACAACTGTCCTAAACAGAGCGTGTTAGAATATTCTTCAATCGCGTTTAGGATAGATTTATGCAGTTTGTTCATCTTGGTATTCACACAGAGTTTTCGATTACAGAATCGATAGTTCGCATACCTGATTTGGTCAAAGCTGCTGTTGCTGAAGAAATGCCAGCTTTAGCAATTACTGATCTTTCGAACCTACATGCTGCTGTTAAATTCTATGGTGCATGCTTAGGTAAAGGGATTAAGCCTATTATGGGCAGTGTTATTCGATTGAATGATGCTGAACATCGTGCAACTTTACTTGCGATGAGCAATACAGGTTGGCGAAATTTAACGGAAATAGTGTCTAGAGGATTCATCGAAGGTCAGCAACTTAGTGTTCCTTGTGTTCAAAAAGAATGGGTATTAGAACAAGCAGAAGATTTAATCATTCTATTGGGGCAACACAGTGATGTAGGCAAAATGCTCTGCTCTTCCAACCCTCAGAAAGCAGAACCTCTTCTTGAAGACTGGATTAGTAAATTTGGAAATCGTGTCTACCTTAGTTTGACGCGCACAGATCGTGTTGGGGAAGAAGATTTTATTGTTGAGGCGGTAAAACTTGCTGCTAAGTACCAAATCGGTGTAGTGGCTCATAACGATATCCACTTTATCGAGCAAGACGATTTTTATGCTCATGAAGCGCGTGTTTGTATCGCAGACGGATACGTATTAGGTGATGATAAGCGTCCTAAACCTTATAGTCCTGAACAATACTTTAAAACAGCAGAACAAATGTCTGAGTTATTCTCTGACATTCCTAGTGCGATTGAAAATACTTACCAAATTGCTAAACGTTGCAACGTTGCCTTGCAGCTTGGTACCTATTTCTTGCCTGATTTCCCTATTCCTGATGGTTATACCATTGATACCTATTTCGAACATTTATCACGAGAAGGTTTAGAAGAACGTTTAAATCATCTATATCCAATTGATGAACGCGATGAAGATTGGCCTGATATTCGAAAGCCGTATGATGAACGAATCAAATATGAAGTCGATATCATCCTTAAGATGGGATTCCCAGGTTACTTCCTTATCGTCATGGACTTTATCCAATGGGCAAAAAACAATGGTGTACCTGTAGGACCAGGGCGTGGTTCGGGTGCAGGTTCATTAGTTGCATATAGTTTAAAAATTACTGACCTTGATCCTTTACGATACGACCTATTATTTGAGCGCTTTCTAAATCCTGAACGTGTCTCAATGCCTGACTTTGATGTCGATTTCTGTATCGCAGGTCGTGACCGTGTTATTGAATATGTTGCACAAAATTACGGACGTGAAGCAGTTTCACAGATTGCAACCTTTGGAACAATGGCTGCAAAAGGTGCAATTCGTGACGTGGCACGTGTCTTAGGTAAATCTTATGGTTTAGCTGACCGTATCTCCAAAATGGTTCCAACAAAACCATTGGGTGTAGACTTAAAACAAGCCATAGAGCTTGAACCACAACTGAAAGATATCGTCACCAACCCTGCAAACCCTGATCATGATGATGCTGCTGAAATTTGGGAAATGGCGCTCAAATTAGAAGGCATTACACGTAACACAGGTAAACATGCAGGTGGTGTTGTCATCGCACCTGGAAAAATTACAGATTACTCGGCCGTTATCTGTGATCCTGATGGCACAAACCGTGTAGCTCAATATGATAAAGATGATGTTGAAGCAGCAGGTTTGGTTAAATTCGACTTCTTAGGACTGCGAAATTTAACAGTAATTGAAGATGCTGTTCAAAATATTAATAAAAGAATTCAATCAGATGTCCCACTAAATATCGCTAATGTACCATTAGATGATAAAGATGCTTATCTCGTATTTGCTGAGGCAAATACGACTGCGGTTTTCCAGTTTGAATCCGTCGGCATGAAAAAGATGTTGAAGGAAGCTAGACCAAGCAAATTCGAAGAGATTATTGCTTTCGTTTCCTTGTATCGTCCTGGTCCGATGGACCTCATTCCAGACTTTATCCATCGTATGCACGGTGGAGAATTTGAATATTTGCATCCTTTGCTTGAAAGTGTCTTAGAACCTACCTATGGGATTATGGTTTATCAAGAACAAGTAATGCAGGCAGCACAGTTCTGCGCTGGCTATACGCTTGGCGGAGCCGACTTATTGCGCCGTGCAATGGGTAAGAAAAAACCTGAAGAAATGGTAAAACAACGCCAAATCTTTATTAAAGGTGCGGCAGAAAAAGACATTAATGAAGCAACAGCGAATCATATCTTCGATTACATGGAAAAATTCGCGGGTTACGGTTTTAACAAATCACATGCGGCCGCTTATGCTTTAGTTGCTTACCATACTGCATGGTTAAAGGCGCATTATCCAGCTGAATTTATGGCAGCGGTAATGTCATCAGAAATGCAGAATACGGATAGTGTCGTATTCTTAATTGATGACTGTCGTAATAACAAACTCGAAGTTCTTCCCCCTTCTGTAAATATGTCCTTGTATCATTTCCATGCCATTGATGAGCGTACAATCGTCTATGGTTTAGGTGCAATCAAAGGTGTTGGTGAGCAGGCAATGCAGTCTGTGATCGATTCACGTATTAAAGATGGACCATATAAAGATTTGTTTGATTTTTGCCATCGTATTGATCTGAAAAAAATTAACAAACGTACACTCGAAGCGCTTATTCGTGCTGGTGCACTCGACTGTTTAGGAATAGAACGTTCTAGTCTTATGGCTCAGCTTCCTGAAGCCGTTCAAGCTGCGGAACAAGCACGAAGCAATCGTGAAACAGGAATTATGGATTTATTTGGTGAAGTTGAAGAAGTTCAGCGTAAACCAGCTAAACCTGTTAAACCATGGTCAGATGAAGTTCGTTTAAAAGGTGAAAAAGATACACTTGGACTTTACTTAACAGGACATCCAATCGATGTCTATCGTTCAGAATTAAAAGCATTCATTCCTGCAAAACTGAATGAAGTTACCCCGACACGTCGTGGTGTAACCACCGTATTTGCTGGTTTGGTACTCGATGTAGCAAACTTTCCAAACCGTATCATGATCACTTTAGACGATGGTACTGCACGAATTGAAGTTAGTTGCAATCATGAACGTTTTCAACGATATAATGATATTGTGCGCTTAGAACAAGTCGTCGTGATCGAAGGCGAGATTTATGAGCGTGAAGGCTTTGACCGCCCAATGGCGCGTTTAAGTAAAGCATTTAGTTTGAATGAAATTCGTCAAAAACGTGCTCAATCCATTCAAATACGTATGCCACACGATCTCATGACTAAATCTTTAGCAAAAGATATGCAAAACATTCTCTTACCATATTGCAATGTAGATATGTGTCAGCATATCGGTATACAGCTTCTTATCGATCAAAGTTTTGCGACAGCTGAGTTGCATTTAGGTGCTCAGTGGAAAGTTGCTCCTTTAGATGAACTGCTTGGTAAATTACGTGACTACTTTGGCAAAGATGCGATATATATTGAATATCAAGTAAAATCCAAAGCAGCAAAAGTCATTGAAACACCCAAAGTAAGTGTGGTTCCTCCTCCACCTGCAAATATGTCTATAGATGATGCTTTAGATCTGTATCAAGCCGAAGTTTCTCAATATTCTTAAAAATTGGATCATTTATGAACCTGTTTGACCAAAATGACGTGTCCAAACAATTGGATCATGTTCGTATTGTTATGGTAAATACGACTCTCCCTGCCAATATCGGTAGTGCACTTCGTGCCATGAAAACGATGGGATTGTCTAAATTAACATTGGTAGCACCTAAAACCTATCCTCATCCTGATATTGATGCTTTAGCCGCTGGCGCCCAAGATTTAATCGAAAAAATACAAATCGTTGATACTTTGGAACAAGCAATTGAAGACTGCCATCTGGTGTTTGGAACCAGTGCTCGCAGCCGTACTATTCATTGGCCTCTGCTTGATGTTCGCCCTGCAGCTCAAGAAAGTTTAAAAGCAGCCAATTTAGATCAAAATATTGCAATCGTCTTTGGTCGCGAAGATCGTGGTCTGACCAATGAAGAGTTATCATTAGCAAACTACCATTTAACTATTCCAGTCAATCCAAGTTATGGCGTTTTAAATGTAGCTCAAGCAATTCAAGTGGTATGCTATGAATTAAGGATGGCAGCACTTGAGCTCAATCAGCAAAACACTGATCAGACTGACCCGCAAGAACATATGCAGCTAAAGCAAAATCAAAGTATGCAATGGGATGAGCCATTGGTGACACAGAAACAAATGGAAGAGTTCTATCCTCATTTAGAAAAAATGCTAACTGAAATTGAATTCTTAGATCCAAATAATCCACGTTTATTGCCTTTGCGTTTGCGTCGTTTATTTGGAAGAATACAATTAGATCGTATGGAATATCATTTATTGCGCGGTATTTTCAGTCGAGTACAAGCTTTAGCCAATGGTTCATGGAAAAAAACACAGACGGAGGATCACTCTCATGATTAAACAGCTAAAAGAAGACATTGAAGCTGTATTTGCACGTGACCCTGCGGCTCGAAATACACTTGAGGTTTTAACCACTTATCCTGGTATTCATGCATTAATTATGCATCGTGTAGCACATGAACTCTGGAAAAAAGATCACAAAGGTACAGCTCGCCTGCTCTCGTCATTTAGTCGATTTGCAACTGGGATAGAAATCCATCCAGGTGCAAAAATTGGAAAACGTTTTTTTATTGATCACGGCATGGGCGTTGTGATTGGAGAAACAGCTGAAATTGGTGATGATGTCACCCTATACCATGGTGTTACGCTTGGTGGTACTACTTGGAATAAAGGTAAACGTCACCCAACTCTAGAAGATGGTGTTATTGTTGGCGCTGGAGCAAAGATATTAGGACCATTTACTGTCCATAAAGGGGCGAAAGTTGGTTCAAATGCTGTTGTGACCAAAGAAGTTCCGGAAGGAGTTACCGCTGTAGGTAACCCAGCACGTTATATCTTTAAAGATAAAAATCAAGTTGAGCAAGATGAAGCAAACCGTCGCGATTATGCAGAAAGCATCGGTTTCCAACCTTATGCAACAACTCAGGATCAATCAGACCCTATTTTAGAAGGCATACGCGTGTTATTAGATCGTATGCAGAAAAATGAAAAGCGTATGAATATTCTATGTCAGCGTCTATCTGAGCTTGACCCAACATTCAAACCTCAAGGTGGTAAAAATCAATCATTGAGTAAAGAAGAACTTAAGATTATTGAAGAAGTTAGAAGAGAGTGTGAAGCACAAAGCAAAACATCAACAACATAATATAATTTATAAGAAATGTAACAAGCTTTTCATTGCAAGTTGGTTTTGCTTTTCCTAGACTGGTAAAACCAACGAACTACTTCTCATTTTACTAAAATTAATGGATGTAAAGCATGAATTTTAAGCCTTTGGCATTACTTGTAATTTCAACCACATTTTTAACCGCATGTGGTATTGCGCCGACCAAAAAAGAGAAGATTGTTGAACCATTTGTGTTCAAAGAACCAGATCCGACACCACCATTCTATGCTTTAAATCCAATCAAATATGATGCACCACCAAGCTTTGAAGTTGCCATCAAAGATGCCTCTACACAACCAGTGACAAAGATGGTTGTTTCTTTGCAAAATGACCCAACAAAATCTGCAACTTTAGATATTAATAAATTGATTGTCCCAACAATTGATAGCTCTGAAAGACGGATGAAATATGCGGTTCTTGCAGGCGAAAATGAAATTGATGTAACGGAAATTGATGACTTCTTACAACTAGTTGAAGGAAAAGCACGCCATTACCCTCCTCGATTTACTGAACGCCAAGAACGCAAAGGATATGAAGTAAAGTTAAAAGAAATCACACACAAACTAGATGCTCTCGCTGAGAAACCAAATGCATCTATGGATATTTTGACCCGTGCATTTAAAGCCAGTGTGATGGCTCGCAACCTTGACTTGGGTACAGCTTACACATCTAAGTCTTTAACTTATGCTCAACGAATTTTAGAGATTAACCCTAACGATCCTGAAACCAATTTTTGGTTCGGTTTTGGATTATCAGAAGGTGGTGGACAACGTGAAGCGATTCCATACCTAGATAAAGCGATTAAAGGTGGAGTGCAAGAGGCTTATCTTTCTGCTGCAAACAATTTCTTATGGCTTGAACAGAAGAAAAATGCGCTTCAAACGCTCAAAAATTACAAAATTAATTATCCTGATGAAGCAGAAGTAGTTGACCGTTTGATTCAAGAAGTTGAATCAGGAAAACGTTGGAACATGTGGCAAGTTCTTAACTAAATTACTCTCTTTTTTGTAAAAATAGGCCGTTTTATACGGTCTATTTTTTTATGTTGATTGAAAATGCATCCTTTTTTCGTATTATAGCGGTAATCCTGCTCTCAATTTACTGAAACCCTAATGCGTGCATTTAATTCTTCACATCGCCTATTTGCAATAACGCTACTCAGTACAGTCGTCATGAGTGGTTGCCAAGTTGTAAGTCTAAAACAGCAAGCCATTGATGTCACAATTGCTAATGAGAGAAATAGTATCCTGACTCAAAAAAGACTCAGCGAAGCAAGTCTCAATGTTTTATCGATGTCAGGTAAAGAAGCAAAGTATTGCATGCAATCTGCTGATGAGTGCATTGCGGATTTACATAAGATTCCTCAAATCTTAGATGAACAGCTCTTATCGACTAGCAGTGAATTATTTCTAGCGAAATCCAAAGCTCTAGCGGACTCATCAGAATGCAAAATAAGTAAACTAAGCAAACACAAATCTGAGGAAGAACAAAAGAATATTCAGAAAAATTATGAGCAGTGCTTAGATCAACAATTAGAAGCTTTAGATAAAAGTATTCGCTATAGCTATGCTTATCTATTTAAAACCAGTCGCGCACCACAAGAACGACTTTTTGATAACCGCCAAGTACAAATTCGTGACTTTTACAACCAAGCATTAACTCAACTGGTCAATATTCTTAGTCTAAGAAATCCATCCAAAGACCTCACACCGACTATTAAAATTGGGAAAAGTACGTATACGATTGATATCCAAGCTTATCAACGTTTACAGAATATGAAGCTAGAAAAATTTGTCTCTAGCTATAACATGAACTTCTCAGGATTAAGAGCAATTAACCGACGCGATGGTTTTGGTTCTGATTTTGTAGCAGTATTCCCTGCTGACAATGCCAATAAGTTTGAGAATAAATATATTTTAGACCCTCTCAACTACAACTACCCTAGAGGTACAAATCCGAATATTCATAAAGCTCGTTATTTAGCTGCGACTATTATTGCTCAACCTAAACGCGCCGCTGCAACAGCAGATGAAGTGTTAAATAGCCCAGAATTTGAGATTAAAGTTTATGATCCATATAGCGTTGAAAAAGTTAATATCGCTGGAAAACCTTATTCATTGGCTGCAAATTTCTCTGCACCATATGGTTTATGGTTGTCTGAAAATAATTTAGGAGCAGCAGCTTACTTAACTTTAATTGATCGTGATCAACACCTAACCATGCCGCATCTATATATGCTGGAACCTTACAATCCTAATAAAAAAGTAATCGTATTGGTTCATGGTTTAGCGAGTAGTCCTGAAGCATGGATTGCGGTAACAAACGATATTATGGGTGATCCTGTACTTCGTGAACATTATCAAGTTTGGCAAGTTTTTTATTCAACCAATATGCCAATCTTAGAAAGTCGTTTTCAAATATATGCTCTACTTAAACAAGCATTTGGCTCGGTGAATTTGCAAGATGCTGCAGCAAAAGATGCTGTTCTCATTGGACATAGTATGGGTGGTATTATCAGTCGTCTTTTAGTGAGCAATGCTGATATATCAAAAGAAGCATTAGTGATGATGAGTAGTCGTCAGCAAACTCGTTTACGCAAGCATCCCGTAATTGGTGAGCGACTAAAAATGCAACCTATATCTAATTTTGATCGTGCGATTTTTCTTGCAGCACCGCATAAAGGTACAGATTACGCTGATCGTTGGTTTACTCTCGCAGCACGAAAAATCATTAAACTACCGACCACATTTCTCACAACACTGGCAGATACTTTAACAAGTAATGATGTTGAGCTTAAAGATTTTGTAAAAACACTTACTAATGATGTTATTCAGAATGGTCCAAGTGATCTAAGTAAAAAATCCAAATTTATGGAGTTAACGGCTGATATTCCTCCACAGAAAGGTCTACTGTTTCATTCCATCATGGGAAATATCACAAAGAGCCAAGACCCTAACGTCATGACAGATGGAATAGTTCCCTATAAAAGTGCTCACCTAGATGGAGCTGTTTCTGAAAAAATTATTACAGGTGGTCATTCAATTCAACAAACTCCCGAAGCAGTCTTGGAATTAAGACGAATTTTACGACAACATCTTGTGGAACACGGTTTATATAAACCGCAAAACTAAACAAAAAGCCCAAAGTTAACTTTGGGCTTTTTTATTACTAGTTCTAATTAATTCGTAGAACGAATCATGTAATCAAAGGCAGATAATGCTGCTTTCGCACCTTCGCCTGTTGCGATGATGATTTGCTTGTATGGTACTGTCGTACAGTCACCTGCAGCAAATACACCCTGTACATTGGTTTCATTACGATCGTTAATCATAATCTCACCACGATTGCTGAGTTCGACTGCACTGTTCTTTAGGAAATCCGTATTTGGCAATAAACCAATTTGTACAAAGATTCCCGCAAGTTCTACTGTGTTTTCTACATCAGTCGCACGATCTTTATACTTCAATGCTGTCACTTGTGAACCATCACCAACCACTTCAGTACTTAATGCATTGGTAATAACTGTGGTATTTGGCAAGCTATTCAACTTATCCTGTAAGACTTGGTCAGCACGAAGTTTGGTATCAAACTCAACCAAAGTCACATGCTCAACAATCCCTGCTAAATCAATCGCAGCTTCTACACCCGAGTTACCTCCACCAATCACTGCAACTCGTTTACCTTTAAATAATGGACCATCACAGTGTGGGCAGTACGCAACACCACGTGTACGGTATTCAGCTTCACCTGGAACATTCATTTCTCTCCAACGAGCACCAGTTGAAAGAATGATGGTCTTAGACTCAAGCTTAGCACCATTTTCTAGTTCAACTTCAACCAAACCATTGGCTGTTTGATCTGCACCTGTGATCTTGCTGACACGTTGCAAGTTCATGATGTCCACACCGTATTCACGGACATGGGCTTCCATGTCTTGAGCAAACTTAGGACCAACTGTTTTTTGAATCGTAGTAAAGTTTTCAATATCCATGGTATCCATGACTTGACCACCAAAACGTTCAGCCACAATCCCAGTTTTGATCCCTTTACGCGCTGCATAGATCGCTGCTGTACCACCTGCAGGACCACCACCAATCACCAATACATCAAAAGCATCTTTCGCATTGAGAAGTGCTGCATCTTTTTCCGCTGAGTTACTATCTAACTTCGCGATGATTTCTTCCAAAGTCATACGACCCTGACCAATATGTTGATTGTCTTGGAACAACATTGGGACTGCTAAGATTTTGCGTTCTTCAACTTCTTCTTGGAAGAAACCACCATCAATCATGGTCGCAGTTGCATTTGGGTTATAGATCGCAATCAGGTTCAAAGCCTGAACCACATCTGGACAGTTGTGACAACTCAACGAAACAAACACATCAAAGTTTGATTTTAAGTTCAAGCCTTTAATCTGGTTTAAAACCTCATCAGATACCTTCGGTGCATAACCTGAAACTTGTAACAATGCCAAGATCAAAGAGGTGAACTCATGTCCCATTGGTAGACCAGCGAAGAACACACGAGGTTGCTCACCTGCTTTAGCCACACCGAAACTAGGACGGCGAGCGTTTGAACCGTCAAAACGCGCCGTAACTTGATCAGAAAGTTCAGCAATTTCGGTCACGAGTTCTTTGATTTTTGCAGCTTTATCGGATTCATCTAAAGCAGCCACCAACTCGATTGGACTTTCTAAACGTTCTAAGTAAGCTTTTAATTGAGTTTTAATATTTTGATCTAACATGTCTTTCTCCAAATTCTCAGCAATTCAATCAGCTAAATTCTTTCAATGGGGCTATAGTACGCAAATTATTTAAATAGGTAAAACAGGTTGTTTTCATAATATCAATCGAACAAACCGAACATAACAAACTTATAGATCAAGTTTCTGCGTAATTCGATATCGACGGTTTTTAAAATGCTTAGCTAGCATGTACAAAACCACACTCATTGCGAGATTGATAATTAGAAAGACCAACAAAAAGAAATTCACGTACTTTGAAATTTTTTCTGCTTGCTGCGCTTGGATATCTAGCGGTTGAGTAATCAAAGTAATACTTTTCCCATACAGCTGTTGTTGCATCACCCACAATTGTTCAGGCTTAAAATCATATTTACGAAATTCAGTGGGAACCTTTTTCTCAGCTTCGATCAATTGATTGACATAAATATTCGCAGTTTTGCGATCAATCGGATCATGTAACAAAGCAACCTGAGCTAAGACATAAGCTTTTTCTGTTTGAGAAATATTTATATCTTGTAAATCTTGAGCAATTTGGCTTTCGACAATATTTGTTTGATAGCTCATCCAACGCTGATAAGCTTCTTCTGTTTCGTTTTTCCAGTCATATTGAATATAGCTTAATCCCGACCATAGCAATATAAACGAAATGATCCATGCCAAAAATCGCTGCGTCCAAGCTTGAAATCGTTGTTGGAAGAACTTAAATTTCTTCACCCAACGCACAATTAGAAATGCACCAACAAAGGAAACAAGGACTTTCAGAAACAGCCAACCAAACCAAGAAAGAAGATTAAAAAAATAATCCACAGGTTGTTTAAAAGGTACCAAATCTTGTACTTGATATGGTAAATCTAAACTCTGAACATGCAATGAAAGATCAAAAAACCGATAAATAAATTCTTTTTGTAGAAAGAATGCCGCAATAGTTAAAACCATCAAGACTATACTTACAGCAAGCCCAATGACTATATTGCGTTGGCGTTTTTTCAACACCTGCAAACGCTGATCAATAGGTTCCACACTTAAATCATTTATGGGTGACAATGATCTTTCCTTTCATAATAAATTTTAAGATTTAGGCGTTTGCCCACTATTTTCCAGAACGAGATGATTAAGACTTTCTTGCAATGCACGCAAACGCGTTGTTGCTTCAGCTCTTTTTTGCATTCCCTCTTTCTGGATTTGAATTACATCATTTACTGTTTTAATGAGGGTGTTTTGAACATGTTCAAGTGTTTCAACATCAATCACTGAACGTTGATTCGCTTTTGCAGTATCAACTGAGTTTTGATGCAATAATTCCGCATTTCGACGAAGTAAATCATTGGTCGTGTCATCAATCGCTTTCGCTAATTGCACACTATTTTTCTGTTCTTGTAGTGAAATCGCTAAACTAATCTGATTCTTCCAAGCTGGTAATGTAATATTTTTTATTGCATAGAACTTATCAACCAACATCAAATTATTAGATTGAATAATACGAATCATAGGTAGGGTTTGCATTGCAGATTGTTGAAGTACTTGTAAATCACTCACCCTTTTTTCAAGATTATTCGCTAAATGATTGAGATCATAAATTTGTTGCGTGGTCTGCTGATCTTGCTCTTGATTAGTTAAGGCCACAATTTGCTGTTGAATATCTTGTTGCTTCAATTGTCCTGCTGCGATATATACACCCAATTGTTTATACTCTTCCTGCACAGCATCAAACATTTTGTCTAGAGTTCCAACACGTGCTTTCAAACCAGATTGTGAACTCTCAATTTCTTTAACTAAAGCATCAATCTGTTCTTTGGTTGTATTAAAATGCTGATCAAAACTATGCTTTGCGCTTTTAAATTTACTAAGTAAACCACCAAAAAATCCTGAACTTTTAGACTTATTCAAAATACTCGAAGTATTTAATTGCTGAGCAACCTGAACGACCTGATTTAATTTTTGCCCTGTTGCATCTAAATCTTTATTTTGAACGAGATCAAGTAACTCATCTGTATAAGTCGATGTTTTATTGGCAATATTTTTCCCATATTCAGCTACAACAGTTGTGCTTATCTCAGCGAGTTCCTTATGTGCATCCATCACCTCCGCAAAATCATGCGGTTGCAATCCTAGCTCTTTTAAATTCAATTGTTCAAAGCGTTCCTCTTGTTTTAATTCGACTTGAGTTGACGCTTGAGTCAATTCTGAACCAGACATACTTTTCCCCTCTTATTTCTCTAATGATTTTTTAAGATTTTGAATCAAATCTTCTCGACTTTTATCCAATTTTTCAAGAGTGATGCTTGAATTTGAGTGACGACTTTGCTGTAAATGATATTGCCATGCTGGAATCAAAACTTGCTGAGCTTCTTTAAATCGATCTAATAAACTAAAAGATAAATGCTGAGATAACTGCATTTGTTTGATCGCAATATCATTACTCGTTTGTAAAGTTTGTAAGGTATTCACTTTTTTAGACAATCGCTCAAGAAAATGATCTAAAGTTTTTTGGCGACTAAACTCAGGATATTCATTCAAAAACTCTTGAGCTGCGCCAATATAGGCTGCCATTTGTTCTCGTAAGCCCAATACCTGCTGTATTCGTGATTGTGACTTCTGTATTTCTATTTGCAGTTTTTGACTTAAATGATTTGCTTCATCAATTAAGCGATCAAGGTCTTTTAAATATTTTACCTGACCTGCATCATACTCCACATCAATGCCGAGCCATTTTTGCAATGCATTGAATCGACGACCACGTAGATACTTTTTTGAGAGTGACAGCTGTTGAATAATCTGTGAGATAACCGCACTTAACTGTTGATTTAATTTTGGGTCAATACCATTCAGTAAAACACTTTGAGCTTGAACTAAATGATCGGCATAGGCATTCAAACGATGCGGATCATCCATCAAAGGCAATAGATCATTTCGCTTAATCGCTAAAAGTTGCTCGTGATCAAACGAAATCTGAGATAGAGGTATTAAGTCGAGTTCTATGGGCATATAAGTAAAAATGGTAAGAACAAATAAATTTGAACAAACTTAGTTTTAGCATGTTCTTACCAATTCTCATACTGAATTGTTGTTATGTTTTGCTGCTCTATTCGTTGTTATTTCTAAAATTTTTTATTGCTTTGGAATTGCATATGTACCGATAACATGAGCAACAGGTTCATCGTCTCCAACTGAATACAACCATACCTCACCAGTCACCAAGGTTTTACCGACTTTAATCAATTTACAAACAGCTTTAATATTTTGCATTCCGTTTGGTTTGCGGAAAAAGTTAATCGTCATATTGGTTGTGACTGCCATGGCCACCAATCCCAAGTCACCTAAAATTGCAACATACAATGCAAAATCAGCTACAAGCATCAATGTTGGCCCTGACACGGTTTGTCCGGGGCGTAAGTCACTTTGATCGACACGATATAATAGCTCTGCACCTTTTGGGGTAATCTCAACAATTGATGTTTTTTCCAGTGCTTGTGGAAACTCTTGAGCTAAAAAACTAATGATCTGTTCTTTTGCTAATAGCATATCTATTCCTCTATTCTTGAATTAATCAGCTTGGTTAGATAGTTCATGTAAAACTTGCCAATACGTTGGCGGTTCTTCTACATGTCCGCGCTCACGTAACATCTGATGCATTTTCGGTAATTTGAAATATGGAACAGCAGCCATAAGATGATGTTCTTTATGATAATTAACATGTATTGGCGCGACTAATGCACGTGCTAAATATCCTGCTTTAGTTGTACGAGTATTTGTTAAAGCACTATTACTTGTTGGCATTCCTGCATGTTCAGCCATTGAACGGACACGGAGAAACAAAGGAAATGGGGTGAGATATGCCAAGATCCACAATGCATACAACTTAGGATGACCTGAAGCCCACAATGCTCCGAAAATAGCTGCATTAGTGGCTATCGCTCCGCCACTATTTTTTATAAATGTTTTTGCATAATCGCTCCAATGACGTCCATCTTGAGGAATCCAACGGCGATCATTTGAAACTGTCCATTCCATCTTCTCAATATCCATCAACACTCGCCCAATCGCAAATTTAATTCCCGTTAAACCAGATAAATCCCGAATAAATTTGCGCATTAATGATTTTTTGGAAGTTGGAAAGCCCGAAACCAATGTTAGATCAGGGTCATCAACAGTAGAGGTTTTACTGTGATGACGGATATGATGAGCGCGATATTTATGTAAATCATTCCAAATCGGACGAGCACATAACCAATCAGTTAATGTGTCATTCAACCACTTAGTTTTAAATAAACTTTGATGCGAAGCATCATGCATAAGAATAGCAAGCGCTAATTGCCTACCAGCAAGAATGATTAGCGCTACGATACACAATAATAATTTTCCCCAAGCTGGCACATAGTCCCAAAAGCTAGCAACGGCAGCAAAGGTACCGCCAATCACAGCCCAAGTTGAAAAAACAGCCCAGCCCCCATGTAAATCTGATTTACTAGTTAGCTCACTGATTTCATCTCTTGTGAATAGATCACTGATAGCAACACGCGTATTCATATCCTTATCCCATATTTTTTTTAATTTTAAAACTACACAACTTATATTTTTATTTTAAAACATGTAATATTTCTGTCAACAAAATATAATTAAATTTTTAGTAATATTTTAAATTAACTATTCATCATGCTGTTCATAAAATCTTCGCCATAGTTCTAAACCAATTTGATCTAGCCTCTGAACACTTTGAGCAAATTGATCGCGTAATTTTACGTCAACAAAATCTTCTGGTAACAATGGATCATTCATTAATTGTGAAATTGTTTGCCGACCAAGTAATAAAGATTCTTTCGTTGCGATATCTAAATCCAACTCATTCGCTGTTTCTAACCATTGTTCAATCATTTGAGCGTATTTTTGATAATTTTGATTTAATGTCTTGGTGGACCATAGTTCAGTTATTATTTTTATAGTTTGAGCATCGAAAAACTGGATCAAACAGACTTTTGCAGTTTGCTCCAGACCCGTAGCATGTAGTTCGTTAACAAGCTGCTCGAAAGAAATTGCTAAATTGTCTGGGCGAATATAAATGCCTTGCTCTAACTCTTTGAATCCCAAATGTTTCAAAGCGCGTTCTCTTCTATGCAAAGCCGTTCGATCGACTCTTCCCAAAGCCCCTGTAAATACACCGATAAATTGCTGATTCCATGGTTTGGTTTGTTTAATACCATTTTTTCGATTTAACATCACATCAGCCCACTCACGTGACTGATTGGTAAACTGATAGACGCCGCGCTCAATCGCCTCAATGACTCCTTCACTCGATAATCGAGTCACAGCAACCCTGATGCTATTTTCACTAATCTCAAAAAGTCGAGCTGCAATGATGATCTGCTTGATTGAAATTTCTCGTCCTTGTAACCCCAAAAGGAGATCAACAATCAAATCACGGGCATTCAGTTTTGCTATTGTCATAGTATGTTTTAACCAATACATAACTAGTGAATATAAAAAAAATAAGATCCAAAAATTAGTAAAAAAGCCTCTTTTCTAATCAAAAAAAAGAGGCTGATTTATATTTATAAGAATACGAAAAGTAAAATTACACCCAAAACAATGCGGTACCAAGCAAATACACGCAAAGTATGACGTTCAACAAATTTAACTAAAGCACTAACTACCAACAATGCAGAAATAAACGCAGCCACAAAACCAACACCAATATTCAGCATATTGTCTTGTGTGAGAACATCAGCATTACGAATTAAATCAAATGTCGCAGCACCTAACATCGTTGGCATCGCCAAGAAGAAAGAAAACTCTGTTGCTGCTTTACGCGATAGGCCTGCAAACATACCACCAACAATGGTTGCACCTGAACGAGATGTTCCTGGAATCATCGCCACACATTGCGCACAACCCACTAATAACGCCTGTTTATAGGTGATTTTTGTCGCTTCAGTTGTTTTATGATCAAAATTCTTTGCTTCAACCCAGAAAATAATAAGACCACCAACGATTAGGGCAATCGCGACCACTAAAGGACTAAAAAGCACACTCTTAATGAAATCAACAGCGAAAACCCCAATAATCACAGCAGGGAAAAATGCAATCAAAACACTAAATGCAAAGTGTCGAGCCTCTGCATCACCACTAAAAAAACCTTTGAGTAAATTAAAGATTTTTTGGCGATATAACCAACATACCGCCAAAATTGCACCTAGCTGAATAACGACTTCAAATACTCGACCATCATCTGAATGGAAATCAATTAAATGACCGAACAGGATTAAATGTCCTGTACTTGAAATCGGTAGAAATTCGGTGAGACCCTCAATAAAACCTAGAAACAAAGCTTTTAAAATTTCAATATGTTCCATAACTTACTCAAAAACACACAATACAAAATAAAAATAAATGGCAAGCTTACTCTGAAATCAGACCAAATTATGTGTTTGTCACGTAACCTTTGATCAAATAAATAGTCAATTTTTGATAGCAGCATCAAATAATCATCAAACTATTTTTCTTCAGCATTTGTTCAACAACATCCTGAGTATCAAAACCCAAGCGCCAATATAAAAGTTCCAAAACATCTAATTCATCTTGAGTGATGATGCGATCACTCCATAAGCATCTTTCTGCAATTGCCAAGATATTGAGTCGATCTCGTAATAGCAAACCTGAAACATCATTTAGAATTTCCGCTAGATCTAAAGGTTCATCAGAAATATCCGCATAAATTTGCATTTCTTCAACTGTCAAAATTTGCTGTAAAATTCGTTCACGAACTTCTAATTGGTTTGGACTATTAATTTGCTGGACGTGCAACAGCGCATCAATTAAATGAACAATTTGTGATTTTACATCTTCAAATGCTGTAGGCAGATGGGCTGGCATCAAATTCAATTCATGCTTCACTTTCTCTAAAAGCAACGCATCTAATAAACCAACCTCTCCATCTTCTTGAATAATACAAGCAAGCTTAGTGAGAAACTGACGTGCAATACTTGTCGGCATGTGCCCAATGTTTTTACAAGCATCATGAAAAATCTGAACATGGATACGACCATCTAAATTGAGTAACGCATCTACGATTGCATGACTCACTGCCGCTTCTTGTGGAATAAATTCACGATATTGACGAATCATTAAAATCGCAACCATGACTTCTCTAGAACCCGTAGCTGTTTGCATCGCACGCTGAATCAGCTCAGGACGTTTTTTATTTTTTCGAAGCTCTGGATTGAGTGGTTTAATTGCATCATTTAAGGCAAAACTAATGGGTGACAATCTAAGTAAAGGTAAAGGCTGAGGTGAACTCCAAGGAACTGTCATATCTGTCAGCTCTTCTTCTAAAGAACGAAACAGACTAAATAAAGGACGATTACGCAATTTTCTCAGGTTTTCTAATTGTAGGTCTTGCAATAATGTTGGATTTAATTCAAAGATTCGATCTTTAATACTTGGATGAATATTCATCCAGCTTTGTGGACTTAATGAGTTTGCAAAACACATATGAGAAATTGATTCTGAATATGCACTATGAATTTGTGAACCTGAGTGATGAACATAAATACGCAACAATGTTTGAACGTTGGCATTATTATTCATTAGTTTCATGGTTTTCAGATCATTTCTAAATGTACGACCACTTAAAGTTAAATATTTGATTAGACGGGTAATTAAAATTCCCAAACTCCCAATCAACCAAATCACACCACCAATCGCGACAAAAATAGTTTCAAATTTATTTCTATATGATGTGGCATACGGGCTGTACCCCGCTTGAGCTAATTTACTGCCCCACTGACTAAATGTTGTTAGACCACTGTATAAGATTTTTAACTTCGTGTTTTCAACAGCTTCGCCTGATAGAATTTGATTAAACTCATAACTCAGCAATCCATATAGCTCAAGCTCATCCAAGTTCTGCAATGCACCCCACGTCAAAATAATTGCGATATCTTGCGACTTAAAACCAGCTGTTAGCGCATTTACGCCAATCTCATCTGGTAGTACATACACTGCAGGTGTATCTATCGAAAAACTTTTTGCAACTTGTTCAACGACTCTCAGAGCAGTATTTTCTTCAGGAGTACTTTCATCAAAAACCAATCGACGTGCTTTTAATTGCTTTGCTAGAGAGTGCCCCCCTTCACGCAGGACATACAGCTCAGCTCCTACTGACCATACTAATACTAAAAATAATAAACAAATAAAATAAGGACTTAAAAAATGCCACCAAATCGGCTGAGTATAATCAAAGAAATGAACAACTAAACCCAAAATCCAATTGAGAATAAATAATGTAAGTAACATTGCAAGAATACAAAAGCTTACTGACCAAGCAATATTCTTATTTTCAATTAAATAATGGCTTATTTCTTTCAATGTAAATTTTCCTTATTACATTGTTTGGGTAAGAGGCTTTATGCCTTGAGTATCATAAAATAAAAAAGCGGGAAATTCCCGCTTTTCTCGATATTAAAGTAATTTTACTCTTCTCGAATACCAGTTAAATCCACTGAAGCAGCATCAATATTCACATCGATATAGCCATCAGCTTTTTTCTTCGCACTATCATTACGTTTTTGTTCAAGATTGATCAAATAATCACTATCAATCCCACCAGCCACATAGACTCCATCAAAAACAGAGCATTCAAACTCTCTCAGATCAGGCACTTTACTGGTACGAACCGCATTTTTCAAATCTTCAAGATCCTGAAAAATCAAACGGTCTGCACCAATAATTTCACGAATTTCTTCAACTGTACGATCTGAAGCAATCAATTCAGATTTTGCTGGCATATCAATGCCATACACGTTTGGATATTTCACCATAGGTGCAGCCGAAGCAAAGAATACTTTCTTCGCGCCAGAATCACGTGCCATTTGAATAATCTCATTACAGGTTGTACCACGTACAATCGAATCATCCACTAACAGTACATTTTTATCTTTAAATTCAAGCTCAACTGGGTTTAGCTTTTGACGAACTGATTTTTTGCGCTGCTGTTGACCTGGCATAATGAAGGTACGTCCGATGTAACGGTTTTTCATAAAACCTTCACGGAATTTCACGCCTAAAATATTAGCCAATTCTAATGCTGAAGTACGACTGGTATCTGGAATTGGAATGACCACATCAATATCGTGCTCTTCACCCCATTCCTTCAAAATTTTATAAGCCAGCTTTTCACCCATTTTTAAACGAGCTTTATAAACTGAAATGCCATCAATTGTTGCATCTGGACGAGCAAAGTACACATATTCAAAAATACATGGACGATATACAGGATTTACTGCACATTGTTTGGTAAACAATTCACCATTTGAATTAATGAAAATTGCCTCACCTGGTGCAATATCACGCTCAACTTTAAAACCTAGCGCTGTAATCGCAACGGATTCAGAGGCAATAATATATTCAGTGCCTTGCTCAGTTTCACGAGAACCATAAACCAAAGGACGAATCCCGTTTGGATCACGAAAACCAACAAGCCCATGACCTGTGATCATCGCAACAACCCCATAAGCACCTTTACAACGCTCATGAACACGAGATACGGTGTGAAAGATATTTTCTGGCGTTGGGTTGAGTGTACCGATCTTCTGTAACTCATGTGCAAACACGTTGAGTAAAACTTCAGAATCAGAATCAGTATTCATGTGACGTAAATCTGTTTTAAACAGATCATCATGAATTTCTGCGGCGTTGGTCAAGTTACCATTGTGTGCAAGGGTAATACCATATGGTGAATTCACATAAAATGGTTGAGCTTCTGCACTACTTGAAGAGCCTGCTGTAGGGTAACGCACATGCCCAATACCATAGTTGCCAAGTAAAGCTCGCATATGACGAGTATGGAATACATCACGTACCATACCATTATCTTTGCGAAGGAATAAACGCCCTTGATGACAAGTTACTATACCTGCTGCATCTTGTCCGCGATGTTGTAACATCGTCAAGGCATCAAATAACATTTGGTTCACTGGTGATTTACCGGCTATCCCAACAACTCCACACATAATAACCTCGCGACAAGCTTGGAATGGGGTTCAACCCCACTTAATAAAAAGGGTTTTTTGTCGAATGATCAGCAGCTTGCTCTGTGGAAGCACGCTCCGATTCGTCCATTTCTGAAGAAGGGCGATGTAACAAAGCACCTTCAGATGTCATTTCGTGTATCGCTTGATTTGCAGCATCTTTAGACAACTCTGTCGCTAAAGGAGCATATGGCAATAAGATTTGTACAAATTTTGATTGTTTCCAATGCGGAGAACTGTCAACCCATGGTCCCACACCTTGCATAGCAATCAAAACAATAAGTAGACCTTTTAAAGAACCAAAAGCACCACCTGCTAAACGATTTAATGGGCCCAATTTCAAACTTTTCAAGAGACCATTTAAAAGTGCGGTAATAACCCATGTACAAACAACAATGATGAGCACAATAAATGCAAATGCTGCAATCTTTTGCACTACAGGGTCTTGGCTTAAACTGCTCATGGCAGGTGCCAGTATGACTGCGTATTTTGCCCCAATGATCAATGCAAATATCCATCCGATCAAGTTCGCAAAGGCTTTGATAAATCCTTGACGCAAACCGTTTAGCCCTCCAATGAGCAAAATGATCAGAATAATGATATCAAGCGTGTTCATTTCACACTGTCATCGCATCAACACAATCTTTAACAAGTGTTGGACCTGTATAAATCAATCCACTGTAGACTTGTATTAAGCTTGCGCCAGCTTGCTGTTTAATAACGGCTTGATCACCAGAAACGATTCCACCAACACCGATTAAAGGCATACGCCCATCTAGGATCTTAGAAAATTGGCGTAAACATTCAGTACTTTTTTCAAACACTGGCGCACCTGATAATCCACCAGCTTCATTTCCATTCGGGAGATTTTCAACACCTTCTCTTCCAAGCGTAGTGTTGGTTACAATTAACCCATCAATTTTAAATTTCAGTAATTGTGTAGAAATAAAATTAATATCTTCAATCGTTAAATCTGGTGCAACTTTAAGAACCAAAGGAACATAATGATTATATTGTTCAGCAAGTTCTAGTTGTCTATCTTTCAATGTTTGTAACAACTCTGTTAATGCATCGCCACTTTGCAAACTGCGTAAGTTTTTTGTATTTGGAGATGAAATATTCACAGTGATGTATGATGCGTAGTTATAAACTTTTTCTAAACAAATTAGATAATCTGATACTGCATCTTCGACAGGAGTATCCGCATTTTTACCGATATTAATGCCTAGAATACCTTTGAATTTTGAAGCTTTGACATTCTCAACAAGCTTGTCCACCCCATCATTATTAAATCCCATACGGTTAATAATTGCTTTGGCTTCTGGAATACGGAATAAACGTGGTTGAGGATTTCCTGCTTGAGGTCGTGGTGTGATTGTACCAATTTCAATAAAACCAAAACCTAGTGCTGCCAATGCATCAATGTGTGCACCGTTCTTATCTAAACCAGCAGCTAAACCTACTGGATTTGGAAATTCAATTCCCATACAAGTTACAGGTTTATTTGCAACTTTTTGATGCATAAAACCTAGCTTATAAGCTTTGTCGAGCATAGAAAGTGTGAGTTCATGTGCACGCTCTGGTGCTAAAGTAAACAACAGAGGGCGGGCCAATGAATATAACATACCAATCACAGTCTACTGATTTTTCAAGTATGCGTATTATAGGCTTAGGCTAAACAAAACACCATGCTTGACAGGCGCTTATTTTGTAGAGTCGTTGCTTTAATGCTCCTTGAATCAATACTTAAAACAGTAATTGGAAATCTAGATTTAAAAATATGGCTGTACTTAATGTAAAAGCCTTAAAAAAAACTAAATGCTGCCATATCTCAATTTTTAGTAATAATAAATATTAGGACTTACGCACTATTATTTATAGATTCTCTGTGGTAGCAGATGATTTTTATCGAGAATAAAGTCATCAATGAAGTTTTTGATCATTGGTCTAAATAATTTCTTCTGCCAACGATATATATTTTCAAAGATCCGCTCAAAATGGTTCTTTTGTATCTCAACGTAGGCCATCAAGGCTGAAAAAATATGATTCAAAATCAGTTTAGATCGTCTTACTTGAAACTTTTCAATATGACAAACCTGTTTAATCACCCGGTGATATTGCTCTATTTTCCAATGACTTGAATGTAATTCATGAAAACCCTCAAAGGACAATAAATCATCTTCATCTTGATGCACAATATAAAACCTCTGCTGTTCTTTTAACTGAGTCTCTTAAATAATTGTACAAAGCCAAAATCTTTGAGCCAGACTACTTGACCCTGATGGAAATCTGGCAATAAACGCAGTTGAAACCATTGTCCTTTTTCTGGGGAAACCTTACGGTTACAGTCGATACCAAACATAAATCGAATACCATATTTTCTTATGGTTTTTAGATTTCCAGTCGATGAATACCAACTATCACCTGTAATAAATTGAATCTTTGCACCCCAACTGAGTACTTCACTTAACATATCCATAAAGTAATCATTCTTGGTTTTACTTTCAGATTTGTCATAAATTCGGAAATTAATTGGAATATTTTGACCATTTTGATCTGTCGCATACAAGGTAATCAGATTAATACCCTTGACGGATCGGTGGTGTTTGCCTGACCAAAAATAGCTAACTAAGTCCATATGTTGACTATATGGTTTATCTAAAACAGTATCATCAATACTGACTATAAGTTTGTTATTATCAATATGTTGAATTGATTCTTGATATAGGTCGTGAGGTGTGTAATCTTCACGCTCTAGAAAGCGATTTACACTATCATGCGAGATATTATAAGTCTCGGCAAGTTGTGTGCAGCTAATAGAGTTCGGTTCTGTCATGAGAAAGCCCATATAAATGGGTAGAGTACAAGTTGCTGTAGAAGCATGTTTAATTCGTCTGATCACAGATACTTTATAAAGTATTTTAGTACTTTTTTGAATCCGTCAATGCGTAAGTCCTAAATATCTAGAAATTAGAAATGATTTATTGCACCGTTGCCGTTAATTTGATCTGATTATTGGTAGAAATCATATCCATTTTTTGAATACTTAAACCCATTTGAGAGAGTTGCATCAAGAAATTCGCAAGTACCGCATAATTTTGATGTTCTGCAATCAATTGTATTTGATCGCCATTTTGCTGAGATGATACTGCTAAACCCTGTTGCTGAGCAGTACGCTGTATCTTATCTGCAGGAGAAAGATCCAAATCATTTGCTGGTTTCATTGTTGCTGCGTTACTTTGCATCCAAACCGTTAAATCTTTCAGCTCATTTAAACGATTTTGCTGCTGATCGGCAAGAGAATGCATTTTCCACAATGCAAAACCTATAATGACAACAGTTAAAAACACTGCTGTAAAAACAACCATGACTCGTTCACGAACCGATAGTCCTTGAAGATAGTGATTTAATCTTTCAATATTTTGATCAATACGGTTTTGTATATTATTCAATGCTTTCATTATTTAATCTTAACCAAGCCAATTGCGCCGACTGTATCAGCTTGAACATTACCAAGTTCAGCCTGAAATCCTTGTTGATTTAGTTGTTGCGTTAAACCTTGAAGATCATCCGCTGATTTTGCCTTGAGCGACATCGCTAACACAGATGCATCATAACTCACTTGCTGAGCCACAATTTGCTTTTGCATAAGAATAGGACCAACTCGACTCAATAAAGATAAAGCCTGTGTATCTCCAAGCTGACTCATTCTTAACTGGCTTTCAAACTGGCTTTTAATATTTTGCTCAGTTACTCGACTATTTTCACCAAACCAATATTTATATTGATCAATCGCCTGAACCGCAGTTTGATCAGCAACGCGTTTTAATTTAGACCAGCGTAAACCATCATAAACCAACTGAACAGAAATGACTGCAACCAATACACATGCAGCAGCTTTCCAGTAACCTGACCATTCAACTTCTTTATTTTTTGCTTTTGGTAAGACATTCAATGGATGTTGCTTAGGACGATTTAGGCTATGAAATTGATAACTAAATTCTGTTACTTGATCTTGTGTTGATGCTGCAGCTAAACAGTCCAATTGTGCAGGACTTAAATTTGCAAATTTGTATTCAGTAGCAGGATTTTGAAATTCTAAGAATAGTGCCAAATCATCTATTGAATTACCTGACCATTCATTTTCTCTTGCAAGTAGATTACCGTACAAATTTGCAATGATGATTTGATTCGGCTCAGGTTCTGGCAATATTAAAAAATCAGGTAAAAAAGCGATAATTTGTATTGGTAATAGGCTTAAAGCATGTTGCCAAGTTTCAATAGTAGATTGAGCAACACCGAGCACACTGAGCTGATCACTCTGAAAATGATGTACTATTTTCATTTGATCAATCGGAAGCGTAACAAACTCTTCAAGCAAAAACTTAACGCCTTCCTGACCTAATTGCTTGAAATGCAACTTCGTCATAGTTTGCTGCATTAATTGAGCATTTCGACTTGGAAAATAAACAACTGTTTCTTTTCCGTTGTGCTCATGTAAGTCTTGAATTAATTGTTCTAGGCTGTTGGCCTGCAACCAATTTTCCCCAGTCGACCAATACCATGTTCCATTGGTTTCAGGCATCCATAAATACAGCATCGGTGTTTAGTACCCTTTTTTATCCAAATATAGGATATAAGATTTTATATTGTTGGCGTAAAACTTTTTTTCTGTGTTGATAAGCCATTTGCAATCACAGTCTGATCATAAATTCGAGCTTCAGCTAATGCAAATGGATTAAAATTCTCATACGTTAATTGCTCCGCAATATGCCCTACTACATTCATATGGCATACAACTGCAATTGATTCATATGATAATTTTGATAGCCATTCTATCGCATCTTTAGCATCATCATCTGGTTTAATTTTATCGCAAATTAAAACAGGAACGCCTTCAAAATGCGCTTTGATATGTGCCAAAGTTTCTTGTGCACGTAGCAATGGACTAACTACAAAAACTTCTGGTTGAATAATATCTTTTAAGAAGTTTCCTGTTTCTTCAGCTTGCTGATGTCCACGCTCTGTCAGAGGACGTTGCATATCATCACCATTAATCGCAGGAGACGCTTCACCATGTCGTACTAATGTTAATTGCATATAAATACCTTATTATTAATGCTTGAGTTTAACCAAATATGATGACATTTTTTTGATTAGACTTCATGGTGAGGCAAAACAAATTCAACATCACTGCGATGACCATTTTTCATTAGAGAAAGCGCAATCGTCATCGGTGGTGCATTCTCAAAAATAACTTCATACAATGCATTGGTAATTGGCATGTATACATCTAATTCTTGAGCTTTAGCACGCACTTGTACAATCGTGTTAATCCCTTCAGCAGTCTGACCTAATGCTTTAGTTGCTTCATCAAGTGTTTTTCCAGAACCAAGTGCATAACCAATTTGATAATTACGACTCAATGGGCTATTACAGGTGGCAAACAAATCTCCAACACCTGACAGTCCTAAGAACGTCAATGGATTAGCACCTTGCTTGACAGCAAAACGACTCATTTCTGCTAAAGCACGAGTTAAAATCATACTCTTAGTATTTTCACCAATATTATAAGCAGCCCCCATCCCCATTGCGACTGCGTAAATATTTTTCAATGCACCGCCCAGCTCAACACCATGTACATCATCGCTACCAAATACACGAAATAGCGCACTGTGTAATGCATGCTGAACTGCATATCGCACTAGTTCTGATTCGCTCGCAATCACTGTACCAGATGGCATACCCGCCATAATCTCTTTTGCCAAATTTGGCCCTGATAAAACCCCATAAGGTACTTCAGGTAACTCTGCGCGAATAATGTCACTCATGAAACTAAAAGTTTTTGCTTCAATTCCTTTAGTAAGCGAAACAACCGCTTGAGCAGTGATAAATGGTGCGATTTGCTTGAGCACATCTCGGAATGAATGACTTGGAATCGCGACTAAGATAATATCACGATCTCGCACAGCCACTTCCAAATCAGAAACCGCACGTAAACCTGTTTCTAAGGTGTAATCAGGTAAATAACGTTTATTAATATGTGTTTGGTTGATCTCTTCAGCTGCAGCTGCATCACGAATCCAAATCATCGTGTCACAACCATTACGTACAGCCAAATTCGCCATTGCTGTACCAAAGCTGCCACCACCTAACACGGTAATTCTTAATGCTGTTTTTTGATCTACTGCAACTGGTTCAACTAAATCACTAAATTTTAACTCTGCCATTTTTTATCCTGAAATTCATTTATTCGTTTAGTTCATCATTCAATCTAAAAGTTAGCTTGCTTGCCAATTTTTTAAGAAATCTTGAGTAGCAATCTCTGCGCGTGGAGCAATCGCTTTAGCAGCAGTTCCAATATAAATAATACCCGAAATAAGATCTTGGTCGTTTAAACCCAATTGATGCTTGAGCCATGTAGACTCCACGACAGCACCAGATCGCCACATCGTAGCAAAACCTTGAGCTTGCAAAGAGAGTAAGAAGTTTTGAACAGCAGCACCAGTACTTAGAATCTGTTCAAAATGCGGAACTTTTGGATGATCTTGGATAGTTGTTAATGCTAATACCAATAACGGTGCACGAAAAGGATGCTGCTTTACACGCTCTAACTGAGCTGAATCAGTTTCACCTAAATCAGCTAAAGCTTTAGCTAAATGCTCACCAAAAGCGGCACGCAATTCAGGTGTTACTACAACGAATCTAGTAGGCTTCAAACGATGATGGTCAGGAGCAGTAAGTGCAGCTTGCACTGCTTTTTCAAGTTGTTGTGTATTTGGTGCTGGCTCAATTAATTGCCCAATAGATTGACGTTGATGAATATTTTGATGAATTGTCTCTATATTTGAGTCCGTCATTTAAATGAATCTAACTAACACATGGATTTTGCTAGATTAGCATAATCTCACTATTTTCCACCACGTTTAATCCCTGCTTAATCATCAATTTGAGAAATTTAACAGAGCCTCACTACAAACTGTACATAACCTGCAAAAGCGTTCAAAAATTATATGTTCAAATAATACAACTATCTAACGACCTGAGAATAAGCAATGAATAAAGCATTAGTAATGAGTTTAATTGGCGGCTTGGCAATCGGTTTAACAGCTTGTGCATCTACCCCAAACAACACTTTGGCAATACAAAAAGAAAATAATCAATATGAAGTCACTGGGATTGGTAAAACCAACCTAATCTCTAAAAATAATGCGATTAGCGCAGCTCAAAAGACCTGTACGCGAAATACTAGCCCTGTTGTTGTGGACGAAAAAACAGCATATCAAGGTGTATTAAAAGATGTTGTGGATGAAGAAACTGGAAGATTAGTTGAAGCTGCTGCTGGCGTAATTGGTACGTTAACAGGCAAGAATGCCTCTTTAGCCAAAGATGATGATTATCAAACAACATTGACCTTCTACTGCAAAGCAAATACTTAAATAAAAAAAGCCGATGTTATCACATCGGCTTTCTTCATTAGCGAGGAGCTTATTGAACTTCGCTCGCTGCAACTTCTGATGCTGCACTTTCGACAACATCAGTATTTTTCTCATCTAAATTCGGTTTGTCGATTGCATCAATCGCAGCTTGTTGTTCTGGAGTAGTCTGTGTAGATACAGTTGAAGCTGCTTGTTCTTGCTGTTCAGCGTTGTTCGCTTCTTCTTTTTTTGCACATGCAGTTAACATGATTGGAGCAATAATTAAAGCGGCAAGAGTTAATTTAAATTTCATCACGGCTTTCCACAGTTACTTGGTTAAGTTGATGACAAGCATATTTCAAATATGTGACAGTTTTATGACTGATTTGTAATATAAAAGTAAAAGAGCCGATTTACATCGGCTCTTCTTTTCTATCTTTGTATATAAATCAAAAGATTAGTAACAACTATGCACGCTCAAGTAAAACGGCAACAGCTGGTAAAGTTTTACCTTCCACAAACTCTAAGAAAGCTCCACCACCTGTCGAGATATAACCGATTTGATCTGCAACTTCGTATTTATCAATCGCAGCAAGTGTGTCACCACCGCCTGCAATTGAAAAACCTGCAGATTCAGCTATTGCTAATGAAAGCGCTTTAGTACCTTCACCAAACTGATCTACCTCAAACACACCTACTGGACCATTCCAAAGGATTGTTTTAGATGTTTTTAAGATCTCAGCAAATGCTTTCGCTGTTTCAGGACCAACATCTAAAATCATGTCAGTATCAGCAACATCTTCTACTTTTTTAACAATTGCTTGTGCATTTGCTAAAGAACCTAGGAAGTCACCAAAATCAATTTGACTTGCATCAGCCACAACGACATCTGTTGGTAATGGAACGCTTACTTTAGCAGCGATTTGTTTTGCAGTTTCTACCAAATCAGCTTCGTAAAGTGATTTACCTACATTGAAGCCCGCTGCTGCAAGGAAAGTATTCGCAATACCACCACCTACGATTAATTGATCGCAGATTGTAGAAAGTGAGTTCAATACATCTAATTTAGTTGAAACTTTAGAACCAGCAACAATTGCAACCATTGGTTTTTCTGGTGTTTGCATTGCACGACCTAAAGCGTCTAATTCAGCCGCTAATAAAGGTCCTGCTGCTGCGATTGGAGCAAAACGTGCTGCACCCTCAGTTGATGCTTCAGCACGGTGTGCCGTACCAAATGCATCCATAACAAATACATCACAAAGTGCTGCATATTTTTTTGCAAGCTCTTCGTTATTTTTCTTTTCACCATGGTTGAAACGCACGTTTTCAAGCAAAACAACTTGACCCGCAGCAACTTCCACACCATCTAAGTAATCAGTAAATAATTTTACTTCTTGACCTAAAGCTTTCGTTAAATACGCTGCTACAGGTGCAAGAGATTGTTCTGGTTTTGGCTCACCCTCTACAGGACGACCAAGATGAGAAAACACCATAACTGCTGCGCCTTTTTCTACAGCCGCTTTGATGGTTGGCAATGCAGCACGTAAACGTGCATCGCTGGTAATTTCCCCATTTTTTACAGGTACGTTTAAGTCTTCACGAATAAGAACACGTTTACCTGCTAAATCAAGGTCAGTCATGCGCTGAAAATTCATGGATGGCTCTCTAGTTGATTTTAAAAACGGCACAATTTTAAATGATTCTCAAAAATAAAGGTGAGTTTTTTTGCAGAAAAGCTGGCGAAAGCGTCACTTTTGATTATGATAAACATCGTCATTAAATCTATATACATATTATGTCTATACATCCAGATCCTAAAATTAATCGTTTAAATGTACTTGGTGAGCCTTTAGCGAGTTGCTGTTACGATCCGATAACTGGATATTTTCGCAATGGTTTCTGCCACACAGCGATCACCGATCTAGGTCAACATACCATGTGTGCTCAAATGACCTCAGATTTTTTGAACTTCTCTCAAAAAGTTGGTAATGATTTAATTACACCATTACCTGAAGTAGGCTTTCCTGGGCTAAAACCTGGTGATTTTTGGTGTATATGTGTGACTCGTTGGGTTGAAGCTTATCAAGCTGGGCATGCTCCACCTATTAAGTTAAATGCCTGCCACAATGCCGTTCTGCATTACGTACCACTGAATGTTTTAGTGGAATACGCAGTTTGATGAGCAATATTGAATTAATATTGGCATCAAGCAGCCAAACACGTAAAGATTTAATGGATCGTTTACGCTTGGATTATCGTAGCATTTCACCTGATATTGATGAATCGGCTAAAGATGAACTTCATGCTGATGATTTAGCAAAACGTTTAGCTTATGAAAAAGCAAAAGTTATTTCACAGCAACATCCCAATGCGATTGTGATTGGTTCTGATCAAGTCGCATGGCGTGAACATACCCCATCGGATTTTATTGGCAAGCCGCTATCAATTGAAAAAGCAATTCAACAGCTCCAATTAAACTCAGGAAAAACTGTTTTTTTCAGTACGGCGCTTAGTGTTCAACACCTAGATTCAGGTTTTGAGACGACACTAGTTGAACATTATCAAGTTAAATTTCGAGAGCTCACATTAAACGAAATAAAACGGTATATTGAAATTGATCAGCCTTTAAATTGCGCTGGTAGTTTTAAATGTGAAAGCTTGGGTATCAGCCTATTTGAAAAAATGATTGGTGATGATCAAACCACTTTAATGGGACTACCAATGATTCAACTTTGTAAGATATTACGAGAGTTTAGAATCAATGTTCCTTAAGAGTTCCCTTACCCAAGCTTGCTTTGGATAAGGGTGATTGCTACTCATCAATTGCGATTACTTTCTTTGGCAATGTAAACAAAATAAAAATCGATAAAATCAAAAACAATAAAGCAGCGACATTCAATACTGAACGATGCGATTGACTGAATGCCTGCTTCGCAGCTGTAATTACATGATGAGCAATCGTAGGATCTAATTGCTTAGCAGCTTGAACTGCCTCACCAATCGAACTGCTCAACTGTTCAATCATGCTATGCGGTACATTAGTTGGTAGCATAATCGAGTTTGCGTAGAACCATGACAACATCAAACCGAAAAAGGCAATGCCTAGACCTGCACCTGGACTGCCACCACTCTCCTAGACAAATTTCGTCTATTCTTTTTGCATAGGAGAGAACATTATGAGTGGACAACGATACACCCCAGAATTTAAAGATGAAGCTGTTAAATTGATTACCGAACGTGGATATTCTGTCACTGATGTGGCTGAACGTTTAGGTGTATCACAGCACAGCATTTATAAATGGCTAAAGGCCGTACAGCCTTTACGCAACAACCCTGATGAACATGAACTACTCGAAGCAAAGAAAGAGATCCTTCGTCTTAAAAGTCAGCTTAAGCAAACTGAAGAAGAGCGAGATATCTTAAAAAAGGCCGCAAGGTACTTTGCAAGCCTGCCCGAGTAAAGTATCAGTTTATCCTTGAGTACAGCCATCAATTTAAGATTAAAACGATGTGTCGGGTTCTTAAGATTGCTCGTGCTGGCTATTACGCCTGGCTACATGAACCCGAATCAGGCAGAACAATTGAAAACAAACGGTTATTACAACTGATCCGCTCTTCTTATGATGCCAGTTATGGCATCTATGGTTATCGTCGCATCACGCTGGATCTTAAAGAGCTAGGTGAAAGCTGTGGCCCCAATCGTGTGCTGAAGATCATGAAGAACAATGGCATTGCCGCTGTTCGAGGATATAAAAAGCATAAAAGGGCGAATTCAAACATGAGGTGCGACAGTTTGAAAAGTCTTATGATAATCAACAAGCTGAGCAAATTTCTCTAATGGTGTAAGCCAATCTAACGCTTTTCTAGGACGAGTATTCAGTGACATGGCAACTTGATTTAAATAATGCTGATCTGCCTGATTTAAATCAATCCCTTTAGGTAAATATTGCCTAATTAAACCATTCATATTTTCGCATGTGCCTTTTTGCCAGGGTGAATGTGGGTCACAGAAATATACATCTATGCCTAAATCTTCTTCAAGTATTTTATGTTCTGCCATCTCGCGTCCACGGTCATAGGTCAACGTTTTACGCAGTTCTGCAGGTAAATATTTCAGAGCTTCAGTTAAAGCCTTGCGCACTGATTCTGCCTTTGCATCAGGTAATGTTGCCAAGATACAGAGCCGTGTATTTCGTTCAATAAGTGTTGCTATCGAACTTTTATTGTCTTTACCTTTAATTAAATCAGCTTCCCAATGACCCGGTATTTTTCTTTCTTGAACTTCGGCTGGGCGCTCATGAATAGTTTTAATATCCTGTAATATAGAATCTTTTTTAGGTTCACCGTTAGCTTTTCGCTTTTTATTTTCATGACGTAGACAGGATAATAAGTCTTTTTTCAACTCACCCTTGGGTAATGCTCGTATCGTTGAATAAATCGTTGTATGGCTTACATTCATTGTTTGATCCAAATCAGGAAATGTCTTTAAACGCTTTGCTATTTGCTGAGGAGACCATAAACAACGGATCGCTTCAACAATAAATTTCCAGAGGATTGAATCGATTTTGAGTTTTCTGTGACCACGTCTACGTCTAGCAAAAGTGTTATCAGAAGCATATCGAGCTTGATAAACGTCATTGATGCTATTTCTTTTAAGCTCACGATAGATCGTACTAGGATGTCTTTTAATAAGTTCAGCAAATTTTCTGGCTGAAAAGCCTTCTTTTCTTGACTCAAGCATTAATGCAGTACGATCTTCAAAGTTAAGATGATGGTATGACAATTTTATATACTCCATAAACCCTTTAAATTAATTAGGTGGTTTATGTCGCACTTCAAGTTTTACTCTGCCAAGTTATGGTTGTGGCCGTCCCCCGATTGTGCCACCAAATCACTTAAATCGAGAGTTCGCTGTGAGCACCCCTGATACTTCCTGGGTGACTGATATTACCTACATCCGTACTTGGCAAGGCTGGTTATATCTGGCTGTGGTTCTCGATTTATATTCAAGGAAAGTCATCGGTTGGTCAATGAAACCTACGCTTGCCAAGGATATCGTTTTGGATGCACTTTTAATGGCGGTATGGCGACGCAGACCCAATGAACCTGTGATCATACACTCAGACCAAGGCTCACAATACAGTAGCGGAGACTGGCAGAAATTCTGTCAAAAGCATAATTTAGTTCCGAGTATGAGTCGTCGTGGAAACTGTTGGGACAATGCTGTTGCTGAATCCTTTTTTAGTAGTTTAAAGAAGGAAAGAATTAAAAAGAGGATCTATAAAACACGAGAAATGGCCCGTGCGGATGTGTTTGATTATATCGAGATGTTTTACAATCGAATCAGGCGTCATTCGCATCTCGATGGGATGAGCCCAGAAGCATTTGAGACAGCTTCAAAATGAGGCGGTCTCATGTCTAGGATACTGGGAGCAGTCCAATTTTTACCTTTAAAGTTGGCTCACTCATACTAGGTAAAATTGAAGGAATAGTTGTATTTGCATCGATTGTTTTGATCGGAGATGACATTAATACCCAGTGCGCACGATCACTTACGTACATAAATTCATACTGATCCTCTTTTTTCAAAGTTAAGGTAGCTGCAGTATTTACATGAGTATTTGCGATTTTTGCTGACCAAGTCGCTGAGGACTTAATGACTACACGATCTCGATCATTTGCAGTTGATGGTAGCGTGAAGTTTGGAACCCAATTTGCATCACCAAAACTTACTTCAGTTAATTACACTACTAAGCGAACTACCAATATTCTTCACATTTAATTTCAATGATTTAATATATTCAGGCACCCACTTTTGTAATGCTGAATTGTACTTAAACCAATATTCAGTGCCTTTATTTAAGTTAAAACTGCTCGGGAAAAGTAAATTATCTTTTGCTAACTGTGATGGATAGCCAGCAGTTGAAGTAATTTGAACCAAAGTGCCATTATTTACGTTCGAAGGTAATGCAACTGTGCCTGCCCACTTACCATCAGCAATAAGCACATGCTGAATTTTTGCTGTTGAGAGTGCAACTTGCTCATATTGTGAACCACTCACTGGGCTAACTGTGGTGAGCTGGACTAACCACTTCTTTAAGTTTGCATCGCATACAAATTGAAAACTATCACCACTTTGGATTTCTAATACTTCAATCGGCAAATTGGTATTCGATGTATCTAAATAACTTTTATAAGCTGCACTTGATTGAATCGTCACTTTATCAAGATGGTTAGCAGTCGTCGGCAAATAAACATTTTTACCCAATTTCCATTCGACAATACAAAAGTTAAGTCACTGTATCCGCTTGGGATATTACCTGTATTGTTAATCTGATTTGGAGATAAAATTGTTGATGCATACACGGCAGAAGCAGCTATCATCCCAGCAAAACAGATGGCTTTTAATCCAAATTTCATATAATAATTCTTTTTGTGTTTTTTTGCACGATCAACAATATCAAAAACCAACCATAGCAATCAAGTTTATTTTTCACTATATAAATATATATATCATAAACTTATTTTTGAATATATTTTTATATTTTTTGCATATACGTTCAAATTTAATTTAAAAACCTTCAATTAATGCAGGCATAACTTGATTAATTAGGACTAAATCTAAAATGATAAAAACAATGTCTAATAGCGCACACGATGCAGTTATTTATTAAGTTTTATTTAACAATTATTAATTATAAGCAGCCATACTTTATGATTGAAAATGAGATGTTTTCAAAGAGAAACTACAAGTAACTTAATGTTCTAATAATAAAAAAAGGTGGTTAAAACCCACTGCTGTCCCACAAATATCACAAGAAGAACCTCAATTGAGGTTCTTCTTGTTTTCGCCATTTTTTATCAGGCACAAAGAGTGACCTTAAAAGTTTCCTTTCAAATAAATTGACCTGAATAATTCTCAGTAAACGCTGAACACTCCATCCTTCTTGTGCCATGTGTTTAGCGAAGTTCACCAGCAAATAGGCAATTAATGCAATCCATATTTGCGTTTGTATCGCATTGCGGCTTCGACCTAGAAATGACTTCAGTTTTAAATTCTGCTTGATGGCTTTAAAGAATAACTCAATCTTCCAGCGGTCTTTATAAATTGCAGCAATGGTGGATGCTGCCAGATGAAAGTTGTTGCTCAGAAATTCGAATGTTCTTTTCTTATCTGTATCATAAAACTCTATACGTCTTAATAATTTAGGTGCGCCTCTTTTCTTGGCATGCGCACTGCTCAATTCAATACATTCATCCGCAATAATCCCTTTAGTCGCTAATACGCTGTGGCTTGATTTAACTTGATAAACTGTCTTTGGGCGTAGCCGGGTTACAAAGCTGACGTTCTGAAGTGTCAACTGAGCAAACCATTGATAATCAACATATCCTTTATCAAAGACGATAATGCTGCCAGCAGGAAATTTAAATGCTCTGCCTTGCACCATATCATTTTCAATACCATCCCCAAGCGCTACAAATTCAGGAATGGTATTGCTGTGATTTAAGCCAACACTGAGTTTAATACTGGCTTTGGATTCATGCACTTTTGCCCATGCGCACAATGACAGTGAAAGATCAATATGACTGGCATCTAGTGAATACAGCGGATTTTTGAATCTAAATTTATGTGCAGTTTTAGAGTTTTCACAGCGCTGAAGCAGCTGTGTGAACAATTGCTGATACAGGCTGGCGGGCTGTTCTTCGTTGAGTCTTGCTAAGGTGCTTCGCGCAATTCTCTTCGCGCCAAGATGATAGAGCTTTTCCTGCTGGGATTCGAGATTGGATTGAATGTCTCTTAAGCTTTGCCGACAAGAAAGTTGGGACATCAATATGGCAACAAACTGATCCCAGCGGGTGGCTGATCTTAATTTTTGCCCAGAGTGGTGCAGTTTAGCCAGACGTTCAAAATCTTGTCTTAAGATGGGTTTGAGTAATTGATGAAATACGGTATTCTGATGTGACAAAACCTGAGTCCTTTATAGTTAAAGTGTTTGTTTGCACTCATATTTTAACTATTTAGACTCAGGTTTTTTTATTTAAAGCAAACTATGGGACAGTAGTGGGTTAAAACCACCCTTTTCTTCCTTTAATCACTGCATCTGCACAGCGTAAAGCTTCTTGACTTAGCCCCCACAAACGATAATCTCCTGTTGCGGAGGTAATATTAAAATTATGTGTATAAGCAAAACTAAGCTCTCGATCTGAATCACACCAAGCACCAGAACCATTAAAGCCGACATGTCCAAAGCCATGTGGTGCGCGTTTACCCATCGTCAAAATACGATGATAACCTAAACGCCAGTGCATCGGAATTGGCATAACACGATCTCGTGAAGTGGTTTGAACTGAACTTAACTGCTCAAATACACCTGGGCGAATCAGTTGCTGATTTTTCCATTGTCCTTTATTTGCAAGCATTGCATAGACTCTAGCAAGGCTATTCGCTGTGAATACGCCATTTGCTGCTGGAATAACAGCTTGCAATCCTTCATCACTATAAAAACTAAAATTCCGCATACCTTTTGGAATCATGGCATCCTGAAAATCTTGCGGGCTTTGACCAGATAATTCTAATAATTTTTCAGACAATGAGGCTTTACGTGGTTGCTTGTCTTTTTTGGAATGAGGTTTAGCTGATGTTGCAGGTTTCGGTCTTTCCAATAAGCGAGCCACTCGACTTAATTCACTAGTCGGAGTTCCAAAATAAGCACCATCTAATTCAAGAGGTTGGACTAGATAACGTTGCATCAACCAACTTAAAGGTTGCTTGGCTGCTTTCTCTATTACACCACCAAGAATCCATCCATAGGTTAATGGTTGATAAGCATAACTTTGTCCTGCTGCAAATCTCGGTGTCGCAGCAGCTACAACATCTAACATATGTTGCCAATCGAGCATTTCTGTTGCGGTCTCGATGAGATTACGAATATCAAATAAACCAGTTTGATGTGAAAGGACATGACGCAAGGTAATATTTTCTTTATTGTTTTGAGCAAACTCAGGCCAATATTTTGCAATTGGCTTATCATAGTCTAATAGACCTTCACTGACCAAGATATGTGCAAGAGTCGCTAGAATCCCTTTTCCCGTTGAATAACACATTGCTAAAGTATCAGCTTGCCAAGCTTCATTTTGTGATTTCTTACCAGTAAAAATATCAACAACTTTTTGACCTTGGAAATACACAACCAAAGCAGCTCCGCCTTCATGGCTTCGAGCATCTTGGAATCGGCTAAATTGAGTCGCTAAATCTTTGAATCGTTCATCAACAGTGCCATGGTAGTTTTCAGTATTGGCAAAAAGAAATTCTTTAATCAAAGCACACATCCTTATAATATTATTTTTAAGAAAATCTCTCCTGCGAACAGAAAAGATAGATCTCAATGAAAATTACATCTTAAATTGCTTTTACAGTCCCAGCGACATGAGGTTTTTTCGATTTCACGTTACGGATCAGGAAATCAGTTTGCTTAGCATCTGTAGCAGTTAAAAATTCAACTGTAGATGGTAAGAACATAGGCAATTTAAACCATACATCCGCTTCATAAGCATCTGGAAGTTGAACGTTCGCCAAAGCTTTTGCTTTACTCCACATCCCGTGTGCAATCGCTTGTTTAAAACCAAATGCTTTTGCTGTAACAGCATGGATATGGATCAAGTTAAAATCGCCAGAAATCATCGCATAACGACGACCAGTATTCTCAGAGATATTCCATTCAGCTTGAGGTTGATATGAAGGTTCTTGAGCTTCTTTAGATTTTTCAGCAGCTTTTTTCTCAACCTTTTGACGAGACAAATAAGTCGTTAAGCTTTCCATCACCACTTCGCTACCTACTTTTGCAGTCGTGATAAAATCAAACTGCAAACCTTTATCATGTGGTTTAAGCTCACCAAATTTGCAAGAAAGCGTAATTTGCTCATTCACACCAATTTTACGAGTTTGTTTAATTTGGTTACGAATATGCACCAAACCCAAAATTGCAAATGGAAATGCTTCACTGGTCATCATATGCATTTGTAAGCTTTGAGATAACACAGCTAAGTAAATTGCTGGCACGAAACCATCATTTTTGAAACCACAAATTTCGTTATAGCTTTCTAAATGTTTCGTATCAATTTTAAGAGTATCAACCACGTATTCAACTTGTGGTAATACTTTTTCGCCTTTTGGCTTTTTAAAGATAAGACCTTGAATAACTTTTGGATAAGCTAAGTAAGGCTTTGGTAATTCACTAAAATGACGAGTATTCATAGTTAACCTTTTGATATTCTTCTATAAAAAAGGGATGCTATCGCACCCCCTCTTCAAAACCCTAATGCTTAAGCACCTAGTAAACTTTGACCACATACACGCACAACATTACCCGTTACGCCTGTTGAACCCGTTGAAGCAAACCATGCAATCGCTTCAGCTACATCGACTGGTTGACCACCTTGGTTCATTGAGTTCATACGACGACCCGCTTCACGAATCGCAAATGGAATCGCAGCTGTCATTTGAGTTTCAATGAAGCCTGGTGCTACAGCATTGATTGTAATACCGTTCTTCAAAGTTGGTGCAGTAAATTTAACCAAGCCAATTACACCTGCTTTAGAAACAGCATAGTTCGTTTGACCTAGGTTACCAGCGATACCACTGATAGATGATACACAAACGATACGACCATTTGCATTTAAACCATCATTAGATAGTAAGTAATCATTAACACGCTCGATAGCAGATAAGTTAATGTTAATCACTAAATCCCAAAGCTCAGGCTTCATATTCGCCAAAGTTTTGTCACGTGTAATACCAGCATTGTGAACAATCACGTCCAAACCGCCCTGCTTCGCAGCAGCAGTTTTGATTTTTTCACCTGCATCAGCAGCAGTAATATCGATTGCTAATACTGAACCACCAATAGAACCAGCAACACGCTCTAAGTCAGCTTGTTGTTGTGGAACATCTAAACAAATTACATGCGCGCCGTCACGTGCCAATACATTTGCAATCGCTTCACCGATACCACGGCTTGCACCAGTAACTAAAGCAGTTTTACCCGCTAAAGGTTTAGCCCAATCTAGGTCAACATTATCTGCTTTAGATACGCGAATCACTTGACCAGATACATAAGCAGAGCGTGGTGAAATTAAGAAACGTAAAGTAGATTCCAAGTTTGCTTCAGCGCCTTGATCTACATAAACCACTTGAGCAGTGATACCCTTTTTGAATTCTTTACCAACAGACTTCACAAAACCTTCAAGCGCACGTTGAGCAATCGCTTGTTTTACTGTTTTAGCTGTTTCAGGTGTTGTACCAATTACAATTACACGGCCAGAACTTGAGATTTGACGAGCGATTGGATTAAAGAAGTTGTACAACTCTTTTAATTGTTCTGAATTTTGGATACCAGAAGCGTCGAATACAACTGCTTTAAACTTAGATTCTTTATCATCTGCATTCAAAGGACGAAGGTTTAAACCTACTTTTGCAGCAGTTTGCTGTAATTCAACGTTATTGCCTACGTAGCTATCTGCATGGATATTACTAAGAACCTGTGCAATAGAAGCGGAAATCGTGCTTGAAGGTGCTGCGCCAAGCAATACGGCACCATTTACAACAGGTTGGCCACTTTCAAAACGATCTAGAGCAGCTGGCGATGGTAAACCTAAATTTTTTACAACAAATTTACCCAAAGGTGATTGTGTAAATGCTTGGTATTGATCGGTCATGATTATTATCTCTCATACAAATGAATTTTTTACAAACATCTAAACCATGTCAGCAAAATAACATGAAACCAATGTTTGATTGACTCACAATAAATCATACTTGACTTCATGTCTGGATGTCTTGACCTGAATGTGGTCTAAAGCGTCATTCTAGTCAATACAGCAGTATTGGAAATATGCTATGGTTATAGCAAGAATATCGCAATTATGCTTGGAAAAGCCTTATGAGCAAAACAACTCAAGAAAATCCAGCAGTCGAGAATTCTGCTCAAGAGACTGTGTCAAATACATCAAAAGCAACTTCTACTCCAAGTAAAAGTGCTGACGCAACTCCTAAAGCAGCAAGTACGACAACTAAAACGACTCGCCCTCGTTCTACCAGTCGTAGTACAAAAAGCACTGCTTCTTCTACATCTACAAAAGTAGCACCAGCTAAAACAACCAAACCTTCTGTTCAACAGGATAAAAGCATGAGCCAAAACACTGTTCGCCGTGTTGCCATTATTGGCGGTAACCGTATTCCTTTCGCACGTTCAAACGGCGCATATTTCACTGCTTCAAACATGGATATGTTCACCGCGGCATTAAACGGCTTAGTTGAGCGTTTTAACCTACAAGGCCAACGTTTAGGTGAAGTGGTTGCAGGTGCAGTATTAAAACACAGCCGTGACTTCAACATGACTCGTGAGTGTGTTTTAAACACTCAACTTGCACCAGAAACGCCAGCTTATGACATTCAGCAAGCGTGTGGTACTGGTTTACAGGCAGCTTTCCTTGTGGCGAACAAAATCGCTCTAGGTCAAATTGAAGTAGGTATCGCTGGTGGTGTTGATACTACATCTGACGCTCCGATCGCTTTAGGTGACGGTTTACGTAAAGCTTTGCTTGAGCTGAACATCGCTAAAACAGGTAAAGACCGCCTTAAAGCATTGAAAAAAATCAATGTTAAAGATTTGATGGATGCACCGAAAAATGGTGAGCCACGTACAGGTCTTTCAATGGGTGACCATCAGGCAATTACTGCTCTTGAGTGGGGCATTAGCCGTGAAGATCAAGATGCTTTAGCAGCTTCTTCTCATCAAAAAATGGCAAAAGCATACGAAGAAGGTTTCTTCGATGACTTAATCACGCCATTCTTGGGTTTAAACCGTGACAACAACTTACGTGCTGACTCTACTGCTGAAAAATTAGCAAAACTAAAACCAGTTTTTGGCAAGGGCGAAGCTGCAACCATGACAGCGGGTAACTCTACTCCACTGACTGACGGTGCTTCATGCGTACTTTTAGCTTCTGAAGAGTGGGCTAAAGCAAATGGTCATGAAGTTCTTGCTTACCTAACTTTCACTGAAACTGCTGCGGTTGATTTCGTTGGCAAGAAAGAAGGCTTATTAATGGCTCCTGCTTATGCAGTTCCACGTATGCTTGAGCGTGCTGGTCTTAAACTTCAAGACTTCGACTACTATGAAATCCACGAAGCGTTTGCATCACAAGTACTTTCTACTTTGAAAGCTTGGGAAGATGAGAAATTCTGTAAAGAGCGTTTAGGTTTAGATGCACCTTTAGGTTCAATTGATCGTAGCAAATTAAACGTTAAAGGTTCTTCTTTAGCTGCGGGTCACCCATTCGCTGCAACTGGTGGTCGTATCATCGCCACTGCTGCGAAAATCTTAAACCAAAAAGGTTCAGGTCGTATCTTAGTTTCGATCTGTGCTGCTGGTGGTCAAGGTGTAACTGCTATTATTGAAAAATAATTGCTAGATTACCCACAAAAAAGCTGAATCATCTGATTCAGCTTTTTTTATACTACTATTCATAAGGACATATTGGCTTATCTTGATCTTTGAAATTTCACATAATAATCATTCAAAACTTTAATCATTTCTTTGAACTCTTTGAGATTTTCTTCTGTATTCCCCAAGCGTTCTACAAAACGTTGCGAATAAATTTCTAAATCAATTTTTTCATTTATCTGTGGACTGATTTCAAACAACTTTGCCAAATCATCAAAGTGATCTAATTTTCGATTTGAAAAATACTCCAGACGAAAACCCAATTCATTCAGTTTTATACCCTTCAATATAACACCATGCTCCTTATCAAAGGCTAAAGCATGCTCTTTCAAAAACAATTGTTCTGGTGTCTCTTTTGAGCTTTTGAATAAACTAGATAACTGACTGAACATTAGTTGATCACATCACAATATTAACTAAAGTATTTAACCTGCAAAACAATCATGAGTGCAACAACCAAATGATAAAAAAAGCACCTTCTTGAAGGTGCTTTTTCAATATTTATTGTCCGTACTGTTTCTTTAGATACTCAACAATTTTAGCTGACTCAAACATTTTCACACCCGTGTTCGGATCAACCAAATATGGAACCTGAATATCACGCCCCATGATTTCAACAGTCTTTTCACGCTTACCATTTGGTAGTGGAATATATTTTCCTGGTTTTAAACGCAAAATCGCAGGACCCATATCTTGCCAACGCTCTTTCGGCACATTGTGCAACACATAAGGTAATTCTAATTCACATAATACTTCACGGACTAAACGCGTATACGGACTAGCCTCAAAACTCCATAGCTCTAAAAGCTCCGTTGGCGCTGGGCGATTAATAATTTTCTTATTAATCCAAACACCACGAGCTGCATTTGCAACAGTAGCCAAAGTCGAAACATACGGTAATTTAGGATAATGACTATATTTTTTTGGAGTTTGTCCCGTTTTTCCATAATGCTTAAATAAATGATGAATAATGTCTTGTGATTCGTATAACTGATCACCTGTATTTTCATCAATTAAAAATGGAAACTGCTTTTTCCCACCTTTTTGCTTTACGATTTGACGGTATTTTTCACCACCTTTCGGACATGGATAGATTTCAACATCCAAATTCAGAAGCGTAATAACTTCACGAACACGTCGGCAAAATGGTGAACCTTCAAATTCATATAGCTTGATTGGTTTTTCAGGCTGATTCGGAAATGGTGTTCCTGACACACCACGCCCACCTTCGATAAGTGTTGCAGCTACTGATTGTAAAACTTTAAACTGATGGCTCACCATTTTAAGCATACTGTTATCCTTTTAGCAGTCGACTAGTTTTTCTTTGGCAATCACAATTCCGTTATTATCTGCATAGATATAATCGCCAGAATTGATGGTCACACCACCAAAATACAATGTGATGTCTACTTCTCCTATGCCTTTACGATTACTTTTTTGCGGTATTGCAGCCAATGCATGCACACCCAAGTCTAATTCCGCAATTGCATCGACATCACGTACACAACCATAAATTACCACCCCATTCCAATGGTTTTTTACAGCCGAATCAGCAATTAAGTCCCCCATCAAAGCACAACGCATTGATGCACCACCATCAACAACCAAGACTTTACCCGTACCATCGGTCGCTAAAAGTTCTTTAACACGAGAGTTATCTTCATAACATTTAACGGTAACGATCTGACCACCAAACGTCTTACGTGCGCCGTAGCTCTTAAAAAATTTACCATCCATGCAAGGTGTTACAACTTGCAACTCTTTATCTGGATTATCATCTAATAGGTCACAGGTAACGAAAGATACTGTTGTCACAAAAGTTCTCCTTTATTGGGTCTGCTGAATCGCTAAATTATCATATAATTTAAATGCTGCTGATTGTGTTTGAGCTGCAATCACCATAGTATGCGCCAATTGTTCTGCACTGATAGGCTTATATTTAAACGGTTTAGTCCACGTTTTTTCTACAAGCTTAAACAGTGTTTGCGCTGTATCTTCCAATAAACGAACTTCGCTGCGTTTTCCAATCAACAAAGAAGGCTGAAAGATCGATAACTTATAAATTGACAATTTTTTCAAATAATCTTCTAACTGACCTTTTACCTTATTGTAAAAAATCGGCGAATTAGCATTCGCTCCAAGCGCACTAACAATTAACAGATGAATGTTTTTATCTTGAATTAAATCTGCAAAATGCGCATTAATTTCATAATCAATTGCATAAAATTTATCTTTAGAACCAGCCTGTTTGATCGTACTTCCCAAACAGCTAAAAGCATGGGTAAAACCATTTACATCTTCGTCATTAAGTAATAAAAAATCTTCAAGAACGAACTGCGTCACTTTAGTATAAGCATCTAATTTATCAGTTTTTTTACGAACAACCACCGTGATTGATTCAAAGTCATCAGACGATTGTAATTGTTCAATCAAAGCCAAACCGACTAAACCTGTCGCACCAATAATAATTGCCTTCTTCGCACCTATTTTCATTTTTATTTCGCTCAAGTTATCACTTGGACTAATGTAACGTTTTCTTGCAAGATAATCACCTGTTAAATGTACTTAAAAGTATCACAAGGCTTGACTTCGGGGCGTAGTTTCCTCAAAATATGGCACTTGTTTACGGGCTGGTGAATGTTGCTAATATTTTATTGGTTTTAACTTCAGCCCGCCCAGACCAACTTATTTTCAAGGAGTGCACGAGTGGCAAACTCTGCTCAAGCTAAAAAACGTGCTCGTCAAAACGTTAAAGCACGTAAACACAACGCAAGCTTGCGTTCTATGGTTCGTACTTACATCAAACGTACTGTAAATGCGATCGCTGCTGGTGATTATGCTGTAGCTTCTGAAGCTTACAAAACAGCTGTACCTGTAATCGACCGTATGGCTGACAAAGGCATCATCCACAAAAATAAAGCTGCTCGTCACAAGAGCCGCTTAAACGCTCAAATTAAAGCATTAGCTAACTAATTTGTTGCACATAAAAAAGCCCGATTTTCGGGCTTTTTTATTGTCTCTTGATTTTCAAATTTTATCATAATAGAAAGAGGCAGAGCTACCACCCCTTTCTTATGTATAAGCTATTCGTTTAATCCAAATACTTTTGTCGTTAATACTAAATTCTTAGCCGTTAGACCTGAAAGAATCAAACTATTATTAGCAGTTGGAATCGTCCATTTCTGGTTAGCTCCTCCTGTGCAACGATAGCGAATTAAGCGTGCACGATTATTCGTCAGATAACCACCCTCCAAATCAAAGCATTGATTAGCCTGCTTAATCGCTTGAGCACTCATGTCGGTAGTCCAAACTTGATTAGTTTGATTGTTATTACAAGGCTGTAAATTAATTACATTACCCGAAGTAGTTGCTAAGCATTGATCTATATATTTTTTGCTGTGAATTTTTCCTAATGCATCGTAAACCCATTTTTCTGAGTCATCGCCTATACAACCAGAAGCACCACTAATAAATGCATTGAATTGACCATTTTCAAGTTTTTCAGCTTTTAAACAATTTGTTCGATTCATTAAACTCATCGCAGAACCCAAATTAAAATCACTTTTCAGTTCGAGCTTATCTAGGAAAACATGAAAAGCGTTAACTGCATCAGCATTTAGATTCACTAAATCAGAGCGATATACATTCATCCAGCGATTCAAACGATACAGCGTGTTTTGCTGTTGGGTATAACGATTCATTTCGTTCTGCGCTGCAATCGAAAGCTGATCTTTGAATTTTTGATATGAATCGAACAACAATTTATTATCAGCTGACAAATTCACCACGGGTCTTGTAGCATTTTCCAAAAGAGCTTGCTCAAGTACTGGAAGTTCAATTTGTTTTAATGCTGAATACCCAACATTTTTACCAATTTCTGCATAAGGTGAAATTTGTACATTGTTTGCTGGAATCATTATTGTTGAAAGTAAAACTGCTTTTTGATTGGCTTTTCTACAATACAAATCTACTTGCTGTGGTGATTCACTTTGAGCCACATTAATATGGAACTTATTGGCATTACTATTCGTATTCATACGTTGAGGTGCTAGAGCAATATTTTGCTCATTTGATGCAAATCGAATATTTAACCAACAACTTGCCGTAGAATCATTTGGATTGATTTGAGGCAAGTTAAACACATTACCCCAATTCCCTCTTGCAGCTGGATAAATTAAACCCACTTGATTTACAGGATCATATCCACCCAGAATCGTATAAACAGGAACACCGAATAATCTTGGCTTTAAGTAATTTCCATCAGCTGAGTCATACCAAACATTTCCAGAGTTCGGTACTTTGGGCTGTGCAACTTCCATAGCTCGTGTTGTAGCATTCCACTTTTTATAACCAGTTGGTGAGTTTTTATCCCAGACATAACGATCAAAGGCAGGTTGAATCTTGAGATACGTGCTATAGCCTGTGTAATGTGTATATTTCGAAATCGAACTCGCAGTCGAACCACCAGACATCGCATCCCAACCATAAGCATACTTATTTAAAAAGTTTGGAACGCCATTACTACCATCTCCAAGATTTGTCGATGTCCAATTGAGATTACCACGCATTTTATTTCTAAAGGCGATATATCCCCAGCCACTATCTGCATGATGTGCAGCCCAAAACATATTATTATTCACGGAACCAGGATAATGTCCCAAACCATAGTGATGTCCAATCTCATGACTAAACTCATTACCTACAGAGTCAATCAGTGTTAGCATTCGATTACCACCACTCAAACCATGCGTGACGTCACCATTACTGTATTTACCGCGAGCATGATGTGTAACTACACTTTGTGTCAGTTGAGGCTGTTCTTGACTCGCCATAGAGGCACTGGTAATTCCCCAATTTGCTAGATTAATACCTACCCCAAATGTTGACTTTGCCGTATTTTCGCGCATATCACCACTATAGACATCACCAGTCGTTACACTGGCAGCATCATAAATTACCCCACTAGCAACCATGACTTTATCGAGTTTTAAATCGTCATATTAGGTGACAATCATTCGAGCAGCTGGAATAGTCTGAAAATAATCTGTTCCTGCTTTTGTTGGTTCTAACAGCATATAGTGACCGTTAGACTGAGGTGGATCGGTAAGTAATCCCAAACGAATATTTTGCACAACCAACTCACCTGGAGCGGCAAAGTCAATATCTATCTCTGCTAAGTCACCACTACGATTAGTTAAGGGATCAATAATTCGAATATGCAAACCAGCTTTAACTTCATTCCAATTCAAAGCAGTGCTCCAAGCACGTTTTGAATAGTTCACCTGTGGTCGTCCATCATTATTTGATTGATCAGATGCAGCCAAACGAGATGGATCATCTAAATCTACCGTTCTCAGCAATTGATTACCCTGATAAATTTCAGCTTTTAAAGATTGAATATTCCCCATCTCGATTAATGGTGTCACTAATAAAAGTGCCTCTTTCTCAGAGGTTAAACGAGGCATGTAATCTTTTTCATTATTTTTTGGATTAACCACATGACTTTGAGCAAATTGAATCATAGCTGAAAAGCTTCCATTCAAATCATTCCTCAAAGTACGAGCTAAACCTAATTTATCGTAATCATAAAAACCAAGAACCGTATCATCGATAACATCTTTTGCTGGCTCAGGGTATTTTTCAGAAAAAGATGGATGAGAATCACCCGAACTTCCTGACCCCATATTACTTTCTGTTGATGAAGCACCACCACTTCCGCCGCCACAAGCACTTAACATTGCTGCAAGAACAGATAATGACAAATATTTAAGTTTTAAACACATCACATTTCCCCCAATAAACCGTAATAAATTATCAATAAAGATAAGTTTACGATTATTAATTAATATTAATAAAATCATGCATTTAAAAATAATATCATCTTTACTAAAAGATAAAAAATATAAATTTAGGATATCGTAAAATATCTAAAGATTTAGTTATCGTGATCTGGTCAGCTCTAAGGGTTAGTTATTTTTCTTTAAAATCTTTAATTAATAATTCTTGTTTTTGACCACGCCAAATCCATTTTAACTTGCTATTTGCAAAATCCTCACCCTCAAACCAAACAAATAATCCCTCCATCATATCTGGCCAGTCTGATTGTTGAATTTCTGTTTGACCTGAAATGACAGCTACAATTGCAGCCAAAATAGTGTCATGACTAACAGCAATACTTAAACCATTTTGATGTGTTGGATGTGTGTGATAAAGCAACTCAAGTACATCAAATACACCTGTAATAGGGTGTTTCATGCCAGGCAAAGCATTATTCACAAAACTGTTGATAAACCCCAATGCACCTTGTTTACGAAAATATGGTGCAGCTTGTTGAATGTCTAATACAAAACTACCTGGCTCAACCAATAATCGCTGTTCAACAATCTCTATCGTATGAGTGTTTTCACCCTTACGTAACTGATCAGCACCTTCAATCATTAAGGCTGCAGTATCAACACATCGTTGGATAGGACTAGAAATACAGTGATGTATGGCTCGATCTGTATTTTGTATGAGATATTGCCCCCAAGCATATGCAAGCTCTCGCCCCTGCTCAGTCAACTGCAAATCATAACCAGCAAATCCCTGCCCATTGACAAGTTCTCGCAATGAATGACGTGTAAATAAGGTGACTGGAGTTGAAGTGTCTGGCAATAAATCCACAGCTTCAAACATACTTTTAGGCAATAAATGTAGCGCCATAATATTTATGTAATATAAAAATTTAACTCACTATAACATGGGTAATATAACTCTCAATCTAAAATCCCAGAATGCTTTAATGCTTCATATGCAATTTTTTTGCAGTACTGATCTTTAAATGCGATAAAGCCACCATTAAGAACAGTTTCTCGCTGATTATACAAAAATGGCTTAGCTTCTAGAGTCAGTAGACCACCGCCAATACTTTCTAATAATGATTGACCTGAACTCGTATCCCATTCCGATGTTGGATGAAACCGTGGATAAATATCTATATCACCTTCAAGCATCATACAAAACTTATAAGCACTACCAGCTTCACGTCGCTCAACAGCACGATGCTTGAGTAATGGTTGAATAAAATTTTGATATTTAGGATTTTTACTGTTGTGACTTAATCCAATTTGGAGAGGCGTATTTAAGTCATGTTCTTCTATTTTGTATTGAAACCATTCATTACGGCTAAAACTGTATTTATAAGGAAGTTGATTGCGATAACCGATATACATGACCTGTTCACAAGGCACTGCAATAATCGCAAAAGTTGTCTGATGGTCTTCGATCAAACTTAAATTAGTCGTAAATTCATCACGCTCATGTATAAACTCTTTCGTTCCATCTAGTGGATCAAGCATCCAACATTTTTTCCATGACTTACGCTCAGAATAATCACTCTCTTCAGATAAGACAGGTAATTGCGGTGTTATCGTTGCCAAATGCTTGAGTAGAAAATGATTTACCTTTAGATCAGCTTGAGTCACAGGAGAATCATCACTTTTTTCCTGAATATTAAACTCGCAACCAGCACAATAACTTTGGTATTCTTCCAACAATATTTGACTAGCCTGCGCCATAATTGGAACAAGTTGCATAATCAAGTCATCTTGTGGAGCGAGCGTTTTTATAAACATAGACCAACCTTATGTCATATTCAGATTTACAGCAAAAGCCTATTGCCATGTTCGACATGGATGGCACATTACTCGATTTAGCCTTTGATGATTTTATTTGGAATGAGTGTCTACCTGAACGCCATGCTCAAGTACATCAATGCACTCTAGAACAGAGTAAACAGACACTATTTCAATTTTACCAACAACATAAGCATACACTATCTTGGTATTCTTCTGCGTACTGGACTACAAAAGTTGGAGTCGATGTTTTGCAACTCCAATACGAGCATCGAAATAAAATCAAAGCGCGTTCCGGTTGCTTTGAATTATTAGAACAACTCAAACAAAAGGGCTATCGTTGTTGGTTACTTACTAACGCGGATAAAGCAGGATTACAGCTAAAACTTGAAAATGTTGCACTGAGCCCTTACTTTGAACTTATGATTAGTAGTGAAGAATTAGGATACGCAAAAGAAGATGTTTCTTTTTGGCGTGAACTTCAGCAACTGCATCCATTTGATCCAACGAAAGCAATTTTTATTGATGATACAGTTGCCGTATTGAAAGGCGCAGAAAGTTTTGGAATTTCAAAACTATTTAGCATAGTACAACCATCAAGTAGCAAAGCTGCAAGGAATTCCAATGAACTTCCTTACCCCGCACTTGATGAACTCACTGATTTATTTGATTGTCTAGAAACCCATTTACAGGTAACAGATGCCAAAACAGCATGAACCAGAAAGCATGGAAGCCATGCGAATTGATAAATGGCTTTGGGCTGCTCGTTTCTTCAAAACACGCTCCATCGCAAAAGCAGCCATTGAAGGTGGTAAAGTTCATCACAATAATGAACGCGTCAAAGTATCCAAAGATGTTCGGGTTGGAATGGAACTGACCATTCAACAAGGATTTGACAAGAAAACTGTCATCGTCAAAGCCCTATCGTCTATACGTGGCGGTGCTCCTATGGCTCAGTTACTCTATGAAGAAACAACTGAAAGTATTGAGCGTAGAGAGTTGCATGCATCGCAACGAAAATTGCATAATCTAGCCCGACCTGATCATCGACCAAGCAAAAAAGATCGTCGTGATATCAATCGTTTTAAACAAGAAAATGTTCAATCATGGTCTTATCATGATGAGTAATTTTTTCTAATTTAAGGTGCGTCATCTTGTGTCGTATTGACGCAGGTCAGATGTAGAATAAACAACTAGAATCTGCCACTATACTCAAGTCCCAACAAGTTGAGATTCAATACATCCACTTGGGTTAGTCGTTAAGAATATAAAGTTTTGAGGTTTTGAGATGGATGATAATAAAAGTAAAGCGTTACAAGCTGCGTTAAGCCAGATTGAAAAACAATTTGGCAAAAACACTGTGATGCGCTTAGGTGACAATACTGTACAAGCAGTTGAAGCTGTATCTACAGGGTCATTAACACTAGATATCGCTTTAGGTATTGGTGGATTACCGAAAGGTCGTATTATTGAGATTTATGGTCCTGAATCATCTGGTAAAACAACAATGACATTGCAAGCAATTGCTCAATGTCAAAAAAATGGTGGTACTTGTGCATTCATCGATGCTGAACATGCGCTTGACCCACAATATGCACGCAAATTAGGCGTTGATATTGACAACCTACTAGTCTCTCAACCCGACAATGGTGAACAAGCGCTTGAAATCGCAGATATGCTCGTTCGTTCAGGTGCAATTGATTTAATCGTTGTCGACTCAGTTGCAGCATTAACACCAAAAGCTGAAATTGAAGGCGAAATGGGTGACTCTCATATGGGCTTACAAGCTCGTTTGATGAGCCAAGCATTGCGTAAAATCACTGGTAACGCAAAACGCTCTAACTGTATGGTGATCTTCATCAACCAAATTCGTATGAAAATTGGTGTGATGTTTGGTAGTCCAGAAACAACCACAGGTGGTAATGCACTTAAATTCTATGCGTCAGTGCGCTTAGATATCCGTCGTATTGGACAAGTTAAAGAAGGCGATGAAATCGTTGGTTCTGAAACTAAAGTCAAAGTTGTAAAAAACAAAATGGCACCTCCTTTCCGCGAAGCAGTATTCCAAATCATGTACGGTAAAGGAACTAATCAACTAGGTGAATTAGTTGACCTCGCCGTACAACAAGATATTGTTCAAAAAGCGGGTGCATGGTACTCATACCAAGGCAACAAAATCGGACAAGGTAAAAACAACGTAATTCGTTATTTTGAAGAGAATTCGAAAATCGCTGCTGAAATTGAGAAGGTTGTTCGCGAGCAATTACTCACTAAAAACAATCCTGAAGCAGCCCCTACAGAAGATGTAGAAGAACCAGATTTTTTAGAAAGTTAAACTGAAACGCCCTTCGGGGCGTTTTTCTTTCATGAGGATATAAAACTTGTTTAATTATGAGAAAACAGAGAAACCTAAAACACTCACAGGTCAAAGACTTCGTTCTTATGCATTTGCACTCCTGACTCGTCGCGATTATTCGCAAGCTGAACTTATAGCAAAACTAAATCTATATGCGATTAATCCTGATGAAGTTGCAAAACTCGTCGAAGAGCTAGCAGTAAATAACTATCAAAGCGATCAACGTGTTGCTGAGCAAACCTTAGCAAGTCAAATACGCAAAGGGAAAGGTCTACAACGCATAAAACAAGCTTTGAAAGCAAAACAATTAGATGAAGAGCTTATTACAGAAGAGTTAAAAGAAGTTGATTGGTTAGAACAAGCATATCAACTAAAGGTCAAAAAATTTGGTACTGAGGTTTCAAAAGATCAAAAGATCAAGGCAAAACAAATTCGATTTTTACAGTATAGAGGGTTTGATATGAGTGTAATTATGAAAGCGATTGCTCGAACGAGCGATGAAGAATAATTGGTGGCAACCCTACCAGCAAGACTCCGGCACATCATAGATCTACTACCGTTGCTACCTTCCGGTCCTGGCGGGGTTCATAGAGTACAATTGCGAAGCTACCAGCAGGGCTACCATTGCCTGACAAAGTATAGAGATTTTTATTGGAGTTGCAAGGCTTGTCTCCATTTTTAATTCAGTTTTTGATTCAACTGCTTAAATCAACACCAACTATGTTTTTTGGCTCGTTGAGAACATTATAATTTGTTTAATGTTTATACAAAACAAAACGTATTTTCTCCAAAAGTGCTTGAAGATTGTAAACACGTATTGCATTTAAATGTGTTGCTGTTTTAATGGCTAAATCTAAAAATGTTTGTTTGGTGTGTCTCAAGTAAAAAACAAAGCTTATTCACCCCACAGCTTTATTTTCAACTTTATGGATGAATTTTCATGCTAAAAAAGCATTCTGCAATTTTTATTGCACTACTTAGCAGTACACATTTGTATGCAAATATTCCTATTGAATCTCGTGCGTTAAGCCAACAATTTAATGACAACACAACTTCAGCACCCGTAAGCACAAATCTAAACTGGGATTTGATTCAGAAAAATCAGAAGCTCGAAGAAGAAGTTCGTAGATTACGTGGTCAATTGGAAGAGCATGAAAACTCTATTGAACTATTAAAGAAAGAATTAGCTAATCGATATACAGACTTAGATCAACGCTTAGAACTTTTATCACAAAAAATTGATCCACCTGAAGAAACAACGGAAGCTACAACAGAGTCAACAGCAGAAGCTGCAGCAGCACCAAAATCAGAACCTCCTTCTCCAGCCAATACAATACAACCAGACTCCCCTAAAAACACCACTAATTCAACATCTACACCTGTGGTACAGGCAACACAAAATACTGCAACCACGAATACAACAAACGCTCAAATTGAATTAGAAAAAGCTGCATATACCGTTGCTTTAGATGCTTACAAACAAGGTGGAGCAAAAAAAGCGATCCAACCGATGCAAAACTTTATTAAAAATCATCCGAATGGTATTTATGTTGGAAATGCATATTTTTGGTTAGCTGAATTTTATCTAGCTGTAGAGCCTGTTGACTATAAAGCTGCAAAACAGAATTACAATATCGTGGCTACACGTTATCCAAACTCTGCTAAAGCACCAAGAGCAATTTACCAACTGTACAGCATTGCTAAAGAAGTGGACAAAAACACAGCTCTAGCCAATCAGTATAAAAACAAGCTGATAAGCCAATACCCACAAACAGAAGAAGCAAAATTTATTCAAAAAAAGTAATTCAAAACTTTTACCTATAAAAAAAACCAGTTCATTTGAACTGGTTTTTTTTGCTTAAGTCTTACTTAATCTTTGCTTGTGATTTTAGATACTCAGTATAGTCCTCTAAAATTTGCTGACCACGGAACTGCTGATATAACTTGGTTAACTCATTCAACTGTTCTGGTTGTAAAGCACTTGCGGCATTTGTATTCACCGTAGAGACCGCCACAATTACCAACTCATTAGGTAGTTGAGTCGTTGTAACTGACCACATACCTTCTTTAGTTGGCGCAGGGATACTAAATGCTGCGCGCTCGATAGCACGCTTTAAACCTTGTGAACGAGCATAAGTACCTGCATCCTCAAAAATAATTTTTGACTTTGCAACAACTTGTGCAGCAGGTTGAGTCTTAAATTCAGCTAAAGTTGATGCGATTTTCGCTTGGGCAGCCTTATATGCTTTTTCCTCAATCACCTTAGCTTTTACTTCAGCAGTTGCTTGAGCAAGTGTCTTGACTCCAGCAGCACGATAATCACGCACCTTGATCCAGATCACATCACCATTTGCTAATTGAATACTTGATGATGCATTGCGATCACCATTTTTTACATCATCATTAAACAATTTTGCTTTTACATTTAAATCGCTTAAATAAGGATTTTGCGTTGTTAAAGTCACACCTTTAGCAGATTCAACACGAACGCCTTTAACTTCTTGAGCCACGGCATCTAATGAATCATTCCCCACAACCATTTCATTTAGACTATTCACTGTATCGCTAAATAAATTGGCTTGTTTTGTTTTCTGCACTTCAGCAATTAAGCGCGGTTTTTCAGCTTCATACGATGGGATATCAATTGCAGGAGCGTTTGCAGCGATAATATGATAACCGTACTGTGTCTTAACTGGTTTAGAAATCTGACCATTCTTCAAAGAATTAACAGCGTTATCAAAGTCTGCTGAAAACACACCAGGAGCATAAGCTTCAACTAAACCACCTTGTGTTTTAGAAGAAGGGTCTTCTGAAAATTGCGCTGCAGCATCAGCAAATGACATGCCTGACTGAATTTTAGCGTATACATCATTTGCCAATTTCTGAGCTGTCGCTGCATCTCTTGAATCCGTTGTAATCAGAATATGTTTAACTTCTCGCTTCACATCTTTCTGTTGTTTATCAATGAATGCTTTATATGCCTGCTGTAACTCAGCTTCAGAAGGAGCTACATTTGCTTGTGGCAATAATGCTGGTGTTAAAACCACATAATCCACATCAACATTAGCAACCTGTTTAAATTGGTTTTTATGCTTGTTGTAATAATCTGCAATTTCTTGATTAGAAACAGTAATACCCTTTTTGTAATCATCTAACTTAATGCTAGCTAAATGCAAAGTACGTTGTTCTGTTTGTAAATTAGCAAGTTGCTGTAAATCAGATTTACTCACCAAAGCATAATCCATCAATGTCGATGAAATCATTTTTAAAGCATGGTCTTGACGCAGACTAGCAACCAAGCCTTGATTGGTCATACCAACAGAGCGTAGATAATTTTCATAGAGCTTTTGTGAAAATTGTCCGTTTTCTTGAAAGCTAGGTTGTTGAGCCAACATTTGCTCAAGTTGCGTATCACTTAGGGAAATCCCTAGTTTTTCTGCTTGTTGTTGTAACAAGCTACGAGCAATCAGTGCATCTAATGCTTTTTCTTGAATAAGAGAGAGGTTCAAAAGAGACTCATCACCCTTTACTAAGGATAAATATTGATCTTTATAATTTTTAGTTGCTGTTTCTAATTCTTTATTAGAAATATCTTGGCCATTTACAGATTTTGCAACATCTGCTTTATTGCCTCCACTAAAATATCCTTCAATACCTACAAGCGCTAAAGGGGTCAAAAACAAAACTAGAAGGACTTTGCCAAGCCAACCCTTAATGAGTGTACGAAAAGATTCCATGAGAATTCCAATATTTTATTTCGGGGCAATTTTAACTGAAAAATAAAAGCGAATGAATGCAGAATAAAGCTCAAATCAACTTTTTCATTCGATAAATAAAAAACGCACCCGAGATGGTGCGTTTATTGATTTAAAAAGATTACGCAACTGAATCTTTCAAACCTTTACCTGGTTTAAAACTTGGTACTTTACTAGCTTTAATTTGTAGCTCTTCACCAGTTTTAGGATTACGACCAGTACGAGCAGCACGCTCTTTAACACTAAAAGTACCAAAACCGACTAAAGTAACCGTATCACCCTTTTTTAGTGCTTCAGTGATCGATGCAATTGTTGCGTCAAGTGCCTTACCAGCATCCGACTTAGATACTCCCCCTTTTTCAGCAATCGCATCAATTAATTCTGATTTATTCATGATAAAAAATATCCTCTTAATATCGTTTGTTAAGATCCAAGGCTATAGTTTAAAAGGCCATGCCGCCTTTATAGCAATGCTTTAGGGGAGAACGCAATACTAGAAAGGCGTTTTAACCAAAATAAATACTGAAATACGACATAAACGGACGAGCGTCAGGAGTTTTTTTACTTTTTATTCAATTTGGCCTTTAATTGGTTATTTTCTTCAATTAAAGCATCAACTTTGATATGAAGCTGCACCAAAAGCTGTTCAATATGCTGTAGATCTTTAGGAGTAACCAAACCGATTCGATTTAAAGAGTGATTTACACCTGTATCTAAAATTTTTTCTACTTTGTCTTTAGTGTCAGTCACAGACTCTTTTGCCTTTTCAGTGACTTTCCCAACGGTGTTATCTGCAAAATCAACAGTTTTTGACTCAAGCTCTTCACCAACTTTTACAAGCGAGTCAAATAATTTATTTCCTTCTTCTTCAGCACGTGAAAATGCACCTAAACCTGCCAGCCAAATTTGTTGTGTATATTTTTTGAAATCCAAAGCAGATTTTTTAGAACTCTTTGATTTTAATTTGGTTTTTACCTCGGCTTCTTCACCTGAATTTTCAAGGTTAGTGTTATCCATAGACCAATGCTCCTAAGCACTTTACAAACAGTATGTCGTATTTAACCATAAAAATGTTTTTATAATATCAAAGTTAAGACTTGATCGTTTTAAAAAACTGTTCTACAAAGCTACAAAGTCATGTAAATTAATATTAATCATTGAGCAAGGATGCTCAAGTTTATATGCTTTATGGCTATATCTATTGACTGGTAAGGAAAAAGAGACTCATGAGTGAAACGCAACAAAGACATAGACATCCTCATTTGTTGCTAAACTTTGTTATCATTGTTTTAGAAACTTTTTTCTCATTTATCCTGACTCATGATTCAGCACTTCGTCTACAGGCGAAACGATTTATTGACCAGCGTGTGACTTTACGTATCAATAGCTATATCCCTTTCTTTGATTTTTATATTCAGTTCACAGACAAAGGATTGCTATTTGATATGCAGTCTTTAGATCGAAAAATTGATCTTGAAATCAATAGTACGCTGATCGATCTTACTAAAATATTTGTGTTTAATAATCAGCGCAGCATTCACAACATGCGACTTTTAGGTGAAACCTCACTTGCCGAAGAGTTTTTAGATTTATCACCGCATTTGACACTCCCAAGCATATTTGCTAACTGGAAACAGTGGTTTAGTGCATTCGATGATGATGCTGAAACCTTAGCTTCACAGCAAAGAATTGCACCCTTGCTAGATAAAATTGATCAACAACGCTCTGAAATAAACTCATTACTCGTGGAAGTTAAACAATATCAAAATCGAATCCATAGACTCCAAAAGCGCCAACGCTTGATCAATATCAGCTTTGCTGTATTTAGCTTTATTTTGATTGGTTTTTTTGTATATAATATGTGGATACAATAAAAACTTTATATTTCACTTTTCACACACATATTGGCAATTAAAAAACTTGACTATTTTAGTCGGAATTCATAAAATTTAGACATCTAGTCTAACCATGTGTACCGAATCATGCGTCTTACAACTCGCGGTCGTTACGCAGTGACTGCTCTACTTGATTTAGCTTTGCAGCCAACTGAACAAACGATCACGCTTGCGGAAATAGCAGCACGCCAATCCATCTCTGTCGCTTATCTCGAACAATTATTCGCAAAGCTTAAGCGCCATGGGTTAGTTTCAAGCGTTCGTGGTGCAAATGGCGGATATCATCTTGCGCGTATTGCAAGTGAGATCACAGTGCTAGAAATCATCGAAGCTGTAAATGAAACTGTTGATGCGACTCGTTGCGACCATAAAGGAAACTGCCAAAATGGTGCAATGTGTTTAACGCATGACTTATGGCAAGAACTCTCCCACCATATTGCCGATTATCTCGCCAAAATCACACTTGCAGATTTAATTGCACGCGATAATGTACAAACTGTCGCTCTGCGCCAAAACTCTACAAGCTTTGACTCAGCTCTTTTATCGGTTACAGGTATTTGACATGAAACGTCCAATTTATCTTGATTACGCAGCAACCACTCCTGTCCTTCCTGAAGTTGCAGAACGTATGATGGAATGCTTAACCTTCGAAGGGACTTTTGGTAATCCTGCATCTCGCTCGCATGCTTATGGTTGGCAAGCCGAAGAAAAAGTTGAATACGCGCGTGAACAAGTCGCTAATCTTATCAAAGCTGATCCACGTGAAATTGTGTGGACTTCTGGTGCGACTGAATCTGATAACTTAGCACTCAAAGGTATCGCTCAGTTTTATGGTTCAAAAGGCAAGCACATTATTACAAGTAAAATTGAACATAAAGCTGTTTTAGACCCATGTCGTGAGCTTGAAGAAGAAGGCTTTGAAATCACCTATCTCGAGCCAGAACCACGTACAGGTCTAATTACACCTGAAATGGTAAAAGCTGCTTTACGTCCAGATACGATCCTTGTTTCACTTATGATGGTGAATAATGAGATTGGTACAATTACTGATGTTGCTGCAATCGGTGAATTAACACGTGCGAATAAAACATTCTTCCACGTAGATGCCGCTCAAGCTGCTGGAAAAGTAGATATCGATCTTTCAACTATGAAAATCGATTTAATGAGTTTCTCTGGTCATAAAATTTATGGTCCTAAAGGTATCGGTGCATTATATGTTCGCCGTAATCCGCGCGTTCGCTTAAAAGCGCAAATGCATGGTGGTGGTCATGAACGTGGTATGCGCTCTGGTACTTTACCAACACATCAAATCGTTGGTTTAGGTGAAGCGTTCGAAATTGCTGGTAAAACCATGCATGCTGAACAAGAACGTCTACGCCAATTACGCGACAAACTTTGGAATGGCTTACAAGACTTAGAACAAGTTTTCTTAAATGGCCACCCTACTCAAAACGTTGCAAATTATTTAAATGTCAGCTTCAACTTTGTTGAAGGTGAATCTTTAATGATGGCATTGAAAGATGCAGCCGTTTCAAGTGGTTCTGCATGTACTTCTGCAACACTAGAACCATCATATGTATTACGTGCTCTAGGTTTATCTGATGAATTGGCACATAGTTCAATTCGCTTTAGCTTTGGTAAGTACACCACTGAAGCTGATATCGATCACGTATTGACAATTACCAAAGCTGCTGTTGAGAAACTTCGTGAACTTTCTCCGCTTTGGGATATGTACAAAGAAGGTATCGACCTTTCAACAGTTGAATGGGCTGAACACTAATTCATTCAACTTGAATTGAAAAACGTGTTTTAACCCTCATATTAATATTAGGCTGACCCCGAGGTTTGGAGAAGCGAAATGGCTTATAGTGAAAAGGTAATTGATCATTACGAAAATCCTCGTAATGTGGGTGTTTTGGATAAAAATGCTGAAAACGTTGGCACAGGCATGGTCGGTGCACCAGCTTGTGGTGATGTAATGCGCTTACAAATCCAAGTCGATGATAATGGCGTAATTGAAGAAGCTCGCTTCAAAACTTATGGTTGCGGTTCTGCAATCGCATCAAGCTCCCTTGTAACTGAATGGTTAAAAGGTAAAACTCTTGATGAAGCTCAAGCAATCAAAAACATTGATATTGCAACAGAGCTTGCCCTTCCACCAGTAAAAGTACACTGCTCTGTATTGGCTGAAGATGCGATTAAAGCTGCGATTGAAGATTATCGTGGCAAAAAAGCCAAAGCTTAATAGTTTAACGACGTAACACATTGGAGTTTTCATGATCCATTTAACTGAAAATGCTGCGACTCACATCAGCAATTACCTACAGAATCGTGGTAAGGGTGAAGGCATTCGTGTTGGTGTGAAAACTTCGGGTTGCTCTGGATTAGCTTATGTACTTGAATTTGTTGACGATGTTGACACACATGATCAAGTATTTGAGCAGTTCGGTGTTAAAGTTTTTGTGGATCCTAAAAGCTTGGTTTATCTCGATGGTTTAGAGATGGACTATGTTAAAAATGGTCTCAATGAAGGCTTTGAGTTCAACAACCCAAATCAAAAAGGTGAATGTGGCTGTGGTGAATCATTTACAGTCTAAAACTATATCACCCTCTTTTTATCCATTAAAACAGTGTGTTCCGCACTGTTTTAATGTATTTATCAATAGCGGAATTCATCTCCCATGAATCATTTTGAGTTGTTCCAATTACCCGAAGCACTCGATATAGATTTGGCAGCTTTAAAAAAACAGTTTTTGAATTTGCAACAGCAATATCATCCAGATAAAGCTGCTGACAAAGATCAGGCGTTAATTAAGTCAAGTGAAATCAATCAAGCGTTTAAAGTACTTTCACAAGTTGATAGTCGTGCTGCATATTTACTTGCCTTAAAAAAGCAAGATCACCATCTTGATCAATCCATCAATGATTTTGAATTTCTACAATCAGCACTTGAGATGCGCGAGCAACTTGATGAGGCTAGATCAACAGATCAATTACGTACATTAAAAGTAGACGTTCAACAATGGATTGATGGATTAGTCCGCGAATTCAAAATTGATTATGCTGACGAAGATTGGGCTGAAGCTCGTGATACGGTACGTAAATTACGCTTTTTCCAACGCGTAATGAACGATATTGATAAAGCCGAAGATCGCATGTTAGACGAAGAAGATAGCTTCGACTTAGATGATGATTTTTAGTCTGCCGTTACCAATTATTTTCAAGGGATACCTCACGCATGGCACTTTTGCAAATTGCTGAACCTGGTCAATCTACTGCGCCGCACGAACATCGAATTGCGATCGGTATAGACTTAGGAACAACCCACTCTTTAGTGGCGACAGTGCTATCGGGAAAACCGAAAGTTCTACAAGACGATAAAGACCGAGTTTTACTCCCTTCTATCGTTCATTATGCAAAGGATACAACTACATTCGGCTATGAAGCTAAGCCGTTCATGTTGACTGATCCTAAAAATACAATTGTTTCTGTTAAGCGTTTCATGGGACGTTCTCAAGCAGATATTAAATTCCAACATCCTTATGTGCTTGTTGGTGCTGAAAATGAAATGCCAGCATTTGAAACTGCTGCAGGTCGAAAAACACCTGTTGAGATTTCCTCTGAGATTTTAAAAGAATTAAAAGAACGTGCTGAGGCAAGCTTAAAAAATCCAGTTAATGGTGCAGTTATTACGGTTCCTGCATATTTTGATGAAGCACAACGTCAAGCAACTCGTGATGCTGCTCAATTAGCTGGCTTAAATGTACTGCGCTTACTTAATGAACCAACAGCTGCTGCTGTTGCTTATGGTTTAGATCAGGATACCAATCTCAGTACAGATCGTAATTATGTAATTTATGATCTAGGTGGTGGTACGTTTGACGTATCTATCTTGCGGTTCTCACAAGGTGTGTTTGAAGTATTAGCCACAGGTGGTCATACTGCATTAGGTGGTGATGACCTCGACCGCTTAATCGTGAAATGGGCAAAAAAACAGCTTAGCATTGAAACTCTAAGTGATGAAGAATACGCAGTTTTTGTCGTTGCTGCACGCCAAGCTAAAGAGCAACTCACTGATCATGAATCTGCTGAATTAAAATTATTCGATGATCGTCTAGTTTTAGATCGCCCAACATTTGAATCAATCATTCAGGTCGCACTCGATAAAACAATCAGTGTATGTAAACGCGTATTACGCGATGCAAAACTTGAATTAGATGAAATTGAACATGTTGTTTTAGTTGGCGGTTCTACTCGTTCTTATGCAGTACAAAAAGCAGTTCGCGATATATTTAAACGTGAACCTTTATGTACAATTAATCCAGATGAAGTAGTTGCAATTGGTGCATCAATCACAGCAAATCAGCTCATCGGTAACAGCCAAGATGGCTCTTTATTGCTTGATGTTACTCCACTCTCATTAGGTTTAGAAACTATGGGCGGTCTGGTAGAGCGTTTGATTTCGCGCAATACAGCAATTCCTGTAGCTCGCCGTCAAGAATTCACGACTTATCAAGATGGACAAACTGCCATGCTGATTCATGTCGTACAAGGTGAACGAGATTTAGTTGAACATTGTCGTTCACTAGGTCGCTTTGTTTTGCATGGCATTCCACCGATGACAGCTGGTCAAGCGCGTATTGAAGTTACATTCCAAGTTGATGCTGATGGTTTATTAACAGTCTCTGCAAAAGAAACAACCTCTGGTGTTCAAGCACAAATTGATATCAAACCTTCTTATGGTTTATCAGCTGCAGATACGGAACGTTTATTAATTGAAGGTTTCCAGCATGCTGAAGAAGATAAACAACTTCGCCATTTGCAAGAAACAAAAGTTGAAGCAGAACGTGAATTAGAAGCTCTAGAACAAGCTTTAAAAGCTGATAAAGATTTACTTTCTCAGCAACAAGCTCGTGATTTAATTCTCGCTGCTGAAGCACTTAAAGCTCGCTTAAAAACTAATGAGTTAGAAGCAATTGAAAATGCTGTTCAACAACTTAAAACCCACAGCGATGCGTTTGCAGCACTTCGTATGAATCGACATATTGACCATGCCTTAAAGGGTACAAAACTCGAAGATTGGTCAAACTCAAACTAAAGGTATAGGTGATCAATATGCCACGTATTAAAGTTCTCCCTCATGCTCAATTCTGTCCTGAAGGTGCAGAATTCGAAGTGGAAAAAAATGCAAATTTATGCCAAAGCTTACTTAAGCAAGGCATCAAAATTGAACATGCATGCGATATGTCATGCGCATGTACCACATGTCACGTCATTGTCCGTAAAGGTTTTGACAGCCTCGAAGAAATGAATGACGTGGAAGCCGATTTACTTGACCGTGCATGGGGTTTGGAGCCAGACTCTCGCCTTTCGTGTCAAGTTGAAATTGTTGATGAAGATTTAGAAATTGAAATTCCTAAATACACAATCAACCATGCTTCAGAAAATCGCTAAATTTTCAAAAATTAGTGACATAAAAAACTCCTCTAAATGAGGAGTTTTTTATGTGGTAGAGTATTTGCAATACAGAAGAAAAAAATAATCTATTGTTTAACCTCATCATCGAGATTTAAACGTGGAATGCCTTGTGCATTAGTAATTTTTTGCTGTGTTTTGATTCTCTGAATCATTTTCTCTAGAATTTCTACCAGCTCAGGGTATTCATAATTTTGTACTTCTTCAAAATTCAGCACCAAATGAAAACCCTTATATTCAAAATCAAACCATTTTTGTGTATCTGATTTTTTGCCTGTGAATTTCTCCATGACTTGCCATGTTTTCACAGGACCTTGAATCCCTTTCAAATAGATCGGCACTTTAGGAACACACAGAAATTCATTTTTAATTAACTGATGCGTATCATCTGCAATCAAAATTTCATCAACTTCAGCAGCTGATTGCAAACGGGCTGCCAGATTTACATCACGACCTACAATCGTATATGCCATACGATGTGAAGCACCATAATTCCCAACGTGACAATATCCTGTACTTATTCCCATGCGAATATGTAATGCTGGATAACCCATTTTTTTCCAGCGTTCGCGTAGCAATTTCATCTGTTGGCGCATTGCGATGGCCATTTCAACACAAGACTTCGCATCTTGTTCTACACCTTGAGAGTTTGGATCACCAAAGAAAATCAGGATCGCATCACCCATAAACTTATCGACGGTTGCTTCATACTGTTTTGCAATTTCCGTCATATGACTTAAATAATCATTTAATAAGAAAGCTAAATCATCTGGAATTAAGCTTTCAGAAAGCTCTGTAAAACCTTGAATATCAGAGAAGAAGATCGTTAATTTTTTACGTTTATATTCGATTTTTGCTTCAGCCTCGCCACGCATAATCGACTGCCACAACTGTAATGGAGCATAACGACTTAGTTGATTTGCAAAGGCAATATAACGAGTCATCTGATTATGATAATGCTGACGTTGCTGACCTAGAATATTCAAACGACGATGTTGATAGTAGTTACCAATCACAATGAACATCATCAATCCAAGTAAACTCACCACTGTAAGTTCAGGATTCGTCGGTTCAAAATATTCTTCCGCACCAAATATAAAAAATGTTGAAAAATAAAAGGTCAGCACACCAATCAAAATAATTAATGATGCTACTGGTAAAGTAATTTTATTGTTTAAACCTACATAAAGTAGTGCAAATAGGATTGTAAATGTAGGTACTAGACTTAAATGTAATCCAGCTAAAACAATGGCAACGATAACAGCTTCTATGCCAAATAAGACATTCTTCTCTGTATCACGATCAAATTTGTATTGAAGCCATTTTTCAAGCTTAGGAGACAGTAAAAAGAAAACTAATAAAATTGGAAGAATATAGAGTTGGTGATTAGCGCTAGAAGAAGTAAAAGTATAAATAACCAAAATTAATGACAAAATCGAATATCCCATCAAACGATGGAAATAAGCGAACTGTCTAGGTTCTTTATCGATTAACCTATCTAGTAGCACCCTCTACTCCTTCCTTATCTAAGAAGACCTACAATCCTCTTGACTAAATCAGTCCATGCGCCAATCAAAAGGCATATCACCCTGACCACGTAATGCAAGCATAAGGGTTTGACGCATATGAGCAAGAACATCGCTGCTGTATGGTACAGCTGGAGTACCCCAAACTGGTTTAGGCCACGCAACATCATTTTGATAACGTACAACATGATGAAAATGAAGCTGTGGTACGACATTACCAAGTGCCGCTACATTCATCTTGTCAGCACGGAATACGCGAGAAAGCTGACTAGACAACCAACTCGATTCACGTAAAAATTGTTCCTGATCAGCTTGACTGAGTTCATATAACTCAGTGATTCCAGGAACACGTGGTATAAGAATTAGCCAAGGAAATTGCATATCATTCATTAAACGACATGTTGAAAGCGGAAAGTCGCCTACAAAAAATGTATCTTGAGCAAGTTGTGGATGCAAACTAAACATATCTTTATAAATGATGCAAAATAATAATGGTCAATACTATCACATCAGTTGTGATGTGAATATTATTAGTAACCTGTTTGATTACAAATAACAATGATTTTCCTCAGTTATTGATGCATCATCTGACCAAAAAATGATTCTGTATCGAATGATACTTCTCCCCTCAAATCTGATTTTCTAATTAGCCATTCAACTCACTTAACAACTTGTTCAACAAGGTCACAATAAACTGGATACGCTCTTCATATTCTGACAAATGAACTGTCAATTTCAATCGCTGACCACCCTCCATACGATAGTGAGTTGGATTCTTCTGCATCAACTGAATGATACTGATTGCTTGTACAGGTGTATCAGGAGAAAACTCGATATACCCACCGTTTGTATTCACATCGACTTTTGTAATTCCAAGTTGTTCCGCTTTAAGGCGCACTTGATGAACGCTGAACAACTGTTTAACTGCTTGAGGTGGAATACCAAAACGGTCAATCAACTCCATTCGGATATTATCCAGTTTCTCTTGTGTGTCTGTATTACTAATACGCTTGTAGAACAATAAGCGTTGATGAACATCGCCCAAATAATCATCTGGAATCAATGCTGGCATATGTAAGTTAATTTCAGCGGTAAGTGAAAGCGGAGCATCGAAATTAGGAGTTTTACCTTTTTGAATCGCCTTGGTTGCCTTTTCAAGCATCTCCATATACAAGCTGTAGCCAATTGCTTGCATTGAACCACTTTGCTGCTCACCTAAGAGCTCACCAGCACCGCGAATCTCTAAATCTTCTGTCGCCAGCATAAAACCAGCACCAAGTGTTGAAGCTCTTTGAATTGCATCTAAACGTTTTTCGGCATCACCTTTCAAATGTTTGAGTGATGGTACGAGCAAATAAGCATAGGCTTGGTGATGTGAACGCCCAACACGACCGCGAAGTTGATGCAACTGGGCCAAACCTAGTTTATCGGCACGTTCTATAATGATTGTATTGGCATTCGGTACATCAATACCCGTTTCTATAATCGTAGAGCAAACCAGTACGTTGTATTCTTTGTGGTAGAACTGCTGCATGACTTGTTCAAGTTCACGCTCACGCATTTGTCCATGAGCAACTGCTACACGAGCTTCTGGAACCAAGGTTCGAATACTTTCTGCAGCTCGTTCTATTGTATCGACTTCATTATGTAAGAAGTAGACTTGTCCACCACGCAATAATTCACGCAGAATTGCCTCTTTCACAGAGTCATCCGTATGCTCTTGAACAAAAGTTTTTACGGCTAAACGGCGTGCTGGTGGCGTCGCAATAATAGATAAATCACGCATTCCAGAGAATGCCATATTCAAGGTACGAGGAATTGGGGTTGCTGTGAGCGTAAGCATATCCACATCGGCACGAAGTGCTTTGATACGCTCTTTATCACGCACACCAAAACGATGTTCTTCATCGACGATCATTAAACCTAAATTTTTAAACTGTACATTTTCTTGCAGAATTTTATGGGTTCCGACCACGATATCAACTTTGCCATCAGCCAAATCTTCAATGATTTTTAGATGCGTTTTGTTGCTTCCGAAACGTGATAAAACTTCGATACGAACTGCTGTATCCGCAAAGCGATCTTTGAATGACTCATAATGTTGTTGCGCAAGTAAGGTCGTCGGTACCAAAACTGCAACTTGTTTATTGTTTTGTACTGCTACAAAGGCTGCTCGCATCGCAACTTCAGTTTTTCCAAAACCAACATCACCACAAACCAAACGATCCATAGGTTTCGCAAGTTGCATGTCATGAAGAGTTGATTCAATCGCATTGGCTTGGTCTAGTGTCTCCTCATAAGCGAAGCCACTTGCGAATTGCATATATGCCGTGTGATCTAGCTCAAATGCAAAACCTGGTTTTGATTGTCGACGAGCTTGTATATGCAATAACTCAGCCGCTACATCATGAATTTGCTCTAAGGCTTTGCGCTTAGCTTTACTCCATGTATCTGTACCCAACTTGTGCAAAGGTGCAAGATCAGGATCTCCACCACTATAGCGACTGATCAAATGTAAATTGGTGACAGGAACATAGACCTTAGCCCCATCAGCATAATCAAGTTGTAAAAACTCATGATCTTGCTGATCAATCTCTAAAGTGACTAATCCAGCATAACGTCCAACACCATGATCAATATGTACGACAGGCGCACCTATACTCAGTTCGGTTAAACTCCGAATTAAAAACTCTTCGGAAACTTCTTGCTGACGTTTTCGTCTACGTTGAACAACTCTGTGTTCGTAAAGTTGATTTTCAGATATAACTGATAATTGATCTGTGAGAAGTAAACCACGGTCTAAAGGAGCACTGGTAATCGCAACTTTTAGCTTATCCTTTTGGAATTGAGCAAAGCTATCGACTGTTTGAATTTCTCCTAAAACTGAGCGCAGCGCATCTTTTAAAGTTTCGCGTCGTCCTGCACTTTCAGCGACTAAAAGCACAGGAAATTTAATTTGATCGATATAATTTTTAACAGCTTGAAAAGGCTGCTCTTTTTTAGGTTCTACAGCGAGTTTTGGAGGTTGCTCTGCTGATAAATTTAGAACACCAGCTTTCTCGTCGAAAGTATCTGCCGAAGCAAGAATTCTTGGAAATTGATTTAATGCCTGCAAAACATGATTAGGCATTAAAAATAGATCTTCAGGAGGTAGGATCGGTTGATCAATATTGTGTCGACGATCTTCGTAACGACGAACGACTTCCTTCCAAAAACTAATTAATTCATCTTCAACTTCATTATTTGTAATGACAACGCAATTCTTTGGTAAGTATGTCATTAACATACTTTGCGCTTCCATTAACTTTTTATCAAAAAATAAAGGAAAATAAAACTCTAACCCCGGTGTTGCTATACCTTCGAGTACATCTTGATAGATAGGATTTTTCTTGGGATTTGCGGTAGGAAAACTTTCCGCATAGCGATCTCGGAATGTTGATCTACCTTCTTTGAGAGGGAACTCTTTGGCAGGTAATACAGTAAAATTCTTTAATGATTCAGTTGTTCTTTGAGTTTCAGAATCGAAAAACTTCAGGCTTTCAATTTCGTCATCAAATAAGTCGATACGAATAGGTTGATCTTGTCCTGATGCATATATGTCCATAATACTGCCACGAACTGCAAACTCACCATGATCATAAACAGTATCAACTAAGCGATAGCCTGCTTGGACTAATTGTTTTTTCTGTGCTTCTAAATCAAGTTTTTGACCAACTTTAATATCAAAATGCTCACCAACAACCCATGAGTAAGGTGCAACACGTTGAGCCAAAGTACTAGCAGAAATTAATAAAATCCCCTTTTGTGGCATATTAGATAAAATAGCCAAACGCTCGGAGACGATATCTTGGTGCGGAGATAAGCGATCATATGGCAAAATTTCCCAGTCAGGAAAGATTGTTGGTTTTATGCCATAAAATTCAAGCTCACTTTCAAGCTGTGCAAGATGTTGATTATTTCGTGCAACAATTACATATAAATTAGAATTCTGAGTGGCAATTTCTTTGAATAGTAGTGCAGCAGATGACCCAAGAAGCGAACCAATCCAGCGTTTTTCGCCAGCTTTGAATTGTTGTAAGTTTAATTGAGAGATTTCTTGTTGAAACATAGAGAAAATCGTGCAATTTAAAGGACAAGTGGCTTAGTTTAGCATGATGTTTTTTAGATAAATAAGAAATTCTATATTTGATAATTATCATTGAATTTCACTTAGGCTATTTTTGAAGATTAATAAAAAGATCGCATTTTGATAGTTCAATTTTAAAATCTAAATTTATAATCCAAGCTTTATGCTCACTAAATTGAATCTCTTTGCATAAAAAAAGCACTCTTCAACTCACTCAGAAAAGTGCTTTTTATAAACTCATTTACTTTTAAGAAGCAAATTTTGCATTTGGAAAGAAACGGTTTTCAATCGTGTCATAGCACCATTGGAAAATAAATGTATAAACCAGAATACACATGGTCAAAGCAAAATCTAGAATCAATGCTTCGATAAATGACATATTCATCATATAAGCAATAATTGGAATAGTTGCGAGCATCAAACCGCCCTCAAACCCAATAGCATGCATAATACGAACAGGTATCGTTCTTTCCCACTGATATTTAAACTCAATTTTCTCGAAATAGTGATTAAATATCATATTCCAGATCACTGAAATAACAGCCATGATCACACCTAAAACACCTGTGACCTCAAGTGGCATACTAAAAATAAAACTTAACGCGATAGCGATGATGACCAATAAAATCACTTCATAACTGATCGCATGAATGAGCCTTCTTTTGGAAATCAACATTTTTAAAACACTCTTTTGTTTGGATATGGCTCATTTTATTTTTATAATTTTGATCAATCCAATCAGATTCTTTCAGTTTTATTGACAGATGAATATAAATCAAGAACAACTACTCATGTTCCAAACCGTCATGGAAACAGGTTCATTTTCAGCAGCAGCACGAAAGTTAGGTAAAGTCCCATCTGCGATAAGCATGTCGATTGCAAACTTAGAAATTGATTTAAACCTCAATTTATTTGACCGTATCGGACGAGAACCTATTCCTACTGATGCAGCAAAAATGCTGTATGAAAAAACTCATTTGCTTTTGATTGAAATGAATCAATGGAAACAGCATGCTCACGCGTTGAGTAATGGTCTGGAATCCACATTAAATATTGTCGTGGTATCAGAACTATTGCACACCAATTGGACAGATTACATCACATTGCTCGAACAAAACTTTCCGAGTTTAGCAATCAATATTGTCTCTGCCCCACAGGAAGATGCCCTGCAAATGCTACTTGATCAAACCGCCCAGTTAGCACTGATGTTTGAACGGGAGCATTTAGATAGTCGGGAACAGTTTGTTGAATTAAAAAGAGAGGCTTTGGTTCCTGTTATTGCAAAACATCATCCTCTTGCTCAACTCAAACAAGTGTCATTTGAGCAAATGGTGCAAACCCGTCAGATTGTGGTGGCGAGTCGAGACCATACCATCAAGCCTGAACTGTTATTTTCCAAAGATTACTGGCGCACCGATAACCATCATTCCGCCTGCATGATGATTGTGCGAAATCTTGGCTGGGGAGTATTGCCTCTTGAAATGTTTAATGAAAATCCAGAATTGAAGAAAAAGTTAAAAATCATGGAACTTTATGATTTTACGCCAAAGTTTGAATATTATGTAGACTTGGTCTGGAGCCGTGAAAGTGATCTGGGTGCAGCAGCACGTTTCTTAATTGAACATGTTCGCCAAAAACGTCAGCTTGACCACAAATAATCAAAAGCGAATAGATAAATCTTAATCTGTAATGAAAGCAGGGCTTTGCTTTCACGGAGATTATGCTATAACAGAAGTTACCAATAATATTGTTTAGCAAGAAACCTATAGCAATGACTGAATCTGCATTACATCAATTAAAAAAATTAACCACTGTGGTTGCTGATAGTAGCGATCTGGAAGCGATTGAAAAATTCCGCCCTTTGGACGCGACTACCAATCCATCTCTGATCACGGCTGCTGCTGAACAACCAGAAAGTAAAGAACTGATTGAAGATGCCTATGCACAGGCAAAACAAGAAGGTTATCAAAGTGATGAACTGATTGAACGCACCATTGATATTTTAACTGTGAAATTTGGTGTTGAAATTTTAAAGCTGATTGATGGCCGTGTATCAACTGAGGTAGATGCCTCACTGTCTTATGATACCGAAGCGACGATTGCCAAGGCACGTGAACTCTCCAAGCTTTATCAGGGCTATGGCATTGAACAGTCACGCATCCTGATCAAGATTGCGTCAACATGGGAAGGCATTCAAGCAGCTAAAGTTTTAGAGGCTGAAGGGATTCCATGTAACCTAACATTATTGTTTGGTTTGCATCAGGCACAAGCTTGCGCAGATGCCAAAGTCACGCTGATTTCCCCATTTGTAGGTCGTATTCTGGATTGGTATAAAAAAGCTGAGGGTGTTGATCAATATCCTATTGAAAAAGACCCTGGAGTGCTGTCGGTTAAGAAAATCTATAACTACTACAAACAACACGGCATTCCAACACAGGTCATGGGTGCAAGCTTCCGCAGCACAGCGCAAGTTTTAGGCTTGGCAGGTTGTGATTTATTGACCATTGCGCCAAATTTATTGGCGCAACTGGAACAGGATCAGCAAACGGTTACAGCTCAACTCAGTACCGAAGCAGCACAACAGGCAGAAAAAATTGAACGTCCTGCCCAAAGCAAAGAAAGCTTTAAGGCAGAACTTGAACACGACTTGATGGCTTTCCAGTTACTGCAAAGCGGTATTGATGGCTTTATCAAGGCGCGTGACCAGCTCAGTTTATTACTGCGCCAATCTTTTGGTATTGATGCTGAAATCAAGCCTTAATTAGTCGATTTTTCAACTATAAAAAACCGATTTTTGTTACTATAGCAAGAATCGGTTTTTTAATGAGTTGATTGTGTTTGGTATCACAGATTTAACCGCTTACATCATTGGTACAGTGTTGATCATCTTATTACCTGGCCCCAACTCGTTATATGTAATGTCGGTTGCCTCACGTTATGGGATCCGAACAGGTTTTTGGGGTGCATTAGGCGTATTAACAGGTGATTCTATTTTAATCCTGCTGACTATTTTTGGAGCAGCATCCCTGTTACAAGCTTTTCCAATTTTATTTGTGATTTTAAAAATAATCGGGGGTGCCTACTTAGCCTATTTAGGTTTTAAATTATTACAGGGCGCTTATCAAACATGGAACACACCACAACAGCATGCTGAACTGCCTGATTTACCTCAATTAGATCAAGTTCATCCTTACCGTACAGCATTGAGTATCAGCTTGCTTAATCCCAAAGCCATCCTATTTTTTCTGTCTTTCTTTGTGCAGTTCGTCAAGCCAGACTATGCCTATCCTGCATTAAGTTTTTTAATTCTGGCGATTATTCTGCAATTGATTAGCTTTAGTTATTTAACCGCCTTGATCTTTTCTGGTATTAAATTGGCAGCTTTCTTTAAACATAACCTTAAACTGGCAGCAAGTGGTATTTGTCTGGTCGGTATCCTGTTTTTTGGTTTCGGTCTTAAACTCGCAAGCTCAACGCTGGCTTAATGCTACTTTTGATCGAATGATCAATTTATCCAATCATTTTAGAACTACGATTTAGCGGATATTAACGATATACTTTTCAACAAATTTTAATCAACTATAGATGCATAGATGCAACGCCTTATTCAAGATTTTTCCATTCCTGCGGTATTTGCTGGTTTTATCACCTTTTTAATCGGGATTAGCGTTTCTGCGGTCTTGGTGATCCAAGGCGCACAATCTTTAGGGGCAAATACAGCACAAATCAGCTCTTGGTTTTGGGCACTGGGTTTGGCAATTGGTCTATCAGGCTTAATCCTGTCATGGAAATATAAATATCCCGTTGCAACAGCATGGTCGACCCCTGGGATTGCGTTGATTATCGCTTCTACAGGCCATTATGATCTGTATGAAGCCATTGGTGCTTTTCTGGTTTGTGGGATTGCGATTGCAATAGTCGGATTTTCTGGAATTTTTCTAAAACTATTGGCGCATATTCCGCAAAGCCTCACCTGTGCGATGCTTGCAGGAATTTTATTAAAATTTGGCATACAGATTTTTAGCAGTATGCAAACTCATCTGGGGTTTATCCTGAGTATGCTGCTGATTTATCTGCTCTCAAAAAGACTGTTTCCGCGTTACAGCATCGTACTCACCGTGATTTTAGGAGCGATGATTTGCCCATTCTTTATCGAGTTTCAATTGCATTCCATCACATGGTCTTTGGCACAACCTGTCTGGATGCAACCTGCATTTTCATGGTCTGCCTTACTCGGTCTGGCTTTACCGCTGTTTGTGATTAATATGACCTCACAAAACTTGCCTGGGATTGCCATGATCAAGAGTTATGGCTATCAACCGCATGTCAATCAACTGGTCGGCTGGACGGGTGTTGCCCATACCATCTTTGCCCCGTTTGGCTGTTTTTCGATAAATTTGGCTGCGATTAGTGCGGCTGTCAGTCTGGATGATCAAGTTCACCCTGACCCCGCCAAACGTTACATTGCTGGCATCAGTTGCGGCGTTTTCTATATTTTGATGGGACTGTTTGCAGCAACGCTGGTTAGCCTGCTAATGTCATTTCCACAAATCTTTATTGTGGCGTTGGCTGGAATTGCCCTGTTTGCAACCATTAGCCATAACGTTGCACTTGCTTTTGCCGATGTCGAAGAACGTGAAGCCGCCTTGCTGACTTTTTTATGTAGCGCTTCTGGTGTGCAGTTCTGGGGGATTGGTTCTGCTTTTTGGGGATTGATCTTAGGTATTTTTGTTTTAATCTTATTCAAGTTTAAACTCAAAAATAAGCCTTAGTATCCTAAGGCTTATTTAAGAATATAATTGGCTAACCGTTATTTTTCATCCAAATCTTTCTGCGCCTCTTCATCATTTAAAATGCGTCCAGCCTGTTTAGGTCGAATTAATGGTGCAGTTGGACGTGGATGTGCATTGGTATATTGCAGACCCACACCTGCATAAACGTCATCCGCAGCGATTTCTGTTTCAAAACGCTCATCATCACGCTCACGAATTTCATCGGTGATGCGCTGAACCTCATCTTCATCGACACCCAGTTCTTGCAAAATCACGCCGCCAAACTTGATTGCAGATTCAAAGGTTTCACGAATCATATAATCCACTTTTTGCTTGACTAAATAAAGTGAGTGTTCGCGGTCATAGGAACGTACCAGCAGCTTGGCCAGTGGAAATTCGTGCGTCACCAGCTTCACAATTCGATTGGTGGTTTCTTTACTATCGACACACACCACGATTGCCTGCGCCGTAGCCGCCCCTGAAGCATGCAGAATATCCAGACGGCAACCATCACCATAATAGATTTTAAAACCGAATTTTTCCGCGTTTTGAATCATGTCAATGTCATTATCAATAATGGTGACATCAACGCCTCTTGCCAGTAATAATTGACTGGTCACCTGTCCAAAACGGCCAAAACCAATCATTAGAATACTGCCACTCAAGCCTTCAGCAATATTGACATTGTCTAAATTGATCTGATCTTTGGTTTCGGTAAAACGTTTAAACACAATGCCTAAGATTGGAGTCAATACCATAGACAGTACAATAATTGCTGTTAGATTCGACTTAACGGTATTATCAATGACTTGAGCGGAGACAGCAGTAGAAAACAGAGCAAAGGCAAACTCACCACCTTGAGCCATCAATAAAGCACGATCCAAAGCTTCCGTATGCCTACTTTTGGTCAGGCGAGCAACAATATAGATCATCAGTGCCTTGGCAAACATCATCGCCAACACACCACTTAGAATAAGCTGCCAGTTTTGGGCAACCACGGACAAGTCAAGCGACATCCCGACCCCGAGGAAAAACAGGCCCAGTAACAGCCCTCGGAATGGTTCAATATCCGCCTCGATTTGATGCCTGAATGTTGATTCAGATAACAACACACCTGCAAGAAAAGCACCCATCGCCATAGACAAACCACTGACTTGCATCAGCAATGCAGCACCCAGCACAACCAGCAGCGCTGCTGCGGTCATGACTTCCCGCGCCTTTGCAGCCGCCAGCAATCTAAACAGAGGATTCAGCAACCAGTAACCTGCTGCAATCAAACCTGCAATTGCAATTAAACCAATACCAATATTTTCTAAACGCGCCGAGGTACTTTCAACCACATGGTTGGGCGCCATAAATGCTACGATAGCCAATAAAGGTACAATCAATAAATCTTCAAACAATAAAATGGCAACAATCTTCTGGCCCTGTGGCTGGGCAATATCACCCCGATCTCCCAGTGACTGCATCACAATTGCTGTTGAAGTGAGTACAAAACCAGCCGCCCCAATAAAAGCCACCTGCCATGTGAAGCCAAATAATAGCCCCACACCTGTTAATGCGGTCGCACAGACTACTATCTGCAATGTCCCCAGGCCAAAGATTTCGCGTCTGAGTCCCCATAAATGTGAAGGCTGCATTTCTAGACCAATCACAAACAGGTACATGACAATCCCTAATTCTGCAATATGTAAAATTGATGTGGAGTCGTGGAAAAAAGCAAAGCCAAATGGTCCAATGATCAAGCCTGCAATTAAGTAACCCAATACCGACCCCAAACCTATTCGTTTAAAAATAAGGACTGCAATCACAGCCGCGGCCAATAAAACCACGGGTGCAATTAAGCTAATTGAATGTGCCTCTGAACTCATGTTGTTCTCATTTTTATCAATGCGATTTTATTCTATGTGAAAGCTTAAAAGACTGATATATCATTTATGAGACATAACCTATCAATTCATTTATTTTCATGCGGATAGAAACAAAAAAGCCGTCAACCATGACGACTTTTTTGTGTTCATCTTGAAAATCTAAAGTTATAGCTCACGCACCACTACGCTTTTTGCGATTTTGTCATGCCAACCTTGTTTTTTGCTATCGAATGCAATCCAGATAAAACCTAGAAAGAAAACCAGCGTAGATGGGAAATAACCGATATAACGAAGAATGGCTTGCCCAACCGTCAGGTTTTCACCTGTTTTTTCATCCAGTACCTTTAAACGTAATAACCGTTTTCCAGGTGTACCTGCAAATTTAACCCAACAAAAAATATAGAACACTGCCATCAAAATTTGCCAAAACCAATCTGATGCTGTAGTCATTTGAAATGAATAGCTCGTTGCTTCCCTACCAAATAAAAGCGTAATTGGTAGCAAAGCAACAACGACAATGATTGAGTCGATAATGGAAGCAACTAAACGAATCCAAAAACCAGCATATTCGTATTTATAAGACATTTACCCCTCTCCTTTTTCTTTGTAAATATTCATAAACATTGAAGAATAATAAACTTCTCTTAATTTTATTTATATTGAATTTTATTTTAGTTCTCTTTCAAAGAAATCTAAGGTTCGCTGCCAAACGACTTTCGCCTCGGGTAAACCTCGACTCACACTGCGGAAACCATGCGGCATATTATAAGTATAAGCTTCTACACGATCACCTAACTGATTGATGAGTTTGTTACGTTTCGTTGCTGGGCAAAATGGGTCTACAGTTGACCAATGACCTTGTAGAATTCGGATATCATCCAAGGATTCTTTTTTCGGTACACCTGCACCCTGAATACCCAAAGAATGATGATAAACCACAGGTGCAAGCATATCCTCACGTTTTGCCATTTGGATAACGTAACCACCTGTTAAGCATTGACCAAGCATACCAAGTCGACCATTTGAGCGTGGGTCAGCCTTTAATGCATCAAGTAATACATGAATCTCTTGATTAACATCACTATCAGTGGCATTGATACGCCCAGCCTTACTGACCATTGCACGAATACAGTATTTAACTGCACCTCCACTAAATAAATTGGGTACATAAACCAAATAACCGCGGTCTGCTAAATCTTGAGCATCTTCACGATAGACATCAAGTACGCCAAACAACTCATGTAGCAATAAAATAGCAGGTACTTTTTCTGATTTTTCAGCAGGTGCATAAACTTCTACTTCTATGTCACGTGTGGGTAATGTGATTGTTTTTATTTCCATCTTAATGATCCATCTTGTATTAAAATTAATCACATACTATTTATGACAATATTAATTGTCAAATAAAAAAGGATGCTATAAACATCCTTTCTATGAGATTTCCAATTTCTGTTTTTCAATCATTTAAATGATGCTTAACACTCTATCGAATTTACAGCTAAACCACCTTTTGAGGTTTCTTTATATTTATCGGACATGTCTTTGCCTGTCTCTTTCATGGTTTGAATGACTTTATCCAAAGAAACATAATGCTCACCATCACCATTGAGCGCCATCTGTGCTGCGTTAATGGCTTTTACAGCAGCAATAGCATTACGCTCAATACATGGAATTTGTACTAAGCCCCCCCACAGGATCACAAGTCAGTCCTAGATTATGTTCTAATCCAATTTCGGCAGCATGTTCAACTTGTTCAGGTGTTCCATTTAGAATTTCAGCTAAACCCGCAGAGGCCATTGCACATGCTGAACCGACCTCACCCTGACAGCCAACCTCAGCACCAGAAATAGAAGCATTCAATTTACATAAAATCCCAACTGCTGCGGCACTTAAAAAGAATTTTACAATCGTATCCTCAGATTCATCTTCGGAAAAATTCACGTAATAAGATAAAACTGCGGGGATAATGCCAGCCGCACCATTGGTCGGTGCAGTCACGACTCGACCACCTGCTGCATTTTCCTCATTTACTGCAAGTGCAAATAAATTCACCCATTCCATTGCATTAAAAGTGGTCGCGATCAGATTGCTATGTTCTTTTCTTAATAAACGTTGGTGAATACTTTTCGCGCGACGTTTTACATTTAATCCACCTGCCAAAATGCCATCATGCTGTAAACCACTTTGAATACAAGATTGCATCACATGCCAAATTGCCATGATTTTTTCACGTATCTCAGTTTCAGTTCGCCAGCTTTTTTCATTTTCTAGCATCAAATAACTAATGCTGCACTGATACTTTTTGCAAAGTGCTAAAAGTTCCTTTGCGCTTTGAAATGGATAAGGAATCCGAGTTTTATCTTCAATAAAACTTCCTTGGTCTATATGACTCTCATCTAAGATAAAACCGCCCCCTATCGAATAATAAGTATTGGCATAGACTTCATTGTTTTGCTGATCAAATGCAATAATTTTCATTGCATTCGGGTGATAAGGCAAAGCTTCATCTATAAAGAGGATATCTTGATTCGCATCAAATGGAATGGAGTGAGTCCCTGCAATTTTTAAAATTTTAGAGTTTAAATCGTGTTCTAGAGTTAAATGACTTTCTAAAATATTGATTGTTTCAGGATCATTACCAATTAGCCCCAGTAAAGTTGCTTTGTCTGTAGCATGACCAATTCCTGTTGAAGATAATGAACCGTATAAGTAAATTTTAATCTGTTTGACCTTTTCTAAATCACGGCGTTGTTGCAATACCTCGACAAAACGATATGCTGCTCGCATCGGTGCGACAGTATGTGAACTTGAAGGACCTACACCGATTTTAAAAAGATCAAATACACTCAAAGCCATGTGTGATTATTCCTATAATGCTCCCATTTCTATTTTTTATAATTTTTTAATTGAGGGAAATTCTATAAATGATAAAAACAATAACCACAACCGTAAACGATTGTGGTTAAAGGTAAAACTTACTTTAGATTAAATACTGAGTAAAGAATTTAGTGTTTCAGAAACATTCTTAGATTTAACTTTCGGCTGCATTGCTTTAAGTGCTTGCTGTACCTGAGAACGCTGAGGTTCGGCTAAGGTGTACCAACGTGACAACACTTGTAATAAACGAGAACCTAAAATTGGATTTTTCTCATCTAGATAAGTCGCAAGATTAATGAAATGTTCAACGCCAAAACTCCATGTATTCACGGGACTATTAGATAATCCACCACTCACAGAGCGAATACGATTCGGTGTAGCTAGATCATAATCAGGATGCTTAGTGAGGTATTCAATGGTTTCAGCTGTCGCATTAGGGTTAGATGACTGAATCGTAAACCATTGATCTAAAGATAAAGCTTCATCTTTAAAACGATTATAGAAATCATCCAATACCGACTGGGCTTGAGGTGCATCATTCCAAACAAGAACCCGCAAAGCACCTAAACGCTCAGTCATATTTCCTGTTTGCTGATACTGCTGATAAGCCAAATCGAAAGCAGATTCATCACCTTGACGTGCCAACATATTTAACATGATGTTTTTCAGTGCACGTACACCCATAGCCAAAGAAAACTCTTTCTGCAAGTCAGGATCAAGCGCTAAATAGGTTTCCTTCCAGAACGAGCCAAGTTCACGTGCCAAACGATTTATAACTGCTTCACGTTTTTCACGTACTAATTCTGGTTCATAATCTTGATCGATACGGCTACCTAAGTAACTTTCACTTGGAACATCAAACAAACGTGATGCAAGTAAAGGATCTTTATTAACCAAATCAGGCAAAGTATTTTTAATTGCTTGGATGTAGGTATCTGCTTGATGATCTTCTAATAAAATACGTTCTAGCAACGTTTGTGTCGCTTGCCATTGGTTAAAACCATTGGTTTCATGTTGAATCAAGAAAGCCAGATCATCATTTGAATAATCAAAGCTTAAATTCACTGGTGCAGAGAAATTACGTAGTAATGAAGCGACTGGTTGTTCGGTCACATCTGTGAATTCAATAGTAGCTTCATCTTGATCAAATAGGTAAACGCCATCTTTTACATCATTTACAAACAGATCAGCACTATGCAAAGTGTACTGCTCACCTGTTTTTGCATTGAACAATGCTAAAGCAACTGGGATTGGCACAGCTTTCAAGTTTGGATATTTAGGATGTGCTTTTAGGCTTTGTTTCAAGTTCAAACGATAGGTCTTTGCAGCCACATCGTATTCACCTTTTGCTTCTAGCTTAGGTGTACCAGGTTGGTTATACCACGTGAGGAAATTTGATAAATCCACACCTGAACCTGCACTGAGAGCAGCAACCCAATCTTCAACAGTAACCGCTTGACCATCATGACGAAGGAAATATTCATCTGTGCCTTTACGATATTTTTCTTTACCTAAAAGTGTTGCCATCATGCGGTTAATTTCCGCACCTTTTTCATAAACTGTCGCTGTGTAGAAATTATTGATTTCCACAAAATGATCTGGACGAGGAGGATGAGATAAAGGACCTGCATCTTCAGGGAATTGATGTGCTTTTAATACAGCAACATCATCGATACGCTGTACTGCTGCCGACTGTAAATCCTCAGAGAAAGACTGATCTCGGAATACAGTTAAGCCTTCTTTTAAGCAAAGCTGAAACCAATCACGACAGGTAATACGGTTACCAGTCCAGTTATGGAAATATTCATGTGCAATCACCGATTGAACACGCATGATTGCAGCATCAGTCGTATATTCTTCATCAGCAAGTACACAAGAGGTATTAAAGATATTTAAGCCTTTATTCTCCATCGCACCCATATTGAATTGGCTGACAGCCACAATCATATAGTTGTCGAGATCATAAGGACGACCATAATGTTCCTCATCCCAACGCATCGAATGCTTTAATGCTTCCATCGCAATATGACATTTTGGAATATCTTTCTCGATCGCGTAAATTTCTAAGGCAACATCACGACCTTCAGAAGTTGTATAACGATCTCTCAATACCGCTAAATCACCAATGACACAGGCGAATAAGTAACTTGGTTTCTTGGTTGGATCTTGCCAAATTGCAAAATGACGATCTTCACCTGCCTCACCCGTTTCCAGTAAGTTACCGTTTGCCAATAAAACAGGATATTTTTTGTCTGCTTCTACACGCGTTGTGAAGACAGACAATACATCAGGACGATCTGGATAAAAGGTAATTTTGCGGAAACCTTCAGGTTCATTTTGGGTAACAAATAAATCACCTGCCTTATATAAACCTTCCAGTTGGGTATTAGACTCTGGGTGAATGATCACCTGAGTTTGAATAATGACCTCATCTGGTGCATCGGTGATCTTTAATTGCTCTGTATCTAACTCATATTGATCGGCAGTTAATAATTCACCGTTGAGTTGAATAGATTTAAGTTCTAAATCACGTCCTAATAAGATTAAAGCACCTGCCGCTTGTCTCTTCATCACTAATGTTGAATCAACAATCGTATGATCATCATAGACTTGTATATCTAAGTTGATTGATTCAACTAAAAAAGATGGTTTTTGATAGTCTTTCAAATAAATGGTTTGATCTGCTTGTACAGGAGGTTGCGCCGCAATATTCATCAGTAATCCTTAATCTTTCATCATGTCGTTAGATGGTCTTGTTGGCAAGACTTCTTGATTTGCAAATCATACGCCAACTTATAAATCCTGTCTTTAGAACCACAGTATCACTTTGATTAGTTTTATTGGGTTTGTATAAACGAATTTCAAATTTAAACGTTGAATCAACTTATCGTTTAGACAAAATTACAACACTGTTTTCCATTCTTAAATCAAAAATACAAAAGCAAATGTCACTCATCGACTAACTTACATTTTTTTGCTGTGTTTAACATTTTGTGCACGGTTATTGCTTAATCATATATGCCAAAGTAGGTATGTAAAAATAACAAGTGAGGGTTTTATTATGGAATTAAAAGCGCATCTATATCGTTTAGAAAACATTAAAGCAATTCACGATCTCGCAACGGCTGGAATTGATCATCAAGTTATTTCAGTCTTTTTATCAGCAGAAGGCATTTGTATTACACCAATTGAAGTAACAAATATTGTGAATACTTACGATGCCTTAGGTAAAGAAAAAGTCCCAACCAAAAAGGTACAAGCCTTACTCACTGCTAAAAAAATCTGTCAGGAGGACGAAAATTTACCATGCCCTGTTTAATCAAATTCAACCCAACAAAAAACCTCGAATTAATCGAGGTTTTTTTATTCATTTAGAAGTTATGGATTAGCACTATCCGTTCTTAGCCAAACAACCGTTCGCCCAAGAGCAGAAACACCCATATAACCACGCATACGAAGACGCTTTCCTTCGCCAGTTACAACACCCTTGCCTTTGTAGATGCGACCCGAAGTCGGTTCCAACACACGACCATCTATATATGAGTCAGGTTTATTTGGATCTTCTCTAAATCCTGAAAGAATTTGCAGTCCCAATATCGGCTTATTGGTAAAAGGTGCAGGACATTTTGAACAGTTTGTTAAGGCAATACCATGTGAATTTGGATAACGATAGACAATTTTCCCGTGATAACGCCCATCATTTCCTTTACGGATCTCAACAATTGAAAGCTGCTCACCTGTACGCTCTTCTATACTTTTCCAGTAACCTTCGATAGACGCAGAAAAACCTAACGCACTCACAAACGATAAACTAAGCCCCATGATTCCTTTCATGAGCATTTGATTCAACATATTAACCCCGTCATTTTAAAAACTAAATTATTCATCTTTATAGATTTAATGCGCGAAAACTAACATAGTTTTAAATAATTTACACTGTACGCATGAGTTCTTTTGACTATAAAAGCAACATGATTAATCGTTATTGTTCACATAATTTCAATATTTTATTCAAATAAAAAAGCCTGACATTTTTGTTCGGGCTTTCCTAATAAGTATAAATTATGGATTTGCGCTATCAGTACGAATCCATACCTGGGTACGACCTAGTGCAGAGATGCCCATATAGCCTCGCATACGCATACGCTTACCATCTGCACTTAACTGAGCTTTACCTTTGTAAATATTACCAGTTTTAGGCTCTAAGACCCGACCATCAATATACTGATTCGGTTTCTTAGGATCTTCTTTCAAACCCCAAGCGATTTGCAGTCCTAAGATTGGTTTATTTTTAAAAGGTTCAGGACATTTAACACAGTTCGTCAATACTGCTCCACCTGGCACTGGATAGCGATACACAATCGTTCCAGTATACGTATTATCAGGTTTCTTTTTTAATTCGATAATTGAAAGTTGTTCGCCTGTTCGATCGTCAATACTTTTCCAAAAACCTTCAGATGTAGCTGCAAAAGTCATCAAACTAGATAAGGCTAATGACATGCTCATGAGTCCTTTCATGAGTGAGTTTTTTTGCATAAATCGCTCCGTAATGCAAAATAGATCCATCTAAGATACATATGTATTACAATGCTGACTGGCAGTCAATCAGACTTGAGCATATTTAATTACTTAAAATCAAAATATTTCTTAATAAAATCACATATTGAAAAACTAATATTAACCACTTCACATTTTAGCATTATTCAACAACACCATTTGAGATTCTATCCAATCTAAATATCTTCAATTTCACCTCAAAACTATTGCCACATATCCAACTCCTCCCATCGTTGTAAATCTATTTTAATCTTTACATCATAGAATATGCTCTACATGTATAATTACCGTTTTGAGGTTCAGAGGTAATAATTCAATGGAATTACAGATTCTACAAAAACAGTTAGATGAAAGTAGCCATTGCCCTTTATGCCAAGCTTCAATGTATTGGGTTGAGGCTGAACAATATTCACAAGAAATTCAATTTCACGAATGTAGCCATTGCCAACATCGAGTCTTTACAAGTAGCAGTAAGTTAAATTGCCATTGTGATCAATGTACAGCTCAGCGTAAGAAACAAACACAACAAACAAAAATTCAAGAACAACGTAAATACAAAGTCAAAGACGAAGTCATCTACAGCTTGAATCAGCTCAGCTTTATTCATAAGTTGTTCTTATTAAGTCTACTTGATGGATATGCCCGTGAAGATGTTCAACATGATGAACTCATTCATTGGAAAAATATTAAGTATCATGAGATTACTCCAAACTATTTATTTCAAAATCAAATTGTTAAAGAGCTATTAAATAGTGGAATCTTAAAATCTCCGGATTCAAGTATCGAGACAGAAAGTTTTTACTTAAATATAAGACTTGATGGCTATTCTGATCCGAGTTTATTCAGTGTTGCTCAGCAACTTCGATATTGGTTTTACGAAAATTTAAGTTTAGGCATTCCATTTAAAACAGTAGATGAAGTAAAAGATGCACTTTATCTTGTTTTATATCAAGAAATTGTCCAGTTTATGCAATTTTACTGTCGTACGTGGGGTATCCAAATTGCAGGTAATCGCTCTTTTCAAGGCTTTTGCTATCGATTAATGGAAAATCTAGCTGTTGGTCAACTCTTTTATTTGATTCAAACTGCATTGGAATATTTGTATAAGCAAAAAGCGCTACAAGTTAAAAATGAAAAGTTTATTAACACCAATCTCTTGAAAAAAACCTTAGAGCAGTATCGAGAACGAGCAACAACTGAGCGTTGGGAAACAAGCACTTTACCAAGACCTCATAACATTCCGTTGAGTAAAATGAGTGAAGTCTTGTTATTTAAATTTCTTGGTTATGATGAAAGTATTTTTTTCCAACCAATTTGGAAGTCATGGCGTAAGATTGAACCACGTTTAAATTTTTATTCAGTAAAGCGTTGTATGTATTGTGGTTCGAATGATCTTGCGGTTGATTATGATGCAAAAGATTATGTTTCGTTGATTTGTCGCCAATGTAAACATCAAGACCACTATTTTACACGCTAAAATTTAGCAACTAGTTTCATAAAGTAAGGATTCGATATGTCTTTAAAACAACAGCTTATTGATCAAGTGATTGAGGCTTGGCATTCCTTACAAGACAAAGTTCCTCTTGTTCAATGTATCACCAATAGCGTTGCAACGAATTACACTGCGAATATCTTGCTTGCTGCTGGTGCTTCTCCAGCCATGATCGACAATCCTTTTGAAACTGAAGCATTCACTAAAATTAGTTCCGCGCTTAGTATCAATACTGGGACCCCCACGACGGAACAAACGCAAGCGATGCTCATTTCTGCACGGACAGCACAGCAGCAGCAAACGCCTTGGGTACTTGATCCAGTAGGTTATGGAGCAGTTTTGCGATGGCGGAGCGAGACAGTAGACCAGTTATTAAACTTTAAACCCAATATTATTCGGGCAAATGCTTCTGAAATTAGCACCCTAGCTGGTAATCAAACAGAATCGAAAGGTGTAGACAGCACATTAAACAGCCAAGATGTTTATGAACAAGCAAAAAGCTTATTGCAATATTCAGAGTGTATTGCGATTTCTGGTGAATCCGATTTCATCATTTCAAAACAACTAAATACAGTGATTCAGGTGAATGGTGGTTGCTATCTTCAACCTAAAATAACGGCAACAGGCTGTGCATTAGGTGCATTGACTGCTGCGTATCACGCTGTTAGCACGCCTACAATTGCTGCACTTGCTTCACATATACATTTAGCTATAGCTGGAAAATTGGCGTATGAACATGCTCAAACTGTGGGTAGTTTCAATGTCGCATTTTTAGATTATGTACATATGTTGGATGATAATTTGATTCGGCAATATGTCGATATTGAATTGTTATAATCCGAATTATGGATGAGCCATAGAATTTTAAAAAAATAAATATTAAGGCTATCAGTTGAGTTCAAACGGCATTGTTGCACAAAGCTATTCTTGAAGGCTTCGATACAGCGATTTAATGCTGTTTAATGATTAAATCTCTATTCTGTCTTTTTAAACATATGGTCACTGGCTTTGCTCAAAGCCTGATTAAACTCTGTGGTTTGAAGTGGACACACCAGATTACTCCACCCTCTGTAGACGACAAAAGCATATTGATATTGCGATAAGCTATCAGAAAAGTCGTGACGGGTTACATCTACTCGTCGACTTTACAGGGTTAAAATTTTTAGATGAAGGCGAATGGAAGCGTAAGAAACATCAGCATGAATATCGTCGCCAATGGCGCAAACTTCATATTGGTATAGATGCTAAGACCCTTCAAATACGAGCAGTTCAGCTCACAACAAACAATGTGAGTGATTCACAGGTGCTTGGTGATTTGCTTGATCAAATTCCGTTGGATGAACAAATTGATTCAGTCTACACAGATGGTGCTTATGACACAAAGCACTGCCGACAAGTCATTTTAGATCGAGATGCACATGCAGCCATTCCACCTAGGAAGAATGCAAAGCCTTGGGAAAGATAAGAACTTGAGATCTTTAGAGAGGAATGAATTATTAAAAACAGTCAAACGACTAGGTAGGTTACTTTGGAAAAAATGGTCTGGTTATCATCGTCGAAGTTTAGCGGAAACCAAAATGCATTGCATCAAATTATTAGACGATAAATTAACAGCAAGGAGTTTTCCTATTCATGTGAATGAGATTCATGCACATGTAGCAGTTTTGAATAAATTCACAGAATTAGGTCGCCCTCATACCGAAGTTGTCACTTGAATTTAGCTCAATTAGGGTAGCATTATCTTTCAAACCTTTGTGCAACAAAGCCGTTTACAACCAAAAGAACAAAATGGAACTTATTACTATTGCAAAACCAAAAAAAATTCACGACTTAATATAAAACCATATTTTTTTATGTTGATCTATTACTTCTATTGCCGAGTTAAAATTCAACCCATAGAATAGTTTTCTTTTTTCAAAAAAGTTTTCTAAGCTTTTTTCCGAAATAAAGAAAATTATATTGATAAAAGTAACACCTAAAATTACTGCCTCAATATTAGCAACATCCATTGATTTGTTTTTATACAAGTTACCATAAAATATACTCTTCAAACCTTCATTACTATTCACGTATCTTGCAGCCAATTGGTGAAAAATCGCCCACAACACAACAGATAATAATAAATAAATTACTAATAAATCTTTAAGCAACATATAAATCCCAATTATTTAAGTCTTTCATAGCTATATTCTGCAATTGTCGCACCAGTAACTCCACCCAAATATCCTCCACCCAAAGTAAATACAACACCAGCTACTCCTAATACAACAAGGACTGGAAGTCCAACAGTTCCTCCAGCAACACCTATTACAATAGCACCAACTGCAGCTCCAGCTTTAGCTCCCAGAACTCCACCAATAAGCCCCCCTCAATTTTTCCAGTTTGCTTAATAATTTCTTTTCTAGTAGCCTCTGAATCACCAGTCTTATAAACATCTGCAACAGATTGCCCGCTGCTAATAATATCCCAAGCAAAAACTAAACGACCACCATATTTTAAACCTTTACTAACTTTCGAGGTTTCATCCATATTTTTAATATATTCATCAATACTACTATTATTTTTAGCTCGAACAAAAACAGTACGTCTTATTGCATCTCTATCATTCTTATAATTAATTCCATGATTCCATGAAAAAAATTTTTGGCCTGCAGCTTGGTTCATTCTTTTTATATCACTGGCATATTGCCTTTCAAAGCCAGCAAAGTGTCTCCTTGTCGATATTTTACTTTTTATACTTTTTTCATAGTCCATATATTTAAGTAAAGCAGTATAGCTACTAGCAGCTTCCTTATTTGCATGTCCTATTAAATTAACGGCACTATCCACCCCTTCTTTTGCAGCAAAAACAAATGGATCTTTTTTTAAATTTTCTGCAAAAAGTTCATGAAAATCAGGAGTTATCGGTTCCTTTACAAAACAAACTAGATCACTCTGTTTCTTTATTTCTTGTAATTGATCGTATGTGTTAGCAAAATATAAAGGATCAAAACTCGAGTCTTTTAACAGCGATTTTAATTTAGACTCAGCTTGACTTGCTTTTACACGATAATCAGCTAAGTCCTTTGCAGTAGTACTGTTAGACAAAATAAGAATTTGGCCTGGTATTAAAATTTTTATAGGCGCGATATTTTCAATGTGTGCATTGTTACTTCTTAAAACATCCCAATCAGAACTTGTTAATGGACGTTTAAATACTCGTTTAGACCAATCCATCATTGTTTCTTTTTGTTTAACCAAATACCAACCGACTTTACCATCGTTTAAATAAATTTCTTTAATGTTTTCAGTAGCTTTTTTAGTAATTGCACTTGTCGTTTTTATGCTAAAAGCACTCCAATTACTTTTTGTTGAATAGGCTTTGGCAGAAATTTTTTGCAGTAGCTCTCCCCGAATATAAACCTCATAAATCAAAACAGTATTTATATTATGAATTTCATACCATTGAGTAAAACCTTGTTCATCAAAACGGCCTTCAAAAATTGTTTGTTTATTCGTACTTTTGTTATGAACAACAAACTTATATGTCAAATCTTTTAACTTTAAAGGAGCTTGTACATTAAGCTTTAATCGACTGTGATGCATATCTGCTCCTTATTCTTCCGCATTTCCATCTTCTTCAGCTTCTTCAATCTCATTGACCATGACCCTTGTTGTCAGGGATTGAGCTGAAGCCGTGGTTTTTAAATTCATAAACCCATTTCTATCCGTTACACCCTTTTGGATATTCCCACTTTCATCAATAAGAAGATAAGGTCTTTTCATTAATGCCTGATTTTCTTTATTTTTAACTAAATATTGAAGAATATAGGGGTTATCCATTTCAGGCAAAACAGGCATTTGTGGTGATATAGTTGCCCCATCTATAAACAAATGCTGCCCTGCTTTTGCTTCAAACTTGCCACTGGTCACAGGGAAAATACCTGAACCATTCAGTTTGATCTGAGAACCACCGGCAGTAATCACAATTTCTTTGGGGCTAGTGATCTCAATGCGGTCTTCGGTTGAAATAATCTGAATGCCTTGCTTGGCCAGTAAGTCCATGCCATCCGATTGAGCCTGAACCTCAAACTTACCTTTGGCAGCAACCTGCTTAATCCCACTCTCTGCGGCAAACAGGCTAATCCTGTTTTGTGCATGCGTAATCAGGTTCTTCTGTGTACTTAAATTGATACTATCACCTGCAAACTGGTTGATCTGCCCATCCGCAGATAAATGAATATCTTCATTGGTACTTAAACCAATACCCGCACGTGAGTTCAGCAATAATAGTGATTTTTTAAATTGAGCAATTTTATCTTGAATCTGCTCAGCGAATTCTTTGAGTTGATCAACGGATTCAATTTCATCGGTCTGCTGGTTCTTGGCCACTTCACTTAAGGCTTTGGCATTGTTTTGATTGCCTTCCAGCTGCTGCTTGGCAGGCTGTACATCAAGATGTTCACCTTGCGCCTTATCCTGTTTATGCGTGGAAACGAGTAAACCTTCACATGCACGTACTGCACCCCATTGATCTGTACGCAATTCAAAGCCTTCACCGCGGTCTTCGCTTTCCGCTGTAGCTTTTGGGTGGCTCAGTTTACCAAGATTCAACTGGCTGGCAGCATGACTGCTTTGCAGTTGCGCACTGATCTGACCTGTAGTGTCATCAAAACGCAGTTGGTTAAAACCTTCGCCCTGATATTCTCTGGACTTAATCCCTGCCAGTTTTTTGGTGTCTGGCAGCTTGCCGGCATTGTCGAACTTGGTTGGACTGCGATGGGCTTCGTGAATGCGTCCGACCACAAATGGACGGTCAATGTTGCCATCAAAGAAGTCAATTACCACGATTTCATCGATACGTGGCAGGAAGCGTGCACCATAGCCTTCACCAGCCCAAGGGGTCAGTACATCGACCCAGGCTGAATCGGTATCGTTGTCATTGGCCCCCGCACCACCATCGTGGTTATGGTCTTCACTACGGGTAAACTAGAAACGGACTTTGACACGGCCCCATTCATCCACATGGATTTCTTCACCGCTTGGCCCTACCACTTTAGCGCGTTGTGGGTGTACTGTGGGTCGGTGTTGCTCTGGTTGATATTCAGGGATTGTTTTGATGTTACGGCGTTGTAAGGTCAGTGTATTGGCTTGGCGTTCTTCTTTATTGGTTTGGATATTGGCATTTTGCCAATTGCTTTGTTGCAGCAATTGGTTAATTTGCTGGTTCAGATCTTTGGGAAGGTTGTTTTGATTATAGTAGCTTTTGCCTGTAATCAGAAATTCTTGATCTGATCCACTGTGTTGGTCTATTTCAGGATGTTCAGTCAGTTGAAACCAGTAGCCTACTTGTGTATCACGTACCGTAGTTTGAGCGGTGAAGTATTTGGATTGTAGGTCGTGATAGTGTCCTAAGATTTGGTTAAACTTTTCGATTTGTGAGTTGCCTGATGCGGTCGCTCCATCTTCTCCGTTGAGGTCTTGCATCCATGCTGGGCTAAAGTGCCATGCATCCTCTAAGCTGAGACTGGCATTGTCGTAGTGTGCACTATGTTGATGGGTACTTTGTACACGTCCTGCACCCTGTTCTTGTTTCAGTACATCAGCTTGCCAGCGTTGGATATACACACTATTGGGTTGCAGTGAGCGTTGTCCTATCAAACTAGTCATACTGTCATATTGTTCTGTGGCGTTACTGCGATGGTATCGAATCTGTCGACGCGCTAAAGTTCGGTATTGACTGTTGTCATCAATCAGACGGAGTTTTTGGGGTTGGATGGCTGCACTGCTGTTTGGCACGATCAGCAGTGCTTCATCAATAAGCCAGTTGATGCCTTCACTACGTAATAATCGAGTTAAGAACTCATAGTCCGTTTCGTTGTGTTGCATGATAAATGGACGGACACCATCGTCTTGTTGTAGTCCATTTAAATCAAGGCTTAGGCTCGCAACGAAGAGTGGGCTTTTTTGTTGCCATTCTTTAAATACAATCTCTATAACATCAACCACAGTTTTATTGATAAACACACGGCTATTGCGACGTTTTTTCCACAGTGCAGTAGGATCTTCAAGTGTAAGTTTATAGAGGCTTAAACTGCCGTCGGATTGGCCCTGAAAGGCCTGAGTAATAAGACCTGTAGTGCGAAACAATTGTCCTGAGTCAGTGACTTGATCAACCGCGACTTGGCTACCAATGAATTGTTTTAATGAAATCGTAGCATCAGTGGATAAGCAAATCAGTTCCGCACGGATGCCTTGATTGATTTCATGTTGCCCATCTATGCGTTGTAAAAAGACTTCGGCATTTAATATAGGATTGGAAAATTGAATATGGAGGGCACGTTTTTGTGAAGTGATGCCTAATTGATCTAATGCGCGAAATATATTATTCAACATCTCTTGTTATTTAATATTGACTTAAATTTCGCGCATTCTATAAACGATAGACTAATCTGTCTATATTTTTAATGTTAATTTATTGCAACAAATTAACTAATCTGTTGAATTCTCAAAATTAATCTCGTAATTTCAATCATACGGTAGACTTAAAATAATTTTCTTTAGGTATATCAACAACTTCAACACAAATTTGTGTTTTAAAATCTGATTCAGATTGTAAATATTTTTTTATCTTAAGTGCCTGTAAAAGTGCTTCACTAAGTTGCTTTTTCTGTTCTGCAGTTCGACCACTTAACAGATATAACTTGAGATGAATATATGCTTCTAAAGGCAGATTTATTCCAATTAAAAAACTCTGATCTTTGAAAATTCGTGACTTAATGTCCTGTTCGACAAATTGCTTCGAGTCAAGTAATGTTGAATTAATTCGCTCTAATAATTGAACTTCATCTAAATCAATCAAGTTTGCTGAATAGTTCACTATGATATGAGGCATACAATCATCCTATTCTATAAATAACAATGCCAAACGCACCTGATCATAAGCCATTCTCGGACTAGTTGCTTCAACAATCGGGCGTAATTTAATAGAGCCATCATCCGTAAAATGTTCTGGATTTTTACGCTTGCTCAATCGTTTATAGATTTTTCGAACTTCCTCAACAACTTCATCACCAGGATGTGCAACTGAAATATCCAAACCTTGCTCTTTGTGAAGGCGCGATAAATGATTGATGATGGTAGCTGGAGTCAAACCTCTCTCGTGAGCAATATCTTCAATTTCATAACCACCCTCAAACAATGCCTTCGTTTCATCCAAAGTAGCAGCCGCATAATTTTGCTTAGCTCCTTTGCTTAATTTTTTCTCATTTCGACTAATTTCAGTCGGGTTCAAAGTTCCCCCACAGTGTCGAATAAAGGCATTATGTTGAGTTGTCAAATCCATCTGTTCAAAGTTGATTTCCGCCTCACTCGAAAGCTCTTGAAAACGACGATCAGCTTTTATTGCTAAACTATCCAACTCTAAAGCTTGCTCATTAAATCCAAGAAGTTTTAGACCTGTTAGTGATTTTAAACGCGAAAGAGCCACATACCCCTGACCTTTTTCAAAAGTATGGGTAAGATTGATTTCGGCAGCTTCTAAAGTCATTCCTTGGCTTTTATGAATCGTAATCGCCCATGCTAGACGTAATGGAATTTGTTGAAAACTTGCAATCACTTTGCCTGCTTCATTTTCAATTGACCATGTTTCTGGCTCAACCAATAATGTTGTTCCATCCGTCAATTTAACTTTTGGCAAGATCCCTTGTGTATCATCTTCCTCGAAGCCAATCACCTCTCCCAAGCTTCCATTGATATATCCCATATCAAAATTGTTTTTTACAAACATAACTTTGGCATGCTTTTTCAAGGTAAGTTCTTCTGGAGCGCGAACAGATGATTTCAAGGTTTCAATCAGTTTTTCATTCCCATCAACAACCGCATTGAATTGATGACTCTCGTTATCAATTTCATTCAAATGCTGATAATTGATGTTATCAACATCCATATTGTGTGTGTAAAGACGTGTAAACGTCTCACCTATATCGTGATGTTTAGACTGCTGCAAAGCTGAGATATGGTGATTTTCAATACTTTGAGCACGAATAGCGTTTAAAATTTGGTTAAGAATTTCATCGTCTTGACGATGTTGTTCGGTTAAATAGCAAACTCGAAATTTAGCTTCAACCCATGCATCAGACATAAAGCAAAATTTATCACGGTTGGCTTCACCGTTTCGACCTACGGGTGGTAACTGGAAAAAATCTCCCGCAACAATCACTTGTATGCCACCAAAAGCCTCATCGCTTTCTTTAAAATATTTTAAGACTTGATTAACAAGATTTAGCTGCTTAGCGTGCAGCATTGAAATTTCATCTATGATAAGAACCTGAGCATTTTCTAAATGTTCTTTTAAATACTTACGCTCTTTCATACGCTTAAGATCATCATCACTCAAGCTATCTTTAATTCCAATCCCTGCCCAAGTATGAATAGTCATACCATTCATATGCGTCGCGGCAATTCCAGTGGATGCAGTGATCGCTACTGGAACTTTACGCGCCTTGAGGTACATGATGTATTGATTGAGCGTATAGGTTTTACCTGCACCAGCTGAACCTGTTAGGAAAACATTTTCCCCAGCTTTGAGTATATTCAGTGCAGTTTCTTGTTTCATAATTTCGTCAGTCAAAAACAACAGCACATAGCTTAACGATTTTTTAATAAAAATAAAAATCTAGCTGTTTAGAGAACTGCCAATGTCGCAGATTTGGATTGACAACTTATGGTTTTCATTTAATGTGTTTGCTAATGAATTTTGACTCGATCTATAACAATGAATACTTCAAACCTTCATACATATCAAACAGATATATTAGGTGAGGATTATCAGCAACTGACTTTAAATTTTGCTGATGATTACGATGGCAAAGTCGTGGCAACATTAATTCGAAAAAAAGCCCACAACCCAACAAAAAAAGCTGTTTTGTATATTCATGGTTTTGCTGATTATTTTTTTCAAACTGAAATGGCTGAAAAATTTAATCAACATGGTTATGACTTTTATGCGCTCGACCTAAGAAAATATGGTCGTTCAAAGCTTCCGCATCAGAAATTGTATTATGTACTTGATTTAAGAGAATATGATGCTGAAATCAGTAAAGCACTCGAGATCATAGCTAAAGAAAATCATAATCAAGTTCTATTGGCAGGACATTCAACGGGTGGACTCATCTCAACCTTATATGCTGCGCATTATCCTGATCATCGTTTAATTAAAGCATTATGGGCAAATAGCCCATTTTATGACTTTTATAAAAGTGTGATTGAGAAAAAAGTCGGTATTCCTCTATTAAGTGAAGCAGGTAAACATTTACCCAATGCCAAATTTCCAAGTGGACTAAACCCTTGGTATACCCCAAGTTTGCATAAAGACTTTTATGGAGAGTGGGATTTCAATTTAGATTGGAAACCTAAATCTATGCCATTTGTACATTTGTGTTTCGTTCACGCGATTCATGAAGCGCAAAAAGAAATTCATCGTGGTGTAAGTTTGAAAATTCCAACGCTGATCATGCATTCCCATCAATCTAAATATCCTAAAAAATGGGGTATAGATGCGCAGCAAAGCGATGTGATTCTTGATGTGAAAGATATGATTCACAATGCTAAGAAAATGAAAGGTGATGTACAAACTTTAGCAATTCATAATGGTTTACATGATCTTGTTCTGTCGGCGCCACCTGTTCGTGAAAACGTTTACCAACAATTGTTCCAATGGTTAGAACAAAAAATTCAATAATCATATTTATATTTGGCTGATTGAATCAGAGCAGTTATGAACTAGTTCTGATTTGGTCAGCTTCAATTTAAAAATGCACCAAATTTTAGCATTTTCTAAAAAAAGCCAAGCCATCAACGCTAAAAACAAACAAATTCAGTGCATAAAAAATAGTCATAAATTTATAAAAACCCCAAATATTTTACCAAATGGAATAAAAAACACTCTTCTAACCCATCTGACGACATTTTAGGCATCAGTTTGCACCTCATAAGATGAATAAATCTTATTGGAGTGTTTTATGAATCACTCAAAATCTCCCTCATTTACTGCAAATGATACGTCTATTAACTCAGATGAATACTTTTCACAACGCCAACTTAAACAAGGATCTGTTGGTTGGATATTATTGATTGGACTCGGTGTAGCTTATGTCATTTCAGGGGATTTCGCTGGTTGGAATTTTGGACTCGCTCAAGGTGGTTGGGGCGGAATGTTTATTGCCACCATTTTAGTTGCGATTATGTATTTGTGCTTATGCCTATCAATGTCAGAAATGTCGACTATGATGCCAACTGCAGGTGGCGGATATAGTTTTGCACGTAGCATTTGGACCTTTCGGCGGATACCTGACAGGCACAGCGATATTGATTGAATATGCAATCGCTCCTGCTGCAATTGCTGTGTTTATTGGCGCTTATTGTGAATCATTATTTGGTATCAATGGGTGGATGATTTATCTAGCCTGTTATCTCATTTTTATGGAGATTCATTTAAAGGGTGCTGGTGAAGCGCTAAGCATTATTTTTGCAATCACTTCGATTGCAGTTCTAGCATTGATTGTTTTTATTGCAGCAATGCTGCCACATTTCCAATTTTATAATCTTTTTAATATATCTACCACTTCAGCAGCAGGTGCAAACGCCTTCTTACCGAATGGCTATATAGGCATATGGGCAGCAGTACCTTTTGCCATCTGGTTTTTTCTCGCCGTTGAAGGTGTCCCTCTAGCAGCTGAAGAAGCAAAAGAACCTCAGAAATCTCTCCCTCGTGGACTAATTGGTGCAATGTTGATCCTGACGACTTTCGCATTACTGATTTTGATCTTAGGTGTTGGTGCCGCAGGTGAAGATACATTAAAAAATTCTGGAGCCCCTTTAGTTGATGCACTCATTACTGTGTATGGTAAGGATTCTTGGTTAGCAACTTTTGTTAATTTCGTTGGTTTAGCTGGACTGATTGCAAGCTTCTTTTCCATTATTTATGCTTATTCTCGCCAATTTTTTGCATTATCACGCGCTGGTTATCTTCCTACATCCTTATCATTGACCAATAAAAACAAAGCGCCTTATTTGGCAATTATTATCCCAGGTATCATCGGTTTTTTCCTGTCATTGACCAAACAAGGTGATGCACTGATTTTAAAGGTTGTCTTAGAGAAGGTGGTCATTGGTCACATCAGTTTCATGATTTGCTACAATACAGCTTACTGCGTTCCGATTGGTGTACCAGTTAATATCACAAGCTCAGCTTGTTGAATAAAAATTCAATCAAAATTAATAAAAGAGTTTAATCAAATTTATGAATCTTCAAACTTCATTTCCAAAGACAATTTATGCAATTCAACATCTTGCGTTTGAAGACCTCGGCTCTCTTGAAGATGTATTCTATCAATTAGGTTTTAGAGTAAGGTATTTTGAGGCTGGTGTAGATGATCTAACTCAAGCACTAAACTATGAAGGATTAACGATTATCCTTGGTGGTCCAATTGGCGTATATGAATCAGAAGATTACCCATTTTTAATTCATGAAATCGAAGGACTAAAACAACGCTTAAAAGACAACAAACCTACTATAGGGATTTGTTTAGGCGCGCAATTGATTGCTTATGCTCTAGGTGCAAAAGTTTATGCTGGTCATACTAAAGAGATCGGTTGGGATAAATTAAAAATAAATCAGAAAGAGCATAATCTTTTAAATCCTATTGAAAATATTCATGTTTTACATTGGCATGGAGATACTTTTGATTTGCCAGACGAAGCTACGCTACTCGCAAGCTCTGAACTTTACCCAAATCAAGCATTCCAAATTGGAAAGAATATTTTGGGATTACAATTTCATATCGAAATTAATAAAGATAATTTCGAACGATGGTTAATCGGTCATACTTGTGAAATAAGACAAACAGGCGTTTCGATTTCACAACTAAGAACAGATAATCAATTATATGCTGATAAGTTAGAACAAAGTTGCTCTATGGCTATTCAGCAATATTTATCTCAAATTTGCTAAATCATGATTACGTTGTTTATTGATTAGATATTAATTTTATCTAACAAATAAGAACTATTATTAATATTAACAATTTAATACAAAGAAAAAATTTATTGAACTGATTAGAATTATTGCAAAAATATCGTATGCAGTTACAATTGTTACCTAAATGTTATGAAAATACATTTTTATTTAATATTTTTGTGGTAGTGAAATGGACATCTTAAAATTTATCAAAAGTTTCAATACGGTTAACACATACTTAACATTAGCAATTTTTTTGCTTTGTACATTAGTTATTTATTTTTATCATCTAAATCCAAATAACTAAGTAAGAATTACTGTGTAAGTAGAGTAACTAAATAAACTTTATAGTTATTAAAGTTAAAAAAGGGGGATATTCCCACTGCTGTCCCATAGTTTGCTTTAAATAAAAAAACCTGAGTCTAAATAGTTAAAATATGAGTGCAAACAAACACTTTAACTATAAAGGACTCAGGTTTTGTCACATCAGAATACCGTATTTCATCAATTACTCAAACCCATCTTAAGACAAGATTTTGAACGTCTGGCTAAACTGCACCACTCTGGGCAAAAATTAAGATCAGCCACCCGCTGGGATCAGTTTGTTGCCATATTGATGTCCCAACTTTCTTGTCGGCAAAGCTTAAGAGACATTCAATCCAATCTCGAATCCCAGCAGGAAAAGCTCTATCATCTTGGCACGAAGAGAATTGCGCGAAGCACCTTAGCAAGACTCAACGAAGAACAGCCCGCCAGCCTGTATCAGCAATTGTTCACACAGCTGCTTCAGCGCTGTGAAAACTCTAAAACTGCACATAAATTTAGATTCAAAAATCCGCTGTATTCACTAGATGCCAGTCATATTGATCTTTCACTGTCATTGTGCGCATGGGCAAAAGTACATGAATCCAAAGCCAGTATTAAACTCAGTGTTGGCTTAAATCACAGCAATACCATTCCTGAATTTGTAGCGCTTGGGGATGGTATTGAAAATGATATGGTGCAAGGCAGAGCATTTAAATTTCCTGCTGGTAGCATTATCGTCTTTGATAAAGGATATATTGATTATCAATGGTTTGCTCAGTTGACACTTCAGAACGTCAGCTTTGTAACCCGGCTACGCCCAAAGACAGTTTATCAAGTTAAATCAAGCCGCAGCGTATTAGCGACTAAAGGGATTATTGCGGATGAATGTATTGAATTGAGCAGTGAGTATGCCAAGAAAAGAGGCGCACCTGAATTATTAAGACGTATAGAGTTTTATGATACAGATAAGAAAAGAACATTCGAATTTCTGAGCAACAACTTTCATCTGGCAGCATCCACCATTGCTGCAATTTATAAAGACCGCTGGAAGATTGAGTTATTCTTTAAAGCCATCAAGCAGAATTTAAAACTGAAGTCATTTCTAGGTCGAAGCCGCAATGCGATACAAACGCAAATATGGATTGCATTAATTGCCTATTTGCTGGTGAACTTCGCTAAACACATGGCACAAGAAGGATGGAGTGTTCAGCGTTTACTGAGAATTATTCAGGTCAATTTATTTGAAAGGAAACTTTTAAGGTCACTCTTTGTGCCTGATAAAAAATGGCGAAAACAAGAAGAACCTCAATTGAGGTTCTTCTTGTGATATTTGTGGGACAGCAGTGGGATATTCCCCCTTTTTGCTGTCTTATTTCTTATCGACTTTAAAACTATCTTTCAAATCAAGAATGCGGTTGAATACAGATTTATCAGCATTATGATCATGCTGATCTGCAACAAAATACCCTTCTCGTTCAAATTGGAAACGATCTTCAGGCTTTGCTTGAGCTAAAGCAGGTTCAATCACAGCTTGCACAACTTTTAATGATTCAGGATTAAGATTTGCCAAGAAATCATCATCTGCATCAGGTGCCGCTTCAGTAAACAAACGATCATAGATTCGAACTTCTGCAGGTACACCTTTAGTTGCTGATACCCAATGAATAACCCCCTTAACTTTACGCCCCTCAGGGTTTTTACCTAAAGTTTCAGGATCAATTGAACATTTAAGTTCAATAACTTCACCGTTCGCATCCTTAATCACTTCATCACATTTAATCACATAAGCATGACGTAAGCGTACTTCGCCATCAGGAATTAAACGTTTAAAACCTTTAGGTGGGACTTCTTCAAAATCCTTACGATCAATATAGATTTCACGAGTTAAAGGGATAATTCGCTCACCCATATCTACGTTTGGATGACGGGCATGCGTTAGATCTAACTCTTCAGCTAAATTCGTCAGAGTCACTTTAAGAGGATTCAATACAGCCATTCCACGTGCTGCGGTATTTTCTAATGACTGACGAATACAGAATTCAAGCATTGCTACATCAACAATACCATCCGTTTTAGACACACCTACACGCTTACAGAAATCACGTAAACCTTCTGGAGTAAAACCACGACGACGCATACCAACAACAGTAGGCATACGTGGGTCGTCCCACCCATTCACATAACCACCCTCAACCAATTTACGTAGTTTACGTTTAGAGGTGATCGTATAATCCACATTTAGACGCGAAGACTCATACTGACGAGGAACTGCATCAGAGTGAACTTTTTCGATAATCCAGTCATAGAATGGACGATGATCTTGGAACTCTAATGTACATAAAGAATGCGTAATTCCTTCGATAGCATCTGATAATGGATGAGCGTAATCATACATCGGATAAATTTTCCATTTATCCCCTGTTTGATGATGTTCTGAATGTAATACACGGTAAAGGATCGGATCACGCATGTGAACATTTGGGCTAGCCATATCAATTTTGGCACGTAAAACAGCACCACCTTCCTGAATTTCACCGTTACGCATTTGTTCAAAACGCGCTAAGTTTTCTTCTACGGTCGCATCACGATAAGGTGAGTTCTTACCTGGCTCTACAAAGTTACCGCGATTAAGTCTAATTTCTTCAGGCGTTTGCAGATCGACATAAGCATCGCCTTGCTTAATGAGCTGAACCGCCCATGTATAAAGTTGATCAAAATAGCCAGAAGCATAACGAGGTTCACCATTCCAGTCGAAACCTAACCATTTTACATCATTGGCGATACCATCTACATATTCTTGATCTTCGGCATCAGGATTTGTATCGTCAAAACGCAGATTACATAAGCCGTCAAATTCCTCGGCAATACCGAAATTTAGACAAATCGCTTTCACGTGACCAATGTGCAAATAACCATTTGGTTCAGGTGGAAAACGTGTCACAACTTTCTGAGTACGACCTTCTTTTAAATCATCAGTGATTACTTGGCGAATGAAATCTAAGCCTGCCTGTTGTTCTTGCTGCGCAGCATCGACAGAGGCATGAGTATTCGTCGGGGTCTTTGGCAGTTCTGAAACAACATCATTTGGCTTCATAAGGTGTAAATCACTTCTTGCTTGTTAAAAAATAGAAAATTAAAACGCAAACTTTGGTTTTTATCAAAGATTTTAACGTTTTTTACTTGCCTTGTAGTTTACAGTTTGCTTATGCTTCTCTCAACCAAAAACCCATGGTCAATTTGCCCATGTTTAGGAGATTAATGTAATGAGTTTTCCTCAAGTCGAATTAAACACCAACAAAGGTCGTATTGTTCTTGAGCTTAACGCTGAAAAAGCACCAAAAACGGTTGCAAATTTCTTAGAATATGTACGTGACGGTTTCTATGACGGCGTAATTTTCCACCGTGTGATTGATGGTTTCATGATCCAAGGCGGTGGCATGGACGAAAACTTCAAAGAAAAAGCTACTCGTGATTCTATCGAAAATGAAGCTGACAACGGCTTAAGCAACGATGAAGGCACAATTGCTATGGCACGTACGCAAGCTCCTCATTCTGCGTCAGCTCAATTCTTTATCAACGTAAAAAATAACTCTTTCTTAAACCACACTGGTAAAACAGCACAAGGTTGGGGTTACGCAGTATTTGGTAAAGTTGTAGAAGGTATGGATGTTGTAGCTACAATTAAAGGTGTGCGTACTGGTAACCGTGGTTACCATGCTGATGTTCCTTTAGAGAATGTAGTTATCGAATCTGCTAAAATTATCTCTGAATAGTTTTATCCAACAGGATTCTTTGTGACTTATCTGTTTATTTCAGATTTACACTTGTCACCTGATCACCCTCGACTCGTTCGAGGGTTTTTGGCTTTATTAAAAGAATATAAAAATAATAACACTCAGCTCTATATTTTAGGTGATTGGTTTAATGCTTGGATTGGTGATGATTATAGTGCCCCATGGCTAGATGAAATTATTACAGCCTTACAAGAATTCACAGCTGCGAATAATCATGTTTATTTCCAAGTTGGAAATCGAGATTTTGTTTTGGGCAAGAAGTTTTTAGCATTATTTAATGCTACGCTTTTACCTGATGTTTATATTCTAGAAATTAATCATAAAAGGTTTCGCCTCGAACATGGTGATGCTTTATGTACTGATGACGTTGCTTATCAACGTTTTCGCAAAGTGATACGTAATCCAATCTTATTGGGCATTCTAAAGCGTACACCTTTAAATTTTAGACAAAAACTTGCCAATGGTTTTCGTAAAAAAAGTAGTGAAACTAAACAACTAAAAAGTTATGACATTATGGATGTGAATCTACATGCCGTTGAAAATGCAATTCATCAAGTAGATTTCTTAATCCACGGTCATACCCATCGCCCTGAAATTCACGAAGTTATCAATAAAAAGCGTATTGTCCTTGGTGATTGGCGTGAAGATACGGCTTGGATACTTGAGATTAATGAGCAAGAAAACTTTAAGCTAGATTTCAAAAAATGGTCATATTAATCGAGTAAATACGTAGAATATTTTTGACTAACTTATTCACCGTTCGTAAAACTTAAATCTATATAAAAAATCACATTTAGCTACTTTCGATGTAATTAATATCAAGTAAAATCATTAAAATTTCTAATTGAGTGAAAGACGGATGGATGTTCTAGTTACTGCCAAAACACGCTATGCAACAAAGGCATATAATGCAGAGAAAAAAATTCCACAACAACAATTTGAAAAACTACTCGAAGTTCTGCGTTTTAGCCCTTCTTCAGTAAATATTCAGCCTTGGCACTTTTTAATTGCTGAAACCGATGAGGCGAAACAAAGAATTGCGAAGGCCCTAACTGGTAATTATATTTATAATTCAGCAAAAGTTTTAAATTCTTCGCATACTCTTGTATTTTGTACTCGTACTGATATCAGCGCTGAATACTTAGAACAATTACTACAACAAGATGAACTAAATGGTCGCTTCAAAGATGAAACCGCAAAACAAGGGCAACGAGATACTCGTAAAGGCTATGTTGAGTTTTATCGTAATGAACTCAAAAATCTCTCTGCTTGGATGGAAAATCAAACTTATCTTGCACTTGGGCAACTACTATTCGCTGCAGGATTAGAAGGAATTGATGCAACCCCAATGGAAGGCTTTGATCGAGATACTATCAATCAAGAATTTGGATTAGCTGAAAAAGGTTTAAAGGCATCCGTTGTTGTTTCTCTAGGTTATCGTAGTGAAAATGACTTTAATGCAAAATTGCCTAAATCTCGACTGCCAGATCAAGTCGTATTCACTCGCTTATAATTTTTATTTAAGGGAGTCAAAGCTCCCTTAATTCATCATTGATTTAGCTAAACACAGCACCGCAAGTATTCCAGCAAATAAACCAATCCATGTGTAAGTAGTTAGTTTTTCTTTAAAAAACACTACGCCACTAACTACACCTAACATGACGACAAGAATATTCATTCCAGCAAATACGATTGCAGGTGACTCTTTAAAAATCATATGTGCTTTTACATACAAGGCAATATTCGCGAAATTTACCCCACCAAGAAGTAGACCCATAAATATATTTTTAGGTTGCCAATTTGGTTGCGCAAATGCGAGATAGCCTATTGATAAAATAAATGCAGCTATAAATGTTAAATTTAATGTCACTGCAAACTGCAGCCCTAAAGTACTGCTATATTTAAGCAATACATCAATTGCAGCATATCCAGCCCAAACACTTAACAGGAAAAGCACTGATCTTACACTGGTGCCTTTAAGCGATTTCTCAGTCGCCTGTCCAAAAATAATAGCGAAGACTGCGATTATCCCAACACCGACACCAATTAATTTTAACTGGCTAAATTGTTCTGAAAATATAAAGTAGGCCGCAAGTAAAGAAAGTATAACTGATAATCTTTGGGCTATTTCAGTTTTAAGAATTCCAGCAAATTGCAATGATTTAGCTAAGCATAAGAAAATGCTAGGGAGTAAAATAGCTAAAAGAAAAATAAGCCACCAAGGAGTATTCTGAATTGAGATATGCGTGATGTCAGTTTTAAACCAATAAAAACACAAGATGCTTGCACTCAAATAGTTCCATGCGATCATTTGAAAGACATCAAACCCTTTTGTTTTTAAAAACTTTAATAAAATCGATACCAGTACACTGCAACACGCAGCAGCAATAATCATTTCCATAATATTTATTCTGACTTTTTAAACACAAAAAAATGCCAGTCTGAAATTAGACTGGCATTTTCTTAACGATCATGATCAATTAACGATTATTTTCGTCTTCTTGACCATCTTCGAATTTAGTTTCGCTGTCGAAGCCACCTTGATGACCACCGAAGCCACCTTGGCTACCAAAGCCGCCTTGACCACCGAAGCCACCTTGACCACCGAAGCCACCTTGACCACCGAAGCCACCTTGACCACCGAAGCCACCTTGACCACCGAAGCCACCTTGACCGCCGAAGCCGCCACCTTGACCACCGAAGCCACCAGCAGCACCTTGACCACCGAAGCCACCTGTAGCACCTTGAGCTGGGAAGCCACCAGTACCTTGAGCACCAGCTGGACGAGGGTTACGCGCAGGAACAACTGTAGAAATAGCGTGTTTGTAAACCATTTGGCTTACAGTGTTCTTTAACAAAACAACATATTGGTCAAAAGACTCAATATGCCCCTGCAATTTAATACCGTTCACAAGGAAAATAGAAACTGGAATACGTTCTTTACGGAGAGAATTTAAGAACGGATCTTGTAAAGTTTGACCTTTAGACATTTTTAACTCCAAAAAAATTTTAAATCAGCGCAAAAAAACTATCTTTATTTTTCAACTAAAAATTATAAAAAGACAGCCTGCGAATTTTGCTTTATCCAAAGAAGTTTCGCAAGTCTTCTTTCGCCTGCTTTATCGTCACGTAAGTTTTAAAATCGTGTATTTCTTGCAAAGAACGTAACCAAGTGTATTGACGTTTGGCAAGTTGCCGTGTCGCAAATAGCGCTTTGTTCTCCATTTCTACTTTATTTTTGAGACTTAAGTCACTTTTTAATAAAAAATCTAAAGCTTGACGATAACCAACAGACCGCATGGATGGTAAATTGTCATTTAAATCGTATTTAACAATTAGCTCCTCCACTTCATTCAAAAAACCAATATCCCACATTTTGCTCAATCTTTGCTCAATGCGTTTATGTAATTCTAACCGATCAGGCATCAAAGCGTAGTTATGAAAAGTGTAACGGTATGGTTGATTTTTAGGTTGTTCTGCTTGTAGTTTTGTTATCGGCTCGCCAGTTAATCTATACACCTCGAGCGCACGAATAATGCGTTGTTTATCCGAGACTTTAAATTTCTGCCCAGCAATGGGATCAACCGCTACTAATTCATCATAAACTGCTTGCCAGCCTTCTTGTTCCGCTTTTGCTACGATTTCTTCCCGCGTTTTAGCATCTGCATTAGGTAAGTTATCTGCAAGCCCTTCCAGCAATGCTTTGAAATAAAGCATCGTGCCACCCACTAAAATCGGGGTCTTGCCTCTCTTGTGCATATCATCAATCAGTGGACATACATCCTCGACGAATTGCGCTGCAGAATAAACTTCTAATGGTGTAATAATATCAATCAAATGATGAGGATATTGTTCCTGCTCTTCTTTAGTTGGTTTTGCAGTACCAATATCCATGTCTTTATAAACTAAAGCTGAATCGACTGAAATAAGTTCAAAATTTCCACGCTCATAAAGTTCACATGCCAATGCTGTTTTACCACTTGCGGTAGGCCCCATTAAATTGATGACGGGCAATTGATTTGACATGTAGAACTACTCTCCTCGAGCAAATAATTTATCTAGTTGGTGAAGTGGAAATGCACGCCACGTTGGACGACCATGGTTGCATTGACTGGCAAATTCAGTTTGTTCCATTTGACGTAATAAAGCATTCATCTCAGATAAACTCAATTGACGATGTGCACGAACAGCACCATGACATGCCATTCCTGCTAAAAGTTCATCACGTTTTTGCAATAAGCCTCTTGCTTCATCATTTGGATCAAGATCATTTAACAGCTCTGGAATCAGACGATCAAAGTCAGCTTTTTGTAAAATGGCAGGTACGCCACGCACAATCACTTGCTCATCACCATATTGATTAATTTCTAAACCCAAACGCTGTAATTGAGATTGTAATTCTTCAATTCGCACGGCTTGCATACGGGTTATAGAAACAACTTTTGGAATTAAGAGTTGCTGTGATGTCCAAAATTCAGGTTTATCCCATGCTGATTTCATTTGTTGCAGCAAAATACGTTCATGCGCGGCATGCATATCAACAATAATTAAACCCTCAGTATTCTGAGCTAATATATAGATTCCATGAAGCTGTGCAATTGCGATACCGAGTGGAAATTCGTCTACTCGAGTTTTAAATCCCTCTAGGTCACCATTTTTCACAGATGAAGTATCTTCACGCTCAAATGATGTTTTCTCATCTCGTAAAGGAGCTAGATAAGTTTTTAGTGCATTATTGAGTTGAACTGAACCATTGTAACGAGGTTCTTGCGGTACTGAATTATATTGCACAGCCTGTGGACGACTTTGATTAAACTCTGTGAGTAAATCAGTTGAAATCTGATTTTGATCATTTATTGAGGATTCAGTTTCAACATGATTACGATGTAAATTAAATTGTTCTTGGTACTTAGGTTGCGATTGATAATTAAAATTTGTTGTGGATTCTTCCACTTTCATCGCTTGGGCTAAATCAGCACTTGCAGTTTGAAATTGTGACAAGGTTTCTTTTGCATAGTGTCGCACAAACTCGTGAACTTCACGCTGATTCAAAAACCGTATTTCGTGCTTCGTTGGATGTACATTTACATCAATATTTTCTGGATCAACTTCCAAAAAAAGTAAGTACGAAGAATGCTGATGACCATGCAGAATTCCATCATAAGCCATTCTTAAAGCATGTGAAATTGTTTTATCTTTTACAATACGACCATTTACATACACATATTGCAAGTCTGCTTGAGCGCGTGCATCAGATGGATGACCCAACCAACCTGACAAACGCATATTGATACTTTCAGCATCTATCCAATACGCATTTTGAATGAATTGTTGACCTAATAGTTGTTGAACACGTTGATAGCGTAACTCTCCACTATCTGCGACGGGTAAATTCAGGCGAATATTGTCGTTGTGTTCTAAAACAAAACGAATATCAAAATGAGTCAGAGCCAAACGGCGAACTATTTCTTCAATATGACCAAATTCAGTACTTGGTTTCTTTAAAAACTTACGGCGCGCAGGTACATTAAAAAATAAATCTTGCACACGAATATGTGTTCCTTTCTGTGCAGCGACAGCTTGAACTTGTTGATGATCAAACGCAGTACCATTCACTTCGACCTGATAGCCAATTCCTTGTTCATCTTGACTACTGGTTAATGTTAAACGTGACACCGCAGCAATCGACGCAAGCGCCTCCCCACGAAAACCTAAACTGACAATTGCATGAAGATCTTCAGAAGTTTTTATTTTACTCGTAGCATGGCGCATTACAGCCAAAGGTAAATCATCTGAATGAATACCATGACCATTATCTATGATTTCTATCAGTGTTGAGCCACCTTGAGCTACGCGAATAATCAACTCAGTCGCACCAGCATCAATCGAGTTTTCTAATAATTCTTTGACCACTGATGAGGGACGTTCAATCACCTCACCCGCAGCAATTTGGTTCGCTAGTGCGGCATCAAGAGTATGAATACGACGTATTGAATCATGCACCATGCAATTGTTCCTGCAAAGTATCGGCTAGCTGTTGTGAATTTACATCTAATGTCACAAAACGAGTTAATTCATCATCTGATTTTTGTATATCAATAACAACATCAGCTTGTGGAATTTCATCACCACCTTTTGATGGCCATTCAAATAAAAATAATCCATTTGGCGTTTCAAGATAATCTCTAATACCCATTAACTCCAATTCATATGGATCATCTAATCGGTATAAATCAAAATGGAAAACTTCTTGACCATTGATGGTATAAGGCTCAACCAATGTATATGTCGGACTTTTTACAGAACCTTGATGCCCCAAACTCTGAAGAAAATAGCGTGTGAAAGTCGTTTTACCAGCACCTAAATCACCAATCAAATAAATAATGCCTGAACGAATCTGCTGAGATAAGACTTGTGCAAAACGTTGAGTGTCTTGTTCATGATTTAGGGTAAATTTCACTGAATACGACATGGCAAATAAAACAAAATTGGGATGGCAGCTATGATAACATTGCCCTGCTTTAAAGCCTAATCCGTAAAGAAAAGCTGCTACATTTTAATGCAATTATGATCTCAAAAATTAAAGGATCAATATGTCTTCTGAAGCTTTATTAATTGACTGTGCATGCCACGGTCAAAACTATGCTGCTGTCATATGTGGGCATTTAGTTCAAAATCATGGACATCCATTAGGATTTATTGAAAACGTTTCAGATCGAACCAATCCTCAAGGTTGGTGTTTAGCATGTGAATATGTTTTTACACAAGAACAAGAAATGACTGATGTATTTCGTAATTTCAACCAAATGGCAGTAGTGTGTATTGAATGCTATGACAGCATTAAAAATAAACACAATATCTACCCACATCCTTCAGTTTAAATTACCTACTTTAATATCTTATGATGAAAGCAGCAAAATCACTATTTACTCCTCCGTTAATAAATGGTGTTAGTGCCAGTAAAGTCTTTCTACCCAATGATGTCTCTGAATTGACTATTTTTGAATACTTATGTGTTCAATTCCCTCATATACAAGCAATAGAGTGGCAACAACGCTTTGAGGATGGATTAATTTATGCCTCAGACGGTATGAAATTAAGTATTCGAGATAGCTATACGCCCAATACTTTTATTTTCTATTATCGTTTTCTGGCGCATGAAATACATGTGCCATTTGAGCATCAAATTCTATTTGAAGATGAACATTTGCTTGTCGTAGATAAACCACATTTCCTGACGATGTCTCCAACAGGTCAATACGTTCAAGAAACATTATTGGTAAGACTAAAAAAACAAATGGGATATGCTGAACTAACACCAATACATCGACTTGATCGTGAAACTGCAGGCATAGTGCTTTTCTGTAAGAAAGCAGAATCACGTGGAATCTATCAGCAACTTTTTGCCGAACGAAAAGTACAAAAAACTTATCATGCTATCGCTGCATATCGACCAGAAATCAAATTTCCAATGTCTTTGGAATTACACATGGAAAAAGGTCATCCTTTCTATACCATGCGAGTGAACTATGACAAAACAGCAAATACTGAAACATTTATAGAATTACTTGAACACAATTTCCAACATGCTAAATATCAACTTTCACCCAAAACTGGAAAACAACACCAACTTCGGGTGCATCTCAATCATCTAAATATTCCTATTCTAAATGATCCTTTTTATCCAACCGTACTACATAAAGCAGACGATGACTTTAATCATCCACTTCAACTGTTAGCAAAAGAAATTAGTTTTATTGATCCGATCAGTAATTTACAAAGAATTTTTAGATCCAACCATGAATTGACATTGTAAGTATGACGTAATGACAAAAAAAGCATTATTTCAACTCAAAACGATTGAAATTAGCTTTTGATCGTTTAAAATACCTAGCGATAATTAAAAAATATTTGGTCATATTTTTCATGAGAAAAACAGAAGTTTATCAGGTTCGTCTTGATTCACAGGAAAAGAAACAAGCTTTTGCTGTTTTTAAGCAGTTAGGTATCTCCCCTGCTCAAGCAGTTCGACTTTTCTTCAAACAAGTAGTTTTGACAAAATCTATCCCGTTTGCGATTGAAAACCAAAACATCAACATGGAACAGTTACTCAAATTAAGAAAATCAAAAAATGCTACAACCGCTGATCATTCAACATCTACAGACTTAGAAGATGACCATGAAGATTTGTTTGAAGAACTAAATGCTTTGCTTGGTGAAAGTGACAAAAGTTAACAATGTTGCATTTTTAAACAAGTTTTTAATTTTTAAGCTGAATCTTTTTAGATATTCTGACAATCCAAATAAAATTATAACTCATGGATTTAGGAATGATTGTCAAGAGAGCAACACGTGAAGACCTAGAGCAACTTGCTGTTTTATTTGATGAATATCGTCAATTTTATGGTGCCTCTGCAAACATTAAGCAATCCTACCAATTTTTGAAGCACCGATTTGACAATAAGGAAAGTGTTATCTTTATTCACGTAAAAGATAATGTCTTTACAGGATTTGTCTTACTTTATCTTGCGTTCTCATCAGTTGCTTGTGAAACCTACTATATTTTGGATGATGTCTATGTAACCCCATCCTACCGTAAACAAGGTTCGGCAAAACAACTCATCGACACCGCTATTTTATTTGCAAGACACGAAAATGCTTTACGCATTAGTTTAGAAACTCAAAAAAATAATATTGAATCTCATAGACTTTATGAGCAAATGGGTTTTATGCGGGATGATGAGTTCAACACCTTTCATTGCTTCCTCAAATAATTACTTTTCCAGTGCAATATTATGACTAAGCTGTTTTTGTGTAGCAGATAAATACAGCCACTCACCCTCTGGAATTTTTGGCAATTCAAATAAACCAACTTGATGACGATGTAAATCTTCCACCTTATTCCCAACTGCAGCTAACATTCGCTTAACTTGATGATAGACGCCTTGGTGAATCGTCATAGAAAGCTGATGTTCAGAAAATAAATGAACATCCGTAGCAGCGTAAATTCCTTTTTCATTTCTCAGCTCAACACCTTGTTCTAAAGCCTGTTTTTGCTCTTGTGTAATAGGGTCTGCTGTTGTGACATGATAAACTTTTGGAACATGTTTACGCGGATTGGTCAAAGCTTGCAAATATTGACCATCATCAGTTAATAATAATAATCCTGTTGTATCCTGATCTAACCGCCCAACACATTGAATACCACGATGTAGAAGAATTTCGGGAAATAAACTGAATACGCTTTTATGATGCGTTGCTTGGTGAGAACACTCATAACCTTTAGGTTTATTTAACACGATATAAACATTCTCGCGAAATAAATACTCTTCGCCAAAAACTTCAAAACTTAAATGTTCTGTTGGGAAATTTTGCTTCGGATTATCACAAATTTGGTTTTCAATCGTCACTGAACCATTTTTGATAATTTGTTGACAGTATTTTCGAGAACCAAACCCTTGCGATTGCAAAATTTTTTCCAACAACATCTTTTAAATCCGATCAAAAACTCCGTTTATTGTACTCTATTCCTTACCCATACTGCTGTATGTTGAACTGTATGTATATCCGATATAGGCAATCTTCACAATTTCTCCATTTGTAATACAAGCAATACAAAACCCTTCTAAAAGAATCAAACTCTGAGGCTTGCACTCCATATTTTGGCTCAAAATTCTTGTTACATTTGTTTCAAGCAAAAATATTGTCCCAAAAAATGGACAAGGAGTTTCAGTATGAAATCTAAAATTTGGTTATACAGTACTATTATTGCAACCTCATCTATGCTGTCTGTTGCTCATGCGGATAATTCAACTCGTGTTGCCGCGACTTCAGCACTGGGTAGTGTTGTTGGAACTGCAATCGGTCAACAACTCGGTGGCAATACTGGAGCTATGATTGGTTCAGCGATTGGTGGTGCAGGTGGTGCAGCCGCGTCAAGTAATAAACGCGATCGAACTGAAGCTGCTATTGGTGGAGGATTAGGTGGTGTAGGTGGTTATACTGTAGGACGTAATGTTGCAGGAACCAATGGCGGTTATGTAGGTGCTGCTCTAGGTGCTGCAGGTGGTGCTGTTTTAGGTCAAAAAGTAGGTCAAGATCGTGATCTAGACAATCGTAGATATGATGACCGCTATGAAAATCGTCGCTCATACGATGATAGACGTTATTACAACTCTCGTTACAAATACCGTCACGACAATGGTTTACACCGTGGTTGGTACAAAAATCGTTGATTTTAAATATTTAATATGAGCACCTTCGGGTGCTTTTTTATTATTGAGGTAATATATCGAAAAATTTCAATATACATCAAAAACAATATATCGTATTATTTCGATATATTGTTTTAGGTTATATCGATGAAATCATTACAAGAGATAAAGTTTTCAGTTTTGGAGCTGGCACCTGTTCGCGAAGATAAAAGTATTGAGTTTTCACTTCACCATGCACTTGAACTCGCACAACATGTAGAGCAACTAAATTATGAACGTTTTTGGCTAGCTGAGCACCATAATATGGATGGTATCGCAAGTTCCGCTACCGCTGTTCTTTTAGGTTTTATCGCCGCACACACGCAACATATTCGTTTAGGCTCTGGTGGCATTATGCTGCCTAATCATGCACCACTCGTTGTGGCTGAACAGTTTGGTACCCTAGCAACACTTTACCCCAATCGATTTGATTTAGGCTTAGGTCGTGCGCCTGGCACAGACCCTTTAACTATGCGAGCACTTCGACGTGGTCGCCAAGAGACTGAAGACCAATTCCCTCAGGATGTATTAGAAATACTGCAATATTTCAAAGCGCCTCAACCCAATCAAAAAATTATTGCCACACCTGGACAAAATACTCATGTGCCCGTTTGGTTATTGGGTTCGAGTCTATTTAGTGCTCAGTTAGCAGCGAAACTTGGGCTTCCTTATTCTTTCGCATCACATTTTGCTCCACGCATGCTAGGACAAGCTATTCAACTTTATCGCGACAATTTCCAAGCTTCTGAATATCTTGATCAACCATATGTATCAATGGGTATTCCAACTGTTGTTGCATCTACGGATGAGGAGGCTCAATATTTAGCAACTAGTTCTTATCAACGTATTTTAAACTTGATTCGTGGTGATAGTTTAAAACTTAAACCTCCTGTTAAATCGACTGAAGGTCTTGCAAGTAGCGCTGAACAAATAGCTATACAAAACTTTTATGCGATGGCTCAAATTGGTTCGAAAGATACTGTTCAAGTAGGCTTAAGTAAAATTATCCAACAATATGATGTTGATGAGTTTATTTTCACGTGTGATATATACGATACCCAAAAACGTTTAGACAACTTTAGCCTACTGATGGAAATTAAACACAGTTAAGTACTTTAGATTATGAAGTAAGTATGACTTAGAAAAATACTTACTTCACTGTACCCAAATATTGATAAGCTGCATCTTTTTTGACATATCTTAAATACTTATGTAGTGGTTTGAAATTTTGGTTTAATAAAAGAATATCTATGGTAATCAAATCTTTACTGATACGAATATATTCAGGTGTGTCACTGCTGCCCATATGATGATTACAATCATAATCAACTGTAATTTGATCCAACAACGATTTCTTGGTTTGAAAAATCTTTGTAAGCTCCAACTCCCCTGATGCTAACAATTTAAAGCCTTGAATAACATATGTTCCAACACAACTGCTTCCTTTATAATAACTCTCAATCAAATAAATTGGCTGTTTGTTCAACAAACTTTGTTTAACATCCAAAATGAAACCAGTCTCAATGGGAGTAACTACATTCTTTCCGTAAATAAGTGTTTGTGAATAAAAAGAAAACTCCCCCATTGTTCCTCCTCCACCGATATCGAAGGTATAAAATTTTATTTTTTTGTCAGGAGAATAATGTGTTCTCAAATTATAGTGATCTTGAAATGCAGGAAAAGAGTAACTAAAGCTTGTTTTATCGTTTTGAATTTTAGCCACTATCTCAGTCTCTATTGACTGATTCACATCATAAAAAGATTTGTCTTTATAATTTTTAACTACCCTACTTTCAAACTGGGCTAAAGTCTCGGCATGAATAATTGAGCTAAATATTAATGCAATAAAAATGAAGATGTTTTTCATTTTATCTATCCGTTTTTCTTATTAGAAATTTGAGTATAGATTTTTTATCTATACTCAATAAACATTCATTTTATCCAATACGACGTTTTAAACCCGTCATCTGTAAAACACGCGTTGAAATTTCCTCAATCGACATTTCAGTCACATTTAAGTATTTAATCCCTTCAGAAATATAAATACCTTCAATCGCACGCAACTCCATTTGGCATTGACTAAAACTCGAATAACGACTATTCGCTTTACGTTCATTGCGAATCGCAACCAAACGCTCAGCATCGATCATTAAGCCAAACAATTTATTCTTATGTTCTTTGAGAATTTTAGGCAAACGATTGTCATCCAAATCTTCTTCTGTGAGAGGATAATTCGCAACACGAATACCAAATTGCAGAGAAAGGTAAATTGAAGTCGGTGTTTTCCCTGAACGAGATACTCCGATCAAAATAATATCTGCTTTATCGTAATGTCGAGTTCTTGCACCATCATCATTGTCTAGCGAAAAGTGAACCGCATCAATACGAGCCTTATAATATTCAGAATCCGTTACTGCATGTGTTTGACCAACTAAAGTCGTTGGTGGTGTCCCAAGCTCATCAGATAATTTACTGATTAAGCCTTCAAAAACATCCAAATTTACAGCTTTTGCTGTGTTGATGATTTCACGAACATGTGGATCAACCAAAGTGTCAAAAACAAGGGGCAAAGAACCGTCTCTATTTTGACAAGCATTGATCTCAGCAACAACGTTCATCGCAGCTTCTTCAGTGGTGATATAAGGCATAATATGAATGTCAAAATCAACGTTCGGAAATTGAGCAAGTAGTGAATGCCCAAGGGTTTCAGCTGTAATCGCTGTACCGTCTGAAATAAAATATACGCTCCGTTTAATTTCTTTACTTACGGGCATCAAAATTCTCCTTAAACATTTGTCTTAGTGCTCTATAATCTTTATAGTAAACTCATCTAACATGACTGTCGCTTAGTAAAACGGTTAATCTAGGCACTTTCGTATAATTTCATACCAATGATGGTCATTCATACTGCAAAAAAAGTGGAGTAAATACTTTGGAAGCGCGCGTAATCGGTCTGGAAAAATTAGGGAAACACGATGTCGAACTCGTAGGTGGGAAAAACTCATCTTTGGGTGAAATGATCAGCCATTTATCCAATGCTGGTGTATCGGTACCTGGTGGTTTCGCAACAACTGCTGCTGCCTATCGTGAGTTCTTGGATCAAAGCGGTTTAAACGCTCGTATTCAGGCTGAACTTGCACAACTTAATGTAGATGATGTAATCGCACTTGCTGAGACTGGTGCAAAAATCCGTAAATGGATTGTTGATACTCCACTGACCGCCGCATTAGAAAAAGAAATCCGCGAGGCATTTGCAGTACTTTCAAACGGTAATCCAGACATCGCTGTAGCTGTACGCTCTTCTGCAACTGCAGAAGATTTACCTGACGCATCATTTGCAGGTCAACAAGAAACTTTCTTAAATATTCGTGGTATCGATAATATCCTGATCGCGATTAAAGAAGTTTTTGCATCTTTATATAACGATCGTGCGATTGCATATCGTGTACACCAAGGCTTTGAACACAGTGTTGTTGCGCTTTCAGCTGGTGTTCAACGTATGATTCGTTCTGAAACTGGTGCTGCTGGTGTTATGTTTACACTTGATACAGAATCTGGTTTCCGTGATGTTGTATTCATTACAGCCTCTTATGGTTTGGGTGAAATGGTTGTACAGGGTGCAGTTAACCCTGACGAGTTCTACTTATCTAAGCCCCTTTTAAACAATGGCAAACATGCAGTATTACGTCGTAATCTTGGTTCTAAACACCAAAAAATGATTTATGGTGAAGAAGGTTCTGCGGGTAAATCTGTTGTTGTGGTTGATGTAGAAAAACCTGAACGCCAACAATTCGCATTAAATGATCATGAGCTTCATGAACTTGCAAAACAAGCATTAATCATTGAACAACACTACGGTTCACCGATGGATATCGAGTGGGCAAAAGATGGTGATGATGGTCAAATCTACATCGTTCAAGCACGTCCAGAAACCGTAAAAAGTCGCCAAAATGTCGGCACAATGGAACGTTACCTGTTAAAGCAACGCGGTACAGTTATCTGTGAAGGACGTTCTATTGGTCAACGCATCGGTTCAGGTAAAGTTCGCGTCGTAACTTCGATTAAAGAAATGGATAAAGTACAAGACGGTGATGTACTTGTATCTGACATGACTGACCCAGACTGGGAACCAGTAATGAAACGTGCTGCTGCGATTGTAACTAACCGTGGTGGTCGTACATGTCACGCAGCCATTATTGCTCGTGAACTTGGTGTACCTGCAATTGTTGGATGTGGTAATGCAACGGAAGTATTAACTGATGGTCAAGAAGTCACTGTTTCTTGTGCTGAAGGTGATACAGGCTTTATTTATGAAGGTGCGTTAGACTTTGAAGTTCAACGTAACTCTATTCATTCCATGCCAAAACTACCGTTCAAAATTATGATGAACGTTGGTAATCCAGACCGTGCATTTGACTTTGCACAAATTCCAAATGAAGGTATCGGTCTTGCACGTCTTGAGTTCATTATTAACCGAATGATTGGCGTCCACCCTAAAGCTTTATTAAATATTGAAAGTTTGCCACGCGAAACACGTGCAGCAGTGATGACACGAACTGCTGGCTACACCTCTCCGATTGAGTTCTATGTTGAAAAATTAGTTGAGGGTATTTCGACTCTTGCTGCTGCATTTGCGGAAAAACCAGTCATTGTTCGTATGTCTGATTTCAAATCAAATGAATACGCAAACTTAATTGGTGGTAAATTATACGAACCAGAGGAAGAAAACCCGATGTTGGGCTTCCGTGGTGCAAGTCGTTATGTATCAGATAACTTCCGCGATTGTTTCGAGCTTGAATGCCGCGCATTGAAAAAAGTGCGTGACGAAATGGGCTTAACTAACGTACAAATCATGATTCCATTTGTTCGTACAGTTTCTGAAGCAAAACGTGTTATCGAATTACTTGCTCAAAACGGCTTAAAACGTGGTGAGAATGGTTTAAAAATCATCATGATGTGTGAATTACCAACCAATGCTTTATTGGCTGAACAATTCCTTGAACATTTCGATGGTTTCTCTATAGGTTCAAACGATTTAACGCAGTTAACACTAGGTTTAGATCGTGATTCGGGTATTGTTTCTCACTTGTTTGATGAACGTGATGCAGCAGTTAAAGCGCTTCTTTCAATGGCAATTCATGCTTGTCGCAAAGCAGGCAAATACGTTGGTATTTGTGGTCAAGGCCCATCTGACCATCCTGATCTTGCTAAATGGTTAATGGAACAAGGTATTGAATCGGTGTCATTGAACCCAGACTCAGTACTTGATACTTGGTTCTTCCTTGCAGAAGAGCAGATCAAAAAGGCTTAATCTTTATTAGAAAAAGACCCTCTTTCGTAGGGTCTTTTTTCATCTTTAGTTCTTGAGATTTTAAAATTATGCAAATTTACTTGGCTCGTAACAATCAACAAGCTGGACCTTACAGTTTAGAACAAGTAAACCAAATGCTCGCAAGTCAACAAGTTTTACTTACTGACTTAGCATGGCATGAAGGTATGACTGAATGGAAAACTCTTGGAGAATTAACTCAAGGCAAACTTGTATACGAACCTGTAGGTTATTCAACTTTTAATACACCAATTAAAAATGAAGCTGAAAATTCAAGCTTCAAAATTAAACTTGAAACGAAGTCTGATAATTTTGAACTGGCGTCATTTGCGTCGCGTGCGTTGGCAAAAATATTTGATCTAATGCTATGGCTACCGATGGCAGCAATTCCCTCTTTCTTTTTTGATCAAAGCCAATACACTCAATTGTTTGAAATTCAAAAACAATTACAGGCTACAGACGTAGCATCTAGTAAAGCTGTTGAACTGCAACAACAACTTATTCAATTAATTCCAAATGAAGCATGGATCAGTATTTTTGCATATCTTATTATCATGTTGATGTTACAAGCATTCATGATTGCAAAATCAGGTCAAAGTCTTGGAAAGAAAATTGCCAAAATCAAAATCGTAGATGCTGAGACAACCACAAATGTAAGTACAATTCGTGCTTTCTGGGTGAGAAGCATACTTTTCATCATTCTGAATCTACTATTTATGCCTTTTATCACAATTATTGATTATGGATTCTTCATGTTGAACAAAAAACGTCAAACTTTGCATGATAAATTAGCCAAAACGAAAGTCGTAAAGCGATAAATAAGTGAAGATATAAAAAAGAGGATTTACTCCTCTTTTTTGTATATTAAATTGATATCTATAGAGAAAAATAACAACTGAACCCGAATCCCTACAAGATAAATCGGGTTTGAAAACAAACATTTCAGCGTACTTTATCAGTAGCTTAGTTTTTCAATATGAGGCATAATGCCCTACAACGTAGCGGTGTCGGATAATTGACAAGCATTTCACAAAAAATTCTTATCAATCATGCGACACTTTAATCGCTATCCCATAATTTAATTAGGGAATGGGACTCTTCACCGAGGTTGTAAAATGAGACAAACGATTTTAGCTGTATTGTCTTTATCAACGATGGCTGCACTCTTGACTGGGTGTGGTGGTGATATGGTACTACTAAACAATAAAGGTCCAGTTGGTCAAGGTCAAAGTGACCTCATGATGACTGCGATCTATCTAATGCTTTTGGTGGTAATTCCATCAATTATCATGGCATTATGGTTTGGTTGGCAATATCGCGCATCGAATAAAGATGCAGACTATAAACCTACTTGGGCACACTCTACGACAATTGAGATCGTTGTTTGGGGTGTTCCTGTCATTATTATTGGTATTTTAGCTTGGTTAACTTGGTGGGGTTCCCACAAGTACGACCCTTACCGTCCGTTAGAGTCAGATAAAGCGCCTTTAACTGTTCAAGCCATCGCTGAACAATTCAAATGGATTTTTATCTATCCTGAGCAAAATATTGCAACGGTAAACGAAGTACGCTTCCCAGAAAAAACGCCTGTAAGCTTTAAGATTACTTCTAACTTTACGATGAACTCGTTCTTCATCCCACAGTTAGGTGGTCAGATCTACGCTATGGCGGGTATGCAGACTCATCTTCACCTTTTAGCAGACGAACCAGGTGTATTCCGTGGTTTCTCAGCTAACTATTCAGGTTATGGTTTCTCACAAATGCGCTTCAAGGCACATAGTGTAACTGAACCAGAGTTTGCACAGTGGGTAGAAGCTGTTAAAGCGGGTAATGGTACAAGTATCAATGCTGAAGCAATTCAAAAAGGTACACTTGACCAAGCTGAATTAGCGACTCTTAAAGATGGCAATCGTTCTAAATATCAGATCGAAGCACTTGTAGCAAAAGCAAAGACTCCAGAAGAAAAGCAAGAGGCTGAAGAAATGAAGCCTTACCCTACAGAGCCACATCCTGTGACTTATTATTCTTCAGTTGAGCCTAAATTATTCGAATCTGTTATCAATCATTATATGAGCAACTATCATGGTGCAGACCACTCAGCTCCTGCTGAGCATGCAACTGAAGAAACTCATACCAATGATGAACATGCCACAGCTTCTGCAGAGGAATAAGACATGTTTGGAAAGTTAGGACTTGATGCAATTCCGCACGATCCGATCGTGTTGGTCACAGTTGCAATGATGGTTTTAGGTGGTATCGCGCTTGTTGCTGGTATTACTTATTTCAAAAAATGGGGCTATCTGTGGAACGAATGGTTCACATCTGTAGACCATAAAAAAATCGGTATTATGTATATCATTGTATCTGTAATCATGCTATTGCGTGGTTTCGCTGATGCAATCATGATGCGTTTACAACTTTTCCTCGCTAAAGGCGGTGGTGAAGGTTACCTACACCCAGAACACTACGATCAGATTTTTACCGCACATGGTGTAATCATGATCTTCTTCGTGGCAATGGGTCTTGTTGTAGGTATGATGAACATCTCAGTACCGCTACAAATTGGTGCTCGTGACGTTGCATTCCCATTATTGAACTCACTAAGTTTCTGGTTATTTGCTGGTGCTGCTGGGTTGATGATGGCTTCACTAGCGTTAGGTGAATTCGCTGCGACAGGTTGGATGGCTTATCCACCTCTATCTGGCATCGAATATTCTCCTGGTGTAGGTGTTGACTACTACATTTGGGCACTGCAAGTTTCAGGTTTAGGTACGCTTTTATCTGGTGTTAACTTCTTCGTTACCATTATTAAAATGCGTGCACCTGGCATGAAATTAATGGACATGCCAATTTTTACTTGGACATCACTCTGCACAGCTGTGTTAATCATTGCATCTTTCCCTGTATTAACAGGTACGCTTGCAATGTTGACATTAGACCGTTACTTCGGTTTCCACTTCTTCACAAATGAGCTTGGCGGTAGCCCAATGCTTTATGTGAACTTGATTTGGACTTGGGGTCACCCAGAAGTTTACATCTTAGTATTACCAGCATTTGGTCTATACTCAGAAATCGTTGCAACTTTCTCTCGTAAGACGTTGTTCGGTTACAAATCAATGGTATATGCAACTATCGCAATTACTGTACTTGCGTTCGTTGTATGGCTTCACCACTTCTTTACCATGGGTGCGGGTGCAAACGTTAACGCATTCTTCGGTATTATGACGATGGTTATTGCGATTCCTACAGGTGTGAAAATCTTCTCTTGGTTATTCACAATGTATAAGGGACGCATTACTTATACTACCCCGATGCTTTGGACACTTGGCTTCCTTGTGACTTTTGGTATCGGTGGTTTAACTGGTGTACTTATGGCTGTTCCACCTGCGGACTTCCTTGTACACAACTCACTCTTCTTGATTGCTCACTTCCATAACGTAATTATCGGTGGTGTGGTGTTTGGTATGTTTGCCGGCATCATCTTCTACTGGCCAAAAATGTTTGGTTGGAAACTCAATGAAGCTTGGGGTAAAGCTGCGTTCTGGTTCTGGTTTATTGGTTTCTACTTTGCATTCATGCCTCTTTATATCCTTGGCTTCATGGGTATGACACGTCGTTTGAATACATATGACAACCCTGAATGGGATCCATACTTAGCAATTGCATTGTTCGGTGCAGTATTGATTGCTATCGGTATTGCTTGTTTCCTTATGCAGATTATCGTTGGTTTCTTACAACGTCATCAAAATATGGACTACACAGGCGATCCATGGGATGGTCGTACATTTGAATGGGCTACCTCATCTCCTGCTCCATTCTATAACTTTGCACATCTACCAGCAGCTGACGGTATCGACCGCTTCTGGACAGATAAAGAAAATGGTGTAGCTTACGCTCGCGATACTAAATATGAAGATATCCATATGCCGACTAATCGTGCAGCTGGTTTCATCATTGCAATGTTCATTACTGTTCTTGGTTTTGCATTGATCTGGCATATTTGGTGGCTTGTAGTTGTTTCTTTCGTTGCTTCAGTTGTTAGCTTGATCGTAAGCTCATTCACTAAGAATGTTGATTACTACGTACCTGCTGCAGAAGTTGAACGTATTGAAAATGAACGCTATGCGTTACTTGAAAAACACTTGAAGAAGGACTAAGGAAATGGCTGAAGTACTTCATCACGACAACCACGGTCATGACGGTCATCACGAACACGATGACACAGACTTAACGGTCTTTGGTTTCTGGACATATTTGATGAGTGACTTGATTCTTTTCGGATCACTCTTCATTGCGTTCGCTGTATTAAGCAGTCATATTCCGCCTGGTACTCCAAGTGCGAAAGATCTTTTTGGTGATTCTTTAGGTTTTGTTTTAACTGAGACCTTTGCCCTTTTGATCTCTTCGGTAACATTTGGATTCGCTGTTCTTGCATCTTATAAAAAGAACGTTAATCAAGTGATTGCTTGGTTGTTTGTTACTTTCTTATTTGGTGCAACGTTCATTGGGATGGAAATTTATGAATTCCAGCACCTTGTACATGCTGGCCATGGTCCAACTCATAGTGCGTTCTTATCAGCATTCTTTACTTTAGTTGGTACACACGGTATTCACGTAACTTCTGGTTTAGTTTGGATGCTGGTACTTATGTATCAAATTAAAAAGAATGGTTTGACACTACCGAATACACGTCGTCTTGCTTGCTTAAGCTTGTTCTGGCACTTCCTTGACATCGTTTGGATCTGTGTATTCAGCGTCGTTTACTTAATGGGAGTTCTCTAATGAGTGGTCATGACCATAATGCTGCAGGTGCATCACACGGTAACTTCAAACAGTACACGGTCGGTTTCATCCTGTCTGTTGTCCTCACCATCATTCCTTTTGGAATGGTGATGGCGGGTGGTTTTAGTCGTGGTATTTTAATGACTGTAATCGCAATTACAGCGGTTGCTCAGGTGCTGGTACAGCTTGTGTATTTCCTACACATGAATACATCATCAGAACAACGCTGGAACTTGATTGCATTCATCTACACAATCCTATGTATCGCTGTTCTTCTTGTTGGTTCAGTGTGGATTATGAATTACCTACACTACAACATGATGATCTAAACTGATTGTCATGTGGAAAAAGTATTTATTCCTGACTAAACCAGGAATTCTCTTCGGTAATTTTATTACCACCTTGGGCGGCTTCTTTTTAGCCGCCCAAGGCGCTATAGATATCCTCTTATTATTATTGACCTTACTGGGTACAACTTTTGTAGTTGCTTCTGGTTGTGTCGTGAATAATGTGATTGACCAAGATATCGATCAAAAAATGCAGCGTACGATGAATCGTGCTCTTGTTAAAAAGACAATCTCTCCAACAATTGCAATGCTCTATGCATTGGTCTTAGGAGTTATTGGATTTGGCATTTTATGGTTCTTTGTAAATGCATATGCATTCTTGTTTGCTGTCATTGGTTTTGTTGTCTATGTCGGTTTTTATAGTTTGTGGACTAAACGTACTACAATCCATCAAACTGTAATTGGTAGTATTTCTGGAGCGAGTCCTCCTGTTATTGGTTATACGGCTGTAACTCAACAATTCGATATGGCTGCCCTATTAATTTTTGTTGCATATGCTTTATGGCAAATGCCACATTCTTGGGCGATTGCTATCTATCGTTTTGATGATTATAAAAACGCAGGAGTACCAATTTTACCTGTAGCACGCTCTATTCTACGCACAAAAATAGAATCCTTAATTTATGTGATTTTATTTACTATTGCGATGAATGGTTTATATGTCTATGGATATACCAATATTGTATTCTTGGTGATCTGTAATTTACTGTGTGCTTACTGGTTCTACATTGGTATTTTAGGTTTTAAAGCTGAAAATGACCAACTTTGGGCAAAACGCTTTTTCTTATTTTCAGTGATTTTGATTACTGTAATTAGTTTAAGTTTCAGTTTTACTTTTAATAGTCCTGCACCCACCTTCCCTATTTTCTAAAAAGATAGAGGAACCTCTATCTTTTTATTCTCTGCTTCAATTGTTATCATTTCGTGCAATAAAAACATTCATACTTTATTGCCTAAATGAAACTTCAAAATATATCGATTTTAAAACCCATTTTTTATACTTTTATCACAGCAATTTCTATTCAAGCTCAAAGTATTTATGCTGGAGCTGAAAATATCTGTGAACCAAATCTACACTTAGATGATCGCGATCTAAATGGTTGCAGTAATTTACCTGTTTTATATCCTTCAAACGATAGTCAAACTAATACTGCCTTATTACTAAGCGATTTGGGTCTAGCTGAAATCGAACCAATGCAGATAGATCAAAACTTATGGGATGCGACTTTTGGTTATGTGCCTTTTGATGCTGCAAATGTATCGTTGGCAACAAAAAATAAAATTCAGAATCAGAGAAATGAATTAACAGTAAAAGATGAAATCATATTTGATGAACGTTGTTATAGTTTTAATTCAGGCAACTATGCTTTTATTAATCAAGTTAAAACCCATAAACTAATTCCAGCAAATGAAAAGCTTGTTCTGATCAACGAACGCAAGAAGATGAATCAATGTGACAATAAAATTGCATTGATCTCTATCGATCCAAATTGGTCAACAACCACGCGTCAATACGCATCTTATTTAAATGCGAGTATTTTGTTTTATAACGCTAACTATTCATCTTCTACGAAAATTTTTACGGTATTAACTTCGGTTGAAGATGCATGGTTGAAAGAAACAGCTCAATATATGTTGATTCGGACGTCACTCAATTCAGCTTATGCAACAGGTGTTGATCAATACGGTGATGTATACCTTGATAATATTAATCAAAACTTACTAAAACAGTTCTTAGGTCATATCACGAACTATCTAAATGCTTACCCTAATGGTCGTTATGTAGCAAGTGCGCGTGGATTTTTACGTCGTGGTTTTTGGTTATCTAAACGCCAAGATCTTTTAGTCAATGAGATCGTATGGCAAATTCAAAATCCTAAATCTAAATTTTACAATTTAGATATGGGACAACTTCCTGCTGAAATTGATAGACGTATTTTTAGTAGCAATTCATTTGAACTCAAAAATCTCAAGGACCCTTTTTTCTTGACGATATATAATTTAATGAATATGCGTGACTACAAAACTGAACATTACCAACCTATTACGTGGTCTCAACTTAATGCACAAAAAGATTTCTTTAAAACTCAACCTGAATTATTTAACTATTTAAGAGCGATTCATTTATTTTTTATTCAGAATAAACCCCAAGATGCTTTAAATTATTTACCAAAGTCAAATATTAAAAATACTAATTATTTACAACTAAGCCAAACTTTTTTAAAAGGTCAAATATTGGAAAAACTCGGTCAAAACCAAACTGCTGAAGAATACTGGACTAACCAGCTTGCTCAAGCACATACACTTTATCAGAAGGGTTTATTTGAAACCGCATTATCTAAACATTTGAATATCAAACAAGATTATTCAGCTTTTATAGGAAAGCAAGCCAAAATAAGCCAACCAAATCTACAAAAACAATTTATAACTCAACAAGCAAATATAGATAGTTTAGACAAGATTATTCAATCAAATCAAAGCACAGTCGATCAAAAGCAAGCTGCTATTCATACCTTATTAAGCAAAAGTTTAGTTCACCAGAGATTCAATTTATTTCAACAGAAATATTCATATTTGCCTAAAAATGCGAGTGAATACAAAGGATATTCAAGCGCAAAAGAACACTTAAAAAACAAACCTGAGTTTGCTAGTTTTATTTGGAATGGATCAAAGATCACGGCTCAACTCAAATGCGATAATCTCTTAACATTGACCCAACAACTCAGTAAATTGCCAAATGATCCCCTACTCAACATTTGTTTGGGAGAGTTTATGCGAAGTGAGCAAGGTTATAGCCTGCAACAACTCAGCTATGACGAGCAACAAAAACCAACTATAAGTGGAAAAATTTTCGCACGCGGTGAAATTTATAAAGACATTATCAAATCTTCTCGAAAAGATGATTTACATGCTTATGCACTGTATAGGGCAATTCAATGTTATGCACCGAGTGGAATAAATGATTGCGGGGGTACCGAAGTGGCTAAAAACACGCGTAAGCAATGGTACGATCAAATCAAAAGAGATTATCCAACAAGTGCATGGGCTAAATCACTGAAATATTATTGGTAGGTTTATCCTTTAATGTGGTTAAGGTGTATTCTTTTTAGTATGTTGCTGTTGATATTGGGGCTAAACCAACCGAGTCGACCAGCAACTCCAACTATCGATGCCAATCAATTTCAATCCTTTTGGATTTGGGGTGAGATAAAATCTGCCCCCTATCTCTCAAAGGCTAAAGAGCTTTATATTCTGCAAGGTGAAATTCGTTATTCAAAACAAAAACAGACTTCAATTTTGATACCGCAAGGTATTGGTACTTTAAAACTACCCAATCAAAAAATTTGGCTCGTTTTTCGAACCCACCACTTAGATTGGAGTTCACAAAATTACCAAACCATCTTAACTCGCTTAAACCATTGGAAAAATCTAGGCAATCAGATTGAAGGGATTCAAATTGATTTTGACAGTAAAACCCGCAATCTAAATGAATACGCATATTTTTTAAGTCAATTCAGAAGTCAACTTCCCGCTCAATATAAACTAAGTATTACAGGATTACTTGATTGGACAAATTTTAAAGAGCAAGACACCCTAAAACTTCTTAGACAAAATATTGATGAACTAGTGATCCAAACCTATCAAGGCACCACCTCTATTCCCAATTACCCTGAATATTTAAAACGTATAGCAAATCTTAAACTGCCTTATAAAATTGGTTTTGTGCAATATGGAAAATTATATAGTGACTTAAAGACAATTCATGATCCGCATTTTAAAGGCTATGTGATCTTTTTACTGCGTGAAAAACCGTGAATTTACTTGCGATTTGGGTGAAAGGTGTCTAAAATCGCAGCTTCGCAATTTGCGACATAACTTTTTAAGTTATGACTCCTTGCTTCTGACTCATTTTAAGTTAGGGGCTGCTTAAACCGTAAGGAGCTGACAATGCGTCACTACGAAATCGTACTATTGGTACACCCAGACCAAAGCGATCAAGTTGTAGGTATGGTTGAACGCTATATCTCTCAGATCAAAGAAGCTGATGGTCAAATTCACCGTTTAGAAGATTGGGGCCGCCGCCAATTGGCTTACCCGATTAACAAGATTCACAAAGCACACTACATTCTTATGAATGTTGAATGTGGTCAAACGACTCTTGATGAATTAGAAGAATTGTTCCGTTATAACGATGCAATCATTCGTAACATCATCATCCGTCGTGAACACGCAATTACTGAAGAATCTTTACTTGCTAAGAGTGCTGAAGAAAAACGTGCGCGTAAAGCTCAACGTGAAGAAGCACAACAAGCAATTCAAGAAGCTGAATAAGGAGAACATCAATGGCACGTTTTTACCGTCGTCGCAAGTTCTGCCGCTTTACAGCTGAGAATGTTGCGTACATCGACTACAAAGATATCGACACTTTAAAACAGTACATCACTGAAAACGGCAAGATTGTTCCTAGCCGTATTACAGGTACTAAAGCTCGTTATCAACGTCAATTAGCGTTAGCTATTAAACAAGCTCGCTATTTGTCTTTGATTCCGTACACTGACAACCATAAGTAAGTGAGGTGAGCTGTGGACGTTATCTTATTACAACGCATTAAGAACCTTGGTAAATTAGGCGACAAAGTATCAGTAAAAGCTGGTTACGGTCGTAACTTCTTGATCCCTCAAGGTAAAGCTGTAGCTGCAACTGAAGCAAACACTGCTGCATTTGAAGCTCGTCGTGCTGAACTTGAGAAACAAGAAGCTGCTATTTTAGCTGCTGCGAATGCACGTGCTGAACAATTGAACGAAGTAAATATCGTTATCACTGCTAAAGCTGGTGATGAAGGTAAACTTTTCGGTTCTATCGGTACTCGTGACATCGCTGACGCTTTAACGAACGCTGGTCTAGCAGTAGATCGTGCAGAAGTTCGTTTACCAAACGGTGCGCTTCGTCACACTGGTGAATTCAACATCGCAATCCAATTGCATCATGATGTTGTTGCTGAAGTTCTCGTTACTATCGTATCTGAGTAATTTCTGCAAAAAAAAAGAGCATGTTTTTACATGCTCTTTTTTTATGTCCATAATTTAGATTTAAGCTTTGATTCTACTTTTTCATCACTTAAACAATTTTCTTTAATAAACTTATCCTGTTGGTATCCATTTGGATTAAGATAGTCATTCATTTACGGTTTCATCTTTTTATTAGGTCTTGTTATGTCACAGGCAAATGCCAATTTTGCAAAAAATACTCCCAACGCTGAGAGTAAAGTGAATGACTCAAGTCAACTAAAAGAGTTTAGAACGCCTCCTCATAATCTTGCGATTGAGCAAGCTGTTTTAGCTGCATTAATGACGGTAGCAGAATCATTTGAACAAGTGGGTGACTTACTCAAGGAAAATGATTTTTACGCAACTCGACATAAATATATTTATCGAGCTATTGAAAAATTAGCGCAAGAAAACTCACCTTATGATGCAGTGTTAGTCAATGACTGGTTACTTAAGCAGAATCTACTCGATGCGATTGGCGGTGAAGAATACTTAATGCAATTGATGGCGGATTCACCATCGAGCTTCTATAACCTTGAGATCTATGCCAGCAAAATTAAGGAATTTTCAACCTTACGCAGTATGATCAAAGTCAGTACTGATATTTTACAAAATGCTTACGACACCAAAGGTCGTCCTGTTAGTGAAATTCTAGACTTAGCTGAAACTAATATTTTCTCTTTAGCGGAACAGCACAACAACAATAAAAAAGATTCAGGTCCAAAGTCGATCAGCTCAGTAACAGCTGACGTAATTAGCAAATTAGATGAGCTTTCCAAAATGGATGGCAACATCACAGGACTTTCTACAGGTTTTCTTGAATTAGACAATAAAACCTATGGTATGCAGGCGGGCGATTTAATTATTGTTGCTGCACGTCCTTCGATGGGTAAAACCACGTTTGCCATGAATTTAGTCGAGAGTGTACTGTTTAATTGTAACCTCCCTGCTCTTGTTTACTCTATGGAAATGCCAGCAGATTCAATCGCAATGCGTTTGATTTCCTCTTATGGGAAGGTTCATCAAGGGCATCTACGTTCAGGTAAATTGGACGGCGACGAATGGTCAAAAGTAACTGGTACGATTTTACAATTACAGGAAAAACATCTTTATATTGATGATTCATCTGCATTACCTCCAACTGAAGTTCGTGCACGTGCAAGGCGTATTGCCAAAATGCATGATGGAAAAATCGGTTGCATCATGGTCGACTATTTACAGTTGATGAAAGTTCCAGGTATGGGTGATAACCGTGTTGGTGAGATTTCTGAAATTTCGCGAAGCTTAAAAGCATTAGCAAAAGAAATGAACTGTCCTGTAATTGCATTATCTCAGCTCAACCGAAGTCTGGAAAATCGCCCAAATAAACGACCAGTAATGTCTGACTTGCGTGAATCTGGAGCGATCGAGCAAGATGCCGATTTGATTATGTTTATTTACCGTGATGAGGTTTATAACAAAGAATCTAAAGAAGCTGGCACAGCAGAAATCATCATTGGTAAACAGCGTAATGGACCTATTGGTACTGTCCGTCTCGCCTTTGAAGGACAATATACTCGCTTTAGTAATCTTTCACCTGAATTCTACGCACAATTTGATGATGAAGAATAACGCATAATATTTTGTAATCTGACTTATTTTCTAGCCGTCCCAAAGGAGTACTCAGGGTGCGCCAAGCAACAATTTATATTGATAGTAAAGCACTACAATATAATTTAAACCGTGTTAAACAACTTGCACCACATTCCCAAATTGTAAGTATGGTGAAAGCCAATGCATATGGGCATGGAGTACAGGATTGTTTAGCCGCCTTAAATGCAACGGATGCTTTTGGTGTAGCTTGTTTGGAAGAAGCTTTAGAGATTAGGCGACTGGGGTATACGCAACCCATTACCTTAATTGAAGGTGTATTTACTGAAGATGAGATGGAAGATGTTATTCAACAGAAACTTGAATGCGTTGTACATCGACATGAGCAAGTAGAATGGTTAATCCAAAATAAAGAAGCCTATAATGCCTTAGGACTTAAGGTTTGGGTAAAACTAAATAGCGGGATGAATCGCTTAGGTTTTAAGAGTAATGAAATTATAGCCGTTATTCATCAACTAAAATCATTGAATTTTAACTGTGTACTCACTATGCATTTTGCAAATGCGGATGTAGATCACCCGTTAAATGAGCAACAGATTCAACAATTTTTAGACGTAAAAAATGCATGCAAACCAATATTAGCCTCTTGTTGTAATTCTGCTGCTATCTATAAATATCCAAACTTACATTTTGATTATGTACGTCCTGGGATTATGCTTTATGGTGCAACACCTTTTGCAGATAAAGATGTTAATGAACTTGATTTGAAACCTGTAATGAGTTTTGAAGCAGAAATTATTGCATTAAATCAAATACATGCAGGCGAAAGCGTTGGTTATGGTTCTACTTTTACAGCAACGAATAGTATGCAAATTGCAATTGTTTCTATTGGCTATGGTGATGGCTATCCACGTGCATATGTAAAACCTAATTACGTAGCGATTGATAAGCAACTAACTCCTGTTATTGGTCGAGTAAGTATGGACATGATTGCGATCGACACGACTAAACTTCAAGTTAAAGTCGGCACCAAAGTTGAACTTTGGGGTAAAACACGATTGGTTGATGATGTCGCAAATGCAAATGGTACGATCGGTTATGAACTTTTATGCAGACTAAGTAATAGACCACAAAGACAACGTATCTAATCAATAAAAATCCAAGCAAAAGCTTGGATTTTTTTCTTATAAACCGTAATCCGCTGTAGGTTTTGGCAACTCTTGTAAACCTCGACGTAACGTCTCTGACCACTGTTTACTAATTTGAGTAAAATATGGATCTTCCTCACTGATTCGTTTACCTTCAGGAATAACGAAACTATCTTTGTAATATACCAAAGCGTCCAAAGGTAAACCTACAGATACATTTGAGCGTAGCGTTGAGTCAAATGAAATCAAAGAACAGCGTAAAGCATCATCAAGTGGCATCGTATAGTGCAAAGCACGATCTAGTATAGGTTTACCATACTTGCTTTCACCAATCTGAAAATAAGGTGTATCCGTAGTCGCACAAATAAAGTTTCCTTGAGGATAAACATTATAAAGCTGCATTTCCTCACCTTTAATCTGTCCACCCACCAAGATACTACATGAATAATTCATCTGTTCTTGCGTATTACTTGTGATGTCTTCTAAAACTCTGCGCAAAGTTTTACCAACAAGTTCAGCTACCTCAAACATTGTATTTACAGTGTATAGATTTGGCTCTTGATGCAGTGTTAAAGAGTTTTGTAGATGTCCTAAAACCGCTTGTGTTGTCGCTAAATTACCAGCGGTTTGAAGTGCGATGAAACGCTCACCCTCAGTACCAAAAGTATGTAATTTACGAAATACTGAAATATGATCGACCCCTGCATTTGTTCTAGTATCACTGATGAGTACTAAACCTTGCTCCAATCTTAATGCACAACAATAGGTCATCTTGCTCTCTTTTCTTCAACACGCTAAAACCTGAACAACCGACATCATACTCTCCACACCACCCTGTTCACGAACCCCACGAATAGGAGCAACATCAAGATAATCTCGACCAACTGCAACATAGATGTGATTTTGAGGGCTAAATATCTGGTTACTAACATCGAAACAATACCATTGATTGTCAACAAATACTTCTGCCCATGCATGACTGGCAAGGTGCGGTTGATTCTGATCATACAAATAACCAGAAACATAGCGTGCAGGTAAATGTAATGCTTTACACATTGCAATCATGACATGTGCATGGTCTTGGCAAACACCTTTAGCAGCATAAAATGCATCTGTAGCCAATGTTGTGACAGATGTGCTCTCAGGTTGGTATGGCATTTTTTCTAATATCTTCTCAGATAAAAGAATTAAATGCTGTCGATCTTTGGCACGAACGATATCTTGTGCGAAATGCAACATCTCCTGATCACAATGAGTCAGACTGGTTCTTTGCAGAAAAATATAAGGCGAAATTTCATTTTCGAAATGCCCGATTTCAGTTTCAAATAGGTCTACAATTCCTTGAGCCATGATCGTCAAATATCGGTAATCATGACGCTGTGTTGCAGTTAACCAGAGATTATTAAAGGCATCGCGTTGGCAACGATATTCGCCTGGTACACTGATATGCCAATTCTCAATAATCTGATGCTTAGAACTTTGCGGCATCATCTTAATTGACTGCACGCTATTACGTGCATTTTGTGTATATCGATAGTGTGTTTGATGATTTACCATAAGTTTCATGCATACACCTCAAATTGATTTTCCAATTTATAAGTAAATTCATAAAACTGATTCAGATATGGTTGATCTTTCAATCCATTCCAGCTGTGTTGAAGATCACTCCAACCCAAATTAGAAAGCTGAACTATCATCGGATCAATTGAATCAATAACAGAATGTATATTTTTATGGAATCTAAAATGTGTGTCGATTTGTTCAACAGACTGACCTAGATGAAAAAATAGAAAAATCTCCTCTTTCTCATTTTTTAAAATCTCTCGACAATCTTGAACTAGCTCTAAAATCATGTCAGGTGTATTGGTCGCATTTTTTATCAACGTGTTTAATTCAGCATATGCAGTTGCTGAAAACAAAGCTCTAAGTTCTTGGATATTATTACGAGCAATTTCGAGTTGATTAATTAATGAGTAAGGTTGTTTCTCATCTAGCATAAATTGATTCAAATTTTCTGCATCTTCAATATGCAAACATAAACCTTGAGCAAACACTTCTGCTTTTTGAGCATCCACAAAAGGGAGTTGCTCCGCAACATAACCGATTCTAAATAAATAACGACCTAACCAATATACATGTTGAGCACTTGAAATGAGTAACGTCATAGATATCCTCCTTTATTTTTAAAATTTCCAAATCACCCATCCAAGTCAATTAAATGAGTGAGTCGATTGAACAATGAGAAGGAAAATTAGGAACGTAACGTTTCTACCACCCAAGTATCTTTAATACCCCCACCCTGTGAGGAATTTACAACAAGCGAACCTGCTTGCATCGCAACTCGCGTTAATCCTCCCGGTACTATTTCAGTACGATAAGGAGAACTTAATACAAATGGTCGTAAATCAATATGTCGTTCAGCTAGCCCATCGACAGTTAGTGTTGGCGCCACAGACAACGCTAAAGTAGGCTGAGCAATATATAAATGTGGCGTCGCCATAATCTTTAATTTAAATGCTTCTATCTGTGCCTGATCTGCTTGTGGTCCGATCAGCATTCCATATCCACCAGAGCCTTGGGCCTCTTTTACCACTAATTTTTCTAAATGATTTAATACATAATCTAATTGATCATCTTCGCGACATTGATATGTTGGTACGTTATTTAGAATTGGTTTTTCACCTAGATAATATTCAATCATTTGACTAACATAAGGATAAACAGATTTATCATCAGCAACACCTGTACCTGGTGCATTTGCAATCACAACATTATGTTGCAAATATGCTGACATTAATCCTGCAACACCCAAAGTACTATCTGGTCTAAAGACTAAAGGATCTAAGAAATCATCATCAACACGACGATAAATTACATCCACTTGTTGACGTCCACGAATTGTTTTTACGAATACTTTATCATTCTCAACAAATAGGTCTCGACTCGTAACCAAGGGTACATCCATTTCCCGTGCCAAAAATGCATGTTCATAATAAGCACTATTAAAACGCCCTGGTGTTAACACCACGATTAAAGGTTGATCCACATAAGCATTCTCCGTCAGCACTTGCTTCAACAGACTCGGATAGTGTTCGATACCTTGTAAATTATTACTCACACATAAATCAGGCATCAATTTTTGACTAATTTTTCTACTCTCAAGCATATATGACACACCTGAAGGTGTTCTCAAATTATCCTCTAGTACAAAAAAATCACCCTGATCATCTCTGATAATATCGATACCACTAATTTGTGAATATATCTTTCCTTTGAGGTGGTGCTTCAGCATATGAGGCTGAAAAGCTTCATGAGTCATAATTTGTTGCGCAGGAATAATGCCTTCTTTTAAGATATTTTGACCGTGATAAATATCATCCAAGAAGTAATTCAAAGCTTTAACACGCTGCTCACAGCCTGAAGAAATTTTTTCCCATTGTTTTTTTTCAATAACACGTGGAATCAAATCAAAAGGAATGGTACGTTCCGTGCCCTCTTGATCTCCATAAACATTAAACGTAATCCCTTCATATAGAAAATGCTGTTTAGCGGCTGCACCTAGATTTTTTAATTCATCAAGACTTCGCTGACTTAACCATTCCTCGATCTTCTTAGAAGCTTCACCGTTAAAACTTTTATCATCCAGCATCTCATTAAAGAATTTTGATTTAAGCTGCTCAAACAAATTTGTATTAACTTTGAGCTGTGAAATAAATGTAGACGATTGTAAATTTACTGCTGTTGTTTGCTCCGTCGCATAGTAATCAGTCGTGATAAATAGATCGTGTTCTTGTTCTGACATAGAAACCTCGTCTCATCATTTATTTATATCTCTAATAAGCAATTTCAATGCCACTTATAATATATGTATATTTTTTAACCAAGATTTATATGCTCTATTAAACTTAGCCATGTTTCAGTCGTAAATGCGTAATCTCTGTGTTATGAACTTGCTAAATCAAGTGAGTTTTTTTATTGTGTACACTTTAGAGCATTGAGTTAAATTCAGAACTTATGTCATCCATACAAGAAAAAGAAACTTCAAATAGCCTTTATCGCCAATGGCAAATATTGTCTCGCCTATCTACTGGTAAATGGATGGGTACACGTGAACTACAAGAAATATTGGAACGCGAAGGCATTGATATAAGTTTGCGCACCATTCAAAGAGATCTAAATCAAATTGCACAACGCTTCCCGATTGAGAGCAACAAAACCGTACCACAAGGTTGGCGCTGGCGTTCAGATGCACCGATCCAAAGCTTACCGCATATGACTAGTTCACAAGCAGTAACTTTTATGATGGTAGAAGAACACCTACGCCATTTACTACCGCCGAGTCTACTCGAAGAGATGACGCCTTGGTTTGATTTAGCGAAACGTAGTCTTTCAACACAAAATAACGTGCGCCAATGGATTAATCGAGTTCGTATCGTGCCAGCGAACCAACCTTTAATACCGCCAATGGTCGATAAAAATGCACAACAAGCCATTTATGAAGGCTTGTTGCAAGATAAACAAATCGAATGTGTTTATCGTGCCAGAATTAATCAAGGCGAAGATAAAACCTATATCTTAAATCCCCTAGCATTGGTTCAAAAAGGTGCTGTGATTTATCTTATTTGTACACGTAATGATAAAACAGAAGTTCAAACATTTGCCTTGCACCGTTTTAAAGCAGCGACTGTTCTTGAAAGTCGTGCTCTACATCCCGTTAACTTTGATATTGATCACTATATTGATTCGGGTGCTCTTGGTTTTAGAGTGGACTACAGCAAACCAACCGAACAAATTGAGCTAAAACTCACAATGAGCGAAAGCACAGCTCAAAGCTTTTATGAAAGCCAACTTAGCAAAGATCAAACGATTACATCTCTAGAAGAAAATATTGTAGAAGTTGTGGCAACAGTTCCATTTACATCACAACTCGTTTGGTGGCTGAGAAGTTTTGGTAAAAAATTACTCAATATCGAACCTGCGGCTGTTTATAATGCAGTGAGAGAGATTGAAAATAATGAATAAAAAAGAGAACCTTTTGGTTCTCTTAGACTTATTAAAATTTTTATACTTAAAGATAAGGTTTTTATTTTTATACATATTGTATAGGACTTATTTTTTCGCCCGCCAGATCAAAATAAGTCCCTCCAACGATGAAAAGCTGATAATGAATTAACATCGGCACGCAAGTTCGTATCCATTATAGCGAATCGTCTTTTTCGTCATAGTTAAAGCCCTCTTTGTTTGAACGTACAATCAATATAATCAAGATTTTTCAAGCTGTGAAATAAGAAAGATCGCAATGAAAATCTAATTATCTGCTAGGGATTTTAAATATATAAAGCTTTTAAAATAAAAAAGCTCCCTATAAGGGAGCTTTTAATCATTCACTCAGCTTAAGCTGAAAATGGATGACGTAAAATAATTGTTTCCGCACGATCAGGACCAGTTGAAATGATATCAATTGGACATTCGATCAACTGCTCAAGGCGTTTAACATATGCCAAAGCGTTTGCAGGAAGTTGATCAACCTGAGTTAAACCTACTGTAGATTCGCTCCAACCTGGCATAGTTTCATAGATAGGCTTCAAGCTTTCAAATGAGATCGCGTCAGAAGAACCTGCACAGCCTGAATCAACATCTTCATAGCCTACACAGATTTTAATTTCTTCTAAGCCATCAAGTACATCTAGCTTAGTTAAGCAAATACCAGATAAAGAGTTCACTTCAACAGAACGGCGAAGAATCTCGGCATCAAACCAACCACAACGACGTTGACGTCCAGTAGAAGCACCAAACTCATGACCCACTGTACCTAAATGACGACCAATTGCATCACCTGTATCTGTTGCTGCATCATAGTGCAACTCTGTAGGGAATGGACCTGCACCTACACGTGTTGTGTATGCTTTAGTAATCCCGAGTACATAATCTAAATGTAATGGACCCATACCCGAACCAGAACTCACACCACCAGCAGTTGTGTTCGAACTAGTTACATAAGGATAAGTACCATGATCGATATCAAGTAATGAACCTTGTGCACCTTCGAACATGATTGCTTTGCCTTCTTTACGATAATCATGTAACACTTTAGTTACATCGATCACTAATGGTGCAAGAACCTCACGCCATTCATTGCAAAGTGCAATCACATCTTCAAACTTAACTTCTTCAACACCATAAAATTGAGAAAGTTGGAAGTTGTGAAGCTCAAGCATTTCCTTGAGTTTTTCTTCAAGTACTGCACCACCACGAACAAGATCAGCTACGCGTACAGCACGACGAGCAACTTTATCTTCATAAGCAGGACCAATACCACGACCAGTCGTGCCAATCTTAGCATTGCCACGCTTTTTCTCACGTGCTTGGTCAAGTGCAATATGATTTGGCAAAATCAATGGACAGTTTGGAGAAATACGAAGACGCTCTTTAACAGGTACGCCTTCAGCTTCCAAAATCGCCATTTCTTTGATTAATGCTTCAGGTGAAAGCACAACACCATTACCAATTAAGCACAATACGTTTTCACGTAAAATACCAGATGGAATGAGGTGTAATACAGTCTTTTTACCACCGACCACTAGAGTATGACCCGCGTTATGTCCACCTTGATAGCGAACTACCGCAGCCGCTTGGTCTGTGAGCAGGTCGACGATTTTACCTTTACCTTCGTCGCCCCATTGGGTACCAAGTACCACAACATTTTTGCCCATAATAGCCTCATTACATCATGCTGTTAAAATTGGAAACTAAGTCAAAACTTAGCAATTAAATTTTTTCAATTACCCATTGCCCATTCTGTGACACCATTTGATGCGTCGCATAAGGAACAGAGTTTAAATCATCTTTACCTAACAGTTGCACTACACGCATACCTTGATGACGTGCATCTGCAATTGCTTTCAATAAATTTTGATCATTTCCACAAGGAGCTACTATCGTTTCAATTTCAGTAAACTGAGTAGATCCTAATGCATATAAATCACAGCTAAAACCAGTCGCAGGACGTGAACGACCAAAGTGTTCACCAATTCCATCATAACGACCACCTTGAGCTAGTGGTGCTGCGCGATTAGGTGCGTAAATGGCATACATTAAACCAGTGTGATAGTGATAACTACGAAGCTCAATCACATCAATACCGATGTTTAAATTCGACCATTTAGACTGAATTTGTGTAAATGTGCTTTCTAAAGCCTCAAATGCAGCTTTGAAGTCAGCATCATTTAAAATATCTTGGCTAAGATTCGCTTTTAATGCACCCAAATCACTTGCGTAACGACCTAATGCATAAAAATCAGAGCCCATTGATAAGTCTTGGGTAAAATCAGCTAATTCTGGTAAAGCTTTACGCTGATAAAGATCAGAAAGTTGATTCTCTGTATTTTTATTTAAACCAGCGCGCTTAACTAAGCTACGGAATAAACCTACATGACCTAAGTCTAAATGAGCGCCTTCTAAAGTATGCGCTTGTTCAATTAGACCCAACATCACATCAATCATTTCAACATCAGCTTCGATGCTATCATGACCATATAGCTCAGCACCTAATTGTAAAGGCGCACGCGTTGCATTGAAATTCTGTGGTTTAGTATGAAGCACAGTGCCTGCGTAGCAATAACGAGCGACGCCTTCAATTGGTCGTACATGTGCATCAATACGCGCTACTTGAGGTGTCATATCAGCACGAACACCCAACAAGCGACCAGAAAGTTGATCTATAACTTTGAAAGTAACTAAATCTAAATCTTGATTTGATTCTGAAAGTGAAGACAACGATTCGATGTATTCAATAAATGGCGTATACACCAATTGATAACCTCGAACTGCGAGGAAATCTAGAGCTTCTCGGCGCAATGTTTCGACAACTTGCGCTTGTTCGGGTAATACATCTGCCACCCCGTCAGGGAGCAACCATGTCTCTGAAATGGTCATGTTCCAAACCTAAAATCTGTTTAACGTGGAGGCATCCACATAAAAAGCAACCACATAAAAAAATCGGGTGAATGCCCGATTCAGCGTAGTGTAGCATGAAGATTTATGTGATGCACCTTCGAATTTGAATAATTCTTTACCATTTAACTAGAAAGCCACCAACTTGTTATTTTAAATTTAACAAATAGATTCAATACATTAAGATCACTCATCAATACAAACAACACTTATGTTCCATGAAAAGAAGTGCCCAACATCTGTACTATTGGACTGTTCTCGATTGGTGAGATATTACTTTTTGATGGTGAATGTTACTTAAACAATTAAAGTAAAATATGCTTATAGTATTTTCCCAAATAAGAAACTGCTGGACTAAGCAGTAGATTTATAAAATAACTCAAATAAACAAATGAACTTAGCTTTTGCCTTTTGTGCCCTTTACCACGATTTCTAGAACCCCCACCAATTCAGCATTCTGCTTTTCTAAAGCAGCAACATTCGCAATCGTCTTGTCTAATACTTCTTGTTGGACATGCATTTTTTTTGCCATATCTTGCATAATTTCAAGACCTTTTTTGAGGTGCAGCTCTAAATGCAAGACTTTTTCCTCTAGCCTAACGATATCTTTTGCAGTATCAGTAGGTTGATTATTTTTAAACAAGAACCAAAACAAAAATAAAACTGCGAATAGCAATAATACAATAAATCCCCAAACCATCATTAAGCCCATTACATTCCCCAATAAATTGTTTTTTTATTATTTAAATATTAAAAAGATTCACACAAATCTAATAAGCGATTCGCATAACCCCACTCATTATCATACCATGCAAAAACTTTTGCTTGATGCCCCACGACCATCGTTTGCGTCAGGTCAACAATTAATGAATATGGCGAATGATTAAAATCGCTTGATACCAAATCTTCATCGGTCACTTGCATAATTTGAGCATAGTCAAACTTAGCAGCTTTACTTAGAACTTCATTAATTTTATGAACTGTGATCGGTGAATGTGAAACAAATGAAAGATCTATCGCTGCAACATTGATAGTCGGTACACGAATAGAGTACCCATCTATACGACCATCCATTTTTGGCATCACGCGTTTTAATGCGCCCAAAGCACTTGAAGTAGTAGGAATAATATTTTGTCCAGACGCTCTGGCTCTTCGTAGATCACGATGAGCATGATCCAAAACTGATTGATCTGCAGTCACTGCATGGATCTCGGTCATGAGAGCAGTATCAATGCCAAAAGCATCATCAATAATTTTGACCAAAGGCACTAAGGCCTGTGTCGTACAAGAAACGCTAGAAATAATTTGATCAGTAGGTTTGACATCAGCATGATTAACACCATAGACGATAGCTGCATCAACAGAATCAAATGGTGCTGCACCAATAATTACTCGCTTTGCACCTGCATCTATATGACGTGTTGCATCAGCTCTCGATCGAAATAAACCTGTACATTCGAGCACAACATCTACAACCAAACCAGCCCAAGACAATAGTTCAGGCTGAGCCTGTTTAAATACTTGCAGTCTTAATTGTCTTTGATTTGAATGAATATTTAAAAAAATTTGTTCGTTCTCAATCTCAATATCGACTTGACCAGCAAAACGACCATGCGTTGTATCATATTTAAAGAGATGAACTAAAGTTTGAACATCAGCAATATCATTAATCGCTACAATATCAAATTGAAATTGCTTAGGGCTTTCAAACCATGCACGTAATACATTTCGACCAATTCGACCAAATCCATTGATAGCGACACGTTGCATGCAAAGCCCTTATATTCATCAAAACATCATATTTTCTTGCTATATGGTAAAACATGATCAGCCTTGTTGAATATAGATTTTTAGCTGAAACACAGTTTTATATGATATTGCTTGCAAAATCGTTGGTCGGGCACACATTTTCCGTTATAATTTAGCACTTTTAAAATCTACGCCATGTAAATGCGCTTTGTTTGCAAAAATTCAAAAACAACTCGCCTATTTTACATATAGCCAAATTCAAAATTATGGAGTGTCTTGGTTGTGAGTACTCGTTTTATGACATCAGCTGAAATTCGTGAAGCATTTTTGCGTTACTTTGAATCGCAAGGGCATACACGTGTCGCTTCGAGTTCACTCGTTCCCGCCAACGACCCTACTTTATTATTCACAAATGCTGGTATGAACCAGTTTAAAGACTGTTTTCTTGGGTTAGAAAAGCGTGACTATGTACGTGCTGTTTCTTCTCAAAAATGTGTACGTGCAGGTGGTAAACATAATGACCTAGACAATGTAGGTTACACAGCACGTCACCATACTTTCTTTGAAATGTTAGGTAACTTCTCATTTGGTGATTACTTCAAACGTGATGCATTAAAATTTGCTTGGGATTTTTTAACGAACGAGCAATGGCTAGCATTACCTAAAGATCGTTTATATGTCACTGTTTACCATACTGATGATGAAGCATTTGATATTTGGAACAAAGAAATTGGTTTAGATGCAAGCCGTATCATTCGTATCGGTGACAACAAAGGTGGTCAGTACGCATCAGATAATTTCTGGGCTATGGGTGATACTGGTCCGTGTGGTCCTTGTTCTGAAATTTTCTATGATCATGGTGATCACATTTGGGGTGGATTACCTGGTTCTCCAGAAGAAGATGGCGATCGCTTTATCGAGATCTGGAACAACGTATTTATGCAGTTCAATCGTACTGCTGATGGTGTGATGCACCCTCTCCCAGCTCCATCTGTAGATACAGGTATGGGCTTGGAACGTATTTCTGCTGTTCTACAACATGTTAATTCTAACTACGAAATCGACTTGTTCCAACACTTGCTAAAAGCTGCTGCAAATATCATCGGCATTCAAGATGAAGGACAACCATCATTACGTGTACTGGCTGACCATGCTCGTTCTTGCTGCTTCTTGATTGCTGATGGCGTAAACCCATCAAATGAAGGTCGTGGTTATGTTCTACGTCGTATTATCCGTCGTGCAGTACGTCATGGTAATAAGCTAGGCGCTACAGGTACATTCTTCTACAAGATGCTACAACCATTAGTCGAAGTTATGGGTGAAGCTTATCCAGAGCTTGCATCACGTAAAGATGTGATTGAAGCGACTTTACTACGTGAAGAAGAACAATTTGCAAAAACACTTGAACAAGGTTTGAAGCTTTTAGAAGCTGAGCTTGCACAATTGAAAGATACTGTGATTCCAGGTGCAACTGTATTTAAACTTTACGACACTTATGGCTTCCCAACTGACTTAACTGCCGATATTGCACGTGAACGTGGTTTTACCATCGACGAAGCTGGCTTTGAAGTTGAAATGGCTGCACAACGTCAACGTGCACGTGACGCAGGTAAATTCGCAGTTGACTACAATAGTATTGTCAAAGTCGAAGGTGAAACTCAATTTGATGGCTACGATGCAACTCAAGGTCAAGGTCAAATCGTTGCAATCTACAAAGACGGTACTCAAGTTGATGAAATCAATGAGGGCGATGAAGCGCTTATCGTTTTAAACCAAACACCTTTCTATGCAGAAAGCGGTGGTCAAATCGGCGATACAGGTATATTCAAAAACGATACAGGTATTTTCGAAGTACAAGATACCAAGAAATCTGGTGGTGCTTTTGTGCATCAAGGTATCGTGACGATGGGTAGCTTAAAAGCAACTCAAAATGTTGAAGCAACAGTTAAAGCAGATATTCGTGCTGCAACAGCGCGTAATCACTCTGCCACTCACCTTCTACATGCAGCTTTACGTCAAATCTTAGGTGATCATGTTCAGCAAAAAGGCTCATTGGTTGCTAGCGATATTTTACGTTTCGACTTTGCTAACGACCAGCCAGTGACATTTGAACAGCTTCAACAAATCGAACGTCTAGTGAATGCTGAAGTTATTGCAAACACTCCTGTGACAACTGAATTGCTTGACATCGAGTCTGCTAAAGCCAAAGGTGCGATGATGCTGTTTGGTGAGAAGTATGGCGAAGAGGTTCGCGTTCTGTCGATGGGTTCAATTATCGAAGAGAAAAACTTCTCAATCGAACTTTGCGGTGGTATCCACGTTAAACGTACAGGTGATATCGGCTTATTCAAGATCACTTCTGAAGGTGGTGTAGCAGCTGGCGTTCGTCGTATTGAAGCTGTAACAGGAACTAAAGCTTTAGAAGCTGTTCAAAAAGCTGACAGCGATATCCAAACAATTAATGGTTTGTTGAAAGCTCAGAAAGACCAAACTGTAGAAAAAGTTGAAGCAATTGTTGAGACTGCATCAAGTTTGCAAAAACAAATTGAACAGTTAAATCAAAAATTAGCAAGTTTCCAAGCTGCTGATTTATTAGACCAAGTTAAAGAAATTGCTGGTCGTCAAACATTAATCACAACCGTAAAAGGTTTAGATGCCAAGTCATTACGCAATTTGCATGACAGCGTAAAATCAAAATTGGAAGATGCAGTCATTATTTTAGCTGGCGTTGAAGGCGATAAAGTGAGTTTAATCGCGTCCGTCGCTAAACAATATGCTGCAAATCTAAAAGCGGGTGACATCATCAAACACTTGGCTCAAGAGCTAGGTGGTAAAGGTGGTGGTAAACCTGACTTAGCACAAGGTGGCGCGCCACTAAACGAGAAGTTTGACCAAGTTTTTGCAGCATTGCCTGCTTGGCTTGAGCAATAAGAACTTCACTTTTGTGTAACTGACCCTGATGCCTCTCAGGGTCATGGCTTATATGGAACAACTATGGCATTAATCGTTCAAAAATATGGCGGTACTTCTATGGGTACTCCTGAGCGCATTTTAAATGTTGCTCGTCGTGTCAAGCGCTGGCATGATCACGGTCACAAAGTGGTCGTTGTTGTGTCTGCAATGAGTGGTGAAACGAACCGCTTACTTGCGCTTGCAAAAGCCATTACCAACACCCCTGACCCACGTGAATTAGATCAAATGGTGTCAACGGGTGAACAAGTAACGATTTCCATGTTAGCTATGGCACTGAATTCAATTGGTGTAGAAGCTAAGTCATATACTGGTCGTCAAGTTGGTATCAAAACGGACAGTGCTTTTACCAAAGCGCGTATTGAATCTATTGATACTGATGTCATGACCAAAGATTTAGATGCAGGTCGTGTTCTCGTTGTTGCAGGTTTCCAAGGCTTTGATGCCGAAGGAAATACCACAACTTTAGGTCGTGGTGGTTCTGATACCTCTGGTGTTGCAATTGCAGCTGCATTAAAAGCTGATGAATGTCAGATTTACACTGATGTTGATGGTGTTTATACAACTGATCCACGTGTCGCACCTAAAGCGAAAAAGGTTGATCGTATTTCTTTTGAAGAAATGCTAGAAATGGCATCGTTGGGTTCAAAAGTTTTACAAATTCGCTCTGTTGAATTCGCAGGTAAATATCAAGTTCCATTGCGTGTATTATCAAGTTTTGATAATGACGATGACGGCGCATTCGATGAAGAATTCAAACAAAATGTAGGCACACTAATTACGACTGAGGCTGAAGACGATATGGAACAACCAATCATCGCAGGTATTGCATTTAACCGTGACGAAGCAAAATTAACGATCTTAGGTGTTCCTGATGAACCAGGTATTGCATCTAAAATCTTGTCACCTATCAGCAATGCCAACATCGAAGTGGATATGATTATCCAAAACGTTGAAGAAGATGGTACAACTGATTTCACATTCACTGTAAATCGCAATGATTTAGCTAAAGCTAAAGCGATTTTAGAGCAAACAGCAAGCAGCATTGAAGGATGCGAAGTTGTTACTCGTGATGATATCGTTAAAGTATCAATCGTAGGTGTGGGTATGCGTTCTCATGCAGGTGTTGCAAGCAAAATGTTTACTGCATTAGCTGATGAAAGCATTAATATTTTGATGATTTCAACATCAGAAATCAAAATTTCTGTACTTATCGAAGAAAACTATTTAGAACTTGCCGTACGTTGTTTACACACAGCTTTTGGTCTAGATCGTGAACACGGCGAAAGCAGTGCACGTGCTTAATTAATAGCTTGTTAAACATATTTACTTTCAAGTAAATAGCAAAAAAAAACAGAGCCACTATAGTTTTTACTACAGTGGCTCTGTTATATTAACCTTTGAGGTTTTTCAGTGATTCTCAACAGAACGTACGAAAAATAATGTTTTTTACATATTTCTGTTGGAATTTTCTGTATATTAAGGCTGTGCTTTCGAACAATGAATTCCCTGTCGCAAGTTTAAGCGTTTAGCAAGGAGATAAACATGCTGATTCTGACCCGTCGTGTCGGAGAAACATTAATGATTGGGGATCAAGTCAGTGTTACTGTGCTTGGCGTAAAAGGCAATCAGGTGCGTATTGGTGTTAATGCTCCAAAAGAAGTTTCTGTGCATCGTGAGGAAATTTACCAACGCATCCAACATGAACGTGCCATGCATGAGCATTTACAACATCTTGATCAGGATTATCAACTTTCGTATGAAGAAGATAATAGCGATTTTCCGCGACATAATAACTTTAATCGTTAATTTTCAGAATTCTCCCCACATAATTAAAGCGACACAAGATGGTCGCTTTAATTGTATTTAAAACCTCAATTTATAAGAAATTATAAACCTAAAGCTTTTTTTACAGGCGCGTAACTACGACGATGTTGATCAATCACGCCGTGTGCTGTAATAGCTTCAAAATGCGCTTTTGTAGGATAACCTTTGTGCTTTGCGAACCCATAATCAGGATATAATTCATCTAAGGTCTTCATTTGATGATCACGTGTAACTTTAGCTAAAATACTGGCTGCACTAATCTCAGCATGAGTCGCATCACCTCCCACAATTGCTTCACATGCAATCTCAATCCCTTTTGGAATTTGATTACCATCTACAATTACTTTATGTGGCGTGGTTTTTAAATTTTCGACCGCACGGCGCATTGCAAGAAATGTGGCTTGCAAAATATTCATTTCATCAATTTCAGTGTGTGTCGCTTCAGCAATCGACCAAGCTAATGCCTTTTCTTTAATCTCTATAAACAACTTTTCGCGTTTCTTTTCAGTTAATTTCTTAGAATCATTTAATCCTTCGATTGGATTATTAGGATCTAGGATCACCGCAGCTGCAACAACTGAACCCACTAGAGGACCGCGCCCTGCTTCATCTACACCAGCAACAAACATAATTTACTCGCAAAAAATTGGCTGCATTTTAGCAGCCAATCAAAGTCAATTGAATACAGAACTATTTTACCACTTCTGATACACAAGCATTCATAGTTTTAGCTACTGCTACACCTGTTAAAGCTGTTCACGCTTTAGAATCCACTGCAGCAAGTGCCAATTCTGAAGGTGATAAAACAGTAGATGCATTTTTGCCAACGCATTTACAAATTTGGGTTTTCTTCTCTTTCTTCTGGGTCTTTGTCATTAATTTACTTGCAATTTTCCAAGCTGCAAAATCATCAATATCATGATTACACTTAGTCTGTGCAGCAAACTGAATTGCAGATGTTCCTAATTTTAAATTACTTTGCTCGCCACTTTGCACAGTAGTACAAGCCGCCAAAGCAAAGACCATTGAAATTGCCAAAACAAATTTATTCTTATACATGTAACTATCATTTTAGTTGAATAATATCATGATTAATCTAGCACTCTAAGAAACTAAAAATGATTTGAAATTATAAGAATATCTTCTAAGAAACAAAGCTGAAAATCATCCAGCTTTGTCTAATTTCTTACTTTTATTTCTATTTCTTTAATGCTTCAGACACGCAGGCATTAACAGTTTCAGCAACCACTTGATTCACGATCGTTGCTCTTGCAGTTGGATCAATTGCAGCTGTAGCCAACTCCAAAGTCGTTACACTATTGGGCGCTTTTTCACTTACACACCCACAAACATCCATCTGAATATTTTCACGCTGTTCAGTGGTCATCAAACGTGTTGCTGTTTTCCATGCAGGTAATGTATTGATTTCACTCATACATTTAGCATTAACCGCAACCTTTAATGCCGTTACACCTAACTGTTGAGATGTAGATGGTGTTGTAGAAGTATTTGTATTTGGCGCAACACATCCATTTAAAACAAATAATACTGGCAGAGCCAACAATAATTTTTTCACAACTTTTAACCTTATAGCGACTTATTTGCAGTCGTATTTTGCACAAAGCATTTTATTAAGCAATTGTAACTACCGACTTATTACATATTTAAACATAACGAGTTCGATTAATAATCGTTGCAAGGACAAGACGCTCTGTTACATATACACCGTATGAGGAATAAATAACGCTATTTAAAATCTACAAAATCATATCACAGCTAGGATGTTGCGATGTCAACCTCAGCACAGTACTACACTCGCACAGCACAAGTATTACATTGGCTCATGGCCGCTATTTTTATCGTTGCATGGCTTATTGGATTTTACAGTGGAAATTTTTTAAGTTATGAAGTTGATGGAACGTTTAAAGGCACTGTTATTACACTTCATAAGAATATTGCAACAACCATTATCTTTTTAGTCGTTATAAGAATTTTTTGGCGTTATACCCATCCAGCCCCACAACTACCAAATACCATGTCACCAATGATGAAAACCTTGGCACATATTGGTCATTTCTTATTATATTTAATGTTATTAGCCCTACCCATTACAGGCTGTTTATTCAGTTGGAGCGCTGGTCACCCTGCCCCTGTTTTATACTTATTTGAAATTCCTCGTCTAGTTCAAGACAATCCAGATTTATTAGCAATCGTTAAACCCCTACACATTTATATATCGTGGTTTGCGGGCTTACTCATTGCAGGTCATATTCTCGCAGCGATTAAACATCATCTCATCGACAAAGATAATGTATTGCTCAGCATGCTAAGACAACCCAAATAAAAATTGATATAAAAAAACCGCTTATCGCGGTTTTTTTATGCATTAGATTTTTCTAACTTCGGTAATCCATTTCTGCTTATCATCATCAGAAATAAACGAAGCTTCAAAAGAGTTAATCGCAAGCTGCTTTAATTCTTCATTTGATAAATTCAAAGCTTGTTGAATCGCAATAAAGTTATCATTCATGTATCCACCGAAATATGAAGGATCATCCGAGTTTACAGTGACATGCACACCTTTTTGTAGCAAACGACGAATGTTATGCTCAGTCATATCTTTCACGACACAGAGCTTTAAGTTACTTAACGGGCACACTGTTAATGGCATTTTCTCTGCAATTAGGCGCGTCATCAGTTGCTCGTCTTCTTCTGAACGAACACCGTGATCAATACGATTCACCTTAAGTAAATCTAAAGCTTCCCATATATACTCTGGAGGACCTTCTTCTCCAGCATGTGCGACGATCAAGAAACCAGCTTCTCGTGCTTTGGCAAAAACACGTTCAAATTTTGATGGTGGGTGCCCAACTTCACTTGAATCCAAACCTATCGCAATAATGTCATCTTTGAATGGCAAGGCTTGTTCTAACGTTTCAAACGCTTTTTCTTCACTTAAATGGCGTAAGAAACACATAATCAATTGAGAGCTAATACCCAACTTTTCTTTTGCATCGGTGCATGCACGTTTTAAACCATTTAAAACGGTAACAAACTTAACACCACGCTCAGTGTGTGTTTGTGGATCAAAGAACATTTCTGTATGTACCACTCGATCTTCTGCGCATTTTTCAAAGTATGCCCAAGCCAAATCGTAGAAGTCTTGCTCATGCACTAACACATTGGCGCCAGCATAATAAATATCTAAAAAAGATTGAAGGTTATGAAAGTTATAAGCCTGTTTCACTTCTTCAACAGATTGATAAGGAATCTGAATCTGATTGCGCTGTGCAATAGCGAACATCAACTCTGGCTCAAATGTCCCTTCAATATGCACATGTAATTCGGCTTTGGGCAAAGCACGAATCAGCTCGATTTGATCCATATAAACTCCACGTCTAAATAAAAAAGGGTGCTGCCTAACACGGTACACCCTTTAAAGGTTTTATCACTTAGTTTTAAGTGGCTTAGCCACCAAATGCAACAAATTTAAATACCCAAAGTGCAGCAATAATCCACACCATATAAGGTACTGTTTTTGCCTTACCCGTAAACAGCTTAACCAATGCATAACTAATGAAACCCATTGCAATACCATCGGCAATTGAATAGGTAAATGGCATAAATACGATCGTTAAAAATGCAGGTACAGCTTCAGTAATATCATCCCAATCAATGTGCGTAATTCCTTGAATCATTAGCACACCGATAAATAATAGTGCTGGTGCAGTTGCAAAACCTGGTACGGATTGTGCCAAAGGAGCCAAGAATAAGCAGCCGATGAAAAGTAAAGCAACCACAACCGCAGTTAAACCTGTGCGACCACCAGCTGCTACACCAGAAGCTGATTCAATATACGGGGTGGTAGATGATGTACCTAATGCAGCTCCCGCTACAATTGCAGTTGAGTCAGCAAATAGGGCTTTCTTTAAGCGTGGTAATTTACCATCTTGAAGCAATCCAGCACGATGTGAAACACCAACCAAAGTCCCGGTACTATCAAACAAGTCAACGATAAAGAATACAAAAATAACCCCGACCATACTTGCAGTAAATAGACCTTCAAAATCCATTTGCATAAAAGTAGGTGCGATTGATGGGATATGTCCTACAACACCTTTGAATTCATTCAAACCCAAAACAGTCGCTATTGCAGTGACAACTAAAATACTGATGATGATTGCACCACGAACTTTTAATTGATGCAAAACAACAATCATTAAAAATCCGAATAATGCTAACAATACTGTTGGCTGTTTAATATCACCCAATCCAACCAATGTCGCTGGATTATCTACAATAATTCCTGCATTTTTAAGCGCAATCAATGCAAGGAAAAGACCAATTCCCCCACCAATCGCAAACTTTAAAGACATCGGAATTGCATTGACGATTGCCTCACGAATTTTAAAGAAACTGATAGCAAGGAAAACAAGACCTGAGACAAATACCGCTGCTAGAGCAGTTTGCCAAGGCACCCCCATGCCCAAACACACAGAATAGGTAAAATATGCATTTAAACCCATACCTGGTGCGAGTGCGATCGGATAATTCGCCACAATCCCCATGACCAAACACCCGATTGCAGCAGCCAAACAGGTTGCAACAAACACAGCACCATGATCCATTCCGGTTTCAGAAAGAATGAGTGGATTTACAATGATGATGTAACACATGGTCAAAAATGTGGTTACACCTGCTAGAACTTCTGTTCTAAAGTTGGTTTTGTTATCACTTAATTTAAATAAGCGTTCTAACAGTCCAACTGAAGCATTAGGCGTTGTCATATAGCACCTGTTAAAATCTAAGATCGTAGAATATGAAATCTATACGCTTGTGTTTCAAATAATTTTTTGAATGTACACAAAATGGTATACAAGGCTAAAAGCAATCTACATGCCAGTTTCACGCTTGCTATACAGAGGAGATGTATAAATTTGGTTCCGATTTCAAAATATAAAAAGCCGCATAACAAGATGCAGCTTTTTTATTTAATGGTAAATATTTTAACAGATTCTAATAAAAACTTGGACACAACCCGATAAAAAAAGCTAAATCCTGTGACATTTCACCTGAGAACTTAATTATTCGCTTCGGTAGGTCGCTAATCGAGAATGCTTCACATAATTTGGATTGTGTTGAATCGAATTTAGGCTATGTTCTGCATCGTTCACAATCTTCATCAGCTCTTGTCTTTTTTTGTTCTGCGAATCAACATAAACCGCATAACCCAAAATAAAAACAGAACAGAGAATAAGTATTGAAAGTACTATCTTCATTATTATTATCTCTGATGTATGCTTTTCTTAAATACTAACAAATGTGTACAAAAATGTATATCAATTAACACTTTTAAATCAAAAACAAATGTAATGTCACAATAAATTTTTCCGATAAAAGCTGAATTTGAACATTTTTTACACACTTAAATACTAGAATAATAAAGTATTTTAATCAACAACTTTTACATAAATTCAATTAGATAATTTTAATATTTTATCAATTGATTAATTAATATTTATTAAATCAGTAATAAATTAAGCTTAAATAGTACCTTTATCGCTAAAAGGTACTATTTGATATTGCTAAAAATCGCTTTTAGAACTGATAGTTAATTCTTACTAAGAAGTTACGTGGTGTTCCAGGCATAGAGTCCGAACGCCAATATTCTTTGTTGGTTAAATTATTCACGGCAAGCGTAATATTCCAAGGATTTGCACTATAACCAATCGCAGCATCAAGTCTTGTAAAACCTTTTAAATCAGTGGCTGTACTATTGAGATTACCATTTGGATAAACTTTCGCATCACCCACATATGTAGCACCTAGCTCAGTATAGATTTGATCTGTCGGCAAATATCGAATAAACAAATTTCCTGTATGCATAGGTGTATTGTTGAGCGGTTTGCCAATATTTTGAGGCGTTACATCATCACGGGTAACCGTTGCATCTGTATAACCATATCCACCACGAACAAAAACATTCTCTAAAGCTTTACCGATAAAGCTAAATTCAAGACCTTTCGATCGATGTTGGCCACCGACTACCCATTCATCAGGATTATTTTGTGCATCAGGTTGATAACGAATGTTATTTTTTCGAATATCATAAACAGAAATCTGAGTATTTAAACGGTTATCCAACCAATCACTCTTAATTCCTATTTCATATTGTTCGTTGTATTGAGGCTCAGCATCATAAACACTTGGGTTCAAAGTCGGATCAATACTAATCATCCCTCGCCCACCATATGGAGCAAAACTCTTACTATATGATGTATAGAAACTGTGACTCTCATTTGGTTGCCATACAAATCCTATATTTGGACTAAAACTCTCGCCATCATAAGATTGCTTTTTGTCGGTTAGCATATTTTGCGTTTTGAATTCGAAGTGATCATATCGAGCACCCAACATCATCTTTAAACTAGGCAGCAAACTGATTAAATCTTGAATAAAAATACCTTTATTTTCAGATTTATGTTGGCTATAAGATGTAATTGGCGGACGACCATCCGCTAAATCAAAAGATTCATAATGATCATTTGGATGGTATGGGTTCATATAACCATAATATTTTCCAGCAAATTGACCACTTGAATAGTTACCTAACTTAGGATCACGATTTTCGTGTGACCAATCAGCTCCAATCATAAAATTGTGTTCAAATATCCCTGTATCAAATTTCCCAGTGATATCGAATGTATTCATGACGGTTTTATTCATGGTTTCCTGCCATGCGTAACTTTGACGCAAATAACCATTCCAATCACAACTTTTTGGCTTAGCCTCTAAGGTTAAATCATTTTCACAATATGTTCCGCCAAAGAAATTATCAAAATTTTGATAAGCTTGACGATAACTTGCAGCCCAATGAAAATTCCAATTTGATGCAAACTCATATTTCAAATCAGTTCGCACAGTTTGCAATTCATCATCAATAAAATCAGTACTACGAGCAAATGCATTTTTGATAGAAACGTTGTTTGGAAGATTTTGATATGATGGACCACGATCTGGAGTACGTTCCAATTTATCGTAGGTATATTGGGTAGTCCAAAGTATTTTTTCATCGTCACTGCGATAGCTTATGCTTGGAGAAAGCATTTCGATCTGCGAACCAATCCCCTTACGAAAACTATTGGAATCAGCTTTTTCACCAGTTAAGCGTATAGCCCAGTTATCATTGATGATTTGATTAAGATCTAAAGTTGCACCAATATTTTCGTATGAGCCAGCATACATACCTATTGAGCTTTTAGAATCAAAGTTGGCAAACTTAGTCACCATGTTGATGACACCACCACCCGCACCACGTCCATAAAGTACTGAAGCAGGACCTTTTAATATTTCAATTCGCTCAACATTTGCAGTGCTACGGCGTAGTTGACCACTTTCTCGGACGCCATCACGATAGATATCACCCTCGTCCGCTTTGAACCCACGAAGCGAAATTCCATCACCACGAGTATCGTAATTTGTTGATACACCTGGGGTTCCTTGAAGCATAACGCTTAAATCATTTGCCCCATAAATCTTATATTTTTGTACATCGATTGTGTCGATAGTCTGAGGAATATCTTTTTTCTTGAGACCATTACGTGTCACATTTGCTTGATCATAATCAATATAACTTTTGATTGGATCTAACTCACTCATTGCCTCAATTTTAATAGTCGGCATAACTGCTGTTTGCAGATTATCTTGATTTGCAACTGCATATTGAACTTGTATAAGCATTAAACTAAGCATACTAAGCCTAAATACAGGCTTAGAATTTGATTTCAAAGATGGATAAATCATAACGTTCCGAAAGACAAAAATAGGAGAAACATAAAATATTAAAACGATACAATTTTAATAAAAGCAATTCTCATTTTCATCATATTTCGCAACAATACGACACTAACGTCTATTTATTAAACACACAACTTATTCATAACAATATGATTCTCAAAATTAAAGATTATTTTTTCCATTTCTAATTCTGTTCATGCATAAATTCGATTTTTCTTCATGATTTTACATTAATCTACGCCCATAAAAATTTGATCTTTCTTTTGGGGCATTTTCAATGCAAATCTCACATAATTATGGAAAATTAAGTGTGCTCGGCTCTACTCTACTGAGTATAAGTAGCTCACTATTTGCGACTGATACACTAACTAATACAAATTCGTCAGCAGTCGCAGAGTTACCTACTCAAGTCCTGCCAACGCTTTCTTTCAAAGCCACATCTGAGACTCAAAAACAAAAAGACCAAGATATCAGCGCAGTTGCAAAAACAATTATTACACGAGAAGAAATGCTTCAATACGGTGATCAAACAGTCATGGATGCTTTACGCCGTGCCGCAGGATTTCAAATTCCAGTATTTGGACAAGGACCTCGTGGTGGAGGTGGTGCTTCAGGCATGCGTTTTCGTGGTGGAGGTGCACCAACTTTTCTCGTAAATGGTGAACCTATTCAAAGTGGCCCACGTGGTGGGATGTCTGTCATAGATACCATTAGCCCTGAAATGATTGAAAGAATCGAAGTAACTAAACAACCGAGTGTTGCTCAGGGTTCTGTTGCATCCTCAGCTGTCATTAATATCATTCTAAAAGAACCATTGGATACACGTATAAATGGATCAGTAAAAATCGGCTATGGCTTGAGAGAAAGTGAGCAACAAGAAGCTGAACGTAAACAAATTAATGTTCAAGCAGATGGTCGTGAAAACCAATGGTCATACAGCCTTTCAGCTAACCAAATGTGGTTTGACAATACGTCTGTGACTAAAACTGAAAATTTAATCGGAACGCGAGAACAGTCACGTACCGTAAATCGCAACATGCAAATGTTTGCTCCACGCTTACAATACGAACTTGATGATCAACAAAAATTAATCGCTGAATTATTTTATCGCAATATCAAGATGGAAGGCACTTCAGGAAATCAAATTCAAGATGATAAAAATGACAGTATCAAACTCAACACTCGTTACGAACGTAAAGATCAAGATCTAAGTGATAAGTTACGACTCTCGGTAGAATATCAAACGGAAAGCCAACTTACCCTTACACCTGAAACGAAGACATACACAGATGAAACCATTGATGAGTATGGTCTTGCATACGATGGAACAAGAAAGTTAGATCAAGATCGTCAAATTAAATTTGGGTTTGATGCACGAAATAATCAATTAGATAGCAATATTAGTAAAAGTCTAGATGAACAGCGATATGCCGTTTATGGCGAAGGAAGTTGGCGCTTTATTGATCGACACACGTTTACTTTAGGCGCTCGCCAAGAATGGTTAAAACGTTCGGGTTTAGTCGATTATCAAGACCAGCACCTGAGTCCTGTTTTTGCATATCGGTATGATTTAACTGATCAATGGTCACTACAAACCAATATCAGCCAAGCATTTCGGAATCCGAATGCAGACCGCCTAATTTCTAATGTGACCATTTCCACTGACAGTGATGCAGGTAGCTTAAATAATCCTGACCGTGGTGGGAATCCAAATTTAAAACCTGAAAAGATTCGTGCCGCTGAGTCCACGCTTGCTTATGATTCTGCGAGCGGTGGTATGAGCCTAACCGCTTACCATAGAGAAATTAAAGATTATATCGAAAAAGTGATTATGCTCGAAGGCGAACGCTATGTTGAACGCCCTCAAAACCAAAATAAGGCAACAACGTATGGAGTTGAACTAAGTGGCCGCTATGCATTAAAACAAACTAATGCTGGACATTCATTCATGCTAAATGGTCAGATCTCAACTGTCCGTGCAAAAATTCAGGATGAGCAAAAATCTGAGCGACTGGTCAGTGACATTGCGCCATACAATGCAAGCACTGGTGTTTCATATAGTTTTAAACCTTGGCAACTTTCTACAAGTGCAAATATCAGTTATACCCCTGAATATACTCGTGCTTTAAATAATCAACCTTATGATCGAACTACAAATGCTCGTATCAGTTTAGACCTCAGTGCAACTAAACGATTCAAAAATGGTTGGTCTGCTAGTGTAAATGCTAACAATATTTTAGGAACAAATTATAAAGAAAGATTAACCAATCAATACGATGGGCGCTTATTTCAAGCACGAATTAATGAATCAATCCCTTCTCTTCAATTTAGTCTTGAAAAGAAGTTTTAATATTCAAGAAAGCCAGTTATTACAACTGGCTTTTTTATTCCAGTTGATGGCTATTTCTTTGATTGTATGACAGAGAAAAATTTTTAATGAGATATAAAGTTTATTTAATAGAAGCCTGTAAGAAGCTTCTAACAAACATTTCATTTCTATGATAAAAGAACATAGTATATTGTTTTAAAAGTTCATTTAACCTTCAAACATGATCACAAATAAAGCAAGCGATGCTGGCATTTTTTATGTATGGTGTATCAAACCATGCAAAAAATGGATTTAGATGCCGCAAACATTTTTGCAAGTGTTCATTTACCTGATCAACCTCCTGACAAGTCAGTGAGAAGAGATAATTCTACACAAAGACGTTTCTGGGATGCTGCTGAGAAAATTAGTGCAGATTCAGATATCGGACTTCATGTCGGAGGAAATGTACCTCCATTTCGTGGTCAAGTTATAGAATATCTTTTTCTTAGTAGTCCCACATTTGGCGAAGGACTAAAACGAACACTACGATACCAAGCTCTTCTCACCAATGCGATGTCTTTTCAGTTAGAAGTAGTTGATCAGAATACTGTTGGATTATATGGATTAGAGCATCCTGTACGACATTGTCTGGAATGTGCGATTGGTATTTTACTTAATTTTTTCAAATACATTACGAATGATGCATTCATCCCATTTCAAGTTTTGCTTCCATATGAAAATGCTGCTGATCAAGAAGAATATGAAAAAGTTTGGAATTGCAATGTTCTGCTTGGTCAAAGACATGGTGCTATTTTATTTGAATCTAAAATTCTTAATTATCCTTCGCCTGCACATGAACCCGAACTATTAAAAATGCATTAACATCATGCAGAATCTCAACTTGATCTCTTGATTAAGCATCAACTGATTGGAGAAATTGAGAAAATTCTTGCTAATGGTTTATTAGAATCAGGAAAATTTGATCAGAATGTTGTGGCTGGAGCATCTCAACAAAAGCACACGTAGTTTAAGAGCAGATTTACAATTACTGAATACCACCTATGAAAAAGTGATTGCTCTATATCGCGAAAGATTAGCACGACGCCTACTTTCCCAAACCGATGAGTCGATTGATCAAATTGTCTACCTAACAGGTTTTTCTGAACCTTCTGCTTTTTCGAGAGCATTTAAACGCTGGACTAAGGAAATCCCGACCGCATATCGACAACATAAGAGAAATGGATTTGATTGATCAGGCATAAAAATAGTGTCAGTGCAGTCAAAATATTTAATATTTATACACTTCGATCATTGCTTTTAGAGGTAATCTAACATGATCGGTTTTCCTGTCGGTGTTTTTGTAGCAAATGGGATGGAATGGTATTTTTACAAAGTTTGGCTTCATGAGTTTCCAAGTAAAAACAGAAATAGCCCTTTTTTCACACATATTGCTCACCATAAACGTGCACGTTTAAATGCTTTTCATGATGAAGGTTACGCTGAATCGATGTTTAAAAATGCTGAAATCTATAATGAGAAAACGGCATTGCTTGGTTTAACAGCCGCTGCAACGGTTTTTCTACCTGTTGCTCCATTTTTTACGGCAGGTTTGTATTATGGGATTTGGAATTATTGGAAAGTCCACGCCAAATCCCATCTCGATCCTGAGTATGCAAAGAAACGTATCCCTTGGCATTATGATCATCACATGACCAGCAATCAAAACGCGAATTGGTGTGTGACTAAACCTTGGTTTGATTACATTATGGGTACACGAGTGATGACTGATGCTTCTGAAACAGAGACCAACCCTTTGGCAATCAGTATGCCTAAATGGATGGAAAACAGGGTCAATAAATTAGCTCGTCGTTTATTGCCAAAAGCTTATGCGGAAATTGATGCAAATACTCAATCTGATCAGAAAAATCTGCGTCTAGGTATCGAAGTTACTTTATAAAAATGATTAAACATGAAATTAAAACCAAACGCTTCGTTCGGTTTTAATTATTATTCGAAAATAAATCAATGCGGACTAGATTTTGATAAAAGGTTTAGAATCAACACACCACACATAATTAATGCTATGCCGATAATTCCCATAGATCCAATTTTTGATCATAGAAAAACCAAGCAAAGGTCGTGATCAATACAATTCCCACCCCAGACCATATCGCATAAGCAATACCAACTGGAATTGTTTTCAGTGTCAAAGATAAGCAATAAAATGCAATGATGTAACCTAAAATCACAACGATAGAGGCAAATGGCTTTGTAAACCCTTCGCTACTTTTCAGTGCAGATGTCGCAATCACTTCTGCTGTGATCGCTACAAATAAAAATATCCAACTTTTCATTTACCACACCTGCTCTATCCAAACAAACATTTCACATCTATTAATTGAATCATAAAAAAACACCCTTTAATAAAAAGGGTGTTTTCTAGTTCTAAGATCAAGAATCTATTAATAATATTTAAGCAGATTTCTTCGCCATATTATTTTTACGAATCGTAATCATCACCAACTGAACTGCTGCAGGAGTGACACCTGGGATACGGCTTGCTTGCGCTAAAGTTTCAGGGCGAACTGTTTTAAGCTTTTGAGTGATCTCGCGAGATAAACCTGAAACACCATCATATTCAAAGTCAGCTGGAATCTTCGTTTCTTCAAGGCGTTTCATCTGAGCAACATCATCATGTTGACGGTTGATATAACCTTCATATTTCACAGCAATTTCAATTTGCTCACCGACCTGTTCAGAAACCTCTGAGCCTGTAAGTTCAGCAATTTGACCAAAATTAATATTTGGACGTTTCAATAAATCAATCGCGCTGCACTCTTTGCTTAGGTCCGCACCAGTCATTTCAACAAACTTTTTACCCATCGGGTTATTCGGTGCTGCCCATAAGTGTTGTAAACGTGATGTCTCGCGTTCAACAGCTTCCATTTTTTCGCTATATGCAGCCCAACGTTCGTCATCAACCAAACCAAGTTCACGACCAATTGGAGTTAAACGTTGATCTGCATTATCTTCACGAAGCATCAAACGATATTCTGCACGTGAGGTAAACATGCGATATGGTTCTTTAGTCCCTAATGTAATCAGGTCATCTACAAGTACGCCCATATATGCTTGATCACGTTTTGGTGTCCACTCTTCTTGTTCCCAAGCACGACGTGCTGCATTCAAACCAGCAAGTAAACCTTGAGCACCTGCTTCTTCATAACCAGTGGTACCATTAATCTGACCAGCAAAATACAAGTTTTGAATTGCTTTAGTTTCAAGCGTAAATTTCAATGCTTGCGGGTTGAAATAGTCATATTCAATTGCATAACCTGGACGCAAGATATGAGCATTTTCCATACCGCGAATCGAACGCACTAGATTGAACTGAACGTCAAATGGCAATGAAGTTGAGATGCCATTTGGATAAAGCTCATGCGTATCTAAACCTTCAGGCTCTAGAAATACCTGATGCGAATCTTTATCAGCAAAACGATGAATTTTATCTTCAATCGAAGGACAGTAACGAGGACCAACCCCTTCAATCACACCTGTATACATAGGTGAACGATCTAAACCACCACGAATAATTTCATGTGTTTTTTCACTGGTATGAGTGATGTAGCAGTTCACTTGTTCAGGGTGCATCGATACATCACCCATAAATGACATCACTGGAGATGGGAAATCACCTGGTTGTGGTGTCATCACAGAGAAATCAACGGTACGCGCGTCAATACGCGGTGGTGTACCCGTTTTTAAACGACCTACTGGAAGTTTTAACTCACGTAAACGATGCGCCAAAGCAATCGAAGGAGGATCACCTGCACGACCACCGCTCGAATTTTGCAACCCGATATGAATGACACCCCCTAAGAAAGTACCCGTGGTGAGTACAACGGTTTTGGTATCAAAACGAATACCCATTTGGGTCACAACACCTTTAACGGTATCGCCTTCAACAATTAAATCATCAGCAGCTTGTTGGAAAATATCCAAGTTCGTTTGGTTTTCTAAAGTATGACGAATGGCAGCTTTATAACGGACACGGTCTGCTTGAGCACGCGTCGCACGCACAGCAGCACCTTTGCGCGAGTTTAAAATACGGAATTGAATACCGCCCTTATCAGCAGCAAGCGCCATTGCACCGCCAAGCGCATCTATCTCACGAACTAAGTGCGATTTACCAATACCACCAATCGCTGGGTTACAGCTCATCTGCCCCAAAGTCTCAATATTATGCGTCAACAATAATGTTTGTCTTCCCATACGAGCCGCCGCAAGCGCAGCTTCCGTACCAGCGTGACCGCCACCAATTACGATAACGTCGTAAACTTTAGGATAGTGCATAGTGGTAATGTGTATTTAAAAAATGACAGAGTATTATACAGAAGTTTTCTATTAAGTTGACAAAATCCGTCAATATTCTTGTAATCCCTATCTGCTTAGCTTGATTTAAATATATACAAAATAAAACTTAATGTTGCACTTTTCATGCATTGTTAACACATGGACTTATAACTATTAACCTGATATCCACTGTTCCGATTCAAAAAATTCTTATCATTATTAGTGCATAACAAATACTTTAGGAAAATGATATGAACACTAAGCTTTTATTTTCGACGCTTATTTGTAGCCTGTGTTTTGCTGTAACAGCACAAACCAACGCAAAAACCACAGTTGATGCACAAACTCAAAAGTATCAACAAGTATGTAAGGGCAAAAAACAAGGTGATATGATTTCATTTGCCTACAAAGGTGTTGTCTTTAATGGTACATGTGAGCCAAATGAAGCTGGTAAATTAGCATTCCAACCTCCAATGCCTGCAAATAATGCAATGCCTGAAACTCAAACTAAGATTTCAGAAACACAATCAGAACCTCGACCAGTGAGTGCGCCTGTTCAGCCTATGGAAATGACACCTCCTCCAATAGAACAATCAGCTCCACAAATTGAACAAACCGCTCCATAAGAAATTGGACACCTATATATAGTTATATAAGGATGCTGTTCAGCATCCTTATTTTTTGTTCAGGCTATATCAAAAGAATTATGTTTGAAAAAACATCTTAAAATTGTAATCAGTCTATTTTATAATCCCTCTGCATGGTCTGAATCTATTACAATAACCAAAATACATTAACTTAGGTTTTCCTGTGAACTGGCTACAAATTCATATTACTGTCGATCAAGAACAAGTTGAACTAACTGAAACTTTGCTCCTTTCTTTGGGTGCTGTAAGCGTTACGCTAGATGATGCCGAAGATCAAGCACTGCTTGAGCCATTACCAGGTGAAACCCCTCTTTGGAATAAAGTCATTGTAACGGGCATTTATCAACAAGAAGAAGATGACCCAATTGATGTTGATACTTTAGAAGCATTTTTAAAAGCACAACTCCCTGATGTTCCAATGCGCCATGAGTATTTAGAAAACCAAGTTTGGGAACGCGCATGGATGGATTATTACGAACCAATTCAAATTGGTGAAAAATATTGGATCGTACCAGAATGGTTAGAGCCACCTGAAGCGGATGCAACCAACATTAAACTGGATCCAGGCTTAGCATTCGGTACAGGTAACCATGCCAGTACATTCCTATGCTTACAATGGCTAGGTAAGACTGATGTAAAAGATAAAATCGTGATTGATTACGGCTGTGGGTCAGGCATCTTGGGTGTTGCTGCTCTTCTATTAGGTGCTAAAAAAGTATATGCCACAGACATTGATCCACAGGCTGTTCTAGCAACAAAACAAAATGCAGAGTTGAATGGTGTACTTGAGCGTCTGTACGTTGGCTTACCAGAAGAATTCAATAACGAGTTTAAAGGTCAACAATCGGACATACTAGTTGCAAATATTCTAGCTGCACCTCTAATGGCTTTAGCGCCAGAATTCTCAACTTTAATTAAAAATGAGGGAGAGTTCGCACTTGCTGGTGTAATAGAAGAGCAAGTTGCTGATGTTTCTAGTGTTTACTCTGAGTTTTTTGATATATTAGAGATCGAAAAGCGCGAAGAGAACTGGTGTCGCATTTCAGGAAAACGCAAAACAACAATTTGAGAATATTGTTCCTCATGAGTGAAAAACAAACCCGCTGCCCTAAATGCTCAACCGTGTATAAAGTGACCCCTTCACAACTCAGTGTTGCTCAGGGCATGGTTTGTTGTCCTAAGTGCGTTATTAACTTTAATGCTCTGACCAATCTTTTAAATACAGAGACAAACGAAACGATTCCTACACAAACCAATCGTTCGCTATTCTCCTCTATTCAACCTGATAGCAGCTTTGCTGAAAAGCAAATGCAAATTTTAAGTATTTTCGATCAAAAAATTGAAAACTCAAATATCGATCTTTTGACCTATCTAAACAATTTAAATTATTTTAATACTGAGCCTGTCACGGCTTTACCAAATTTAAATTTATCCGAAGATGCTTTATTGGTTGATCATGAACCAACATCGAAACAACACGGGTGGCTATATTACAGTCTTTGGGGGATCGGTAATATTGTCCTCATTTTGGTTTTCGCTTTTCAAATCTTATGGTTTAACCCAAAGCTTATGCATGAAAGCCCTGCTTTAAACCGTATCTTTAACTATGCATGTGGTGTTTTGACTTGCAAAACACTAGATGAACAATACAAATATCTAAGTTTTGAGAAAGTTAAAGTTAAACGCTACAGTAAAAACGAAACAATGTTTTCGGGTGTGCTGATCAATCATCATAAAGATAGTGTCTTGATTCCTTCGATTAGACTCATCCTTAAAGACAAAGGTAAGACCGTTACGGATATCACACTCAAACCCCAAGACTATTTAGTAGACAGTCTAAAACCGATTCAACGCATCCCTTCAAACAGCCCATTTAAATTCGAATTTACCGTTGAACAAAGTAAAAATAGCTTCGATAACTATAGTTTAGAAATTGTACAGCCCTAAAAGCATAAAAAAGTGACAAAAAAATAAAAAAAAGTGCAGTTAATTTGCTCACTTTTTCGCAGACAGTGGTATGATACGCGCCACGAATGCTTTGACCTACTTACTCCTCGTTATTTATAAACAATAAAATCGTTAAACGAACTGTGCTTTAATACTATAAGCGCATTGTTGGTTTTTTTGTTTTTGAAAGTAGGCTGTAACAAATATTTAACTATTGTTACGCTTATTTTTTACACAATTCGAGGATTTGTGGCAAGCTAATAGTCCTTTTGTTTTAGAGTCACTGTTTTAGGATCTAAAACAGGGCTCAGTAATTTAGACCACATTTATATATCACTTTACCCAAGTGATATTTGATTTTTCGGATTAACACGCATGAATAGCAAATCTCCTATTTTTACGGCTCAATCTGATGTCGCTCTTCGCATCCATGTAGATCGCGCAGTTCGTCATTATTTTGCACAGTTGCAAGGTGAGCAACCATCTCAAGTATATGACATGGTTTTAGCAGAAATGGAGAAACCTCTTTTATCTGTGGTCTTAGAATATACTCGTGGCAATCAAACTCGTGCTGCCGAGATTTTAGGCCTTAACCGTGGTACTTTGCGTAAAAAGTTAAAAGCTCACGGTTTAATGAGTGAATAATTGATAAAATGCTCACGTTCTCGTGGGCATTTTTTTATGCTTAATTGTTTTAATCTGTAGACTTCAAACTGTTGACCAAAATCATGACTATCAAACGTGCTTTAATCTCTGTTTCCGACAAAACTGGAATCGTTGAATTCGCTCAAAACCTTGCTGCTCTAGGGGTAGAGATCTTATCTACTGGCGGTACTTATAAGTTGCTGAAAGACAACAACATCGCTGTCGTAGAAGTTTCTGAGCATACAGGTTTCCCTGAAATGATGGATGGTCGTGTAAAAACACTACATCCTAAAATTCATGGTGGTATTTTAGCTCGTCGTGGTCTGGACGAAGCTGTAATGCAAGAACACAACATCGATCCGATTGATTTGGTGATTGTAAACCTTTATCCATTTGCAGCTACAGTTGCAAAACCAAACTGCTCTCTTGCAGATGCGATTGAAAATATCGATATCGGCGGTCCAACTATGGTTCGCGCCGCTGCGAAAAACCATGCTTCAGTTGGTATCATTGTGAATGCATCTGACTATGATGCTGTAATAGCAGAGTTAAAGACAAATGGAGCTCTTTCTTACGAGACTCGTTTTGATTTAGCAGTTAAAGCATTTGAACATACTGCTCAATATGATGGCATGATCGCATCTTATTTAGGAGCACGTGTTGGTAAAGCTGAGGGTGAAGCAGATTTATTCCCTCGCACGTTCAATACGCAGTTAAATAAAGCACAAGATTTACGTTATGGTGAAAATCCACACCAAAATGCAGCGTTCTATGTTGAAGCAAATGCTAAAGAAGCATCAGTTTCAACTGCAAAGCAATTACAAGGTAAAGAACTTTCTTATAACAACATCGCTGATACTGATGCTGCACTTGAATGTGTAAAATCATTTGCAAAACCAGCTTGTGTCATCGTTAAACATGCAAACCCATGTGGTGTTGCTGTTTCTTTAGATGGCATTAAGGCAGCTTATGATCTTGCATATGCTACAGATCCAGAATCAGCATTCGGTGGCATCATCGCATTAAACCGTGAATTAGATGTAGAGACTGCTCAAGCGATTGTTGATCGTCAGTTTGTTGAAGTGATTATTGCTCCAAGCATTGCAGAAGGTGTACTTGAAGTCACTGGTGCGAAGAAAAATGTCCGTGTCATGGTTTGCGGTGAGCTTCCAGCGATTGATGCACGTGCACCGCAACTTGATTATAAACGTGTCAATGGTGGTTTGTTAGTTCAAGATCAAGACTTAGGCATGATCACTAAAGATGATCTTAAAGTTGTGACTAAACGAGCGCCAACTGAACAAGAAATTGATGACATGATTTTTGCTTGGAAAGTTGCAAAATATGTGAAATCAAACGCAATTGTTTATGCCAAAAACCGTCAAACCATTGGTGTAGGTGCAGGTCAAATGAGCCGCGTGAACTCTGCTCGTATTGCTGCGATCAAAGCTGAACATGCTGGTTTAGTGGTCGAAGGTGCAGTTATGGCATCAGATGCATTCTTCCCATTCCGTGATGGTATTGATAACGCTGCAAAAGCAGGTATCAAATGTATCATCCAACCAGGCGGTTCTATGCGCGACGAAGAAACGATTGCTGCAGCAGATGAAGCTGGTATTGCAATGGTCTTCACTGGTATGCGCCACTTCCGTCACTAATAGATTTAAAAAATCCCTCTTGCGATGTTTTAGTTGCATCTCAAGGGGGAATTTTCTATTTTTAGTGGATGTACTTGAGATACTTAAAAAGGAAATAAATTAATAATGAATATTTTAGTTTTGGGTAGCGGTGGCCGTGAACATGCACTTGCATGGAAAATCGCACAAGATGCACAAGTGACTAAAGTTTTTGTTGCGCCAGGCAATGCTGGTACTGCAACTGAAGACAAATGTGAAAACGTTGAACTTGATATTCTAGATAATCCAGCAATTATCGCTTTTGCCAAAGCAAATGATGTTGCTTTAGTGATCGTAGGACCTGAAGCTCCATTAGTAAATGGTGTTGTGGATGCAGCACGCGAAGCTGGTCTAAAAATTTGGGGTCCAACTCAATATGCAGCTCAACTTGAAGGTTCAAAAGCATTCGCTAAACATTTCTTAAAACGTCATAACATTCCAACTGCTTTTTATGATGTATTTACTGAAGTGGATGCTGCTAAGGCTTATGTCGAGCAGAATGGCGCCCCTATTGTAATTAAAGCTGATGGTTTAGCTGCAGGTAAAGGCGTTATCGTTGCGATGACAAACCAAGAAGCATTTGATGCCATTGATGATATGTTAGCGGGCAACAAATTCGGTGATGCTGGATCACGTGTTGTGATTGAACAATTCCTCGAAGGTGAAGAAGCAAGCTTCATTTGCATGATCGACGGTAAAAACATTTTACCGATGGCAACTTCACAAGACCATAAGCGTATTTTTGAAGGTGACAAAGGTCCAAATACAGGTGGTATGGGTGCGTACTCTCCTGCTCCAGTTGTTACACCGGAAGTATTTGAACGCGTAATGAACGAAGTTATGCGTCCTACTGTTGATGGTATGGCAGCAGATGGTCATGTTTATACTGGTTTCTTGTATGCTGGTTTAATGATTGATGAACAAGGTCAACCACGCGTGATCGAGTTTAACTGTCGTTTTGGTGATCCTGAAACTCAACCAATCATGATGCGTTTAAAATCATCTTTAGTTGATTTAGTAGAAGCTGGTATTGCTGGTAACTTGCCAAGTGAAGCCGAATGGGATGATCGCAAATCAATCGGCATTGTACTTGCAGCTGAAGGATATCCTGAAACTGTACGCAAAGGTGATGTGATATCAGGTATTGGTCAATCTCCAGAAGATACAAAAATTTTCCATGCAGGTACTGCAACGACTGAAGATGGTCATGTGATTACTGCAGGCGGTCGCGTGCTTTGCGTGACTGCGCTTGGAGACACCGTTCTAGAAGCTCAAATCAATGCACTAGAAGTATGTGGTCAAGTGACATTTACAGGTATGCAGTATCGTAGTGATATTGGTTATCGCGCAATTGCACGTGAAAAAGCAGAATAAGCTTTGGTTAATTAACAAAAGCCTTCTTCGGAAGGCTTTTTTATTCTTTAATGAGCATAAAAATCATTTCCTTATTCATTATTTAAATATTAAATTCAGAAAAATATATATCACTAATTCAATAAAATCTGACATTTCCACCATTAGAAAAAACTACAAAAGTATCATTTATTTACTTTTACCAAAATTAAACTATTTTTCTAATAATCATATATTTATACCCACAAGTACAAAATAGAACACTATAACAGAACCCGAATTATTGTTATGATTGCCAAAATTTTCGGCGAGTACTTTTAGTTTTATACATATTCTTTTATATATGAATAAGAATATGAAATTTAACTAGAAAAGTATCAGCTAATCTCGATTTGATATGAAAATTATTGAACCAGTATGCTTAAGTCAAACCCTTAAGATCAACGTTCTTGATTTTCTGTTGTTGCAAATAATCCGATCAGTCGCCTGTTCATAACACTAAATTTTGAACCGACTCACCTCTTTGTAACAAGAACCCTATAGCTCTTTAGTAATGCATTAGCGGATTATTTACTAAGCATTATTCCGATTAGGATTTACACATGAAAAAGCTAATTAGTCTTTTTTTAAGTGTGTCTGTGTTATTACTTGCAGCGTGCAGTAAACAACCTGACACCAAAGCAGAACAAAAAAATGAAGCGGGTGGATTACAAACCGTTGTAATGGCATCAACAGGTTCAGATGCAGATATTTGGCGTTTTATTGCGACCTTGCCAGAAACTAAAGCTGCTGGTATCAAGCTTGAAGTGAAAAACTTTACAGACTATGTAGCTATGAATACAGCTGTAGCAAATAAAGAAGTCGATGTGAATGCATTCCAATCATATGCTTACCTTGTTGCTTTTAATGCTTCAAATCAAGATAAGATTGCACCAGTTTCAACGACGTACTTAGAGCCTATGGGCATCTATTCAAGCAAAGTCAAAAAAGTTGAAGAGTTTGCTGAAGGTGCTTCAATCGCAATTCCAAACGATGCTGCAAACGAAGCTCGTGCGTTATTGTTATTACAAAGTGCGGGTTTGATCAAATTAAAAGCTGACTTTGATCCAGCAAAAGGCACACCAAGCGATATTATCGAAAATACGAAAAAACTCGATATTAAACCAATTCAAATGGCAACTGCTGTACGCGTTAAAGATGAAGTTGATGCGATTGTATTGGGGAATACCCTTGCAATGGAAGGCGGTTTAAATGTTCTAAAAGATTCTATCTTTTATGAACCAATTGACCAAAGCACGAAGCTGAATGTCAACATTTTAGCTGTAGCTGATTCAAGAAAAAATGATCCTGTATTACAAAAGCTTGGAACTCTTTATCACACTGAAGCGGTGAAAAAATATGTTCAAGAACATTTTGCTGGTACGAAAGTTGACGTGAATAAACCTGTTAGTTATCTCACAGAAACAAATTCGTAATATAATCTGTATAGGAAACAGGCAAATCACTTTGCCTGTTTTTTTCATTTTTGCTTAGTATTGACGATATGATCCAATTTAAAAATATTTCAAAGCATTACCAGCTAAAAGGTCAAACGATCAACGCTCTGGATCAAATTAATTTAGAGATTCCAGAAGGCAGTATATTTGGCATTATTGGGTATAGTGGTGCGGGGAAAAGTACGCTAATACGTTTGATTAATCTGCTTGAACGCCCTACTCAAGGTCAAGTCATTATCAATCAGACTGATTTTACGGCTTTAGATGCCCGTAGCCTTCGTCAAGAACGTGCAAATATTGGCATGATCTTCCAGCATTTCAATTTATTACAGACCAAGACGGTATCTGAAAATATCGAGATGCCACTAAAATTACTGGGTCATAGCAAAGTTGAACGTGAAAAGCGTTTGAATGAGCTGTTAGACTTTATTGATCTAAAACATAAGAAAGATGCATATCCAGATGAGTTGTCTGGCGGTCAAAAGCAACGCGTGGGTATTGCACGTGCACTTGCCAATCATCCTAAAATCCTGCTTTGCGATGAGGCAACTTCCGCTCTAGATCCTCAAACCACAAAATCAGTACTAGCATTATTAAAGAAGATTAATAAAGAGCAGAATATTACGATTGTTATGGTGACCCATGAAATGGATGTAATTGAATCTGTTTGCGATTATGTTGCGGTCATGGAAGCGGGCAAAGTGATTGAAACTGGTCCAACTTTAGATATTTTCAGTCAGCCTCAACATCCCACAACCAAAACCTTTATTCAAACTGTTTTACAACAGCAATTGCCGATTAATATTTTAGATAATTTAGAACACCAAAATCACAATAGTATCTATAGCTTGCAATTTCTCGGCACGTCAGCCCAAGAAACTGTTATTCAAGCCGTCATTAAAAAATTCGATATCAGCTTAAATATTCTTTTTGCAAACATGACTGAAATTAATGGCACTGTAATCGGACAAATGTTTATTCAACTTTTGGGCGATCAACTCATCATTCAGGAAGCAATCAAATTTCTTGAGGGTCAAGGTGTAAAAGTTGAGCAATCAGGAGTCAGTCAATGAGAGATTTAATTGTACAGTGGCTCACTGAAGTGACAGCTCCTTTTTGGAAAAGTGCTTTAACAATCGACCAGTTTGTTACAGCATTGCAAGAAACATTTCAAATGGTTTTCTTCGCCTTATTGTTCGGCTGCATTTGGGGATTCATTCAAGGCATAACTTTAGTTGTTACGCGTACAGGTGGTATTTTACAGAATAAAGCAATTTACTATGCCATAAACCCCATCGTAAACGCACTCCGCTCTTTGCCCTTTATTATTTTACTGATTGCTGTTATCCCCTTGACTAAACTGTTAGTCGGTACATCAATTGGGACATGGGCTGCGATCGTACCTCTAACGATTTATGTAGGACCATATTTAGGTCGTCTCATCGAAACATCTTTGCTTGAAGTTAACGAAGGGATTGTTGAATCTGCACAAGCAATGGGAGCTTCACCTTGGCAAATTATTTTCAAGTTTATCATTCCTGAAGCACGTAGCTCCCTTATCCTTAATTTAACCACTGGCACAATTTCTTTAATTGGCGCAACGGCGATGGCAGGTGCAGTTGGTGCGGGCGGTATTGGTGATTTAGCGATTTCATACGGTTATCAACGCTTTGATACTAGTGTGGTCATCTTAACCGTGATCGTGCTATTGCTTTTAGTTCAATTCGTTCAATCTTTTGGTGACTGGTTAGCTAAACTTCGATAAGTTAAAACATAAAAAAACTCTCAAAATGATCTTTGTTTATTTTGAGAGTTTTTATTTACATAGAATAGTAAATCTCATTTGCAGCTTTGAAGGTATTTACATGTAATGGTACCAAATCCTCTAATTGTTGATATCCACCAGCTAAAACAAACAAAATTGGAATTTTCATTTTTTTTGCCATATCAAAAACCAAATAGTCTCGAGCATATAACAATTCTGTCGTAAACCATTTAGACCCATACTTATCATGCTGATGGCAATCCATCCCTGCTTGATAAATAATTAAGTCTGCTTCCCAACGAGAAGCGTATTGAAATGCCTCATATACAGCTTCCCGATATAAATCAAAATTCCCTTGTTTAGGATGTATATAGCGCGTCAGACTACGCTCACCAGCTTTACAACCAAATCGAATCCCAAAAATTCCAAAATTCACAAGATTACTCAGGCGGTTAGTAAAAATGGCAGTACCATCACCACCGTGTTGGTCACAATCCAAAATAAAAATTCGCTTTTCTGGATATTGTTTTGCCACCAATGCTAGGCCATTAAAAGTACAATATGCAGCACCCGACTCATAACTAGCATGATGAAAACCTTGGGCAATATTGGCTGCCACACCCTCTTTAAAAGCGATCTCAGCAGCAACCAACTGTCCTGCTTGTACTGACAAAATTGCATCACGTAATTGTTCATTCCACGGTTTAAATCCTTGGATAGTTGCGAAAGAACTTTCACCTGTTACAAAGGCGTCAACAAACTGAGGGTTGTGTAACTTTTTTAAAATCTCAACATCTATTATTCCGGGATCAACAAATTCTACCATTTGTTGCTGGTGCAAGACCTCCGCCACAGCTGAAAGCTTCTCCATACTGTTGGTATGTGTCTTTGCGTAATATCGAGGTGAATAACAAGCTTTTAGCATGGATGCTCTACGCATAACTGATCTCGAGCAATTTCCATCAATTGACTCAATTCAGTTGAATCAGGTCTAAATAGCCCGTTATCGACTTGTTGCTTGAAATGATAACCAAAAGCGCGCGCTCGATTTTGAGGAGATACAGCTAATGTCGTCAATCTTAAAAACCAAAAACCATTCATCTGAGAAATCGGAATCACATAACCTTTATATTGTTTATTTTTTGATTTCTCTAAGTTCTCTATCTCATATTGTGCAGAAAACAGACTCCCTGCTGGTAACCGTACACCATTCATGATCAAAGGAACTAAACTGATACAGGAATGATTATCACCCATATTCATTTTTCCATCATTATCGGTTGATCATGTTCATCTACAAAAATATTTATCTCGCCTTGTCTAAGAAGTCGATGATGTGCAATTCTTAAAAAGAACTTCTCCGCCATAGGACAGGAACCTACTTTAGGCTTCTCGGTCAGCGCAAGACATTCAATCATATCTAAGGCTGTTGAATCTTGTGGAAGAATAATATCTGCAAGTAACTGACATATCAGTATACTTTCTTCTAACTCTGCATATTGATGTAGTGTTCTTAATTTCGATTGAAAATCATATTCTTGTTGCAGGTTTTGGGTAAATGTTTCTTGGGGATTCAAACGAGTTAAACTCTCAATCACTTGTGGATTTTGATCCAAATTGCGCCATGTAGATAACTCCAAACCATATGACGAAGATTGATTTAAAATATTTCTTAGTGCTTTGGTATCGTAGTCATCAAAAATGCGTAAGTCTTGAAAGCCAATTAAATCACGTGGTTGTGAAACAAACTCCGCTATTACCCGTGTGGCTTGTGTATAACCACATCCCCGTCTTTCAGTTTGATGGCTGAAATGTTCATTCAACATTTCAGTGAGTTTTGCTGATAAGGGATGCAAATATTTTTTAAAAATAGTGACAACTTCATGATCAACTAATTCAGACATAATCCCTCCTCATTCTTCTTATATCCCACAAGCACCACTTCATCCCTTTCATTTATTCATAATTATTTATTTAGATATATTAGCTCGAGTTTATTATTCAAATATCGAGTTTCCACTCTTTGTCAAAGCCCCATAAAAATCATAATCTTATAAGGACTTCTGATTTCATATTCATGCAATTTACTACACTTGTCAACCTTAAATACAACCCTAGATTAGATAGGTCATATAATGACGTGAAAGGTCAATAAGTCACTTGATAAGCTGTTCATGCTTTTGCACTTGTCACAATTTGGACTTACACTGTTAAGTAATGATTTTCTGATTGATCTACAAAAGTTATTTTAATAACTGTTTTAGGGATAGTTTATGCAATACAAAATCCACGTTATCGATGTTAAAAACAACCTAAAAAATTACATTTGGTTGTTAGAAGATACACGTACAAATGAAGTGATTGTTGTAGATCCAACAGAAGCGAAACTAGTCACGGATTTTTGTGAAACACATCAATTACACCTTAAACAAATTTGGCTGACGCATTGGCATCCTGATCATACAAATGGCGTAGAAGGCTTGTTGGCTGAGCAAAACATTCTGGTTTATGGTCCGCGTGATGAACTCAGCAAAATTCCCTACCTTTCAAACCCTTTACAGCATGATTACCATTTTTTCTTTAATGATTTAAAAATTGAAGTAATTGCAACTCCTGGGCATACTTTAGGTCATATCACTTATTTTATTGAAGAAATAGATTCTTTGTTTTGTGGAGATACTTTGTTTGCAATGGGATGCGGTCGCTTATTTGAAGGTACTGCTGAGCAAATGTATCATTCATTGAATAGATTGGCAGCTTTGCCTATTCAGACAAAAGTATATTGTACTCATGAATATACACTTTCGAATGCTGAATTTGCGTTAACCATAGAACCTCACAATGTTCTTCTTCAAGAACGTTTCGAGCAAGTAAAAATGCTAAGAGAATCAGATCAAATCACCCTACCCTCTACGATAGAACTTGAGCTAGAAACCAATCCATTTTTACGCACAGAAAATGCTGAAGAGTTTGCTCGCATTCGCAGTCTGAAAGATCAATTTTAAAATTTTAGGTTAATCAATAATTTCACAGATTTATTGCTTTTCAGCTTATCAAATATCACTTTAATAATTTATTTTTCAATATAATACAATTAGTTATTTTTTTAATTCTCAAAAATTAGTATTAAAAATTTACTCTAGTTTTACATTATTTACATCTAGAAAAATAAATATATGCAATCCCCCTTTAAAAAAAATTCATCAACCCCTATTAATGAATAATGATTCACAAGGAGTACTGGTTATGAAAAACAGAGTTGTTAAAGCAAAAAATTTATTGGCTTTCCGTATTTGGTTAGAAAAATTAGGTTATTCGGTGAAAAATTTAGCAGACAATCGCGGGTTCACTTTCAGTTTTAAAAAAGAATACGGCTTGGTTACAGGTGACTTATCAGGAAATGCTTTAGCAATGCAACTCGGTGAAGAATTTGAAGACCATTTAAAAGCATAATGTTCATGCTAATTATTTAGGGTTTCAAACGGACATGAAGCCCTAAAACATAAAAGAGACCTAATCAAACTTTGCTTTTTTAATTTCAATCTCTCACTTAATAACCATCTCTCGAAAAAATAACATTGGAACAAAACAGTTTTCCAAGTATTATAATGTCCTAGTCGAGGGATGCTGCGACATTTGATTTATGACTATAAATCACATGCCAGGCTCGACGATCGGTTAAACATTCGTTTTAACCAACAACGGCATCCGCGAACTGAATGATCAATACTATTTTTTCTAGGAGATCCTGATGAACGCGGTGAATGCTTCATTTACAGATTATAAAGTTGCTGATATTTCCCTTGCTGACTACGGTCGTAAAGAGATCAAACTTGCTGAAGCAGAAATGCCAGCTTTGATCGGCTTACGTAAGCGTTATGCAGCTGCTAAACCACTTGCTGGCGCTAAAATTTTGGGTTGTATTCATATGACAATCCAAACAGCAGTTCTTATTGAAACTTTGATTGAACTCGGTGCAGAAGTTCGTTGGACTTCATGTAACATCTTCTCAACACAAGACCATGCTGCTGCTGCAATTGCAGCTCGTGGTATTCCTGTTTTTGCTTGGAAAGGCGAAACTGAAGAAGAATATGTGTGGTGCTTAGAGCAACAAATCAATGTGAACGGCAAACCTTGGGATGCCAACATGATTTTGGACGATGGCGGTGACTTGACTGCACTTGTTCATGACAAATACCCTGCTCTTTTAGAGCGCATCCACGGTATTACTGAAGAGACCACAACAGGTGTACAACGTTTGTTGGAAATGTGGAAAGATGGTTCTCTTAAAGTTCCTGCAATCAACGTTAATGACTCGATTACTAAGTCTAAAAACGACAATAAATATGGTTGCCGTCACTCATTAAATGATGCAATCAAACGTGCAACTGATATGTTACTTTCTGGTCGCCGTGCTTTAGTGATTGGTTATGGCGATGTGGGTAAAGGTTCAGCTCAGTCTTTACGTCAAGAAGGCATGATTGTTCGTGTGACAGAAATAGATCCTATCTGTGCAATGCAAGCATGTATGGATGGTTACGAGGTTGTTTCTCCATATAAAAATGGCGTTCAAACTGGCAAGAAAGAAGATATTAATCAAGACTTGTTATCAAATACCGACCTTGTTGTCACAACTACTGGTAACTACCACGTGTGTGATTCAGCAATGTTAGACAGCTTAAAAGCTGGTGCTGTGGTATGTAACATTGGTCACTTTGATACTGAAATCGACACGGCATACTTACGTGGTTATAAATGGGTTGAAGTGAAGCCTCAAGTTCACCAAGTGTACCGCTCAGAAGATGAAAATAACTATCTCATCCTTTTATCTGAAGGTCGTTTAGTGAACCTTGGAAATGCAACAGGTCACCCATCACGCGTTATGGATGGTTCTTTTGCAAACCAAGTGCTCGCACAAATGCATCTTTTCGCTGAGAAATTTGCAGATTTACCAGCTGATCAAAAGCAAGCGGCTATTCGTGTTGAAGTTCTTCCTAAGAAATTAGATGAAGAAGTTGCAGCGGCAATGGTTGCAGGCTTTGGTGGTGTAGTAACTCAATTAACTCAAGTTCAAGCGGACTATCTAGGTGTACCTGTTGAAGGCCCATTCAAATCTGACGCTTATAAATACTAAGACAATTAGGGCAGACGTTTCACGGACTGCCCTTTTTTATAAAATCTTCTCAGTAATTTATAAAAGGATTTGAAATGACGAAACGAGTGCCTATTTCTTTCGAGTTTTTCCCACCGAAAACTGATGCTGGTGCAGAAAAATTACGTGTTGTTCATCAAGAGTTACAACTTCTCAACCCTGAGTTTTTTTCTATTACTTACGGTGCTGGTGGCTCAACCCGTGAACGCACTTTGGCAGCGATTAATGATTTTAATGGTAAGGGCACACCAGTTGCACCTCACCTTTCTTGTATTGGTGATGACAAAGCACGTATTGCTGAACTTCTTGATCTTTACAAATCACAAGGAATTGACCGCATCGTTGCACTAAGAGGTGACTTGCCTTCTGGTCAGGTTGGCTTAGGTGAACTTCCGTATGCTCAAGACTTAGTTCGATTCATACGCGAACATTCAGGTGATCATTTCCATATCGAAGTTGCTGCGTATCCTGAAATGCATCCACAAGCTGAAAGTTTTGATGCAGACATCCAACGGTTCGTCGAAAAAGTACAAGCTGGCGCAAATGCAGGAATTACCCAATTCTTCTTTAATCCTGATGCATATTTCTATTTCATCGAACGCTTAGCGAAATCAGGAATTAATATTCCTATCGCACCGGGTATTATGCCGATCACAAATGCAAGCAACTTGATTCGTTTTGCGGATGGTACAGGTGCAGAAATCCCACGTTGGATTCGCAAGCAACTTGCAGCTTATGGTGATGACAGCGCAAGCATTAAAGCATTTGGTCACGAAGTCATCGTTAACCTTTGTGAACGCTTAATTGCTGGTGGAGCACCTACGCTACATTTTTACTCAATGAACCAAACTGAACCAACCCGACAACTTGTTGTTGATTTAGGTTTAAACTAATTTCTACGAGCACGACCCAAGCATGAATCGTTTTTATATCGAAACTGAATTAAATACTGGCAACACGATTGAATTAACTGAGTCAGTATTTCATCATTGGGTTCGTGTACTTCGTGCGAAAGTACAAGAAAAAGCCATCTTTTTTAATGGAAAAGGTGGTGAATATCGTGTAACGCTAACTGAAATTAACAAGAAAAATGCTTTCGTATCTGTTGATCATTTTGAAGCAATCGATCGAACTGCACCATTCAAGGTGATTTTGGGTCAAGTGATGAGCAAAGGTGATCGCATGGATTATGCGATTCAAAAAGCAACTGAACTTGGTGTGACAACGATTCAATTATTAACCAGTGATCGTTGTGAAATGCGTCTTAAATATGACCGTGATCAAAAGAAATTAGACCATTGGCAATCAGTTGCAGTCGCAGCTTGTGAACAATGTGGGATGAATATTGTGCCCAAAGTTTTAGCTCCAATTTCAATCGAAGAATGGATTCAAACAGATCTGCCGATATCACGTTTTGTAATGGCGCCGAACAAAGATCAGAAAAATGTATTACTAGATGCACAACCAGAACTCGCTTTATTGATTGGCCCAGAAGGTGGTCTGAGTGAATCAGAAATTGGGCTATCGAATCAACATGGATTTGTAAATTGGTGTATCGGAGATCGTGTTCTAAGGACAGAAACAGCTCCGGTCGTGGCTTTATCAATTTTAAATTATCACTTTGCTAGCAATTGATACATTTCATTTGCTTTCAGTTGTGTTTAGCGTTAATTTAAAACAAAACTCTATAGTGTTTACAAAAAAATAAAGACTGTGAACACTGATAAAAAACGAAAAGGATTATTCTTTATATGTCAGGGGTTCTGGAAAAAAATTTGCCACAATTTATATATACGGATCAGATTAATTATCCTAACCATATACGTCTATTTGTTGTAAGCGTAATCTTCATTATTTTAATCGATTATTTTTTATTCGGTTTTTTCTATTCATTTGATTTAAACATCTTCTCTATTTGGACGATAAGTTCACTAATTCTATTAAGTATTTTTTTAATTATCTGCAACTTCTCGCTTAAACATTACACATCCGTTCGTCATGCAAAAAAAACCAATCTGACTTTTCAACTGATTTGTCTTTGTATAGGTAGCTTACTGGGTGTAGGCAGTGTGGTAATTAGCCAAATGCTTATTAAAGATGTTCCCCATCTCTCACACTCTCATATTCTCAGATTAACTGCACTACTCCTCACATCATCACACATTATTTCGCTGACCTTTTTAACACAGCATATTCGCTATTTTTTCTTGTTTTTTATTCCTAGTGTTCTCCCTCTTGTTCTTTCTCAAATTATAAATAGAGACCAAGAACATACTTTGTTTTATGTAGCCTATTATTTTTCTTTTGTTGCAACTTTATTATGTGCACATGCAACGTTCAAAATTCATAAACGTTTCTTTGATCCTTGAAAAAAATAAGCAACTGATAGATGTTGCAGAACAACATAACCAATGGACTGAAGAACTATGCCAACAATTGCAGCGAGAAGTAAATAAATCTAAAGATATCGAGGCACAACTGCAATTCAATAACCATTTATTGGAACAGAAAGTACGTGAACGGACATAGGATCTTACTAAGATGAATGAGCGACTCGAAGAGCATCGTCAAAATTTAGCATTTGCGCATGAAACTGCTGGAATCCGTCCATGGGAATGGAATCTTGAAGAGAATACGGTTGGTGTAACAAATTCTCACCAAAAAGAAGTGACACGCAATTCAGAGAATCATTACGAACTATTGATTAAAATCGTTCATCCTGATGATGCTGAACGTGTAAAAAATACGATATATAGTCATTTGTGTGGTCAAACCAAACGTTATGAAGAAACCTTCAGAATAAAACGTTCGAATGGTGATTGGAGTTGGATTCATGATGTTGGTCAGGTGATTCAGCGAAATCCAAAAGACGGTACTCCACTAAGAATGGTTGGTATTCATCGAGACATTAATCAAGAAAAGAAAGATCAAGAACGACTAAAATTAGCCGCAAGTGTTTTTGAACAAGCATCTGAAGGTATTTTTATTCTAGATGAAAACTTTAACTATCTTGAAGTCAATCCAAAATATGAACAACTTACTGGTTTAGACAAACAATATATTTTGAATAAACATTTATTCGAAATCACAAAACAGACTAAACAACATCACTTAAATTTTCATCTCTCTATTCTCGATACTTTACATGAAGAATTTGAATATGAAGGAGAGTTCCAAGAAACCTATCTATCTGAAAAATCTTGTTTTCTTTGGATACATATCAATGCAGTTAAAGATGAGTCTGATCGAGTATTAAATTATATCGGTATCGTTTCAGATCAAAGTGAACGTAAACACCAAGAACAACGCTTATCATATTTAACCAATTATGACACTTTAACTGATCTACCAAATCGCTTTTATTACCATCAACAACTCCATCAATACTTGGTAAATGAAGCATCGATTCAGCATCTAGCCGTCATTCGCTTAAATATAGATCGATTCCGTGCATTAAATGAATTATTAAGTAATCAAGCTGGTAATGAGCTTTTAAAACAAGTTGAACAACGCCTACGAATCAGCAATATAGATGCATTATTGGTCGCTCATTTAAGTGCTGATGATTTTGCAATCATCTATGAAATGTCCCCTTTGCACCCTCCAATTCATCAAATTTGCAATAATATCGTGGAAGCCTTTAGCAAACCTTTCTACATTGCAGATCAAGAACATGTGGTTAGTATTTCGATTGGTGTTGCAATTTACCCTGAACATGGACGCCAAGTAGATAATTTAAATACTCATGCAGAACAAGCACTCACAGAAGCCAAACGTTTAGGTGGAAATACCATCCGTTATTACTCAAGCGAACGCACAAACTTTGTGGCTAAACATACGGATTTGGAACTTGATCTAAGAAAAGCAATTCAAAATAAAGAACTTGTGGTGTATTACCAACCAAAAATAAATACTCAAAATTCCAATATTACAGGTTTTGAAGCCCTGATTCGTTGGAAGCATCCAACAAAAGGCTTAATCATGCCTGATATCTTTATTCCACTTGCTGAAAGTACAAGTCTAATTTCTGATATTGGTCGTTTTGTACTTTATGAGGCAGCTCGTCAACTTCAAGTTTGGCAAAAACTTGGCTTTGTACACATACACGTTGCTGTAAACATTGTTGCTCAACAAATCTTGCGGGGACAATTGCTTCAAGATATTGATGCTGTGTTAGATCAATACTCAATTGGTGGGGAAAATCTTGAATTAGAAATCACTGAATCTGCGTTTTTAGAAAATACTGAAAACGTAAAAATGGTGCTTTGTGCACTCAAAGAACGCAATATTTCAATTGCATTAGATGACTTCGGGACTGGTTATTCTTCACTCGCCTACCTAACCGAATATCCAATTGACATTTTAAAAATTGACCGTGCATTCATTTCAAAAATTGGTGATCCAAAGCAAGATGCGATAGTTAATGCCATGATTGCCATGGGTAAAACCATTGGCTTAAAAGTTGTTGCTGAAGGTGTAGAAACTGAACAGCAACGTGACTACTTGAAGCGACAAAATTGTGACATATTACAGGGTTACTTATTTGCGAAACCTTTAACTGCTTCGGATGCTACAGACTACTTGCAACAACACATGAGAATGTCAACCGCGAGATATTCCATATAACATTACAATTCGAGCTTTTTGAATGTTTATTTTGATCAAAAAATAAATTGTCAATAAGCACATACGTTCAGTGAAAATAAGTTATTTTGACTGGGCGAATGCGTGAACTAGTGCTATATTCTTGTGCACTTATCTTAATATAATAATCAGACATATATCCTGATTATTATCGGAACAATCGAGACTCAGATGGACGATCAATCTTTAAAACAAGCCGCTTTGTATTACCATGAATTTCCAACCCCAGGAAAAATCAGTGTGACACCTAGCAAGCAGCTCGTTAACCAACGAGATTTAGCGCTTGCATATTCTCCTGGTGTTGCTGCTCCATGTTTGGAAATCGAACGTGACCCTTCTGCTGCTGCGAAATACACAGCTCGCGGAAACCTAGTCGCAGTCGTGAGTAATGGTACCGCCGTGCTTGGTTTGGGTAATATTGGTCCTCTTGCCTCTAAACCTGTAATGGAAGGTAAAGGCGTTTTATTCAAGAAGTTTGCTGGCGTTGATGTTTTCGACATTGAAATCGCTGAAAATGATCCAGATAAAATCGTCGATATCGTGGCATCTCTTGAACCAACATTTGGTGGTATCAATCTAGAAGATATCAAAGCACCTGAATGTTTCTATATCGAAAAAAAATTACGCGAACGCATGAAAATTCCTGTGTTCCATGATGACCAACACGGTACAAGTATTATTGTTGGTTCTGCACTTCTAAATGCATTGCAAATCGTAAATAAAAAAATCGAAGATATTAAAATTGTCGCTTCAGGTGCGGGTGCAGCTGCCCTCTCTTGTTTAGATTTATTGTGTGCACTCGGTGTAAATAAACAAAATATCATCGTGGCTGACTCTCGTGGTTTACTCACAACTTCACGTGATGGTCTAGATGAATCAAAGAAACGTTATGTACAAGACATTCAAGCAACGCAATTACATGAAGTAATGGCTGGCGCTGATATGTTCTTAGGTCTTTCAGCAGCTGGCATTTTAACCAAAGAAATGGTTAAAGAAATGGCTGAAAACCCAATTATCTTTGCTTTAGCCAACCCAGATCCAGAAATCTTACCAGAGCATGCTCACGAAGTTCGTCCTGATGTTATTATGGCGACTGGTCGTTCAGACTATCCGAACCAAGTTAATAATGCGCTTTGTTTCCCATATATCTTCCGTGGTGCACTAGACGTCGGTGCAACTACAATTAATGAAGAAATGAAGATCGCATGTGTACATGCAATCGCTCGCATGGCTCATATTGAAGCAGATGCTGCAACGTATGGCGAGAAATCAGCTTCATTTGGTCGTAATTATTTAATTCCTCGCCCACTTGATCAACGCTTGATTCTTGAAATTGCACCAGCAGTTGCTAAAGCAGCGATGGATTCAGGTGTAGCAACTCGTCCTATCGAAGATTTCTCAGCTTACCGTCAGCGTCTTTCTGAATTTGTATACAACTCAGCATTCTTGATGAAGCCTATTTTCTCTCAAGCTAAATCTGATCCTAAACGTATTGCTTATGCTGAAGGCGAAGACGAACGCGTGTTGCGTGCAGTACAAATCGTTGTTGATGAAGGTCTTGCTAAACCAATCCTGATTGGTCGTACAACTGTGATCGAAGCGAATATCAAGAAATTAGGCTTACGCTTACAACATGGCGTAAACATTGAAATCGCAGATCAAGAACAAAACCCTTTATATGATGAGTTCTGGAAAGACTATTATCAAACGATGCAGCGCAAAGGTGTAACAGTTGAGTATGCTCAGCGTGAAGCACGTCGTCGCTCAACACTAATCGCAGCATTGATGGTGAAGTTTGGCAAAGCTGATGGTATGTTGTGTGGTACTTATTCAAGCTACGATATCCATTTAGATTTCGTTAAAAATGTCATTGGACTAAAAGAAGGTCGCAGTACATTCTTTACTTTAAATGCGCTGATGCTTGAAGATCGCAACTTATTTATTGCAGACACCTATGTAAATACTAACCCTACTGCTGAACAGCTTGCTGAAATGACAATTTTAGCTGCTGAAGAAGTTCGTCGCTTTGGTATGACACCTCGTGTTGCTCTGCTTTCTCATTCTAGTTTTGGTAGTGATCAGTTTGACCCAAGTGCTCAAAAGATGCGTGAAGTCTTCCGTTTACTTTCAGAACAAGCTCCTGAGCTTGAAGTTGAAGGTGAAATGCATGGTGATGCAGCATTAGACGACAATATTCGTCATTTTGCATTCCCGAACTCACGCTTTAAAGGTTCAGCAAATCTTTTGATCATGCCTAATCTTGATGCAGCGAATATTTCATTTAACCTCTTAAAAGCAACTTCTGGTAACAACGTTACTATTGGTCCTATTTTATTAGGTGCTGCTAAGCCAGTTCATATCTTAACCCCAACGGCAACAACACGTCGTTTAGTTAATATGACAGCATTGACGGTTGCAGAAATTCAGCAAAGTCAAAACTGATTATCTTAAGCAGAGCTTTTCGAGAAAAGCTTCGCTTAATGCTTGAGAAAACCTCTATTCTGTTGCATGATTGTGTGAAGAATAGAGGTTTTTTATGCAAGTTTATTTAGTAGGCGGTGCTGTCAGAGATCATTTACTTGGGCACCCCTATCACGAAAAAGATTACGTGGTGGTCGGAGCAACACCCGAACAATTACTCGCAGATGGATTTCAACCTGTAGGTAAAGACTTCCCTGTATTTCTTCATCCAAAAACAAAAGAAGAATATGCTCTCGCGCGTAGAGAACGTAAGTCTGGCGTGGGATATCATGGATTTCAATTTCATACCGATAAAACAGTCAAATTAGAAGAAGACTTAATACGTCGTGATCTCACCATCAATGCAATGGCAATGGATGAAAATGGAAATATTTATGACCCATATGGTGGTCAAAATGATCTTAACCAAAAAATTCTTCGTCATGTCTCAGATGCTTTTATTGAAGATCCACTCCGTGTTTTACGCGTTGCAAGATTTGCTGCACGTTATACAGCTTACGGATTTAAGATTGCTGAAGAAACATTAAACCTAATGAGCGAAATCGCAAGTTCTGGTGAATTAGATGCACTAACACCTGAACGGGTTTGGAAAGAAACCTCTCGTGCATTGATGGAAGATCATGCCGATGTGTACTTTCAAACACTCAAAGACTGTAATGGTCTCAAAGTTTTGTTTCCTGAGATTGATGCATTATTTGGTGTTCCACAACGCCCCGAATTCCACCCAGAAATTGACTGTGGTATTCATACATTAATGTCATTAAGACAAGCTTGTTTAGCAAATTACGCCCTAGACGTTCGTTATGCAGTACTTGTACATGATTTAGGAAAGGCGCTCACACCTGCTGAGGAATTACCGAAGCATATTATGCATGAAGAAAGAGGTTTAAAACCTGTTGGTGATATTTCTGATCGCTTAAAAGTTCCTACACAACTCAAGAATTTGGCGCTTATCGTTTGTAAAGAGCATTTAAAATGTCACCAAGCCAAAAATCTTAAACCTGGCACGCTATGGCGCTTATTACAACGTTTAGATGTATTACGCAAACCTGAGAAAGTTCAGGCATTTGTTCAGGCATGTGAATGTGATGCCAAAGGTCGTTTAGGTTTAGAGAATCGCCCCTATCCACAAGCACAATACATCTTAGATGCGATGGAAATTGTGAGAAAAATACGCGCTCAAGATTTACCGCCAGATATTCAAGGTGTTGAAATAGGTGAAATGTTGATTCAATATCGCATTGATGCTTTGGCTAAATTTAAAGAACAGCATGATGAGCCATCATCTGCATCATAATTTTTGCATAAAAAAAACCCAGTCAAAAGTGACTGGGTTTTTTTATTTTACTGATTCAATAAAAATTATTGAGCAGCAGCAGCTTGAGCAGCAGCAACTTCATCAGCAAAGCTCATTTCAGCTTTCTTCTCAATACCTTCGCCTACTTCGAAACGAACGAATTGAGCTACAACTGTACCAGTTGCTTTTAATACATCAGCAACTTTCTTGTCGTTGTCGATAACATACATTTGACGATCAAGAGCAACTTCGTTCAAGTACTTTTCTACTGAACCAGTTACCATTTTCTCAACGATGTTTGCTGGCTTGCCAGATTCTAACGCTTTCGCTTCAGCAATTTCTTTCTCTTTAGCGATTAAGTCAGCTGGAACAGCTTCAGCATTAACTGCAACTGGGTTGAACGCAGCAACGTGCATTGCAATACCTTTACCAGTGTCTGCATCACCTGTATAAGAAACAACAACACCGATTTTTAAACCGTGCTTGTAAACAGCTAAGTTTTCGCCTTCAACGATTTGTGCACGACGAACTTGGATGTTTTCACCGATTTTTTGAACAAGCGCAACACGAGCTTCTTCTACAGTAGCACCGTCTTCAAGCTTAAGTTCAGCAATTTTTGCTGCATCAGTTTCGCCAGCAGCAAGAGCAGCTGTAGCAACTTTGTCAGAGAAGTTTTTGAAGTTGTCGTCTTTAGCAACGAAGTCAGTTTGACAGTTAACTTCAACAAGAATCGCTTTGTTACCGTTTTGAATGATCGTGATCGCACCATCAGCAGCAATGTTACCAGCTTTTTTAGCTGCTTTTGCTTGACCTGATTTACGAAGGTTATCAATTGCAAGTTCGATGTCGCCGTTTGCTTCTGTTAATGCTTTTTTGCATTCCATCATTGCAAGACCAGTACGGTCACGTAATTCTTTTACCATGCTTGCAGTAATTGCAGTCATGTTGATCTCCTAAATCGGTAGAAAATAAATCTGTTCAACAAAAACGGCCCAAAGAAACTCTGGACCGTTTGCAATCTCGACGCTTTAATTTGCCACCATTACATGTCGCAAAAATGACAAGCTTGCGTCAAAACGCATTAAGCCTCAGAAGCGTCTTTCGCAGCGTCATCGCCTTTTGCTTGAGCGTTCGCTTGTGATTGAGCGTATTCTTTACCAGCAATGATAGCGTCAGCCATAGCTGAAGCGTATAACGTTACTGCACGGATCGCATCATCATTACCAGGAATAACGTAATCTACGTTATCTGGGTTTGAGTTTGTATCAACGATACCGATTACAGGAATACCTAAGTTTTTAGCTTCTTTGATTGCAATCGCTTCGTGGTCAACATCGATTACAAATAATGCGTCAGGTAAACCACCCATGTTCTTAACGCCGCCTAAAGCACGTTCAAGCTTGTCCATCTCACGAGTACGCTCTAAAGCTTCACGTTTAGTAAGCTTAGCAAAAGTACCATCTTGAGATTGAGTTTGAAGATCTTTTAAACGGTTGATAGATTGGCGAAGAGTTTTCCAGTTCGTCAACATACCACCTAACCAACGGTGATCTACATATGGTTGACCAGCACGTTGAGCTTGTTCACGGATGATGTTAGAAGCAGCACGTTTCGTACCAACGAATAATACTTTGTTCTTTTTGCTCGCCAAGTTGTTAACGAAGTTCAATGCATCATTTAACGCAGGAACAGTGTGCTCAAGGTTGATGATGTGAATTTTGTTACGCGCGCCAAAAATGTATTGACGCATTTTTGGGTTCCAGAAACGAGTTTGGTGACCAAAGTGTGCGCCTGCTTGAAGAAGGTCGCGCATGCTTACGTTGTAATCTGCCATTTTCTTTACCTTAAAGTTTGGGTTAGGCCTCCATATATCCGCATTCTCCACCTATTGCTAGGCACCCAGAGTAATGTGACGATATATGTGCGGATTTTGTATAACTACTTATCATTTTTTCGAACCACTTCTTATTTAGAAAATAGTCACGAAAAGCATTTGATAAAATAGGCGGCTATTTATACCATAGACGCTTGCGAATTACCAAAAGTTTTTAGAGATCATGAACACGACTTATACAGCTCCTCGTCGATTAATCAAAACTCCCGATGAAATTGAAAAAATGCGCATCGCGGGGAAATTGGCGGCTGAAGTTTTAGACATGATTAAACCGCATATTAAAGCGGGAGTGAGTACTTTAGAACTCGATACAATCTGTCGCAATCATATTGAAAATGTACAAGATGCTATTCCTGCTTGTGTAGGTTATGGTGCAGCTCCAGGTCGACCTGCATTTCAACATTCAATTTGCACATCTGTTAACCATGTCGTTTGTCATGGTATTCCATCTGAAAATAAAATTTTAAAAAACGGCGATATTCTAAATATTGATGTCACAGTAATCAAAGACGGTTATCACGGCGATACCAATATGATGTATATCGTAGGTGGTGAGACGTCTATTTTGGCAAACCGTTTGTGTCAGGTTGCACAAGAAGCCATGTATCGTGGTATGGCGACTGTACGTGATGGTTCTTATTTAGGTGATATCGGACATGCTATTCAACAATATGTTGAGTCTGAGCGTTTTAGCGTAGTTCGAGAATATTGTGGTCATGGTATTGGAAATGTGTTCCATGATGAACCACAAGTTCTACACTACGGCCAAAAAGGTACAGGAATGCGTTTAGAGGCTGGCATGACCTTTACTATTGAACCAATGGTGAACGCTGGTGTTTGGCAAACAAAATTATTAGGTGATAAATGGACTGTTGTCACAAAAGATCATAAGTTGTCCGCACAATATGAACATACTATTTTAGTAACTCAAACTGGTATTGAAGTCCTTACCGCTCGTCCAGAAGAAGATTTATCTCGCTTCATGTAAGCGATTTCTTTGTTTCATTTAAGCTACTTCGGTAGCTTTTTTTATGCTTAAAAAAATTTATTAGTTAATTGAATTAAACAAAAAACATTCATAAGAATAACAATTATAAATTTTAACTAAACAAACTATTTAGTAAAAAACGCTATCTTTTGAGAATAAAAAGTTTCAATAAATCGGACATGGAGTCCTTCTGATGAAAAAACACAAGCTTTACCTTTCCCTAAGTTTAGGAGTTGCTAGCCTATTACCGACTATTAGTTTTGCTGAATCATCTTATTTTAGTTTAAAAGATGGTGATGGTTTTAAACGCTTTTCCATTTCAGCAGGTTGGTTACATGCTATGCCTCAAGGAAGTGCCAATCCAGTTAATATCAATACCAGCGTAGCTGAAGGAACGTCATCTAAGGTAGGTTCTGTATCTAAACAATCTGTATTGGATGCTGCAGATCGTAGTTCAAACCCACTTTTATACGACGCCATCAAAATTTTACCTACTGATACTCTTCCTTCATTACTAACAGGAACTGCAACGATTAATGGTTTATCTAATTGGCAGGCTCAAGGCACTGGACTAGAAGCTGATGATGTTGATACCTTAGGTATTATGGCCAATTACCATTTCACTGATAATTTATCACTGGAAATTAAAGCAGGAATTCCGCCCAAAGTTGATATACAAGGCAAAGGAAATATTTATGCCCCATTATCAGGTTCAGCCAATACATCACTTGGGTCAATCGATTTAAAGCAAGATATTCATATCACTGATCTGACACAAGGTGGTAAAGCAGCAACAGCACGGGCGTGGTTACCTGCCGTTGAACTGCACTATCAGTTTGGAAAATCTGGAGTAAATAAATTTCGTCCTTATGTCGGTGCAGGCGTGATGTATGCATATTTTAATGACTTAAAAATGAATTCTGGTATTGAGTCTGATCTCATCAAAGCGGGTCACATGATCCAAAACATTCACGATGGACAAGCGGGTGCAGCATTGGATGGAAAAACATCCTCAGCCGATCCTATTGTTAAACTCGAAGCAACAGATACTTTCGCCCCCATCGTAACTTTAGGAGCAACGTATGACTTTAATCCAAATTGGTTTGCTGTTGGTTCTGTTTCATATTCAAAAATGAATAATGAAGCCAAAATTTACGTAACTGATAAAAATACAGGTAAAGAGCTTATTCGAGCTAATACCAAAATTGATATTGACCCACTTATCACTTATGTCGGAGTCGGTTATCGATTCTAAGATGAGTTACGTATAAGAGCAGCTTCGGCTGCTTTTTTATTTTCGCCATGTTTTAAAACATTATGAAGAATAATTGCGCACACAAAAAAAGCCATTTCAGTGCAATTTCTGATAATAGAATTAAACATAACTCATACATAAGATTGCGCTATTTTTTACTTAAACAAAAAACACAATAGATTTTAATTATAAAAATTTTATTAATTAGAACTTTAAATTATTCATTTGGTTGAAAATAATTTCTGGCATGACACTTGCTATATATCCTTCATGATGAATCAACGTAGATTCACAAACTTTTTTGTTGACGGCCAACGATGTCCGTTCTGTTCGATGTGCTCTCGCAAATATTGCGAAGCAAAATTAATAACGTTCAGTTCAGGAGAAGGCTATGTCTTCAAATATGAATTTAGATGCAAAAAAAGCGACTGAAATAAAATTATTCAGCTTTTCCACTCCTGCGATGCGCGCCTTCCATATGACATGGCTTGCATTTTTCGTGTGTTTCTTCGCATGGTTTGCATGTGCGCCATTAATGCCAGTTATTAAAGGGGAATTTAATTTAACCAAAGATCAGATTGCAAATATCAATATTGCGGCTGTTGCCATCACTATTCTGATTCGCCTAATCGTTGGTCCACTTTGCGATAAGTACGGACCTCGTAAAACATACACCGCATTATTAATCTTGGGGAGTATCCCAGTATTCGGTGTTGCAGCAGCAAATACCTATGAGTCGTTCCTTTTCTTCCGCCTTTTAATTGGTGCAATTGGTGCGAGCTTCGTTATTACTCAATACCATACCAGCGTTATGTTTGCGCCTAACGTTGTCGGTACAGCAAATGCAGCATCTGCAGGTTGGGGAAATGCAGGTGGTGGTGCAACACAAGCAATCATGCCGTTAATTCTCGGTGCAATTGTGATGTTTGGTGTAGAACAAGCAATGGGCTGGAGAATTGCACTGCTTGTACCTGGCATTATGATGGTGATTGTCGGTGTACTTTATTGGAAACTCACTCAAGACTGTCCACAAGGTGATTTCAAAGAATTACGTGCGAACGGTGTCGAAGTTGGTAGCGGTAAAAAAGGTGGAATGGCGATTTTAATGCAGGCAGCACGTAACTACCGCGTATGGATCCTATTTGTCTCTTATGCAGCATGTTTCGGTATCGAAATCTTCATTCATAATATTGCAGCAATGTACTACGTCGACCACTTCAACATGGGTTTAAAAGAAGCAGGTTTAACTGCGGGTATCTTTGGTCTTCTCGCACTATTCGCTCGTGCACTTGGTGGTATCGTATCGGATAAAGTGGCACTTACTAAAGGATTAGATGGTCGTACAAAAGTTTTATTCATCCTGATTTTACTTGAAGGCTTATTCCTCATTTTATTCTCTCAAATGAATACAATTGGTTTGGCAATCATCACGATGACTGTGTTTGCATTATTTACACACATGTCATGCGGTGCGACATATGCCTTAGTACCATTTATTGATCGTAATGCACTTGGTGGCGTGGCAGGTATTATTGGTGCAGGCGGAAATGTGGGTGCAGTCGCAGCAGGTTTCTTATTAAAAGGCTTACTTGATGTTCAAACTTGTCTGATGATTTTGGGATGCCTTGTGACTGTAGCTGCATTCACTGTCGTTCTCATTCGCTTCTCAGTTGAACACAAAGACAAAGAAAAAGAATTATATGAACAAGCTTTGCTTGAGCGTAATTTAACAACCTAAATGCGTACTTTTAGAGGATGGGGCTTTCTCATCCTCCCTCTCTCCAAATTCAAATACTTTATTAAGGATACTGCGATGAATAAATTTTCGTATTCATTAATCACGCTTGCATGTTTATCTACCCTTACTTCAGCATCAGATAATTTTTTCTCTCAAACAAAACTTAGCTTAGATACTCGCTTACGTTATGATCTTGTTGATCAAGATAATACGCTCAAAAATGCTGATGCATGGACATTACGTATTCGTCCTGCGATCCAAACGGGTTCATGGTATGGTCTAAGTGCATTCGTTCAAGGTGAAGGTACAGTCGAGATTAATGATGAATTTAATAGCACTCGAAATAGTCAAACTCAATACAGCACTGTTCCTGATGCTGAAAACTTGCAACTCAATCAAGCCTATTTAAAATATGTTTACAACCCTAATTTTGATTTAACCGTAGGTCGTCAAACAATTAATTTAGATAATCAACGTTTTGTAGGTGCAGTTGCTTGGAGACAGAATGATCAAACCTTTGACGCTGTAAGTTTGAACTATAAACCTTGCAAAGAATTTGGATTATTTTATTCATATATTGATCAAGTCAATACAATTTTTGGTAGTGAAGAACCTGAGCCTAAGTTCATTCAAGCCCAAGCGAGTAAACAAGAAAGTAAAATTCATTTGATTCAAGCCAAAATGAATTACGACCCTCTTTTAAATGCTGTGGTTTATGGTTATTTGATGGACTTTGAAGATCTTGCTGCATGGTCAAATCAAACCTATGGTTTGAGAGTGACAGGTAAGAAAAATGACTTCAAATATTCAGCAGAATATGCAAATCAAACAGAATATGCAGACCAACCAACCGATTATGATGCTGACTACTATGCTCTTGAGCTGGGTTACAATATATCGAGTCAATCAACAACTATTGGGGACATTTCGATTGGTTATGAAGTTCTTGGTAGTGATGATGGAAAAATTGCATTCCAAACACCATTAGCAACCAAACATAAATTTAATGGTTGGACGGATATGTTCTTAACGACACCTGCCAATGGTTTGAAAGACTTGTACATCACATCTAACTTTAATATTTTCAGCAAAGGAAAACTGGGTACGGAATTGCATCAATATCGAAGCGAGGAAAAGAATATAGATTACGGTCAAGAATATTCAATTTCTTATAGCCATACCCTACCAATCAAAGGTTTATCTGCTCTAGCAAAATATTCAGACTATCAAGCAAATGATTTTGGTGCTGATACACAAAAATTATGGTTACAGGTCGATTATAAATATTGATCAACAACCATTCACTTTAATCCAGTGAAATTGAATGCACTTAATCATTTCATTTGATTCACTTTATTAACCAAGTTGCAGAAATTGAAAAGGTTAAGTTGCGATGAAATGTCATCAAAGCATCATAAAACTGTCATCAAAACATAAGAATTGACTGGTTAAATGAAAAATAAAAAAGCTTAAAAAAAACTAAAAAGCTTGCTGATTGACCTTCAGCAAGCTTTTTTCTTTGATTAACGTTTTGGTAATGGTATGTACTGTGACTGAGCATTTTGTTGAACTTTTCGCTCACCAACTTTCACTTGCAGCGTTTGTTGTTTTCCATCACGCTCAACGATCACATTAATGATGCTTTCAGGTGCTTGTAATGCTACATAATTAATTAAGTGAGATGCGGATGTAATCTGCTCATTATTCACTTGAATAATTTTATCATTACGCTTCACCCCTGCTTCATCCGCAGGTCCACCACGTAAAACATCTGCAACAACAACACCCACAGATTTGGCTGCTAATACATCTTGCTCGACCGTGTTCGGAATTAAGCTAATACCTAACCAACCACGCACAACACGTCCATCTTTCAAAATTGAATTTAGAACCTGTTGGCAGACATTTGCAGGAATCGCAAAACCAATTCCAAGTGATCCACCTGATTGCGAGAAAATAGCGGTATTTACACCGATTAAATTACCAGCGACATCAATTAATGCACCGCCAGAGTTACCTGGGTTAATTGCAGCATCTGTTTGAATAAAGTCTTCGTAAGTATTAATACCAAGATCAGAACGACCAGTGGCAGAGATAATCCCTTGAGTCACGGTTTGCCCTACACCAAATGGATTGCCAATTGCGAGAACGACATCACCAACTTCATTACCACTCAATTTGAATGGCAATACAGGAAGCTTATCCAACTCAATCTTGATCACAGCTAGATCAGTATCAGGGTCAGTGCCGATCACTTTCGCTTCTGCACGACGACCATCATGCAAAGCAACCACAATATGTTCAGCCTGAGCGATCACATGATTATTCGTCAGAATATAACCATCTGCACGAACGATTACTCCAGAACCTAAACTATTTTCATTCTGTGGTTGTTGTGGCACCTGATTACCAAAAAACTCACGAAATACAGGATCATTGAGCAATGGATGATTCAACTGTTTCACTTTTTGTGTAGTAAAAATATTGACTACAGCAGGTGCAGCAACTTTAACTGCAGCACTATATGAAACAACGCCACCAGCTCGTGTCGTATCAATCAGAGGTTCAACTTTTTCAGCAGGCATTTTTACACCATCAGCTGCAACTGTTGGTTTAGGTTGATGAAATCTCTGCCAAGCCAGAAAACTAAATATAACAAGAATGAGTAATACCCAAGGTAACCATGTAAATGCACGGCGCACGTCTATTATCCTCTAGGCGAAATTAGTTTATGAGTAAGTAAAATATTGATGAACTAGAAATTTCTATCATTGTAAAGTAAATACCTTAAAATCAATGCAAAAGTTAAAAAAGTTTTGTCTAGCTTTAGTTACATTTAAAAATATGTTTTTATTATTCACAATGAGAGTGTTAACAATCTGAGGATAAGCATGGCTAATTTGCATGAAATTGTGCAATGGTGTAATCAAACTTTAAAAACCAACGAATTTAAAGACTATGCTCCTAACGGCTTACAAATTGAAGGTCGAACTGAAGTTAATAAAATTCTTTGCGCTGTCACAGCATCTGAAGATGCAATTGATGCAGCAATTGAGCAAAATGCTGATGTTTTGCTCGTACATCATGGTTACTTTTGGAAAGGCGAACCGTATCCAATCACAGGAATGCGTGGAAATCGAATTAAAAAATTAATCCAAAATAATATCTCTTTAGTGGCTTACCATTTACCTTTGGATTCACATCCCACGCTTGGTAATAATGCCGCAATTGCAGATTTAATTGGTTTAAACCATTTGGAAGCTTTGGATCCATTTGAAAAGCATCCAATTGGCAATATTGGCTACCTAGAAAGTCCATTAAGCACTGAACAGTTCCAAGAAAAGTTAAAAAATATTTTTGATTTTAATATTCTCCATTTACCTTGCAGCAAGAACACTATTCACAAGGTAGGTTTTTGTACTGGAGGCGCTCAAGACTTCATTGCAAAAGCAGCTGAAGCTAATTGTGATGCATACATATCTGGTGAAGTCAGCGAACGCACTTTCTACGAAGCAAAAGAGCAAAATGTCCATTATTTTGCATGTGGTCACCATGCAACAGAACGTTATGGCGTTCAACGTTTAGCTAAGGCAATCGCAACACAATTTTCAGTAGAAACAGATTATTTTGAGTTAAACAACCCGATTTAATTAAATTGAATAATCCGATTTCATTTATCGTTTTTAATTGAACCTTTATTGTATATCGTTCTTTAAAAGACTGCCCTATTGTGTTTGGAATCATTTACAATAGAGCGACTTAACGTAAAACCCAGCAATTGCAAGGATTGGAACATGACAACCATTACTTTACCTGCACTTCCATATGGCTATGATGATTTAGCTCCGCATATTACTCGCGAAACTTTAGAATACCATCACGATAAACATCACAATACTTATGTTGTTAACTTAAACAACTTGATCAAAGGCACAGACCTTGAAGGTAAATCTTTAGAAGAGATCATCAAAGCATCTGCTGGTGATGCTTCTAAAGCAGGAATTTTCAACAATGCTGCTCAAGTATGGAACCATACATTCTACTGGAACAGCATGAAGCCAAACGGTGGTGGTAAACCAACTGGCGCGATCGCTGCAAAAATCGAAGAAGCTTTTGGTAGCTATGAAAAATTTGCAGAAGAATTCACTGCTGCTGCAACAACTCAATTCGGTTCAGGTTGGGCTTGGTTAGTTGCTGATGAAGTTAACGGTAAATTATCAATTACTAAAACTTCAAACGCAGATACTCCACTTGCACACGGTCAAGTTGCAGTATTAACAATTGACGTATGGGAACATGCGTACTACATCGATTTCCGTAACCTACGTCCAAAATACATCGCTACTTTCTTAGAAAGCTTAGTGAACTGGGACTACGCTAACGCTAAATTAGCTGGTCAGCCAGCTGGTGTAGAGAAATAATTTTTATTTCTTGCGTAAAAACTGCCCATCTCGGGCAGTTTTTTTATTTATCCAATCATAAAAGAATAATTATCAAGCAAACAATTCATTTTATTTACTATTCTTGTTGACGCATCTGAAATTCATCCCTAAAATGCGCATCAGATTCTCCAATAGCTCAGTCGGTAGAGCGACGGACTGTTAATCCGCAGGTCCCTGGTTCGAGCCCAGGTTGGAGAGCCATCTACTATTCTCCCATAGCTCAGTCGGTAGAGCGACGGACTGTTAATCCGCAGGTCCCTGGTTCGAGCCCAGGTGGGAGAGCCAAGATTCAAAAAAAAGCCTATATCATTGATGTAGGCTTTTTTATTTCCCCAAAATCTGTCAAGTATAATCAGTTTTCATTTTTTATCGCTAAAATCTAGAAAATGATGATAAAAAATACAATTAAATCAATATTTAAATTTTTTAGCTTAAACTCACTTGACCTACATCTGCTTCATGCATAGAATGCCTACCTAGATTCTCCCATAGCTCAGTCGGTAGAGCGACGGACTGTTAATCCGCAGGTCCCTGGTTCGAGCCCAGGTGGGAGAGCCAAATTCTAAAAACCCGCTCACTTTGAGTGGGTTTTTTGTTAACTATTTGATTTGAATATGCTGGACTTACTTCAAACTATTTTCCTAGTTATTGGATGCATAAGTAGTATTATTCTTCTTGTTAGCTTTGTTCCTTTTTTTCTACCTAAACAAAAATTCTTTCCTAGATCAGTCATTAGTTCATTTGAAACTCAAATGTTCCTTCGATTAAAACAAGCCTTCCCCCACTACCACGTTCTGACTCAAGTGGCTTTTAGTGCATTAATTACTAGTGATCATTATAAAATTCGAAGCAAATTTAATCGTAAAGTTACAGACTTCGTGCTACTCAATAAAGATATGAAAGTTGTTGTGATTATTGAATTAGATGATCCGAGTCATCTCGGAAAAGAGCAGGAAGACAAACAAAGAGATCAAATGTTACAAGAGGCTGGCTATGATGTCATTCGCTATACTGAAATTCCATCCATAAAACAATTACAGATGGATATTCGTTCTTAAAAACAATGGTACAAGCATTTATTCAGCATTCTTAGCTTGTTCAGCATTTTTTTGATCTTCAAACTTCTTTGCAATCTCAGCACGTTGTTGATCATATTTACGTTTTGTTTCTGCATCACTTCTTGCTGCAATAAAAGCCATACCAACAATAAATATTGGTATCAATAAACCTAAAGCCATTAAACCCCATGGGATTTGCTTTTTTTCAACTGAATTCTGACTCATAGTATTCAAAATGCGCTATCAAAATCGATGCAACAATATAACAAAAAAGAGCCTCACTGATGAGACTCTTTTTTGATTTACAAGTTCTACAATCTAATCACCATATCGTTGAATAATTAAGAACTCACCCCTGTACACTGCGGGTCTTTGCTTGCATCAATTTTTGCAGGATCAATCACCACATTTGTCTTAGCAGGCATTTTCGCTTGAATAAAGTTATAAATATCTAAGTTTTTACATACAATCGCTTGGGTATGTGTTGCATTAAGCACAGGTTTTAATTCCACCTCATCAGAACCTAATGCCTGTAAATTAGCTACCAATGCCTGAGTCACAGGGAAAGGAACGTTAGTGTCAGCTGTACCTTGTACAACTAAGACAGGCTTATCAATTCGCTTAGTTCCAGGCTGATTTTCTACCAAAAACTTCTGAACAGTTGGATTGGTTTTAAAATTGTTTGTATCTAATCCAGGGTAATCCATCACTTTTTTATCTGGATTATCCGTCATAAATTTGATGATATCTGCTTTAAACTTCTCGATGAGGCTTGCACTTGGGTCACTTTCATTATCAAGACATAAACCATTTTCACCTGTTGTACCTTCAGCAAACTCTGCTAATGATTTAGCGCGATCTTGGAAAATATCTCGATAATCAAATCTTGGTTCATATGCTTTGATACCAACACCCGTTAAAGCAGCGTATGCCAGTAGCGTCGCGTAAGAATCTACAGATACACGATTGACTAACGGAACATTATTGGCTACTTCTGCCTGTTCGATGTTTGCCAATGCAGCTGGAGCGACTTCAAGAATAATCTTACCTAAACTTGAAGCTGGTGCTCCAGCAACCGCCCCTTTATAAGATACATCAGCATTTGCATATTCAGCCGTACCAATAGAAGCTTGCCCACCTTGTGACTGCCCTACTGACATCCATGCACCATTTAATTGGGTGCCATAACGGTCTTTAACCGCTTGCATCGCTGATATAGCAGATTTTGCTTCACTTGCCAAATTAAGATAAGGATGGATACCAGCCGTTCCCAAACCCTCGTAATCAGGTGCAACCACCACATAACCAGCAGCAAGTAGAGTTTCAGCTAAAATTCTAAAACGCGGATTAAGCACATTATTACTAGGAGCACAGCTATTTGCGACTCCCACTGTTCCATGTTCCCATACCACTACACGATAACCATCGCTTGGTGCAGCAACCTTAGGAAACATAACCATCGCAGTCGCTTTTGCTGTTTTACCCTGAACATTAGTCATGTTATAGGTCATAACTTTGATCGATGCTGCAAAAGTCAAATTATCTTTTGAATAGCTACTTTCTGAAATATATGTTTTATCTTTATTGCTGCTTGAATAACCATCATTACTGTCATTACACGCAAATAGAAATAAAGCAGAGATTGAAAAGCTAATTGCTAATCCAATTTTAGACCGTTTCATAAAATTTTCTTTTAGTCTTGTTTTTGTGTGCACGAAACTACATGCGACTTTATTAAGGCATAAAAAAAGTGCTCTGCATAGAACACTTTTCAACTAATTGGTCATTTTAAACCACTAATTGTAAAAAGATTCCTAGAAAAATTATCATTCCAACCCATCTATTGTGACGAAATGCCCAAAAACAAAGTTGCGGATCCCTATCTAGAGTCTTAAATGTTTGATAAATAAAATCTCCAGCAACAACAATCAATCCAGCTATTCCAAAAGGTGCAAGCAGACTTTCGATATACAATGCAAAACCGATCAATACCAAACTCACAAGCTGCAACACACTAATAATTTGTATATCGTAGCGACCAAATAGAATAGCCGTCGATTTGACCCCAATCTTTAAATCATATTCACGATCTGTGATTGCGTACTGGGTGTCATATGCTACAGTCCATGCCAAATTGCCAAAATAAAGCAACCAACAAGTCAAATCTGGGGTTTGTCCAACAGCGGCATATGCCATTGGAATTGACCAAGAAAATGCAGCACCGAGAAAAACTTGTGGTAGATGCGTATAACGTTTCATAAATGGATATATGAACGCTAACAATAACGCTCCAAATGACCAATAAAATGCTTCTATAGGCAAGAACAACAACAAACTTGCACTAAGCACTACCAAGGCTAAAAAAACAAACACTGCTTCCTTGGCTTTGATCACACCTGTGGTTAAAGGACGATTTTTCGTTCGTTCTACATGTGCATCTACTTTACGATCAGCAAAATCATTAATTGCACAACCCGCAGCACGCATAAATAAGCATCCCAAAGCCATGATTAGTAATATCTTAAGATCAGGTATGCCCTTAGATGCAATCCATAACGCCCACATGGTTGGCCAAAAAACCAATTCCGTACCAATCGGTTTATCAAATCTACATAGATAATAATAGGCTTCTAAACGTTGTCGCCATGTTATATGTTGCACTGTTTCCATGAGTAATCCTGAGAGTCAATGCTGTCGAATAAACTGTTCAAAAGCAGGTAAAAAAGTTTCCTGCACAATAAATTTACACCCATGCCATGTATAACAACTTTGCCTAGTCCAGCCCTCATCAAGTTGAATAACACGTCGTTCACACTGAGGATCAGTTCTTTGAAATAAGAACCAACCGATTGGCTTATTGCGTATATATTTAAATATTCTTGCTTTTTTTTGTAGACTAAGAATCGGGAAAATACTTTTTGCCTTCACCCAAGGCTCTCGCTCGCTACCATATAAATGAGTTTCACGTACCCAAGCAACATGATGGTAAGGCATTAACATCCATTTACTGTCAGCAAATGTTAAACGTTGATAATGCTCTCTAATCCGCTCAACATGGAAATCACCACGAGCAAGATCAGTAAGTTGTTGAGTTAATGAACCTGATGCGTACAACCATTTTTTTAATTCTTTAGGAATCTGCTTTGAATTTATTGTGTTTGGTCGTAAATTTCGCATGCTTGGCTCACTAAAAACATCGCATCTAGTTTACATGAATTTTTTAATAAAAAGCGTATGACTTTCAATTGAATCAAAAGCATAAAAAAAGCTCGCCGAAGCGAGCTTTTTTATTTGGGATGTATTACAAGCTGTAGTACATATCAAATTCAACTGGGTGAGTAGTCGTGTTTAGACGACGTACATCTTCAGTTTTAAGTTCAATGTAAGCATCTAACATTTCTTTAGTGAATACACCGCCTTTTAATAAGAACTCGTGATCCGCTTTAAGAGCATCAATCGCCATTTCTAAGTTGTGAGCAACTGTAGGGATTTTTGCTTCTTCTTCAGGAGGAAGGTCATACAAGTTCTTGTCAGCAGCTTCACCTGGATGAATCTTGTTTTGGATACCATCAAGACCAGCCATTAACAATGCCGCAAAACCTAAGTATGGGTTCATTAATGGATCTGGGAAACGTGCTTCGATACGCTTGCCTTTAGGGCTAGAAACGTAAGGAATACGGATAGAAGCAGAACGGTTACGTGCCGAGTAAGCAAGCATAATCGGAGCTTCGTAGTGTGGAACTAAACGCTTATAAGAGTTTGTACCTGGGTTAGTAATTGCATTCAATGCACGAGCGTGTTTGATTACACCACCGATGAAGAACAATGCCATTTCTGATAAACCAGCATATTCATCACCAGCAAATAAGTTCTTGCCATCTTTAGAGATAGACATGTGAACATGCATACCAGAACCGTTATCACCTACCATTGGCTTAGGCATGAAAGTCGCTGTTTTGCCATATTGGTGAGCAACGTTCCAAACTGCATATTTGAATTGTTGAACTTCGTCCGCTTTACGAACTAATGTATTGAAGCTCACACCAATTTCTAATTGGCAAGAAGCAACTTCATGGTGATGTACTTCTACACGACCTGGACCCATGATGTCTTCAATACGTGCACACATTTCAGCACGCATGTCTTGATGTGAGTCAACTGGAGGAACTGGAAAGTAACCACCTTTTACACGTGGACGGTGACCAGAGTTACCAGCTTCGTAATCTTTACCAGTAGACCATGCAGCTTCTTCAGCGATTAGTGTATGGCGAGCGCCAGACATATCGATATCCCATTTAACTTCGTCAAAAACGAAGAATTCTGGTTCTGGACCAAAGAATGCTGTATCACCGATACCTGTAGATTTTAAATATTCTTCAGCACGACGAGCAATCGAACGTGGGTCACGCTCGTAACCTTGACCAGTAGATGGCTCAATAACGTCACAAGTCACAACAACAGTTGGCTCAGCAAAGAACGGGTCAAGAAAACCTGTTTCAGCATCTGGACGTAAGATCATGTCAGAAGCTTCAATGCCTTTCCAACCAGCGATTGAAGAACCATCGAACATTTTACCATCTTCAAATGTATCTTCATCAATCGTGTCAGCTGGGTAAGTTACGTGTTGCTCTTTACCCTTAGTATCAGTAAAGCGAAAATCGACCCATTTTGCGCCACTTTCTTTGATGAGTTGAAGGACCTTGTTCGCCATGCTCATTTGCTCCAATGAAATTTATATGCACTTGTTAAGTGCGTGTTAGTTGTTGGTGTACAATTAGCAATTATCATACCAACAATTTTAAAGCATACCTAAAACATTGAAATTCTTTGCAGAAAAAATGCTTTAAGCTCCATGTCCTATGTCTTCTATAATGTTTGCAATCGCAAATGCACCATATTCACACATTTCCATTCCAGCCCGTCCCCAAAAAAGACATAATGAACCAAAATAGTGCAATATATGCAACAAAGAACTATTGTAGTGCTAAATTACGCCATCATTTACTAGCATAAATTGGCTTTTTATATCATTCTTTTGGAGTACATTCCAATCAATTCCACTGGACTTTCGATTCACCGACATGTTTTTTTATCAAACCTTTAAATTTTAAAATAATATTGATAATTATTTGTGTGTCATAAGCTCATTTTGAACTGACGACTTACTCGACCAAATTAGAAATATTGAACATTGAGCTTCTGTTTATGCTATGATTATTTACCCTAACGATCTTGAACATATTTTTATATATTCTTAGTAACGGATATTGAATTGTTTTGGTCGGTCAATTGAATCCTAAAAGCACAATAAAGTGCATATTTTCAAAAGGTTATAATCATGCTTCTAATGATTGACAATTATGACAGTTTTACTTACAACATCGTTCAATACTTTGGCGAGTTGAATCAAGAAGTAAAAGTTGTTCGTAATGATCAAGTGACATTAGAGGACATCGAACGATGGCAGCCTAAATACCTAGTGATTGGCCCTGGTCCTTGTTCACCAACTGAAGCAGGGATTTCGATACCTGCAATCAATCATTTTGCTGGAAAAATTCCATTACTAGGCGTTTGTTTAGGGCATCAAGCGATTGGACAAGCTTTTGGTGGCAATATTATCCGTGCTAAAACAGTCATGCATGGTCGTTTATCTGATATGCACCATAGTGATAAAGGTATTTTTAGTAATTTACCCTCTCCTTTTGCTGCTACTCGCTACCACTCTCTAGTGATTGAACAAGAAACACTGCCTGATTGCTTAGAAGTTACCTGCTGGACGAATCAACCAGATGGCACGATTGAAGAAATTATGGGTGTAAAGCATAAAACCTTACCTGTTGAAGGTGTTCAATTTCATCCTGAGTCAATTTTAAGCGAACATGGTCATCAAATTTTTAAAAACTTCTTGGATATTTATGCATAATCGCAAGAATTAACAAATTCTCATTCTTTAAACAGCCTATTTTATGAATAGGCTGTTTTTATTTTGAACATATAAAATCAATATAGAACTTATACACACTAGTTAAATTTTCAGCATTAAAATCAAGAAAGAAACATTTATTTAAAACAATTCATTCTTTTTCAATAATTAATCAACTTTTCATGCATTTTCAGAAGAAAATTAAAACATAGGTTTCTGACAATTTAGACTCCTTTTTAATTTTTTAGATTAACTATAGTCATAGGAATGATTAAGCTTCAGGGTTACTGGATGATAGAATCTGAATATTATTTTTTATTTATCTCCCCCTGAATTACCAATCAGGATAGCCTTATTGTGAATACCTTGGTTTTATTGAATATTATTGTATTTTTCTTGCTCATGGCAGGATTGTTTTTTACTTATCGACCAGATTGGAGCCTTGCAAAAAAAGTGCTCATCGGTATGGGTGTCGGTATCGTTTATGGTCTAGGATTAAAAACGATTTATGCAGACAGTCCGATTATTGCAGAGTCGGTGACATGGTTTAATTTAGTTGGTAATGGTTATGTTCAACTGTTACAAATGGTGATCATGCCTCTTATTTTCATCTCGATTTTGAGTGCTGTTGTTAAACTTCATCAAACGACTTCGCTCGGTAAAATAAGTAGTTTCGTTATCGGTATTTTATTGTTTACCACGGCGATTGCTGCTTTTGTCGGAATTAGTGTAACCAATTTATTTGGTTTAACTGCCGAGGGCTTAGTTCAAGGCACTCAAGAAACAGCCCGACTTGCTGCAATTCAAACTGATTATATCGGTCAAGTCACCAACCTTGATATTCCCAAGTTATTACTTTCGCTACTTCCTCAAAATCCTTTTGCTGATCTGACTGGAGTTCGTCCAACCGCAATTATTAGTGTTGTAATTTTCTCTGCTTTTTTAGGGGTTGCAGCACTTAAGCTGATGGATAAAGATTCACTCAATGGTGAGAGAATTCGAAATGGAATTGAAGCTCTACAAGCATTAATCATTAGCTTAGTTCGTTTAGTCATGCTATTTACACCGTATGGTGTATTCGCATTAATGGCAAAAATGGTTGCTACGGCAAATGTTGCTGATATCGTGAAACTAGGTGAATTTCTTATCGCGTCCTATCTGGGTCTTGCGATTATGTTCATCATCCATGCGTTGATTTTGCTATTTGTCCGTGTCAATCCCATCGAGTTTTTCAAAAAGGTTTTTCCTGTTTTAACGTTTGCTTTTACCAGCCGATCCAGTGCTGCAAGTATTCCTCTGAATATTGAAGCTCAAACAAAACAACTGGGCGTACCAGAAGGTATTGCTAGTTTTTCAGCTTCTTTCGGAGCGACCATTGGTCAAAATGGATGTGCAGGACTATATCCTGCTATGCTTGCAGTTATGGTGGCACCAACAGTTGGTATCAACCCTTTAGACCCTTTATGGATTGCTCAACTTATCGTAATTGTAACTTTAAGCTCGATTGGGGTTGCTGGTGTCGGTGGTGGAGCAACCTTCGCAGCTTTAATCGTATTGCCAGCTATGGGTTTACCCGTAACATTAGTCGCTTTACTTATCTCAATTGAGCCATTAATTGATATGGGACGCACTGCGCTAAACGTAAATGGATCTATGACAGCTGGTGTAGCAACAAGTCAACTACTCGGTGTTAGAGATACCGTGACTAAGGATTAAGATTTGTCAGGTCATAAAAGCCAATCATGCTATTTGTGATTGGCTTTTTTAGTACAAATTTTTTTAATTCAATCATTTCTATCAGAGAGTTTTAACCTCTTCTCCAACTCTGATAATACCTTCTCCACGATGTAATGCATTTTGCCCCATCATGACTTTATTACCTTGTTTTCGATAAGCCAACATCGCCTGCATGACTTCAGGTTGCTTTTGACTAGTATTAAGATCAATCGTTGGAATGACACAGCGTGAGCATGGTTTAACTAGATCAAATACAATTTCACCAATTTGTATCTGCTGCCATGTGTCTTCTGTAAAAGCCTCACAACCAGAGATGACAATATTCGGTCTAAAACGTCGTACATCCAATGAATATCCAACTTTTTCGGAAAGAAATTGGACAGATGCTTCACTTAAAATCAAAAAGGGAAAACCATCTGCAAAACCTACACGATCTCCAAATTGTGCGTATTCAAGATCGACTTGGCGAATCGTTTCCTGTGGCATATAAACCAACTGTACTTTTTTGCCTAATTTATCACTGATCCAATCATTCACGGGATGATCAATACGATTTCCTTTTACCTGATCTTGCCAAACAGTTACAAGGCGTTCGTCTTTATGCCCCTGAGCCTCAATTAAACTGAGTTCCATATGTTCAGAGTGATAATAAAAGCGAATGATTTCTGATGAAATAGCAACTCCTATTTGTCCCATTTCAGCAATTTGTCGCTGAGTCACAAAACGACCATCGCAATCAACTAGCATCCACCTACGATCCCACTTTGGTCCAAAACTATCAATCTCCATTTCAGATAGTTGATTTCCTTTACAAGATTTCACTGGATAATTTAAAAGTTGACTGACGTACATATCGATATTCTCATCAAGACAGTAATTTATAAATTCAATTTTTATCAACCAAGTATAATAGTGGAAAATTATAGCAATATGTCTATATTTAGAGCACATCAGCTTTTTATTCAAAGCATATAAAATCCACTTTATTTTCTGATAACATAACTCTCTAGCTTTTAGCTCAAGTATTACTCTTTCGTCATACCGAACCAATTGCGACCAAATCAGGTTATTTTCAAATTTTAATCAATCCTAATACTGTAACTCATGACTATGAATATCCAACAGGCACTGAATCACATTACTAAAAATATTCATCTTACCCAACCTCAAATGGAAGATGTAATGCGCAGTATCATGCAAGGTGAAGCAACTGATGCACAAATTGGCGCATTGATGATGGGCTTGCGTATGAAGGGTGAAAGTATTGATGAAATAACTGCGGCTGCGCGTATCATGCGTGAGTTTGCGATTAAAATTGATGTCAGTGATATTCCACATTTGGTTGATATTGTTGGTACAGGTGGCGATGGTCAAAATTTATTTAACGTCTCTACAGCATCTAGTTTTGTAATTGCTGCCGCTGGTGCAACCATTGCGAAACATGGCAATCGTGGTGTATCGAGTAAATCTGGTTCCTCTGATGTACTTGAACAGATGGGTATCCAACTTGATTTGGATATGCAGCAAACTGAACGTTGCATCCGTGAAATTGGTGTAGGTTTTCTATTTGCGCCAAATCATCATAAAGCAATGCGTTATGCGGTTGCTCCACGTCGTGAGCTAGGTATTCGCAGTATTTTTAATTTACTCGGCCCTCTTACCAATCCGGCTGGTGTCAATCGTTTCGTCATAGGTGTGTTCTCAGATGAACTTTGCCGACCAATCGCAGAGGTTTTAAAACAACTCGGTGCTGTGCACGTAATGGTTGTACATTCTAAAGATGGTTTAGATGAAATCAGTCTTGCTGCGCCAACTACTGTGGCTGAACTTAAAGATGGTGAAATCACTGAATGGACACTTACACCTGATGAAATAGGTATCCCATCGCAAACCCTTACAGGTTTAGTGGTGAATAGCTCAGAAGAAAGTTTAAAGTTGATCAAGGATGCTTTGAGTCGAGATAAGTCTGAAATTGGTGAAAAAGCAGCAAATATGATTGCTTTGAACGCTGGTGCTGGTATTTACGTGGCTGGCATGACTAAAACATATAAACAAGCAGTTGAACTCGCTCAAGATATTCTTTATGGCGGTCAAGCCTTGGAAAAAATGAGTATCTTGGCTGAATTTACTAAAACATTGAAACAATATCAGGCTGACTAAGGACTTCTCATGATCGATATTCAAAATACCATTTTAGGTAAAATTGTTGACCGCAAACATGAGGAGCTTACTGCACGTTTAAAACAACGTAGTTTGCATGATGTAGAACAGTGGGCAAAAGAAGCAACACCTGTTCGTGGTTTTGCGAATGCTTTAAAACACAAACGCCCCGCTGTAATCGCTGAAATCAAGAAAGCATCACCGTCAAAGGGCGTGATTCGTGCAGACTTTAATCCTGCGGAAATTGCACAGCAATATGAACAAGCAGGTGCAGCATGTCTCTCTGTTTTAACAGATGTAGACTTTTTCCAAGGTGCTGATGAGAATATTGCAATTGCGCGTCAGCATTGTGCCCTACCAGCATTACGTAAAGATTTCTTGATTGAACCTTATAATGTTGTTGAAGCACGTGCCTTACATGCAGATTGTATTTTGTTAATCGTGGCATGTTTATCTGATCAACAACTTGAAGAAATGTCAAAGACCGCATTTGAACATCAGCTTGATGTACTCGTTGAAGTACATGATGAACATGAGTTAGAGCGTGCATTAAAACTCTCTGAACAATGCATTTTAGGTGTGAACAATCGCAACCTTAAAACCTTTGATGTAGATTTGAATACATCTATCCGTTTGAAGAAGTTGTTACCTACTTCTCGTGTGTTAGTCACTGAAAGTGGTATCGCCACTCCTGCTGATGTCCAAATGATGCAGGAAAATGATATTCATACTTTCCTAGTTGGTGAGAGCTTTATGAAACAACCTAAACCAGATCAAGCATTTGCAGCATTGTTTGGAAAGCCTGAGCAAATTTAAATTCATAGCTCAATGCAAAGCCCAATTCTTATGATTGGGCTTTTTTCATATCTCAATCTTATTTTGAAAAAGAATAATTATGAATAGGGTCTGTTGACATTTACTGTTCATAATTAAACCTATAAAGGTAGCCATAAAAATATACAGGCTAAGGCAACAGCACTTTGATAATTTCTTTTGAGCTTGTCATATCGAGTAGCTATCCCTCTAAATTGTTTTAATCTACAAAACATATTTTCAACTAAATGCCTGATTTTATATAAATACCAGTCCATATGATCATTGTTCGATTGGCTATTTATTTTCTTTGGTATATTCGCTTTTGTTCCTGTTTTTCTGATCTGCTCACGCAGTGGTTCTGAATCATAGCCTTTATCTGCGCATACCACTTCTGTCTCTTTTAAATCTAATGTTGCTATTAAATCAGGTGCAACTTTGATGTCATGTGTAGTGCCATCGGTAATCATGAAATCAATAGGATTGCCATGTGAATCAACAATCAAATGTATTTTTGAGGAGTTTCCTCCTACACTTTTAGAAATGGATTGATTCGCTATACCGGCAGAATGTTGATGAGCACGTACGTGAGAGCCATCAATAAAAATCCACTCCATATCGGGGCATGATGCTAATAATTTGAATAATCTAAGCAACTTACCGCTGCTTGACCAACGATTAAAACGTTTGAAAATAGAGTTTGATTGACCGAAATAGGAAGGAATATCTCGCCACGGACAGCCTGTTCTAATTCTATAGAGAATAGCTTCAATAAAATTACGTAAATTTGAGTTGTGATGAATAGATAAATTACGCAAAATAGTTTTCAACTTTTGCCAGTGTTGATCTGTCAGCATGGTACGAGGCATAGCGAATAGTAAAATTGGGTTTGGCGATTTGATTTTACTACTTCGCTATTTTTTAAGCTAAAAGTGTCAACACACCCTAATCATTTAAATTTTATAATAAAGAACCATTCATATTTTTAGGAATAAACATTGAATATTGAGTTTTGTCATCTAAGTCATATTGAAATCGCTGACATTATTTCGTTACTAACTAACGACCGAGTGCTCAAACATATGCCTTTGGCTAAAGATAGCCTATTTGATGAAAAACAATGTCTCGATTGGGTTAAAGAAAAACAATGGCAAGACCATGGTTATGGTCCTTGGGCATTTCTAGTTGACAATAAATTTGCAGGTTGGGGTGGCTTACAATATGAAAATGGAGATGCTGATTTAGCACTCGTGTTACATCCTCAATACTGGGGATTCGGCAAGAAAATCTTTAATCAAATTATAAGAAGAGCATTTAATGAAATGGGGATGGAATCAATCACGATCTTATTACCCCCTACAAGAAATAAATTAAAAAGAATTTATTTATTAGGATTTGAGTTTGAAAGTGAAATTATGCTTAGTGGAGAACTTTTTATAAAATATAGGCTATATAAACCATCAATATCAAATAAGATGATTTAGATAATCAATCATTGTTTTTAGAATAGACCACTACCAAGCTTTCATTGATCAAAAAATTATGTGAATCTGATTCAGTTCAAATCAACACGGTTTCAGACTATAATTTTCCATCCCTCTCGTATCTTACATATTTTCTTAAAATTATGAGTAAAAATGATTCTTCGCTTTCTAAAGATCAGTTTAATTTACTGAAAGCTTTTAAAAAGCAAATCTCAAATCCTCAATCCAGCAATCTTGTTAAACAAGCAGAGATGAAAAAATCTCAAGCTGTTGAAGAAGAAATGGAAGATACTGAGCTTTTTAAAAAAGCCTTAACAGGCGTAAAGCCAATTGATAATGGTAACATTGCACAAATCAAACCAAAACGCGTAAAAAAAATTGATGCGCAAACCCTTGCAAAACGTGCAGCAGCTGAAGGTAGCGCCGAACAGGAACTCACTGAGATTTCAGATACTCAAGCGATTTTAAATCCTGTGGCAAGCCAAGCTGCATTAAGCTATCGAATTGCAACTTTACAGCACAAAGTATTCGAAGACTTAAAAGCAGGTAAAATTCGTTGGTTTGAAGCTGTAGATTTACATGGTTGTACTGTCGAGCAAGCACGTGCCGCAGTTTTACAAATCATTCAGATGGCTAAAGACGAAAATCAAAATGTCATCAAAATTGTTCATGGTAAAGGTCCAGAAGCGATTTTAAAAACCTATGTAAATGGCTGGCTTAGACAACATCGTGATGTACTTGCCTTTGTCAGTGCACCTGAAAATCAAGGTGGTACGGGTGCTGTTCTCGTGCTACTAAAACGTGCAGAAAAGAATCCAAAGTACAAACAATAATCGGCATTTGACTCAAAATTAAGTTTTTGAATCGTTTTCTGATACAATTCCCGTTTTGTTCAACCCACCTAAGTGAACATTGTTATGTCTATGCAGCAATCGTACGCAAATATCTTAACTGCCGTTGGCGAAGATTTGAATCGTCCTGGCCTCAAAGATACGCCTATGCGTGCGGCTAAAGCTTTTTCTTTTTTAACTTCTGGTTATAGTAAAACACTTGAAGAAGTTACAAATAGTGCGGTTTTTCCATCCGATAACCATGAAATGGTATTGGTTAAAAATATTGAATTTTATTCACTTTGTGAACATCACCTACTCCCTTTTTACGGTCGTGTCCACATTGCATATTTGCCTGAAGGTCAGGTTTTAGGTTTATCTAAGTTTGCACGTATTACAGAAATGTTTGCGCGCCGTTTGCAAATTCAAGAAAACTTAACACAACAAATTGCTGAAGCTGTTGCCGAGGTGACACAAGCACGTGGTGTGGCTGTAGTGATCGATTCTGCACATATGTGTATGATGATGCGCGGTGTTGGTAAGCAAGAATCTACCACTCGTACTGTTTCTTTTGTGGGTGATTTTAAAACGGACAAAGATGCACGTCGTGAGTTTTTAAGCGCTGTCCCTGAAAGTTATTAATCAGAGCATTGTCATGTCTTCAATCCAATTAGCAGGCTTTGGTGAGTTAATTCAATCTGAAGCCAGCATTGATTATCCTCGGCCTGATCGTTTGGTTAAGGGCAATCCACAACGTCTTACCTATGACTTATATACACACCCACATATGGGATGTGGAATTTGGCAATGTGAAGTGGGTGCTTGGAACATTCAATTTGCAGACAATAAACAAGAGTTCTTTCAAGTCATTGAAGGTGTTGTTCGTATTCATGATCCCAAAACAGATTCATATATTGAAGTTTCTGCGGGTCATGCAGGTATTATCCCACCTGCATTTGTGGGTACATTTGAAGTGATTGAAGCTGTAAAAAAATACTTTGTTATTGTTGAAGTTTGATAGATTTTTAATCTATCAAACTCTTTAAAATTTAATACTAGAAGAACCAAACATAACCCAAACCGACTTTATTCCAGTCTTTATGATCTTGCTGTTCGAAGTCCCAATTCAACCTTAAAGCATTATTTGAATTTAAACTATATTGGAGTTGAGAACCTACTCTTAGATTCCACTGACTTTGATCTTCCCAATACGGCAATTCAATTTGCACAACACTATTAATCTTATCCGTCCAGATATTCATACAACCAACCGTTGGCCCAAAACCAACTCTCCAGCCTTTATCGAGCGAACGACCACCTTGAAAATGACTTTGCATTTGGGCATAACACAAATGTCGACGATCATAATCAGCTAAGCTGTAGCCCACCTGCATATTTAGGTTCATAACACCATGCTGCTGATCATCACTAAAATTTCCTTGATCTAGAGCTTCTTGTTTCCAACCTAAATTAAATCCCCAAGTAATGGGTGATTTAAATGGCTGAATAGGGTTATAGGAATTCACGGTCAATAAATCTAAATGTTCGAGCTTGAGTTGATCATCACGATATTGAATATTGCCGTCTAAAAACAATAATTGAGTACCTAAACGATAACCACCTTGAGGATCAATCAGATCATGGTAAGCCTGACGATGTCCTAACTCGATAAACTTCTTTCCTTGTAGTTCACCGACATTTACAGATAGATTTCGCGCATGGTGTCCTTCAACAGGTTGCATTTTAGGACGCTCAGGCTCTTGACGTTGCTTTTCAACATCAATTTGGCTTCTTTCGGCAAGAAGTTGTCTTAACTGCGGCTGTGCAAAGTCTACATCAACCTGACGACTGATATATTGCAGATACAAATCGTCATATGCCATTTCTAAGATTTTTGCTTGATCGTGCTGATTATATTTCTCTAATAAAGGTTGAGCCTTTTCAATATCTTGAAATGCAATTTGATGGGCAACTTTAGCCAGCGGTGTACCGTGTTGTTTTGCTTGTGATAATAATTGAGTTTCCAAGGCTGGACGGTAGACAACCTCTTTGACTAAGTCTTGTTGATCAACTGCCTTTAACGTTTCAATCGGAATTGCAGCATAATTAAATTGTTTTTTTAAATCTAAGTTCGGACGAACTAAATCAATTAATCCAAGCAAACGATATGCACAATTATCACTTACGAAATAATAAGGAAAACTCACATGTTGCATTTCCCAAATATGTTCGACTAAGAAACGAGTCTCTTCAGGCGTTAAATTGAGCTCATACTCCCACAAATCACGGCTTTCAAAGTCACCATACTCTTTTACTTTACGATAGTAAGGCATTAAAGAATATTCACCAGGGTACTGCCCTGTTAGACCTTTCCAAGCATATGACCAATTATCTTCACCACTGACTGTCGCTGCATAGTTTACTGCGTATGAAACTAAGTTCAGTTGTTTCTGATCTTTAGGGTCTAAACGCAGTAAGGTATGTCCAAACATCGAACTTGGATTCCCCATAAAGTCAGTTGCGTAAATCAACGTGGCTTTATAAGGTTTAATTTGATTAATCCATTGATCAAACTCAGGACACTTCACGATTGGAAGCTTTTCGGTATCAATATTGAGTTGTTGGATCAACCAACGACTACGAGCAGGAAGTTTACAACGAATCGATTGATTCTCAGCTGAATTAATAAATAAAGCTTTTACATCGGCTTCTAATTCATTTTTTAAATTATTTTTTCCATCTTTTGCATAAAAATATCCATCATAAGTAACCTCACTTTTTTGCGATTGGTCAGCATACATTAGGCGTTGCCATGTGATGTCTTGATGCAGTTGTTTCTGCTCGGCAATCTTCAAATAATTTTGTATATCGGTTTCAACTGAAGCATGTGCAAAATGGCACATTAAAGTAGTAATGGTGCAAGTTATTAATTTCATTCAGTCGCAAATTTTAAGATTATTAAGAATAAATTATCTATAAGAAAACCCTGCCATTAAGACAGGGTTTTATGTTCAAACGTATTAAACGTAAGCTTTGAGTACAGCGTCTTTCGCCATTACACTTTGTAAAGAATCTAAAACTTGAAGCGTATTTTTATTTTTGCTTGAGTAAATTTCAGCAAAATTTGCTTTAGAAACAGCAAAGAAACGCGCTTTATCTGTTGCTTTGATCTGCATAAGTTCAGCAAGTACGTTTAAGCTTTCACCTTGACCTACCGCCATATCACGCGCTAAAGATTCAGCATTTTCATTTGTAAATGTAACGACTTGAGCTGTAACAGTTCCACCTTGACGGCATCCTAAAGTACCGAAAGTAATACCTAATAACTGGTTAGTAAAAATACCATTTGTAGTTGCAGCAAGGATTTTAGGTGCAATACCTTTTTGTCCTGCCCAAATTTGTGTACCAGCACCACAACCAACATCATTGTCTGCCATAGCTACACTTGAACCAGCTGCTAACAAAGCTGCTAATGCAATTTTTTTTAACATAGGAAAGATCTCCAGTATCAATTATTTATTGGTATTTGTTATCACTATCGTGCTTAGCATTAAATCTATACGCACGTGAATTAAAATAACGAGGTTAGCTTTTTTTAGCAAATAAAATTTGAAATAAAGTTGAAATATTTATATAGAAGTTAATAATCACTTCATTTTAAACTTAACTCTTGAGCTAGTTTAACTGCCAAGTACCTTTTTTATCTCGTTTTCCTAAGATTTTTAATACCAAAACCAAACTTAAGAGTAATAATAAATACCAAGACCCCAATTTCCCCCATCCCACCATATGCCAAGCATCGACTTGGCTTGGATACAGCCAAATTTTATAAAATGTACTAATGTTTTCAGCAATCCAAATCAAAAATGCAAGTAAAAGTAAGATTGGAAGCATCGGCACTTTGAACCGTGAATCGCTTAACTGAAAATATAATTTTGTTTTCCAGAAAATAATGATACTCCATGCAAATAGAACCAACCGATAATCTGGAATAAAAAACTTAGTCATAAAGTTTAAATAGGATAAAACTGCCAAACACAACATATTTGCAAATCTTGGCAAGTTCTCAAAAGAAACTTTGTATAATCTCAATGAACGAGCAAAAAAACTACCTACAGCTGAATACATAAAACCCGCAAATAGAGGCACAGTTAATAGTTTGAATACTGCAGGTTGTGGATATTGCCAAGAAGCAATTGCTGGATGGGTTAGGAAAATTTCCATCCCCATCGCCATGATATGAAACAAAGCAATCACTTTTGCCTCTGCCCAAGATTCTAACTTTAAATAGATTAGGCAGACTTGAATGCTCAATGCATAAAACAATAGATAATCATAACGGAAGAAACCATAATATTCTTGGCTTCCCATCGGTGCTGTTACTGCAAAAGCGATTAAAAGTAACAATCCAAATAAGGCAGCCGAAGCTGCCTTAGTTCCAAAATTTAAAGCTAATCCAATCAAATGCACGAAATGATCCTAATCAATTTAATCATGAAAAATTCGAAGGGATTAACCTAAATATTTCTGGCTGTATGCATGGACAGTATCTACAAAGATCTTCGGCTGAGCTGGATCAACCCATTGAGTAATACCATGACCAAGATTTGCAATATATCCTGTTTTTTCACCATTTTTATAAGCGTCATCGAGCATCGCTTTTACAGATTTTTCAATTGATGCTGCTGATCCATAAAGTACCGCTGGATCTAGATTTCCTTGTAATGCTGCACGACCATTTACAACTTCGCGTGCAGTATAAAGAGGTGTCGTCCAATCTAAGCCAAATGCATCTGCACCTGTAGTTAACATCGTCTCTAACCATTGTCCACCACCTTTGGTAAAGACAATAATCGGAATTCGGCGACCATCTTTTTCTCGTTGAAGCCCTGCAATAATCTTTGTCATATAATTCAATGAGAATTCCACATATTCTCGATGTGCAAGTGCTCCGCCCCAGCTATCAAAGATTTGAATCGCTTGCGCACCTGCATCGATCTGTGCATTCAAATAATCAATTACTGAATCTGCAAGATGATCAAGTAATGCATGTAACACTTCTGGTTGCGCGTACATCATATTTTTAGTGAAACGAAACTCTTTACTTGAGCCACCTTCAACCATATAAGTTGCTAAAGTCCAAGGACTTCCAGAGAACCCAATTAAAGGGACCTGACCACCTAATGCAGAACGAATCGTGGACACAGCATTCATCACATAGGCTAAATCAGACTTTGAATTTAATTTCGGCAAGTTAGCAACATCTTGCTCTGTCCGTACTGTTTTATGAAACTTTGGGCCTTCACCTGTTTCAAAATACAGCCCTAATCCAAGCGCATCTGGAACCGTCAAAATATCAGAAAATAAAATCGCAGCATCCAACTCATAGCGGCGCAACGGTTGCAAAGTAACTTCACAAGCAAATTCAGTGTTTTTACAAAGAGATAAGAAATCACCCGCTTGTGAACGAGTTGCTCTATATTCTGGTAAATAACGCCCTGCTTGACGCATCATCCACACTGGTGTGGTGTCTACAGGCTCACGTAGCAAAGCTCGTAAAAAACGATCATTTTTCAACGTTGTCATTACCAATCTCTAAATTTTTTCATGTGAAACGCATGATATCAAAGTTAATCCAATTTTTATAATTCCAAATCCATACAAAAATTCAGACTTCCTACATTATTTTTTTACTTAGACACAAAACTGCTACTGCAAGCTCACTGATTTTCTGTAATACTTGCAACATCTTATATCTCAATATGAATAATTCTTAAGGTTGAATTACATGTTCGTTCGCTCATTACTCGCTATGAGTTTAAGTTGTATTATTGCCAATGTTGCTTTTGCTGCCCCAACAACTGAGCAACCTTTAAATCCAAAAAAAATCTCGGCACCTGTTCAAGATCCGATTGATCCTTTAGCAGTAGATCGTTCAGCTGCTTCAAGCGTTGTTGCTCAACCAGCATCTAGTGTCGCTGATAATGCAGTTTCTGATCCTCAAGTAAACACAGGTGTTGCTTCAGCAGTTTCTTCAAAACTAGAAAATACTCCTGATACAACCAATACAAACCCAGCACCAAAAGTTACTTGGACTTTAGACAGTCTGAACAATTCAGAATGGTATGAAAATATTGGTAAGGGTCAATTTCCGGTATATGCGCGTGCTCATGTAATGCTAAACAATGCACATGCTTCACCTGGTGCAATTGATGGCTCAAATGGTAAAAACACTTTAAAAGCAATTGCATCTTTCCAACAGATGAATGGTTTAACACCGACAGGTGAACTTACCAAGGAAACTTGGGATGCATTAGTTGCGAAACAAACTAAACCAGCTTATGTAGAATACACAATTACAGAAGCAGATTTGAAAGGTCCATATGCCGAATCAATTCCTTCTGATTATGCTTTACAAGCAAAAATGAAAGGTTTGTATTACACACGTGTAACAGAAATGTTGGGTGAGAAGTTTCATATGGATGAAAACTTCTTGAAAAAGATCAACCCAACAGCAACTTTCAAAAAAGCTGGTGAAAAAATTATTGTTGCCAATGTGCGTAATGATTTACCAGAAGATATTCACTTGATCGTTGCACATAAAGGTGCTCGTCAGCTTTATCTTTTCAACAGTCGCAACCAAATGATTGCTTCATTTCCTGCAACAATTGGTAGTACTGACACGCCTTCTCCGACTGGTACGTATAAAGTAGTCGGCGTTGCAAAAAATCCTTGGTATAGCTATTCACCGTCTAACTTTGTTCAAGGTAATAACCTTAAACCTCTTTCTTTACCACCAGGTCCTAATGCGCCAGTGGGTAATATTTGGATTGGTTTAAGTAAAAAATCATTTGGTATTCACGGTACTCCAAGTCCTTCATTAATCTCTAAAACAGCTTCACATGGCTGTATTCGTTTAACGAACTGGGATGCAAATGATTTGGGTAACAAAGTTCGCTCAGGTGTGACTGTAAAATTCCTTGAATAATTCCAATCATTTCATAATTGAAAAAGCCGAATTTTATGATTTGGCTTTTTTTGATTCTATAATTATTCAACAACAGGCAGTGGCTGATAATAGATTTGATTTCGACCTAATTGTTTGGCTCTATAAAGTGCTTTATCAGCAGTATGAATCAATAATTCTTGGCTAATTTTAGGATTACCATTAAATACCGTAATTCCTAAGCTGATCGTGACATGATTTGAAACTAATGATTTTTCATGAGGAATCATTTGCCGATCAATTGCTTTATAAATATTCGTTGCGACGGCATAAGCACCTTGAGCCGATGTTTCAGGAAGTAATACAACAAATTCCTCCCCCCCATAGCGCGCGATAAAGTCCATGTGCCGAATTGAACTTTTAATGGTCTTCGCTATAGACGAAATAACCTGATCTCCCATTTGGTGGCCATAAAAATCATTATAATTTTTAAAATAATCAATATCGATAAACAGAACTGACATCGACTTATTTTCTTTACAAGCGATGTCATAGTAATAACTAAACATTTCCTCGAAAGTTCGTCGATTGGAAACCTTTGTTAATTCATCATGCTGGCTTAAATGTAAAAGTTCTGATGCTTGTAAACGGAGAATTCTCTCATTTATTTCCGAAATTTTAGTTTTTAAAAATAGTTTTCTTTCTTTTGAGGTCAACATGATGCTGATAGAAAAACCTAAGAGCAAGCTTCCTATAAACGTGCGCCCAAGCATCAAAAAATCACACGGTATATTAAAATAATAGAGGGATAATAAAATACATACTGCAGCCAGTGTTCCAATCCACAGCATATGATTGGGTTTTATTCCACTCAGAATAAAGCCTAACATATACAAAAATGCAATCAGTACCATTGCCTGATTCTGTAATACAACGTTAGACACACTCATCATCAATAAAGATGGAAAGAAAATTGTGCAAAAGACAATAACGCAAGCAACTGGATAAAAAAGTCGGCTCAATTTTCTAAATCTAGAAAAAGTCCAAAATAAAAATAATGCTGCACCAATGATGAGTAAACTTAAAATGCTATAAACAAAATCAACAATAAAATGAGGACTGGAACGAATAACCAAATAGTTAGAAGGTAAGATTAATAAGACAAAAATCGTGTAAGTAATGACACCTTGTCCAAAAAACTGAATCGCATTAATACGTGTGCGATCAATGTTAAATTTCCAGAAATCTTCTTCTAGTTTTGCTGGTAAAGTTTTTTGTTTTTTTTGACCTTTATAGTGTCGAGCAACAAGCTGCTCTAGATCCTCTTTAGACCTCTGTAATTCATCAAGATCATATTGATTTTCCATCCTTTTTACTCTTCTTATGGTGATGTATTTTTGTGCTGGATAAAAATAACACAATTTCTCATTTTGTCATGCACTTTGCTTAACCACTTATCCGTAAATGTAGTTACCATTTTCACACTTTATGCATTATTATTTGTATTATTTTTAAGTTTGAAGTTCACCTTGAATACTATTACGCTTTTACAACCCGATGATTGGCATGCTCATTTACGTGATGGCTTAGCATTAAAACGCACAGTACCCGATTTGGCTAAACAATTCGCACGTGCGATTTGTATGCCGAACCTTGTTCCACCCGTCAAAACTGTAGAAGAAGCTGTAGCGTATCGTGAACGTATTCTTGCTCATGTACCTGAAGGCTTAAATTTTGATCCTCGCATGGTGCTTTATTTTACTGACTTTACATCGCCTGATGAAGTTAGAAAAATCAAAGAATCAGAATTTGTAAATGCAATCAAGCTTTACCCTGCTGGTGCAACGACAAACTCTGATAATGGCGTTAGTGATATTCGCAAAGTTTATGCTGTCATTGAACAACTTGAAGAACACCAAGTCCCTTTATTACTTCACGGTGAAGTAACTCATAACCATGTAGATATTTTCGATCGTGAAAAACGTTTTTTGGATGAAATTCTTTCTCCTTTATTGAAACAATTCCCTAAGCTCAAAGTCGTACTTGAACATATCACGACCAGTGATGCAGCAAATTTTGTTCTTGAACAAGATCGTAATGTAGCTGCAACAATTACACCTCAACATTTACTTTTTAATCGAAATGATATGTTGGTTGGTGGTGTGAAGCCTCATTTCTATTGCTTGCCGATTTTAAAACGTCAAACACACCAAACAACTTTATTAGAAGTGGCAACAAGCGGTAGTCCAAAATTCTTCTTAGGTACTGATAGTGCGCCACACGCTCAAAATGCCAAGGAAAATGCTTGTGGTTGTGCAGGCTGCTATAGTGCACCAAATGCGATTGAGCTTTACGCACAAGCATTTGATCAAGTTGGCAAGTTAGAGCGCTTGGAAGGTTTTGCAAGTATGTTCGGTGCTGATTTCTATGGCTTGCCAAGAAATACATCAACCATTACGTTGGTGAAAGAAGAAAATACCGTTGCAGAATCATTTGATTATCTTGATGGTCAAAAAATTATCCCACTTCATGCAGGTAAGACACTGCAATGGAGAAAAGTGTGACACACGAAGAAAACCAAGCTCCTGTCATTGGTCAACGTTTCCGTGGATTCTTACCTGTTGTAGTCGATGTTGAGACAGCAGGTTTTAACTCACAAACGGATGCTTTGCTTGAAATAGCATGTATCCCAATTGTCTATGATCAACAGGGACAATTTATACCTGGTCCTGCTTTTCATGCACACATTAATCCATTTGAAGGTGCTAATCTCGATCGTCGTTCTTTAGACTTTATTGGAATTGATCCTTTCAATCCTATGCGTGTTGCAATGGCTGAAGATGAACGCGGTGCTTTACGCCGTATTTTTAAATCATTGAATGAAGTCCGAAAAGCACAGCATTGCACACATGCTGTACTGGTTGGACACAATGCACACTTTGATTTAGGTTTTTTACAAGCAGCTATCGCACGTTCAGGAACTAAAAACCAAAATCCTTTTCATAGTTTTTCAGTTTTTGACACGGTCACGCTTAGCGCGGTGATGTTTGGACAAACTGTATTGGCAAGAGCATGTATTCAAGCTGGAATTGAGTTTGATGGTAAAGAAGCTCACTCTGCTTTATACGATACGCAAAAGACAGCAGAACTGTTTTGCTATATTTTGAACAAACTATCACCCCACCTTCTTGACAGTTTGGTGACAGAGCCCTAATATACATCCACCTCAAGAAGTCCCTATCGTCTAGAGGCCTAGGACATCGCCCTTTCACGGCGGTAACCGGGGTTCGAATCCCCGTAGGGACGCCAAATTCAAAAAAGCCACTGTATCATTCAGACAGTGGCTTTTTTATTAGTTTTTTATACGTAGAGCTGCTAAAAAATAATTATTTTGAAAAATCTATTTTATTATCCTTAGCATATTTTCTACCCTATACTGAAAACTGATCAAAACTATAAATTTAAACCTAATATGCAAATCCGTTTATTCCACTTACAAAATTCACGTTCTCAACGCATCGTTTGGTTTTTAGAAGAATTAGGACTTCCCTACGAATTAGTCATCAACCATCATTCGGACTTAGATGAAAAGAAAAATTCACCGCATCAATTATCGAAATTTTCTGCCGTTGAAATAATAAATCAAGAACAAATTTTTATCTTAGCCGAAACTTCAGCGATTATTGATTACTTATCTTATCTATACCCTCAATTAGGGCAAAGTAAATTATTAGGATCGCAACTTCAAAGTTTTTATTATTGGAAAAATTATTGTGAAGCCACATTTATTCCAGACCTATTACTCAAACAAATTTTTCACCAGATTGTACAACGTACACCATTTCCTGTTCGCTTCGTTTCAAAGTTTTTAAAATATGGATTTGATCAAAGCTATTTAAATCCATCGTTACAGCAACAAATGACCATGATTGATAAGCATTTAAAAGATCATTTATGGTTTGCTGGGAATCAATTTACGGTTGCAGATATTTTGATGTGGTTTCCATTATTGGCTTGCTCGGCAAATGACCATCAATTTAAACATATACAGCGTTATTTAGCCCAAATAGAAAACAGACCCGCCTTTAAAAAATCTTTAATCAAAGGACAATGGTCTGCTTCTACGTTTCAGTCCTATTGGACGATTGCGTGGTAATTCAGTTATGCCGATTTACGCGAATTCACTCGACCTTTAACAACCGCTTTAATATTGCCTTTGGCATAATTCAAGAAAACAAGTAATGGTGATAATTTAGGATTTGGTTTTTTACCCTGACCAATTGCTTTGAATTGTGCCGCATACCAAATGATTTCCATAATTGCCATTTTATCAACAAAAGGAATGCCTGTTTTAATTTGGTTTACAGCATAACGCACATCATTACCTGCAATTAGGCTATTTGTTAAATCTGTTTCAACCGCTAATGGTCGTGCAATCCCGATAAAATCACATGCACCACTTTCCAGTGCAGCATTCATACCTGCGACTGTACGGAAACCACCTGTCACCATTAACTTACATGTGACATGCTGACGAATCTTTTCAGCGAACTCTAAGAAATATGCTTCACGTGCAATAGTGCTTGCTTTGTGTGATTCTGCCTTTGCACCAGCCATTGCAGGTGCTTCATAAGTACCACCAGAAATCTCGATGATATCAATTCCTGCAGCATCAATTGCTTTAAATACTGCAATCACATCTTCTTCAGTAATACCACCACGTTGGAAATCAGCTGAATTGAGTTTTACCGAAATAATAAAGTTTTCTGAAGTCGCAGCACGAACGGCTTTATAAATTTCAATTAAGAAACGCATACGGTTCTCAATTGAACCACCCCATTCATCAGTACGCTTATTGGTTAGTGGTGATAAAAATTGGCTAATCAAATAACCATGAGCACCATGTAACTGTACACCTTCAAATCCAGCTTTTTCACAAACTGCAGCAGCTGTAGCGAAACGTTGGATGATATCTAGAATTTCTTCATGTCGTAACTCACGTGGAGTACCAAACATCGTTGCTAACATCGGGCTAAAAGGTACAGCAGACGGTGCTACTGTTTCTTTGTTTAATCCTTTTGGACATTGACGACCCGGATGTGACAACTGAATTAATTGTACCATACCGTATTTTTTGCCTACCGCAGCCCATTGTTGCAACTTCGCCAAATCACGTTCAGTTTCGATCGCAACGACACCTGGCTCATTTTTAGCCGCAATGTTAACCATTACATTTCCTGTAATTGCACAACCCAAGCCACCTTTAGCCCAAGCTTCATACAATCCAATATGTAAATCATTCGGCTGACCTTCGTGATTAGCTAAAGCTTCACTCATAGCACCTTTGATAATACGATTTTTGAATGTTGTGTTGCGAATTTGGATACTGTCTGCAATCTGACTCATGGTCATCCTCTGCTACAAATTAGAGTAATTACTCTAATTTAATCTGATTATTGTTGATGTCAAGATATCTTCCGATAAGTTGACAATAACATATGTCAGTTTAATTACAATGCTATATACAACTCGCCTCAATCAATAATTTTGTGTATTCATTTTGAGGATCACGAAATAAATCTTGTGAAGCTTGATATTCCAAAGCTTTACCTTCATGCATTACCAAAACATTTTGGCAGAGGGATTTTATGACTTGTAAGTCATGACTGATCACTAAATAGCTGATCTGCTCTTGGTGTTGCAACCTTCGTAAAAGCAAAATAATTGCTTGTTGTGTAATACGGTCAAGAGCTGAGGTCGGTTCATCTAAGATCAGCAACTTTGGTTTCAAAACCAAGGCTCTCGCTAGAGCGACTCGTTGCCTTTGCCCACCAGAAAGCTCATGTGGGTATTTAAATTTTTCAGAAGGTGTTAATTCAACTTTCATTAACACCTCATCGATCATATTTTCGATCAGGTTTGATTTTACTGCACTCAGTTCAAGCCCTTCTGCGATGATTTGAAAAACTGATAGTCGAGGATTCAAACTACTTAGAGGATCTTGAAAGACAATTTGAAATTGCTGACGCAAAGGTCTTAACTGTTTTTGATTTAGTTGATTTAAATTATGTGTCTCAAAATTTATTTCTCCCTCACTAGGAATAAGTCGAGCAATTGCTAGTGCTAGCGATGTTTTGCCTGAGGCACTTTGCCCCACAATACCTAACGCCTCACCTGACATTAATGAGAAACTAATATTACTAACAGCTGTTTTATATTGTTTTATTTGATTGAATAATCCTTTTCTAATCGGATAACGTACTGACAGATTTTGAATTTCAAGCAATGTTTTTCCACTATTTTGTTCTAGTGCAATCCCAAAATCATGGTGCAACAGGCTTTTGGTATATTCGTTTTTGGGATGTTGAAAAATTTCATTTATATCACCCTGCTGTTCAATTCGTCCTTGATTAACAACTAACACTTGATCTGCATACTGTTTAACAACACTTAAATCATGACTAATCAATAAAATTGCCATTTTATGATGGTGTTGTAATTGTTTGAGCAAATCAAGAATTTGTCTTTGTAAAACAACATCCAAAGCTGTAGTCGGTTCATCAGCGATTAAAATTTCAGGTTCCAATGCTAATGCCATAGCAATCATGACTCTCTGCCGTTGACCACCAGAAAGCTCGTGTGGAAATCGTTTCAAGAGATGAGTAGCTTCTTCTAAACCGACTTCATTCAACAACTCGAGAGTCCTTTCTTTGACTTCAGATTTACACAATCCTTGCAACAACAAATTCTCTCCAACGATTTTTTCTACACAATGCAATGGATTAAGTGCTGTCATCGGCTCCTGAAAAATCATCCCAATTTTTTTGCCACGAGTTTGCTGCCATTGATGCTGATTCATTTTAAGCAAATCCACACCATCAAACAGGATCTCACCTTTTACTTTAAGGCTATCAGATAACAATCCCAAAATCGCAAGGCAAGTTATTGATTTTCCTGAACCGCTTTCACCAACGATTGCCAAAGTCTGTGAATGATGAAGTTCAAAGTTGAAGTTATCAACAAGCTTAGTGCCTGATTGATTTTCAATACTTAATTTCTGAACTTTCAATAAGGCAATATTATTGTTTTGGGTCAAATGCTTCACGAGCAGCCTCCCCAATAAAAATCAAAAGTGATAGCACAATTGCCAAAGTAAAAAAGCCAGACAATACTAGCCATGGTGCATCTAAATTATTTTTCCCTTGCAACAACAGCTCGCCTAACGATGCTGCATCCGCAGGTAATCCGTACCCAAGAAAATCTAATGCCGTTAAAGCAATAATATTTGCTGTAAGCATAAATGGTATTTGCGACAAACTTGAACTGATTGCATTTGGTAAAATATGTTTAAAAATAATATTATGGTCTTTGACACCTAAAGCCTGAGCAGCGCATACATAATCAAAATTTCGTGCTCTCAAAAACTCAGCTCTTACTAATCCTACTAATTCAGTCCATCCAAATAACAACATAATTAAAAAGAGCCAATATACATTTGGGCTAAACATACTGACCAATATCATCACAATAAACAGCATGGGTAAGCCCCCCCACACCTCCAAGAGTCGCTGTCCAATTAGATCAATCCAACCACCATAATACCCTTGTACTGCACCTACAACTATTCCGATGCAAGCTGCCGCTATAGTTAGCCCGATTCCAAATAAAAGTGAAACCCTTAGACCATACAAGATGCGAGCAAATACGTCACGACCTTGATCATCTGTCCCTAACCAATTTTGTAATGTCGGCTGAGATGGTACAGGAACAGTGAGAGATAAATTTGGAGTTTGATATGAAAAAGCTACAGTTGGTGAAATCATCCAGCCATGATGTTGGATCAATTGTTTTACAGCAGGATCCTGATAATCAGTCGAAGTTTCAAATACGCCACCAAATGTTGTTTCAGGATAATCTTTGAATATGGGAAAATAGAGTGACTGCTTATAACTAACAAGCAGAGGTTTATCATTTGCTATAAACTCAGCGCAGATAGAAAGACTAAAAATAATCAAAAATAAGATTAAACTGAAAAATCCCAATTTATTTTGCTTAAAACGATATAGTCGATTTCTCATTAAAGGTGACATCAACGCCCACCTCGTGATTCAAAATCAATGCGAGGGTCTATCCAGTGATAAAGTACGTCCCCTATAAGGCGAAGAATTAAACCGAAGAATGTAAATAGAAATAAAGTACCAAAAATCACAGGATAATCACGTTGCGTAATCGCTTCAAAACCCAATAATCCTACGCCATCCAAATTAAAAATGATTTCGATAAATAAATTACCAACAAAGAAAATACCAACCAAGGTTTCAGGTAAAGCAGCAACAACAATCAATATCGCATTGCGGAATACATGTCGAAAAAGTACCTGATTTTCATTCAATCCCTTTGATCTTGCTGTCAGCACATAAGGCTTATTAAGTTCTTCAACAAAAGAATATTTCGTCAAATACGTCAAAGCAGCAAAACTTCCCAATACCATACTGATAATCGGCAAGCACATATGCCAAAGATAATCTTTAACTTTTCCTATAAAGCTTAAATGCTCGAAATTTTCCGACACTAATCCTTGTAAAGGAAACCACTGCCAATAACTTCCACCTGCAAAAAAAACCACAAGTACAATAGCAAATACAAATGATGGGACGGCGTAACTAATTGCCAATAACAATGAGGTCGCACGGTCAAAAAGCAAACCATTCTTTTTGGCTTTGCTGATCCCTAGCGAAATTGCAATCATATAGATCAGGAAAGTACTCCATATACCTAAGGACAAGGTAACAGGAAGTTTTTCATACAGTAATTGTACAACTGTTTTATCCTTGAAAAAGCTTGTTCCAAAATCAAGGGTTAAATATGCTTTGAGCATGATCCAAAACCGTTCATAAGCAGGCTGATCAAACCCATATTGCGCTTTAATTTTTTCGATCATCTCAGGGCTTAAGCCGCGAGCGCCTTCATACTGAGCCAATTCACCCAGCGTATTTGAATTATTTGGGTTTACACCCAATCCTTGAGCATTTTGTATTTGTTGTATGGCTTGCTCAACTGGGCCGCCAGGTGCGATTTGTACGATGATAAAATTGATTAACAGAATAAAAAATAATGTCGGAATCATCAAAATCATTCTTTTCAGAATATAGTGAAGCATAAACTTAATCCTTCATTATTTGATTTAATGTTTAATCGAAGATTGATTGAGCATCTTGGCTTTCTTTGCATCAACCCACCAATATTCCCACCCGACAGAAAGTTTTGGTTTAGTTTTTGGTTGCTGATAAATATCCCAATAAGCAAACCAACGATCTGGTTTACCATATGTCAAAATATGGTAATAGCCCGCACGCAGTAAGCGATCTAGAATTCGAGTATAGAGTACAACTTCATCTCGACTTTTAGCTGCAATTATTTTTCCAATAATTTGATCAATTACAGGAGATTGTATTCCTGCATAGTTATAATTATTTGCTTCATTTGCAGCCCTACTTCCCCAAAACTGTGCCTGCTCTTTTCCAGGGGTCAAAGTCTGCGGCATTTTAAAAACCATCATATCGAAATCTTGACGACGTATCCGCTCCATATACTGCGGGACATCCACTTGACGCAAATTGACCTGTATTCCAAGTCGCTTTAAATTACGCACGAATGGCATCAGCTCACGTTGTGGATTCTCTTGTTGAAGTAATAATTCTATTTGAATCAATCGACCTTGAGGATCATGCAATTTACCATTAACGATCTTATATCCTGCTTGTTTCAGGATTGTTTGTGCGTGTAGTAAGTTATTACGATTAAATCCACTAGCGTCCGACTTAGGATAACGCCAATCTGCGACTACACCTTGTTGGATGATCGGGTGAAGCTTCGCTAGATAAGGTTTTAAAATCTTCAGCTCAGCAGAACTCGGTTTAGAAACTGCGGCTAAGTCAGTATTATCAAAAAAACTCTGTAGTCGTCTATTTTGATTAAAAAAAAGTGCTTTATTTTGCCATTCAAAATCATAGGCGTAAGTTAATGCCTGTCTGAAATAAATATCTTGAAATGGTGATCGTCGTGTATTAAATACTAAACTTTGTATATCCAGTGGGGTGCTTAATTGAGCCTTATACTTTTTAACCCAACCTGATCGGTAAGATGGAAAATTATACCCCATCACCCAATTACGGATATTTTTTTCTTCATAGAAATAAAATTGTTGAGATTTAAATCCCTCGAAACTCACTTCTAAGTTTCGATAATACACATATTTTAGTCGATCAAAGTTATAACGCCCTTGGTTAACAGCGAGGTCTTTCGCCCAGTAATTTGGACTGCTTTTATAAGTAATACTACGACCCGCATCGATACGATCAACTATATAAGGCCCTGAGCCAATAATAGGTTGCAGCGTAATGCGAGTAAAATCTCTGTTTTTCCAATCTGCTTTTGAGTAAATTGGAAGACTCGCCACAATTAATGGCATTTCAACATTTTTGTTGGATTTAAATATAAATTTGATTTGGTGCTTTGATAGAATTTCGGTTTTTGCCAAATCTGATAAATACATCTGCAAACCAAAATTTGCTTTGGTTTGATATGTATCAAAAGTAAATTTCACATCATCCGATGTTAATGCCTGCCCGTTATTAAATCGTGCTTTAGGATTCAGGTGAAAAATTACGAACTTCAGATTGTCAGGATCGTAAGTTACTTTTTCAGCCAGTAGTGGATACATCACTCGTGGCTCATCCAAAGAACGATCCATTAAACTATCAAAAAGATAGTTCACGCCCTCTGTTGCACTCCCTTTTCCATTCATACTATTTAAATTATCGAAAGTGCCTAATGTGGATTGGCTAAATAAACCACCTTTAGGTGCTTTAACATCCGCATATGGCATGACTGAAAAATTGGCATATTTAGGCTGCACATGCATCGCTAAGTATGGAGTGGTTTGAAGGGCTGCAAATGCGGTTTGAGCAAAAAAGCTTAGTCCGAATAGACTAAGCTTTTGAGTTGTAGATAATGAAAGCATCAGTACTTAAAGGTTTGGCACTTTAATAACATCACCTATACGCAATTGTGTACTTGGCGTTAAATCATTCATCTCAGCCAAAGCGCTAGTTTCCATACCATATTTACTTGCTAAACCAATTAAGGTATCACCACGCTTCACCTTGTATTCAGTGACAACTTTAGGAACAGAAATCGTTTGACCTCGCTGCAAGCCAGCATTTGCTTTCAAGTCATTAAGATCAGCTAATTCACGAGTCGACATACCAAAACGATTTGCAATACTGTTGAGGGATTCACCAGCTTTTACAGTATATTTTTCCGTATTTTTACTAGAAACAGATTTCGAGCTCGTTTTACTTGACTCAACTTTTGCTGTTTCTGTTTTTGGTACATCACCAGAAAGTTTGAGCTTCTGACCAATGCGAACTGTACTGTTACGTGACAAGCCGTTTAATGCAGCTACATAATCGAGCTGTAGATAATAACGACTAGCAATATTACTTAAAGTATCTCCTGATTTTACGGTGTAAATATCAGGTGCCGTTTCATCTTTATCTTTGACTTTTGTCGCTGTGACATTTGATGACTTGGAAGGTGCATCGCCAGCAAGTTTTAAACGTTGTCCTACACGTAATCCAGCAGTACGCTCCAATCCATTCAAATCAGCAATATAATTTACACTTAAATCATATTTGCCAGCGATTGCATTTAAACTATCACCTGATTGAACGACGTACTGCTCTGGAACAGATGAACCTGCTGGTATCTTCAAGGTTTGACCTAAACGCACACCACTGTTGGACTTCAAGTTATTTAGATCAGCCAGTTCACTCAATGTTATTTTCGATTTACTGGCAATACTGGATAAGGTATCACCACGTTGAACCGTATAATTTTCAGTTTTATAACTTGTTGAAGCTGTCACATTGCTATAGTTAACCTTAGCATTTGATTCAGTAGGCTCATCTACTTTAGATACCTCATGTAGAGGTACATTGATTTTTTGACCAACCATCAAATTGCTCGTAGCCGTTAAACCTGAAGTTAGGTCAGCCAACTCTTGATTTGATAATGCATAACGATCAGCAATTAATTTGAGATATTCACCGCGTTTCACAGTATATGATTTTGTTGCCACTTTTTTATTAGTGGAAACTTTATCAATCTCACGACTACTTTGTTGAGAACTACGTATTGAATTTTTTGGCTCTTTTAAGCTCAGTTTTTGCCCTACAAATAATCCATCAGTAACTGATAAATTATTAAAATCGGCTAGTTGTTTGATACTCAAATCAAAACGAGCAGCAAGATTGGTAAGACTATCACCTGATTGAACGACATAGCTATCAGGCTTATTTTCTGTTGCTTTCACAACTTCAGCTTGTGGTTTTGCATCATAGAGATACAAGCTAGTACCTACAAACAAGGTTCCATTTGGATCAATTTGGTTCCACTGCGCGATATCACGCCAGTTCACTCCATTTTTCTGTGCAATCACAGCCAATGTGTCACCAGGTAATACGACATAAGTACTACGTTTGCCTTTTGGTGCTACAACAACAACATCGGTGTCCGTTTTAATATAAGGTTTACCTTGGTTTCGTTTAGCATCATCACTGTTCGCAGTCGTTTCGTCTTCAACCAAGTTTTTTGGATAAGCGAATCCTTTAGTGACTTCTTGACCTTTTTCATCAGCAACTGATTGGCTAGTTTGGATCGCAGTGAGCTTAATCTTGCCATCAAAAGGATCAACAATTTCAGTTCCTTTCGGTGCAATTGCTTTAATTTCAGCAACAACTTGGTCTTTTTCAGCCTGCGTAGGTTGAGGCTCTAAAACTTGAGCAACAGTTTTCTTCTCACCTTCGTCTTTTACCGCTGCAACGATTTGCTCACGCTCTTTTAGTGAAATTGGTGGTTCAATATTCACAGGTTTGACATTAGGCGCAGGTGTAATCGCCACTGGAATACGAGGTGCACTTGGTACATCAGCAGCAGCAGCAAAAGATGCCAATGCATCAGCACCTTTAGGCGTACTCATCTTCGTCGTTGTGGTAGATGTTGGACGCGTTGTAGTGCTTGCCGTTAATGGCGGAGGTGTTTTTGTCGAAGGACTAATGGCCTGTCCAGTACTTGTACGCGTTGTCGTTGAAGTACTCAATGTATTATTCATAGCAGGTGGAGTCTGATTGCTTGCCCAGAAGCCACTAGAACTTGATTTACCCGAACGAAGTTTTGCATCGATCGATGGGCTCAAATCTGCAGGAATCAAAATACGCATCGGACTTGTTGGATCAACCGTTTCACCACGATATGCAGGGTTGAGCGCATATAACTCTGCACGACTTAGACCTGTAATAGATGAAATTTGATTCAGATCTAAAGGTGCTGACAAACTGACTTCACGGAAGTGAGGACGATTGGCAATTGGAGGTAAAGCCACGCCATAAGCACTTGGATTTTTGATAATTTGAGCAACTGCTAAGAAACGAGGTACATAGTTCATTGTTTCTTGTGGCAATTTTAATGACCAATAATCAGTTGGTAAGCCAGCTGCCTTATTACGGTTAATCGCTTGTTGAATACGTCCAGGACCTGCGTTGTAAGCAGCTAATGCTAACTCCCATGATCCAAACTGGTTGTACAAGCTACCTAAAAACTCATATGCAGCACGCGTAGATTCAACTACGTCACGACGACCATCATAAAGACTGGTTTGCTGTAAACCATAAATACGTCCAGTACTAGGAATAAATTGCCATAATCCTGCTGCTGCTGCACTACTCGTTGCTGCTGGATCGTATGAACTTTCGATAACTGGTAGCAAAGCCAATTCAGTTGGCATACCACGGCGTTCAGCCTCTTTCACAGTGTGATATAGATATCGACTGGCACGCGCACTCAAACGATCTAAGTAAGGTTGACGAGAAATAAACCAACCACGCTGTGCTTCAATACGTGAATCCCAATGGTTTAAATCCATTTTGAATCCAACAGTCATACGTTTCCACACATCACCGTGTTTTAAAACAAGTAATCGATCACCCTCTACTGCACGCATATCGGTTGCTGATAGTAAATCCTCAAGCGAATCCAAACTACTAGCATCCAAATAGCCAGAACCTAATTGTTTTGATGATGAGACTTTAGAAGACTGAGGTGTAGTTGAACACCCTGTCGTGATTCCTAGCGCAGCTAAAGCAGAAGTCAGTACAGTAATTTTAAATAATGATGTTGCAGATTGTTGCCACACCAATGTGGTCGATTTATACATAAAAACTTCCAGTCAACTCACGCTAGTTTATTTCTTCGATTTGCCATTGTAGTAAAGCATGTCACTTAGACAAGGCAATAATTTAACGTGATTCGCATCGAAATGTTACAAGAAATTAAAAAAGATGAGTTTTGTAACGTTCATCAATGCAATTTAGCTTTACAATACCGCCCGTAATCAAGGGGTGATACACTGTTTTCGCTTGTACTTTTTAAAAGTACTCTGCTTATTTTGATGATGATCCGCTTTACCATTCTCGTTTAAACTTTTAGGTTCAACTATGTCTCAAACAATCACACTTTATGTAGATGGCGCATGTAAAGGCAATCCAGGATTAGGTGGTTGGGGGGCTTATATCATTACAGAAACCGAAGAACATAAAATTTATGGTGGTGAGCTAGAAACAACCAATAATCGAATGGAATTAACTGCAGCGATAGAAGGTGTTTCTTTTTGCCCAGTCGATGCTCACCTCATTATCTGGACAGATTCAAACTATGTAAAACAAGGTATCACTGAATGGATACATGGTTGGAAAAAGAAAAATTGGAAAGATGTCAAAAATCCTGATTTGTGGAAAAAATTAGACGCCGTGTGCGCAAATAGAAATATCGAGTGGAACTGGATCAAAGGTCATGCGGGCCATCGAGGAAATGAAATGGCTGATCAACTAGCAAACATGGGTGCTGAACAAACTGCAAAACAAAGCTCAAAAATGACGCAGGCTAACGCTGATACAAAAAAGCCTGAATCTGATTGGCTGCTTGATGATCCCTTCGGTTTGGACCTTGATGCAGAAGCAGATGAGTTGATTGAAGAGATTGAAATTGATTTACAAGTTACAGAGCAAATCGAAGAAAATATAGAGGTTAAATCTGTAAATGAATCTTCAAACTCATACATTGTAATTACAGATGCAAAATTAAATCTACAAGGCCCTCGCCAATTGATTCTAGATACAGAAACGACAGGTTTCTATTATCAAGACAACGATCGAATCATTGAGGTGGGTGCAATCGAAATGATTAATCGTAAGCTTACTGGTAGTTCAATTCATATTTATATTAACCCAGAAAAACCAGTTGGCGACTCAGTCGATGTACACGGTATCACTGATGAATTCTTAGCGGACAAACCTAAATATGCTGAAATCGCAGATGTACTTTTCGAATTTTTAAAAGGTGCTGAAATTATTGCACATAATGCGACCTTCGATATGAACTTCTTAGATATGGAGTTTAAACGCGCGGGGCTTCCAGCATTATCAGAAGTTTGTGAAGTTACGGATACACTCGCCCTTGCTAAAAACAAGCATCCTGGTCAAAAAAATTCACTTGATGCCTTAGTCCGTCGTTATGAAATTCCTGCTCGCGATCGTACCTTCCACGGTGCATTACTCGATGCTGAAATTTTGGCTGATGTTTACTTGGCGATGACAGGTGGACAAGTCTCATTTGATATGGATGCCTTATCCCAAACAGAACAACAACAGAATAAAACCACTCGCCAACGCGTACAAATTGATTTGCCAATTATTTACCCGACTGATGATGAACTTCAGCAACATGAGACTTGGGTCAAACAATTCGAAGAAAAACATGGAAAACCATGCTTTTTTGCAAAATAAATTTGCTTATAAGTTCAGGTTTTTTTGTTTCAAGCTTTCAAAGTTAAGTTATATTAACTCTTAAAGATTTAAACCCTCTCCATAGAGGGTTCATGGATATAACAACTTAGGAAAGGTGTAGGTCATATGTCTTACCAAACCTCGATTCATTTCGACCCAACGGCATTATTAATAATAAAAAATGAGATCGATAATTCGATTAAATTGGTAGAGACTGCAGTCAATACTCTTGCCGAAGAACAAGCCTTGCCATTTGGGATTGATGATGCTCTCAATCAGTTTGAACAATGCACGAATGTTCTAGCGTTGATTGATATCCCACACCTATCGCAGATTACGCAATACTCTGCTGAGCTTATGCGTAAAATCATGGCTCAACCTGAACAAATTAAAACCAGTGATGTTGTGGCTTTGAGCGAAGGCACAACCATGCTGAAACGTTATATCGAATTCATTTGTTTACGTGAAGTTAAAGTTCCACAGTTCCTATTAGATACACTCAATCGTTTAGAAAAAGCATTAGGCAAGCCAATCACTAAAGAAGGTCAAACGATTCAACCTTTATTGGATTGCTTTACGCCAAATTTTGATTTGCCAAAGGCCCCTGATTTAGAAAAATCACAGTATGTCCATCAGTTATATAAATTGTGCTTAAATAAACTGATAAAACAAGCAGAAACACCTTTGGATTTACAGGGCTTAAAACTTGTTGCGGTTTATATGGCTGGTTTAGCATCGGGTTTGCCAAGTCAACAATATTGGCAACTTGTGAATGTAGGTTTAGGACATATTGAAGATCTACTAATTACCGAAGCACGCTTACGTACATTTATTAAGATTGAAACCAATATTGGTCAATTTCTTGCTAATCCAAATGCATTTCAAACTGACTTAAATGATTTAGCAGATATCTTGAGTATTTGTATCAGTCAAGAAGATGATCTTTCTCATCATATTCGTGAACAGCTTAATATTGGTGATGAGTTACTCAGTGATACTCAGCTACAAGTTTTGAGTCGCCATTTGTACGGACCAGACTACGAAACCATTCATACCATTAGCCAACTAATGACGGATGAGATGGCTCAAATCCGCAACGAGATTGAATATAACCATGAAAATATGTCTGCTGAAAAAACTCAAGAACTTCAGCAAAAACTTCATCAGCTCTCAAATGTATTTAAAATTCTCAATCTAAATGAAGCGGCAAAAGAACTGACGCAGCAAGCAGAAAAACTCAGCCAAACAAATACATTGACTGATGCAGCATCAGTACAACATTTAATGAATAGTATCTTGGCTTCGATGAATTCTATCGGGATTCTTGAGCGTAACTATACTTCAAGTCGTTTACAATTACGTGTGAATAACATGCAAATCTCTTTGGATCGTTTAGATGAGGCGCACAAAGCTTTATTAAGCGAAACCAAAACTCTCATTGAAACGCTTACCCAAACACTTAGTCTTTACGCTCAAGACTCTACAGCACACAATTTAGAGTCTCTGCCTATTTATCTCAAAGAACTATCAGGTGCTGCCCTATTCTTGGGAAGTACTGCACAACAAACCGCTTTGTTAGGTGCAGTTCAATTTGCAGAACATCGACTTACTCAAAATGAAACTTTTGAGGCTGAACACATTAACTGTATTTTAAATGTTGTCGCAGGACTTGATCTATTAGTTGATAACTTAAAGAACAAACAACCTGTGTTGCAATCTATGTTTGATGTGGCATTATCAAACAGTCAACAGTTACAAAGCGCAGCGGCATAATGACCCAACTATCACTTGCTTATATTTTTCAACATCAAAAGCTCTTAGTAGATGAAAATTTACAGTTACCTCAAGTTGAAAAGTTAGCAAGTGATTTGCCTATTCATCACGATGATCAAGTAATTGCACGTGATCTTCTTGATGACGAGCCAATTCCAGAGGGCTATCAATTAGTTCCGATCAGAGAACTCATACAATTGAACCGTACCGGGTTTATCGGAGACTTTTTTATTTAAGTTAGGCCACCTGACCTAACGGATTAATCTTATCATAGTACATTGCTTCAAACTCAAAAGGCGATACATAACCCAGTGCACTGTGTACACGCTTTTTGTTGAACCAATCTACCCAATTTAATGTCGCAAGTTGTACATCCGCTAAACCTTGCCAATCTGCTTTTAAATATTCAATCACCTCTGTTTTGTATAAGCCATTCACCGTTTCAGCCAGAGCATTATCGTATGAATCACCCGTTGTACCGACTGATGCTCGTAAATTTGCTGCTTCTAAACGATTGGTATAGCGAATGGAAAGATATTGCACACCTCTGTCGGAATGATGAATCACATTCTTTGGCATGCCTCGATCATGCAATGCTTGCTCCAGTGCATCAAGTACCATATCTGTATTCATCCGTGTTGATACTTTCCATCCAACAATTGTTCGCGAGAACACATCAATAATAAATGCGGTGTAGACCCAGCCTGAATGAGTTTGAATATACGTGAAGTCAGCGACCCACAGCTGGTCAGGATGATCTGCATTAAAATTGCGTTTTACTAAGTCATCTGCTCGTTTTTGATCATCTCGGCTACGGGTGGTTTGTTTATTCTTACCACGCCAAACACCTTGTATACCTAGCTTCTGCATCAATCGAGCAACTGTACAACGTGCGATAACATAACCTTCACGTTTCAATTGTTGCCAGACCTTACGCACACCATATCGACCTAAACTTTCTTTCCAAATACGTTTGATTTGCTCTGCATGATGTAAATCATGCAGAGCACGTTTCGCTCGATGTTCTGGGTTATCAACGAGATCTAAAGCCCGATAATAGGTCGAAGCTGCAATCGGTAAAATTCTACAAATCGCTTCAACACCATATCGATCTTTATTGTTCTGGATAAAATCCACCATTATTTGTGTGGGCGGTCGAGCTCCGCCTGGGCGAAAAAAGCGGCTGCTTTGCGTAGAATTTCATTGGCACGCTTTAATTCTTTAATTTCACGTTCCATTTGCTTCATTTTTTCTTGGTCAGATTTCTGTTGTACTTTGGCAGGATTTAGTTGATCCATATGCTTTAAATACCAAACACGCAATGTTTCAGGAGTACAACCGATTTTAGGAGCAATAGCTGTGATTGCTGCCCAAGTAGAAGGATAATCTTTTTCAGATTCAATTAGTAATTGAACCGCTCTTTCTCTAATTTCGGGGGTATAGTTTGGTTTTTTCATCGGAATAGTCTCTCAGAATATTGAGTCTCCGACAAACCTGGTACGGTTCAAATCATGGGATACTTCGGATTTCTTACAAGCAAGCCGTGCTGTCCAATTACTTGAGTGGCGTCGTAACCATAAATTCTGTAGTCATTGTGGTCATATGACCGAAGTGCATTCGAGAGAATATGCGATGGTTTGCCCTGCTTGTGGGTACCACCAATATCCTCGAGTTCAACCTTGTATTATCACAGTGATCACAAAAGGGTCTGACGAGATTCTTCTAGCAAAATCCGCTCATAACAAATCAAATATGTATGGTTTGATTGCAGGCTTTGTTGAAGTCGGTGAAACTCTCGAAGAAGCTGTACAACGTGAGACGCTTGAAGAAGTTGGTTTAAAGCTCAAAAATATTCGTTACATGTCTAGCCAACCTTGGCCATTCCCTAGTAACTTAATGATAGCGTTTCATGCTGAATACGAATCGGGTGACATTGAATTGCAAGTAGAAGAAATTAGTGACGCTCAGTTCTTCAAGTTTAATGAATTACCTGAAATCCCATTCAAAGGCAGTATTGCCCACAGTATGATTACTCAAATCATAGGTCAAAAAAAAGCATCTTAATTAAGATGCTTTTTTATTTAGTCTTCTAAAGCCTCTTCCAAGAAATGCATAATGGTGCGTTTCGTTTTGAAGTAATGACTGACAAAACTTGCAAGTGTTGCCACGATGGTAATATGTCCAGTTTTTGGAATCACCATCACATGGCTATGATTGCCTTTTTCTCTTAGTGCTTTATCCAGATCAAATGTATTATGACTACCTACTAACTGATCGTTTTCCGCCATCAACAAATAGTGCTTAATCTTGTTCGGATTGACAAAATAATATGGCATCACTTGCTTATACGGTACATGCTGATCAAAGGCATGTTCAGAAAGAGGATCATCTTTATAATCAAAATGATATGGACCAGCCATTCCCACGATTGCTTTGATCTTATCAGTATATTTGAAGTTCTGAGCGTACGGAGAATAAACTACTGACATTACATTAAAAGCACCCGCGGAATGCCCCATTAAGATAATGTTTTCAGTAGAAATATTCAGTTTTGCTTGGTTTTGATTTAGATAATGAATTGCCTGAGCAAGATCATCAACAAATGCAGGAAAAATTTGTTCTGGGGCTAGTTGATAATTAATAACAGCGACATCAAAACCTTCTCGAGCAAAACTTTCGCCTACGAAAAGATAATCACGTTTATTACCATGTTGCCATGACCCGCCATGCACGAACACAATCAATGGTCGCTGCTTTTTAGGATTTTTAGTTCGATAAAGGTCTAAACGATGTCTTGCCTTTAAACCATAGGCAAGATGCTCTTCCTTTTCAAAGGTATCCTTTGGTGTCAGATAATTGATTGAGTAACTGGCTAGATCATACAGACGAAACTCTTGATAAAAGCTTTTCGCCCGTGTCACATTTTCTTGAACTTGTTGAATAAGTTGCTTCATAAATTAGGGTACAGTCGGTGTAGAAGTCGCAGGTTCTGCCTGATCGGGATCAATTGCTACTGGAGTTTCAACGAGAGGTTGTGTCGTCACTGTACCCACCATAGGAGTTGCTGTGGTTGAACTCGCCATCGTTCCAGATGATTGCTCAATATTATCAATCAGAGTAACAATTTTACTCACATTACCAACTTTTTGTAAGACGTCATCCAAATCTCTTATTTCTGCAGTATTTAGACGTCCCATGACATATAGAACACCATTTTCAGTGTGTACCAGTACTTTACTATCTGAAACTACGGGTGCTTTCATCAGTAAACCACGAGTATTGGCGGTTACTGTTGCATCTTGCATAATCGTGTTGTAGCCAACTTTATCACCAACAGTAATGTAGTTATGTACAGCTTTGACATCACTCATTGCTCGAAGATTATCTTCAGCTAATTGCTTCAAATATGGATCAGGTACTTGCCCCGTTAACAAGACATTACTATGAAAACTTTCAATATTGATGCGGGACTGTTTAAAACGGTGATCTAATTTATACAAATTAATATTGGCTGTACGCTTGATAGACGAATCAATAAATACTTGTCCGAGACTACGTTCCCCACTATCTGTGCCGACAGGTGAAGTTCCTGTTCCACCCGAAATAAAACTCGCACATCCTGATAAACTTGCAGCGCAAAGTAACGTAATCGTTAAACGTTTTAACACTTGGCAAGACTCCCTATCTACAAACTTGTTCAATCTTAGGTATTTATCTCAAAATGACCAAATTAATGCTCAATCTAAAGTAAATGCATGTTCAATCCACTGCTGATCATACTGCAATTTTGAAAAGTCTGGTTGTACTGTTTTTGCAATTTTCTGTGGAAAATCAAAACAAATCACATCAAAACGACAATCAAAATCCTCATAATCAGGATTTTTCTGTAAAAACTGCTGCGCGGTCTTTATTATTTTTCGTTGTTGCGAGCGTGTAATCACTTCACATGACTCCGCATAGCTCCCTGCCGATCGTGCCTTTATCTCAACAAAAATCAACTCATTCTGTCGTTTTACAATTAAATCGATTTCTCCATAACGTGAATGGTAATTTTGAGCGACACATTCATATTGAAATTGTTGAAGATAGATTAATGCTTGTTGCTCAGCCCAATGTCCGAGTTCATTTGCGTTTTCTGTCATGACATTTATTTCTTATTTTAAGATTTGGATTCCGTGCTCTTGTTGCAGGTAGCAAGTTGGTTGTCTGAAAATTTTATTGTCTTTAAAACTTATTGCACCAGTTCGCCCCATAAATGAAGTTTGTTGCTGATTCTGATTACTCAATAAATATTGAGTGATTGTCCATGCATCACCACCAAAAGCAAGTAAGCGTTGAAATGCCATATTTTCAGGCTGCTCTTTATACGCTTCAATAAGATCTACCCATTGTCCATTATACAATGCAGGCGTATCACAAAAGCTAAGTCCTAAAGGAATAGTCTGTCCCTGCTCGATACTTAATGGTGTTGCATAGACTTTCTTTTCAGGTAGCTCACCTAGTTGTTGAATCCATTGATGATGCCCCAGCAGTAACAACCCTTCCTTTCTCGAGATTTTTTTAGGCAGAGTGTCTATAACTTGTATTTCTGAACCGAATTCTACCGAAAGAGCCTGCATAAATAATTCTGTAGCTGCTTCAGTACCAGTTTCACGCAGAACCCATAATTTTTTTACCCGATCGTTTTTTAATAATTGGGTCAAGGCAGCTGCATCATGTTGTTTCGACAAACTAAATTGCCACACATTTTCAGCATGTTGATTTACATCATTTAGTGCCAGTACAGGAAGTTTAAGCTCCAGTTGCATGACAGCATCAATATCAGTTCTAGCCAAAGGACCAACAACCAATTTAATTTTGTTATTCACCTTCTTCTTAAAGATGTAATCCATACTATTTTTAGTTGAATCGGCAAAAATTATTTTTTCTTGGCTGCCAGATGCTGCATAAGCACTCAAGAAACCACGTTTAATGTTTTCACTCGCTCGCGCCATAGCACCAGATTCAGGTAGAATCACCAAGATGTCCGCATAAGCTGGGCTCACAAATGCTGCAAAAAAAAGCGGCAGCCAATATTTTTTTATATACATTAGGGAGTTACCTTTTATGAGTGCTCAATTATTTGTTGTAGCAACCCCGATTGGGCACTTAGATGACATGACCTATCGTGCAATTGATATTTTAAAGTCTGTATCGGTAGTTGCGGCAGAAGACACTCGTCAATCTGCACAGTTATTTAAACACTATAATATCTCAACTCAATTAACTGCGTGTCATGATCACAATGAAAGTAACAAAATTGATCAACTTCTCCAAAAAATGTTAAATGGTGAAGACGTCGCGCTAATCAGTGATGCTGGAACGCCATTAATTAGTGACCCTGGTTTCAAACTGGTTCGTGCTGCTCAAGAACATGGAATACGTGTTATTCCTGTGCCTGGCGCATGCGCAGCGATCGCAGCATTAAGTGCTGTTGGTTTGCCTAGCGATCGTTTTAGTTTCGAAGGATTTCTTCCATCCAAAGCTTCTCAACGCATTAGTCAACTTGAAAAGCTAAAAGATGAAACACAAACATTAATTTTCTACGAAGCACCTCATCGAATTTTAGCATGTATCCAAGACATGGTTCAGGTCTTTGGTGAAGATCGACCTGTAGGTTTTGCTCGCGAAATTACCAAAACTTTTGAAACGATCAAAAAAATGACGTTAAAAGAACTCGTAACGTTTATTCAGAATGATCACAACCAAGAAAAAGGTGAAATCGTTGTTGTCGTTGGTGGTGCTACGACTGAAAAAGATATGGAACAAGATAAGCTAGATGACTTATTGAAAAGATTACTACAAGATCTCTCCGTCAAAGCAGCTTCACAATTAGCAGCTGATTTAACAGGAATCAAAAAGAAAGTTGCTTACCAACGTGCTTTAGAACTTACACAACAAGATTAAAATAAAATGGATGTAGATTACTGAAAATATCTACATCCTTTTTTAAAAAAAGACTATCAATTTAGCGTTTTAGTTAAATTCGACTTTGATCCATTTTTCGCTCTGATCTCGCCTGTTGAATTACGCTCAATCCTGAACTCACACCGAGGTAAGCAATAATAAAAGCGACCAATAAATCTGGATAGACGGTTCCTGTTCCCCAAACACTTGCTGCAGCGAAAATTACCGCAATATTTGCGATCGCATCATTACGGCTACACAACCATACGGAACGCATATTGGCATCACCATCTCGAAATGTATAAAGCATGATGGCAACAAATACGTTAACCAGTAATGCCAATATCCCAATAGCTCCCATTAGCATAGGTTCAGGTATCACACCTATCCACCATGACCAAATCACTTTAATGATCACAAAGATACCAAAAGCAGCCATTGTGATTCCTTTCAGTAAAGCTGCCGTTGCTCGCCAATACAAACTCATAGAAAGCACAATTAATGAAATAGCATAGTTTGCAGCATCTCCTGCAAAATCTAGTGCATCAGCCCATAAAGACACAGATTGTGCATGCGCTCCTCCGATGATTTCTACAAAAAACATAAGTGCATTTAAAATTAATGCGATCCATAATGCCTTTCTAAACTTAGGACTCATTGTTTTTGCTGGGGAACACGCTGTATTACAACCACATCCTGCCATGACTTTTCTCTAAGAATCTTTTATAGTGATTAAAAACCCTTGAGTAGCTCTAGAGTCAAGCATAATGAATTTTACAATTGGGCAATTATCTAAAAAGTCAGGTGTTTCAATAGATACCATTCGTTATTATGAAAAGATTGGATTACTTGAAAAAGCAAAACGTACAGCAGGAAATTATCGACATTATTCTGAAAAGATACTTTCAGAACTTTTATTTTTAAAACATTGCCGCGAATTGGGCATAACCCTGCAAGATATTCAAAAGTTGAAAGAGTTATCAACTCATCCCAACCAAACCTGTATCGAAGTTGATCACTTGATTGATCATTACCTTAATGAGGTTTCTCAAAAGATTCAAAATTTAGAGCACCTCAAGCAAGATTTTATTCAACTGAAACAACAATGCTCTCAACACCGCACGATAGAACAATGCGGAATCCTAAAAGGATTACATCAGCCACTAGAATGTGATCTCACGTTACATCAACATAAAAAAGCATCACAATTGTGATGCCTTTGAAATGCTTTAAATTCAGTCGTGATGTTCACCAGGAGGAACTTCAGTAATTCTGCCACCACGAGCGAGGAACGCAGCCACTTCGTCTTCCAAAGCCTGACGCTGCTTCTGTTTAGCAGTCACGGTTAGCGTTTCAGCTTCAGCTAGATCAGCATCATCAATCGTTGCTTCTTCGCTATCTGCACCGCTTTCTGCTGCTTTCGCCTCTTCATCGTCTACAGCAGAGTCTTCAGTATTTTCATCGTAATCATTAATTTCCGTCATATTACTCTCCCCACAATGACTAAATCTTCATCATCGTTATTTGGTCATCAGAACTTTGTGAAATGTAACAAGCTCTTCTCATTTATCAAAGTAGAATGTTTAACAAATTGTACTTTTAACGACCAAATTCACTCTGATTTATAAATGATTGTATAAAAAATATCTACTATTTTTTAGCAAGCGTAGCGTGTGTGTTGCAATGCGCCCAATCCATTCGCTTGTTGCATAAAGCGATCCTTGAGTACTTCAAATTGTTCGACTTGCTTTAATCCAAAGTTCCTTGCCCAAACAAAGGGAAATAGCTCCGAACTTTCTAACCACCCGATTGCTGACATACTGTGCATCATGGCATCATTTTGACCTTTACGTTGATGTTCATAGCGAAGCAAAGTTTGCTCATTTGCCCATACACCACGTTTTAAATCATGCAATAAAACATCACATAAAACTGCTGCGTCTAAGCAACCGATATTTACGCCCTGACCTGCCAAAGGATGAATGACATGCGCAGCATCTCCAATCAAAGCTAAACCCGATTTGATATAACGCTGAGCTGCTCTTGCTTTGAGTGAGAATTGTGCTCTTGATCTTACATCGACCACTTCACCCAGCATTTGCAAACTTTCACGTGTCAGTAATTGCATAAACTCCTGATCTGATAACTTCGAATATTCATCCGCATAATCATCAGGTAGAGTCCATACAATTGATTGCCAGTAGCCATTTTCTTGTTGATCTAAGCTTGCCATAGGTAGAAATGCAAGTGGACCAGTAGGTAGAAAAATTTGGCGTGCGACATATTGATTCGGTTGTGTCGTTTTAATCGCACAACTGATTGCGGCTTGTTTGTAGTCTAAAATATCTAAATCAATATATGCTTGCTCACGTACAAATGAGTTTGCACCATCAGCACCGATCAATAACTTGGTTTTGAGGATCGTGCCATCGGCGAGTTGAATCGACCAACCTTTTGCAATTTGCTCAATGCGAATAACTTTTACTTGGGTACGGTAATCTTTGAGCTGCTGTAACATTTTTTGCTGTATCGCAATATTCAAAACACTTGGCTCAACCATTGAACCTAAAGCTTGATCTGCACGAGGTTGCTCTTCGGAAGCATGTCCAAAATTTATTTCACCATAACCATTTTTATTCCAGACTTGCATACCTGAATATGGCATTTGTCGTGCTAAATCATTCCAAACGTCAACTGTCTTTAGTAGATGAATCGTTGCTTGACTTAAAGCCAACACACGTGGATTCATCACGGCTAAAGTTTTGTCTTGATCAAGCACTGGTGCAGCATCCAATACTGTTGCTTGCACGCCACCTTGTGCTAGCAACAAAGCTGTTAAACCACCGACTAATCCACCACCAACAATGACGACATCTAACATTTCACTCATGCTTTTAGCCCCATCGCGTAGTTCGCAACCAAAGGCTTAATGCCAGGAATCACATCAAATGCAATCAATCCTGTATTTCTTATTAATTTAAGAAGCGGATTTTGATTACTAAAACCACGCACCACTGAATCACAGAACTTAATCACACGCTGCTGATCTGTTAAACGTGCTTGCTCATAAGCCAATAAATTATCAGGATGACCAATATCATCAGACTTCGCTAACTGCTCTAGTAAATAGCGAACCAATACATCGGCATCTCGCAAACAAAGGTTAAAGCCTTGCCCTGCAACAGGATGAATTGTGTGCGCTGCATTACCCATGAGAACTACACGACCAACCGCCTGCTTGTGAGCCAAAACTTGTGACAATGGATAACTAAAACGTTTACCCGTTTTTTCAAATTTACCCGCACGATCGCCATAAGTTTCTTGTAGGGCATCTAAGAAGTGTTGATCATTTTCTTCGCCTAACCATTCGGCTTCCGTACCTTTTTTCACAGGCCAAACCACTGAGCGGCGGTATTCACCTGGTAGAGGTAATAATGCCAATGGTCCTAAAGCGCTAAAACGTTCAAAACCAACCTGTTGATGAGGTTTAGAGGTTTGAACCGTTGTGACAATCGCAACTTGGTCATAATCATGTTCATCCACACCCACACCAATTGCTTGACGACAGAAAGAATCACGACCATCTGCTGCGATCACTAACTTTGATTTGAGCGAGTGTATATATTCACCATTACGCATGGCTTCAATGTGAACCTCATCTGCATCTTGTGTCAGTGACGTCACTTGTACCCCATCAATTAATTCAATCAGAGGCTGCTGACGAACTTGGGTGAGTAATACTCGACCTAACCACGCATTTTCAATTACTTGCCCAAAGCTTTCTACTTTCTCTTGTTCTGCGACTAGTCGTGCTTTACCAAAGCTACCCTGCTCTGTGATATGCACTTGTAAAATTGGGGTCGCATGCTGTTGTAATGCATCCCACAAGCCTAACTTTTGATAAATTTGCACGCTACGGCGTGACAAAGCGGTGTTACGAGCATCAAAACTTGAGTGATATGGAGCTAGATTTTCGTCATCGTAATTTGGATATTTCACAGCTTCTAATAGCTTTACGGCAATATTAGATTTTGCCAACATTAAAGCAAGGCTGAGTCCAACCATACCCCCACCGACAATGATGACTTGTTGCTGCATAATATTATTCCTTATCAGTTTTTCATGACTTGATGTTAAGGGTTTGTTGATATTTCATCTATGGTTGCGTTATAGGCTAAAACAACTTAAACGAGGCATGAAACGTAGGCAATGGCAACTCCTTGTCAAGTTTCATAACAAAGTTTAAGGAAGTTTTAACCATAACCCTGTGGGACAGGGATATTTTTTGTCGCTACTGCGTTATGGCTTATTTATTTAGAATGACTAAATTTCATAAGCCATGCCTTGTATCACCTAAAAAATATCCACTGTCGCAAGCATTTATGAAATATCTACAGACCCTAGCCTATCTTACTCTAACTCAAATTGGGATTGGAATTTGTACTTTGTTTGGTCTGTGTTTTATTTTAATTCGACAAATAAAAAAGGCTTATCCTAGATAGAATAAGCCTTTAGATCAATATTTCAGACTTAACTAGCCATTAATTGCTCAATTTCTTCAACAGTTTTCACTACATTCTTAGTCAAAACCAACGGTCCATTTTCAGTGACTACAATATCATCTTCTATACGAATCCCAATACCACGCCATTTCGCATCAACGGTTTCATCATCGGGTGCGACGTATAAACCAGGCTCAACGGTGACTACCATACCTGCTTCATAAGCACGCCAGTCTTCGCCATGCTTATAAGCACCAACATCATGCACATCCATACCAAGCCAATGCCCAGTTCCATGCATAAAGAATTGACGGAATGCTTCACTTTCAACCAACTCATTTACATTACCGCTAAGTAAGCCAAGATCAACCAAACCTTGAGTTAAAATTTTTACAGCGACTTCATGTGGATATTTGTAGTGATTGCCGATACGTGTTGCATCAATCGCAGCTAGTTGTGCATCTAATACAATATTGTAAAGTGCTTTTTGCTCAGGACTGAACTTACCATTGACTGGGAAAGTGCGAGTGATATCAGATGCATAGAATTCATATTCACAAGCAGCATCTATTAAAACCAAATCACCATCTTTTAATGGTTTATTGTTTTCTACGTAATGCAAAATGCACGCATTCTCTCCACCACCGACAATACTATTGTAGGCTGGTACACAACCATTTTTACCAAAAATATAATTGAGTTCTGCTTCAAGTGCATACTCCATCATTTCTGGTTTCACTGATTGCATAGCACGTGTATGTGCATCTGCACTAATATTTGATGCGATCTGCATTAGCTCGATTTCTTGCGCTGATTTTTTCAGACGCATCTCATCTATAAGGCGATCAAGCTGAATGACCTCTGCTGGAGAGGTTGATCCACGACGTTGTTGAGCATCAGCTTTTTGAATCCATTGACTTACTCTGGCATCAAACTCAGCTTGATGACCAATTCGAAAATACAAACGATCTTTATTTAAGAGCTTTGCAATGATTTCCTGATCCAATAAATCTATTGCAAATGCTTCATCTGCACCATAGATTTCAACAGCCCCTTCCACACCAGCACGGTAACCATTCCAAATCTCCATTTCGCGATTACGCTCTCGGCAAAATAAGGAATAACGATACGTTTCACCTTCAGCGAAGGTTTCCAATACCGCAACTGCTTCAGGTTCAGCAAAACCAGTTAAATAATAAAAACTACTGTCAGCTCGATATTTATAGTCTGCATCGCGATTGCGGTACATTTCTGCACGTGTCGCAATAATAGCAACACTATTTGCACCCATTTTCTGAGCTAAATGATCACGGCGTTGTTTAAAATCAGCTTGAGTTAGTTTCATATTATCCTGCAGCTTGAAAGTCCCTCTAAAAAGTAAGAGGGATTTATTAGGGAGATTTAATACCGCATTAACTCGGACGATGCGGTGTAAACATTTCTACAATAGTTTGTGGATCAGCTGTGCTTTCTTGATTTCTGCTTTTGGCATGAAAGTTTTTTAAGAGTGAGCTTTCACTAACAGAAATCTTTTTTCGACCAATCGATAAGCTCACTGGAATTAAACGAACAAACTCGTATAACTCTTCATAACTTGCTTCACCTTCGTCATCATTATCTGAATCTTCAAACTCTACTGCTGCAACATCTTGTAAGTGTTCAATGAGTTCTTGTTCATCAGCACGAATATGTCCTGATGCTAAACCGAAGCCTAGAACCACACCAGCACACCAATCTGCCAAAGCTTGAACTCGATCAACAAGTAGATGACTATCATCTGGCAACATCGGCAAATAATCTAACTCATCGTCAGACAAGGCATGAGAAACGTCTTCGCTTTCGTCAGTTAAGCTTTCTAATGCCTCTTCCGATAATGCAGGAACATTTAAAGTATTTAAAATTTGTGACCATTCGTCTTTTGTTGGTGCTTGTGTGACACAAACTATACCTGTGAGTAATCCATGTAACTCACTTGGATTTGAAATCTCTTCAATCCCATCAAAATGGGCATTCCAATCCGTCCAACCTGAAATATCGTCTTGCATTCGTTTATCCAATCTCTATACTGCTGTATATATTACCTTTGATTGCAACTCTGTGCGACCTCGTTATGTTAGAACAATTACAGCGTCTACAAGCGCATATTGGTGTTTTAAAAACACGTTTACATCATTTAGAGCGCGAAAACACTTCGCTCACTGAAGCTAAAGCTTTAGCTGAAACAGACCATCATGCACAAATCGTGCAAAAAAATAGCATCATCACGCAAAAGCAGGACGAAGTTGATAACTTAACTGAACAATTAACTCAGTTACAAGATCAATTTAAGCAGCTCAATCAAGATGCGACAACACTAGCGGAACGCTATAGCCGCTTGGAAAAAAGTACCACTGACTTAAAAAATCGCTTTCAAGAGATTTTGGCAGAGCGTAATGATTTACGTGTGACTAAAGAGAAGCTCCAAGCACAACAACGTCATAGTCAGCAAGAAATCCAAGATCTTCAGCAAGATCGTGATCGTTTATTGCAAAAAAATGAGCTTGCAAAATCAAAAGTTGAAGCAATTATTCAACGTCTTGCCATCCTAGGTACTGCGCAAGATCATCATGCACAAGAAATTCAGCAACTTGCTCACCCGAATGCTGAACTACAAGAGGAAAACTGATCATGAGTGAACAAGTGACAGTAGAACTTCGTTTAATTGAACAGACTTTTCGCTTAAATACTACTGAAGACAAACGTGAAGAATTAGAGCGTGCCGCTGAACTACTGAATCAAAAGTTTCAGGATATGCGACGTAATGCTCCTCGTGTAGAACACAATAAATTAGTCATTATGGTTGCCTTACAGATGGCACAAGATGTGTTTAGTTTGAATAAATCTTTGCAGGAATATGCTCACTGTGAGCGCCTACTTCAAACCATCTTGGAAGATGTCGAACAAACTGTTGAGTAAAATTGCACAAAGCCCCATCAATTAGTAAGTATCTTTACAGATATGTGATCTGCAAGGATTGTCATCGTGTAAAGATCAGTTATACTAAAACTGTCTCTAGGGTGTTCGCCAGTACGTCTAGTCCCCTGCCGATACTTAAATTTATGGATGTGTCCTGTACATTTTGAGTGTATGCCTGCCTCGAGTAGGAAACCCAGTAAGTGTACGTCACCTCCACCTTGAACTCATCGGGTTCAGGGTAACGACCATGCAGCGGCACCTCTGGAGCATTACTTTTCTAATGGTTCTCATCAAAAGAAAATTCAATTTATAATCCCCTCTCAATCAAAACGTTTTTTTATTTTTATAACCTAGGACTTACGCACTATTATTTATAGATTCTCTGTGGTAGCAGATGATTTTTATCGAGAATAAAGTCATCAATGAAGTTTTTGATCATTGGTCTAAATAATTTCTTCTGCCAACGATATATATTTTCAAAGATCCGCTCAAACTGGTTCTTTTGTATCTCAACGTAGGCCATCAAGGCTGAAAAAATATGATTCAAAATCAGTTTAGATCGTCTTACTTGAAACTTTTCAATATGACAAACCTGTTTAATCACCCGGTGATATTGCTCTATTTTCCAATGACTTGAATGTAATTCATGAAAACCCTCAAAGGACAATAAATCATCTTCATCTTGATGCACAATATAAAACCTCTGCTGTTCTTTTAACTGAGTCTTAAATAATTGTACAAAGCCAAAATCTTTGAGCCAGACTACTTGACCCTGATGGAAATCTGGCAATAAACGCAGTTGAAACCATTGTCCTTTTTCTGGGGAAACCTTACGGTTACAGTCGATACCAAACATAAATCGAATACCATATTTTCTTATGGTTTTTAAATTTCCAGTCGATGAATACCAACTATCACCTGTAATAAATTGAATCTTTGCACCCCAACTGAGTACTTCACTTAACATATCCATAAAGTAATCATTCTTGGTTTTACTTTCAGATTTGTCATAAATTCGGAAATTAATTGGAATATTTTGACCATTTTGATCTGTCGCATACAAGGTAATGAGATTAATACCCTTGACGGATCGGTGGTGTTTGCCTGACCAAAAATAACTAACTAAGTCCATATGTTGACTATATGGTTTATCTAAAACAGTATCATCAATACTGACTATAAGTTTGTTATTATCAATATGTTGAATTGATTCTTGATATAGGTCGTGAGGTGTGTAATCTTCACGCTCTAGAAAGCGATTTACACTATCATGCGAGATATTATAAGTCTCGGCAAGTTGTGTGCAGCTAATAGAGTTCGGTTCTGTCATGAGAAAGCCCATATAAATGGGTAGAGTACAAGTTGCTGTAGAAGCATGTTTAATTTGTCTGATCACAGATACTTTATAAAGTATTTTAGTACTTTTTTGAATCCGTCAATGCGTAAGTCCTATAACCTTCAAAACTCTTCTTATTTTTAGTACATTTCAAATTAAAAAACCATAGCACATGCTATATGTACTATGGCGTTATCACTTCAAAATTTTAAGATCTATTCATCGTTCAAGGCACATTCATAGTGACTTGGCGCTTGCGAACAACGAACCTGTTTCAGCAACTTCATCATATCTGGATCGTAATAGCCTTCTTTAGTCATTTGGATACGTGCTTCACGCATGAGACGAACATAACCAGGCTTATCACTTTCATTTAGTGTTAACCAATATTTACTTGGAATTTTAGCTTCCAATTTATCGACAAATTCAAATGCTGGATTGAGCTGTTTAGAAATGACCTCACGCGCAATTGATCCCATTCCTGCTGGGAATTTATTGCGATGCATGATCAATGTGCCTGTCACTTGAATGACAGGGAACTTGATAATCCCACCAACAACTTTGCCAGACTTATCACTCATCCCTTTATGTAACTCAAGTGGTTCAAACAATATCGCAGGTCCAGCCATAATATCGACTTCTTTATTGTTGAATTTACCACCGACACTCACTAAATCTACCGAAATAGGTTGAGCACCTACATTTTGAACTAATTTCTTTTGGGTTTCATCGAATTGGAATACAGCAATCTTTTTACCTGCAGCTTTAGCTAGAGTATTAATATTTCGATCGTTGACCATAATATAAGCAGCACCTAATGGTACTACCCCGACAACCTCATAGTCTTTGTTCACCATCTTTTCATCAAACTTTGGATTTGCTAAAACTTGGATCACTGCGCTCAATTGTTTGTATGTTTGTAGTGCACCAATTGCATCAATACTTCCAACAAATTTATTAAATTGTTTCGCTCGTAGATTACTAATACCTGCACCATCACAGCGTTTACTACGAAAATCTTCGGTTAAAACAGCTTCATTGGTATAAACCTTTAGGTTCACCAATGTAGATGCTGTTTTTTTAAGTTTAGGATAATCAAAATCCAGTTTAAATTGTAAATGCGAAGGGCGAGCAACTTTCATATTGACACCAAACTGCTTGGCGACGTTTACCATTCTTGGAATTTCAGTGATATAGCTAGTTGCTTGTTCAAATGCTTCACTATGCTCACCATTCGGCGAATACACACATAAAGTGACCTGTTTAGGAATCTGCTGCCAAGTTTTAGGGTCATTGAGTAGTTTTTTAACTTTATTCTGCGAATGAGTTGAAAGCGTTAGATCTAACTTCCCTTCAGGAGCAGCATAGGTTGGACTCATCATGGCGAATGACGAGACCAACATTCCTGAGATAAGAATTGATTTAATTGACATCCTGCACTTATTTTTATGGATTAAACGGTCCATTTTTAGCTATTTCCCAATAGTTTTTATTCAAGTTAAGGTCATTAAATCAAAATAGAATTGACTGCTTTTACTTAGATGATGTCAATTAAGTCAAGAAAAGCATAAAAACTCTCATTATTTGATAATAGTCTATATTTTCTCGAAGTTTATAGAATACGAGAGACAATATTTATCCGACTAAAACAATCTAAAACCAGCGTCTATACCTTAGTAAAACCCAAATCTGCTTATCCAAACAACATAAAGTATGAAAAATCTAGAATTAATCCAACGAGTTTTCTTTAACTACAATCAAATATCAAACATATTACAAGTTTTGATTCAGTTGAATTGGTAACTCCACTTGCATTCGTAGAATTAAATCACAGAGATAAATAAGCCGTAAAATTGACTCAACATTGATTTTAGACTCGGCTAAAAGTGATGTGATTTGCTTTGCAAGTATGTTCATTCCTGCATCTAATGCCAACTGACGTTGTTGTTGCAATGTTTCGATCTGTGATGAACTCAGCATCATACGCCCAGAGCAACTCAGACTAAGTAATACATCAAAAATTGGTTCACACACTTTTTGACTTAAACTCATTTGAATAGATGAAAATTTTGCTCTCTGTTGTTGTTTCATCATTAAGAGTTGTTCAATCCGTCCAACGATACTTTCTTTCAAAGTCTTTTTTGGTTCATTTAATTGATCAAAATCTAGGTTAAACAAGCGTGTTTTTTCATTTTGCGTGATCAATAAACTAATTGGCGATAACACCAAGGTATGTCCTTTAATCTGGCAATATACAAAAACAGAGTTAATTTGAGTTTTTTGATTACACAAGCGTTCGAGCTGACGAATTTTTTCTATTTCTGACGTTTTCCAATCTAAACGTAAATGTATCGCTGATTGATTCTGATCATAGACCGTCCACCACAAACATTGCTCAATTTCATCAACTTGAGGATTGTCATAGCTAGAAATATTAAGCATTACTGTTTGATCAATACCTTCAATACTTTGTAATTGTTGCTGCCAACGTTGCTGTAGTTTGTGCCAATTATCAAATCCGATGTGTTGATAAATACTAAAATCCTGAAGATCTTTTAAGTTATTAAGTGGTAAGGCTCGACTTTGTCCTGAAGCAGATAAACGATCATCCTCAGAAAATCGTGGCTGTTGTAATCGTACTTTTTTTTGCATGAGTTGTTGAGCTGTCATCATCCAAATGCTTTGCTGAGACCATGCATTGTAACGATTAAAGTTCGGGTCATTATTTTCAGTACGCGCTAGTGTCACCTCAAAAATTTGAGGGTTTTCTTGCTCTGAGAAATATAAAGTGATTCCTCTAGCACCACCCAATGTTCGCCACCAACGTGCGCCTAAAGGTAAAAGCTCTAAATCAACTTGTTCTTGATCTACTTCATATTGACGACGTGACTTACCTCTTAAGCGAACTAAAACCTCACCCTTAGCATGTTCTAACTGGTAAAGATATGCATTGATTTGAGCTAAATATAATAATGTTTCGTGTTCAGAACTATGTTCGTCACGATTTAAAAGTCGAGCAACCTGACCGCTCAGTTGCCTTAACATTGCAGCCAAACGAGCTAATGACTCACTTCTAGCAGACATATTCAGTAGATGTAATTGTCGTGCAGTCATTTCATTTACATGCGATAAACCAAACTCAATCAACTGAGCAAGATCATCTTTTAATTCAATAATAAATTGACCTTCACTCTCACTCAGAACCGCGGGATTCTCTGTCTCATTGAGTTCCAACTTAGTCCAGAATTTTCCTTGAAGTCGCTGTACTTCACTTAAAGCAGCTAGATAATATGCAGACTGATCCTTTTCTAAATTTGACAGCATTCCAGCAAAACTAGCCCCTGCCACATAAATAATGTCTTCAGCCAGACTCTTGATACGAATTTTTAAACTGTATTCTTCTTCCAGTAATTCCGTTTGTTGTTCTTTTTGCCAAAGACGAGCGAGTTTGATGGCTTTTTGAGTTTGAGCTTTACCTATTTTCTTTGCGATTTGGTTGAGATCAACTCTCAATATTTCTTCGATCAGATTGGGTTGGAAATTATTTTCAAGTTGTTCAACCAATTCAACAGTCGTACTTTGAATATCCTCAGCTGAGTCTGTTGTTAGATTTTCGATTGGTTGCTGAACTGAATTTTGTAAATGTTGTTGCAGATATAAAACGGCTGCGACAATGTGCTTACAAGCACCTGTTGCAGGGCAACTACATGATGCATTGACTAAACCTGCCGATGATAAACCAACCTGTTGACCATCACTCTCAATGGTGATGTGTTCAGATCGCTCCGTTTGTAAAATAACCTTTCCTGCCTCAATATCTTTTAAGGCACGGCGAACCAAACCAGTATTTGCATAAGTAGCAAGACTGTCTTGATCATAAGCCAAATATTGGTGTTGCCAGCTCATTGCATCACCTCTGCCATCCATTCAGCAAAATGTTCAGGGGTTAGCGCTGCAACAGACATCCCCCTCTCATTCAGTTTTTGTGCCATTTGAATATCATAGACAGGGTTAGCTTGTTCATCTAATGCAGCTAAGCCCAATAACTTTACGTGTTGACATTGCAAGCGACTAATCGCATTGAGTAAATGTGCTACAGAACCACCTTCTTCAAAATCACTGATTAACGTAAAAATCGTGCGATTTGGTTGTGTGATAAAACGTTCGCAATAATTCACCGCTTTGGCAATGTCTGTGCCACCACCGAGCTGAACAGTTAAGAGCACTTCAACTGGGTCATGTGCCATATGAGATAAATCAACAATATTGGTATCAAATAATACGAGATGTACTTTTACAGCAGGTAAACTTGCGAGAATGCTGGCACAAATCGCACTGTACATGACAGAGTTCATCATTGAACCACTTTGGTCCACGCACAACATCACAGTCCAAGGTAAATGACGTTGTACCCGCGCATTGAAGAATGGTTGTTGAATAATGAGCTTATTTAAATCAGCATTATAGTGTTTTAGATTTTCTCGAATCGTACGTCGCCAGTCAAAGTTCTGACTATTTGCGAGCAAAGAACGGCGAAAACGATTGCGTCGACCATGAATCGTATTGATAAAGTTAGGTTTTAATCGTGCAACGATTTGCTCTACTACGGTTTGAATAATCTCTCGGACAGCATCTCGAGTTTGCGCATTCATTCGCCCACGCATCGTCAACAAGGCTTTAGCAAGCTGAGGTGTAGGTTCTAAACTTTTTAAGCTTTGCGGATCTTTGAGTAATGCATCTAATTGGTAGCGTTCAACTGCTTGAGTTTGAATACGTTCAAAGGTACTTTGCGGAAATAATTTTCGCGCTTGATTGAGCCAATTAATTGCAGTGAGCTGTGAGTCATCTAATGAGCCATGACGAGACTCCCCTGCAACATGACCACGTTGTTCATACTCACGGTTGTATAAATAATCGAGAGTACGTTCCAAACGTAATTGTTCTGCATCAAGCTGTACTTGATCCAAAGCTCGATCACTATAGCGACCCAGAATCAACCGCCAACGTGCTGCAAGGTTATTAGAGTTTGAATCATTCATTATACTAACCAACCTTGTAAATTTCGCTCGATCAAAAATTCTTGTAGTTGTTGATTTAATTGAACACCTTGTAGCATTTCAGCTTGTGAAACCTCACTGATATATTGAGAGATATCCAAACTTGAAACATCATTCAGCTGCGCAATCTGCTCAGCAAAAGCTGCTGTTTCCTTCGGTTTAAAATGAGTAAATGATTGGCGTAAATCAGGCAGAATCGCCACAAAGGCAGCCTCGTCCCATTTTAATAACAGTTGATTCAGTAGTTGTGCCATTGCAGGATAACGCAATAATAATTCAGGTGCGCTTTGCATCATTCCAGATAGATAAGCGACCGCATGTTCAGGGTTAACACCTAAACCAAAATGTCGCTGAACTGATTGTTGTAAATCCTGTTCAGTCAAATCACCATCAATAAAACGTAAGGCATCAACCACACCTGCCAACACATCTAGCTTTTGCCAGTCCGTGTTTAATCGTGCTAAAGCATTATAAAATTGTGCTAAGAAATTTTGCTCACCACCTACTACACGATTTATCTGCTTAGACAAATTGCGTAATTGCAAAACTTGATTAAGAATTTGCTGTTGTTGGTCTGCTGGTGGCGTTGCCAACTGAGACAGTAAAAATAAAGCTGTGGGGATGACTTGCTGCATCAGCGCTTTGAGTTCAGGTTGTTGCTGAAAAGCTAAAAAATCTTTGCCTGTCCATAAATTTAATAATTTTTGTCCACATTGAATCACCGAATCCAAATCAGGATCAGTGGGTAAAAATTGTTGAACTTCAGCAAACAGAATTGGAATTTGTTTGTGCAATCCCATCAATGCTGCTCGAATTAAAAGCTGTACTGCAAGATGTGATGACCGTCCTTGTCCTGTTTGAGAAAAAGTCTGTTTGATATGCAAGAGTTTTTGTACTGCAACAGTATTTAACTCACTTCCTAACTCTGATAATTCAATCAACTGAGCTTCAACATGGGGTGTCCATGCATAATCCCATTCTTCAAATAATAAATGTAAGCGCCCACCACCTAAGAAATCTGGGCCACTCACTGACTTGGCAAATCCCACTTGCAAGAAATCAAGTAAATGTAGAAAACGACTGCGCAAACGATGTTTTTGATTACGAAAGACATCCAGTTTTGCGCGTTTGGTGGTCGTTTCATCCAATTTAAAACGATGAACTTTTGCTAAATCATAAACTTGAGCTAACAGTGGCGGTGTTTGCGTGGATTGCACCACTTGTCCTAGACGCGCCCCCCCCAGAATTTGCTTCAATAGGCTTTGAAATGCTTGTTGTCCCTCATCTAAACTGCCTTTGACAAAACTACTTTGACAGGCATCAATCAAATCAAAACGACTAATTAAATGATGTCCTCTTAAAGTCGCTAATCTAATCGCCTGTTCAGTCGCATTTTTAACCGTAATAAAATTGCTTTCTAAAATCTGCTGGTCGCGTAATTGCGTAGAAAAATCAGACAGTAACTCAACGATTAAGGCTTGTCGCTGTTCAGCATCATCAAAGGATTTCTCCATCATATGTTGCCAGCAACGTTGATAAAATGCAGGCGATGGCATACCAGAAGCATAACCATTTAAAGCATCAAGACGATCAAAACTATAACGAATCAACCACGCTTGGTCATCCTGATCGGCGGACTTTATTTTTTTAATTTTCTTAGGTTTCTCAACCAGTAAATATGCTGCCAATTGCTCAATTAAGGCCAAGGTGTGAAAACCACCAGTGAGGATACAGATTGTACCCTTTTTATTTGCATAGCATTCTAAGATGCTTTGCAGCATGCATTGTTCTCGGATTAAAGAAGCATCGGCTTCTAAAACACTATCCTCGTAATCTAAACGAGACATAGCACACCAAACGAGCACCTCATGGAAAAAGCTTTGCCAATCATGCATCTCCAGCTTTGGCTTTAACTCAAATAAGTGATCCCAAAGTTCATCATGATTTCGACAGTGCAACTTCTGTGCTATGGTTTGTAAATACTGACTATGAGCCAAATAGCGCTCTTGCTGTAAGCTTCGACTTTGCAAAGTTTGTTTGGTGATTGTCTTTAATTCATGATCAATCTGACTTGTCCATGCTAAATCAATAAACTCAACCTCAGCATCAATTTCTGGCGCATATCGCAGCGCAACCCATTCAGGTGAATAATCGCAAAATGGATAATAAGCCGTACGGGTTTGTTTCTGTTCCGTCTTTTCATCAGTAGCAGCATTATTATTTGCTTCCATGATTTCGGTTTGACACAGTACAGCTAGTGGTGGCTGACTATCTGGATGCTGTAAATCTGTAATTAAACGATTAAATGAACGTGGTGCTTCAATCAATACATGCTTAGGCTGTAATTGCTGCAACGATTGTAAAGCCGCATAAGCACACGCTGGGCTATGATGGCGAATAGGTAAAAAATGAATACCTTTATCTGCCAAAGCCTTTTGCTGTTGTAATGCTTGTTGTAAGCGTAGTGGTATCGTCATATTCTTTATTTCAATAAATTTTCACTTTTTATATAAACTACATACAACATCTGATACTCGGCCCGTCATTCACAGCCTGCGTGGTATCTGTCAAATGTTGTTTCTGCGACTCGATTAACTAAATCTAAGAAGTCAACAGGTTCTGTGAATGACAAATGGTTTTGCCTACTTTTGTCGAAACAAAAGTAGGTCGAGCCGAGGACTTATCCTCAAATAAGATGAGAACTCGGCACGACTCAGTTAAGACTCAAAAAATCTACTGCCAAAACGTTTTTCCAGCATCAAAAAACGCCTTCCAAGTTACATCCTGTTTAGCACGTTCACGGGCAACATTATCCATATAAAAACGCATCCGCTTGGCATCGTCAGCATTATCTTTTAACACCACGCCAATCAACTGACGCGCAATCGCAGCACTACTCAAAGATTGATCACCTAAATAATAGCCTTCTAAAGCAGCTGCATAAGCGATATTGACCGCTTCAGCAGTCGACATCACAGCATCAGGTGTTTTAATAGATGTACCGTCTTTGGTTGTGCCTTGACGTAACTCTTGAAAAACTGTGACCAGTAGATCAACCACAGATTCAGACATTTGAATCAGATCAGATAACTCTCCTAACTCGCGTTTCAACTGAGTCAGTACAAGCTCACGTTCAAAAACAGGATCAGCAATCGGTCGTACAGTTTCAAAATTAAAGCGACGTTTCAATGCCGATGACATCTCATGCACACCGCGATCTCTTAAGTTAGCGGTAGCAATGATATTAAATCCTGCTTTTGCATAAATACGACCTTGATCCCCAAGCTCAGGAATCATCATGGTCTTTTCAGACATTAATGAAACTAAAACATCCTGAATTTCAGGTGGACAACGCGTGATTTCCTCAAAACGAATAATCTTGCCATGCTGCATCGCTTGATAAACAGGTGATGCCACTAAAGACTTCTCATTTGGACCTTCAGCAAGCAATAAAGCATAGTTCCATGAATATTTGAGATGATCTTCAGTCGTGCCTGCTGTTCCTTGAATGGTAAGTCCTGAGTCACCACTAATCGCTGCTGCTAATAATTCGGACAGCATAGATTTTGCTGTACCTGGTTCACCAACCAACATGAGACCTTGTTTACCCAGTAAAGTCACAATCGCTCTGTCGACTAAAGCATCATCACCATAAAATTTACGGCTAATCGCTAATTTCTCATCACCGAGAATAAATTGGCGTACCGCACGTGGTGAACGTAACCAACCTTGTGGTTTAGGTGCATGGTCATGCTCACTAATTATTGCAAGTTCTTCTGCAAAACGTTGTTCAGCACTTAATTTAATAATGTCTTGTGGATTCATATCTTTACCATTTTACCAAGGTGTTTTCTTCTGCCATTCAGGATCAAAACCAGAACATGCCTCAGCAACTTTTAAATAATCAGCATAAGTTTCAGCTAATAACACTGGCGGTACATCTGCTAAATTCATTCCACTGTCACGCCAAGAACGTACATTCTTTTTCTCAAAACTGAGGTCGTACAATACAGCTGCAAGATTTTCCTCAGGCACATAACTGCCACTAAAACGAATCACCGCAGATAAACCAATTTGGCTAAATGGTTTAAAGTAACTATCAAAAGAACCACCATCTTCAATTGAAGCACGTTGATAACCAAGCTTGGTAATCACTCCACGTAAAGTAAATGTATCGGTTAACCAGCCTTTACGATCCTCAATAATTTCTGCATGTGCTTCAAAAACAGGAAGCTGGTGTGTCATCTGCTCAAATAGGAACTTCACTTTATAATCTTTAAAATGTGCTTGCCATGCTTCTGCATCTTCAGCACTGATCAAAACACCATGTGCAACTTTGATTTGGCTATCTTGTGCTAATTCAATTTCATCATCTTCAAGATTTAATAAACTGCCGTCATCACTAGGACGGAAACTTTGTAAAATAGTACCTTCTGAAGAAACTTCTAACCAAACTAAACGTTGAATCAAACGTTTCATAATTGGGTGTGCAAACAGGTATTCTTGCCAATCCGTACTGCTCCAAGCTCGCTCACTACACATGGCTTCATACAAGCGTTGTGTTTGTAGATCAATCACTTGTTTAAACTCTTTCTTACTACTGCTGAATAATGATTTAGCTTCTTTAATTAAGCCTTCGTCATCACCTTGTCGTGCAGCAGGTAAGGCTTTAATTATTTTTCCATCTTCATTTTTAAGTACGAACTTATCTTTATCGTCTACATAGGCAGTTAAGACTCGAGAACCGTACTCTAGACTCAATACACCTGCATCATCTAAGCCTGCGGTCGGAATTGTGCGATCTGCCAATTCATCACTACTCCATTGATTGCGCTCTGCGATTTGTTCAACCAATTGTTTCGCTAGATTCTGAACAGATGCTGTGCGGTAACGACGTGACAAACTCAGAAGTAATTGAATAATCAATGGATCATCACTGATTGAAAAACAACTCAACATCGCTTCGATTTGTGCACGACGTTGATAATGTTGCTTCATATAATCTTGCAATAATTTCACCGCAACACTACCTTGCGTTTTAAAAGTAAGTGCCAACATTCCTTTACTTTTAATTGCAGAACCTAAATAAATTGCTAAACGCTCACGTTTAATTTCTTCAACCACTTCTTCCAATGTGATGTGTTCATAACGTCCATAATATTCAGGGTACTTTTGTCCCCAGCGTTTAAATGAATCTTGATAAGATGCTAAACGACTCGGTGCTTCTTTCGTTGCAACCTCCATCGCCTCTTCTAAGGTTGGATTACGAGTGTCTTGATATATAAAGCTTTGCAGTAAATACAATGCAAGCGTTTGTTGGCTTTTATCATTTAACAGTCCCATATAACGCTGTAACAATGCATTGGGCACAGGGTCTTTCAATTTGTCTGCTAAAACGACCCACCATTGAATAATTTGAGGATCAACTGTTGTACCATCTTGCCACTGCGCTTGAGGTAAATGCTGTAAATCAAACCAAGTAAAACTACTAGCAATCTTAGCTTTCAAACCCTTTTCAGCATCTTTGAGCAATGCTTTTGGCGAAAGATAAATATTAATATCCTCACCTAACTGCTCTAAAGCCGTCAGAATTGCAGCAATAACAACTTCTTTTTTCTCTTTTTTTAATAAATCATAAAGCGCTGTGACCGCAGAGGGATGTTGTAAACGCGCTAACCATTCGACTGCTGTAATACGAATTTCTTGTTTACCATTTTCTAAAGCTTCAATCGCTCTTAAATGAATATCAGGGAGTTTTTTTAATACTTCCTGAGCGTCAAAACGTAAACGTTTTCCATCCCCCAAAGCAAACTCAAGTAATCGAGGAATAAACTGTTTAGGTACTTGTGGAAAACGTTGTAATAGAGCTAATGCCTTGATTGGATCATAATAGCGCCATGAATTTTGATTTTTACTTGGTAGTAGCCCTAAAGCTTCAGCAATTAAATCAATGTTCTCAATAAAAAAAGGAATGACTTTTTCATCATCAGCAATTCGAGTATTTAGTTCATCACCGCTATAGTTTTCTAGGTATTCATTTGCAATACAACGTTTACTACTCTCTTCTGAAATACCGACTTGTTGCAAAACTTGGTCTAACTGACGTAACTCAATTTTTTCCCAACTCTTAGTCTCTAAAAACTGGAAAAACTGATACCAGTTGATCCAATCATTGTTTCGATTCCCTAGCACCAAACGCGCTGCATGAATCAAACTAAACTCAGGTAACTGCTGTAACTTTTTTTGATAATTGGCAATTTCTTCAATATAGGAACGATAGTTTTTTTGACCATTTAGATGACCAAGAATTAATTGCCCAACATTTTCAACTTTGTCATATGATTTGCAGAAGTCTCGGTAGTTATTCTGTCTCCAATGGCTTTTGTATCCACCTTTCTCAACAGCTTTATTATCTTCAACTTCCTGTTCTGCAGCTTGACGATATTTTTCTTTTACTGCCAAGTAATTATCCTGTAGAACCTGAGCAAAACTTTCAGGAATGTCTTGAGCCTCAATCACTTCAATATCAGGTAAGGTATATTCAAGCTCGACCACTTGACCCAAAGATTCGAGTCGTTGCAAAGCAGAAAGGATATTTGCCTGAACTGATTTTAATTTTTCATTTTCTGCTGCTTGCTGCAAGATTTCCCGATTTTGCTCTCCTAAACGTGCTAGCAAATCCGCGGCAAAACTACGTTGTTTGCTTTCGCCATTGATCAAGAAATTTTGCAAATGTTGCTGGCTTTGAGCATCGTCAAGATGTGTGAGTAAAACAGTCGCTTGCTCGCGAACACCTTTGCTCGAACTTAATGCAAGCATGATGATAAGTTCGGTTTGTTGTTGTAATAAGTCGTGATGCTGAGCAATAAACTCTAGGAAAATACCCTGCGCTGCAGCAGAAAGTTTAGGTAAAGTCTCACGAATTTCTTGTGCATAATCAGTGAAGAACTGGACACTATCCGAAAGCTTAAACAAGAAATTTAATTGATCATAGTGATAACTATTTACGCCATTACGCTCAAATAAAGTCGTAATAAACCCTTCAATATTATTTTCAGGTTCAAATAAATAAAGTTGCTTTAATGCTGTAAGTGACCAAAGATCGCGATGTGATTTTTTCTGACGATCATCAAAACTTTGATGATTAAAACTTGTTAATAATCCGTCTACCAGTACATAGCTAAACCAAACTGGAGTTTGTTTAGAAAGTTGAGAATAATTACGTTGCTGAGTTGCGGCTTCTAGGAATTTTCCATAGCGAATAATCTGATCCCTACTCAGTTTTGAAAAGATATTGATATATAGTTTATAACGCGCATTTTGTGAGGCTTTACATAGTTTTTCTTGTGCTCTAGTAAGCTCAGTTGATGGCCAATACCATCCATAAGTTCCAGGGCTACCTAGTAAGGCGCATACTTTATCTGTCGCTTGCTGCTGTAATGTCAATAAAACCTCTGGTTTTTGACCATTCACGATAAAGTTTAAAACTTGATTTGGTAACGTTGCCTCTACTTCAGATAAAGGTTCAACAATGGTAGTGAGTAACGCCAAACTTTCTGAATCTAGTGAGTTTTGACTCTGCGGATTGATTAATTCAGCGACTTTATTCTTAATACTTTCAAACATAAAATAACCTCTTATTTTCCCCAATTTTTTAATTACTTTTGATTTTTTGGTTTAAAAATCAATATAAGATTTCTTTTAATTCCAAGATTCTATAACAATTCATCTTCATCCAACGACTATTTTCTGATGTTTTGATTATAAAGAAATATTACTGAGAGTTAATCTCAGGATGAGGCATGTGCGACATTTATTGTCGCACCAGTTTTTTGATAAAAAAAATGGCTACTTCAAAGTAGCCATTCTGCATTTAAACTCAATTACCAAATAATATTAACTCGACGATTTGATGCCAAACAATTTACAAGCTGATTATTGGCTTTATGACCTGCACATTGTTGATATAAATCTGTTTGGCTGTTGGCTTGAATTTGAATACGATTCACGTCAATTCCTTCATTGACCAATAGCTTTGCAACAGTGTTTGCACGTTGTGATGACAACTGTTGATTGTAAGCGAATTTGCCAAGTGGATCTGCAAATCCAGCCACAATCACAGGTCCAGTCGCGTTACTCTGTTTAATACGTTGTGCAATTGAAGTAACAGAATCACTCCCGCGCTCAATTGCATTGGCATTTGAACGATCAAAAGTAAAGAAAACACTTCCTGAACGTGCATTATTTAAGTTCGTATTTGCTGGAACTTGATTGTTTGCGCCCCATGCCATCAAACCTTCACAGGCTTCACCCTTCCAAGATAAACGCTCAGAAAGTCTTTGCTTGTCAAAATCTACACGAAGTTGGCAACGTAAATAGTCTTGGCTATTTGGCTGACGAATATCTAAAACATAGTTCCAAGTTTTCACAAAGAATGAATAGCCACCAAAATTCTAGACACACATAACCATCTTTTGGACTGCCACCACTCTCCTAGACAAATTTCGTCTATTCTTTTTGCATAGGAGAGAACATTATGAGTGGACAACGATACACCCCAGAATTTAAAGATGAAGCTGTTAAATTGATTACCGAACGTGGATATTCTGTCACTGATGTGGCTGAACGTTTAGGTGTATCACAGCACAGCATTTATAAATGGCTAAAGGCCGTACAGCCTTTACGCAACAACCCTGATGAACATGAACTACTCGAAGCAAAGAAAGAGATCCTTCGTCTTAAAAGTCAGCTTAAGCAAACTGAAGAAGAGCGAGATATCTTAAAAAAGGCCGCAAGGTACTTTGCAAGCCTGCCCGAGTAAAGTATCAGTTTATCCTTGAGTACAGCCATCAATTTAAGATTAAAACGATGTGTCGGGTTCTTAAGATTGCTCGTGCTGGCTATTACGCCTGGCTACATGAACCCGAATCAGGCAGAACAATTGAAAACAAACGGTTATTACAACTGATCCGCTCTTCTTATGATGCCAGTTATGGCATCTATGGTTATCGTCGCATCACGCTGGATCTTAAAGAGCTAGGTGAAAGCTGTGGCCCCAATCGTGTGCTGAAGATCATGAAGAACAATGGCATTGCCGCTGTTCGAGGATATAAAAAGCATAAAAGTTATGGTTGTGGCCGTCCTCCGATTGTGCCACCAAATCACTTAAATCGAGAGTTCGCTGTGAGCACCCCTGATACTTCCTGGGTGACTGATATTACCTACATCCGTACTTGGCAAGGCTGGTTATATCTGGCTGTGGTTCTCGATTTATATTCAAGGAAAGTCATCGGTTGGTCAATGAAACCTACGCTTGCCAAGGATATCGTTTTGGATGCACTTTTAATGGCGGTATGGCGACGCAGACCCAATGAACCTGTGATCATACACTCAGACCAAGGCTCACAATACAGTAGCGGAGACTGGCAGAAATTCTGTCAAAAGCATAATTTAGTTCCGAGTATGAGTCGTCGTGGAAACTGTTGGGACAATGCTGTTGCTGAATCCTTTTTTAGTAGTTTAAAGAAGGAAAGAATTAAAAAGAGGATCTATAAAACACGAGAAATGGCCCGTGCGGATGTGTTTGATTATATCGAGATGTTTTACAATCGAATCAGGCGTCATTCGCATCTCGATGGGATGAGCCCAGAAGCATTTGAGACAGCTTCAAAATGAGGCGGTCTCATGTCTAGGATACTGGGAGCAGTCCATTTTGATTGGCCTTTTCATAATCTAATGGAGAACGCTGACCATTGGAACCATGTCTGCGTTTTGAATTATAGAACATCTCAATATATTCAAAGATATCGGATCTTGCTTCAGTTCTAGTTGCATAGATTCTCTTTTTAATTCGTTCCCGCTTTAATAGCTGAAAGAAGCTTTCTGCAACAGTATTGTCATGACAATTGCCTCTACGACTCATACTATGAACCGTACCGGGTTTGTCGGAGACTCAATATTCTGAGAGACTACCCCGATGACAAAATTAAAATATACCCCTGAAATCAGAGAAAGAGCGGTTCAATTATTGATTGAATCTGAAAAAGATTATCCTTCTACTTGGGCTGCAATCACAGCAATTGCGCCTAAGATTGGTTGTACTCCTGAAACACTTCGTGCCTGGCATCAAAAGCATTTAGATCAGCAAAATCCTATTAAAGTACAACAGATATCTGATCAAGAAAAAATGAAGCAAATGGAACGTGAAATTAAAGAATTAAAGCGTGCCAATGAAATTCTACGTAAAGCAGCCGCTTTTTTCGCCCATGCGGAGCTCGACCGCCCACACAAATAATGGTGGATTTTATCCATCACAATAAAGATCGATATGGCGTTGAAGCGATTTGTAGAATTTTACCGATTGCAGCTTCGACCTATTATCGGGCTTTAGATCTCGTTGATAACCCAGAACATCGAGCGAAACGTGCTCTGCATGATTTACATCATGCAGAGCAAATCAAACGTATTTGGAAAGAAAGTTTAGGTCGATATGGTGTACGTAAAGTTTGGCAAAAATTGAAACGTGAAGGCTATGTTATTGCACGTTGTACAGTTGCTCGATTGATGAAAAAGCTAGATATACAAGGTGTTTGGCATGGTAAGAACAAACAAACTACCCGCAGCCGAGATGATCAAAAACGAGCAGATGATTTAGTGAAACGGAATTTTAGTGCTGATCGAGCTGACCCTTGCGAAGCAATGCTTCTCAGGTCAGTGACTTTACGTATATTCAAACCAATTCTGGCTGGGTCTACACCGCATTTATTATTGATGTGTTCTCACGAGCCATTGTTGGATGGAAAGTATCTACACGAATGAATACAGATATGGTGCTCGATGCATTGGAGCAGGCATTGCATGATCGAGGCATGCCAAAGAACGTGATTCACCATTCCGACAGAGGTGTGCAATATCTTTCTATTCGCTATACCAATCGTTTAGAAGCAGCAAATTTAAGAGCATCAGTCGGTACGACTGGTGATTCATACGATAATGCTTCAAAAAAGCATTGTTCTTATTCGATATTTTCATAAAGAAATAATAATTTATGCATTAGCTTAATTTAGACTATTCAGTAAACACTAAATAAAATGTTTACCAAAAAAATTTATAGCGCGACTCAAGACCTCTTGAGGAGCGCTTTAAAAAAATGCGTGGAAGCTTTTCCGGTCATAAAAAATATTTAGATGAGCAATCTGATTAAATATAGGGATTAAATCAAGTAAGATTTACAGTAATTAAAATTGTTGTGGCATCTATGAAAGATCATCTGAAATCTCTGCGCAGTGACATTCGTCGAAAACGTAAAAATGTCAGTATTTCACAACATAAAAAAAACGAACATCAGATCTTAAACAGACTTAAAAACACCCCACAATTTAAAACGTCTCAAAAAATTGGTCTGTATCTAGATGCATTTGGGGAAATACGTACTCAAAAAATTATTCAACTTTGTTTCCAACATCACAAAGATGTTTATTTACCCATGATTTGCAACATGAATCAGAATTTAGTCTGGGTAAAAATCAATCTCCAACAATATAAAAACAAACGCTTTTCCCATCATCCTTTGGGTATGAAAGAACCAATGGCTAGTCGTGGACATCATGTTTCAAAGTTGGATCTTTTGATCATGCCCCTACTCGCTTGTGATCATCATGGTACTCGAATTGGTATGGGTGGCGGATTCTATGACCGTACTCTTGCATCAGCCCGCCATTTTCCCTTTCGTTTAGGGATAGCACATGATTTTCAATATATTGAAGAAACTTTACACCGCAACATCTGGGACCAACCACTTGATGCACTCATCACACCATCTCACAAACATTATTTTTAGAGTTATTTGAATATTAAAACCAACTAATTTTGTCTTTTTTTATATTTTCTACTCTAAAACCCTTGTAATTTTTGAAATGCACATCACTATAAAAACATGGCAACACCGTTGTCACTCATTAGGAGTGCCCATGTCTGAATATATTTTAAATAATGAAACAAGCTTAGAGCCACAGGTTCCAAGTGTATTACCACTATTAGCATTGCGTGATGTTGTGGTCTATCCACACATGCAAATTGCGCTATTCGTGGGTCGTGAAAAATCGATCAATGCAGTGGATGTGGCTCGTAACGGTGACAATTTAGTATTTGTAGTTGCGCAAAAAGATTCGCTTACAGAAGAAATTGATCACGATAATCTGTATCAGTACGGAACTGTGGCTAAAATCGTTCAAGTGGTCAATCATGAGAATGATGAAAACTGCATTAAAGTATTGATTGAAGGACTACATCGTTCGAAGCTAGAGCGTATCATTGATGGTGAAGAGTATCTGACTGCTGAACATCATTTAAGCCCAATGACAGTGGACTTGGATCAAGAAAGTAAAGAAACTCGCTTAAATGAATTACGTACACTCTTTGCTCAATATGCAGAAGCTAAACTTCGGAATGCACGAGAACTTGTTGCGGCTGCAAACAAGATTGAAGATCTTCTGCAATTGATGTTCTTCGTTGCAACTCGTGTGCCTTTAAATATCGAAGTCAAACAGAAATTTTTAGAGCACGATGAGTTCGAGGCACATTTACAAGAGTTGATGGGTTATTTGATGAATCAATCTGCTGAACAGCAAATTGAACAAACCCTACACGACAGCGTAAAACGTCAGATGGAAAAAAACCAACGTGAATACTTTCTAAATGAAAAAATGAAAGTCATTCAACGTGAACTGTCTGATATGAACGGCGGTGCTGAGGATGATGTTGCTGAGATTGAGAAGCGTCTTGCTGAAGCTGACTTACCTGAACATGTACGTAAAAAAGCTGAAGCTGAGTTTCGTAAACTCAAAGCAATGCAACCTGCTTCAAGTGAAGCGGCAGTTGTTCGCAACTATTTAGAAGTGATTCTAGATACACCTTGGAACAAGGCAAGCAAAGTCAGCATTAACTTGGCAAAAGCACAAGAAATTCTGGATGCAGATCATTACGGTCTAGATGACGTTAAAGATCGCATTGTTGAATACCTTGCTGTTCAATCACGTGTGAAAAAACTCCGTGGTCCTATTCTTTGTCTAGTTGGTCCTCCGGGTGTAGGTAAAACCTCACTAGGTGAATCGGTTGCTAAAGCAACAGGTCGTGAGTTTGTACGCATGGCGCTAGGTGGCGTGCGTGATGAAGCTGAGATTCGTGGTCATCGTCGTACTTACATCGGTGCGATGCCAGGTAAAATTGTGCAGTCTTTAACAAAAGTCGGTGTGAAGAATCCATTATTCTTGCTCGATGAAATTGACAAGATGGCACAAGACTATCGTGGCGATCCTGCTTCTGCATTGCTTGAAGTATTAGATCCATCACAAAATAGCAAGTTCAACGATCATTATTTAGATCTTGATCTTGATCTTTCAGAAGTAATGTTCATCTGTACAGCTAACAGCATGAATATTCCTGAAGCTTTGCTAGATCGTATGGAAGTCATTCGTCTACCGGGTTATACCGAAGATGAAAAAGTAAATATTGCTGAACGCTACCTTGTTCCGAAAGCAATCAAGAACAATGGTTTACGTGCAAAAGAATTAACAATTCATGAAGAAGCGATTCGTGACATCGTGCAACGTTATACACGTGAAGCGGGTGTACGTAGTCTAGAACGTGAAGTGTCTAAAATTGCACGTAAAGTTGTTAAAGAAGCAGTCAGCAAAAAATCTAAAAACTTACAGCTTGATGTGACATCGGCAAATCTTCCTGAATACTTAGGTCCACATAAGTTCGACTTTGGCATCGCAGAAGATGAAGCCCAAGTAGGTCGTGTAAATGGCTTGGCTTGGACATCTGTTGGTGGTGAGTTATTGACTATTGAAGTCGCAGCTGTAAAAGGTAAAGGGAAATTCATTACTACGGGTTCGCTCGGTGATGTAATGAAAGAGTCAATTACCACTGCGATGACAGTTGTTCGTACTCGTGCTGATGAGTTGGGTATTGAAGCATCACGTTTCGATGAAACTGATGTCCATGTCCACTTACCAGAAGGCGCGACACCAAAAGATGGTCCATCGGCAGGTTTAGCTTTGACTACAGCGCTAGTGTCAGCGTTTACTGGTATCGCAATTCGCCCTGATATTGCGATGACAGGTGAAACTAGCTTAGGCGGTCGCGCATTACGTATTGGCGGCTTAAAAGAAAAACTTTTAGCAGCTCACCGCGGTGGAATCAAACTTGTATTTATTCCACAAGACAATGTACGTGACTTGGCTGAAATACCTGATAACGTAAAAGAAGGTTTAGAAATCAAAGCTGTGAAAAGCATTGATGAAATCTTACCTTTGGCGTTGACAGATACACCAAAGCCATTGCCTAAGACACCAATTGTTAAACCAGTTGAAGATGCAAAAGCTGCACGTCATTGATGTAAAGATCATGATTAAAGAGAGAGCTTCGGCTCTCTTTTTTGTTACATAATTTGATTGAAAAACAACCAATTTATTGCATAATAAAATAGAGTCGATAAAAATAAAGGCTAACATTGACTCTGAAACTAATTTTTAGTGCCCTCTGAACTCCAGACGGAAGGCACTTTGATCGCAGCTCATACACATTTTGAGCTGCGTTTTTTATGGCGAGTATAAATTTTCTTTTTTTAGTTTTTATTACAGCTATTACTTAGATCTAAATTACCTAGCAACTTCGACTCAGTTTATAATCCGCATAAATTATTTTTACCTTTAAATTTTATGAAGATTCGTATTCTGACTATTGGGCAAAAAATGCCTGCATGGGTTCTCACTGGGTTTGAGGATTATTTCAAACGAATTCAGCCTTTCGTTCAAACCCAAGTCATTGAATTACCTATGGCTAAACGTGGTAAAAATGATTCAGAAGCAGATATTTTAAAATATTGTCAAATCGAAGGTGAGAGTATCTTAAATGCGCTCAAACCTAATGAAACCCTAATTGCACTGGAAGTCGGTGGCAGAGAACTCAGTACAGAAAAGCTTGCCGATACCATGAAACAATGGATGCTTGATGGTAACGATATTGCACTCGCAATTGGAGGACCTGACGGACATTCTGATGCAGTACGCAAAGCAGCAGCATGGCATTGGTCTTTATCTAAATTAACGATGCCTCACCCAATGGTTCGAATCTTATTAATTGAACAATTGTATAGAGCCATGAGCATTAACCATAATCATCCCTACCATCGTGCTTAACGTTGAATATGGTTGTTCTGATTATAGAACAATCTGTTGAGTTTAATCCGCTATCATTGTCTTGATGTTTTTGTCAGGATAAATAGGTAATTTCGATCAGGTGCCCCATTATGAATGTGCAAACTTTACCAGGCTTATTTATCTCCCACGGTTCGCCTATGCTTGCACTAGATCCAGAGCAGGTTGGTCCTGCACTACATCGCTTGAGTATCAACTTACCTGAGCCACAAGCGATTGTTGTCATGTCTGCACACTGGGAAAGTCAAGTTCTTGAAGTCAATATTGCCACTCGACCAGATACTTGGCATGACTTTAGAGGTTTTCCTAAAGAGCTTTATGAAATTCGCTATCCAGCACCAGGATCACCAACAATTGCTGAAAAAATATTATCCATGTTTGCAGAAGCTGGTATTCAGGCACATGCCAATAGCACACGTCCTCGTGATCACGGTGTATGGATGCCTTTATTACATATGTATCCAGATGCAGATATTCCAGTGATAGAAATTTCACTGCCAACAAAAATGAATGCAAAAGAAATTTACAAGATTGGACAAGCTTTATCTCCCCTGCGTGAACAACAGATTTTATTAATCGGATCAGGAAGCATAACGCACAATTTGGCTGAGTTGTCATGGCATACAAATGCTCAAGTTCCTACTTGGGCTAGTACTTTTAGAAATACTGTCGTCAATCGACTCCAACATCAAAATTTTGATGCTGTCCTTGATTGGCCTTCATTGCCATTTATAGAACGTAACCACCCTACGCTTGAGCATTTTGCCCCACTTTTTTTCGCTATGGGCACAGGTCATCGATTTAATATCGTGCACAGTAGTTTCTCGATGGGCTCACTTGGCATGGATATCTATCGTTTCGACTAAAGATGATTATTTACCAAATATTTAAATCGAGGTTTAACAATTTCGTTTAAACCTCAGTATCTATTATGCTTTTCTAAAAATTACAATCAGATACATTTAACAAACTTAACCGCTAACTGGATTACATTTTCTTTTTTAAGAATACTTTAAGCTTAAGGCTGTGATTTATTAACTGTTGTTTTAACGATGAAAATTAAATATTTAGTTCTTGCTCTACTTCCTCTTTCTTTGATGGCTTGTCAAACAGTACAAAATGTAACTGACGGTGTAGTTTCTCAAATCAATTCAAATGCTGAAAAAAATCTAACTGAATATAATTGGACTTATCAAGGTTCTACAGCTTCAAAACCATTAGTGCTTTCATTTAACGCTGATCAAAGAGTAACGATTCAAACAGGTTGTAATAATCAAGGTGGAACTTGGAAAGTTGAAGGCAACAAAATTGTCACTTCACCTCTTGTTTCAACCATGATGGCGTGTGCTGATGATTTAATGCAACAAGAGCGTTTGTCATCTGATATTTTTAGCGAAAAGAAAGTACCTTTTTCACTTAGTACAAGCAATGATCAAGCAATCCTGACTGTAACAGACAGTAAAGGGCAAAAACATGTATTTACAGGAACTAAAATTGTGAATGCAAATGTATTAAGCAATTACATATGGTCGTACCAGCCGACAAATACACAAAAACCTATCGTTCTAACATTCTTAAATCATGATCGCTTATCAGTAGATACAGGCTGTAACCGCTTAAATACATCTTGGAAAGTCGAGAATGGTTTGATCGTGACAGGTGATGGCGCATCAACGATGATGGCATGTGAACCAGCACTGATGCAGCAAGAGAAGTTTACAGGTGAATTATTACAAAAACGTCAAATCCCATTTGAAGTGAATACTACAAACTTACACGAACCGACTTTGACGCTTACAGATGCTAAAGGTCAAAAATATAATTTCATCGGTAAAATGACACCTGAAACAAAATATCAATCAGAGCCTAAAACCGTATTTTTAGAAATCTCACCTGAAACTAAATCATGTACAGGCGTTGCACCACAAACTTGTATGCAAGTACGTGAAGTAAAATACGACGAAAAAGGTATCAAAACATATACTGATAAAAGCTGGTCTTTATACTATGGTCAAATCGAAGGGTTTGAACACAATCCTAAGCAACGCGTGATCGTACGTGTAAAACGTTTTGAGATAAAAAATCCGGCCGCAGATCAGTCAAGTCTTGCTGATGTATTAGATATGGTTATTGAACAAGAAATCGTTAAATAATCATAATTTCAGTCAAAAAATCCCTTGAGCTAGAATTGCATCTGCTACTTTGACAAAACCAGCGATATTTGCACCATCGACATAGTTCACAGTACCATCTTCTTGAGTACCATATCGTAAGCAGTTTGCGTGAATGTCTTTCATAATCGCATGAAGTCTTTCATCTACCTCACCATGTGTCCAACCAAAACGTAGAGCATTTTGTGACATCTCCAGTCCTGATGTTGCAACTCCACCAGCATTTGAGGCTTTACCAGGAGCATAAAGAATCTTCGCTGCAATAAATTTTTCGACAGCTTCCAAGGTAGAAGGCATGTTTGCACCTTCAGCTACACAGATGACGCCATTCGCTAATAAATTATCAGCATCAGCACCCGTTAATTCATTTTGTGTGGCGCATGGTAGAGCAATATCGACAGCAATATGCCAAGGCGTCTGACCTTCAAAATACTCAAAACCATGCTTTGAAGCAAACTCAGAAATGCGCCCACGCTGAACATTTTTAAGTTCCATTACTTCTGTAAGTAATTCTTCTGTAAATCCGTTCTTGAGATAAACAGTTCCATTTGAATCCGATAAAGTTACGACTTTTGCACCGAGGAACATGGCTTTTTCAGCAGCATATTGAGCAACATTACCAGAACCTGAAATTGATACCGTTTTGCCATCAAAACTTTCGCCACGTGTTTTCAACATTTCTTCAGCAAAGTAAACAGTTCCATAGCCCGTTGCTTCAGGACGCATAAGACTACCACCAAAGGAAATCCCCTTCCCAGTAAAAACACATGCGGTATCGTTACTCAACTTTTTCATCATGCCAGCCATGTAACCGACCTCTCGTCCGCCTACACCGATATCTCCCGCAGGAACATCTGTATTTGCACCTAAATGTCGATATAACTCAATCATCAAGGCTTGGCAAAAGCGCATCACTTCGGCTTCAGATTTTCCTTTTGGATCAAAATCTGAACCACCTTTACCACCACCCATCGGTAAAGTTGTAAGTGCATTTTTAAAAGTTTGCTCGAATCCCAAAAACTTCAAAATCGATAAATTGACTGAAGGATGAAATCTCATCCCACCTTTAAAAGGACCAATGGCAGAATTATATTGAACCCGAAAAGCACGATTCACATGAGTTTGACCTTGGTCATCCATCCAAGAAACACGAAATTGAATCACACGCTCAGGCTCAATCAGTCGTTCAAGTAAACCATATTGTGCGTACTTAGGGTTTTTCTGAATAAATGGCCACAGACTGGTCATCACCTCTTCCACAGCTTGTAGAAATTCTGGTTGATGAGGATCTCTGCGTTTCACGTAATCCAAGAATTCATTTAAGCTACCGTATTTCAACACTCACCCCGAGTCAATGATTCAAATTAGTGCTAATTTTGCACTAAAATGGAATATCTCATAAAACAACCATAAATTACTATCCAAGAGGCGTTATTTTTCTACCCATAAAAATATAAAATTATTCATTTCATAAACTTACAATATTAAATACTCATTATTTATTTTATAAATACGCACATGAATATATGAATAATCAACTAAATAAACAAAATTAAAGTCAAAAAATTCAATCAAGCACCAAAATAATACATGTTTAGCACCATCTTAAAACACCAAAAACTGCTACTCGTTGTTTAAATAAATCCACAGTCTCTAAATAAAGGATTATTTGTTATAATTCACTTCTGCTCTTACTTTCACCTCACTGCTTCTATGTTACTTTCTGATCAGCAAATCTCTCTTATCGTTCAAATAGACCAATTACTGCCTCAAACACAATGTGGTTTATGTGGACACCGTGATGGGTGTTTGCCATATGCAAAGTCGATTAGCGAAGGTGAAGCAGCAAACAAATGTGTACCTGGCGGGCAACCTGTAGCAGATGCACTCGCTCAATTACTTGATCGACCGCGTTTAATAGCTGAATCGAGTGTTTGGGATATCCAAGCTGATGGTCGCCCACAACAAATGAAAGCCATTATTCGCGAAGTTGAATGTATTGGTTGTACCAAGTGCATCAGTGCTTGTCCTGTTGATGCAATTATCGGAAGTGGTAAGCTCATGCACACGATTCTGACAGATTTGTGCACAGGCTGTGAGCTCTGTATCCCTCCTTGCCCTGTTGATTGTATTGACCTCGTCCCTGATAACAATCCCATCCCCACTGAGGATCAACGTATTAACGAGCAGGACAATCTTCGTCAGCGTTACTACGCACATATTCAACGTGAAGAAAAACGTCGTATCGACCGCAAAGGTCCTGTAGTTAGAGCCGAAATTGACACTGAATTTTTCGCACAATTTTCACAGGCTTTGAAAAATGTTCCGACTATAACATTAGCTGAAAAAGCAAAAGACCATAGCGCACAAGATGCTAAAACTACTATTGAGCTCGCCAAAATACGAACTCAAATCAAAAAACTGGAGAAACAATTAAGTGTTCGACTTGATCCGCAAAAGCAAGAACAACTTGATGCCCTTCAAACACAATTAAAAGAATTACAGGAGGTCTAAATGTCGAGTAAAAATATGACTAAGAAGCAAGTTCAGACTTTCTTCGAGCGCTTACGAGAACAAAGACCGACTCCACAAACTGAACTCAATTACTCATCTCCTTTTGAACTATTGATTGCAGTTATGCTTTCAGCCCAAGCCACTGATGTGAGTGTCAATAAAGCAACTGATAAACTTTTCCCTATTGCCAATACAGCACAATCCATTCTAAATCTCGGTGTTGAAGGATTAAAGAGTTATATTAAAACCATCGGTCTCTATAACTCTAAAGCTGAAAACGTCATTAAAACCTGTCAAATTTTAGTTGATCAATATCAAGGAAATATTCCAGAAACACGTAAAGAACTCGAAGCACTTCCTGGTGTGGGTCGAAAAACAGCGAATGTTGTTTTGAATACAGCTTTCGGGCATCCGACTATGGCGGTCGATACGCATATCTTTCGTGTCGGTAATCGCACTGGACTTGCGATAGGAAAAAATGTTCTAGAAGTAGAACATCGACTCATCAAAGTTATTCCAAAAGAATTCATTGTTGATGCACATCATTGGCTTATTTTACATGGTCGTTACTGTTGCATCGCACGCAAACCGAAATGTGGTGAATGTATCGTAGCCGATGTCTGTAATTGGAAAGATCGTTTTGAGTTTGGAGCGACAAAGCCCAGCAAACTCAAAGAAATACATTAATCCTGATCTTTTTTAGTCTGCTGTAATTTTGGGTGTAACTGGCGTGGCTTGCCATATTTTTTATTTTCAATCGCCTGCTGTTTCTGCACATGACGTAGCATTTTTTGACTTTGGTATAATAGAAAAAGTAACAGTAAAACACTTAAAATAACGACAAGGATAAGAACAAACTTCAACATTTACCTCTCCAAAATAAAAAGAGCCCTATTTAAAGAGCTCTTTTAAACTTGCTGTTTAGATTATTTATCTAAAATAGCAAAAAGATCTTTTTGAACTTCATCAATCGCACGCAAGCCATTCAACTTATCGTAAGTCGGTGCATTTTCGCCTGAAGCAGCACGACCTTGATAAAAGCCAACCAATTGCTCAGTTTCACTATGGTAAGAAGCTAAACGCTTACGGATAGTTTCTTCTTGATCGTCAGGACGTTGTACTAGGTCTTCGCCAGTTTCATCATCCTTACCTTCCACTTTAGGTGGATTGTAAACTAAGTGATATACGCGGCCAGATGCTGGGTGCTGACGACGACCAGAAAGTCGTTGAACAATTTCCTCATCAGGAACATCAATTTCAATCACGTGATCAATAGAGATTCCTGCTTTTTCTAATGCCTCAGCTTGTGGAATCGTACGTGGAAAACCGTCAAAAATACAACCGTTAGCGCAATCAGGTTGAGCAATACGCTCTTTCACCAGACCAATGATCAATTCATCGGATACTAAACCACCTGACTCCATAACGCTTTTCGCTTTTAAGCCAAGTTCAGTACCTTCACGAATTGCAGCACGGAGCATATCACCGGTTGAAATTTGTGGGATATTGTAGCGCTTACAGATCAACTGAGCTTGAGTACCTTTTCCTGCCCCAGGTGGTCCGAGTAAAATAATGCGCATAAAAGAACATCCTCATTTAAAAACAATAAATCTTAAATTGAGCAATATCATACAGACTTATTGCTCAACCAACATCAAATTAATTATAAGAAAGCAACAAATAAATGGATTAAACCTGCTAAAAAACCAGTCACACCACCCAACACAATTAAAATCCACTCATCTTCCTGAAACGCAGGACGCAATAAGTTTTGGAACTCTTTCGGTGTTAGCTCACGAATACGATCTCTAAACATTTGAAAGATTTTCTGTGCACGGCTTGCATTTAATGCAGGATCACATACAGGCCCCATGGTAATTTCAATTGAGCGATCAATCAAGTCGGTCTTGAGTCTAGCATATTCTCTTGGACCTAATGATAACTGTAATGATGTTCTGACTAATGGGGTTTCCATGATTTCATTGATGTGACGCTTGACAATTCGACGAGTTTTATCTTTCTTCGTCCCATACATCATTTCTGTCATGATCGATTTAAGCGTAATAAGGTCTTCCGTCACCACACTAGCAAACACATCAGAAACTTCTTCTTGACGTTTCATAAATGCACCTTGAACGTTATATGTACCGATCTTCAAGACTGGGACAATCCAAGGGAATTTACGATCTTTAGTCAGACGGAATATCTGAGGATATCGAATATAATGAGGTTCAATAGGATTGAAAACCATCCAAATTGCAATCCAGTTGGTTAGGAAACCCCATATTGCAGCCCAAAAAGGTACAGTCCAATGCCATGGCACCACAAACCAAACGATCATTTGGAAAATACCAAAGAACATACCAATCAATGCGCTGATATGCCAAATAAAATTGATTTCTTTTTGACCAACCTTTAAGAACATTCGTACCATCAAACGGCGATCACCTTCCATTTGGCGAACAACCATTTCTCGCATATCAACAAGTGACTCGACGTTCATGGTCAGCTCAGTCACAAGTTCTTTTAAGGTATTTGGTAATTGTTTATGTGCTTGAGCATAAATACGACGTTTAATCGAATAAGGTAGGTTTTCCCATAAAACAGCATTACGATCAATCATGACTTCGTCAATGAGGTGTTCAAGCTCGAAACCGACTTGCTCACCAATGATCATCGCCATGTCTTCGGGGTCCATTGCCTCTAAAAACTCTCGCAATGAGCCTAACTTAGATAATGTATTCTCAGTAATGATGCCTGAAATACGCCCTGCTTTACGAGGTACAATTCCTTGCCAGCCTACAGGTAATGGACCTAAATGGAATCCCCAAAAAGTAATTGGGTAAAATACCATTTTTAAAGCCATCCACACATGCGCCCATGTCACAAAAGCAGTTACTGGAATAATACTCAGAACTGCCCAAAAATCTGGGCGAGCGAGGAAAATCTGCCACAATTCATTGACGTAATCAAACATGCATGACTCTCAAAATTATTAGTAGATTATGGCTTGTGGGCTAAACAATCAGTACAGCACTTACAAACCAAAACTTAATGTATAAGAGAATTGAATCGTTGGTTCAGTTTTTTCAATTACTTCTCCACGACCATTTTTCATTCTCTCACCAGCACCAATTCCTACACTAAATGTGCTGATGCGTTCAGGGTTTAGCCAAACATAGGCTAAATCTACGCCTGCACCGAGACGTGCTTTTTCTTTTCCATTAATTTGTTTGCTTTCAATGTGCCCCGCATAAGCACCAATGTAATATCCGTTTTTGTCTGTACCAGTTAAATGATATGGATAACGAAATCCAATCTGACCACCTGCAGGATTGTCATCATTCAAAAACACACCTGCTTTGGCATAAGCAATCCCATATGGGTTAACCCATTCAATATTGCCATGTAATAACTTTTTAGTGAAACCTGCACCAACATTCCATGTTGAAACTTTAGCTTCTTTTAATTTTGGCTCAGGCAAATAAGGATTTTCGTCTGCGTAAGCAACAGTGTTCAACGACATAACCGCTAATAAAATATAAAGTTTTTTCATTATTTTCTCCATTTTCCCTAAGAGTGTGTCTTAGACATTCCTATTTCAAACAGTTTCAGACTTTAACAGAATTATTTTGCTTCTAATATACAAGACCCTACAATTTTCATGTCTGCAAAGTCAAAAACTGTCGCACCATCATTTATATGATCAGTTGAAAAATCTACAGTAAGATCGTTCAACTTACGTTAAAATAGCCCACTTTCGTTCTCTGCCATCCTGCAATTTAAGTCGATACCCTATGAAACAGCACTTTCCTTTAAAAAATATGCAACAAGAGAAGCGCATTTATAAGGGTCGAATTTTTTTTGCGATTTCAGTCGTCGTTGTTTTCCTACTTTTATTGATTTGTCGTTATGCATATTTACAGATTATTCATTACGATGACTTTACAACGGCTTCTGACAAAAACCGTATTCGCTTGCAGCCCCTCCCTCCAGCACGTGGTTATATCTACGATCGTAATGGTGTATTGCTCGCAGACAATTATCCAGTATTCAGTGCCACATTAAGTAAAACTGATGTTAGCGACATAGACGGAACCCTAGCACGTCTTATTCCAATTTTGAGTCTCACTGAAGAAGATATTGAGCGTTTTAAAAGCCGGGTCAAAACTGCTCGAAAAACAGAACGAATCGCGATTAAGTTAAATCTCACAGAAGCAGATATTGCCAAATTTAGTGAGGTTAAATACGCATTTCCAGGTGTAAAAATTGAGACTCAAATGACTCGCTACTATCCACATGGCGAGTTGTTTGCTCATGTGATTGGATACGTTGGACGAATCAATGACAAAGAACTCAAATCGATTGATAAAGATTTATATGCTGGAACCAACCTGATCGGGAAAATTGGCGCGGAGAAAAGCTACGAAGAATTATTACATGGCACTCCAGGTTATGAATCTGTAGAAGCTGATGCACACGGGAACGTTCTTAGACATCTTGGTCGACAAGATCCTGTACGTGGAAATGACCTTTATTTGTCTATTGATTATGGTTTACAGACCATTGCAGCGCAACAGTTAGTTGATCGCCGTGGTGCAATCGTTGCAATGGACCCTCGCACAGGGGAAATTTTAGCTTTAGTTTCAAGTCCAAGTTTTAATCCAAACTTATTCGTTACAGGGATTAGTACTAAAGACTATAGTGGTTTACGGGATAATCCTGATCAACCTCTTTACAATCGTGCTGTTCAAGGTGCTTATCCTCCAGGATCAACGATCAAGCCAATGTTTGGTCTAGGTGGAATTCATTACGGATTAGTCGATTGGAGTACCGCAATCTCAGACCCAGGTTACTTTTCTTTACCAGGTGATAGCCATCGCTTCCGTGACCATAAAAAAAGTGGGCATGGTGCAGTAAATTTACATAAAGCCCAAGTGGTTTCCTGTGATACCTACTTTTATATTTTGTCGTATCGTATGGGAATCGACAAAATGAATACTTGGATGCGCCAATTCGGTTTCGGTGAGAAAACTGGTGTTGATTTACCGAGTGAAAGCTCAGGCTTATATCCAAGTCCAGAATGGAAAATGCGAACTCGAAATACGAAATGGTTAAAAGGTGAAACCATTTCAGTCAGTATCGGTCAGGGCGCATTTACAGCGACACCATTACAGCTCGCTATGGCAACGGCAATTACAGCCAACAAAGGCTCACATGTCACACCACATGTTTTGAGAGATCATAAAGGCGCCAAGAAGCTTCCTGTTCACAATGCTCCTGATGGAAAAATTCAGTTTAATGGGACAGATGAAGATTGGGTCAATATGCACGCTGCCATGATTGATGTCATTCAATCTGGTACAGGTCGCGGGATCAAAGGCGGTCTGCGTTATTCTATTGCAGGTAAAACAGGTACAGCACAAGTAAAAAGTATTGCTCAGGGCAAAAGATATAACGAAGCAGCATTGTCCTCTAGACAGTGGGATCATGGTTTATTTGTCGGATTTGCACCTGCCGAAAATCCCGAAATTGCGATCGCCGTAGTTTGGGAAAATGGTAAGCATGGTGGTTCCGCCGCTCAACTTGCGCGACCAGTATTTGATTATTGGTTGGTTAATCGTAAGAAAAATCCAATTCGTCCTTTAAACCATCAAGTCAGTGGTGGGTTAATGACAGCTGGCATCAAACCTGCAGAACTTCCAAGTGGTAGTGGTACATTTAGTTCAACAAATGCTCCTGCTTCAACTCCTACTGTAAGCTCAACAGCACATGCCGATGGAGTATCTGAATAATGAAAAATCAGTTACGCATTATCGGAGGAGAATGGAAACGTCGAACATTACCGTTCGCATCTATTGAAGGGTTAAGACCAACACCTGATCGTGTACGTGAAACATTATTCAATTGGTTAATGTGGGATATCCAAAATAGTAAGGTATTAGATTTATGTAGTGGTTCAGGAGCTTTAGCTTTTGAAGCGCTTTCTCGTGGTGCAGCTGAAGTTATCATGATTGAACCCGATGTCACTCAATCTGGATTTCTAAAACAAAATATTCAGCTATTAAAAACCAATAAATGTCAGCTCTACGTGACCACAGCACAGAAAGCTTTACAGAAAATTAACCAACAATTTGATCTTGTTTTTCTTGATCCGCCCTATGGCTTGAATTTATGGCAAGAGTTAGCTGAGTCTGTGGATACAAAGATCGTAGCGAATGGCTTTATTTATGTAGAAGCTGATCGTGAGTTATCTGAACTAAAACTGCCTGCTTCTTGGAAAAAGATTAAAGAAACCAAAGCAGGAATAGTAAAAGCAGGTTTATATCAGAAAATGCCTTAAAGGACTCTTAACCAAAACAATCGAACCATTTGTCCTCGATCAAACGGAAAACTCGACAAATATTCATATCCTATTCGATTGTCTTGGTTAATCTGATAAACGATGCCATAACCCAGTGAAATGGATAAATCATTGAGACCAAAACTCATCGTGTCTCCCGTCAAGACTTTTTGGTTCAGCTAGTCAGTTTGATAAGCCGTATAGTTATAAATTCTTAGACGTTCATCATGATAAAATTGATTGTGTAAAATTGAATAGTCCGTTTTAATTTCAGGATAAGCAGATTCAAACATCTCTTCAGTATGTTGATCCTCAAATCCAGCAAAAAAAGTCGTATTGCTGTGCTGCTAAAAATTGTAAAGGCATCAAAAGACAAGTAAGTAAACATAGACGTCTGGCTAACATAGCATTCAATAAAAGTTTCTTGAGCATAAGCAACATAGAGTTTAAAAGTATGTGATAGTAATCAACGGATTTGGCAAATAACAACTCAACAAGCTCTCAAACCCAATTTTATAGAATCAAGTATATGTCTAAGTGAATTTCGGAATGTAGAAATTGCTAATGATGTCTAAAAAGATTATTTAATTTCATTTGTGTCTGACATAAACTATTAATTTATAGATTGAATTCTATATACAATAACCCCAATCTCATCATCTAATTCAACTCCAAAAAATTATGAAACGTTTTATCTTGTTAACGATAATCTTGAATTTAACAGGTTGTATCTTTGGTCAATCCAATGAAGTGAAACGTGCAGAAAAAGTTTTGCAGAGTTTTGAATGTAATAATATTGAAACCAACCAAATTGCAACCTCATCAATTACCAATTTTCATCAGCAAACTTTGGCTGCAAACAAGTCAAAAGCATCAACATATGTTGAGCAATACAAAAATGGCGAAGATCTCTTTGACATACCACTCGATGAAGTAGTACAACAAAAATATCAACTTTATAAACAAGCATGTCAAGCACTTGGTGGTGTTGCACCTAGAACTGAGCCTGTAATAGTAACCAATAATCATGAGGATACTAGCGGGGCTTGATAGCAAATTGGATCGCTTCGCATGATAGAACAACAAATAACTTTAAAACATTATATTGCCTTCGGTTTTATATGCCTCGCAGTCCATCGCTAGTATTCACCCACTTGAGTTTGAATCGTATCTGTTGCATCAAGCTGGCACGGTACTCATGTTGATTGCATTAATTATTGTAATTAAGAAAATTGGTATCGATTTCCATAGTTTTTGCTTATACCTTGCTTTTTTATTCATTCATATTGTTGGTGCACACTATTTATATTCATACGTACCTTACAATGAGTGGTTTCAAACGCTATTCCACATTGATTTGAATCAAACAATGGGATGGTCGAGGAACATGTATGATCGTTTTGTACATTTCGCTTATGGGCTACTACTCTACCCATTCTTCTACCGCTGTTTTGAGTTCTTCTTTCCCAAATCTAAACCCGTTGCAATATTTTTATTAGTTGTCCAATTTGTCATGGCATCGAGTTTAGTCTATGAGTTGATTGAATGGTGGATCGCAATCGGTTTATCGCCAGAAGATGCCGAAAATTACAATGGGCAACAAGGAGATATTTGGGATGCACATAAAGATATGTTTCTAGCAACTCTTGGTTCGATTTTGATTGGTTTACTATATCTATATAAAGAAAAAACTCTTATTCAGAACAAATAAGAGTTTTCCCCATGTTTAGAACATCCAATTTGAAGAGACATCTAAATCATTGAATAATTCTTTGAAAGATGTCTCAGCTAAGTCAGTTTGCACAGAAATCGTCTCCACAGTGCCTAATAGCGAGTTTTGACTCACAAGATTCAGATCAAACTCATTTAATAATTGATCTATCACATCTGTTTCCAACTTTTCTGCACTTAATAAATGCTCTAGCGGAATTGATAATTGTTCCTCATCTACAAAGCTATCCGATATGTTTGGAGCTCTTAAAAGACGATCTAAATTAACAGAGTCCACAAAAGAAGTTTGAACCTCCTCAATGATTAAGGAATCACTCAACATCAGCGCACTAGGTTGAGCTGGAGCTACAATTGTGAAATTAAAGGCATCACTGAGTTCACTGGTATTACCAGCTACATCTGTTTGAGTTAAAGTAATTTTGTGTGAGCCTAAAACTAAATCATTCGTTACGGTGTAACTCCATTTACCATTATCTCCAACTGTAACAGTCCCAATCGGATAGCCATTATCAAATATTGTGAGTACTGCTTTTGCTTCACCAATTCCTGATAATGTTGGCTTGGTATCATCGGTACTTCCACCTGAACTAACAGCGCCTTTAACTGCGCCAATATCATCCATTACCGTTTGTAGCAGAGGCTTAGTCGGTGCAATTGTATCTTTAGCACCAAATATATCTGTAGGTTCAGAACGATTTCCTGAAGAATCGATAATATAAATTTTGGCAATATTTTTATCTGTTAAAGCAGGTGACAAACTCAGACTGAACTTACCATCCGCACCAACTGTTCCAGAGCCAATAGTTGTTTGACCATCTGCACTTTTAACTTCTATTTTTGCATTTGCTTCAGCTTTGCCTGTCACAATAGTGCCATCTTGATTAAGCTGTGCCAAAGGTGAATCAGGTGTAATGTATCTTTAGTTCCAGTCACAACTGTTGATTTCGAAACATTACCAGCACTATCAATTGCAGAGACAGCCACTTTGCTTCCATTCACTAAAGGTTCGTTCAGTTTTACAGTATAGTTTCCATCCTGATCAGCTTGACCCGTGGCAATGACTTTTCCTGTTGAATCTTTAATCTCAATTTTTGCTTTGGCTTCAGTTTTACCTGTAATCGTTTGTGTATCCGAACTCAGTACTGCCGTTGGTGTTATCGGAGCAATCATATCCGTCGAATCATTTTTATCATTATTATTGTCGTCATCATCATTTACTGCCAACAAATAAAGACCTTCAGCAGCCATAGCATTCAGTCCACCTTTAATCAATTGCGATTTAGTGATCCCAAGATCATCTGCGGGTTCTGATACTGAAGAGACTTGTGTAGGTAACTCTGTCGAAACTTGAGGTACAGCTTGACTTGATGATGTGTAACGAACAAATTTGCCCGAATCTTCGAACTCGGCAATCGAGTAGCTACCATCATCATTGCTCAGGCCAATGTATGCTCACTGGCATTCATTTCATTGTAAAAGTCACGAATGATTATTTTCTCGCCATTTTTTAAAGTAATGACTAAATCATCGCCTTGCTTGATGATGGATTTTATACTCTCTTGGTTTATACCTAATTGAATAATAGATGGCTGACTTAATATGACATCCTTGATTTTTCCATCTTGTAAAATGTTTAGGCTCGTCTTTGAAGAAACGATAACTCTTGTCATTATTATACCCACTGATCAATTTTATTTTAAAAACTTTAGATTAATGAATAATTAAGCACTTAATCTGTTCGTTAAAATATCAAATGCAATCATTTAGAATAATCTATTCAAAGCTGAGTTTTGTCATTTTATTTAATTGACCATCAATTAAAATCAGATGTCATAAAACAAAAAACCAGCCGAAGCTGGTTTAAAGATTTCTTTGTTAACTTAGAATTTAGGATCGCGCATTTGAACGAGCGTATTGTTTGCTTTTACTAGAGTATCAGTCATTTTCCCAAGTACTGCTGGAATTAAACTTTCTGCCATTTGCGCTGCTTGTAATCCAAGTTTCTCACCAAATGTCGGACGTTTGCGAGTATTGATCACGTATACATCATGTTTTGGTAACAAGCTAAGTAAATACTCATCCGAAGTCTGTAACTTATCCACCAAATTTAATGCGAGAGCATCTTCACCATACCAATGCTCACCTGTTGCCACTTTTGAAATATCTAATTGAGGACGATATTTTTCAACAAAGTGCTTGAATAAAGAATGCGTTTGTTGCAATTCTTCTTCAAATTTCGCCTTGCCTTCAGGTGTATTTTCTCCGAACATTGTCACAGTACGTTTATACTCACCAGCCGTATACAATTCAAAATCAACGTTATGTTGTTTTAAAAGACGGTTGAAGTTTGGAACCTGTGCAACCACACCAATTGAACCGACCACAGCAAATGGTGCTGTAATGATTTCATTGGCAATACAAGCCATCATATAGCCACCGCTTGCAGCTACTTTGTCTACACAGATCGTCACATTAAAACCCGCATCACGTAAACGAACTAACTGAGCAGCAGCCAAACCATAACCGTGTACCATTCCACCAGGACTTTCTAAACGAACTACAACGCGGTCGTGCCCTGCTTTTGCGGTTGCTAGAATAAGGGTAATTTCCTCACGAATCGTATCTACAGCAGAGGCTTGTACATCACCTTTGAAATCGAGCACATAAATTTTCTGATCATTTTTTTTACGAATTTTCGCTTCTTTTGCAAGCTGTTGCACCAGTTGTAAAAGTTCCAAACGAGATGCTGTTGTTTGCGCAATTCTTTTTCTTTGCTCATTCACGCGCGCATTTAAATGACTTATACGAATCTCAGCAGGAAATTTAGGTAAATGGAATAACATAAAATAAGTGCTCTTAAGTTCGGCTTTTATCCGTCTAAGATGTGGTCAGTTGAGTTAAAATTCAATAGTGATTTTGAAAAATAGATTCTTTTTCATCTGCCTATACAAAAAAAGAGCCCGAAGGCTCTTCTTTTCACTGTAAAAATATCAACCGAAACGACCTGTAATATATGCTTCAGTTAATTGATGATCTGGCTGAGTAAATATTTTCTCAGTTGAGTTCACTTCGATCAAATCACCTAAATGGAAGTAAGCAGTACGATCAGATACACGAGCTGCTTGTTGCATTGAGTGCGTTACAATGGCAATCGTATATTGCTCAGAAAGTTCAGAAATTAATTCTTCAATCTTCGCAGTTGCAATTGGATCAAGTGCTGAACACGGCTCATCCATTAAGATCACTTCAGGGCTTACTGCGATTGTACGTGCAATACATAAGCGTTGTTGCTGACCACCTGACAAACCTGTTCCTGGCTGACTCAAACGATCTTTCACTTCTTCCCACAGACCAGCTTTACGTAAACTGTTTTCAACGATTTCTTCCAAATCGTATTTATCACGAGCTAAGCCATGTAGCTTAGGACCATAAGCTACGTTATCGAAAATTGATTTAGGAAATGGATTCGGTTTTTGGAATACCATACCAACTTGCGCACGTAGTAGAACCACATCAAGATTTGGATCATAAATATCTTGATTATCTAGAGTGACTTTACCTGTTACGCGACAAGTATCAATCGTATCATTCATGCGATTCAAAGTACGCAAGAAAGTCGATTTACCACACCCTGATGGACCAATAAAAGCAATCACTTCATTTTGATAGATATCAAGATCAATACCTTTAATCGCTTCAGTTTCACCATAGTAAACATGAACATCTTTGGTCATGATTTTTACTTCATTGCTTTTAGGCTTTTTATTTGATGAAGCCGTTTCAAACTGAGAAACAAAAGCAGTATTAGATTGCTGAACTTGTGCTTCAGATGAATTCGATTCTGTTTGCTGTGGATTCACTGACTTATCCTTTTCTAATGCGTTCATAATTTCAATCGTATTCATTGTACTCTCCTCAATTACCAACGCACTTCAAATTTCTTACGTAGCCAAATAGCAAGGCTGTTTAAACCAATCATCAATGCTAGAAGCACAATAATCGCTGCTGCTGTACGTCCTTCAAAGAAGTTACGTAGTTCATTACCTTGCCACAAATATACTTGTACAGGCAATGCTGTTGCTTGATCAAGTGGTGATGTCGGAACACTTGCAACGAAGGCACTCATACCAATCAGGAGTAATGGCGCTGTTTCACCCAATGCGTGTGCTACACCAATAATCGAACCTGTCATAATGCCAGGAAGCGCGAGTGGCAATACATGATGGAACACTGTTTGTACTTTCGATGCACCTAAACCTAATGCAGCTTGACGGATAGATGGTGGTACTGCCTTCAATGATGCACGTGTGGTAATGATTACAGTTGGCAGTGTCATTAGACTTAAAACCAAACCACCCACCAACGGAGCTGAAAGTGGCAGTTGCATCCATCCGATAAAGATAGCAGCACCTAACAAACCAAACACAATCGAAGGAACAGCAGCCAAGTTATTAATATTTACTTCGATGATGTCTGTCATCATATTTTTCGGCGCAAATTCTTCCAAGTAAATGGCACTTGCAACCCCAATTGGAATAGAGATCACGATCACGATGAGCATCATGAACAATGAACCCATGAATGCTCCTGCCAAACCACTGATTGCAGGAGAACTACGAGAGTCAGGGCTAACAAATAAGTTGGTATTAAACGTACTTTCAATGATCCCTTTTGCTTCTAATTGATCAGCGAGTTGACGTACTTCTGGATCAAGTTGTTGCTGATCATCAGGCAATGAACGATCAATATTTCCAGATAACCATACATCGACATTGGCATCTGCCAAGAATTTAAGTTCTTGCTTAGTGCCAATTAATGCTGGATTTGTAAGAACCATATCACGTAAACGGTATGCTTCAGAGCTAGTATACATACCAGTCAAATAATCACGTTGCGACTCAAGTGCTGGGTCTTTAGCAACAATACCATTTACGATCAATGCATCCCAATCCACCATACCCATCTCAGTTTGCCAAGCAACAAAGCGCTCTTCAAAATGAGCTGGCGACTCACCCGCAGTTGGTTTTGGTTTCGGTCCTGCATTAATGATCGTAGGGTCAAAATAAACAGGAACTGTCATACTACTCTGCCAGAAAGCTGGTAAGCCTCTCGCTAAAATACTTCCGAATAGTAAAGCAACAAATGCCAAACCAATCACGACTGCAGAAAAACCTCCCAGACGGAACATTTTTTCTTTGCGATGACGTTTTGCCAACGAGCTTTGGATAACTTTTTTGCGCTGTTCACGTTGTTCAGCAGCCACTTGAGGATCAAACGCATTTGGATCCAAAGGAGATGTCTTTGATGAACTCATTCGTATTGCTCACGATATTTGCGCACGATATACAGTGCAATAATGTTTAGACCCAAAGTAATCACAAACAACGTTAAACCTAGGGCAAATGCAACCAATGCTTGTGGACTTGCGAAATCTGTATCGCCAGTTAACTGTTTTACAATCGTTACCGTCACTGTTGAAACAGCTTCTAATGGGTTTGCATGTAGTAATGGGCTATTCCCTGCTGCGAGTACCACAATCATGGTCTCACCAACAGCACGAGAAACAGCAAGTAAAAATGCGCCTGTAATACCAGGAAGTGCAGCAGGTAAAACAACTTGTCTAATCGTTTCAGATTTTGTAGCACCCAAACCTAAAGAACCATCACGGAGTGAACGTGGAACTTGAGTAATGATGTCATCTGATAATGATGATACGAATGGGATAATCATAATTCCCATAACAAAGCCAGCAGTCAAAGCACTTGTCGCATTGATATTAATACCAACACTTTCACCTACCATTTTGAAGAATGGTCCGATGACCATAAGTGCAAATACACCGTAAACAATAGTAGGAATACCTGCTAATACTTCAATAATTGGTTTTGCCCAAGCACGTAGCTTTGGAGATGCATATTCTGCCAAGTAAATTGCAATCATTAAGCCAATCGGAACCGCAACAAGTAATGCGATACCACTGACCATTAATGTCCCCCAAAGTAATGGCAAAATTCCATAACTGCCTTCAGCATTTCCTGTTGTGCTGAAACCAGGGTTCCATTCTGTACCGAAGAAGAAATCAGTAGGACTGACAAATTTAAAGAAATGTAATGCTTCTGTCAGCATCGAAAGAACGATACCAATAGTTGTTAAAATCGCAACACCAGAACATAGAATCAAGGCAACGTTAATTGTTTTTTCAACCTGATTTCGTGCACGATATTGCTCACTAACTTTACGCTTTGCCCAAACTAAACCAGCTAACGCAACGCTTATAACTACAGCTAACTTAGCAAAAGTCCCAATGGTTTGAAATTTTGCTAATTGTTGTGCAGCAGCAACTTCATAAGCCGCAGCTTGATCCGTGACACCAAAACCTGAAGCAATGGCTTGAACACGATCAATTAATACATCACGCCCTGCTTCATCTAAAGTTGCACTGACGGATGCTGGGATATTATTAAAAATAATATGTTGTAAAACACTCGGCTCAACCAAGTTCCAAATTATCAAAATTAAAAAAGCAGGAATACCACACCACAAGGCAACCAAAGCCCCGTAATACACAGGACGAGAATGTAGTGCTACTGAGTTATTCCCCTTACCTGCTAGGTTACGGCTTTTACTCAGCCCGATTTGATATGCGATTGCCACAAGGGCTAATAACACACCGATAAGTAGCAGATTCATGTAATCTCCACTGTTTTCTCAATTTTCATCATTTGAAAAAACTTAGCTAGACAAAAAGGCCGATGAATCTAAGTCTCACCAGCCTCCGTTATTAAGTAAACTTATTTAACTGTTTTACCAGCTTTAAAATCAGCAAGGATTTTTGCACGTTCTTTGTCATTCAATGCAATCAAACCAGCTTTTTCTAACTTAGAACCTTTACCAGATACTTTCTTGTTTAAGAAGTATTCTACGTATTGTGGTAAACCTTTGATTGACTTCAAGTGTTCGCCTTTCACATAGAAGAACAATGGGCGAGAAACTGGGTACTGACCACTTAAAATTGTCTTCTCAGAAGGAACAACGTTGTTTACAGTTGCAACACGTAACTTGTCACGGTTCAAGTCATAGAAGCCAAGACCAAATACACCTACAGCGCTTGGTGAAGTCTTTAAGCGAGCAAGAGTTTCTGTATAGTCACCAGCGATTTCGATTACGCGACCATCTTTACGGAATGTAGAGCACGCTTTTTTCTGAGCTTCTTTATCTAAGTTTTTGAAGTAATCATAAGCTTCACAACCTGCTTCAACCATTTTCTCTTGGAATACTTCACGAGTACCGTGGTTAGATGCAGGAATAACTAAAGTAATCGGCTCATTTGGTAAAGATTTATCAATTTGGTTCCAAGTTGTATATGGGTTTGGAACTAATTTACCATTTGAAGGCAATTGAGCAGATAATGCTGTGAATACGTGATAAGGTTTTAATTTATACGCAGCTTTTTTTACATTTGATGCAAATACGATACCGTCATAACCAATTTTGATTTCTTGGATTTGGTTTACGCCAGCTTTTTTACATGCAGCGATTTCAGTATCTTTGATAGCACGTGAAGAGTTCGCGATATCAATTGTGTTGTCGCCAACACCTTGACAGAATTGTTTCAAACCACCTGAAGAACCACCTGAACCAACAACTGGTGCTTTGAATTGTGGGAAAGTATTACCAAATTCTTCTGCAACAATACTTGCATAAGGTAATACAGTTGATGAACCAGCAATTTGAATCGTATCACGAGCTGCGTTAGCAGTTCCTGCTACAGTTGCCCCAGATACAGCCAATGCAAGTGCGATATAACGTGGATTTAAGCGCATTCTGTCTTCTCTCATTTATACAATTTGATTTACAACTCTTTTAACTTCAAGTGTTGTACTTTGGTTAACTGTATTTTGATCAGATAATATGACAAATAGGTTACAACTTTGTGACGCTTTGGTTATAATCAAACTTTTCTATATATTTATCAATTTTAATCGCTGAACATTTATACTTGGAACATAACATATTGTTCTCATTTACGTTATCTGTGAAATAAATTCTAATAAATATTCGATCACCTTTTATGTTGCTTTGTTTATTTACCTATTTTTTGATACACATATACATCAGGATAAATTAGACATTTCTGAATAGTGAATTCTATTCAAAAAAATGTAATCTGATCACGTAGACCTCATTCTCTTGCAAGGGCTTGAAATCGATCAAACGTTACTGTTATCACCTACCAAACTCGATTTAGTCTAATATGCAATTTATTCAGAATAAATTATTCTAACACATTGAATTTAATAAAAGGCCAATGATAAATCCTTATCATCAGCCTTGTTTAAAACAACTATTACTTCACTGTTTTTCCAGCTTTAAAATCAGCTAGAATTTTTGCACGTTCTTTATCACTCAAAGGAATTAAACCAGCTTTCTCTAATTTTGAACCTTTACCAGAAAATTTCTTATTTAGGAAGAATTCAACGTATTGAGGTAAACCTTTAATTGATTTTAAATGCTGACCTTTTACATAGAAGTAAAGTGCACGAGAAACAGGGTAACGACCACTTAAAATCGTATTCTCATTCGGCATCACTCCATTTACTGTCGCAACACGTAACTTATCACGGTTTTGATCATAAAAACCTAAACCAAAAACACCTATAGCATTTGGAGAAGTTTTTAAACGTGTCAATGTTTCAGTATAGTCACCCGCAATCTCAATGACTCGACCATCTTTACGGAAAGATGAACATGCTTTTTTCTGATCGTCTTTCTCTAAATTTTTAAAGTAAGCAAAAGATTCACATCCAACATCAACCAATTTTTCTTGAAAGACTTCACGTGTACCATGGTTAGATGCTGGAATCACTAAAGTAATGGGTTCGTCTGGTAATTCACTATCAATTTGACTCCAACGCGTATAAGGATTTGGAATCAATTTCCCACCCGATGGAAGCTGTGCAGCCAGAGCTTGAAAAACTTGTACTGCATCTAACTCATAAGAACGCTTTCTTAAGTTTGACGCAAAAACAATACCATCGTAACCAATCTTGATTTCTTGAATTTGAGTTACGCCCGCTTTTTTACAAGCAGCAAGTTCTGCATCTTTAATTTTACGAGATGAGTTTGCGATATCAATGGTATTATCACCAAGACCTTGACAAAATTGCTTTAATCCTGCTGAAGACCCGCCTGAACCTACTACTGGAGCTTTAAATTGTGGAAAAGTATTACCAAACTCTTCTGCAACAATACTCGCATATGGCAATACTGTTGATGAACCCGCAATTTGAATCGTATCGCGAGCTGCATTCGCCGTTGTTGCAACAACCGCTCCAGAAACCGCTAAAGCAATTACGATTTGACGTGTATTTAAACGCATTCTTTTCTCTCTTCATGAAATGCAATATAGTGTGCGTGTACGTTACGTAAAGTTTGGTAGTCACACTTTCGATGAATTGCATTTTGCAGTTGCAATATTGCAATTAAGTTACTAAATTATGACGTTTTAATGATAATCACATTTTTTGAATCTTTATTTTCAAATATCAATTTTATCGTGGTTGTTTTTTTATCAAAAAATGTATCTAGATTTAACGCAAATTTTTTAAAAACAATGGACTACCTGTTTAAATATAAAACCCATTGTAAACCAAAGAACCAATATTTAGCCTTAAGTTTAAAGTCTTATCGACTGGAGGAGTTTCTTTTTAATTTTTTTGTGATGGAATTAATGAGCACCCATCAAAAGTTTTATTCGAAATAGCTGTAGATAGAATTAATGGATAAATCTCGTGTGAAAAAAAAGGCCACTCTGGTGGCCTTAGATTACAAATCATTAATCAATAGGTGGCACGTAAGTACCTGCAACAATCGCATCTTTAATCCGATCAGCTTCTGCAAGCACAAGTGCAAGTAGATTTTGAACGTTTTCAAGCGTTGCAACTGGGCTTAAAGTTGTCATTTTCAATGATTGAACCTGACCAACTTTAGTCACACCAATATTCGCCTCACCACGTGCAAATAATTCATCTGCAACGTTTTGGTTCAAACTATCAATAAACTCAGTTGGATAACCTTCTGGAACAACACGGAACAGAACAGAAGCAAATTGTGGTTCAACCAACAATTCTAGACCTGCGGTTGCTTTGATGTAGTCTGCAACTTCACGTGTTAATTTCACACCGTGGTCGATCATTGAACCATAAAGCTCTTCACCTAATGCTTCAACTGTCATCCACAATTTTAATGCATCAAAACGACGAGTCGTTTGCAATGATTTAGACACAAGGTTAGGTACACCATGCTCTTCATCATAAGCAGAGTTTAAATACTCAGCTTCATAATGCATAAAGCGATAGTTAGCCTCGTCTTTCAACAAGAAAGCGCCACAACTAATGCTTTGGAAATAATGCTTATGGAAATCAAGTGTGATTGAGTCTGACAATTCAATTCCATCAAGCATTGCACGATGATCATTAGAAAGAATCAGCGCACCACCCCAAGCAGCATCAATATGCATCCAAGAACCAAATTTATTGGTAATTTCACGGATTTTCTTGAGTGGATCGATTGCACCAGCATCTGTCGTACCCGCTGTAGCAACAACACAAGCAACAATTTTGCCTTCAGACTGAAGATGTGCCATGGTTTTTTCGAGTGCATCGACATCCATTTGCGCATTTTCATTGACAGGAACAGTCACGACCGACTGGAAGCCCATCCCCATCATTGCCATATTCTTTTGCACAGAGAAGTGTGCATTTTCAGAACAAATGACTTTGACGTTTTTCATTGCTTCTGCAGGAATACCATCACGCTGAACAGACCATGGATTACCATTTTCATCTTTCCAGTTTTTCGAGATACACCAGTCACGTGCAAGCAATACACCCATCAAGTTAGACTGTGTTCCACCCGAAGTGAATACACCTGCTTGACCTGCGCCATAGCCCACTTTTTGGCGTAACCAATCAATAAGCTGAACTTCCATCAATGAACCCGCTGGGCTTTGATCCCATGAATCCATAGATTGGTTCGTTGCATTGATTAACACTTCCGCAATTTGGCTCATCACCATCGTTGGGCAATGCAAATGTGCAAGTGAGTGTGGATGATGTACTTTTAAACTTTTGTTGAGGAAAAGCTCAACCATACGTTGTAATGATTGTTGTACACCTAAACCTTCTTTTGATGGATTAAAAGAAATTGCTGCTCGCAAATCTTTAATGCTTCCACCTGTGTACATTTTATCATTTTGCAACCATGCTGAAACGGCTTTAACCGCTTCGCCCATTGCTGACTGATAGTCAGCAATGGATTGTGCATCATTGCAGAGTAACGCTTTACGATGTTCTGCAAAATCAACCATGGATTAGCCTCGTACTGCTTTTAAAGCTTCTGCAATCGCTTTTTTGAAGCGTGCAACTACTTCAACACATTCGTCTTGATTGATGATAAGTGGGCAAAGTAAACGAATTACAGTACCGTTACGACCACCTTTCTCTAGTAAAAGTTTATTGTTGAAACAAGCTGTTTGAATTGCCGCAGCTAATTGTGCATCAGCAGGAAGTGAACCCATATGATCAGCTGGTTTACGCTCATCAACGATTTCAACGCCGATCATCAAACCACGACCACGGACATTACCAATACATGGGAATTCTTGAGCTAACTTTTTGAATTCAGCTTGTAAGAAGTCACCACGCTGTTGCGCATTTTGAGCAAGGTTTTGTTCAGAAATAGTTTTTAGAACCATTAAACCTGTACCCATTGCCAACTGGTTGCCACGGAAAGTACCCGTGTGACCTGCTGGCTGCCAAGCATCAAACTTACGCTTAATACCAAGCACTGCTAATGGTAAACCACCACCTACAGCTTTTGACATCACCACAACATCAGGCTCGATACCTGCATGTTCAAAGGCAAACATTTTACCTGAACGTGCAAAACCAGCTTGAACTTCGTCCAAAATTAAAACGATGTTGTGCTTTTCAGTCACTTCACGAATTTTTTGTAACCACTTAACAGGTGCAGTTACGACACCGCCTTCACCTTGAATTGCTTCAAGAATCACAGCAGCAGGTTTCGTTACACCACTTTCAACGTCTTCGATGAAATTTTCAAAGAAGTAAGTCAAAGCATCAACACCCGCTTCACCACCTAAACCAAGTGGGCAACGATATTCATGTGGATATGGCATAAACTGAACGCCAGGCATAAGACCATTCACGGCATTTTTAGCACTCAAGTTACCTGTCATAGACAGTGAACCATGAGTCATACCGTGGTATCCACCTGAAAAACTGATCACAGAACTACGACCAGTATATGTTTTAGCAAGTTTAATCGCCGCTTCTGTAGCATCTGCACCAGATGGTCCACAGAACTGTAAGCAATATTCTTCTTTACCGCCTGGCAAGTAAGCCAAAAGTGCTTCAGTAAAAGCATCTTTTAAAGGAGTCGTTAAGTCTAAAGTATGCAAAGGCAAACCACTTGCCAATGTATCTTGAATACTTTGAATCACCGCAGGATGATTATGACCTAAAGCCAATGTTCCTGCCCCAGCTAAACAGTCGAGGTATTGAGTACCCTCAACATCTGTAACCCAGCAGCCCTGTGCTTTCGCTATCGCTAACGGTAATTTACGTGGATAACTACGAACATTTGATTCCATCTGACTTTGGCGAGTCAAATAATATTCGTTGGATGCATTAGCGGCAGGGTTTACGGAAGTAACGCTCATATCGAATTACCATCTCTGATATGGGTAAAAGAAATAAGTCTGGTGACTTGCGGTCGTTTGACTCGGTGCTTTTTAGAATCTAGTGCAGACAAAATGTTTTATATCTTTCAACTAGGTGCGAGATGATACCTAATTTTGAAATAAAATAAACTCTTTTTATGCCTGACATTCATCTAATATTATTGAAAAAATGTTTCTTTCAATTAACTATGATGAATTATCATCATACTATGTGACAAGCGAAAGAAAGTATGCTTTTTTTATCTACATATTAATTTTTAGATAAATGGTCAAAATCACCATCATAACTATTTATTATTTAAATACTTTTATTTTATTTTCTTATTGCAAAACATCTCAAATTTATTACAAAGACACCACAAAATCTGCAGAAGTTCAACATCAGTTCTTTTTAATATGAAAGTTGTAAAAATAATTTGTTAATCGTCACTTTAAGGAAAAATTTATGCGTACTTTAGCACTCGCTTCGATGATGTTAGGTGCAGCTCTCAGTTCAAGCGCATTTGCCCAAGATTCCAACCAATTAAACTATAATATCGTCAATATCCAAGCTGATGCATCACGCCAAGTTGCCAATGATCAAATGCAGGCAGTTCTGTACATCGAAAAGAGTCATAAGCAACCTGCCGAACTCTCCAATCAAATCAATCAACTGATGAATCAAGCTCAAGCTCTTTCTCGGAAATATCCTCAAGTCAAAGTCGAAACGGGTGCTCAAAGCACTTATCCTGTTTATGACAGTGACAACAATAAATTAAAAGAATGGCGTGCCCGTGCAGAAATCCAGTTAGAAAGTAAGGACTTCAAAGCGGCAAGTCAGTTAATCAGTGAACTGCAACAAAATTTTCAAACTCAATCTATTAACTTTACCGTCTCTGATGAGCAACGAAAGAAAGTTGAAAATGAGTTAATGATCGAGGCTTCTAAAAACTTTCAACAGCGTGCTCAATCAATCACGCAAGCGTGGAACAAAGCACAATATAATCTTGTCAGTTTAAATTTAAATACGAGCAATTACTTCCCTCAACCCATGATGCGTGGTGGAGTTGCAAAATTTGCAATGGCAGAAGCTGCTCCTGCTCAAGATATGGCTGCGGGTGAGTCAAAAATTATCGTAAATGCTAATGGTTCGATTCAATTCAAATAATTTGAATGGGCATAAATACAAGAAAAGGCATGTAATATGCCTTTTCTTCACTCTATCTCAGCTAAATTTTGTAAAGAATCCCATGCAGCTTTAGCCAACAATTCTCGATAAATTTTCGGATTAGTATCAACCTTTTCAAACAACCAAGCACGGCAATAGTTTTCTGTTGCACCAATCACTAAAGACATCATTAACTCTGCTGGAGCTGATTTCAATAAAGATGCTTCAGAATACTGTGAAATGTAGTTGCGTAGCGTTTTATTTCTGAGCTTATTCTTTTCAATTAGAACCGAACGGTGTTCACCGTTCATCACACTGTAATGTGCAAGTAATAAAAATTTAGCGAACTCTGGCTGATCAGCAACCCAATCAACATAACTATAAATCAAGCTATAGATCAGTTCTTTTAAAGATTGCGTCTGCTCTAAGTATTGATCTCTTAATCTTGATTGATCATCTAAAGCTGCAAATACTAAAGCAGCAATGACACCCTCTTTATTTTTGAAATGATGATAGATCCCTCCTACACTGCTGTCTGAACGTTCTCTAATCATCTCAATGCTAGTGGCATCTAATCCAAACTCTAAAAAACACGATAACGCATCAAATAATATTTGACGCTTTAACAAAGATCTTCGTTGAGGATACAACCTTTCTAATAATTGTTGAGCCGTTTGCATATTCAATTTGAGTTCACCGATTGTCGGAACTATTGTGAATGACTTGACCACAACTTGTAAACAGAATTATATTCTGTAAAAGAATTAAATTCTGTTTTTATCAAGGTAATTTAACATGGCTTCAACTCTAGAATTGTGGAACAAAGCTTCTGCTTTACCCGCAGGCAAATGGACATTTACACGCATGCTTTGCCTAAAAGCACCATATTTCAGTAGTATTTCTCCGCTATTTGAAGAACTAAAGCCGAATTCGTGCAAAATTTCGATTAAGAAAAAACGTTCAGTGCTCAACCATATAGGGACTGTACACGCGATCGCGATGTGTAATATGGCTGAACTTGCTGGAGGAACAATGACAGAAGTTACCGTTCCTGCAACACATCGTTGGATTCCTAAAGGAATGACTGTTGAATATTTGAAAAAAGCAGAAACTGATTTGATCGCAATTGCCTCACCTGTTGAACAAAATTATGATTGGGATAAAGCAGGTGAATATCTTGTCAATGTCGATGTTTTCGACAAAGCAAATGAAAAAGTTTTCCACGCAAAAATTACAATGTGGATTTCTAAAAAGAAATAAAAAAAGCCCCGATATAAAAACATATCGGGGCTTTTTTTAAATCAGGGATTACTTTTTAAAAGGTAATGCATATTTGAAGATACGTCCCACAACTTCGCCAAATTGCTTTACAAAGCTTGCGTTGTTGTAATTCAAACCATATTTTTTACAAACCGCTTCAACTTTTGGTGCGATTTCACGGTAACGGCGTGCTGGAATATCAGGAAATAAGTGGTGCTCAATTTGATGACTCAAATGACCCGTCAAAATATGAAAAGCCTCCGATCCTGTTAAATTCGAAGAACCGCGAATTTGTCGCATATACCAATGACCACGGCTTTCATTTTGTAGAACTGCTTTAGGGAAAACTTCAGCATCTTTAGTAAAATGTCCGCAGAAAATAATACTAAATGTCCAGATATTACGAAGACCATTGGCAACAAGATTACCCGTGAAAACAGGAATCGCCGATGGACCAGCAATCAATGGAAAAAACACATAATCTTTAAACAGTTGCTTCGCGATTTTCTTTTGCACAGGTTTCCATTCCTGCTTAAACTCGTCCATGGTCTTACGCTTGTAGACAACTTTACCTAATTCAAGATTTTGAATCGCAACACCCCATTGGAACAATAGGCTAAATGGCACGATATAAATTGGTTGAATTAAAGTAAATTTAGTCCAACGTTGTTCTGGAAATAAACGAAATACCCCATAACCCACATCATCATCCATCCCCTTAACATTGGTATAAGTATGATGCTTATAATTATGAGTTTGACGCCAGTTATCCGATGTCCCGACTGTATCCCACTCGTAGGTTTGACCATTAAATTTTGGATCATTCATCCAGTCATATTGCCCATGCATCACATTATGACCCAATTCCATATTTTCCATGATTTTGGCATAGCCTAATAAGCCAGTACCTAATAACCAAGCTGGTGGAAACCATCCAGCAAAGAGTAATGCACGACCTAAGAAACTACTATATCGAATAGACGCATAAACTCGACGAATATACTTCGCGTCTTTCTCGCCTAAATCATTCAGGACTTCTTGTTTGATTTGATCTAATTCACGGGCAAAAGCATCTAACTCAGCAGCAGTTAAATCACGGTTTTTTGGATTTTTAAAATATTGAACTTTAACAGGCATGTTCATAATCTTTATCTCTCTTATAGATCAATCACAAGATCTGATTGAGCTGAATTCACACAAATTTTTAATAACTGAGTCGGTTCTTGATTTGCAGCACCATTCAGCAAGTTCTTTGTCGCACCTTGGGCTTTAGTACAGGCACATTTGTTGCAAATTCCCATACGACAACCATGATTTGGCTTGATACCTTGCTGTTCTAAGCTCGATAAAATGGACTGACCTTTAGGAATGGCGACTGTTTTATTGGACTTAGTCAACGTGACATTAATGAAGCCAATATCTGTTTGCTCAGCACTAAATTGACTTAAGCTAAAAGCCTCAGTCTGTACGACGGCAGCCTCAGCAAATAAAGATTCTGCTGTTGAAGCAAATCCTGAAGGACCACATGCGTAAACGGTAATTTCATTTAACGCACCCAAAGTTTCGACATGATTTTGGTTTAGGCGTTGATCTTGTTCTTGGGTATAGAAAATCTGATAACTGAAATTTGGAAGGTTTTCTGCGATCTCTTTTAAATAATCTGTGTATGCAGCGTCCTGATAAGTTTTGACCCAGTACATAAGTTGTACAGGTGTTTTGTTCAATTGCTTGGTCTGACTCAAACTTTCGATCAAGCTCAACATCGGTGTAATACCACTGCCCGCAGCAAGTAAAAGTAACTTTGGTGTCTGAATACTCTGTTGCATATCACCATATGGTTGTCCCAAACGGAGGATATCTCCAACTTGGCTTTTTTCGACCAACCATGAACTGACCAAACCTTGATCAACTCTTTTGACTGTTAAGCACAAATGATCAGCATCTAACTGCATCAGACTATATGTCCGTTCGTAATGACGACCTGCAATTTCAACCGTTACAGGATGGTGTTGCCCTGCGAGTCCACGTGCTACATGACGATTACATTCTAAAATAAGGCTAACTGTATCTTTTGCTACAACTTGTTTTTTTACGACACGTGCTAGGGACTGATTGATTGACCATAAAGGGTTAACTTTTTGCAGCCAAAAATCAGCATCGTGATGTGCTATTACGCTTTGAACCAATGAATTAAATAATGAAGTTCTCTTTTGGAGTGCTTGCATGATCGGGAACTCTGATCGTTTTTTAATTATTATACATATGTATATATATTTGTATATACACTCGTATAAAAATTTACATTTCACAAGTCTATGTACAACAGCTATAATCCTGACTAGCTAACTTATATTTTGAAAACAATGGTTCATTCTTCTTTTTTACCGCTTGGCAATGACACAGTAAATGAACAAGATGTCATCCAAATGAAATCTCAAGTACGTTCGGTTGGTAGAAAAGCAACGATTACGCGTGAGGAATTGTTCCAAGCGACCTTAAACTTGATCGGTCCTCAAAAAAGTATCGCTTCTCTTAGTCTGCGTGAGATAGCCCGTGAAGCAGGGATTGCACCAAATAGCTTTTATCGTCATTTCAAAGACATTGATGAACTTGCGATTGCATTGATAGACCGCTCTGGTTTGGTATTGCGCCGTATCATTCGTGAAGCTCGACTGCAAGCCTCTAAACAACAAAGTATTATTCGCAGTTCTGTTGAAGTCTTTATCCAGCAATTGGATGCAGATGAAGGCAACTTAAGTTTGTTGTTGCGTGAAGGCTATACAGGTTCAACATCGTACAAAGCTGCTGTTGATCGCCAACTCAATTTTTTCCAACAAGAACTCCAAGAAGATCTAATCCGCTTAGAACAAATGAATAATGGCAAAATTAGTCATGCTGATATTGCCGCAAAAGCGATTACACAACTCGTATTTAATATGGGTGCAAAAGTTATTGAGATACCTGCTGAACAGCGCACCGAAGTTGCTGAACAAACCATGATTATGATTCGTATGATCTTGGAAGGTGCACGTCATTTAGATGAATCAAGTATTCGATAATACTTGTTCATCACTGCACGACAAGCCGCTTCGCCTCATCGGGTGAAATCTCAGTATTAAAGCGAATTTGCTCTTCAATAATTTCTACAGGAATAAATCGAACCTGCACGACACTCGGATTACTTCGATCATCTGCTGGCATCATCTGATTCAGTTGCTTGATTTGACTGAGCGTAGGTACCGTATCCCCTCGCACCACAACTCGGATTAAGGTGTATTGCTTTTGCTGCTCGAACTGAATAGTGTCAATAATATTATTTTTTTGATTTAGTAATTGCTCAATCGCAGTTTTAGATTTAGTTTCATACATTTGTTTTTGCAACATATGTATGAAATTAGCAGATAAATAAATTGCGAGTATCAAAAGGAAAATTAAGCTGATTGCATTTCTTTTGATAAATTCCAAAACATTACTTTGTACTTGTTCATTTGAACCACGTCTGAAACCTGCAATCCACAATACGAGTGAAGAACTAATCTGAATAGCAACCATATTGGTTAAAGCCAATAAAAATGCATTTGCTGAATGACGTAATTCCGCATGGGCTAACAATATGCCACTTGCCACTAATGGTGGAACCAATGCAGTCGCTACAGCAACACCAACCACTGCTACAGATAATCTTGGTGAAATTGAAGCAAACGCCCCTGCTGCACCGCCTGCTAAGGCAATCATCAAATCAATTACTGTCGGCTGAGTTCGAGATAAAATTTCACTGGTTAAAGGCATATTGAAGTTAATCAACCCCAATACGACACCAATACTAAAAATCATCACCACGCCCAGTGCTAGGGTTTTCAGAGCGGTTTGTAATAGAATCCACCGATTATCAATAAATGCTAGTGCAATGCCTGAAATGGGCCCCAACATCATTGCAACCAGCATTGCTCCTATTACAACTGCGGCTGAGTCTGCCAACAATCCATAACCAGCAATCACTGCAGCTAAGGCATTCATAATAAAATACGTTTTGGTTGGCAAAGCATCTGCCTGAATATTTAGTCGTACATGCTTGTGATCAATTTTCCTAGAATTTTCTCTTAAGGCTTGTTTATATCTAAGCTTTTCCTTTAAACGTTCTATATGAGCCTGTTCAGGATGATCATTAATGACGATTGTAGGTCTATCTTTTTCATTTTCCATTGTTTTTATACTCATCTCATAAACAGAAGTTTCATGCAAAGTTCTAATTTACTTTTTGGTTGATTATTTAAATCATGCTTAGTTCAACCTTACTCTAACACCATGTAATTACAATAGAAAAAATATTTAAACTCACCATAATTTACAAAAGGGTTAAGAATTAAAACACTCCTTCTGCACAGCGCGGGTTAAGCTGAAACTTGAAATAGATCATTCGTTTAATTCATCAAATTTCACATACAATAATTGAATGAGGTAACTATGAATTCTTCAGCAGCTCTAAAAGTATATACACGTAATAATTTAGATGATTCTATTAAAGAAGCAACGGTCAAAATTCTAAATCAAATTCTTGCGAATCTGATTGATTTATCACTACTTACTAAACAAGCACATTGGAATATGCGTGGTAGTAATTTTATTGCAGTCCATGAAATGTTAGATATGTTCCGCACCTCAATCATTACCCATCTAGACAATGTCGCTGAGCGTGCTGTGCAAATTGGTGGAACAGCATTGGGTACAACCCAAACCGTTGCTGAAAGTTCACATCTTAAACCGTATCCTGTCGCGATTCATGCTGTACAAGACCATTTGAAAGAATTGGCAGATCGTTATGGTGTAGTCGCAAATCATCTACGTGATACGATTGAAGATATTAAAGACCCAATTTCTGAAGATATTATTCATGCAGCTTTAGAAGACTTAGATCAGTATTTATGGTTCTTAGAAGCCAATATTGACCAAAACTAAGTTTAGTTTATTCAAGACGAAAAAAGAGGACAATTCAGTCCTCTTTTTTATCAGCGCTAATTATGGTTTAACCACAACCAGTACCTGAATCGCTTCTGGGGTAACAGAAAGTCCATCAAGTAGTCCTAAACCTTCTTTTTGGAATTTCTGTAAACGCTCAATTTCATCTTGGCGAATACTTGGATTGAATTGCTTCAGATAAGTTAAACGGTCAATTTCATATTGCCATTTACTACTGTAGTGCTCTTTCGCTTGCTGCATCAATTCAGGTAACGATGTTTTAGCAATATCCAAAGCTTGAGCATAACGTGTCTCAATCACATCACGGCGCGCTTTCACCACCTGACGGCAGCTATTACCATCTAAATGGTGCAAGTATGGACGTAAAATACTTGGATCAATCTTGGCAGATAAATCTTGACCATTTTCGCTCAATAAAACACGGATCAACTGCTTTGGAAGGCTTGATGGTAAGTTCAGGGCTTTTGGTGCAACCACATCCACCTTAAACCAAACTTCCAACAGAACTGAACCTTGTTTTAATGCATTTGATTTCAACAACGCAACATTGGTACTACCAAATGATTGTGTGCGGATCATTTCCATCACACTTTCAATAAATGGATGCTCAAGTGTCAAATACTGCGCATCTTCACGAATCTGAGCCTGATCACGGTAGAAAGTCGCTGTCATACCTTCTTCGTCTAAGGTCAAACCTTGAACTTGCATTTGATCAGTAGGCTTGATGATTACAGTACCATTGCTTTGCTCATCAAAATCGATATTGGTAGATGACATAAAACGTTTAACAAACATCGGCAAAGTCGTATTGTCATCATAATCTTCGAGTGCTTGTACAATACCTTGTGCAACCACTGGACGACATGAATTGTATTCTAGCAATCTGTCGCGACCAGCTTGTAATTCAGCTTCCAAAGCTTGACGTTGTACATTCACCTCTTCAAGTAAATCTTCAAAAGTCTGACCTTGATCAGCAAGCAAACAATCTTTCAACTCAACAATAAAGTTCTCTTGCAAGGTTTGCGCAGTTGGAGAGATATTGCTGAAAATATTAAGTGCTTCGTTGTACCAACGGAACATACGCTCTTGAGCGGTGCCTACCAAATATGGCACATGAATTTGGATACGGTTTTCTTGACCAATACGATCTAGTCGACCAATACGCTGTTCGAGCACATCAGGGTTTGCAGGCAAATCAAATAAAATTAAATCACTGGCAAACTGGAAGTTACGCCCTTCTGAACCAATTTCAGAGCACAGTAAAATCTGAGCACCATAACTATCTTCAGCAAAATATGCGGCGGCTTGGTCACGCTCTAATAAGCTCATGCCCTCATGGAACATTGCTGTACGAATACCTGCATGTAAACGTAGGGCATTTTCTAAAGCTTCAACTACAGGTCCACTACGTGCGATCAACAATACTTTTTTGTGCTTGAGATCTTTACGCAGTACTTCCATCAACCACGGCACACGAGGATCGGTTTCCATCCAAGAACCATCGAGCTGTCCCTCTTCAGGCCACATTTGCTCTCGCATTTTGCCGTCAAAAGACCAGTCTTCTGGTGCAGGCAATGGTGCAGGTTGACAGTCACGACCTGGGAAACCTTGAATCGCTTCACGGGTGTTACGGAATAAAATACGACCTGTACCATGACGGTCTAGTAACTCATGGATCGCTCGCATACGTTGTTCTGGCTGATCATCAATACGATGACCCAATAAGCCGTCAAGTGCGACCAAATGCTCTTCAGTCAATGCCTCGTCAGACATCAATACTTCTGCTATTTTCGCAGTATGCTGATATTGTTCTTCTTCGTCGAGGAAGCGATCTAAACTGCTAAAACGTTGTGGATCCAACAAACGAAGTCGTGCAAAGTGACTTTCTACACCTAGTTGCTCTGGTGTAGCAGTAAGCAAAAGCACACCTGCTGTTTGTTCAGCGAGTTCTTCTACTAAATCATAACGATCATTACCGCCGTCTTCTTCACTCCACATTAAGTGATGTGCTTCATCTACGACGAGTAAGTCAAAGCCAGCTTCTACGGCTTGCTCACGTAAGTCGTCATGGTCAACCATCAAATCAACACTGGCAATAATACATTGCTCAGTTAAAAATGGATTGAGATCAGGATCGTGTTCTTTGATCGAAGCAGTACGTGTTAAATCGAAAAGTGAAAATTGCAAATTGAAACGACGGCGCATTTCAATCATCCATTGATACTGCAATGAATCAGGAACCAAAATCAGAATACGTTCTGAGCGACCCGTTTTTAATTGTTGATGGATGATTAAACCAGCTTCAATGGTTTTACCTAGCCCCACTTCATCTGCTAACAAAACACGTGGGGCAAAACGCTTACCGACTTCGTGAGCGATATAAAGTTGATGTGGAATCAATCCAACACGAGCACCAAGGAAACCACGTAAAGGACTAGTATGCATTTGCGCTTGTAATAGCATCGCTTCGATACGAAGGTCATACCATTCTTTATAATCAATTTGACTAGCAAGCAAACGCTCTAAAGGTTTTGAAAGCTGAATTTGCGCACCAATACGTGTTTCATTCAATGATTTTCGTTCTTGCTCGCCATTTTCTAAAGTACGAACAACATCATAACGAAGCACTCCATGACGATCTTCGATTGCTTCAACAATCCATTTTGAGCCTTCTTGATCTTGCACTTCATCGTTTACATTGAAAATGATACGAGATAAAGGTGCATTGTTACGTGCATACACACGTGTTTCATCACTTTTGGGGAATAAAATGCTGATAGAACGTTCATCCACATCAATAAGAACGCCTAAACCTAGTTCAGTTTCTGTATCTGATAACCAACGTTGACCAATAGCAAACTGCTGCAATTTTTCCACCTTTATCTCAAGTAAGCCTACATATTGTAGTGCCTAATTCAACGAAGAATTAATGCATTTTATGTAGTTTTCAACGATATGTATTTTGACACAAAGCGCGTTCAGATAGCGCGCATCACATCATGTTTCATAAAAAAGTTTTGGGCTAAAACGGTACAGGACAATTGAATGTCAACTGCTGAGCTGTTTTAGGATGAGTGAAGCTTAGTTCTGTCGCATGTAAACACAAACGATCATAAAGCTGTTGTTGTTCTGGCGTAGCGTACAAAGTATCACCTAAGATCGGGTGACCTAAATACTGCATATGCACACGAAGCTGATGCGAACGACCTGTAATCGGAACGAGTTGAACTCGGGTTACAGGATGTCCTTTAATTTCTAAATGTTCGATGACTTGCCATTCTGTTAATGCTGGTTTGTGATGCGATGCATCAACGATATGCAATGGCGGACGGCTTGGATCATAAATCACGGGTATATCGACGATGCCTTCATCTTCGAGATGTCCAGCAACCAAAGCTTGGTAAATTTTTGAGGTTTGACGATCTTGGAATTGGCGAGAAATATGACTCTGCCCAAATTTAGATAAACCAAAAACGAGTATTCCTGAAGTATCCCGATCTAAACGGTGAATCAGTAAAGTTTTTGGCTCTAGTTTTAATAAGCGATTGATTAAACAATCTTGCAAATCAGGTGTTTTTCCAGGTACGGTGAGTAGCCCTGCGGGTTTATGGATGACCATAAAATCTTCATCACGATGAATCAAATGTTCACTTAGAAAATCACTCAAGGTAGCCTTCCAACGACTCGATGAAAACAAGCGGGCAATCATAAAAAGCTTAGACTAGAAATACAATGAAAAAATCGATTTAATTCTAATTTTTTATTCCATATCTAAAAAAACACCACAACAATAGTCATGGTGTTTCCTGATATCTGAAATTAAGCAGAAGCTTTCATTTCAGCAAATGTTTCTTTTGCTGCTTGAATGGTCTCTGCAATATCTTGATCAGAGTGTACTGAAGAAATAAAACCAGCCTCAAATGCTGAAGGTGCAAGGTAAACACCGCGTTTAAGCATACCATGGAAGAATTTCTTAAACGCACCCACATCACAGGCTAACATCGAATCAAAACTTGTGATGTCATCTTGATCTGTGAAGTACAAACCAAACATTCCTCCCACTTGCTGAGTTTTGAATGGAATACCAGCTTCATCTGCTGCAACTTGTAAACCAGCAAGCAGTTTTTCTAATTGGGCAGCTAATTTGTCATAGAATTCAGGTTCACGTAGATGCTTAAACATCGCAATACCCGCACGCATTGCCAAAGGATTTCCTGACAATGTCCCTGCCTGATACACGCCGCCTAGCGGTGCGATACACTCCATGATTTCACGTTTACCACCAAAAGCACCCACTGGTAATCCTGCACCAATGATTTTACCTAAAGTCGTTAAATCTGGTTTTACCTTATAGACTGATTGCGCTCCACCAAGAGCAACACGAAAACCTGTCATTACTTCATCAATAATGAAGACTGATTGATATTCATCACAAACATCACGAATGGCTTGCAAGAATCCTTCAATCGGCGTTACTAAATTCATGTTGCCTGCTACAGGTTCAATGATTACGCCTGCAATCTCATGACCAAACTTACTAAAACATTCTTTTAATGCTTCAATATTGTTATATGGCAAAGTTAAAGTATGTTTTGCAAAATCAACAGGTACTCCTTTAGAAGTCGGCTCCCCCTCACCCAAAGTAAGTAAACCTGAACCTGCTTTAACTAATAATGAATCAGAGTGACCATGATAACAGCCCTCAAATTTCACAATCTTGTCACGTCCTGTATAACCACGTGCCAAGCGAATTGCAGTCATCGTCGCTTCAGTTCCTGAACTGGTCATACGAACCATTTCGATCGAAGGCATAATTTCGCAAATCGTGTCTGCCAAAGTGGTTTCATGCACGGTTGGCGCACCAAAACTTAAGCCATCCTCAGCTGCGATTTGCACCGCTTTAATAATATCAGGATGTGCATGACCTAAGATCATCGGTCCCCATGAACCTACATAGTCAATATATCGTTTGCCATCAACATCCCACAGGTACGCACCTTTCGCTTTCTCAATAAAAACTGGCGTACCACCTACACCGTTAAATGCACGTACAGGTGAATTTACGCCACCTGGAATATGTTTATTCGCCTGTTTAAATAACTGTTCTTGCTTTGGAGATAAACTCATATGAGGCTCAACCTAAATCGAAATAATGGGGAGTGACTAAAGTCCCAACTTGTGAACACACAGAATTATGCAAATAATTTCGCCCATGCGCTGACACGAGCAGGAATTTCGGCTGTTGATCGTCCTAATATATCACTAATTACTGCACAAAGGCTTGCTCCAGCCTCTATCACGACTTGAGAATTTTCAACAGTTAAACCTCCAATCGCACAAATTGGCACATCATATTTTTGTTGAGCCTGTTTGATGACTTCGATTCCCACATTGCCCGCTTCTGGTTTAGTTGATGTCGCATAGACAGCACCAAATGCTACATAAGTCGCGCCTTCGGAAATTGCTTTTGCTGCCAAGTCTAAAGAGTTTAAGCAAGTACGTCCGATAATTACTCCTTGGGGTAAACGCTTAATCGCATCAGTAATTTCACCATCGGACTGCCCTAGATGCACACCTAAACCAAATTGTTCTGCTAACGCCAAATCATCATTAATGACAAAAGGGACTTGATATTTTTCACACAGGACTTTGATCAACTCCACTTCAGATGGTTGATTTATTTTTTCTATTTTTTTTCGACGATATTGCAAAATAGCTATATGACCAGTAGCTAGTGCAGTCTCTAACTTTTCTAAAAGAAGTTGAATGGGATCATCATTGGTGATGAGGTATAAACCGCGCATGAAAATTTCACTAAAAAAACGTTGGTTTCAGGGTATATTTTCTTATTTAAAAATTAAAGATCTAGAATGTAGTAAGAATCATATTTCTTGATGTGATGTATTTTAAATGACATATAATACGATGAATTTAAAACAACAGTTATATGTCACGTATTAATTCTTAAAATAAATTACGCCATGAACACACAGAACAAATGCCAATCATGACCGTTACATTTCTAAATGGCTCATATGAATAAATCACATGTATTTCTAAATGGCGTATGCCGCCATGAACACGCTTACTTTTATTGGTCAATATTGCTTTATTTTCTAAATGGCGTGTGCCGCCATGAACATTCGCTAATAAAACCCATACCATGAATTGCTTTTCTAAATGGCGTATGCCGCCATGAACTGGAATAACTTTGCCGTTTGGATTCTTGGCAATTTCTAAATGGCGTATGCCGCCATGAACAAACTAACTGCAAGCATCACGTTTAAATGCACTTTCTAAATGGCGTATGCCGCCATGAACTTGTTCCAGTCCTCAAGGCTGCCCCAGTTGATTTTCTAAATGGCGTATGCCGCCATGAACTTCGCCCCCTTTCCAATTAATCGGGGCTTTTATTTTCTAAATGGCGTATGCCGCCATGAACTCTCCAAGAATCAACTTCATTTGCATACCACTTTTCTAAATGGCGTATGCCGCCATGAACCAAATGCACAAAGTTGCTTTGGCTTTTGACATTTTCTAAATGGCGTATGCCGCCATGAACGCGTCGATCTCGTCTTTGAGCATTACCGCAATTTTCTAAATGGCGTATGCCGCCATGAACAGCACGGTGTAAGTGATAGTGCATGCCGACAATTTCTAAATGGCGTATGCCGCCATGAACCATCGGGCGTTTGTCTCCAATCATTATTTTCATTTCTAAATGGCGTATGCCGCCATGAACCCCATGTGGAATCGCCAGCCATTGCCCTAATCTTTCTAAATGGCGTATGCCGCCATGAACGCTCAATGAAAAAGATAGGTGCATATCCGAGATTTCTAAATGGCGTATGCCGCCATGAACTTGTGATTAAAGGGTGTATTTCCTTTTTTAAATTTCTAAATGGCGTATGCCGCCATGAACTTGTGCAAGCAGGATCTCACTAGTTTTCACAATTTCTAAATGGCGTATGCCGCCATGAACGAGCCAATCACTACAGAAATTGCTCAACCCGATTTCTAAATGGCGTATGCCGCCATGAACAGTTATAAGCATTTTCTATTTTTCTAGCTAAATTTCTAAATGGCGTATGCCGCCATGAACTTACTCGCTGTTATTTTACTTATTTCATATATTTTCTAAATGGCGTATGCCGCCATGAACGGATGGACTACGAAGGAGGCTGACTAATGTGTTTTCTAAATGGCGTATGCCGCCATGAACCCAGTCAGATAGGTTTCAGTATTGCTCCAATTTTTTCTAAATGGCGTATGCCGCCATGAACCAGTGAATAAGTCGCTTGTAGTTGTTGTTAATTTTCTAAATGGCGTATGCCGCCATGAACTAATCCCCATTATTGGACGCAGTTGAATCATTTTTCTAAATGGCGTATGCCGCCATGAACGAAAATCACAAACATTAGCTAGAGTTTCAAGCTTTCTAAATGGCGTATGCCGCCATGAACCTTGATCAGCTACGCGATAAGTTTTATCTTGATTTCTAAATGGCGTATGCCGCCATGAACTCTGCAAAGCTGCTCTAATTTGGGTGAGTGTTTTTCTAAATGGCGTATGCCGCCATGAACTCTCAGATTCGCCACCTCATGCGCTTTGGCTTTTTCTAAATGGCGTATGCCGCCATGAACAGGATTTAATAATCCAGTCCTTGTTCGCACAATTTCTAAATGGCGTATGCCGCCATGAACATAATAACAAGCGAATTACTGTACAAATCAACTTTCTAAATGGCGTATGCCGCCATGAACGAACCCCCTTTTTATTACTTAGCAGCAGCTCGTTTCTAAATGGCGTATGCCGCCATGAACGATTTTTAAAATTCCATATTTTACGCTGTAACTTTCTAAATGGCGTATGCCGCCATGAACAGTTTTGTGCCATTTGCTGTGCTGCGCTCTGATTTCTAAATGGCGTATGCCGCCATGAACAACTCATGAAACAACCAATTAATTGGTTATATTTTCTAAATGGCGTATGCCGCCATGAACAATTGACTGAGTCTATTTTAGATTCAAATCGATTTCTAAATGGCGTATGCCGCCATGAACATTTACAGGACAATTTAGGACTAATTCTTTACTTTCTAAATGGCGTATGCCGCCATGAACCTATCAAGGTGCAGCAGATCAATTTTTACGTTTTTCTAAATGGCGTATGCCGCCATGAACTTGTTTGGCGGTGATAAGGGCGAGGGTGGTTGTTTCTAAATGGCGTATGCCGCCATGAACTCACTTATCAGATGATCATAGTTGAGCGCGATTTTCTAAATGGCGTATGCCGCCATGAACGACCATATCCACCAGCCAATGTTCAGATTAATTTTCTAAATGGCGTATGCCGCCATGAACTTTTATCTAACTTTGCAAAAAAAGTCCTCCTTTTTCTAAATGGCGTATGCCGCCATGAACAAGTAGCAAAAGTTCTTAGAGGTGGCGCTGCTTTTCTAAATGGCGTATGCCGCCATGAACTACCAAAAGCTGAAAGGATGATTTGACCTGCTTTTCTAAATGGCGTATGCCGCCATGAACATCAAGGTAACTTAATGCCAGCATTGCAACTTTTTCTAAATGGCGTATGCCGCCATGAACGCAGCAATGAGTCTTTGAAAACTTCAATCACTTTTCTAAATGGCGTATGCCGCCATGAACCACAAATGATCAATTCTTTTGACCTCTACACTTTTCTAAATGGCGTATGCCGCCATGAACTCACCTGGTGTGATACCTGGGTAATTTCACCTTTTCTAAATGGCGTATGCCGCCATGAACTTTCACAAGCAGACTGTCAAAAATGGCTGAATTTTCTAAATGGCGTATGCCGCCATGAACTTGACCCAATAGCATTAGAGATCACAGGAAGCTTTCTAAATGGCGTATGCCGCCATGAACTTGGCGCAGGTGCATTCCTGCAGGGATTGGCATTTCTAAATGGCGTATGCCGCCATGAACGCTCTCCTGCAGGTGTAATGGTTTCACTGGTCTTTCTAAATGGCGTATGCCGCCATGAACGCTATCGGCTCAAAAGGTGGCGTACCTACATCTTTCTAAATGGCGTATGCCGCCATGAACCTGATGCAGTTGCGGTGGGGTGGAGAGAGCACTTTCTAAATGGCGTATGCCGCCATGAACCGGCACAGGTTGCGCTTTGGCTCGAAAGGGTTTTTCTAAATGGCGTATGCCGCCATGAACATACCGCATTTGGCGACGTTTCTTTATCAGATTTTCTAAATGGCGTATGCCGCCATGAACTTTTTTTGTTGGTCTGTTTCTGATTCTGCATTTTTCTAAATGGCGTATGCCGCCATGAACTCAGGTTTTAGAAATTACACAGCAGTGATCGATTTCTAAATGGCGTATGCCGCCATGAACGGTCTTGCTCAAATTGCTTTTTGAGATCGTCATTTCTAAATGGCGTATGCCGCCATGAACTGGGGATTGATCCGACCAGTGGACGATATGCTTTTCTAAATGGCGTATGCCGCCATGAACTTGGATGTTGCAATGATTTATGAGTTTGCAGATTTCTAAATGGCGTATGCCGCCATGAACAGTTTTCTTTATATTCAGCTAAAACCTGTTCGTTTCTAAATGGCGTATGCCGCCATGAACTTGTTCTGTGCATTATGTTATGCGTAGATTATTTTCTAAATGGCGTATGCCGCCATGAACCATATTGATAAACCTTTGGAGTTCTCCAGTAATTTCTAAATGGCGTATGCCGCCATGAACTTGGTTGGATTGTATGTGATCTGAACCGTATCTTTCTAAATGGCGTATGCCGCCATGAACCTTTACCTGATGGTCATCTTTGGACTTATCCATTTCTAAATGGCGTATGCCGCCATGAACGAGCTAAGACTTTAGATACTTGTGAAGCAGTTTTTCTAAATGGCGTATGCCGCCATGAACTATGATAAGTACCACGTTCTCTGCTTAGTCATTTTCTAAATGGCGTATGCCGCCATGAACCTACTGCAACTCCACAAGCTGACCCAGTAACATTTCTAAATGGCGTATGCCGCCATGAACTGGCTTAGTTTTGTTGGGCATCTTTGCGGGTTTTTCTAAATGGCGTATGCCGCCATGAACTAATAGGTGCAGATTATTCTTGGTGGTTAGAATTTCTAAATGGCGTATGCCGCCATGAACGCGGTTGGAATTTATCCAATCCAGTGCCACAATTTCTAAATGGCGTATGCCGCCATGAACTAAGTTTGAGGAAGGTCATGTCCGCTCAAGTTTTTCTAAATGGCGTATGCCGCCATGAACGTTTTGGTTGTTTCAGCTGAAATGGATGTTGATTTCTAAATGGCGTATGCCGCCATGAACGATGCTTCACGAAGAATTTCTTGCAGCGCATATTTCTAAATGGCGTATGCCGCCATGAACACCCACTTCACGAAGTTTGAATACATCTGAGTTTTCTAAATGGCGTATGCCGCCATGAACCACTGGATAGTAAATCCAGTCGTTTTCCTCGTTTTCTAAATGGCGTATGCCGCCATGAACCGATAGCTATTGAATATCGACCGACCCAAAACTTTCTAAATGGCGTATGCCGCCATGAACGTTTGTGCGGATTTCAAAAGTTAAGTTTGCATTTTCTAAATGGCGTATGCCGCCATGAACCGTCGTTCTTACTTAGCAAGTCGTGCTCACAATTTCTAAATGGCGTATGCCGCCATGAACAATTAAGCGCTCTTTCAATGCGTTTTTACAGTTTTCTAAATGGCGTATGCCGCCATGAACTGGGGGTGAGCATGTTTAAGGTTGGGGATTTATTTCTAAATGGCGTATGCCGCCATGAACCTTGTCAAAATTGATCTCATAAACCCCGTGACTTTCTAAATGGCGTATGCCGCCATGAACGTTTGTGCGGATTTCAAAAGTTAAGTTTGCGTTTTCTAAATGGCGTATGCCGCCATGAACGATGAATTACCAGTCAAAAGCCAACTAGATGTTTTCTAAATGGCGTATGCCGCCATGAACATCTTCAACTGCCTTGCCTTTTTCAATTTCAGTTTCTAAATGGCGTATGCCGCCATGAACATGCAACTCAAGTCGCTAAAGTTCTTCGCGGTTTTCTAAATGGCGTATGCCGCCATGAACCTCCAAGTTTAATGTGATGGTGCGAGGTTTTATTTCTAAATGGCGTATGCCGCCATGAACCTTAAGTCGTTTATGTTTTTTAGACTTGGAGTTTTCTAAATGGCGTATGCCGCCATGAACTTGACGTTTGATACACTCAGCAATGAATGCCTTTTCTAAATGGCGTATGCCGCCATGAACTTTCTGCATTGGCTTCAGCTTGATTAGCAATATTTCTAAATGGCGTATGCCGCCATGAACAGAACATGATCCCGTTTAGAGCATCGGGTGTGTTTCTAAATGGCGTATGCCGCCATGAACCGTGCTTTACGCTGTGATCTGCCCTGCTGTGTTTTCTAAATGGCGTATGCCGCCATGAACGATAGCCGAATAATCATGCTGTTTGCTCCTGATTTCTAAATGGCGTATGCCGCCATGAACTCGTCCTACTTTTGCTGCTAATGTTGGCGGTTTTTCTAAATGGCGTATGCCGCCATGAACACAAGCCGCTTAAATGCGGTTTTTCTTTTTCTTTTCTAAATGGCGTATGCCGCCATGAACAGCAAAAAATACCGCTGAAATTGATGAGGGCATTTCTAAATGGCGTATGCCGCCATGAACAAAAAACTCGAAGGTTGCGTGGTGGTGCCAAATTTCTAAATGGCGTATGCCGCCATGAACATTCATCACCCACACGTAACTGGAATCCGACATTTCTAAATGGCGTATGCCGCCATGAACCAAAAGTGACACCCTTTATGCTGCCATTGTTTTTTCTAAATGGCGTATGCCGCCATGAACATTAATGGCAAAGACTTTGTAAAAGATTCATGTTTCTAAATGGCGTATGCCGCCATGAACATTCAATACCATTTCTGCGATGTATCCGCTGTTTTCTAAATGGCGTATGCCGCCATGAACAGGTTTTTCTGAAATGAAAAGTGGGCGAACACTTTCTAAATGGCGTATGCCGCCATGAACTTCAGCGATCAGGCCGTAAATGTCGAATTGAATTTCTAAATGGCGTATGCCGCCATGAACGGTGGAATGGCGAGTGGGTGGTTTATGAGTTTTTTCTAAATGGCGTATGCCGCCATGAACTTTTTAATCCTCAGTATTTGATTGAAACGTGTTTTCTAAATGGCGTATGCCGCCATGAACTGAGCTGCTTTGAAAAGTTCTGATTTGTTCATTTTCTAAATGGCGTATGCCGCCATGAACGTGTGGAAGTGGTGAGGGATTGACCGTTCGTCTTTCTAAATGGCGTATGCCGCCATGAACCGGCATAACATCCTTTTTCGCTAGATATTCGTTTTCTAAATGGCGTATGCCGCCATGAACAAATCGCTCTGTGACGAAATCATGCGCCGTGTTTTCTAAATGGCGTATGCCGCCATGAACATGAAAAATTCAGTCATTCCATGATTTCTGCATTTTCTAAATGGCGTATGCCGCCATGAACATCCACTTCTTTCATCATCGCCAGCATGTTCATTTCTAAATGGCGTATGCCGCCATGAACTTCAGGAACTTTGCCAGTTGTTCGAATCTCATTTTCTAAATGGCGTATGCCGCCATGAACTTGTCACAACATCTAGCGGTACAGGAATTACATTTCTAAATGGCGTATGCCGCCATGAACCCCTAGTGTTGAAATTATAGGGGCTTATGTTTTTTCTAAATGGCGTATGCCGCCATGAACCTGACACGCTCATGCCTGTTATTTCTTCTATATTTCTAAATGGCGTATGCCGCCATGAACCTTATCAACGTGACGCACATCATACCTTTAGCTTTCTAAATGGCGTATGCCGCCATGAACTGTCTACGCTGAACAAGCGCATATTGTAGCGTTTTCTAAATGGCGTATGCCGCCATGAACCCTTAACAAAATGAATCTGAACACAATAGTCATTTCTAAATGGCGTATGCCGCCATGAACATTGATGTTACATCAGTAGTCGGAACCATCACTTTCTAAATGGCGTATGCCGCCATGAACCATTCAAGGCACTGGTTAGTTGTAGAGTCGATTTTCTAAATGGCGTATGCCGCCATGAACCCACTGTGCTGCCGAAGCTCACACTAGCAGAGTTTCTAAATGGCGTATGCCGCCATGAACTTTTATTACGACCTTGAAAAATATGGCTATGATTTCTAAATGGCGTATGCCGCCATGAACATCTTGGCTTTATTTTAAAGAATGGCTCGACTTTTCTAAATGGCGTATGCCGCCATGAACCATTAGATAATGTCATACATCCTGAAAGGCGTTTTCTAAATGGCGTATGCCGCCATGAACAGTAAGAGGCAATTGTTCATTATTTACTGAAATTTCTAAATGGCGTATGCCGCCATGAACGAAAGAATGCTCCAGAGGGGGCTACGCATTACTTTCTAAATGGCGTATGCCGCCATGAACTGCGCCAGTCAGTTTCAATAAGTCGAACATTATTTCTAAATGGCGTATGCCGCCATGAACTATAAAATTATAGTAAAAATATAAGTTACAACAAGTATTTATGATGGTTTTTTAGCAATTTACCCAATCAAAAAACGACTTGGTGTAACTTATTGATTTTATTAAGCTGTTAAATAGTAAAAAAATATTGGGTCAAAATTCTGGAACTGTTGCCATTCGACTTAGTCCATACGTTCCAAACTCTCCATCTTTTGCCTCATCAACTAGAGATTTACCAATATATAAACGATATGGTCGATCTATATTTTGATCTCGTTTTGCACTCAGACTTTTTAAACTCACATAAGGCTCAATAATAGGTTTTTCAATATATTGTTTAAAATGCTGCGTAGCCTCATCCAAAGAAATATTTCGACGTTGCGCTTGATGAACTATACGCTCTTCAACACTCATCTTTGGATTGACTCGATAATAGTGTGCATGACCAGTAACTTTAGCTTGAGGTACTTCTCTCGGTTGAATGATATGAACATAATCAATGAATCGTTCTAGCCATTTACCTAAATTAAGCTGTTGTAGCTGATTTTCCGAACTGGCAAACACACGAATTTTTGTACCCAAAAAACCAATTTTCTTTTGCTCATTAATACGATATTGAGGAAAAGATACACCGAAGAGTATTCTACCCTGCTCATTACTGTGTTCGGCAAAAGCAATATGAAGCTGGGTATAAACTTTTGACCAAATAAAATAGGGGGAAATTTCATCTTGATCAATCAAGGTGATTTCTTGATACCAATCCATCACTTACTCCTTGCCACTTTGACCAAATACTCCACCACGCACTAACACAGCCATTACATAATGTTCTTGTTCAGCATTCTCTAAAGAATCACCTAAAGCATATTTATCAAATAAGCTGAAAAAATCTTTTTTATCTTTAGGGGTACGATAAGCCTTCCCTAGATTAGTTACTGCACCATATGGTTCAATCGCAATTGCTGTTTTCTTATCATCAAATTCAGGATACCAAGTATCAATTGTACGTAGTGCATTACCAATTTTTTGAGAGTGAATTGCTGCAACATCATTTACATGATAAAGAATTTTACTTTTATCACCTTTGCCTTTATCCAAAACTAACTCTTCACTTGGATAAACTTCTTGCGCTTTTCCTACTAATGCATAAGCTTCAATTTTAATTAATAAATAGGGTGTTTCGCCTTTTAAAGCTTGTGCAATTTGATTAGCCAAGTTATGTACTTTTTCATCAATTTTATCAAAGTTATGTAATGGATATTCCAAAGCATTAAAACTGACTGCAGGTTGATCATTAACTGTAACTACAACCTCAATTTTTTCAGCGCCTACTCGGTTACGCCATAAGAAACGCGCATTCGCTATATTTAAAGCATAACGCTTTGCTAATTCTGTAAAACCATATTGTTGAATATAGTTTTTAGCTACTGACTGATAAGATTGTAGAAACATTTCATTATTACAAGCTGATGGATTTTCAACACCACCTAGTACTTTCAAAGTGAATCCAACCTTTAAAGTATCTTGATGCTCACCCAACGCACAGGCATCTACAGTTTGTAAGTTCGCTTTTTCAACTTCTGCATTCAATTTTAATGGATCACTTGCAACGGCTGGTTTTAGTCGATTGGAAATTGTTCCCCGTACTGATTTTTGAATAAGTTTCAAAGCTGTTTGTTCTTCACGATTTCCCCAAGTTGTTCCATAAAAATAACCATCAGATGGAACAAGTTTCTTTTCAAATGCGAGTACACTTGCAACTACTTTTTCATTCTTAGCCATGATTTTTTCCTTTTTCAGTTTTTCATTTAAATTGTTGAAACATTTTGACAAAGATATAAATTATTTTCCAAATCAACATGATACTGCCATAAAAGTTGATCAATATGTTCTATACGATACGGCATCACAAACTCCCCCAAAGTAAGAACACTTTCAGCAAAACGATGAGGCGTATTGGCATCGCGTTGATTTTTTGCTCGTCCTAGTTCTGAGATTCCTTGAAAACCGACAGCAATCGGTATAAGCCAACCTTCAGCTTTACGCTTGGATGTCCATGTCACTTTGTCATACTCATCTATGGTTGAACTATGGGTGACCTTCAAATAATCTAAAACTGAATCTAATGCATCTTTACCCTGATTCATACTTTCAATAATAAGATCACGGCGCTCAATAAGCACATGTCCGAGCATGAGTTTTTTTAAGATAGGTCTTAATTCTTTGTCCTGACTTTCATCTTCATCAAAATCAATAACTTGACACTTTTTAACTGCTATAACATCCCCACTGGCAAATTTCATACTACCGACCAAATCAGTAACCATTTCCAAAAGCTGCTCTCTTTTTTTGATGCTTAGATTTTCGATCTCGATTAAAAGAGAAACTTCCAAATGACATCGTGCTTCTTCGATAAAAGCTGGCCTGCTTCCATCTTTATCTAGCGGGTTCGCAGTGCCTATAATTGAATGAACAAAATCCCCTTGCCCTTTATAAGTTTGCAAATTAAATTCATGGCAGCTCACTGCCACTTTAGTTAAAGCCACATCTAAAGCTTTAGCTTGCAATTTACGTTGCAAGGCATGAACTGCACCGAGCCAAGCGGTCATTGCAGGAAATCCAATGGTATATGGACTACTCATCGCATTTGCATTATGGAGTTTTAAATGAGGAATCAATAGAAAATAACGCATTAAAAAAACTCCTTATCTTCATCCAATGCTTCAAATACAATAGCTTTTAACTCAATGATTTCTGGACTGCCAAATAACTTAGAACCATAGAAATCTTCAAAGCTATCTAAAATCCATTTAGCAGTTCTTCTAGCAATTTCGTCTCGCCATTCGTTTTCAGTTTGTCTTACATCTAAATATGCATCATCAAGCCATATTTTTTGTTTTAAAACTAAAGATTGATAGTGTTCCTTTTTAGACCATCCCTTTTCATTTTTACGTACACAGAAAGCAATAAATAAAATATCTTCAACCATTTTACGCAAAATCTTTTTAATTTTTTTACGTGTATGCTGATTATTAATCTCAGTGACATATTTTTGTAAGCTTTCAAATTCACTACTAAATTTTTTCCAATATAGACACTGTTGAAAAAAGTCCTGACTAGGTAATTTAATATTACGGTTTTCAAATACAGGTGGGCAACTCGATAATAAATACGCCCGCCCCGCATTTTGGCTATTCAAAACACTGACATTTTGTGGTTGAGTTCCACCATAAGCAGTCACAGTTAAACCAAAAATATCTGAATATCCAACTTCATGATGTTCATTTTTCTTACGTGACTCTTTAGCCTGTTTAGTCTCTTCAGAAAAACGCATAACATCTATTGACTGTTTTAATCGAGTGATTAAACCAGAGGGTGTTAGTATAGAAAGTAAATGATAATTTGCTTCGCTAACTGGGAAGTAAACTTGTTTTACTAAGTGATCCGTTCTAATAGAGTTATCTGTCGCTTTTATTTTCAAAAACTCCACACTTAAAGTTTCAAAGTTTAGTTTAGCATCAGCAATTAGATTCTTAAGCCCTTGATCATTCTCTTCAAAACCATCTAATACGGTTAATTCTTCATTTAGTGGTAAGGATAAAAACTTAAATACATCCATTGCGGCAGCATTGCCAAATACATCTAATGAATACTCCACGTTCCCACTTCGTAAATAACCATCATTACGCTGTTCTATATTGGCAATAACACTTGAAGTTTTAGCACTTGGATGACTAAATTTACTCGGATGGCTAACCATGGAAAGCTGAGTAACCCTTTTTGCTGCATCAGGAAGCCACTCATTCAAACTAAATTTATCTTTTGCTTGCTGCTGTAATTCGGCTATTACACTTTCATTTTCGGCTTTCTTTATACGATCTTTTAACCAAAGCTCTTTACGCTCATTTAAAAATGCATGAATGCTTTCAGCCATATTTTTTCCCCATTTTATTATTTATCTAACACTACAAGTCCAAATTGTTCTGAATAGATAAGATTTTTATTCTCATCATATTCCGGTAACATAATTTCCCCATACCGTTTTGATAATGATTCTATCTTTTCTACAATATCCTCACTTTCATCTAAATTATCAAGAGCCAAACGACATAAAATGTCGCAATAATTTCGATTTAACCATAACCTGTTATTCTCCAATTCATTTAATTGAATGTAATCAATATTATAAAAACCATTACGATCAATATATTTCCCAAAATCATCTTTTATAGAAAACTCAAGTTTTTTATTTTTCAGCACAGCAAAAAGCTGAATATTAGGTGAACTCTGTCTAAAAGGTGTAAATCGTTGAGGTAAAGCTGTTAAAAACCATTTTTGTGTTAACCAAGCATTGAGTGGTTTTGCTCCAACTTTATTGTATGAGGTTAGAGCATCTACAATTACAGCATGCTCAAGATCAGCTAATTTTTTTACTGCTTGCAAAGGCTGATTTGCCTTAATTCGTGGAATCGCATTAATATTAAAATCAGATGCTGTAATTTCGAGAAGCTCAGTTAGATTTTTCGTTTGTAATTTGAATTTATCATTATTAACTTCAAAACCTGGTTTCTCAAACGCAACCTTAGCTTTGCGAAGCCCTCTTAAATTATATTGCAACAAAGCAATATTCGGTTTGTGAATATCATGTTCTAATTTTCGATGACGTAACACTCGCCCTGCTAATTGAATGATAGAACGATAAGAAGATGGTTCTACGATTGCCCAATCAAAATCATGATCTCGACCAACTTCCTCTACAGGTGTAGCAACCAAAATAAAAATAACATGTTCATCATCAGTTGAATCTAGATGCTGGCGAATCACTTCATTTGAAAATGCGGCAGGTTGCTGTTCTCGTTTTTCTTTACGTTTTAGAACTTGATCTAAATGTCGCTCTTGTTCACTACGTAGTAAGAGAACTTGACGACTATGATATGCCATCACTCGCGGTGAAATCCCTTGAGACCACTCTGCATTTAGTAAGTATTGAGTAAGTGCAACACATGGCGGAATATTTGCTACTCGCACCAAACCAAAAGAAACTTTTTTACCAGTTTGAGTATCAATAGTGTGATGGTTGAAATGCAACTGTTCAGCATTCTGCTTAATCCGTTCAAAATATTGTGACTGCAAACTTTGATCTATACGTTGAACCTCTTTATCTGCTACAAGATCAGAACAATCTAAAATATATGCTTTATGTTTGACGATTTGCTTATTTAACGCAGCTACTCGAAGCTCAATAAATGAATGATGTGAATGTTTATAATACTGGATCGCTTGTATTGGTTGACTTGAATCAATGGTTTGAATTTTAGTCTTAAACTCATCGACCCACATACCAATAGTATCTGTATTTTTAAGCTTCTTAAAAGCACAGTAAAGCGACCAACCTTGCTGATAGGCATTAAAAAAACCTTCAGCTAATGCAGGCGGAATCGTTGCCGATGAAATCATCACTTTACGCCCTAACATTCCAGCTAAATGAATGAGTCGAGCAATTGCAATTAAGTCCTGACCATTAAAATCATCAACTTCATCAATGACCAAATCAGATGAAGAAAGTCTCAAGCTCGGTAAAATATATTTACCACCACGATTGGTTTCAGTGGCCGCCATAATATGATCAATGGTGCAAGTCAAAAGAGGTTTATATAAAAAAGCTTTATTTCGTTGTTCTTGATGCTTTGGAAACAAGGCATTCATAAAGTCGGCTTGCGGCATAGCATCATAATCGAGTTCATTTTCTAATAGTTCTTCCAACGACTCAGAACCAATTTCCTCAATATTGATTTCATCTTTTTGATCATTCTTTGTATTTTTATGATGCAGCTCTTGAACAGCTTTTGAACCTATTAAAACAGCAAGCTCATCATTACCTAATCCTATATCATGCCGATATGAATCTCCTGTTTGTAAGGTTAATGTTCTTAGTCCTAAAGCTAAGATATAACGTAATGATCCTCCATCCATTGATAAAGCTTGCATAATTTTTGCGTTAGCAATGGTTTTACCCTTACCCGTACTCGCCATATTGACAACAAACCAACCTTGTTTCCTAGCAGTTTCATTTTTTTGAATAAATTGCTGTATTCCTTTGACAGCCTGATCTTGCCATTCAAAACCTTGGGGACTTTTCTTTTTTAATTTTTGAATATCATATGCTGATTCCATGTCATCCGCTAAACGGCTCAAAGACTGTGCGACACGCATGGCATTTTCACTGACACGTACCAAATGCTCATCTAAATACTGCTTCGCTTGTTTTGTTAGAGGGTCAGTATTTGCAACGAGTGATAAATTTGTTTTCCACGTTTTATCTGCCTGACATGATGAATAATAGTGATCACCTAACATGAGACATAACCTTGCATGATGTAAAATCACTCGCCAACTACCATCAATAAAAATTTGTTCTGATACCTGAGATTCTTGAAGTAAACGTGATGACCATTTCTTAATTTGCTTTGTCCATTCAACTGATCGTGACAATAAACCTTGTTCAAATTCAAAGCATAATTTCAAGCGTTGCTGATATTCTTTTTCTTCAAACTTATTTTGATAACCCCAATCTGCTTCAATCAACTCAAAGAGTTCAGCAATATGATTTGTAGGTTCAGCCGCATATGCCTTTAAAAGTTTATCATCTTTTAAATTAGGTAAACGATGATGCGAAACAACAAGCCAAGCAACTAACTGCGCTAAAGGTGGAAGTTGATCAAGAACTTTTGATTGATCGGAGTTTTTTAAGATGGTTTGCTTAAGTAAATCCTCGCTCCAACTTTGATTGATCAATAGATTTAACCATGCTTCATCAGATTTAGTATTACCCGATGATTGAACCAAAGCATTTAACAACATGCAGGAAATCCATTCATGCCGTAAAGGATCACCTTTAAATTGATTATTTTTACTGAGGAGTTTTTGCTGAAACAAAACGGTTGCTTTGCCCCAATCATGCAGTAAAGCAGAAACAGCAACCAAGGCTTTGATTATAGGTAAATAATGCCAATCATTTTCCCATTTATTTTGAACTAAACTTTTTCTTGTAGTATTAACAGGAACAATCCCCTGCTCATTAAACTTATTACGATTTCCCACAATCCATAAAAGTTCACTTCTACGCCGACCGCGAATCCAATGACAACTCACCGCCGTATTCTTCGTAACTGTTTTACGCAATAGTTTTTTAACCGCCAACAATCCATCTTCGGTAATGACCGTTTGCCATGTGTTATCACCAATTCGGTCTGCAAAAGCATCTAACACACGACGAGTTCGAGGGATGGCTTTCTTTTCGCATTGGGAGATAAAAGTGACAATCATGTTTCGTCCTTAAAATTTTATTAAAAGAGTTGAAACATCCTCAAATATTTCAACTCACAATTATCTTAAGTTGCCTGTGCGGCAAAAAATCAAACAGTAATACCTTATATTTCTAAGCAGCCTATATAGCTTATATAATTACCCTTTTGGTGGGTAAGGATCATTACCATGACTATCTTTACCAGAGATACGCCCATCTTTGTTGTGAACAACTAATTCCGTATCTTGATTTTTACTGATTACTCTAGCGCGTTGAACTGCTTCGTGCTTAGTATCAAAGTGTCCAGAAGAACGCTGCCCTCCACTTTGTTTAATATCCCAACCACCTTTGGTATTTGGAACAACATGAGTTGATTTATTTGACATATTTTTCTCCTAATGTCATATGGTGAAATCACAGACGAAGATTTGGAAAATAACCATCTCCGTTTGCTGTAGAACTTTTGTTCTATACACACAATAAATCAGATAAAAAATAAATTCAACCTATAAAGTATTTCTGTTTTATAATATTGATTTTTCTTTCACCTGCTCAAACATCCAATCCAAGCAGCGATAATCCGTAAATTTCTGCAATAGCTGTTGACGGAATTCTTGCTCAGACATACCCTCTTTGGCACAAATAAAAGCCCAAGGTAAAACTACAGCATCCTTAATCAAATCAGCAACATCAAACACCAAAGCACCCCGTCTTGTTTTGCCGTGCATCACTGCAAAACCATGATTGATACCGAGCACCCAAAGCGTGGTTGCCGAAAGCCCATAAGCCAAATAGTTGCCATGGTTTAAGAAGTCATTCGCCAAATCTCCCTGTTCAGGATTACGTTCAAAACTGAGCTTGCAACGAGTCGCCGCGATTTTATAAAGTTGTTTGGTCATCTGCGCTTCTGCAAGCAATAAATCACCGACTTTGCTCTGATGCGGTATTTTCTTTTCAAAACCATCCAACGCTTGTTGAATATCTAGATCATCTAAATAAAAACCTTCATCTTTTAGGTCTTTGTCTTTTGCCCAAATTTTGCGGATAAACTCAATTCGAGCAAATTGAAATTGTTTTGCCACGTCTAAGCGTTTAGCTTCATCAAACCAAAAACTCATCCATCCGTGCATATACTCAGTTGGACGATATTCACTTTGTGGTGTTAACCACTCCACTTCACTCCCTGCAAATAACGGTGTGCCGCCACCTCCACAAAAACCCACCAAGACACCTGCACTGCACAACATTCGCATCGCCGCTTGAGTAATAGACGTCCCTGTTCCAAGTAAAATTACCGTCGTATTAGCTATCGGAATATTCCAATATTGATTTTCATTTTTGGCTTCTGTGAGATATAAAACCCGACCATCTTTTTGCATGACACGACAATGTTCGAGATAGTAAAGATTTGCACGTTTTGAATGTAAGATTGCTTTTAAATCAGATGGGTTAAGTTGTTCCATTCTTATGATTTCTCTTGTTTTTTCTTATACTACTTGAACATTTGGTAATAAAAAAGCTGCCGAAGCAGCTGAGCGACGTACTATGTCGTTTTAACTCTATTTCTATTAAAAATTAAGATTCAATTTTATCGAACTGACGGTCAATTAAACTTAGACGACCACGCACAACATCAGACAACATACGCCAATCTGAAATAAAACTATAAAGCGGTTGTTTAAAACTCGCTGGTTTATTGTGTTCAAAGAAAAAGTGTCCAATCCATGCACACGCATATCCAGACAACAAGCCATAAGCTAAATACTTTGCTTTGCGCTGGCGAATGGCTTTACTCCAAAAATACAAACCCAGTGTACTGCCTGCAACATGCAAACGTCGGCTCGCAATACTACGATGTTCAGTTAAATAAAAGCGGTAAAATTCATTATAGTCTTTAATTGGCAATGTGAATTCTACTGGCTTATCGATCTTCGCTGGTGCATTCATGTGGATCATCCTAATCTTTAAACTCCCCACAACTTAAAGTATTTTTTGCTCAAAATAAAGTCATTGTGAGCCATCCTCAACGAGACTTAAAAGATCTTTACAATAATTTTTGAGATCAACACGTTATACTAAATTTTAGAATATTTATCCAAAATGGTCAGGAGTTATAACATCATGGAAATAGAGCTTAAATTTCAGCTACCTGAATCTAAGAAAAAAAGTGTCCTGCAATTTTTAAATAAACAATCAGCTCAAAAAATTCGTTTGCAAGCAAAATACTATGATACTGCTGATCGTCTATTAGCAAAAAATTATGTGGCTATTCGTCTGCGTCAAGAAGGTGATCATTGGGTACAAACCTTTAAAGCTGCGACTAAAAATCATTTGCAACGTATTGAAGAAGACATCTATTTAGGTAAATGTGAACAAGAACCTGAATTGGACCTTACACTTTATAAACATAATCAAACCGTTCAAAGTGTACTACGTGATGTATTAGGTGACTCGCCTACTGAACTACTACTTCAGTTCCAAACAGATGTGCAACGTACATTTCATGTTTTTGAATTTGAAAATTCGCTAATTGAAGTTTGTTTAGATGATGGTGAAATTCGTACACCTAACGATCAAGCCCAAATATGTGAAGTTGAATTTGAACTGAAACAAGGCTCACCCCAAGACCTAATTACATTCGCACATACATGGGTGAAGAAATATCAATTATGGCTAGATGTTCGCAGTAAGGCTGAACGTGGTAATTTGCTTGCCGTAACTAAACGTGTCTCTCCTGCTACTAAAGCAAAAACGCTCAAATTAGAATCTGATATTAGTGCTGATCAAGCAATCAAACAAATTGTCGAAAATACGTTAAATCATATTTTAACTAACGCAGCAGCGATTGCTGATGGTGTTGCAGAAGCGGATCATATTCACCAAGCACGTGTGGGAATAAGACGTTTGCGTTCTGCCTTAAAACATTTTTCAAACTGGTCAACTCAAGTTGATGAGTCTTGGGAAAGTCAGTTAGCTGAAATTTTTAGAGCTTTGGGTAAATCGCGTGACAATGATGCAATCCAAGATTCGGTCATTCCTTTAATTCAGAAAGTGTGTGATTTTGAATTTAAGCTTACAGCCTCTGACGCAACTAATATTGCTCAGATTTTCAGTCGGACTCAAACTACTGAGCTATTTTTATCACTACTCAACTTTAGCTATCGTGAATCTGAATCAAAGCCTAAAGTCACTAAACAAGCTGCAAAAAGTTTAACCAAGCTCTATCAAAAAATCCTCAAGGATGCAGAACATTTTTCATCACTTGCTGTAGAAGAACAGCATCGAACCCGCAAACGAGTAAAACAATTGCGTTATTGCATCGACTTTATTTCTGATCTTTATCCTGAGAAAGATGTTCAACAATTCCTAGATAAATTACAGCCAATTCAGGAATATTTAGGTTTTTATAATGATTTGTTTGTCGCTGAACATATTTTCGAGCAACAAGCTACAGAGCACCCACAATTTTTATTTGCTTTAGGTTGGGTAAAAGCACAACAACCACATGTTGCTAAGAAGGCTGCAAAGAAACTAGAGGATTTATCGATCAAAGACATTTTTTGGGATGAGGAGTGATTGCTCTGCAAGGGAAAATCACCTCACTCTGTTATCGTGCTGGTGGCATGGATGCCGCCACAAATAATCTAAATCTTAACAAAAAAAGCGGATACTCTGAAACGTCATCAGCAACCTGCGTGATATAAGCAAAGTAATGTTTCTGCGATGCATTTTAATAAATCCAAGAAATAAACAGGTTTTGCTGATGACAATGGCTTTGCCTACTTTGTCCGAAAACAAAGTAGGAAATCGTCTGCACGAAAACATCCAAACTTTATATAGCACTTGTGGCTGTGCTATTATTTTTTAATGAAAATTAGAGTGTTAAACTATTTATTCCACTTAAATCATTTACCGATACTTCCCAAAAATCTTCCATGTTCCATTATCTGCAATCGGATCACTATAACTATCATTACGTTGCTTACGTAGTTTATCCCGTGCATCCACCAATTTAAAATGTGGTTCGACGCTTAAAATTACACCATTCATATAAAAACGGGTTCGTGTATATTCACTTTGCCCATGCTGAAACACGTAAGTACGTAAATCTATAAACTCACGATGAGCCACCAAAGCAGCAGTGTCATCACTCCCTAACCATTCTTGCATCGCAAAAATCTGATCTGTGTCAAATTGCCCACACTTTTCGATCAATGCCGCAACACCACGAAAAGTTTTAGACTCTTTAGCGCGAGTTTTATTGATTCGAATACGATCGACGTGAAAGAAAAACAATGGCAGATTCAGATGGCTGGGTAAATGAATCGCATCCACAGGCTCATCTTCCATAAAAGGCTGACAAAGTTCCTGCGCCCTTTCAATCAATGGTTGCCATTGACGATAATACTCATCGACCTGATCTTTTAGACCATAATAAATCGGTAAACCTTCAACATGTTCCAAATATTGAGGTGGATAAATATGTTGACGAAGTAAAGCGATATCTGTTTTTAAGCTTTGAATGGCGATAGCATCTTGCATGATGATAATTCGATTTGCTTAGGCTATTTTAGATTAAGGCAAAGGTTTAGTTTCGACAAGGCTTTGACTATAATAAGACGTCTTATTTTTGTTGGAAAATGATCATGTCTCAAAAAATCAACGCCACCGATGTGACGGAAGAAGAAGCGTTAAATGCGGTGTTTTTTGAGCGTGCAGATGAATTCATCAAACTCGCCAATGAGTATTGCCGCCCACCGAAAGGTCAACCAGCAAAACCAGAGGAATTACGCGGACAAGTGAGCGCTGCTATGCTATTCGCGACTGCTCGTTTTAATACATGGGTTGCTGCAAATAACTTTAAAGATGGCAATGAAATGCGTGATGCGAAAGAGCAAGTGATGACTTATTTGCTTCAACAATTTCAAATGATGCTCGAAGATAATTTTGACGAATATTGTGAGCAGTTTGAAAACTATTTACGCTTCCGTAAAAATGAAGATTTTCATGCTCATAAACATGATCATTGACGAGTAAATTAGTCTTTAGAGATTAAATATTTATCTTCATCAGAACAAGGCATTCATTAGTTTAATGCCTTGTTCTGATTAAATAAATTAAAAAGCTGTATTAATTAGATAAGCTGTATAAGCGATAAAACTGAATAACCAAATCCCACCTTTTAAACGCCCGATACGTCCGTGCCCTTTCAAGCTGATAGTGAAAAAAAGTAGACTCAAGGTGAGTACGCCCATTACCACCATATCACGCTGTAAAACCTCTTGGGGTACTATAGTAGGATGAATCATTCCAGCAAGTCCAACCACTGCCAAAGTATTGAACATATTTGAACCAATTACATTTCCTATCGCGATATCAAGTTCACCCTTTCTAGCAGCAGCGATGGATGAGGCTAACTCTGGTAATGAAGTTCCAATAGCTACAACAGTTAAACCAATAATTAATTCACTTACACCAAAGGATTGAGCAATCTCAACAGCCCCCCATACCAATAGACGTGAGCTTATAACTAATACAATTAACCCAAATATTAGTAGTGGAATAGCCTTTTTAAGAGGCATTTGATGTGTTTGTAGTTCAAAATCAAATTCATGGCTTAAAACATCACTTTTACTGCGCATACCTTGCCAAATTGTCCATCCCATATAAACAAATAAAAGCAAGAACAGTAACAATGCATCATTCCGACTCAGTTCGCCATCCATAATTTGCATGATCGCAACCACAGTCACAGCTAATAAAAGAGGTAACTCCTTACGAACTATTGTTGAGTGCACTACGATAGGGTGAATGATAGCCGTCAGCCCTAGTATCAATGCAATATTAACTATGTTTGAACCATAAGCATTACCTAACGCAATACCAGGATTACCATCTAGTGCAGCCATGACCGAGACAACAAGTTCAGGAGCAGATGTACCAAATCCGACAACGATCATGCCAACCAATAATGAAGGCATTCCTAGATGATGAGCAGTTGCAGAAGCACCATCAATAAACTTGTCAGCACTCCACACCAATAAAACAATTCCAGCAAGAACAGCGATTAAAGCTAAAAGCATATTATTCCCCACACTTTAGTTTGAAATGAGATTTATGAATCATAAAATCTCATTTCATACGAAGAAAATAAAGCACTTAAGTATTATTTTATTGATGACTAAAAATTAGCTTAGTCCGAAACTATTGATGCAAATTATTGTTGCGCTTTTCCATACTGATCTGCCATAACCTCAACGAACTGATCAAGCTTGATATATTTCTTAATCACGGTATCAATGTCAGATTTCGTTAGTTTAGCAATTTCCTGATCACGTTTTGCTCGATCCAGCAGTGTTTTATTGCGCTCAAGTTGACCCGTCAACATGCCATGAATCGAACGTTCATCTTCTAATGAAGTCACGCGTTTCTTCATAATGTCAGCTTTTGCAGCTTCAACTTCTTGCTGAGTAACACCTTTATCAAGTAAATCATTCAACACTTTATGTACAGACTGTGAGACTTGATCTGAGCGGCCTGCTGTGTAATTTGCTGAAATACTGAGCGAACCACTTTCTGTATCTGAATCTAAATCTACACTACTACCAAATCCATAGACCAATGCATTTTTCTCTCTTAGCTCTTGAGCTAAACGAGACGAAAGCTGAGAGTTCCCCATAATGTGACTTAAAATCATCAATGCAGCCGCATCTGGATGATAAGCGCCTACTGGAATTGTGAGCACACTTTGATAACTTCCAAACTCACGTTGCTCAGATAATGCATGAACTTTTTGAGCTTTAAATGCTACAAATGGAGTGACTATCTTTTGATATGGCTGTTTCGTCTTCCATTTTCCAAATGCATTTTCTAAAGTTTCCTGCATTTCTATAGCATCAAAATCACCAGTCACTGCAATTTGCGCATGATTGGTCATGAAGAATTGATCATAAAATTGCTTAACCTGTGACTGAGTGGCATCTTTAAGCTGTTGTTTAGTCAACTCAGGTTCAAAATGATAACGCAAGTCACCTGGTTGATAGGTTTCAAGTAGCCTTGCTAAAGTCATTGATGATACGATCGCTGGTTCTGTATAAGGGCGATCTAAAGCAGATAAGCTCTGATTTTTAGCCAAATCGAATTCAGACTGAGAAAACTTAGGTTGTTTAATGACATCAATGATAAAACTTAAAAAGTCTTCAAATTTGTCTTTTTTAGCCTGAACCACAATGGTCATTCCATTACCATTCGAACTCACCGATGCTCCACCACTTGCAGCAATTGCCTTATCGATAATTTCTTGTAAAGTATGTTTTTCTGAACCACGTAGCATCAAATAACTGGTTAGATCTAAAGTAACACCTTTGCCGAATAAAGATTTCTCATTACCAAAATCTAAACTAATCGTGGCATAGGTTTTATCATCACGTGTTGGGGTTGGGAATAAAGCATAACGAATGCCATTCTTTAATTCGCCTCGTTGAATCTTCTTTTCATTCTTTTGTAACTGCTGGGCAGATTGTTCGATGAACTGTTTGACCTCTTGCTGATAAACACTTGGATCTTTCAGCGGTTCAGCTTGCTCAGTATCTTGATCTAAAGTTTTTGGTTTATCTTCAGTTTTTAAAGTCATCGCTTTTTTCTGATCTTCTGGAGTAGGTAAAATATCCCCAGAAATTCGATGTGAAGCGACTAAAAATTGTTTTAAAGTTTGATTAGCATCTTCAAGTTTTAGGTTCTGAATCGCCTCTAAGTCTCTAAAGTATTCATCCCACTGACCGTGTGAAGACACAGCATAATCACTCAAACGTGAGCCTAAAGCGACTGCATCATTTGCAATCGTATCGGCTGTATTTTGAGTAATATTTTTTATACGTTGTAATTCTGCATCAGTAAAAGTTTTACTATTTTCAACCCCATCAACTAGAGCATCACCCACTTTTTTCGCATCATGATTAGGTGCGTAAATCGCCCCCATAAATACGACATTAAAGTCTTGATCTAACCAAGTGGTTGATTGCACTGCTGTACTAATTCCTGTTTCAACCATACTTTTATATAAAGTTCCACTCGGTTGCATCGTAAATAATGCTGGAGCGAGCGCTAAAGCTGGCTGTAATTTTTCATTCTTGCCATTCATATAAATATTAAACTTGGCAAGATCACTTCCCTTTTGTACCGTAAACTGGCGTTGTTCAATTTTACTTGAATCTAAAACAGGGACTTGTACTGGGTTTGGAATTTTACGTGCTGGAATAGGGCTAAAATACTGATCAATTTTCTGTAAAACTTCTGTTTTATCGAATTTACCAGAGATCACCATGACAGCATTATTAGGTGCATACCAAGTTTTATAAAACTGGTTCAGCTCATTCATTTTGATCGATTTCAATTCAGGTAGATCACCAATCGGCAAACGTCCTAAATATTGATTCCCGTAGGCAGCTTTCCACATTTGATCCATCAATACCGCAAATGGCTGATCCATACGAATTTCACGTTCGCGTTTCACAATTTCAATTTCCGATGGAACAAATTTCTCCTGAAGCACCAATTTATCCATGCGTTCAGATTCTAAATACAGAATCTCATTGAGCGCATTTTTCTCTGGACGAACAATATTCAAATACTTAGTTGAATAATAATCCGTGCTTGCATTTGTCATTAAGGTATATTGATCAAGGCGACGTTGAAATTCCTCACCTTTTACATTTTTTGTTCCTTTAAAAGCCAAATGTTCAAGCAAGTGAGCCAAACCACCTTTGCCCTTTGGATCATTCAGAGAACCTGTCATATAAACTGTATTTACAAAGACTTTATTTTCTTTTTCATTTGGGGCGAGAATAACTCTAAAGCCGTTGTCTAATTTATATTCTTCGATATTTTTTTCAGTTTTTACGAGTACAGCCTGAGACCATGAAGCTGAGCTCACCCCAAGTAAACAAAGAGAGAGTGTAAGTTGCTTAAACCGCATTAACATAGATTATCCGAATATTTTTGATGATTTAAATAAATACAAGCGTCCATACTAGTAAACAGCATAGTTTTTTAATAGTTATATTTTGAAAAAAGCTGTTCACTTAAACAGCTTTTTTCATTGTTTTTATTCGTTTTTTGTTACAAGCTAAATAGATAGTTCAGCCTGCATATATAACTTTGCATATCCCGAAATTTCAATACGCTCTGCTGACTCAATGAGGCATTCCAAAATGCCACCACGTGCTGATGCTTGATATGCAACTAATCGTTGTTTGTTCAGTTTTTCTGCCCAAAGTGGAACAATTGCCGTATGAATCGAACCTGTTACAGGATCTTCGTCTATCCCAATCGCAGGAGCAAAATAACGTGACACGCAATCGAACTTTCCATCCTCACCTTTTGCAGTTATTGCAATATCAGGTTGAGATGCAGTAATTGCTGTACGTACCTGTCCTAATTGTTTTAATTTCTCTAGGTTCGGTTGCTCATCCAATACATCTTGGACAGACTCATATTCAACAATATAGGCTTGAGCATTTAAATAAACTGCCTTAAATGGCTTGGTTAAGCCATCACGTAAAGCTTGTGGATAATCAGAAACCCGTTCAGCTTTACGAATCGGAAAATTCATTTTGATTTTCCCATCAGCATCTTGAGTAACTACAAAAATTCCAAGTTGACGGACATGAAACTGTATGGTCTTCACTTCTGTAAAATCTTTAAATAAAACATAAGCACTAGCTAAAGTTGCATGTCCACAAAAGGCAACCTCATCTGTCGGTGAAAACCAGCGTATTTCGTAATTAGCATCATCTATTTTTCGGACAAAAGCTGTTTCTGATAGATTATTTTCTAATGCGATATTTTGCATTAAATGCTCATCTAACCAAGTATCCAAAACTATAACCGCTGCAGGATTGCCCTTGAATAATTCTTTGGTGAAAGCATCAACTTGATACATTTTCATAACAGCAAACTCTTCATAATTTTCAGCCTATTTTGAACAAATGATCTAAAAATACTAGATACAGTTTTTTTAAAATTTACGATACAACTAAAAAGGTCAACACAGAATTAATATGAAATATATAGAACAAAAAAAGAGCGGTTTAACCGCTCTTTTAAAATCATGAATAGATTAATCACCCATATGTTCAATAATTGCTTGACCAAATTCAGAGCAACGTACCAAGGTTGCACCAGGCATTAAACGCTCGAAATCATAGGTCACTGTTTTTGCTTCAATCGCACCTGATACACCTTTAATAATCAGATCAGCAGCTTCAATCCATCCCATATCACGCAGCATCATCTCAGCAGAAAGGATAATCGAACCTGGATTTACCTTATCTTGTCCCGCATATTTTGGTGCTGTACCATGTGTCGCTTCATACACCGCAATCGCACCACCAATATTTGCACCTGGCGCAATACCAATACCACCAACTTCTGCTGCAAGCGCATCAGAAATATAGTCACCATTTAAATTAAGCGTGGCAATAACTGAATAATCCGCTGGACGCATAAGAATTTGCTGTAAAAATGCATCTGCAATCACATCTTTAATAATGATGTCTTTGCCTGTTTTTGGATTTTTAATTTTAACCCAAGGACCACCATCTAATAGTTCGCCACCAAAACGCTCCATCGCTAGCTCATAGCCCCACTCTTTGAAGGCACCTTCGGTGTATTTCATGATATTGCCTTTATGGACAAGCGTCACTGAAGGTTTATCATTATCAATTGCAAACTGAATGGCTTTACGGACAAGACGTTGAGTACCCTCTTTTGAAACAGGTTTAATCCCAATACCACAACCTTGATCAAAACGAATTTTTGTTACGCCCATTTCTTCTTTTAGAAATTTGATAACTTTTTTAGCTTCATCCGAATCTGCTTTCCATTCAATCCCTGCATAAATATCTTCAGAGTTCTCACGAAAAATAACCATGTCTGTTAACTCAGGATGTTGTACAGGTGATGGTACACCTTCAAACCAACGCACTGGTCGAACACAGACGTACAAATCAAGTTCTTGTCTGAGCGCAACATTTAATGAGCGAATACCACCACCAACAGGAGTGGTTAAAGGACCTTTGATTGAAACAATAAATTCACGTAATGCTTCGAAAGTCTCTTCTGGCATATAAGTGCCATATATTTTATCTGCTTTTTCGCCGCAATATACTTCCATCCACTCAATTGAACGTTTACCGCCATACGCTTTTAGAACAGCAGCATCTACTACTGCCTTCATAGCTGGTGTAATATCCACACCAATACCATCACCTTCTATAAAAGGAATGATTGGATGATTTGGAACATTCAGTGACAGGTCTGCGTTTACTGTGATTTTGTCACCGTCAGCAGGAACCACGATCTTCTGATAACCCATTTTACAGGTTCTCCCTCATGTGTATCTTGCGAGTAAATGTATGCCTTCTATGGCATACTTTCGTTGTTATTACATGAAACAGTTTAATCCATAAGCAAGGTTTTTGAGATTTATAGGAGAAATACAAACATTTCTCTCTTAAATAAAAAGCTTTATGTCATGGTGCCACTTAAAGCCAAAGTAGTATATTCATATGAAAATAGTTGTATTTAATAAACCTTTTGACGTGTTGTCACAGTTTCGTGAGGATGAGGCGCACTTAACGCTGTCACATTTTATCCACGATCCTGATTTACGTCTTGCGGGTCGCCTTGACCTCGATTCTGAAGGCCTCATGTTCCTGACTGATCACGGCGGTTTAAACCAGTACATCACTAATCCAACCAATAAAAAATTTAAAACTTATCTCGCTCAAGTTGATGGTGATGTCACAGAAGAAGCACTAGAACAGCTACGTAAAGGTGTTGAGCTTGCTGATGGTATGACACTTCCTGCAAAAGCAATTAAGGTTGATCAACCTGAGTGGTTGTGGGATCGTGATCCACCTGTTCGCTTCCGTGCCAACATCCCAACGAGTTGGATTGAACTTCAGATTTGTGAAGGTCGTAACCGTCAAGTTCGTCGTATGACAGCTGCTGTTGGTTTTCCGACATTACGTTTAATTCGTACCAAGATTGGTGCCATCGACCTTGTACGTTTAGGTTTACAACCTGGTGAACAAAAAGAGATCGAACCTTTACTTTATCCTGATTTTAAAGATCTTCCTGAAGATAAGCCTTATCGTTCTCGCTCATACGTGAAAAAACCAGGCGGCACTGGTGGTAAACCAATGCATCAGAAAAAGAAAGAAGGCGATAAAAAAGACCCAAATAAGAAGAAGTCTGGTACTAAGCGTATTTGGCAAATGGATGAAAGTGAGAAACCACGTCGCAAGACTAATGGCACAACACGACCAAATACCAAAGCTCCACGCGGACGTAGCCGAAATAGTCGTTAGAATTTAGATGTTTTAAAGCCCACGGAAGTGGGCTTTTTAAATTTGTATAGTTTGTATTTTCTATAAATCAGCTTTCTTCAAAAAGAGATTTACACCATAAAATGGATGGTTGGTTTGATATACATGAATAAGTAATTCATATTTTACTGAACGCCCATTTATACTTTCATAAAAAAAATCTAATGAATCTTCCAATTCTTTTTTTTGATTTAATTGATCTATTTGAAATTGTGCCAATTCAAATCTAATTTCCTCTGATGTAGATGCTTTTACGGTACTAAGTTTTTTTAAAATCTCCTTACTCTTCGGGTGTGTTATTCTCAAATTAAAAGCATCTCCTCCCAAATTTTCTAGAGTGTAATTGATCACAAGAAATACTATATTATGGTTAATATCTATCTTAGGATCTGTGCTACTGCCATAAACGGGAGAATTTACTTTAGATTGAGAAATAATAAATCTTGGTTCGAGCATCTTATGCTGTTCATCGAGTTGTTGTCTTTGAAGTTGCACTAATTCAACTTGCTGTTTTATCCCTTCTCTCATCTCATCAATCTGAAGTTGAAGCGCTCTTTCTTGTTGCTCTAAAGCTTTGGTATTTTGTTCTAATTGTTTGCCCTGCTGCATATACCCTAAAATCAACCAAAAGAAAGCAACGGGTGCAAAAACACCAGCTAAGAAATCTCCAAACTCATTCAAAGACTTCGGATGTTCTAAGCCTGTAAAAAGATAAATAAATACAATAATTGCAATCCAAATTACTGTAACAAGAATTCCAATAGTTAAACTTCTCTTATTCATAGATTTTAAAGAAATGAATTATAAATTTATGTTTTATTTAAATTTAAATAGATTATTAATAAACAGTCAAATTTAAAAATATCTTATTTATCAAATAAAAAACCGATGCTTTCGCATCGGTATTTTTACATTACCAACAGGTTTGTTAGTTCTGCATTAAAACTTAAATCGTTTCAAGCGTAGCATTAAAAGTTGAACTTGGACGCATTACTGCATTTACTTTTACTGGATCCACAGCGTAGTAACCACCAATATCAGCTGCTTTACCCTGTACTTCACTCAATTCAGCAAGAATTTTTTGCTCATTTTCAACTAAAGCTTTTGCAAGAGGAGCAAACTTCGCTTTTAACTCAGCATCTTCGTCTTGAGCAGCAAGTGCTTCAGCCCAATACATTGCTAAATAGAAATGACTACCACGGTTATCTAGCTCACCAGTACGACGTGATGGAGACTTATCGTTATCGAGCAGTTTACCCGTAGCTTGATCAAGTGTTTTCGCTAGTAATTTAGCACGTGGATTATCTTCTTTAAGACCTAGCTCTTCTAAAGATACTGCAAGCGCAAGGAATTCACCTAGCGAATCCCAACGTAAGTGGTTTTCTTCAACTAACTGTTGAACATGCTTCGGCGCTGAACCACCTGCACCTGTTTCATACATGCCACCGCCCGCCATTAACGGAACGATAGATAACATTTTCGCTGAAGTACCCAACTCCATGATTGGGAACAAGTCAGTTAAATAGTCACGTAAAATGTTACCAGTTACAGAAATAGTATCTAAACCACGAGCTACACGTTCAAGCGTATAACGCATTGCACGTACTTGTGACATGATCTGAATGTCTAAACCTTCAGTGTCATGCTCTTTTAAGTACTTCTCAACTTTCTTGATCAACTCATTTTCGTGTGGACGATATGGGTCAAGCCAGAAAATTGCAGGCATACCAGAGTTACGCGCACGACTTACTGCAAGTTTTACCCAATCGCGAATCGGTGCATCTTTCACCTGACACATACGCCAGATATCGCCTTCTTCTACATTTTGAGACATCAGTACTTCACCCGTGTCTAAATCTGTAATGTTCGCAATACCAGCTTCAGGAATTTCAAATGTTTTATCGTGTGAACCGTATTCTTCTGCTTTTTGAGCCATCAAACCAACGTTAGGTACAGTACCCATCGTTTTCGGATCAAAATTACCATTCCACTTACAGAAATTGATCATTTCTTGGTAGATACGTGCGAAGGTCGATTCTGGCATTACCGCTTTACAATCGTAAGGTTTACCATCTGCACCCCACATTTTACCGCCACCACGAATCATTGCAGGCATTGAAGCATCTACAATTACATCGTTTGGTGAATGGAAGTTGTCGATGCCTTTTGCTGAGTCAACCATTGCTAATGCAGGGCGATGTTCTTGGCAAGCATGTAAATCTTCAATGATTTCTTCACGAAGTGAGGTTGGTAAAGTAGCGATCTTTTCATAAAGACCAGCCATACCGTTATTGACGTTAATACCTAACTGATCAAATAACTTACCGTGTTTCTCAAATGCTTCTTTGTAGTAAATTTTCACACAGTGACCAAAAACGATCGGGTGTGAAACTTTCATCATTGTGGCTTTTACGTGTAACGAGAATAAAATACCTGCTTCACGGCAATCATCGAGTTGCTTCTCATAGAAGTCACACAATGCTTTTTTGCTCATGAACATTGAATCAATTACTTCGCCATCTTGAAGTGCTACTTTCGGTTTCAGAACAATCGTTTCACCACGCTTAGTAATCAATTCCATCTTCACGTTACGTGCACGATCAAGCGTCATTGATTTTTCACCATGATAGAAGTCACCTTCTTCCATGTGTGATACGTGGGTTTGAGACCACTGTTTCCATTCAGTCATCGAATGTGGATGCTTCTTCGCATAGTTTTTAACAGCAGCAGGCGCACGACGATCTGAGTTACCTTCACGCAATACAGGGTTTACAGCAGAACCAAGACATTTACCGTAACGAGTCTTGATTTCTTTCTCTTCATCCGTAGTAGGGTTTTCTGGATAATCAGGAATTGCATATCCTTTGGACTGTAACTCTTTGATACATGCTGTCAATTGAGCAACAGACGCACTGATATTCGGCAGTTTGATGATATTCGTATCTGGATCTTGAGTAAGGCGACCAAGCTCTGCAAGGTTGTTAGCCACCTTCTGCTCATCACTTAAGTAGTCCGAAAATTCTGCAAGCACACGCGCTGCAACAGAAATGTCACTCTTGACAATTTCTATGCCAGCTGGCTTAGTAAAGGTCTCAATGATCGGCAGTAGCGAGTAGGTCGCCAATAACGGCGCCTCATCAGTCAGTGTATAAATGATTTTTGACTTTCCACCAGCCATATATAGCCCCTTGTGTTAAATTGAGTTTTTAGAAGCGAGCTTTTGGCCCAGCCTCTGCGAACCGGTTTGCTTGATTTAGGCCTGAGAGTATCAGTCTTGATCGCATCTCAGTCAACGCAATATCCTGTGATAACGACATTTCGCTACGAAATAGTAGTTGTGAGCTTAGGCATTTAGCCCTGCGAACCGGTTAGCTTAAATAAAACATGAGATTATCAGGATTCACACTAAGCCAGTCAATGTCATATCCTGTGATAACGACATTTCTTTAAGAAATACTACAAAACATATACTCTTCGTTATTTTAGAATTTGAAATGAATTTACAAATTATTATTTATTTCAATAATTTAATAGAAACAAAAACAAACACCGCTCAAGACTGTCATCTTGAGCGGTGTTTCTTTGAAAGCTTGGATAAGACTAAAGTTTTAGCCATGCATCCAGTTTGTTTTGATCTTCAATATTGAGTTCAACAGTCGCTAAGGTGTTTTCCCCTGCTATGAGTTCAAATTGCAATAACTCATCTCTACGAAATGCGTATGCATTATATGTCCCTGGCTGTTTAGCATACTTAGATAGTAGTTTTTCGGAAGCTTTTAAGCCATCGATTGCAATGATCACATCATTTGCAGATAAGCCTGCTTTTGCTGCAGAACTTTCTCGACGAACATTTTGAATAACAACACCTTCAGCTTTGTCAGTAACTTTTAAGCCGAATGGTAATGCTTTGTCATTTTTAAGCGTATAGCTCAAACCAAACTCAGGTAAAAGTTGATCTAGTGGTAATTCATCAGTGGTATTGATCAAATGATTAATCTGTTCAATCCAATTATCGCCAGTCAATTCATTACATAACTCAAAAATCGTGCGATCATTAACTTGTATGCCATTTTGAGTGTTTTCATACAAACGACGCATAAGTGCATCAAGATTTGAACCACGTAAACGTAAACCCAAATCTAAACACAATGCGACTAGACTACCTTTGTTGTAGTAACTCGTTCCTGCATTATTTGAGTTTTCATCCTGACGATAGAATTTAATCCATGCATCAAAACTTGACTCAGAAACAGATTGAATAAAACGTCCAGGATTCTGTAGATAACGGTCAATTTGAGCTTTTAATAAATCAAGATAAGACTTTTGTGAAATGACGCCACTACGCAACAAAATTAAATCATCGTAATACGAAGTAAATCCTTCAAAGATCCACAACAAACTGGTGTATGACTCTTTGTGTAGATCGTAATTTGCGAAATTCTCTGGACGAATAAATTTAACTAACCATGAATGGAAATACTCATGGCTACACAAACCCAAAAAGCGCTGATAGTCTTTTGATGGTTCTTCTGGTTCATTTGCTTTAGGCAAATCATCACGAGGTGTAATTAAGCTTGTGCTATTACAGTGCTCTAAACCACCATAACTATTGCCTGTTGCCATCGTCATAAAGGTATAGTTTTTAAAAGGTGCTGAACCAAACATATCTATTTCAGTACGGCATATTTTTTCAATATCTGCCTGAAGACGATTTAAATTAGTCGCGTGTTTGCCTGAAATCACAAACTCATGTGGGATACCATTTGCATCAAAGCTAAAACGGCTTTGCTCGGCTAACTCAAATGGACTATCGATTAGCTGATCGTAACTCTCTGCTTTTAAAGTAAAACGCCCCTTAACAAGACTCTTTGAAACTAGACCTGTTGCCAGTTGGAAATGCTTTAATTCGCTTGGTAAAAATAGTTCTACTTCACATGGCGCTTGTTCTTGATCTTGGAGACCTAAACAAACACACGCTGGGTTTACATATAGTCGTGTTTGATCAACATAAGCACCACGTACGGATAAATCATATGCGTAGACATCATATTCAACAGTAATAAGCTCATGATCGGTATTAAACAAACGCCAGCGATTTTTCTCTGTTTTTTTAATTTTTAATAAGCGCCCAGCTTCGTCAGAAGCTTTTACCGATTCGATATGCTTAGAAAACTCACGAATCAAATAACTACCAGGAATCCAAGTCGGTAACCATAATTCTTGATTAGGGTTAGCCAGAAAACGAAGGGTGACGTGAATCAGATGTTGGCGATAATCGTCGAACTCAATTTGATAGTGCAACATAATTTAAGATCATAAAAATAAGAACGGTTTCACACAGCTTAGCATTTTTTTACAAAGTCATGCGTAGATGTCGTAATTGTCAGCAAAAGTGGCTGGATTCTCCACTAAAAAAGTCATAGGATGCTTTTTTCGCATTCCATGCCCATGGATCGGCTGCTCAAGGTGTACTCGTGAAATTCATCCTCTCCCTCTTTACGTTCTTTAGCCTATTGTGTGTAAATCTTGCACATGCAAGCTTACTCAAAATAGCGCCTGAAACGGTTGAAGCACAAGCATGGTCTATTGTCGATGCGCAGTCTGGACAAATTATTGCCGAGCACAATAGCCACGTTCAACGTGCCCCTGCTTCACTCACTAAGATGATGGTTGCTTATATCGCATTAAAAGAAATTGAGGCAGGAAAATTACGTAAAGAAGATATCCTAACGGCTACACCTGTTGTAAATACGGTCATGTGGGATGAGTCCCAAATGTATTTAAAAACGGGCGAAAAAATTTCAGTTGACCAACTACTGGCAGGACTCATTGTCATGTCTGCAAATGATGCAGCTGTTACACTAGCCGAGAAAATCTCAGGTAGCGTCCCTCAATTTGTTGCTCGTATGAATCAAGAAGCACAAGCTCTTGGGATGAAAGATACACATTTTAGTAATCCTGCTGGAATTACAATGCCTGATCACTATTCGACAGCAGCAGATTTAGGTTTATTAGCCAAAGCCATCGTTCAAGATACGCCTGAATATTTATATTATTCAAAAATGCCTAGCTTCAGTTATAACCAAAGATTCCATCATGCAACTAACCTCGCACTCAAAATGGATCCGACCGCAGATGGTCTCAAAACAGGTTATACCAAAGCTGCTGGTTATAATTTGGCACTAACAGCAGAGCGTCCAACATTCAATCCTGATGTCGAGAAACGCCGTTTAATCGTTGTGGTTTTAGGGACACCTAGTGCTGTAAAACGTGCTGAAGTCGCACACAAGTTAATGAATCTCGCATTTACTTATACACGGGTTGAAGTTGTAATCCCTAAGCACCGTTTAATTGCAGAACTTCCTGTAATTCGTTCAACGCTAAAAATGTTCAGAGTAGAAACACAACAACCTACTATTGTGACAACTTCTCTTTATGATCGACCAATGCCTATTGATCTGAATACATTTAATCTTTTAACTCAGCGCATCCACCTAGTTGACGCAAATCAATTGGTCACTACAGTTGAACCGCTCCAAAGTACCAATACACATATCAATATTGAATTGAATGAACAGCATTTGACAGCGCCGCTGATGCAAGTCATGAACTTAGCGACAGTTTCGGTTTATCAGAATAATCAATTGATCCGAAGTCTCCAGATTGAAAATGATGTACAAATTGAAGAAGCTAATATTTTTCAAAAAATTATGATCTGGTTTTCTAATTTATTTTCATTTTTTTCAACAAATGACACTCAGAGTGCCAAACTCTACCCATTAAATCAAGGGGAGAAACTCGACTATTTTTCTCAAGATTAACCACAGAATCCAGTGAAAAGGATGGCATAATCGGACCATCCTTTCACAAAAATAATTAGGTTGATCATGAGCAAAACCTTACATCATATCGTGATTGTGGGTGGTGGCGCAGGTGGTTTAGAACTTGCAACACAGTTAGGTGAACGTTTTGGCAGACGAAAGAAAGCTAAAATTACCCTAGTTGACCAAAACCTCACCCATATTTGGAAACCTCTACTACACGAAATTGCCGCTGGCTCGCTTAACCCCCACGAAGAACAAACCAATTATTTTGCACATGCAGAAAAACATCACTTTGAGTTTGTACTCGGTAGCCTCGTCGCAGTTGATAAAGATCAAAAACAAATCACGCTTTCCCCTCCTCAGCTTTCTAAAGAACACACCCCTGTCATTCAAGATCTCAATTATGACACCTTAGTTCTCGCCGTGGGATCTGTGTCGAATGACTTTGGAACTGAAGGTGTACGTGAATATTGTCACTTCTTGGATAGCCGACAACAAGCAGATGTATTCCAACAAGATTTATTCCACCTTTATATCGAAGCTCAAAATCAGTCAACTGAACGTGCTTTAAATATCGGTATTGTTGGTGCTGGCGCTACAGGTGTTGAACTTGCTGCCGAATTGATTGAAACAACGAAAAACTTTTATCGTTACGGCTTGAAAAAAATCGACCCTAAACAAGTCAAGATCACTTTAATCGAAGCCTCAGATCGCATCTTACCCGCATTGAATGAGAAGACAGCTGCACACAGCGCCAAGCAACTCAAGAAAATGGGTATTGATGTTTTGACTGAACATAAAGTTCAAAAAGTAGATGAGTCAAACGTTTATTTTAGTAATGGTGAAGTTTTACATTCAGACATTACCGTTTGGGCTGCTGGGGTTAAAGCACCTAAAATCTTAGAAACACTTCATGACTTTAAGCGTGACAAGATTAATCGTTTGATGGTTTATGCAACACTACAAACGCAGACTGATCCAAATGTATTCGCTTTTGGTGATTGTGCAAACTGTCAGCTAGATGCTCGTCAACCACCTCTCGGACCTCGTGCTCAAGTCGCTAGTCAACAAGCAACTTTTTTAGTTGATGCTATGGCAGCACGTATTGCAAGCACACCACAACCGATGTTCAGCTTTAATGATAAAGGTTCATTGGTTTCCTTAAGCCGTAATCAGGCTGTGGGTGAATTACTCGGCGATGTTAGCGTACAAGGGTTTATTGCAAAAACCATGTACGTTTCCCTTTATCGACTACATCAAGCCAACATTCACGGCTACACACAAGCAGGCATGCTGACGATGAAAGATTTTCTAACTCGTCGTGTACGTCCAAAAATTAAGCTTTATTGAGTTGAAATCTTAAATTTCGTTCCCATTTATAACGAAATAGTTTCAAAAAGTGGAAAATAGTCAACAAAATCTATTTTTCACTTTATGATATACATCTAAATTGATTGAATGGATCAAACAACATGACTGCTATTGCAAATAACCACGTGGTTTCATTCCACTACACTTTAACAAACGCTGAGGGTGAAACACTTGATCAATCTCAAGGTGAACCACTTGCATATTTGCACGGCGCAGGCAACATCATCCCTGGTCTAGAAAATGCTCTTACAGGTAAAACTGTTGGTGAAAAATTCACTGTAAACGTACCTGCTGCTGAAGGCTACGGTGAATATAACCCTGATCTAGTTCAAGAAGTTCCAGCTCAAATGTTCCAAGGCGTGGATAACATCCAAGCGGGCATGCAGTTCCAAGCTCAAACTGATGATGGCGTTCAAATCGTAACTGTTAAAGCTGTTGAAGGTGACAACGTTATCGTTGATGCGAACTTCCCATTAGCTGGTCAAGATCTTACTTTCGAAGTTGAAATCGTTGAAATTCGTGATGCGACTCAAGAAGAGTTAGATCACGGTCACGTACACGGTGTAGGTGGTCACCACCACTAATTCCTCTGTGAATTAGAACATCTCAAAAAGCAAAGCCTCGGCTTTGCTTTTTCTTCACATAAGCACCTATAAAATATAAATAATAATTTTTAAAGAACTTTATAGAATTGCTATGTCAAATACTTATCAATTAATCTGGTTCCGCCAAGACCTCCGCGTCCGTGATCAGGCTGCTTTATGGCATGCCCGTCAGAATGGTCCATGTACAGCGATTTGTATTCTGTCACCTGAACAATGGCAACGTCATGACGATGCGGATATTAAAATTGATTTTTATTTACGCCAACTTTTAGAGCTAAAAACAGAACTTTCCAAACTACAGATCCCTTTACTCATATTTACTGTACCTCTTTGGGATGACATTGCGGAGTTTTTTGTTGATCTCGCAGAAAAATTACCATTTGAAAATGTGTATGCCAATATTGAATTTGGCTTCAATGAACTCAAACGCGATAATGAAGTACAACAAAGTTTAAATCGTCAAAAAAAAGAACTGATACTGTTTCAAGATCGAACGCTGTTTCCAGTTGCAAGTATTCGAACTCAATCGAATCTACCCTATCAAGTTTTTGGTGCTTTCAAAAAAAGTTGCTATCAGCGCTTAGAACTCGGTTTACCTCAGTGTTATCCAATCCCAGAAACCCAAGCACCCATACAGTTTGATTTTTGTCAGCTACACCAAACAGATTTACAGAACATCCAAAATCACTATGCTGACAAAATTAAAGACAAAAATGCGAGTGAATGGCGAGTGGGTGAAAAACATGCGAGAAACCTACTGAATCAGTTTGTTGAAAAACGAATTATTCAATATAACGCTTTACGGGACTACCCTTCGGTTAAAGGAACTAGTCAACTTTCTGCTTATTTAAATATTGGAATTATTTCAATTCGTCAGTGCATTCAAGCAGCATTTAGACATCAACAAGGTGATTTTGTTATCCAGTCCGAAGGACAACAAACGTGGTTAAATGAATTATTATGGCGTGAGTTTTATCAACATATATTATTTGATTTTCCACAAGTTTCTAAGCACTTACCTTTTAAAGCTGCAACACAGAATGTTCAATGGCGTGATGATAGCGAAGGTTTTGAAAAATGGAAACGAGGACAAACAGGTATTCCAATCGTTGATGCGGGTATGCGTCAACTTCTTTCTACGGGTTGGATGCACAACCGAGTTCGCATGATTTGTGCCATGTTCCTCACTAAAAATCTATTAATTGATTGGCGTAAAGGTGAACAATGGTTCATGCAAAACCTGATTGATGGCGATCTAGCGGCAAATAATGGCGGTTGGCAATGGTGTGCATCGACAGGAACTGATGCTGCTCCCTATTTCAGAATTTTTAATCCAATTAGCCAATCCCAAAAGTTCGATGAAAATGGCGTGTATATTCGACGTTGGGTTCCAGAACTGACTCAACTAGATGCCAAACGGATTCATGAGCCTTATGCCCAAAATACCCCATTAAAAATAGATTATGCTCATCCAATTGTTGACTTAAAAACCAGTCGAGAACGTGCTATTCAAGCTTTCCAAGCATTATTATAAACCAGCACAATAGCCTTCTTACACTAAAGTTAAATAATGTGTGTATGAAGGTTTATTTTCAAATAATTATGGTTCACAACGAAAACTTCGAAGAAGAATCAAAGCATTAAAATGTCAAATTATTCACATATTATAACCAAGAGATCATCACGGTATAGTTAAAATAAGTTATTTTATAAGTATGATAAGTTGATGAATCATTGAAAAATTTAGCAATAATCACAGATAAATGACTTTAATATTTTGAACAATATTGATTAATTAAGAGTAAGCCTATGTCACATTCACATCATTCAGAACTTCATGTTATGCAACGTTCAGGGTGGCTGCGTGCCGCAGTTCTTGGGGCGAATGATGGAATCATCTCCGTCACGAGTTTAGTTATGGGGGTGGCTGCAAGCGGTGTTAGTTCTCATACTTTATTGATTACCTGTATCGCAGGATTAATCTCAGGTGCTACATCTATGGCTGCAGGAGAATATATTTCGGTTAAGTCACAAGAAGATATAGAAACATCTGATCTTCGAAGAGAAGCTAAAGAACTTGAGAAAAACCCTCATGCTGAATTAAAAGAACTGACTGAAATCTATATCTCACGGGGTTTAAATCCTGAACTTGCACATGAGGTTGCAACTCAATTAACTGCACATGATGCACTTGGCGCACATGCTCGCGATGAAATTGGAATTCACGAAAATACAGCAGCAAATCCCATTCAAGCAGCATTATCTTCTGCCGCATCATTTTCATGTGGTGCAGCACTCCCCATGCTCGCTATTTTATTAAGTTCAAATGAATGGGTATCAAAAACTGTTTTAATTACGGGTGTTCTGTCTTTGGCTGTTCTAGGCGCTTTATCGAGTTATTTTGCACGCACATCGATGCTTAAAGGAAGCCTAAGAATAGTGATTTGGGGCGTGATCGCAATGGCATTTTCTAGTTGGGCAGGCTCATTATTTAATGTGCAGCCCTTGTAAGATAGCCATTTTATTTTGACCAATCAATCAAACTACAAATTAATAATATATCCCAAGCATCATTAAGATTTTTTTCAAAATTAGGTGTATGATGACATATAACACAAAGCCTAGTTTGATGGTCTGAATTAACCAAAAGCTAACTTTCTGGTTTGAAATGTCCAATGTAGAGAAGTGTCTTGATACATCGACTTGGGATATTGTTGGCTTTTGCAACAATTGCATTACAGATCGCTGTTTTTTTACAGCCTTTATTGCCAGAGGAATATCAAATTTCCCCTGCATGTGAGACTGTTTTGCTTCTGTCTACCCAAATAAAACAAAAATTACATCTACATTCGGAACAAGTTTTACATACTGATCACCACAGTTTGCATCTAGATCAGCCTCAAGCAGATTCTCATTCTGATCAGCACCATCACGATCTTAATCACCAATGTCCTTTTTGTTTCTTTTATGGACACTTAGTTGCACCCCCCACACTTGGGATTAAAGAAGTATTCGTGCGTGTACAAGTCCGATACTTGCATTTGTATCAAGTATTTATTGGTTTCTTCTTTTCACTACAACGTCTATTTCTCATCCCTCAAGGTCGAGCCCCGCCCTCTACGTTCTCAATGTATTCATTTATTTAATCAATTATTGAGAATGTGAGTTTATCTATGCTTAATCATTTTTCTTTTGCTGATCTTCAGCAAGAGCGTGTTACACACACCCTTAAAAAAGCACTCTTTCACTCTGTTAATCAAAATATTTTGATCAGCGAAATGGAGGATTCATCATGGATTTAGGCTTAACAGCATTAGAACTGGCACGAATCCAGTTCGCTTTTACGGTTTCCTTTCATATTATTTTTCCTGCAACCTCGATTGGTCTCGCTTGTTTTCTTGCTGTACTAGAGTGGAAATGGCTTAGAAGTCACAATCCGATTTATCAAGATTTATATAAATATTGGTTAAAAATTTTCGCTGTCACGTTTGGTATGGGTGTCGTTTCTGGGGTAGTCATGAGCTATCAGTTTGGCACTAACTGGAGTGAATTTTCTCGGATTGCGGGCAGTGTAACTGGCCCACTGTTAACCTATGAGGTGCTTTCTGCCTTTTTCCTAGAGGCAGGCTTTCTCGGCGTCATGCTATTTGGCTGGGGGCGTGTCAGTGAAAAGGCACACTTTTTTGCTACATTTATGGTTGCTGTAGGTACATGTATTTCAATGTTTTGGATCTTATCTTCAAATAGTTGGATGCAAACACCTCAAGGTTTCGCAATAGAAAATGGCATTATTGTGCCGACTGATTGGTTTGCCATCGTATTCAATCCTTCCTTCCCTTACCGATTTGCACATATGGCTGTTGCAGCCTTTTTAGTTTCAGCTTTGGTTGTTGCGGCCACTGCTGCTTGGCATCTATTACGTGGTCGTCGGGATGCTTTAGTTAAAAAATCATTTTCTATGGCTATGTGGATGATTCTATTTGCTGCACCTGCACAAGTTTTGATTGGAGATCATCACGGTTTAAATACTTTAAAGCATCAACCAGCGAAATTAGCTGCAATGGAAGGACATTGGGAAACCAATGTAGATAAAGCGATGCCTCTGTATTTATTTGGTATCCCTGATATGCAAGCTGAAACGACCAAATATGCAGTTGGGATTCCTTATCTAGGTAGCCTCATTTTAACTCACAGTCTAGATGGTCAAGTTAAAGGTCTTAAAGAGTTTGCACCAGAAGATCGTCCAAATTCGACTTTGGTATTTTGGAGTTTCCGTATCATGGTGGGTCTCGGCACACTCATGGTTCTACTCGCTTTGATTGGTCTTTTACTTCGCAAGAAGCAACAGTTATTCGAGAAAAAGTGGTTCCATAAATTTGCATTAATCATGGGACCTACAGGCTATATCGCATTGTTAGCAGGATGGTTTACGACCGAGCTAGGTCGCCAACCATGGGTTGTTTATGGTGTGTTACGAACTAAAGATGCGCTGTCTAGCGTATCAGCTGATCAAGTCGGTATTACCCTGATTATTTTTGTCATTGTTTATACTGTTGTATTTGGTACAGGCATCTATTACATCTTCAAACTCATGCACAAAGGACCACAATTTATTCATACACCGATAGAGGAACAAGGTGGTGTTGGTCATTTTAAAACACCAATGCGCCCACTCAGTGCTGTAGATGAACGTCTTGAATCCAATGATCATGAGAAAGGAGAATAAGCATGGATATTTCACTAATTTGGGCAATGATTATTGCATTAGGTGTTTTGATATATGTTGTTCTAGATGGTTTTGATCTTGGCATCGGTATTTTATTTCCCTTTATTCAGGATCAACAAGAACGTGATGTCATGATGAATACGGTTGCACCTGTTTGGGATGGCAATGAAACATGGATGGTATTAGGAGGAGCAGGTCTTTTTGCTGCCTTCCCAATCGTTTATGCCACTGTGCTTTCTGCCTTATATATGCCGATTACGCTCATGGTGATTGCCCTTATTTTTAGGGGTGTCGCTTTTGAGTTTAGATTTAAAGCCAATCGTACCAAAGCACTCTGGGACTTTGCATTCATCGGAGGCTCCACGATTGCTAGTTTTCTCCAAGGAATGATTTTAGGTGCATATATTCAGGGCTTAAAAACTGAAAATGGAATATTCGTTGGTGGTAGTTTTGACTGGTTTACCCCATTTTCTATGTTTACAGGCATAGGTGTGGTCGTGATGTATGCTGCATTAGGCTGTGGTTGGTTAATTTTGAAAACTGATGATGGTCTACAAGAGAAAATGTATGAGCTGATGCCAAAATTAATTATTGCTTTATTCATTATTTTTGCTGCTGTCAGTTTATATACACCTTATAGCCAACCTGCAATTGCAGCGAAATGGTTTACTGTGCCACAACTGATTTATTTTAGCCCTGTTCCAATCTTGGTGATTATTTTTACTGTATTAACTTGGCGAGCTTGCCTAAACCGAAATGAACATAAGCCTTTTCTCTACACCCTAGTGCTGATGTTCCTCGCCTACTCAGGCTTTGTGATTACTTTATGGCCCAACATCATTCCTCCATCAGTTACCATTTGGGAAGCTGCTGCGCCACGAAATAGTCAAATGTTTGCATTAATTGGTGCTGTCGTGATGATTCCGATCATTTTGGCATACACCTTTTGGGGTTACTGGATTTTTAGAGATAAAGTTCGTGTTGGTGACCAAGGATATCATTGAGGTTAAATCAAATGAAATCATCACAAGTAAAATGGTTTATTGGACTTTGGTTTGTTGGCTTTTTAGGTCTAGCTTTGATCGCAGGCATATTTAAGGCTTTGCTCATGCTGGCTTATTCTTAATCGAATGTTTTGATGTTTGGCTACACAGTTAGCCAAACATCTTTATATCTATTTAAATAACATAAGTTTTGATCATTCTTTAAAGAAATAGCCATTATTATTTGCCATTTTTTAAGCATTTAAGCTATGTTGAATAAAAATGATGTAGGTAAAGAATATGACTATTTTAGAATTATTAGAAATTAAACATCCCATTTTTATTTCACCAATGGCTGGTGTTTCCACACCTGAACTTGCAGCGGAGGTGTCTAACCAAGGCGCTCTTGGTGCACTTGGGTTAGGTGCAAACACACCTGAAGCAGCTAAAGAACAGATCATTAAAACACAATCATTAACTGATAAACCTTTTCAGGTGAACTTCTTTTGTCATCAATCTGAACAGCTTGATCACGATGTAGCACAACAATGGATCAACTACCTACGCCCTCATTTTGAGAAATTTGATGCACAACCACCCCAACAACTGAATTGTATATATCCTAGCTTTTTAGACAGCGATGATTATTTGGATATTGTTTTACAAACCCAACCCAAAGCTGTCAGTTTCCATTTTGGCATTCCCAAAGCTCATCAAATTTCTGCACTAAAACAAGCAGGAATTATCACCATGGTTTCTGCAACAAATTTAATTGAAGCCCAAGCCATTGAAGCTGCTGGTATAGATTTGATCATCGCTCAAGGTATAGAAGCTGGAGGACATCGCGGTATTTTTAATCAAGAATTTGATGCAGCTATTAAAACTTTAGATTTGGTGAGCTTAATTTCAAAACATTGCAAAATACCTGTGATTGCTGCAGGCGGTATTATGAATGGTGATCAAGTTAAACAGATGATGAAAGCGGGAGCTGTAGCTGTTCAACTTGGAACAGCATTTGTTCAATGTAAAAGTTCAAGTGCAAATGCAGCTTATCGAAAAGCATTGTTTAGTCAAAAAATCACCCAGATCAGTGCGAGTTTATCTGGTCGCCCTGCACGTGGCTTATTGGGCACATGGCATACAGAAATTGACTCACCACAGCGACCAAAAGTTCCAGCCTACCCATACACTTATGATCTAACCAAACAACTGATGGCTATTGCCAACAAACAACAAGAATTTGGCTACAATGCATTTTGGGCAGGTAGTAATGTTGCACAAATTCGTGAACTTGAAGCAGCTGATCTCATTAACCAATTGGTTTTAGAAATGAAATCATATTAAGCACTGATCAAGGCAGAATTAAAAAACCGATCTATTGAAGATCGGTTTTTTAGTGCTTATTTAATCAAGTCTAACAAGGTGTGCTGAGCATTATGTAGCTCCTCACCTTCCGCAGGTTTAGCACGCTCCCAAACACCATCACCTTGCAATAACCATGCTTGCTGATTATCTTTCAGATAGTTAAGCAAACCTTGTTGATAAATACGTTTTTTCAATGCAGGGTCTTCAATTGGGAAACAAGCTTCAACACGGTTGAATAAATTACGATCCATCCAGTCTGCACTCGAACAATAAATACGAGGATTTCCATTATTGCTAAAGTAATAAACACGGGTATGTTCTAAGAAACGCCCAACGATCGAACGGACACGAATATTTTCTGACAGGTTCGGTAAACCAGGACGTAAACAGCAAATTGAACGAATAATTAAATCAATCTGAACACCCGCTTGAGATGCCTCATACAATTTATTGATCAATTGAACTTCAGTTAAAGCATTTACTTTGACGATGATTTGAGCTGGCTTACCTGCTTTTGCATTAGCAATTTCATCATCAATATAGTTAATCAATTGAGCATGTAAAGTAAATGGAGCATGCAAGAGCTTCTTCGGCTTCGCCATTTTGCCCATGCCAGTTAACTCTTGGAATATGCGATGTACGTCTTCACATAAATCTTTGTCTGTCGTCATCAAACCATAGTCCGTATAGATACGGGCATTGGTTGCATGGTAATTACCTGTACCCAAATGAACATAACGGACTAGTTTATTATTCTCACGACGCACAACTAAGATCATTTTGGCATGTGTTTTGTAGCCTACGATGCCGTATACAACGACCGCACCTGCTTCTTGCAAAACGTTTGCAACCTCGATGTTTGACTCTTCATCAAAACGAGCCCGCAATTCAATTACTGCTGTGACTTCTTTACCATTCCGTGCAGCTTCAGCAAGTACCTGAACAATTTCAGAATCAGCACCACTTCGATATAAAGTCTGCTTAATTGCAAGCACTTGTGGATCACGTGCTGCTTCACGTAATAATTGAATTACAGGTGCAAAAGATTCGAATGGATGATGCAGCAAAATATCTTGCTTTTGCATCGCAGAAAACACACTTTCGGATTTCTTGAATGCTTTTGGAATAATTGGTGTGTGGGAATCATATCGTAAATGCGGACGTTTAAAATTAGACAACAAACGCGCCAAATTTACAGGCCCATCTACACGATAAAGTTGTTCTTCATTTAGATCAAATTCATCTAACAAATATTCATAGATGTGTTTTGGACAATTATGAGTTACTTCTAAACGTACAGCACGACCAAAACGACGAGAACTTAACTCACCTTTTAAGGCTTTCGCTAAGTCTTCAACATCTTCGTTAAGAGCTAAATCGGCATTACGTGTTACACGAAACTGATAACAACCCGTCGCTGTCATACCAGGGAATAAATCAGATACATGCTCATGAATAATCGCAGATAGCATGACATGATGTTCTTTTCCACCTGTCAGCTCATCTGGTAAACGAACCACACGCGGTAATGAGCGCGGTGCAGGGACGACAGCTAGATCAATTTGACGACCAAAAGCATCTTTACCTTCCAAGGTCACGATAAAGTTTAGACTTTTATTCACTAAACGAGGAAATGGATGCGCTGGATCAAGACTAATTGGCGTTAACACAGGAGCGACTTGCTCTTGAAAATACTTTTTAATCCATGCTGACTGTGCAGGTGTCAACTCACCACGGCGTAGGAAACAAATGTCTTCTTCACGCAACTTAGGTAAGATCTGCTCGTTTAGAATTCGATATTGTCGTTCAATTGCAGCATGAGCAGTAACAGAGATTTGATCTAAAACTTGCTTTGGAGTTAAGCCATCTGGTGTGCGACTTTCATTGCCCAGAGTTAGTTGCTCCATCATCCCTGCAACACGGATTTCAAAAAACTCATCTAAATTGCGGGAAAAGATCAGTAAGAAATTCATACGCTCCAATAACGGATGAAGTGGGTCGACAGCCTGTTCCAAGACACGTAAATGGAAATCGAGGATGGATAATTCGCGATTAATATAACGATCGTTGTAACTATATTCTATTGGCGTTGTTGTCGTCACTGCCGTATTCATACTGAACCTTGTTATTTATGCATTCATCTACTGATAATTTAAGTATGCTGCAAATTTATGTCAATTTGGTAAAAAAGCCCAAAAATATTGAGCTTTTTTAATCGATCGGATTATTCTGGAAGCTGTGTTCCGTTCATATATCTCAATATGACGCGTTTGCGATATTGCAACTTACGGTCATTACGATGATCTTGATAATACTTAGGATTTGGTAACAACGCTGCTAAAAATGCGGCTTGTTCACGTGTTAAGCTTTTTGAACTTTTCCCATAATAATATTGTGTTGCAGCTTCAACCCCATAAATATTTTCACCAAATTCTACAGAGTTCATATATACCTCTAAAATTCGGCGCTTTGACCACATCCGCTCCATCATCCACGTTGCAACTGCTTCCTGTCCTTTGCGAATAAACGAACGTTGGTTGTATAAAAATAGGTTTTTTGCCAATTGTTGAGAAATTGTTGATCCACCTGCAACCACTTCACCCTTCTCATTATTACGTTCTAAAGCATGCTGGATACCTGCCCAATCGAATCCATGATGATGAACAAACTTCGCATCTTCGGCTGCAAGAATTGCGTGCTTAAAGTTGTCACTAATCTCATCATAATCTCGCCAATCTTGCTGAATTGGTTTCATATCAGACCAATAGTCCAACCGCATAAACATTGTGGTTTCAACTGGATTGGTTCTCCACCAAACTAAACTTGCAAAGATCCAAAGTTGGATGAGGAGTATCACTCCAATAATCAACATTACTGCACGTGCTAAAAAGGCTTTCATTAAAGTGCATCACTCCTAGGGCAACGAATTCATGCTAAGCTGTTTTTTATATTGATGACTAGCTTAGACACATATGACTGACATGACACCACCACAAATCAATCAAAAGTTGAGAATCCATACATGGTGGTTTACCGCATTACTTATTGCCGTCAATGTCAGTTTATTTGGTTGGCAAATTCTTTCAGGTGTGAATATTACCGACCCTTCACCTCTAGATGCAATTGCTTGGGGTGCAGATTTTACGCCACTTACATTCTTATCTCAGCCTGAGCGCCTATTTACTAGCATGTTTTTCCATTTTGGACTCATCCATCTGATGCTAAATATGTGGGCGCTTTATATTTTTGGCAATGTAGCTGAACAACTATTTGGCCGTTCCTATTATATAGGTATGTATTTTCTTGCTGGTTTAATGGGAAGTGTATTATCGAGTTATCTCTCGATTCGAGATGCATATGATTTGCTACAAAACTTTGATGCTGCTTTATTACCTCGTATTAGCGCAGGTGCATCAGGTGCTGTTATGGGACTCGGTGCTTCATTGACCGTAATTTCATTATTGCCTCAACTCGCAAATCAACGTTTTATTCTAGATAAAAAATCATTACTCATGATTATGGCAATCAACCTTGTGTTTGGTTTCACCGTATCTGGCATCAACAATGCCGCACATATCGGTGGCATGTTGATGGGTGGTTTGTTAGCGGGCTTATGGTATCTGTCTCAAAAAACACAACGAACGGGTGTATTCCAATTTATAGCACTGCTTGTTGCAGTCTCGACTTTAAGCATCTTTTATTGGTATTGCACCCGACTCAGCACAGAACTCACTTCTTTGTGGACTGAGATTCTGCGCCAAAATCAGATCAGTTTTTAAGACTGATTAATTTCTCTTAAACTTTGCAAAGGTGGTATATCACAGAGATAGCTCAAGCGATAACGACCTATCAATGTACATACCACCATCATCGTCAAAGGAAGAATAATCCAGATTTCTGGATGCCATTGAATAGACATTTGCATTTTATAGCTAGCGATAGCACTGATCACCTCAGCAAAAAAACACGCCACAACACCTGAGACTAATCCAATAAAACCGATTTCTAAACTCAACATGCGTTTTAATCGATTCTTAGCGATCCCAAATGATCTTAACAGTGCCACTTCTCGACGACGTTCATCCATCAATACATTTAAGCACGCAATCAAGACTAAAATGCCTGACAAACCAACCAACATTGCAAGTACTGTCACGATCTGAACCAACACAGTCATCAAACGTTTCACTTCATCTAGAACACGTCCAACATCAATAAAAACAGTATTTGAAAATTGCTGAATCAACTCAACCATTTTTGCCTGATCAGTTGGCGGAACATAAAAACTACCTAAATAACTTCCAGCATTTTCATCCATCGTTTTAGGTGAAAAAATGAAAAAGAAATTGGGGCTAAAACTTTCCCATTCTACGGAGCGTAAATTAATCACGGTTGCATTCAAGCTTCCTTCAGGCAGACTAAAGCTCAGTTGATCGCCAATCTTGATTCCAAGTTCACTCGCCAATTTTTCTTCAACAGAAACTTGCCCAGTTTGAGTAAATGTTGAACGTCCTTGAGTAATCACATTATCTTTAGGGTACTCAGAGGACTGCGTAAGATTTAATTCACGACGTAATGAGTTATTTTCTTTGATCAATTCTGGAGAGAAAGCTTCACCATTTTTTGAAATCAATCGACCTCGAATATTTGGATACAACGGCGTTGAACTCCAATCATTCTGTTCCAACGATTGTTTCAACAAAGGCATGTCAAATGGGGGCAGACCATACACAAATTGGTTAGGTGTTCCCTCTGGAAGTTGTTGTTGCCAGCGCTCAAGTAAGTCTGTTCTCAATACACTAAGTACCGTAATTAAACTTAATCCCAATGCAAGTGCCGTAATTTGCAATGCAGTTTGATGCGGTATCCGAACATAGGCAGATAATGGGTGCTTTAATTGTTTGATCAGTTTGAGAAGCAACCAAATAACAGCATATAAGACTCCACAAAGCACAAGAATTGCAGCGAGAACCATTAGGCTCAATTGTAAATTATCACTAAGAACTAAACTAAAAATCATTAAACTGATCGTGCCGATAGCAAACATTGCTATATAGGATTTGCGTGAACGTTCTTGTTGACGAATTACGCGTATTGGCGGCGTATTTAATAACTCCCAAATACTCGGCAGAATAAAACCAATCAAAACCATTACACTGGTGAAAATAGCAATCGGTAATGCCATCAGGATATCAAATATAGCAAAACTAACTTGTAGTTGCGGAATGAGCTGCAACATCAATTGCAATAATCCATAGCCTAATGCGATTCCAATCAGGCTTCCTAACACGATGGAAATAGCACTTACCAAGGCTAACAAGCCTAAATAAGCAATCAATATCTGTTTCTTACTTGAACCCAAACACCGCATCAAAGCAATATGATCTTGGTTTTGTTGTACATAACGTTGACTAGTTAAAGCAATCGCAATCCCACAAAGCAAAATAGTAAGTAAATTGGCGAGCTGTAGGAATGTATCCAAATTCTCGATTGGTTTCATTAATCGTGTATTGGACTGACTAGCATCACGCAATCGAAGTGAAGTTTGTTCCGAATTTTCTACAGATGAATTTGCATTCGGAGAGGTTTCATCCTCTTGATGAGTTTGCTGCTTATAAATCGTTTTAAATGCATTTACTTGTTCTAGCTGACCTGCCATCAATAAACGATATTCAATCCGACTCCCGACTTGAATGGCATTTGTCTTCGCAATATCCGCCTGATGAATAATAACTGTTGGTGAAAATCCAGAGAAACCTAACTCTTGATTTGAATCATGTTCAATCACGCCTGTGAAAGTAAATGTTCCATCTGCAATTGCAACTTGTTCACCTAATTTAACTTTGAGTAAATCAACTGCCCGTGGGCTTAACCAGACTTGATTTGGTTGTATTGATTTGGCTTGGGGTTCAATTTCTAACTTGCCTCGTAGAGGAAATTGATCATTGACCGCTTTGACATTAACCATGACAAATTGATCTTGGGTATGTGCCATAGAACCAAATACAGTGACTGGAGAATGCTTCAAGTTCAGCTTATTCGCTTGCTCTATCCAACTGGACTGAATCGGATGACTATCCGACAACACCAGATCAGCTCCAAGCATTTCAGCTGCTTGTAAGGTCACAGCATTTTGTACTTGAGTGTTGCTAAATTTCAAAGCCGTTGTCGCGCTGATCGCCAATGAAAGTGCAATAATCAGTAAATACAAACCACCCGTTCGAAAACTTTGTATCAGTAAGGGCTTTAAAATAGAACTCATATTGCCCCTCCTGATCGAACAATCTCCTGAATCTGACCATCGATGAGTTTGACATGACGTTGATAAAGTTCAGCTAAGTTTTGATCATGCGTGACTAGAACCAATGTTGTTCCCAACTCTTTGTTTAAATCAAAAAGTAATTGTTCAATCTCTTCTGCAGTTTGCCCATCTAAATTACCTGTGGGTTCATCTGCAAAAATTAATTTAGGTTCAGCAATCAAGGCACGTGCAATAGCGACACGCTGTTGCTCACCACCAGATAAAACTTTGGGTGTTTGATGAGCCTGTCGAATCAAACCAACACGCTCTAACCATGCCAACGCTTTTTTCTCAGCATCTTTAAATTGGAAGTCTGGTTGTAAACGCATCGGCAGCATGACATTTTCTAAAGCACTCAACTGTGGAAGAAGTTGAAATGACTGGAATACAAACCCAATATTTTCTAAACGAACTTGTGCTCGCTGCTCCTCTGTTAGCTGATGTACATCTTGACCGCAAACCGTCAATTCACCACTACTAGGACGATCCAAAGTCGCTAAAATCCCCAATAATGTTGACTTTCCTGAACCTGAACGTCCCGTAATTGCAATCTGCTCTCCCTGATAAATTTCCAAATTAATTTCTTTCAAAATCGTTAAATTTTGCTGATTAATTTGAATGGTTTGTGTAACTTTTCGAGCAGAAATAATCGGTTGTGGCATGATGTCACGTATCCTTTAGAACAAATTTTAAGTGCTATGCAAATATCTAAAGTTATCTTGTTCGTTTCTAAAACACTGGGAGCGCTTGCAATATGTGTATTCCCGACAATCGTTTCAGCTAAGACTATATTGATTGTGGGAGATAGTCTGAGTGCAGGCTATGGAATAGATGTCAAACAAGGCTGGGTTAACTTATTACAACAACGGCTTGACCAACAGTATCCGAAAAAACACAAAGTGGTCAATGCAAGTGTAAGCGGTGAAACAACAAGCGGTGCACTTGCAAGAATGCCTAAGCTATTACAAACCTATAAGCCTGAAATTATGGTGATTGAGCTAGGTGGTAATGATGGACTCCGAGGACAACCACCTCAAATGATCCAACGTAATCTTGCTCAGTTGGTACAACTCAGTCAAAGACAAAAGGCAACAGTTTTACTGTTTGGTATGAAGATACCACCAAATTATGGAACGGCGTATAGCACAGCGTTTGAAAAAAATTATAAAGTTGTAAGTCAGCAATACAAAGTTAAGCTTTTACCTTTCTTTTTGGAGGGTGTAGCGGGTAATAAAAATCTTATTCAAAAAGATCAAATTCATCCAAATGCTCAGGCGCAGCCGATCATGTTAAATTCAGCTTATCCATATATAAAAGGTGCCTTGTAGGCCACTACTGTCCCATAGTTTGCTTTAAATAAAAAAACCTGAGTCTAAATAGTTAAAATATGAGTGCAAACAAACACTTTAACTATAAAGGACTCAGGTTTTGTCACATCAGAATACCGTATTTCATCAATTACTCAAACCCATTCTAAGACAAGATTTTGAACGTCTGGCTAAACTGCACCACTCTGGGCAAAAATTAAGATCAGCCACCCGCTGGGATCAGTTTGTTGCCATATTGATGTCCCAACTTTCTTGTCGGCAAAGCTTAAGAGACATTCAATCCAATCTCGAATCCCAGCAGGAAAAGCTCTATCATCTTGGCGCGAAGAGAATTGCGCGAAGCACCTTAGCAAGACTCAACGAAGAACAGCCCGCCAGCCTGTATCAGCAATTGTTCACACAGCTGCTTCAGCGCTGTGAAAACTCTAAAACTGCACATAAATTTAGATTCAAAAATCCGCTGTATTCACTAGATGCCAGTCATATTGATCTTTCACTGTCATTGTGCGCATGGGCAAAAGTACATGAATCCAAAGCCAGTATTAAACTCAGTGTTGGCTTAAATCACAGCAATACCATTCCTGAATTTGTAGCGCTTGGGGATGGTATTGAAAATGATATGGTGCAAGGCAGAGCATTTAAATTTCCTGCTGGCAGCATTATCGTCTTTGATAAAGGATATGTTGATTATCAATGGTTTGCTCAGTTGACACTTCAGAACGTCAGCTTTGTAACCCGGCTACGCCCAAAGACAGTTTATCAAGTTAAATCAAGCCGCAGCGTATTAGAGACTAAAGGGATTATTGCGGATGAATGTATTGAATTGAGCAGTGCGCATGCCAAGAAAAGAGGCGCACCTGAATTATTAAGACGTATAGAGTTTTATGATACAGATAAGAAAAGAACATTCGAATTTCTGAGCAACAACTTTCATCTGGCAGCATCCACCATTGCTGCAATTTATAAAGACCGCTGGAAGATTGAGTTATTCTTTAAAGCCATCAAGCAGAATTTAAAACTGAAGTCATTTCTAGGTCGAAGCCGCAATGCGATACAAACGCAAATATGGATTGCATTAATTGCCTATTTGCTGGTGAACTTCGCTAAACACATGGCACAAGAAGGATGGAGTGTTCAGCGTTTACTGAGAATTATTCAGGTCAATTTATTTGAAAGGAAACTTTTAAGGTCACTCTTTGTGCCTGATAAAAAATGGCGAAAACAAGAAGAACCTCAATTGAGGTTCTTCTTGTGATATTTGTGGGACAGCAGTGCCTTGTAGGCACCTTTTATAATTTGACAATCTATAACTTTATTTAGAAATCAAAAAAAGTCACTTCACCTGTCTCAAGTGAGTATTCAGCTCCTACCACGATCATTTTGCCTTTCTCGATTAAGCTTTCAAGTACAGCGGAACCATGACGCAACTGATTTACTGAAGCAAATACATTAGAGCGTACAGCATGTGCCGATAACTTTTTCAAATCATCTTTCAATTCTGTTTGCATTAAGATTTCAACAGATGGGCGTACACGGTTTACGATCGACATTAAGTTCGAAGAAGGTGCTTGATCAGGATGCTTTAAAGTATCGATCGTTGCTTGAATTGCGCCACAGTGACTATGACCTAATACCACAACAACAGCACAATCATAACGTTCAGCAGCAAATTCAACGCTACCTACTTGAGAAGGTGCAACAATATTTCCTGCTACACGAATAACGAATAAATCACCTAAGCCTTGATCAAAAACCATCTCCGCTGGCACTCGAGAATCGGAACATCCTAAAACAATAGCAAAAGGGTTTTGTTCACTTGCCATTTCAGCACGTTCTTGGTGAGTGAGTTGCTTCTGTAGGGCGGCTTCCCCTTTCACAAAACGAGCATTACCAGCTTTTAAACGTTCTAGAGCTTCATTAGCGGTGAGCATGCTTAAATCCATCTATGATTGACATGAAAAAATAGTTTAATGTGAGGACGATAGATTGTCACTGACAAAAATAAAAACTCTCAAACATTTGGTGATCGATTTATCAAGAAAAATAAGGAAAAAATAATCATTTCATTGGCAATAATTTACAGACATCTGTTGAATATGCAAATGACTATGTTTGAAACTTCAACAATAATCAAAAGGTTTAAAAATAAATCAAGGACAGAAAAATCATGATGAATAGAAGCTTTTCCATACCAATCCGAAAAACACTGACGGCAATCGCTTTCAGTTGCGGTCTGGCTGCAACCATGACAACAACGATGACTCAAGCCGCTGAAATCGAAATGAGTTTCCAAAATGTATTACAACAGGAACGTGCTTGGGCTGGGTTACAAAGTAAAACGCTTAAAGTTGGTGATATTACATGGTCTTATAGTGAAGGTGGTCAAGTCGGTAAACCGATTGTTGTACTTATTCATGGCTTGGCTGGTAGTCGTGATAACTGGAATCGTGTCGCGAATGCATTAACAGGCAACTATCATGTGATCATTCCAGATTTACCTGCTAGTGGAGAAACCCAAGTTCCGAAAGAATTTGATTATTCTGTACCTAATGTCACAGAAAAATTACGCCGTTTTATTGAGGCTGCAAACTTAACAGGACCTGCTCATATTGCAGGACACTCTCTAGGTGGCTCTATTGCGATGCTTTATGCGGGTCAATATCCATTTGAAACCAAGAGTTTATTTTTAGTTGATGCGGCTGGTGTCTACAAAGCTGGAAATACACCTTACTTGAAAGACCCAAATCAAATCAGAAGTATGATCGTCAGTAAAAAAGGCGACTTTAATTTCTTAATGCAGCAAGCAATGCATAACCCGCCGTTTATTCCTAAAGAAATTGCCCAAGCACAAGAAAAGATGATGATTGGACAAATAGAACAAACTCAGAAAATGGTTGACCAAATCATTGCACTCAATAAATTGTTTACACCAGACTCATTTGCCTTACTTGCTAAATCAATTGATGCACCAACACTGATTTTATGGGGCAAGCAAGATAAAATTATCAATGTTGAAGTCGCACCTGAGTTAAAATCACTTTTGAAAAACGCTCAAGCACCTGTCATCTTGGATAATGTCGGTCATATGCCGATCTTAGAAGCAGATCAGCTCGTCGTTCAACAATATCTACCGTTCTTGAGTAAAACCCAAGCCCAAAAGTCGGTGACTGCACCTACTCCTTAATCATTTATTTAGAGTCTTTATGCTTAAACACCCAATGATAGAACAACTGATTGATGCTCAACTGGACTTTTTAGATCAACAGTTTTCGCAATCAGAAACAATTCAACAAGAGTTCTCGCAGTTCTATCATTGGATACGTTTACAACAACTACAACATATTTGGTCTTTTGAACAAATTTATACCTTAATTGAAAAACAGATCTTAAATACACCTGCTAGTTCATTTTTAGTTGAACAAATTGCCGAGCACATTCGATTTGCACTTATTCATCCTTTAAATGATGAAACAACCATTGAAAAAATTATTCCTGTTTTAACGATCGATACGATTGCTCAATACGTTGCAAGTAAAAGTGGACATCGCCAACGCTTAATTAAAACGATTGTTAACAATCCTGCATTTTCTGCTCTGATTACTCAACTTATTCAACACTCTATTCAAGATTATTTGGATAATTCAGTGATGTCTAAACGTGTCCCAGGCGTTGGTCATTTCATGAAAATGGGGAAATCTGTATTAGAGACTGTTACGGACTCTAATCTAAATGACACAGTCGGCCATTATTTACAGAAGAATATTCTTAAAATTAGCCAAATGAGTGAGCGCGTACTCAATCAGCATTTTAATGATGAAAAGCTATATCATTTCCAAGCTAATATTTGGCACAAAATTAAAGTTATGCCCGTTTCCGTGTTAAAAAACTATGTTGAAGTTCAAGATCTAACGCAAACTGTTGGTATGGGACATGAGATCTGGGATCATCTTCGTCAGACACCCTATATGAAACAACAAGTACATGATGGTGTTTACGCATGGTATGCACGCAATCAGGAGCGTACGTTTGATCAACTCCTTCGAGATCTCAATATTAATGAGAGTTTGATTCAAAATGAATTAAGTCTTTTATTAACACCAGTGTTAAAGCGTTTGATTGACACTGGTTATCTAAGACAACGCGCACGTATTCATTTAGAGAAGTTTTATTATTCTGACCAAGTAATGAACATCCTCAATCATGAACAAGGCGCCTAAGCGCCTTGTTTTTTTTATCATTTAAAGTTAGAAACTATACGTAAGTCCTAAATTATAACGTCGACCATCCAACACATAACTATAAGTTTCTGTATCTATTTCCTTATCTAGCAAATTATATACCCCTGCGGCAATTGCGACATTTTGCGTAGGTTTATAATTGACACCAACATCTAGCATGGTATAGGCAGGTTTACCTTTCGCCATCGCTGTTCGACTTAAATAGTCAGATGTTTTACTGCGATAATTTAATCTTGCCCAACTAGAAAACTGATCCGATACTTCCCAATCCGCTGTTGTATTGAACATATGCTTAGGCATTTCATTTAAAGGCTTACCTTTATTGATACCACTCTTTTGTTCTGTATCTGTAAAGGTGTAATTCGCTGATACATTCACATTAGGCAACGCCTGCCAACCAAACGTCAGTTCAGCACCCCGCATATTGGCTTTATCCACGTTCTCACGTAAGCTGACAAAGTCGAATTTTTCACCTAACCAATCACACTCTAAGGCGCCAACATTTTCACCCTGACAGGTTCTAACTTCTGTAATTTTATCTTTGAAATCACTATTAAAAATAGTAAGTCCAGCCGTGATATGATCTAAATTATCCCAGTTGAAAGACACCTCATAGTTAACACTTTTTTCAGGTTTTAGGTCTGGATTACCAACAATTACGCCCTTACTTTGACCACCACCTGTTGCTTGCCCCCACTCTGCTACCGTCGCACGAAGTGCAGGCGTTTTATATCCTGTAGACACGCCTCCTTTAATCACCCAATGATCATTTAAACCCCAAACGCCATAGATTTTTGGACTCCAATGATCACCAAACTTCTCATCTTCATCTAAACGTAATGATGTAGTCAGAGTGAAATCATCTATAACATTCCATGCATTTTCAGCAAACAGCGCCCAACTATAACGATCTAAACTTGAGACAGGTTTTGCCCCTCCCACACTGAGTTGATTGCCTTGATCATCTAATTCTTCTTTTAAGTACATTCCACCAAAACTCAAACTATGACGATCAAAGTTAATCTTGTTAATCGTATTAAAAGTAGTATTGATGGCTTCCATATTGCGTGATGGATTTTCATTTTCTTCACGCTGAATATATGAATGTGTTTCAACAGGACCAAGCTGACCTCGATGAGTTAAGCTGTACTCTGTTCGATAATAATCTGTAAGTGAATCTACTGGAGGATTTCGATCTGTTTGCACAGGAGAGATACTTTTTCCAACCGTTCCATTACGATTTTGAATTGAACGCTGATAGTCCAAATCAATCGTATGCTGATCATTCGGAGTCAGACTCAAGGCTGCACCACCCGCCCGAATTTTCTGCTCCTTGTAACCTCCATAAATCTCGTCTTCATCTCGCTGAGAATATAAGCCATTTGCTTTGAACGACAACAGATTTGCAATTAAAGGACCAGCGATATATGCATTGGTTTGATAAAGATGACCTGATTTTGAATTTTCTTGTAGTGTTGTATCTAGCTTAATAGAACCTGTCCATTCAGCTGTATTTTTTTTAGTAATAATATTAATTACACCGCCCATCGCATCCGAGCCATATAAACCAGACATTGGACCACGAATTACCTCAATTCGTTCAATCGCGCCAATATTGGGTAACCAACCTTGCTCAATCCCAGAATTATCACTATTTGGTCTCACAGAGCGGGTATTTACTTTTTTACCATCGACCATAATCACGGTATAGGCACTTCCCATACCCCGTATACTAATATCACTAGAACTGCCTCCCCCCGTCACTACAACACCTGGAATATCTTTCAGTGCATCTGTGACATCACGATAAGCTTTTTTATTAATTTCTTCTTGTGAAAGTACTGAGATCGAGGCTGCTGCTTTCTTTATGTCTTGTTCAAAACCACTCGCTATCACCACGATAGTCTCTAATTGATTAAGCTCTTGTGTTTTAGTTTCTGCTGCAAATGCAATGGAAAGCATTCCGCTCATCACTGAAAGCGTGAGTAAAGATTTATGGGTTATTTTATTCGACATAGTTTTCACCTAAACGACACAAATCTTAAGATTTGCTTAAAAATTTATGTGAATTCCAACAAAAAACAAGTAAAACTCAATACAAATGATAATTATTATTATTTATATATTCATTAATACACATGATTTTATTGTTATGAAACAATATTAAAAACAAAATAAAGGTTCAAAAATTAAAAAAGAGCCTCATATAGGCTCTTTTTTATTCATAAATGCAATCCTTCAAATTACTTGAAATATGCACCTTCTGATTGAGTATGATCTGTTTGATCTACAACACGGTGTAATTCTGGAACATGCTGTTTTAAAGTGGTTTCAACACCTTGTTTCAAAGTCACATCAATCGCTGAACAACCTTGGCAACCACCGCCAAACTTCAATACGGCTGTTAAACCATGTTCTGGATCATTTTGTACTTCCACAAGGCTACAATTACCGCCATGACCTTCTAAACCTGGATTAATTTCAGATTGTAATACATAAGTAATACGCTCTTCGATTGATGCATCAGGCCCTACACGTGGAACTTTCGAGTTAGGTGCACGGAAAGTCAGCTGACCACCAAAACGATCTTTATTGTAATCAATGACTGCATCAACTAAATAAGGAATCGATGGTGCATCTACATATGCAGGAAAGTCTGGATAATCCTGTTTATAGTCCGTTGGTACCACTTCTTCAGGCGCGCTATAAGCCATACAACACTCAGCACGTGGTGTTCCTGGATGCTCTACAAAAACTCGAACGCCAATTCCTGGAGTATTTTGTTTTGCTAATAGATCACGTAAATACTCTTGTGCAGAGGGAGTAATCAAAAGGTTTGGAATTTCTTCTGCGACAGCAGTGTTGGTGTTCTCAGTCGACATAACAATAATCCTCAAGCTGATGTCGTTATATTAACCGAAGATGGAGGGTAATAAAAAAAAATCAACCATTTTTGTAGGAATTATATGCAAGATGATTGTTTATTAACTTTTTAATGGCATTATTGCTTAGACACTGATCAATTTAATTCATTTATGCTACATCTACCCTTTGGTCACACTGTGACTCTGATCATTATTACCGTTGCGATTTCTTTATTAGCATTTAGCAATCAAACCGTGATGAACCGTTTGATTTTTTGGCCACCTGCGATGCAACGTGGGCAATTTGACCGTTTTATTACCCATGGTTTTGTACATGCAGATGGGACACATTTACTGTTCAATATGATTACCCTATTTTTCTTCGGTAATATCATTGAAAGTTTTTATCGTGAATTCTTCTACGATATGGGCTTTGTACTGTTTTATTTAGGTGGATTAATTTTTGCTATCTTGCCAAGTTATTTAAAACATAAGAATGATGTCCGTTGGGCGAGTCTGGGTGCTTCAGGAGCAGTATCAGCCGTTTTATTTGCATATATTTTATTTCAACCGTGGAATTTAATTTTCGTATTCTTTATTCCAGTTCCAGCGATTATTTTCGCTATTTTATATGTGGCTTACAGTATTTGGTCTGGTAAACGTGGAAATACCAATATAAACCATAGTGCTCACTTATGGGGAGCAGCATACGGTGTCATTGTTACCGTTATCCTCGAACCTAAAGTTCTGCCACATTTTCTTAGCCAACTCACAAAACTCCCCTTCTAAACTAAAATATTTACACTCAATCCCTTTTGTAAATAACAAAAGGGATTATTGAACCGTACCAGGTTTGTCGGAGACTCAATATTCTGAGAGACTATTCCGATGAAAAAACCAAACTATACCCCCGAAATTAGAGAAAGAGCGGTTCAATTACTAATTGAATCTGAAAAAGATTATCCTTCTACTTGGGCAGCAATCACAGCTATTGCTCCTAAAATCGGTTGTACTCCTGAAACATTGCGTGTTTGGTATTTAAAGCATATGGATCAACTAAATCCTGCCAAAGTACAACAGAAATCTGACCAAGAAAAAATGAAGCAAATGGAACGTGAAATTAAAGAATTAAAGCGTGCCAATGAAATTCTACGCAAAGCAGCCGCTTTTTTCGCCCAGGCGGAGCTCGACCGCCCACACAAATAATGGTGGATTTTATCCAGAACAATAAAGATCGATATGGTGTTGAAGCGATTTGTAGAATTTTACCGATTGCAGCTTCGACCTATTATCGGGCTTTAGATCTCGTTGATAACCCAGAACATCGAGCGAAACGTGCTCTGCATGATTTACATCATGCAGAGCAAATCAAACGTATTTGGAAAGAAAGTTTAGGTCGATATGGTGTGCGTAAGGTCTGGCAACAATTGAAACGTGAAGGTTATGTTATCGCACGTTGTACAGTTGCTCGATTGATGCAGAAGCTAGGTATACAAGGTGTTTGGCGTGGTAAGAATAAACAAACCACCCGTAGCCGAGATGATCAAAAACGAGCAGATGACTTAGTAAAACGCAATTTTAATGCAGATCATCCTGACCAGCTGTGGGTCGCTGACTTCACGTATATTCAAACTCATTCAGGCTGGGTCTACACCGCATTTATTATTGATGTGTTCTCGCGAACAATTGTTGGATGGAAAGTATCAACACGGATGAATACAGATATGGTACTTGATGCACTGGAGCAAGCATTGCATGATCGAGGCATGCCAAAGAATGTGATTCATCATTCCGACAGAGGTGTGCAATATCTTTCCATTCGCTATACCAATCGTTTAGAAGCAGCAAATTTACGAGCATCAGTCGGTACAACGGGTGATTCATACGATAATGCTCTGGCTGAAACGGTGAATGGCTTATACAAAACAGAGGTGATTGAATATTTAAAAGCAGATTGGCAAGGTTTAGCGGATGTACAACTTGCGACATTAAATTGGGTAGATTGGTTCAACAAAAAGCGTGTACACAGTGCACTGGGTTATGTATCGCCTTTTGAGTTTGAAGCAATGTACTATGATAAGATTAATCCGTTAGGTCAGGTGGCCTAACTTAAATAAAAAAGTCTCCGATAAACCCGGTACGGTTCAAAGTTATTTTTGATCATAAGGTATGTGTCATTCTTTCATTTCTAACCAGTTATGATCGTGGTGCCTTAAGCTGTTCTGAGTTGAAGCCTGTTTATGAAATTTTGCCGATCTTGCAGCAAAAAATTCAGCAATATCGACATCATTTTGAATATTCCACAATGACCCTTTTAGGCTCCCAACTTATTCAAAAGATGAAGCAAGCTATTGCGATCATTAATTTTAACGGTGATATTTTAGAACTTAATGCGGAGGCACAACAATTATTTGAAATAAATCCTCAAATTCAAATAAAACAGCGACGCTTTGTTTTTACTGGTGAGAATCAAACTATTTTCGACCAAAATCTAATCGAATTGGAGCGAAATTATAAAAATAATCCAGATCTAAGTTATGCCGAGCGAACAAAAATTATGATGTTGGATCACCAACTTTTCCTGAGCCTAGATTTACTCTCTCCTGAAAAAGCGCATAAGATTTTTGGTTTGCGACCAGTTTTGTTAGTAACATTCTCAGGCTTAAAACATAGACCCAAATATCAGAAAGAAATTTGCGCAAAACTATTTATGTTTACACCTGTAGAACACAGAATCTGTGAACAACTCCTAGATGGAAAAACGGTCAAAGAAATTGCTATGTCACAAGATATTCAATCAGATACTGTCAAAAAGCATTTACAGTCCATCTTTAAAAAGACCCAAACTCACCGTCAAAGTGAGTTGATCCAATTATTAATGCAATTTCTATAACAGCTCTAGGCAATTTCAGCAGGAAAAGCGATCACTTGATCAATTTTCATCTTATTCATTACAACCATAAGTAAACGATCAATACCCAATGCAATACCGGAGCATTCAGGCATATGAGGTAAAGCAGATAATAGATATTGATCAGTAGGTATCACGGGTAAACCTTGTAAAGCACGTTCTTGATTATCGGCTTCAAATCGTGCTGCTAATACTTCTGCATCCAGAAGTTCGTCATAGGCATTAGCAAGCTCTAAGCCTTCAATATAGACCTCAAAACGAGCTGCAACCCATTCCCCATCTTCATCTTGTTTTACTTTTGCTAATGATGCCATCTCAGGTGGAAAATCTGTCAAAAATACAGGTTTGTCAAAGCCCAAACTTGGCTCTACAAAATGAGAAAATAATAAGTCCATGTAAGCCAAACGATCATCACCCAAATCAAGATTCAGACCGACACGATGTGCGGTGTCCTTAAGTTGTTTTAAGCTGGCTTGTAATGGGTTGATCTCTAAACGATCTTGAAAAGCATGCTTATAGCTCAAAATAATAGGACGAATTTCACCAAAACGATGTGCTAAACAGGTTTCCAATAGATCCGCTGTCTCATGCATTAAGGCTTTCAAATCCATAGCAGGTCGATACCATTCCAACATGGTGAATTCGCTATTGTGTTTACGTCCATGCTCATCATCACGAAAGACTTTACAAATTTGAAAGATTGGGCCACTACCACTCGCCAACAATCGCTTCATCGGGAACTCAGGCGAAGTCTGTAAATATTGAGTATTTAATTTTCCATGAATATGACGCTGTACTTGTACTGACGCCAAATGCACATCTGTGACCCCTGCTTGAGACAAAACTGGGGTTTCAACTTCTAAAACATTTCGTTCAGCAAAAAACTGACGAATTTTATTGTACATCTCTGCACGGGCTTTTATTGCCTCAAGCGAACAAGTCGGTTGATAAGATTTCTTAGTCTGGCTCATGCTTTTGGTCCACCGTGTGCTGCCCATTCACGGCGTAATGGATAATTCTTTCGGAGCAAATCAAACGCTTTTTGTTCAACTTTTCCATCCATGACACAAGCCCTTAATTTTTTATCATCTTCAGCAATATTATAAATTTGGCTAAGATGCTGCTTGAGTACTTCTTTCAAGTCTTGTTGTTCAAAGAATTGCTCAACATGCGGTAATTGGGTTTCGAACTGTTTAGATATTGGATAATCAAATTTATGACAAAATGCCTCATAAATCATCTGTGTACCACGGGCCTTACCTTCAAGACTATAACCCGCAATATGCGGTGTTGCTAAAGCCAACATATCTAGTAACTGTTGCGAAATTTCAGGTTCAAACTCAAATACATCTAATATAACTTTTCGATTATTCCTTTGGATATCTGTCATTAAAGCTGCTTCTTGAATCACTGGACCACGCGCGCTATTAATCAGTATCGCGGATTCTTTCATTTGAGCAAACGTTGCTTCATTAAATAAATGTTGTGTTGGATGATCACCAGTTGACGTTAACGGTACATGAATGGATATGGCATCAGCACGTGCTAGTAACGCATCAAACGATACATTTTCAATACCATCTAGCTGTACAAGAGGATCATAGCCAATCACTGTCCAACCTAATAATTGGGCCATTTTTGCAAGTCGACGACCAACATTACCTAAGCCAACAATCGCTAATGTAAATTCATGATTTCTTTCTAATAATTCGATGTCTAGGTGCAGCAACGCAGTGATAACATATTCTGCGACCGCTTGAGCATTACAACCCGCTGCATTCGTCCACGTGATGTTTTGTTGTTCTAGCGCTTGAATATCGAGATGATCTGTTCCAATCGTTGCACTACCGACAAACTGAATTGTAGTCTGGTCAATTAGGGCATGATTAACTTTAGTAACCGATCTAACCAATAAAGCATCAGCATTTTGAACATCTGCATGAGTCAATGTTCGCCCCGCTCGATGTTGTATTTCTGCAAACTCCGCAAAGAAATAATCGGTAAAAGCCAAATTTTCATCTGCGATAATTTTCATGCAGGATATTCCATCTGTTGATCTAGGCTTATTATCCTTAGCATCAGTCAAATTGACAAATTAAATCTCAACGTTTCCAATAAAATGGCGAGAAACATTACAACTTTGCAGAGATCATGCGACTTATTGCCAATCCTCAGAAGCAGTTTTACTTTTATAATGGCGACATATTTTATCTTTTAAAGTTCTGTTATGACGCCTTACTCTCCCTACAAAGGCAAAAATGGTATCAAGCGTATTTTGAATGCAACGGGTTATTCTCTCGCTGGTTTTAAAGCCGCATTCAGCTATGAAGCCGCTTTTAGACAAATTTTATTACTCAATCTTGTTTTAATTCCAACTAGCTTTTTTGTTCATTTTTCTGCCCTTGAACAAGCATTGATGGTCGCTGTTTGCTTACTTGCTATTATTGTAGAGTTATTTAATTCTGCAATTGAAGCTGTGGTTGATCGCATATCGTTGGAGATACATCAGCTCTCAAAAAATGCCAAAGATATGGGCAGTGCTGCTCAATTTGTATCTCTTGGAATCATTTTTTCAACATGGATGATTATCCTGTTAAAGTGATTTGTAAATAAGAAATGCTTTTGCATTTCTTATTTTTTTCAATACTCATAGTCATTTGATTCTAAATTAAAATCCGAATCCTAGACCAACGACAGGACCTTTTTGTACGGTATCCCATTTAAAGTTACCATCAGAATAGTCTTGTGATACGTATCGATAACCCACTCTAAAATTTACTGGGGTTGAAAATACAGCTTTACGGTATCCCAAATAAGCCTGAGCGATTTGTGTTTGTTCGGTACCGTGAGTGTATTGCGCTGCTAAATTCCACGGAGAAGTAGAGTTGTAACGTATCCGCGCCCCACCAAAATATTCAAACCAGTGTTTTTCAACAGCAACACCTTTGCCCAAAGCATCTAAGGTTCCCTCTAGATCTGTATAATTCACACCTAAAGTGGGTTCAATGATCCAGCCTGTACCATCAGAAAATTGTTCAAATGCACGATAATAAATTCCTGCATTACTTAAGTTTACAGTGGTCGATAATGCAATTGGGTAATTATAAACTTGCTTTTCTTCTTCAGTCTTTACATATTGAATATCAGTATAAATCCCCCACTTCCCTTTGGTTACTTCCAGATGTCCCATCAAAGCTTGATCAAGCGCCTCTAGGGTATCTTTAACAGGTTGATCTAACTGATAGTTAATCCCTTGATAACCTATTATTCCATTTATGTCCGCCGCAAAACCATAAATATTCAAAAAAACCTTAGTCTCACCTTGGAATGAATCTTTTATCGTATCCGCGTAGGCTTACGAGCTTAAAGCCATACACCCAAGAATTAATAATGATAACCGAACCATTTTCTACTCCTAAAACCGTTTAATTATTTAAAATTTACTTATCAAGTTATTTATTTAAGTCAGATCATTAATAACGTTTTGATTGTGATTTTTCTATACTTCAAACGTAAAAAATCCCTGCCAAGGCAGGGATTTTTTTAAATATGAGCGACAATGTGATTACATCATTCCGCCCATACCACCCATACCGCCCATATCTGGAACAGCTGGTTTGTCTTCAGGAATGTCAGTAATCATACATTCTGTAGTTAACATTAAGCCAGCAACAGAAGCAGCGTGCTCAAGTGCAGAACGAGTTACTTTAGCTGGGTCAAGGATACCCATTTCTAACATATCACCATATTCGCCAGTTGCAGCGTTGTAACCAAAGTTACCTTCACCATTCTTAACAGCGTTGATAACTACAGATGGCTCATCACCAGCATTCGCAACGATTTGACGAAGTGGAGCTTCGATCGCACGGCGTAAAATGTTGATACCAGCTGTTTGATCTTCGTTAGCGCCTTTTAAGCCTTCAAGAGCATTTACAGCGCGAACAAGAGCAACACCACCACCAGCAACAACACCTTCTTCAACTGCTGCACGAGTTGCGTGAAGTGCGTCGTCTACGCGGTCTTTCTTCTCTTTCATTTCAACTTCAGTTGCTGCACCGATTTTAATTACAGCAACACCGCCTGCTAACTTAGCAACACGTTCTTGTAATTTTTCACGGTCATATTCTGAAGTAGATTCTTCGATTTGAGCACGGATTTGTTGAACACGCTCAGCGATAGCAGCAGCATCACCAGCACCGTCAACAATAACTGTGTTTTCTTTAGAAACAGTGATTTTGTGCGCTGTACCTAAATCTTGAAGAGTTGCTTGTTCTAAAGACATACCAACTTCTTCAGAAATAACTGTTGCGCCAGTCAAGATCGCGATGTCTTGAAGCATTGCTTTACGACGGTCACCGAAACCAGGAGCTTTAACAGCACATACTTTGATGATACCGCGCATGTTGTTTACAACAAGAGTTGCAAGCGCTTCACCTTCAACATCTTCAGCGATGATAAGAAGTGGTTTACCAGTTTTAGCAACTGCTTCTAAAACAGAAATCAATTCACGAATGTTGCTGATTTTTTTATCAACAAGAAGGATGAACGGATTTTCAAGTTCAGCAGTTAAAGTATCTTGTTTGTTTGCAAAGTACGGAGAGATATAACCACGGTCAAACTGCATACCTTCTACAACGTCTAATGCATCTTCGAAGCCAGAGCCTTCTTCTACAGTGATTACGCCTTCTTTACCTACTTTTTCCATTGCTTGAGCAATAAGTTTACCAACAGTAGTATCAGAGTTAGCAGAGATTGAACCTACTTGTTCAATTGCTTTGAAATCATCAGCTGGTTTAGCAATAGAACGGATATTTTCAACTACAGTTTTTACTGCAATGTCGATACCGCGTTTTAAATCCATTGGGTTCATACCAGCAGTTACTGATTTGATACCTTCATTTAAAATTGCTTGAGCAAGTACAGTTGCAGTCGTTGTACCATCACCCGCGATGTCATTTGTTTTTGAAGAAACTTCACGAACAAGTTGAGCACCCATGTTTTCAAACTTGTCTTTTAAAGAAATTTCTTTAGCAACAGTTACACCATCTTTAGTGATGTGAGGTGCACCGAAAGAACGATCGATTACAACGTTACGACCTTTAGGACCTAAAGTGACTTTAACCGCATCTGCAAGTACGTTTACACCTGCAATCATTTTTGAGCGAGCTGAATCACCAAATTTTACGTCTTTAGCTGACATGTTAAACTCCGAATCTTTAAATACTTTATCTGATAATAAATGTGAGTTATGTGTCGATTAGCCTTCAAGCACAGCTAAGATATCTGACTCTTTCATAATCAAGAGTTCTTCACCGTTTACTTTTACAGTTGTACCTGCATAAGTACCGAATAATACTTTGTCTCCAACTTTAACATCCAAAGCACGCACACCATTGTCAGTGATTTGACCATTACCTACTGCGATCACTTCACCTTGAGAAGGTTTTTCAGCAGCAGAACCTGGAAGTAAAATACCACCAGCAGTCTTGGTTTCTTCTTCTACGCGACGAATCACAACACGATCATGTAACGGACGAATGTTGCTCATAGTTAACTCCATCAGACTTAGTCTTTTTTGATTAATTTGCATTGCTAATCAGTAGCAATGAACAAAAAATTTGATATGCCACATTTGTGGGGTTAAAAAAAAAGGCTTCAAGGGTAAAAATAAAAAAATTTATACTTTTTTGATGATTTTTTAATCCAACAAAAAAATGATTGACTCATAAATCGACACTATTTGATTTTAAAAAATTTTTTTCATTTTCATCAAACCAATAATGTTCGATTTTGCCATTTGCTGAAATTATATTAAAACTGTTAGACAAGCCAAAACGCAATCGATTAGAAATAGCTGTTCCAGCATGAATGTCATAAATTGAATGATCAAATCCCAAATTAAACACCTGATTCAAATCATGGATAGCGACTTTATGCAAATGTCCATGTAACAGTCCCCAAAGTCCTGTCTTACCCCATTGTTCAAGCGCTATCTTCGCCAGTACAGGACAATCTTTATCCCCATGATCATGAGGAAATGTATAAAAAGGTTGATGAAAAACAACGAGCTTGGTTTTATTATTCGGAGCATTTCTTAGCTTTTCAGCTACTTCATGTATTTGTTCTAGTGATACATGACCGCGTGTATGATAGCGGCGACGTATGCTATTCACCCCAACAATATAGAAATTCGATGTTTCTAGTGTCGTTTCTAATCGACCAAAAAATGCCTGATAACGAACAAATGGTGAAAAAAAGCGATTCCATACGTGAAACAAGGGAATATCATGGTTACCTGGAACAACCAAATAAGGCAAATCTAAGGAATCGAGAAATTGTCGACAATCAAAAAACTGTTTCAATCTCGCTCTTTGCGTCAAATCTCCACTGACAATCACAGCTTCTGGGCGGTGTAATTCACAAAAATCACGAATTGCCTGAATACAAACTTCACGCTCAGTTCCAAAATGTAAGTCAGACAGGTGTAATAACATGGGGAACCATCACTTTTAATGCTGATTTTTTTACTGCGAAATTTAAAGGAGTTTCCAACTCGACAATTTCACCATCGAGTGCAACCGTTAATTTTTTCTTTTTAGATTCAACCTGAATATGTTCTGCGCAAAATGAATAAACATCAGATGCTTGATCAATTTTTCCTTGAACAAACTGAAATAACATTCTTAATAAACTCAATCGATCATTTTTAGCCACCAAAACACCAGCCAGTTTTCCATTTGCAGCACATTCTGCAATTCTTAATTTCATATCACAGAGCTGCAATTGATTATTTCCAAAAAAAATCAAAGGTGTTTTAACTGGATATTTTTTTTCATCAATACTAATCGATAATTTCAAAGATTGATGCTCACGCAATAAAACATCTAAAGCGGATGTATAAGCATGTAAGGGGAAGCGACCAAAAAGTCGATTGAATGTTTCTCTTTTTTTTATAAACAATGGGTATAAACCTAAACTTGCATTATTTAAATAGATCTGATCATTTAAAGTTGCAATATGCACTTCTCGATAAGTACCTGTCGCAATCACCTCGGCAGCTTTAAAAATATCAATTGGAATTTCTAAAACACGAGCAACATAATTAAATGTTCCTAAAGGAATAATTCCCATAGGAATATCAGTGTGCATTAATTTTTTTGCAACAGCATTCAGAGTACCATCTCCCCCAGCAGCCACAATAACACCAGTTTTTTCTGATTGCTGATGTCTTAGTAATACTGTTTCCATCATCGCATCAAAATCATTTCTCGCATTTAGCTCAAATACCTGAATCTCAAAACCATATCGAGTCCAAAATGTCATCAAACGCTCGTAGACTTCATCTTGTTGAGCTGCATGAAATCCAGACTTTTGATTATAAATAATAGATAAGGGCTGTAACTCTTGATTCATATACTGCAGCCTTGACGACGATATCCAATATATTTGTTTATAAAAACAACAATTAAAAGCTAGTTTATGTAAAATTCGGATGATGATTATTCAATTTATCAATAATAATTCTCAAGAAAAGTTAAAAATCATAAACTATTGTTTTTAATAAGTATTTATAATAAAAATAACACACATAAAAAAATCACATGCGAACAAAAACCATAACCAAAAACATCAAAAACAATAACTTATGAAAAAATATACATTCTTTCACTAATCGGGAATATGATCCGATAGTCTTATTTTTTTTACGATTTTGTGCTTTAATACAGCCACTTTTTTTACTTCATCTATTTTCATTGTCACCCAATGAATAGAACTGTACGTCGTACACACTTTAAAAAGGCATCACCATGACCCAAGTGAACGCACCAGAATTCGTTCGTCACCCTAAGCTTATTGCATGGGTGGAAGAAATTGCAAAATTAACCAAACCAGCAAAAATCGAATGGTGTGACGGAAGCGAAGAAGAATATCAACGTCTGATCGACTTGATGATCGCTAACGGCACCATGCAAAAACTTAACCAAGAAAAACATCCTGGTTCTTACCTTGCAAATTCTGACCCTTCTGACGTTGCTCGTGTTGAAGATCGCACTTATATCTGCTCTCAAAACCAAGAAGATGCTGGTGCAACGAATAACTGGGTTGCTCCTGCAGAAATGCGCGAAAAGTTAAATGGTTTATTTGATGGCTCAATGGAAGGCCGCACCATGTATGTGGTTCCTTTCTCTATGGGTCCATTAGGTAGCCACATTGCACATATCGGTATCGAATTAACAGATTCACCTTACGTTGCTGTTAGCATGACTAAAATGGCGCGTATGGGTAAAGCAGTTTATGACGTGTTAGGTACAGATGGTGAATTCATCCCATGTGTACACACAGTAGCTGCTCCACTTAAAGAAGGTCAAAAAGATGTTGCTTGGCCTTGTAACAATGAAAAATATATCGTGCATTACCCAGAAACTCGTGAAATCTGGTCTTACGGTTCTGGTTATGGTGGTAACGCTTTACTTGGTAAAAAATGTTTAGCTTTACGTATTGCATCTGCAATGGGTCGTGAACAAGGCTGGTTAGCTGAGCACATGCTTATTTTGGGCGTAACAAACCCACAAGGTGAAAAACACTACATCGCAGCGGCATTCCCTTCTGCTTGTGGTAAAACTAACTTTGCAATGTTAATTCCACCAGCGGGTTATGAAGGTTGGAAGATTGAGACTGTAGGTGACGATATTGCTTGGATTAAACCAGGTGAAGATGGTCGTTTATATGCAATCAACCCAGAAGCTGGTTTCTTCGGTGTTGCACCTGGTACAAACACCAAAACCAACCCGAACTGTATGGCGACATTAACTAAAGATGTAATCTATACAAACGTTGCAGTTACTGAAGACGGTGAAGTTTGGTGGGAAGGTCTTTCTAAAGAAGTTCCATCAAACCTTACCAACTGGAAAGGTCAGCCACACGTTGCTGGTGAAAAAGCGGCACATCCAAATGCACGTTTCACAGTTTCAGCAGGTCAATGCCCTTCTATCGACGCTGACTGGGAAAATCCAGCAGGTGTACCGATCTCTGCATTCATTTTCGGCGGTCGTCGCGCAGACACAGTACCTTTAGTTTCTGAAGCATTTGACTGGGTTGATGGCGTGTATAAAGCTGCAACTATGGGCTCAGAAACAACTGCTGCTGCTGTTGGTCAACAAGGTATTGTTCGTCGTGATCCATTTGCGATGCTTCCTTTCGCAGGTTATAACATGGCTGATTACTTCGGTCACTGGTTACAACTTGGTCAAGAAGTGGGTGCTAAAGCAGAAGCTGCAGGTAATAAATTACCAAAAATCTTCAACGTAAACTGGTTCCGTCGTGATGCTGAAGGCAACTTCGTATGGCCTGGTTTCGGTCAAAACATGCGTGTTCTTGAGTGGATCATTGATCGTTGTGAAGGTCGTGCTGAAGCAACTGAAACTCCTATTGGTTACGTTCCAACTTATGAACAATTGAACTGGACAGGTATCGACTTCTCTAAAGAGCAATTCGAAACTGTTACAGCACAAGACAAAGACCAATGGATCAAAGAGCTTGAAAGCCACACTGAGTTATTTACTAAACTTGGTGATCGTTTACCACAAGCACTTAAAGATCGTCAAAATGAATTATTAGCAGCTGTTAAGTCTGCTTAATTACCTTAGCTCCCTCCCTTTAATAAAGAGGGATCAAGGGATAATAAAAAAGATCGCTTCAGCGATCTTTTTTATATTAGTCTATTTAAGCGGCTACAATATGATTCGGCTTATTTGATAAATAGGCATCTAAGCGATCAATTTCATTTTGCGAAAAAACCAATCCTAATTTAGAACGTCTCCAAAGAATATCTTCGCTAGTTGTTACCCATTCAAATCGACATAAGTAATCCACTTCTTTAGCAAATAATCCATGTCCAAAACTCAGTCCAAGCTGATCAATTGAAACAGCCTCGCCCAAGATATTCCAAATACGCGAACCATAAGAAGTCGCCCAACGTTTTGCTAAGCTCTCAGAAACATCTGTAATTTGTGCACGAATCTCATTCACTAATTGTTCAGCAGATGCCATATTTTCGCCACCAGGTAAAGCCTCAGTTGCGGTCCAACTCCCCTTCATTTCAGGGAAGAATGCTTTTAACTGCTGCATAGCCGACTCAGCCAATTTCCGATAAGTCGTTAACTTTCCACCAAAAACAGAAAGTAATGGTGCCTGATCATGAGTTTCTTGAGATAAAGCTAAGGTATAGTCTCGTGTAATGGCTGAAGGATTATCGGACTCATCATCACATAATGGTCTAACCCCAGAAAATGTCCAAATAATATCAGCTTGAGTAAGCTGTTTTTTGAAATGTGCATTACTCACTTCAAGCAAATAATCTGTTTCTGCTTGCGTAATTTGTACTTTTGATGGATCACCCTGATATTCACGATCAGTCGTACCAATCATTGTATATTGATCTAAATACGGAATCGCAAACACAATACGGCGGTCATCATTTTGCATAATAAATGCTTTGTCACCTTCATACAGTTTCGGCACAACAATATGACTACCTTGAATCAAACGAATGCCATAAGGTGATTTGAGCTCTAAATCTTGTTTGATGAATTGTGCGACCCAAGGACCTGCAGCATTAACTAAAGCTTTAGCTTTAATTTTAAATGAACCTTGTGCATTCTCTAGTTCTACAACCCAATAACCCTCTACACGTTGAGCTGATAAACAACGTGTGCGAGTAATAACATCAGCGCCTTTTTCACGTGCATGCATAGCATTTAACACAACCAGACGTGAATCATCAACCGCACAATCAGAATATTCAAAACCGCGAGTAATTGCTGAATTTAGTGGGCTATCATCTTTAAAATAGACATTATTTGATCCCAATAATTTCTCACGTTTACCTAAATGGTCGTAAAAAAATAGGCCTGTTCGAATCAGCCATGCTGGACGTAAATGTGGGCGATGCGGCATGATAAATCGCATTGGACGAATGATATGCGGCGCTTTAGCCAATAACACTTCACGCTCAGCCAATGCCTCACGGACGAGACGGAATTCTTTATGTTCGAGGTAGCGCAATCCACCATGAATGAGCTTGCTACTTGCAGATGATGTATGACTTGCTAAATCATCTTTTTCGCATAAGAACACAGACAAACCACGTCCTGCTGCATCTGCAGCGATACCTACACCATTGATACCACCACCAATCACAGCGATATCATAAATTTTGTCTTTTAACAGAGGAGAAGTTTGCATATGTCACCGCAAATTTTCATTATTGTTCAATAATGAAAATTAAAACACATCAAATGAAAATAAACAATAAAAAATAGACATAAAAATGCCAATCAGCAGTCATTTAAAGATAAATGGTAAATTTATAAATCACAGGAAAAATGCTGAAGTATTAAACAAAAAAGATTTTTTGAAAGTTTTTAGACTAAATAATAGAAATATTGAGCTAAATCAATTAGCTCAAATAGTACATCGCAATGTTCGAAAATGAATACTTATTTTGCGACAATCAAACCAACATCCAATTCACGGATTGTCTTCATGTATTCTTCATTAGGCTGCTGATCTGTAAATATACAATCAACTTGTTTGAGTGATCCCAATCGGATCATGGCATTACGACCAAATTTACTACTGTCGGCTGCTAAAAACACTTGCCTAGCACTAGATAAAATTTCTTGAGAAACACACACTTCTTGAAAATCAAAATCAAGAAGCGTTCCATCTTCTTCAATACCACTAATACCAATCAACGCATAATCAGCTTTAAATTGTTTAAAAAAATCAGCCGTAGCTTGACCAATAACCCCACCATCAGGACGAACACGACCACTCGCAATTAAGACCTCAAAGTCTTCCTTATTACTCAAAATCTTAGCCACATTAAGATTATTAGTAATGATTTTTAAACCAGTATGATTTAAAAGTGCATGAGCGATTGCTTCAGTTGTTGTACCAATATTAATAAATAAAGATGCATGGTCTGGAACAGCCGCTGCTACAGCCGCTGCAATCGTTCTTTTTTCTTCAAGCATGTAGCCAACACGAGTCGTATATTCAGTGTTTTCCACCGTTGAATCATGTGCCGCTCCGCCATGATAGCGACGCAGCAAACCTTCATCAGCAAGCTGGTTGATATCACGACGAATCGTTTGAGGTGTTACATCAAAATATTGAGCAAGCTCTTCAATACTTATATAGCCACGTTCTCTCACTAATTCGAGGGTTTTTTGTTGGCGTAGTATCAAGCTCATGCTCATATATCCTGTGTTGTTGTATATCTTCGGCGGCTATTTTACCCTAATCTTCTGCCCAATCACGAGTACGTCCAACAGCTTTTAACCACCCTTTATAGAGTTTTTCGGTTTCGTCGCGGGTACATTCAGGAGTAAAACTACGCTCAATCGTCATTCTACTCTTTAATTCATTCAAATCAGACCAAAACCCGACCGCTAAACCAGCTAAAAACGCAGCGCCCATACCTGTAGTTTCTTTCATTGCAGGTCGTTCAACTGAAGTGCCTAAAATATCAGCTTGGAATTGCATCAAGAAATTGTTTGCAGTTACGCCACCATCAACGCGTAATGTGCGTAATTTCTCACCCGAATCTTGTTGCATTGCATCTAAAACATCACGTGTTTGATATGCAATCGATTCTAAAGTTGCTCGAATAATATGCTCAATACTCACACCGCGTGTAATACCCAAAATCGCACCGCGTGCTGTAGGGTCCCAATATGGCGCACCTAAACCTGTAAACGCAGGTACAACATAGACCCCATTACTGTCTTTTACTTTTGTTGCGTAGTATTCAGAATCATGTGAGTCATTAATCGCTTTTAATTCATCACGCAACCATTGCACACATGAACCACCATTAAACACAGCACCTTCTAATGCATAATTCACTTCACCTTTTGCACCACATGCAATTGTTGTAAGTAAACCATGTTCAGACTGAACAATTCGCTTGCCCGTGTTCATTAAAAGGAAGCAACCCGTACCATAAGTGTTTTTAGCTTGTCCAACTTCTACGCACATTTGTCCAAACAATGCTGCTTGCTGATCACCAGCAATACCTGCAATTGGAATTCCAACTTCTTGCCCACTAATTGTATGTGTATATCCGTACACTTCCGAAGAACTACGTACCTCAGGCAACATTGCTTTCGGAATATTTAAAGCTTTGAGTAACTTATCATCCCATTCCAAAGTTTCAATGTTGAAAAGCATAGTACGAGAAGCATTAGTATAATCAGTTACATGTGCTTGCCCATTGGTAAGTTTCCAAATCAACCATGTATCAATCGTACCGAAAAGAAGCTCACCACGCTCCGCACGTTCACGACTACCTTCTACTCGATCTAGGATCCACTTAATTTTTGTTGCAGAAAAATAAGGATCAATTACAAGCCCTGTGACTTTACGAATATAGTCTTGCCAACCATCTTGACGAAGCTGATTACAAATTTCGTTGCTTTGACGGCTTTGCCAAACAATCGCATTGTAGATAGGTTTACCTGTTTTTTTATCCCAAATTACAGTAGTTTCGCGTTGGTTGGTGATCCCAATCGCTGCGATTTGATCACTTGCAATACTTGCCTGTGCAAGTGCCTCAACCCAGACTGCACTTTGTGTTGCCCATATCTCCATCGGATCATGCTCTACCCAACCTGGTTGTGGGTAGATTTGGGTAAACTCACGTTGAGCGATCGTGATTACATTTGCATCGTGATCCAACACGATCGCACGTGAACTCGTGGTACCTTGGTCAAATGCAACCACATATTTTTTTTGACTATCTGTAGAGATCATGACATACCTATCCAGACTTGCCTTATTTATTTGAGCAACAAATTAAATGCCCGTTAAAAAACGGGCTTCGATACTGCAATAAAGCAATGACTTCTGTATTAAATAAAAAAACTTGGCAGATTATATGCAAAATTGTTCGAAAACGAAAATTCTTTCTTTAACTTTGAACTCATATGCGATGAATAGCTTAGGTTTTAAAGAATCCTAACAACTTAAAGCTGATTTTATGCGATACTTAAAAACAGAAATAACAGGACCATTGATATGAAAAAAACTAATTTATTCGTTATTGTAAGCGGTAGTCTTTTCATTGCAGCATGTCAAACTAGTCCACATCAATACAATGGCTTGACTGGCTATCAAATTGAAAATAAAACAGCAACATCAGCGGCTCTAGCATACACCTTAGCAGCACATAGCAATCGTGATGTTGACGAGCGCAAATTACAACATGCTTGTAAACAAGTTTTAGGTGCTGATAAAAATTATAAAATCTCAGTGCTGAGTGTGAATGAAATCATGAACCCAACTCAACAAGAACAATATGGTGTTAAGCTTGGCAATAGCCGTACCACTTTTGGTCTTACAAATTCGCCAGATCTGAACAATAGTGAAGGTTATGCGACTCGTCAGGCTTTAGAAGCTCGACCTTCTACCCTTATAGTCGTTCGCTATCACTGCAACTAATTCATAAAAGACATAAAACGTATCTGAATCAATTTCAGATACGTTTCATCAATCGTTATACTTTTAGCACATCGTGAATTGACTGATCTTTATCAAAAACAGATTTAAAGAAAGGACACAAAGGAATAACTTTAATCTCTCGTTCACGTGCAAATGCAACCAAAGCATCCAACAATTGACGACCAATTCCTTGTCCACGAAATTGATCTTCGACATCTGTATGATCAATGATTAACATTGAATCACCTGCCCACGTGTAAGCCATCTCACCAGCTTTTACATCAGCATCAAAAATCTCAAAAGTTCCGTGTTTAGTGTTATCTGATTGTTTAATATTCACTATTTAAGCCTAATTTTGATTGTATTGCGATCAAGTACGAAAGCATTTATATGAATTAACTTTCAATACTTGAATCGCTGAGACTTGTTTTATCATCCACACAAAATAATCTCTGTTGCTATTTGATAAACAGAGAACACAACAAAGTACCCTATCTTGATTTAGAGCCTATTGAGGATGTGTACGATAAAAACTTACATTTCGAAATTCTTTGGCTTCATCTAAATCGGGCCAAGTCGTTGCACTTCTTTCATCTATTTTCAAATATTGCGGATGGCTAAAATTTTTCACACGACTATCCGCCACCCATACTTCAGGTGCGAACTTCAAAAACTCATCTAAAAAGAAACGATTACACTGATCATAAAGTACATCAGCGGCAAGTAAGACATCGACCTGTTCAGATTTGTATAAATCATCTAAATATTCAAGTTCTACATTATTGAGTAATGCATTTTCACGACATGACTCCAAGCTTACTTGGTCAATATCACAGCAAATAACACGTTTTGCACCAGCCATTTTTGCTGCTATTGCAACCACACCTGAGCCTGCACCAAAATCCAATACCACCTTATCTTTTACATGATGTGGTTCAGCGAGTAGCCATTGCGCCATCGCCAACCCTGAAGCCCAGCAAAAAATCCAATAAGGGGTTTCATTCCAAATACGACGAATCACCTCATCATCTAAACGATCAGTTGGAAATACAGGAGGAATTAGCCACAATGAAATTGGGGTTTCAGGTAACTGCTGAGCCAATAAATCAGTATTTGGAATAACTTCATGTAAGGCTTTAAGCAATTGATCAGGTGCTTTCGCAAATTGAAATGTACAGCTCATATTTCTTAAATTCTTGAAAAAAGCCCCTCTATTTAGAAGGGCTTAAAGTGGATATTTAACCTAAAGCTTTTTCAGCAGCTTCAACTGTTTGACGAATCAAGGTCGTGATCGTCATAGGTCCTACACCACCTGGGACTGGTGTATAAGCTGATGTAACATCTTCAATACCCACTAATTGGATATCACCCACACCACCGCCATCACGTGGATGAAAACCAGCATCAACGACAACAGCACCTTGTTTAATCCAATCTTTCTGAATTAATTCAGCCTTACCTACTGCACCCACAATAATATCGGCTTGCTTCACTAACTCAGGAAGGTTTTGAGTACGTGAATGACAAATCGTCACGGTAGCATTGGCTTGTAATAGCATCATTGCCATTGGTTTACCTAAAATTGCTGAACGACCAACAACAACGGCATGCTTACCTGCAATTTCAATCTTGTTTTCTTTTAAAATCGTCATGATACCCGCTGGAGTTGCTGAACCATACGCGGCTTCGCCCATTGACATACGACCAAAACCAAGACAAGTCACACCATCCACATCTTTTTCGAGTGAAATCGCATCGAAACATGCTCTTTCATCAATTTGTTCAGGTACTGGATGTTGAAGCAAAATACCGTGAACATCAGGATTTGCATTTAATTTTTCAATTTCAGCAAGTAATTGTTCAGTTGTCGTTTCTTTTGGCAGTTCAACCTTTAGAGAATCCATGCCTACACGGCGGCAAGCATTTCCTTTCATACGCACATAAGTTGCAGATGCACCATCATCACCAACTAAAATTGTTGCCAAAATTGGGGTACGACCCGATTTTGCTTTTAATGCTTCTACACGTACCAACAAATCAGCTTCGATTTGTGTTGCCAATGCACGACCGTCTAAAACCAATGCCACAGCGCATCTCCAAAGTGGGTATGAATCAATAATGCAAATAATACATGATAATTTAGCCAATATTCTTTTAGATGTTGTTTTTATGTGCATATTCACCGCAAACACTATTGTTTTTTTTTTAAAGATTGCTAATATGTGCATCACCAAGAGATGGCGGGGTGGCAGAGTGGTCATGCAGCGGACTGCAACTCCGTGTACGCCGGTTCGATTCCGACCTCCGCCTCCATTGGTAAAGCCCGAGTGGTGAAATCGGTAGACACAGGGGATTTAAAATCCCCCGCCCACAAAGCGTGCCAGTTCGAGTCTGGCCTCGGGCACCATCCTTCAACTACTGAAGTTTGGTGCAGTAAAAATCCAGCGTAAGCTGGTTTTTTTATGTCTAAAATTTGATGTTTTATAAAAAGCCAAGCTTTAGATACTTGGCTTTTTTGATTTAAAAATTATGCAACTTGCTGAGCTGTCTGAATGGGCAATAAATTGACATCTAAATTAAGTTGGTGCTGTCGACTTTCATCAACGGAATAGTTTGCTTGCTTAATAGAATCAACAAAAATCCACTTCGACTGTACCTGTAACTGATCAAATTCAACCACCAAATAACCACGTTGATTCAAATTACAATAATTCAATTCATCAATTAGAGTCTTGAATGCAAATTCAAATTGTTGCAATTGTGCCAAAGGAATGTTGAGGTATTTTTCCAATCCTGGTGAAGATACTGAACTGGTAGCTAACTCTACTCCAACGAATACCCCATCTTTACTGTATAAATTTGAAGACCAAGCATTGTGTGTATCACCCGCCAAGACCACGATTTTCTTTTTCAACTGCGCTAATGTGCCATACAAAATCTCGCGTTCAGTGAAATAACCATCCCAAGCGTCTAAATTATACGGTGCAGTCGTAAGTACACGCGCTTTCTCTTGTTGAGTAAGTGTTGGATCATTATTTTGTAGTCGAACTTTTAGCGTTACCAGTTCAGTAATTTGCGTATTCATTTTTGTGAGTGTTTCAGCTGTTGGATTGCCTGAAGTTATTTCAGCCAAAGAAAGTAACAACTCAGCAGGAATAAACATTTTAGACATTAAAATTTGCTGTCCCAAAACATTCCAAGTTGCATTTGATTGCTGTAATTTGCCTAATAACCAATCACGTTGTTCAAACCCCATCAAAGTACGCGTTGGACTAGTAAGATCAGCTTGAAACTTTGCAACGTCTATGCCCGTCGCAGTTAAATAATTTGCATAATCTAATTGTTGATCTCGAGCAATAATACGGGTATCCAACATAGTCAATTGAACAAGATTACCAAAATCGAATTGGCGATAAATCTTTACATGCTGATCATCTACAGGACGAATTGGCATCCATTCAAAATATGCCTGTAAGGCGGCCAACTTACGCTCAAGGAACGAACCTTCATTTTCTTGATGATTTTCAGCACCATTTTTCCAAGTATCATTCGTCAACTCATGGTCATCCCAAATCACGATAAATGGATGACGTTGATGTGCAGCTTGTAAGTCCTGATCTTTTCGATATAGTGCATATCGCTTTCGGTAATCATCTAATTTAATAATTTCTTTATTGTTATCTGCCGCTAAAGTACGACCAAGTTTTGCAGCATCTTCAGTGGCATATCCATCAGCACCATACTCATAAATATAGTCACCTAAATGAATCACCACATCTACATTTTGCTTTGCAATTTCACGATATACATAAAAATATCCCGCTGGATAATTTGAGCATGAACATACCGCAAAACTAACTTTAGATGTGCTTAGGGGTAACGTTTTAGTCTGCCCTATTGGAGAAATCTTATTTCCAAAAATAAACCGATAATAATAACTTGTATCAGCCCGAAGTCCCGTTGCATCCACTTTCACCGTAAAATCTTGTGATGCTGATGTAGTCACTTTGTCTGTTTTAATGATTTGTTTAAACTGTTGATCTAATGCAAGCTCCCATGTCACTTGTAAACGTGCACTGGTTTCATTTGGTGTTAAACGTGTCCATAAAATAACGCGATCTTGCAACGGATCACCACTCGCAACACCATGTTCAAAACTCACCTTTAAACTAGAAGTTTCATTATCTGAACTATCATTACAACCTGTCATTCCCACTGTGAGTGATAATGCACCCAAACCGAATAAACTTTTTTGAATGAGTTCCCGTCGTGAAATATTTACAGTCATTTAAGTACTACCTTATTTTTATCACCTTAAATGCTTAAACCTAATCAGCTAATATGAACAAATGATCTCAATTTTGTGAAAGAACTATGAAAAATACATAGCACATGATTATTTTTTATAGGTTAAAAACATGTTTTGATTGAAAATAAAGCAAATAGTTGATTTTACTCTTGCCAAGATTTAAAGCCTCCACTATTATTGCGCACATGCCCGAGTGGTGAAATCGGTAGACACAGGGGATTTAAAATCCCCCGCCCACAAAGCGTGCCAGTTCGAGTCTGGCCTCGGGCACCATCCTTCAACTACTGAAGTTTGGTGCAGTAAAAAAATCCAGCGTAAGCTGTTTTTTTTATGCCTGAAATTTATAAAATAAAAAAAAATACCTCAGTCGAAACTAAGGTATCTAATAAATCTATTAGAATTGAATGTTATTCCACTCGGATGATTTTACCATTCTCATCGTGGTGAACGATTGTGATCTTTTGCTGACGACCAGAAGATATTTCTTGTTCTGATAGTTCAAAATAGCGAGCATAATCCGAGATTCGCTTTTCAACAGTTTGCCTTTCACTCACTGATTTAGAAGGCAATAAACCCCATAACATGAGTATGACAGCACAAAAAATTAATGCGATTACACCATGTTCAATACCATTACTAAATCCTGACATTAAACGCTGTGCTAGATGGGTTTTCTGAATTTCAATCAATACCCAAACTAAAAGGAATGGACGCCATAATAATAACCAGCCTGCCCACATCATCGCTGTTGTTGTGGTCGAAAAATAGCGTTTATGCCATGGGAGTTGGCGACGTAAATCAATAATCAAGCTATTTACTTTCATTTCACTATACTCTGTAAGATTAGACTTACAACTTAACGAATACCACGATCAGGACTAATCCAACGTGCACGTTTTTCCTGTCCACGAAGCAGTACTTTTGGAAAGGCGACGATTGTAGCAATAATCGTAATTAACCAAAATACAAAGGGATACCAAATCATCCAGTAGTAATTTTTACCCAAGTTTGGTTCATAACGACTATCCATCCATTTGCTTAAAGCAAACTGAATTAAACAGGTTGCCCCTAATAAAATCCCACTTCCGTAAGGCAAAAATGGCGAACTTACAATAGCGAGACTTGGGAGTGTAATAAAAAAATGTAATAGCCATATGACAGCCATAATTAGCATCAAATATGACCATACCAAGGTCAAGCATAATTCAAGCATTAATGGCCATAAGAAGTTAAGTTTGGGTTTCAAGAAGACGTCCAAATTCTTGATTAAGACCTGTGCCCCGCCCATCGCCCACCGTAAACGCTGCTTCCACAAACCATTAAAGGTTTCTGGCATCAAAATCCACACCAAAGCATTCGGTTCAAAACGTACATCCCAGCCTGCTCTTTGAAGCTTCCAAGTAATATCAATATCTTCAGTCAACATATTTGGAGACCAATAATCGACTTGATGTACGGCACTTTTACGAAATGCCGTAATCACCCCCGATACCGTAAATAATCGACCAAACGTGCGCTGTGCTCTTTTAATCATTCCAACGATAGATGAGAATTCACCCACTTGAATTCGACCAAGCAAGGTTGATCGTGTTCTTATACGTGGATTTCCTGTGACCGCTGCAACCGTTTCATCCTCTAGAAAATGTCGCATCATCCATTTAGCTGCATGAGGATCAAGCAAAGCATCACCATCAATGCCAATCAAAAACTCAGCATCAGTCATCAAGCTACCCGCCTGCAATCCCATTGCCTTGCCTTGATTTTGAGCTAGATGTACAACACGCAATTTTTCATATTGACTTGCGAGACGATCAAGTACTTCTCCCGTATTGTCTGAACTACCATCATTAATCGCAATCACTTCAAAGTTCGGATAATCCAGCTGTAAAGCATGGCTAATGGTTTCTTCAGCATTATCACCTTCATTAAAACAAGGAATAAGTACTGCAACTTTTGGGTAAAGCTCTAAACTTTTTGGCTGTTGATAAGGTGGGTCTTGGCGTTCTTTCCAATAAAATAGAATTGCCCCCATCATCCATAAATAAGACATGAATAACGGATAATAGAATACGAACTTAATGGCATATGACCATAAGGCTGCAATTTCAGTCATTTCATATACTCAATTAAGGCACTAGTTGTGATGATTTCTGTGCAAAAGCATCATGCATTTGCTTTACATCAGGGTGATCTTTAATCGGATCATCTGGATAGTAAGCAATGTGCATTGCACCCTGTTGATATAATGATTTGATTGTCGCAGCCATCTCTTCAGATGGTATTTTTTGATCGTTTCGCCAGTTCACGGCTTGTAATTCCATCACTGACTTTTTAATACCATTTGGATATTTTTTAAGACGGTTTAGAATGTTGCTATAGAACTGTTCAGGTTGGTCTACCTTTTCCATATATGGCATTGCCATAATCGCAGTGAAATCATAACGATTTAAAGATTGTTCTAGTGATTGTGCATACCAGTTTTCTGCATAAGCATTTAATGCAACTTGAGCATATAGATTCCGAGCAGTCATTAAATAAGGTTGGTATTGTCGCACTTCATTTGCTAATTCCATTGCAAAATCATCAAGATATTGAGTTTTGTATGCAGTCCACTTCTGCAAATCAGCATCATTATTCCGAATTTTAGCTAAGTCGGTTGTTAAGCCTTGTTGCGCATAAGCAGCCAAAGCCTGAGGACTAGCATCTTCATAATCAGATAAGGTCACATCATCATGAAATAGCAGACCATCAAATGGTGTCGATTTAGCTAAATCTTGGTAAATTTCTTTGATCGTTTGTCGAGCTTTTGGCGAGAATGGGCTCAGACGTATATAGCCCATGTTTAAATGTTCACCCGCTTTGGCCTGCTCTGTTTGAACCAGCTCATTTGCAACAGGATTAGTCTTTGGTAGTTCCCAAGCCAACATTGGCATCCATGCATAAAGTCGTTGCACTGAGGTACGCGTTTGAATTTGCCAAGCTACATGATTAAATAGATCAGCCCGCATTGGTATATGACGATTTGGAAAATACACCATATCTGCTGAACCATTGGCATCAGGATCAGAGAACGCTTGCAAATAAACTGTATTCACGCCCATACCATTAATACGATCAAGCAAATGGCTTAAGTTGCGTTCTTCTTGTTGAGGGTTGGGATCATAAATGTAATCAAGATCGACATGCATAATTTTTTGCGGTCGATTATTGTCATTTAAATTCAATTCTCTATTTTTGATTTCTTGTGCCAAAGCATTTATCGACATATTACCTTGTATTAATATACGACTCATATTCTGCAAGGACTGTTTGGCATGATCTGCACCATCATCCAAAGTAATGGTGATCGGCATACCAAGTTGTTTTGCTGTTTGCACTAGCTGCATATTGTATCGACCATATGGCCATACCATAACTCGTGGTGATCGCAATCCATGTGCCTGTAGTAAATCATTATTCTTTTTTAAATCTTGATAAATACGTTGCTGGTAAGCTGAATCGCTTTCATAACTTTGATTTTTGGAATCATAAATTCGAGAAATTGCAGCAGGTTCTAAATTACCTTGTGGATTTGCATTGACTCCTTCGTGCAGATGATAACTGTGGCTAGCAATTTCCACTAAACCCGAACTCTGCATTTCTTTAAGTTCACTCCAACTTAAGATTTTATTTCTATCAATCGACTCACCACCGAAATCGACTTTTTCAAGATTGGATGGCTCTAACCAAGAACCCACCACTGCAAGTAAGACTGGAATTTTATTTTTACGAATAATTGGATAAGCATTTTGGTAGAAAGACTGATAACCATCATCTACTGTTAATAAAACAGGTTTTTTGGGTAATCTATACTTGCCTTGATGAGCCTTAATAAGTTGATCTAAATTAATAAAATGGTAACCATTTTTCTTTAACCATTGGATATGCTCACTAAATTGCTGCGTTGTTACCGCATAGCTTGGTATCAGGGCATCTTTTTCATCGGTAATCTCATGATAACCAATCACCGTCAAGGTAGTAGCATCAATTTTGGGGTTGGCTGCGAAAGTTGCCGTGTTGCATAACATACCAACCACGAGCCCTAAAAAGCATTTTAAAGCTGGCGATCTTGAAGGAGTAGACATGGAGAATATTCTCAATAATAAAGAAAAATCAGTACAGAGATATGCAGAAGGATTTCATCTTATCGACAATTGGATGGTTGAGTTTGTCGGGTAATATGAGGATTGTAGTTATAATTTTTTAAACTGAAAATAATCTTAAAAATAAATTGTTATTTTAAACCCACAAAAAATTTGCCTCGATCATCTTAGATAGTCGAGGCAATCTTTATCAATGTATCCACATTAGTATTGAATAAGTTGGAAATTTGGATGTTCTGCACGGTCTTGTAAGTAGCAGCGCTCTTTATGATAAAAGTAACGATAAAGACGGTTGACCCAATCACCACGACGGAAAGTTAAAATCTTTTTATTGAATCCATCATAATCAAGAAGAACCACATTACCTTCCTCAGGTGAAAGTAATGTAATTTTATAATTACATTCTGCATGAGGATTAGAAGAACTCAACTCTCGAATGATTTCAACTTTGTTGTCTCCATCCATCCAGTAATGTTTATCCGTCAATGCTTTAGAATTTGCCCAAAAACCATTTTCCGAGCCATCATACGTATCAATCATGAAAAATTATTTAGCTCTTTTAATAGCTCAGACGCGGTAATATCAAAATAGTCATTCATACCCACCTCTACTCACTCAATTTTTATCACTTGGTTCATACAAGTGAAATATTTTTATATTTAGCCAATTACATCAATAAGCTAGTTTGCCTAATGATTATCCAGTTTAATCAATTTTTCCAAAAGTTAAACTTAATTCACATTTTATGAAAAAAGTTTGATTCACAAAACACTGCTCTTTTAACTCAAAGATATACAGAACTGTCTATAGAATCAATAACTTTAAGCAGAAATTATTAAAAAACTCATTTAAATAAAAGTTATATAAATCATATGCTTATTTTTATTTCTATAATATTATTTGTATTGTTTTTGTATGAAATATAAAAATCACAATAAAATCATAAATTAAGATTAAATTGTGATTTCTATCAACATATTTTTTTAATTATTCATCACGTGTTTTGACATCAAATAATTCGATCTCAAATATCAAGTTTGAATGTGCAGGAATTATTTTTCCCATTTTTCTTTCACCATATGCCAAGTGTGAAGGAACAATCAGCTTACGCTTTCCACCCACGCGCATTCCCATGATACCTTGATCCCAACCTTTGATTACACGACCTGTGCCAATCACGGTTTCAAAGTAATTTCCACGGTCAATTGAAGAATCGAATTTAGTACCATCTTCTAACCATCCCGTGTAGTGAGTGGTAATAAGCGCACCTTTAACCGCTTCTTTACCTTCACCAATTTTTAAATCAATAATTTCTAATTCAGTTATCATCTCAAATTATCTCCTAATATCGTTCAAGCCAATTATTGCAATTTTTGCCATTTAATATCGACTTGACCTTTATCGCTCAACAAAGTCCACTCACCATCTAAAATATTCAGCTGTAACTGCATCGTTCTTTCACACAACTGCTCTAGTTCACAGGTTGTTTTATCATCTAGCTGCCAAACTTCGACATTCGTTAAAGTTTTGATTTTACTATTACGTTTCCACCAATCATCTACTTGCGAACCATATGCAACAACTGCGACTTGCTTGCAACGAGCACTTGCTTTTTTGACTTTATCTTCTGCTGGACAACCTACTTCGATCCACTTTTCCAAAAGCCCTGTTAGATCCTTTTGCCATAAAGCAGGTTCGTCAGTTTCAAACAGATCTTTTGTGAATTCTAAACGCTCGTCAGCGAAACGCGCGTAAGCGAGCACACGAACCATGAGTCGTTCAATTGTTTCAGACGGATGCAGCGCAAGTGTAAGTTGATAATCAGCATAAATATGCTCATCCATATTGGCAATATTCAAATCTGCCTTATATATCGTTGCTTTTAGAGCCATAGAATACATCCTCAAATTTGGCGCTAAGCATACTCTATTTTGAAAAAATAAAGATGCCATTTGACCGTTATGACGATGAATCATTCATCTTTTAGCTGGCAATCTAACAACTCCGATTCAAACTTAAACCAGTCATGTGATGCCTGCGTAATAATTTCAATTCGATTATCTAGCCCTGCTTCAGTTGACTTGTAATTAAATTGCTCAGGATTAAAATTGAAACTTTTCCAACCTTGATCTGTATTAAAAATACCTTTTATACGCACCCAATCCTGTTGTGCACAAAACAAATCTAAAAGCTCATTAAAATTAAACATCCAACGTTTAGGCAATTTCCATCCTGCAACGGTATAGCCTTGTGATGACTCAACATAATGGTACGGTAGTTGTTTCACTGCGCTGACATTTTCATCTAGCGTTTGATGCTGTTGTAATTTTAATAATGGTTGAATTTTACGTAAAACACGTCGCTGTGCTTTATCAATCACTTCGAGTTGGACGTGGCCATGTTCAGCTTCAATCCAATCCTGCACATAAGCCTGAAATTCTTTTTTTAGTTCAAAATAAATCTGTTGATCACTATCCGTCATGCAATCAGCATGTGAAATTACAACAATTTGTGCAGCTTTAAGTTGATCTGTATATAAGTTCTGTCTGACCCAATTTTCATCATGTAATCGACTTCCATCAACAACAATGACCAACGCGCGCATATCTAAACTTCGTTGCCAGTGCAGTTCTGTAAGTTGCTCAAGCAATTGGGCAGGATGCCCTAAACCTGTCGGCTCAATAAACAAACGATCTGGTTGTGTTTCACTTAAGAGTCGTGAAAGTGCAATCTGCATAGGAAGCTGACTACTACAGCATAAACATCCACCTAATAATTCTTTAACTGTATAGCCTTGCTGTTGAGTAATAAGCTGCTGATCCACACCAATTTGCCCAAATTCATTCATTAAAACAGCCCAAGTCTCATGTTCAGGTTTTTGAGTCAATAAATACTGGAGTAATGTGGTTTTACCAGCACCGAGAAAACCAGAAATAATATGAGTGGGTACAGCTTTACGGCTAATGAGTTTCACGACAATCTCAATCTAAGTGTTAAGCCTATTGTATCGAGAAAGAAAACTGAAAATGAAGCAATTTATTAAAAACCACCAGTTGAGACTTAAGTCACATAATTATTAGACTTCTTGCAAAAATCAAAAAACGATCAACGTTTTGTTTGTTTTTTATCCACATTAAAAAGTCATGTTCTACTATCATGAGTACATGAAATATGAAAAAGTAAAGATGCTATCAAATAGTCAGTTTAAACGACTGATTGGAATACAACCCTCAACCTTTTTAGAAATGCTTGAAGTATTAGAGTCAAGCCAAGTCAATACTCAACGAGGTAGGCCTTCGAGTCTTTCACTTGAAGACCAACTGTTAATGACGCTAAGTTATTGGCGTGAATATCGCACGCTCTTTCATGTTGCTATGAGTTATGGAATCCACGAATCAACTGCGTCCAGAATTATTCATAAAATAGAAAATATTTTAATAAAATCTGATAAATTTCATTTACCTAAGAAACTACCGCATGGTGCAGGGATAGATTGGAATGTTGTTATTGTCGATGCAACTGAAATGACAATTGAGCGTCCAAAAAAAAACAGAAAAGATTCTACAGCGGTAAGAAAAAACGACATACGATCAAAGCTCAACTCATCATTCATTATGAAACGATGCAGATTATTTCATTAGGTCTTACACATGGGAGTACACATGATTTCCAGTTGTTTAAGGCTCAACGTAAAAAGCAGAGATATCAAGCCTTTATGCTGATTGATAAAGGTTATTTAGGTTTAAATCGTTTGGGGATAAAATGCCTGATGCCATTCAAGGCAAGTAAAAAGAAGCCGTTAACTTTATTACAGAAGCAAATAAATCGGGAAATTAGTAAACGTCGTATTCGAATTGAACACGTCAATGGAAAATTAAAGACCTTTAGAATTCTGGCTACACGTTATCGAAATAGGCGTAAACGCATGGGTTTACGTCTGAATTTAATTGCTGCAATTTACAACATGGAGTTGGTTGAAAAATGATTTTTGCAAGAGGTCTATTATTTTCCAAGACAAAATCACCATATTAAATCAAATAAAGAAAATAAATTAAAAAATATAATCGTTTTATACAATCAACAGATTTTATATAAATCCGAGTTTATGTTTCCCGTTCGTAATTCACCTGTTCTATTTTTAATCAAAAAAACATATTTGCACACATTTTAATGATTCATTTTGGCGTTTTGTTTTACATGTCTGCAACATAACATTAATTATTATTTCACATTGTTAAGCTAGGCGTAAAACATTGTTAAGAATATTGCTGTAAATAATTTTGGCACTTAGCATGAACCCATGTCGAAATCAGGCTCTGCTTGTTCAGTAAACTTGATAGCGGCTTTTAAAAATTGAATTTAAGGATGCCAATTATGAAACTTATTAAGACTTTGTTAGCTACTACGCTTACACTTGCTGCTGCAACAACCTTTGCTGCTACAGCACATGATCAATCACATGCTGCGCATGAAACAGAAGAGAAAGTTGTTGTCTCAACTCAAGAACAGCCAGAAACTCAAGGTCAAGCAACAACTGATGCAACTGCGAGTGAAACACCTGCATCTGCACCTGCTGCTACAAACTAAACTGATCTCAAGCTTCCTCCAGACCTTTAGACCACATTAATAACAATCAAATGTTGTTATTAATGCAAAAGAACGAACCATGCTGCGGTTCGTTCTTTTTTAAATCAGAGAATTAAGCTATTAGCATTGAGAAGATTTTTTGAAAATGCTGCATGATGGTTGTTGCACTTCTTCTAAACGATGAATTTTGCGTAATTCAGCTGCTTCAAAACGACAACGCTTCCAATCTGTATCTAAATTTAATGCTGGAACTGCTTTTGGCTGACGTTGTTCATCTACTGCTACCATCGTGAAGTAGCATGTGTTGGTATGACGAATCGTTCTTTTTTGGATATTTTGAGCTTCCACTCGAATACCAATCTCCATAGATGTACGACCAACATGATTCACACTTGCTAAAAAGGTAACCAGCTCTCCTACATAAATAGGTTCTTTGAAATTGACCTTATCCACAGATAAAGTCACAACATAACTACCTGAATAACGACTAGCGCAGGCGTATGCGACTTGATCAAGTAACTTTAAAATTGCTCCACCATGAACATTGCCTGAAAAATTTGCCATATCAGGTGTCATAAGCACTGACATCGTTAATTCAGATTGATCATCGGGAGCTTGGTTTAATTGATCTAAAGGAGACATGAGTAAAACTCGTAAATATGCTACGCGACTATTATCCTTTATTCAGACAATTAAACATATGCAAATTAGCTCAAAATACCATCAAATATATTTATATAAATTACGATGAATATTTCAAAATGATTACATCGCACCAATTTTCGGATAGTAATGAGAAAATTGTTCATTTGGTATTTATATTTTAAATACCATATATACTTCTATTTAATAATATTAGCACTTTCGATCAGCCCCATAATCCCATTGACTATCATATCAACAGCGATTGTGCCAATCAGCAGAGCCGACAAACGCCCTACAATGTCAAAATAACGATCAATATATTTTGCATGTTTATAGCGTAAATGATCGTGTGCAAATTTCATCAGAATCAAAATACTACACGTTAACATCAACGTAATCGCAATGACTGCAACTGCACCTGAAAATGGAACACTAATCCCTGTGACTACTGCAGCACTTATGGTTCCTGGTCCAATCATAAATGGCATAGCTATTGTTCCAGCTAGATGTTCAGGTGCACCTCTCATCTCACCAATTGTTTCTGCACCTTGGAAAACGTAACGATAACCGATGACTAAAAATATGAGACCACCGAAAATTTGAAATGATTCAAATCGAACATTCAAATAACGGCTAAAAATACTTTCACCACCCAAAGCAAATAAAATAAAGACAATAAATGCGATTAAACATCCTTGAATCAATGCTTTGCTAAAAACTTTAGCATCCGTATTACGGATCATACCAATCATATAAACACTCATAAGGAATGGATTCAGTAATGAAAAAAACAATGCAAATGCATGGATGTAGGGAGAAAACATAAAAAGTCTCTAAATCAGCTTCGGTTTTAGACTTGGATAAACTCAATAGATGGATCAAAATTTCAAATTGGAATGATTAAAAAGATCATCTATTTCCAAATATGGTTTGAACGTTTACACAAGGATTCAATGTCAACTTCAACGCTAAAATTTTGTAAACTACGAGCAAAACTATAAAAATTAATTAATTTTTCATATTTTACATAGCAAGAATCATTCTGCTTGGCTCCACATGTATAGGAGTAGTATTGAAAATGTAAAAATACGATTTTATTTCTTATTTTTTCAGAGAGGTTTAGAGCTATATCGTTTTGAAGATCAATAACCCAAGAAAGCTGTCACAAGCTTTCTTGGGTCGAACAAATTTACATCAAGTCTTTAAAAGTCAGACTGATTGCTTTGGATGTACCATATTTTTTACAGCTAAAATATCTGCCAAAACCTCATCAGAAATTAGATTTTCAGCTTTAATTAAACTCAGCACACTTTGGCCAGATTCATTTGCTTGTTTAGCAATACGTGTCGTGGTTTCATAACCTAAAAATGGATTTAATGCTGTAATAATACCAATCGAATTTTCAACTTGTGACTGACAAAGTTCCGCATTAGCACGAATCGTATCAATACATTTAAGTTGGAACATTTGCATTGCTTTTCCTAGCAAATCAATTGATTCAAATAGTTTGAATGCAATCAATGGTTCCATCGCATTAAGCTGCAACTGCCCTGCCTCAGCAGCTAAAGTGACAGCCAAATCATTTGCAATCACTTGGAAACAAATTAAATTCATTGCCTCTGGAATTACAGGATTCACTTTACCTGGCATGATTGAACTTCCAGGCTGACGTGGCTCAAGATAAATTTCACTTAAACCAGCACGTGGACCACTCGATAATAGACGCAAATCATTGGCGATTTTTGAAAGCTTCGTCGCTGTACGTTTTAGGAAACTCGACAATAAAACAAAATCACCCATATCTGATGTGGCTTCGATTAAATCAGGTGAACTGCTAATCTTACGACCCGTAATTTCTGACAAAGCTTCAATAGCATATTCACGATACTTCACTTCAGTATTGATGCCTGTACCTATCGCGGTACCACCTAGATTTACAACACTCAAAGCATCGGGCATGATCTGATTTAATTTATCTAAATCATTTTGTAATGTAGCAGCAAAAGCCCCAAATTCTTGCCCTAATGTCATCGGCACAGCATCTTGTAACTGAGTTCTACCCATTTTCAAAATATCCGAAAACTCTTCAGATTTTGCTCTAAAACTCGCAATTAGATGATTAAAAGGTACATTTAATTGTTCGATTGCCGCAATTAAACCTATTTTGATTGCAGTAGGATATACATCGTTGGTCGACTGAGACATATTCACATCATTGTTAGGATGTAAGTATTGATATTCACCCTTAGTATGACCTAGATATTCCAATCCAATATTTGCCACAACCTCATTTATATTCATATTGGTTGAGGTTCCAGCACCACCTTGGATCATATCCACCATAAATTGGTCATGATATTGGTTATTTAAAATCTGCTGGCATGCATATTGAATTGCTTTGTTCTTATTTTCATCAATTTTATTTAATTTAAGATTTGAATAAGCACACGCAGACTTAACCATTGCCAATGCTTTAATAAAGTTTGGAAACTGGCTTAATTTACTTTGGCTTAAATTAAAATTCTCGATTGCTCTTAAAGTTTGTACACCATAATAACAATTCGAAGAAATTTCTTTAAAACCCAATAAATCTTTTTCAGTCCGCGTATTAATCTTAATGTTCATTTTAATAAATCCTGTACGACTATATTTTTATGTTAAAAGACTGTGTGTGTTTTTTCTAATGTAAAAAAATATTACTACATGCATTTTTTGCATAATAGATTATAATAGTGTATGAGCATGCATTAAGGATAATTTATGACCTTGGAAATTCGATGGATTGAAGATTTACTTGCATTAGAACAGGAAAAGTCAATCTCCCAAGCAGCAGAGATCAGGCATGTAACTCAGTCTGCCTTCTCACGTAGACTACAAAATATTGAAAATGCTTTGGGTTTCCCAATCCTCGATCGAGAAAGTAAAAATATTGATTTCACTGAAGCTGGACAAATTTTATTAGCTACTGCTAAAAACATTCACAACCAACTTTCAAGCACAATTACCTATTTAGAAAAAAATATTAAAAACAATGAACTAAATACAAAATTCGCTGTTTCGCATTCGCTCATTACGCAGTTTTTCCCGCGTTTTATTCATGAGCTTTCAGAAGATCTGAGTGATTTAAAATTAGAAATTATTGCAGCAAACCTCAAACAAGGCATGCGCTTGCTCACAGATGGTTCTTGCGATTTCTTGATTTGTTATTGTGACCAGAAAACTTTAGCTCAAATGGATTTTTCACTTTTTCTTTTCCACAAAATCGTGAAAGTGGAAATTTTGCCTGTCACCGCCCTTTATAATAACCAACCAAAATATTCATTTAATGAATTATTTCCGTTGTTATCATATAGCAAACAGGCTTATCTGAGAAAATGTGTCGATGATATTATAGAAAATCAACTAAACTATCGAATATTATATGAAACTGATAATGCAAGCGATTTAAAAGAACTCGTTTTACAAGGTTTAGGAATTGCTTGGCTACCAAAGCTTCTTGTTGAAAAAGATTGCAGAAAATAAACTTAAAATCGTTGAACCAATTAATTTTCACACATATCAAGACGTTTATATCATCAGAAGAAAAATCGTACTCTCCAAAAGAATAAACTATATTTGGGATTTTTTAACCTCACAAGAATTCAAATAATAATAATTATGAAATAAAAAAGATTGCTTAATACCGATGATCTAAAATCAGATTCAAAGATATTAAACAATCATTTTAGTTTATAAATTTACTTGTCATCCAATCTTTTTACTGGTTTCAAAAGTTAGGTGTTATCTGCTAAACGACTCACTGGCACAATTGAATCAACAACCACTTCCTCAACCTCATCGACTTCCTCATTGCCCACTTCAGTTCTAGCAATCACAGCTGTAGCAATACTGTTGCCTATGACATTTGTTGCAGTTCTGCCCATATCCAAAAATTGATCAACCGCAAGGATCAATAAAATTCCAGCCTCAGGCAATTTAAACATCACTAAAGTAGATGCAATCACAACAATTGAAGCCCTTGAAACACCGGCTATTCCTTTACTGGTGATCATTAACGTTAATAGAATTAAAACTTGTTGAGTAAAGCTTAGATCAATATTGTAAGCTTGTGCAATAAAGAGTACTGCAAAAGACATATACATCATTGAACCATCTAGGTTAAATGAATAACCAAGTGGTAACACAAAACTGGTAATCCGTTTGGGTACACCAAACTTATTCAACGCTTCCATTGTCTTAGGATAAGCAGATTCACTACTTGCCGTAGCAAAAGCTAAAATTGTCGGTTCACGTACAGCTTTGACCAATCTAAAAACATCTTTCTCCAAGAAAATATAACCAAAAGAAATCAGGATCATCCATAAGATCAACAGCCCCACATAGAACTGCCCGATAAAAATACTATATTCTAAGATCAGCTTCGGACCCTGAACTGTGATTGCAGATGCAATTGCCGCGAAAACAGCGATTGGCGCAGCAGCCATCACGTAATCCGTGATACGGAACATCACACGACATAGTTCATCAATAATGCGCCCAATGACGGTAGCCCCAGATTGATGTTGGACAAAAGCTAAAGCCGAACCAAGAAATATCGAAAAAACTAAAATTTGAAGAATTTCATTATTCGCCATTGCCTCAGCGAAACTACGCGGGAAGATATGCGTAATAAATGTTTGAAGACTTAAGCTTGATGCACTTACACCCACATCTACAGCTTCCTTTGGTATAACGAGATTCATTCCCACACCCGGTTGGAAATAATTCGCAAGTCCCATACCTAGCAATAGTGAAATAAATGAAGCGCCAATAAACCAACTCATGGCTTTGACTGTAATCGATCCTAAAGAGGATGATTTACCCATCGAAATTAATCCTGAAACAATCGTTGCAAAGACTAATGGAGCAATAATCATCTTAATCAATCGAAGAAAGACATCCGTGACAATCTTAAAATAAGATGCAATATCCGTTGCTTGTGCTGTACTTACTGAGCTATGACATGCCCAACCAACTAATATTCCCGATATCATTGCGATGAGAATATATTTGAGCAACCTTTTTTGGTTCATAATAATTATTCCTTCCCTATCCTTCTTTACACCAATGTGATCAATACACATCAAACCTTGGTGATAATCCATGTTGACTCAGTCAAAATTTTTCAGCCATACAGCAGAACTTTCGACTCAACAATAAGCACAGGCAAGTGTCACTTTTTTCTTTTAAAAACGATAATGCAAAAATTAAATATTTCATGCAAAAAATGCATGATTTTTAAAGCAGTACAAAACATAGATAATAGTTATGCAATCCTATCAGCAAAGATTTTTCTTGTTTTTTAGCATACTAAATTTATTTTTATTTTAGATAACAATTCTCTTAATTTATCAAACAATCAATTTAGTATGAAATTTGCTTGGGTGAATGCATTAACATCAGTATTCTTTTTCACAAAATCTATCCACTTTAGATTCCATAAAAAATTTAAATAATAAATAGATGTTTAAAATTTTCTTATAGAAATAAAAAAGCCTCTGTATAAACAGAGGCTTTTTAAGTATTTGGCGGAAGCGGTGAGATTCGAACTCACGGAGGACTCACACCCTCGTCGGTTTTCAAGACCGGTGCATTAAACCGCTCTGCCACGCTTCCAATGGCGGCTATCATATAAATAAAAATTCAACTTGGCAAATCTTTTATTCAAAATAATGCACTGAACGCTCAAAATAAAATCAACAGCTTATAAATTTATTGATTTTGAGATTTTTCATAGCGAATTGAGTTGATATACCAAAGTTTTTTCCCTAAAGGAGTGATGACCTCAACCTCGTCGTCCACTTGTTTACTCAATAAAGCACAAGCCATTGGTGATTCAATGGATATATGTTGTGGATGATGATCATATATTTCATCGACACCGACGATACGTAAGGTTTTTTGCTCACCAGCATCATTTTCTATCTCAACCCAAGCCCCAAAGTAAACTTTTCCTTCTTGCTCAGGGACATAATCTACGATTTTTAATTCTTCTAAACGCTTTCCTAAATATCTAACTCTGCGATCAATTTTCCTAAGCAATTGTTTATTATACTGATAATCAGCATTTTCCGAACGATCGCCTAAACTTGCTGCCCAATTTACTTTTTTAGTGATCTCAGGTCGCTCGTCATGCCAAAGCTTTTTCAACTCGGCAACCAATAAATCATGTCCTGTACGAGTAATTAAATTCGATTTCATAGATAAAAATACGCTATTACAACATTCCATTTACAAGATTTAGCATTGTATTCCTTATTTGATCATCACCAAAGTGTATAAATTTTATTCTTTTTCAAATCAGACGGTTGTGATGTATTTCTCATTTTTTTACTGTACAAAATTTGACAATCAGTTTTTTGACCCTTAATATGCGCCCCTAAGTTAGTTTTTGTTTACTTTTTATACATTTTGTAAATGTTGTGAAACATTTATTAAATATCCGATCAACCCAATGTCATTTTGAATGACGTTCATGACTTGCCCACCCCTTATCGAATTTATCAACTTTTAAAAGCGAAGTTTTTGTTTTCTGAGCTTTTAGGGCATAAATTATCTGTAGCGGAGACAACATGCACAGTAATTCAAGTTCTGGGTCTAGGCCTAGCCTTAACTCTTTATCTTCTAAACGTCCATTTCAAGCTTTAGCTTTAGGATTCGCAATCCTTCCTTTTAATAGCTTGAATGCTGAGAAATCTCATCAATACAACACAGTCGTAACGACAAAAGTTTTAACCGTGGTTGCAGTTGAAAATCCAACCACAGTTTTTAAAGACGGCGAATTTTTACATGGTTTCGGTTACGATTTAGCTCGAAACTACGCACAAAGTCTCAACGTGAAGTTAGATTTTAAGACAGTTCCTGACAATGCCACTGCTTTAAAGTGGATTGCTCAAGGCAAAGCAAATCTTGCAATGACCACAGCAAATCTTGCAACGATTGAAAGTAAACAGCTTGTTTCCTTTTCTGCAAGTTGTGGCGATCAAGCAACTTTGAGTAAAAATGGTTTAAACCCTCAATTAAACTGGGTGTTTAAACAAGCTGACGATCCATTGACTTTAACTGCGAGTGGTTTTGTTTGCCAAAGCAAACAGTCAGGAACAACTCAGCAATTAGCCTCTTTTTATAATCGTAATGTCGTTAAACCTGAATCTTGGTCAACGATTCAAAAAGACCTCAATCAGCGTCTTCCAATCTATAAGGCAAGCTTTAAACAAAGTGCTGCGAAATATAATTTAGATTGGCATTTATTAGCTGCAATTGGTTATCAAGAATCATATTTAAAACCCACTTCGGTGTCTCCCACGGGTGTTCGTGGTTTGATGATGCTGACGAGCAGCACAGCGCAAGCAATGGGTGTAACTAACCGTACGGATCCAATACAAAGCATTCAAGGCGGTGCTAAGTATTATGATCTTATGTTAGATCAATATGAGAATGTTCCCTATCCAGATCGTAACTGGTATGCGCTGGTTGCATACAATATGGGGCCAGGTGCAGTAAATCAGATTCAAAAACGTATTAAGGCTCAAGGTAAGAACCCAAATCAATGGGTAAACCTATATGACTATTTACAGCGTAATCAAGCGCGTAATGGTCGTTACAAGCAAGCATTACAGTACGTCACCCGAATCCGTACATATCTAGAGCATCTAAAAACGAGTAATCGTATCGAAGTTTAAAATGCTCAGAGCAAAAAAAAGCTTACCAACGGTAAGCTTTTTTTATGAATAAACTTATGCAGTTTGTTCAAGAACCTTTTTGAATAAATCTTTTTGTTCTTGGCTAGGCTTAGCAGTTTGTAATGCCATCAATTGAGACATGTCGCCTTGCACTTTAATTTTACCTGTCATGAATGCTTGCATAGCAGCTGCCATATCAAACTCTAAGAACACTTTACGTAGAGTCTCTGCATCCATATTTAAAGTTGTTTTAGCATTTGGAGATAAACCCTTTTGGATTTTACCAGCGTCTAAAGCTAACTCTGTATTTCCAGCTGCATCTGTTACAACCAAGTTAATCGCTAAGTTTGCAAGTGCTGGTGGTAAATTTAAATCACCTGCTTCAGCAGTAAGTTTTTCAACAGTTGCAAACCAATCATCAGTTAAAAATGCAGCCATGATTATTCCTCAAATGTATTTGTTCAGTTTCTTGTGCCATCTATCCAGACGACATCACATGAAGCTTTTTGCTCGTGCCCTGTTATAGCATGTAATTTTTATTTTAGGCTATGATTTTTTGTACGCGATATTCAATTTTTAAAAAATTTATAAAGAAAAGGCACTTATCAAAGTGCCTTTTAAAAAACTTTTACATTTTACTCTGCAGCAAAACTCAAATTCACTACATCGAGACGATTTTTCATTTCTTCTGGATCTTTCATATGAAACTCACGTTGACTATCCAATGCCTCGAAATCAAATAATTCACGGTCCGCTAGTTGTGATGGAGAAACATTCTGTAATGCCCCAAAAATACTATGTAAACGTTTCGGATATTGTTTATCCCATTCACGTAGCATGTCATTGATGATCGCACGCTGTAGATTTTCTTGCGAACCGCAAAGATTACACGGAATAATCGGGAACTTTCTTAACTCTGCATATTTGATGATGTCTTTTTCTTCAACATATGCCAATGGACGAATCAGAATGTTCTTTTTATCTGAAGACAATAATTTTGGTGGCATCGCTTTTAAACTGCCGCCATGGAATAAGTTCAAAAAGAATGTCGCCATGATGTCATCACGGTGATGTCCTAATGCAACTTTAGTCGCGCCAATTTCTTGAGCAAAACCATAGAGTGAACCACGACGTAAACGAGAGCAAACGGCGCAATAAGTTTTACCTTCTGGCGTTAAACGCTTAGTAATCGTATAGGTATCCTTCTCAAGGATATAATATGGAATGTTATTTTCTTCCATATAGCGTGGTAGCACGTCTTCTGGGAAACCAGGTTGCTTTTGGTCAAGATTCACAGCCACGATATCAAAATTGATCGGTGCAATGCGCTTAAACTGCAACAAGATATCAAGCAATGTATAACTGTCTTTACCTCCAGACACACATACCATTACCTTATCGCCATCTTCGATCATGTTGTAATCACGAATTGCATGCCCAACTTGGCGACGAAGTTTTTTCAACAGGCGATAATACGCCGAACTTGTCGGAAGTTCTGGCTTGAAATTAAATCCTTGGTTGGACTCCACTGGCGCGTACATAGACGTGATTTACCCATAAACAAAAATACCGCGAGATTTTATCCGATTCCGAAAATTTGCGCACCAAAAGAATTTTTCAATTTCTTTCATTCGTCATATTCAAAAAGGATACTGACAAAACCTGCATCAAATTTGATCAGATTTAGCTAGATTGCTTATATTTCAAACTTTTCCACAGTTTTCCACAAAACCTGTGGATAAAATTGTGGATTTCTTCGCTATTGACAAACTGCTTTTATCTGAAAATAAGGCTTCCGATCAAATTGATCATTTTTTAACCAACACTTTTTAGCAATTAAAATCAATTACTTACATATGTCAAGTTTTCGTTTTCAAAAAAAATATTTAATTTTTTTTGATGAACATTCGCACAAAAGGACTTGATTTTTGTCAGACAGTCAAAATTAAAAAAATTGTAGCAAAAGTTCTTTTTATGATTTTTTTTGTTAAACTGCTGTGAAGAAATTATGCTTTTTTACGAATATTATAACGATGGATAGTAAAAATTATTTTTTCGCCCTTTGGTTGGGGACAGTCGGTTTAATGAGCTGCTCAGCAATATATGCTGGTCAGACCATTTATCAGTTCAAAGATACTAACGGCACTACACTTCTCACCAATAAGAAAAAGGCAGAATATAGCCATCTCAAAGTGGTAAAAGCCACTTATTATCCTGACAGTAATATTCACAGTTATAGCAACTGGGGTGCGAGTGAAGCTTCAGTACTTCCTAGCTATAGTCGTAATAAAAATGCATTTGATCAAATAATTCGACAAGCAGCTCAACAACATGGAGTTGCAGAAGGATTAATCAAAGCCGTGATGCATACTGAATCAGGATTTAATATCAACGCACGTTCTCCTGTTGGCGCTCAAGGTTTAATGCAACTCATGCCAGCAACGGCTCGACGTTTTAATGTAAGTAATGCATATGACCCTCAACAAAACATATATGCTGGCGCAAAATACCTGAGTTGGTTACTACGAAGATTTAATGGAAATACTCAACTTGCACTTGCAGCCTATAATGCTGGTGAAGGTAATGTTGATAAATATGGTGGAATTCCTCCATTTAGAGAAACTCAAGATTATGTCCGTCGAGTAACCAGTCGTTATCAAAACTTATATGCTTCTGGTCTAGGCATGAGTAACTCATCGTCTGCTCAAAGTGGACAAGTACTAGCTCAGTCTGCGAACTACACTACTCCACCACGAAGCGAACCGAGTCCTCCACCAAAACAATATAATCGACAAATCATTACCCTAGCTGATGGTACTTTTACTGATGCACCATCAGGTACATATACTACAGCAAATGCAACTGCATCAGCCCGAATAAATATTAGCGAATGATCGTTTAGCCTATATTCTCACACTATGATTTTAGTGTTGATTTTATAACTTTCTCACTCGCTAAGTGACTGTTTAAATACTAGTTCATTGTTTTATTAGCTTAATGTATCTACGCCCATTTTTTGCTTGAATTTTTAAGCATCGCCCTGCATATTATGATCATGATTTAAATTTATAAATCAGATTACTTTTTCTTTACATGAGGGTTTTCTCAATGATGCGGATTGGTTTGTTCTTGCTAACCAACCTCGCGGTACTGGTTGTAGCTGGCATTATCTTGTCACTCTTCGGTGTCGGTAGTTACCATGGCGCGGGTGGCTTGAATCTAGGCAACCTTTTGGTCGTCTGTTTTGTCTTTGGTATGGTGGGTTCATTAATTTCCCTCTTCATGTCGAAGTGGATGGCTAAAAAAACCACTGGAACTGAATTAATTGACCCAAATGCGCCTCGAAATCAGGCTGAAGCGTGGTTGTTACAAGAAGTTGCTCAATTATCCCAACGTGCAGGTATCAAAATGCCTGAGGTGGGTATCTTCCCGTCATACCAATCAAATGCGTTTGCAACGGGTTGGAACAAGAATGATGCTCTAGTAGCTGTATCAACTGGCTTACTTGAGCGAATGAATAAAGATGAATTGCGTGCGGTTCTTGCACATGAAATCGGTCACGTTGCAAATGGTGATATGGTTACTTTGGCATTGATACAAGGTGTTGTGAACGCCTTTGTGATGTTCTTTGCACGTGTAGCAGGCGATTTCATTGACCGCAATGTCTTTGGTCGTGAAGATGGAGAAGCACCTGGTCTTGCTTACTTCGCAATTATCATTGTTCTCGATATCGTATTTGGTATTTTAGCCTCTACGATCGTGATGTGGTTCTCTCGTCAACGTGAATACCGCGCAGATGAGGCTGGAGCACGTTTAGCGGGTAAACAAGCGATGATTTCGGCATTACTCCGTTTACAAGCAGAATCAGAGATGCCTGATCAAATGCCAAAAGAAATGAAAGCTTTTGCGATTACTGAAGGTAAAGAGCAAGGTTTCAGCTTAGCAGCTTTATTCCAAACTCACCCAAGTATTGAACAACGTGTAGCAGCTCTACAACAATTAAATGTTCAATAATTCAAATAGATTAAACAAAATAAAGCCTCCTTAATGGAGGCTTTATTTATATTTATGAGTGCAAATTAAGCCGATTAGAATGACTGATAAAGTTGCCATAAATAACTGACACCGAGCCAAACAGCGAGAATCAGTAAGATCAATACAGCAATTCCTAATAGATCAGGAATACGTAACCAAATCCAACTTACAATAGGATTACGCCAAAATGCTGAGGTCTTTTGCTTTTGTTCCAAAGACTCATGCAAAAAAGGATGTACCACATGAATATCACTATGCACTTGGTATTCTTCTCGGATGTGGTCATGCACAATCTCTAATGTTTTACGACTTGGACGTATAAATACATCAAATAGTGTCCCAACAATCGGTACAAATCCAACCAGCATATCGAGAATGGCAAGCTTAATTACACCAGCTAATTTATGTTGCGGTACACCAACTTCTTTTGCCTTTTTAAAGGCATACATGGTCAGAATGAAACCCGCAATATCTCCTGCAAATGGGATTGTACTTAATGCAGCATCCGCACCAACGCCCTGTTTCGTGAAAGGAATTCGGACTAAACTATCCATTGTGTTGGCAAATTTAGCTAAATCTCGCTCGACTGCGATTGCTTGCTGTTGAGTTAATTTTTTTTGTTCTGTTTGACCAGTCATCAACCTAACCTAAAAACTACGTTTATGTTTGAGAATAAAGTAGTTTTTAGATTTTGTCGGTACATTTATTATTAAAATTTAGAATAAAATCATTGAAGCTATAAACAAATAAACAATGACACCTGTCGCGTCACAAATCGAAGTAACTAAAGGCGCAGAAGCACTTGCAGGATCTAAACCAGCTTTGTTCAGAATAAAAGGCAAACTCATACCAATCAAACACCCCATCAATACGATTCCCATCATACTTAGGGCAAGGACTAAAGCCACCATTTCATCACCACGAAAAAAACCTAGTAATGATACGGCAATCGCCATTGTTCCCCCCAAACACAACGCGACTAGGCTTTCACGTCCGAGTAAGTAAAACCAATCCTTAAATTGGACATCGCCTGTCGCTAAAGCTCTCACCATCAGAGTAGATGATTGCGAACCAGCATTTCCTCCACTCCCCACAAGTAACGGTAAGAAAAAAACTAAAACTAAGTTTTGGGCAATCACATCTTCGTAGTGTGCTATTCCGATACCCGAAAGCAAACTACCAAAAACTAAAAACACCAACCAAAAGACACGTTTTTGATAGAGCTGAACAATCGGAGCAGATTTAATACTAAGTTTCGATGATGCATTTACTGCACCTACTTTTAAAAAGTCTTCTGTTGCTTCTTCACTAGCAACATCCATCGCATCATCATAGGTCACGATACCGACCATCATGCCCTTGCGATCAATAATCGGCAATGCCAATAGATCATAACGTGCAATGGTCTTTGCAACCTCATCTTGGTCTGTATCGACATAAGCTGTCAGTACATTGGTTTCCATAAGTAGATTAATATTTTGATCTTCAGCTGCCAAGATGAGTTGCTTTAAGGATAATACACCTAGAAGCTTTCTAGCTTCATCGAGAACATATGCAAAATAAATCATCTCAGTGTCAGGGGCCTCTAAACGCAACATTTTGATCGCCTCATTGACCTGCATATTAGGCTTTAAGGTTGCATATTCCGAACTCATAATCGCACCAGCTGTTCCTTCAAGATAGGATGCTAGCTGGCGAATATCTTCTCTTTCAGCCTGCGCGAGTGCAGGCAACAGTGCATTTTGTTGATCTTCATCCAAACACTTAAATACATCTGCACGTTTATCAGATGACATTTCACCTATGATTTCAGCCAAGGTATTTCGTGACATGGCTTTTGCCAATTTGACTTGTTCATTCGGTGCTAGATATGAAAACACGTAGGCACGATCAGGCAAATGGGTCAATAATAATTGACTTTGATCTAAAGATAACTGGGTCAATACATCTGCAATATCAACAGGGCGAAATGTTTTTAGTGATGCTAGAGCGAGTTCGATATGATTATTTTTTAACGCGTCGCTTAATAAATATAAAAAGTTGTTATAGCTCATGTGGATCTCTTCACTACAAATAATCAGCAATGAAGAGTGATGTACAGTCAATTATTTGACTGATAAAAGAAGCTCTTCATCCTGATTTTGATGAATAAAAAAATGTGAAATTATGAATAAATCACAACTATGTATTTCCATTTAGGGAACAAAACCTCTTAGAACCGCTTATACGGCAGGGCAATACTACAAATATTTCTTTTTTTACTCAACCTACACAACAAAAATGAACAATTTGAGTCAAAGGTAAAATACCCCCTATCAAATTGTTCATTCGTAAAACTTAAAGTTTTAATAATCTATAATTTTGCAGTTTTCATTTTAGGCTTAAAGTAATGTGTGACTAACACGTACATAAATGGAATAAATATCAGCACCAAAACAGTTCCAAAAACCACACCGCCAAACACACTAAAACCAATCGCTTGTCGGCTCAGCGCTCCTGCTCCTGTTGAAAACATTAATGGGATAACACCCGCACCAAAAGCAATTGATGTCATCAGAATCGGTCTTAAACGTAAACCTGCCGCATGCAATGCTGCATCTAAACTATTGCGACCCTGTTGCTGTAAGCTTGCTGCGAACTCAACCATCAAAATTGCATTCTTACATGACAAACCAATCGTGGTTAATAGTGCAATCTGAAAATAAATATCATTAGCAAAGCCAAACAGATAGCTAAAGATAATCGTTCCTCCAACTCCTAAAGGTATGGCTGCCATCACAACAGATGGAATAGACCAACTTTCATAAAGTGCTGCTAAACAAAGGAAAATAAACGCGACTGAAACCAGATATAACCAAATCGCTTGATTACTCGATTGTTGCTCTTGATAAGATAAACCACTCCATTCCAATCCGACTTCGGGCATTTGATCTACTAAAGTTTGAATCGCTTGCATGCCTTGCCCACTGCTAAAACCAGCAGCTGCATCAGCCTCGAGATTGATCGCAGGGTAACCCATAAAACGCTCTAACATCGGTGGTGCACCTTGCCAATCTATTTGGCTGAATTGAGTAAAAGGCACCATTTGTCCACTGGCATTTTTTACATACCAATAGTTTAGATCATCAGGCTTTGAACGATATGGTGCATCACCTTGTAAATAGACACGTTTGATCCGTCCACGATCAATAAAGTCATTGATATAGCTTCCGCTCCAAGCAGTAGATAAAGTTTGGTTAATATCATTTACATTAAGACCATGAATCATCGCAGCCTTATAATCGATCTTGATATTTAATACGGCTTGATCATCATTGCTTTTTTTATCGAGATTCTCTACAGAATCCTGCTGATTGCCCTGCTGTTGTAAAGCTTCAAAAGACTTCACAAGACTATCCCGCCCCAGACCTTGAGTATCCTGAAGCCAGAAATCCATTTTGTCTGAGTTACCTAAACCGCGAATCACTGAAGGCATAATCACCATGATTCGCGCTTGATTATTTTTGGAAAAATATTGCATCGCTCTAGCACGAATCTGTTGAGCACTATTTTCTGAACCAGGTCTATCATCCCAATGTTTAAGAGAAATAAATGCTTGTCCAAGGTTTTGTCCTGTACCAGAGAAATTTCGACCATGGATGACCATGACACCATTCAAATTTGCTTTTTCATTTTCAAGGAAATAATCAGAAATCGTCTTACCTACCGCTTCTGTTTTACTCATCGGTGTACCTTGTGGAAGCGTAAATTGTACTCCCAGCAAACCTTGATCTTCTTGAGGTAGGAAACTCGTTGGAAGAATTCGATAAACCAAAACAAAACTTGCAATTAAGCCAACAATCGCGATTAAAGAAAATACTTTAAAACCAATAACCTTACTTGAAAACTTCAAATAACGCGTTTTGATATTGTCCAAACTATTATTGAACCAGATCGCCCATTTCGCCTGTTTCTGTTGCGGTTTGAGTAAAATGGCGCACATCGCTGGAGTCAAAATCAAAGCAACAAAAAGTGATAGCACCATGGCAACGACAAGGGTTATCGAAAACTGTCGATAGATAATGCCTGTTGCTCCACTAAAGAACGACATCGGAATAAAAACCGCAGTTAGAACCAACGTAATCCCGACCAATGCTCCACTGATTTCCTGCATGGACTGAATCGAAGCTTGTTTAGCACTTAATTGCTGTTCGTGCATAAGACGTTCAACGTTTTCAACCACAACAATCGCATCATCGACCAACAGGCCAATTGCCAATACCATCGCAAATAATGTCAGAGTATTAATGCTCATCCCTAAAACAGATAAAACAGCAAACGTCCCCAAAATCACAACGGGTACGGTCACAGCAGGAACGAGTGTTGCTCGCCAGTTTTGGAGGAAGATAAACATCACTAAGACAACGAGGATAATTGCCTCAACTAATGTCGAAACCACTTGTGACATAGACTCTTTTACAAAAGGAGTATCATCACGTGGATACACCACAAAATACCCTTCAGGTAATGCTTTTTCTAATCGAGCGACCTCTTTATATACTGCATCAGCAACTTGCATTACATTTGCACCAACGGTCAATGACAGCGAAAGACCTGATGCTGGATAACCATTTAAACGGTTAAAAACCTGATAATTTTCTGCTCCTACTTCAACTCGTGCGATATCTTTTAGATAAATAAATTGCCCATCATTATTTGCTTTTACGACGATGTTTTCGAATTGTTCAGGTGTTCGCAACAAAGACCCTGAAGTCACTTTCGCATTCAGATATTGATTTTCAACCGAAGGGAGTTCTCCAATTGCACCTGCAGCTACTTGAGTATTTTGATTTTCTAATGCTGATCGAACATCACTAACTTGTAATTGATAACTCTGTAGTTTTTGTGGATCTAACCAAATTCGCATTGCATACTGCGAACCAAAAATATTAACTTCACCAATCCCTTCAATACGGCTCAAATTAAGCTCAAAGTTATTGGTCAAATAGTCAGAAATATCTAAATTTGTTGAACGTCCAGATTTATCACCTAGACCAATCACCATAAATGAATCGCTTAATGACTTGCGTACGTTCACCCCTTGACGTTGAACATCTTCAGGCAGACGATTTATTGCCCCATTAACTGCATTTTGGACTTGGACTTGTGCTTGATCTGGATCTGTGCCCTGATCAAAGAACAAACTTATTCGGCTATTACCACTCGCATCACTGCTGGAGCTAAAATACAGTAAATTGTCGATTCCTTTGATCTGTTGTTCAAGCACTTGCGTAACACTATCTTCAACAGCTTGAGCATCTGCACCACTATAAGTTGCAGAAACAGTAATTCGAGGAGGCGCGATATCTGGATATCGCTCAACAGGGAGATTTTGTATCGAAAAAAAACCAACCGCCATAACGATAATCGCGAGTACGGTGGCAAAAATTGGTCGCTCAATAAAAAACTTGGATAGCATGGCTGTTCATTCCATTTTCTGAAACAGTCAATTGTTAAATGAGACTAATAAGAGTAGTTAAGTTCTTGATCATTACTGAACAATTAAGCAAACACCATGCCTTTTAACATATCATTTCAAATCGAAGGAAATGAGGAGAAATAATGGATTTTATTACAAGGTTCACATCTTAAATGTATGAAGCATTTTGAAATGAAGATCATACATTTAAAATTAATTTACTGCACAATCAAATACTTCACAAATACAGATTGACAGGTCAAGAACTTCCACAGATATTAGCGTGTTCGGCTCTCTCTCCCATTGTACTTGACATTTATGACGGCAAGCTTAAAAAGTTTTAATATTCTGCTACTTATTCTGCTGCCTGCTCTCGTTACAGGTGGTTTGTTAATTGTTGCAGGAAACCTATCAGATGGTTTACGCCTAGGTTTTTTATCCCTACCAGGCGTTATTTTTACTTACTTTGCGATCACGCGAAGAAAAACATATTGGTATATTTTTTCTTTGTTGTGGTGGTTTATTTTTTTACTCGACTCACTGCTTAGATCAAGTACATGGTTTCTTTTTAGTAGTGATAGTGAAGCCTACTTTATTATTGAAGCGATTGCCAATACTAATCGCCAAGAAATTTGGGAATTTCTGCAACTTCATTCAGTCGCAGTATTTACTGTTTTTATCAGTTTAATTATTCTCATCGCGCTGCATAGTTTTGCAGTCTTTAAATTAATTAAAGTTCAACATGTAGAGCAAATTTGGCAAAGTAAAATCTTTCGCTCATTTATCATTTTGCTTACCGTATTAAGTCTGACTAGCTATTTGATGAAACCTTCTCGCAAGGTGCATCCTCTTATTTTTTGGACAGAGTATCAAACTAAGATTCAAGATTTCCGCGGGCGAGTAAAACAACATAAGAATGTACATAAGCAATGGGATTTAAGTGCTGAAAAAAATCTAGTCATGACGCGACAGGCCAAAGGTAAACAAACCCATGTCCTAGTGCTTTCAGAAAGCTTAACCAGTTTGAATCTTGGCATTTGCGGTTACCCTAGAGATACCACTCCAGAGTTGAATAAACGACTTTCAGAGATTAAAATTTTTTGTAATGCGTTTTCGCCATCACCGTCTACCATCAATGCTTTACGTGTTTTATTGACTGAAAGCCCTGCATCAGAACATAAAAAATATTCACCCGAAAGTGTATTGGCTTATGCTCGAGCAGCAGGATATAAAATTTATTGGCTAAGTAATCAAGATGATAGTTATCTATCATCATTGTTTGGTTCTTATGCGGATCAAGCTATTTATAAAAATACCCGTTCAGGTCGTAGCAGCTCATCTTTAGATGAAAATTTACTGCCTATTTACCAGCAGGCACTTGCTGATCCCGTCGAAAAGAAACTTATTATTTTACATCTGATCGGGACTCATCCTAATTACCAAGAACGCTACCCAACGACATTCAATAAATTTAATAGTAATAGTAATGATCGTGTTGAATCAGATTTAAAAGCACGAAATATCGATCCTTGGATTCGTTCCTTACGTAATGATTATGACAATGCAGTGCTATATGAAGATCATTTATTGGCAAAAATGCTGGACACTTTAAGAGCTGATCATTTACCTGATTTTAGATCTTTCACGGTAGTTTCAGATCACGGCAATGAAGTTGGACATGAACTAGATTATGCTGGTCATAGCCCAACGACCAAAGCAGGCTACCAAGTTCCTGTCATCATGTGGTCGGATAAGTTAAATTTAACAGGCGTGAATAAAGACACAAATCTCAATACTGCTGAACTGGATCAGAATTTAATGCATATCATGGGCTTGAAAGATAAATCCTCTTCCAATCATTCGTATTGGCTAGATCAAGATTATCGTTTTACACCTGAGGCAAATTGGCCGTATTGGGAAAATAAATCCTAAGAAAATTATTATCTCACCCAGTTTGATCAAGAGGTTAAGCTGGGTTTATTTTTATCTATAAAAAATTCATAAAATTATCATCTTATTGTCATCCGTTTGATAAATTTAATTTGCACACTGACTGCTTTAATTAAAAATGAAAGCGTCAATTTATGTTAAAAAAAGCAGTGATTTGCCTGAGCTTACTCAGTTTAGTTGGTTGTAATGATGACAATAATGATCAAACCAACTCCAAACAACCGAATTATGAGCTACCGAAAATCTTAGTCGTTGGTCACCGTGGTGCTAGTGCTCTACGCCCAGAACACACACTCGCCTCCTATCAAAAAGCTATCGAAGATGGTGCAGATTTCATTGAACCCGATTTAGTTTCGACCAAAGATGGTGTGTTAGTCGCACGTCATGAAAATGAAATTAGTGGAACAACCAATGTTGCAGAATTGCCAGAATTTGCTAATCGTAAAAAAACTAAAGTCATTGACGGCGTAAGTATTGAAGGCTGGTTTACAGAAGACTTTACCTTAAATGAGCTACAGCAACTGAAAGCGCGTGAACGAATTCCACAGTATCGACCAGAAAATACTAAATACAATGATTTATATCCAGTTCCGACTCTAGAGCAAATAATTGAACTTGCTGATGCTCATTACAAAAAACAGGCAAGATTGTCGGCTTATATATAGAAACGAAACATCCAACGTATTTCCAAAATCAAAATCTAGCAATGGAAGATCGTTTACTTCAAACTTTATCTAAATATAAATACAGTCGAGATATTGCACCAATCTATCTTCAATCATTTGAAGTAAGCAATTTAAAATACCTTAAACAACAGTTAGATTTGCACAAGAGCCTCAAACACGCACAACTCATCCAACTTTACGATGAACAATCAGCTCGACCAGCAGATTATGTTGCAAAACAAATCTCGACAACATATGGAGATATGGCAACCGCTCAAGGCTTAAAAGAAGTGGCAAGCTATGCAAATGGTGTTGGACCATGGAAAGTATATGTCTTTAAAGATGCAAGCATGACTGAAACCACATCCTTTGTAAAAGATGCACACCAAGTCGGTTTAAAGGTTCATCCTTATACTTTCAGACCTGAGAATAATTTCTTAGCTGAATCATTAAAATGCAGCTCAAAAGCTGACGAACGTTGTGAGTCTGGCTCTATCAAAGAAATGCAACTCTACTTTAAAGCAGGTGTTGACGGTGTATTTACTGATGATCCTGCTATTGGGCGCAAAGCAGTACAAAGTTATTTAACTACCTCTGCACAATAAATCAAAAAATGGGTAGTTTCAGACTACCCATTTCCTTTCATTACTATTTGATTACGCTTTACCTGTTGCCATTGCCACCATCCATAAGCCGCTAAACCTACAAATACCGCATACAAGCCTGCAGTTAACAGTAATTCTTTATAGATAAACATAGCTACATAAACAATATCAACGACGATCCATAAAACCCAAGTCTCAATATATTTTCGACTTGTCCAATAGGTTCCTAGTAAACTAAATGCTGCTAACTGTGAATCCAGCATTGGAACAGATGCATCCGTAAATTGCTTAAGGAACACACCGAAGCACAAACCACCAATCGACGCTAAAATTATTTGCAGATACATCGATTTTATATTTATTGTTTCAACGCGAATTTCATGATCTTGGCGTTTTCCTGTCAGCCATACATACAATCCATATAGATTCATACCTACAAAGAAGAACTGTAGAATCGTTTCGCCATAGAGCTTAAAATTAAAAAAAAGATATGCATAGAGAACACATGCGAATACATTAAATCCCCAACACCACATATTTCGCTTTATGGTTAAGCTAACGCCAATAATACTAATTAAAACGGCGAAAATTTCTAAATTAGACAAATTAATACTTCAATGTAGTCCGATCTATTTATTATGAGAAATTCTATTTAGTAATCAATTTTTAAAATATGATTTTCCTTAAATCTATTTTATTGCCACTATAAATATGGCTATTTTTTAAACATATCTTATGTTATAAAAATTACAAATATTCAATTAAACCTCTTATGACTAAATCGAAAAGTTTTTCTCCACGCTTAGTACAAATTTCGCATCGCGTCTCAGCCTATGCAGCATGGCGACGTGTCTGCATTTTTATGCGAGGAAACTTTTCTAACGTTGATCAAATGAATGACTAAATAAAACATTCACAGCAGAAAGGTCGCCTCAACAGCGACCTTTTTTATTGCATAAAAAAACCTATCCATAAGGAAGTTATCAAATGACACAGTTACAACAAAAGAATTTTATTTCACCAACACAGACTTCGCCGACTGTAGCGATGTTTCACCCTCGCCTTGCTACAGTCGGGCAATTTATTGCGGTTGTATTGATTTGGTCGCTCACTCCATTAGCAGCCGTCTGGACCGTGCATGAGATTCATTGGGCGTGGGGCTTGTTTATCCGATTCAGTTTGGCCATTCCTTTAGCACTCATTTGTTTAGTCTGCTTTCGACTTAAATTAACCCTCAGTAAACAGGCACTGATGAGTTATATCGCAGGTGCATTGGGATTATTTGGTTCTATGACATTTTGCTATATGGGAGCAACTCGAGTTTCATCGAGCATGATTTCAATCATTTATGGAACAGCACCTTTATGGACAGGTTTGATTTCAGTTTTTATCCTTAAACAAGAACGATTTCATAACCGCCAATGGTTTGGTCTGACGATTGCCTTTATAGGCTTGTTACTGACAATGGGTATCGGTTCACGCGATATTCAACTTGATCTTGTAGGTGTGATTTATGAAATCATTGCAGTGATGCTCTATGTATTATCTATGTTTGCAATTGCACGAGTTGGAGCTGATATACACCCTATCATTCAAATGACAGGTTCAACGATCGTGTCATGGTTAGGTTATGTATGCCTACTTCCCTTTTTTCTGTCAGCAATTCCAACAGAGCTGCCAAGCATTCAAACCTCTATAGCTTTACTCTATAGTGCTTTGTGCTCTTCAGTTTTGGCTATGATTTTTTATTTCCACTTAGTCCAGAAACTCAATCCAACAACAGTCATGCTCATTACGATTATTACACCATTACTGGCAACAATTTGGGGTACTTTATTTAATCATGAGCAAATCCATATATATTTGGTTACTGGATTGGGCTTGCTGTGTTTTGGTCTTTTTGCGTATACCTATCCTAGAACTAAATTCTAGCTAATCAGAACTCGAGTTGGTCAGAAAAATGACCGACTCGTCGATAGCATAACCCGCTATGCTACAGTTACACTACTTATAGAAAGATTTATTCAAGGATGAAAGAATCAATGCGTAGTAGCCTTTTATGGATTTGGTTCGCTGTATTTTTGATTTTACAAGGCTGTGTGCATGCCACTGTTCAACCAAATCAAATTTCTAAAGCTCATACGACTGAGCTAAAACAACGTTATTATCAAGTCAAAACAAAAGCTTCTGATGGAACCTTGATTGCTTTTACCGTCTATCAACCCAAACTATCAACAAATCAAACTGCCCCATTAATCCTCCATACACATGGTTTCGGCCTATCTCGCATGAAGCGTCCTGAACTAAGCTTGTATGGTTTTTTACTTCCAACCGGACAAGTCGCTAAATCAGCTTGGAAAAAAGGCTATTGGGTCATCAGTTTTGATCAACGAGGACATGGGGGGAGTCAAGGAAAGATTCGCTTAACAGACCCTGAAAAAGAAGCACAAGATGTCATTACGATTTTAAATTGGGCTGAACAAAATTTACCGCAACTGGCTAAAAATCAAAATGGTGTTCGTGCTGGAATGATTGGTGAATCCTATGCAGGCGGTGTGCAATATATTGCTTCAGCTTTAGACAAACGATTACAAGCAATTGTGCCTATTACGACATGGTACGATATTGTTGAAAGTTTAGCCCCAAATGGTGTGCCAAAAAGTAATTGGATTGATTTCTTAAATCTGATTGGAGACTGGTGGAACTGGAACAAATTCGACCCAGAATTAAAACAAGCATATCGAGATACTCAACAGCCACAACTCAACCCTTCCATTTATGATTTTCTAAAAACACATCAAGCTAGCTGGTTTTGCCAACGTGAACAACGTCCTCAGGCTGATGCTTTAATTATTCAGGGATTTAGAGATGTACTTTTCCCATTTAATGAAGGTGTGAAAGCAACAAAATGCTTGCAAGAAGCGAATCGTCAAGTTCATTTGATCGGTGTCGAAGGTGGGCATCTACAGCCATTTGCTCAACACTCTCCTTTGGGCAGTACACCTTTTTGGTATATTGGAAAATCTATTCGTTGTGGGAATCAAAAGAGCTACGATTTACAAAAAACCATAATAAGCTGGTTCGACCTCAAACTAAAAGATCAAAATTCATCATCTGAACTTCCTGAAGTCTGTATTGATCAAAGTCCAGTAATCCAAATCAATGATTTAAAACCGATTACATCCTACGATTTGAACAAAAAATGGATTGCACCAAACACAACTCAGGATGTATTTATTCCTATCCATACAGCAAATCAAAAAAGCTTCATCACAGGATCATCTTTATTGTCACTTGCTGTCGAAACAGAAAATGATGATGCAACTTTTTTTATTTCAATGGCAGTCAAGTCAGCTCAAACAGGGAAATATAAGACTCTTAATGAACAAACAACGCCATTTAACCCAAAACGTAAGCAGCTTTATGACCAAATTATTTCTGGATTAAATTTAAAGACACAGAATTATCAAGATGTTGAGTTACCAAGTATTAATACCCATCTTCAACAAGGAGATACGATTGGGCTACTCGTTCATAGTCAAAGTAAATATTACAAAAGAGTAAAACAGAACAAAGTTGAAGCTTGGATTTCTGGCCAAATAAAGTTACCTAAATTATGGAGTGAAAAAGAGGTAACTCAGCAGTAATTATTAAATAATTATATCGAGAGTGTGATTACCACTCTCGATTGGCAATTAACTCTTCCATTTCGATATCAAGATAACCTGCATCTTGAACAATCATCATCATAGCTTCAGCGATATAATCTGCAGCTGTATCATCTAGACTTGACTCTAAATCTTCAAACTGAGGTTTCATCTCATTGATTTCTTTCATCGTTTGATGAGCTACTGCGTAAATTTCCATTTCAGATAAATCAGACCGACTGACTTTCTTTGAAAATTGCTTAATATGTTGTTTGATTTCAGCTACGAGAATATCGGGATAATAATCATCATCAAACATCGGGAGAAGTAAATTTTCAAACATAAAAATGAATACATCAATAAAACGACATGCTTATATCACAATCTCATGTAAAGCACGATATTTAGGCATAAAAAAAGCGGCTCTATCAACCGCTTTTTAGAAAACAGATTTTAATCTTTTCGTGCACTTAAATTCTTGGCGATCTTAGCAAGCTCTACGAACTCTGCACGCATTTGATATGGATCAGGTTGAGTAGATTGCTGACCAAGTTGAATGATCTGATCCCAGCCCACTGCACCATTATATTGTCCACCTTTTAATTGCTGTGCATATGAAGCTACTGCAATCGCAAATCTTGTATCACTATTGGCTTTTTCTAGAGGCTTGCTACCAAGCTGAACAGCTTGATTCAATAAGATGCTTTTATCTTGATTTGGCAATTTATAGCGCAAATTTACAAATGCATATTCTGTTTTCTTTGAAGCATCGATTTTTGTGCTTGCTTGATAGCGTGAATCATTATTCCAGCCTTGCTGACCCACAGGAATAATTTCATATAGTGCTGTGACATTATGTCCTGCTCCAATATCTCCAGCATCAACTTTATCATTATTAAAATCTTCCTGTTTCAACATACGATTTTCATAACCAACTAATCGATATTCTTTAACAGTTGCTGGATTAAATTCAACTTGAATTTTAACATCTTGAGCGACAGTGGCTAATGTTGAAGATAACTGACGTTGCACGACTTTTTTAGCTTCATTCTTATTGTCGATATAAGAGTAATTACCATCACCTGCATCAGCAATTTGCTCCATTAATTCTTCATTGTAATTACCTGTACCATAACCTAATGCAGTCAAAGAAACTCCACTTTTACGCTTCTCAGCCACCATACCTTTTAAGGTACTAAAATCTGTAATTCCAACATTAAAATCGCCATCCGTTGCCAATAAAATGCGATTGATTCCATTTTTAATAAATGCTTTTTCAGCTTGTTTGTAAGCTAGTTGTATCGCCTGCTCTCCTGATGTAGCCCCACCCGCACGAAGCTCATCAATTACACGAAGAATTTTATCTTTTTGATCACCTGAGGTGGGTTCTAAAACTAATTTTTCCCCGCTCGCATAAGTAATAATCGTTACTTTATCTTGGGGACGAAGCTGTTCAGTTAAGATTCTTAATGTTTGCTTTACTAATGGCAATTTATCTGGATCATCCATACTGCCTGAAACATCGACTAAAAAAACAAGATTAGCAGCAGGTAACTGTTTGACTGATAAATCTTTTGCTTGAATGCCAATTTTGATTAATTTGGCATTTTCTTTCCATGGAGAATCAACAGTTTCTGTTGTCACTGAAAATGGATGGATTCCAACAGGTTGAGGATATTGATAATCAAAATAATTAATCATTTCCTCGACACGAATAGCATCAACAGGAGGCAAGCGACCATCATTTAGAAAACGTCTTGTATTGGTATAACTTCCTGTATCAACATCGATACTAAAAGTAGAAACTGCTCGCTCAGCTACGCGATGAACTGGATTGACTTCATTCTTTTGATATTTTTCTGTGTTTGCCTCAAGTTTTACTCGCTCAGGTGCAGGGATTGCAGCTATGTAAGACGGTGTAACCATCTTACGTGCCATTTCCGAAGACATGTGCGCAGTCGGCGGCGGTGACATAGCAACAATGCCTGTTTCCCTGACTGGATTACCACAAGCAACGAGCATAGAACTGAGTACTGCTAAACTCAAAATTTTCTTTGATTGATACATCTTAAAACCCCTAGATCTAATTTCAATTTTTTAAATATATCTTTTGATTAATATTCTACGTAAAAAAATAAAGATACACCGTATGTTAATGTATCTTTATCTTCATAATTTCTCTTAAATTACAATGAACTGAACAACATTCTACTCCAAACATTGATTGCATCTTTAGTCGCCTTAACATCATGTACGCGAACAATACTCGCACCCTGCTGGATACTTAACATATGCCCCATGACACTCCCTACTGTACGCTCTTGTGCTGGTATACCCGCTAATGCATCACCAATAAATCTTTTCCTAGATAAACCAGATAGCAAAGGAAATCCCAAGCGATTCAGTTTCCAAAACTCGTTTAGTAATTGAAAGTTCTGTTGAGCATTTTTAGCAAAACCAAAACCAGGATCGAGAATAATATTTTCAGGTTTGATTCCAACTTGAACAGCTTGATCTAGACGCTGTTGTAATTCTTGAATCACGTCCTCTGTCACATTTTCATATTGATCTAACTGATTCATATTAGTCGGCTCACCACGCATATGCATTAACACGACAGGTATATTCAATTCGGCAGCCATTTCTAATGCTTGGGGACGTGTGAGTGCACGAACATCGTTCCAAATATGTGCACCTGCTTTCACTGCCGCACGTATCACCTCGGGCTGACTGGTATCAATCGACATGATCACATCGTGTTTTGATAATGCTTTAACCACAGGAATCACACGGCGAATTTCTTCTTCTAGTTCGACTGGTGAAGCATTTGGACGGGTAGATTCTCCGCCTATATCAATGATAGTAGCGCCCTGCTCAATCATTTGTAACGCACGTTGTACTGCTTGATCTTTTTGATGATGCAACCCACCATCGCTAAAAGAATCAGGAGTTACGTTCAGAATACCCATAATTTGAGGTTGAGATAAATCTAAACTTAAACGACCACACTTCAACTGACAATTTGGTAATGGCATCAACTGCATTTAGACACTCCTCTCTCTAGTTCGTATATATTAACAAGACTGAAGTGCGCAAGCTGATGATTTATTTTCAATAGAATAATAAAGTTGCAATTTCCAAGCTAACAAATGCTCATTTTATTAATATTTTTTTAGAACATAAAAAAAAGAGCAACCTAAGTTGCTCTTTTAAATTTCAAAGTATTAACCCATTGCTGGTAATGGTGGTGGCGTAGATGGACCATCTTTTGGTGGTTCAAATGCAGCCACAGGATTCTCAGCAACATATACTTTTGGTGGACGAGGTTCACGCCCTTCCATGATGTCACGAATTTGGTCACGATCAATCGTTTCCCATTCCATCAAGGCTTTAACCATAGCATGTGCGATATCTTGATTATTTTCCAAAATATCACGAGCAACTTTATATTGTTGATCAAGGATACGACGAACTTCTTCATCTACTTTTTGTTGTGTAGCATCAGAAATTGTACGACTACCAACATTTCCAAAGAAACCATTTTGGTTTTCATCTTCATAGACCATGACGCCAAGTCTTTCTGACATACCATATTTGGTTACCATCGCACGAGCCATTTTAGTCGCTCGTTCGAAGTCGTTTGAAGCACCAGTTGACATTTGATTAATGAAAACTTCTTCAGCAATACGACCGCCAAATAAGATTGAAAGCTCATTCAACATCTTATCTTTATAATGGCTAGTTTGGTCTTGTTCAGGCAGCTGCCATGTCACACCCAAAGCCCAACCGCGTGGCATAATCGTTACTTTATGCACAGGATCAGTACCAGGCAAGATTTCAGCAACGATGGCATGACCCGCTTCATGGTACGCAGTAGCACGACGTTCTTCTTCACGAATCACCATCGACTTACGTTCAGGACCCATGTAGATTTTGTCTTTTGCATCTTCGAAATCATGCATGTCGACAGTGTTCTTGTTACGACGAGCAGCGAACAATGCAGCTTCATTCACTAAGTTTGCTAGTTGCGCACCAGAGAAGCCTGGTGTACCACGTGCAAGGACTTTAACATCAACACCAGTCACTGAAGGTAATTTCTTCAAATGAACATTTAAGATTTGCTCACGACCACGAATGTCAGGTAACCCTACCATCACTTGACGGTCAAAACGACCTGGACGAAGTAAAGCTTTATCCAATACATCTACACGGTTTGTGGCAGCAATTACGATCACACCTTCATTGCCTTCGAAACCGTCCATCTCTACAAGCATTTGGTTCAAGGTTTGTTCACGTTCATCATGACCGCCACCTGTACCTGAACCACGATGACGACCTACAGCATCAATCTCATCAATGAAAATAATACATGGTGCATGACGTTTAGCTTGTTCGAACATATCACGAACACGTGAAGCACCAACACCAACAAACATTTCAACGAAATCAGAACCAGAAATACTAAAGAAAGGAACTTTAGCTTCACCAGCAATTGCTTTGGCTAATAATGTTTTACCTGTACCTGGAGGACCAACCATTAACACACCACGTGGAATAGTTGCACCAAGACGTTTGAATTTTGCTGGATCTTTTAAGAAATCGACAATTTCAACGACTTCTTGTTTTGCTTCGTCACAACCTGCAACATCAGTAAACGTTACCTTGATTTGATCTTCAGATAACATTTTTGCTTTTGACTTACCAAAACTCATAGGACCGTTTTTGCCACCAGCGCCACCGCCCATATTACGCATGAAGAACATGAATAATAAAATGATGAGCAATACTGGGAAACTCGCAATGAGAAGTTGCATCAAAATGCCTTGACGTTGCGGAGCTGTCCCCTCAACTACAACATTTTGTTTGTTCAAGCTTGGTAGCAACTCAGTGTCTTCAACTTGTGGGCGAACCGTTTCAAATGAAGAACCATTGGTTTTTTCACCGCTAATATTTAAACCGTCAATTGTGACTTGTTTAATCTGCCCAGCATTAACTGCTGCTACGAAATCAGAATATTTCATCGCGGCAGGCTTATTGCGGTCACTGACGTTGCTAAAAATCAAAATCAGAACACCGAGTATGATGAGCCACAATACGGCATTCTTGAAGTAATCGCTCAAGGCTTTATTCCCATATCAATCTAATTTGATCATACCTAATCTTGGCTGACCTTCACAAAAACAGCAATGAATTTGCGTTGCAAAAAACTTAAAAGGTACAAAATGCACAATTTTTAACAACTTGGCAAGTACACTTTTATTGCAATGCCTTTTTACGACCTTGTCCAATCAAAAAAACCTCTTTTGATCGAGCACGAGACGCCTCAGGTTTAGCTGTTTTTAATACATCAAAACTATCGACCACTTGCTTTCTGAATTCGTCAAAGCCCGAACCTTGGAACACTTTAACAATAAATTGTCCATTTGGTCCTAAAACTTTTTGAGCAAAATCCAAAGCCAATTCACAAAGATAAATTTGGCGCGGTTGATCAACAGCCCTATTACCTGATGTATTGGGGGCCATATCAGAAATTACAACGTCAACTTGACGTCCATTTAAAATATTTAACAATTTTTCAAAAACTTCTTCCTCTCGGAAGTCACCTTGTAAGAAAGTCACGTCAGGAAGTGCATCCATTGGTAAAATATCTGAAGCAATTACTAGACCATTAGAACCAACCAGCTTTCCAGCGATTTGTGACCAACTACCTGGTGCTGCACCAAGATCGACAACCGTCATTCCTGGTTTGATCATTTTATATTTTTCTTGGATTTCAAGTAACTTATATGCTGCACGAGCGCGATAACCTTCTTTTTGTGCTTTTTTCACAAAAGGATCATCCAAGTGCTCTCTCATCCATGCACGACTGCTTTTAGACAATTTTTGATTGGTAATGCGTGTCGCCATAACTCACTAAATTTCAAAAAACTTCTGATTAGTCATTGTACGTGAAAATTACTCTCATTACAGTACGGATGTACTTCATTCACACGAACTTTTACAGATTTTTTTCGATCATCTAGATTGGATATTTCTCTTATTTTTGATCATTTTTATCCATCCACAAGCACCATTAATCTATCTTAGAAACGGGATGCAAGTTATACTAGTTCGTTTTTCAAATCAGGTATTTTTTAAATGGCGGCTTTATCTATCCATGAGCGCAAACGTTTACGTCAAATTGGCCACGCGCTGAATCCAGTTGTTATGATTGGTGGTCAGGGTTTGACAGAAAACGTAATTGAAGAAACAAATCGCGCTTTGAATGATCATGAACTTATCAAAGTTAAAATCGCGGGCGAAGATCGTGAAGATCGTGCAGCTGTAATTGATGCACTTGTTGAAGCTACAGGCGCTGAATCAGTACAAAAAATTGGTAAAATTGTTTTGCTTTATAAGAAAGCGAACAAACAAAATCAAAATCTCTCAAATCTCGTTCGTTTTGCACATTTAAGCAAGTAATCAAGCTATGGCAAGTTATGAACTCTCTGCTTTCGATCGTTTTAGTGCAATTACCGTTGTTGGAGCGATTGAGCAACAAACACCAGCGACTATAAATGTTGGTTTTTGGGTTCGTGACCCAAATCAGTTTTTAATTTATCCCGATCTCGTCGCAGCACATCCTCGCCTCGACTTTTTATGGGAACAAACGTGTTTTGAAATTTTTGTAGGTGTGAAAGATGAAGATTTCTATAGAGAAATTAATCTTTCCCCTTCTCAAGCTTGGCAAGCTTATCAATTTGAAGAATACCGATTCCCTGAAAATATACCGCCACTTCCTGCATATGATATTGAGCTAAATCACTTACAGAAAACCCATTACGGATTAAATGTAAGTTTAGACCTTACTCAATTTATGCAAAGCAATAAGTTGAAGTGGTCAGATTTATATGTAGGTTTAACTGCTGTATTAAATACCACACAAGGTATGCATTATTTTGCAATGCAGCACAGTAGCCCTCAAGCCGATTTTCACAACAAACGTGATTGGCTACATCAATTTTAATCAATAAAAAAGCGAGAATATATCTCGCTTTTTTATTGGCTAGTAATTAACTAGCACGAACTTTGTTCCAAGCTTCTACAGCTTGATCTTTAGTACGTTTAAAACTGCCAACTAGCGTATCTTTGTGCTTAACAGAGATTTGGCTAATATCATCTTTTAATTCTTTGCTTACTTTCGTTAAATCTTCAATTAAAGCATTTAACTCAGTTTTCAACGCATTCTTTAATTCAAACAAGTTACCTTGAGAAGAATTTAATTGTGATTTGATCACTTCAATACGTTGAAGTAAATCTTGCTTGATTTGAGTCAATTGATTTTGAATATTTTGATTCAATTCTTTAGCTTCAGTCTCAATTTTTTCTTGAGTTTCAGCAATCACTTCTTTCACTTGCTCTTGAGTTTCAGCAATTACTTCTTTCGCTTGTTCTTGAGTTTCAGCAATTACTTCTTTCGCTTTAGCAGTCTTTTCAGCTACAACTTCTTTCGCTTTTGCTGTTTTCTCTGCAACTGCTTCTTTAACTTCAGCAGTCTTTTCAGCTACAACTTCTTTCACTTCTGCTGTTTTTGCAGCAACAGTTTCTTTAGCTTTAGCCGTTTTCTCGACAGCAACTTCTTTCACTTCTTCAGCAGTTGTCGGCGCTTGATTCTCAGCCATCTTGATTCCCCTCTATACTGATTGTTGATTTTTTGGCTAGGTATAAGATAAATCGCTTCAGCATCGAATCAGGCAAAAATTGTCTAACAATTTTCATAATATCTCATTCTATACTTAGAAGAATGAGTTATTTTGCAATAGACACTCTCTTCTGCTCCTCATTTTTACACATGTACTTTTAACTCACTTTAATAAATAAAACACATAGACTTTTCAGAGACTCATGCGTATAATGCGCTGTTAAGTTACAAGCGAGCAGACTGGAAGGAGGGGCATGTTTTTAAAGACGGCCTACCTTTTTTTATGTCTACTCGCTTTTTTACAGCCCTATTTTTGTGGTTTTAGTTCAGGAGCTTTGGTTTGAGCACCCCCGCCATTTTAGCCCTCGCAGATGGAACGATCTTTAAAGGAACGTCTATCGGTGCATCGGGTAGTACGACTGGTGAAGTCGTTTTTAATACTGCCATGACTGGTTATCAAGAAATTTTGACTGACCCAAGTTACGCACAGCAACTTGTTACGTTGACTTATCCTCATATCGGAAATACTGGCTGTAATAGTGAAGACGTTGAATCAGGTCGCATCCATAAAGTATGGGCGAATGGTTTAATTATTCGTGATCTTCCACTATTACACAGTAACTTCCGTTCTGAGCAATCACTTAGCGAATATTTACAACAACACAATGTTGTTGCAATCGCAGATATTGACACACGAAAGTTAACTCGTATCTTACGTGAAAAAGGAGCACAAAACGGTTGTATCCTTGCTGGCGAAAATATTACAGAAGAAGAAGCTATTGCCAAAGCACGTGAATTCGGTGGTTTAAATGGTCTTGATCTTGCTAAAGAATGCTGTGACCCTGAAGGTTTCGAATGGACTGAAGGTTCTTGGGCATTAGGCAATGGTTTTACCCAACCAGAACTTAAATATCATGTTGTTGCATATGATTATGGTGTCAAAACCAACATCTTACGTATGCTCGCAGATCGCGGCTGTAAATTAACAGTTGTTCCTGCACAAACACCTGCTGAAAAAGTCCTTGCTTTAAATCCAGATGGCGTTTTCCTGTCAAATGGTCCTGGTGATCCAGCAGCATGTGAGTATGCAATCGAAGCAGTTAAAACAATTGTTGAAACCACAACATTACCAGTCTTTGGTATTTGTTTAGGTCACCAAATTTTAGCGCTTGCTTCTGGTGCGAAGACGATGAAAATGAATCATGGTCATCACGGCGCCAACCATCCTGTACAAAACCTTGAGAATGGTACAGTGATGATTACTTCTCAAAACCATGGCTTTGCAGTTGATGAAAGCACCTTACCTTCAAACTTAAAAGTAACACATCGTTCATTGTTTGATGGTACAAACCAAGGTATTCATCGCACTGACAAACCAGCATTTAGCTTCCAAGGTCACCCTGAAGCGAGTCCTGGTCCACATGATTGCGCTCCGTTGTTCGATCATTTCATCGAACTTATCCAAGCAGCTAAGAAGTAATTAAGGAGCGAATAATGCCTAAACGTACGGATATTAAAAGCATCTTAATTATTGGTGCTGGTCCTATTGTCATTGGTCAGGCGTGTGAGTTTGACTACTCAGGTGCACAAGCATGTAAAGCGCTTCGTGAAGAAGGTTACCGTGTTATTTTGGTGAACTCTAACCCAGCGACCATCATGACCGATCCTTCAATGGCGGATGCAACTTATATCGAGCCAATCACTTGGCAGACAGTTGCACAAATTATTGAAAAAGAACGCCCAGATGCAGTTCTCCCAACGATGGGTGGTCAAACTGCATTGAACTGTGCACTTGCATTAGATGCTAACGGTATTTTAGAAAAATATAACGTTGAATTGATTGGTGCATCAAAAGAAGCGATTGAGAAAGCAGAAGATCGTAAACTTTTTGACATCGCAATGCGTAAAATTGGACTTGAATGTCCACGTGCTGATGTTGCAGAAAGCATGGAACATGCATTGGAAATTCAAGCACGTTTCGGCTTCCCAGTGATCATTCGTCCGTCATTCACGATGGGTGGTTCTGGTGGTGGTATCGCATACAATAAAGAAGAATTTATTGAAATCTGTGAACGCGGTTTCGATCTTTCTCCAACTAAACAATTATTGATTGATGAATCATTAATTGGTTGGAAAGAATACGAGATGGAAGTTGTTCGTGATAAAAACGACAACTGTATTATCGTATGTGCGATCGAAAACTTTGACCCAATGGGTGTGCATACTGGTGACTCAATCACTGTTGCCCCTGCTCAAACATTGACAGATAAAGAATATCAAATCATGCGTAATGCATCGGTTGCTGTTCTGCGTGAAATCGGTGTTGAAACAGGTGGTTCAAACGTTCAGTTCGGTATTAATCCGAAAGATGGTCGTATGGTTGTGATCGAGATGAACCCTCGTGTTTCTCGTTCATCTGCGCTTGCGTCTAAAGCTACTGGCTTCCCGATTGCAAAAATTGCTGCAAAACTTGCTGTTGGTTATACCCTTGATGAATTGAAAAATGACATCACTGGCGGTGTAACACCTGCAAGCTTCGAACCAGCAATTGACTATGTCGTAACCAAGATTCCACGCTTTAACTTCGAAAAATTCCCACAAGCTGAGCCTGTTCTTACAACTCAGATGAAATCTGTGGGCGAAGTGATGGCGATTGGTCGTAACTTCCAAGAATCTGTTCAAAAAGCACTTCGTGGTCTTGAAGTTGGTGTGAGTGGCTTTGATGAAAAAATCGAAGTTGGTACAGCTAATGCTAAAGACATCATTTTAAAAGAGCTTAAAGTTCCAGGTCCTGAGCGTATTTGGTATGTAGCTGATGCATTCCGTCATGGTTTCTCATTAGATGAAGTGTTTGAAGCAACCAAGATCGATCGTTGGTTCTTGATCCAAATCGAAGACATTATCAAAACTGAAGCTCAAGTAAAAACTTTAGGCTTTGGGGATTTAAATGCTGACAATATCCGTTCATTCAAACGCAAAGGTTTATCTGACCTTCGTATTGCTGACTTAATGGGTATTTCACAAAAGCAATTCCGTAAACAACGTTGGAACTTGGGTGTATATCCAGTTTATAAACGTGTTGATACATGTGCTGCTGAGTTCGAATCAGGTACAGCTTACATGTATTCAACTTATGATGAAGAATGTGAAGCAAATCCATCAAGCCGTGACAAAATCATGGTCATCGGTGGTGGTCCAAACCGTATTGGTCAAGGTATTGAGTTTGACTACTGCTGTGTACACGCAGCCCTAGCTATGCGTGATGACGGTTACGAAACAATCATGGTGAACTGTAACCCTGAAACTGTTTCAACTGACTATGACACATCAGATCGTTTGTACTTCGAACCTGTTACATTGGAAGATGTTCTTGAAATCGTACGTACTGAGAAGCCTAAAGGCGTGATCGTACAATACGGTGGTCAAACACCTTTGAAATTGGCTCGTGCTTTAGAAGAAGCAGGTACACCAATCATTGGTACATCTCCAGATGCGATTGACCGTGCAGAAGACCGTGAACGTTTCCAGCAAATGATTCAACGTCTACAACTTCGTCAACCGAACAACAGCATTGTAAAATCTGCTGAAGAAGGTATCTCTGAAGCTGCAAAAGTTGGTTACCCGCTAGTTGTTCGTCCATCTTATGTATTAGGTGGTCGCGCAATGGAAATCGTATATAACGAAGAAGAACTTAAGCGTTACCTTCGTGAAGCAGTACAAGCGTCGAATGAAGCCCCTGTCTTACTTGACCGTTTCCTTGATGATGCAACTGAAGTTGACGTGGACTGCGTATCTGACGGTAAAGACGTTGTGATCGGCGGTATCATGCAACACATTGAACAAGCAGGTATCCACTCAGGTGACTCAGCATGTTCGATTCCTCCTTACTCTCTTTCACAAGAAGTTCAGGATGAAATGCGTCGTCAAACTGTTGCGATGGCAAAAGAGCTTGGCGTTGTAGGTTTGATGAACGTTCAGTTTGCAGTAAAAGGCAACGACATTTATGTACTTGAAGTGAATCCACGTGCATCACGTACGGTTCCTTTCGTATCGAAATGTATCGGTGAATCTTTAGCGAAAGTTGCTGCTCGTTGTATGGCTGGTCAATCTTTAGAATCTCAAGGATTCACTAAAGAGATCATCCCAACTCACTTTGCTGTAAAAGAAGCGGTATTCCCGTTTGCTAAATTCCAAGGTGTTGACCCAATGCTTGGACCTGAGATGAAATCTACAGGTGAAGTTATGGGTGTAGGTGAAACATTTGGCGAAGCATTCTACAAAGCTGTGCTTGGTTCAAATGAACGTTTACCAGGCTTGCCAACTGAAGGCGAAGTGAAATATGCATTCTTATCTGTTCGTGAATCAGACAAGAAATATATTGCTAATATCGCTAAACAATTGATTGCTTACGGTTTCAAACTTGTTGCAACCAACGGTACTTACCAAGTATTGCAAGAAGCTGGTTTGGAATGTGAAGCAGTCAATAAAGTGACTGAAGGTCGTCCACACATTGTAGACCGCTTGAAAAATGGTGAAATTCATCTTATTGTCAACACCACTGAAGGCAAACAAGCTCAATACGATTCTGCAATGATTCGTCGTGCTGCCCTACAAGGCAAAGTGTACTACACAACGACAATCAATGGTGCAGAAGCAGTTTGCCAAGCATTTGCTGTGAAATTGCCAATGGATGTATACCGCTTGCAAGATTTACAAACTGTAGGTTAATTCTCTACCGATAAAGTCCCGTCACCTTATCGGTGGCGGGCTTTTTCTTTTTTTAATCCTGTATTTTCCCAACCAATTTAGAGGGGACTAAAATGCAACGTTATCCTATGACTCCTGAAGGCAAGGTTGCCTTAGAGAAAGAATTACAACAGTTAAAAACAGTTGATCGCCCACGTATTACACAGGCTATTGCTGAGGCACGTGAGCATGGTGACCTCAAAGAAAATGCTGAGTATCATGCAGCACGTGAGCAACAAGGCTTCTGTGAAGGTCGTATTCAAGATATCGAAGGTAAACTTGGCGCATGTCAGGTAATTGACGTTAAAGATCTTGAACAAAACGGTCGTGTTGTATTTGGTGTTACGGTAACGATTGAAAACCTAGATACTGAAGAACGTAAGACCTATAAAATCGTAGGCGACGATGAAGCAGATTTTAAAATTAATAAAATCTCAGTGAACTCTCCAATCGCACGTGGCCTATTAGGCAAAAGCGAAGGCGATGAAGCTAAAATTCAAACACCACAAGGTGAAGTTGAATACGAAATCGTGAGCGTGGAATACCTATAATATTCCAAGCTCAATTAACCCCTCACCTTTGAGGGGTTTTTCTTCTCAAATTATTCTGTGAAATGTAAATGGACTCAACTTCGATCAACTCCCCTGTTAAACATTGGTGTGAGTTCGAATTTATTGCGAAAACTGTAAAAAATCCAAATATTCATATTAAAGGTAATTATTCCTATTATTCTGCTTATTGGGATCAAGGTTTTGAACGTTGTGTAGTACGTTATCTACATGACAAAGTATCCACACCAGATAAACCAATAGACCAGCTCTATATTGGTAATTTTGTTTGCTTCGGTGCCGAATGCGTCATTATGATGGGCGGCAATCAGCTGCATAGACCAGACTGGATCTCAACATTCCCCTTTGATACACGCAGTTTTCTCCCTGCGGGTGACACCATAATTGCAGATGGCTGCTGGATTGGAAGCAGAGCCATGATCATGCAAGGTGTTAAACTCGGTGAAGGTGCTGTGGTTGCCACAGGAGCTATAGTCACTCAAGATGTCCCACCTTATGCAATTGTAGGCGGTGTACCTGCTAAAATTATTAAGTATCGTTTTTCTGAAACAGATATTGAAAGACTACTTTCTTTAAAACTCTATGAGCTAGATGAAAAGCAGATTTTAAAAATTAGAGAACTATTACAAACTGATCAACTTGATGATTTACACTCATATTTAGACAAAAGTCTATAAAATAATTAACTGTACAATGCACCTCATGCAATTTTAATATTCTTATATTTTTCAAATAACTAAACACATCAAAACATCTAAAACCAACAATTATTCTTATGAAATTACTAGGTTTTATTATGCGAATAATAAGTTTAATATGAAAGTATAGTTTTTATTTTAAACAAAAATTTAGAAGCGAATCAAAGTGTAATAATAAGGAGTATTTATCATGGCTTATCAAAAAATTCTTGTCGCTATCGACGACTCTGAAATTTCAGCAAATGTCATTCAGCAAGCAGCACAACTTGCTAAAGCTTTAAATAGCCAAATTACTTTGGTTCAAGTAATGACTTTAGACCCATATTTGGCAGATGCGTATTTACGTATGGGGCAAAGTAATGAATTGATCGAACGTGTGCGATCTTATGTTCAGGAAAATTTAACGAAAGCTCAAAAACAATTTGAAGAATTAGGACAAACAGTTGCAACACAAGTTGTAGAAGGTTTTTCAGTTCATGAGGAAATTATTAAAGCTGCTCAAAATCTTGAAGTGGATTTAATTATCATGGGATCTCATGGTAGAACTGGATTTAAAAAGTTTATTTTAGGTAGCGTTGCTCAGAAAGTTTTGGGAGAAAGTCATATTCCTGTTCTGATCGTTCGCTGATCTAAGGTTATCCTTAGTCTAAAAAAACTGCATGTCCGATTTCAGACATGCAGTTTTTTAATTATTTTAATAAGTCAGACCTATAATTTACTTATTAACGTGATTTGATTCGATTGAATAAATTATTTATTTTCTTTTAAGCACAAAATTAAAATATCCATTGATAATCTTTTAATTTAATTTTGTGATTCTCTAACAAAATACCTTCATTTTTTAATAGTTTTAATTGTCGATTTTCACCATTTTCATCTAAGTTTATTGTACTCACTTTACCTTGTGAATTAATTACCCGATGCCATGGAAGATGACTTCCTTCATCTAAATTCTTTAAAACTGTACCTACAAGGCGGGCATGTTTTGGTAGCCCAGCTAGCTTAGCAATTTGCCCATAGGTAGCGACTTTTCCAAATGGAATTAAAGCGACGACTTCAAGGATTTGGCGTTGTAGTTCATTGGTATCATTCATCATCATTACTCATAAAATCTGTTAGCATGTCTGAATCCACATTAAAATATTTCCATAACAATTAAAATCTTGAAGAGTTGAGAGTTCGAAGATGCAATTGAAACTATTATTTGTATCCATACTGAGTATTGCGATTACGGCTTCGTGTACACCTTCCAAAAAACCGCCTATTAAAATTACCCCGTATAAATACAAAACTGATTCATCCGATCATTTGCCTATCATATATGTTACTTTTGTTTATACAATCAATAGACCTCAAGCAAAGATCTTTGATACTAAAGCTCAGATGCAGAAAGAAATCGAAATCTTAAATCGTTACTTTTTGGATGAAAATAACAATAAAATTTTTAAATTTAAAATGAATCACTACTATTCATATCTTGATTTTACAAAAAGGAAATGTGATCTTGCTTCAAAAGTGAATCAACCAATGGATTTAGTCACTGAAAATGTGCCTAGTGCAGTCAAAGACTGTTTTCCTAAACGCAAAAGTAAAGAAGTTTTATTTATTATCTATGACTCCTACTCTCCTAAGCTGAAATATAGTGATATCACGAGTTGGGGTTTTAGGAATCAAGGTCGACCTTTCATTCTAATTGATTGGGAACGATTAAATTATCAGACTCAAGCTGCGAGTATTCATGAAATGGGACATGCTTTTGGTCTCAATCATGTCTGTGCACCAAACGCCAAGAAAACCACACCGACAAATATCATGACTAGTTATGATTGCAAACTAGGAAGTGGCGGATTACGTAATCTTGGTTTTACTTCTGAGCAATTGAATATAATTTTAGATAATTACTCAAAGTACCCTTAAATATTTAGCTCTACATAAAATCCTAAATCATTTTTCTGAATTCTAAAATGATGTTGATTTAAGTCTTTGGTTAGGTAATCACTTGCTCGTTCAAATTGTTGCTGATTGACTGGATAAGGTTGCCAAAAGCTTGATAAATTATCAGTAAAAATAGGATACAACTGAACAACTTCTTTTACTAAATTAATTCGAACGATAGCTCCAAATGGTAAAGCTTGGTATTTTTCATATTCTCCATTGCTATTAAACACTCCATTACCGATGCCAAAAATCACCGGCTTATTATTTACATAGCGAATGGGTTGAATCGTATGAGCACCATGTCCAATAATTAAATCAACACCAATCTGTGTAAATAAGTTGGCTAATTTTTCTTGTTCAGGATGTATTGATTTAAAATCTATGCCCCAATGACAAATTAAAATGATTTTTGCATCTGGATTCTGCATACGATATTGCATGATTTGTTCAAATAGAATGGCATTTAAGCAAGCCACGCCTGCACTTTTACCTAGAGCATAAAAGTCATAGTCTTGATAAGCAATATCACAATGCCAATAGCCATTAAAAATAGCAACTTTTTTAGGTTTGAGATTTAACTCAATAAACTGATGTGCTTTCTGCTGATCAACACCTCCACCCATATGACAGATATTTGCTCCCTCAAATTTATCTAAGGTAAATTTTAAACTTTTGCTACCATAATCTTTTAAGTGGTTATTTGCGAGATTGACAAGATTGATATTTAAATGCTGAAACTGTTCAAGCGTTTGAGTATGATCAGCCCCTAAAATAAAAGCTTTTGCGTCTTGTAATGGTGAACGCATTTCTGTATTAAATACAGCTTCAAAATTAATGCAATTAATATCATCTTTTTGAAAGAAAGATTTAATTTTTTCAAATGAATGCCCATAACCATAACGTTGCAACGCATCATCTTGACCACGACATTTTCTAATTTCAGTATAGTATTCACCAAAATAAGTATCCCCCATTACATTCATCCATTCACTTTTAGGCTGAATGGTTTTATTTTCAATTAAGCCTTCTGGAAAATAATGATAATAAGGTACGAGATGATCTATTCGATGGATATTATCTAATAAGGAAAACAGGCCGATACTTTGATTTTCAGCACGATAAGAACAATATAGGATCCTTTGTTCAAACTCTAAATACATAAGTGCATCAAGTTGAGTACAACTAAAAAGTAATGTTTTTAATGGAATATTTGCACTATCAATAAGCGGCTGGATAGAAAATATTTTCTTGATTAGTGCATTTGGCAGCTCAAATATTGTCTGAGCGATCACATATAAATCTTTAATTTTTACCCGATGTGAGTCTATGTCTAATTCTTTTAATTTATTATCTATAACTTCTTGAGCAATCAGCATATTTCCAAAAATATGAGACAAAATGTGCTGACTCATTTCCTTATCTGCAGTCAGAATGAGGCGCTGTAGAAGAGCTAAAACCGAATAATTTTTTTTCTCAAAACTTGCACAAAAATTTTCTTGTTGCTGTTTCTCAATCGGAATCACATCATCTAATTGAATTTTTTGATCGGAAATATGTTCGATGGCTAAAAGTAAAGTCATCCAATGAGTGCAATCGACATTTAATACTTGATTCCAAATTGGATGTTGGAAAGTTTCTTGATGCAAATGCGAAATTATTTTTATTTCTTCTTGTAATTTCATAGTCATGATCCTAGATTTTGACTAGTTAAAATGTTGTACATAGGCGATGTAACCTGAAAGATTATGTTCTTGATCATCAATACGAACTCTAAAACGATCATGTCTGACATAAAATGCGTGTAAAACCTTCTCAGGACATGCCATATACATCGCAACTTCTGGATAGAAAAATCCAGTTCTCTGAAATTCAGCCCTGAATTCAATCAACTTCTTGAGATCTTCAAAATGTGCTTTCTCAAGAATATCATTTAGACCCAATTGTTTGATCCGATTGACCATGAGATATGCAGACATCATCATTTCTAGAAAAGTTGAATAAGTAGTTTTTCGATTACGAATAAAAATCATATGCCTGACGTAATTTTTTATTCCAAATAAGAAATATTTTTCTTCTGGACAAATTTTGGTAAGTTCATTGGTGCAATAACTCAACCAATGATCATGATAACGCTCGTATTTTTCTTGTATGAATCGTTCAAACATAAGTTTGACACTGTTTAATAGATGCTCATCTGAATGTAGTTGATATAAACGCAGTAAGGCTAAAGCAGCTTCACCATCGTAATAAATAATTCTAAATTTTTCTTTTAATTCTAAACTTGGATAATGCAAAACATGTGAAGTTTCACCCTCACTATTCATCAAAGATTGAATACCCTTAGCCAATGCCAATGCCTGATTTAGATAAGTAGTCTCCCCCTGTAATCTCCTGATATTTTGTTAGCATTAACAACGCTGCTGCATTTGCTCCTAATTTTATTTCATCTAAATCTTCTGGAGTCGATCCATCTAACATATAAGCTTGATTAGGCTGAATTTCTACATAGAAATGTTGAAATGCATACTCTATTGCTAATTTGCAACGACCAAGAACTGAGTCATTTTTGTCTATGATCAGGGTTTCTAGTAATGAATAGGTCGTAGTACAGTGCCTGACCGTATTATAGCTTCTAATAAAACGATCGTAGGCAGGGAAAAAACCGTAATTGTATTTTCCATCTTGTGCTATTTGACTTGATAAAAAGCTCGCATTTTTTTTAATGATGTCTTTGATGTGCGTCTTTTTGTCGCTTGTTAAATAACGTACTCCATTTTCAGTAAATTGGCTTTGTAAAGGAATCAGTTGACCATTTTCATAAAACACAGCGTAGGTGTCAAAAGTCCAAGCATATTCAAGTTGCTTGAATTGTATAGATGTGTTCTGGTTTGAATATTTATATTCAAGTGTCGAGTTCAGATTATCTTGGTCAAAGTAATTCGGCTGATCATAACTTAATCCACGAATAATTGCCCTTCCATAAAGCTCTTGTTCTAGAAAGCAAATGGAAAATTTTTCATCAAAACTTAATCCCTTACGGTAATGGTTATTGTGCTGTTGAGTTTTAATAGCTTGATCTATTTTTTGCCAATCTTCCTTTTGGATATTGTAAGCACAATCAATTTTTATATATTCATTGAGTTGTTGATTGATTGCAAACTGATGATCCAGTATTTCAAAAAGTTGATTTAACGCATTATTTAATTCTGAGTATGAAGAATTCCAAACTTGGCAACAATTTTCTCGATCGCCATATGAATAAAACAGCACAGTTTTACTCATATTAATATGCTGAGCAATCCTTTCAAAATATTCTTTAATCTGTTTTTTTTAGGTGTTTAAATTCTTCGTTTGATGTAACTATCATGACTTTATATTCTAAAAATTCTTTGTATTTTTAACACGATACCATACAAATTTATATTTGAATTGAAATAAAAAAGAGAACCCGAAGGCACTGCTGTCCCACAAATATCACAAGAAGAACCTCAATTGAGGTTCTTCTTGTTTTCGCCATTTTTTATCAGGCACAAAGAGTGACCTTAAAAGTTTCCTTTCAAATAAATTGACCTGAATAATTCTCAGTAAACGCTGAACACTCCATCCTTCTTGTGCCATGTGTTTAGCGAAGTTCACCAGCAAATAGGCAATTAATGCAATCCATATTTGCGTTTGTATCGCATTGCGGCTTCGACCTAGAAATGACTTCAGTTTTAAATTCTGCTTGATGGCTTTAAAGAATAACTCAATCTTCCAGCGGTCTTTATAAATTGCAGCAATGGTGGATGCTGCCAGATGAAAGTTGTTGCTCAGAAATTCGAATGTTCTTTTCTTATCTGTATCATAAAACTCTATACGTCTTAATAATTCAGGTGCGCCTCTTTTCTTGGCATACGCACTGCTCAATTCAATACATTCATCCGCAATAATCCCTTTAGTCGCTAATACGCTGCGGCTTGATTTAGTCTTTGGGCGTAGCCGGGTTACAAAGCTGACGTTCTGAAGTGTCAACTGAGCAAACCATTGATAATCAACATATCCTTTATCAAAGACGATAATGCTACCAGCAGGAAATTTAAATGCTCTGCCTTGCACCATATCATTTTCAATACCATCCCCAAGTGCTACAAATTCAGGAATGGTATTGCTGTGATTTAAGCCAACACTGAGTTTAATACTGGCTTTGGATTCATGCACTTTTGCCCATGCGCACAATGACAGTGAAAGATCAATATGACTGGCATCTAGTGAATACAGCGGATTTTTGAATCTAAATTTATGTGCAGTTTTAGAGTTTTCACAGCGCTGAAGCAGCTGTGTGAACAATTGCTGATACAGGCTGGCGGGCTGTTCTTCGTTGAGTCTTGCTAAGGTGCTTCGCGCAATTCTCTTCGCGCCAAGATGATAGAGCTTTTCCTGCTGGGATTCGAGATTGGATTGAATGTCTCTTAAGCTTTGCCGACAAGAAAGTTGGGACATCAATATGGCAACAAACTGATCCCAGCGGGTGGCTGATCTTAATTTTTGCCCAGAGTGATGCAGTTTAGCCAGACGTTCAAAATCTTGTCTTAGAATGGGTTTGAGTAATTGATGAAATACGGTATTCTGATGTGACAAAACCTGAGTCCTTTATAGTTAAAGTGTTTGTTTGCACTCATATTTTAACTATTTAGACTCAGGTTTTTTTATTTAAAGCAAACTATGGGACAGTAGTGACCCATACCACCTCTTTTTTCATCACCTTCAGATTTAGCTCATTCAGTGCTCAGACTCTCGCCATAATGCGTACAATATAAATGCATAAGGCATCACCTCATCAGAAGTTCATTTCTTTTTCTTTCTTTTTCTAAACTTTATAGTTTAGCTAGGAAATTACTCCATCAGCTAAACATTGTTATTTTAATCGAGCGAAACGATATATCGGTATAAATTTCGTATGAAAATCAACAATAAATAAAATTCAGACTATTTAAAAGTATTACATTGATTGATATCACCTGTGGTGTATCCCAACTCAAACCATTGCATACGCTGTTCGCTTGTACCATGAGTAAAGCTATCTGGTACAACTTGACCTGTTGCTCTTCTTTGCAAGTAATCATCACCAATTTTTTTAGCAGCATCCATCGCCTCTGCGATATCACCCTGTTCAAGAAATTGTGTTCTTTGTTGATTTTGATTCGCCCAAATACCAGCGAAACAATCTGCTTGAAGTTCTAAGCGAACTGAAAGTTGATTTCCTTCAACTTGGCTGGATTGCGCACGAGCCTGCTGCACTTTTCCTGAGATACCAAGTAGGTTCTGAATATGATGTCCAACCTCATGTGCGATAACATAAGCTTGTGCAAAATCCCCAGCTTGATCTTGACGTGACAATTCTGTTTGATTTTGCTCACCAGAAATACCCATTTGTTGGCGCATATCTTTAAAGAAAGAAGTATCGATATAAACCTTCTGGTCTGCTGGGCAATAAAAGGGACCCATTGCCGATTGCGCAGTACCGCAACCTGACTTCACTACCCCACTAAATAAAACTAGTCGAGGTGGCTTATAAGTCATGCCTAATTGTTGAAAAATTGGCGTCCATGTATCTTCTGTATCAGCTAATACCGTACCCACAAACTCACTTGCTTCTTTTTGTTCTAAAGTCAGATTTTGTGGTGCTTCGGCTGTTGATGTTGTTTCACTGGTAACAGCTTGTGTTGCTTGGTAAGCTTGCTGAGGATCAACACCAAAAAACTTCCAAGCAATAAATGCAACCACTAAACCGATGATACTAATACCACCAGCTTTAACACCGCCACCACCACGACGATCTTCCACATTGGTACTTACACGACGCCCTTTCCAACGCATGACTACCTCTCTTTATTATAATGATGACGGTTTCTTTTTATTTAGATGCTTTTGACCAAACTTTTTGTATTAGCCCGACAACAATTAATACAATAGCACCCGCGATAAATCCAATACCCAAGTTAATTAATGTTGGTGTTAATGCACCAATAATTGAACCAAAACTTGGGATTAACTCCAAATGATCAACAGTTTCTTCCGTAAAATGGTGTAATAAGGGAATCGTGTGTGTAATGATGCCACCACCGACTAAAAACATTGCTACTGTACCTACAACAGACAATGTTTTCATCAGAATCGGAGCAAAAGCCAGTAAGCCACGCCCTACTTTATTTTTAAATTCTGAAGCTTGTTGAGTTAAATACAACCCTAAATCATCAATTTTGACAATCATCGCTACAAAACCATAAACACCAATCGTCATGGCAATCGCAATGACACTCAATACAGATACTTTAGTCATAAATGTGGCTGTCGCAACAGTACCCAACGAAATCACAACAATTTCAGCAGATAGAATAAAATCTGTACGTATTGCACCTTTGACTTTTTCTTTTTCAAATTTTGCTAAATCAACCTCTATTGCTTCTAGATCAGCACTTGCTTCTTCGGCAGTTTTTGCTTTTTTGTGATGTAGCATGTGTACTACTTTTTCTACACCTTCATAACAAAGGAACAGACCACCAATCATCAATAATGGATTAATAAGCCAAGGTGCAACTACGCTAATTAACAATGCTAATGGAACAAGAATGAGTTTATTAACAAATGAGCCTTTTGCTACGCTCCACACAACTGGTAATTCTCGGTCAGAGCGAACACCACTCACCTGTTGAGCGTTTAAAGCTAAATCATCACCCAATACGCCAGCTGTTTTTTTTGCTGCCATTTTACTCATTACAGCAACATCATCTAAAATTGTTGCAATATCATCAAGTAAAAGTAATAAACCACTCGCCATTTTTATTTCCTAGTTTGTATTTATCTCGCTATTGTAGATTTACTCAATAAATTCACAACATTATTTTTATAAAAGTTTGTTCAATCGCTGACGAAATTTTTTTATTTCCCGTACAATAAGGTCAATTTTATATTTATGAAATCACTGAAACTTGGAACATATCATGAGTAATGCTGATCAACGTCCAATCATTTTGACTGGCGACCGCCCTACTGGACAACTTCATTTAGGTCATTTTGTCGGTTCATTGCGTTCTCGTGTTGGTTTACAAGACAGTCATCATCAACACTTATTGCTTGCTGATGCTCAGGCTTTGACTGACAACGCAGATAATCCTGATAAAGTACGAAATAATATTCTTCAAGTTGCTTTAGATTATCTTGCAGTTGGAATTGATCCAACTAAAACAACGATTTGCGTTCAATCATGCTTACCAGCCCTTAATGAGCTGACCATGCTTTACCTCAACTTCGTTACGGTTGCTCGTTTAGAACGCAATCCAACAATTAAATCTGAAATTCAGATGCGCGGTTTTGAGCGTGATATCCCTGCTGGTTTTTTATGCTATCCAGTTGCTCAAGCAGCGGATATTACGGCATTTAAAGCAACGGTTGTGCCTGTAGGTGAAGACCAAATTCCAATGATTGAACAAACTAATGAAATTGTTCGTCGTGTAAATCGTCAAATTGGACATGACCTCCTACCTGAATGCAAAGCATTATTATCGAACATGGGACGTTTACCAGGATTTGATGGTAAGGCAAAAATGTCAAAGTCTTTAGGTAATACTATTGTTTTAAATGCTTCTGATAAAGACATCAAAAAAGCTGTCAATGCGATGTATACAGATCCGAATCACTTGCGTATTGAAGATCCAGGTCAAGTTGAAGGAAATATCGTATTCACTTATTTAGATGCATTTGATCCAAACAAAGAAGAAGTTGAAGAATTAAAAGCACATTATCGTCGTGGTGGTTTAGGTGATGGTACAGTTAAAAAACGCTTAGAAGGTATTCTAAAGGAACTCATCACTCCAATCCGTGAACGTCGTGCTGAACTTGAAAAAGATCCAGACTATATTATGGATATTCTTAAGCATGGTACTGACAAATGTCGAGATATCACGCAACAAACTTTAGATGAAGTAAAAAGTGGATTAGGTTTATTTAAATTCTAATTACAATACTTTTACCATAAAAACAGCCCATTTTTTGGGCTATTTTTATTTAAGCTTTTGATTTAAGTTTATTTTAGGAACTTTAACCCGAACCCAATAACTAACAAATTTTGTCACTTATTAACACTTGATAACACTCGTTAACACGAATACCTATGAACACAGTCAAGTTTTTTATTAGTATAGCCAAGTAGGTTAGATAACACTAATCTCATGACATTTCTCCTTTCAACCGAAACTGTTTTACAGATTCGTTGTTCAACGCAATGACAACCCCAATCATTGCGTTTTTTTTGCTTTAAATATTTAGCTTGGAATTTGATTGAATTTTATGCTCGATACAATTAATCTTATAAATAATTAGTTTTTATAATTTTTTTAAAAAAATTTTTCCAAAAGAAAAAAGAGTATATACAAATGATATGGGATTTATTAATACACCCTTCCAACATTGTTTTTAGCGTTTCTTTATTGCTATGTCTATGTATAGGTGTATTGGAATTGATTTTATTAATGTTTGGGGGAAGCAGCAGCTTCATCGATCAATTTCTTCCCGATAGTTTGACTGACGTTGATCACGCTGATGTTTCTATGGATCATGCAGATAACCTTTTCACTCAGTTTTTAGAATGGCTGTATCTTGGAAAAGTACCTTTACTAGTTTGGTTGATTATTTTCCTAACTGTTTATTCACTCACTGGTTTAATTATTCAAGATGTTTTTTTCAATTTTACTGAAGACTATCTATCTGCTTGGATCATTGCACCTGCCTGTCTTGTTCTATGTATGCCACTCGTTCGTGTTGCAGCAAAACTCATTTCCAAAATTATTCCTAAAGATGAAACAACGGCAATTCATAGTGATGATCTGATTGGTCGTACTGCCAAAATTATATTGGGTGAGGCAAAGCCTAATTCTCCTGCCCAAGCAAAAGTGAAAGATCAATTTGGACAAATGCACTATGTTTTAGTGGAACCAGAATTAGATGTTGTTTTTACTCAAGGTCAAGATGTGATTTTAACTCAAAGAACCAAAATTGGCTTTCAGGCTATTTCCGCTTAATTTTTTTAATATAAATGATATGAGGGTGTTTTAATGTTCAATTCAGCATTGACTGAAATTTTAATTATTACAGGTGTAATTTTCGCAGCACTGATATTTATCGGTATCGTCATTGCTCGTTTATATACTCGTTCAAGCAAAGAAGTTTCATTCGTAAGAACTGGTTTCGGTGGAGAAAAAGTCATCTTGAATGGAGGTGCGATTGTGCTTCCTGTATTGCATGAAATCATCCCCGTCAACATGAACACACTACGTTTAGAAGTAAAACGTGCAGCTGACCAAGCTTTGATTACACGTGACCGTATGCGTGTAGATGTAATGGCAGAATTCTACGTTCGCGTAAAACCTACAGGTGAATCGATTGCGACTGCAGCGCAAACCTTAGGTCGGAAAACCATGTCTCCACAGGAGTTAAAAGATTTAGTCGAAGGTAAATTTGTCGACTCTTTACGTGCTGTAGCCGCGGAAATGGCAATGGAAGAACTACATGAAAAGCGTGTCGACTTTGTACAAAAAGTTCAACAGGTGGTTTCTGAAGATTTATCTAAAAACGGTTTAGAACTTGAAACCGTTTCATTGACAGGTTTAGATCAAACTGGTTTTGAATATTTCAATCCACAAAATGCTTTTGATGCTGAAGGCTTAACTAAACTTACAGAAACAATCGAAGACCGTCGTAAGAAGCGTAATGATATTGAACAGGATGCTGATTTAGCGATTCGTGCTAAAAATCTTGAAGCAGAGCGTGCGCGCCTTGAGATTTCTCGTGAAGAAGAATATGCAAAACTGCAACAAGAACGCGAAATTTCCATTCGTAAAGCCGAACAACATGCTGAAATTGCTTCTCAAGAAGCAGGTAAAAAGCGTGAAGCCGAAGAAGCTCGTATTGCTGCTGAACGTGAAGTTGAACTTAAACGTATCGCTTCTGCTCGTGATGTAGAAAACGAAAATATCCAAAAAGCTCAACTTATTCAAAAAGCACAAGTTGAACAGAAAAAAACTATCGAACTCGCAGAGCAAGATCGTGCAATTGCTATCGCTGAAAAATCACGTGCCGAATCTGAAGCTAAAGCTCAAGCTGACAAAGCCAGAGCTGAGGCTGTAAAAGCTGAAGAAGAAGTCGTCACGGTGCGAGAAACTCAAAGAGCAGAACGTCAAAAAGCTGTCGAGCTTGTAGCAGCCAAACAAACTGCTGAAAAAGAAGCGATTGCGATTACTGTGGCAGCTGATGCTGGTAAAAAAGCTGCATCAGATGAAGCAGAAGCTGTTCGAATTGCTGCGGAAGCTGAAGCCGAAAAGATACGCTTAAAAGCAAAAGGTGAAGCTGATGCTAAGGTACTTCTCGCACAAGCTCTCGAAAAACAATATCAAGTAGATGCTGAAGGTACACGTGCAGTGAATGAGGCAGCCAATGTTCTTTCTGCAGAGCAAGTAGAGATGCAAGTTCGTTTAGCCTTACTCAAACATTTACCAGATATTATTCGTGAAAGCGTTAAACCAATGGAGAATATTGACGATATCAAGATTCTACAGGTGAATGGTTTAAATGGTTTTGCTGGTGGTACTACATCAGGTGAAACCACTGAAAATGGTCAAACATCTTTGTCTGATCAAGTTGTGAATAGTGCCCTACGCTACCGTTCTCAAGCACCTTTGATCGATAGCTTAATGAATGAATTAGGCCTACAAGGTGGTGATATTAACGGCCTTACTAATACTTTAAAATCTCAAAATAAGTTAGATTGATAAGAATAGGTCAAAAATAAACGCGGTCTTGACCGCGTTTTTTATTGTTTTTCAGCCAGCTCAAAATTGGTTAATCTTCCTTCCTGATCATAATGCAGGGTGACATTCTTAGCATCTCTTAAGGCATTCATTTGTTCGGTATTTAACTCGAAACTCTGTGCCAATTGATCAACAGAAATATTTTTCGGAAAGGATCTTCTTTCTTTATTATAAAAACGAAACCAATTATAGGTCGCCCAAATAATTAAAGTCAGGATGAACAACATGATTGAAATGATTAAATAAAGGATATCAATCGATTGCTCTGGTATATTCATCACGAATAATTGTTCATATGCACTGAAACCTTGGAAAATCCATAATAATGCAGTGATTAATGGCATAAAAATCCATATCCAAAGCAACCAACCTAAAAAAAACAATCCATATCCAGCCGTTTTGTTTCTGACATAACGAGGTTCATCAATGTACTCAGGAATTTCCAATTGTGTAAGGTCATAGACCATTTTAAAGTTTGACATCATCTTGCCCCTCTCTAAATCCACGATCAGGACTTACCCAACGTGCACGTTTTGGTTTTTTAAATATGGTTTTTGGCAATGCGATCGCGGTTGTGATGGTCATTAATACCCAGAAAAATAATGGATACCAGATAACCCAAAAATATGTCCGTAAGGTTCGACTATTGTCATATTGGCGATCGATCATCAAACTCACTAAAAACTGTATAAGGCAGGTCGTACCTAAAACAATCCCATACCAGTTAGGCAATACGGTAGTAACCGCCCATTGTTCAGGTAATTCTATAAATAATCCAATCACATAAAGAAGAATGATAGCAGTCATTACATAAACCCAAATCACGCTGATAATTGCTTCAAAAACGACTGGCCACATGCGTCTTAAACGCCATTTAAATAACTTCGGTACATAAGCAAATAAAACTTCGATACCACCTTGCGCCCAACGTAGGCGTTGTTGCCACAATCCTTTAAAGGTTTCAGGCATATAGATATAACAAAGTGCTTTTGGTACATACTGTAAGTCCCAATGATCGAACTGGAGCCGCCATGAGACATCAATATCTTCTGTGATCATGTCATCACGCCAATAACCAATTCGATCTAGTGCTGTTTTTCTAAAACCTGCAATCACCCCTGATACCGTAAAAATCCGCCCATAAGTACGTTGTGCACGTTTAATCAATCCAATGATTGAAGAGAACTCACCTACTTGAATTTTGCCCAATACACTGGAACGGTTAATAATGCGTGGATTACCTGTTACTGCACCGACTCTCGGATAGTGTGTTAGATGATTCATCATCCAAAAAACGGCATGAGGATGCAGTAAAGCATCGCCATCAATGCAAATTAGAAACTCATGCTGGCTGACCATCGCACCTGCTCTCAAGGCATATGCTTTGCCCTGATTTTCTGCCAAATGCACCACACGTAGTTTTGGATAGTGCAACGCAAGTTCATCTAAAATCTCTGCGGTTTTATCCGTACTTCCATCATTTATAGCAATCACCTCAAAATCAGGATATTGGCTTTGCATAGCGAACTTGATGGTTTCTCGAATTTGTTCTTCTTCATTAAAACAAGGAATGATAATGCTACAACTTTCTTGACTAGGTTCAGGGAAAACCGTTTGCCGAAATTCACGTTTGAAATAAAACCAAATTCCACCCGCCATCCAAAGCCAAGCCATTAATAAAGGAAATAAAAATGCAAAGCCAAAAAATAAGTCGCTTAAAGAAATATCTGAAAAAAATTCCATAATTAGCGCCCTCCTTGTTTCAACACATAAGGATTGCGATAGCTGAGCGGACTACCATTTAAGCTCAACTCACGATAAAGATATTGATGAATCGTAGCCCCATAAGAAAGCTGATAATTATCTACACCAATTTTTTGAACACCTTGTCTTTTTAATTGCTGATAGATTTTCTGATATTTCTTCCAATCATAAGAAGAAGCTTGATTATCGATCTGCAAACTAATGATCAAATGTTGTTTTTCACGTTCAGTTAAAGTCGATAAAACTTTATCTAGCTCATTTATATTATTTTTTGATTGATTCGAATCTAAAGCGATATACAGAAAATCAGCATGATCAGGAATCAACTGCAGTAACTTTTGTAGCCCACCCCACTGTGCTCCCTTGTAACTGAATTTTAGTGCTGTCTGATAATTTGTACTGACATTGACATAATAATTTGCTTTCAATTTAGTCTTATTTTTGATCGCCAATACATCATCGATTTTCTTCTGACAAATGTGATCCCAATCTCGTTGACTAATTGCACAGTGTAATGTGTCATCTGTTTCAATCATCAAACCCGTGATGGAACTATTATTTTTGACTAAATCTGCAATTAACTCTGACAAGTCGTAACCTTGTTGAGTTTCTAAACTCAGAGGAAGTTCTGCATAAACTTTATTTGCAATCCGTGTACGTGCTTGCCAGACCACCCGATTTAATAAATCCGCTTTCATCGGTAAACTACGATTAGGAAAATAAGCAACATCAATTTTTCCATCATCATTCTGATCTTCAACAACGGTCAGCAATAAATTATTCGACTTAAAAGCTCCAACCTGATCCAATAATTGACCTAATCGCTGTTCAGAATTTCCATTATCTTTTACCAGTTCAGCTAAATTAAAACGCAGAAAACTCTTACGTTGCTTATAAGGTGCATGACGATCCAATACAAAATCTTGCATTTCAGCGTAAATTTGAGCTGGTATTGGATTATCAATGATCAAAGCACGTTGATAAGTCCCAAATAAATCTGCTGTGTTTAACTCACTACCTAGGCTAAATGACAACGGTAAACCCACCATTCTCGCCAATTCCTCGGTTTCTTTGGTCACAGCTCCATATGGCCAAAAGATTGCGCGAGTATTAGTACCTAGCTCTTTATCTAAAATTTGCTTAGATTGTTGCAAGTCGTTCAAGACTCGACGTCTAAAGACTTCATCAGTCTCATAACTTTCAGACTGCGGAAAATATTGCCGAGTAATTGCTGCAAACTCTAGATTTGTTTGAGGGTTTGCGGCAATACCGTAATGTAAATTGTCACTATGAGATCCAAACTCCACCAAGCCCGAAGCTTGCATTTCTCGCATTTGCTGCCATGTCATCAAATTACTTGTACCATATGCCTCAATAGCATCTTTGGTATTGCCGTTAATCCAACTGGTTGGTATTGCAAATACAGCAGGGATTTTATGTAGTTTTAATAATGGAAAAATATGTGTGTATGCACTCGATACACCATCATCAACGGTTAATAACAACGCTCTCTCAGGAAGAGCTTTTCCTGCATTACGCGCTTGCCAAACATCCTTTAATCGTATCGGTTGCCATTTATTATCTTTAATCCATTGTAAAAATTGCGCAAAATTTTGACTGCTAATCGCATAATAATCACGATCCCCTTTTGCTGCGACATCATCACGAACATCATGAAATGTCAGCGTCACAAATTGATTAGCGTTAGAGCTCGTTTGTGCGGATTCGGAAACTGCCTTATCAATAGGTTGTGCAAATAGATTGAATGACATTGCACTTATACACGCCAATAAGCAGAAAGGAGATTTTATATTCATTAGAACCTTCCTTCGAAGCCCAAAATGGCATACGTTTTGTCTTCGTGCTCACCGTCATAAGGATGAGATCCCCACCCTACGCCATAATTTAGATACCAAACACGTGAAATTCGCCAATCATGGCGATACAAAAAGTTATAAACGGGCTGATGGGCAAAATCTTTTTGCTTAAAGTACCCAGAGTCAGCTCAAAATGCTGTTTAAAGTCACGCTCATATTCCCGCCATGTCAACCAATCATGTTGCAGATTTAACTCGATGCTATGGCTAGATACAGGGTTAAAATAATCAACTTGCACAGCTTTATTTCTTCCGTAATATCCAGTAACAGTCGCTGTGCTTGTGTGTTGTGGTGATTGAAAAAATTGCTGACTAAAATATGCCTGATAGGCTTGTCGTAAATTTCCATCATCAATATCTATCGCTTGATATTGAATACCTGCTTTTCTAGACTCATTAGCTTGCCAATTCATCGCAGCTACATAAGATTGCCCTTTGTGCTTTTGGGCAATCGCTTGTAATGGTATATCAGCATCAGAATCGACTGAGAAGTTGTATGCCCAATGATCATTTAACCAATGCGACCAATCCAATCTAACACCAAGTCGCTCTTGATCCTTTCTTTCGGACAATAGAATATTGGCTGTTTTTCTATTTGAAGACCATTCCAGTCCCAGCCCTACCCGAGCATCGTCTAATTTCTTATTTTTATACCGTGCTTTTCGATATTGATGCTCAACAAAGATACGATAATAATCATTAAACCAAGGACTATTTAAACGCGTCCAAAAACTCTGTTCGTTTGATCCTCGTAAACTATTTAATAGACGATCATCATTAGACTTATTCCTTGAAAAAGAACTGTGATGTTCTATACTCCACCGATCACGATCCTTCAACTCTTTATAACTCAGTTGTACTCCTGTATCCTCAGCAGCAGTTTGTAAGAGCTTTTTATTTAATTCTCGCCAATATGAAATATTTCCCAGAGCTTGCGCATTATTCATTTGGTTGATTTCCGTCATTTGGCTGACTTCATCCAAACCATTCCATTGTTCTAAAGTTAGTTTCGCTGTTAATGTTTTTTGCCTCCAACATTGAATCAAAGCGAGATTATTTTGATAACCAATATTACGTGGTGCGATTGAAACCAAATTTTCAAAATACTGTTCGGCTTTTTCTAACTCATTCCGATAAGCAAGATTTAACCCTTTTAAACTTAAATATTGTTCCCAATCTTCATGAGTTGTACGATCTACACCTTTTACTTGGCTATATTGATAACGTCTTAATTGATGTTCCATTTCATCAATCAAGTTATTTGCTTCTTCAAATTTTTCTTGTTCTAAATACGCATAATATAAGGCTGAATAAACATCATAATCAGCATAGTTCTTTTCATTAAATAATGACAAATAAACTTGCTCTGCTTGTTCAGGTTGATTGGTAGCTAAATACGCATCTGCAATTGCATGACGTGTATAAGTTGGCCAAAGATCTAGTGGAATACTAATACTCTGTAAAGTAGTTAATATATCAGTGTAACGCTTACGTTTCGCTAAAGCATAGATGTAATCAGCATAAAAGCTTTTTTGCCAATGAGGATAACCATTTACTATGGGTTTATACGATTCCATTTCAGCAAGCACTTGGTCTAACAACATATGCATCTGCATATTTGCTTTCTTGTTGAGCAGTTTTATAAGCAAGTACTGCATTTTTGATTTGAGTGGCGAATTGACTGAGTTTAATTCTGATCACTAAATCAGGATGAGTCTGAAATAAGACAAAACGCATTATATATTCATCTGCCACCTTATAATTTCCGTTATCATTCAGTGCTAATAAATATTCCTCTTGAGAAAATTGATTTTTTTTCTTATCAAAAGCAGCATTTGCGGCTTGCAATGCTTGGATAGGCATTCCTACTAATCGATAGGTATGAACCGTACCGGGTTTATCGGAGACTTTTTTATTTAAGTTAGGCCACCTGACCTAACGGATTAATCTTATCATAGTACATTGCTTCAAACTCAAAAGGCGATACATAACCCAGTGCACTGTGTACACGCTTTTTGTTGAACCAATCTACCCAATTTAATGTCGCAAGTTGTACATCCGCTAAACCTTGCCAATCTGCTTTTAAATATTCAATCACCTCTGTTTTGTATAAGCCATTCACCGTTTCAGCCAGAGCATTATCGTATGAATCACCCGTTGTACCGACTGATGCTCGTAAATTTGCTGCTTCTAAACGATTGGTATAGCGAATGGAAAGATATTGCACACCTCTGTCGGAATGATGAATCACATTCTTTGGCATGCCTCGATCATGCAATGCTTGCTCCAGTGCATCAAGTACCATATCTGTATTCATCCGTGTTGATACTTTCCATCCAACAATTGTTCGCGAGAACACATCAATAATAAATGCGGTGTAGACCCAGCCTGAATGAGTTTGAATATACGTGAAGTCAGCGACCCACAGCTGGTCAGGATGATCTGCATTAAAATTGCGTTTTACTAAGTCATCTGCTCGTTTTTGATCATCTCGGCTACGGGTGGTTTGTTTATTCTTACCACGCCAAACACCTTGTATACCTAGCTTCTGCATCAATCGAGCAACTGTACAACGTGCGATAACATAACCTTCACGTTTCAATTGTTGCCAGACCTTACGCACACCATATCGACCTAAACTTTCTTTCCAAATACGTTTGATTTGCTCTGCATGATGTAAATCATGCAGAGCACGTTTCGCTCGATGTTCTGGGTTATCAACGAGATCTAAAGCCCGATAATAGGTCGAAGCTGCAATCGGTAAAATTCTACAAATCGCTTCAACACCATATCGATCTTTATTGTTCTGGATAAAATCCACCATTATTTGTGTGGGCGGTCGAGCTCCGCCTGGGCGAAAAAAGCGGCTGCTTTGCGTAGAATTTCATTGGCACGCTTTAATTCTTTAATTTCACGTTCCATTTGCTTCATTTTTTCTTGGTCAGATTTCTGTTGTACTTTGGCAGGATTTAGTTGATCCATATGCTTTAAATACCAAACACGCAATGTTTCAGGAGTACAACCGATTTTAGGAGCAATAGCTGTGATTGCTGCCCAAGTAGAAGGATAATCTTTTTCAGATTCAATTAGTAATTGAACCGCTCTTTCTCTAATTTCGGGGGTATAGTTTGGTTTTTTCATCGGAATAGTCTCTCAGAATATTGAGTCTCCGACAAACCTGGTACGGTTCAGTATGCGATAACAGCACTAGTTCTTCTGCATTTAATTGCTGCATATCTACTTGTTTTAATATGCTTTGAGCTTCCTGATTTTGCTTTGTTTCAGCAGCTATCGTTGCTAACCATACGTTCCACCCCATTTGAGGATTATGAGCTCTAAACCCTGTAATCATCTTTTTAGCCAAAGAATATTGTGTGGCATCTCTTAAGGTTTTCACGACACTGGTCTGCGCATAAATAGGAAATACTTCTATTTGTATATTTTCTATACAGGTAATCAACTCAGTAGCATGAAGCGTATTTCTTCCATACGAAAGTACAAAATAATCCGCAATTAATTTTTGGTCTTTAGGATACAAAACTAATAATTTCTTTAAATCAAGTAACCCATGATCAACCTCTCCTTTCTGGATTAATTGAACAGCGTACTCCCTGTGTTGATCAATCGGATTTGAATAAACAGCTCTTCCACAACACAATAAAACAAAAAGAGATACACAATGCACAGGAATAAATAATTTTATTTTAATCATATTATTCCTCATTATTTAATATTTACTATAAATAATAATTTAATAAAAAAATAACCACAACAATAAATTAAAAAATTTTACTCCAAATTAAATTTAAATATAAAATTATACCAAAGTTTAAAATAAAAATTAATATAAGCATATGTAATAATTATACTTATTCAAAAACAATATAAAAATAAAATCAAATTTAATTTTCCATACGAAAAACTTAAAAAAACGAAAAATAATTTAGATAAACATTTTATTAAATAAAACTTAAAAAGAAAGAACGACCTGTATAATAAAGATCGTTCTGTATAAATTAAAATAGATAATATTTAAAACTCATTTTTAATATTTTAATTAAGCTTTTTCAAAAAAAATAAAACCTAAACATAATATAAAAAGTTATATTTTCATCTATTACAATCAGTTAATTATATCCATCAAATTTATTTATATGTTTTTTCGGCATCTTGCACGTATTTTGTCACAATATTGCACTTATAAAAAAAACCCAATGTCACCATTGGGTTTTTTCAAGATAAATAAATCTAACGTATTACGCTAAACCTTTCTCTTTCAGCACTTGCATCATTGTTGAGCCAAGTTCAGCTGGGCTACGAGTGTAAGCCATACCTGCTTTTTCGAATGCAGCAAATTTCTCTTCTGCTGTACCTTTACCACCAGAGATAATCGCACCAGCATGACCCATACGTTTACCTTTAGGCGCAGTTACACCAGCGATGTAACCAACAACTGGCTTGGTTACATTCGATTGAATGAATTCAGCAGCTTCTTCTTCTGCAGTACCACCAATCTCACCAATCATGATGATTGCATCAGTATCAGGATCGTCTTGAAATAATTTCAATGCATCGATTTGGTTCATACCAGGGATTGGGTCACCACCGATACCGATACAAGTAGATTGACCTAAACCAAGCTTAGTTGTTTGAGCAACCGCTTCATAAGTCAATGTACCTGAACGTGAGATAATACCAATACGACCAGGTTGGTGGATGTGACCAGGCATAATACCGATCTTACATTCACCTGGAGTGATCACGCCTGGGCAGTTAGGACCAACTAAACGAGTACCATTACCGTTAGTTTCTAAATAGCGTTTTGCTTTAAGCATATCGATTGTTGGAACACCTTCAGTGATCACAACAATAAGACCAACGCCTGAATCAACCGCTTCAACGATAGAATCTAATACAAATGGAGCTGGAACATAAATAACAGATGCATCAGCACCAGTCTCACGTACAGCATCTTTCATTGTATTGAATACAGGAAGGTCAAGGTGTGTTGTTCCACCTTTACCTGGCGTAACACCACCAACAACTTTTGTACCGTAGTCTAAAGCTTGTGCAGAGTGGAAAGTACCGTTTTTACCAGTAAAACCTTGTACCAATACTTTAGTGTCTTTATTAATTAATACGCTCATGATTGATACTCCCCTTACGCTTTAACTGCAGCAACAATTTTTTCTGCAGCATCAGATAAACCGTTTGCAGAAATTAATTTCAAACCAGATTCATCAAGCAATTTCGCACCTAGCTCAGCATTGTTACCTTCTAAGCGAACAACAACTGGTACAGTTACGTTTACTTCTTGAACTGCTGCAATAATTGCTTCAGCAATCATGTCACAACGAACGATACCACCAAAGATGTTGATTAAAACACCTTGTACAGAAGTATCAGCAAGAATAATTTTGAATGCTTCGATTACACGCTCTTTAGTCGCACCGCCACCAACATCTAGGAAGTTAGCAGGCTGACCACCATAAAGCTTGATGATGTCCATCGTTGCCATTGCAAGACCAGCACCATTCACCATACAACCGATGTTACCTTCTAAAGCAACATAGTTAAGGTCAAATTCAGATGCTTTTAATTCACGCTCATTTTCTTGAGATTTATCACGCAAAGCTGCAACTTCTGGCAAACGATAAAGCGCGTTAGAGTCAATACCTACTTTCGCGTCTACACATAAAATTTCGCCATTTTCACGAACTGAAAGTGGGTTAATTTCAAATAAAGCAAAATCATTTTCTACAAATGCTTGGTAAGCAGCAGACATAATTTTAACAAATTGACCGATTTGTTTATCTTTCAAACCAAGAGCAAATGCAACTTCACGTGCTTGGAATGGTTGTAAACCTACTAATGGATCAACTTCAACTTTAATAATTTTTTCAGGTGTTTCTTCAGCAACTTTCTCGATTTCTACACCACCTTCGGTAGAAGCCATGAAAGTAATACGACGGCTAGAACGATCTACAACCGCGCCTAAGTAAAGCTCACGCTCAACTGGATAGACATCTTCTGCAACAATAATGCTGTTAACAGGCTGACCATTTGCATCTGTTTGATACGTTACAAGACGAGTACCAATAATATTGTTAGCAAATTCGATAACATCTTCTTTTGATTTTGCAACTTTTACGCCACCAGCCTTACCACGACCACCAGCATGTACTTGCGCTTTCATTACCGCGAATTTACCACCAAGCTGTTCAAACGCAGCTACTGCTTCATCTGCATTTGTTGCCAAAATACCTTCTTGTACTGGCATGCCATATTTTTTTAATAACGCTTTAGCTTGATACTCATGTAAGTTCATTTAATTACCTACTACGTTGTTTATTGTGACGCGACCTAGATATTCTTAACACTAGGACACTACATTATGAGACGACGACTGTCTTATAAACCAATCGTCTTCATTCAAAAAAGTGTGGCGAACCACACTTTTTGTTTTTATTTGCGCTTACGTTGAATCGCGTGGATTGCACGACCATCAACTGAAAGTGCAGCTTCATGTACAACTTCAGAAAACGTTGGATGACCAAAAGTCATCAACTGTAGATCTTCAACAGAAGAAACAAACTCAAGTGCGATCATACCCTGATGAACGATGTCTGATGCATTAGGACCGACAACGTGCATACCCAAAAGACGATCTGTTTTTGCGTCAGCAACAAATTTAACAAAACCAGCTGTATCACCAGCAGCTAATGCACGACCATTAACCGCAAACGGGAATTGACCGGCTTTAACTTCGTGACCTTTTTCAGCAGCTTGTTCTTCAGTTAAACCAACCCAAGCAGCTTCAGGATGCGTGTAAATAACACTAATAATAGTGTCATAATTTACTTGAGCAGCATGACCATGGATACGCTCAACAGCCATCACACCTTCTTCCATTGCTTTATGAGCAAGCATTGGACCACGAACTAAGTCACCGATCGCATAAACGCCTTCAACAGATGTTTGGCACTGATCATTTACATCAACTAAACCACGTTCAGTGAGTTTAATGCCTGAATCTTCTGCCAATAGACCTTCTGCATAAGCTTTACGACCTACACAAACGATTAATTTGTCAAATACTTGCTCTTTATCTTCGCCAGCTTGGTTATATTTAACAGTCACTTCACGACCATTAACTTCTGTACCAGAAACTTTTGCACCAATACGAATATCTAAACCTTGTTTCTTCAAGATTTTTTGAAATTCTTTAGAAAGTGCTTTATCAGCCATTGGCAGGAAAGTATCTAATGCTTCAAATACAACAACTTCCGAACCAAGACGACGCCATACCGAGCCTAACTCTAAACCGATAACACCTGCACCGATAACACCAAGACGTTTTGGAACTTCTGGGAATTTCAAAGCACCAGTTGAGTCAACAATCAAATCTTCATCAACAGGAGCTACAGGGATATTTACAGGTACAGAACCAGTCGCAAGGATGACATACTTAGGTTCTAAAACTTGTACTTCACCTTCAAATGGCGTGAATTCAACTTTTTTACCAGCAAGTAATTTACCAGTACCTTGTAACCACTCGATACCATTACCTTTAAGTAATTGAGCAACACCACCAGTCAATTGATCAACAACTTTGTCTTTGCGAGCTAACAAAGTATCTAAATCAAATTTAACTTCACCAGTCGTGATACCGTGTTCAGCAAGTTCATGAACTGTTGCTTCGTAACGATGAGAAGAGTCAAGCAATGCTTTAGAAGGGATACAACCAACGTTTAAACACGTACCACCCAAAGATGGTTTACCGTTATGAATACGTTTTTCGATACATGCAACTTTAAAACCTAGTTGTGCAGCACGGATTGCTGCTTCATAACCGCCAGGTCCACCGCCAATAACAACAAGATCAAACTGTTGAGACATTTTTATCTCCAATCAATCTCCCTAAATCCCCTTTTGATTAAGGGGACTGAACTTTCTTAATTAAAGAAAAGTTAGGGATGATTTTTAAATAATAAGTTATAGGTCAAGAATAAGTTTAGCCGGCTCTTCTAACAATTCTTTAATTGTTACTAAGAAACCTACTGCTTCTTTACCATCAATTAGACGGTGGTCATATGAAAGCGCTAAATACATCATTGGCAAGATTTCAACTTGTCCATTTACCGCCATAGGACGTTCTTGGATTTTATGCATACCAAGAATCGCTGTTTGTGGCTGGTTTAAAATAGGTGTTGAAAGTAATGAACCGAAAGTACCACCATTAGTAATAGTGAATGTACCGCCAGTCATCTCTTCGATCGATAATTTACCTTCACGTGCTTTAGCAGCATATGCAGCAATACCACCTTCTACTTCAGCATAGTTCATACGATCAGTATCACGAAGGATTGGCACAACTAAGCCACGATCAGAAGAAACTGCTACACCGATGTCATAGAAACCGTGATAAACAATATCATCACCATCAATCGACGCATTTACAGCTGGATAGCGTTTTAAAGCTTCTGTTGCTGCTTTAACAAAGAAAGACATGAAACCTAAACGAGCGCCATGGCGTTTTTCGAAAGCATCTTTATATTGCTTACGCATTTCCATGATCGGCTTCATGTTAACTTCATTGAATGTTGTTAACATTGCAGTTTGTTGGGTAGCCGCCAATAAACGCTCAGCAACACGCTTACGTAAACGTGTCATTGGAACACGTTTCTCGATACGTTCACCTACAGCAACGCTTAACGGCTGAACTGAAGCAGCTGGTTTATGATTTGCAACGTCTTCTTTAGTGATACGACCACCACGACCAGTACCTTGTACGTCAGCAGCATTGATACCTGTTTCAGATAATGCTTTACGAACAGCAGGGGCTTGGTTTTGATCAACAGCTTGAGTTGATGCAGCCGCAGCTGGGGCAGATGCCACAGGAGCCGCTGCAACTGGTGCAGCAGCTTCAGGAGCAGCCGCAGAAACAGCACCAGCTTCAAATTGAGCAATTACTTCATCAGAAAGAACTGTATCGCCTTCACCTTTGATGATCGCAACTAAGCTACCATCAGCTGGAGCAACCACTTCTAAAACAACTTTATCGGTTTCAATGTCACAGATCACTTCATCACGTGATACAGGTTCACCTACTTTTTTATGCCAAGTTGCGATCGTACCGTCAGCAACTGACTCTGGGAATACCGGTGCTTTAATTTCGGTTGCCATTATTTAGAATCTCCTGATTGTTCAGCTTCAATTGCAAGTGCGTCATTGACGAGCTGAGCTTGTTGTTTTGCATGCAAGTACGGTGAGCCACAAGCAGGTGCGGCAGATGCTTCACGTCCAGCATAGCTAATACGAATTTGTTTACCTGATTTAAGAACGTCTTCATACAAACGAGGAACGATAAATAACCAAGCGCCTTGGTTTTTAGGTTCTTCTTGCGCCCAAACAAGTTCTTGAATGTTTGGATATTGAGCCATAACTTCAGCTAAACGCTGTTCTGGATATGGATATAACTGTTCAATACGAACAATCGCGATATGGTTTAAACCAAGCTCACGACGTTTTTCGAGTAAATCGTAATAAACCTTACCACCACAAAGAACTAAACGAGTAACGTCAGCTTTGTTAATTTGATCGACTTCATCAATCACTGTTTGGAATGAACCATTTGCTAATTCATCTAAAGTTGAAGTCGCTAATTTATGACGTAGCAATGACTTTGGTGACATCACAATCATTGGCTTACGAATAGGACGAACCGCTTGACGACGTAAAGCATGGAAAATCTGTGCTGGTGTTGTAGGAGTCAATACTTGCATATTGTCTTCAGCACACAATTGTAAGAAACGCTCTAAACGTGCAGATGAATGCTCAGGACCCTGACCTTCATAACCATGTGGTAACAACATAGTTAAACCACATACGCGCTCCCACTTGGTTTCACCAGAAGCAATGAATTGGTCAATCACGACTTGCGCACAGTTTGCAAAGTCACCAAATTGTGCTTCCCAAACGATCAAGCTCTTCGGTAGAGTGGTTGCATAACCATATTCAAAAGCAAGCACAGCTTCTTCTGATAATAAAGAGTCATACACCGCAACACGTGGCTGATTTTCTTTAATGTGACACAACGGGATGTAAACAGAACCATCAACTTGGTTATGTAGTTTCGCATGGCGGTGAGAGAATGTACCACGCCCAACGTCTTCACCCGTAATACGTACTAGGAAGCCATCGTCCAGCAAAGATGCATACGCCAATGTTTCAGCAGCACCCCAGTTCAGTGGCATTTCACCTGTTTGCATTTTGATGCGGTCATCAATAACTTTTTGTACTTGGCGTTGTAATACAAAACCTTCAGGTAATGTATTCATTGTTTTGCCAAGTTCTTTTAAGCGATCAATGTTAAAGCTCGTATCCCAAACATCTGTATATTCATGACCTAGATATGGTGTCCAATCCACAAACATTTTTTTGTTTGGTTCACGTACTAATGCATTAGCAACATGGTTGCCCGCTTCTAAATCAGAACGATAACCTTCAACCATTTGATCAGCGCTTGCACGATCAAGTACTTTTTCTTGAACCAATTGATCAGCATAAAGCGTACGTGTAGTCGCTTTCTTATTAATCACTTGATACATCAACGGTTGAGTTGCAGATGGTTCATCTGCTTCGTTATGACCACGACGACGGTAACAGAACAAATCAATCACAACGTCTTTGCGGAATTCATGACGGAAATCATGTGCAAGTTGTGTTGCAAAAATTACAGCTTCAGGATCATCACCATTCACATGGAAAATTGGTGACTGAATCATTTTTGCTACGTCAGTACAGTATTCTGTAGAACGTGTATCGCGCGGATCTGAAGTCGTGAAACCAACTTGGTTATTAATAACGATATGAACTGTACCACCGACTGTATAACCACGTGTTTGTGACATTTGGAAGGTTTCTTGGTTAACACCTTGACCTGCAAATGCCGCATCACCGTGAACAATCACAGGAAGAACATCGTCACCACCAATATCTTTACGACGTACTTGACGAGCACGTACCGAACCTTCGACTACTGGTCCAACAATTTCTAAGTGCGATGGGTTAAATGCTAATGCTAAGTGAACCTCACCACCAGGCGTCATCACATTTGAAGAGAAACCTTGGTGATACTTAACATCACCAGAACCTTTTTTGTGTAGGCTCTTCCCTTCAAACTCACCAAACAAGTCGGCTGGGTTTTTACCCATAATGTTGACTAAAACGTTGAGACGACCACGGTGTGGCATACCAATCACAACTTCTTTACAACCAACACTACCTGCACGCTGAATGATCTCATTCATCATTGGAATAAAAGACTCACCGCCTTCCACACCAAAACGCTTAGCACCTACGAATTTTGTACCTAAATACTTTTCTAAGCCTTCTGCTGCAGTCAAACGCTCTAAAAAGCCTTTTTTCTGATCAGCTGAGAAATTAAATTTCCCACGAGCACCTTCCAAACGCTGCTGAATCCAACGTTTTTCTTTAGTGTCGACGATATGCATGTATTCTGCACCGATTGAGGTACAGTAAATTGCTTCCATTGCCTCAATCATTTCCGACAATGTAGCTTCTGCTTTACCAATCGCGAGATTACCTGTATTGAATACAGTATCAAGATCAGATTTTGTTAAACCATGTGCAGATAAATCGAGGTCAGGAACGTCTTCACGTTTCGCAAGACCTAATGGATCGAGTTTAGCTTTTTGATGACCACGGTTACGATAAGCAGCAATGAGTTGTAGTACACCAATTTGACGACGCTCATGCTCTGTGCTCACAGCACTTTGAACTACAGGTTGAATTCGGCTTGAATTACGACCCAAAAGCAGGAATTGTTCACGCACACTACCGTGTGGTTGATCCCCTTTAGGATATTTGTCGAAATATTCACGCCAATCCTCTGACACTGAGGTTGGAGATGTTAGATACTGTTCGTAAAGCTCTTCAATATACGCTGCACTATCAGCGGAAAGTTCAGTGTCAAGACGCAGTGCGTCAGCAACTTCTTGCATTTTTGGACCCATTTCCTATTGCAAAAAATAATACAGGCTGCCTTTTAAGCAGACCCATGATTCATAGTATCGAATTGGTAACAAGACACTACTACCCAAGATCATCCAACCTTAGGACATTATCACTACACATCAGGAGTATTCCTTTTGATGTAACAAATCAGTCACGCACCCATAAACAAGGCGCGCAACTCATTCTTATACTCGACGACATCGAGCAATTTTTTGCAAATCATTTTAGAAAAATTAACTAAATTTTTAACTTTTCTAAATTGACTTTGACTGAATAATCTGCATAAATCTTTTGTGAATATCTCCTGTATAACTTAAGGAATATCCTAATTTTTTGCTTTCAGTCGTTGGCAGAAATCCTAACATGTTATCAAGCTTGGATTGATTTTTTTGACACATACCATCCATAAATCAGCGAAATACACACATCAAATTATAATCTAATATAGCGCCCTTTCAAAAAAAGTTGCACTCTTATCGACCAAAGTTAAAGATTTTCTACAAATCTCGCACAAACTCTAAGCACAGTGCTCAAAAACGAATCAACGCAAAGCAATTGATCAACTTTTCTAATTCTTTTTATCTACATAAGTAATAAGCATACCAGCATCCTTGTAGCACAAAACATACTTTTATGACGCAAATAAAAAAACGGAAGCTTTTTTCAAAACTTCCGTTTCTTCTACAGGAAAACCGAATTAACCAGCTTGATCCAATAGCATATTACGAATGTGGCCAATTGCCTTAGTTGGGTTTAACCCTTTTGGACATACAGACACACAGTTCATGATTCCTTTACAACGGAATAATGAGAATGGGTCATCCAAACGCGCCAAACGCTCTTGAGTAGCAGTATCACGCGAATCGATAATAAAACGATAAGCATTTAACAGTGCAGATGGTCCCAAGAACTTGTCAGGGTTCCACCAGAACGATGGGCATGAAGTTGAACAACATGCACATAGAATACATTCATACAAACCATCAAGATGTTCACGATCTGCTTGAGACTGCAAACGCTCTTTCGCAGGAGCTGGCTGATTGTTGATCAAGAATGGCTGAATTTTATTGTATTGATCGTAGAATTGATTCATATCTACAACCAAGTCTTTTACAACTGGTAAACCAGGTAAAGGACGAATTACAATTTTTTCAGGCAAGTCATTCAAGTTCCACAAACATGCCAAACCATTTTTACCATTAATGTTCACACCATCAGAACCACAAATACCTTCACGGCAAGAACGGCGGAATGTTAATGTTTCATCCTGAACTTTTAATGCAAGTAACGCGTCAAGCAACATACGGTGCTTGTCAGTTAACTCTAACTTAAAAGTTTGCATGTATGGCGCTTTATCCTTATCAGGATCATAGCGGTAGATTTCGAATGTACGAGTACCTCTACTCATCTTTGTTCTCCCGATTAGAATGTACGTGGTTTAGGTTCAATAGCTTCAACCGTTAATGGATTGAAACGTACTGGTTTATATTCAAGACGATTGTCTGAAGAATACCATAACGTATGTTTCATCCACTCATCATCACGACGACCATAAGAGTAAGTCGGATGATCTGGAGCTAATTCATAATCAACAACGGTATGTGCACCACGACATTCTTTACGTGCAGCAGCAGAAATCAAGGTTGCTTTAGCAACTTCATACAAGTTTTCAACTTCTAATGCTTCAATACGTGCAGTGTTGAATACTTTAGATTTGTCTTTCAAATGAATGTTACGAACACGTGATTCAATCGCAAGAATTTCTTTAACACCTTTATCAAGTAATGCTTGAGTACGGAATACACCAGCATGATCTTGAACGATGTCACGAATTACATCAGCAACTTCTTGCGCATTTTCGCCAGATGTAGATTCATCCAACTTACGTACACGTGCCAATGTGCTTTCTAACACATCGTTTGGTAATGGAGCATAATCATCACCATGGTGTTTAGTCACATAATCAATAATGTGTTCACCAGCAGCTTTACCAAATACAACAAGGTCAAGCAACGAGTTAGTACCTAAACGGTTTGCACCATGAACAGATACACATGAGCACTCACCGATTGCATAGAAACCTTTAACTGGTTTCACATAATCACGTGTGCCTTTATATGTATATTGTTTTGTATCTTTATCATAATGAGCAGAGAATTCACCCTCTTCAACACCATGAGGTACAACAACTTGACCATGGATATTCGTTGGAATACCACCCATTTGATAATGGATTGTTGGCACTACAGGAATTGGCTCTTTAGTACAGTCAACGTTCGCGAATTTCTTACCAATCTCAAATACTGATGGTAAACGCTTCATGATGGTATCAGCACCCAAGTGTGTCATATCTAATAGGATATAATCACCTTTTGGACCACAACCACGCCCTTCTTTAATTTCTTGGTCCATAGAACGAGATACAAAATCACGTGGAGCCAAGTCTTTTAAAGTCGGTGCATAACGTTCCATGAATGGTTCGCCGTCTTTGTTGCGAAGGATACCACCCTCACCACGACAACCCTCAGTTAACAATACACCAGCGCCCGCAACACCCGTTGGGTGGAATTGCCAGAATTCCATATCTTGTAATGGAATACCCGCACGAGCAGCCATACCCAAACCATCACCAGTATTAATGTAGGCATTGGTAGATGCACGGTAAACACGGCCAGCACCACCTGTAGCAAACAATGTTGCTTTAGCTTGGAATACTGCGATGTTACCTGTTTCTTGATCAATTGCAGTTACACCAAGCACATCACCTTCTTCGTTACGAATTAGATCTAATGCAATCCATTCAACAAAGAATTGAGTACCCATTTTTACGTTGCTTTGATACAACGTGTGTAGTAGTGCATGACCAGTACGGTCAGCTGCAGCACAAGCACGTGGAACTGCTTTTTCACCGTAGTTTGCAGAGTGACCACCAAATGGACGCTGATAAATCGTACCATCTTCGTTACGGTCAAAAGGCATACCTAAATGCTCTAACTCATAAACAACTTTCGGTGCTTCACGAGTCATAAACTCAATCGCATCTTGGTCGCCTAACCAGTCAGAACCTTTTACTGTGTCGTAGAAATGATAATGCCAGTTATCTTCTTGCATATTTCCTAACGATGCACCAATACCACCTTGAGCAGCAACTGTATGCGAACGTGTTGGGAATACTTTGGTTAATACAGCAACTTTCAAACCTGCTTGAGCAAGTTGGTAAGCAGCACGCATACCAGAACCACCACCACCAACGATAACTGAATCGAATGATAGTGTTTGAATATTTGAATAATTTTCTTTAGGGGTAGTTGCCATGATCTCTTCCTATCAATTTGCCCAGAAAATCTGGATACCCCAGATTGCGTATACGAACACTGAAATAATGACAGCAGAAGTTAACACAAGGCGTAAACCTGAAGCCGAAGGACCCATTTGACGTGTCGTTACATAATCTGTAAAGACTTGCCACATACCAATCCAAGCGTGCGCAACAAGCGATAACACAGCTAACAATGAGAAAATTTTCATTGGAAGCGTTAGCATAAAGCCAGCCCATTGCTCATAACCGAATCCACTATTGCATAGGATCCAGCCAAACATAACGACAGTATAAGCAGCTAAAACTACAGCTGATACACGTTGGATATACCAATCGCGAGAACCTGAACCCGTTAAACCTGTAGCACTTTTCATTAGAACATAATCCATACAAAAGCTGCGACAATACCGATCACAGATAAGATCAACGAAACTGTAGCTGCAATACGACCACTTTGTAATTCCTCAGCAAAACCAAGGCCAGCAAGTAGATGTTTGATACCTGCAATAAAATGGAAGATTAAGCCTGCTACAAATACCCATACGATGAAACGTACTAAGATATTTCCGAAAACGACATTTTTTACGTAGTCAAATCCTTCTGGTGAAGATAGAGATTTATCCAAAATCCACAAAAGAACAGCGACTAATAAGAAAACGATTACACCAGATAGACGGTGTAGAATTGATGCAATAGCCACGGGTGAGCGTAAATTTACCGCTAACACCTGACCCATGGACAAATTGACAGGTCTGTTGCTTTTCACAGCGGGCATCCTGTAGGTAGAAACTCCAACTGGAGTTTGTTTGAATTAATTCAAAGGAAAGCTGGCATTGTCAGGCAAGCACAGCACATGCCTAACCTATATAACGACAACGAATTATAAAACGTGAAATATCAAAATACAAACAATCAGCTTTCTCTTTAGTCGAAAAAAGCCTTAAATAAGAATCATTCACAAGAATAAGCAAGAAAAATCAATAAGCTCACCATACAAAAAAATACATATCATATTGATTTTTAAAAATATTACATCAAATACGATTTATTATTTTTATTTTTAAATTTCGAATATATTCCTTCAAAATCATTAAGAAATTATTAAAGCATCATACTAAAGTCATATATTTGGATCGATTATTTATATACTCAGAAATAATACCCCTCATTTTAATAATAAATATAACTAAGCAATAATCTATCAAGCAAAGATGATTTTAGTTAAAAATTAGTCATTTTTTAATCAGTTGATCGCACCATAATAGAACAAATAAAAATTCCTTTATTTTTCAATCAACATTTTTTTTAATGATAATTTAAATCTAAGGCATGAGAAATATAGGGTTTTGGCATTTTATTTCAAAAAATTTTAAGAATCTATAAATCAAAAAGTGTTAAAAATTTACTTACAATTGTACTGATGCTTCATTTTTTTTCTGCACCTAAAACATGATTTGACATATTATACTCGACCGGTGCTGTGATTTTACTCAATTTTCCCGTTGATACTGAATGACTAATTGACTGTGATAACGTCATTTTTTATCCCTAAGTATAATTGACAAAATTTTAGTAGCCACTAATCTTATAGCAAATTTTGACACCGTCTGATTCGCACATGACAAGATTAGGATTTCGAGTCAGATAATCATTCACCAGGACAGGAGATCTATTGAATGTCTGCAGCAACTGGCAAAAAAGCCGTATTACAGCTTGATGGCAAAGAAATTGAATTACCAATTTACAGCGGCACATTGGGCCCAGATGTAATTGACGTTAAAGATGTATTAGCATCAGGTCACTTTACTTTCGATCCTGGTTTTATGGCGACAGCGGCTTGCGAATCTAAGATCACATTCATTGACGGTGACAAAGGTGTTTTATTACACCGTGGTTATCCAATTGATCAATTAGCGACTCAAGCAGACTACTTAGAAACTTGTTATTTATTATTAAATGGCGAGCTTCCAAATGCTGAACAAAAAACTGAATTTGACGCAAAAGTACGTAACCACACTATGGTTCACGACCAAGTAAGCCGTTTCTTCAATGGTTTCCGTCGTGATGCTCACCCTATGGCGATCATGGTTGGTGTAGTTGGTGCTTTATCTGCGTTCTATCACAACGGTTTAGACATCGAAGATGTTAACCATCGTGAAATCACTGCAATTCGTTTAATCGCGAAAATCCCTACGCTTGCAGCGTGGAGCTACAAGTACACTGTAGGTCAACCATTCATTTACCCTCGTAATGATTTAAGCTACGCAGAAAACTTCTTACACATGATGTTTGCTACGCCTGCTGATCGTGACTACAAAGTAAATCCTGTTCTTGCGCGCGCAATGGACCGTATTTTCACGCTTCATGCTGACCACGAACAAAATGCATCGACTTCTACAGTTCGTCTTGCAGGTTCTACTGGTGCAAACCCTTATGCATGTATCTCTGCTGGTATCTCTGCACTTTGGGGACCTGCTCACGGTGGTGCAAACGAAGCTGTACTTAAAATGTTAGATGAAATTGGTAGCGTTGAAAACGTTGCTGAATTCATGGAAAAAGTAAAACGTAAAGAAGTGAAGCTTATGGGCTTCGGTCACCGCGTTTATAAAAACTTTGACCCTCGCGCTAAAGTAATGAAGCAAACTTGTGACGAAGTTCTTGAAGCATTAGGCATCAACGATCCACAATTGCAGCTTGCTATGGAACTTGAGCGTATTGCATTGAACGACCCGTACTTCGTAGAGCGTAAGCTTTACCCGAACGTAGACTTCTACTCAGGTATCATCTTAAAAGCGATTGGTATCCCAACAGAAATGTTTACTGTAATTTTCGCTCTTGCACGTACTGTTGGTTGGATCAGCCACTGGTTAGAAATGCACAGCGGTCCTTACAAAATCGGTCGTCCGCGTCAGCTTTATACTGGCTCGACTCAACGCGATATCAAACGTTAATTTTCAACAGAATCTTAATGTTAAAAAAGCTGCCTGATGGCAGCTTTTTTTATTAGATACTTAATTTATAAAATAAATTAACGTCCCCACTCTACGTCTTTCGCATAAGGTTCTACCATTTTGATACGCTTCACATTCTCTTTTTCAATTTTAGTTAGACGTGAATCCACATTAGTAAAACACGGCATGTACCAATCATAATCAGCAAATGTAGCAGCCCAACTTTTATTCTGGAATGCATACCCATGGCGTGCATAGATTTCATTACGCATATATTGCAACTCACCTAAAGCAACTTGTAGATCTGCATCTTTTAATAATTTACGAGATGCTTCTGGATAGTTACCTTCATCTTTTGCATAGTTACACTGCTGTGCTTTCAAGCTAAAAAACTTTGGTTTAACTGTTTTGCTACTGGGTAACCATTGTGCATCGATCTCTGTAGCATTATTTTTATAATCTAAAATGAACTGACCAAAGGTAGCACCTTGTCCTAATTCATTCAAAGTTACCTTATAAACTGAGCCACTTTTTTGAAGACTTCCCTTAAATTTAGTTTGCTTTCCATTTAACAAACCATACCCTGTGAGTTGATCTCCTTTCTGTTGAAAGAACAAAGAAATTTTTTGTTCATCGTTATACAATCCTGTCCAAGATGAGGCGAGCTGTGGGGTTTGGGCAAAACTCAAAGTACAACATGTTAAAGCAGCTGTAAAAGTTAAAAACTTAACTAATTTATTCATATTTTTATGCTCATCAAATATAAAGTTATTGCATTTATTCTTAGTCAATCATGATAACAGCGATCAATGATATGTGGAAAACTCTAAACCCTCTTACTCGACTTATAACCACATTCATTTTCTTCTACTTATTTATATTGATGGTAGAAATTTGTATTCAATATTTTCCTTGGTCAAATCAATCTAATTTTTTAGTCCTAAAGCAAGATGTCGTCCTGACTCAGCCTTGGCGCATCGCCTTCCAAATTCATGTCTTAACGAGCAGTTTTGTTCTTTTAGCTGGCTTTACTCAATTTTCACAATATATTCGTAAAAAATTTAGTCTTGTTCATCGTTATGCAGGTTGGATTTATATTGTTTCGACTCTAGGTTTTGCACTACCGAGCGGTTTGATATTGGCGGTGTATGCCAATGGCGGCTTCAGTACCCAATTGTGTTTTATTTTGCTAGGACTTCTTTGGGGAGTCAGCACTTTAATTGCGCTTTATTTTGCGATCAGGAAACAATGGTTTCGACATCGTGACTGGATGATAAGAAGTTTTGCTTTAGCTTTATCTGCCTTGAGTTTAAGAACATGGAAACTCGTGTTGTACGAACTACAACCTTACGTTGAGTGGCTAACACCAATCCATATATATCAACTAGAAGCATGGCTAGGCTGGACGATTAATTTATTGATCGCAGAAGTTATTATTTACTATATCAGCCACAAAAGAGCTTAGATTTCATCTTCTTCTAATGTCCGTAACAAATTCGAACTAATCCCATCCGCACGAAGCCAAGCCAGTTCATAACTCGCTTTCGCTAAAGCCAATACTCTTCTCTCGAATTCATCCCATACAGGCTTCACTTGTGCATCCACAATCCCCAGACCACTTTCCTGAGCTAAGTACTTATTTTTTTCGCATATCTTTAATGCATGATAAAGCTTGCGACCTTTCGTTGCCGTATCTAATACTCGAATCCGCTTATTATGAATAAAGTCCTCTACCTGTTGCATATTTGCATGAGGTAACAAAGGCACAAGAATTTGATCAAGTTGTGCATCTAAACGTTGCCAAACTGTGAGTCGCTGTTCTGGTGTATATGTATTCCAATGAATCACTTCATGATTAAAACGGCGACATCCTCGGCACACCAAATCACCAAATACGGTTGAACAACGCCCTGCACATGGGGTCAATGATGGGATTCGACGATCATTACTCAAAACACATTCCTCTAAAACCATATCAATTTTATGGTTTTCTCGCTTATTTTCAAATTTCACGCTAAAATACGCGCCTTGATTTTCCTATCTTAATACATTTGGAGTTATCCATGAACGCTACTGTAGAACAGCTTGCACCTGTAGAACAGCAAGCGACCAATAATTGGGTTGTTGCGGCACTATATCAATTTAAAGAAGTTTCAGATGCAGCGGATCTGCAACAGCGTCTTTTAACACTAGTGAGTAGCATCAATTTATGTGGAACTCTGATTGTTGCACCAGAAGGAATCAACGGTACTGTCGCTGGTGATCGCACAGCAATTGATACTGTACATCAATTTTTGCTGAACGAAGGTTTCAACGAAATGGAATATAAAGAGTCTTTTAGCTCTGATAAACCATTCCGCAAAATGAAAATTAAACTCAAAAAAGAGATCGTAACTTTAGGTGTAGAAGTTAAACCCCGTGATCTAGTAGGTCATTACCTCGACCCTAAAGAGTGGAATGAGTTAATTAGCCGTGATGATGTAATTTTAATCGACACACGTAATGACTATGAATATAAAGCAGGCACGTTTAAGGGTGCAATTGATCCTAAAACTGAAACTTTCCGTGAGTTCCCTGAATACGTAAAGCAAAACTTAGAACAACACAAAGATAAGAAAATCGCCATGTTCTGTACAGGTGGTATTCGTTGTGAGAAATCAACATCATTACTCTTACAAGAAGGATTTAATGAGGTATATCACCTTAAAGGCGGTATTCTTAAATATCTAGAAGAAACCCCAGCAGAAGAAAGTTTATGGGAAGGCGAATGTTTCGTATTTGATGGCCGCACCGCAGTAACACATGGTGTTGAAGAAGGCGAAAATATTAAATGTCATGCATGTGGCTGGCCTCTTACTAAAGAAGAAGCTGAATTACCTAGCTATGAACATGGAGTTTCTTGTGTTTTCTGTATTGATAAAACTACAGAAAAACAAAAAGAAGGTTTCCGCATGCGCCAATCACAAATTGCAGCAGCAAAACGCAAACGCCTATAATTTATTGTTATGCTCAAAAGCCGTAGTTTTCTACGGCTTTTTTATACGAGAAAATAATAACCATTCATCTATTGTATGCTTAAGAAAGCATCACTATCCTCTAATCAATCAAAATACGTAGCAAGGTACTATGGGACTAGAAGACTGGGTCTTATCTGTGATGGAAAAGCTGGGATATTTGGGTATTGCATTCTTAATGTTTTTAGACAATATTTTTCCACCGATACCATCTGAAATTATTATGCCCTCTGCTGGTTATACAGCCTCTAAAGGTGATTTGACTTTAATTGGTGTCATTATTGCGGGCAGTACAGGATCTTTACTTGCTGCGATGGTGCTATATTGGATTGGTCGAAAAATTCCTGAGCAACGATTATTCATCTTTATAGAGCATTACGGAAAATTTCTAAGAATAAAGGTAAGTGATCTTGAAAAAGCATTAACTTGGTTTAACAAACATGGACATAAGATTGTTTTCTTTGGTCGTATGATTCCAGCTGTACGCTCTCTCATAAGTATTCCCGCGGGTATGAGTAGGATGCCTTTTGGTAAATTTATGACCTACAGTGCCTTAGGAACGATTCTATGGACTACTTTTTTAGCCTACTTAGGTTATCACTTTAGCGAAAATCAAGCTTTGATGACGCTGATTATGCAACGTGTCGGTTATATTATTTTAGCTCTAGCTTTACTGTATATCATTTGGATTATTGCAAGAAGGTTCAAAAAAAATCATAAAGATAAACACTGAGACTTATTTTCAATTATTTTTATCTGAGACAAATTATGAAACATGAATTTTGGCATGACAAATGGCAAAAAAATGAAATTGGGTTTCATCTCAATCAACCTCATTCACTATTAGTTAAATATATTGACTCCTTAAATCTAGAGAAAAACAATCGTATTTTCCTTCCATTGTGTGGGAAAAGCTTAGATATTCATTGGTTGTTAGCACAAGGTTATCATCTGATTGGAATTGATCTTAGTCCGATTGCAATCGAAGAATTAATGGCCGAACTTGCTATTCCATTTACTGAAAGAAAACTGGAAAAATTAACTCATTATCACCATCCTCAAATTGATCTATTTGTTGGTGATTTCTTTGAGTTGACTTCAAGCCATATTGGTAAAATTGATGCGATTTATGATCGAGCTGCTCTAGTAGCTTTACCTGAAGAAATGCGAACCGATTATGCACAACATTTGATGCAAATTAGCAATCAGGCAACTCAATTACTCATTAGTTTTGAATATGATCAAAGCGTGATGGCGGGTCCTCCTTTCTCTATTTCCCCTCAACAGCTTAAAGACTATTATTCAAAACAGTACCAACTGCAATTACTTGATAGTCAAACAGAATTACTCAAAGGAAAGGTTGATGCTGAAGAAAAGATTTGGCTATTAAAGCCTTACTAAATACATATCAACTTATTAAAACCACAGTAAAAGCTGTGGTTTTAATTACTTATTATTTATAATTCACGTTCAAGTTATTTAAAAAATAAAATTAACATATAGATTTGAATTACTTATAGACCCAAAATCAAATCATAAAGGGAAATCATAATGAAATATTATCTATGGATATTTACAGGTATTTATACACTCACGCTACTTATTTTTGGATTATTGGTCTACTTTATAGATCTATCAAGTTCGGTAATCCTCCCATAAATAAACGAAGTTAAAAGTAGAGGTTAAGCAGCCATTAGAGGTGGCTTTCCTTTGTTAGCTTGATGTGGTCTTTCATGGTTGTAATGCCACAACCAGTTTGTTGCATAATCTTGTACTTCATCCAAAGTATCAAATAAATGCTTGCTCAGCCAACTATAACGTATGGTCCGATTATAGCGTTCAATATACGCATTCTGCTGTGGCTTACCCGGTTGAATATATTCAATACGAATACCGTGCTCAGTAGCCCAACGCACAAATTCGTGACTGATAAATTCGGGACCATTATCGCATCGGATCACTAACGGTTTTTCTCTCCACTCCAGCAATTGATTCAACGTACGAATAACCCTGATTGTGGGCAATCAGAACCCTGCTTCAATGGCTAGGCCTTCGCGGCGGTAATCATCAATCACATTCAATAATCGAAACTTGCGACCATCGGAAAGCTGATCATGCATAAAATCTAATGACCAAACCTGATTTTCTCGGATTGGTTCTTTCAATGGTTCAGGCGCATGCCGTTTTAGTCTTCTTCTCGGTTTAATACGCAGATTCAGTGCCAACTCACAGTAAATGCGGTAAACCCGCTTGTGATTCCAGCAGCAACTCTCAACATGCCGTAAATACGAGAAGCACAAACCAAAGCCCCAATCGGAATTTTCCTCAGTGAGTTCAATGAGCTGTTCAGCAATGAGTGCATTGTCATCGCTGAGTTTGGCTTGATAGCGGTAGCAGGTTTCACTAATGCCAAATGCTTTACAAGCCAAACGAATACTAATGGCATGCTGGGCAACTGCCTGTTGTGCCATCTTACGCCGGCAAGATGGCTTTACCCTTGCGCAGCAGTGCTGCTCATTGCCATCGCTTCCTGGATGATTTCGGCCTTTAATCGCTCTTCCGCATACATCTTTTTAAGTCTGGTATTTTCGGCTTCTAGCTCTTTCAGTCGAGCCATTAATGATGTATCCATACCACCATATTTGGCACGCCATTTATAAAAGGTAGCATTACTCATGCCGTGTTCACGGCAAAGGGTCGCTACAGGTGTGCCAGATTCTGCCTGTTTCAAGATGGACATGATCTGACTGTCAGTAAATTTAGATGTTTTCATGCAGAATCTCCTGCTCGTATCTTAAGAGAAAATTCTACTTTTAGATCCTATTATTTTTAGGGGGGATTACCCTTCTACTACTGTGCCGACCTTAATTGCAGCAGGATTTTTTACGTCATGGATCTTTGTAAAACGCGAACAAAGAGTCCCTAATCCTCAAGAACGTAAGCATCTAATTTTAGGATCAATTGCGAGTAACTTAATTATCAGTACAATCCTCGTCGTGATTGCATTATTTTTTATTGCACCTATTCAAACATCTATTGAGATTATTAAACACATTCCTATATGGCTTTGGATTTTGGTGACTATATTTTTAATATTAGTTGAATATTTTATTTTTCATCTCAGCTATGGCTGGTATGCAAAGCAATGCCTAAAAGGACTTGAGAATAAAAAACATCTTAATTGAGATGTTTAGAACCAAGAATTAATTAGTTGCTGGGCTTATTAGGTGTCAGTTTAATCTTTTCTCAAATATAAAACATTCAATCTAATCGATCAAAATATAAATTTAAAGATATAAAAAACGCCCATTATTGGACGTTTTTTATATCAAATTTCATCAACTTAATAAGCTGATAAATACAACATATTATGCTGGAGTATGATACATGAGATAGATTTCGTTCAGATTATCTGGAATTTCTTCTGCTAACTCATCCATCAATTGACCATTACGACGGAAAGACTCCATCTGAGGATCTTCTTCATCAATACCGCTGAAGACCATGATTGGTAAAGTTAAATCTACAAGTTGCTCTTCAAACTCAGGTGTAAACCAAGCATCCTCGTTCAAGAACATTGCATCAACGAAACCTACACTCCAATCACCCAAACTTGATTCAACGTCTGCTTCTTCGATTTCAAAAGGAAATTCGATTCCGTTTTCGTTTGCCAAGTCTTGTCTTAGAGACTCTAACCATAACTTAACTTGTTCAACGATTTCGCTAGGAACTTTCTTTTGATTATTATCAAAAAGTTCTTCTAACCAACGATCAAACTTTGGACCTACGGCTATTGCACACAGAAAACCATGAGTCGCTGCAAAATCCAGACCGTATTCGTTTTGATCACCGTCAAGATAATTACTCAATAAGTCTAAATCTAACGTACTCATTCTTTATCCAAATTTTAAAAATATTTCGTCAACAGCATAACATTTTAAGACTTAAAGTCTCAGAAATTTTGCTCAGTCTTCGTCGTCGAGATCATCGTCGTCGAAATCATAATCAAAATCTTTTAATTCTCGTTCTAAACGACGTTGAGCCAATAGATCATCAATCAAACGGCGCTTTTCTAATGATTCTTTGGCGCTGATTTTTCCTGATGACTCATCAAAACCAACATCATCATCGCCGTAGTTATCATCATCTAATTCAAAATCTGTAGAAGACACTAACACTACCTCTAACAATGAAAAATATAAATGGGTCTAGCCGCTATTTATCTTTCTTCAAATACCTTGTCAAGTTTTATTTAATTTTTTCGCTATAAATCGGTGATTTGTACTTTTTTTCAGCGCTTTTTTTGTGTATTTATAGATGGAGTGCAACAACAATGAAATATAATCACTTTCAATGGACTTGCTGCTTGAAAAAATAATACTCAACCCCATATCCAACAAACCACCGTGAAATCAAACCTATTTTTTTATTTAAGACAAACGGATCAAATCCAAAACATTCGACGTGAATTGTGCTATCATGCACGGTTTTTCACCGCCACAGATTCAACAAAGAGTAAGCAAAGATGAGCGATATGCATTCCCCTACTTCTCAAGTAGCGGCTCTGATTAGCCGAGGCAAAGAACAAGGTTACTTAACTTACGCTGAGGTTAACGATCATCTCCCGGACTCGATTACAGAAAGCGAACAGATTGAAGACATCATTCAGATGCTTCAAGACGTTGGTATTCCTGTGCATGAACGTGCGCCAGAAACTGACGATGCGATGTTTGGCGAATCGACTGAGGCTGCTGATGAAGTTGCAGAAGAAGAAGCTGCTGCAGTATTGGCTTCAGTTGAAAGTGAGCCTGGTCGTACGACTGACCCTGTTCGTATGTATATGCGCGAAATGGGTACAGTTGAACTTCTTACTCGCGAAGGCGAAATCAGTATTGCAAAACGTATAGAAGAAGGTATCCGTGATGTTTTACACTCGATCGCTTACTGGCCAAATGCTGTTGAAGTCGTTTTACAAGAATATAATGATTTTTTAACTGGCGAGCGTCGTCTTGCCGATATTCTTTCTGGCTATTTAGATCCAGAAACAGATGATGAGATTCCAGAAGTACTGGAAGAAGAAGCTGTGCTTGAGGATGCTGAAACTCCAGCAGCACCAGCAAAAGATGTAAAACTCGACGATGATGATGAAGATGAAGAGTCTGAAGGTGATGATGATTCTGAAGGTGATTCAGGTCCTGATCCAGAAGTCGCAAAAGTTCGTTTTACAGAATTAGAATCTGCTTGGAATGACACAAAAGCGATTATTGAAAAACACGGTCGTAGCAGTGAAGAAGCGAAAGCAGCGCTTGAATCTCTAGCAGCTGTGTTCATGATGTTCAAATTTACTCCACGTTTATTTGACATTATTTCAGAAATGATTCGTGGCACACATGATCAAATTCGTGCAAATGAACGTGAGATCATGCGTTATGCTGTACGTCGTGGTCGTATGGATCGCAATCAGTTCCGTACAACGTTCCCAGAGCAAGAATCAAATCCGGCTTGGTTAGATGAACAGATTGCTAAAGCACCTGCTGAAATCAAACCACACCTTGAAAAAGTTCGCCCAGATGTACTTGCATTCCAACAAAAGATTGCTGACATCGAAAAAGAACTAGATCTGAACGTTAAAGAAATTAAAGATATTTCTAAACGTATGGCCGTAGGTGAAGCAAAAGCCCGTCGTGCTAAAAAAGAAATGGTTGAAGCCAACTTACGTTTGGTAATTTCGATTGCGAAAAAATACACGAACCGTGGCTTACAATTCCTTGATCTTATTCAAGAAGGTAACATCGGTTTGATGAAAGCCGTAGATAAGTTTGAATACCGTCGTGGTTATAAATTCTCGACTTATGCTACGTGGTGGATTCGTCAGGCAATTACTCGTTCTATTGCCGATCAAGCCCGTACTATTCGTATCCCAGTACACATGATTGAGACGATCAACAAGATCAACCGTGTATCTCGTCAACTTCTTCAAGAAATGGGTCGCGAACCAACACCTGAAGAATTAGGCGAACGTTTAGAAATGGACGAAGTTAAAGTTCGTAAAGTACTTAAAATCGCCAAAGAACCGATTTCGATGGAAACACCAATCGGTGATGATGAAGATTCGCATCTTGGTGACTTCATTGAGGATTCAAACATCACTTCACCAGTGGATGCTGCGACCTCTGAAGGCTTAAAAGAAGCGACTCGTGAAGTACTTGAAAACTTAACTGAACGTGAAGCAAAAGTTTTGAAGATGCGTTTTGGTATTGATATGCCAACTGACCATACTTTAGAAGAAGTAGGTAAGCAGTTTGATGTAACGCGTGAGCGTATCCGTCAGATTGAAGCGAAAGCGTTACGTAAACTTCGCCATCCTTCTCGTTCTGAACACTTACGTTCATTCTTGGAAAACGACTAATATTGAGTGTGTTTTACTCAAAAATCAAAGCTCTAACAGCGCATTCTGTAGTCTTTGATTTAGGGGTTGAAGTCTAGTGCTTTGTCCCCATTATTGTATTAGATCATAAGCGCCTGCACTGATGCAGGCGTTTCAAATTAAGAGGTTGCTCATGTTAGACCGCACTCCTTCTCGTGAATTGCAAGAACATCTTTGGGTTTTCCCAATGGACTATCCAATCAAATTGATTGGTAATGCAGGGGATGAACTTCGAGTGGCTGTTGTTGATATTTTGCAGAAGCACTTCCCTGAGTTTGATGGTGAAACAGTTACTGTTCAAGCATCTCGCACAGGTAAATATCATTCTTTAACTGCGCAATTACGCTTTGAAGAATTAGAACAAGTTCATGCACTATATGCTGATCTTGCTGCCTGTCCATTAATTAAGACAGCGCTATAATCAAGGAATCCAAAATACGAAAGTGTTTTGGATTTTTTATGTGTGCAAATAAAACCTCTGATCAGTTAAACCATTCATAACACTTCTATATTATTCTTTCTTTTTCGATTTATGATTGCGAAATAGCTGATGAAAACGCAACGAATTTTACTATCATTATTTACGGTATTTATCCCATCTATCAGTGATGCGAAAACAGCAACTTTTTCTTGGCAAAATGAGCTGTGTGAATATAAAGGACTTTATGACACCAATAAATTCACAGTAAAACAATTAAATGAAACGATTAAAATGATGCAATCACGTCATTCAACACAATTAAATAGTAAATCTTATGCCTTTCAGCCAGATGACATTACTAAGATCAATTTAATTGCAATTCAAGAAGAATACAAAACACAGAAGAACGCATTAAATAATCTACACCCCTTGCCTATTAAAGAATTTCAACAACTCAAAAATGATCTTATTCAAAATCTAGATCAGGAATACCAACATAATTATTTGACAGCTCTCGCATTTACACAGCCTACGAAGTTACTCACTTCGACTTTTGCACCACAATGTTTAAACCAAGCCAAGGCTTTAAATGCACAAGATAAGCTATCACTGATTAACAATGCCAAACTTTCTCTGCAACGTGAAAATCAATTAGAGTTAAAATTAGGTAATGATCCACAATTTCTTATGAAACGCAGCAAAGATTTTGATATTAAATTAAAAAGCAAAAACGCAGTTCAATATGCCCAAATTCAACTCATTCGTGAGTGGTCGAATTGTGCAAATCCACATGAAACGACAAACGATCAGTTAGAGCAGATTTTCCGCAAAAAAGTATTTATTCAATCAAAGGAAGTTTATTGTGACGAACCTTGATAAACCATCCTTAATCATTCGATGTTTTCAGGATCTACAAGATTACACGACACGATTTGAAGCGATGAAAGATTTTACAACTCATCGTGATGAAACAACACCTGATGAGCTTTGGCTACTCCAACATCAAGATGTTCTAACTCAAGGACAAGCAGGTAAACCAGAACATATTCTCATGCATACTCAACTTCCTGTTGTGCATACAGATCGTGGTGGTCAAGTGACGTGGCATGGTAAAGGACAATTGGTTGCCTACTTCCTGTTTGATCTTAATCGTTTGAAATGGCATGTCAGAACGTTAGTTAGCTTCGCTGAACAAGCGATGATCGATTTACTCAAGAAATACGAAATCAATGCTTATGCCAAACCAGATGCCCCAGGAGTCTATGTTGATGGACGTAAGATAGGGTCTTTAGGTTTTAAAATTAGAAGAGGAAGGAGTTATCACGGGCTTGCGCTAAATATTGATTGTGATCTAAGTGGTTTTCAAACCATTAATCCTTGTGGATACGCAGGTTTAGAAATGGTACGCTTACAAGACTTGCTTGAAGATTATCCAAATTTCGAGCAGCTCTGTAATGATTTCGTTGAATATTTTAAAAATGCAGATTTGTTTAATGACCTTGAAGTCAAATCTGAATAAATTACTTTTAAAATCTAGAGAAATAAATTAGAGTAAATACTCTAAATTTGCTTTTGCATAATTTTAACAAGGGATACGCAAGTGATTTCGACCAAAGCAGTGAAGCCCACTTTGCAATTTGCCTACGTAAAACTCATGATGGACGTTGTTGGTCGTGGTTTAGTAATGGCAAGCCAAGTGGACAGTGAAGTTCAAGAGGAAGTTTCTAAATTTCCTGTGGGCTTTATACTCTCGATGAATGTTTTTCCTAATGGTCCTGCATTTATCGCTCGGGTAACAGAAGAAAAACAATTAGAGCTATTACCAAATTACAAAGGTAAGCCTGATTTAACCATTACATTTAAGCATCTGACTCATGCCTTCTTAGTTTTTTCTTTCCAAGAAAGCACAGCTCAAGCCTTTGCAAATGACCGAATGATTGCGGATGGTGATGTATCAAGTGCGATTCGCCTTGTCCGTTGCTTAAATAAAATGGAAGCACTGATCTTACCTAAGTTAATTGCTTCACTCGCAGTAAAACGCTACCCAGCCGAATTGACATTAAAAGAAAAATTCACGGGTGCTAAAAATATTTACCTGAAAGTCGCTAAATCATATTTCCAACGGAGTGCTTAACATGGCTAAGCCTTATTACGAATTTTTCTGCCCTGTAAAAGTAATTGCTGGTAATGCTGCGTTAGAGCATATCCCTTTTGAACTTGCAACTTTAGGTGCAAAACGCCCAATGATCATTACTGACAAGGGTGTTCGCGCAAATGGCTTATTAAATCCAATTGAAGCTGCTTTCAGCACAACTGATGCTGTTATTGGTGCAATTTTTGATGATGTACCACCAGATTCAAGCTTAGAAGTTGTTCGCTTAGCAGCAGAACTTTATCGCAAACAAAAATGTGATGCGATTATTGCAATTGGTGGTGGTTCAGTTATTGATACCTCTAAAGCAACTAACATTCTGGTATCTGAGGGTGGTAATGATTTACTACAGTACTCAGGTGCACATAACCTATCAAAACCATTGAAACCGTTCTTCGTGATTCCAACCACATCTGGCACGGGTTCAGAAGTAACAATGGTTGCTGTTGTTTCTGACTTAGAAAAGAACGTAAAAATCCCATTTACGTCATATTATCTAATGCCACATGCTGCGATCCTTGATCCACGTATGACTCAGACCTTACCACCGCATCTTACAGCTATGACTGCAATGGATGCGATGACTCATGCTGTTGAAGCCTATACGTGTTTGGCTGCTAACCCTTTAAGTGATGCTTATGCAAGTGCTGCTATCAAAAAAATCAGCGAAAACTTGTTTAAAGTTCTAGATAATCCTAGTGAACCACAAGGTCGTTTAGAGCTTGCACAAGCATCAACAATGGCTGGTATTGCGTTCTCGAACTCAATGGTTGGTTTAGTTCACTCTTTAGGTCATGCTTTAGGTGCAGTAGCTCATCTGCCTCACGGTCTATGTATGAACTTGTTCTTACCATATGTGCTTGAATACAATAAAGAAGTAAATGGCAATAAGATTGGTGAATTATTGCTTCCGTTAGCAGGCGCTGACATTTATGCTCAAACCCCTGCAAATCAACGTGCAGATAAAGCGATTGCTACAATCCTAACGATGCGTGATCGTTTATTCAGCTTAACTAAGTTACCTCGCAATTTGCGTGAAACTGGTAAAGTCACTGAAGCTCAACTTGATGATGTTGCAGAAAAAGCGTTGAATGATGGTTCAATCATTTTCAATCCAAAAGAAGCAAGCTTAAAAGATCTACGAGCCATCTTGCAGAAAGCTTGGTAATCAATTGATTTAAATCATAAATCATGCAGAAATAGCCCTGATCATATAAAGTGATCGGGGCTTTTAAAATTTAGGTGAACTTTTATTCATCTTTTTTTCTCCACAATTGGCAAAAAAATTGCTAAAAAAAGCATAAAAGTACTGACAATGAATACCAATTTAGGATAGATTGGCGGACTTCTTTTTTCTGTAGGGGGGATCATTTCGTCTCAAATGATCCTTAAACCATAGCTGATCCTTGATCAACGATTATGAGGATAACGCCGTTGACAAATATCTCTGGGACTCAATCGGCAGCTAAACTGCAAAAAACGCTAGGTCTCTGGCACATTATCATTATTGGTTTAGCTTATATTCAACCTATGACTTTGTTTGACACTTTTGGTCTAGTATCAGAAGAAAGTCATCATCATGTTCCTACCTCATACATAGTGGCCTTAATTGCAATTTTGTTCACATCTTTGAGCTATGGCCACATGATTCGCCGCTATCCATCGTCTGGTTCGGCATATACCTACGCGCAAAAATCCATTCATCCCAATGTTGGTTTTATGGTAGGTTGGTCATCTTGGTTAGATTATTTACTCTCACCAATGGTCAATATCATCCTTGCAGTGATTTATCTTGAAGCATTATTTCCAAGTGTAAATCATTGGGTTTGGGTTATTGTTTTGACTGCGTTCATGACTGGCGTAAACTTACGTGGCGCCAAGTTTGTTGCTAATTTCAACAGCATGATTGTTTTAGTCCAGCTGATTGTAATTGCTGTATTTACCTATTTAGTTTATAGCAAATTACAGATGGGACTTAACGCAGAAGGACCAATAACAGCAGAAACTCGCTATCAGCTTTGGAGTCTTGAACCATTTTGGAACGAGTTAACCTCAGTTGGCGCATTAATTACTGGTGCAACCTTACTTTGTTTCTCGTTTACAGGGTTTGACTCTTTAAGTTCACTTGCAGAAGAAACCAAAGATACCGAAAAAACGCTTCCAAAAGCTATTTTCTTGACTGCTCTATTTGCAGGGATCGTGTTTATCATCAGCACATATTTCATGCAAATTTACTTTCCAAATGATCCTAAAACTTACTTCCAAGATGTCGCAGCAACACAGCCTGACATTTTACTCCTAGTTGGTGGCTCATTGTTCCAATCTTATGTTCTTGCTTTTGCAATCGTGACAGTAATGGCATCTGGTATTTCTGCACATGCAGGGGTATCGCGGTTGATGTATGTGATGGGTCGTGATGGCGTGATTAATAAAAAAATCTTTGGTCATATTAGTCCAAAGAACTTTACACCGTCATACAACATCATGATCGTAGGTGCAGTCGCGCTATGTGCTGGATTTATGAACCTTGATACCGTTATTTCATTGATCAGCTTTGGTGCTTTAACTGCATTCACGTTTGTCAATTTATCGGTTATTTCTCGTTATGCATTACGTGATGGGCGAACTAAAAATCTTAAAGATATTTTAAACTTCGTTGTGATTCCTTTAATGGGATTCATCAGTATCTTTGCATTGTGGCTAGAAATTGAAGATACCTCACTAAAATATGGCTTATGGTGGGCTATGTTTGGTGTTTTATATTTAGGCTATAAAACCAAAGGCTTTAAATATAATGCCCCTCAACACAATGAACACGAATAAAATCATCTAAATCTAAAAAGGCGCTAAATGCGCCTTTTTATTAACTCAAAAACTTAGCTATGCAGTTTTTCAACAATTGATTTAACACGTTCCGCATACAGCTTCGCTGTTTCTAAGTCCCCTATTGCAATCTCATCTACACTCGCATCAGAAGGTGATTGAACCAGTAAACCAACAGAACCGCCTAAATTATTCACATCTTCGCGTTTTGCGGCTTTGGTATTGGCTGGAAGTAAACCTAAACTCACCCAAATACCACCATGCTGAGAAGCTAAGGTTTGTAATTGAATCAACGTCACTTGTTTATCACCATTTAAACTCGCACTGTTTGTAAATCCTGCAAAAACTTTATCTTGCCAACCACGTGTGAACCATACCTTTGAGGAAGCATCAGCAAATTTCTTAAATTGCCAAGGTGCTGTTCCCATGTATGTTGGCGCGCCAAATACAATCGCTTGGGCATCATTTAACGTTTGCCAATCTTGTTCTGTAATTTCACCATTCTGATCAATTTCAATTAATGTAGCATCAATCGGTTGTGCAAAAGTTTGTGCAATTACTTTGGTGTGACCATAACCAGAGAAATATACAACTGCAATTTTTGTCATGAGATGATCCAAAATTTTTAAAAAGTTCAATTTAATAATATATTTTAGAAACTAGGTGTCAATTAGTTACCAATCGGTAACTAGGTGTGCTAAATGAATAAATTGAGGGTTAAAAACATGAATCAGGCATTAAAATATAATATTTATCAACAACATTGCCCTGCTCGATTATTTTTTGAAAAAATTGCAGATAAATGGGTTTTACTGATTATCAATGTCCTCGCAGACGAAACTCAGCACTTCAATCTTTTAAAGAAAAATATTCAAGGTATTTCACCTAAAGTACTGTCTCAAAAACTAAAAATGCTAGAGCGAGATGGTTTTATCCAAAGACAAGTCCAAAATACCTCTCCAATACGTGTTGATTATTCATTAACATCGTTAGGACATGAAGTTGCCAAAATGGCATTTCAGTTAAAAGATTGGGCTGAAACTAATATTGAAAAAGTGATATCGGCTCAACAAAAATTTGATTCAAGCCCTAAACAAGAAAACGACTTAAAGTAGATCACTTTAAGTCGTTTTAGCACTTGAGCAATAAATTAAACTAAAGCTTTAAATCCTTGTTGACGCCAAGCTTCATAGACAATAACAGCAGTTGCATTAGATAGATTTAAACTTCTTGAGTTTTCAGCCATTGGTAATCTTATCCACTGCTCTTGTGGGAACATCATTCGGACATGCTCAGGTAAACCTCTAGTTTCAGGTCCCATCAATAAAGCAACTGGACGATTAAGATCAACTGTATGTGGTGTCGCACTGCCCTTGGTCGTCAGTGGAAAGACATGCTCAACACCTTTAGATTTGAGATCAGCAAGACACAACTCAATATTGTCCCATATCAACATTCTTGCCCATTCATGATAGTCCAAACCTGCGCGCTTCAATTTTTTATCATCTAGCTCAAAACCTAAAGGTTTGACTAAATGTAGCTGAGCACCTGTATTAGCGCATAAACGAATGATATTACCTGTATTTGCTGGAATCTCAGGTTCGTATAGGACCACATGAATCACAAATTTTCTCTACTTTTCATAATCCCTCCTAGTCACCCTTTGAAAAAGAGAGGAACTCACTCTCTTTTTAAAGTGGGATTAGGAGAGATTTATTGCCATTTTAACTGTTCCCGTAGGCTCACAACTTCACCAATAATCGTTAAAGTCGGTGCTACGATATGATGTTCAGATACCTTTGTTGCAATATCAGCCAAAGTTCCAACAACAACTTTTTGTTCAGGCGTTGTACCTTTAGAAATCAATGCAACAGGCATCGTTGGACGTTGACCATGTGCAATCAGTTGTTCACAAATGCGTTCTAATCCGACCAAGCCCATGTACAGAACTAAAGTTTGGTTTTCATAGACCAATTCACTCCAAGGCAACTCTGGTGAACCTTCTTTTAAATGTCCTGTTAGAAACCGCACACTTTGCGCATAATCACGATGTGTTAACGGAATCCCTGCATAAGCGGAGCAACCTGAAGCCGCGGTAATTCCTGGAACCACTTGGAATGTCACATTGGCTTCCACCAATTCTTGAATCTCTTCACCACCACGCCCAAAAATAAATGGATCACCACCCTTTAGACGGCAAACACGCTTACCTTGTTGTGCATATTCAACCAACAAAGCATTAATGCCTTCTTGCGGAACAGAATGATTTGAACGTGCTTTACCCACATAAATTTTTTCGGCATCACGACGACACAAATCTAAAATCGGACCTGAAACCAAACGATCATAGATCACAACATCAGCTTGTTGCATCAAACGCAACGCTTTGAGTGTCAATAACTCTGGGTCACCTGGTCCCGCACCAACGAGATACACTTCACCTTTAGGTGCAGACCATTCAGTTAGAGCTTGCTGGATCAGTTGATTTGCAAGCTCAAGATTGTCATTGAAAACTTGTTCTTTTAGAGGACTTGCATATAAATTTTCCCAAAAGATACGTCGCTCATCTGGGTTAGAAATTTTTTCTTTAACTTGCTTACGCCATTGTCCAGAAAACTCAGCGAGTTTACCCATCCCGTACGGCACAATAGTTTCAATCTGTGTACGCAATTGTCGAGACAATACTGGCGATGCCCCATTAGACGCAACAGAAATCACTAAAGGTGAACGATCAATGATTGCAGGTACCATGAAACGGCAATTAGGTATGTCATCGACACTATTGACTAAAATATTGCGCTGCTCACAATGATCAAATACGGCTTTATTTACATCTGCTTGGTCTGTCGCAGCAATCACTAAGCGATAACGAGTATCAAGTACAGATTCTGAGAAGCTTTCTTGGATATACTGACCCGTTGATTTCTCAACTAAAATCATTAAATCAGGTTCAATCTCAGGTGCAACCACATCAATGATTGCACCTGCTTTGACCAATAAACTTGCTTTACGATAGGCAATACGCCCACCGCCTACAATCAGACAACGTTGCTGTTGCAACTTTAAAGAGATTGGAAATATTTCCACATCTAGCCTCTTCTATATTTTCTATCTGATTGGACTAAAGCAAAAACTATGCACAAAATCGATGCATGTTTTAATCAATGAAGCTTACGCCGCCCATATATGGACGTAAAACTTCTGGAATCTCGATTGAACCATCTGCACGTTGATAATTTTCCATTACCGCAAGCAAGGTACGACCCACCGCAAGACCTGAGCCATTCAATGTATGCACCAATTCGATCTTCTTCTGATCTACACGATAACGTGCTTTCATACGACGCGCTTGGAAATCACCCATGTTTGAACAACTAGAGATTTCACGATAGGTATTTTGGCTTGGTACCCACACTTCGAGGTCATAAGTCTTAGTTGCGCCAAAGCCCATATCACCACCGCAGAGCAAAATCTTACGGTATGGCAAACCAAGTGCCTGTAAAATGCCCTCTGCATGTGCAGTTAATTCTTCAAGTGCCTGCATAGAGTGCTCAGGCTTAACGATTTGCACCATTTCGACCTTATCGAATTGATGCTGACGAATTAAACCACGGGTATCACGACCATAAGAACCAGCCTCACTACGGAAACATGGTGTATGTGCAGCATATTTTAACGGTAAACGATCTGCATCGATGATTTCATCGCGCACAAAGTTAGTAATCGGCACTTCGGCAGTAGGAATCAGGTAGTATTCCTTTTCACCTTGAAGCTTGAATAAATCCTCTTCAAACTTAGGTAATTGTCCTGTACCACGTAAAGAATCTGCATTTACTAAGTAAGGTACATAAGCTTCGGTATAACCATTTTTAAGCGTATGTGTATCTAGCATGAATTGAGTCAGGGCACGTTGCAAACGAGCCAATGGACCTTTCAACACGCTGAAGCGAGAACCTGTTAGTTTTGTTGCAGTCTCAAATTCAAGACCACCCATCCATTCACCGAGATCAGTGTGATCTTTAATTTCAAAATCAAACTGGCGTGGTGTACCCCATTTCAAGATTTCTAAATTGTCACTTTCATCTTTACCTTCAGGTACAGATTCATCAGGCAGGTTTGGAATCGCCAGTGATTTTTGTTCTAACTCAGTTTGAAGTTCTGCCAAAGCAACTTCAGCAGCTTTGATTTCGTCACCAATGGCAGACATACGTGCCATGATTTCGGAAGCATCTCCACCAGACTTTTTGATTTGACCAACTTGTTTAGCACCCGCATTGCGTTCAGCTTGTAAATTCTCAGCTTTTGACTGCAATTCTTTACGGCGAACTTCTAAATCAGCCCATTCTTGCGCATTAAGCTGAACACCACGTTTTGCTAAAGCAGCGTTTACTGCTTCAATATTATTTCTGAGTAATTTTGGGTCAATCATAATCAATCATGAATAGAGAAAAAACTGGCTATAGTGTAAGGCTTTAACCCAAAAAAATACAGCGATAGACAACAAAGACTCAGCACCTACACATGTTGAGATGCTGAAAATCAATTAATTTGGTTCTTTTGGTAAACTTGGTAAATATTCAGCTTTAATAAACTGTTTCGCTGCATAATAGGGCAACGTTAACTCACTCATTCCTTCAGCATAAGATGCAAGCTCATATAAAGGATAGACAAAAACAATACCATTCACTCCGTAGTAATAATTGTCACTGAGCTGTAAATCTTGTTTTTTAATATTATGATCTTCTAACCAGTTCTGATTAGACGCATATAGTTCATCACGCAGTTTGGTATTCATCTCAGGTTTAATCAATTCACTGACAGTGATATGTTTTTTATTAGAAAGATCAAAATTCACAAACTCTTGATGTGACATACCATGTGCTGCGCCCGCAGAATATGAATACGACTGAATCGCAAATGTCGCTAAATTATAATTTTGTCCTATAAAACGAACGTATGTACTACTCTCACTCAATGAAGGTTCATCAGCAGGAACTTTAACTTTCTGATCAGGAAGATTAGCAAAAGCATTCGGCTCAGCTTTTTTCATACGATTGACAAAATATTCATCGATCCATTTTTGATTGGTTTCGACGGTTTGCAAATCATAATTGGTACAACCATCCTCCAAACAAACTTTTTGCTTGGGAAGCTTAACTGGAATTACTTTTGCTTGAATTAATGGTATGTCTAATTTTGCAGTTTCTTTGGATGATTCTTGTTTAGGTTGGCATCCGACTAAAGCAACAACTATAAGAATTGGAATAAGTTTTGATAATTGTGAAGTATTCATCGTCATGCAAGTCTCTGATGTTTTTCTTCACTATACAAAGCCTTGTAAGGATATAAAATTTAAAAATGTATCCTTCAGACAAGAAAAAGCCGCAAATATGCGGCTTTTTTTAACTGATTACTGATCAATAATATCTGTACCTTTAGGCGGTGCAAAATTAAAGACTGATGCAGGGATCTTTGGATTGACTTTAATGTTACTGAATCGAACATAAGTCGTTTGACCTAAAGAATCCTGTAAAATCATCAGGTTTGGTGCTTTATTTGCGCCAAAACTAATGGTCATGCTTTGGAAAGCACTGTCTTCTTGTTTTGGATATAAAGTGTAATAAAGTTTAGTGCGGTCAGGCTGCGTCACACGATAAGACTGCATGATCTGATTAGTATTGCCCGATAACAATAATGCTGGTGTATTGGCAATTTGATCATCTAAACTCTGACGAACAGCTTGTTGTAAATCTGGATCATAAATCCAAACAAGCTTACCTGTGGTCACAATGGTCTGCTTCGCTGGGCTAGTCGTTTCCCAATAAAACTTTCCAGGACGTTCTACTTTCATTGTACCTTTGAAAGTTTGATTCATATGTTGTGCAGTTAAGCTTTTATTTTTGCTCGGCTTACTGTTCGTAACTTTTGTAGTTTGTTCAAAATCTGCTGTTAAACGTTGCAAGCCAGATAACTGCTTCACCAAACTTGAGGTTGCTTGCTGAGCAGATGCTGCTGTTGGTGCAGCAGATAACTGTGTACTCACAACTGGAGCCAGTGTCATTGCACCAATTGTTGCAGCATATGCCATTTTTTTTACGAAATTCATAAAATGAACCTTCTATCAGATTTCTACTGTTATGACGACATCTTACTGTTTTTGATCATTAAAAAAATGAAGAAAAGCACAGGTTTTGTGTATTTCGTGTCGCAAAGTTCAGCATTATGTATGAAGATGCGGTCTTTATGTAGAAATTGTAAGGATGCAAATCCACAATTTGACAAGATTTTAAAATCAATCATCTAGCTAAATTTTTTGATATAGGAATTATTAATAAAGAATAGACTAGACCTGAATCAACTTTTTGATAGTCTTACTAGAATTTATAAAATAAGCATAAACTATGAAAAGTCTTGCATTCATCCATCGAAATGACACTCGATTCGCTATTGGTGACTTTTACCCTGCACTTTCAGTATTCTCTTACCATGAACTTGGTAATACAACATCACCCTTTCTACTGCTTGATCATTTAGGACCAGGAAAACTCGAACCTAAAAGCAAAAAGAAAGGCGTAAATGAACATCCACATCGCGGTTTTGAAACCGTGACCTTTGTATTTGCAGGTGAATTACAACATAAGGACTCCACAGGTGGCGGTGGCTTGATCAAACGAGGTGATGTTCAGTGGATGACTGCTGCCTCAGGAATACAGCACATTGAACAGTTTAGTTCCGAGTTTCGTGAAAGTGGTGGTCCATTTGAAATGGTACAACTCTGGGTAAATTTACCAGCCAAAGACAAAATGTCTGCTCCTCGCTATCAAAGTTTATTAAATGAAGATATCCCTAAAATTATTCTCGATGATCAAGCTAGCTATATTCGCGTAGTTGCTGGTGAGATAAATCAAACAACTGGAATCGCAAAAACATTTACTGCGATGAATGTCTTTGACATACATCTTGTGAAAGACCAACAAATTACATTACCTGCTGCCGAGGGTACGACAACCTTGATCTATTTGCGTAAAGGTAAAGTACAGTTTTCTTCTGATGAAGAATCTCTCGAAGAACAAGCGATGGCTATCATGTCGAGCTTAGGAACTGGCGTTCAAATCAACGCTCTAGAAAACTGTGATTTATTATTTTTATCAGCACAACCCTTAAACGAGCCAATTAATGGACAAGGGCCTTTCGTCATGAATAGTTATGATGAAATTTTACAGGCTTATGATGATATTAAGACAGGAAAATTCGGACACTATTCTAATTAGACACCTTATAAAATGTATACCGATAAAAAAACCCGCTAAAAGCGGGTTTTTCTGAACTATTAAAACTTACGCTTCAACAGTTACATAGCGACGGCCAAATTGACCTTTCACTTCAAATTTTACTACGCCGTCAGCAGTAGCAAATAAAGTATGGTCACGACCCATACCAACATTTGCACCAGCGTGGAACTCTGTACCACGTTGACGAACGATGATGTTACCAGCAGTTACAGTTTGACCACCGTAAACTTTAACACCTAACATCTTAGGATTCGAATCACGACCGTTCTTCGTCGATCCACCGGCTTTTTTAGTTGCCATGTCTATTTACTCCTCGTGTTAGCCTGCGATACCAGTAATTTTCAACTCGGTAAACCATTGACGGTGACCTTGTTGCTTACGGTAGTGTTTACGACGACGCATTTTGATGATGCGGATTTTGTCGTGACGACCATGGCCAACTACTTCTGCAGTTACTTTTGCGCCAGCTACAACTGGAGCACCGATTTGAATGTTGTCACCGTTTACAACCATTAACACGTCATCAAACGTGATAGTTGCGCCAGTTTCAGCTTTCAATAATTCTACTTTAAGGGTTTCACCCTCAACAACACGGTGCTGTTTACCACCGCTTTGGATTACTGCGTACATATGTACTCCAACATGCCCGTGTCGTCGTGTCGATAAAGGGATATATCGATCTTAAAACGAACGCCACTGGGGTTATATAGGGGGACAAATTTTAAGTGAAATTTGATCAAACAACAAGTCATTTTATACAAATGCAAATAGATTCAATCAATTTTTAGATTTTCTAATAAAATCAATTAGATTGAAGTTCTACAGTTTTGATTGATTCTTTCTGTGATTTGCAATACATTTTTAAAAACAAATTGCGACAATAACAAACTGTGTTTTTACAAAGTCATAAGTAAAGTAATGATGTTTGGTGGGCAAGCTCTTTTTTCTGTCTAAATTAAGACCAAAAAACTCATCATAATGTTTTAAATGACGGATTACACAGCCTGTATAACTGTTTAGCAACAGATTAATTGATACACTTAGCGCACTACCCACCTATACGAGGTTTTTCTTCATATGGTTATCGATTTTAAGCAAGACGTTCTTTCCCCTGTTGCGACAGATTTTGCTGCGATGGATTACCTGATCAATGAAGGAATTAGCTCTAAAGTTGGCTTAGTCATGTCTGTAAGCAAACACGTCGTAGAAGCTGGCGGGAAGCGTATGCGTCCAATCATGTGCTTACTGGCTGCAAAAGCTTGTGGATTAGCAAATATGCAGCAAGCACAACATTTAGCTGCCATCATTGAAATGCTTCATACCGCAACTTTAGTGCATGATGATGTAGTCGATGAATCAAACCTCCGCCGTGGTCGCCCAACAGCAAATGCAACGTGGAACAATCAAACTGCTGTTTTGGTGGGTGATTTCTTAATAGCACGTTCATTTGATCTATTGGTTGATTTAAATAACATCACACTATTAAAAGATTTCTCTACGGGCACATGTGAAATTGCTGAAGGTGAGGTTTTACAACTTCAATCTCAGCATCAACCTGAAACAACCGAAGAAACATATTTGCGCATTATTCATGGTAAAACATCTCGTTTGTTTGAACTTGCTACTGAAGGTGCAGCTATTTTGGCAGGTACAGAAGAGTACCGTGAACCTCTTCGTCGCTTCGCTGGTCATTTTGGAAATGCCTTTCAAATTATTGATGATATTTTGGATTACACATCTGATGCTGAAACATTAGGTAAAAATATTGGTGATGATTTGATGGAAGGTAAACCTACTTTACCGTTAATTTCAGCATTTGCTCATTCGACGGGTGAAGAACATGAGATTATTCGTCGTAGTATCGCCACTGGTGGTATCGAGCATCTAGATAAAGTTATTCAAATCGTGCATAACTCGGGCGCAATCGAATATTGCCAAAAGCGTGCCCAACAAGAAACGGATGGCGCATTAGAGGCTTTAAAAGCCTTACCTGATAATGAATATCGACAAGCACTGATCAATTTGACCTTAATGGCCTTACACCGACTCCAATGATGTTCTAATTGCCTATGCATTTAAATTTATCTGATTTATTTTTAAAAATGCAGGAACAGCTTGAACTACCTCAAGCTGCTCTTGACGAAAACCTAATTATTGAACTGGTCAATCGTATACGACCAGCTGATCCTAACGATGCCAATGAAGTAAAATCACGTATTGATGCATTGGTTAGGATTTTATTACTCACTCCTGCATCCTCCATTTTGCTTCAAAACTTTTTATTGCGTCTGATTAGCCAATATAAACAAATTAGCTTGTATGCCGACAGTGGGATTCTCTCTTTGGATGGCTTTTGGAACCAGTTAAGCCAACGATTAGGCGCTCATTTTCTTCCTTTAATTGAAGATGGTCAGCAACTCAGAACATTAGTGGGTAAAGTTTTTCACCAAGAAACTGATAGCGATTGGTTAGCTTTAATTGATACGCAAGATTGGATTCGTTTATTTAGCCTAATCAGTGAAAGTCATAGCAATAGTAAAGAAAAACTCTATTCTAAAAATGAATTAATAAAAGCGATTACTGTTCTTTCATATCGAATCAGTGGCATTGGCTTATATCCTGAGTTTATTAATGCCTTACCTGACATTATTGAATACGAATCTCCTTTTCTGGTTCAAAACCGAGAAATTGTCGAATTTATTGAGAAGTATAAAAAGCAGATCGAAGATCAAGATAGCATTGTAGTTCTCCCGCCTCCTGATGCATCACAAGCATTTGTTATGCTGGATCAATGTCGCGAAGTTGTACTCAAAATCCGCAGAGCAACCAAGCGTATTGGTGTAAGTATCAGTTTGACTTATTTACTCTCGCTTTTGGAACAAGCGCTTGATCGAATTGAATTATTGCTTAGTTTATTGGTCAGCAAAAATGAAATTCGATACCGATCATTGGGTGAGTTAATCACAGATCTAACTCAAGCGAATTATGATGAAAAAAGTGTGCGTCACTTACTGAGTTCTACCAGTGAGTTAATTGCGTTACAGGTTACTGAGAATGCAAGTAAGACAGGCGAACATTATGTAAGTACTGACAAAGCTGGCTTTTGGGGAATGTATAAGGCTGCTGCGGGTGCAGGTGCAATTATTGCGACCATGGCAACCTTAAAAATACTGACAGCGCGTTTGGTCTTGGCCCCATTTGGACATGCATTTCTATATAGCATGAACTATGCGTTGGGTTTTATGCTGATTCATGTGCTGCATTTCACAGTTGCAACTAAACAACCAGCAATGACAGCTGCTGCTCTCGCAGCAACAGTGCAACATCAAAAAGGTAGTAAAACAGCACAAATTGCTGAACTCGCAGCTTTAATTATTAATATTATTCGTACTCAATTTGTGGCTATCCTCGGCAATATTTCGATTGCGATTCCAGTAGCTGCACTTATTACTTTCTTATGGCAATACAACTTACATGAACCTTTGCTTTCACCTGTTAAAGCAAGTAAAACACTGCACTCCTTAAATCCATTCACTTCTTTGGCCGTTCCACATGCAGCAATTGCTGGTGTGTGCTTATTTTTATCAGGTTTACTTGCAGGATATTTCGATAACCTAGCCGTATATCGAAAGGTAGGTCCTCGTTTAAAACAGCATCTTCGTTTGAAACGTTTAATGGGACAAGAAAGACTGGATAAGTTTGCTAATTATATCGAAACCAACTTAGGTGCTTTAGCTGGTAACTTCTTGTTCGGTATCATGCTTGGAAGTATGGGAACCATTGGTTTTATTCTAGGCTTACCACTAGATATTCGTCACATTGCCTTTGCATCTGCAAATTTTATACAAGGCTTAATGACTATTAGTGGATCACCTGATATTGGTCTAATCCTTGTATCGTTTCTTGGTGTCATGCTTATTGGTTTAACCAACCTATTTGTTAGCTTTACTCTGACTATTATTGTTGCTTTGCGCGCTCGTCGAGTACGTTTCGCACAATGGAAACCATTGGCAAAATTGGTACTCACCCACTTCTTAACACGACCAAGTGATTTCTTTTGGCCACCAAAACAACCAATCGAAGTAGATGATGATGCATCAAGTGAACAAAAAGTGAGACATTAATCAATTTTTGTTATGTTTTTTTACTGAACCTTAAAAAAATCTGAAAATGAAATTATCATAAAATTTCAAGACTTGACCAAAAGTGTACTCGAAAGTACACTTTCAAACATTATATAACCCTGAACAATGGTTAAGCAAATAATGAGGTTCGCATGCCGTACCTACTGCTTTGTATTGGTTGCATTTTTTTGATAATCGGTGTGATTGGGCTGTTTTCTCCAAGCATATCAAATTTAGACCTTAGAGGTGTTCAAATGCTATTTGAACACCGTTCGTTTGCGCTTAACCACGTAGCCGTTCTGTTTTCTCGCCTAGGAGGCATGCCCTTTTTACTGGTTTTAACGTCGTTTTTTTGTATCCATCAAATTCGAAAGAAAAACTATAAAAAGGTCATATTTGTCGCCCTGAGCGTGATCGGTAGCATTGTGATTGGTTGGCTTCTGAAATGGGGCATTGATCGACCAAGACCATTGGCGTTTTATCATTTAGTTCAAAGTTATGGAGCATCCTTCCCAAGTGCCCATAGCCTGTATGCTGCAACCCTATCGAGTTTAGTTCTGTTGCTATCACAACAGCACAAATATCGTTCCAGTATCGTTTTAGTATCTGTTTTATGGTTAATAATCATGGGGATATCTAGAGTTTATGCAGGGGTTCATTACCCAACTGATGTATTGGCTGGTTGGGGTATTGGGTTGATTTTGACTTCGTTGCTTTGGTTTTGGCTGTATCAAAGCAATTTCAGCAACAATTTGTTTTTAGATAAAAAATCTAAATTGAGGTGGAACAATGATGTCGGCTAAGCTTTGGGCACCTGCCCTCACTGCTTGCGCATTAGCAACAAGCATTGCGCTTGTTGGTTGTAGCAAAGATCCTAAAGATGAACAGCAAGCTGCTGCTGCTCAAAAAATGCCGCCTCCAGAAGTTGGTGTTATCGTTGCTCAACCACAAAGTGTTGAACAAAATGTTGAACTTTCTGGGCGCACTTCTGCGTATCAAATATCAGAAGTTCGTCCACAAACGGGAGGCGTTATTTTAAAGCGTTTATTTGCTGAAGGCAGTTATGTCGAAGCAGGTCAAGCGCTTTATCAAATAGATGCTAATACCAACCGTGCAACTGCTGACAATGCTCGTGCAGCTTTATTGCGTCAGCAAGCTAATTTAAATGCATTGCGTGTGAAAGAAAATCGTTATCGCCAATTGGTTGGTACTAACGCCGTTTCTAAACAAGAATATGATGATATTAATGCTCAAGTAAAATTGGCTGAAGCTGATGTAGCTGCAGCTCAGGCAGCATTGAAAAATGCTGAAATTACTTTAGGTTATTCAACTGTTCGCGCACCAATCTCAGGGCAATCTAGTCGTTCTTCGGTAACTTCTGGTGCTTTAGTTACTGCAAACCAAGCAGATCCGTTGGTGACAATCCAACAACTTGATCCAATCTATGTAGATATCAATCAATCAAGTGCTGAAATGCTCCGTTTACGTCAGCAGTTGAGTAAAGGTAGTTTAGATAGTAGTAATAATACGCGCGTCAAACTCACACTTGAAGATGGTTCAGATTATCCTATCGAAGGACAACTCGCATTCTCTGGTGCGAGTGTTAACCCTGAAACAGGATCAGTCACTTTACGTGCCGTTTTCCCAAATCCAAATCACTTGTTATTACCTGGTATGTTTGCCACTGCGCAAATTGTGCAAGGTGTGATTCCTAACGCAATATTGATTCCACAAGCTGCGATTAGCCGCACCCCAACAGGTCAGGCAATGGCGATGATTGTGAATGCTAAAGGTATCGTTGAACAGCGTCCTGTGACCACTGTCGGTACGCAAGGCAGCAACTGGATTGTGACTGAAGGTCTGCAAACTGGCGATAAAGTGATCGTAGAAGGTGTTGCTAAAGTAAAACCTGATCAGCAAGTGGTTGCTAAGCCATATCAACCGCAAGGCGCTGCTCCGCAAGCCGCACCTGCCGCACCAGCAAAATCGGGTGATGCAAAACAAGCACCAGCATCAGAAGCTCAAGCGACTGAACAAAAAGCTACTTCACAAGCTTAAGGGGTAGATTGCATGGCTCAATTTTTTATCCATCGCCCAATTTTTGCATGGGTGATTGCGTTGGTGATTATGCTGGCGGGTATTCTCACCCTCACCAAAATGCCAGTTGCGCAATACCCAACGATTGCACCGCCTACGGTGACAATTTCTGCAACATATCCAGGTGCTTCAGCTCAGACTGTTGAGAATACGGTTACTCAAATCATTGAACAGCAAATGAATGGTTTGGATGGTTTGCGTTATATCTCTTCAAACAGTGCGGGTAATGGTCAAGCATCGATCAACTTAAACTTCGAACAAGGTGTCGATCCAGATATCGCCCAAGTACAAGTTCAAAACAAACTGCAATCAGCAACAGCACTGTTACCTGCTGACGTACAACGTCAAGGTGTAAGAGTGACCAAGTCTGGTGCAAGCTTCTTGCAAGTTATTGCATTTTATTCGCCAGATAACAGCCTTTCTGCTTCTGACATTAAAGATTATGTGAACTCAAATATTTCTGAGCCACTGAGTCGTGTGGCAGGTGTAGGTGAACTCCAAGTATTTGGTGGTTCATATGCAATGCGTATCTGGTTAGATCCAGCAAAGCTGACTAGCTTTAACTTGACGCCAAATGATGTTGCAACTGCTATTCGTGCACAAAACTCGCAAGTTGCGGTGGGTCAGCTCGGTGGTGCGCCATCAACTGCAGGCCAAGTTCTTAACGCAACGGTAAATGCACAAACCATGTTGCAAACCCCTGAACAGTTTAAAAACATCTTCCTGAAAAATACCTCAGGTGGTGCACAAGTTCGTTTGGGTGATGTTGCACGTGTCGAACTCGGTTCAGATAACTATCAATTTGACTCAAAGTTCAACGGTAAGCCTGCAGGCGGTGTCGCGATTAAACTTGCGACGGGTGCAAATGCGCTAGATACTGCTGCTGCTGTGGAAGAACGTCTCAAGCAATTACGTCCTAACTACCCTGAGGGTTTAAAGGATGAATTGGCCTTTGATACCACGCCATTTATTGAACTTTCGATTAAGAGCGTTGTTAAAACCTTAATTGAAGCGATCATTTTGGTCTTTATTGTGATGTTCCTGTTCTTACAGAATTGGCGTGCCACCATTATTCCAACTATGGCCGTGCCTGTGGTGGTACTGGGTACTTTTGCCGTAATCAATATGTTTGGCTTCTCAATCAACACCCTCACCATGTTTGCAATGGTGCTTGCGATTGGTCTGTTGGTCGATGATGCGATTGTAGTCGTCGAGAACGTCGAACGTGTTATGCAAGAAGAACACCTTGAACCTGTACCTGCTACTGAAAAGTCGATGGGTCAAATTTCTGGTGCTTTGATTGGTATCACTAGTGTATTAACGGCGGTATTCGTACCAATGGCCTTCTTCGGGGGGACAACTGGTGTAATTTACCGTCAATTCTCTATCACTTTAGTAACGGCAATGATTTTATCTTTGATCGTTGCGTTAACGTTTACCCCTGCCCTTTGTGCAACGTTATTAAAACAACACGATCCAAACAAAGAACAAAGCAACAGTATCTTTGCGCGTTTCTTCCGTGGTTTTAATAGTGGGTTCGAAAAACTTTCAGAGAAATATCAAGGTGGTGTCAACCGTATGACCCATCATAAGTTATTCTCTGGGGTACTTTATATTGTTGTGATTGCCGCTTTGGTTGGCATTTATAAAGTTTTGCCATCTTCATTCTTACCAGAAGAAGACCAAGGTGTGGTGATGACACTGGTTCAGTTACCACCGAGCGCGAGCTTGGAACGAACCGACAAAGTCATCGATACCATGACAGGCTATTTCTTGAATAAGGAAAAAGAGCATGTAGAGTCGATCTTTACTGTGTCTGGCTTCTCATTCACAGGGGTGGGTCAAAACGCGGGTCTTGCCTTTATTAAATTAAAAGACTGGAGTGAGCGTACGACACCAGAATCACAAATCGGTGCCATCATTCAACGTGGTATGGCATTGAACATGATTGTCAAGGATGCGTCTTACATCATGCCATTGCAGTTACCCGCAATGCCTGAATTGGGTGTCGCTTCTGGTTTCGATATCCAGTTAAAAGATGCCAGCGGTCAAGGGCATGAAAAACTCATTGCTGCTCGTAATGCGATTTTAGGTATGGCATCACAAGACAAACGTCTTGCGGGTGTACGTCCAAATGGTCAAGAGGATACACCACAGTACCAGATCACCATTGATCAAGCGCAAGCAGGTGCAATGGGTGTCAGTATCGCGGATATTAACAGCACCATGGGCATTGCCTGGGGTGGTTCATACATCAATGACTTCATTGATCGTGGACGCGTGAAAAAAGTCTATGTGCAGGGTGAAGCCAATGCCCGTATGATGCCTGAAGACCTCAACCAGTGGTATGTACGTAACAACAAAGGCGAAATGGTTCCGTTCTCTGCATTTGCAACTGGCAAATGGACCTATGGTTCACCACGTCTTGAACGTTATAACGGTGTATCATCCGTCAACATTCAGGGTACGCCTGCACCGGGTGTCAGCTCTGGTGATGCAATGTTGGCAATGGAAGAAATCATTGGTAAGTTACCATCGATGGGCTTACAAGGTTTCGACTATGAATGGACAGGTTTATCTTTAGAAGAACGTGATTCTGGTAGCCAAACAGCACCTCTTCTTGTTCTTTCATTATTAATCGTATTCCTGTGTCTTGCTGCACTCTATGAAAGCTGGTCTGTACCTGTTTCGGTATTGCTGGTTGTACCTTTAGGTATCGTCGGTGCATTTGCCTTGACATGGTTAGGTATGCTGATTAAAGGTGATCCAAACTTATCCTTTAACATTTATTTCCAAGTCGCAATCGTAGCCGTGATTGGTCTTTCTGCAAGAAATGCGATCTTGATCGTAGAGTTTGCAAAAGAGCTGCAAGAAAAAGGCGAAGAGTTATTTGAAGCAACCCTGCATGCATCCAAAATGCGTCTACGTCCAATTATCATGACTACACTGTCGTTCGGCTTTGGTGTTTTGCCATTGGCGCTTGCAAGCGGTGCGGGTGCGGGTAGCCAGCACTCAGTCGGTTATGGTGTATTGGGTGGTGTGATCTCCTCAACACTTTTAGGTATCTTCTTCATCCCTGTATTCTTCGTGTGGATTCGTAGTATCTTTAAGTACAAACCTAAAACTTTAAATACTCAGGAGCATTGATCGTGATGCAAACTGTTTGGTCTATTTCCAGTCGTGGCATTGCAATCTCTGCACTCGCGCTGTCTTTGGCTGCCTGCCAAAGCATGCGTGGGCCAGAGCCTGTTGTGAACACAGCGATTCCTGAAAGCTTTGCGTCATATAGTAATGCTTCTGGAACTTCTATCGCAGAACAAGGCTACAAAGACTTCTTTGCTGACCCTCGTTTATTACAAGTGATTGATATGTCACTTGCCAATAACCGTGACTTGCGTACAGCGGCGTTGAATATTCAAAAAGCGCAACAGCAGTACCAAATTTCAGAAAACAACCAATTACCAACGATTGGGGCAAGTGGTAGTGCGGTTCGCCAAGTCACGCCATCACGTGATCCAAACAACCCCTACTCGACTTACCAAGTTGGCTTAGGTTTAACGGCTTACGAGTTAGATTTCTGGGGTCGAGTTCGTAGCTTAAAAGACGCTGCTTTAGATAGTTATCTTGCGACACAAAGTTCACGTGATGCGACTCAGATCAGCTTAATTGGTCAAGTGACACAAGCATGGTTGAATTATTCATTCGCCAGTGCACAACTCAAACTTGCAGAGCAAACGCTCAAAGCACAGCAAGAGTCATTTAACTTGAACAAAAAGCGTTTCGATGTCGGAATTGATAGTGAAATTCCTGTGCGTCAAGCTCAGATTTCAGTTGAAACTGCACGTAACGATGTAGCTAACTACAAAACCCAGATTGCACAAGCTCAAAACTTGTTGAATTTATTGGTCGGTCAACCAGTTCCTGAAAACCTGTTACCAAAACAACAAGTCGCTCGTATCACGCAAAAGAATGTGTTGACTGCAGGCTTACCAAGTGACTTGTTGAATAATCGTCCTGACGTCAAAATGGCTGAGTATCAACTGAGTGCTGCGGGTGCAAATATAGGTGCTGCGAAAGCACGACTATTCCCAACGATTAGTTTGACGGGTTCAGCAGGTTATGCATCAACAGATTTAAGTGATTTGTTTAAATCTGGCAACGCACTTTGGTCAATTGGTCCGAGCATCGATATGCCAATCTTTGATTGGGGTACACGTCGTGCGAATGTCAAAATTTCTGAAACAGATCAGAAGATTGCCCTTTCAAATTATGAAAAGTCAGTCCAATCTGCATTCCGTGAAGTGAATGATGCTTTAGCAACTCGTGCCAATATTGGTGATCGTTTGAGTGCTCAACGCCGCTTAGTTGATGCCACCAACACCACTTATAAACTATCAAATGCTCGTTTCCGTGCTGGTATTGATAGCTACTTAACAGTGTTAGATGCTCAGCGTTCAGCATATTCAGCAGAACAAGGCTTATTATTATTGCAACAAGCTGATTTAAATAATCAGGTTGAGCTTTATAAAACCTTAGGTGGTGGACTTAAAGTGTCTTCAACTGAGACGATTGCACGCCAACCATCTAGCGCTGAAAAAAATAGCGCTCAATAAAAAAAAACTTTGTCATAAAAAAGCTCACTTCGGTGAGCTTTTTTATTGCATGCATGCGGAATATTTCTTATCTTCAATACTGAAATATTAAAGACTTAGAAAAACGCTATGTTATTAAGCAGTTTAGAATCAGTTCCTGGTCACGAGATTTTACGTCAGCTAGATGTCGTTTACGGCAGTACGGTACGCAGTAAACATGTTGGTCGAGATCTTATGGCAGGATTAAAAAACATTGTTGGTGGTGAACTAACAGGCTATACAGAGTTGCTTGAAGAATCTCGCCAAGAAGCGACACAACGTATGATCGATAAAGCACGTGCTTTAGGTGCCAACGCTATCGTCGGTATTCGTTTCTCGACCTCAAATATCGCTCAAGGTGCATCTGAACTCTTTGTCTATGGAACAGCTGTCGTCGTCCAGCCGATCACACCAAAACTTCCTGATCCATTTAGCGCTTAGGCATGTCTATGAGTGGATTAATTTTTCAGGTTATTCTTTTCTTGATTCTGTTTTCAGTCGGATGGGGATTTGGTCGTCATATCGAACAAAAACATTTACGTGAACTAGATGAAAAAGAAAAAAAATTTGCCCATATTCGAATTGATACCAATCGATTTGTTGAAACATCAGCAAAGGGGCAATTGGTGAGTAGCAATGTCGTCATCTCACATGATTACTTTAAATACATACTTGCCAATATTCAAAACTTTTTCGGCGGTCGCCTGACCAGTTATGAAAGTGTGGTTGAACGTGCACGTCGTGAAGCGATGCTCCGCCTCAAGCAAGAAGCACATGCAATCGGTGCTAGCCATATCATGGGGGTTCGTCTCAGCACGACTGAACTCGGTATGCAAGGTGGGATGGTTGAAGTGTTTGCATATGGAACAGCGATCTATCAGCCATCTTGAAGACGTATGTCCTGTTGCACATGCTGCATCAGGACAACTCAGTTACTCTGCAAAAATCGCTTGCCAATAGTGATAGGTTTTTTCTTCCCCATTCTCTAATTTAAAGTCATAAGACATTTGACGAGTTTCTACAATCTCAAATTCAACGTAAGCGTCCGCTGAACACACCTTATGAATTCGTCCTATAAGCCTTAATTTAGTCCTGACTTAAAAACAAGTGGGAACTTAAATTTATGACTACAAATAACCAGACATCCATCGCATCTCTTACGATAAAACGAAGAACATATAGTGCTGAATTTAAACAGCAGATCGTTCAGGCGTGTAAAGCATCGGAGGTTTCAATTGCTTCGGTCGCTTTGCAACATGGATTGAATACAAATCTTGTATCCAAATGGATTCGCTTAATTGATGCTAAGCCAGGGAATGATCGCTCACTACTACCGAATAAACCTGCATTTATTACCTTATCTTGCTCCGCACCATTAGATCCTATCCCTACTGGCATGTTAACGGTTCAAATTACTTTACCCCACTCAAAAGCAGAAATTGGCTTGAAATGGCAAGTATCAGAAATATCTGCTTTAGCAGAATTACTCAAGGCACTTACAACATGATCCGTATCGATGAAATCTGGTTGTCTACTCAGCCCATGGACATGCGTGCAGGTATGGATACGGCCATGGCTCAGGTGGTGAGAGCCTTTGGCTACATCAAACCGCATTGTGCTTACCTGTTCTGTAATAAACGTGGCCATCGCATGAAAGTGCTGGTACATGATGGACTGGGCATCTGGCTGTGTGCCCGGCGGTTGGAACAGGGAAAATTTCACTGGGCTAAAGTTCACCAGGGTGAAAGCGTAGCCCTCAGCCCAGAACAGTTACAGGCACTGATCCAGGGTTTGCCTTGGCAGCGCATTGGACGACAGCAGGTGGTGACGATGCTCTAAACTAGCTTGGTCCATTCTGCTATTCTCCAAACGTTCTATTTCCTCTGCGTCATGACCTCAGGCATACTGCGGTCATGAATACGCTGCCTGATTTAAGCCAACTGACCCATGAACAACTGCTGGAATTTACCCGGCAGTTGGCAATGCAGCATCAGTCTTTGGCACAATCAAATCAAGAATTAGAAAAATCAAACCAGCAATTGGATGCCAAAGTTCAACATCTTTCCATTCTCACGCAAAAATACGAGCATGAGCTCGCACTATTTAAACAGCACAAATTTGGCAGTAAAAACGAACATCTCACCGCAAAACAAATCCATCTGTGGGATGAAGCGGTCGAAGAAGATATTGCCGCTGTTGATCTGGAACTGGAACGGCTGAATGCAGATAAAACTGATGCAGCGACACACAAAGCCACAGTCAACAAACCTAAACGTCGACTGCTGCCCGATCATCTACACACCATCCGTATCGAGCATGAACCAACATCAACCCAATGTGCTTGTGGCTGCACCTTGCGTCGTATCGGCGAAGATATCAGTGAAAAACTACATTTCAGACCGGCACAGTTCTATAAGGAACAGCATGTGCGTGGCAAATGGGTCTGTGATCAGTGTGACACCCTGACTCAGCAAGCGATGCCTGCCTATGTGATTGATAAAGGCATTGCTTCACCTGAACTGCTCAGCCATGTGCTGGTATCGAAGTATGCCGATCATTTACCGCTGTACCGTCAACGTCTGATCTATCAGCGGGCGGGAATCGAGCTTTCTAGATCAACGTTATCTGACTGGATAGGTCGCTGCGGTGTGGAACTGGAACCTCTGGCCAATGCCTTAAAACAGGTGGTGCTGCAACAGCGGGTGATCCATGCCGATGAAACGCCGGTCACCATCATGCGGATGGGTGATGATGAGAAAAAACCGAAGAAAGGTTATGTCTGGGCCTATGCCACTACACAGTACAATCCAGTTCAAGCGGTGATCTATGACTTTCAGGATAGCCGTTCAGGTCAGCATGCAGAAGAGTTCCTGAATGGCTGGCAGGGCCATCTGGTCTGTGATGATTACAGTGGTTATAAAGCACGCTTTAAATCAGGCGATGTCATAGAGGTGGGCTGCATGGCGCATGCACGTCGTAAATTCCATGAGCTACATGTGACCGGGAAAAGTCAGATCGCTGAACAGGCATTACTGATGATTCAGAAACTGTATGCGATAGAAGCAGAACTCAGGAAAAAGACCGATGGTACAGCAGAACACCGCCGCGAATACCGACAACAGCACAGCCAACCGGTGATGCAACAACTGTGTGAATGGCTCAACCAACATTATCTGACGGTGCCATCGAGTTCTCCAACCGCCAAGGCCATCAATTACAGTCTGAAGCGTTGGCCAGCCTTAAGCCGCTATCTGGATGATGGCAATCTACCCATTGACAATAACTGGGCAGAGAACTCAATGCGTCCCTGGGCATTGGGCCGTAAGAACTGGTTGTTTGCAGGTTCGCTGCGCAGTGGACAGCGAGCGGCAAATATCATGACTTTAATCCAGTCAGCAAAGCTGAATGGGTTGGATCCGTATGCCTATCTCAGTGATGTGCTGAAAAGGCTGCCGACGCATAAAGCGACCCAAATAGAAGAATTACTACCACATCGCTGGAAATCCAACTCAAATTAAAAAATAGGCATGGGGTTCAGCGGACGCTTACAATTCAACGGGTTGTTTGAACAATGCTCCAGCATAAGCAAAAGTATGGTATTCGCCATTTTCTCCGCAGATATCGATATCCTCAGGCATCCGTTCTATCAATGCTGCATCTATATCTTGACCAATAAAAGAACGATCCAATTTACTAGCATCTGTGACGATGATTTTAGTTCTAATGCCTGAATCCAAAAAGTGTTTCATCACTTCAGTTGAATCAAGATTCCAGATTGGCTCGACCACTTCAATTCCTAAAGGATGTAAACGGTCTTCTCGATATTTACGCACGTCACTAAGATAAATATCACCAAAAATAAAATGTTCTACCCCCTGTGCCTTGAAATGCTGAGCAGCATCTAACATGCGCTGCTCATAAACAGGTAGGTTCTTGGGTAAAAATACAGGATAAAGAGGGATACCAATACTTTCAGCTTGTTTCATCAATAATGAAAATGGAATCGCATGCATAGATGACAATTCCGTTTCCTCATTGACTGTGGTCAACAAAGCAACCACTTCGAATAGTTTTTGCTGTAAGACGGTATAAAGTGCGAGGGCAGAATCTTTTCCGCCACTCCAATTAAAAACAGCTTTATTAGGTGTTTGCACTATCATTTAACTCGTGTTTTACGAATCATTTTATATAACAAGCTTGGTGATAAGCGAGAGACCAATACTCCGAGTTGTTCTTTTTTCCCGCCAACAACAATATATTCATCACCTGCCATTAATGAACTCACTACTCGTTCAGCAAATACATCGGCTTCAAGTCCATTTTCAATCGCTTCATCCTGATGTCCTTGTGGTTTACCTTCACCATTTAAAGCATTAAACGAAACATTGGTCTTCACAAAACCAGGGAAGACAACAGAAACTTCCACACCTTCTTTCGCAACCTCAGCACGTAAACTATTTGCCCACATGTGAATCGCTGCTTTCGCTGCAGAATAACTTGCTCGATATTGGGTACCTAAAAGACCCGCCACACTCGAAATAAATACCACCCGACCTGATTTTTGTTTGCGCAAAGTGGGTAATACGGTTTTGGTAAAGAACACTTGGGAGAAATAATCCACTTCCATGATGGCACGTTCAGTGTGCATACTCGTTTCTTCAATCAACGCACGCTGACTCAAGCCTGCATTATTAATCAGCCAATCAATACGTCCTTTGGTTGCGAGAACTCGTTCATGTGCATGGCGGACTTGAGCTTCATCGGTAATATCAGCAGCGATTGAAAGATGCTGTTCAGGCTTAAGTAAACCCACTCGAACCGATTCCAACTCATCATAACGACGTGAAGTCAGTACAACTTGAGCACCTTGTAAAGCGCACTCTCGTGCCAAAGCTTTACCTAAGCCCGAAGATGCACCTGTAATCCATACGACTTTATTTTCAAGACTTTTAAGTTTCGCCATGTCATATATCTCCTTTATTTATGCAGGGTGACGCATAAATTTAAGAAAGTGATCTACATAAGTTGCCGCAGCTTGTTGATCAAGTTGAGTACCTAATTTTTCTAAACGCTTATACCCTAAATGTGTCGTCATATTAATGACGCCATTTAAGGTTTTATCGACTACAAAATTAAATTTTAGGCTCTTTTTCGGCTCACGAATTAAATGAGTGACACCTACATCAATCACTTCTGTGAGCAACTTCAGTGAATTGGCAATTTCCCGACTTTCCCCTTCAGCTAATTTTTGACTCGAAGCTTTAACCTGTTGAGTCAACTGTTGCTCAATCGGATAAGTCATATATACCGACTCATCTTCAACTCGAATTGTTTTAGATAAATGTTCAATCAATGGAACTAGACGATCATTCCCAAAGAATGACACTGACCATGGCATATATTTTCGGATTGCTTCTAAAATCTGCTGAATCACTTTTTCAGATTCACCTGTGAGTGAATGATGTTGATTGTCTTGCAATAGCACCATAAAAACTTGTTCTATCACTTCACATGCAATTTCAGATAAAACTGCCCCCAAAGCATTTGCTTGGCTTTCTTTACTACCCTGTAAGAGCTGCGTACGGATGTGAGCAAATCGCGCGTATGTATCGGCATGAATATTTAAAAAAACGGCAGTGTTCATTCTAATCACCCTATTCTAGATTCCATAAAATAAGGGCTTATTCAATAAGCCCTTATTCATCCTTAGATTCTGTTTTTCTTTCATTTTTGGCTTTTCAAATGCTGAATTTACCACATTCTATTCACGATCAACATGCATAAATGCCAAAAATGGTTGACCGTGTGTTGCTTCATTAATTTTTAATAGAATTGAATAACTCATCGTAACCGTCCTTTTTTAAGTTTTAATATTTTTATATCGTTGTTTTATGCTTAAACATTTTTAATTGTGTGATGTAACATACATAAATCTAACTTTTTCAAGAAAAAAACCAACTGTTTTCATCGACTTTTTTTGATGAAAATATTCATCATTTTTTTGCTACAATAGATGCAATTTTTTATTCTATTTTGATCTTCTGTACTATGACTGACGCTCAATCTGCTCAAAATATCGCAACAACTTACGATCCAACCGAGATCGAAAAGAAGTGGTATCAAATCTGGGAACAAAACGGTTATTTCAAACCATCAGGTCAAGGTGAATCATTCTGTATCATGATTCCACCACCAAACGTTACGGGTAGCTTGCACATGGGTCATGGCTTTAACAATGCCATCATGGATGCACTGACTCGTTATAACCGTATGATGGGTAAAAATACCTTATGGCAACCTGGAACTGACCATGCGGGAATTGCAACGCAGATGGTCGTCGAGCGTCAACTTGGTCTCCAAGGGATTAACCGCCATGACTTAGGTCGTGAAAAGTTCATCGACAAAGTTTGGGAATGGAAAGAACAATCAGGCGGAACAATTACACGTCAAATCCGTCGTTTAGGCTCATCAGTCGATTGGTCACGTGAACGCTTCACGATGGATGAAGGTTTATCCAATGCTGTGAAAGAAGTGTTTGTTAAACTTCACGAAGATGGTTTGATCTATCGTGGTAAGCGTTTGGTGAATTGGGATCCAAAACTACAAACTGCCCTTTCTGATCTTGAAGTTGAAAGCAAAGAAGAAAAAGGCTCGTTGTGGCACTTTAAATATTTCTTTGAAGACAAATCGCTTAAAACCAAAGATGGTAATGACTACCTTGTGGTTGCAACGACGCGTCCTGAAACATTATTGGGCGATACAGCCGTTGCAGTACATCCTGAAGATGAACGCTATGCACACCTTATCGGTAAAAACATTGTTCTACCGATCACAGGTCGTTTAGTCCCAGTTGTTGCAGATGAATACGTTGAAAAAGACTTCGGTACAGGCTGTGTAAAAATCACGCCTGCGCATGACTTCAATGACTATGAAGTAGGTAAACGTTGTGGTCTAGCGATTATCAATATCTTCAACAAAAATGCAGAAGTTTTGGCTGAGTTTGAATACATCGCTAAAGCGGGTGAGCAAATTTCACAACTACTTCCTGCGCCTACTGACTATATCGGTTTAGAGCGTTTTGCAGCACGTAAGAAATTGGTTGAACAAGCTGAGGCTGAAGGCTGGTTAGATCAAATTCAACCTTATGATTTAAAAGCACCACGCGGTGACCGTTCAGGTGTGATCGTTGAACCATTATTGACAGACCAATGGTATGTGAAAATTGCACCACTTGCTGAGCCTGCAATTGAAGCAGTTCAAGATGGTCGTATCAAATTTGTTCCCGAGCAATACACCAACATGTATATGTCTTGGATGCGTGATATTCAAGACTGGTGTATCTCTCGTCAACTCTGGTGGGGTCACCGTATCCCTGCTTGGTATGATGCTGAAGGCAACATTTACGTGGGGCGCAACGAAGAAGAAGTTCGTAGCAAGAACAATATCGCTGCTGATGTAGAACTGAAACAAGACGAAGACGTTTTGGACACATGGTTCTCATCTGCGCTGTGGACATTCTCAACTTTAGGTTGGACTGGCGACGCACAAAAAGATGCAGCGAATGATTTCCTTAAAACCTTCCATCCAACAGATGTGTTGGTGACTGGTTTTGACATTATCTTCTTCTGGGTTGCACGTATGATCATGATGACCATGCACTTCATGAAGAATGAAGATGGTTCATCACAAGTTCCATTTAAGACGGTTTACGTTCACGGCTTAGTACGTGATGGTGAAGGTCAAAAAATGTCGAAGTCTAAGGGTAACGTCCTTGACCCATTAGATTTGATCGACGGTATTGATTTAGAAAGCCTTGTTGCGAAACGTACAACGGGCTTAATGAATCCAAAAGATGCTGCGAAGATTGAGAAATCAACGCGTAAAGAATTCCCAGAGGGCATCAATGCTTATGGTACGGATGCAGTACGTTTTACCTTCTGTGCGCTTGCAAACACAGGTCGTGACATCAAGTTCGACTTAAAACGTGTTGAGGGCTACCGTAACTTCTGTAACAAGATTTGGAACGCAACTCGTTTCGTTCTGATGAATGTTGAAGGTCAAATTGTTGGTCAAGAAGCACGCCCTGATCTTTGGGAACTTCCAGAACAGTGGATCATCAGCCGTTTGCAAAAAGCAGAAGCTGCGGTACATCAAGCATTTGCAACATATCGTCTAGACCTTGCAGCACAAGCAATCTATGACTTTATTTGGAATGAATACTGTGACTGGTACGTTGAGTTAACTAAGCCTGTTCTCAATGATGCGAATGTATCTGAAGAGCGTAAAGCTGAAGTTCGCCGTGTACTACTTGCCGTGATGGAAGCATCTTTACGTTTGGCTCATCCGTTAATGCCGTATTTGACAGAAGAAATCTGGCAGACCCTTGCGCCGATGTTAGGCAAAGGTGCCAAAATTGGTCAAAGTACGATTATGACTGCACAATACCCTGTTCCTGAACAAGCGAAGATCAATGATCAAGCTGAAGCAGATATGCAGTGGTTACAAGGTTTGATCGGTGCGGTGCGTAATATTCGTGGTGAAATGGGCTTAGGTAATGCACGTTTATTACCTGTATTGCTTAAGAATATTTCTGATGCAGAACGTGAGCAAATCATCCGTATCGAAGCGTTGTTCAAAGCACTCGCAAAAGTTGAAAGCATTGAGTTCTTGACCAATGAGCAAGAGCCACCTCTTTCATGCTCTAGCGTTGTAAGCCATGCTTCGGTATTTGTACCAATGAAAGGCTTGATTGATCCTAAAGCGGAATTGGGTCGTTTGCAGAAGGACTTGGATAAGGTTCAAAAGCAACATGATCAAATTGCCAATAAACTTTCAAATGAAGGTTTTGTTGCTAAAGCACCAGCAGCAGTGGTTGAAGGTGAAAAGGTTAAACTTGCTGAATTTGCTGATCAATTAAGTAAAATTAAAGCAAGCATGGAGCAAATTGCTGCGCTTTAATAATATAGTGGTTTGATAAACCTCCCTTATGTCAAATTCATAGGGGAGATTTTTTATCTTAGACATATAAATTATCTGGATAAAATATGAATACTGACTACAAAAAATTAGCACAACTATTTACAAGTGCTCATTTACAACAACTTTCTCGAGGCAACTTAGAGTTTATTAATCAAATTCATATTGATTTTTTCAGTACTAATAAAGAGTTTTCAATAGCAGATATTTTCAATGAATCTTTTAAATTATTAAGTCAGAATTATGCAAATGAATATATATATAAGAATATGATTATTCAGAAATTATTTTTAGAAAAATATAGTTTTGAAAATGCTACGGTTCTAACAGAATTTCGTGTAGGCCAAAGAAAAGCAGATTGTGTAATATTAAATGGAAAATCAACTTGCTATGAAATTAAGACTGAATTTGATAGCTTACAAAGGTTAGACTTACAATTAAAAGAGTATGAAAAACTTTTCAATGAAATATATGTAGTATGTGCGCCTAAATTCACAAAAAAGCTTTTAAACTATTTACCAGAATATATAGGTATTATTGAGTTTAACAACAAATTAAATCTAAAGAAGATTAGAAGATCACATATTAAAAACTTTGTAATTGATAAAAATTTAATAATGCAATCATTAAGACAACCTGAGTTTAAGTTGTTAGCTAATCAAATCACAAAGAAAAATGTAGACGTTCCAAATACTGAAATATATGACCATTGTCTTACTATTATTAGAAATTTCCCCAACGAAAAAAAATTGAATAAATTTTTTATTGAAATTTTGAAAAAAAAGAGGAAGAATGATGATAAAACAATCAGTAAGTTTCCAACATCACTTACTAATGCAGTCATTAGTTATAACTTTCTAAAGTCTGATCTAAGAAGTCTCGCTGATATCATACAATTAAAAAATGGGGAAACAATAAATGTACTTTCCAATACTCCGTGGGAAACAACATGAATTATCTGCTTTAAAAGAATTAGCTCTAATAAATAGTTTCGACTATTTCTTACCTATAATAGAACCAGTTAAAAAAAATACTAAAGACCTTCTTTTAAGTGTAAAAAAATTAAACGAGAAGAATATTCGCCCTATTATTATAATGAATCCAAATATTGGGGAGTATAAGAACAACTCTGACCTCTTTTACACTCTCCTTGAAGCGAGCAAGATTAATATTGACTATTTACCTTGCATTAATATGAATAATCCAAATGCAGATTTTTTTCTAAAAAAATTTAACGACTTTACTTTATTATTTGATGAATACTATGCAATTGATGAACACTTACTAAGTCAAGCCAAAATTTTATTTCTTCCCCAACACACGGGAGAGTCAATAATTGATAAGCTTGAAAACATCGTTTTATATGGTGATTTTTTCCCTAAGATAAAGAGAAATGCTGATTACCCATCAGAAAGCTTACTTACAGATCTAAATGTGCAATTTAAAAATAAAAAAAATGTAATAGGTTACGGTGACTTTACTATAACACCGAAAAAATATTCAAATGGTGGAGGTCCAGCCTTTGTGGTTGCAATTCATAGCACATATACCGATTTGAATAGAAATTACACAAAATATGTAAAACATTATTTATCATATGATGACAACTCTACTGATAATGTAGGAAAAAAATTTCTAGATGCGGTCAACAAGTTCCTTCAAGATGTTGATTTTGAAAAAATTTCATTTTATAAAACTTCAGCTATTAATGATTTTCGTAACTATAGAAATAAAAAACACTATCCAGGACTAGGAATCAGTAAGAAAATTTCTATTAAGCATCATATTGAAACTACAAACGAATTTCTCAAATTGTCTTCCACATAAATTCATTTATTAGATAATCCCTCTTCTCCAGAAGAGGGATTATTAGATTATAAAACCCCATGCCCCAACAACATCTCTACCCCACTCACCTTTTTCATATGCTTTAAACGTTCTTTTTCCCATTTCAACTGCTGCTTTAACTCAGCACAATCCGCATCAATCGCTTTATACACATCACTAATATGCAGATGCTCGGCTTTAACTTTCTTCGCCAACTGAAAAGAATCTAAAATCTCTTCAATTTGACTTTCAAGCTGCTGACTTTGTGCATCCAAAGCCAGTTTATAAAACTTCACTTGCTCCGTAGATAACTCTTTAGACCCTACACCCTTATTCTGTTCAAGCTCTAACTGGAGTTTCAACAAATAAAACAAATCCTGCTGTTCATAAGCCTGACTGGCTTGTTGGAACAATTCGGTTTTTTCTGCTTTCTTAGTTTCATCTTGCTCACGGTCAGGATGAATCATGGCAGCTATTTTTAAATACACCGTTTTAAGTGACTGTGCTGCCAGTTGCTCAGCTTGTTCACGTTTCTGTTGCTGGCGTAACTGCTTGGCTTTCTCTCTTGCTTGTTGCTGTTCAGCAGCATATTGCTCAAAGTCGTCTTCTTGTTCACTCCTTTGTTCTGCATATTGCTCGATGCTCTGCTCAGAGGATGCTTGATACTCAAACTTTTCTGACTGTGCTTTTTTAGACTTTTTAACAGATTGTTGAGTATGTTGTTGATAAAAGGTGTCGATCTGCTTCACAAGATTGAGTTGTCCTTCATTCAACATTTGTGAGCGTTTCAACATACGGGCAATTTGTGCGATTTTCTCATCGAGTTGCTGCATATCCGCTTTGGAAAACTCATGCTGTTGTAACAGCATCCAAAGCTGATCTAACTGCTGAAACAGGATTTCATGCAGCTCGCTATACACAGGCATCAGCTTTTGCCGTGTGTGCTGTTGAATCTCAGCTTGTGCATTCTGCCATGCAGCAAGGCTGATTTTTTGCTGTTCTATTTGATCAATCAGGCGATTCAGCTTTTTCTGCTGTGGTGAAGGTTCATCTTTAGATGATCGGCTTATTTTTATATCGAAAGACATGCAACAGAAGAAGATAAAACAGAAGGTCGTAGTGTAACAGATCACCCCGATCTGCTACATCACTAAGCAGGCAATTAAGCTCCAATCACTCGGTTACGACCTTGTGCTTTAGCTTGATACAAATATTGGTCGGCACGACGCATCGCAGCCTGTGCATCACTATCCCCAGCCTGTACCACACTCACTCCGATGCTGATGGAAATTGGGTGATGATCCAAAATAGGCGCATTTTCTACCGCCTGTCGCAGATTTTCCGCCAAAGCTACTGCCCCTTCAAGCGATGTAGCAGGTAACAACACTACAAACTCTTCACCACCATAACGGGCAACAAAGTCAGACTCACGCACCGTCGAGGACAACTGTTGCGCTACGCTTTTCAGAACAAAGTCGCCTACTTCGTGCCCATATTGATCATTCACTTTTTTGAAGAAATCGACATCCATTAACAACACCGCATAAGCCAAATGACTTCGTGCAAACTGTGCGTACAAATAATCTAAATAATCCGTGAGTGCGCGTCGGTTATATAATTCCGTTAATGCGTCGTACCGAGCCAATTTTTCTAATTCAATATTGGCTTGTTCGAGTTCCTGCGTGCGTTCTTGTACCTTTTGTTCAAGCGTGATATTGGCATCCATGAGCTGATGTTTTTGGGTTAACAGCGTTTTAGTCATGCTATTTAAAGACTGTGATAAACCTGTAATTTCTCGAATACTACTATTTACCTCAAAATGAATATCTTCTTGTCCCTCTTCGACCGCATGTGCACTTTTCGCTAAATTTTCAATTGGACGGCTAAAATGATTGGCTAAGCGATAAGTGAGAGTAAGCATGAATAAGGTGACGATTAAACCAATCAGCACTATTTGTTGCTGTAAAGCACGAACCTCCGCAAGTGCTGTAGACACGGGTTGACGGATTATGACATGCCATCCTAAGCTCATTTCTGTATCTGAGATCACGGCAACATCTGTGGTCAAATACTTCTGTCCCTCATTTCATTCCAAGTATCAACAAAATAATGATTGTGCTGCTGCGAGATCGCAGGTAATTGAACTTGTCCAATACTTTTATAGGGATAAAGAATCTCCCCTTGCTTATTGACAATAAATACCTCGATGCCTTTTTCAGCTGCATCTTCTGGCAAAGCTGTTTTTAAAACTTGCTGAGCCCAACTCCAATCTGCATGTGCGGCCAAAACACCTTTCAATACTTTGGTATTTGGGTCGTAGATTGGCGTTGCAAAATCAATAAAACGCATGGGTTCATTGGGATTAATGGCTTTTAATTTTTTCGCAAGCAGAACTGCTTCATGTACATCGCCCAAATAAACATGTTTCAAGCCTTCAATAAACCATGGTCTTGCTGAAACATCTGCCCCTTCTAGTAGTTTATTGGCCGCAACTTCTACTTTCCCACTAGGGTTTGCAATTCCTAACCATGCATAATACTTATACGACTGTTGTACTTGATCGAGTTTCAATTGCAGTTTAGGATTTTTAAAGTCGGTATCTATAAAAAATGGAGACTCACTTAAAAGCACCATCTCCCGCTCGCGTTCTGTCTCATGCTCTCAAGTGTTTTATTGATGCAAATGATTCGCCTTCCTTTGTATCAATCTTTAAGGCCCTATGCTTTTCAGACAACACGCACCAATTTTCATCATATTTACAATTTATTTTCTAAATTGGTGCGTTTTTTGCATCACAAAATCCATCAAATTGAGTTGTGACGCTACAGCTTGAGTTTTTAGATTTACTAAATCTATTTTGGTGCAAAAAATGAATCAAATACTTGCACCAAAATAAAATTTAGCACTTTTTTTGAGCACCACTATGCAAAACGTAGATCTATTTTTCTTACTGCTCGGTGCAGTACTGGTTTTGGCAATGCACGCAGGCTTTGCATTTTTAGAGCTAGGCACCGTTCGTCACAAAAACCAAGTCAATGCACTCAGTAAAATTCTGACTGACTTTGCAATTTCCGCAATTGCCTACTTTTTTGTTGGTTATTGGATTGCCTACGGACAAAACTTTTTTCATGCAGGCGAAGTTTTAGCTGCTGATCATGGTTATAACCTGATGCGTTGCTTCTTTTTATTGACCTTTGCTGCTGCTATTCCAGCGATTGTCTCTGGGGGTATTGCTGAACGTGCCAAAATGCGTTCACAAGCGATCGCAACTTTACTTCTAATTGCCCTGATCTACCCATTCTTTGAGGGGATGATTTGGAATGGAAACTATGGTTTCCAAAAATGGCTTGAAAGCTCTTTTGGTGCAACTTTCCATGATTTCGCTGGTTCTGTGGTTGTACACGCGATGGGTGGGTGGATTGCCTTAGCTGCGGTGATCTTGTTAGGTGCGCGTAATGGTCGTTATAAAAATGACGGTCGTGTAAGTGCTCACCCTCCTTCATCTATTCCATTCCTAGCTTTGGGTTCATGGATTTTGATCGTAGGTTGGTTTGGCTTCAACGTAATGAGTGCTCAACGTGTTGATGCTATCTCTGGCTTAGTTGCGATCAACTCATTGATGGCGATGGTTGGCGGTACTTTGGCAGCTAACTTTATGGGTAAAAATGACCCAGGCTTCTTGCACAATGGTCCTTTGGCTGGTTTAGTAGCGATCTGTGCAGGCTCTGACATCGTGCATCCTATCGGTGCATTAGTTATCGGTGGGGCTGCTGGTGGCATGTTCGTTTATCTATTTACTTACACGCAAAACAAACTCAAAGTCGACGATGTCTTGGGGGTTTGGCCATTACATGGTGTCTGTGGTGCTTTTGGTGGTATTGCGGCAGGTATCTTTGGTCAGCAAGCGCTTGGCGGTTTGGGTGGAGTATCGATTATTTCTCAAATCATCGGGACTGGCTTAGGTGTAGCTATCGCATTGGTAGGTGGTTTTGTCGTATATGGCATTTTAAAAGTCACTATGGGCATCCGTTTATCTCAAGAAGATGAGTATCGTGGTGCTGACCTTTCGATTCATAAGATTTCAGCGAATTCTGAAGAATCAATGTTTTAAGTTTTAATGTTTTATGCGGCGGAAACGCCGCTTTTTTTATGTCAATTTTAAGAGCTGTTTAAGATTAAAACAGTTTAATAAATCATAGATTGTTTACTTTTCGACGTTTAATCCTATGATTATTAAAACGCCATTTTTTCTACTGACCAGTTTCTTACTTTTAATCAGTTTTTTTATTTTGTGGTGGGTCTTACCTGTAGGGGGCAGCACAGACATGTACTTAATCCAACCTTGGGTAGGTACATTTGGTGATTTTGCGCTAAAAGGCGATTGGTATCTAGCAAAACTCAATCACACCTATGTCAAAAAGGTTTTAACGCTGGTCTACATTAGTTTCTTCTTATTATGGATAGCCTCTTTCAAAGTTGAAAAACTCAAAGCAAACCGCTGGAAATATGGCTATATGTTTTGGGTCAGCATGTTATGTACTTGTGTGATCGGGCTAATCAAAGCAAATGCTGCTCATGCTTGTCCTTGGGCGATGACGACTGCAACAACCACAGGCTTCACATGGAATTTTTCTGCTACAGCAGGACATTGTTTTCCTGGTGGACATGCTAGTACAGGCTTTGCACTGGTGACAGGTTATTTTGTCTATCGACTCGATGAACAAAAACGAGCATGGTTTTATTTATTTGCAGGTATCCTACTTGGTTTTGCGATGGGATGGGCACAGATGATGCGTGGTGCTCATTTTCTCAGCCATAATTTATGGACAGCGTGGATCTGCTTTGCAATCAATCTTGTTGTGCATGCTTTAACCTACCAACGCCATCTCTTACACTCGAACATAATTGATACTCCGAAAGTTTTGCCTGATGTGGTAAAGTGATCACTCAAATACCCTTATACAATCACCTAATTATAGTTTGCTGCGAATGGATGACTTTCAGACTTTTTTAGACAATACCTTAAAAACCCAACAAGCATCTATTCAGGCTTATAAGCTCGATACTGGTAAAGTATGGTTAAAAAAAGCATCTGAACGTCATGGTTTATGGTTATATACGCCATTGAAATGGCTTGCCAAGATTTTCAATCTCGGTGCCATTATGCCTGTCCCGAATCAAGGTGGCGCGGCGGCGATTCGATGTGAATATCAGCGTATTCAACAGCTCAAACAACTTGGTGTATCAACACCCAATGTGCTTGCTCATTCTGACAAAGGGATTTTACTGGAAGATATTGGCGCTCAACATCAAAGTAGAGTTAAACAATTAGATCAAGCACTTGCATACTGCAAAGATGATTTAGCAGCTAAAACCACTTTATTTACCCAAGCGATTCAAGCAGTTCAATATGTTCATTTGCAAGGTGGTTATTTAAGCGAAGCTTTTGCACGTAATATTTTAGTCGATCAAGAAAGACATTTTAGTTTTATTGATTTCGAAACTGATCCTGCATCCGTGCTCAGCTTGCACGATTGTTTTGTCCGTGATTGGATTTTATATATTTTCTCGACGGCCTATCATTTCGAATTTGAACAGCTTAATGATGCAAGCTATATCCTTTACCAAGCTCTACTCGCTGAACCACAAGTGTATAAAGACATTTGTAAAGTTGGAAAACGCTTAAACTGGGTGCTCAGACTCAATGTAAACCGCGTCGGCAATGATGGTAAACGCATCCAAAAATGTGTGTTGTTTCTGCGTTATCTTCGAGAGCATGCGGAAAGCAATACTTAAATCAAAGTGACTCAGTGATGATTTAACATTTTTGGTAAGCGTACTAAAACGGATAAGCCACCCAAATCAATACTACGAGACAGTTGCAGCGTACCGCCTAAACGTTGAATAGCTTTATCAACGATGGAAAGCCCTAAGCCGCTGCCCACTTCTAAATGGTGATGCACACGATAGAAACGTTTTAATACTTTATCGTAGTTTTCAGGGTCGATGCCAACACCACTGTCTTCAATTTGCACACATGCAAAATTGTCTTGGTCACTATAGACTGAAATATTAATGATGCCTTGATTAGGCGTATACTTAATCGCATTATCGATCAGGTTAAAAATAATCGAATGAATCGTTGACTCCAAACTATTCATTTCAATCACATCATTACGCTCAAAACCCAAATCTATTTCTTTTTGCATGGCTAAGTTGACCAATTGCTCGACGCAATTGAGTGCAACATCATTAAGGCGAAACTCCGTATTTGGCTCAATCAAATTTAAACCTACATCTTGTTTAGCCAATGCCAGTAATTGCGTCACCAGATGCTGAATCCTCGCCAATCCTTTACTTAGATTAATTAAGGCTTCGTGCTCAGGGAATTGACTCATTAAAATCTTGGTTTGTAGATTTAATGCCGTTACGGGTGTTCTGAGTTCATGTGCAGCATCTGCAATAAATTGCTTTTGTTCGGCCTGCGCCTGTTGGATTCGTCCAAACAAATGATTCATTTCTTCAATGGTTGGAATCAACTCTTGCGGATAATCTTGGCTATCAATCGGTGCTAAGCCATCCGAATCTCGACTGCGCAATTCGGCCTTGAAGTCTTCTAAAGGTTTTAAACTGAGACTAATAATGAATGCTAAGATAATAATTGCAAAAGGCAGTAACAGCACATATGGCACAAACATACTGCATGCCAACTCCCAAGCGAAGTTCTTGCGTACCTGCTCTTGTTGGCTAACTTGAATTTGATAATCTTTTAACGGAATGACATAAACACGCCATTTTCCTTGTGGGGTTTCTTGCGTGTAAAAACCTGCTTGCTTCACTGGTGGAATCAATAGATGCGTTTGATGCCATAAGTGACTTTGATCTTTATACGCCCAAATATCGACCAGTAAATCTTCCTCGTGATAAGTCCGATGCAATTCGATTTTACTGGTGATGGTGGTTAAAGGCTGAGTAGTAGACCGTTCAGCCATATATTGCATTTGCGTATCGAGGATCTCATCAACTTCATGCAAAGCGATCTTATATGCGGTGAAAATCAATAAACATCCAAGCAATAAACTAAAAACTGATGTCCCCCAAATTAATCTTTTCTTGAGGGAATATTGCTTGGATAACTTCATAATAATTATGCTTGTCCTAATCTATAGCCCAATCCACGAATAGTACGAATAAAGTCTTTACCTAACTTTGCTCGCAAATGATGGACATAGACTTCGATGGTATTACTGGTGACTTCACTGTCAAAATCATACAACTTATCTTCTAGATTTGCTTTAGAAAAAATCTTGTTGGGATGACTGACTAATGGAATCAAGATCGCCCACTCACGATTGGATAATTCAATCTGCTGCCCTTTAAAGGTCGCTAAATGTTGTTCCACATCTAGAACTAAATCACCACTTTTGAGCAATTGGGTTTGTTGTTTAAATTGAGCATTCTCAGCACCGCCACGTCGTAACAAAGCATGAATACGTGCGAGTAATTCGTCGAACTCATAAGGTTTAATCAAATAATCGTCAGCACCTTGATTCAGTCCATCCACTCGATTTTGGAGTTGATCACGCGCTGAGATAATTAAAACAGGTATAGAAGATCGCTGACGAATCTGTCTTAAGATTTGCATCCCATCCATCAGGGGCAATCCTAGATCTAGCAGTACTAAGTCAAATGGTTGTTTGGTCAACATCGTTAAACCATCCACACCATTATTGACCCACTCCACTTCAAACTGATGATAGCGCAATAGAGTCAAGGTTGACTCTGCGATCATAAAGTCATCTTCGATCATCAAGATTTTAGTCATGATTTCCTCATTCTTAGGAATTTGAACATGCAGACAGCATGTCATTTTGTGGCTCAATTACTTTCGTTTTGACATTCAGCAAGCTCAATAAAGTTGGGAATAAATTGTCTTGGCTTAATGCTTTAGTTTTTTGCTGTGTTAAACACTGTACTTGACGATTGGCTTGTTGCTTCCACGCATCAGAGAACCACATCAACATCGGTACATGTGTTTGCTGACTTGGTGCAATCGCATATGGTGCGCCATGTAGATACATACCACTTTCACCTGTTGATTCACCATGATCTGATAAATACCACAAACCTGTCTCATACTGCGTTGTATTTTTTAATGTTTCAATCAATGAATCTAACACATAGTCAGTGTACAACAAGGTATTGTCATAACTATTAATCAGTGCATCTTGACTACATCCTTGGATCGCATTGGTATCACAAGTTGGTTTAAAGACTTTGAACTGTGGCGGAACACGTTTGTAATACGCAGGTCCATGACTGCCCATTTGATGTAAAACGATCAATCGAGGTTGCGTGTCATTTTTAGGAATAGTTGCGATATATGTTTTCAAACTATCAATTAAAAGATCGTCAAAACATTCACCTTCTTCACACCATTTTTGCTTGATAGGTTCAGGTATTTTAAACTGCTCAACGCGGTCACAAACACCCTTACAACCAGAGTTATTATCAATCCAAGTGACTTTATAGCCAGCACGTTGTGCGATATCAAGTAAACCTTCTCGATGACGGGCAAGCCCTTCATCATAATCTTTACGAGGCATACCAGAGAACATACATGGCAATGAAACAGCCGTTGCTGTACCACATGAACTTACTTGAGAGAAGTTAATAATGTCTTGCTTTGATAATTTCGGGTTAGTATTTTTCGCATAACCATTTAAAGAAAAGTTTTCAGCACGAGCTGTCTCACCTACCACCAAAACCATCAATTTCGGACGAGCAGAATTTTCTTTTACAAGTTTTGCATCAGTCCCATAAGTGACCAATGGTAAATTTTCTTTAGGCGCTTTCTTTTTATAATAAGACACAAAAGAAGCAATCATATTTTGTGGAGAGATCATTCCTTTTAAATCACGGTTTTCACGGAAGATTGCCGCAAAATCCACGTAAAACACGAACAATAACCCACCCACCATCGCTAGTGATACAATCGTCGCCATGACCTTCTTCAACAACTGTTTCAAGATCGGCTCAGATTTCAGTTTTACGATCAATATGGCAATAATCGGTAATACGGTCATGCCCAGTGTCCAAGTGACCAAATGTATGGACCACGTATCTCTTGCTTCAGCGATATCTGTTTGCATCAAATTCTGAATCTGATCTGAAGTGATTAACACCCCTAATGTGCTGACAGCATATGAAGCAAATCCACCAATAAATACCATGGCGATTGCAACAGGCTTCGCTGTCCATTTCCAGTTCAAAAGTTGAAAAAGAAAGAAATAGGCTGAGACAACGACCACAGCTGAAGCGGCTACGAATAACCCTGCTTTAATACCTGTATAAGGTGTAAGCGACTGAAGCTTTTCATAAAAGGCAAAATTTAAGAAAAGTCCTAACCAAATTGAAAGCAATAGGTTAAACGTGAGTAGCGAAATAGGCTTTGCCCTTAGTTTTTTCAGCAGCATAGTCATCGTCACAATCGAAGAGATAATTTTGTATGCGACAAAGATAGAAGCTGAAACTTAAAAATCACTTAAAGCAACATGACTCGTGCAAAAAATGCAGAATTTACCTTACAAAAATAGCAATATTTATCATATAGATAATAATTAATTAGAGTTAATAATAATCATTATTAAAAACCATATATTATATTTAAAATAAATGTCATTTGAGCCAATAAAAAAAACACCCAATAAGAACCTTATGGGTGTTTTTAGAATTACATGGTTTAGAATTTGAATTCTAATCCTAGGCCACCTACTGGTTGCTTGTCTTTTTTGTCCGCTTGCTCAAGCGTTAAATAGCCAGCATAACCATAGGTTTTTACTTGCTTACTAAATGCATAATCCGCACCTGCGATGACTTGTTTAGCTTTGAAGTCTGCACTGTTGTCTTTGAAACTGGTATCGTTTTGGCTGTATTGAGCTTTCACTGTCCAGTTTTTAGACTGTGGAATGTTATATTCAGCACCGACTAACCAACCTTGTGCATCATCAATATTTTTAGCTTTTGCAGCCCATTTAGTTGCATCACCTGCATCAGCATAAGAAGTTTCCTCAACTTCTGAACTTTGATAAAGTGCTTTAAGCGCTAAACCTTCAATTGGATTTAATCGGCCAATCGCACGAACTGTATTTGCAGCAGCAAACACAGATCCGCCTGCAATTTCAGGATCAGATGCATTTAAAATACCTTTACCTAAGAACATACTTGGGATCGCTTTGTCATAACCAAGACCCGCAACAAAAAGTGGGTTTTCATAAGTTACCGAAGCTGACCACGCATCACCTAAGCCCTGACCTTCAACTTTAGCACCACCACTGCTTTGCTTAATCCCAGTCGCCTCACCTGTTGCCAGCAAAGCATTAAATTTAAATGCACCATCAAGAACTTTGACTGCAGGTGACTCATAGATCACTACATTATCAATACGGTTTTCGCCAGTAAAAATCCCTGTTACATCTGCTTTGTTAGCAACATAGTTGTTGAAGGTATCTACAACACTAGAGAGTTGCTTGACTGGTGTGTCATGTTTACCAATTTTAACTGTACCCAACTTGCTGTCTTTTAAGCCAACAAAACGGTTACGTTGAGTCCAATCACTGCTGTCACCATCTGCACTGAATCCCCATTCAGCAGCATAAACAGCACTGAAACGCTCTGTTAATTTCTCATCACCTTTGAATCCGATAAAGGTGCTGTTCGAACTAATTTCCCAAACATCTTTGTTTGATTTTGTCGCATTTTTTTCTGGTAAATAATCAACACTCGCGTCGATTTCACCGTAGATTGTTGGTGCTGCAAAAGTAGAGGTTGCAAGTAAACCTAATACTGCTGCTGTTACAATTTTGATTTTCATTTTTGCCATCCTAGTTAAATTTGTAACAAATCCTACACATTAACTTTATATGACAAAACGATTAAAATCTTATTCATTTATTCCATTTTCGACTAAAGTTTAATTTTTAGCCGAGACTAACACCTTATCTTTTTTTATTATATCCACACCAAAAAATATTTATTAGTCAGTGATTTACAATATTACCCATCATATTTCAAACTCAAGAAATAGAGCTAAAAAACAATTGAATGAAGATATACATTTATCGAAAAACCGTAGATTCTCACATTAAAATATTACAGTTTAATATCTATGGTTTATAAATTTGTAATCAACCTTGATTAATATTTACATATTTCTTCCAATTAAAAATTGGTAGCAAACAAAGGAATGATATTAGAAAAATTACAGACAAATAATTGTAATATCCAAGCAAATCACCAAGTAATCCACTTAGTAAATATAATAAACCACTGACTGTCGCCATAATTGAAACCTGCAAAGTAAAGTCAGTTCCCGCAAAGTGTTTACGGCTGTAACTCATAATTAAGCTGAGCATGACTACCAGCAACATCGCGGAACATGCGTCCTCAAAGGCATTGATTACATATATTATAGAAGAATCAATTTTTTTATGATGTTCAAATACATAACCCAAATAAACATAGAAAAATAGACTTAGAATTTTTAACATAGAAAATATTATCAAGGCATAAGCCTTAGACAGATATTTCAACAACACCCCTGCAATTGCTGCACCTACCAATGCAGCTACAGCACCTAAAATTGTAATATAAACTCCAATTTGAGAAAAAGTTAAACCTAAATCAACAGCAAGTGGTTTTAATATAGGCCCTGTCAATCCATCAACAATCTTAAAAGTGATTAATACTAGCAACCATGCTTTTAACTGTGGAGACGAGCTAAAATAATGAAGATATTGTTTAATCACATCAATTTTTGAATGATTTGAGCTGTTATTTGAATTTATCGATTTAATTCGTTCAGGTTCTTTATGAAATAAAATAGGAATGGTATTCAGGAATACTAAAACCGCCAACAATAAAAATGTTTTTTGCCAATATAACCAATCCAAGCACCAAAGTACGACACCACCACCGACGATAAACCCTAACCTAGAACCAATCACTTGAAAGGTATTACCCCAGTGTAATTGATCATTTTTAAGTAAATTAACAGCTAAAGCATCCGTCGCAATATCTTGTGTCGCACCTGTAAGATTTATACATAACAGCAAAGTAAAGAAGATTAATAAATACAGAGGTTGATCAAGTGCATGAATCGGAAAAAAGGACAATATCACCAAAATAACAACACTAGCGAATTGAGTAGGAATAATCCAACTGCGATAGTGACCTAAATTCGAGATTGCATAACGATCAACATATACAGCCCAAAAGATTTTGATCGACCACGGCAACATCAATAATCCAAAACCGCCAATATGTGCCAGAGATACACCTTGAGATCTTAAAATCACAGGTAAAGCATGTGTCATAAAACCGACAGGTAATCCTTGTGCCCAATACAACGAAAATAGCAATAAATAGATTTGACGAAGATTAGGCATGTAAGGCTGTTCCTAAAGTATTTCTTTGTAAGTTCAACTATCTAATCCTCTCAAAACCACCACATTAAAATCTCATTTTTTGCCAATGCGATGCAGGTAGTGAAAGTTTAAGATGATTAAAGTTGTCATTATTTTTCTGAACCTATGTCACAACATTTTCCTGAATTACCGCCTCTAGTACCACAAAGAGGAACCAGTTATAGCCGTGCATTGTGTAAGAAACTCTTTCTAAGTCAAGGTTGGAAAGTGATTGGTGAAATTCCAAACTTACCCAAAGCAGTCGCTATTATCTCACCACATACGTCTAATATTGATGGGTGGTACGGTTTTCTTGCGATTGGCGGTTTGGGGCTCAAGATTACGGTTCTAGGCAAAGATACACTATTTAAGCCTCCGTTTAAGCCCCTTCTCAACTGGGCGGGATTAATCCCTGTGCATCGTGACAGTACCAATGGTTTGACTGAACAGGTCGTTGCGGAAATTCAAAAGTGCGATCGAATCTGGGTCGGAATGGCACCTGAAGGTACGCGTAAAAAAGCCGAAAAAATGAAAAGTGGTTTCTACCATATTGCACATGCAGCAGGTATTCCGATTGTGATGTTTTCTTTTGATTATGACCACAAAACGATTTACTGCTTAGGTGCCTTTACGCCAACAGGTCATTATCAACAAGATCTTGAAAAAATTATGGGTTTTTACCAAGGACATTTTTCTCCCAAAAATCCAAATTGGTTAGCAGAGCCATTACAAAAACTTGTGAAAAAAAACTAGAAAATCGAGGGCAAATCTGCTGAGATGTGCCCATCTTTTCGTCGATTTTATCTCCTTTTGATATGAAAATTGCTCAACTCTCCTGTTTAGCACTTGTTAGCTTGACATTATTTGGTTGTGATCAAGTTGCAAAAAAAACGCCACCAACTTCAACCTTAAAAGCACGTGAGCCCGTGATTGCTTTAGCATTAGGCGGTGGCGGTGCTAAAGGCTTTTCACATATTGGCGTCATCAAAGTCCTTGAGTCACATGGCATTAAAGCTAAAATTGTGACCGGCACCAGTGCTGGCAGCTTTGTTGGTAGCATTTATGCAAGTGGGCAAACGCCTTATCAGATGCAAAGTCTTGCATTAAAACTACAAGAGTCTGACATCCGTGATCTCACCTTAAATAGCCAAGGTTTTATCATGGGGCAAAAACTTCAGAATTATGTCAACAGTCAAGTTGCCAACAAACCGATTGAGAAATTCCCAATACGTTTTGCTGCTGTAGCAACTCGTTTAGACAACGGCAAGAAAGCTGAATTTATTAAAGGCAATGCAGGTCAAGCCGTACGTGCATCATGTAGTATTCCAAATGTCTTTGTGCCAACAGTCATCGGTGGTACCAAATATGTCGACGGTGGTTTAGTCAGCCCTATTCCTGTAAAAACAGCGAAAGATATGGGTGCTGATATCGTAATCGCGGTTGATATTTCTGCGCGTCCTACAGGTGATAAACCAATGAATATGTGGGGATTACTAGATCAGACGATTAATATCATGGGTCAGCAAAGTATTAACGAAGAACTTAATCAAGCTACTGTCGTGATTCAGCCGAAAGTCGGTCATCTCGGTGTACTTGATCTAAAATCAAGTAACCAAGCTATCTTAGAAGGTGAAAAGGCGGCTCAAGCCAAGATCACAGCGATCCGAGCTGCAATTACTAACTTCAAAAAATCTCCTGCAGCATTTAAACCTGCCCCTCGACCAAAATTCTAAAACACATTCATTATCTTTATATATTCATAAAGATAATCATCTGTTACAGTGCTAGAGGTGAATATTTTTTCACCTCTATTTACCGTTTAACGATACGAGCAAATCTATGGAATTTGTAGTTGAGCCTTGGCACTGGTTGGTATTAGGTATTTTGTTAATTCTTTCAGAATTGGTATTACCTGCATTTGCTGCACTATGGTTTGGTATAGCAGCAGTGATGGTGTGTATTTTACTTTGGCTTTTCCCAATGATGGGCTTTACCACTCAAGTGATCACTTGGGGGATTTTATCGATTTTATGTACGATTCTTTGGTTTAAATTTATAAAACCACTCTCAATTGATAAGACCAAAGCGGGTTTATCCCGTGAAGCAACCATTGGTCAAGTGGGGATAGTCATCCAAACTGGACTGGATCACAGTCAAATCGTGGTGCGTTTTCCAATGCCTGTACTCGGCTCTGATGAGTGGAACTGTCGAAGCACAGCTCCTGTAAAAGTCGGAGATCGTGTTCGTGTTATTGATATCATGGGTAATGATTTAGTTGTTCAACCGCATAGCACTTCATAAACATAAAGAGGGTTTCTAATGTCTGTCGGTACTATTGTTGTTTTAGCGCTCTTCGCTTTTGTTGGTATAACCATTTTTAAAGGGGTTCGAATTGTTCCCCAAGGTTATAAATGGATTGTTCAACGTCTTGGTAAATACCATACCACGTTGAATCCAGGTCTCAATTTTGTGATTCCATATGTAGATGAAGTTGCATATAAAATCACGACGAAAGATATTGTCTTAGATATTCCATCACAAGAAGTGATCACACGTGATAACGCTGTGTTAGTGATGAATGCAGTTGCTTATATCAATCTGACCACACCAGAAAAAGCTGTGTATGGTATCGAAAACTATACTTGGGCGATTCAAAATCTTGTACAAACTTCTCTGCGCTCGATCGTAGGTGAAATGGATTTGGATGATGCCTTGTCATCACGTGATCATATCAAAGCGAAATTAAAGGCTGCCATTTCAGATGATATTTCTGATTGGGGGATTACACTTAAAACTGTAGAAATTCAAGATATTCAACCATCACATACGATGCAATCTGCAATGGAAGCACAGGCCGCAGCTGAACGTCAGCGTCGTGCAACTGTTACTAAAGCTGATGGTGAAAAACAAGCAGCGATTTTGGAAGCTGAAGGACGTCTCGAAGCCTCTCGTCGTGATGCAGAAGCTCAAGTTGTTCTTGCAGAAGCATCAGAGAAAGCAATTAATATGGTGACCAATGCTGTTGGCGACAAAGAAATTCCTGTTGCTTACCTATTGGGCGAACAATATGTAAAAGCTATGCAAGATATGGCGAAATCGAATAATGCAAAAACAGTGGTTTTACCAGCCGATGTTTTAAATACAATTCGTGGTCTTATGGGACGTTAATTGTTTTTAACGTTTTATTTGCAAAAAAAGCCATGATAATCATGGCTTTTTTTTGTGCTTGAGTTCATCTTACTCTGCGATCAACGTTGAATGATCTTTTTCGGCTAATTGCTTAACTTTACGATCAAAGATAAAAGGGCCAAATGGTAAAATGGCAGCAATCAAGCCCAAATTAAAGATCGACAGAGACCATTTCATTCGATGACAAACAACTAAAAGCATCACAAGGAATAGTACAAATAAAACACCATGCCCCATCCCAATATATTTGACAAAAACAGGATTTCCCCAAATATACTTAATCGGCATGGCAACGCCGAGCAATAATAAAAATGAAATGCCTTCAAGCGTTCCCACAAACCGTAAAGCTTGTACGTTCATATACTTCCCCAAATTAATTTTTTCGATCTAATAAAAATTTAGAAATCTCAATCAGCTCTTTGGCATTTTCACCAAAGTATTCTAATGCTTCAAATGCTTGATCATGTAAGGTTTGTGCATAGGCTTGTGCTTGCTCTAACCCCATTAAAGCAGGATATGTTGATTTTTGGACTTGTTCATCTTTGCCTGCGGTTTTACCTAAGGTTTCAGTGCTCGCCGTAATATCCAAAATGTCATCCTGAACTTGGAAAGCTAGGCCAATGCTCTGACCAAACTGACGTAATTTTGGAATCGCCTGATCTGTGCCAGAGTAAATAGTCACAGCCCCCATCATGATGGCAGCCTGAATTAAAGCACCTGTCTTATTACGGTGAATATTTTCCAATTCATCTTGGGCAACATGCTTACCTTCAGCTTGAAGATCCAAAACCTGACCGCAAACCATCTTCGAACTTGCTGTAGCTAAGATTTGCATTTGCTTGAGAACAATAGCGGCATCTGTACCTTGTGCCTGATCGTCAAATAAACGACTGCCTAAAATCTCAAATGCCATTGATTGCAGAATATCACCTGCCAACAAAGCAGTATCTTCACCAAATGCAACATGACAAGTCGGTTGACCACGACGTAGTAAATCATTATCCATGCAAGGCAAATCATCATGTGCGAGTGAGTAGCAATGAATCAGTTCTACTGCGACAGCTGCACGACGTGCGGCAGCAAAGTTTTGGTTGGCTTGTAACGAAGCAGCCGCATAACATAAAGCTGGGCGGACTCTTTTACCACCAAGCATGACGGCATGGTGAACAGCTGCTTTAAGTGGTTCCGGGAGAGAAAATGCAGCCAATGCTGTCAATAAATCTTGTTGAATACGTTGTTGAGCTTGTTTTAAAACATCCGCATTAACTGGAGAAATAGACGACACAATTGCCTCGAAAAATGAATAAATGAAGAAGTGACAGCATCTGTCAGAATGGCAACATCATATCACTATTTATCCCGATAGATTATCTTTGTATTTTCAAGCTATACAAAATAAAAACACCTCCAAATGGAGGTGTTTAAAACAGATGAATACGGCTTAGAAGGTATCATCTGGTACACGAACCCAACCTTCCATCAGAACACGTGCACTACGACTCATAATGGCTTTTTTCACAGCCCATTTTCCATCAATCAACTCAGCTTGAGCACCAACACGTAACGTGCCTGATGGATGTCCAAAACGAACCGCTTCACGCTCACCACCACCAGCAGCTAAATTCACCAACGTACCAGGAATCGCAGCAGCAGTACCAATTGCAACTGCAGCAGTTCCCATCATGGCATGGTGAAGTTTACCCATTGATAGTGCACGTACTAATAAGTCAACATCAGCAGCTTCAACTGTTTTACCACTTGATGATGTATAGGTTTTTGGTTGAGATACAAAAGCAATCTTCGGAGTATGCTGACGCGCAGCAGCTTCAGAGATATCTTTAATCAAACCCATTTGAACAGCACCATACGCACGGATTTTTTCAAAACGAGCCAATGCTGCGGCATCACTATTAATATGATCTTGTAATTCAGTACCTTGATAACCAATCGCTTCTGCGTTTAAGAAAATAGTTGGAATACCTGCATTAATGAAAGTTGCTTGGAAAGTACCGATCTCAGGTACCACCAATTCATCAACAACATTTCCTGTAGGGAACATATCCCCACCTTCATCACCATCATCAGCAGGATCTAAAAATTCGATTTGAACTTCTGCTGCAGGGAAAGTGACACCATCTAATTCAAAATCACCTGTTTCTTGAACTTGACCATTGGTCACTGGTACGTGCGCAATAATAGTTTTTTGAATATTCTTCTGCCAAATGCGAACTGTGCAAATTCCATTTTCAGGAATACGAGCTGCATCCACCAAACCATTTGAAATTGCAAAAGAACCTACAGCAGCAGTGAGGTTTCCGCAGTTACCACTCCAATCTACAAAAGGCTGATCAATTGAAACCTGTCCAAATAAATAATCAACATCATGTTCAGGCTGTGTACTTTTAGCCAAAATTACCGTTTTACTGGTACTTGAGGTCGCACCTCCCATACCATCGATTTGTTTACCGTATGGGTCAGGACTACCAATCACACGGAGAAGAAGTTGATCACGTGCTTTGCCTGCTACTTGTGCCGCTTCAGGTAAATCATCAAGTTTGAAAAAAACACCCTTACTTGTGCCACCACGCATATATGTTGCAGGGACTTTGATTTGCGGTACTGAGCTCATGTCAATTTCATCCTTTTATCATGTTCTTGGTGCAAGTAAATCTTGAGTCTAAAATTACTGCACAGCAATAAAATATGCCATACGACCAATTGCTTTTCGGTCAATTGTTATGGGTAAAATGTGCTCACTATATTGAGTATTTTTGTACAAATTAACAATGGCATCGAAACATTTATACGCGGTTTAAAAATCAAGTGCCCGATTTAAATGATCAGAAAACAAACTTCACTTAGTTTACTATTCACCCAAATATAAGATTTTAAATGAATTTTAAAAACAACTTTCCAGTCATAGCCCGCCTGTACTTTTACTAGTCGAAAATCATTCAATCTATTAGAATAATCCACTTATTCCTCGTCGAGCTCAGTCCTTTGAACAACGATTCTTCTAAACTTCAGCGTGGACTAAAAAACCGCCATATCCAACTCATCGCGATGGGTGGGGCTATTGGTACGGGCTTATTTTTAGGTTCTGCGCAAGTCATCCAGTCTGCTGGACCATCTATTATTTTGGGTTATGCGATTGGCGGTTTGATTGCTTTTTTAATCATGCGTCAACTCGGTGAAATGATCGTAGAAGAACCTGTAGCAGGTTCATTTAGTCATTTTGCATATCAATATTGGGGTAAATTTCCAGGCTTTTTATCAGGTTGGAATTATTGGATATTGTATATCCTCGTTGCGATGAGTGAGCTCACGGCAGTCGCAAAATATATCAATTACTGGTGGCCTCATATTGCTGCATGGCAGTCAGTTTTATTCTTCTTTGTGATTATTACAGCGATCAATCTCACCAATGTAAAATTCTATGGTGAGTCAGAATTTTGGTTAGCCATTATTAAAGTTACCGCTGTTGTAGCGATGATTTTATTTGGTCTGTTCTTGCTGTTCACTGCGGATGCCAACTCTACGGCTTCATTTACCAACCTTTGGAGTCATGGTGGATTCTTCCCGAATGGGTTTGAAGGTCTATTCTTCATGCTGGCATTCTTGATGTTTGCATTTGGTGGTATTGAATTAATCGGTATGGCAGCGGCTGAAGCCAATGATCCAAAGAAAACGATTCCTAAAGCGATCAACCAAGTTGTGTTGCGTATTCTGATTTTCTACATCGGTTCACTCACAATTTTATTATCACTTGTGCCTTGGAATCAGCTTGATTTAGGTGGATTAGATAAAAGCCCATTTGTAATGATTTTCAGTCAAATGGGAATTGGTTGGGCTGCTCACCTACTTAACTTTATTATTTTAACCGCAGCATTATCTGTATATAACAGTGGTATGTATGCAAACAGCCGCATGTTGTTTGGTTTAGCTGAACAAGGTAATGCACCTAAAGTATTTGCTAAAGTGAATAAACAGGGTGTTCCTGTTCCAGCCGTATTGCTTTCAGCATTGCTCATCTTCGGATGTGTACTTTTAAACTACTTCGTACCAGAAGATGCCTTAGGTCATTTGATGTATGTAGTTGTAGGTGCTTTAGTTTTAAACTGGGCAATGATCAGTTTGACGCATTTGAAATTTAAAGCGATGGTCAAACAAAAAGCATTAACAACGAGCTTCCCTGCTTTATGGTCACCATTCAGCAATTATCTTGTACTCGCATTTATTGCGGTTGTACTTTACATCATGTGGCAGCAAGGCTTTAAAGAATCTGTGCTCATGATTCCAATTTGGATCGTTCTAATGTTTGTGCTCTATCGTGTTTTAAATTTGAAAAATAAGAGCTAAATACAGCTAGTCGGTTTCATCAAAAAGTGATTGCTAAGGCAATCACTTTTTTGTTTATAATCATTTAATTATGCGCTCATAGCTTAACTGGATAGAGCAGTTGCCTCCTAAGCGACCGACGTGGGTTCGAGTCCCGCTGAGCGCACCATTTAGCTGTTGAAGTCAATATTTTTTAATATGGTCTACGCCAGTGAGATAGAAACTCGTACCCTGCATAAAAAGATCAACTTTGTATATTGAAGTAAAAGTTGATAAATCATTTAAGCTTTTTAAAATCCAAAATCAAAAGTAGATAAGCATTTTTATGCCGTAAATTATTCACCAAGCAAACACTAAAAAATACAGTTCGTTTAAATCTCAATCAGTAAATTAGCTAGCTAATAAAGCTCTCGCCTTGATCAATAAATCCTGCTGATCAATCTCAGATGGATGAAAACTTGCTTTATAAAATGCTAAATAGTCAGGTAATAACGCCACATCATGTGGACAAGACCCATAAGTGTTTGTGTGTTCTTGAACAGCTGCTTCGGTGAATATAAGGTATTCTTTCGATCTTGCCAGACTAAATGACCTGTCATTATGATCGTGCTACTGATGAATCCCACCGTAATTGTTCGCATACTTCTACGACGTTGAGCTAAGTTGGCAAAGACTTGCTGATATACATCAAATGCCACATGCTTATGTTCGATTTCTTCAACAGCATGCCAAAGCCAAAGATTCTTCATATTTTCAGATAAGCCTTTAAACATAATATTTGGAAATTCAAGCATATAGCCTGCCATCATCGCCGTAAAATGCTCAAGTGCAACTGTAGCAGCCAATTGACGGCGCTTGCTTAAAGTTCTTAAGCGGATCATTTCCTGCTCATAAGCCTTTTCAAACTTTTTTAGATGATAATCATTGCTTTGCACCAGTTGATTAAACTGCTCATGTGCTCGCGCATGATGCGCCTCTTGCCCAATAAAACCTGAAATATCTTTTTGTAGCTGTTCATCATGGATTTGATCACGCACATTTCGGACGGTTTCAACAAAAAAGCGTTCACCCTGTGGGAAACTCATGGATAGAGCTGTGAGAAAATGTGACATCAAAGTAGATTCAGTGTATTGCGTGGTAATTTTTTCGGCTTTGAATTGCGTTTGGCGCACTGTAATTGTATTCACATCATTTGACATCATCGCTCTCTTCACCCATAACATTTCTGTAAGCAAAGACTAAATCACATTAACAAGTCTTATGACTTACATCTCTTATTGATCTACAACTTCAATCAAAACATTAGCTCAACTATTTGAAATTAAATAGAGGCTATATAAAGTTCCAAATTAGAACCAATGATTAAATTATATCCTCTTCTGAATGCTGTCAATTTGTTTTTCATATACCAGTGTTATTTGTCCCATAAAGACTTGTTATGTCCTTCGATGCGTTATGCCTTAAAATTCATAGAGTTTTGAGCCTAAATTTAACTCATTACAAAGCTATGCCTAAATAAATGCTGTTCCAATTAAAAAAGCATTTAGCAGCTTTTTTTTTGAGTCCGACATCAAAATATGTGATGACTTAAATATCCCAATTTTTTTCAATAGCAGTGATCTGACTCAAGACATGCTGATACTCTGCCTGTTTAACAGTACACCACAATGCAACAAAATCTTGATTTAAATATTCACACATCCAATGATTAGCTTTAAATCTCTTCAATGCATCCATTTGTTCTGTCGGAAGAAAATAATGTTCACCAATCTGCTTAGATTGATTCACCGATTTAGGGATTGCCGATATGTGAGTCAAGCCATGCAGCGTTCCGATTAATATGATGGCGACTGCTAAATACGGATTGCAATCGGCTCCAGCTACTCGATATTCGATTCTTTGATTTTCTGAATCCGCACATGGGATGCGCAGTGCGACATTACGATTATTCCACCCCCAGTTTGCTTCCAAAGGGACATGCTGACCTAACTTAAATCGGCGATATGAATTGAAATTGGGGGCTAAGATCGTCATAGAATCTGGCATAAAATGAATCAATCCACTGATTACATTTAATAATGGCTTTGCAAAGTCACGCTCAGAACAGCTAAAAATATTATGTTTGTTAGCATCAAGTAGACTCATATGAAAATGCATTCCACTCCCTGCTTTATGCAAATCTGGTTTTGCTAAAAAATTAGCTTTAAAGCCATGTTTATTTGCAACTTGTTTAATACTCCGTTTTAACATCAAGATTTGGTCACAGAGCTTCAAAATATCAGTTCCATGCGGCAGATTAATTTCATACTGATCTGACGATGACTCAGAAACGATTCCAGTAATATGTATTCCCTGTATTTGAGCAATCATTTCTATTTCATCCAACACTGCTTGAATATCAGCATTTGGGTTTAAATCAAAACATTGTTTAGGGATGGCTGACTTTTGGCTCTCTTGGGATAAAGGCTGTAAGTAAAACTCAAGCTCAGCAGCGATATATGGAAAATAATCTAACTGATGTAATTGATTCAGCAATTTCTTTAAAATATTGCGCGGTTCATAACGACAATCTTGTAAATTATTTTCTTTCATCGTTAAGAGTAACTGGGCATTGATATGTGGATCTATGGGATTGGGATGTAATGACCCCAACACAGGTACACATAAATAATCTGGTTCACCGACAAATTTGCCTAGTCCAGTTTCCTCAACAACATTTCCATCCAAACTCATGGCGTAAATAGACAGCGGTAGATAACAACCCTTATCTAAGCTTTTGAGACAACTGATATCTATCCTTTTGCCTCGTAAATGCCCATTGAGATCGTAAAGGAAAATATCGACGTGCTTAGTATTAGGATAAGTATTTAAATAGCTATCCACTTCATTGAGGAAGCTGTGATTAAGAATGGAGTCATTAACCCTACTGCGTGCAATTAAGGGTTGAAGATTATTATTAATTTTAGTCGCAGAATTTATCTCAGCTAATGCTGCACTCATGGCTATAGACCTAAGTTATTTCGATCTAATCAGCTTAGTGAATGCAACAAAAGTTGTAACGTAAAGACTTTATAAATTATTTTACCTATCCAGTAAAAAAATCATAAATTCAAAAAGGTAAAATGAATATTAAATCGCATTTTCTATTTAATCAAACAACTGCTGTAGCCTCATTCGTCTTATACGCAAGCTCATTTCTTTCAACATATAGTTGCTAAAAACAACCAGTAAAAAGCCGATTAAAAACGAACCAACCACATCAAATGGAAAATGAACTCCGACATAAATTCTAGATAAACCAACAACCAGACTGACGAACAAGCCAATAATTCCAATTGTCTTAAATCCAGCAAGTAGATAAGCAAATGCAATAATGACAACGGTTAGCGTATGCTGACTAGGAAAAGATGAACTCAGGCCATGCCCAATCAACTTATGTCCCAAATCCAACTGAAATGGACGAGGATGATGATAAAAATATTCGATTAAGTCACCTAATATCAAAGAGATAAGCACTATAAATAAGGTTTTAGCAAAGATTAGATGATGTGTTTTCCATTTTAGAACCAACATCAGAACCAGCAAACTGATAAAAACAGTATTTAGATCATCCGCTAAAAAACTGCGATCTTGTCTATGATAGGGAATTGGGTCGCAAGTGAATTGATACTATGAAACAAATAAATATTTGTTTCCTCAAAGATCATATTATGTTTATCCACGGTCTTGATATCTATCACAAAGAAACTCGTTTTAATGTAGGCAAGTAAGATGAAAGAATGATGAAATCATTATACTTCACTATTCACATTATTATTGATATCAAAAACTTACTTTTGTAACTGAGAATTATTCTTGCAAATAGAAGCATTTAGAACTATTTGCAAGAATGTCTTATCGATTTAAAATTTAAATTCTAAGCCAGTACCCACAACAGGTTGCTTATCCTTAGCATCAGCCTGTTCAAAAGTTGAATAACCTGTATATCCGTAGACTTTAACTTGTTTGTTGAAAGCATAGTCTAAACCCAACAACATTTGCTGAGCATCAAAATCTGCCTGTTCTGTTTTAAATGAAGTCGAATTCTGACTGTACTGAGCTTTGACTGTCCAATTGGCATAATTTGGTACTTTGTACTCAGCACCAATCAACCAACCATTAGAATTATCAATATTTGCAGCAGCTTCATCATTTCCAAGTTTGTTTTCAACCTCAGAAGTTTGATAAAGCGCTTTGATCATCAATCCCTCAACAGGTGTGATTCGACCAATCAATCGCAATGTATTTGCCGCTGCAAAAACCTCATCTACATTGGTTTCTGTATCTTTTGCATTTAATAAACCGTGTCCCAAAAAATCACTTGGAATAGCTTTGTCATAACCAACGCCAAGTAAAAATAATGGATGGGTATAACTCAAAGAAGCAGACCATGCATCCCCTAATCCACGTCCAGCCGTATTTACACCACCGCGTTTATCATCTTCAATACCTCGACTCTCGCCAGTAGCCAACAAAACACTGGCTTCAATATTACCGCCTTGAAAAGCAAGCTCTGGAGAGTCGTACACCACCACATTATTGACACGATTTTCTCCTGTCATAATGCCTGTGATATCGGCTTTATTACTTATATAGTTATTAAAACTATCGACAGGACTAGATAACTCTTTGAGCGGAGTATTATGTTTACCGACTTTGATAGTACCTAAATGCTGATCTTTTAAACCAATATAACGATTTCTTTGAGACCAATCAGTCTTGTCGCCATCAGCATAAAATGCCCACTCTGCTAAATAGACAGCGCTCAAACGATCAGATAATTTTTCTTCGCCTTTAATGCCTAAAAATGAACTATTGCTATTAATTTTCCATACATCGCGATCAGATGAGTTAGCATTATTTTCAGGTAAATAATCTAAACTTGCATCTATCTCACCATAGAGTTTTGGTGCTGCAAATGTTGAACTAGTGACAACACTTAAAATCGCTGCACATACAATTTTCATCTTCATTCTAGTCATCCTAACCATCTAAAAAATACAAAAAGAACCCATATTTCGCTGATATCAGCAAAATTATGATTTAAAAAAGAATTGTGAGTACTTGAGAAAACTCATGTATTTCAATCTACACATGAGTTTTCCGAGAATTTAATTACATATGATAAAAAGGGAAAACACCGAAAATCAAAGCACTACCCATCAATACGCAACAGGTAATAAATGCCCATTTCAAAGTGAATTTTTGATGATCTGCCAATTCTACAGCCGCCAAACCACACAACAAATAAGTTGAAGGAACAAGTGGTGATAATAAGTGTATCGGCTGACCAATAATCGATGCGCGCGCAATCTCAACAGGTGGAATACCATAATGCGAAGCCGCTTCAGCTAAAATCGGTAGCACACCGAAGTAAAAAGCATCATTCGACATAAAGAATGTGAGTGGCATACTCAATACACCTGTAATCGGTGCAAGATAAGGTCCCATACTTGGTGGAATAATCGCGACGAAGCCTTTTGACATCGCTTCAACCATACCTGTACCCGATAAGATGCCCGTAAATACGCCCGCCGCAAAAATCACACCCACAACTGCAAGCACACTGTCTGCATGCATCGCGATACGCTTTTTCTGCATATTTACGCATGGATAATTCACAACCAAAGCAATACAGAAACCAAGCATGAATAAGATCGACATCGGTAAAATCCCTTTCACCAAAGATGCCATCAACAACAAGGTTAAAATACCGTTGAACCAGCGTAAATGTGGACGTTGCGCATCAGGGTCTTTTGAGATCGAGATATCATCAGCATGACTAATATCTACCAGCTCAATAACACCTAAACGTTTACGTTCGTACATACCATACAGATAAGCCAAGAAAAATAGCCAAGCAGCCGCAACGATCATCGAGGGAATCATTGGAATGAATACTTCACTTGCATCCACTTGCAGCGCGCTTGCGGCACGTGCTGTTGGACCACCCCACGGCGTAAGATTCATAACTCCACTACACAACAACATCAAACAAGTCATAATTAGTGGATTCATGCCGACCCGTTTATATAGTGGCATCATGGCTGCAACACAGATCATGTAGGTCGTGGAACCATCACCATCTAAGGAAACCAATAAGGTTAGAAAAACAGTTCCTAGGGTAATTTTGAGTGGATCACCTTTGACTTTCTTCAGAATCCATCTAACCGATGGGTCAAACAACCCTGTATCAATCATCAATGCAAAATAAAGGATTGCAAAAAGAAGCATTACGCCCGTTGGTGCAAGTTTTTTAATACCATCTAACATGGTATTGCCGAGCTCGGCTAATTGAATATGACTAAGACTTTCAAAATAAAAACCCAATCCCCATGCAATAATTGCAAATAAAAATGGGATTAAAATTAATGCAACTAACGCACTAAGACGTTTTGACATGATCAAATACATAAAGCACATGATCATGCTAATACCTAAAAAAGTAAGCATTTTAAGCAATCCTTAGCATAATTAATATTGTGACTGGTTAACTCCTAACCCAGCCGAGATTCTATGCGATAGAAATCAAAATAATTCATTTAATTTTATTATAACAATCAACAAATACATTCACATGAAAAATAAACAAAAAACACATAATATCAACAATAAAAAACAAGTTATTGATTTTAATGCTTTTATACAAAAACAAATGCAACCAAATGATAAAAAGTTGGTAAAAATAATATTTAAAAATACTATATATTTACCACATCTATGCAATATAATAGTGCAAATATTGGTTATTTTTTAACTATTTTATTAATATGACAATTAAAACAAATAAACCTAATTAGAAAAACACATATAATGAATAAATAACACCCAACCGAGACCAGATCAATATTCAAACAATTATTTTATTTAACACAAAAAAATAATAAAAATCAAAAAAACATTTATTGATTAAAAATCTATATTTTTATAATAAAAATATTAGACCTCTTGCAAAAATAATTTTTTAACCAACTCCATGTTGTAAATTGCAGCAATTAAATTCAGACGTAAACCCATGCGTTTACGCCTATTTCGATAACGTGTAGCCAGAATTCTAAAGGTCTTTAATTTTCCATTGACGTGTTCAATTCGAATACGACGTTTACTAATTTCCCGATTTATTTGCTTCTGTAATAAAGTTAACGGCTTCTTTTTACTTGCCTTGAATGGCATCAGGCATTTTATCCCCAAACGATTTAAACCTAAATAACCTTTATCAATAAGCATAAAGGCTTGATATCTCTGCTTTTTACGTTGAGCCTTAAACAACTGGAAATCATGTGTACTCCCATGTGTAAGACCTAATGAAATAATCTGCATCGTTTCATAATGAATGATGAGTTGAGCTTTGATCGTATGTCGTTTTTTCTTACCGCTGTAGAATCTTTTCTGTTTTTTTTGGACGCTCAATTGTCATTTCAGTTGCATCGACAATAACAACATTCCAATCTATCCATGCACCATGCGGTAGTTTCTTAGGTAAATGAAATTTATCAGATTTTATTAAAATATTTTCTATTTTATGAATAATTCTGGACGCAGTTGATTCGTGGATTCCATAACTCATAGCAACATGAAAGAGCGTGCGATATTCACGCCAATAACTTAGCGTCATTAACAGTTGGTCTTCAAGTGAAAGACTCGAAGGTCTACCTCGTTGAGTATTGACTTGGCTTGACTCTAATACTTCAAGCATTTCTAAAAAAGTTGAGGGTTGTATTCCAATCAGTCGTTTAAACTGACTATTTGATAGCATCTTTACTTTTTCATATTTCATGTACTCATGATAGTAGAACATGACTTTTTAATCTGGATAAAAAACAAACAAAACGTTGATCGTTTTTTGATTTTTGCAAGAAGTCTATTATTTAAAACAATTCTTAAAAAATATTCTAACGAATAACATTACAATCAAAAAAAGAATACTATCTAAAATCATAATTTTAATTATAATCATAGTTAGTTTGATCCTAAACGATATAAAACAAAGACATAACGCATGGAAGGAACAAAAAATGAATCTTTATGAATCTCAGGGACACCGCGATACTGCCCATGAGCAACTCTTTAACATCTTCAACCAACAACGTTCCGCATTTAATGCTCTTCCATATCCCGATTTAGATTCAAGACGTAGCAAACTATTTAAGCTAAAAAAGCAAATTATTCGTTATCAAGATGTCATCGCCGAAGCCATTAATACCGACTTTAGTTCTCGATCAATCGATGAATCTAAACTGCTCGATTTACTTGGTTCTGTTCTAGAGGCTGAACATGCGATCCGCCATCTAAGAAAATGGATGCGTCCAAGCAAACGAAGCACTGAATTACTTTTTTTATCAAATCGACTAAGAGTCCAATACCAACCTAAAGGTGTGGTCGGTGTTGTTGTACCTTGGAATTTCCCTGTTTACTTGGCTTTAGGGCCTTTGGTGGCAGCCTTAGCTGCTGGAAATCGGGTCATGATCAAATTACCTGAAATCACACCTGCGACCAATGCTGTTATGAAACGCATGCTTGCTGAAGTTTTTAGTGAAGATGAAGTCGCTATTTTTGGTGAGGAAATTACCGATCCTTCGCTATTCACGACCCTACCTTTCAATCATATCGTTTTTACAGGGTCACCCGCGATCGGTCGTGTGGTGATGCGTGCTGCGGCAGAGAATTTAACCCCAGTCACCTTAGAACTAGGCGGTAAATCACCAGCTTTAGTGAGTCGTCATTATCCATTAGCTGATGCTGCCATGCGTATCCTGCATGGGAAAGCGACCAACTGTGGGCAAATTTGTGTAGCACCAGATTATGCACTTGTTCCAAAAGAAAAAGTAATTCCGTTTGCTGAACAATGTAAATCAGATTTCACATCTATGTATGGCAACACAATTGATGAAAATAGCAATTACACCTCCATCGTCAATGATCGTCACTTAAAACGATTGCTGGAGATACTTGAGGATGCAAAGGCTAAAGGTGCTGAGGTTATTGTATGTGGTGAATATCATCCAGAACGTGATGCTCGTCGTATGCCTGTACATCTTGTATTGAATTGCACAGCAGATATGCGCATTCTCAAGGAAGAATTATTTGGTCCCATCCTACCAGTCGTTGCATACGATACGATTGATGATGCGATTACCTACATCAAAGTGGGTGAACGCCCATTAGCACTGTATTGCTTTACCCATGATGCCAATGAACGTGACTATATTTTAAAACAAACTCATTCAGGTGGTGTGACGATCAATGATTGGGGTTGGCATGTAGTCAACCATGATGCTCCTTTTGGTGGTATCGGTAACTCAGGTATGGGAACTTATCATGGTGTTGAAGGTTTCCGAGAGCTTTCGCATGCAAAAACTATTTTTACCCGTCAGCGCTTTTTCCCAACCCAATTATTCTATCCACCCTACGGAACTTGGGTACAAAAACTCGCTTTACATTTCTTTTTGAAAAAGGGCGATCCAAATCTCAAATAAAATTGAAAAAAAAGAGAGTTTAAAACTCTCTTTTTTTAACTGAATAATCAGGTTATTTCCTTAGTTTGGATCTAAAAAACGTAATCCAACACCTGCAATTGTAAAAATATAAGATGGCGTGAGTGCTGAATCACCTATTTTAGTACGCAATTTTTTAACTAAAATTCGGAGGTAGTGAGTATCCTCTTCGTGGCTGACACCCCATAGCTCAGCCATGATTTGTTTTTGGGTAACAATCTTTCCTTGGTGGCGAATCAGTAATGCTAAAAGCTGTATTTCTTTTGGGGCTTAGGAAGTTAAAGAAAATTGTTACGGAGTAATTTAAGCAAATCGAGATATAAATTACCGTTCCGATGATTGAAGCGATACTCCGTTTCTTTAAGATGCAAATAAAACATCTTTTTGTCAATTCCATTAAACTTGACGAGTCGCTTTTTAGCATATCCCCAGAATGATTCTATGCCGTTAATATGACGCTCCCCGCATGCAAATTCGTTGTCCCCATGATTCACTCTTAAATGTTTGTCAAAACCAATATCAACTAAACCATCATAGCCTCTCCATCCATCTGTATTGATCACAGAATCAAGCTCTATCTGCCCCCGAATAATGCCCTGTAGCGTAGCTTTGGAGCAATCAGGCACAATTTCTGTGTATACGTTTCCATCTCTTTTGAGTAATCCAAATACAATGGTTTTTCCTGATGCACCACGTCCACGTTTTCCTCGAATACGACGAGCACCAAAGTAGGATTCATCAAGTTCAACGATACCGTTGAAAGGAGATATTTCCTCACATTGAGCCGCAATCTTTTTACGCAACCTGATGTAAATTGTATTGATGGAACGTACAGAAATATTGGTGAGTTTAGCTGTATCTGAAGCAGTTAAATCCATGGCAAAAAAGCGAATGATCTGTCTGAATTTTGCCTCTGTGATTCTTGAACGGGAATAGTATCTATTTTTTGCTTTCATATAAGGAAGTTACCATACTTTTTGATATGCTTAACTTCCTAAGCCCCCAGTAAAATACCAAATCCAAAACTGGTACTCCCCATCAACGTTGCCACGATGGTTAATACCGTTCCAATCCAAACACATGCCATCACAGGATTTTTAAAGGCATGCTGTGGTAATAATTTATAAAAGGTTTGCTGAATAATTTCTTTATTCAAGATATCCATTTGTGTCGCATTAGAGAGATTCATGGTGCTTGCTCCACTAGATCTTTACAGATAAATAATCAGCAATTGGTCCAATCACCAACACTGGCATAAATTGCAATAGCGTTAAAATCAGTACAATTCCGACTAGAGTCAGCGCAAATGTAGGCGACTCAATCTGTAAAGAACCTTTGCTCTCATCTGCTTTAGGTTTGGTTGCAAGACTGACTGCAATTAAAACTGGAATGATCAGTACGCTGTAACGACCTGCTAATAACGCAACACTGGTGCTTAGATTCCACCATAAAGTGTTGTCGGCTAAACCTTCAAAACCAGAACCATTATTGGCAAACGCAGACACATATTCATAAAAGACTTGGCTAATAGCATGCGATGCAGGATTCGAATTACCTGTTAAAGATAGGAAAGCGATGGCGATTGCAGTTAAACCAAGAATCAGCACTGGTTGTAAAAGAATGACCAATGCCAATAACTTAATTTCAGTGACTTCGATTTTTCGTCCAAATAATTCAGGCGTGCGACCTGTCTTCAAACCCGCGATAAATACAGCTAAAAATAGATAGATAAAAAATTGTAATAGACCACAACCAATCCCACCCCAAATGGCATTGATCAGCATATTGGATAGCTCAACCAAACCTGTTAATGGTGAAGCTGAGTCATGCATCATATTGACCGAACCATTATTCACCTGTGTGGTTAAACTTCCCCACAAAGCAGAAGCTTCAGCTCCAAAACGGACTTCTTTACCTTCCATTAACGCCGTATTTGGGATTAAAGATGATTTTTCAGCCCATAATATGAATACAGTGGAAACAAATGACATCAACAACATTGTGCCCAAAATCATCCACATTAATTTTTTGCGTTGCACAAAACGACCAAGCATAAACACAACCAACATTGGAATCAGTAAAATCGCAAGCATCTCCAGCATATTCGATAATAGCGTTGGATTTTCTAAAGGCACACTACTGTTTGGACCATACCAACCACCACCATTACTGCCTAATTGCTTGATCGCCACCATCGGTGCAACAGGTCCAAGAGGAATATGCTGGGTCTGAACTTCAGTGCTTCGATCTAAAACTTGCGCAGTTGGACCAGCAGAAAGTGTAGATGGCACACCTTGAAAAGTCAGTAATAGAGAAAAAACTAAACCCAAAGGAATAAAGAATCTGAATAATGGTCGGATCATATCCATCCAATAATTTCCAAGATTAATCTGTGACGCATTTTTGGATTTAATATTTTCCAAAGCTTGATCTTTGGGCTGTAAAAATAAAGCTCTTAACATGGCTGTTAACAAAGCCAAACCCATAATTGGAGATAAATATTGCAAACCAACGATCACAGTCATTTGCGACAGATAAGACAATTGAGCCTGTCCTGAATAATGCTGTTGATTGGTGTTTGTTAGAAATGATATCGTTGTGTGTACTGCTAAATCCCAATTCATATTTGGAATACGATCTGGATTCAACGGTAACCAAGCTTGCGTCATCAAGATCGCTATACTTATACCCAACAACAAAAGATTACTGAGGATAAATGCAGCAAGATATTGTCGCCAATTCATACCCACTTGTTTCACGTTCAAAATGGAATAAATTGGTTGTTCGATCCATTTAAAGAAACGATCGCTTTTCATTGGTTGAGCTTGCATCACATCTGCAAGATAGCGTCCTAATGGATAGGCTAAAATCAATGCAAGGATAAATACGGAAATAAATTCCCACATAGCACATGCCATTTAAAAAATAAGTCAGCACTAGTATGGAAATTGACTGCGTAAATTCTCTATGTTAGAAAAAGTGAACCGCGTAAATTTTCTGTAAAATTTATATGAAAAATTATTTGATCAGAGAAATTGCACATATATGACAAATTATGTAGATAGAATCTAATTTTTTACAAAAAATCTTTGACCTAATAAAAATTTTTTTTTTGCAAAAATGCAATTATTTGAGTACGAAAATTCAAACTAATACTTTATATATTTCATCATATTATCAATAAAAACACATATGTATATAATTATTTATAGCATTTTTTTATCCATTTTCATGCAATCATTCGTACTGGATAGTTCATTTAGAATATTTACTCTTATTCTAATTATGGTATTTTTGTTACATGAAGTTATAGCCAAATACATTTAATAATCAGTTTGGCGTGCCAATCATAGCTTCTTTACTTAAAAAATCTTGAAATTCAAGGAAAGATTTAAAATGAAATTAAAATATCTTAGCACTGCCATGGTCTTAGCGACGCTACCTGCAACTGGAGCTTTTGCAGCAGCACTGGATCGTTCAGGTCAGTCAATGTCTGCTTTTTTCCAACCAGGTAACTATTTTGAAGCTGGTCTTTCGGTTCTAGATGCAGATGTTTCAGGAACAACTAAAGCCAATTACCCGAATGCTGCGCTACCATTACTCTCCAATACTAGTGTTGGTGAAATGGCTGATTCTTATCAGTTTGCTCATGCAGCACTAAAATTACAACTTGCTGACCAACTTTCATTTGGTTTGATTTATGATCAACCATTTGGAGCAAAAGCAACCTATTCAACTGATACAGCAAAATTACCTGCTGCGCTTCCTGGTGCCGCTGCTGCACTTCAAGGACAAGGTGCATTTCATAATGGCACTCAAGGAACTTCTGTAGAAGTTGAAACTCAGAACCTTTCTATGATTCTTGGTTTTCAACCAAATAAAAATTTAAACTTTTATGCTGGTCCAGTCTACCAAACTGTAAAAGGTAATATTCAACTCCGTGGTACTGCTTACGGTGGTTCTGCAACTTTCGGTGGATATAACGCAGATATCAAAGAAACTGGAGATATCGGTTGGTTAGCTGGTGCTGCATATCAAATTCCAGAAATTGCATTAAAAGCATCTGTAACCTATCGTTCTGAAATTAAACACTCAACTGATGCAAAAGAAAGTTTTAGCTCTCTTGGATTATTTGCTGGCTTAAATGCAATTCCAGCCAAAGAAACAGATATTACAACACCTCAATCTGTTAACCTTGATTTACAAACAGGGATCATGGCGGATACTGTTGCATTCGCAAACGTACGCTGGGTGAACTGGAAAGACTTCGCTGTACGCCCTTATAAATTCGGTGTGGCATCAACACAAGCAGCTGTTGTGGCATCAACTGGGAAAAAAGATGGTTTTGATCTCGTAGCTTATACTGATGATCAATGGTCAGTAACTACTGGTGTTGGACGTAAGCTTAATGAACATTGGGCTGGTAACGTCTCTGTAGGTTGGGACTCAGGTGCAGGTAACCCTGTGACCACATTAGGACCAACAGAAGGATATTGGAATGTTGGTTTAGGTATCCAATATAGCCCTGCTCCCAACTACTTTATTGCTGGTGGGGTAAAATATTTTTGGTTGGGTGATGCCAAAGCACAATCAGCCTCTCAGTTTAATACACCGAATTATGTTGCTGAATTTGAGAATAATGATGCCATCGCTTATGGTATGAAAATTGGTTATAAATTTTAATTATTGATTCAAGATAAAAGGCGCTATTTAAGCGCCTTTTATCTTTTAATTTTCCACAACATATTCAAAAGATAGTTGAGGGAAATCGATTATTCAGGGATATTACGTTGTGATACAGAACGAATCGCCTGTTTCAATGCTTCATAACCATGAAGTGGTGGAAATTGCGGGAATTCAGCAATCACATTTGCTGGTGCATCGAACAGGAAACCGTGATCAGCCTCACCAAGCATTGTCGTATCATTATAAGAATCACCAGCTGCAATCACACGGAAATTCAAACCATGTAATGCTTTTACTGCCTGACGCTTTTGATCAGGTTGACGTAATTTATAAGCCGTAATCATGCCATTTTCATCTGTCTCAAGCTTATGACAGAAAATTGTCGGCCAGCCTAACTGCTTCATCAATGGATGTGCAAACTCATAGAATGTATCTGACAGAATAATCAATTGAAAGTGTGTGCGTACCCATTCAACAAACTCTTTTGCACCTTCAAAAGGTCCCATGTCTGCGATCACTTCTTGAATATCATTTAATCCTAAACCGTGCTCTTTTAGGATGTTTAAACGTTGAGTCATTAAGACATCGTAATCTGGAATATCACGTGTGGTCGCCTCGAGCTCTTTAATCCCTGTTTTTTTTGCAAAATTAATCCAGATTTCCGGAACTAACACCCCTTCAAGATCTAGGCATACGATTTCCATGAATGCTTCCAATGTTGGTTAAAAATTGCTGTATCATACCATTAACATTTTCACTTTTGCGCTGTTGTTGAAGAAAACGATTTTATTCTGCAAGATTAAAGTCGAAAGCAAGCAAACGGTTTTGCTTATAATGATTTACAATTGTGCCCAAGCCTATCGCCAGGAACATTCATGACTGTTATTCCGACTATTGACCATGTAGATGCGCTCGCTGCTGAATATGCAGATAAATCACCAAGAGAAATTTTAGAATTAGCCTTGAGTCAAGAAGGTGAAATTGCTATTTCATTTTCAGGTGCAGAAGATGTGGTTCTCATTGACATCGCATCTCGAATTGGCAAACCTTTTCGTGTTTTCAGTTTAGATACGGGCCGTTTGCACGCAGAGACCTACCAATTCATCGAAACAGTCCGTAAACACTATAATATCAATATTGAAATTTGTTTTCCCGAATCTGCTGCAGTGCAACAATTGGTCAATGAAAAAGGGCTATTTAGTTTTTTTGAAGATGGTCATCAAGAATGCTGCGGTGTACGCAAGGTACAACCTCTACGCAAAAAATTAGCGACTTTAGATGGTTGGATTACAGGGCAGCGTAAAGATCAAAGCCCGACACGTAGTGATGTACCTGTAGTTCAAGCTGACGTTGGGTTCTCAGGTGAAGGTAAACAACTTATCAAATATAACCCACTTGCAAACTGGTCAAGTGCCGATGTGTGGAGTTATATCCGCATGATGGAAATTCCATACAACCCACTACATGAACGTGGTTTTATTTCCATCGGTTGTGAGCCATGCACACGCGCAGTTCTCCCGAACCAACACGAACGTGAAGGTCGTTGGTGGTGGGAAGAAGCGACCCACAAAGAATGCGGGCTTCATGCAGGCAATCTCAAAAAATAAAAAATCACGAGATTAATAACTAAAACCACTGATTCATCAGTGGTTTTATTTTTATTAACTACTGTGTACAAAGTCATATTTTAACCAGAACAAACCGTATATACTTAGTTTAACGGTTCAATAATTCTAATAAGAGCTCAAAGAGTATCTTATAAAAAATGCAATGAGAGGCTATATCTGCTATGCGCCCATTACACCCTATTGATTTTATTTTTCTTTCACTAGAGAAAAGACAGCAACCTATGCATGTAGGGGGATTATTTTTATTTGAAATCCCAGAAAATGCATCTCCGACATTCGTGCATGATCTTGTTCAAGATATCCGTCAATCAAAGAGTATTCCGGTTCCTCCATTTAACAATCAACTGACAGGATTATTCTGGGGTGAAGATCCTGAATTCGATATCGATCATCATTTCCGTCATATCGCGTTACCAAATCCAGGGCGTATTCGTGAACTATTGGTCTATATTTCACAGCAACACAGTTCCTTGATTGACCGTGCTAAACCACTATGGACATGCGACATTATTGAAGGCATTGAAGGCAATCGTTTTGCAATGTATTTCAAAATTCACCATGCGATGGTGGATGGTGTTGCAGGAATGCGATTGATCGAAAAATCACTCTCCAAAGACCCAAATGAAAAGCATGTCGTACCATTATGGTGTGTCGAAGGGAAGCGAACTAAACGCTTAAAGGCACCCAAGGCCCCTACTGCAAGTAAAATCAGAGGAGTCTTGGATACGATTAAATCACAGTGTGAAGTTGCACCTAAAGTGATGCAGGAACTTTCACAAACCTTATTTAAGGAAATCGGGAAAAACCCTGATTATGTCTCAACATTTCAAGCACCACCATCGATCTTAAACCAACGTGTGAGTTCTTCTCGCCGTTTTGCTGCACAATCTTTTGAGTTGGAACGTTTCCGCCTTATCGCTAAAACACTTGGTGTAACACTCAATGACGTAGTACTAGCAGTTTGCTCTGGTGCATTACGTGAATATCTTATCAATCAAAATAGTTTGCCCAAAAAACCTTTGATTGCGATGGTTCCTGCTTCATTGCGTACTGATGATTCTGATTTCAGCAATCGTATTACCATGATTTTGGCAAACCTAGCCACTCATATTGCAGACCCAATTGAACGTTTAGAAATTATTCGCCGTAGCGTACAGAATTCAAAGCAGCGTTTTAACCGTATGACTGCTAATGAAATTTTGAATTATAGTGCACTGGTATATGGTCCTGCAGGACTCAATATTGTTTCGGGTATGTTGCCAAAACGCCAAGCATTTAACCTTGTGATTTCCAATGTACCTGGTCCACGTGAACCATTGTATTGGAATGGAGCGAAACTTGATGCACTTTATCCAGCATCAATTGTGATGGATGGTCAGGCGTTAAATATCACAATGACCAGTTATTTAGATAAATTAGAAGTAGGGTTGACCGCTTGTCGTAATGCGTTACCAAAAATGCAAAATCTACTCACGCATTTAGAAGATGAAATTCAACGCTTTGAAGCTGCAATTTTGAGTTTGCCTAAACAGGCAGCTGAAGGATAAACCTGAAAAAAATTAAGGGGCTTTAAATTGCCCCTTATTTTTTAATCGTTCTGCAACGCTGTAAAAGCTGATGGCAGGCTGATCGAATCATCGCAGTTGTGATCTGCACTTCTTTACCTTGGCTATCCACCATGTAACATGTATTAACTGGGTTACTGTCCAAAACATGTTTAAAACCGTGGTTCACTAATCTTTCACTTACATTCATAATTATAGACCTCATTATTGTTGGCTAAGACATCCGAAGATGCCTATGGCTAATCTTATGGTTCTAGTATTTAAAATTCGTGATAGAAAGTAAAATTTCAGTTGTAACAAGGATTAAGCGAAATCTTGTTACAACTTTAGCTTAAAATGATATCGTATTGCTCTTGCGTATATAAATTTTCAACTTGGAATTTTATGACGCGGTTCACAAAATGCTCTAAATCCGCGACGGCTGGGGCTTCTGCTGTTAAAAGTCGGTCAATTACTGCTGGATGCGCAACAACAGTAAAGCCACTCTTCGAATCAAAAGCACGTGCATAGCGCAGAATTTCTCGAAATATTTCGTAACACACTGTCTCTGCTGTTTTCACATATCCACGCCCCTGACAAGTTGGGCAGGATTCACAAAGCAAATGTTCTAAAGACTCGCGTGTTCTTTTACGCGTCATTTCAACCAAACCAAGCTCAGAAACCTGAGTAATTTTGGTTTTAGCATGATCGCGCTCTAGCATTTTCTCAAACTGTCGCATGACTTCGGCACGATGCTCGGCTTCTTGCATGTCAATAAAATCAATAATGATGATACCACCCAGATTCCGCAAACGAAGTTGGCGTGCGATTACCTGTGTTGCTTCCATATTGGTTTTAAATACAGTGTCTTCTAAACTACGACCACCTACATACGAACCAGTATTTACATCGATCGTGGTCATCGCTTCCGTCTGGTCAATCATCAAATAACCACCAGACTTCAATGCGACACGCGTCTGTAATGCTTTTTGGATGTCTTCTTCAACGTTATATAAATCAAATAACGGTTTTTCACCAGGATAATGGATTAAGCGGTTTTCAATAGAAGGCACAAACTCATGGACAAATTCACTCAACTTGCCATGAATTTCCCGTGAATCGACATATATCTTGGCAGTTTCATCGCTAGCTAAATCACGAACAATACGTTGAGGTAGAGGTAGTTCTTCGAATATCAGCTCTGGTGTAGAAACTTCTTTTTGTTTGCGTTGAATAAATTCCCATAATTTACTCAGATAACACATATCTTGAGCAATCGAAGCTTCATCCACGCCTTCAGCTGCAGTTCGTACAATCACGCTACCAGGTAGTTTATGTTCAGTCTGAATATGCTCAATAATACCGCGTAAACGATCACGCTCTTCTTCTTGTTCAATACGTTGCGATACACCAATATGATTCCCATATGGCATCAACACCAAATAACGAGAAGGTATTGAAAGATCAGTGCTCAGGCGCGCGCCTTTAGTCCCCAACATATCTTTCATTACTTGAACAGTAAGAGTCTGTCCAGGATGCAATAGCTCGAAAACATTTGGCGTAGGCTGTGAACGCGGCCAAACCATGTCGTTGATATGTAGAAATGCTGTACGAGATAAACCAATATCCACAAAAGCAGCTTGCATACCTGGTAACACACGCACAACTTTACCTTTATAGATATTCCCCACGAGACCACGTTTCACAGTACGTTCGACAAATAACTCGTTTACTGTACCGTTTTCAATTAAAGCTACACGACATTCCATCGGCGTAACATTAATCAGCAATTCTTCTGCCATAACCAACTCAAAACTTTTATAAAAATTCTTATACCCGAAAGTGTATTAGCCAAATGCCTTAACGCTTTCTAATAACTGTGCTGTCTCATGTAAAGGCAAACCCACAACATTGCTATAACTTCCTCTTATTTGAGGAATAAATCGCGCAGCAATACCTTGAATAGCATATGCCCCTGCTTTACCTATAGGTTCACCCGTGTCCCAATACGCTTCCATTGCGCTTGAGCTAAGCTGCATAAATTCAACCTGAGTACGTACCACATCACTTAACATTTTAGATCGAGATGCAACACATATGCCTGAATATACGTCATGCCATTGACCTGATAACTGAGTCCAAATCTCAAAAGCATGCTGTTTTGAATCAGGCTTACCAATAATTTTACCTGCAAAACTCAAACTGGTATCAGCAGCGATCACAATTGCATCAGGATGCAGAGTTAAAACAGCTTGGGCTTTTTCACGAGCCAAGCGTTCAACATAACACTTAACGCTTTCATCAGGATAAACCGTCTCATCCACATCAGGACTATGAACCTTAAAGTCCAAGCCCAGTTGTGTTAACAGCTCCTGCCGTCGAGGCGAGCTTGACGCAAGAATTATATTCGCCATTTATGTAAACAGTAATACACAACAGGCCATGCCAAAGTTGTCGTCAAAATAGGTTGCCAATGACGAGCAATTGAGAAATGAGTACCTGAAATAGTCTGACTAATCCATAAAAACAACAAATGCGCGATAATCGCAAGTATCGCAATTACCCATGAATTGCCAAAAGTGAGAATACGTCTTTCGCGAATAAAATAACGTGTTCCAAACGTAATGAACACAAAACTAAGTGCGTTCAATCCCAATGGTGCATCGAGCAATAGATCAGTAAAAATCCCTATTGCAAATGCAAACCACACCCCACACCATACAGGCTGATAAAGAATCCAAAACAACATGATCATCATCATGATTGGCGGGCGCCAACCCGCTGCTTCGTATGAAATTGGATAGATGAGCAGTACTGAACCAATCAAAATCGAAATAATGATCATCCAAAGTGGATCTTTACGTTTCTCATAATTTAGTCTAGCGATCGGCATAAGGTTGCTCCTTCGCTAAAGACTCTGAAAACAGAATCACGACGTGATGACCACTGGCCAATTGTGCTGCTGGTTGAACACCAATCTCAGCGAATTCACCCGATGTATGACGACTCACTTTGGACACTGTTCCGACTAAATAACCCGCAGGAAAGTGTTCACCTAAACCTGAACTAAAGACCTTATCCCCGATTTTAATATTGGCACTGGTTGGGACATAATCCATTTTGAGTTGACCCAAATCACCTTTACCAGACACGATCGCTCGCATCCCCGTACGCTCTAAGCGAACAGACAATGAATGTTCTTTATCAGAAAGCAACATGACGCGTGAACTATGCGGATATACATCAACCAACTGCCCCATAATCCCTTTATCATCCAAAACTGTTTGTCCAACTTTTAGATGATCAACAGAACCACGGTTGATAATAATAATGTGACGTAATGGATCAGCATCTGTTCCAATCACTTCTGCGATCTGCATACGCCCATCAATAATTAATGGCGTATCCAAAAGTCCTCTTAAACGGTTATTTTCCGCAGAGAGTTCAGATAGTTTCTGTAATCGAACTTGAGCTTGTAGAAGTTCAGCTTGCATTGCGGTGTTTTCACGACGCAATTGGGCTTCAGATTTGGTTTGTTGGTTAAGCCATTCTCTCGACAGTACAGGATAGCTTGCCAGCGCATAAATTGGATTATACGCGGCATACAAGACATCCCTTGCAGGTTGAATCACGTAAGGCATGCGCCAGTCAAAGAACAGCACAACCAAGCATGTAATTACCGCAATGACAAATGAGCGAAAAGATGGCGGTTGTCTTGAAAAAAGATTCGGTTGCACCGCCTAGTCCTTATGATTTAGCCAACAAAAAGCATGTCATGGTTTGGATTATCAAAGAATTCTAAAACTTTACCGCCACCACGTGTCACGCAAGTTAAAGGATCTTCTGCAACAACAACAGGAAGACCAGTTTCTTGAGCAAGAAGCTTATCTAAGTTGCGAAGCAATGCACCGCCACCAGTCAACACGATACCACGCTCTGCGATATCCGAAGAAAGTTCAGGAGGTGTCTGTTCAAGAGCTGATTTAACTGCACTTACAATGCTTTGTAATGGATCAGCAATCGCTTGGGTAATTTCATCAGAAGTTACAGTGATAGCACGAGGTACACCTTCAGCCAAGTTACGACCACGTACTTCGATTTCAAGTGTTTTGCCATCTGTTACAGCCATGCCGACTTCTTTCTTGATGACTTCAGCCGTTGTTTCCCCAATCACGCAACCATGGGCTTTGCGAACATAATTAATGATTTGTTCATCAAATACATCACCACCGATACGAAGTGAATCTGCGTAGACGCAACCTTGTAGCGAGATAATTGCGATTTCAGTAGTACCACCACCTACATCTACAACCATCGAACCACATGCTTGCTCAACTGGCATACCTGCACCGATCGCTGCTGCCATTGGCTCTTCGATCAAACGTACATCGCGAGCACCAGCATTAAATACTGCTTCACGGATCGCACGACGCTCAACCAAAGTTGATTTGCATGGCACACACACCACAACACGTGGCGCAGGTGGGAACAAACGCTTTTCATGTACTTTGCCGATGAACTGATTCAACATGGTTTCAGTTACTTCGAAATCAGCAATTACACCGTCTTTCATAGGACGAATTGCTGATATATTCGCTGGTGTACGACCTAACATTTGTTTAGCATCAAGACCAACAGCAGCAACAATTTTTTGCGAACCGCTATGGCGAATTGCCACCACAGTTGGTTCATTTAATATAATGCCACGGCCTGGTGCATAAATAAGTGTATTTGCAGTACCTAAATCAATGGCTAAATCCGGCGAAAACAGGCCAATTAGTCGTTTTAGAATCACGGGGGCGTTCTCAATTAAACTTTGTATGGATGCAAGGTGGCAACTTTAACGAAATGTGATGCTTTGAACAAGTCAATCGCTTATTATAACGCACGATATTTTGCAATTTTTTGATACTGAATTAGGTAAAGTTATGTCTACATCATCTGATGCTCAGCAGACAACGGACTTAAATGCACAGACCGTTTCAGCAATCGCGCACCTTGCTCGCTTATCACTAAGCGACTCGCAATCTACTGAATATGCTGAAAGTTTAAATAAAATCCTTGGTATGATGGAAAGCTTAAAAGGCATTAATACCGATAATGTTGAGCCTTTAAAGAGCCCATTTGACAATCCTCAGCCTTTACGTGCCGATGTGGTCACCGAAACGAATCATCGTGATGAATATCAGGCTGTAGCCCCTGCTACAGAAGCAGGTCTATACCTTGTCCCTCGCGTAATTGAATAATTTCTATTCAATTAACTCATATTTTATATTTAGAATGTAAAGAAATTTTTCATATGACAGATTTACATCGCTTATCCATCCGTGAACTCTCTGAAGGCTTAAAAAAAGCCCAATTTTCGTCACGTGAATTGACTGAACATTATTTAAAACGTATTGCCAAAATTGACGCAAAAGTAAAGAGTTATGTGACGGTTACAGCAGAACAAGCCTTAGCAGAAGCGGATGCCGCAGATGCTGCCTTGAAAGCAGGTCATGCACATGCACTCGCAGGCATTCCACTTGCTCATAAAGATATTTTTTGTACCCAAGGGATCAAAACCACTGCGGGTTCAAAAATGCTCGATAACTTCATTTCACCTTATGACGCAACTGTGGTTGCTAAAGCTAAAGCTGCAGGTCTTGTGACTTTAGGTAAGGTGAATATGGATGAATTCGCTATGGGTTCAACGTCTGAAAGCTCGTACTTTGGTGCGACAGGTAACCCTTGGGCATTAGATCATGTTCCAGGTGGTTCATCAGGCGGTTCTGCAGCAGCTGTGGCAGCCGATTTAGCGCCTATTGCGACAGGCACTGATACAGGTGGTTCTATTCGCCAACCAGCTTCATTCTGCGGCTTAACTGGTTTAAAACCGACTTATGGCCGTGTATCTCGCTTTGGTATGATTGCGTATGCATCATCATTGGATCAAGGTGGTCCAATGGCACGCTCAGCAGAAGACTGTGCATATTTGATGAATGTGATTGCTGGTCATGATGCTAAAGACTCAACTTCTGTAGACAAAGAAGTCGATGACTACGTTGCTAACCTAAATAGTACAGCGGTGAAAGGTTTACGCATCGGTATTCCAAAGCAGTACTTCAATGTCGCTGGTTTGGATGCAGACGTGAAAGCCCGCGTTGAAGAATCATTGAAAAAGCTTGAGGAAATGGGTGCGACTTTGGTTGAGATTGATCTCAACATGACTGAAGCCTACGTTCCGACTTACTATTTGATCGCACCTGCGGAAGCGTCATCAAACTTGTCACGTTACGATGGTGTTCGTTATGGCTACCGTTCTGAAAATCCAAAAGACATTTTAGACCTCTACAAACGTTCACGTTCAGAAGGTTTTGGTGCTGAAGTACAACGTCGTATTTTGATCGGTACTTATGCTCTGTCTGCAGGTTACTACGATGCTTACTATGTGAAAGCGCAAAAAGTACGTCGTTTAATCCAACAAGACTTCCTCAAAGCATTTGAAAATGTCGATGTGATTGCAGCGCCATCTGCACCAACGACTGCGTACAAAATCGGTGCGAACCTCAGTCCAACTGAAATGTACTTAGGCGATATCTATACTCTTGCTGTGAACTTGGCAGGTCTACCAGCCATCAATGCACCTGTTGGTTTTGATAAAGACAGCTTACCTGTTGGTTTACAGTTGATTGGTAACTACTGGTCAGAATCACAATTGCTTTCGATTGTGCATCAATATCAACAAAACACAGACTGGCATACCAAACGTGCGGCAATTGCTGAGGAGAATGCATAATGGCTGAAGCTCAAAAGTTGAAATTAATTGACGGTTGGGAAGTCGTTATCGGGATTGAGATCCACACGCAGTTGGCGACCAAGTCTAAAATCTTCTCTGGTTCATCAACTGAATTTGGTCAAGACCCAAATACACAAGCCAGCCTTGTTGATTTGGCGATGCCGGGTGTATTACCTGTATTGAATGCAGAAGTCGTTGATCTTGCAATTCGCTTTGGCTTAGGGATCGATGCGTATATCGATCAAGCATCAGTATTTGCACGTAAGAACTACTTCTACCCTGACTCTCCAAAAGGCTATCAAATCAGCCAAATGGACAACCCAATCGTAGGCTTGGGGCACATCGACATCCAACTTGAGGATGGCACTGTAAAACGCATCGGCGTGACTCGTGCCCATCTTGAAGAAGATGCAGGTAAATCAATCCATGACCAATTCGAAGGGATGTCAGGGATTGACTTAAACCGTGCAGGCACACCATTGCTTGAAATCGTATCTGAGCCAGATATGCGTTCAGTTGAAGAAGCAGTTGCTTATATCAAAGCCATTCACACCCTTGTGCGTTGGTTAGGTATTTCTGACGGGAACATGGCAGAAGGTTCATTCCGTGCTGACTGTAACGTGTCTTTACGTCGTCCAGGTCAACCTTTCGGCACACGTTGCGAGTTAAAAAACCTCAACTCATTCCGTTTTATTGAGCAAGCGATCAATGTTGAAATTGAACGCCAAATGGAAATCTTGGAATACGGCGGCGAAATTGATCAAGAGACTCGTTTGTTCGATCCGAACAAGATGGAAACTCGCTCAATGCGTTCAAAAGAAGAAGCGAACGACTATCGCTACTTCCCTGACCCTGACTTGTTACCAGTGATCATTTCAAATGAGCAAATCGAAGCGGCACGCGCTGCCCTGCCAGAATTGCCTGCTGCACGTCGTGAGCGCTTTATTGCTGACTTCGGCGTGACTGAATACGATGCACATGTATTAACGCTGTCACGCGAAATGGCAGACTTCTACGAGGCTGTTGTAGCTGCTGCTGGCGGTGCGAAGCAAGGTAAAGTCTCTGCAAACTGGGTGATGGGTGAATTCTCAGGCGCTTTAAACAAAGCGGGCCTAGAATTGGCGGACTCTCCTGTTTCTGCTGAGCAGTTGGGTGGTATGATTGCACGTATTGTTGACAATACCATTAACGGCAAAATTGCGAAGCAAGTGTTTGGCTTTATGTGGGAAGCAGAAGGAAAATCTGCGGATGAGATTATTGCTGAGAAAGGCTTAAAGCAAGAAACCGATACAGGCGCAATTGAAGCGATTATCAAAGATGTACTTGCAGCCAATGAAAAAATGGTTGAAGAGTACAAGTCTGGTAAGGAAAAAGCCTTTAATGGTCTTGTTGGTCAAGTCATGAAAGCTGCAAAAGGTAAAGCCAATCCTGCTCAAGTCAATGAATTAATGAAGAAATTGATTGGTTAACTTATTAGCCAATTTATTGATTTCATGTTATAAAACCTCACTTTATGTGGGGTTTTTAGTGTTAATAATATGAAAATAGAAAAGTTTAGTCCAGAAGTCTGTGAAAATCTTAAATGGTATGTTTATCGATTAGTCGATCCAAGAGATGGTTTGACCTTTTACATAGGTCGTGGAGTTAACAATCGAATATTTGATCATGTAAATGGGCTGCTAACTGATAAAGAAACAGAAGAAGATCTTCTTAGCTTAAAAATGAAACAGATCAGAGATATTCAATTATCGGGTTTAGATGTTATCCATATTATTCATCGCCATGCTTTAGAAAGCAAAAATATGGCTGAAGTTGTTGAGGCTTCATTAATTGATGCTTATTCAGGTCTAACAAATATTATGAGTGGCAAAGGTAGCAATGAATATGGAGTAGCTAATATTCATGAAATTGTTACAGCATATCAAGCTGAAACCGTAGAAATTACAGATGATGCTCTATTGATTTCAATCAATAGAACTGCTTTAGAACGTGGCGTATATGATGCAGTTAGATTTGCATGGAAACTCACCCCTTCAGAAGCCAATAAAGCAAAAATAATTTTAGCGACGGTACAAGGTGTGATCAAAGGCGTATTTGTGGCTGAACAATGGTTAGAAGCCACACAAGAAAACTTCCCGAACTTTATGCTGTTAGGTGAGGATGTCTATAATCACGAAATACGCTCAAAAAGATATGGGTTTATTGGGAAAAATGCACCTCCAGAATTTCAGACCAAATATTTAGGCAAAAGAATTCCTGAAAAGTTCAGAAAAAAAGGGGCTAGTAACCCTGTAAAATACTCATGGAAAGCCAAAGATTAAGTTTGTAAGATTCCCCCACACAAGTAAATGAATTAATGAAGAAATTGATTGGTTAACTTATTAGCCAATTTATTGATTTCATGTTATAAAACCTCGTATTGATACGGGGTTTTATTTTTTAAATAAGGTTTTATCGTCATGCCAATTTTCGATATAAATAATAATTTACAATTACACACTGTGCAAAAAACCAACTTCCCTTTAGAAAAAGATTTGCAAACTTTAATTGAAAACAACCTAATCACTGTTTTTAACTGCCGTTTTATCGCAAGTGAATTTTCAACGGGTGCAATTCATGCTGGTCGAATTGATACTCTAGCTCTATCTGAAGATAATAATCCTGTCATTATTGAATATAAAAAAGTAGAGTCCTCAGAACTCATAACACAAAGCCTATTTTATCTTCATTGGATTCAAGATCATAAAGGTGATTTTGAAATAGCAGCTCAAAAAGTACTAGGAAACAATATAGAAATTGACTGGTCAGATATTCGGGTCATTTGTATTGCACCAAATTATAAAAAATACGATCTACATGCAGTACAAGTTATGGGAGCAAATATTGAATTATGGCGTTATCAACTTTTTTCAAACCAAAGTTTGTATCTTGAGGAAGTTTTTCATAACACAACATCAAATACGCCAGTAACTCTCAATCAAACAGCGAAAAACCCTGTCATGGTTGCAGCGGGAAAAAAGGCTGCTATTACACGAAATATCGGACAATACACCATAGAGAGCCATCTACAAAATAAATCTAAAGAAGTTATTGAGCTCATGGAAGCATTACAAGACATGATTATGGGTTTTGATGACTCGATTGAGGAAATTCCTAAAAAATACTATATAGCCTATAAAAGCACACAAAATATTTTAACTGTGGAAGTTCGCTTACGAAATTTAAAAATTTATTTAAAATTAAAACCTGAGGATATTCCTGTAAATACTCCAAATTATCGTGATGTTTCCAATATAGGGCATCATGGCATTGGCGATGTCGAGTTTACAATAACCAATCTCAATGAACTGATAGATAGCAAACCATTTATAGAGTTAGCCTATAATAGGATTGGCGGTTAATTGTACTCAATCAATGAAAATTCTCGGTAAAACCACTTTTAACTCAGCAAATTTGTAATCCTGAATATTTCGAGTGACAATCATCGTACAGCCAAAACTTAAAGCAGCAAAATGTTGGATAGCATCTTCAAAATCAGTAAATTTAGAATCTAAAGCTTTTGTAATTCCAACATGATCAACAGGAATAATGAGTAAAAATTTTAAAAGTTGTCGGATAAAAAAACGCGCTTTCTCATCCCCACCCAGTTTACGCAAAATATAATAAATATTGGCAACACTATTTGATGAAATACAGCCTGTAAAAATCCCACTTTCACATAGAGCTAAAACCTGTTGACTTGCTTCAACAAAAGGCTGACGCGCTAAAGCAACATCTAAAATCACATCAGAATCAACAAAAATACGCTCACTCATAGATGCTTTTCCAAACGTGCATCTGCGAGTAATTCTTTATAATCCTGCCCATTGTCCTGTGCAGCGAACATTCCTGTCAAATGTTCAGTAATCGGGCTTCTGAGTTCATTATCTTTATTTGCTTGAGCTGAAATACGATCTAAATAAGCCTCAACCAAACTCGAAACACTTTGCTGATGTTGCTGTGCATAGTGCTTTGCTCGTTCAATCACATTTTTATCAATAGACAACGTCAGTTTTGCTTGCATAGCCTCCCCCTATACGTATTACTCAATCAATTATACGTATAGATTGTTTTTTAGCAAATCATTTTCGTGGATGAAGAAAAGTGAATTGATTACTCCCCTCTTAACACACCCAACTTATTCCAAATATCAGGTGTTAAAAAAGTCGTGACTAACTTATTTAAATCAATATAACGCAACGCCCCCTGCAACTGCTGTCTGACCGCTGGGTCTTTGACAATATCCTCACCCGCACTTTGACCTAACTGTTGAAAAGCTTCGCCAACCGCTTGAATCCCCTCAGCCTGAATCACTGCTTTAGTCTGAGTCGAACACTGCTCCACAATCACACGCTGTAAAACCTGTGCTAACTTCTGATCTAACTGATTCTTCTGTTCAGACGTAACATTACTAAAACCCTTTAAATCAGGATGCGCTGCTAAAGCCGTAAATGTCCATTGCAACACCGTGGTTTTATCTGCTGCTGTCGTGGCTTTCACCAAACAATCACTCAGTTGATCAACTGTTGGCCCTGCTATAGCTATTTGCATTGTCCCCAACACAGCCGCAGCCATGATCACAGAACGACTCAAATGAGAAAATTTACGGCGAAATGAAAAATAAACAGGAGACATAAGCACAGTTCCAAAAAGCAATCAGTTTCTTTGTATCACGCACTATACAAATCATCTGTTATGACGCTGTAAATTGCGTAAGCCCAAACCTTTAAAACTTAGGCAAAATGTAAAACTCGAACTTAACCTTGTCCCTGATAATCCCAATGTGCAGGAATATTTGGCTGCTGTGGTACTTTGTTTAGATCAATATTGAGATTGCGACTCCCCTTAAATGGTTTTTCACCTGAATCTGATGCTGGTGATACTTCTAAACTGTAACGATAACGGAATTGCCACAACATCGGCTTAAGCGGACGAATATCTAGACTCAAACTATCCTCATCGTGGCATTTCCCTTTAGAAGTGTCATAATCTCGCTCAGAGAAACACGCCCGAATCATGCGATTAAAACTAAAAGGATAATTTTCAATAAAGCGATGTGTCTGCCCTGAATCCTTTAACTCATAAAAATTAGCACGCTCAATCCCTGCACCACCACCTGAATACATTTCTGAAACGGTATCAATCACGGCAACGGCATAACGGTTTTGATCCATAGGAAATAGTTTAGGAAAAACATATTGGGTAGTCCGTGCTGTTTCCTCAGAGGGCGCTAATTGCATATGCCACTGATGAGATAATTTCAGTCCAGTTGTTGATAGATGAAATTGCGCAATATCACTTCCTGACAATAACCATAGATTTTGATCTACTGTTTTTAAACTGCGCCATTGCGCTTGATGTTGGCAGAGATCTTTAAGTTGTTCACAAATTTGCTGCTGCTCAACCTGACTGAGTTGTCCTTTTTTAAAGTCTAATATCTGCAATGGCACAGCCAAAATTGAAGAACTAAAACAACTGAGTGAAACCGTTAAAATCAGCCCACTTAAATGAATTTTATTATTCAGCATGATATTTCCTTAGGCTATTTTATTGATGTAACGCTTTATTTTACAACGGCTTCGATTTTATCAAGCTCCCATACACCGCCCGCAGCAAGCCCTTTACACATGCCTGTCCACATATCTTTGGTGTGTACAAATTTCTGACCATCCCATACCCACTCATCACTTGACCAACAATCCCCGATACCACGACCTTTTTGAGCACTCTGAATTACACCTTCATAAAAATCCGAGGCATGTTCCGTCACAAAAGTTGCTTTACCCGTGAGTGATTCATCTAACACCCAAGCACCATATCCTTCGTTATACGCTCCACGCCAACAGATGGTCATCGCCAAAACTTTATGATTTGTGAGTTTGTAAAATTGAATTGCTTGGGGTTTCGATCCATCAGAATCGTAATCATAAAGTCCATTACAGAAATCATCTTCTTTGGGTGATGGTTGAGCAGCCATCAAGATTTGGTGAATGGCGGCATAACGTTTATGTGTTGGTTCTAAAGTTAAATATGGCTGATCTGAGGTTTTTACTTGTTTCACAGTGAGTTTGGGTTGAGCAGATAACACTTTTGATTCATCAGCTTTGCCTTGTTTAATTAGTGCCCCAACCGTACCGACTCGCTTTTGAAAATCATCCATTTTCAACAATGCAGCAGTCATGCCTGCATCAGAGATACGCCATTGGACATTGGTGTTTTTAAATACAATATCAGTCTTTTGTTTGGCTTGCTGCAGTAAGGCATTGACCTGAGCGGCAGTGAGTTTTCCCATGATTGGGAAGTCCGTACCATCAACAGTCACTTGCCCTAAATCTTTTCCATTCACATAAAAACGTAAATTTTTAAGTTTAGCTGGAGATAGAGATTCTTGCTCCAAATTACCTAACGCAAATTCAGCACTGACGGCTTGCTTTGCTCCAGCCTTACGTGTCAGTAAGAGTGATGCTGGCTCAATAGACTCATGACTATATTCATCCGAATAGCCTGCTGCTCGGCATGTTCCTGTATTGGTACAATATATTTCCCAATCCTGATGCGAAAATGAAATTCCTTTGATTTCCTGCGTAAAAGCAGGAGAACTTAGCGCCACAAAACAGCAAACAGAAAGTATATTTTTCATCGGATTCATTTTTTATCACTCGTATTTTTATAAAGTATGGTAAAGCGTTTAAATGGCTACGGCACCCTTGTGTTAAATCATATTATTGCAGAAGATAGAAGATTCAAACTATGTTGATTTGACCAAATTCTAAAAATGAAAAGAACAGTTTTATTTTCTACGATTTTAATGGGTCTATTCTCATCAAGCATTCATGCTGAAATAACGATCTTTAAAGCAACTTTTCCTCAATTTTCCAACAGTGCAAAAGAACGTAAAACTGAAAACCAAATTTATCCTCTCGGTGAAGCTTCCTTCGCCACTGGTGTTCGAGTTCCTTTTTATGGTGTAACTGTACTTCATCCTGTGGACGATGGCTTATTAAAAGATTTTAAATCATGTAGCGCAAAAAGCTGTCATTTTAATTTTAAGTTGAAAGCTGAACATGCATCACAACTCAAACTGGTTGCTTTACCTAAGCTTGGTGTCATTCTCGTTCCTAAAGATTGGCAAGATGTTCAGGCAAGTGCAGGAGCCAATGGAACTGGCTCAGCCTTACTGATGGGTCCAAACCCAAAACAAGCGATTGAACTTTATGATTCTTCAGTTTGTGTGGGTTGCGGTATGCCTTATGCCACGCTTTATTTTCCGAATTTGCTCAAACAAAGTCTGGAATACGAATATGGTGGCTATCAAGATCGACATAAATTAATCAATATCGTACATCCATCTAAACAAGTTGCTTTCTTTAGTTATCAAGTGCCTAACTTGAGCTATAAAACGCACGGCGTAGCCAAATATATTGATGATGGTGATTTTAATTTTAGAGAAATCAAAGTCACTTTGGATAAATCACAACAGCATTTGGTTGGACCAATTTTAAACTTCTATCACTTTACGCATTAGTAGTAGACACATTTTCTAATACTTGGCTCGCTTTGAGTAAATGTAAAAAATGTTCGATACGAATGTTGTTGGCTCTCCTTCGATAAATTGCATAAATCGGTGCAATACACGGTTTTTTCGCTTCTAAAGGTCGATAGATGATCTGCTTATTCCAAAAGTCTTGAATCGAAGCCGGTACGATTGAGAGTCCGATCCCTGCTGCGATCAAGTTGAGACTTGAAGTTAAACGTGGGGCTTCTTGGATGATATTCGGACTAAAACCTGCCTGATAGCAATTTGCCAAAATATTATCGAATAAGTCTTGCCCTGCTAAACGGCGGTAAAGTACAAATTCATATGGTTCCAAATCAAGTAAGCGAATCGCACCGTTTTTTTCTACCAATGGATGATTGCTTGGTAAAGCCACGATCAGCGGTTCATCCAAGACATGAAGACTTTGCACATCTTTATGAATGGGCGCTGGCTTGCGTAGAAATACTATATCTAATTTTTCATTAATCACCGCATCTGTTAATGCACTACTGCTGTCTTCTTCTAAATGAATGGCCACAGCAGGAAACTCTTCACGAAACTGGCGTAACAACGCGGGTAAAAATGGATGTAATCCTGCTGAATTGGTAAAGCCAATATTGATCTGACCTTCTAAACCCTGTGCAATATTTCTGACGCGTTTTGGAATCGACTGGGCATGTGCCAAAATTGTAATCGCTTCTTGATATAAGACCTTCCCTGCTTCTGTAACTTCTACACCACGAGGTAAACGTTTTAATAAAGCGGTTTCGAGTTCTTCTTCTAAACTTTTGATTAAACGAGTTAATGGTGGTTGTTGCATATGCAGACGAACAGCAGCTTTTGAAATATTACTTTCTTCAACCACAGCAACGAATGCTTGAAGCTTATGAATATCCATTAAACATATCCTAAAAGTATAGATGATGTAAAAAATAGCATTTGTAAATATACCACTATTCCACCATCCTATCATGAGTAAAAGAGATGAGGAGGTGTCCCGATGAAAGCCGAAGCAATATCAATAGAGCGTGAACCAGTATCAGAAGCGCCTGATTGCAAGGCATTATTTACGGGATTTATGCAGTTAGGATTAATGGGATTCGGTGGGGTACTACCCTTAGCCCATCGCATTATTGTTGAAGATAAAAAATGGATAGATGAAGGAAAATTTACCGATTTACTTGGCGTATGTCAGTTACTTCCTGGCGGTAATATTATCAATATGTCAGTTGCAATTGGTATGCAGTTCCAAGGTATTAAAGGTGCAATCAGTTCTGTATTGGGCTTAATTTCAGCGCCAACAGCGATTGTCTTGATCATTTACCAAGTCTATGAGCATTTCCAATATTTAACTGCGGTACAACACATGATCCAAGGACTAGCGGCAGCTGCCGCAGGCTTATTGTTTGCCACAGGATTTAAAATGTTACGTCCCATTTTAAAAAGCTATCTTACTGTTTTGACGATTGCATTGACCTTGGTATTTATGCTGCTGATCAAACTTCCTTTAGCACTAACGTTATTTGTCTTAGTTGCGATTAATTTGTTGGTACTTGGAGTGAAAAAATCATGATCTTATGGACTTTAGTGATCGTGTTTACACAACTCTCTGTACTGGCTTTTGGTGGTGGTAATGCCATCCTTCCTGAAATGCAGCATCAAGTTGTAACCGTACATCAATGGATGACTGCGGAACAATTTAGTTCGCTTTTTGCAATGGCACAGGCTGCACCCGGCCCCAATATGATGATCGTGCCGCTAGTTGGTTGGCATGTCGCTGGTCTAGCAGGTCTATTGGTTACATCCTTAGCGAAGTTTGGTCCATCATCTATTATCACAGTGTATGTGCTTAAATTTTGGCAACGTTTTAAGGACCATCCTTTACGAGCAAGATTTGAAAAAGCCTTAAAGCCAATTACAGTTGGTTTAGTCCTAGTCAGTGCATGGCTAATTGCAGATGCTTCTGCACAAAATGCCTTACTGATCTTAATTGTGATCTTGACTGCAATTCTTGGGATGTTTAAAAAAGTTCATCCTTTGTGGGTCATGGCATTAGGTGCTGGATTAGGAATTTGCCTACTTTAAGCAATAAAAAACCTGCACGAAGCAGGTTTTTCCTTTGTAGGGTTTAGTCCTTATCAAGAATCGATTCAAAAGCTTTTAGACGCTTATGAATCGATAATAGTTCAATAATCGTTTTCCATGAACTGATCAAATATTGGAATGATTCCCGGACTTTATCAAAAATATTACTGATTTGGTTAATCAAACCAAGCGTCATTTTTCCAGATGCGATTGCAGGGAATAATACGACAAGGCTATATAAAATATCGAGTTGCTTGTACCAAATTGCCACTAAGTTAAAGTAGGCATAATGAAAGTAAAGTCTAAAGTAATTGACTCGTACCTTACTAAATAACTCTTTTAACGTAACAGGATCAGCACGATTCTCATGGTCTTCACCATAGACTAACTCTTTACGATAAGCAGCTTCAACCTTCTGATTATTGAATTGCAAACCAGGAAGTTTCTGCCCGACTAACATTAGAATAACTGTACCAGCAATCGCCCATACAACAGCCGCCCACACCAAAGAATGTTCAATTTCTCCCACAATCGGTAAGACTGGAACTTTCTGCGAGATTTGGAACAATAAAGGTAAGAATGCGATTAGTACCATCACTGACTTAATTAACTCCACCCCTAAGTCTTCCATGATGGTCGCAAAGCGCATGGTATCTTCTTGTATACGCTGTGACGCACCTTCTACATGTCGCAGCTTATCCCAGTTGGCAGTGTAATATTCATTCATTGCTGTGCGCCAACGGAATACATAGTGACTGGTAAAAAATGCATTAATGACTGCAAATGTGACTGCCACCATCGCGATATAAAGAAAGGTCAAAGTGCCTTTGTAAAGATCATTGATGTCACCACCACCATCGCTGAGCATTTTTTGGATCATGTCCCAGAATGGACCATACCATGCGTTAATCGCAACACTCACCTGAACACCAAACCAGATATTAAACAGAATGAATGCCGATCCCCAAATCGACCACTTTTGCCATTTATTATCAGATAAAAATCGCCAAAAGGCAGCGAATAATGCTGTTGATACTAAAAACCAAATATAGAACCAAATAAAGGCTGCGGACCAAAAACGACTCACGCCAATCGGTAATTCAGCTTCAGCGTAACCTTTCGGAAAACCCAAGTACTCTCCCCATCCATGCCCACCTGTGTACCAAAGCAGCATGTTGAGCGCTAACCATACAATCACCGATATAAAAAAAAGGCGTGGGTTAGGAAAAAATGATTTAAACATCGTGTTTAACAATCCTTGTGGTGTTATTGATGACGTCGATGCGTCATCCTATAATGCAAAACTTAAATTTGTTTAATAAAAAGTTTAATGAATTGTAGTTATTTACCTGTTTTCTTGATTTTTTCATAGCTTTTTGTAGAGGATTTACAAATTGTTTTATTAAAAAACATCTGCCAGCAAACCACGCCTTATCTTGTATTGATTTACTGGCAGAAAAATAGCCGATTAGGGTGCTACAGGATTTATTTTCAATGCAAAATCTTGCTGCGCTTGAGTGGCTGAATTTTGCTTACTTTGAATTGTCGATTGAATATCCGCAAGTTTAGCCTGTGCTGCATCAATCCCAGCTTGCATAGTCATTTTACGTCCTTTCACATCAAAGATATGTGCCTTTTCACGTAGATCAGGTTGAATCACGACATCCGCATCTTTCAATTCTTCTTCGGCTAATCGCCCTTGCATGATATTAATATTTTGATTGAACAAGCCCCATACATTGGTGGTTTCGGTATGAATTGGCTGCGCCAAAATATCTACAGCAATCACAATATCCGCACCTAGTTCCCGTGCTACTTCAACTGGGACAGGGCTCACTAGCCCACCATCAACATACTCGACATTACGAATCTTAGTCGGTACAAACATACTTGGAATAGAAGTCGATGCACGCACGGCTTGCCCTGTATTGCCATAGTTAAATACGGTTTTCGTCCCATTTTTGAGTTCAGTTGCAACCACATACATTGGAATTTTTAACTTTTGTAGCGGTGTGTCAAGCACTTGTTGATTGACATAGTCTTCAACTTTTTTACCATCAAAGAAACCTTTGAGGCTCACATTTACATCACGTACATCATTGGCTTTGAGTTTGAGTGCAATATCTCTTAATTCAGCTGCGCTTTTACCACTGGCATATATTGAACCCACTATACTGCCTGCGCTTGTACCTACGATCAAATCAGGTCGGATGCCTTGCTGTTCAAGCACTTCGATCACTCCGATATGAGCATATCCTCTCGCACCACCACTTCCTAATACCAGCGCAATGACAGGACGTTTCTGTTGTTTTTTGATCGCAGCAAAAGGTTGACTCATGGTTTGTACCTGAGCATCTTCTACAACAGGTCGTAGATGTGATGTGGTTTGGCAACCCACCACAAACATCATCGATAGTCCTAGAGTCAATAATTTAAGCTGTTTCATCTGCATTTGATGCCATATTCACTTTATATATCTCTCAAATTTTACTCCGAGCGATTTTTAAAAGCTGTATCAATTCTTTGCTGACTGTTTCTATGCCACAAAAAAAGCTCCTTTACAGGAGCTTTTTATCAATTTACCAAATATCGGAATCGACTTTTTTCTTCAATTCAGGATAGTTATCAATCTTAAACTCAGGTTCTTTAATCCCTTTTTTAAGCTGAGAGGTATAATCTTTCAATAAAATCAGTGCTATTGGAGTAAGCAATAGAATTGCGATCAGGTTAATAGTTGCCATCAATCCCATCGATAAGTCTGCCATAGACCAAACCAATGGAACACTAGTGATTGCACCGAAGTACACCATAACTAATACTAAAATACGGAAAATCAGCATGATTTTAGGATTGTTATTAATGAACTGCACATTACTTTCCGCATATGCATAGTTACCGATAATCGACGTAAAGGCAAATAAGAACAGAATAATAGCGAGGAAACCACCGCCCCAACTGCCAATCTGACTCTCAAGCGCTTTTTGCGTTAACGTTACGCCTTCAAAACCAGCTTCGTGATACATGCCTGACACCATAATGATAATCGCAGTACATGAACACACAACGAAGGTATCTACAAAGACACCTAGCATTTGCACTAAACCTTGGTTTACTGGATGTTTTACATCTGATGCAGCAGCAGCATTTGGGGCAGAACCCATACCTGCTTCATTTGAGAACAAACCACGTTTAATCCCCATCATCATTGCCATAGAAATCATAGCACCGAAGAAACCACCAGCTGCTGCTTCAAACTCAAAAGCTTTTGTGAAAATAAGTTTAAATATTTCTGGCAACATTGGCAGATTGATGATGGCGATGTACAAAGCTACGATTATGTAAAGCAATGCCATGAATGGCACGATACCTTCAGCAACTTTTGCGATACGTTTAATACCACCAAAAATAATCAATGCTGTCATTGTCACTAGTCCAATGCCAACCCATGAGATTTCTAGGTCTAAACCACCCAAACCTAAAGTTAGATTGGCTTTATCCCATCCCCAAGCATGAGAAGTTGCACCAATAATCGCATTCGCTTGTACAGCATTAAACACAAAACCATAAGCTAAAATGAGAGAAAGTGCGAAAACAATCCCTAACCATTTTTGCTTTAAACCTTGAGTAATGTAATACGCAGGTCCACCACGGAATTGTTTGTTTTGATGGTCTCGTACCTTAAATAACTGTGCGAGCGATGATTCCACAAATGCAGAACTCATACCTAAGAATGCAGTAAACCACATCCAAAACACCGCACCCGGACCACCAATCGCAATCGCAATCGCAACACCAGCAACGTTACCTACCCCTACACGACTTGCCAGTCCTGTAACGAATGCCTGAAACGGTGTGATCCCGTGCTCATCCACACATTCTTTACGGCTGCCTTTCATAACACGAATACTGTGTAAAAATAAGCGAAGCTGTACCGCACCTGTGATTAATGTGTAAAACACACCCACTGCAACCAACAAGACAACCAAGAAATTCCAGAGCGGATCATTAAAGAATTGCACCCACGACATCAGCGTGGCATTTAATTGTTCATTCATCACTTATTCGCTTTAATAAATTATATGTATATCAAACACATATACGATAAAAATAGATGAATCAAAAAAGCCCCATATGGGGCTTTTGATCCGACTTAGGCAAAGAATTTCAAGATAACTTGAATTACTGTTGCGTTAATTAAATCAACAAAGAATGCACCACATAACGGAACAATTAAGAACGCTTTATGGGAAGGTCCATACATATTCGTAATGGCTTGCATGTTTGCAACCGCAGTCGGTGTTGCCCCCATACCAAAACCACAATGACCCGCAGCAAGAACAGCAGCATCATAGTTTTTACCCATCACACGGAAGGTTACAAAGGCTGCATATAGAGCCATAGTAATGGTTTGAGCACCTAAAATAACAACCAGTGGTCCAGCCAAATCTGCCAATTGCCATAACTTCAACGAAAGCAATGCCATTGCCAAATACAATGAAAGCGACGCGTTACCAAACACATCAATTGCACGATCAAAAATATCAATTTTCAATACGCTTTCAAGAATATTTCGGAGAATAACACCGCCACCAAGCGCCCAAACAAAGGTTGGTAACTCGAACCATGTCCCTTTGCTATAACCCGTCATAAACTCAGCAAATGCAAGACAGGCAGCGAACATACCCAATGTTGTGATTGCATTATCTGCTGTGATTAAACGTACTTGATGTGGGTTTTCAAATGGAGCAAGTTCATCAGGATGTTTATCAAGATGCGTATCGCGATCTTTGATTTCTAATGAACTTTTTTCATGTGCAAGGCTATAACGATTGATCAATAATTTAGCCAGTGGACCACCAATGATCCCACCAATAATTAGACCAAATGTCGCACTTGCCATTCCTAGTGCTAATGCACCTTGAATCCCATGTTGGGTTTCAAGAATTTCACCCCAAGCACCAGCAGTACCATGACCACCTGTGAGCGTGATCGAACCAGCGATCAAACCAACCAATGGATCAATACCTAACAATGACGCAAGACTCATACCTACTGCATTTTGTACTGCGATAAAAGAAGCCACACAGATCAAGAATATAACGAGTCCAATACCACCCTCACGAAGCTTCATAAAATTGGCACTTAAACCAATCGAAGCAAAGAAGATCAGCATAAAACTTGTTTGCAATTGACTGCTGAAAACAATGCTATATCCCCACATTGAGTGCACCAGCAAAGATACAACTGCTGCAACCAAACCACCTGCGACAGGCTCTGGGATGTTGTAACGTCTTAAGAAGTCAATTTTATTAACGAGCAGACGCCCTAATAACAAGACGATAACCGCCGAAATTAGGGTATAAAAACCATTGAAAGTAAATTCCATATCTTCTTCCGTTTATTTCATTAGTTTTTAGATAGTTTTTCCATCACACAACTAATAAAACAGTAACTCTCAAAATGAGTGAAAACTCAATCAAGTTAATAAAAAACATACAGTTCTTTGTAAGAACCCAGCCTGTATTAACAGATGGTTTTCACGGATGATTACACCTATAGGATAGGTTAGAAGTTATAGCGAGCCATTGCTCCTACACGGTTATCCTTACCTTTTTGACCATTGAAGGTTTTGCGTTCGCCATAGATATACTCTAAACCGAACGTGATTGGCGTAACAGGTGAAAACATTACATTCAACCAACCTTGTTGTAGCGTTTTATTTTGCGCAGTATCTAGCAATGCTTGTTGAGCAAATGCATTGTTATCTTTAGCAAACATCGCGCCATACGCCAAAGTGCTACGAACTTTTGGCGTGATCTGATACGTTGTGCCCACAGTCACAGCATCAAATTCATTGAGATTTAAATCATAATTTGTCGGATTCACATTGAACGCATTATTGGTGTAAAGCAAAAATTTGCTATCACCTTTCACATGTGAGTAATCAAGCATCGCTTGCAAAGAATCTGTAAATTTGTATTTTGCACCCAGCGCAATCCCCCAACCTAAGTCAGATTCATTTGCACTGAGTTGGTGATGATCTTTATCAAAGGCTTCTTTACTACGTACTTCTGTCAAAAGTGCACGAGCTGAAGTTGTCCCCTTACCCTCTGCAAAATCGTATTTGATTTTCGAGCTAAAAGCAGGTGCACGATTATCATCACTACCTTTTTCTAGAGCAATCGCATAACTCGTGACAGGATTCAAAGAACCACTGTAGCGAACCATTGGAGTTCGATATGTACCAATACCTAAAGGTGAATTGAAATCAAGCATCTCAGGTTGCAGATCTGTCGCCAAGAATGTTGATGTAGTTTGACCAAACAACCAGTCGTTATAAGTCAAATACGCATGGCGGATACGGATTGTATCGTTGTTAGTTCCACCGCGAAAATCAACTTCTAGCTTTCCACCAACATCTGCACCTTGTACAGGTGCTTTAAAATCTAAGCCCAAACGAGTCACGGTCGCAGTGCTATAAAATCGGTCACTATTTTTCTCATTATTTTCGAGATCGACATTATTAATTCGGTTAAAAATACCATCGCCACCTTGGGCTTGATAAGAAGCATCTCCACGCAAGAAACCATATAACTTTACATCAGCACCAGATGCTGTTTGAAAAGAGAGTGGCGATTTTTTATTTGTATCAGATGATGGAGTTGTAGTCTGAGCAGCTAGAACTTGAGCTGAACTTGAAACAGGCGATGTAGTTTTTTGTTTTGATTGAGGAACATATTGTTCAAGTAAAGCACGCAACTCTTTCACTTCATCACGAAGTTGTTGAATTTGCTCTTGCTCAGTAGCAGCCTGTGTCGTGTTCATCATCAAGATAGCAACAGTAAATGCCAAACCCTGAATCAAGAACGGCTTGCGGATGAGAGGTAAACTCATGAGAAGCTCCTTGTATTCGATGTATATTTCAACATTTCTACAAACATAAAATTGGATAAATTCACTATGTTTGTAATAGAAAATCCCCCTCACCCAATCAGTAAGGAAAGCCTAATCAATTTTTAAAAAGGGCCTATTATGCATAAATTTAGAATATTGTGTGTATTTTTTTATTCGGATAAAAACTCAGTGTTAAGCAATTTTGGCTAAATAATAGTTCTATTTCATTATGTTACAAATATATTTCTTTTTCACACAAACAAAACAAAACCGCACATAAATTATTCAGCCTTTACTGACGAAACGAAAACACGATTACTTTTAAAACAAATTTTGCAATACGACTAAAAAACCATCTGCAAAAACACCAGATTCATTTATAGTCTCACCCAATGAGAAAATAGCTAAAAGAGCTGGAGTTTATATGAATACGGAACAAGTCCGTTATGTTGATGAAGCAATAACTTCTCGCCACTCAGTACGTGCATTTCTAGATACACCTGTTGATGTACAAACGATTAAAGACATTTTGTCAGTTGCAAGCCGGGCACCATCAGGTACAAACACTCAACCATGGAAGGTTTATGTGCTTACTGGAAAGAAACGTGCAGAGATGATTGAGCGCGTCTGTGCAGCTCAGCTTGAGTTATTTCAAAAACCAGAATTAGCAGAGCGCTACAAAGAAACTTTTGCATATTATCCAGAAAATTGGATTTCACCATTTATTGATCGTCGTCGTGCAAATGGTTGGGGTCTATACGGATTATTAGGTATTCAAAAAGGCGAAAAGGAAAAAATGGCAGCACAACAACTGCGTAACTTTCAGCTTTTTGATGCGCCTGTTGGACTTTTCTTTACTGTTAACAAAGCGATGGGAATCGGATCGAAGATGGATATTTCGATGATGATTCAAAATGTGATGGTCGCTGCTAAAGCACGTGGTTTGGATACTTGCCCTCAAGCTGCATGGAATCACTTTTATCCAATTGTCTTAGATGTACTTGGAGCACCAGATGATGAAGAGCTTATTTGTGCAATTGCATTAGGATATGCCGATCCAGATCACATCGTGAATACCTTCATTACACCGCGTGAACCTGTCGAAAATTTTGCTGTCTTTGTTGATGAGTAAACTTTAATGACCACAGTATCTCTACATAGAGATACTGTTCTGTTGTCTTCCAACCTTAAAGATAGCGACCAGTCCTGCTGAAGTAAACATCAACATCATTAGTCCCATATTCAATGAAGCTTTCCAAATCAAAAAGTTCAGAATAACACCACCTAATAAACCACATGCAAACTGCATACTTCCCATAATCGCACTCGCAGTTCCAGCTCGAGCACCTTGTTTAGACATTGCCAAAGCCATTGCATTTGGACCAGTCAAACCAATTCCAGACACTACAAAAAATAAACCAGACATCAATATCCACAACGGAGCGTTATGCATTGATCCTGCAAACACAACACATACAGCACCAAGGAACTGAATCGAACCGCCTAAACGAAGACGAGGATAAATATCCATTCTCGTATTGAGATGCTTATTCAAAGAAGACATCAACATAATTCCAGCAGCATTGAAAGCGAATGCATAGGAGAATTGTTGTTGAGATAATCCATACTGCCCCATAAAGACCGCTGATGCAGAACTGATGTAACAAAACAAAGCTGCACCTGTCAGACAGCCTGCAAACATGGGGACTCTAAAGCTCGCATCTTTTAGAATTGCGGCATAAAGCGTTGTGACTTGATAAGTGGAAAGCTTGAGTCGACGCTCAATTGGCAAAGATTCTTTAAAAAAGGAATGGACACATAACCAACAGATCACACCAATAATAGCCAATGCAGCAAAAATCATTTCCCAAGGGAAAAAATTCAGAATCCAAGCGCCAAACATAGGTGCTAAAATAGGTGCTAGCCCCATGACAATCATCATACTTGAAAATGCTTGAGCTGAACCTTGAACATCCAGCCGATCACGAATCGCAGCGCGCGCAATAACGACACCGACACAGCCCCCAAGCGCTTGAAAAATACGTGCAATGATTAATGCCCATTCATTACTTGCAAATACACAAGCCAGACTGGCAATCACATAAAGGGTTAAACCAAAATACAAAGGTTTTTTTCGACCAATCCGATCGCTCACTGGACCATAGATAAGTTGACCAATCGCAAGCCCTAAAAAATAGGCAGGCAAAGTATTTGCGACCATTTGCGTGCTTACCCCAAACTCCTCTGCCATTTGAGGCAAAGCGGGTAAATACATATCAATTGATAAAGGACCTAAAGCGGTAAGGAGTGCAAGCAACATAATCCAAGTTGTTGAATATTGACGTGAATTAGACTGCTCGACCTTCATAATACTTCACTTTTCAAGTTTATTCCTGATCTAAGCTTAACACTCTCATGCTATTTTGTGCATAATAATACAGGCTGACTAGCACTTTTGAGATGTCAGTTCCCATACAATAATTCCATGACACGATACGAAAAGGACAGCACTTGAATCCTTGGTTTGGACGATTAAAACAATTAACTTATAACACCACGTTTATGTATAACGTGAGGATGTTGATCGCTTTTGTAGGTACAGCTTTTGTTCCTTATTTATTAGATTTTCAACTGGCTACGATTCCATTAACTTTAGGTGTAGTCGCTGCGGGTATCAGTGATATTGATGATCGCTTTTCTGTGCGGATCATGAACTTAATCTACACCTACATCGGTTTTTTTATTACCGCAGCATCCGTTCAATTATTATTTCCCTACCCTTTCGCATTCGCTTTTGGTTTGATCGCCTCTTGTATTGGCTGGATTCTATTAGGTTCGTTAGGGCGACGTTACGCCACGATTGCTTATGGATGCTTGGTGGTTTCGGTATATACCATGCTCGGTGTTCATCTATTTGAAGACTGGTATTTGCAACCTGCATTACTTGTGATCGGAGCAGCATGGTATGGTCTGATTTCAACCATCAGCTTCTTATTATTTCCAGTTCGTCAATTACAAGATCAACTATCAGCATCTTATAATGCTTTAGGTAGTTTTTTATATGCTAAATCAAACCTGTTTGATGTGGATATGACCGCATCAAGCTACCAACAAAGCATGATTGATTTAGCACTAGAAAATGGAAAATTAATTACATTATTCAATAATTTACGTGTAGCACTAGTCACTCGCCTCAAAGGAGACCGAGGTCAAAAAGATACGCGACGTAGCTTACAGTATTATTTTGTAGCTCAAGATATTCACGAGCGTGCTGATTCCGCTCATATTGATTATCAAAAACTAGCTAAACTGTTTCAACACAGTGATATTTTATTTCGTTTCCAACGTATTCTTACCATTCAAGGCAAAGCATGTCAGGACTTAGCGCAATGTATCTTGAATCGCACACGTTATACGCACAACAAAAGATTTCAACATAGTTTTGAAAATCTTAGACTGTCATTAGAAAAATTACGAGAAGATAATATTTATGATCAAGTACGTGTGAATGCCTTATTTGCACTCTATCAAAATTTAAAATCGATCGATGCCCAACTGCAAAACTTAGAAACAGAACGCGATTTGCAACTGATCAACACTCAACAGACTGAACACCAACTTAAAGATGATGATCTCAAAGGTTGGAATGATATTTTTGTTCGAGTCAAACAGCATCTCACACCTGAATCTGTTTTATTTCGACACGCTGTCCGTTTATCTATCGTTTTATTTATTGGCTATATTTTTATTCAAGTTACCAATATTGCATATGGATACTGGATTTTACTCACTGCACTGTTCGTATGTCAGCCAAACTTCAACGCCACAAAACGCCGCTTATATTTGCGTATAGTAGGTACATTAATCGGCATTATTGTTGGATTGGCGATTATCTATTTTATTCCTTCACTTGAAGGGCAATTGGTGATGCTTGTTTTAAGCGGAGTGTTATTTTTCGAACTAAGAAGTAAGCAATATGCTCAAGCAACTGCATTCATCACTATCTTGGCACTGATCAACTTTAATCTTGATGGTTCTGCATTTGCTGCTGGCTTTCCAAGATTTATCGATACACTTATCGGATGTGCCCTCGCATGGTTTGGCGTGAGTTTTATTTGGCCCGATTGGAAATTTCGTAGGCTGCCTCGTACCATCCAGCGTTCTATAGAAGCTCAATGTAATTATCTTTCGGAAGTAGTTCAGCAATACCACGAAGGTAAAAATAATGCGCTCAATTATCGTGTAGTTCGTCGCGCAGCGCACAATACCGATGCAGAAGTTGCTTCTTTAATTTCCACATTAGCAACTGAGCCAAATATTGATCCAACACAAAAGTCACTTGCATTCGAGTTCTTGTGTTTGAGTCATACCTTTTTGAGCTATATCGCAGCCTTAGGTGCACATCGTGCACAAATCCATGATCAAGAAGTATTGGCTTTACTTGATCAAGCCCTAGATGATATTAAAGGCACATTATTGCGTGATGAGGTTCCAGATTTATCCGCGCAAAACATGTTACAAACCATACGTCAACGACTCAGTACTCATGATGAAGGGGATCCAAAATCCTTGATTATTTTGCAACAATTATCACTCATGTTTGGTATTTTGACTCGCTTAAGCATGCTTAAACAAAGCTTGAGTCATGAGCCAAATCAGGATGGCACTGAGTTTGCATCTCTTTGATTTATCCACCATTGGCATAATATCTTTGACTGCTAATTAATGCTAAACTTAACCTAGTTCTACACTCATTTTTTATACTATGACCGCCAAAACGCTATACGCTTATACGCTACAACCTGTTCCCTACGAAGTTTCCGAAGCTGAACAACGTCAAGCTCAACTTATGATTTGGCGTAGTACTAATAAATTTAGTCGCAAAGCGTGGATCATTATGATTTCGCTTGTGGTGCTTTCTTTAGTGACCGCTGGACTGATTAACTACTACTCTACTTACTCAACTGTATTTTGTTGGGTTGTTATCGTGTTCGTTGCCCTCTTCTACCTGATTAAACGATTCGGTCTTGAGTGGTATGTGAAACGTAAAATGAATGAATTCCCAGTTCAGGAAATTAAAGGTCTTCGTCTTGGTGTTCAACCACACGGTATCGTCATGCGCCAAAAAATGGGCGTTCAAGAAGGTACTGCAACAATCGGTTGGAAAGATATTTATGAGTGGTATAGCTTACCTGACTTCATTTTGGTGAACTTTAAAGTAAAAACACCAAAAGGTGATGAACAACAAGGTGCATATATCCTTCCTAAACGCATGGATTCAAAAAACTTTTCATTCAATACTGTTCGTAAACATTTGAATGAAACTGTAGGCGCTCCGAAAACGCTATAATTAAAAATATTCAAAAAAAGCCTCTCAAAATGAGAGGTTTTTTTTAATGGGAAAATTTAAATGAGAATCAAAATCAATATTACCTACAAAATCCATATTATATTCTTAATCTTGAGTTATAATTTTTTACATGAACTCCACTTTATTTACATTTTTCGACCATGCTTAAAAAAGTCTTCTTCCAAATTCATTGGTTCTTAGGGATCACTGCGGGTTTAATCCTTTCATTGATGGGCATAACTGGAGCAATTTATTCTTATGATCAGCAAATCTTAGAATTCATCAATAAAGAGAGCTATGTTGTTGAAGCTGCTTCTACTCCAAAGTTAACCCCAGCCCAGATATTTCAACACTTCAATAAAAAACAACCCGATATTGAGATTAATAGTATTACCATCGCAGCTGACCCTACCGCATCTTCTACAGTAAATATTAAAAAAGAAGGTGCTCGTCGTGGCTATAACATGATGGTCAATCCATATACAGCTGAAGTATTACCAGAAGTCAAAGGTCGTGAAGTATTACAATTTATCCAACAATTGCATCGGAACTTAACAGCAGGCGAGTTTGGAGCACAAATTACAGGTGCATCAACCTTGATGCTTATCTTTTTTGTGCTGAGTGGACTTTATCTCCGCTTCCCTAAAAAACATTCTTTTAAACAATGGTTCTTTATTAAGCCTAAACTTAAGGGTCGCAATTTTATTTGGGATTTACATGCTGTAGTTGGAACTTGGCTTGTCGTCTTTTATCTCTTATTTGCATGCACTGGTTTGTATTGGTCATATGACTGGTGGCGTGCTGGTATGTTCAAAGTCATGGGAGTTGAACAACCTAAACGCAACGAACCGAACCAAGATAGAAAAAAACCTGAAAAAGAAAAACTTAAACCTGAGCAAGTGACCAACATATTGTCGCAATCGTGGACAGGCGTGAATGCCCAAATTGGACGTGAATATTCATCATTAACGTTTAATATTCCGAAAAAGAACGATGCAAAGCTTGAGCTATCTTTTGTTGATGGTATCCCCCAACATGAACGTGCTCGTAACCAGGCTATTTATAATTATCAATCTAACACTTTTGAGAAATTTGAGCTCTACGAAGATAAGAAGCTAAATGAAAAGATTATGAGCAGTATGCTCCCTGTACATCGTGGAAGCTTTTTTGGTGACACTTATCAATTTTTAGCAATGCTGGCATCTTTAACAATGCCTTTATTTTTCGTCACAGGTTGGATGCTTTATTTAAAACGTCGCAAACAAAAAAAACTCACACTCGCGGTACGAAATACGATCGGTTCTCAAGTTATTGACCCAAATACAAAACCATGGCTCATCACATACGCAAGTCAAACAGGTGTGGCTGAGCAACTCGCATGGCGTACAGCAACATGCTTACAAGAAGCACAGCAAGCAACAATTGTTAAACCTCTTCAACAGTTGACTGAGCGTGAGCTTCAGCAAGCTGAGCTTGTCTTATTTGTGGTGAGTACCTATGGAACTGGTGAGGCACCTGACTTAGCAACTAGCTTCAGCAAAAAGATGATGAAGCAATCACTAGATTTAAGTTCAATGCAGTTTGCAGTGCTTGCATTGGGTTCTAAAGAATATCCTGAAAGTTTCTGTAGTTTTGGGCATGCAATAAACCAATGGTTATTAGCATCGAAGGCATCACCTTTATTTGACTTAATTGAAGTCGATAACGTCAATCCTAATGATATCCAACGCTGGAATCAGGCTTTATCAGAGATTACTCACACAGAACTACATGCAATGAACATTGAAAAAGTATTTGATCACTGGACATTAAGTTCTCGTACACTCCTCAACCCAAATAGTCTTGGGCAACCTGCTTACAATATTGAATTCACCGCTCCTCATGATATGACTTGGCATCCTGGTGATATTGCAGAAATTCAACCAGAAAATACTCCTACAGAGATTCAACGCTTTTTAGAAAAGTACCAAATCTCAGCTGAATCCAAAATCGAATCATTGAATCAGAAAATTGATCAGGCATTACGGAATAAAAATTTACGCGTAGATGTTCTGGCATACAATCATCTTGATGAGCTTATCGAGCAGCTTCCTACCCTACCCACTCGAGAATACTCTATCGCTAGTATTCCTCCGCAGCAAATTCTCAGACTTGTCGTTCGTCAACAGCGTGACCCACAAGGTGAACTTGGGTTAGGCTCTGGATGGTTAACAGAACATATCCAAATCAAAGATAAACTAGCTTTACGAATTCGCACGAATGAATCATTCCATTTGATTGATGATAATCGTCCAATCATTTGTATCGGTAATGGCACAGGTATCGCAGGTTTGATGAGCCTGTTGCAACAACGTAATCGTCAAAATTACACTGAAAATTGGTTAATTTTTGGTGAGCGTCAACGTGAATGTGACTATTTCTATAAAGATACCATCGAAGCATGGAAAAACATGGGAACTCTAAAACGTCTAGACTTGGCATTCTCTAGAGATCAAGCTCAACGTATTTATGTACAGGATATTCTTCGCAACAATGCTGAAGAGCTTTTAGCATGGATCGCTAAGGATGCTGTCATATACATTTGTGGAAGCATTGAAGGTATGGCAACAGGTGTTGAAGCTGCATTGATCGATCTTCTAGGAGAGGAAAAATTGGATGAATTACGATTATCAGGTCGTTATCGTCGAGATGTTTACTAAGCTTTATTGAATATAGATAAAGATGGGTGATATTCACCCATTTTTTATTCATCAATAGAAGCGTTTGCCTTTCGATGAATTTTGCATACACTTAGCACGTTTTATATCGCTTACGAAAAAGATTATGCAAGCAAGCTCATGGATTCGTATCATTTTAGCTATAGTCGGTTCTATTTTATTCCTAGATGGAGCTATTCTAATTGCGCTTAAAAAAATTCACATCGGTACAGTTTTACCCTTTTTAATTGGACTATTTTTCTGTATTTACGCTTATTTCTATTATCATTTTGAACGGTTTTTCTTTTATCACTTCCGTCTGCATTCTATTTGGCGCTTTGCATGGGCATGTTTTTGGATTTGGATCATTAGTCTAGGGTATTTCTTTAATTATCTGACAGATAACAATCAGAAACCTCAATCTATTCCACCTGTTAAAGCAATTATTGTTTTAGGAACAGGCATCGAGAATGGACAACCATCAGCAACACTTGCAAAACGTCTTGATCGTGCAGCACCATTGGCAAAAGCTCAACCAGATGCAAAAGTGATTGTCTCTGGTGGAATTGATTTTGGCGAGAAAGATAGCGAAGCAATCATTATGTCACGCTATTTGCAGCAAAAACATCAAATCCCTGCCACTCAGATTTTACTCGAAGACAAAAGCACCAGCACTGAACTTAACCTCAAGAATAGCCAGCCTCTGCTATCAGCGCATCACATTACTCTTCAACAACCCATTGCAATCGTAACCAGTGACTTTCATACCTTACGTGCGCAAGCGATTGCAAAAAAACAAGGTTATAGCCAAACCATTTTACTTGGATCAACTACGCCTTTAAGCACTCGATATAATGCATGGTTAAGAGAGTATTTCGCTTATGCAAGCGGATGGATATTAAATGAATATTGATTGGGGGGGCTCTGCCCCAATCTTTTTTTGATTTAATTATGCAAACGGATATCACGTGGCAGGGGCAATTTTAACTCAGCAAATACATCAGGGCGCTGTAAATAGACTTGATAAAGAAAGTTTTTAATATCTAACAATAATGTATCAGGTGGCACCAATAAATTATTACCTTCAGGGGTCAGATCTAAAGAAAGGATCGTATTATTTTCCTTTAAAAAGGGAATCATCTTTTCAATAAAAACCAATAATGGAACTTCCTGTAGATGATAGTTTGCCCAATTATCTTTAATTAATAATTTTGCCAATCCTTTACTTTGCCAGATTGATAAAGCATGTTGCCCAGAAGGTGTTGCACACAACGCCCACCCATCATGATACAAAGCAATCACTTGACGCTGCATAACAATTTGTTCAATGAACTGACGATAAGTATCTTTTGGAGAAAGATTAGAATTAGTTTGAGATTTCGACGCAGCCTTGCGTTGATAAGGATTTCTCATAAATCACTTCAATTTTAGAATCATTATTGCGGCTAATGATAAAAGAAATGACTTAAAATCACAATCAAGATAGCAAGATATTGTATGGAAGTTATGGTGGGCGCTGACGGGATCGAACCGCCGACATTCTGCTTGTAAGGCAGACGCTCTACCAACTGAGCTAAGCGCCCTGAGCGAGGTAACAAAGCTTGGCTTTGTCTGAGCACAAGAGAAAAATCTTTGATTTCCCTAATGGCATCTCGTATCAGAGATCAAGTATAAAGATACTTGTTAAAACATTTATTTTCTTGAATAAGGTATCAAGAAAATGGCGCAGCGGACGGGGCTCGAACCCGCGACCCTCGGCGTGACAGGCCGATATTCTAACCAACTGAACTACCGCTGCACTGGGTAACTATCTATTTGATAGTTAATGTCACAAATTATGGTGGGCGCTGACGGGATCGAACCGCCGACATTCTGCTTGTAAGGCAGACGCTCTACCAACTGAGCTAAGCGCCCTGAGCGAGGTAACAAAGCTTGGCTTTGTTTAAGTAAACGTCTAATTTACTTAACTCTAACTGAATTTGCAATCCTTAAGTGGCGCAGCGGACGGGGCTCGAACCCGCGACCCTCGGCGTGACAGGCCGATATTCTAACCAACTGAACTACCGCTGCACTATAATCTTGCAATTTCAAAAACGATTATTAAAACTTAAGTGGCGCAGCGGACGGGGCTCGAACCCGCGACCCTCGGCGTGACAGGCCGATATTCTAACCAACTGAACTACCGCTGCACTTGAGTTTTAACGTAAAGGCTTGGTGGGCGCTGACGGGATCGAACCGCCGACATTCTGCTTGTAAGGCAGACGCTCTACCAACTGAGCTAAGCGCCCTTAACGTCTTCATCGTTTGTGAGGTGCATTATAGAGAATCTTTACAGCCTGTCAAACGCTTTTCCTCATCTTTTCTAAAAAAACAGTGTGAATGATTAAAAAATAGGTAATTCACGATAAAATCTAATATTTCAGTATTTTATTTAAACACTTATTCGATTTCTAACAGCTAAATTTCTAAAGGCGATTCAGAAATGTAGACCAGTGCATGTTCAGGAACCAGTTCAAACAATTCAAGAATCTCATCATTCTGCATACGAATACAGCCATGCGACATTGGAATACCCATTGGTTGGCTTTCAGGTGTTCCATGAATATAGATATATCGATTGAACGTGTCGCAGCCCTCACCTTTATTAAAACCAACTTCTAAGCCATCTAGCCAAAGAATACGAGATAAAATCCAATCCCGTTCTGGAAACTGTTCCGCTAATTGCTGATTATAAATTTCACCAGTAGGTTGACGAGCGATGAAGACTGAATTCTTTGCTGCTTTCTGACCGATTTTCTGAGCAACACGATGCCAGCCTCGTGGTGTTTTACCACTATTTTCTTGTTCACCAATGCCATTCTTGCCAGATGAAATCACATAGAACTTATTATGTTTGGGCAAATATAAGGTTTGTTGTGCTAGATCGATCAAAATATCAGCTTGTTCGATGGTATACGACATTTTTATCTCAAGATTAAATAACGCTAAATTATTTCAACACAAATAATAGCTGATTTCTGTAGTTTTGATTTTTTAAAAATTTGGATCTATCGGCGTTTAAAATGACCAAAAAATTATGAGTATTCTCATTGTAGCATTTGGTTTGTTAAATTTAAGCGTAAATCAACGCAGCATTAAAGCCATCTCTCAGATTTACTTAATCATTTTTTGACTCAGGCTCAGGGCGTGACCACAGCCAAATTGCAACGATCAACATCGTCACATCAGTGAATACTTTGACTAAGATTGGTGCATTGGTAAATAACATCAAAACTCCACTGATTAGCATCATAATTGATGCAATCCATTTTGCTTTGCGTGGCACAGTGCCGTATTCACGCCAGTTGCGTAAGGTAGCTCCATATTTGGGATGATTGAGTAACCAAGCATCCATTTGTGGCCATCCTTTTGATGCAGCCCAAGCAGCAAGGATCAAGAAAACCGTTGTTGGCATACCTGGCAAAATTGCACCAATAATACCGAGCGTAATGAAAATTACGACCAGACTTCGCCAAAATAAAGTTTTCATTGCGCTATTAACCAATACGTCAACACAAGCGTGCTAGTATAAAGTGTTTTTAAGCCGCTTTCTTAAACTTGGCTGGCTTATTTCTATGATTGGATTAAATGATGTCTGAAGCCGATTCTACGCCGCTGTTTTTTGAACCTTGGATACAATTTAAAACTCCAATCGTCAGGCAGCTCGCATTTTGCATCTCGAGCCCGAATATCCTTTCACAAAAGCCACATGAATTAGTAATAAAAAACAATTTTGAGCTACACGATGACCATCATTGGCAAGAACTTTACCAATCCTACGAAGCACGTTTATTTCAGTTAGATGATGATCCAAGCCCTTTGATCGAATTTACAGCTCGCTTAAAAAGCACACGACTTGGGTTGCGTTTCGAAAATTTACTGTGGTTTTGGCTTTTAGATCAGGATTTTCATCATTATAAATTACTTGGTCATAGCATACAAATCATCAACGGCGCAGTAACAATTGGAGAGCTCGATTTTTTAATTTTAAATCAGCGAAGTAATGAAATTGAACATTGGGAAGTGGCATTAAAGTATTATCTAGGTGAAATGGATCTAGAATTAAAACATTGGTACGGGCTCAACCGACAAGATACATTGAACAGGAAATTACAACATTTCACTGAACGACAATTTCAGTTTTCTGAAATAAATGATTATAAAATTCAAAGAAAATTTTGTGTTTTAAAAGGTCAATTGTATTTACCGACTGTTTGCAACGGTCAACGCCCCCTCCCCACATGGATAAATAATCGTCGCAGAATAGGAAAATGGGGAACACATATTCCAATCGCTCAATATCATCGCTTACAACGGCATGAATGGTTGTGCCCAAATCGTGAAGTAAGTTCTACCTCAGCCAAATGGTGGACAGATGGACTCTATCACGATCCCAATAGTGAACCTCAGTTTTATATGTTTAGGACATCATTGTTCAAACAAACTTAAGTTGTTTAACTTTTATAAAGTAACATTTCATAACAGTTCTACAAACAAACCATCATGTTCATTTTATAGTATTTTTATTAGCCTCTAAGAACATCATAATTACATTTAAACGGAGAAGATGATGAAAAAAATCTTAGTTGCTTCTATCATGGCCGCTTTTGTATTAACTGGTTGTAATACCTTTAAGGGCTTTGGCAAAGATGTTTCCAAAGCAGGTGACAAAGTAACTCAAACTGCTGAAAGAACACAGAATAAAATGTAGCCCCATAGAACAACGTTCACAAAACCTTATCTACAACCTAGATAAGGTTTATTTTTGCATACCTTTCTCAGCAATATTCCCCTATTATATCGGTTCAGATTTCACCAGATTTAGCACCATCTCGCATGAACCATTCCGATACACTTGAACTCAGTTTACAACTCCTACGCCAACCCTCAGTCACGCCTATTGATCATGACTGCCAGAACATCATGGCTGAACGATTGGCCAAGGTGGGTTTTAAGATCGAAAACATGCGTTTTGAAGATGTTGATAATTTATGGGCCCGTCGTGGTACAGAAAGTCCTGTGTTCTGTTTTGCGGGGCATACTGATGTTGTTCCGACTGGACAATTGGATGCATGGAATTCAGACCCGTTTTTGCCTAGCATCCGTGATGGCAAGTTATATGGTCGTGGTTCAGCTGATATGAAAACAGCTTTGGCAGCAATGGTTGTTGCTTCTGAGCGTTTCGTAGCAAAACATCCAAATCATAAAGGTTCTATTGCGTTCTTAATTACCTCTGATGAAGAAGGCCCATCAATCAATGGCACTGTCAAAGTTGTTGAAACCTTAGAAGCGCGCAATGAGAAAATGACGTGGTGTCTTGTTGGAGAACCTTCGAGTACTCATCAATTGGGTGACATTGTAAAAAATGGTCGTCGCGGATCTTTAAATGCAGTTTTAACGATTCATGGCAAGCAAGGACATGTGGCTTATCCTCATCTTGCACAGAATCCAATTCACCTCGCCTCTAAAGCAATTAATGAGTTATGTGAAACAGTTTGGGACAATGGTAATGAATACTTCCCTGCGACTTCTTTCCAAATCTCAAATATTCATGCAGGAACTGGCGCAACCAATGTCGTACCAGGAACTTTGAAAGTGACTTTTAACTTCCGTTATTCGACTGAGGTTACAGCCGAAATATTAAAACAACGTGTTATCGAAACTTTAGATAAACACCAATTAACATATGACATTCAATGGACCTTGTCTGGTTTACCATTCCTTACACCTGTCGGTGAGTTGGTGAATGCAGCAAAAACAGCCATTAAAAATGTAACAGGCATTGAAACCGAACTTTCTACGAGTGGCGGTACTTCAGATGGTCGTTTTATCGCACCAACTGGCGCACAAGTGCTAGAGCTAGGGGTTTTAAATGCAACCATTCACCAGATTAACGAACATGTCAACGTAGATGAGCTTGATCCATTAACTGATATTTATGAGCAGATTCTAGAAAATTTATTAACTTAATCCTGTGCATTAAAAAAGGAACTCTATTTTGAGTTCCTTTTTTATTTTATAAACCTAGCTTGGTTTGAATATGCTGTAAATTAGGTACGTAGAATTGCTTCTCTCCCATTTTTACATACTTGAAGACCGTACTATCATTAATATCACGTTCTTCATCTACCATTTCTGAGATACGTAAACGAATAGATTCTGGCATTTCGTTGCATACCAAAGCAAAGCGTTCTGAAACATCATCACCCTCAATGACCAAAGCAACACCTTCTTTTAACTTCGGATCATTGACAGCAAAGACTGGTAGCTTAAGATCATGCCACTCAATGAAATCCACATTGGTTTCAGTATCCATTGCTGAAAGCACAATATTTTGTGGTAACAACATTGGAACATTATCAAAACAATCAATAATATAGGCATCAATAAAACCAGTAGATACTGTAATTAAATGCTGTAGTTCTTGTTGGTTAATTTGTCCCAATCCAGCAGTGTTCGCATTTTTTTTTGCCATTCGTTTCTACCTCTCAGCGAACCGTCAGTAAACTTTCGATATTTTCCAAAAGAGTTTCCTCTTGGAATGGTTTACCCATGTATTGACTTACACCCAATGACAATGCTCGTTCACGATGTTTCTCACCAGTACGTGAGGTAATCATAATAATCGGTAAATCTCGGTGCAACTCATGATGTCGAACAAGATTCGTCACTTCGAAACCATCCATTCGCGGCATTTCAATATCTAACAACATTAAATCAGGTTTGATTGTTTCAAGTTGTTCAATTGCATCAACACCGTCTTTCGCTGTCACAACATCATAACCATGACGTTCTAATAGACGTGATGTGACTTTTCGTACTGTGACAGAGTCATCGACAATCATAATCAAGCGACGTTCATCATAACGCTGTTTGGTATAGGTATCATCAGCTTGTTTACTGCGATGAGTTGACTGCGCCTGACGAGCAATAGTTTGACCATCTAGAATCAAACAGACTTGTCCATCACCTAGAATCGTCGCTCCTGCAATCACACCAATACTCGAGAACTGTTGTCCAATAGGTTTCACAACAATTTGGCCACGAGAACCGATCAATTGATCAACCAGTAAAGCCGTGGTTTGACCTTGCGCACCTTTAACCAAAAGTACAGGCAGAGAATGCACCATTCCGCTTAAGCGTGGAATTGGTTGACCTGCTACAAACTCAGATAAATAACGTAAGCGATATTTCTCTTGATCAATTGTGAAGTAATCATCCTGACTTTCGAAATATTGTTCTAAAGCTGCAGGAGAAATTCGCACGATACGATCAATTTGTGCAAGTGGGAATGCAAATTGCTGATCACCCGCTTTCACCATTAACGCATCACTAACCGCCACAGTTGTTGGGACACGAATTGTGAAAGTTGTTCCCTTACCAAGTGTTGAGTTTACACTGACGTGACCACCTAATGCTTTGATATCACTTTGTACAACGTCAAGACCTACACCACGACCTGAAATCTGCGTAACCTGTGCAGCCGTACTAAATCCTGGGTGGAAAATAAATTGTAAGATTTCTTCTTGTTCAAGTTTTTGATCTTTGGTCATCAAACCCGTTTGAATAGCTTTCTGCTTGATACGGCTAACATCAATACCTTTACCATCATCACTGAATGTCACAACAACATCAGTCCCTTGACGACCGATATTTAATACAATATGACCTGTTTCTGGTTTATTGGCTTGCAAACGTTGCTCACGATCTTCGATACCATGGTCAATCGCATTACGTAACATATGTTCGAAAGGCGCAATCAATCTTTCGAGAATACTACGATCAAGTTCACCCTCAGTATTATTCACCACCAATTCTGTTGGACGATTCAATGTAGATGCTGTTTGACGAACAATACGCTGTAATCTTGGTAGCAATCTTGAGAAAGGTACTAGACGAGTTCTCATCAAGCTTTCCTGAATTTCCGCTTGAATACGAGACTGCTGTAATAACAGACCTTCAGTATCACGGATCTTTTCAGATAAAGTTGTTTTGAAATCGACTAAGTCAGATGCAGATTCAGCTAAAGATTTCGACAATTGATTGAGTGAAGAATATTGGTCCATCTCTAATGGATCGAAATCCTCATAACGTGAATTTTCACCGCCATGACGAGCAATAATTTGACTTTCTAACTCACCTTCCATTCGACGCAACTGATCAGCCAAACGCTTAATCGCTAGCTCCATCTCAGTTAGAGTTCCACCTAACTGTCCCAAGTCCATCTCAATACGCGAACGGTTGATCGCATTCTCGCCTGATAAATCAATCATTTTTTCAATGACTTCAGCAGAAACACGGATCATTTCATTGTTCTGTTCGATACGCTCAGAACTTTCCCACTCACCAAACATTGATGGTGGCTCAGTACCATCACCTTGCACAAACTCCATCGTATATTCAGGAGTAAATACATCTTTAGCAGAGATTTTTTGTGGAAGCTGTGCAGAAACATCAACGAATTCGATATTTTCTAAACTATGTTTTAAACCATCAAAATTGGCGTATTGACGTTTGAAAATAGCGTCATGTAACCAAGTTAATGCTGTATTGAGTAAATTGTCATAAACATTAGAGTTGAAATGATGTAAACCAAACTGCTCAAAGGTATTTTCCAAATGATAAGCAATAACACCAACTGCTTCGAGTTGAGCCATGCGTGCTCCGCCCTTTAAACTATGGGCATTACGCTGCAACTGCAATAACAAGCTACGATTACCACGTTGTTCAAACCATTGTTTTAATAAACTTTGAGCTTGTTCTAGTAATTCTTCTGCTTCTTCAAGGAAAGTTTCTTCGACAAGTGAACGTACTTCCTCATCAGCATTTTGAGATGTTTCGAGGGCATTCTGCTCAATCGTAGCTGCAACCTCACCGTCAATTTCAATGGTTGGACTAGATGTCTCAGTCACCAAAGAAGTAGTCGCTTCATAGTGATCTTGCGGTTGGCTATCAACAACTTCAGCAGACTGCACAAGTGTGGAAGAAACTGATTCTGAAACAGAACCTTGATGTTGCTGCTGCAGAAGATTTACGACATGTACTGATGGATAATCGATTTGTTGATCACGAATTGTTTGAACACGATCAGCAATGTCATCTTGTACCAATCTTATTAATGCGATCAGCTCAGAAGATGCATGAAGTTGCTGATTAATGAGCTTTTCGTAAATTGTTTCTAGCTCATGTGCGATTAGTCCCATATGCGTTGCTTGAATCATATTTGATCCACCTTTTAAGGTGTGCAAATAACGCATAAGATTTTTTAATGCAGCTAAATTCGTATGATCAGCAGTCCAAAGACTTAAATCTGAATCAATACCAGCGAGTAACTCGTCCGCCTCATCTAAGAAGATATCAAGTAAGTCTGGATCAAAATTACGATTTGAATCACTAGATTGTAGTAGTTGTTTGTCTAAAGCCAGTTGTTGAGCGAAATCTGTTACATCTACTGTATTACTGATGGTCGTTTGACTATTGTCATCAGATGAAAGGGCTTCAACCTCGTCACTTTCAATAATGATTTCACTGTTATTTAAGCTTAGCTCTTGATCTTGATCCTGCACATCAAGTATGAATTCTTGCTCAGCTTTTTGCTCGTGTGAAACTTCAGATACTTGAGACGAACCAGATGCACTTACACCTTTGAGCAAACCCAGAACATGGGTTGAAGGATAATCAACTTGATGATCTTTAATGGTTTGAATACGATCAGCAATATCATCCTGTACAGCACGAATTAAATTAACTAAAGCAGAGGAAGCCTGTATCTGTTGATTGATTAACTTCTCGTAAATAGTTTCTAGCTCATGTGCGATTAATCCAATATGCCTTGCTTGAATCATATTTGACCCACCTTTTAAGGTGTGTAAATAACGCATCAAATTCTTTAGAGCATTTAGATTTTGTTGATCAGATGACCATGTCGTTAAATCTGCATCGATACTTGCGAGTAACTCATCAGCCTCTTCAAGGAAGATATCTAAAAGATCAGGGTCAAAATCTCGATTGGACTCATTAGAGTCAAGCATTTGCTTATCAAGCGCAAACTGCGTTGAGAGATCATTTACAGTTGTATGTTCACTAATATCTGAAGTGTCAGGCTGATCTTGAGCGACTTCAACAATCTCGGCAAGTAATTCATCACTTGATGCAACACTTTCCACATTCTGCTGAGTAAATGAACTCAGTTCATTGAGAATACGCTCATGAACTTTAGTCAAAGTTACCCGTTGTCCTGCTGCCAACGTATCAAATAATTGAATAAAGTGTTGATGAACTTGCTGATATAACTCAAAAGCATAATCAAGATTTAATAAACTCGGTTTGAATAGAAGATCTTGATAACTTGAACGTAACAGACTTGTGTACTGATACATCCCAATTGTTGCATGATGATGAGTATGCTGTAATAAAAGCTCTGTTTGCTTACTTAATGTTTGAATATACTGAGGAAATTCACTGCGGGCACGCTTTTCAAAATCAAACTCCACATCAAGCAAATCATTGATATCAAGCTCTAATAATTGAGAAACAAGACCTTGAGGACGTACGGTATCCCCTTGTTTTTCTTCCAATTGAAAATCATAGCTATCCCAAGCAACATTGAAGGTATCAAAAATTTCATCAAACTTTTGCTTTGGACCTTCTTGTTTAAGGGTGTGTAAATAGTCACGCACAAACTGAGCATAATGGATGAGTAATGCAGTTTCATCCGAACTTGAATCTAATTCTTCTTGTAAGAGCGTTTTGAATAAGTTCTCAACTTTTGAACTTGCATCAAATACCTGATCTACATGTGCCATTGCTGAACTACCACGCAAGGTATGTAAAGCTCGAATCAAGGTATTATAATTATCATTTGTTGGACGATCTTTTAACAAAAATTGATCAATCGTTGCTAAATGATCTTCCGACTCTTCTAAGAAGATTGCTAAAGTTTCTTTTATTAAACCATCTTCTTCAGTTTGGTCTTCAACAAGATTTTCTTCATTAGAAACAGCTTTTGCTTCTTCCAAACTATCGTCAGCACTTACTTCCAAGCCTGTAATGACATCTTCTTTATCTAAAGTAACTGACAGTTGTAGTAATTCTGCTAAAGCAGGCTCAAGGCTTTGTTCTTTTTGTAGTTGCTGCCCCAATAACACTAATGGCTTTAAATTAATATGATGAGCTTGGACTGATTTAAAATCTTGGACGAGTTTAAATCTATAGATATTGAATACCGTTTGTACATATTGCTGAATATTCTGATCCAGTGAAATGGTACCTGCAATTATGCGATTCAGAGTATCTTCAACAGTCCATGCCAATTCGCCTGATGATTTCGCACCGACCATTCGACCAGAACCTTTCAATGTATGAAAGTGGCGGCGAATATCTGTAATTACATCTTTTTGATCAGGGTGTTCGATCCATTGAACTAATAATGGTTCTAATTCAACAAAAATCTCATCTAACTCTTCAATAAAAATATCAAGAATCTCTGAGTCCTGCTCAAGATAACTGTCTTCAGGAAGCGTCATCGTTTCAACTAATGTTTTTAATATTTCTTTCATAGCGGCTTCTTTCGTTTTTATCCACTAATTGTGGCTTAAAAATACGTGTACCAACCGTACAAGATGTCGTTCCATATACTCATCATCTTGCCGAGATATTCTAAATTTCATTTCAGTCAGAGGGTTGATTCTCAGCAACCCTCTGACTCAATGTTTATTCAGGTAACTTAAAGTCAGTTACAGACTCACGTAATGATTCAGCCATGCTTGCCAATTCAGAAACAGAACGAGCTGTATCGAAGGTTGCAGTAGTCGTTTGAGATGTAATTTCTTGAACGACGTTCATCGTAGTTGCAATATGACTTGCTGAAGCAGATTGTAGTTTTGCGGCATCAGAAATGCTTGCAATCAATTTCGCTAAGTCGCCAGATACCGTTTGAATTTCGTCAAGTGCGATACCTGCATCTTTTGCCAAGTTTGCACCGCGAACAACCTCTGCTGTTGTTTGTTCCATTGAAATTACGGCTTCATTGGTATCTGTTTGAATTGTTTTTACCAATCCTTCAATCTGTTTAGTTGCTGATGCTGAACGTTCAGCTAGACGTTGTACCTCATCCGCAACTACCGCGAAACCACGACCAGCTTCACCAGCCATCGATGCTTGAATTGCTGCGTTTAATGCCAAGATGTTCGTTTGATCGGCAATATCATTAATCAACGATACGATGTTACCAATTTCTTGAGAAGATTCACCCAAACGTTTAATACGTTTAGAGGTTTCCTGAATCTGCTCACGAATATGATCCATACCTTCGATTGAACGGTTTACAACATCTGCCCCGTTTGATGCAATTTGTACAGAACGCAATGCTACATCAGCAGATTCAGAAGCGTTGGCAGATACTTGGTCAATTGACAATGCCATTTCATTCATTGCAGCAGATGCACCTGCAATTTCTTGTGCTTGGTGCTCAGAAGCTTCAGCTAACTGGTTAGTAATATTCTGTGTATCTTGCGTGTATCGTGCAACTTCTTGAGATGTCTCAGTGATTCGAGAAACTAGATCTCGTAACTGATCAATTGCGAAGTTAATCGAGTCGGCAATCGCACCCGTAAAGTCTTCTGATACTGTTGCATAAGAACGTAAGTCACCGTCAGCTAAGTCGGCAATCTCATCAAGTAAACGTAGAATCGCATTTTGGTTACGGTCATATTCATCTTGTAAACGAGTTACACGCTCTTTATCAGTATTACTACGTAATGCGAGTAATTGTAACGCTGAGAAAACCAATAGTCCCAAAGCACCAATTAATACGATACCTGCAACAACATTACCCCAACCACCCTCTGCTTTATCAGATAATGCATTTAATGACCCAAGTAAGGCATCTGATTGAGAGAAAATTTGAGATGAAGCTTGACGAACACGAACGATTTGATTGGCATTCTGTAATACTGTTTCTGCAGCTGATTTTAGAACAGCATCATAATCAGATTTAATGCTATCTAAAGATTCACGTAAATCAGGTGATTCGATACGATCTACACCAAGTTCAGCACTACCATTTAATTGAGCATTTAAGTAAACACCAAAAGTATCAATATCAGCACCGAAGTCATTTGCAGAGATACTAGAGTTATCCGTACCTACTAGTACTGAGTTAATTGAACGTAAAATACGTTCTGCAATAAACACTTGGTTTTTAGTGATAATTACCTGACTACTTGGCATGTTCTCACGAACCATTTGATCAACCATCAAGTTATACTCAGCCTGAATTTCAGGAATCGTTTCACTGATGGAAATGTTCGTATCATAAAGCTGATTAATGACTTTTTGTTGCGAAGCAATTAAATCAATGTTTTTAGAAACATTAGTCCAAAGTTCATTTACTTTTTTGTACTCTGCTGAGCCTTTGCCATAAACATTCTCAACAAGTTCCAAGTTCTCAGCAAATCGTTTTTCTGACTCAACCAAACTCTTCATCGCTTCAGGTGTACCTGAAGCCGTTGCCTCTGTTGCTTGGCGCGAAATCATCTGCGATAACAAACGCAACTCACCCAAACTACGAGTTAATTGGTTTGAACGTGGAACACTGACAAAAAGGTAAATTAAGAGGATAACTGCTAGAGCTAAAGCGATTAAAGCTCGATAAAGAATCGGTCTAGATTTCTCAGTTTCACCGAATAATCGTGAAAACTGATCTAATTGAGTGCGTATTTTTTCTAAAAATGCGCTGCTCTTCTTAGTACCAGAACTATCATTACCACTGCCATTTTTCTTTTTAAGTTTAAAGCCCATACCAGCTTCTCCCCTGAATACGCATTTATGTTCCGTAGCGTAAAAATTAGTTTATAAATTTTATTGATGCATTCATGTATTGAGGGTTTTGCAACAACCGACTCAGTAAAAATACATGCCATTGTTGGTTATGTTGGTGGAAGTATCCCTGACAATACTCTTTGAGCTTATTGTCTAGTTCAGAACTTTGAGAAAAAAAACTCTTTTTATTAAAGTGCTGAATCCCCAAAACTTGGTCTACAACCAAACCAACATAATGATCTTGATGGCTTATACAAATTACTTTTTGCGTTGGTGAAAATTGGCTCCTTTGTCCTGAAATAAAATGTGTTAAATCAGAAACTGAGAGCAACCGCCCACGAATATTTGCCAAACCACGCACCCATGATTGAGTATTTGGTACAGGAGTATATTTCGGTGGATAAATCACCTCCGAAATTTCCCCAAGTGGCGCAACAAAATATTGCCCTAACATCTCAAATGCAATACCAGACCAACGACTGACTTCATTTTGTGTTGAAGCGTATTGTTTATTGCCTCGCTTGGATAAGCGAAGCAATTCGATAAATCCATTTGCAGCCATAACCTATCCCATATTGAGTATTGAAAAGGCTCGTACAATTAACTTAATAGTTGCTTGATCACATCTATCAGTTGCTGTTCATCAATAGGCTTAGTTAAGTAATCACAAGCACCTTGACGTTTACCCCATACTCTGTCTGTCGCTTGATCTTTGGTACTTACAATCACGACTGGAATATGTTGTGTATCCTTACCTTTACTGATTTGACGTGTTGCTTGAAAGCCATTCATCCCTGGCATTACCACATCCATTAACACAAGGTCTGGTAACTCAGCCTGTGCCATTGTTACACCGTCAGCACCATTAGTTGCTTCTAAAACTTCATAACCGTGCTTTGTCAAAATTTCTCTAAAACGAAACGTTTCAGTAGGAGAATCATCTACAATAAGTATACGAGCCATTTTTTCCTCTATTTTAAATTTTATGCGCTTACGTGGTTACGAATCGCACTTAACAGCTCATCTTTACTAAATGGCTTAGTTAAATATTCATCTGACCCCACAACACGCCCTTTGGCTTGATCAAACAAACCATCTTTGCTTGATAACATGATTACTGGAATATTTTGATAATTTAGAGAGTTTTTAATTAATGCACAGGTTTGGTAACCATCTAGACGAGGCATCATAATATCGACAAATACGATATCAGGATTTGCTTCCGCAATTTTCGATAATGCTTCAAAACCATCGACAGCTGTAATCACCTCACAACCTTCGCGTTGTAACAGTGTCTCAGCTGTACGTCGAATCGTTTTAGAATCGTCAATCACCATTACTTTTAAATTTTGAAATTTATCTTCCATTTATTGTCCTGCCCCATTCACTCAATACAAATTATGGTTGTTTAATTTGTTTTATACAGACTAATTGATATTTTTAACATATCTTTACTTGCATTATCAATGAAGTTTTTCGAACCAAACTATCAGTTTTTCAAAACAATACCAAGCAGTTCACACTTTTCATCAAATTCCTATTTTTTTTGCATAAGAAGTATTTTTAATTGTATAAATAGCTACTAATATACTACTGATTATTATTTAAAAATAAGTGATTTAATTAACTTTTTATCGGGGAATGTAATGACTGGTTCGTTAAAGTGCGGTTTCCGCATTCGTCACTTTACAACGATTGCTCGTAATTACATTTGCGCAATTTTTTTATGTTTTTTTTATACATCAACTTTCGCAGCAACTGATCAACCCAAAGCAGCATGGTATCGTTACTACGACAGAAATGGTGTTGCTAATGTAAGCACTTCTGTGACACCAGAGCATATTCGTTATGGGTATGAAGCACTCGATCGTAACATGCAAGTGATCAAACGAAATCAACCATATAATGCGAATAAAGATGTTCAACAAGCATCTCATCGTGAAGCTTTAGCTAGACAACGAGAAAAAGATTTAAAGCTCAAACGTGCCTATGGAAGTGCAAAAATTGCAGCAATAAAACGCGATCAAATGTTAGCAAACATTAAAAAGCAGTTGAATTATCAGCAGAACCAATTACAACAGTTACAACGCGATAAGATCGGCTTCAAGCGTCAAGAAATGGAATATCATCGCAAAGGAGAATCGATTCCAGCATCACTCAAAAACAATTTAGCCAATAATGCTCAAAATATTGATAATGTAAAAAACACTGTTGAAAGTTTACGTAATAGCTATCATAAAACTGAGTCAGATTATGCTGAGATCATTCGTCGCTTAAATAAATTAGAACAAGATGAAGCATCTCGTAATCAATAATTACCTCCCCCTCTATACAACTTTCGCTTGAATTGGATGTGCTAACTTTTCCGAAATTGAATGATTCATGTCATAATGCGCTCAATTCAAAATAGACATCTTAAAAGTCCTTTTTGTAAACTAATTTTTAGACAACATTTAACTCTAGGATAGTTTCCATGCGCGCAAGCCGCTTTTTATTTGCAACGTTAAGAGAAACCCCAAATGATGCTGAAGTTATTTCTCATCAGCTTATGTTACGTGCGGGGATGATTCGTAAATTAGCTTCTGGCTTATACTCTTGGTTGCCCATGGGAACACGTGTTCTAAAGAAAGTTGATGCGATTGTTCGTGAAGAAATGAATCGTTCTGGTGCATTAGAAGTCTTTATGCCAGTCACACAACCTGCTGCACTATGGGAAGAATCTGGTCGTTTTGAACAATACGGACCTGAATTATTACGTTTCAAGGATCGCCATACAAATGACTTTGTACTGGGACCAACGCATGAAGAAGTCATCACCGATTTAGCGCGTAATGAACTCAAAAGTTATAAACAATTACCGCTAAATTTCTATCAGATTCAAACCAAATTCCGTGATGAAATTCGCCCTCGTTTTGGCGTGATGCGTTCACGTGAATTCATCATGAAAGATGCTTATTCTTTCCATGCAAACCAAGAATCTCTTCAAGAAACTTACGATGTTATGTATGACACATACAGCCGTATCTTCACACGATTAGGATTGGACTTCCGCCCAGTTCAGGCTGATACAGGCTCGATTGGTGGTTCTGCATCGCATGAGTTTCATGTATTGGCATCTAGTGGTGAAGACGACATCGCCTTCTCTACAGAATCAGATTACGCAGCTAACGTTGAAATGGCTGAGGCTGTGTTAGTTGGTGAGCGTTTAGCAGCTACACAAGAATTTAAAATCGTTGAAACACCGAATCAAAAAACGATTGAAGATGTCTGCGTTTTTTTAAATGCTGAAGCGAAACAATCGATCAAAGCTCTACTTGTACAAGGTATCGCGGATGAAAACGGCAATATTCCAGTAATTGCACTTTTCTTACGTGGTGATCACGAACTGAATGAGATTAAAGCTGAAAAACATCCTCTTATTGCAGCGCCTCTGAGCTTTGCTACAGAAGAACAATTAAAGCAAAATGGTTTAACAGCTGGCTTCTGTGGTCCTCAGGGACTTGTAGAAAAAGGCTTAACCGTAATTGTTGATCGTGCAGCATCTGTATTATCTGATTTTATCGCAGGTGCTAACCAAGTTGATAAGCATGCTACTGGCTTAAACTGGGAACGAGATGCGAAGTATAGTGAAGTTTATGATCTTCGTAATGTGGTTGAAGGCGATCCCTCACCAGATGGTAAAGGTACATTGCAGATTAAACGAGGGATCGAAGTTGGTCATATCTTCCAACTCGGTACGAAATATTCTGAAGCATTAGGTTGTAAAGTACTTGGCGAAGATGGAAAACCATTTACTGTCACAATGGGTTGTTATGGTATCGGTGTCACCCGTGTAGTTGCTGCAGCAATTGAGCAAAACTTTGACGATAAAGGCATTATTTGGCCTCAAGCAATCGCACCATTCGAAGTTGCAATCGTTCCAATGAATGCTCATAAATCGCCGCGTACTCTTGAGGCAGCAGAAGCACTTTATGCTGAATTACAAGCCCAAGGTTATGACGTGTTATTAGATGACCGTAATGAACGCCCTGGTGTTAAGTTCTCTGATCTTGAATTGATGGGTATTCCTCATCGTATTGTAATCGGTGAAAAAGGCTTAGACGCTGGTACTTTTGAATACAAAGGTCGTCGTGATGAAGAATCAACCAATCTAAGTAAAGAAGAGTTAATCAAAAAACTTGCTGGTTAATTGCTAATTATCAGATAGCAAAAAGCCGTTTTTGAAACGGCTTTTTTATTTTCTAAATTTAGACAGTTAAATCTTTTATGGTCTCTGATGAACCATTGTTTTTAACAGACTCAATCCCTTTATCTCGTGATTGTTCACTTGAATACAATTGGCTAGTTCCAATCACCTGATGATTCGCTGCTTTTAAATTAAAATAAGGTTTATCATTTTTTGCGACCACTCGCTCATATCGCCCATCATCTGGACTATTTTTTTGAACAGATGCTATACCATTGAGCACCGCTGCTTTTGTTTTATAAAGTTCACTATTTAGAATGGGCTCACCATTCCCTGCTTTTAAAACAAAGCGATACTGCCCATCATTCGCTTGGCTGACTTCAAACCAACCTGCCATGAGAACCTCTCTTATCGGAGTTGTTATTTATTGACTAAAAATATCATAGCGGTTTTCAAACCGATAGCGACACTTCTAATCTTCTATTTGGCTACGATTATCGAGAATTTCGGGCTGCATTTTTATAAAAAATGGCGCAAAATGTCTTTATGTTTTTAGATGAACAAATAGTTTAGGATCGATCAATGAGTGAGCTTGCTTTTACGGCTTTTAGTTTAAATGGTGTTGATGCACAAAAATTTTTACAAGGTCAGGTGACAATTCATGTTGAACGTTTAGCTTTAAATGAAAGTCGCTACACTGCTATTTGCGATTTAAAAGGACGAATTCATTTTGGTTTGTGGATTAAAAAGCTAAATACAGAAAGTTTTGAACTAGTTACGACTCACGATCAAGCTGAAGAGTTTGCCAAACACATTAAAAAATTTGGTGCTTTTTCTAAAATGAAATTAGAAGAAATAGGTTCTGTTTTTCCAACTATTCATGGGATCCAAACAGAATTTTCTTCAAATGAAACGGATATCTATACTTGGCAGATTGAAGCGATCAAGTCAGGGCAAGCTTGGATTAGTAAAACAACAGAACACTTATTCCAGCCACAAGAATTACGATTACATCAGCGAGACGGAGTACATTTTGATAAGGGCTGTTATTTAGGTCAAGAAATTGTAGCTCGTCTTTGGTTTAAAGCTAAACCTAAACACTGGTTACATCTAATTCATGCCAAAGGTGATCTACCTGCTCCAGCAACACAACTAAATAAGGATGTTGAAGTTGTAAATAGTGTAAATATTAATGATGGTTATTTAGCGCTCGTGATTGCCAAGCCAACGGCTTTAGAAGAATTAGGACTAGACATCCTAGATTTACCAGAGGCTTTGAATGGTGATGTAGCAAGACCAAGTTAACAGTTGTAAAAACCTTTTTCATTTTAGGAGCTGTAATAACATGGTTATCCTTTACTACAACTCCTTAATGAAATCTATTGAATGACGATAAGCACGCTGTTCAAGCAGTTCGAAAATCTTCATGCAGTAATTTAACTTTTTGAGTAGATATCAGTTTTTCTAAAAAAATGTAATTCGAATTGCAGCAATTCCTGTTGATTTGCAACAAAATAAGTAACTACTTAGAAAGCTAAACTTGCGTAATGTAAAGAATATTTATGAGTAATTCACAATATCTCCATAGAGTTTGAATAAGATTATTTCTATTAAGACTCGTTATTATATTTTTCTTAGATTTAGAGAAATTAATACTCTAATTAAGCCAATAAATTGCATTCAACACTTATACAAAATCAAGATTTACATTTCAGATTATAAATTTATGATTAGGGTTAAAGATTGCTTTCTGCTACGCAAAGGAGTGATAGCAGACCAAACTGAAAGGAAAGAAGATGAAAAAATTGCTTATTGCTAGCTTAATTGCCATAACCTGTAACTCAGTATTTGCTGCAGAAAAAGGTAATGCTGATGTAATATTTTCTAAAGCAAACCAACTTTATGAAGCAAAAAACTACACAGCTGCTTTCCAAGAAATTCAGCAAATTGCGGCATCGGGTAATGCTCAAGCAATTTATAATCTTGGCTCTATGACTCAGCAAGGCTTAGGCACATCAAAAGATGAAAAAAAGGCATTTGAATACTTTCAAGATGCCTCAAATAAAGGATTTGGCAAGGCGAGTTATGAACTCGCACAAATATATCGATATGGTAAAAGCAATATTGGAATCACGAAAGACACACAGAAATATAAAATATATTTAGATAAAGCTGCGAAACAAGGCTCAGAAGAAGCTGGTGTAGAGGTGGCAACGATATTATTTGCTCAAGGAAAACCAGAGTACGACCAATTGGCGATTCGACAGCTACGTCCATTGATACAAAAGAATTATTATCCAGCGATACACCTAAAGGCGATCTACGATCTAGGTATGGGAAATAAAAATAAAAATCCTGTCCTACAGCAGGTTGCTGTGAACAGCTTTCGCTCTTTAGCCTCTAAAGGATATGCACCATCGTTAATGGTTCTTGGGAATTTGATGGCGAACGGAGATGTAGTTGACCAAAATCTTCCTGAAGCTCAAAAAATATTCAAGACCTTAGCAGCCCAAAATATTCCAAATGCCAAAGAATCTTTGGAAAAAGTTGAACAAGCTATTGCCGCTCAAAAAGCTGCACCAGTAGCAACTCGACCACCTAAAAAGTAATCATATATTGGCAGCACATAAAAAAAGTGCTGCCAATGTTTATAATTTTAAAATTGTTTAGAGACTTTTAGACCAGCACTCCAGTTCCGACCATCCGCAGGTTCAAAGAAACGGCTGCTTCCTTCGTTGACAATCACAGAACCAGCATAGTTTTTATCGAACAGATTATCTACACGCGCAAAGCCATTAATGCCCCAATCAGCACGTTTCCATGCATAACCTGTATAAATCGATGCCACAGTATAGCTTGCAGCAGCATCACTATTGATATCATTGACATAGACCTTATCCATAAACTGGGTATCAAGTCCTGCATAGAAACCTTGCTCTGGCTGCCATACCAAGCCAATAAAGGCTTGATTCTTAGCAATTCCAGGAATTGCATTGCCTTCTGGAATCTCTGCAACTTTCCCAGCCGCAGGCACTTTCGAATCAAAAGTTGCATCTAAATATGCATAGCTCGCATTCACTGCTATGTCTTTCCAAAGCTTCTTATTCCATGCAAATTCAATACCTTTACGTAGGGTTTTATCCGCATTACGGAACGTCGCACGGCCACCCATGCTTTCGGCTGCCACAATGTCATCTTTGGTTTCGATATAGAAGGTCGCCAAGTTAAAATCACCCAGCGTATTTGAAGATTTTAAACCGAGTTCATAGTTATCACTTTTCGATGGTTTTAAATCAAACATACTTGCGCCACCTTGTGCAGGATAAGCCATTTCAGTAAAAGTCGGTGTTTCAAACCCTTTGGCATAGCTCGCGTAAGCCAGCACTTCTGGGATGATTTGCCAGCTTAATGCAACTGAAGGTAATACCTCTTCGTATGTTGTCTTACCACTATTATCGCCGTTCAAACCAACGATATAATGATCTTTCGACTTGTAATGTACATTGCTATAACGCACCCCTGTATCTAAACGCATGGTTTGTAAAAAAGACCAAGATGCTTGTAGATAAGGATCTACATTCCACAAAGTATTGCGTTCATCACGGCGCACAGCACCTTTTATACCTTTATCACCCGCATCATTAAAGTTTTGATAGCCTTGTCGATCTTCGTTCATTGCATCGATCGCAACACCCGCACTGAATTGGGTATAAGTTAATAAATCTTTTCCTGTCCAGCGGAAATCAGCACCATAATAATCACGCTTAAAATCAATCACGCCACCAGCTTGATAGGGTGTGTTAGGGTTCTTCTGTACCGTATCTGGAATAGACTGGTATTGTGTTACCTGACGTTGCCCAATATAAGTCATCGCATACAGTTCATTTTGATCATTGAGTGGTTTTGACCAAGTCAAACCTGTCTGAGTTTGATCAATTGTTTTGCGGGCATTGTAATCCAGAACATTTTTAGCAACCTGTTTGGGATTCTTTTCCCAATCAGCACGGGTTAAACCGCCCGGATCATCTGCATCAATCTTGACATAGTTCGTGACCCAGTTGATCTTACTACCATCATCGAGATTCCATGTCAGCTTGGCATTGCTTAAAACTTTATTTGCGCCACTATGGTCGCGATAGCCATCGGTATCGAAATAAGAGGAGCTGACGATATAACTCGGTTCGTTCTGGTTTTTAGCGCCCCCCTGTAACACGATACCTGCACGATTTTTATTATGGCTACCACCCGCATAATTCATCTCAATGGAGTCTTTACCCTGCCCCTCTCGAGTAGTTGCAAGAACAGCTCCACCAGATGAATTACCATACAGTGAAGAAAATGGTCCAGTCAAAACCTCTAAATGACTCAAACTATTTATATCGATGTTCGAAGTTTGCCCCTGCCCATCAGGCATCGTTGCAGGTATTCCATCAACATATAAACGTATTCCCCGCACCCCAAAGGTCGATCTAGCACCAAAACCACGCATTGAGAGCTGCAAGTCTTGAGCATAATTTTCCCGATTACGTAATTGAACGCTCGGAATCCCCTTAACAAGTTCTGTTAAATTGACCTGCAGAGATTGATCGTTTTTAGGTGCATCAACTCGATAAACAGATGCTGGTGTTTGCATATAAGGCGTGTCAGTACGAGTAGCTTCGACTTTAATTACAGGTAAAGGTTCAATTTGATCATTACTAGATTCCTCTGACCATACAAAGGTACTTGCCATGCCCATAGTTATTGCAACTGAACCGTATAACAAGTTAATTTTTAGTGAAGGCATGGGTATTGTGTGGCGATGATGAAATAGTTTCTTAAAGCTAAATTTTGATTATTTTATTGTTGTGTTAGAGATTTAACCTTAGCGAAAAAGATCAAAGTATTTTTTCATCATGATTCGCAATTAAAAATAAATATCAGCATAATTGTAAATGAAACATTTACCCTCATTGTATTGTTGTTGAAAACAACTTGAGCTGAATATGCCTGAACTTCCAGAAGTTGAAACTACTAAGACCAGTTTACTCCCACTCTTAGAACAACGAGTCCAATCAATACAGGTCTATAACTCAAGTTTACGTTGGCCTATACCCGATGATTTGAACAAACTGATTGGGCAACGTTTAATGGCGCTTAAACGTCGTTCTAAATATATTTTGGCTGAATTTGAACGAGATCAGATGCTATGGCACTTAGGTATGTCAGGCAGCTTTCGTTTATGTGAAGCAAACGAAGAATTGCGTAAACATGATCATCTTGTAATCGACTTCGAAGATCAACAGCTTCGCTATCATGATCCACGTCGCTTTGGTTGTATTCTATGGTTAGATCAAAACAATCAAGAAAAATTGATCGATACCTTAGGGCCAGAACCGCTAAGTGATGCATTTAACGCAGTTTATTTATTTGAGAAACTCTCAAATAAAAATGTCGGCATCAAAATTGCTTTAATGGATAATCATAATGTTGTAGGCGTTGGTAATATTTATGCGACTGAAAGCTTATTCAATGTCGGTATACATCCTGCACAACCCGCTTCAACATTGAGTTTAGTGCAAATTGAAAGCTTAGTGATTGAAGTAAAACGCATTCTAAAGCATGCAATTGAGCTAGGTGGTTCTACATTACGCGATTATACCAATGCAATGGGTGAAAATGGATACTTCCAACAAACACTCCTTGCTTATGGTCGAGCTGGTGAAATGTGTGTGAACTGTGAAACCACACTGGAGAATTTAAAACTTGGTCAACGTGCCAGTGTATTTTGCCCGCAGTGTCAGCCTCTAAAATCCACCAAAGCTTAGTTGCAAATCTATTTGAGGGAGACTAATTTCATGCAAACCGCAATCGTTCGACATATTTTAGTAAAAGATAAAGATCTTGCTGAACAGTTAAAAAAACGAATTCAGTCAGGTGCTGATTTCAGCAAAATTGCCAAACAATATTCAACCTGTAATTCAGCTAAACGCGGTGGTGAACTGGGTGAAGTAAAAAAAGGACAGCTTGTGCCTGTGATTGATAAGTTAGTTTTTACTGCAGCCGAGCGTATTTTACATGGTCCAATCAAAAGCCAATTTGGCTTTCACTTAGTTGAGATTAAATTTCGTATGGATGGGCTGAGATAGCCTTCGAAGTAAAGTATTTCTGCGCCCCTCCAGTAACGTATTCAAATCTTTGGCTGCATGACATAAGTCCAAGCTTCAACTTTTTCACCTGAATCTAATATCACTGGTGCAACAACGCGTTGATATTGGAAGCCTTCGAAATCATCCAACATTTGCCAGTTTTGCTCTAACTTTTCTGTACTAAAAAGATAGCCATCAACTAAAGGATCATTTTCATTGAGCACAATGGCTGGCAGACCTTTGTCAGGCCCCCAATCAAGTACATGCACAGTTCCATGTACTTGTGCCTTTTGCCAATCACCACCTATATTTCCTAAAATATGCGAATTTTCTCGATTTGGACCAAGTGTGCCGTAAACAAATAATCTGTTCATGTTGGTTAATCCCCTAGCAATACGCTCCGCATCTTAAAATGAAAGTAGAAAGTTTTCTATGTAAAAACGATTATCATCTATCGTTCTTTAGCTAATTTTATTCCAATCTACAATAAAAAAACGGCATATCAAATGCCGTTTTCTGTATCAAGGTCTATTAACCCTGTTTTTTCAATTCATCACGGATTTCACGTAACAACTGAATATCTTCTGGTGTAGGCGCTGGTGCTGCTGGCGCTGCTTCTTTTTGTTTACGCATACGATTCATTACTTTCACCATAAGAAACACAACCCATGCCAAAATAATGAAATTAATAAAGATGGTTAAGAAATTACCATAGGTTAAAACATTGACACCTGCTTTCGTTAATTGATCTAAAGACTGTAAATTATTTGGATTGTCTCCTAGCACAATAAACTTCTGCGTAAAATCAACACCCCCACCAGTAATAACTGAAATAAGTGGCATGATGATATCTTTCACCAATGAATCAATAATTTTACCAAATGCACCACCAATGATGACACCAATGGCAAGATCCATCATATTGCCTTTGATGGCAAATTCTTTAAATTCTTGAATAATACTCATTTATAACTCTCCAGAATTGACGTGATCGCACCTACTTTTGCATTGTTTATTACATAGGCAAAGTTATTCATCATAATATTGATAATTTAATATTATTCTGAAAAAAATAAAGTTATTTCACACTTTAACAACATATTTTATTGTAATAAAAATATGAACTTAAGCATGATGTATTCATTTATTTTATATAATAAAAAACCGCTAAATAGAATTAGCGGTTTTTTCTTTTTCAGTTAAGAAAAATTATTTATCACGGTTACGCTTACGTTCGTTTTCAGTCAAGTAACGCTTACGAATACGGATTGATTTTGGTGTTACTTCAACCAGCTCATCATCTTCAATGAATTCAAGCGCTTGTTCAAGCGTATATTCCAATGCAGGTGTTAAAGTCAGTGCTTCATCAGTACCTGATGCACGAACGTTGGTTAATTGCTTCGCTTTGGTTGGGTTAACAACCATATCATCTGAACGTGAGTTAATACCAATGATCATGCCTTCATATACTTCAAGCTGTGGCTTAGCAAATAAACGACCACGGTCTTGAAGTGTGAAGAGTGCATAGCCCAAGCAAGTCCCTTGAACCATAGAAATCAACACACCATTTTGACGTTTCGCAACAGTACCTGCTTTTGCTGGACCGTAATGCGAGAAGCTTGATGTCATGATCCCTGTACCAGAAGTCATGGTTAAGAATTCAGAACGGAAACCAATCAAGCCACGTGAAGGTACAGTTGCTTCAATACGGATACGGCCTTTACCGTCAACTTCCATATTGGTCATTTCGCCTTTACGGAAGCCCATTTGTTCCATTACAGAACCCTGATGCTGTTCTTCAACGTCAAAAGTTACGTTTTCGTATGGCTCTTGTTTTTCACCATCGATTTCTTTCATGATGACTTGTGGACGAGAAACACCCATCTCGAAGCCTTCACGACGCATGTTTTCAATCAATACTGAAAGGTGAAGTTCACCACGACCAGATACTTTAAAACGGTCTGGACTATCAGTATCTTCAACACGTAATGCAACGTTGTGAATCAATTCACGATCAAGACGCTCACGGATATTACGTGAAGTAACGAATTTACCTTCTTTACCAGCAAACGGTGAGTTGTTCACTTGGAACGTCATCGAAACTGTAGGTTCATCTACAGACAATGCAGGTAATGCTTCAACATTTTTCGGATCACAAATCGTGTCAGAAATATTTAATGCATCAATACCTGTGATACAAACGATATCACCAGCAGAAGCAGATTCAACATCAACACGCTCTAAACCGTGATAACCCATGATTTTTAAGATACGACCATTACGTGTCTTACCTTCTTTATCAATTACGGTTACTTGAGTGTTCAATTTTACAGAACCACGTTGAATACGACCAACACCAATAACACCAACGAAGCTGTTATAATCAAGTGAAGAAATCTGCATTTGGAACGGACCATCAACATCAACTGCTGGTGGTTCTACGATATCAACAATCGTTTCAAACAACGGAGTCATATCATCCGCTAATTCTTCTGGTGATGGACCAGCCACACCACGAAGACCTGAAGCATAAACAACTGGGAAGTCCAATTGCTCATCAGATGCGCCTAAGTTATCAAATAAGTCGAATACTTGATCAATAACCCAGTCACAACGAGCGCTTGGCTTGTCAACTTTGTTAATGATTACGATTGGCTTCAAACCACGTGCGAACGCTTTTTGCGTTACGAAACGAGTTTGTGGCATTGGACCTTCTTGAGAGTCAACAAGAAGCAATACACAGTCAACCATCGACATTACACGTTCAACTTCGCCACCGAAGTCTGCGTGTCCGGGGGTATCCACGATATTGATACGGTATTCAGTATCAGTACGCTTATCTAACCATTTGATTGCAGTATTTTTCGCAAGAATGGTAATACCACGTTCAGACTCAAGCGCGTTAGAATCCATAACACGTTCAATCTCGCCTGCGCGATCACCAAGAGCACCTGATTGTTGTAAAAGTTTGTCTACAAGAGTCGTTTTACCATGATCGACGTGCGCAATAATGGCAATGTTACGGAGAGTTTTAATATCTGACATGTAAAATTCGATACGCTTTAAATTTGAGGGCAAATTATACAGAAAAATACTAAAGTTTAGTAGTGACAGTTTATTGACAGAGCAATTTTTTTCTGACGAATAGTTACAGAATCGTTGGTAAAGTAGTCTAAGTCTATTAGAATAATCAACTAATGCTTACCGCTTTTTTATGCTCCCATGTCAAATCCCCACTCTGAACAACCGCTCGATCTAGTCTATGGGCTAAATGATCGACCGAAACCTTTTATTGCTTTTTTAGCGGCGCTTCAACATCTTTTAGCGATTTTAGTGCCAATTGTCACCCCTGGATTATTGATTTGTTTGGCATTAGGCGTGTCTCGCGAAGACACCAATATGATTCTTTCTATGTCATTAATTATTTCAGGGATCGCGACTTTCTTGCAATGTAAAAAAGTTGGTCCATTTGGCGCTGGATTACTTATTGTTCAAGGAACTAGCTTTAATTTCATTGGTCCTATCATTGGTATAGGTAGCTCAATGGTGGCTGCTGGCACACCTGTCGAACAAGTTATGGCTGCGATTTTTGGTGTCGTAATCGCAGGTTCATTTATCGAAATGGGCGTATCTCAAATTTTACCTTGGGTAAAAAAGCTGATTACTCCTCTCGTTACAGGAATCGTCGTTCTGTTGATTGGTCTAACATTGATCAAAGAAGGACTGATTAGCATGGGTGGTGGTTATACCGCAATGCAGGATAATACCTTTGCAAATGCAGATAATCTCATTATGTCGTGTACAGTTTTGGGGATTATCATTTTACTGAATAGAATTCGCATTATTTGGGTGAAAAGTTCAGCAATTTTGATCGCTTTAGTCATCGGTTATGTACTTGCTGGATTTATGGGACATTTAAACTTTTCCGTATTACAAGAAGCTCCTATTATTCAAATCCCAACACCAATGCATTTTGGATTGAGCTTTTCTTGGAGCTTGTTTATTCCAATGGCTTTTATTTATCTAGTAACTTCTTTAGAAGCAATTGGTGATGTCACAGCAACCAGCAAAATTTCTAACCAACCTGTAGATGGCCCCGTTTGGATGCAACGCATCAAAGGTGGCGTTCTAGTTAATGGTGCCAACTCTTTCTTAGCAGGTATTTTCAATACTTTTCCAAGTTCTGTATTTGCACAAAATAATGGTGTGATCCAGTTGACTGGTGTTGCGAGCCGTTATGTAGGTCTTTGGATTGCAACATTATTGATCTTATTAGGTTTATTCCCTGCTGTGGCTGCTGTGATTCAAGCGGTTCCACAAGCGGTACTTGGCGGTGCTGTGATGGTGATGTTCGGTGCCGTGGCTGCATCTGGTATTAATATTTTATCAACGATCCATTTAGATCGTCGTGCATTGTTAATTATTGCAATCTCATTAGCACTAGGCTTAGGGGTAGCACAAGTACCACAAATCCTAGAACACCTTCCTGAATTATTTAAAAATATTTTCAGCTCAGGTGTTGCAACAGGTGGTATTGCAGCCTTGATTTTGAATATTGTTTTACCTGAAACTCAAAAATAATTCGTTAACAATTGCAAGTGCCCAGTTTCACGACTGGGCTTTGTTTTTGATGAGAGATCAATATGGATCCACGTAGTGAAGTTGTCATACGTCAACAAGATTATTTAAAAGGGCAAGTTTTATTCATCAATGCCCCAAATGATCAGCTCGTAAAAAGCTTACCCGTCGAAGTCGAAGCTTCCGTTTGGACATGGAACTTTGCAGATCATCAAGGCTTTCTAAACGCAGAAATAAAATCAAATTTTTGCGTTGATTTTCCAGCAAATCGCTATGATCAGGTGGTTATTTTTGTTCCAAAATCAAAAGAGCTTTTAAACTATATTTTGCATACTGTTGCCAGCCATTTAGAGCTAGGTCAATCAGTCTTTTTAGTTGGTGAGAAAAAAGGTGGGATTGAACGTGCTGCTAAACAATTACAGCAATATGGAAAAGCTATCAAATTAGATAGTGCACGCCATTGCCAACTTTGGCAGATGCCACTCGAAAAATTAGCACAACCTAAATCACTACGAGACTGGTTAAAAACCTATACGATTCAAATCGACCAGCAATCACTCACGATTTGCGCACTTCCTGGTGTATTTAGTCAAGATCATTTGGATGTAGGTACAGCAGTTTTGCTCCCTTACCTTCAAGAAGTAAAATCAGGTAAGATTGCCGACTTTGGTTGCGGCGCTGGCGTGATTAGTGCCTATCTAGCCAAATTAAACCCAGAACAGCATATTTTTGCACTTGATGTTGATGCCTTTGCATTACAGTCAACCAAGTTCACATTTGAACAGAATGGCTTAAACTTGGAAAATTTAAATCTTGAACCAGTTACTGGCTTTAGTGACGCCCCTCAAGATTTGGATGCAATTGTAAGTAATCCACCATTTCATCAAGGCATACATACTAATTACGATGCAAGTGAAACTGTGTGTCGCTTAGCAAAATCGCATTTAAAAAGTTCGGGTGAACTGTGGATCGTAGCCAATCGCTTTCTCAATTATCCTCCCCTCATTGAACAACAATTTGGTCAATGTGAAGTGAAAGCTGATCAGCAGGGATTCAAAGTATTATATGCCTGTGCAGGCAAGGTTGGTTGACATCTCAACCTAACACGTAATTTTAAGTGTCAACTGACCCTTATTCGGTTTAAGGAAATCTTATGAGCGATATTTCTGCTCCTCAACACCTACAGCGTAAGCTTGGGGCACGCCATCTCAATATGATTGCCATCGGTGGATCGATTGGTACAGGCTTATTCCTTGCTTCAGGCTCTACGATTGCTACCGCAGGTCCTGGCGGTGCGCTACTCGCTTATGCACTTATTGGAATCATGATTTATTTCTTGATGACTAGTTTAGGTGAGCTTGCAACTCATAACCCAAGTTCTGGTGCTTTCTTCACCTATGGTAGTCGCTATGTAGAAGAAGGTTTTGGTTTTGCTTTAGGATGGAACTATTGGTACAACTGGGCGATTACAGTCGCATTTGAATTAGTAGCCGTCCAATTCATCATGAAATTTTGGTTTCCAGAAATTTCTGGCTTCTATTGGAGTGCTGTATTTTTGACTGTGATCTTTGCAATCAATGCAATGACAGTCAAAGGCTTTGGTGAAAGTGAATTCTGGTTTTCAATGATCAAAGTTATTGCCATTATTGTATTTATCGTCATTGGTATCGCAATGATTGCAAAAATCATGCTGACTCCAAATGTTTCTGCATTTAGCAACTGGACCAAAGGTGATGCGCCATTCGTTGGTGGATTACAAGCACTGGTTGGTGTTGCAATGATCGCAGGGTTCTCATTTCAAGGTACTGAAATGGTCGGTGTAGCTGCTGGTGAATCAAAAGACCCTAAGAAAACAATTCCTTTGGCAATCAAACAGATTTTTTGGCGAATTCTACTTTTCTATATTTTGTGTATTTTCATCATTGGTACACTGGTTAGCTACGATAATCCTTTGTTACTGCATGCCGCAGAAAGTGAAAATATTGCGCTTTCTCCATTTACTCTTCTCTATGAAAAAGCAGGATTCGCATTTGCTGCAAGCTTAATGAATGCAGTTATTCTGAGTGCAATTTTATCTGCGGGTAACTCTGGAATGTACTCTTCTACCCGTATGCTATTTGATATGGCTAAAGAAGGTCGTGCGCCAAAGTGGTTCTCCAAATTAGATACACGTGGCGTTCCAATGAATGCACTGTATGCAACTACAGCAGTTGCAGCATTATGTTTCCTAACGACATTTATCGGTGAGCAACAAGTTTTTAACTGGTTACTGAATATGTCAGGGATGTGTGGATTTATTGTCTGGCTAGGCATAGCAATATCACATTATCGTTTCCGCAAAGGCTATTTAGCTCAAGGACATAAGTTAGAAGACCTCGCTTATCGTGCAAAATTCTTTCCATTTGCACCGTGGTTTGCATTTATTCTCTGTTCCATCATTATTTTAGGTCAGAACTATCAAGCCCTGATTGGTGGAAAAATTGACTGGTTAGGACTACTTTCAACCTATATCAGTATTCCGCTATTTCTTGCAATTTGGTTAGGGTATAAGTGGAAACACAAGACCAAACTCATTGCTTACAAAGAGATGAATGTGAAAGAAGGTGAATAATAAATCTTAATTTCACTTGACCCTTTGAGAAATACGAGTAAAATTCACGCTCATATTTTCATCGGCAATTTATATAGGAGGACACACATGCCATTACTACAAAGGAAAACACTTTAAGATTTGGTACTGTGTCGTCTCACGGACAAGTGACAAATCAAATGATCACTTGTCCGAATGCTCTTCTAAACCTAGCATTCGCTAGGTTTTTTTATGCCTATTCGGACAGAAATTTTGCTAATCGAGAAATAAAAATGGGCATACAAAAAATACTCAATGCTGAAGCTCAATACGGTTTACCAGTGAAGATATTCACTAACGATATTGATAATGAGAGCATTGAACAACTGAAGAAGATGGCACAGCTGCAATTTGTTTATTCTCATATTGCAGTCATGCCCGATGTACATGTTGGTAAAGGTGCGACAGTCGGAAGCGTTATACCAACTAAACATGCAATTATACCCGCAGCTGTGGGCGTAGATATTGGCTGTGGTATGAATGCGATTCGACTCAATTTAAAAGCTTCACAACTTCCTGATAATCTTTCGTCATTGCGTAATGCAATCGAACGAAAAGTTCCCGTAGGATTTGAGTTACATAAACAAGTGAAAGCGAAAGCATCTAGCATTATTCCGTTAGAAAAACGCTTACAACCAATCGTAAAAAAACATCCTGGTTTAATCAGAATGCTCAGAAATTTTGATTTAACTTGGCAAAAACAACTTGGTACTTTAGGTGGTGGCAACCATTTTATTGAACTCTGCTTAGACGAAAATCAAGATGTTTGGGTCATGTTACATTCTGGCAGTCGTGGATTAGGTAATGTGATCGGCACGTATTTTATTGAACTGGCGAAGAAAGAAGCTCAACATCGCTTTGGTCATGTTCCTGATAAAGATTTAAGTTATTTCGCAGAAGGATCATGTAGTTTTAATGATTATGTTGAAGCCGTTGAATGGGCTCAAGAATATGCTTTTGAAAATCGTCGTGAAATGATGCGATTAATTTTAGAAGCCATTCGCCCCCTACTTCCTCCCTTTCAACTCACTAAAGAAGCTATAAATTGCCACCACAATTATGTTAGTCGAGAGAATCATTTCGGTGAAGATCTTTTTATAACACGTAAAGGTGCAATTCGTGCTGGACTTGATGAATTAGGAATTATTCCGGGTTCTATGGGTACACGTTCTTATATTGTTAAAGGTAAAGCAAATCCTGAAGCATTCTGCTCATGTTCACATGGTGCAGGTCGGAGAATGAGTCGTCATAAGGCAAAATTGTTATTTAGCCAAGATGATTTAATTCAACAAACTCGAGGAACCGAATGTCGCAAAGATGCAAGTGTAATTGATGAAATTCCTAGCGCTTATAAAGACATCGATCAGGTCATGCAAAATCAATCGGATCTCATCGAGATCATTCACACGCTAAAACAAGTTCTATGTATAAAAGGTTAAATAAATGAAACTTAAAGCAATGCCTAAAATCAAAGTTCGCAATCCCGTCGCATTATCCCCTTTACTACAGAAAGGTGGAATACATGAAACTGAGAAGCCTCGTGCACAACATCGTCGGGATCGTCAACAAACCAAACAACAACTAAGTAAAGGTGTGTGGTAATTTTTATCTTAAATCTTGGATATATAAGATTCAAAAGTGTGGAGAATTAAAATGTTTATTTATTTTAAATTTGGCAATAAAAAAGCGACTCATAAGAGTCGCTTTTTTTAGTTCAAAAACTCAATTATTTAGCTTGTTGACCTGGTTGAACTAAAACAGTACGGCTACCAGTGATCGCAGCGAATACGCGACGGTTCATAGCACGACCTTCTTTAGTTTTGTTGTCAGCAATCGGTTGATCCCAAGCGAAACCTTGAGTAGACAAACGAGATGCATCAACGTTGTATTCGTTTACAAGAGCTGATTTAACAGAGTTAGCACGAGCTAAAGATAAACGTTCGTTTAACTTACGTGGACCAGTGTTATCTGTGTGACCTTCAATACGAGCAGTCGCATTCGGGTATTCAGCTAACTTCTCTGCAACTTTAGCAATTTCAGATTTGTATTGTGGTTTGATGTCTGACTTGTTCGTATCAAAGAATACGCGAAGTTCCATGTTAAGATCTTCAGTCAACTCTTGTGGTTGAGGAGCAACTGGAGTTGGCTCAACTGGAGCAACTTCTACTACAGGAGCAGCAGGCTTCAAGTGACCACCAAGAACTACGTTTAAACCAGCAAGAGCTGTGTAGTTCCAGAAGTCTTCATCGATATTATAAGTACCACGAGCTTCTGTACGAAGAGATAAAGCATCATTTAAGCGCCAGAAAGCACCAAAACCAGCATTACCTAAAGTACCTTCTTCTTTCAAACCACGACCAACACGACCCAATTGAGCTTCGTTAGCATCAGTGAAAGAATATTTATAATGACCAGCACCTAATAATACGTATGGCTTGATTTTGCTATCGTAGTTTTTAGTGATTAGATCAGAAGTAACATAGAAGTTACCGTTGATTTGTTGTTGCTTGTATTCACCATTCGGTGCTGCACTAGTAACGTCACCTTTAACTTGGTTGTATTCAGTTTCAAAACCCAACCAAGGTGTTAATTCAACACCAAGAGCTGCACCAACGAATAAATCGTCCTGTAACTCACCAGCATTTGTTAAGTTTTCAGTGCTGTTGTTGTGCTTAGAATCTTGGAATGTGTAACCAAGCATTAATGGAGTTACTGTTACACCCGCATTAGCAGCAGCTAAAGGAGCAGCAACAAGCATAGCAAGTGCAATACGACTCAATTTCATGGATATCCTCCAGAGATAACAATTGTTTGTTGTTCAAGCTTAGCCTATGAGTTTTGGCCCCATAAACACAGAAGTGTTCACAGTATTATTTTTAAGCTATTCACTTCACTTTGAATCATACAAACACTTGATGAATTTTCCAAGTGCTTGATAACTTTAACCTCGCAAATTATTGACAAAATTTCTTACAATTTCCGTTGTAGTTCAGTAAATTTTAATTCAATTTTAAAGTCTGAATAGCTTATTGTTCGCTCGCTTCAAGTTTAACAGCATTTGCTGCATAAAGTAATCTTTAGTTTCGCAATAGTAAACTTAAATTAATAAATACAGTAATTACTTAACACTTTGTTAATAAAAAAATTACAGAAACACCAACAGGTAATATTATGTTTAAATTTTCCGGCTTTACGCTGCCTGAAATCATCATAACGATTGCAATTTCAGCAATTTTAGTCAGCCTAGCACATCCATATTTCATCGAAATATTAATTTCAATTGAAGTAAAACAAATTAAAAAGACTCTCACAATTTACATACAAAAAGCCAAATCCGATGCACAAACCTATCAGAAAAATGTGACTTTGTGCGCAACTCAAGACTTTAGTTCTTGTAGTAGCGATTGGAATCATGGATTTATTGGTTTTCTTGACGCTAATCGTAATAAAAGACGCGATATCACAGAAACTATTCTGTATTCAAATCCAGTCCAACCTAAATATGGCTCATTGGCATGGCGTGGCACTCTGAATATTAACTCACTCACCTTTCAGGGAGATACGGGGTTACCACGTGGTTCAAATGGCAGTTTCTATTATTGTTCTAGTCGATCAAACCACCATCTCCAAATCATCTTAAGTAATATGGGGCATGTTCGTACGCAAGAAATTTCCAGCTGCTAAAAAACTCTTCAGTCTAGCGAATACGATGTAAAACACTTTATTGACAGAGTTTTTTTAATATACTGCATAGGTTTTGAACATTCTCAGCAAATTATAAGTCTGGAGACATACAATGACTGACATCGTAATTGTAAATGGCGCTCGTACAGCTATGGGCGGCTTCCAAGGTGCTTTATCAAGTGCTACAGCACCTGAATTAGGCGCAATCACGATCAAAGAAGCGATCGCACGTTCAGGCTTACAACCAACTGATGTTGAAGAAGTTATCATGGGTTGTGTTCTTCCAGCGGGACTAAAACAAGGACCTGCACGCCAAGCAATGCGTAAAGCAGGCTTACCTGACTCTACAGGTGCTGTAACAATTAACAAATTGTGTGGCTCTGGTATGAAAGCAGTGATGCAAGCAGCAGATATGATCAAAGCTGGTAGCGCTGAGATCGTTGTTGCTGGCGGTATGGAGTCAATGACTAATGCTCCTTACGTCTTACCAAAAGCCCGTGCAGGTTACCGCATGGGTCATGGTGAAATTAAAGATCATATGTTCTTTGATGGTCTAGAAGATGCTGAAACAGGTCGTTTAATGGGTTCATTTGCACAAGATATGGCAAATACTCGTGGCTATACCCGTCAGCAAATGGATGACTTTGCAATTCGCTCTTTACAACGTGCACAAAAAGCAATTACTGAAGGTTATTTCAAAGATGAAATCGTTCCAGTAACTGTTTCTAGCCGTAAAGGTGATGTTGTTGTTGATCAAGACGAGCAACCATTAAATGCAAAAATTGATAAAATTCCAAGTTTGAAACCTGCATTTGCAAAAGACGGTACAATTACCGCTGCAAATGCAAGCTCTATCTCTGATGGTGCTTCTGCACTTGTACTTACTTCAGCAGATGTTGCTTCTGCACGTGGTTTACAACCTTTAGCAAAAATCATCGCTACGGCTTCTAACTCTCAACACCCTTCTGAATTCACAATTGCTCCTGTTGGTGCGATTGAGAAAGTATTGAAGAAAGCAGGTTGGGATGCACAAGAAGTTGATCTTTGGGAAATCAATGAAGCTTTTGCTATGGTGACAATGTGCCCAATCGATGACTTTAAACTAGATGCTGAAAAAGTGAATATCAATGGTGGTGCTTGTGCTTTAGGCCACCCTGTTGGTTCTACTGGATCACGTATCATTCTTACATTAATCCACGCACTCAAGCGTACTGGCGGTAAGAAAGGCGTTGCAGCATTATGTATCGGTGGTGGTGAAGCAACTGCTGTTGCGATTGAACTGATCTAAAAATAACGTGTGAACCTTACTATTAAATAATAGTAAGGTTGCAACAGAAATCCTGCTATATGCAGGATTTCTGTTTTCTTTAATTACAAAAAATAATTCACCCAGGGTTCAAATATCGGTACGTTATGCAGTGTATAAAAAAACAACAAGGAGCAAAAAATGCAACTAAATCACTATTTGAACTTTAAAGGACAAACAGAACAGGCTTTTATTTTTTATCAATCAGTTTTTGGCGGTGAATTTGCAATCATTAGCCGTTATGGAGATATGCCACCGACAGAAGGTGTAACTTTATCTGAGGCCGATAAAAGCTTAATTCTACATGTATCTTTACCAATCAATGAATATACAGTTTTAATGGGATCAGATGTAAACGATCAATTCTGTGCCCCAAACGCGGGTTTCATTCAAGGAAACAATCATTATATTTCTATTAATATTGAACATGATGAAACTGAGGCACGCCGTTTATTCAATCAACTTTCCGTTCATGGTCATATTGAAATGCAACTTGAGAAAACTTTCTGGGGTGCACTTTACGGTGCTTTTACTGATCAGTTCGGTATTAAATGGATGGTGAATTGTCAGTTAGAAGATATATAAGAAAAATCTTAAGTACTATCAAAAGAAACTTTTTTGATAGTACTTTTAAACATCAATATTTGAGTATTGTGCAATTATCATCAAACCGATGGTAATAAAACCGATTCCAATCCAACCCGCTAAATCAATATTCTGCCCCAAAAAAACTTTTGCTAGTGCTGCTGTCGCAATTACACCAATACCAGACCAAAGCACATATAAAATTCCTGCTTGCATATATTTCAAAGCAATCGCAGCACAAGTAAACGAAATAAGATACAGTACCAAAGCAATACCTTGATCCAGTTTATTGACCAATCCATTTGCTTTGGCTGAATAAAAAGTTGAAAGTACATCAGTTGCTATAGCGATTAATAGCCAAATTACACCTGGATTGATTATTGATAAGAGAGTTAGCATTGTTATTTTTCAGCTCTTGATTAATCCAATTTTACAAAACAAAAAAGCTGAACCTTAGTTCAGCTTATTGATTACGGGTGGCTTATGCACCAGTTTGATAGCTTGCTTGAGGTACAGCTGTTGAAGCTTGATAAGGATTTGTAAAGTCCTGCAGACCAGCTGCTGCTTCCTGAATATCTTTACCTTCTTTTACTACAAAGGTATCAAACCCAGAGCGTTTTAAATAATTTAAAACATCTTTAAAGATATCACCAACTGCACGCAACTCACCTTGATATCCTTGACGACGCAATAATGCTGCGAATGAATATCCACGACCATCATTAAAACCAGCAAATTCAATGAATATTGCATCTAATTCGCTTAAAGGGAACTGATGTGTTTCAGGTGAATCATTTACAGTGATATACAACGCTTTTTTACCTTGTATATTTGGCAATTCATTCAATTGAGCTGTTGTTAAAACAACATCACCTTGGGGAATTGCTCCATCTTCTGCAATCACTTGATAAGTATTGTCTGCAATCGTGCCATCTTTAGAAAGCACTTGTAGCGATGTATTAAGCATAAGCACGCTCCTTAAATGGCTGAATCCCTACACGACGGTATGTATCGATAAACCGCTCACCTTCAGTACGCAAATCTAGGTAAGTATTCAAAATTTCCTCGATCACGTCGGGTACAGCATCTGCAGCAAAAGATGGTCCTAAAATATCACCAATAGATGCATCATGATTCGCATTACCACCTAAAGTGATTTGATAGAACTCAGCACCTTTTTTATCTACACCAAGAATACCAATATTGCCTACATGGTGATGACCACAAGCATTCATACATCCTGAGATATTTAGGTCTAGTTCACCTAAATTATAAATGGTATCAAGATCTTCAAAACGACGTGTGATCGCTTCTGAAATAGGAATTGATTTTGCGTTAGCTAATGAACAGAAATCACCACCTGGACAGCAAATAATATCGGTAATAAAACCAATATGTGCACGAGCCATGTTGTGCTGTTCAAGCGTTTGCCACAATTCAAATAAATTTTTCTGTGGTACGTCTACCAATGAAATATTTTGTTCATGTGTAGTACGGAACTCGCCAAACGTATACTTATCTGCTAAATCAGCGATTAAGTTCATTTCTTCTGATGTTACGTCACCAGGAGCAATACCAGCACGCTTCAAAGAAATCGTAACGATACGATAACCTTTAACTTTATGAGCATTAGTATTGACATTGTACCATTGTTTGAACTTTGGATTTTCAGCGAATAATGCTGTGAAATCCTCATCTTCTAAGTCTTGATAATCGAATGGTGTAAATTCTTCATCCAATTTTTTTAAGATTTCTGGTTGAATTCTTAGAGCATCACGTGTGTGCTCAAATTCAGCCTCAACTTTTTGAGCAAAGACTTCTGGCGTAAGTGCTTTAACTAAAATTTTGATACGTGCTTTATATTTGTTATCACGACGACCATGTAAGTTATATACACGTAAAGTCGCTTCAAGATAAGCAATCAAATCTTCACGTGGTAAGAACTCACGAATGACGCTACCAATAATTGGTGTACGACCTAAGCCACCGCCCGCCATGATTTTATAACCAATCTCACCAGCATCATTGCGTACGATATAAACACCGATATCATGAAATGCTGTTGCAGCACGATCTTTTTCTTCAAGAGCAGAAACGGCGATTTTGAACTTACGTGGCAAGAATGCAAATTCGGGGTGGAATGTACTCCACTGACGAATCAATTCGCATGTAGGACGCGGATCAGCAATTTCACCCGCAACCACACCCGCAAACTGATCAGTGGTGGTGTTACGGATACAGTTACCTGAGGTTTGTACAGCATGCATTTGCACTGTCGCAAGTTCAGCTAAAATATCTGGAACATTTTCTAATGCCGGCCAGTTTAACTGAATGTTTTGACGTGTTGAAACGTGAGCATAACCACGATCGTATTGAGTCGCGATTTCAGCAATTTTTCTAAGTTGTTTAGTATTCATCAAGCCATACGGCACGGCGATACGGAGCATCGGCGCATAACGTTGCACGTATAAACCATTTTGCAAACGTAATGGACGATATTCGTCTTCGGTCAATTTTCCTGCTAAATAGCGTTCTGTTTGATCGCGAAACTGAGCAACGCGTTGGTTAATCAGTTGTTGATCGAAATCCGTATATAAATACATGGCGTATGGCTAGTCATTCATTATAAAGGCGTTTAGCATAACGAGCTTTGTTTCATCAATAAAATGCTTTTTTTGCATATTTAATAACGGTTTTATTGATAAGCCTATCTCATGACTACAAAAAGGAAAAGCCCAGACGAATCTGAGCTTTTACATTCAATTTCCAAATGAAATTAGTTCTTATCTGGTAAAGCATAAGCAACGAGATAATCACCCATTTTAGTACCAAATGAACCGTGTCCACCCGCCATAATCACCACATATTGTTTACCGTTAGCTTCATAAGTCATTGGTGTTGCCTGACCACCTGCAGGTAAACGAGCCTCCCATAACTTATCGCCATTTGAAACATTAAAGGCACGGATGTAGTTATCTTGAGTCGCCCCAACAAACATCACATTACCTGCTGTTGAAATCGAACCACCTAAACCTGGTACTCCAATTTTCACTGGTGGTAATTGAAATAGATTTGGCAAACTATCACGAATCGTACCAATACGTTTTTTCCAAACCACTTCGTGTGTTTTTAAATCCACACCAGCAACAAAGCCCCAACCAGGTTGCTTACAAGGCAAACCGAATGGAGACAGGAACGGACTAATATCTACACCATATGGCGTACCATACATCGGTTGCATGCCCTGCTCTGTACCCGCACCACGTGCGACTGCTTGACGGTTTGGATCTGCTGGAATTAAACGACTTACGAATGGTAAGCCAATCGGGTTCATGACTGCAACTTGACGATCAGCATTCACTGACATACCACCCCATTCGAATACACCGAGATTACCAGGGAATACTAAAGTGCCATTTTCAGAAGGTGGTGTATAAATACCATCGTAATTCAAACGTTTAAACTTCACCCGACACATTAACTGGTCAAACATGGTGGCACCCCACATGTCTTTATCTGTTAATTTATCTTTAGGTGCTAAGTTAAAGTCAGAGAATGGTTGAGTTTTAGCATAGAACTCACCTTTAGTTTGTGGTCCCCACTTCACTGTTTGCGGAACTGGTTTTTCAGTAATCGGTACTATTGGCTGACCATTACGACGATCTAAAACAAAGGCATTTCCTGTTTTAGTTAAGACATAAATCGCAGGGACAGTTTGACCAGATTTATCCTGAATATCCGCCAATGAAGGTTGTGATGGTACATCCATATCCCACAAATCATGATGTGTGGTTTGGAAACTCCAAACTAGCTTACCTGTGCTTGCATTAATCGCCAGCATTGAGTTCGCATAGCGCTCTTTCAACTCAGTACGGTCGCCTCCCCAAATATCAGGTGTACCTACACCTGTCGGTACATAGACGATGTCCAATTTTGCATCATAAGCAAGTGGCGCCCATGCATTTGGCGAGTTATGCACAAATGTTGTGTCTTGACCTGGCATTGCATTCGGATCAGCAGCACCCGTATCGAATACCCACAGCAACTTACCAGTATTCACGTCATAACCACGAATCACACCTGATGGCTCTTTATTCGAATGGTTATCGGTCACTGAACCTGCAATTACCACTGTAGTACCAGATACAACACCTGGTGAAGTTGGGTTATAGCCACCTGGATAGGCATATGGCATGAATTCTTGTAAATTCACTTCGCCATTTTGACCGAAGTCAGAACATGCTTTACCTGTATCTGCGTTCACTGCGACTAAACGACCATCATTAACCGGAACAAAAACTTTACGAGGACATTCAGTCGAAGTTGATTTTTTCGCCTGTAAACTGGTTGCAAACTCAGTGGTGTTTGCAGCATCGTAGTACATCACCCCACGACAAGTTAAATGCTGGAAAGTCTTGTCCGTTTTAAGTTTTGGATCAAAACGCCATTTTTCTTTTCCTGTTGCAGGATCAAGTGCAATCAAATGTTGATGTGGCGTACACATATACATATTGTTGCCGATTTTAATTGGTGTTACCTGATTAGTCGTTTCACCTGAGTCATTGTCAGTTCTAAAATCACCTGTACGGAACGTCCAAGCAACTTTCAAATCTTTGACATTTTTGTCATTAATTTGAGTCAGAGGAGAATAACGCTCCCCTCCTTGACTACGACCATAGGCAGGCCAGTCCTCAGGTGCTACACCATCAACTGCTTTCGCTTGTGCAGGTTGAGGTGTTTGAATCACACCATTAATTTCTTGAGGATCATTAAAGATCGAGTACACCATCACCACAATAGCAATAACTAAAGTCGATGATAGCGCAACCTTACTTGAGCCAAGTTTATCAATACCTCTTGTTACAGCAGGTACTAACAACCACAAACCCAACACACCCAAAACATCAAGACGTGGAGCCAGTGCCCAGAAGTCCGTTCCAACTTCCCAAACACCCCAAATCACACTTCCTAACATTAAAGCGGCATAGACCCATAGCGGACCAGAAGCACGCTTATAAAGTTGTACTGCTACGATGAGTAACAACACTCCTGCAATCACATAATAAAAAGACCCACCAATAGCTGCGAGCCATACACCACCAATAAGCAGGAACAAAGCAATGAGGGCAAGGATCATTACCGTCAACGTTCGCAATCCTGATTTTGAAGCAGATTGATTCATAAGATCACCTTGCATCTTTGTATTTATTAGAATGACTAAGCAAATGATCAATTCACTTAACATTCAATTAAAAAATCTAAAGCATTCTATAGCCCGATTGAGTTGCAAACATGAGCTATAGAACTCCGAATAAAACACTTAAAAAATGGTTTGAAACTTGATGCCACCCACCCATGTTTTATCGCCATCTTTCAAGGAACCGACATGGTGTACATATTGAATATTTGGACGGATGGTCAACCAATTAGTTGCATGGATGCCGTAATACAACTCAGTATTGTATTCTTCATCCAATAAAGGATTGTTTTTGTCATTGGCATGAATACGTGCTACGCCGAGTGCTAGTTCATCTTGTGGACGCTGATTGAGCAGACCTTTATAAACCAATCCAACATTTTGCATATCTTTGATGGAGTTGGTTTTTGAATCATGCACTGTGACATTCACAAAACCAGTTAAACCACGATCAGATTGATCATCATGACGTGTTAATTGCTGTTTGGCAGTAAACCAACCGCCTTGTTTATGTCCAGTTTTGCTTGGGTTTTCAATTTCAGCAGCATCAGCAGTGCTGTAGTAGTAACCAAAACGGTATTCACCTAAAAGAGATTGCTGACCTAGTTTTGGTGACCAAACCAGCTCAGCTGGAATAATCGCACCATGTGATCCATCTGTACTTAAGTTAAAGCCTTTACCACGCTGTAAGTTCTCTGGGTTATATTCATACGCACCAATTTGCACATATAAATCTGGCTGCAGGTTATATTTGACTCGCAATGCCCATTGACTGACAGGCCAGTTGTACCATTGATCACCCACCCAATTGCCGACTTGAGAGCCACATAATGCCAAGTTTTGGAAATCACAGTTAAAACTGTTGAAATCCTCACCTTCACCAAAACGTCCCACCTTAATATCTAAAGTTTGATCTAAAAATTTTTTTTTGATCCATAGATCAGTTAAACGCCAAGTTTGACCACGCCCCCAAACTTCTTGGGTAGAACTTAGATGTCCTTGTAAACCATCTGCAGTTTGAGACAATGATTGGCCATCTCGATAGGTCACCGTGATTTAAGCTTCAGTGTCTTGCCAACCTAAAATTTTATTTAAGTCAAAGTGTGTGCCTAAAGCCAGTTGCCCAGTGAATTCACTGCCATGACTTGAATATTGTTTAGAATCTAAAACCCCTGCAAATTCACCTGTGTAATCAGCAGAAAAGTTATAACCTTGATCTTGTAACGCAGTGCGTTGACCGTTCCAATCACCCAACAGCCATTGACCATGAGGATCAAATGCGGAAGAAGCTGCTTGAGTGTGATGTGTGAAAAGACTCAATGAAAGAACGGATAAACAAGATACAACCCATGATTTAGAGATTGTCATGTTTACGTAACCTTTTATGTTTTTGTATATAAAAGGTTACGCCCATTTTTAATTGATTAATTTATTCAAAATGTTAATCACTTGATTAAATGTGCAATATTTTACCAAGTTGTGATTGTATGCACATATTTTCTACCATTTTCCTTGACCCAAACCTTGTCCGATAAATTGATAGCGCATTTGAGAACGTGAAAATTTAATTGGGCATGCTAATTGAGGCTCAGTTTGATCTGTATTTTCAGATAAAGGTACATCGACCACCCAACCGCGTTGTTTTGCAATCGGTGAAGTCAAAGCCTCATCTAAGCTCAACACTGGCTCCACACAAATATCTAATTGCGAAAAAATTGATTGCCACTCAGCAAAATCTTTGGATCTAAACTTTTCCTTTAAGGCTTGTTTAATCGCTTGACGGTCTTCGGGGTCAAAAGAACTACCTTTTGCCATCAATATAGGTAAATCTAATGCAGCAGCTAACCCAGTCATAAACTGTGGTTCTAAACTTCCTACAGAGAAATAACGACCATCTTTGGTTTCATAATAGTCATAGAAAATAGCACCATTCAGCATCCCTTTCTCAGGACCTTGCGGTGTCTGACCAGCCAAACTTGCTGAGGCGGCCATACTATTTAAACTAGCCACACAGTCCGTCATAGAAATATCTATGTATTGCCCCATACCACTACGCTGACGCTCAACTACAGCAGCTAAAATCCCAATAACCGCATGCAAAGAACCACCTGCAACATCCGCAATCTGTACACCCAATGGAGGTGGTCCACTATCTTGTCGACCACTATGACCCGAAATACCAGCTAAAGCTAGATAGTTAATATCATGCCCTGCACGGTCTTTATATGCACCTGTTTGACCGTAACCTGTAATAGAACAATAGATTAATCGAGGATTGATCTCAGCAAGCGTTTCATAATCCAACCCTAATCGACGCATCACATCTGGTCGAAATTGTTCAAGAAGGATGTCAAACTCTGAAATTTTATTTTTAATTAACTCAATATTTGCAGCATCTTTTAGATCAAGCGTAATAGACTGTTTATTTCGATTAAGATAACTATGCGCTGTGGCTTGACCATTGGCATAAGGTGGCATGATTCGAACCAAATCTGGACGACTCGGAGATTCTACATGGATAACTTCTGCACCCATGTCTGCAAGATACATACTCGCGAATGGACCAGGCAACAAAGTAGAAAAATCTAGAACTTTCAATCCCTTTAAAGCAGTTGGCATAATAATTTTTACTCATATTGTTCAAATTTTCTTTTATACTAGGTTCGGATAAACACAAAAACAATGTCATGTTCAGCCATTTACCTTGATAGTTTCGGCAATTTAACATGTACTTAGTGAGCAATAATTTTTTCTTGTCAATTGCTCAATTAGATATTTTAGACGGTTATTTAGGTCAATTATCGTGAATAGTAAAGAAACTGAAGGATTCAATATGAGCCGTGATACGATCAGCATCCACTTCGTGAATGCGGCTTTAACAGGTGTAAAACGCCTAGGCATGGACGTTGAAACATTACTTTCACATGTCGGTATTGAAGCAGAATTGCTTCGTCAACCTAAAGCTCGAATCTCCCCAGAGCAATACACTCGCTTTGTCAAAATGTTATGGATGATCACCCAAGACGAACACGTTGGTTTCGATGTTCAACCACGTCGTTTAGGTACATTTGCGATCATGTGCCAATTGATCATACATTCGAAAACACTTGGACAAGCGCTCGAACTTTCCTCACAATTTTACAAATTATTCGGTGATGAATGGTCTGTCAGTTTAGAGCGTGATAAACACGAAGCTCGTTTAGTACCTCACATTCCTAAAGCGCTTGACCCTGATCATTTTATTACGGAAAGTATGCTGATGATTTGGCATGGTCTTGCTTCGTGGTTAATCGAACGTCGCTTACCTTTGGAGCGTGTCCATTTTGGTTATGAACGCCCTAACCATGCTGATGAATATGATGCGCTATTTTTTGCACCAGTGATGCAGTTTGACGCACCGCGTACAGAAATTACCTTTGCTGCAGATTATTTAGATCTACCTATTCGTCAGGATGAAAAAACTTTAGAAGAGTTTTTAAAAGCCGCACCAGCACAACTTCTAGTGAAATTCAAAAACACCAACTCACTCACTTCGCGTATCCGTGATGTATTGAAGAGCCAAATCGGCGAAGAAATGCCAACTTTAAATGATGTGGCATCTATGTTGTATTTATCTCCTCAAACATTACGTCGTCGTTTGGCTGCGGAAGGTAAAAGCTATCAAGGTGTCAAAGATGCCTTACGTCGTGACGCTGCGATTCATTTATTGCTCACTCCAAACCTCACTTTAGAAGATGTTGCTCAACAAGTTGGCTTTAGTGAAACTAGTACCTTTCACCGTGCCTTCAAGAAATGGACAGGTGTTACGCCTGGTTTATATCGTCAGTTGCATGGGCATCACAATTAACTTAAATCAGACAAAGTGTTCAACCCTAAAAAGTTGAACACTTGTTGAAAAATATGATATTAATCCACTATATTCCTCAACAATCACGATAAATAATGATAATCAAAAAAGGCGATTTTTCAGACCCTCAAGTTCAAGACCTCATACGCATTCATTTGCACGGCATGCATCAGAACACACCTATTGAGCATAGTTTTGCACTCGATTTCAGCAGCCTACAAAAAGACTCCATTCGATTTTATATACTTTGGCGTGATGATCAGCTTCTTGGTTGTGGTGCGATTCAAGAGCTTAATCCCTATCATGCTGAACTTAAATCGATGCGGACTCATCCCCAACATCTACGTCAAGGTGTAGCGACACACTTACTTGATTATCTTCTGAAAATTGCTAAACATAGCAACTATGAAAAAGTGAGTTTAGAAACAGGAAAAGACTCCCACTTTGATGCAGCAATTCATCTATACAAGAAATTTGGTTTCGTAGAGGGTGAAGCCTTTGCTCAATATAATGAATCTGAATATAGCCAATTCTTTCATTTAAACTTATCTAATCAATAGTTTAATCTCAGATTTTCATCTGTTTTTTTAAAAAGGTTTTTTGTAAAAACTCATTGATAAGTAATCTAATTACAAGTAATACAGCCGTAAAGCCAAAACATTATCTTGAAAAAATATAGCCAATACCCTGATTTTAATGCTAATTATCAATCACCACTTATTTGTTTTAAGAAAGCAGCTGTCTTCCGAGGCGAAGTTAGGTGAATAAATCGTATGTGCTGGTATTTAGGGTTATTCATCATCGCTAAATACCTTTTCTTATTTTGTGGATATTTCTGAAACATCCATAAAAAAATCGATTTTTGGGAGAATACCATTTTCAAGTTCTCTCTATTATTCGAGTTTTTCCATAATCGCTCACGACTTAAAATACGCCACAAAGTCCGTTTAGTAAGACGATAAAAGTTAACAGAAAAAGAATAATCTAGCCAAATGACCGTATCCACCTCAGACCAAATCATATCAATACTGCGTGAATAAAGATTATCGATCACCCATCCCGTTGATGCTGCATTCATACTCAGTTTAAGTTTGCAAAAAAATGCATCATTTGAAGATTCTTTCCAATCATCTAGCCATAGTAAATCATCCAGTTCGATATATTGTATTTTTAATTTTTCCGCCAACTTTCGAGCCAGCGTAGATTTGCCAGAACCCGTAGTACCAATAATATTAATAAATTTCATCAAGCAAATTATGTTGAATTATGGACATGCATTTTACTAAATATTTCAACTATTCAATAGTGAACTGAATTGGCGAAAAACATCAAACTTACCAATGTTTATCATCATTGCACTGACACTTAAATTGAGTACACTCGAAGCACAATGATTTTAATTTAAGGCAATACAAGGAACAGCTATGAGCGAGGCCTATATTATTGATGCCATTCGCACACCACGCGGAAAAGGAAAAAAAGACGGCTCATTACATGAAGTAAAACCAATTACTTTACTCACAACATTATTGAATGAATTACAACAACGCCATCAACTCGACACATCTAAAGTCGATGATATCGTTCTCGGTTGTGTGACACCAATTGGTGATCAAGGTGGGGATATTGCCAAAACTGCTGCGATTGCTGCAGGTTGGAATGATGATGTTGCAGGTGTCCAAATCAACCGCTTCTGTGCTTCTGGTTTAGAAGCAGTAAACTTGGCAGCACAAAAAGTTCGTTCAGGTTGGGAAGATGTTGTGGTTGCGGGTGGCGTAGAATCAATGTCACGTATCCCGATGGGTTCAGATGGTGGCCCATGGGCACTAGATCCTGAAACCAATTTAAAATCCTCTTTTGTACCACAGGGTGTGGGTGCAGACTTAATCGCAACTTTAGATGGTTATAGCCGCGCAGATGTAGATGCATTTGCGGTCGGTTCGCAACAAAAGGCTGCTGCTGCTCAGGCAAATGGTTATTTCGATAAATCAGTTGTACCTGTGAAAGATCATGCAGGTGTAACAATCTTAGAAAAAGATGAATTTATCAAAGGAAATACCACAGTTGAAGGTCTAGCAAAACTGAATGCTAGCTTTGAAATGATGGGTCAAATGGGCTTCGATGCTGTTGCTTTACAGAAGTATCCTGAAGCGCAAAAAATTAATCACGTTCATCATGCAGGTAACTCATCAGGTATCGTCGATGGTGCTGCGGTGGTGTTATTGGCTTCTGAAAAAGCAGTCAAAGAGCAGGGTTTAAAACCTCGTGCCAAGGTGCTTGCAACTGCATTAGTCGGTACAGATCCAACCATTATGTTGACTGGTCCTGCCCCTGCTGCACGTAAAGCATTAGAAAAAGCAGGCTTGAGCATCAACGATATTGATTTATTTGAAGTGAATGAAGCTTTTGCAGCTGTGGTAATGCGTTTTATTACAGAACTGAAAGTTCCTGCTGAGAAAGTCAACGTCAATGGTGGTGCGATTGCGATGGGACATCCATTAGGGGCAACTGGTGCCATGATTCTAGGAACTTTGTTAGATGAATTAGAGCGTCAAGGTAAAAAACGTGGTCTAGCAACATTATGTGTCGGTGGTGGTATGGGTATCGCTACCATTATCGAGTTGGTGTAAGGAGAACAACATGAGCGCTATTAAATACGAAAAAAACGCTGACAATATTGTAATTCTCACACTAGATTCATCTGGTCAATCTGCAAACACCATGAATGCAGAGTTCCGAGATGCTTTAGATGAAGTCAGTCAAAAGCTTAAAGCTGAAACTGATCTGAAAGGTATTATTTTCCGTTCAGCTAAGAAAACCTTCTTTGCTGGTGGTGACCTAGATGAGCTGATTCAGGTACAACCTGAACACGCTACTGAATTTTTCAAGATGATTGAAAAACTCAAAGGTGACTTACGCACAATCGAAACTTTAGGTGTGCCTGTTGTTGCAGCTTTAAACGGCACTGCGCTTGGTGGTGGCTGGGAAATCGCTTTAGGTTGCCATTATCGTATTGCCATTAATGATCCAAAAACTAAATTTGGTTTACCTGAAGTGACTTTAGGACTACTTCCTGGCGGTGGTGGTATCGTCCGTATGGTACGTTTGCTGGGCTTACAAAATGCATTCCCGTTCCTTATGGAAGGTAAGCAATTTGGTGTCGATAAAGCAAAATCTCTTGGTTTGGTACATGACACAGCTGAGAATGAACAAGAGCTGTTAGAAAAAGCGTTTGCTTGGGTGAAAGCTAATCCAAAATCACAGCAACCATTTGATGTGAAAGGCTACAAAATCCCTGGTGGTGATCCTAAAACGCCTGCGGTTGCGCAAGTGCTTGCAATTGCCCCTGCCATGCTACGTGACAAAACCAAAGGTTGCTACCCTGCTCCTGAAGCGATCATGGCGGCTGCAGTTGAAGGTGCTCAAGTCGATGTAGATACTGCACTTCGTATTGAATCACGTTACTTTACACAACTGACTGTAGGTCAAGTGTCGAAGAACATGATCGGTACGTTTTGGCATGGTCTAAATGCAATTAAATCAGGTGCGAGTCGTCCTGCTGAAGTTGCTAAATGGCAAGCGAAGAAAGTCGGTGTTTTAGGTGCAGGTATGATGGGTGCAGGGATTGCCTATTCAACCGCAATCAAAGGAATTCCTGTCGTACTCAAAGATGTGTCTGTAGAAAATGCAGAGAAAGGCAAAGCTTATTCACAAAAGCTACTTGATAAACGTGTTTCACAAGGTCGTATGACCGCAGAAAAACGTGATCAAGTGTTAGCGCTTATTACAGCTACTGCTGATGCAGCTGATCTACAAGGCTGTGATTTAATCATTGAAGCAGTATTTGAAAATCAAGAACTCAAAGCCAAAGTGACTCAAGAAGCTGAGCAGTATTTAGCGGAAGATGGAATTTTTGCATCGAACACGTCTACCTTACCAATCACAGGTCTAGCAACAGCAAGTAAAGATGCTAAAAACTTTATTGGCTTACATTTCTTTAGCCCAGTCGACAAAATGCAATTGGTCGAGATCATCAAAGGCAAAGAAACTTCAGCTGAAACATTAGCTAAAGCCTATGACTTTGTACAACAAATTGCTAAAATACCAATCGTGGTAAATGACAGTCGTGGTTTCTTTACCAGTCGTGTGTTTGGTACGTTCATTCAAGAAGGTATGCGTCTTCTTGCTGAGGGTGTACATCCAGCAAAAATCGAAATGGCAGCACTCAAAGCTGGTATGCCTGTTGGTCCTCTTGCGATTCAGGATGAAGTATCTTTAACTCTGACTGAGCATGTAGCAAGCGAAACGCGCAAAGCACTGCAAGCTGAAGGGAAAGACTTACCGAAAACTCCTGTAGATGAAGTGGTTCACACCATGATTCACGAGCTAAATCGTAAAGGTAAAGCAGCAGGTGCAGGCTTCTATGAATATCCAGAAAATGGCAAAAAACATTTGTGGGATGGGCTCAGCCGTTGGACGAAAGAGAATGATATTTCTGAACAAGATATGATTGATCGTTTCTTGTTTGTTCAAGCACTCGATACCTTACGCTGCTATGAAGAAGGTGTTCTAGAATCAGTAATTGATGCCAATGTCGGTTCAATTTTTGGAATCGGTTTTGCTCCATGGACTGGTGGTGCAATTCAATTCCTAAATCAAAATGGGATTGAAAAATCACTACAACGTTCAGAGGAATTGGCTGCTAAATATGGTGAACGTTTCAATCCACCACAATCTTTAAAAGACAAAGCGCAGAAGAAAGAAATTATTCAATAATTTTTTCACTCTCTTCACTTTACGCTCATATCAGTTTCTTTAACTGATATGAGCTTTTTTGTATTTATTGATAGAAAACCGAATTGCGTCTAATCCATCACAAATTGTGCTATAAATATACCAATTCTGCTTTACTTTTTGTCCTTTGGAAATTTGTCTTATGTCTGAGAAATTATGTCCTGAAACCTCGCCGTGGGGTTGGAAAGCACTGATCATCACTTGCATTTTAAGCTTTATCTTTATGGTGATTTTTTATTTAGCCATAAATAATGAGCCTGACTATATGCCAATGAATCAAAAAAAAGCAGCGGCAGCAGCTGAAATGTCACAATCTTCAGCAAATGGCGAAGCTCAACATAGCGAGCATCAGCAACACAATCACTAAAGTATTCTTGTCGAAGATGATAAATCCGTGTTAAACAGGGATTTATCATCCTATTCGAGATATTGAATGCTTCACCAAAATCGTCAAGCACTGGTCGTTGAAGGTGGTGGAATGCGCGGCGCATTTACCAGCGGTGTCTTAGATGCATTTTTACTGCAACAATTTAATCCATTTGATCTTTGTGTTGGTGTTTCATCTGGTTCTACCAATGTCGCTAATTACCTCGCAGCTCAACAAGGTCGCACCCTACAAATCTATCTAGATCATTCTCTTCGATCTGAATTCATTCATTATGGACGCTTCTTCAAAGGTGGTGACTTACTTGATTTGAAATGGATGTGGGAAGTGGTTGAAAAAGAAAATCCACTCAATCAAGCTCAATTATTTGCCAATCATCCTGAGTTTTACATGGTATTGACCCATGCTATTTCAGGAGATGCAACATATATCAAAGCCTCTAAAGACAACATTCTCGATGGATTACGTGCATCAAGTTCTATTCCAGTGCTTACCCGTCAAGCAGTAGAAGTTTTTGGTGAACCCTACTTTGATGGCGGAGTCGCAGATGCTCTCCCCGTACTTTGGACGGCGAAACAAACTAATGTATCTAAACTCATGGTACTGAGAACTCGCCCCAAAAATTACTACAAAGCCAGTAGTAAAGGTGATCAACTACTTGCAAGGTATGCATTCAAGCAACGACATGGTTTTGCCAAAAGTTTATTAGCAAGAACGCAACGCTATAATGAATCTATTGAATTTGTTAGAACAGCATCTGAACAAAAAATATTGGAGGTTTGCCCACCCGACTTAAAACATATGGCGGGTCGACTCACCAAGAATAAAGCCAAGATTCGTTATAGTTATGATATTGGTCTAGAAACAGGCTTCAAAGCTATTGAAGATTGGAACGCCCTATAATCATCTCGCTTATTCCAAGTCTTTGAATACTATAATATTGAAGACTTGGAAACTTATTAAAATCGTATCTTATTCTAAATAATCGCTTAAATTTAGCCCTAAATATTAATTTCAGACTATTCTTTTTTGCAAATCAACTTTCAAGTTTCAATCAATAATACAAATCATCAGACAACCCAAAACAAACTATAAAACCATATAATGTTTAGGCTTTTTATCAAATTGATTAAATGATGTTGTTCTAGCAAGTTTTTTATTTATTTTATTTTTGGAATTTTCTATGAGTAATCGCTCAAACTCTCACAACGATTCAAGTGAAACCGTATTAGGTTGGAAATTTGTCATTATCGTTGGGGTACTTAGTACAATTTTTCTCAGTTTCTTCTACTTAGCTATGAGCAATGAACCAGATTATATGCCTGGAGCACAGCGAGCAGCAGAACAACAAAAAGCAATCGCTCAAGAAAATGCTCAAGCAAGCTCAGAGGTTGAAACCCAACATCAGCAACACCAATAAAGAAATATAACTTGCTCGATCTGATCATCGATCGAGCAAGTTATGATCTAAATCTTCGTTTCAGTGATTTTTAGTTTCAATCACCAACTGCATTTTTATATGAGGAATTCCACACTCATCGTATGCATCCCCTTGTATCGAAAATCCTAATTTTTCATAGAATGAAATGGCGTGAACTTGTGAGGATAACTGAAGAAATTTTCGATCTTGTTGATGTGCTTGCCGAATAACCTCTAACATAATCATACGTCCAATTCCTTGTCCGCGATAAGCTTTGAGTACAGCCACACGCCCTACACTATTGTTTTGTAATAATCGCGCAGTCGCAATTGGTTGATCTTGATCATAGACAACAAAATGATCTGAAATCATATCTTGATCATCCCACTCCTCTTCTTCAGGAATGTTCTGCTCAATTATAAAAACTTGTTTTCGAATGAACTTTGCGTCTTGCTCTAACTTATCCCAGTGACCACTTTGGACTCTAAACATCTCGATCTCAGCTTAATTAGCACTTACAACCTAAATTTTCGATTGGCATTTGATCTTGTAACAGCAATTCTAAGCTTTGTTTTTGGATACCATACATCTGTTTTAAGGCTTGAATTTGCTGCATAATTTTCGGATCAGGCTGCTGAACATCTTTACGCTTGGTCGCTAAAATCATCTTATTTTTACTGGTATGTTCCAGTGAAACGAATTCAAAAACTTTAGTTTCATAACCGTAAGCCTTAAGCAACAAAGCACGCAATGTATCTGTCAGCATTTCTGCCTGCTGCCCTGCATGAATGCCAAACTGAAGCATCGGTTGTAAAACCTCTGGGCTTTTTAATTGAGGTCGCAACTCTTTATGGCAGCATGGCGCACACATGATCATTGAGGCATTCAGACGAATTCCTGTATGAATTGCAAAGTCGGTTGCTACATCACAAGCATGTAGTGCAATCATGACATCTAGCTTTTCTGGGGCATAGCTCCGCACGTCACCTTCAAAGAAATCAAGATGATTAAAGCCAACATCATCTGCAACTTTTTGGCAAAACTGTACAAGATTCGAACGCAGTTCAACACCTGTGATTAACGGAGTTTTATTTTGCTCTAATAAATAATCATACAAAGCAAAAGTTAAATAACCTTTTCCTGAACCAAAATCAACAATATTAAGTTCTTGTTGAGAAGCATCAATTTGCTCATAAGCATTTGAAAAAATTTCAATAAACTTATTAATCTGTTTCCACTTGCGCGCCATACTTGGAATGAGTTGTGCCTTTTCATCGGTAATTCCAAGATGTTTAAGAAATGGACTTTGTTGCTGAACAAATCGATGTTTTTCACGATCGTGATGCTGTTGAACTTGGTTTACACTGATTTGCTTTTTCTGTGCATTCAACATGGCTTTCTTTTTGTTTTTTTTCAGTTGAATATCTTGATGCATTGTAAATAGATTGGCTTGTTTCGACTGAACCAACAGCTCGGCTATTTTCTCTAATCCCTCTTCAATCGGATAATTCTTAGTAATATCTTGCGTTTTATAATGATATAAACAGGACAGCATACTTTGATTTTGCAGTTCAATAATGCGAAAAGTCATTTTCTCTAAATCTATCATTTCGCCCTTGTATTGGCTCAAGATCAATCGATCAAAACTATTGTTTTCAATAGATTGCTGAATCTCCAAGAAAAATTGCTGTTCTTGTTCAAAGGAAAATTTGGGCGCAAACATAGTGAAAACCTGACAAATAGAAACTAAATTTTATAGCGTCTTACTTTAAAAGGGAAATTGCATTACGATACAGTTGTATTTTTATACTATTAGAAGCTCAATGAACGCTAATTTTCTAACCAATTATGATCCCAAAGAAGAATTAATTAATGCCTATAGTCACGGGATTGGTGCAGTTCTGGCGCTAATTGCATCGGTGTTTCTAATTATCAAAGGATATGGACTACCTTTCGGACAATGGATGAGTTTATGGGTATATGGGTTCAGTCTTGTATTACTCCTCAGCAGTTCTATGCTTTACCATTTCTCTCAAGATGGAATGAAACGCTACTGGTATAAAAAACTTGACCATACTGCGATTTATTATCTGATTGCAGGAACGTATACCCCCTTTCTAAGTATCGCAATCCCAACAGCGAAAGCACATTATTTATTAATTGCGCTATGGATCATTGCCTTGATTGGTACCGTATTTAAACTGATCCTAATTCATCGTTTTCAAAAAGTATCTTTGGCAGCCTATATCATCATGGGGTGGTTAGCCGTGTTAGTTATGGATGATATGCAACTATACCTATCAAAAGAAGCAATCCAGTTATTGATTGCGGGTGGGCTTGCTTATACTGTCGGCACATTGTTTTATGCTTTAAAAAAGGTAAGATATACCCACGCAATTTGGCATGTATTTGTGCTAATAGGGGCAGGTTTACACTTTCTTGCAATCTACTGTTATGTGCTTTAACTCCTGTCGACAGGCCAAAAGAAATGACACTAGTTTCATGAGTAGACTTTGCATTCAAAGAATTCTCAAGTCCATATTTCTGTGTCTTGATCAAATAAAATAAGGTCTCGTATGTCGTCTAGTACTACGACTGTCACCCCCGAAGTGGCAAGCAATTCAAAAACAAGGGTATTATTTGCCAGTCTCGTGGGTACCACGATTGAGTTTTTTGACTTCTATATCTACGCAACTGCAGCAGTTTTAATTTTTCCTCATTTATTTTTCCCAGAAAGTAGTGATGGTGCCGCTGTACTAAAATCCCTCGCAACTTTTGCAATTGCATTTATTGCTCGCCCGATCGGAGCCGCAATTTTTGGACATTTGGGAGATCGAATTGGACGTAAAGCAACTTTAGTCGCAGCTTTACTGACAATGGGAATATCAACTGTTTGTATCGGTTTGCTGCCAACCTATGCACAAATTGGCCTTGTAGCTCCTTTACTACTAGCTTTATGCCGTTTAGGTCAAGGTCTCGGTCTTGGTGGTGAATGGAGTGGTGCTGTTCTACTGGCGACTGAAAATGCACCTGAAGGAAAACGTGCATGGTATGGCATGTTCCCTCAACTGGGCGCTCCGATTGGTTTTATCCTCGCAACAGGTTCTTTCCTTTTATTGAATGCTTTTATGTCAGAACAAGATTTCATGACTTGGGGCTGGCGTATTCCATTCGTCTCAAGTGCGGTGTTAGTTCTGGTTGGTCTCTATATCCGTCTGAAATTGCATGAGACTCCTGCATTCCAAAAGGTTTTAGACAAACAAAAAGAAGTTAATGTCCCATTCAAAGAGGTCATGACGAAACATTTCCCAATGTTGGTCTTGGGTACTGTTGCTGCGATTTGTACTTTTGTCGTGTTCTATCTCACAACCGTTTTTGCACTCAACTGGGGTACAACAAAACTGGGATATGCTCGCGGTGATTTCCTTGAATTACAATTGATCGCAACACTTTGCTTTGCAGCTTTCATTCCTGTTTCAGCGATTCTTGCTGAAAAGTTTGGACGTAAAAATACATCGGTTGCTATCTGTATCTTATCAGCCTTATTTGGACTTTGTTTTGCGCCGCTTTTAGGGTCTGGTAGCCCATTACTTGTGTTCCTATTTTTATGTATTGGTCTCTCAATCATGGGACTCACTTACGGACCGATTGGAACTGTACTTTCTGAGATTTTTCCAACATCAGTCCGTTATACAGGTTCAGCATTAACCTTCAACTTGGCAGGTATTTTTGGTGCATCCTTTGCCCCTTACATTGCGACCAAACTCGCTGAAAGCTATGGTTTAGATGCTGTAGGAATGTATTTAAGTTTAGCGTCAATTCTTTCATTAATCGCGTTTTTGTTCATCCGTGAAACCAAACACGATGATGTAAATAACCAAGTCTAATCTATATGTTCTTATTGAGTGAACGTCATAAGAGGTTCACTCAAACCATTTGTCGGGCAATTCCACTCACCCTTTTTCAAACGCTACAACATCTCTCCCGCTAATATTTTTTGTGCTAAAATACGCGACTCCCTTTTTTTAGATGATTGTGCTCATGTACGCAGTGATTATCGTTGCCGTATTTTTGGTCAGTTTTTTATATACTTATTATCGTGGCAAAGAACGATTAAAAGCATCTCGACAATTATTCGACCATTCGACATTTCTAGCACCAGTTAATATGTTTATGACTGGTTTCTCCAAATTACCGAACCAACCATTCTTTGATGTGGCGCAGTTTCCTGAGCTCAAACCATTACAGGACAATTGGCAAGTAATCCGTGAAGAAGCAATCCAGCTACAAAATCAAATTAAAGCAGCTGAAAAGAATAACGATGCAGGTTTTAATACCTTCTTCAAACGTGGTTGGAAACGTTTTTATTTAAAATGGTATCAAGCTAGCCATCCATCAGCTCAACAACTTTGCCCTAAGACAGTTGCCTTGTTAGAAAGTATTCCTTCAGTAAAAGCAGCAATGTTTACTGAACTTCCATCTGGAAGTTATTTAGGTAAACATCGTGATCCTTATGCGGGTTCAGTTCGTTATCATTTAGGTTTAGTAACACCAAACAGCGATGACTGTTTTATTGAAGTTGATCAAGAACGCTATAGCTGGCGCGATGGTGAAGCAACTGTTTTTGATGAGACTTTTGTGCATTGGGCTGAAAATAAAACGGATCAGACCCGTATTATTTTATTCTGTGACATCGAGCGTCCAATGAAATGGGGCTGGGCTCAGAAGATCAATCATTGGTTTGGTCGCAATGTTATGTCAGCGGCAAGTTCACCGAATGATGATCAAGATAAAACAGGTTTTATCAATCGAATTTTCAAGTATGGCTATGCCGTACATCATTATGGTCGTGGTTTAAAACAACGTAATCGTAGAGTTTACTATCTTGCAAAATGGCTGATGTTTGCAATCATTATTGGTCTGATTTTATTACCTAGCTTTCTTTAATTAGCTGTAAAAAAAGGAGATGCATCTGCATCTCCTTTTTTGTTGAAACTTTTATTGATTGGTAGCTTGTGGTGCTTGAGCACTTGCTGTTTGAGCAGCGGCTGCATCAGCAGCTTGTACTGCAGCTTCACCGATGAGTGCGATCTTCGCCTTTTCCTGACTCTTTGCAGATAATGCCGGGTTAGCAGCTACGATACGATTGATATTGGCAGAGTTAGCAGGTGCGATAGCCGCTGTTTGCAAAACAATTGGGCGATTCCCTGTATCTCCAAGTATATATCGAATCCCTGTACGAGGGCTGATTACTGTAGTTACTTCACGTTTAACTTGAGCTTCAGCTGTCGTCGCGCCTTTTGCTGCAAGTACTTTGTCTACTGTGGTTGTGGTCGTTGCTTGTGGTGCTTCATTAGCAAAGCCTACACTTGATACCGCAACACTCGCTAAAATTAAAAGTTGTAATGGTTTTTTCATCGTCTTCCCGCGTTTCATGCGAATTCAGTCAAAGTCATTCTATTGAATAATGAAACTATAAAGCACTTAACGACTCAAGTTACTTCTCGTAAAAAAGCAGGGATTAACCCTGCTTTTATATCAAACGGTATCGGAGTTTAGATTTTACCGTGACACTGTTTGTATTTTAATCCCGAACCACAAGGACACGGTGCATTGCGGCTTTCTGGAACTGGGAATGGAGCATTATTCACTGTATATTCAGGCTCTTCAGATGCAGTCACTTCACCCGTTAAACCATCTACATCATCATGTTCAAATGATAAACGCATTGATTCAGCTTGACGTTGTTGTTGTGCTTCAAGCTCAGCCAATTCTTCTGCTGTTGGTACATGAACACGAGATAAATCAGTCACAACGTCTGATTTGATGATACCCAACATGTTCACAAACAAATTAAATGCTTCTTTCTTATATTCCTGCTCTGGATTTTTCTGAGCATAGCCACGCAAGTGGATACCCTGACGTAAATAATCCATCGCAGCTAAATGATCTTTCCAATGGCGATCTAAAGAGTTCAGCATAAAGTGACGCTCTAACATCGCAGCAGATTCATCACCCATTTGCGTACGGCGTTGACGATAACGTGAAATCACTTCATCAGAAATACGTGCAATCAGACCTTCCTCATCCAAGCGGCGATCTTGATCTAACCATTGCTGTACAGGAAGCTCGATACCTAAATCCGTACGTAAAGCGGTTTCTAGACCAGGAATATCCCATTGATCATGGATAGATTCAGGTGGAATGAAGTTCGCGATAACACCTTTCATCACCTCTTTATGCATCTCTTCGATATAATCTTGTAATGTACTTTCTGCCAAAATCTCATCACGTTGTGAGTAAATAATTTTACGTTGTTCATTATTTACATCATCATACTTCAATAAGTTTTTACGAATATCAAAGTTACGTGCTTCAACTTTACGCTGTGCATTTTCAATAGAACGACTCACCATTTTATGTTCAATGGCTTCATTTTCCTGTAAGCCCATTGCACGCATCATGGCAACAACACGATCACCCGCAAAGATACGCATCAAATCATCTTCAAGCGATAAGTAGAAGCGAGAAACACCAGGGTCACCCTGACGACCCGCACGACCACGTAGCTGGTTATCAATACGACGTGATTCATGGCGCTCTGAACCAATAATATGCAAACCACCTGAGTTCAATACATCTTCGTGATCTTTTTCCCACTGCGCTTGTAAACGAGCTTCATCTTCTGGCGTAGGATTTTCAATTTTTGCGAGTTTGGCTTTCCAGTTACCACCAAGCAAAATATCCGTACCACGACCTGCCATGTTTGTTGCAATCGTTACGGCGTTTGGACTACCTGCTTGAGCAATAATGTCCGCCTCACGCTCATGTTGTTTTGCATTGAGGACTTCGTGTTGAATACCTGCTTGTAATAACTTTGCAGATAAAATTTCACTCGCCTCAATCGTTGCAGTACCGATCAAAATCGGCGCAACACCCTGCTTACGAATATTGGTAATTTCTTCGATAATTGCGTTGTATTTACCGTTACGATTTAAATAAATTAAGTCGTTGTGATCCTTACGCACCATCGGACGGTGAGTTGGGATAATAACAACATCTAAACCATAGATTTCTTTCATTTCAGCAGCTTCAGTATCAGCTGTACCTGTCATACCTGAAAGCTTTTTATATAAACGGAAATAGTTCTGGAAAGTTGTGGTTGCCAAAGTTTGGTTTTCAGGCTGAATTTCCATATTTTCTTTGGCTTCAACCGCTTGGTGTAAACCTTCAGACCAACGACGACCAGGCATCGTACGACCCGTACTTTCATCAACAATAATCACTTCTTCTTTTTGAGTCTGAGGATTAATGCCAATAATGTAGTGAACGTTCTTTTGGTATAGATAATGCGCACGAATCGCAGCAGTGACATGGTGAACCAGATTTAGGTTCGCAGCAGAATAAAGACTTTCACCCTCAGCAAGTAATCCCATACGGATTAACTCTTGCTCAACAGTCTCGTAACCAACCTCAGTCATTTCAACTGAGCGTTGTTTCTCATCAACCCAGAAGTGTCCGCCATCAGCCACTTTTTCTTCTTTCTGAGGTTTTAATGTTGGAGGAATGCTATTGATTAACTGATATAAATGCGATGAATCTTCACTTTGACCTGAAATAATCAATGGTGTACGTGCTTCATCAATTAAGATCGAGTCTACTTCATCGATGATCGCATAACTTAAACCACGTTGTTTTTTCTCTTGTAGAGAAAACACCATGTTGTCACGAAGATAATCAAAGCCAAATTCGTTGTTCGTACCGTAAGTAATGTCTGCCAAATAAGCTTGTGCTTTCTCAGCAGGCATTTGCATCGAATAAATCACACCGATGCTTAAACCCAAAAACTCAAATAATGGGCGGTTGAGTTCAGCATCACGTTGTGCAAGATAGTCATTGACGGTGATGACATGCACACCCTGACCACTCAATGCATTGAGGTAACACGCTAAAGTACCCATCAGGGTTTTACCTTCACCTGTACGCATCTCAGCAATTTTGCCTTCGTGCAGTGTGATACCACCAATCAACTGAACATCATAGTGACGCATTCCCATCACGCGTTTTGCGGCTTCACGACAAACTGCAAATGCTTCAGGTAATAATTTATTTAGGCTTTCACCGTTTTTAAATCTTTCTTTGAATTCTTGAGTTTTTGCAGAAAGGTCTGCATCGTTAAGAGCAGATATCGTCGGTTCAAGCGCATTGATTTGTTCAACAATTTTACGCATGCGTTTGAGCTCACGCTCATTTTTAGTACCGAAGATACCTCCGATCAGACTTGCCAACATGAATAAACTCTCTAATCCTGTTTGTTTAAATAGGTAATTTTTTCTTAGCTGTTATTATGGAGTCAGAAATAAGAACTACAAGGGCTTTACATCCAAACAGGTAAAAAAATCTGCGAGGCAATTCTGACCACAAGCAACCAAAGTCAGTTAATGTAGCAAATTTGACTATAAGTTACATCGACTAAAATGTGAATTTCCGATCAATTTTCCAACCAAACTAAACTCTATATCTTTTAAACTCATAAAAACATCAAAAAACAATATTTTTACTTCTAAGCCTTCTGGCGCATATTAATCCAACACACATAAGATTAAAAATGTTCTAAGGACGAAGTATGACATTACGTTTAGGTGATATTGCTCCAAATTTCCAACAAGAATCGAGCGAAGGAAGAATTGATTTTTATGAGTTTCTAGGTAACCACTGGGGGATTCTATTTTCACATCCTGCTGATTTTACACCTGTTTGTACGACAGAACTGGGGTTCACCGCAAAGCTCAAAGATCAATTCACAAAACGAGGCATAAAAGCAATCGCTTTATCTGTGGATGATGTGGAATCACATAAAAGCTGGATTCAGGATATCAATGAAACTCAAAACACAACGGTGAATTTCCCAATTATTGCAGACAAAGATCGTAAAGTTTCAGAGCTATATGATTTTATCCATCCTAATGCCAGTGAAACCCTAACCGTGCGCTCATTGATCATTATTGATCCCAATAAAAAGGTTCGTTTGATTATTACCTATCCTGCATCAACAGGTCGAAACTTTAATGAGGTATTACGTGTAATTGACTCATTACAGTTGACAGATCATCACAAAGTGGCGACCCCAGCAAACTGGCAGCACGGAGAGGATGTTGTTATTGTCCCATCACTCAAAGATGAGGAGGAAATTAAACAACGTTTTCCAAAGGGTTACACTGCTGTAAAACCTTATTTACGTCTCACTCCTCAGCCTGAGTAAGATTGAAGCTAATTCAAGGTTTTGAGCGAAGTGCAAGACTGATGAGATACGTCGTATAGAAATACTCAACGTACCTTACCAAACCACTTATTAAAACAAAATTCTATTTTTCTAACTCCAGCGCCTATCATATCGATAGGCATTTTTTTAAGCTTATAAAATTTCATTTTAGTTTTCTTATTTGATACGTTATAAGAGAAATCTTAAACTTTAATAAAATAAGAATGCTATGATTTATAACATTCATCATTTGCACTGTGGAAGTTTCTGTCCAGTTTGCGCCCCGCTGTTTGGTCAAAAAGGTTGGAAAGCACATCTAGTCTGTCATTGTCTCCTCATTGAAACTGATCGCGGTCTAGTCTTAATTGATACAGGCTTAGGACTTCAAGACTATCTGCATACTGAACAGCGATTAGGGAGTTTACTTAAACAATTTGGCTCAATTGTACCCAACCTAAAACTAACTGCCATTCAGCAGATACAGCGACTTGGTTTTAACCCGAGTGATGTAAAACATATTTTAGTGACCCATCTAGATTTTGATCATGCTGGTGGAATTTCTGATTTTCCAAATGCAACAGTGCATCTCTTAGCGGCGGAGTTTAATGCCACTCAATCACTTACAACCAAAGGCAAACTTCGTTATAAGACTGAACAGTTTAAACAGCATCGCTATTGGAACTTTGCTGAACATAATGATGGCGAGCCATGGTTTAACTTGCAAAAAGTTAAAGGGCTTCCGTTATTTCACGATGAAATTTTAATGATTCCCTTGATTGGGCATACCGCTGGGCACTGTGGAATTGCGATTAAAAAGGCCGATGGCTGGATGTTGTTCTGTGGCGATGCCTATTACACCCATCTTGAGCTAAACCCAAAAAACAAACTCAGAGCTTTAGATTTCACTGAACGGTTATTGGCTGAAGATAACCAACTACGTTTGCAAAACCTTAAACAGTTACAATATCTCGCTCAACATGAACCCAGGATTGAGTTAATTTGTGCCCACGACCCTTATGAATTTAATCGCTATCAATAAAATGAAAAGAATATTTATTACTGTTTTTGTTGTTTCAACATTAAGTCTAAATGGATGTATGACACATCCGAGTATAGAGCAATCTCAACGCCCTCAAAATTGGGGGGCTTTAATCTCGGATACGCATAATTTTTATCAGATCAGTCAGGATGTTTATCGCAGTGAACAACCCAATTCCGAATTAATACCTTTACTAAAAAAATATCAGATTGAAACGGTGATCAATTTAAGAGCTCGAAATGAAGATGCAAAAGTACTCCAAAATCAATCGCTAAATTTAGTACACATACCAATTCAAACATGGGCAATTAATCGCCAAGACTTACTTCAAGCAATGCAGGCTATTCAGATTGCAAAAAATAATAATCAAAAAGTCCTTGTTCATTGTTATCACGGATCAGATCGAACAGGTGCAACCATTGCGATGTATCGTATTATTTTTGAAAATTGGTCAATTGAAAATGCAGTCAAAGAAATGAAACAAGGAGGATATGGCTACCATATCATTTGGAAAAACATTGAAAATCTATTTACCTCAGAAAATGTACAATGGATTCAGCAGCAATTATCCAACCCTTCAAGTTAAAACTTAAACACTCACTTGAGAGGTGGATTTTCTTGGCAAAAAAACCTCTCACTGTTATTGGAATAATTAAGACTCTAGAAATAAATTTTTAAGATTGTAAATTGACCAACAAAACTTAATCTAAGTATCTAGTTTGGTAAAAACCGAATTCTTGAGCAAAACCGTGATCACTTCAGAAAGACCACCATCACTATCGGTGACTAATAAGAAGACCTCTCCATCAGCATTTGACTCAAGCCAAGTTATTCCTTCAACCTTAATGGCTAAAGTGTTTCCCTCAGCATCTTGGATCAAAAAGGAATTTAGGACTTCCCCTTTCGGTGAGAGCACTAAAATATAACTTCCTAACACTGCACCATCATCGTAGGTATTTAAGGTTTGCTCAACGGCTGCGGTTGCAACGATCACGTTCTTATCTGCTAAAAAATAAGCATCTGAAATACCACTTACTGAACCATTAATCTCAGGTAATGTGAGATTAAATGAACGTATAAGAGCATTTTCTAAAGATTTATGTGCTTGAATTTTTTCTAGATCAAATACTAAAACACCATGAAAGTGATTAATGTTGCCACGTTGGAAGATATAAAGATGATGATTATCTGAGCATACTGCTTCTATATTTAAATCTGCTCCGCCTGTGAGTGCAACGCAGTGCTGCAAATAATCATAATCCAACTTATCGAGCAAAGTCTGAACTTGATGATTAGATGGATTATACAACAGAGCTTGCTTTCTCTTTTCAGTCGAACCTGAGCCCATAACCAATAAATGAAGTTGTTCATTAAAAATGATACAACTTAATGCTTCATAATCAGGCTTTTCTGCTTTGCTTAATACGGTGAGAGCTTCTTGCTCAGATGACTCCAATAAAGGGACTTTTTCAAAAGTTGTTGTTGCAGTAATTTTATTTTTTAGGCTAGTTTTTAATAAGTAACGAACATCATCCCCAACGAAATATAAGTAGTCGCCTAAGTAAGCAACGCCAGACAATGCTCCAATTGCTGAGTCTGGCGAAAAACTAAATTTTTCAAGTATCTTTAAATCCGTTTGTTCCATTACTTCATCTCCTATTCGATGAAAAACGCACAATCAGCTCAACTTCAAAGATACTTAGCTTACTTAAACAACTTTTTATCTTTGATCTAGTGGAACCCAGTCAATTACCCAAGCTGATTTCATATTCAGACTTTCATCAGAAGAAATCTTTTTCCGAGTTGCATCAGCAACATCGCGATCTTTGGCAGGTCCAACCATAATACGAATACCTTTCGAGGTAGAACTGGTTGTGACTTTATAGCCTTTAGCACGTAGCTTGGATACGACAGCATCTGCATTTGCTTGGTTTGCAGCCAATGCCACTTGAACCATCCACTTCTTATCGCCATTTTCCATAAGATCGCGTGCTTTTTCAGCCTCAGCTTTCTTTTTGGCGTCTTCTTCAGCTTTACGTTTTTTATCATCAGCCGCTTTTTTGTCAGCTTCAGCTTTTCGCTTGTCTTCTGCTGCCTTTTTATCTGCTTCAGCCTTACGTTTATCTTCTGCTAACTTCTTTTCAGCATCTGACTTAAGTTGATCTTGCTTTTGTTGTTCAGCTTTCTTTTTTTCGTCTAACTTTCGCTTTTCCTCAGCTAGACGCTGAGCTTTTGCTTTGTCATCTTCTGCAAGTTCAGGGGGAATATTATCTGAACTTTCTTGCTCTGAACTACGGCGTGCATTTAAAGCTGCATATTCTTCAGCAGCTTTACGCGCAGCGGCAGCTTCAGCTTCTTGTTGCATTTTCAAAAACTCAGCGGCTCTGGCTTCTTGCTCTGCAACAGCTTTTTCACGAGCGAGGCGCTGCTCTTCAAGTAATCGCTTTTCAGTTTCAACATCCACAGCAAGTGGTTGGAGTGAAACCATTTCACCATCTTGTAAAGGTTGTGCTGTATTTGAGTTTGATTGAGTTTTGGGAATCGGATGAGAGATTGTTGCTTGTGCTTTGTCTTGCTCTATTTCTTCATTGCCCTTGAGAAGTAAGGCTGCCAATAAAACACCTCCTCCAAGTAGAACAACGCCGCCCATCCAACGTTGTTTGTTATTCATTGACATTCTTCTAAATACTCCCAGACCGCTTCTAAAGTATGAAACGAACCACAGACTAAAATCAGTTGATTGTTATTACATTGTTTCAACACGATTTCAAACGCTTGCTGGATACTGCTAAATTCGTGCACCTGTTGACCTGCCAATGCTTCATTTAATTGTTGCATTGGTGCAGCTCGAGGCACATCTAAAGTAGCAATAAACCAATTTTTTACTGTTGTTTTTAGTAAATCAGTTACAGATGCAATATCTTTATCTGCCAACATTGAGAATACAGCCACAACTTCTGTGTACTGTTTATTGTATTTTAAGAATTTTCGCAACTGGTTCAACAAAAATTCGACACCATGAGGGTTATGCCCAGCATCAAAAATGACGGTTTTGTTTTGAATTTGACGAATTTCAAAACGTCCTTGCAATGAAGCATGCTGAATACCTTGAGCAATTGTGGATTGAGAAATAGGCAAACCACTTACTAAGATTGCAGCAACGGCAGTTGAAATATTTTCAATTGCCAAATGTCCTGTCGGCAACTTTAATGTTGTACCTGAAGAAGCAAAACACCATGACAGACCGTCATCATTTAATTGATAAAAATAATCTCGGTTTAATGCGTATAGATTAGCGTTAGATTCAAGCGCTTTATCTTGTATCGCTTTCGGTAAAGGTTGATTACCACCAAAAATCACAGGAATATTCGGACGAATAATTCCAGCTTTTTCAAAAGCGATTTTTTCAATTGTATCGCCCAACCAATCCACATGATCCAAACCAATATTGGTAATCACGGCAATATCAGGATCGATCACATTGACCACATCTAGGCGACCACCGAGTCCTACTTCGAGTACCCATACATCACATTGCTTTTGTTTAAAAATCAAAAAAGCAGCCAGAGTGGTTGCTTCAAAGAAAGATAAACTTAATCCACACTCACGACGTGCTTGATCTACGAGTACGAAAGCATCGATAAGACTTTGATCATCAACCTCTTGCCCCGCTAACTTTACCCGCTCATTAAAACGGTAAATATGCGGCGATTGATAAAGCCCCACGTTATAGCCTTGCGCATTTAAAATCGCAGCAAGCGTTGTTGTAGTTGAGCCTTTGCCATTGGTCCCTGCAACCGTAAAAACTTTTGCATTGGGTTTCATTACTCCAAGCTTTTCAGCAACTGGAATAACGCGTTCCAATCCTAAATCAATGCCCGTAACGTGAACATGGCTCCAATAATCGAGCCATGTTGTTAATGTATCATCAGAATGTGGTGTTTGCTGTGTCAAGGTAAGTTCATCAATTTAGCAACAAGTCTATATACAGTATCACGTAATGCATGACGATGAACAATTTGATCGACCACACCATGATCAAGCAAATATTCAGCACGTTGGAATGGTTCTTCTAACTTTTCACGAACTGTTTGCTCAATTACGCGCTTTCCTGCAAATCCAATCATCGCTTTAGGTTCAGCAATATGTACATCGCCTAACATCGCGAGTGAAGCGGTTACACCACCATAGACAGGATGTGTCAACACAACCAGATACGGAAGACGTGCATCTTTCATTCGCTGAATCGCGGCTGAAGTACGTGCCATTTGCATCAAAGACAACATACCCTCTTGCATACGAGCACCACCCGATGCAGCAAAACAGATTAAAGGTTGACGTAATTCAATTGCTCGTTCAGCCGCTTGGACAAAACGATCACCTACGACTGTCCCCATTGAGCCACCCATGAAGTCAAACTCAAAAGCACAAGCGATTAGGTCTAAACCTTTGAGTGAACCTTGCATCACAACCAGAGCTTCTGTTTCACCTGTTTTATCTTGAGCTTCGCGCATACGCTCAGGATAAGGTTTACTGTCCACAAATTTTAATGGGTCTTTAGCAGCAAACTCTTGTCCCAATTCTGCATTAACTTGATCAAAAAACCAGTTTAAGCGATCACGAGCACGCATACGTAAGTGTTCGTCACACTGAGGACAAACATAAGCATTGAAAGACATTGCTGTACGTGTCACCAATGCATGACACTCTGGGCATTCAATCGTAGGCTCAGTAAAAGTTGCTTTGAATGTCTGCTGCTCAGTAGCAACTTGAATACCAGGGACTTGACGCTCAATCCAAGGCGTTGAAGGGCTAAGAACCTTCCCTGTTGTTAACTCTTGACTCATACTAACTCATCGAGCGCAGCTCGAAGCTCCTTCACTTTATTTACCGTCTCTTGCACAGCATCATCTGCTGGCAATGTCGCAAAAGATTTAACGAAAGCACTACCGACGATCACGGCATCAGCAACTTGACCCATTGCTTTTGCAGATGCAGCATCGCTAATACCAAATCCAACACCAACAGGTACGTTGGTCATGGTTTTGATTTTCGCAATACGAGCTGCAGCTTCTGAGGTATCTAATGTTGCTGCACCTGTCACACCTTTTAATGACACATAGTAAACAAAACCGCTCGCATGATTCACCACATGCTGAATACGCTTATCAGTTGATGTTGGTGCTAATAAGAAAATTTGATCCATCTCATTTTGTTTTAAGACTTCACCAAATTGCTTAGACTCCTCAGGTGGAAGATCCACAAGAAGTACACCATCAACACCACAATCTTTTGCATATGCAACAAATTTTTCATAACCAATCACTTCAACAGGATTCAAATATCCCATTAAAACAACAGGTGTGGTTTGATCTTTTTCACGAAAGGCTTTGACCATATCCAACGCATCTAGTGTATTGGTTCCACCTGCCAATGCACGCTCAGCAGCTAGTGCAATGACTGGACCATCGGCCATCGGATCTGAGAATGGTAAACCTAACTCAATAACGTCGACGCCAGCTTCAACCATTTGGTGAAGTAATGGAACAGTTACCTGTGGATGCGGGTCACCTGCCATAACATAAGAAACAAGCGCTTTACGTTGCTGAGATTTAAGCTGTTCAAAACGAGTGGCAAGACGTGACATAGGATTATGCTTTCCTTGATTTATATAAATTGAGGAGTTGTTTGTAGACATACAAAAACACTGCATTGTAACGCTATTTTTTGCTCATTGAACAGGTTTTGACGTGATTGCAACGTGAATATTGCTACTTACAACAGCCCTGACACATTTATCTATATTTTGGCTGAATTCTCAATGATCAAAGATTCCTAATTTTCAAGAAAACCACCTGCATTTTAGAAATCACCAAAGCTCCTTTATACTAGGCGCAATTTTTAAATATTCTTTTATTTTTTATGTCTGCCTACTCTCAGGAAAAAGTGCAAAGCAATGCGCTTGCTTTGTTACCTTTATTGGTATTTTTGATCATCTTTCTCGGGAGTGGTCTCTATCATTCAATGATTGGGACAGAATTTGCCTTTTATCAAGTAAAAGCGCCAGTCGCAGCAATCCCTGCCATCATTTTAGCTTTACTGCTATATAAACAGAAACTCAACACAGCCATCGAAGAGTTTCTTCAAGGCGCAAGTCATCCGAACCTTATTTTAATGTTCATGGTATTCATGTTGGCTGGAGCTTTTGCAAGTGTATCAAGTGCCATTGGAAGCGTTGATGCCACAGTTCAATTAGGTTTGTCATTGATTTCAGCTGAATTTGTGTTACCCATGCTGTTTATCATTTCAGCTTTTATTGCTACTGCTATGGGTACTTCTATGGGTACCATTGCTGCTTGTGCACCGATTGCTTTTGGTTTTACTCAAGCGACTGACATTTTACCAATTTATGCGATTGGAGCTGTCGTTGGTGGTGCAATGTTTGGTGACAATCTGTCCATGATCTCTGATACAACAATTGCTGCCACAAGAAGTCAAAATGTCGAACTTCGAGATAAATTTAGAGTCAACGTTTGGATTGCTTTACCTGCTGCCATCATGACCTTGATTGCTTATGTGCTACTCAGCCAACAAGCTGAATCAATTCAATCAAAAACTTATGATTTATGGTTAATTTTGCCTTATCTAGCAGTCTTTTTTCTAACATTCAGCCGATTACATGTACTTGCAGTTTTAATGATTGGAGTGGTGCTATCTGGAATCATCGGTCTGATTGAAAAGCCTGAATTTGATTTATTGAAATTAAATTCTTCTATTTATGATGGCTTCGTGGGAATGTTTGAAGTTGCACTACTATCAATGTTACTTGGCGGTCTGTCTGCTTTGATGCAAAAAGAAGGTGGTTTACAGTGGTTAATCGAAAAAATTTATCGTATCACCGGTCTATTTAAATTTGGTCGTCAGCGTGCTGGGGAATTAGGCATTAGTTTTCTTGTGGTCTTCTCCAATTTGTTTGTTGCGAATAATACAGTTGCGATCATTTTATCAGGCGATATGGCTCGTGAAGTGGCTAAAGAATATGGTGTTGATCCGAAACGTAGTGCAGCACTGTTAGATATTTTTTCTTGCGTGATTCAAGGCATTATTCCCTACGGTGCTCAATTGCTTTTGGCTTGCTCGGCGAATTCAAACATGAGGTGCGACAGTTTGAAAAGTCTTATGATAATCAACAAGCTGAGCAAATTTCTCTAATGGTGTAAGCCAATCTAACGCTTTTCTAGGACGAGTATTCAGTGACATGGCAACTTGATTTAAATAATGCTGATCTGCCTGATTTAAATCAATCCCTTTAGGTAAATATTGCCTAATTAAACCATTCATATTTTCGCATGTGCCTTTTTGCCAGGGTGAATGTGGGTCACAGAAATATACATCTATGCCTAAATCTTCTTCAAGTATTTTATGTTCTGCCATCTCGCGTCCACGGTCATAGGTCAACGTTTTACGCAGTTCTGCAGGTAAATATTTCAGAGCTTCAGTTAAAGCCTTGCGCACTGATTCTGCCTTTGCATCAGGTAATGTTGCCAAGATACAGAGCCGTGTATTTCGTTCAATAAGTGTTGCTATCGAACTTTTATTGTCTTTACCTTTAATTAAATCAGCTTCCCAATGACCCGGTATTTTTCTTTCTTGAACTTCGGCTGGGCGCTCATGAATAGTTTTAATATCCTGTAATATAGAATCTTTTTTAGGTTCACCGTTAGCTTTTCGCTTTTTATTTTCATGACGTAGACAGGATAATAAGTCTTTTTTCAACTCACCCTTGGGTAATGCTCGTATCGTTGAATAAATCGTTGTATGGCTTACATTCATTGTTTGATCCAAATCAGGAAATGTCTTTAAACGCTTTGCTATTTGCTGAGGAGACCATAAACAACGGATCGCTTCAACAATAAATTTCCAGAGGATTGAATCGATTTTGAGTTTTCTGTGACCACGTCTACGTCTAGCAAAAGTGTTATCAGAAGCATATCGAGCTTGATAAACGTCATTGATGCTATTTCTTTTAAGCTCACGATAGATCGTACTAGGATGTCTTTTAATAAGTTCAGCAAATTTTCTGGCTGAAAAGCCTTCTTTTCTTGACTCAAGCATTAATGCAGTACGATCTTCAAAGTTAAGATGATGGTATGACAATTTTATATACTCCATAAACCCTTTAAATTAATTAGGTGGTTTATGTCGCACTTCAAGTTTTACTCTGCCCTTTTGGCTTGCTCAATTGCAAAGCTCTCGCCAGTCGAGTTAATTGGACATATTTACTATTGTTGGATTCTTGCCGTATTTGCGATTTTAGCGATCTTGTTTAATTATCCACGATTAAAAACATCTTAAACATTTGCAAAGTCTCTTTAGTTTTGATTTTAAAATTAAAGAGACTTTAAAAACTGTTTCGGTGTCACGCCAGTCCACCGTTTAAAAGCACGTCCAAATGCACTTTGATCTGCATAATTTAGCCGTTCAGCAATTTCAGAAAGGGATTTTCCTTGCTGCAAATACAACTTACTTTGTTCTAAACGATATTGATCTAAAATATCCTGAAAGTTAAGTTGATAAGCTTTTAGTTGACGTTGCAAAGTTCGCTCAGAACAATGCAAACGTTTAGCTACATAGCTTTGCAAGACCTCTTCTTGTTGAGCCAATCCCTGCTCGATATAAGTTTGTATTTTTTGTCTAAATTGTTGTTGCTGTAACTCAGAAGAAGTCACACTATTTAAAGATTGTTGTGCCTGTGTGGATAGCACATGATTAAGCTGTTGATCTCCTGCAATACTTTTCGCTTTTAAAATTTGATTTGAAAATCGAATGGCATATTGCCCTGCTTGCACATGAATAAGACATCCATAAAACTTTTCATAATGATACAACGCCGTATGAGGAAGATAACCAAACTGTATTTTTTGAGGTGGAACAAGTGCATCTTGTACGATGGATTGTGCAATTTTAAAGATCAATGCCAAATTTAGTTCATACATCTCACGATAGTCACTATACGATGCTCCCCAAACTATTTGGATGTACTCGGCAAACTGTTGCACGCTCAATTGTTCCAGATTTGTTTGCTTAAAGACCAAAGAATAATATCGTTGTAAGAGTTGCAATGCTTGTTGTAAGTCTAAACTGGTTGAAGCCAAATATCCCATTAGCCCTAAATCTTGCAAGTTAGCATGTTCAGCCAAAACAAGTGTAATGGGCCGCGAAAAATAACTTTGTGCTGCTTGTAGAAGTACAACATATCGTTCTACATCAAAATCTTGCTCATCAGGATGTTCTAAACAATTTTGAAATGTTATCCATAATTCTTGTTCCACAACTTTAGACAAATCGACTTGCTCTTGTTGAAGAACACGATTAAACAATCGCAAATATCCAATTATAATTTTAACTGACATATGCCAATCTCATCCTGATATGTCGTTATTTGTATAAAACTTGGCTGTAACTGTCAAAACATTTCATCGGACTTTTTCCATACTGAGTGCATGAAAAAGAAAAAGGAAGAGCAAAGATGAATGCACATGTTTCCTATCAAGTTGATCCAATTGTAAGAACAAAACTAGATTTTCACCTTAATGAAGCACCACGCTTCTGGTTTGGTGGTGATCCATTCCGTACTCGTATGTTCGATGCATTGAGTCTGACATTCCCAGATGGGGAGCGCTATTTCATCGAGTCTGTTCGATTGTTTCGTGACAAAATCACAGATCCTGACTTGCAAGCACGTGTGGCTGACTTTATTCGTCAAGAAGCACAACACGGTATTGCCCATGACAAAATGAATGAGGTCATGAAAGAGCAAGGTATGCCTGTTGATCAGTTCACTGATCGTTTGAAGAAAATTTTTAAATTTGAACTCAAATATCGTTCGCCACAGTACAACATTGCGATGACTGCTGCAGCGGAACATTTGACGGCGCTCATGGCAGATACTTTCTACAGTAAAAAGGAAACTCTTGCGGATGCTGATCCCTTTGTTCGAGCGCTATTTGCTTGGCATGCGATCGAGGAAATGGAGCACCGTGATGTTGCCTTTGATGTCATGAAAGAAGTGGGCAATGTATCTGAATTTACCCGACGCTCAGCATTAGTACTCACTACAGTTCTGATGTTTGGTTTTACGATGTATCGTACCGATGTCATGCTGAAAAAAGATGGTTTTAATTTAAAACAACGCCTAGATTTAGCACGTAAAGGTTTACCTTGGTTCTTTGGTCGAAAAGGTATTTTGACTTCTAAACGTGAACAATACAGCGATTGGTTCAAAAAAGACTTTCATCCCAATCAGCATCCGATTATTCGTCAATATGATGTTTGGATCGATACCTTAGCAAAAACTAACGATCCGATTGCTGCGGGCGAAGCCTTTTGGCAGGCTGGATTATAAACCATAAAAAAACCTCCCTTTACGGGAGGTTTTTTAGAACTTACCACTTCGCGTAATGCTGCTCTAATAAACCATATTGTTCATTTAGAACAACAGGTTCAACCGCTTCCAAATCAATCGTCCCTGTTACTTTCGCTTGCCATTGATTGAACTGACTGCCAATCAAACGCAAATTAATATTTTCAAAACGACACCACCCTGTTTCAACAAGTAGGTTAAGACGTTGATCTAAAGAACGAATTGACCATGTTGTTTCGTTTTGCTGTTCAAATAAAACATCATTGAGCGGATAGAGACGACCATTGACCCACAAAGCATTTTCATTGCCAAAACTTTCGTTCACACCTGACGCTAGATTTAAACCGATCCGTCGCTCTTGTTGATCTCTAAATTGACACGACAACCAAAACCAAGCAGTTTCTGGGCGAAGAAAACCACAAGTATCATCTAAAGCTGCTAGGCTTTGTTCATTAAAGTCGATGCGTTGCTGATCAGGACTAATAAAAAAACCTTCAACAGCTAAGGTGGTTTGCTTCTGTGTATACGTCCATCCATTAATACCTGTCGGTGAACACATACTCAAAGCATCAGTTCCTGCACAAAAAATCCGTGCTTTCAACTGTGTTTCGCCATATTTTGTCACTTGAATATAACGCACACCATTCGCATGTTGCATATCAAATTGGTAGGCAGACTTTTTAAAAAAACTTTGACTAAACAAAGGCTGTTCGTCTAGTTGTGTTTTTAAAGCCAAAGGCTGTATCGCATTCCACTCAATGACTTTTTGCGCAAGATGATCATACACATAATAAAAAGCATGCCCTGCCCATGACAAATCAACAATCGCAATCCCGATGCTATAATGCTCATGATGTAATCCACAGAATTTAAACTTCTTATATTTAAGCTGTTTTCGCCAACCTTTTAATACCTGACCATAAGGGGTTTTATAAATATAGTCATCTAAATTAATACGTGATGGAACGTGTTCGAATCGTCCATAACGAGGTTGACCATTTGTTTGTATCAAATCCATTGTCGATTTCCATGATTGCGTCATTGCATCTATTGCCGTCATAAAGTTCAAGCTCTATGATTTCTTAAGCATTATCTCGAACCATCAAAATTACTCAAATAAGTTCAGACTAATGCGAGTGAGCAGCAAGATGTATTTTAGCTTAATATTTCATCAAATATTCATACTCAAGTTTTATTTTAAAAAACAATCTTATACCACTCGATCAAAAAACATGACTCTACATCCATTATTAAAAGTCAACGCGTTGGGATTCATAGTATTAGCACTGACAGCATGTAACGACAACGATGATCAAAATAGTTCTGCAACCCAACCAGAACGACAAAATCAAAGTATTAATATTTTAGCTTTCAATGATTTTCACGGTAATTTGGAACCACCAAAACGTTTTATTGAGGCTGAAGACCCCACTGACACGAATAAATCGGTACGAATTCCTGTAGGTGGTGTCAGTTATTTTGCAGATGCAATCAATAAACTCCGTGCTCAATATCCTAACAATGCCGTAGTATCTGCGGGTGATTTAATTAGTGCCTCACCACTTACCTCATCCCTATTCTTGGATGAACCGACCATTGAAACCATGAATGAAATCAAAATTGATTTTAACGCGGTTGGTAATCATGAATTTGATCGTGGAACTGATGAATTACGTCGTTTGCAAAATGGTGGTTGTCAGCAATATACCACCACTAAACCTTGTCAAATTAACAAAGATTTCGCTGGTGCAAAATTTAACTTTTTAGCAGCAAATGTCTCTTTGAAAGCTGATCCCAAAAGAACACTATTTCCTGCATATAAAATTAAGCGCTATGGCAATATCCCTGTTGCGTTTATTGGTTTGACCTTAGAAGCAACACCAACAATTGTCTCAGCGGCAGGTATCAAAGATGTTGATTTTCATGATGAAGCAGAGACTGTCAATTCACTTATACCTGAGTTAAAAAAGCAAGGGGTTGAAGCAATTGTTGTAGTGGTACATGAAGGTGTAGCGCCAAGTACTAAATTTAATGCGAAAACCTGCGCCGGATTAAGTGGACCTTTGACTGGAATATTAGATCGTTTAGATACTGCGGTTGATGTCGTGGTTTCAGGACACACCCACCAGTCTTATATCTGTGACTATTCAACCTTAAACCCACAAAAACCATTTCTATTGACCTCAGCAGGACAATACGGAACAGCAATTACCAACATTAAACTTGAGCTCGATGGTAAAACTGGGGATGTCATCAAGAAAGATGCTCAACAAGTACCAATTCAAAGCGAAGCATATACGTCTGGAACGACTACGGTTAACTTGACTAACTTATATGAAAAATTTAACAAGACACCAAGTATCGAAGCGATTCTGGATAAATATCGTCAAGCTGTAACTACAATTTCTGCACGTATCGTAGGCACTGCGACCACAGTCATTAATCGAAATGCAGCTGAAAGTGGTGAAACCGCTTTAGGTAATTTAATTGCAGATGCCCAACAGGCAGCAGCTTTAACTGCAAGCAATCAAGGCTCTGATTTCACATTAATGAATCCAGGTGGGGTCCGTGCTGACCTTCAAACCAACAGTAATAATCAAATCACTTTTGGAGATGTATTTGCAGTACAACCTTTTGGTAATTCGATTGTCACTTTAAGTCTGACAGGCCAACAAATCCGTGAACTTTTAGAACAACAATGGTCTGGGGCAAATGCTGATCGACCGCGCATATTACAGCCGTCTAAAGAGCTGAGTTATGCTTATAAAAAAGATGCAACTGCTGTCCCACGTGCGACTCAAATTATGATTTCTGGGCAGGCTTTAATGGATAGCAAATCTTATCGAGTCACCGTAAATAGTTTTATTGCAGATGGTGGCGATAACTTTACTGTACTCACAAAAGGAACCAATCGTGTAGGTGGTGGACAAGACGTTGATGCATTAGAAAAATACATCAACCAAAATTCACCTGTTCAAGCACCTGAAACCAACCGTATTAAAGTTATTCAGTAGTTCACATAAAAAATGGGGAAGCTTTCGCCTCCCCATTTTTTATGATATTTAATCAATTGGAAGATAAGTATTTTGCCAAGTTATCGGCTTAAACAGACCTTTCACTAAATGCACATAACGCCCTGCAACATGATCGATTGGGATACAATCATCCACCTCAATAACACGGTCAGTATGTGGTTTACCCCACTCTGGTGGAATCAACTGCTTCGCAATCTGTTTAGCATGAGTAGTATTTGTAGCAACCACCAAGTGATAACGATGTAACTCGCCAAATTGATTTGCTGAATATCCGCCGAGATTGATCAAATATAACTTTTGCTCGTCTACTGCTGGGGCAGCAAGCGCGAAGTGAATTTGATAATCTACACCTTGCGTCTGAACTCCAGAAAACTGAGCCCAAGCGTCAATATGTAAACCCTTCAACTCACCAAACCAAGCTTGTTTCAGTTGAGGAATGATCTCCTGCACATCATCACCGATTGCCATAACCACATCATGGACTTCGGTAATGGCTTTAGCATGTCGACCACCCAACATGACCATAAACAAACTTGGCATGAGGTTGACTTACATTTCAACCATTTCGACGCCATCAATACGGGCTACCGTCATTAAATCTTTATCACCACGACCTGAAACAGTCGCAATGATGATTTGATCTTTTGACATTGTTGGTGCCAGTTTAGTGACATACGCCATCGCATGTGAACTTTCCAAAGCAGGAATAATTCCTTCAATTTTGGTGAGATCACGGAAACCTTGCAGAGCTTCATCATCCTTAATCGGAACATATTCAACGCGTTTCATATCTTTCAAGAAACTGTGTTCTGGTCCAACACCAGGATAATCCAAACCTGCGGAAATACTGTGTGTTTCAATGATCTGACCTTGTGCATCAGACATGAGGTAAGTACGGTTACCATGCAATACACCAACATGACCTGCATTCAATGGAGCAGAATGTTTACCTGTTTCAATACCGTAACCAGCAGCTTCAACGCCATACATTTTGACATCTTGATCATTCAGAAATGGATAGAACAAGCCCATCGCATTTGAACCACCACCGACACAAGCAACTAATGCGTCAGGAAGACGACCCGCTTGCTCAAGGATTTGGCGACGCGCTTCGCGTCCAATAATCGACTGGAAATCACGTACAAGTTGTGGATATGGGTGTGGCCCTGCAACTGTACCAATTACGTAATATGTCGTATCGACATTAGTTACCCAATCACGCATCGCTTCATTTAATGCATCTTTTAAGGTTTTTGATCCGCTTTGCACTGGTACAACTTTTGCGCCAAGCAAACGCATGCGATATACATTCATCGCTTGACGCTTTACGTCTTCAGCACCCATGTACACCACGCACTCCATACCCAAGCGAGCAGCGATTGTTGCGGTTGCTACACCATGTTGACCAGCACCTGTTTCAGCAATGATTCGTTTTTTGCCCGAAAGTTTTGCCAATAATGCCTGACCAATCGTGTTATTTACTTTGTGAGAGCCAGTATGATTAAGGTCTTCACGTTTTAAGTAAATTTGCGCACCACCGAGGTGCTGAGACCATCGCTCAGCATGATAAAGAGGACTAGGACGACCAACATAGTACGCAAGATCACGATCAAACTCAGCCAAAAACGTTTCATCATTTTTCATACGATTATAAAGATTTTCTAAATCTTCAAGCGCAGCCATCAGCGTTTCTGACACAAAACGTCCACCATGAATACCGAAATGCCCTTGAGCATCTGGAAACTGGGTGTAGTCAATCACATTATTTTGCTGATCCACGTTGGACTCCTTGCATAAATTTTTCAATGAGTTGTTGGTCTTTTATACCTTTTGCGGACTCTACGCCTCCGCTCACATCTACAGCAAAAGCAGCCGTAGTGTGTATAGCTTCACTCACATTTTCAGGGGTTAGACCGCCTGCCAAAATCAGTGGGATATCAAGTTGAGGAAATTGATTCCAATCGAAACAATGCCCCGTCCCACCTTTTAACTGAGGATGCCATGCATCTAAAAGTACTGCACTGGCTCCCGCAGCTTCATAACGTTGAATTTCAGTCACAACATCTAAATCAGGCTTAACTTGAATCGCTTTGTACCAACGGCGCTTACATTGCGCAGCAATTTGTTGGCATTGCTCAGGGGTTTCATCGCCATGTAGTTGTAATACATCTAAAGGAACTGAATCAAGCACCGTTTGGATTTCTTGTGCACTTGCATTGACAAATAAACCCACCAATTGCACATAGGGAGGAACGAGATTCGCAAGTTCCTGTGCATTTTTAATAGTGACATGCCTTGGACTCGGAGGGAAAAAAACCAAACCAATTGCATCTGCGCCAGCACTTACTGCGGCTTGAATATCTTGTGCACGTGTGATGCCACAAATCTTGGCGCGAGTTCGGCTTTGAATTTGGCGCATAATAAGTCCAATTTTAGCATTAAAATTTGATTGCACCGCATTGTAATCCAATTTAACCAGCTTGGGGCAAAGTTCAGTCTGAAATGCGATTGTTTAAAAAACGTGAACACTTTATACTGCGCTCAATCTCGCAACAAGTCTAAAGCAAAATCTTTTGCTTATAGGGAAGTTGGTGCAAATCCAACACTGCCCTCGCAACGGTAACACCGAATTATTAATCTCAGCTCTAAGCCAAATCACTGCATCAGAATGATGTGGGAAGATGATTAATAGCATCACGATTGTGATGATATAGTGAAGTCCGGAGACCTGCTTGTTGTTTACTTCCACGTTAACATTCACGACGGGTGAATGTATGGAGCGACATCATGTCTACTATTTTTCAACCGACACGCTTAGTTGGTGCTATCGCTATTGCGATGGGGTTTTCTTCAACTACTTTTGCTCAAGATCAATCAACGAATAAAACAGCAACACTTGATACGATTGTTGTAACGGCATCTCGTTCTGAAGAAAAGTTAAAGAATGTTCCTGCACGCCTTACAGTAATTGATCAAAAGACGATTGAGCAAAATCCTTTATTAAATATCTCTGATGTCATTCAACGTGATCCATCGGTTTATATAAAACAAAGCGGTGGCTTAGGACAAATTTCTGAGATTTCACTTCGCGGTGCCAAATCAGTTCACACTTTAGTTCTTAAAGATGGTGCTCGTTTAAATAGTCAAAATGAACTTGCCCCACTCTATCCTGCATTTTTAGATACAACTGATGTTCAACAAGTTGAAATCTTAAAAGGACCTGCATCTGTACAATATGGTAGTGATGCGATTGGTGGTGTTGTCCAATTAATTTCAAAAAGACCTGAAAAAACAGGTGCCGATTTAACTGGCATTTATGGGGAAAATAATACTTATAAAACAATTGCAAATGCCAATTTAGTCACCGATCAAGGTTTTTATGCACAAATCGGTGGTCAACGCTTAGAAAGTGATGGCACACGCATTCTAGAAAGCCAAGCTAAAAATGAAAAAGCCAGTTATGACCAAAAGGGCTATCACGCCAAAGTCGGTTTTTATCAAGAAAATACAATAGATGCTTCTGCTTCAATTAGTGAAAATAAAGGAACCAATATTTTCACTAATAACTATATTACCAATACAGCACAACGCCAATTTGAGAATCGTGTCATTAATGCAAAGCTTGCCTACAATATTTTGCCTGATTTAATCGTAAATGCACGTTATTCAAATGTGCAAGATAAGCAAAATGTACCTTCTTATGGCTCGCGCTACGACACTGAAAATAATGAAGGTGATTTAAGCCTAAAATGGAAATTCACCCCAAATCAAAATATCTTAGTTGGTGCAACATATACGGATGCAAATTATCAAACCAACACAATTTTAAAAGGTGATCAGAGTGTTGATAGCACAGGCTATTACCTCCAACACCAATTTAAAAATGAACAATTTGATACGCAATTCGGTGTCCGTTTAGAAGACAATGAGCGTTTTGGTGATCATACTGTTGGACAAGCAGCAATTCGTTATCATTTCTTACCGAATGCAAGTATGTATGCGAATATTGGAAGTGCATTCCGTGCACCAACACTCAATGAAATGTACTCACAATGGGGAGGAAATATTGATTTAAAACCAGAGGAAAGTACTTCTTATGAAATTGGTGCTGACTATCAATTGAATCAAAATTTACTTGCAAATGTTTCACTTTATCAAAATGAAGTTAAAAACTTAATATCTTACACATGCCTTTTAGGTTGTACTACACCTGACTGGAAAGATGATGTTTCTCAGAACACTAACATTAACAAAGCCAAATTTTCAGGTGGTGAACTAGGTTTAAAATGGCAACAAGATGATTACTTCATTTCAACCCAATATGCCTATGTAAAAACTGAAAATAAAGAAACTGGGTTAGAAATAGCTTACAGACCAAAAAATACTGTTACCCTAACAACTGGTTTAGAGAACTCTATCTACGGTATCAATATTTCAGCGATTGCTCGTTCAAAATCAAATGCATCAAATGCTGCAAATCCTATTCAAGTACCAGGCTATGCGACGATGGATTTCAACGCCTTTTGGAATATTAATCCAAATGTAAAAGTCTTTACCAACATTCAAAACCTTTGGGATAATCAGTACCACCAAGTATCTCGATCTGCAACAGATTGGTACATCAACGGTGGTCGCCAAGCTTCTGTGGGTGTCACCTTACGTTATTAATCGTGTAATCTAGACAATAAAAAGATTTTCTTAACTCCAATTTCGGGGTAATGTTCTGACCGACATTATCCCCTTTTTATTTGTAGGACAGTTTCATGGGACATCGTTTAAGTAAAATCTATACACGCACAGGTGATTCAGGCACAACAGGGCTTGGGGATGGTTCGCGTGTCGCTAAAGATGACTTACGAATTAATGCGCTAGGTGATGTAGATGAACTCAATGCAACGATTGGTGTACTTCGTGCTCAGATCACAGCTAGCCAAATAGAAAGCAAAGCCCAATGGGACAAAAGCTTAAGTCTTATTCAACATTGGCTATTCGATTTAGGTGGTGAGGTTTGTATTCCAAACTATCATTTACTCCAACCGATTTGTATTGAATTCCTTGAAAAAGAAATTGATCAAATGAACGAATCGCTGCCGATGCTCAAAGAGTTTATTTTACCTTCAGGTAGTCTGGCATGTAGCTATGCACATCAGGCACGTGCTGTATGTCGTCGTGCTGAACGTGCATTAATGTCAGTACACAGTCGTGATCAAAATATTCAAGCAACGGCTTTACAGCTATTGAATCGTCTATCAGACTGGTTATTTGTTGCTTCCCGTGCTTTGCAACGTGCAGAAGGCGGTAGCGAAGTACTCTGGCAAAAGAACATTAATGACAGCATTGAACAAGCATAATTATTTCTAAGGTGAGTCGAAATGCAAATCATTGGTCATCGTGGTGCACGAGGCGAAGCCCCTGAAAATACACTAGGTGGATTTCGCTATCTACATGGACTGGGGATACGTGCAGTCGAGTTTGACGTACGTCAACTCAAAGATGGGCAACTGGTAGTTATTCATGATGATGATTTTGTGCGTACCACAGGTCGAGCACAACATGTTGAAAGCTGCGATTTATCTGAAGCTCAACAATTTGATCATCGCCATCAATGGCAGCATTGGACATTTGAAGAATACACCCCAAGTTTGCCGCATGTATTAGAATGCCTAACAGATTTTGACCACATCGAAGTGGAAATCAAAGCAGTCGCAGATGAAGCTGCTGCCGAACGCCTGATCGAGCAATTACATCAAGATTTAAAAGGTTTTGAGACTTCAGCAACGATCACTAGCTTTGATGTCAAAATTTTAGCTGCCTTACAACACATTCGTAGTCACTATAAACGCGGTTTGTTGGTTGAAATCCCGATTGGTGAATATGCCATTGAACTTGCTCAACAATATGAATGTCAGCAAATAGGTTGGAAAGACCAGCTTGCCACTGATGAGATCATCAAACTCACCCAGCATGCGAATTTAAAAACCAGTGTTTGGACTGTGAATGACATTGATCGAGCAAAACATCTTCAACAACTCGGTATAGAGGGGTTGATTACAGATGTTCCTCAACTCATGCTGCAACACCTCAAACTGTAAAAAAAGACGACTTAAGTCGTCTTTATCTTTGGCGTTGGGCTTGAATTAGGCGCTGACCTTTTTCATCTAACAAATATAAATTCGTCCCATCAAACTGAAACTTTTTCACACGCTGCATGGAGTCCATTAAATCAGCTTCTTGGGCCAAAGCCTTGTCACAACTATTGTGTCCAGCCATCACATCAAAATCTAATGTGCGTTGCGCAAAGTTATACGTATAACGACCATATAGGTTATTACACCCTGTATGACCAGAGACCAGATTTGTTGCAGAATTAAGAGCGAAATTTGGATATTGATTAAAGAATAATGCCCTTTTGTTATGAATGTGAGTAATTTGCCACGTCACATCTTGCACGCCATCGGTACTCTTGCGAACTTGTAGCGTTGGAAGTTGATTCACACGTTTTGGCTGCAAGGTTTTAGACTGGGTCGTTTGTGGTTGGCTTTGACAAGCCGAAATCACAAGAGCTGTCGATATGATTAAACTTTTGTTAAAAAATGCCTTCAAATAAGAAATGATATTTTTCACGGTAATTTGCTCAGACATTGATTTAGTTCACCTTTTAATTCATTGACCATATTAACAAATGAATTCTGTTACTGTTCTTTCGATACAACTGTACAATAATACTAGTGCTTATGAATCTGGGCATGCTAATATCAGTGATAAAATAGCAATATATCGTCATGATTGGTTTTGCTATCTCGTTTAGTTTTATTATCTTGTGCAAACAAGATTATTAGGAGCGCTGACGGATATGAATTCCGCCCCACTCAAGAAAGCACCCATTAATTGGATTGCAATTTTTGCATTGGTATTTTTACCAATCGTTGCGCTAATTACGGTTCCAATCTATAGCTACCATCATGACTTCAGTATGGGCGCATGGATTAGCATGTTCTTTTTACTGGCTGTAAGCAGTTTAGGTATTACCGCTGGCTACCACCGTTTATGGGCACACCGTGCTTATGAAGCAGCTTTACCTCTTAAAATCTTACTTATGATTGCTGGTACTTTTGCGGTTCAAAACAGTATTTTGTTTTGGGCTTCAGGTCATCGTACTCATCACCGACACGTTGATGATGTCGATCAAGATCCTTATTCGATCAATAATGGTTTTTGGTATGCACACATGGGCTGGATGTTACGTAACTACCCTGCGGCTGAACCAAACTATAAAAATGCACCTGACTTATTAAATGACAAGCTTGTCATGTTCCAACATAAATATTATGTTCCATTAGTGATCGCAGTACATGCAGGCCTTCTATTACCAATCGGTTGGCTTGTTGGCGATGTTTGGGGCGTATTATTACTTGGTGGTTTAATTCGTTTATTCATTAGCCATCACGTTACCTTCTTCATCAACTCTCTTTGTCATATGTGGGGCAAACGTCCATATACTGACGAAAACACAGCACGTGACAATTTCATTTTAGCGATTCTCACTTGGGGTGAGGGTTACCATAATTATCACCATATTTTCCAATACGATTACCGTAACGGCGTGAAATGGTGGCAATATGATCCAACTAAATGGTTAATTTGGACAAGCTCTAAACTTGGTTTAGCCAAAAACTTACGCCGCATTCCTAGCTTCAACATCCAAAAAGCTGAACTTGCGATGAAGTTTAAATATGCTGAACAAGACCTTGCGATTTATGGTCACGATGTCAATACAGATATTGCTCAGATGAAACAACGTATTGCTCAAGAATATGAAGCATTTACCAATACCTTAAATGATTGGGCTAAATTGAAAGAGCAAGAACTTCAAACTAAAAAAGCGGCTATGGCTGAAAAGATTCATCAAATGGATCATAAGCTTAAAGTTGATTTCCAACTGCTTGAGCATCGTCTTGCTCATCACCGTGAATGCTTAGAAACTTTAGTTCGAAATATCAAAAAAGCACCTGTTTCAGAGTAATCAATTTACTCAATCAAAATGGTCTCTCGATGAGGCCATTTTTTATGCCTATAACCAATTCGCCTATTCAAACCTATATTTGATATAGTGATTACTCAACCCATCTCTTGACTTTATTTTATGCAATTTAATCCCCGTTACAATTCACTGAATCCTAAGTTCTATCACCAACAACAACCAAGCCCTTTACGTGGTGCAAAAGCAGGTCACTTTAATGAGGCTCTGGCAGATGAATTACTTTGGAATGCAGATGATAAATCTAACTGGGTTGAAATTTGCAGCGGTCAAAAAACCTTCAGCGACTTCCCACCTTTAGCCATGGTTTATGCGGGTCATCAGTTTGGTCAATGGGCAGGACAATTGGGTGATGGTCGAGGATTATTGATTGGACAAATACTCAATAAGCATGGCGAAACTATCGATTTACACTTAAAAGGTGCTGGGTCTACTCCCTACTCGCGTATGGGTGATGGTCGTGCTGTTCTTCGCTCGGTAATTCGAGAGTATCTTGCGGGTCATGCACTCAATGCACTTGGTGTAGCTTCAAGTCATGCGGTAGGTTTCACTACCTCTACGCAAGGCGTACAACGTGAAACTTTAGAGCTTGGTGCGATGTTATTACGCACTTCGGATTGTCATATTCGTCTCGGTCATTTTGAATGGATCAATCAATACGCACCTGAATTATTAACCGAGTTCACTGAAAAATGTATCGAATGGCATTATCCAGAATGCCTACAATCAGAGAATCCAATACTCGCATTTGCTCAAAGCGTGATTGAGCGTACTGCAATCATGATCGCGAAATGGCAATTGGTGGGCTTTGCTCATGGTGTGATGAATACTGATAATCTCAATATCACAGGTTCAACTTTAGATTTCGGTCCATATGGGTTTATGGAACGTTTCCGTCCGAATTGGATCAATAACCACTCAGATTATCAGGGGCGTTATACCTATCAGAATCAACCAAGCATTGGACACTGGAATCTGTGGACGTGGTTAAATAATCTGATTCCGCTAGCCAAACCTGAACAAAAAGAACAGTTCAAACTGGATTTGGCAAAATGTTTAGAACAGTTTGAGCCAGCTTTTTTAGCGCATTATGGTCAAGGCTTGTGCCAAAAAATGGGACTGCCACATTTCCATAAAGACAGCTTGGATTGCAGTTTTGCATTCTTACGAATATTACAAACAGAACAACTGGACTATACGCAAAGTTTTATTCGCCTTCAGGATAAGCAATATAAAGCTCTTCGTGATGATTGTTTAGATATCCGTCAGTTTGATAGCTTTCTCCAACAGTATCAAACAATTCGAGAACATCAGGATACGGATGAATTAGATGCTGTAATGAAACAAGTGAATCCTCAATACATTTTGCGTAATCACATGGCTCAAAAAGCCATTGAACAAGCGGAACGTGGAGACTTTAGTGAAGTTGATCGTTTATTCAAGTTGCTAAATCAACCCTACACACGAAAATCAGACTTAGAAACCGAACAAGATACTGCCCCACTTCCGAGTGATGTACCTGAAATATCAGTAAGTTGTTCATCATAGAAGATATTGTATGAAGTTAGGGCTGGCTATTGGATTTGCATTACTGGTTATTTTGTTAGGATTAGCTTTTTATAAATATGAAAAGTTTATTCCTAACTTAGCTCCTATTCACCCACCCCTTTCAGCTAAAGAAATAGAAGAGATTAATAAAACTAAGCCTGTAACGACAATAGAAGTTTTTAAACAACAACGGCAACTGAAACTCAAACACCATGATCAAATCATTCGAAGTTATCCGATTCGCTTAGGCTTCAATCCGATTGGGCATAAACAATTTGAAGGTGATGGTAAAACACCAGAAGGCACTTATACAATTGACTGGCGCAATCCTCAAAGTGCTTATTATAAATCTTTGCATATCTCCTATCCAAATCCGAATGATCTCGCTTATGCAAAGCAACGGCAAAAGTCAGCGGGCGGTGATGTGATGATTCATGGCACAGTCCCTACTCCTGCAACAGCATTCCCTGCGAGTTCCACTTATATGCCTCGTAAAGACTGGACTTTAGGATGTATTGCCGTGACAAATGCTGATATGGATGAAATTTGGCAACTTGTTAAAAATGGCACGCAAATAATTATTCATCCATAATTGAATCAAGCCCATTGAAGTTGTGTTAGAGATAAATATTGTGATTAAACTGGACAAGGCTTAGTCACAGCATAAGTTCATCATCTAGATTTATATCCCCTAGCACTTAAAAAATCAGCATAAGCTTTTGTAAATTAATAAAATACGCTTAATACTAGACCGTTCATTGATTATCTAAGGTAAGCGTCCGCTGAACACACCTTATGAATTCGTCCTATAAGCCTTAATTTAGTCCTGACTTAAAAACAAGTGGGAACTTAAATTTATGACTACAAATAACCAGACATCCATCGCATCTCTTACGATAAAACGAAGAACATATAGTGCTGAATTTAAACAGCAGATCGTTCAGGCGTGTAAAGCATCGGAGGTTTCAATTGCTTCGGTCGCTTTGCAACATGGATTGAATACAAATCTTGTATCCAAATGGATTCGCTTAATTGATGCTAAGCCAGGGAATGATCGCTCACTACTACCGAATAAACCTGCATTTATTACCTTATCTTGCTCCGCACCATTAGATCCTATCCCTACTGGCATGTTAACGGTTCAAATTACTTTACCCCACTCAAAAGCAGAAATTGGCTTGAAATGGCAAGTATCAGAAATATCTGCTTTAGCAGAATTACTCAAGGCACTTACAACATGATCCGTATCGATGAAATCTGGTTGTCTACTCAGCCCATGGACATGCGTGCAGGTATGGATACGGCCATGGCTCAGGTGGTGAGAGCCTTTGGCTACATCAAACCGCATTGTGCTTACCTGTTCTGTAATAAACGTGGCCATCGCATGAAAGTGCTGGTACATGATGGACTGGGCATCTGGCTGTGTGCCCGGCGGTTGGAACAGGGAAAATTTCACTGGGCTAAAGTTCACCAGGGTGAAAGCGTAGCCCTCAGCCCAGAACAGTTACAGGCACTGATCCAGGGTTTGCCTTGGCAGCGCATTGGACGACAGCAGGTGGTGACGATGCTCTAAACTAGCTTGGTCCATTCTGCTATTCTCCAAACGTTCTATTTCCTCTGCGTCATGACCTCAGGCATACTGCGGTCATGAATACGCTGCCTGATTTAAGCCAACTGACCCATGAACAACTGCTGGAATTTACCCGGCAGTTGGCAATGCAGCATCAGTCTTTGGCACAATCAAATCAAGAATTAGAAAAATCAAACCAGCAATTGGATGCCAAAGTTCAACATCTTTCCATTCTCACGCAAAAATACGAGCATGAGCTCGCACTATTTAAACAGCACAAATTTGGCAGTAAAAACGAACATCTCACCGCAAAACAAATCCATCTGTGGGATGAAGCGGTCGAAGAAGATATTGCCGCTGTTGATCTGGAACTGGAACGGCTGAATGCAGATAAAACTGATGCAGCGACACACAAAGCCACAGTCAACAAACCTAAACGTCGACTGCTGCCCGATCATCTACACACCATCCGTATCGAGCATGAACCAACATCAACCCAATGTGCTTGTGGCTGCACCTTGCGTCGTATCGGCGAAGATATCAGTGAAAAACTACATTTCAGACCGGCACAGTTCTATAAGGAACAGCATGTGCGTGGCAAATGGGTCTGTGATCAGTGTGACACCCTGACTCAGCAAGCGATGCCTGCCTATGTGATTGATAAAGGCATTGCTTCACCTGAACTGCTCAGCCATGTGCTGGTATCGAAGTATGCCGATCATTTACCGCTGTACCGTCAACGTCTGATCTATCAGCGGGCGGGAATCGAGCTTTCTAGATCAACGTTATCTGACTGGATAGGTCGCTGCGGTGTGGAACTGGAACCTCTGGCCAATGCCTTAAAACAGGTGGTGCTGCAACAGCGGGTGATCCATGCCGATGAAACGCCGGTCACCATCATGCGGATGGGTGATGATGAGAAAAAACCGAAGAAAGGTTATGTCTGGGCCTATGCCACTACACAGTACAATCCAGTTCAAGCGGTGATCTATGACTTTCAGGATAGCCGTTCAGGTCAGCATGCAGAAGAGTTCCTGAATGGCTGGCAGGGCCATCTGGTCTGTGATGATTACAGTGGTTATAAAGCACGCTTTAAATCAGGCGATGTCATAGAGGTGGGCTGCATGGCGCATGCACGTCGTAAATTCCATGAGCTACATGTGACCGGGAAAAGTCAGATCGCTGAACAGGCATTACTGATGATTCAGAAACTGTATGCGATAGAAGCAGAACTCAGGAAAAAGACCGATGGTACAGCAGAACACCGCCGCGAATACCGACAACAGCACAGCCAACCGGTGATGCAACAACTGTGTGAATGGCTCAACCAACATTATCTGACGGTGCCATCGAGTTCTCCAACCGCCAAGGCCATCAATTACAGTCTGAAGCGTTGGCCAGCCTTAAGCCGCTATCTGGATGATGGCAATCTACCCATTGACAATAACTGGGCAGAGAACTCAATGCGTCCCTGGGCATTGGGCCGTAAGAACTGGTTGTTTGCAGGTTCGCTGCGCAGTGGACAGCGAGCGGCAAATATCATGACTTTAATCCAGTCAGCAAAGCTGAATGGGTTGGATCCGTATGCCTATCTCAGTGATGTGCTGAAAAGGCTGCCGACGCATAAAGCGACCCAAATAGAAGAATTACTACCACATCGCTGGAAATCCAACTCAAATTAAAAAATAGGCATGGGGTTCAGCGGACGCTTACTATCTAAGTACTTTATCAGTAGATTATTTCTGCAAAATCATTATCAAACTATCCACATTTTCTGTGGATAATACTGTGGTTATCCACAGGATAAAATTAAAGGCTCATTTTTCTTATTAGATTTATCTCTTTGTGAAAGAATTCTACACATCCAAACGCCCTAACAAAGTTATGTAAACAATAAGCTCACAATGAAATTCGTTGTTAGTCTTTTAAGTCTTAGACCTAAGATAGTAAAATTTGTATAAAATTCAAACAACACAATATAATCTCCTCCCAAGATTTGGTGATTTTAAATTTTGGATCAGCACTCAGCTTTTGTGACTAGAATTCATGGTGAATTTAGCATATACATTTAGATTGAAATGAAACATAGCGAATTGGGTTTAAAACAATAAACTACACATGATTAGGATTAGTTTTCAGATGCCTTTCAACACACTTACCAAAATACTATTTGCTTTTGCACTTTCCAGTTCGTGTCTGCTGCATGCCGCCCCTTCATTTGACGAAGATACACAAATCATTTCAAGATCACCTCTTGGCGTTTGGATGCTAAAACAAGACTTAAACCAGCCTAAACTCAACTGTGCTATTCGATTTATTTCTACTAAAGATACTGAAAACAGTTTTTCTATTTTTGGTGCTGCAAAAAAAACTTCACATGCAACGATCCTATTTCAAGGTAAAAGCATTCCTACCACGCATACAGCAGAAGAGATGCGAGTCGAACTCCGACAGCAAGATTTAGCTGCGACACCCCTAAAAGCTCAACTTTTGCCAAGTTCAAGTACAGGTATGCTTGCAGTTAACACAGGAGATATTCAGCAAACGCTTAAATCTATGCGTGATCAAGAAAAAAACCTACAATTAAAATTGAACAATGCCACGATTTACACACTTGACTATGATGGTTTAGCTCAAGCACGAACAGCGATGCAGGATTGTCTCTCGGGTAAAGCGGTCAAAATAAAATCACTGAAACAAGCAACAGCTGAAATTCGCCCTGTTGGTAATTCAACGATCGCAGGACAAGCATTTTACAAAGGTGCAATTCTTGCAAAAAAACAATATCCACCCAAAGGAACACAAGCCGTTGGTTTAATCTGGATGACAGATGAATTTAAAGCATGGTATGAAAAAGTTAAACGTGATCAAAAGCTACCAACTCATATCCCAGAATCTATTCTCAAACATTTCATGTCTACGCGTATCTTAGATGATCAAGGACGTTTTAAATTTACCAACTTACCTGCTGGTGAATACATTCTCATTGCAAATTTTTCTTATGAAAAAAATGTTAGCCATACTGAAGTTGTTGGGCGAACTGATATTTATGTGGGGAATCAATATATCGGCTCAAACGACCAAATTGCTCGTTGGAATTATATTGTGAAAGAAGGGACTTCTTTTGAGAAACCTGTGACCATCCCCAAAGATGGCGATACGATTAATGTAAGTTTAGATAAGTCACAAATCATGTGTTTTTTGGTGTGTTTCTAAAAAAGAAAAGCTAGCCTTATGATCTACATAAGGCTAGCATAAAATTATTCAGGGTATTCAAAACGATAACCAACCCCATAAACGGCTTGTATCCACTCATGACGATTCCCTGTGTCTGCAGCTTCTGTGATTTTGCGACGAAGGTTTTTGATATGACTATCAATCACTCTATCCGCGACATCAAAGCTGTCAGGATTGATGTGATCTAAAAGCTGTGCACGTGAATAGACTTGTCCTAAATGCTCTAAAAACAATTCTAATAAACGGAACTCTGTTGGCGTTAGCGTCAGTGCTTTTTGTTGATACCAAATCCGTTGCTGAGCTTTATCAATACGGAATAAATCATTCTGTTCAGGCTCAGCTTTTCGCTCTAAGCGACGTAACACGGCTTGCACTCGCGCAACTAACTCTTTCGGACTAAATGGCTTACAAATATAGTCATCAGCCCCCATATTCAGCCCCAACACACGATCGATTTCTTCAGTACGTGCAGTAACCATAATAATTGGTAAATCTGATTGCTCACGGACTTTACGACAAATCGTTAATCCATCCATACGTGGCACCATCAAATCTAAAATCATCAGGCTTGGTTTGCGTTGCTGAAATTGAGTATAAGCATCTTGACCATCATGAAACATGCTGACTTCAAAACCAGCAGCCTCTAAATAATCTCGAACCAACTGTGCTAGCTCTACTTCATCTTCAACCAACATAATATGTTTCATGGTCTACATCCTATACATCACATCCTCAGAAATAGAGGAATAAAAAGTTATTTGATTTGTTTTGGAAAAGTCAGAACACAACGCAAACCACCTAATGGTGAATGCTCAAATGTCAGTGAACCACCCAATGCTTGTGCCAATTTACAAGACAAAGCCAAGCCTAAACCCGTCCCTCCCGTACTCCGAGTACGAGAATCATCAACACGATAGAAACGCTCGCCTAAACGCGCTAACTGCTCATCATTCACACCAAATGGGCTGTCATCCACATACAATATCCACTGTTTAGCATTTTGTTGAGTATGAATCTGTATTTTCCCACCTTGTTCGGTATAGCGAACACTATTTCCTAACAAGTTAACAATGATTTGCTTAAATCGATCTCGGTCTAATGAAAGAATCGCTCCTTCGCCAGAAAGTGAAACTTCTAACTGATGCTGTTCAAAAGTTGATTTAAAGTTTTCAACTTCTTGCTGAATAATCTCCCAAGGATTTACATCAGCAAAATAACATTTAAGTTGTTGAGCATCAGCTTGAGCCAAATCAGCTAAATCTTGAGTTAATTTTTTTAAACTAGAGACTTGCAACATCATGGCATTTAAGTGCTCTGGTGTTGCCTTACGAATCCCATCCTGCATCGCTTCAATTTGTGCCTGTAATACAGCTAAAGGCGTTTTTAACTCATGCGAAGTATCAGCAACCCATTGACGACGTGACTCTTCATGTTGATGCAAAATATCAGCCAAATGATTCAACTGATTAGATAAATCGCCTAATTCATCATTACGCTTAATCGCTACCTGATGTTGATAGTTACCCTTGGTCAATTCTGAGGTCGCTTTTAATAAGCGCTGGATTGGCTTTTTAAAATAAGTTGCCATCAACAATGCTGCAACCAAACTCGACAATACAGTCAGCACATAAACCAAGAATAAATAACGTTTCTGATTACTAAAGAAATTAATACTTGAGGCATCATCTTGATCAAGCACAGGCTTTAAACCTAAGTAACCCACTACTTGTTGACCTACCAAAATCGGACGGTAAGAGATTTGATCTGTTGCGGGTTCACCAACAACAAATTGATGTTTTGCATCATAAAGAGACAAGCGAGAACTCAGTCCCAACTGATCTGGAATCGAAACAAAACGTTTTTTTCCATTTTGAGTATCATCATTTTGCTTATTAGACTTTTGCTCAGAACTATCTTTTTTTAACTTAAATTGACTTGGACTTAATGGAAATTTTAAACCCTCAAATGGTTGATATTCCGACGGCAGATTTTGCTTGAGAATATTTAGCTCTTCGGTATTAAAAATTTGGCGATTTCTTATTTCCGCATTATTTTGCGATAAGCTTGGAGACATGCTTAATAAAGTATGATCATTAAAGTATCTTTGCTGCAAAGCAATGTCATACTGACGACGCAACCACCACTGTGATAAACGATCATAGTCATCTGGTGCGGCAGTTCCTTCGATTTGTAAAATTTGCGCCTGAATCGCATTCCCCCAATCTTGATAAACGTTATATACATTCCCCAAATTGGCAATCAAACGATCTAACTTTTGCATTTCCACATCGGCAACATATCGAGCAAAGTTCTTTTGCATCGTCCAATGTAAAATCCCCAAACTAATCGTGGCGATCAACAACGTTGTTAACAAGACGGTTAGGAATAAGCGTAAAGCTATAGGAATACGACGGATACTCAAATATATAGTCTCAACATGGATCTACCTTTTGATTGTAACCAACATGTCAGAAAAAAACTCTCCATTGTTTCTTCATCATTATTGTCTAATCTTTAACTCATCAATGAGCAAGTAGTTTACTGGATAAAAAATGAAGAAGACTCAGATTGCAATTTTAAGCACAGTTCTCGGTTCAACACTAGCTTTAGCAGCTTGCCAATCCACTACGCCTGCTGAACAAAATATGAATAGAGATCATCATCGACATCATACAATGCAGCGCCAAAATCTTAGCCCTGAACAGCGTGCCGAGTGGCAAGCTAAGCGTGAGCAGCGTTTAGAACAACGTGAACAAATGCGTCAACATCATCAAGCTCAAAAAGCGAAGATCGAACAAGCATGTCAAGGAAAGCGCATTGGTGAACGCGTGAATATTCAATGGAATAATCGTGTCATCGAAGGTACTTGTGAAGTCCGTTTCAGCCCTGATCAATCACAATTTAAGCGTCAAATGCATCCAACTACTTAACCCTCTTCCTTACGGCGCTTCACAGCGCCTTTTTTTATCAATGCATACGAGACACTTATAAAATCATAACTAATAATTACTCAAGAGTACTGGTTACTTTCATTTTCTAAAAATTAATCTAAAAATAAAAACCTGATGAAAGTCTGCAAAGTTGCGCCATAATAAATCGTGAAAATATTGATTCCGATGATCTCACTTACATTATCATCATTAATTCAGATCAAAATAACCACTACACAGCTGCTTACGATTTTAAACAAGCAGTACAAGTAAAAATTAGAAAAAACACATACAATCTCAGTGCTTATACAGGCAAAATGACAATCTTTGACTTCGCAGTCACTAAGAAATGACCTGTAATAGCTTGTACCAAACTATAACTTGTTGCACGATTAGGGGTACAAAATGGTGCCATTAATTGGGCACATTTATCATTGACTAAGATTATAACTCTGGTTTGACCAGTATTGAGGAACCCGCTATGCCACAATACAAAGCACCCTTACGTGATATGCAGTTCGTATTGCACGAATTATTAAATGCTGAAGCACATTACGCAAAACTGCCTGCATTTCAGGGCACCGTAAGCCGTGAATTGGTTGATCAATATTTAGAAGCAGCGGCAGATTTCTGTGAGAATGAACTTTCTCCTATCAACCAATCAGGCGACCGTGAAGGTTGTACTTGGAATGACGGTGTTGTCACTACGCCTACTGGTTTCAAAGAAGCGTATCAAAAATATATCGAACTTGGTTTCCCATCTCTTTCTGCTGAAGAGCAATATGGCGGTCAAGGTCTACCTGTTTCTCTAGGAAACGTGATTTCTGAAATGGTTGGTACTGCCAACTGGTCTTGGGGTATGTACCCTGGTCTTTCTCATGGTGCGGTACGTACTTTAGAGCATCACGGTTCAGATGAACAAAAAGCAACTTATTTACCCAACCTAGTATCTGGTGTTTGGACAGGTACCATGTGTCTTACTGAATCACATGCAGGTTCTGACTTGGGTATTATCCGCACCAAAGCTGAACCACAAGCAGACGGCAGCTATGCAATCTCTGGCGAGAAAATCTTTATCTCTGCTGGTGAACATGACATGGCAGAGAACATTGTCCATATTGTTCTTGCACGTTTACCAGGAGCACCTAAAGGCACTAAAGGTATCTCGCTGTTTATCGTACCTAAGTTCCATGTCAATGCTGACGGTTCAGTTGGCGAGCGCAATGCTGTACGTTGTGGTTCGATCGAACACAAAATGGGTATCCATGGTAACGCAACTTGTGTGATCAACTTTGATAAAGCAAAAGGTTACTTGATCGGACCAGAAAACCGCGGCCTAAACTGCATGTTCACATTCATGAACACTGCACGTATTGGTACAGCAGTTCAAGGTCTTGCTGCATCTGAAGGTTCTTTCCAAGGTGCTTTAGCATATGCGAAAGATCGTTTAGCAATGCGTGCACTTTCAGGTCCTAAAGCGCCTGAAAAAGAAGCAGATCCAATCATTGTGCATCCTGCGGTACGTAACATGCTGTTGACCCAGAAAGCATTTGCAGAAGGTGGTCGCGCACTAGTATATCTGTTGTCTCTACACGCAGATATCGTTGAACAAGGTGCAACTGAAGAAGATCGTAAATTCTCTGACAACATCTTGTCTTTATTGACGCCAATTGCAAAAGCATTCTTAACTGAAACTGGTTACGAATCTGCAAATCATGGGGTTCAAATCTTTGGTGGCCATGGCTTTATTTCTGAGCACGGTATGGAGCAAATCGTACGTGATACACGTATTGCTTGCTTATACGAAGGTACTACTGAAATCCAAGCACTTGACTTGTTAGGTCGTAAAGTATTGCAAACTCAAGGTGCAATGTTAAAAGACTTCACTAAGATCATCCATAAATTTGTTGAAGCGAACAAAGACAACGCAGCAATGCAAGAATTTGTTGCACCTTTAGCTGCTGCAAACAAAGAGTGGGGCGACATCACGATGCAAATCGGTATGCGCGCAATGCAAAACCCTGATGAAGTTGGTGCAGCTGCAGTTGATTACATGTATTTCTCTGGCTATGTAACGCTTGCTTACCTATGGGCTCGTATGGCATTGGTTGCTCAGGAGAAACTGGCTGAAGGCTCAACTGATGTTGACTTCTACAATGCGAAAGTAGCGACTGCTCGCTTCTACTTCAAGAAGATTTTGCCACGTGTTCGCTCACATGTAGATGTACTTTCAACTGGTGTTGCGCCATTGTTTGAACTTGATGCGGAACACTTCGCGTTCTAATCATAGATTAGAGTGAGATGCAACGTTCATCACAAAAAAAGGACTGGTCAGTTTTGACCGTCCTTTTTTTGTTTAATCAATGCTAAATTTAGATTATTCATTTATTTGTTCGTTTTATTTGATCACTTTGCACAGAGCCTGTGCCTAGAAGGGAACGATTATGCCAATTTACAATGCTCCTTTAGCAGACATGAAATTCATCTTAAATGATGTATTTAACGCAGAACAATTTTGGCAAGCTAATGAAAAACTTGCTCATGTAGATGCGGCAACGGCTGAAGCTATTTTAGAAGAAATGGCTAAATTTGCGCAGAATGTAACTCATCCTCTTAACCGTACAGGTGATGAAGAAGGCGCTCGTTGGGAAAATGGTGAAGTATTCACTCCAGCTGGTTTCAAAGATGCTTTCCGTCAATATGCCGAAGGTGGTTGGATTGGCTTAGGTGCTGATGAGGAATGGGGCGGTCAGGCAATGCCAAAAATGCTGACTGTTCTTGCTGATGAGATGTTATTCGCAACCAATCCATCATTCTTGCTCTACCCGCTTCTTTCTGTGGGTGCAGGTATGGCATTAAACAGCTATGCATCTCAAGAGCAAAAAGAAACTTATTTACCTAAAATCTACTCTGGCGAATGGTCTGGTACGATGTGCTTAACTGAACCGCATGCAGGTACAGATTTAGGAATTATTAAAACCAAAGCTGAACGTAATGAAGATGGTACTTACAACATCACAGGTACAAAAATCTTTATTACAGGTGGTGATCACGACCTCGCTGAAAACATCATTCACTTAGTTCTTGCAAAAACACCTGATGCTCCTGCTGGTTCACGTGGTATCTCTTTATTTATCGTACCTAAGTATCTTGTAAATGAAGATGGTTCTTTAGGCGAACGTAACTTAGTTGGTGCCGGTTCAATCGAACACAAAATGGGGATCAAAGCGTCTGCGACTTGTGTCATGAACTTTGACGGTGCTAAAGGTTTCCTCGTTGGTAAAGAAAATGAAGGTCTTGCAGCGATGTTCGTCATGATGAACTATGAACGTTTATCGATGGGTATCCAAGGTCTAGGTGCTTCTGAATTTGCTTATCAAAATGCTGCACAATACGCCACTGATCGTTTACAAGGTCGTAGCGCTTCAGGTGTTCAGTCACCAAGCAAACCTGCAGACAGCATTTTAGTTCACGGTGACGTTCGTCGTATGTTACTAAACGTACGTGCTAACAATGAAGCATCACGTGCATTTGCTGTTTATGTCGGTCAACAGCTCGATATTACGAAGTTCTCAACCGATGCTGAAGCTGTTAAAAAAGCCAATGACCGTGTTGCGCTTTTAACACCTATCGCTAAAGCTTATCTAACAGATACAGCATTCCAAGCAACGCTAGATGCACAAATGGTATTTGGCGGTCATGGTTTTATCCGTGAATGGGGTATGGAACAATGTATCCGCGATCTTCGTATTGCTCAAATCTATGAAGGAACGAACGGTGTTCAATCACAAGATTTAATCGGTCGTAAAGTGATTAAGAATGGTGGTGCTTTCATCGCTGAATACATTGCTGAAATTCGTGACTTTGCAAATACATTAGATGCAGATTTGAACTTCATTAAAGATGCAACTTTAGATGCAGCAACTGAAGTAGAAGCAGTTACTCAATTCATCATTGAACAAGCAGCTGAAAATGTAGAGTTCCCTAACTCTGCTGCTGTAGATTACTTACATGCAGTTGGCTTACTCAGCTTCAGCTACATGTTTGCAAAAATTGCTGCTGCTGCTAAAGATAAGTCAGGTGACTTCTATCAAAACAAACTTGCATTAGCTCAATACTTTGTGACTCGTATCTTGCCTGAGTTAGAAGCTCGCATTAAGAAAGTTGAAGCTGGTTCTGATCTCATCATGAACTTCAGTGAAGACTATTTTACAAATCAATCTTAACTCCAAAGTAAAGTAATGTTAGAAGCTGCCTAAATCATCTGGTTTAGGCAGCTTTTTATGTCAATAATTAAATTTTTGCACAACAATTGCATAATATCTTTATACATTTTTATAGAATATTTAATCTTTATGCCGACTTCAAAAGAGAGACTCGAAAGCATTCAACGCTTATTTGACAGATTTGGTCACTATGCCGTTGAAGCATTCCATTATTTAGCTTTGTTTATTATTGGCTGTATGATCGCGTGGTCAGCAGTTCATACCGTAATTGATATTTTAACCGTCAAAAAATATGCGACGATTGATGATATTTTATTATTATTTATCTACTTAGAGCTTGGCGCTATGGTTGGAATTTACTTCAAAACCAACCATATGCCTGTACGATTTCTGATTTATGTTGCAATCACAGCACTTACACGCTTGCTTATCGCAGATATTCAACATAATCACAAAGCGTCTATGGATCAGGTCATCATCACAGGATCCATTTTGATCTTAGCTTTGGCTATTCTGATTGTCCGTTTTGCTTCATGGAACTACCCCTCTGTGATCCGAGGCAAAGAGCAGGAACAGCAAATTCCAGCAAATAAGACACCTCGACCTCAAGACGATGAGCTTGCATAAAAAAGCAGCCTTACGGCTGCTTTTAAATTCATTAAGTTATGCGATTCGATAAACACGATATTTTGAATCAACCAACACGTATTTTCCTTGTACTTGCATCCAGTTATAACCACGTGGTGGCTGATATAAACGATGATAGCGATAGTTTGAAACCACATAACGTTTACTACGGAATTCCGATGGTAAACGCTCGCCACGTATAAAGTTTACTCGCTGTCCATAATGGTTTCCACGATCTGCATTTGACCATCGCGGTGGATCTCTATGATCATGTCGGTGGTCATTTCGATCGTAACGCTGCTCATAACGATCTTTATAGTCGTGATGATTGTTCCAACGATTTGAATCTGCCATTGCTGAAGCAGATGCACCAAACATTAAACTTGATACCAACAACATAACTGTCTTTTTCATTGTTTGATCCTCTGTTTTGATCTGAACTCAGATTAAGCAAAACTCTAGGAGAAACCATGAATAAAACGAATGAGATTGCAAAACTTTGTAATCAATACTGAGAAACTATGGAGATATCTCAACCTAAGGTATTAAAGCTCATCGAATAATTTCGATTCTAAAATTATCATCAGTCACTAAAAAATATCTTCCATCGATCATCACCCAATGGCGTCCACGTGGTGGTTTGCGTAAAGAATAATAATCCCAATCTCGGATCACATAACGCTCACTCCGAAACTCACTTGGTAACTCATTTCCGACTACAAATGCCTCTCGGTGATATGTATGTTCAGAGTGAGTCTCAGGATAGTATTCAATACTGACACTTGGGCGATATTGGTAAGAGTAGTGATTATTTTGGTAGGGTTGATAATAATACCCCTTCGGTGGTGCTGTAGGTGTATAACGCTGATTTGAGAACGCAAAAGGATCTTGAGCTGGAGGTTGATAAGTTTGTTGAGATTCATGATATGGACGACGTTCAACTCCTCGATAGCCGCTCCAGTTATTTGCGTAGCTTAAGGCTGGCAAAGCACTGATCACCAAAGTTAAACTCAAAATTTGAAGTTTATTTTTCCTCATTTCTAGTGCCTCAAAATGATTTCTACAATTAGTTTAGTACAGAAAAACACCAGCACTGTAGTAATAATATTTTTTTCGACAACCAGTAAAATTTACAAGATGGGCTGATGTTGAATGAAGCATAACTTAAGTATGTTAATATCTTTTTTTTAGTATTGGAGTGGTTCAGTGTCTGAAATGAATTTTGATCGTCTTTACGATTTCTTTTCTAAAATTCCAAGCGTGCAAAAGGAAAGAATCATTGCACATGGCACAGACGAGCAACATGCGTGGTGGTTTAAATTTAGTATTAATGTAGAACACGCACTGGCATGGCAAACTGTTCAAGAACTTGGACATGTTCTGAATTACTTATCAACCAACGAGCGCTTACCAACACAATTTTTCCCTGTGTCACCACCACCCTATATGAATGGTGAAGCAAAGGACTTTTTGGCATGGGTCATTCAATGTAACCATCCTGAATTTGATCCCAATACCGTTTGTGATTGGCTTGAAGCACGTTTGCCCAACCCTGTTGAAGATGAAAGCCAGTGGAAAATTCAAACTGATCTAAGTGAATTAGATCAACTTGCTGATAAGGATTTGGATCAGTTGATTCCACCAAATCCATAATAAAAAAAGAGGCTATAAGCCTCTTTCTTTTTAGAACGTCGACAATCCAGACCATTCCATAAAACGATATATCCAATATTTTAATTTTGATTCATCTGCATACTTTGCATAATCAACCGTCATTTGACGGCCATTTAGGTTATTCCACGATGAATTAAAATATGTCTCTGCATCACGAAAAACCTGTGCTTGTGTATTCCCAACAACTTTCATGTTGGTTTCAAGATTATAATTTTTTAAATTGCGTGCAGTTAGATTTGCAGAACCAAGAATCAACTCTGCATGCTGATGATTATATTTAAGCAGCATTTTACTATGACATTGCTCTCCATGAGTATCACACCATCGAATCGGAATACCAACAGCATTCAATTCAGAAGCAACTTGTCGATTGGGTATACCATTTTTTTGTCGACCAAATGCATCTTTATTCGGATCTAAGATCATCCGCACATCAACACCACGCTTTTTAGCTTGTTTAAGTGCCTCAATAATTTGTCGTTCTGATAAATAAAACATAGCAATATCTAAATGATCTTGAGCTTTAGCCCCATTTATCATCTTGATTACAGCATCATAAATTGCTTTTTCAGTCAGCACCTGCACTTGTGGCAAGCTCTTATCCTCAGCAAATGCACCCATGATCACAACAGGACTTGAGCCCTTAGACATAGATGCAACTGCTTGCTCTGTCTGTAGCATATCAACCGCAGTTGGACCATCTACAACTAAAGCAACATTACTATGATGTGAACTGCCATCATGTGGATTTGCAGAAGTCACTAAGCTTTTCCAACCTTGTTCCGTATCCACAACCAAAGTTTTTCGATGATTTGCTTTGAAGTTAAAGAGTTCTAAATAACTACGTAAAGTGATTTTATCGTCACCAAATGGATTTTTTAGCCATCCACCCTCTGAACTATTGCCTAGATTCTGACAACAGATATACCAAAAACCAGACCAAAGTGGATTAGATGCACGTAAAGGTTTCAAATCTGTTTCGATTACATCAATACCTGCTTGGCGCAATAAACGATAATGTTCAGGTGCAATCCCACCATATACAGAGTTGATTGGATCAGTGATCAATACAATTTGAATGGCCGGGTTCTGTTGTCGCTTTAGAATCAATGCATTTGTTAATTTTTGCATCAAAGGGATTTGCTGAATCTTGGATTGACCTACTTCTTGATTAAACAAAAACATATCCAGCACAATTGTGGTTTGTGCATCATCAATTAATTTAAAAATTTCAGTAAAAATTTTCTGATCGAGATGTTGCGTTCCTTGCGCATCGACATAAGTTTGGTCTGCTAGAAATTTCACATTGGCATGACGTAATTGACCAGTGAAATTCAAACCTTTAGGAAGAGGTTTCACCGTATGATAAATTGCAGAAGCAATATATCCTATCGCTAAAATACATAATATCACTGCCATGTAACGTCGACCTGACCAGTTTAACTTTTGATGAATTTTTTGGAAGATGCGCATATAAACAGAAAAAGCCCTAGCCTAATGAACCAAGGCTAGAGCTTATAGATTGATATTTCAATAAGATTTCAGTGAAAATTAAAAGTTAAAATTTACACCCACTGTAAAATTACGACCAACTTGCGGGATCGTTGAAAGGAACGATGCGTGTTGATAAATTTGGTCATCTAAAAGGTTATTTGCATTTAGAAAAACGCGATAATCACCTAAATTACTATATTGACCCGAGTAAGCGACACCAAGATTCAACATATTATAACCTTGCGTTTCGGTTTCATATGCCGTGATTTTGTCTTGATTAAAGACATGATAATACTCAGCAGATCCAGTGAAACCATCACCAAAATCAGCATTTACTTTAGTCCCTAAACGCCCCGCTGGAACACGTGGAGCATTTTCATTGTCGATTTTTCCACGCACGTAATCACCAAACACACCGATTTTGTATGTCGGAGAAATTTGGTAAGCAGCTTCTGCCTCAGCTCCATAAAAACGTGCTTTGTCTTGAGTATATTTTACTAGGCGGAAGTCTTCGTAACGATCTAAAGTTTGTGCGTAAATGTAGTCGTCAAACCAGTTATGATAAACATGGATATGATAATCAAAACGGTTGTTATCATAATGGAAGCCTAATTCCACATTGTTCGACTGCTCTTTTTTGAGCTGATCATTTCCTAACTCATAGGTGTTGGTCGCAAAATGTTTACCATCAGCATATAACTCCTGAGCTAGTGGTAAACGTTGTTGATGCGATGCAACTAAAGAAAGTTTATAGTCTGGTGCAAACTCCCAGTTAGCGGCACCCGATGCAGAAAATGCTGAACCATCAAAATCTTTCTTACTTGAATCTTCGATATCTATTTTTTGTTGATCCACACGAGCTGCCAACTCGACATGTACGTCATTGAATTGAGCATGTTCTAGGGCAAAAAGACTCCATTTTTTTGTCGTATTTGGCGCTAAGAATGCTTCTTCACCCGTTAAATTTAATTTCTGTTGTCCATACTGAGTACCTATCACACCCTCCCATGCACCTATAGGGTTATGTACCAACTCAACACGTCCATCATATGCTTTATTCTTGAAGCGAGTAGCAATCGTATCTTCTTCAATTTCATCGTGCTGATAGTCTGTATAGCTTGCTTGCGCTCTAAACTTCTTAAAACCTTTGAACGGATTGTCTAATTCAGAACGAATGTCATAACGTTCAGATTTTAAATCAATCCACGGTCCGGCTTCATGTACGTGTTCACCTTCATGTTCATCATGATGATCACCACCATGCTCATCTTCGTGTCCATGATCACCACAATGTAAATGTGGAGCCCCAACTAAATGAGCCTCACAACTTTCATATTCATGGCTGTGGCCAGGTAGACCATATTTATCTTGACGATTACTGTAAGAAATCCCTGTAAAACCACGATCGTAGATCCATGACAAACCAACATTTACAGTTTGACCTTCAGCAAAAGTATTATCAACTCGACGCTCTTTTTCACCTTCATGAAAATAATCGGGTGCAATGTAATTATTCGCATCACGTTTTAAACCTTCAACACGTAATGCTACTTGATCGCCTAAACCAACTGTAACACCAGCACTTGCCAGCTTTTCATCACTTCCAGTGTTGTAGCGTAATCCAACATTTCCTTCATAACCTTTTTCAGGCATTTGCGTAGGTAACTTACTGTCAATCACATTGACTAAACCACCTACTGTACCTGCACCAAATAATAATGTAGATGGACCACGAATCACTTCGACCTGTTTTGCTAATGCAGGATCTACAGTTACCGCATGATCAGGTGATAAGGTCGATACATCAATGTTTTCAGATGAGTTTTGTAAGATTTTGACTCGAGCACCATCTTGACCGCGGATGACAGGACGACTTGAACCAGCGCCGAACTGATTTGAATAAATCCCCGTTTGTTGCCCAAGTACATCCCCAATGGTTACGGCACCTTGTGATAATTTAGTTTGATCAATCACACTATCGGCTACCGCAAAATCCTGTGAGGTTTGTTCCAATGGATGCGCTTTGATTCTAATCGTTTCTAAGCTTTCAACTTTTTCGTTTTCAGCAGCAAAAGCTGTTACAGAAACAGCTGCTAATATAGACAGCGTTAATATATTTTTATAAAACAACATGAACATTATCTCGAACCAATTTATTTTTTGTTATATTATAACATTTCATCCAATTTGCAATAAGAAACATCACAACACGAAACATTTGCTACACTGCTGCTCCATGATTTCATAAAAACTCGTTTTCTAACGATATGCCTTTTACACTTTCCCACGCTGTACTTGCACCACCATTATCAAAACTGACTAAAGGACATCTTCCTATTGCTGCTTTGGCGATTGGATGCATGACACCTGATTTATATCGTTTATTTACTCAAGCCAATCTACCTATCGCACACCAATGGTCAGGAGTTATTTTTCCCAACCTTCCGATAGGTTTGTTTTTCTGCTTACTTTGGTATCTGATCTACCGCCCTGTGATGTATCGAGTACTTGGAATCATTCATCCTCTAAATATTAAATCGTTTGATCAAATCGTCGCGTTCGTATTAATGACTTGTTTTGCAATTATCATCGGTACCGCAACCCACTTAGTATGGGATGGTTTAACGCATCTCGATTTTCGAACTTTCGCTTTTAAAGATTTACTGGCTCAGAATATTTCAATATTTGGTTTAAATTATCCCTTACATTTCATATTGCAAATTACTTCATCTGTTGTGGCTTTACCTTTTATCTTTTGCATGTGTAAAAGCTATTACCATACCCATAAACAACTGAAAGCTGTTCCTGTAAAAATTAAACTATTCATGATCATAAGCTTAATAATTTCAACAATTTCTGGGATGTTATCTGTCTGGGACTATAATCACCACATCCATTCTGATCTTTGGAACACCGAACGATATTTTTTTATCGGTAAATCAATTAATGAGTTCACTCAGACAGGATTAATACTATTTACTACATCGTGTTTAGTCCTGTTATTTTTAGATCGAAATAAGAACTAAAGCTCATTTTAATTAAAAGCGGATGTTTAAGATTCTGTTAAAGCATTAAGACTTGAGACTATACGTTCAACAAGGCATAATCTCCCCTTCATTGGTGCTGCGCTGTTTACGCATTCACCTTCTAGCCAATATAGTTTGGATAAATAATTCAATATGATGCGCACTCATTACTGTGGCTCTTTAACTGAAGCCCAAATCGATCAAACAGTTACTCTATGCGGTTGGGTTCATCGTCGCCGTGACCATGGCGGTGTGATTTTCCTTGATATGCGTGACCGTGATGGTTTAGTTCAAGTCGTTATTGACCCTGATACACCAGAAGCATTCGCTACTGCGGATAAAGCACGTTCTGAATTTGTTTTAAAAATTACAGGTCGTGTACGTCGTCGCTATGAAGGTACTGAAAATGCCAACATGGTGAGTGGTCAAATTGAAGTTTTGGCAAAAGAAATCGAAGTTCTTGCTGCTTCTGAAACTCCGCCATTCCCATTAAATGACGAAAATACCAATATTTCTGAAGAAATTCGTTTGAAATATCGTTTCTTGGACATCCGTCGTCCAGAAATGTTAGATCGTTTACGCTTCCGTTCTAAAGTTACTAACTTAATTCGTAACTATTTCGAAGATCACGGTTTTCTAGACGTTGAAACACCTATCTTGACTCGTGCAACTCCTGAGGGCGCACGTGACTATTTAGTACCAAGCCGTGTTTCAAATGGTAGTTTTTACGCGCTTCCACAATCACCACAATTGTTTAAACAATTGTTGATGGTAGGTGGTATTGATCGTTATTACCAAATCGCGAAATGTTTCCGTGACGAAGATTTACGTGCAGATCGTCAGCCTGAATTTACCCAAATCGACGTTGAAACATCGTTCATGAGTGACGATGACATCATGGATTTAATGGAAGGCTTAACAGTTAAAATGTTCAACGAATTATTGAATGTAAAATTCGATAAATTCGAACGTATGACTTATGCCGACGCAATGCGTGATTATGCTTCTGATAAACCAGATATGCGTATTCCATTGAAACTTGTTGACGTTGCAGACTTAATGCAAGACGTTGAGTTCAAAGTATTCGCTGGTCCTGCAAAAGATCCTAAAGGTCGTATTGTTGCGTTACGTGTTCCTGGTGCAGGTTCATTACCACGTAGTGCGATTGACGAATACACTAAATTCGTAGGCATCTACGGTGCTAAAGGCTTGGCTTATATCAAAGTCAATGAACTTGAGAAAGGCATCGAAGGTCTTCAATCACCAATCGTTAAATTCATCGAACCAATCGTACTTGACCTACTCAAACGCGTTGGTGCTGAAAACGGTGACATCGTATTCTTTGGTGCTGACAAAGCGAAGATCGTAAATGATGCGATGGGTGCACTTCGTGTGAAAATCGGTCATGACTTGAATCTTGCAACGTGCGAGTGGGCTCCACTTTGGGTTGTTGACTTCCCAATGTTCGAAGAAACTGATGATGGCAAATGGACTTCTGTTCACCACCCATTCACACTACCAAAATCAAGTGTTGAAGAAGTAAAGAGCAATCCAGGCGCGGCACTATCAGTTGCATACGATATGGTATTGAATGGTACTGAAATTGGTGGTGGTTCACTTCGTATCTATACACTAGAAATGCAAAAAGCAATTTTTGAAGCTTTAGGTATCGGCGAAGAAGAAGCGGAAGAAAAATTCAGCTTCTTACTCAACGCATTACGTTATGGTGCACCTCCACACGGTGGTTTGGCTTTTGGTCTTGACCGTTTGATCATGTTGATGACTGGTGCATCTTCAATTCGTGATGTGATCGCATTCCCGAAAACAAAGACTGCTGAATGTCCATTGACTCAAGCTCCAGCTCCTGTTGAAGCAAATCAATTGCGTGACTTAGGCATTCGTTTACGTGAAAAGCCGAAAGCTGAAGAAAAATAATCTGTAGCTTTATGAATTAAATAAAAACCCTGTCTTGTACAGGGTTTTTTTATGGCTTTTAGATCCCCTCCTTTTAGAGAGCATTCGTACGATAATTTATACTTTGAGAATATCTATGCTAGTGGCATAATGAACTGCTTTTTATTGAGAGGTCATTGTTATGGCAATGCGTCCTGATGTACGTCGACATGCAATTGTGATTATTGTGTTTTCTTTGGCACAATGGTTTTTTATGCGCTATATCTTAGCAAATGAACTTTTCAATATGACGACCAATGAACGCATTTTATATTTTTGCGTTAGTAGCTTAGCAGGTGCACTTCTAATCTTTGTCGCCCTCATTTATATGGTCCTCAAAGGCAACGCGAATAAACAAGATTAATCGCAATGTCGTTTTATACCACTTTACTCCGTATTCTACCTTTAGCATTTTTGCGCAGTATTGCAAAAGTGGCGGCATACTTTATCAATCAAAACCCCAATAAAAGTATGCTGTGGAAAACCAGAGTCAATTTAGGGCTAGCTTACCCACAACTGAGTCTAGAACAAAAAGAGCAGCTTGCGAGAGAAAGCGTTACCAAGCAATGTCTCAGTTATATTGAATCTGGAAAATGCTGGGCAATGCCACCTGAATGGAGCATTCAACAGATTCATACGGTGCATCATTTGGATGTATTAACCGATGCGCTCAGTGACCCAAGAGGTGCACTGATTATTACACCGCATCTGGGTACATGGGAAATGATGAATGCATGGGTACACCAATACGGTATTCCAACTATCATGTATAAACCCATGAAAGATTCAGGATTTAATGCTTTTGCCTTGCATGCCCGCCAACGCCTCAATGCAACTTTGGTTCCTACCGATGCATCTGGTGTAAAGGCCCTGTTTAAGAATCTAAAACAAGGCGGTTTCAGCGTGATTCTACCCGATCATGTTCCTGATCCCTCTGGCGGTGTCGTGGTTCCTTTTTTCGGAATTCCCTGCCTCACCAGCACACTCGCCAGTAAAATGGCACAGAAAACCCAATGTCGTCTAGTCGGATTAAGTTGCTTCCGTCGTGAAGATGGAGAAGGCTTTGATGTGTACTGTGATGATTTGAATGATCCGCAGTTATATGATCGAGATATTGAGGTTGCTACAACTGCACTCAACCAAGCGGTTGAACAGATGATTAACCGTTTTCCTGCTGAGTATATGTGGGGCTATAAACGGTTTAGGGGTAGCAAAACCAACCACTACGCCTAAACCACGCACAGACGCGCTCTAATCACTTGTTTAAGGTACGTAGCACTGTGGTCCGCATATTTTCCTGAAAGTCTTCAACACTATGTCTATCTTTAATATATTGAATCGCTTGTTGGCCTAATTTCTGACACTTTTCATCATCAAGCATTAGGCTTCTAATTGCATTGACAAAAAGGTCAACTTTATCAAAACCATCTCCAAGAACATCCCCAACATGAATACCAAACTTCTCAGTCAACGCTTCTGGATTACGATTACTTACAAGCAATGTACCGAAAGACAAGGCCTCTAGAAATGAGATCGGAAGTGCCTCATGAATGGAAGTATTCACCAATATTTTAGCATCTTTCAAATATTGCTCTTTTTCTGCCCCATCAACATGACCAGCAAAATGCAAATTCTCAATTGCATAATAATCCTTCATGATTTCAGAGTTTTTTTCATCTTCTCTAAAAGTTTGACCTAATACAAAAAACTCATACTCGGGCATTTTTTTAGCAATTTCACAAAACAACCAACCTCGTTTTACCGACTCAATTCGACCTAAAAAAATAATCATATTTTTTTTCTGGTGCGTATCAAAATGAAAATTTTCATCGATATCAATTGGATTTGGAAGATATTGGATATCCACAGTATCTTCTAAATGATACAAATCTTTGGCTTTTTGATTTAAAAAATATCCTTGTGATATGAACTTAATTCGGTCTTGTTTATACCAGTTATTAACTAAATCATATATTTTCTGATTATAATATGACGTCTCAGGAAATAACTGAACTGTATTAATTTCATCCCATTCGTAACTTGGTCTAGGATCCTGAATCCATAAAATCAGTTTTTTATTTTTATCGGGTTCATGTTCTAAAACATAACCATAAGTTAATTCAATACTCAAATAGATATCGTAATTCTGTTTTTTTAACCATTGTTTTGCAAACCATTTTCCTCTCGGTAGACGATATACGTCGACATCATCTACCTCATAAGATTCAGCAAAAAAACGATGCTTTCCTCTCCCTAATAAAACATCGACTTGAAAATCCTCATTCGGAAGATATTTTGCAATATGCCGTCTAGCTAAAAAACCATATCCGCCATAAGCAGTACCAACTGCACCAAAAAACTCATCAATAATTAGGCCAATTTTGATTTTTTTCTTTTCGACACTCATGTTAAATTTTTACTCTGCATTTAAATTTCATTTCTAAACATTTTGGCCAAAATACTATTGTGTTCAATATTATCCAAATCTAAATTTCTCAGCATCTCATTATACAAATGTATACCAAGCGTTCTCGTACTCGTAATATCTTCAATACTTAAGCCTGAATCAGTCAATTGACCAATACATTGATAATGTACGGGATAGAACACATCTATAGGCTGGATAAATTCAACTAAGTTTTGTGTCTTTACAAAATGAGTAATCGCATCAGGGCCTATAACGCCCCATGGCATATCTGCGATATGCTGACCTATACCTAACATTTTTTTGAGTTTTAAGCGTTTTTGACGAGATTTTTTATACCATGGAGGTACAAAAAATGGGTTATAAGCAGCATCCAATAAAGCGGCTAACAAGTTACTATCCTGAGGCATTGCTAATACTGCACCATTGATCTTATGATCACTTTCAAAGCCCAATAAATATTGAGACTCAGGAATCTCAATAGGCTTTAAACAATAAACATCACAATCAACATATATTCCAGAAACTTTTTTTAATAACTCATATCTAAACACATCAGAAAAAAGTGCATAACTTCCTGTTTGATTATGTTTAAAAATTTTGTCTGCTGGAATAATTAGATTTGCATCAACACACTCTACACCTTCTGGTACATCAGTAATTGTGTCATAAGCATGTAACAAAACCTTATGCCCACGCATCACAAATGATCTCAGGCAACAACTCGAAATCTGGCCTAAGGTTTTGCCAATCCACAGCGCATGAATCGTTGGAAGTTCCATTGGTACCTCATCAGTCAAATGCATAAAACATTTAAGACTATTTAAATTTTATTTTAACTTTGAATGGAAGTCGATAAAGTTGCAAGAATGCTCGTATAAGCTCTCTCTTCACCTTCTGCAGCAGATTTTTTTCTTTGACTTTCTCTGTATTTCGCCACGATAAACTCGATTTGAACTTTTTAGTTTCTGGATATAACAAGTATTCCTGAATACAGAGAGCGGGGTTCATTTGATAAACAGAATATTCTCCATCCTGTAAATATTTTTTAAACATTATTTGGTCAATATGATCAACTGACGCTAATGCTTTTACATAGTTAAATAAACTTTTAGCTGCTTTATTGGAAAGAATATATCCGGCCGTACCAAAATTAGCATTTAATAATTTTGAGATTACCCGACCATGCTCTACTGTCACTTTATTATTAATTGATAGATAATTAAATTTAGAATTTTTTTCGAGTTTTAAAATTTCCCATCTACCCTTAATCCATTGACTATTCACTAGAAAGTCATTGGCACGCTCACCCAAATAGATATCATCTTCAAACACTGCAATATAGTCCATCTGTTCATCAATTGCTTTCTTCCAAAGCAATACATGACTAAATAGACATCCTAACTCGCCTTTACTTAGACCACTGTCAAGAATAGAAATTGAATACTTTTGAGCAAGCTCATCAATCTCTTGCGGTTCAATCGCATCAAAAAATTGAAAAGGGATATCCTTACAAGCAAATTGTTCCTGTATATGTAATCTACGATCAACTGCAGATTTTAGACTAATAACAAAACTTCTCACTTATAAGTTACTCGACACGCAAAAAAGATAATTTTTAACTGTGCTGCAATTCGAGCTATTTCAACCAATGCTTTTTGCAAACCACCAACTTTATTGGCTCTCATTCTTTTCTTTCGTTCAGACGTTAACTGACTTCTAAGCTGTACGCTACTTGAACGGTAATGAAGAATCGTATCTTGAATACACAATGCAGGTTGCATTTGATACATTTCAAACCCATGATTTTTAACAACATATTCAAACATGAAATTATCTAAGGGAATAATGTAATCAATTTTTTTAATTTCATTTAGTAAAAATTTTGCCCCTTGTAAAGACAAAATATAACCCGCTGTACCCAAGTTTTTGCCAGGTAATTTATAAATTGCTCTGCCAACATCAGGAAAGTCTTTACATTTAGAGCCTAAGATCACTTTGGGTGTAAAAGCCTCTAATTTGACCAAATGCCAATCGTTTTCAATCCAATCAGAATGATTCAAAAAAAGATCTGCTTTTTCCCCTAGATGAATGTCATCTTCAAAAATTGCCATATGAGGAATATTTTCATCTACGATTTTTTGCCATAGATGAACATGACTCATAAAACATGCGAGCTCGCCTTTTGCAATATAACTCTCATGTATACTTAATTTCATCACCTGAGCATCACGAGCTGCAATATCAGGGGTCACTGCATCAAAAAAATTAAACGCTATTCCCTGCCCCTCAAATTGAGATGAAATATGACTACGGCGCTCTGTAGCGCTTGAAAGGCTTATAACAAACTTTTTCATACTGATGGAAAATTCATAAAAATTAGGCGACATGCCTACAGGCCATAAGGATACTGTTTTTTTCATAATGATGTACATTATTTCGATTACCTAAGCTTACGATCTTTATAAGCCAATGAAATGAGTGATCTACGCTTCAAATAGAACATTAATTGAGGACATATTCATTCAATATGACTTGCAACAAGCGTGCCTTTGCATCAGTTTGTTATGGTAAGTTAGATGTGTTTTTCTAAAGACCAATATTAATTTAAATCAAATACTTCTGCTTTTACAGCAATTGATTAATTTGCATTTTTTAAATATATCCCTTTTACAATTCATACACAGCAAAACATAATCTTGCAACTAAAAACACAGGCTCAAACTTTTATCAAAACCCCATCAAGTTAGATTAAAAACCATTGATAAACATCGCCTTTATTCAAATAAAATATCTATCCAGCTCAAATCATTAATTATTTTTAATATTTTAAAGTTTTTTCCTCTTTAAAAATAGAATGACAACAAAATGGCCGTTATAAATCAAAATCTATAAACTATAGGGACAACATCTAAATAGCACTTTAACTCCCATATAAAATATATTTATTATCATTACATTAGCTCACACAAAAACTTTATAACACAATCAAAAATTAGAGAAATATTTCAAAAATAACCGCGCTTTTTAGTTATAATCGAAGGCAAAGCCTTAAAAAATGGAAGCTAGGAATGTCTAACTCCACAATTAAAATTTTTGTTGGTTGCGATCCGAACAACTGTGACTTAGAACAAATGATGGTTCTGGACTATAGTGTCCGCAAGCATACCAATCATCCAGTTGAAATTATATGGATGCAGCTTAGTCACGATCCGAATAGTCCATGGTATACCAATCAGCAAACTGGTGAAGGTTGGCATACAGCACACTGGGCAACCCCTTTTTCAGGTTTTAGATGGGCAATTCCAGAATCATGTAATTTTGAAGGTCGTGCCATTTATATGGATGCTGATGTCGTCGTACTCTGCGATATTGCAGAATTGTGGGCGCACCCTAAAAAAGATGATGCAATGGTGATTGCCAAAGGCGGAAAGAACTCAGCCAGACTCTGTACTTGTGTTTGGGATTGTGAGAAAGCCAAAGCATATCTTCCCCCATTAAAAGAGATTCAAGCTGATCCTGAAAGCCATAAAAAGCTGATGCGGCTTTTAAAAGACAAACCCAAATTAGTTCAATCTTATCAAGACTCCTACAATAATATTGATGGTGAAGATTTAGCTGTTGATCAAATCAAAATCCTGCATTATTCAGATATGGGTACCCAGTTTAGCCACAAGTATTCATTACCACGCCTAGAGGCTGCAGGTCAGAAACATTGGTTTGATGGTAAAATTATGCCGCATCCACGTGAGGATTTGACGGAACTATTTGATCAATATTATCAAGAGGCGATTGCCGCCGGTTATCATCCAGAGAACTATCGTATTGAGCCATTTGGTGATTTCTCTAAAGCATCCCAAATACATTATCGTGGCAATAAAGTGACACGCCCAGAAGATAAAAATTGGTTTGCACGCTCCCTTCACAACCTAAAAACCAAGTTGAAAAAGAAAAGTTTTTCTTTAGATGACTAAAATATAATTGAAACTAGATCAGCTCTAATCCGCTATCTAGTTTCATTACTCTTGATGATTTTATAAATGAGTTTTTAAATGGTTCACTTCTTTTCAGGTCGTATTTCTAGAAGTATTTATAAATTGATTTATAAACTTTTCTTCCCTAAAGTAGCAAAACACAACCGTCGCTATTGGCCACTTTATAGTGTTGAACGCGACTCACAGAATCGTATTGAGAAAATTTATTTTAAGAAAAAACTGGTTTCTAATAATCTCATTCCCCCACAAGTTTCGCATAAAAAATGCACGCTGGTCGCAACAGGCCCTTCGATTCAACAACTAAATCCTGAAATTCTGCATCAAAGCGATCAAGATTATATCGGTGTAAATGGTGCTATCGCATTTGATTCAATTCCATTTTCCAGTTATGTCATTATTGACCATAACTTTGTGAATAATCGTTTCGACCTAGTTCAAAAAGTCTTGAATAGCGATTGCACGTTTTACACCACACCTCGTTGCCTAGACCTGATTTTAAGACATGTTCGGATTGAAGATCTTCATTGCCAAATCAAAACTATTGAAACGATTACTGACGGTCAAGTCGAAACCTTTTTAGACCATGCTAGACACTTTGATCAAAATGAAACTGACTTCTTTATTCACAAAGGCATGGGTTTTTCACTTGATATCTATAAAGGGACTTTTGACTACTTTACCGTGGCTTATGTAGCCCTTCAGATTCTCTATACACTGGGGTATAAAGAAATTTATATCGCGGGTTTAGACATGAATAATTTTTCTCAACCACGTTTTTATGAAAGTATTGGCGGACAGCAACCGACCACCTTAAATCATCATGTCGATGACGTATTTCAAGCCTTTGATGTCGCGGCAACGCTATTTAAAGAAAAAGAGATTAAAGTTTTTAACCTGTCTCCAAGCAGTGCTGTACAAGCATTTGAGAAGATTGACCCGAGCACCTTGCTTTAAACCCTGAAAGCTCTTGTTTTAGATATCGAGTAATGAACCTTCTAGATACATCCCTTTTTCATAATAATGACTCAGGGTTTTTCTTTCCTTACCTGCAAGCTTGATCAGTTTTGGCATTTCAGCAGGTGGATAGTGAATTGCCATATCAATAAGTACTTTTTCTTTGACCCATTGGTGCTTGACCTGAAAATACAGCGCATTCTTATCGCAGTTAATTAAGCACATACTTGGTAAATGATTACGCATCACTTTCTGACAAGCCACATACGCCACCAGATATTCCAGCCGGCCAATGTGCTGAATCAAGTCCTGATAATCAGGTTCGGTTTCTTTGAGTTTTTGCAGATAAGCTTTGGGCGTTAATTCAATCGCCGTAACCAGTTCATCAAACCAGTACTTAAAAAATGGATTTTTTGCAGCACTTGCCAACAACCAGTTTTCTAAAACAGGAGAAGTTTTGATGGTCGTGTTCTTGGCACGATAATAAGCAAAACTATTGGTCTTGGTCTTTTTAACCAGATCCTGAATCCAGTCTAAAGACTCATATACAATCGTACTGGCATCTAACCAAATACCACCATATTGATAGATCAATTCAAAACGGAGCAGATCGGCCTTTTGTTGTGGTGTTGCCTTGGGGAAGCGACCAAAATCAATATCACAAAAGCTTTTCACTGTATCTGGTGTGAGAAAATGAACATCATAATCTGGATTGGTCTTTTTAACTTGTTCCACACATTCTTTCACAAATCCAGCCAGCGGACCTTCCCAATACATCCAGATTTTCTTTGGAATGGCCGCATCAGTAATAGTCGGATTAAGCACAATCAAATCTGCTTCATTGTCTATGGCTGCATTAACCCCTCTCTTTTTGTTCGAATACATCGTATAGAACTTTAAGAGATAGAATATTTTTTTAAATATTTTCATACAGGTCACTCAGCCATATCTTTATATTACTTCAGCCCATCTTTGTTCCAAAGTGATTTACCCAAACAATTTTAATTAAAAATAAAGATGCCTAATCGCATAAAAACGATCACGCCACATTCTTTTCTGTTTTTTGAACCCATGTGAAGCACTTCTATTTTCCAGTGCTTTACGTTGAATACCCTGTGTTGCCACAGTGCCTAGAATATCACTATCAATCCCTGCAGGTTGGACAAAAGGCTGCCACACCCCCAATCCTTTGCCATTTTTACTTAACCAGCTTTGAAAAAAGATATCGACAGGAACTTGCATGGTTTTACCAAGCTCAACAAATGCCTCAGCACCTGCTCTTGACCATACTAAACCTACACCACGGATGGGAAAGTAATAAGCATGCCAGATTGTATAACCATCAATCTGAACAATGTCTTTTGCCAATTTCTTCTTTTTTGCAGCAAGATTCACCACATACCATTCGAGTTCTTTATGCTGATCAAGATAGCTGATTAATGAATTAAGATTTTGTTTAAAGTTAGGCAACACTTCAATGTCATCTTCTAAGACAACTAAATAATCGGCATCCGTTTCTAGAAATTTTTCAGCACAACCGTAGTGACTTAGATAACAACCCAACTCAGAATTCATTAAACTACGCCCTAATATTTTCTGAGCAGCAAGATCATCGTAGTTTTCAAATTCAGATAAGGCTTTACCTCGCCCATCATAAGCAGAGAATCGGCTAAAATCCCATCCCGCTTGATTGAGCTGAGCTGTCGCACTTGCTAAACGTTGATCACTGCCGTCTAAATTAATAAGATAAGTCACAACTTTCATTTGCTTTCCTTCATTTAAACCGCAGTAGTCGGTTGAATTTGGCTGGGTAAAAACCCTGTAAATTTTTGAATCAGTGCGGCTCGGATGCGTCCTTCTGCTAATGATTCCAATTGATCTAGACTTTGTATACAGCCAAATTTAATCTCAGAATTAGATAAAGCTAATATAAATTTTTCCAAATCACGACCATCTTTTAAATAAGCAATATCAATATCATCTTTTAAAACGGCTTGATCAGATTGAATTGCTAAATGATTAGACAATCCCATTGGTAACAATTGATCAATGTTCCTAAATTTGAACTGAATTTGCTGGTCTAAAAGCTCTTTATTATTCTTAAAGAAAGTACTGAGCAAATCACGACTGAGAATATGAGGGCGATGATGAATTTCGTAATATCTGGTCATTCCCACACGATCTGCACTCAACATTTGAGCCGTTGAATATTTCGCTTCAGCTACCATTCCAAAATTCTGCTGTAAGAATTTTCGGAAAATATATTTCATTTTCTTGATGAGTGTTGCTTGCCAATGTCCATATATCACCATCTGACCATCAATAAGAAAATCACTTAAATCAGACTGTTGATTGAAAAAGAAATCATCATTCAGATAAATAAAATGATTTGAAATCCCTTTAATATTCCACAACATACTTTCAATACTTAATGAATTGAATGTTGGTAAAGCAAACTCATAACCACGGAATAATTCTTGATGATCAACGATTTTTATTTTTTCAGCAGGACATAAACCTTGCTGGGAAAATTGGTCTAACCACAAAGGTGTTTGCTGATCCGTCACGACATAAATCGTGCCTGCATATGGAACATACTTAAGAATTGAGGCGATGCAAAAATAGATTTCATCGTTACTTGCAAAACGAGTGTCATCCAAAGCATTTGATGGTTCGTTTTGATTCATAAATTGACGGCGTTTATTTTTCAGAGAGATATCATTCCCATCAACCCATGCGATGACGATATCAAGCGGATGCAAACCTTGATTCATAAATCAAAACCTTCCATAAATACAGATTTACTGCCAAGCATCCTTGATCCAATCTGATGGCAATACATAACGATACCATTTACCACCACCACCATTGATTGCATCAGGTGGATTAATTTCACCGTGGAAAATAATAATCTTAACGCCTTCTGGTTTTACTGGTGCTTGGAAATAAGCAAATGGTATTTTTCTTAGACAATGATATTTATAGCTTTTACACCACTGATCATTCCAATAACTCAATTTTCCTTCTTTGTGAACAAACCAAGATAGATAGGCTTGCTCATTACGGAATTTCTGACGGATTTCATCAAAATTTTCACGAAAATACGGCAAAATATCAGGAAAAGCTCCTAACTTAAAACGATAAACCGAACTATTCCCCGTAATGCGCCAAGGTCGCTTCCAGTCATGAATAATCAGAAACTCACCTGGTTCTTGGAAGAAGCAATCTATATTATCTACGATGACAACATCGAGATCTAAAAACAGTGCATTGCCTTTTAAACCATACAGATCAGGTTCAAAAGTTGAGAGTTTATTCCACCCACGCTCTGGACTTCCTGCAGGCAAATCTAATGGAGGAATCGGGAAGCATTGTACATTCGGATCAATACCTTCTGTACGATCCGTTAAGCACACCATTTTAAAAGGTAAAGTAAGATGGCGTTGCACCATATTATATAAACGATTGACATACTCGGCACCGTACTTGGTTCCCCATTTCATGCACAAAATAATATTGTCTTCATGAGCTGCCGAATCTTGTTGAATGTCTGCCATCTGCTAACCTTAAATGCCTTAGATATTATTTTAAATGCGCGGAAAATAATCCCAAATCGTCAAAACAATATGCACTGAATGTTGAGCTATCTTAGCATAGACCTTGTAACTTTTTTTATTATTAATTCGTCAAACCCTTCAAGCCATTTATGTTTTTTTCACCTTATCAATTGATACCAAATAAATCTCGAGTGTAGATTTTTTCCATGACATCACTGAACATCGGCACCATACGATTGACAATAATCAGATCAGAAGCCGATTTAAATTTTTGTAAACTACACATCACTGGATGCCCCAAATACTCTTTAACATCCAAAGTAGGCTCATAAATCACAATCTTTATACCCTCTTGAGCAAGTCCTTGTAATACATCATGAACAGCAGATTCTCTAAAATTATCTGAATCGGCTTTCATCGTTAGGCGAAATATCCCCACACATGAAACATTATGACTCTTAATATCTTCAATGATCGCCTGTTTGCGAGTTTGGTTAGAGCGAATGATCGCTGAAATCAGCTCTTGAGGAGTATCATCATAATTAGCTAAAAGCTGTTTGGTATCTTTAGGCAAGCAATAACCTCCATAACCAAAAGAAGGATTATTGTAGTGATCACCGATGCGTTGATCCAAACCCACACCCTTAATAATATCCAAAGCACTTAGTTTGTTTTTTATACAATACGTATCCAACTCATTAAAAAATGCTACTCGCATTGCCAAATATGTATTTGAAAATAGTTTAATGGCCTCAGCTTCAGTTGAGTCAACACAGAGTAAAACTGCATCCTTTCTGACCGTGGCTTTTAAATACAATTTCGCAATCTTTTCTGCGCGTTTAGATCTTTCACCTACGATAATTCTAGATGGGTAGAGATTATCTTGTAAGGCCTGCCCCTCTCTCAAGAACTCTGGAGCAAATATTAAGTTCTTAAGTTTCAGCTTATTCGAAATTTCTTTGGTATAGCCCACAGGCACTGTAGATTTAATAATCATCAGCGCTTTTGGGTTTATTTTTTGAATATCATCGATGACAGATTCAATACTAGAAGTATCAAAATAGTTGGTTTCAGGATTATAGTTTGTTGGGGTTGCAATAATAATCAGCTTAGCATCCTGATAGGCACGCTCTTTTTCAGTCGTTGCCTCAAGATGCGACTCAGTTAAATAGTGTTGTATACAAGTATCACTAATCGGTGAAACTTTTTGATTTAATAACTTTACACGACTTTTATCAATATCTAGTAAAACCACATCATGCTGCTTAGCAAACAATAAGGCATTTGATAAACCCACATAGCCAGCACCCACTACAGTAATCTTCATTCGTTCTCTGATTTTATTCTTGATCTTAGTGACCAAGCTAAAGAAGTTAGATGAAAGATTAATGATGATTTAATTGCAATCTATTGACATTGTTTCAATAAAAAAGCGAAGCTCATGCTTCGCTTTCTTCGCAGAGTTTTACTTATTTAACGTAAGTTAACCAATCTGCATATTTATCATTACGACCTTGGACGGCATCAAAGAAAGTCTTTTGAATTTCTGTAGTAATCGGACCACGTGAACCACAACCAATTTGACGGTCATCATACTCACGGATTGGTGTTACTTCAGCAGCTGTACCTGTGAAGAATGCTTCATCAGCGATATAGAATTCATCACGTGTGATACGGCGTTCGATCACTTCATAACCTAAATCTTTAGCAATCGTGATCACCGTTTGACGTGTAATTCCTTCTAATGCACCACCAGCCAAATCAGGTGTATGTAATACACCATCTTTGATCAAGAATACATTCTCACCAGCGCCTTGGCAGACGAAACCTTGAGGGTCAAGCAACATTGCTTCGTCATAACCTGAACGTGCGACTTCTTGGTGTGCCAAGATAGAAACTGTGTAGTTACCACATGCTTTCGCTTTACACATCGTCACGTTTGGATGATGGTGAGTGAATGAAGAAGTTTTTACACGAATACCACGTGCCATCGCTTCTTCACCAAGATATGCGCCCCAACCCCATGCAGCTACAGCAGCATGAATCGTGTTATCTGTTGCAGCAATACCAAGTTTCTCAGAGCCAATCCAAATTAATGGACGAAGGTAGCAAGACGCTAATTTATTTTCACGAACAACGTCAATTTGTGCTTGTTCTAATGTCGCTTGATCAAATGGAACATTCATTTGATAAATTTTTGCTGAATTTAATAAGCGCTTAGTGTGATCTTGCAAACGGAAGATTGCTGTACCATTTGGGGTTTCATAGGCGCGGACACCTTCAAAGACGCCCATACTGTAGTGTAGTGTGTGAGTTAAGACATGAATTTTTGCATCACGCCAATCCACTAATTTTCCATCTTGCCAAATAAAACCATCACGATCAGCCAAACTCATCGCACATACTCCATTTTTTTACACAATCATTCACTTTCCAATGCTATTGCACTTGGATCAATTAACCTTTGCCATAACTTGCAAACGATCTCGCGGGTATCGTGCCAATCCGCAGCATTAACTTGCATAGATTGATTTGCAAGTGCTAAACGGTGGCTCTCAGCTCGTTCACGGAGATAAGCGTGTATTAATGCTGTGGCATCTTCACTGGATAAGCAGCCTGCTTTAGCAGCATCTTCTAGAATTCTTACATTATCGGAAAAATGGGCGAGATCTGTATTCGTCCCACTCCATGCAAGCACTGCATACTGTGCCATAAATTCGATGTCAACGATACCACCTGAGTCCTGTTTTAAATGAAAAATCCCATGTTTTTTTTGCTCAGAAGATGAACCCAAATGATCTTTCATTTTCTGACGCATTTTTAACACTTCTTGACGTACCTGATTTTCATCACGAACCTGAGTTAAGATTTGACAGCGTACCCGTTCAAATTGCTCACATAAACTTTTCTCACCTGCAATTGAACGTGCACGAACGAGCGCTTGATGTTCCCAAAGCCAAGCACTTTTTTGTTGATACTGCTCATAAGCTTTCAGACTCGTCACCAACATCCCTGCTTCACCAGACGGTCTTAATCGGGTATCAATTTCATAGACCCGACCATCAAGTGTTTGAGTAGTCATCAAGGACATAAATTTCTGAGCAACACGGATCGCAAACTCTGCACCACTGATCCCTTTACGTCCGTCAGTCTCTGTTTGCTCTTGAAAGTCATGAATAAATACTAAATCCAAATCAGAACCATAGCCTAACTCGATACCACCTAGCTTGCCATAACCAATGACGGCAAAAGCTTGCGCATCCAAACTACATCGTTGACCCTGACTGTTGACAGGGTAACCATGACGTTGCGCAATCGCTTGATAAGCTAAATTTAAAGTCGCTTGGACACATACTTCAGCAATATCTGTTAATGCATCTGAGACTTTCATTAAATGACTTTCAGCCAAAACATCACTGGCAGCTACAGCGAGTACGTTGCTCTTTTTAAACAACCTCAATACTCGCATTTGATCTTCAACCTGATCAATTTCAATGCGCATTAATTGTTGGCGTAAGGAATCTTCTAAATCTTTGCGTTGAGGCAACCCAAAGTCCATTGAAAGGAACTCATCCAACAAGACGGGGTATTGTGTTAACTCTTCACAGATCCACGGGCTTACTGTCGCCATTTTTACTAAACGCTGCAAAGCACCACGACTTTCCATCAACATGACTAAATAGACAGTTCGTCGTAATACAGACTCAACCAAGGGCATTAATCGTAATAAAGCCATTTGAGGTTGATCTGATTGTAAAATGGCTTCGACTAGATGAGGCCAAAATTTCTTAAGCCGTTCTAAAGCACTCGCAGGAATTTTACGTAGTGCTTGCCCATGCCAAAAATTTTGGATCAAGTTTTTAGCATCATCATCCAGAACTGCATTCAGACGTTGTTCTAGTTCTACAGAATCATCTATGGGAGCAGAGAACTCTTTCTCTTGAATGAGTTGTTTAAACTGAACTTTGACTTTATCTCTTTTTTGATTCAGAACATTTAAGAAAGAATTCCAATCACTAAAACCCAAGGTATCTATCATACGTTGGCGCAATTCAGGTTCAGACGGTAGAGATTGAGTTTGTTGATCATTTAATGCCTGAATTGCATGTTCAACTCGTCTTAAAAACAAATAAGCATCTTCAAGATCAAAAACAGCTTGCTGATCTAATAATTCAGCATCACCCAAATGATGCAAGTTAACTAAACATTGTCGATCTTGCAGCTCACGTCGGGAACCACCATAGATCAACTGAAAAACTTGCACGATAAACTCGATCTCACGTATTCCGCCAGCGCCTAATTTAATATCATCTTCGATATTACGGCGTAGAACCTCTCGCTCAATCATGGCTTTCATTTCACGCATCGCAGCGAATGCAGAATAATCAACATAACGCCGGAAGACGAATGGACGAGCCATATCCATCAAATCTTCGCCTTCTTTTCCACCTGTAATCACACGGGCTTTAATCCATGCATAACGTTCCCATTCACGCCCATGCTGGCTCAGATATTTTTCCAAACCTGTATGACTGATCGCTAAAGCTGAACCGTCACCCCACGGACGTAAACGCATATCCACACGGAAGACAAAACCATCCGCAGTGATATGGTCCAACAGATAAATTAACTTCTGTCCCCACAAAATACAGAATTGCTGAACATCAATACATTTACGACCATTAGTCTCACCTTGCTCATCAAAAGCAAAAATCAGATCAATATCACTGGATAAATTCAGCTCTTTTGCACCAAGTTTCCCCATTCCAATGACAATCAAATCCTGAACCTGACCTGAATAACCGATTGGCTCACCGTGTTTAGCAATCAATGGCTTTCGCGCAAAATCTTTCGCAACGCAGATACAAGCATCAGCAAAATCAGAAAGCTCTCGAGTCAGTGTCACTACATCGGTTAATTGGTTTGCATCTTGCCAAATCCAACGAAACATTAATTTAGCACGCAAAATACGCAATGCCTTCATCCATGCTTGCTCATCAGTCTGAACTGCAACCGTTTCTTGGACGGTTTGGTGAATCGTTTCGGTAGATAAAGAGGTTGAAAATTGATCTTTGCTATAGGCTTGTTCTAATTCTGATTGGTATAAATTTAAAACTTGTTCTGCATATTGGCTTGCAACTAAGGTTTTATGTAGCTGTTCCGCATTCATATAAAAAAGCTCAACTGATGTCAGGTCATCTCTAGTAGTTATATCAGTTACATCGTTATCTTTAAAATCACTTTAGACTAATTTCGCTTTCGATTTATGTTGTTCGGTAGATAATTCAGCATTTTGGCGTTCAGCAGGTAAGCGAACTTTAAAGACGGTGCCCTCACCTTCTTGAGATGTCACACTGATTTCACCATGGTTCAGCTCAACAAAACGCTTACACAAAGAAAGCCCTAAACCCGCACCTTTTTCACCAGCTGTGCCCTTTAAACTCACCGTCATACGTGGTTGAAATAAATTCTGTATCTGTTCTTCTGTCATTCCCAAACCAGAATCTTTCACTCGTATTTCCACGAATTCGCCCTGAGGTTGGGCTTGAATATAAACTTTTCCTGCGCCATCCGTATCCGTAAATTTCAATGCATTTGAAACAAGGTTTTGGATCAAAGAAGTCACCATATTCATATCTGCATAGATTTTAAGACTCTCATCTACTTCATTGATCAATTGGATATTTTTCTTCAACGCTAAGGTTTTTAAAATATCTGTCACGATATCGGTAATTTGTCTTAATTTAAAATTTATTGGGTGATATACAAAACGCCCACCTTCAGCCATTGCCCAATTCAACAAACTTTCCAACAGGTTGTAAGTCGACTGTAACGTCTCATAGAGATAGTCAGCGATGTTTTGGATACTAGATTCATCCAATGTATCGCGCTCTTTAGCCAAAATCTCTGAAAAACCCAATAAACCATGGAAGGGAGCGCGTAAATCATGGGAAATAATAGAAAAGAATTTTGTCTTGCTAAAATTTAATGCGGACTCTTGTTCGTATAATTCTTTGAGTTCATCGTGATTGAGTTTCAATTCAAGTTTTTGCATAAAGCTTTTACAATGGTCTTGTAAAAGTTGTTTTTGAACTGCACTAAAATCTCGGACAGCTTCATCAAACAAAATTAGATAACCTAAAGAGGTCTGATCTGGATGCCTCAGATGAACAGCGACAAGGGATTGTGCTTTAGATTTCAACGCATGTACAAACGAAAGTAAATTTGAATAATGTGGATGAGCTTCATCAATAAAATCATTATTTACAAATAGAGTATTCAAACTTTTCGTGACTTTTATAGCGTCAATTGCAGTCAACTTTTCTGAACAGTGATGCCAAAAATAAGGCTCTTGATGAAAAATAAGTAAAGCTTTACCGACTTGCATTAATGTTTTATTGAATTGTAAGAACTGTTCAAGCAAATTTTGCTCTGAAGTGAGACCCAAAGAAAGAGAAATTTTACAAGCACTTAACTTGTCGGCTTGCTGTAATTCTAGTAATTGAATAGCCATGCTTGCCTCTCGGATATTATCGTTATTCGGTTATTTACGTTTTAATAAGAAAAAATGTGAAAACTATCACTACTATTAACAAACTTTAACATAAAAGGCAATTCTTGATTAGATCAATTCGCAACAAAACGTGAAATTTCATTAAATTTAAACGTATTGAATTATGAATCGAAGATTTATTTTTAGCTACATGTTGAATGTTTAAATCATCATATATTTCTATTATCGCATCTGATCATAGTAAAAAGACTTTATGGGTATTCTTTAATGAACTAATTAACTTCAAGATGGCTTACCTTTTCAGAACACACTAAAGCCTGAGCAGCACAATCCTTTACAATCTTCTCTTTGTCTTATTCATAATAATTGTCGATATAATCAGTTATCGCTGCTCACTGCTCTCAATAGAATTTCAATCTATAAGTAAATCTTTTTGCTTTATCTAACCGAACAAAGAGCTGCAAGATCGTTAAAAGAATTTGTCATACTTTTATAATTAAATCTAACACTCAATACTCTTTTATATTTATTGTCGGAATAAAATTTTAAATTAAAAATGTTTCGGCATTAAAAAACCCCAAGCCTTTAATACCAGCTTGGGGTCTTTGAATCTTGGTCCCGAGGGTCGGACTCGGTTATATCAATAAGATACTGATATAAATAAATTATATTTATATAAGTAAAATTATATCCTTAATCGTATCCTTATTATTTATTCCTTAGCTACTCGGTAAACTGTTGCAATTCCTACACTTACAGCCTTTGCAATTTCTTCTTTAGTCATGTCACCTTTGCTCAATAATTGTTTAATGCGCTCATGTTTAGCTGTATTGGCTTTCTTTCCAGTAGGCACATATCCCGAACGTGCCAAGCCCTGCTTGATTCTTTCCTTGCGTTTGTCATTGTCTAGCTTCGCCATTGTTGCCAATAGATCAATGAGCATTGCATTGATGACATTCAATATCTCACCTGTCATACCTTCATTAGTTGTATGTGTAGTCGGTAGATCAGCAACGATTAAACGCAAGCCTTTAGCCTTGATCTTATCTTTTAGAATTGCAAAATCATCCTGTGATAGTCGGCTAAGTCTATCCACACTTTCAACTAAAAGAATGTCGCCCTTATTTGCCTCTGTAAGTAATTGGTTTAATGCTGGGCGTTCTAGCTTCGTACCTGAATAGTTTTCTATGTATGTGCTGTATTGATCGCCATAGCTTTGGCTGAATAAAACTAGATCGCTCAATGCTCGTTCTGCATCTTGATCTTTGGTGCTGGCTCTCACATAAATACGAATTGTCATATCATTAGCCTTTATCATATAGCTATCATTTAATATGATCTATGATAAAACTATCATTTAACTAAGTAAACAACTTAAATGATAGTTTGCTAAATAAAATTATCAAATTATCTTTTGGGTATAGTGCAATGATAGGTTCATATCAAGTATCACACCTCAATTGATGCACCGTGTAACTGCCTTTGTTCATTCTTAAAACCACATTAATGGTTTTGCCGTGGTGTTCCCTTTGGCAAGGGGAAATACCTTTCCGAAATTTTTGACTGTGATGCAGTTACCTGACCACCTGCATGATCTGACTTAATCACCTTGCAAGAGGGATATGGGGTCAAAAGTCTAAAAGGTATACTCATTTAAAGACCGTCCCCCCATGAAATTTTCTCTTGGTCAAAATTCGAAGGGAGGGGGGTATTATTTATGGGTTCATATTGGTGCAAAAAGAGTGAAATATTAAAAATATGGTAGGTTTTGCCAATAGTTTAAATATCATATTTTAAGTATGTTACAAGTGTTACACAGGTTACAAGACTGTTTTATATAGTCTTTTTAATTTATCAATATGAATAATGATGAATATATATACATATACAAACTTACTTATATTTATAAAATTACTTATATATCAATATCTTATTTAGTTTTTATTCAATTAATTATAGTTATATCTACTCTGCTACACATATCTATCATTTTTAAGATGTTACAAGTGTTACACAGGTTACAAGACTGTTTTATATAGATTTATCTGTAACATCCTGAGCCTTTGAATCGTGTTACATGGGGTACATTTTAAGGCATGGGGGGCATGAAAATATCTCAACTCGCCTTAAGCGGACACCGCCCTCCTTCCTCACGTATAAAAAAATTTCTGATTTTTATAAAAGTAAATAAACTTTGAAAGGATTAGGGCTAAATTATTTATGTTTTTTATGATTCTGAATAAATTTGATGTGTTCTCATGCCTGGCATAACTGGGTTTATAAACTACATTACAAAACAGTGCCAAAATTTCGGAATAAGTAACCTCGCCCTTGCCACCCTACGGCACAAATTCAACATAAAGTTGGTTTAATCAGCTTAGGCAAAGCTATTGTGGTGCTGAAAAGCGGTCATTGCTGGGTGCGTGAAATTAGGGAATAAATAGAATCTAAAATTGTTGTCGTAATAGAATACATTCTGCTCAATTAAAGCATTAATCAGATGCTGGGCTTGCTCTTGATTTACTAGGAATTTCTGTATTAGATCTTGCCGTACATGCTCCGGTTTCACCAGGGCATTTTCTACAGGATTATTAATTTTACGCAAGTTGCTACGGTGTCGCTCCAGCCGATCAAAATAGGTCTGTATTACTTCTTGCTGTATATCTAGGTCCAATCCTTCAGTATTTGATACCGTCAAATTACTTAGTATTTTAATAATGTCCGCTTTAGACTGCTTAACTTTCTGTATTTCCATGTCTGTGATGCATTCGGTATGATGCAAACGCAAGGTTTGGCTATCTATTAGCTCTATTTCTACACCTTCTTGCTGGATATACTCCAATAGCTCGTAACATGATTGAAGCCGTAAACGGTGTATTAGCTGTGATTTATATTTACGTACAAGGTCTGTGCATTGCTGGGGCATATCACCAGAATGATGTAAACGTAAAAATTGATTATTGATCAACTCAAGACTTGCGCCATAGTGCTGTAAAACTTGGCTAATTAACTGTGCAATATTCATTATTAAGATCACCAATAAAAAGACTGTACGGCGTTAATGCACGTACAGCCTATAATTGAGTTAAATATCTATGGTTGTGCCTGTGTTTAGGTCATCCGTATATGGATTGGTGGCTTTCTCAATGTCATAGCTAAACATTGAGGTATTGAATACATATAACCAAACTGGATTTTTACTTTCTGGAGTGCGTTCCTGTTTGGTTGTTTTGCCATTGGCACAATCTAACCAGCCATGTTTTTTAAGCACTTTAGCAACTTTTTTAGGGTCAAAACCTGTGCAAAGTTCTTGTTTAAACTGCTCTTTAAAGAACAAATACCGTAGGGTTTCACGCTGTTGGGTATTTACAACTTTATAACCCACCCTATAAATAGTCTTTTCTCTAAAGCTCTTTGTATCGGCGCTTGTATCGTCTGCATGGTCCATACTGCCATAGCTTGCACGCTTATTACCTTCGATCAAGGTATCGAAACGGCTGTTTCCGTTCGCCTCAAAAAATGCCCGGACCTGCTGGAGTATCTGCCGATCCTCAAAGTCCCCGACCATCTCAAAGCTATTAAGCCAAGTTTTAAATACACTTGTTACTGCCTCTAAAGCTCTGCCCTTCTTCCAGCCAGTGATGTTGGCCTGTGTTGCCAGCTCACCCGCCACAGCAACCACAGCAAAACGCGAAGCTACCCGGGCAATATGCCCTTGTGCATTATCGGGAGTCAGTTTTGATTTATATTGCTGATACATTTTTAAAGCGGTTTCAGTCAATTGACCTTTATCATGAGTCAAATATTCAAGCCAAGCCTTACCAGCCACACCATACGCATTAACTGAATTTTCATACAGCATATTGGCTTGTTGGGAAGCATCAGGGGCAAAGTCCACAAGGTCAAATACACCATATTCACAAGTATCTAAACTAATTTCAGGTAATCGGATTTCTTGTCCGAGTTTAGCCGTTTGCCCGATCTCGTTTAGAATCTCTTTAAAGGTCTTTTCGCCACTGGATAAGAACAAAACACGCCATTGCTGTGGTGCTTTGGCTATCGCTGTACGTGCCATACGCGCCTTACCTTGACCATTGGCAAGCATGTACACTGTTTGTCCTATATCTTTGGCACTTGCTTCACCAATTTCATCCAATACCAAAAAACCATCATTATGCATAAAGGCTGTTTGCTCTAAGGCATTTCCTGTAGATCGCCAAGTACGGTAATACTCTTTAGGATGTCCCCAGACGCTACAGGCAAGATAAATAGCGGTACTTTTGCCTTTTGATGATGTGCCATTGATATGAAAACCACCGCCTTGTTGATTCAATGGCTCAAGTAATTGCCCAGCAAATGCACATGCCACGCTAAATACAAGTTTAGAATGACTTTCTAGTAATAAACTTACCCCGCTTTTCCAGGCCTCAAGATCACCTTTGAATTGAAAACGGTTATCTAGGCCATCGGTACGCTGATAAACAATGACTTCATCATGTTTCGTGGCTGGATTGCTATAGGTTTCAGTCGGCAATACATAACGATGACCATGCCAACCGACACTATCCACACATAAAGCGAATTTATCGACTGGATAGCTCATTAAATAGATTTGAAAAAGCTCTCTGCCTCTGCGGTCAGGTGTAATAATCACACCCTGATTGGATAGGGCTTTTCGTGATTCTGTTCCATCACCTTGAAATAGCTCATTCGGTACAGCCCAGGTATGATGAATGAAAGCATCGTCTTGCCACTGCAATAAACGCCCCCAGTTGTTACTGGTGTTATCCCTAGTTTTAGCCGTCACTAAAATTGGACTGGAGATAAAGCGTTCCCGATATTCACCATTTTTTAGCTTTTCAATGTAGAACACGCCTTTATCATGGATTTCAAAACTACCGTTTTCCCATTCCATTGGTTCCGCAAGCATACCATCAGGTAAATTGTCGCTTGGTGATGGTGGCTCATACTGTGCTGTGATTAAGGCTGTAATATCGCTTGCTGTTGTGGCTAATCCTTGTTGCTTACGTAGATCAACCCAATCCATTACATCGCCTTTTTCAGGCAAATTCAGCCCATCCAAAACGATATATCGAATATCACAACCTAAACCATCAAGCTGCTGGGCAATTTCGTTAAAAAACTTGGTCCCAGCTTTATCATTATCTGGCCAAATTACAATTGAATTTCCAGCCAAGGGTTTCAGGTCTGTTTTATCCGTGTTCCCACTGCCTCCGCATGTTGTAGCAGTTAGGCCCAATGAATTAATAAAGTCGGCTTTTTGCTCACCCTCTACAATATAAATGGGCTGTTTTTCAATAACACCTAGTACATGCTCTAGGGCGTATAACGGCTTTTTACCCTGCCCAACTGGGTACATCTCTGTGAAAATAGGGTCACCAAATTTAAAGCCACGTTCGCCACTGGAAAATACACGTATCCATTTATCACCTGTATGGTGATTTTTGGCTCTCACTTTCCAATAAACCGGCATACCGTGGCCATTGGTATAGCTAAATAAATACTCAAACTGATAACCGTTTTTAACCTCACGTTCTGCCAGCTTTTGAGCATGGAGAAAAGCTTGTTCCTGGACTTCCTGATAATCTAAAAATTCGGTCATTTGTCATTCTCCCATGCGCCCAGGTCTTTGCATGCTTCGATAAAAGACTTACCTGTTAGCAACTGGTGAAATGCAATCAGATCACCGCCTTTGGCTTCGCAAGCCATACATTTAAAGCAACCTTTACGGCTGTTAATGCGTAGGCTTGGGGTACTGTCATCATGGAAAGGACAAATCATTTCTCGCCATTCGCCACGACCTTTGATGGCGTAGCCTCTAGCGGTTAAATATTCGATAGGATCAGGGAGTAATGACCGATTTAAGCCAAATTTCTTTGGCTTATCGGTATTGGTGTTTCGGTATTTCCCTAGCGTAGGGTGCGCTTTCTTCATTCTGCTACGCTCCTTTTAATACGCTTGGGTACAGCTCGGGTAAACTGTCCGTTTCTGCACATAAATCGGCTTTGAATTGGCTTGCTTGGCGTTTAATGGTCGCAATGAGCTGCTTAACCATTTCATAGCTACAACTATGTTCTAATATCGACTTTATCTTTTCCGCTTCCTGAATTGCGATTACAGCAATATTTTCAAAATGCTGTGCATCTACCTCATAAAATACGTAATCGTCATAAATACTGCATGCCAGACTATCCAAACTGCCCTTTAATTCGGCTTGGTCAATCATTCCTTGCCATTGCTCTAAATCGTCAAGCCATTTATTGACGGCATGCAGATTGGCTTGAATTAGGCTATATAGGCCTGTGATATTTTTGTCATTGTGGATCAGTCGGCAAACTACTTTATGTAAATTTCCAATTTCGTTTAAACGCTGGATATAGTCTTGATTAACCTTATACATATCCATCAAAACTTTACTGGCTACATTTTCATTTTTTGGGAGTTCAACACAAGTGTTCATATCTTATTATCCATTCATGTTTTTGAAGTCTTGATTAGCTATTTCGGCTTGCTTATCTAAATACAATGCAAGTTCTTCTATGCGGACCAAATAAGGTGCTTTAGCCGACTTTTCAGCACGAAATACAGGAAAGGGTAAATCTTGCTTTAGCGCCCGTCTTTTTGCGACTTCAAGACTTAAATGTGTAAAAAAATCTTCAATTACACGCTCAAGGGGAACATATGGCGATTGATAACGAAACATTAGTAAAGTCAATGTATTAGGCTTTAAATCTCTCATATTCAAGCCCCAACATTTGCCATAGTTACAGCTTTCTGAATATCCAATAACTCCAGTGCCTCAGTCGCTCTAACTAAAATATCCTGTACAGCTTCGACCTGCTTTCCCGCAAAGCCATCCAAATCATTTCGATCAATACCTTGTAAAATGGCAAATGCTTGGCCTACAAGCTGTATGGATACATTTCTGCAATCCTGGGGAGTAGCATCGTCTGGAGATATGAAAAATGAAGCGGTGTTATTGCTGCGGTGGGTAGTGACTGTTGCACGAATGTTGTTTTGATTAGGCATGATTATGCACTCCATTTACTTTAAATGAAGTTTTGCCGATTACTGTCAAATAATGGTGGCAAAACTGAAAAGGGTTGACAGACTGGTGTAAATGGTGACCAGCACACTCGAAAGTGTCCCTCTCCAGCTTCGCCATAAAATGCGAACACATAGAGATATTACGCACAAAAAAACCACTTGAAGCGGTTTGTACGCCATTTACTTTATAGCCTGTCAAAGCTAATTCAATGATTTTGCATTGAACATATTTAGGATATAAATCTTTGACTTGGTTTGCAAGGGCATTGAGCTTAGAAAGGATTGTTTTCACGTAAACCCTCCTTAGTATGCTGGCCAAGTGCAATCAGTTGACGAATTGCTAATGCACTAAACTCAATAACACTTGCTGTAGCATGTTTGCCCTTGAACCATGTAATAGCATCATCAAAGTTAAAGCACTCAGGTGTTATTTCTTGGAAATAAAACTCCATGTCATGCCCATCAACTGTTAAATGAGGCATTTCTATGGATGTATCTTTATTCGCACAAAGAATTTTTATACCCAGTGGTTTAATTTGTGCCATGAGTGAAATATATTTCAACATACGTGCATTAAATGAAATAAATACAACATCATAATTTTTAGCATAGCTATCCATTAATGGATTTAAATCAATAAATTGGTCTGTCGAAAGTACATCTTTGATAAACAACATATCACCATCTAAACTTAATAATGGTCGTCTATGATCATTTTCATCATGGTGGTGATAACAAATAAGCGTCAACCATGAAAATTTATGAGGACAATAGATTGGCTGTATTTGTTGCTGTAAATCAGAAACGGAATCCGTTGGAAAAGAATTAGTCATTGTTTATTCTCCATTTCTTTGGATTGCATCCATTCGGCTATATCTGTTGCACGCCATACGGTAATGGTTGGGCTTAGTTTTATCGGTTGGGGAAATTCACCTTTACGCACCCATTCCCATAATGTTTTCTCAGATACACCTATTAAGCCTTTACTCGCTTTACGCTCTCCGATCACACGGGTTTTGCCTTTGTTGATGCCTGATTTATATTGGTGAATACGTGGGGGACGATATGGAATAGTGGCCAGGTCATTCATACGGTAATATTCAGTAATGCCATATTTTTCTGCCAGTGCCATTTTTATAAGTTTAGTCATGACCAATTTCCCTTATTAAACCGGTTGCGCTGCATTGGCTTGCTTCAGGTTGTTATGCCATTGCACCAATTCCGCATAATCGAAATAAACAGGAGCTTGGCGTGTCTGCCCAGCTTTGTAGGGTTTGGGGAATGTTGGGTCTTTGGCTATCAGTTTGCGTAGTCCCTCTGCTGTGAGGTCTAACATTTGACAAGTGGTTTTTTGAGATACTCGTAGCGGTGTTGCTTGAGTAGGTAAAGCATGAATTTGCATTTATAAGCCCTCATATCGGTTTATGAGGGTATTTTGTTATTGATTTTTAATAGAGAAAACAGACGAGCTTGCTTAGCATGTGATGGACTAGAATGTCCAGTGAAAGGCTAGCCATTCAGGTTTTTAATACCCAACTAAAATACCGCTAATAGTGTTTTTATCGGTATACCATGCCTCACCATTATTTTTAGTAAGGGTATTTCCTTTTTGATCAGTAATAATTTGAGGATTTTCAATTATCCATTGTGCCAATTGTGCTTTAAATTTTTTATGTTTAGGTTTTAAGCTTGGATTATCAAATCTATTGATCCATAAAGCCACTACCTGTTGTTTGGCTAACTCTGCTTTATTTGCTACTGCTTGTCCTCCTAAATCATGAGTATCAGCCATTTCATTATAGGAAATTATAGATAATGATTTTGTTTTGCTTAAGCCAACCGCATATCCATGCAGAAATATAGCTCTAGACAATCCAAAAAAATTCTTATTCGCATCATTTTTAAATTCAGAAATACAAGCTTTTACAGCGAAATAAAAAGATAGCTCAGCATCTTCACTTTTTGTTAAGCACTTATTTTGTGGGCTATAGTTTTCAGGAAATGGGCGTAATTTTCTTAATTTTCCTTTCCCCTGTTCAATATGCTTTTTAAATACTTCCCTAAAAATATCAATTGTTAAGTCTTTTTCATCGGTCTTTAACAGACTGAGAATAAAAAAGGTATCTCCATCTGCATCTAATTGAGGAGGTGTTTTAGCATAAAAAGCTTTAATATCCGCAGTTAATAGAACCCATTCAATCCATAAGTCCTTGGATAGACTTTCAATGAATTTGTTTCTTTTTTCTGTAGTTGAAATATCCATCAGACTTAACACTCTATTTCTACCAATAAAAAGTATAGATTAATTTCGGTATAGTGGCATATAGAGATATATTCAGCAAAAATTAAACCATCCATCTTGCCTATGTAAGGTGTAAAAGCTTGCTCTATAAAATTGTCATTTTAGTCAATAAATAACGTCTTGATTCAAGCATTATGACTTTCCAGCATTTATATAGCTGACAATTTCCCATTCTGTAACCCATTCACCCTATACAAAATTCAGCAAAAAATAGGTTACAAAAGTGGTTTCAATTTTTATTTATAAAATTATTAATATAAAACAATTAATTAAAACCATACCACCATTCTTTTTATTCTTCAAAAAGCAGTTTTAAAGTAGGTTACAACTGAAAAACCAAGTCCATTAAATTAAAAATATTTAAATAAAAACAATCATGTAACCTACAAAATAAAAAGTGTTACAGCTTTTAAGAATTAAATCATTAAAAAACAATGATGTAACCTTGTAACACCTGTAACACTCAAAAAAACACTATATCCGTAAAATAGAAAAATTAGAGTTTTGGCAAAATTGACAATTTAAGGATTGTTTTTGCGTATGTCATTTAAGCTCCATCAAGCAATGAATGAGTTTGTCATTTCAGCCAATTTAAGCTTAATCAACTTCGCATATTTAATATTGATAACGCCCTGTTTTGCCTGCTCCATTAATGAAAGACTAAACACCATTGGACTGATAAATCTCTCTTGGTTGGCTTCCAGATAATCACTCCACCAACAAAGCATCATCTTGCGTTCTTCCATGAACTCGGCATGGTGCATATAAGCCAATCTCACGCCATTGCGTTCCTGGTGGCTCATTTGTTTTTCTACAGCATCCTCAGTAAACAAAGTACTTTCAATCAAAGCACCGCAGGCCATACCCCTAAACCCATGAATGCACACGTCATCCTGTGTGCTATACCCCATACGCCGGATCATATCGTTGACTGTGTTTTCACTCAGAAAGCCACTCATATCGACACTATTAGGGAATACATTTAAGGAAATACCGCTATAAATCTGTATCTCTTTAATGATTTTCAAAGCTTGTGGGGATAATGGAATAAGATGCTTTTCTTTCATCTTTGCGCCCCTGTGAGAATCTTTATATCCAGCAATCAATTCTCTAGTGGGCGGTATGGTCCATATCTTTTTATCAAAATCAAACTCAGTCCAACGTGCAAAACGCAACTCACTAGACCGGGCAAAGGTATGCAAAGCAAACTCTAAGCAAAGCTTAGTAATTGGATTGCCCCCATCATTCCTTAAACGGCTGAAAAACTCAGGTAATCGCACCAGGGGTAATTTAGGATAGTGCTTTGTCTTTCTGGTGATGGTAATCGCATCGCTTAATGCCACTGCTGGGCTAAGGTCAATATATCCTTTAGTAATGGCATAAGCGAAAATACCTGAGAACCTTTGACGGGTTTTACTCACAATTTCTAAATAGCCCTTTTCCTCAATCTTGCTTAAGACATTGTATAAATCTCGGGTTTTAATCGTATCTATTGGTTTGCTGCCGATCACAGGAAAAACATACATTTCAAAGTTACTTAAGGCTTTTCGAGCTGTATCCTTATTCCACTTGCCTGTAGCCACATAAGCTGCATGCCAGTCTCGTGCAATACGCTCAAAACTAAACTCATCACTATTCTTAGCTGCTTCAATTTTTATTTGGTGAATAGGGTCAATATCATTGGCTAATTGGTTTAAATAGATGGCTCGGCGCTCTCGTGCTTCCCTAAGCGTTAATGCTGGATAATTACCCAGAGTCATTAACCCATCCTTGCCGTTTGGACGTTTATACTTGAATCTCCAGACCTTTGAACCATTTTTACGGACAAACAAGATCAAGCCTTGTCCATCATATAAGTTGTAGTCTTTTTCTTTAGGTTTTGCGCTATCGCATTGAGTAGAAGAAAGTGGCTTAATCTGTTTAGCCATAAGGATTTTACTCCGAATGAGGATACGGAAGTTGACCGCAGTGGATATATCCTCAAATGTATCCTTATTATTTTACGCTGTATAGTGGTATATGTTTGTATGTTTCGGCATTTAAAAACAACAAAGCCCTGAATTATCAGGGCTTTCGGAGCTTATATGCGATATGTTGCCATATAATTTTATATCTGTGGTCCCGAGGGTCGGACTCGAACCGACACGTCATCTCTGACAGCGGATTTTGAGTCCGCCGCGTCTACCAATTTCACCACCTCGGGAAGAGTGCGATGCTTTGTGTTGCGTATGATAACCTGTTTGATTTTATTGTCAAACCCCATCTTTAACTTATTGTTCACTTTTAAATCATTCAGTTATTTTTCTTAGGTAGTTATCAGCAGCTCAGCGCAAAAATACAAAAAAGACTATACTACGCACAATTTCTGCAATGTTTTAGATGTATGCAACTTTCAGACTTTTCATTTGATCTTCCTGATGAACTTATAGCTCGCTATCCTCTAGAAAGCCGTAGCGCTTCGCGTTTACTTCATATCGATGATCAAGGTCATTACCATGATCATAGCTTTACTGATATTTTGGATTTATTAAACGAGGGTGATTTGCTCGTATTAAATGATACCAAAGTCATGAAGGCTCGCTTGAAAGGTAAACGTGCAACTGGTGGGGCAATTGAAGTTCTTGTTGAACGTATGCTGGACACACACACAGCTCACTGTCATATTAAATCAAGTAATTCACCTAAAGCTGGTGCAGAACTTTATATCGGTGAAGATTCAGTTCCAGTTACGGTACAAGGTCGCCATGAAAACCTGTTTGTGGTTGAGTTTTCACAACCGATTTTATCGATACTTGATCAATACGGTCAGCTCCCTATCCCCCCTTATTTCAATCGTGAAGCAGAAGAAATTGATACAGAACGATATCAAACGGTTTTCCACGATCCTGAAAAAATTGCTAGCGTTGCTGCTCCAACAGCAAGTTTGCACTTTGACCAAGATTTATTAGAAAAATTAGCAGCAAAAGGTGTGCAAAAAACATTTGTGACTTTGCATGTCGGTGCAGGCACATTTATGCCAGTCCGTACAACTGACATTACCAATCACATTATGCACAGTGAATGGTGTGATGTTCCACAATCAACGATTGATCTTATTTTAGAAACCAAAGCACGTGGTAATAAAGTGATTGCAGTCGGTACGACAGCAACTCGTGCCTTGGAAAGTGCAGCTCAAGCAAATGATGGCAAAATTGCTGCATGGACAGGTGATACTCAGATTTTCATTTATCCAGGCTACCAATTCTGTATCGTCGATCGTTTGATTACCAACTTCCATTTGCCCGAATCAACACTTTTAATGCTTGTTTCTGCGTTATCAAATCGAGACAACATTTTGTCGGCTTATGAGCATGCAGTTAAAGAACGTTATCGTTTCTTTAGCTACGGTGATGCTATGCTAATAGACAAATTAATCGTTTGATTTAAATACGCTTATGCCGATCGATACAGTACAACAAGCATTACATATAAGACGTAAAAAAAATGCTCAAGTTTTTCGCAATATCGCTCGGCTGTGGGATGCGGGACAATCATCACACACGGATCAAGCATTACTAGATGCCTTGCATCCGTGGCGTGAAGATCACAGCCTACGTTTTTTTAATATTTTGCCTTATTTATTGGCAACAATTAGTCTAAGTACTTTAATCTTTGGATATTTTCTACACCCCCATCTACAATTTATTTGGAGTTTTTTGGGTGCTTTTTTGACAGGTTTTCTTGCTTATCTACTTTATGAGTCAAAACAACCACTTGAACAAGTGATTGAATATTTAGAACAAAGAATAATTCAACTTCGTTATGGTTTGAACTTCCAACAACTCCCTGCTTATCTTCCGATTCAGGCGCAACCATTACTTGTAATAAGTAAATTGAAGCAATCTTTCCCACTGTTTAATCGTGGAACTGAATCAAATGAAATTACACATTATGCTTCTACCGTTTGGGACGATGGAACGACTAAACATCTAGTCCTGATTTTTAAATACCATTACGTAACTGAAATGCCAATTTTGCAAGATGGCAATAGCGATAAAAAAATCGTCAAAGAAATCCATAAAGATTTATGGGGTGCTTTTGTTTTTCAAATGCCGAATTTGGGCATTGCTATTAGTGATCAGCGCTCTCGTTTTTTTGAACCGTATACTCGCTCATGGCAAAGCAGTGATATTTTAATTAATCAGAAACTCAATATTTTTGGTCTAGATCAGCATCAACTTGCAAAAAGTATTAGCCCAAGTTTGACACTCAAGTTACATGATTTTTTTGAACATTTTTCAGGTGATTTAATTTATCATCATGAAGAACAGATTTTATGTTATCTCGGTGAACAAGATCTTTTCCGAATCACGAGTAAACATGATGCAATCCACGATATACCAGCATTGAGAGGTCATTTACGAACCATGACGATGCCTGAATATCAGCGTTTCCAACAATTGATGCTTAATTTAATTCAATAAATAGCCGATAAATCTTTTTAGAACAAAGATAAATGGAATATACGCTGTTCCATTAAGGCAACAATAACGAGGTAATCATGACTGGTTTAATTATTTTCTTGGGGATTTTTGTTCTTTTGATTGTATGGGGCATTCATATTCGCAATACGATTGTACGCTACTTTAATGCGACCAAACGTGCGTGGTCAGAAGTGGCTAATTTTGAACGTCAAAAAGTTAAAACGCTTGAATCTTTAGAAACGACCTTGAGCCGTTACACTGAGTTTGAAAAATCAACATTAGAAAAAGTAACTGAGCTTCGTCAGCAAATCCTTAATTTAAATGTTAATGATACTGATATTTCTCAACTACAAAGCATCGAAAAAATGAGCAAAGAACTCATTCGCAGCCTCAACGTTGTTGTTGAAAATTATCCTGAGCTGAAAGCAGATACGCTGTACAGCAAAATGATGGATGATATTCAGGAGCAAAATGAAAATGTCGGTGCTGCTATTACGATCTTTAACCGTAATGTTGAGTTATTCAACAATCACATCCAGATTTTCCCAAATAATTTGATCAATACAATGACATTATCCAAGAAAGAAATTCGTCCTTTCAAAGATAATTTAGCGACTGATAATTTTGACTATAGACCAAATTTTTAAAAGTAAATTTAAACATTTAAAAGCCAATTTCAGCTTTATCTTGAAATGGCTTTTTTATTTTTTCTCTATAGCTACATTTAGTAGTAGAACTACACACCATAATCAAGGAAAATAGCCGTTTTTGATCAGCGAACTGTTTTTTCGCCTTGATGGATTGGTGTCATGCAATTTGAAAAATTAGGTCAGTCGGGGCGCGCCCGTCGTGGTCGACTCACTTTAGAACATGGTGTTGTTGAGACACCTGTATTTATGCCCGTTGGTACTTACGGTACTGTAAAAGGCATGTTGCCTCGTGATATTGAAGAGATTCAAGCACAAATTATTTTGGGTAACACCTTCCATTTATATTTACGCCCTGGCTTAGAAGTGATTAAAGAGCACGGCGGTCTGCACGAGTTTATTCAATGGGATAAACCAATTTTGACTGACTCTGGTGGTTTCCAAGTATTTAGCTTGGGTGCAATGCGTAAAATCAAAGAGGAAGGCGTGACTTTCCGCTCTCCAATTGACGGTTCAAAAGTTTTCTTATCTCCTGAAATTTCGATGGAAATTCAGCACGTCTTAAATTCAGACATCGTGATGATTTTTGACGAATGCACACCTTATCCAGCAACACATGAAGAAGCTCAGAAATCATTACAGCTTTCTTTACGTTGGGCAAAACGTTGTAAAACCCACCACCACGATGAACTTAAGAATAAAAATGCATTATTCGGCATCATTCAAGGTGGTATGTACGAGGATTTGCGTGATGAATCTCTTGCAGGCTTACTCGAAGTCGGTTTCGATGGTTATGCGATTGGAGGTCTCTCTGTAGGTGAACCTAAAGAGGAAATGATCAAAGTTCTTGATTATTTACCAAACAAAATGCCTCAGGATAAACCTCGCTATTTGATGGGTGTAGGTAAGCCAGAAGATATCGTTGAAGCGGTTCGTCGCGGTGTTGATATGTTTGACTGCGTAATGCCTACCCGTAATGCACGTAATGGTCATTATTTTGTCACTGATGGTCTGGTAAGAATTCGTAATAGCAAATATCGTCATGATAAAGGACCTTTAGACCCTCATTGCGACTGTTACACTTGTAAAAACTTTACTCGTGCCTATTTATATCATTTAGAGAAGTGCGGTGAGATGTTGGCATCGATGCTCGGTACGATTCATAACTTACGTTATTACCAACGCCTTACTCAAGGCATGCGTGATGCTTTAGATAATGGTACGTTTGACGAGTATGTTCAGGACTTTTATGCCCGTCGTGGTTTAGAGGTTCCACCCTGCCCTGAAGATTAATGTATAAGTAAATGCATCAAGATTTGCGCCTAAACGCAAGACAAGGTACATTGCAAAACGAATTGGAATTTAATCGTAATTTTTCGCTTTATCTTTTATTAGGAAATTAAAATGAGCTTTTTCATTTCTACCGCTCACGCTGCTCCTGCAGCAGCTCAAGGCCCAAGCTTAATGGCAAACTTATTGATGATTGCTGTTTTTATTGCAATCTTCTATTTCTTGATCTGGAGACCTCAAGCTAAACGTGCGAAAGAACACCGTTCTTTGATCGAAAGCTTAGGTGTGGGAAGTGAAATCGTTTTTGCTGGTGGTTTAATGGGGAAAATCACGAAGCTTGATGGTGACTTCGCTGTTGTTGAGTTAAGCCGTGGCGTAGAAGTAAAAATCCAACGTGCAAGTGTCATTTCAGTATTACCTGAAGGCACACTAAATAACCTTTAATCATAAAATAGTCGTGCCTCAGCACGACTTTTTCATTTAAGAAGAAAACGAATGCGTTACCCTGCATGGAAATATTTACTGATTCTCGTCGTTCTCGTGATCAGTACGTTATATGCACTTCCAAGTCTGTATCCTGATGAACCTGCTGTCCAAATTTCTGGTGCAAAAGCAGGTACACAAATTGATCAAACGGTTGTGCAAAAAGCTGAGCAGATTCTGAAAGCTGCCAACATCAGTAGCCATGATAATAGTTTCACCAACAATGCGGCATTATTACGTTTAGACACTTCAGAAGCTCAATTAAAAGCAAAAGAAGTGCTACGTCGTGATTTAGGTGAAGACTACGTGGTTGCACTTAACCTTGCGCCAACCACACCTGAATGGTTGCAAAAGATTGGTGCAAAACCGATGAAACTCGGTTTGGACTTACGCGGTGGTGTACACTTCTTGCTCGAAGTCGACATGGATAAAGCGATTAGCCAACGTATGGAAACATCGGCAACTGATCTGCGTCGTCAATTTCGTGACAACAAAATCAAATTTAATAATTTAGCACTGAATAACAATACCATTACTGTTCAGTTTGCCAATACAACTGACCGTGATGCAGCAGCAGATTTCTTACGTCGAAATGGCAATGAGTTCACACAGCAAGCACTAGCAAGTACAGATGGTGCTTTACTAAAACTCAACTATACAGATGTTCGTCGTCAAGAAATTCAATCTTACGCGGTGAATCAAAACTTAACGACCCTACGTAATCGTATTAACGAGTTAGGTGTTGCTGAAGCATTGGTACAAACTCAGGGTAGCAACCGTATCGTGGTTGAGTTACCTGGCGTTCAAGATACTGCTGAAGCAAAACGTGTCTTAGGTCGTACAGCAAACTTAGAATTCCGTTTGGTTGCTGATAGTAATGATCAATATATTGACCCATATACAGGAAAATATAATGGTCAGCCGCTTCCTCCAGGCACGGAATTATTTGCCTATGAATCACTGGATAGTGGCCGACAGCTTCTGTTAAATCGTAACCGTATTTTGACAGGTGAACGCGTTCAAAATGCAAGTTCTGGTTTTAGCCAAGACTCTGGTGGTGCAGAAGTTAATATTACGTTAGACACTGCTGGCGGTAAGCTCATGGCAGATGCAACACGTAATGCTGTTGGCAAACGTATGGCTGTATTGTTTATTGAAAATAAACAAAAAATTAGCTATGTCACTGATCCAGCTACAGGTACTCAAACAGAAGTCCGCACACCGTATACTGAATCTGTTGTGATCAATGCCGCAACTATTCAGGCCGTTTTGGGTTCACAGTTCCGTATCACGGGGCTTGACTCTCCACAGGAGGCGGCTGAACTGGCGTTGATGCTTCGTGCAGGTGCCTTGGCTGCGCCAATGTACTTCGTGGAAGAACGTGTGGTTGGTCCTAGCCTCGGTCAAGAAAATATTGATGCAGGTGTGTTATCTACTCAGATTGGTTTCATTCTTGTTGCAATCTGGATGGTGGTATTCTTCCGCTTGTTTGGTGTAATTGCGAATTTCGCTCTGGTATTTAACCTTGCGATGATTCTTACTGTTATGTCTTGGTTAGGTGCTTCCCTTACCCTTCCTGGTATTGCAGGTATCGTGATTGGTATCGGTATGGCTGTCGATGCAAACGTTCTGATCTGTGAACGAATACGAGAAGAAATGCTGTGGGGTGCCTCTCCAAAACAAGCCATTGTTGCGGGTTATGATCGAGCCTATAACACTATTTTTGACTCGAACTTAACGACGTTTATTGTTGCATTTATCTTATTCGCTATCGGTACAGGTCCGATCAAAGGCTTCGCTGTGACGCTTATGATTGGTATCGTATGTTCAATGTTTACTGCAATTACAGTAACACGTGCGATTGTACAACTCATTTATGGCAAACGCCGTAATTTGACTAAGTTGAGCATTTAAGGAGATTCATATGACTGATCTGACTCAACAAGACTCAAAACAATACGGTCGTCCTGATGATGCAAAAATCATCCCATTTATGAAGATAGCAAAACCTGCTGCAATCTTCTCAATCTTGCTGACCATCGTAAGTATCTTTTTTATTGCGACGAAAGGTCTAAACCTCGGTTTAGACTTTACAGGCGGTGTATCAGCTGAGTTGAATTATGCTCAGGCAGTTCAACCTGCTCAAGTTTCACAAGCATTAGATCGTGCTGGATTTAAAGATGCTGTTGTACAAACTTTAGGAAGTAATACTGACCTAATTGTACGTATGCCAGTACAAGAAGATTTAAACGTAGCAGACCTAAGTGAAACGATTACTAAAGCAGTGCAGTTACCAAACAATGCTGCTGAAGTACATAAAGTTGATGCTGTAGGCGGTCAAGTCGGTAATGAGCTATACATTCGCTCTGCGGGTGCATTAGCGCTTGCGATGATTCTGATGTTGATCTACGTGACGATTCGCTTTGAATTCAAACTTGCGATGGGTGCTGTGTTATCGTTATTCCACGATATCATCATCATTATCGGTACATTTGCATTATTCCAATGGCAATTTGATCTAAGTGTACTTGCAGCGATTCTTGCGGTAATGGGTTTCTCACTTAACGATAACATCGTTGTCTCAGACCGTATTCGTGAAAATTTCCGTAAGATTCGCGGTGCGACACCACGTGAAATTGTTGATATCGCATTAACAGAAACTTTACGTCGTACCATTCATACCTCAATGACATTGTTACTTGTAGTTCTAGCAATGATGTTTGTTGGTGGTGATGGTCTGCATTTATTCTCTGTTGCCATGTTTGTCGGTGTATTCGTTGGTACCTATTCATCGATTTATATCGGAACAGCATTTGCATTATGGCGTGGTCTTAACCGTCAAGATTTTATTGTTCAAGTTAAACCTGAATTTGAAGAAGATCATATTCCTTAAAGTTTTCCACAAATACAGATTAAAAATGCCAGTGTTATCACTGGCATTTTTTGTAGGTGATCATTTTTAAATTAGTATTTAGTCATGTTGAATTACCTGAATATCAGGAAACTGGAAACCTCTACAAGAGAGTTCAGCTCGCCAAGCTATAGTCAATATAATTTTTTGATTCAACGAAAAGTTCTGATAACCAAATGTTCCAATTAAAGGATGTGAACACATCCCTCCCTGCTGTTCTGGATGTACATTTGTATTCAGAGTATTCAGATCCAAACGGATACCCAGACCCGAAGCTTTTAAAACAGCTTCTTTGGTCGTCCAAACTTTAAACCAGTACTCCCTATCTTCATCCAACTGTTGCCAAATTTCATATTCTTTGGGATGAAAAGCATGTTTAGCAAAAGCATCAAAACGCACTTTGCGTTCCAATTCCTCGAGATCAACACCAATATCCCGAATTCGATCACTTAGTCCTAACACATAGCTTTTTTTGCTATGTGAATGGTTAAAGTTGAGCATATGAGAAGTTAAATAAGGTTTACCATGCTCATGTTTGGCAAAATCTAAATCAGCAACATCACATCCGAGATGTTGTGATAGTAATTGATTACGAAACTGCTTGATCTGTTGTTTTTTATAGTCATTAAATGAGCGAAAATCAGAAAAATCGCTTTGCTGTAAATCTAAAATGTTATCTAGCGTTTGAACATGTAATTCAATCTTACGCTGAGTCATTGATCATGTCCTTATAGATAAAAAAACCCAAATTAAAATTTGGGTTTTGATGACACTCAAAAAATTATCGCTTAAATTTCTTTTCAGCCTTTTTGAATTTCTGAATATAACGACGCTTACGTGCTGCAACGCGCTCATCCACTTGAGACTTACGCCCTTCGAATGGATTTTCAGAAGTTTTAAAATCGATTTTTACAGGGGTACCTTCCAGTTTATAAACCTTACGAAACACGTTTTCTAAATAGCGACGGTAATCCGCAGGTGTCTTATCCACTTTATTCCCGTGAATCACAATCGTTGGTGGATTTTGTCCCCCCATATGCGCATAACGCATTTTGATACGACGACCACCAATTGAAGGTGGCTGATGTGCTTCAGTCGCATCATTTAGAATTTGCGTTAATTTTGCTGGTGATACTTTCAGATTTGAAGATTCATAGGCACGATGAATAGATGGGTATAATTCGCCCACACCTGTACCGTGTAAAGCTGAGATCAAATGAATCTTTGCCCAAGGAATGAAATCGAAACGACGTTCAACATCGAGTTTACATTGCTTACGATCGTACTCGGTCATGTTGTCCCATTTATTGATGGCAATCACCATCGCACGACCCGCTTCAAGCGCATAACCAATCAAATGTAAATCTTGTTCAACGATCCCTTCACGAGCATCAACTACAACGACAACTACATGTGCATCTTTCATCGCTTGCAAAGTCTTTACGATTGAGAATTTCTCAATCATTTCATCAACCTTACCTTTACGACGCACCCCTGCAGTATCAATCAACGTATATTGACGACCATCTCGTTCAAATGGGATATAAATCGAGTCACGTGTCGTACCTGGTTGGTCAAATGCAACTACACGTTCTTCACCAAGTAAGCGGTTGACCAATGTTGATTTACCAACGTTAGGACGACCAATAATGGCTAAACGTAAACCCGTGTTTTTATTATGCTCTTCTGGATTCTCATCTTCAGGTACTTCAGCTAATACCTCTTCAAGCATTTGCTGAACACCACGACCATGACTCGCAGCAACTTGCATCGGTTCACCCATACCGAGCTTATAAAACTCAACAAGGGCTGCTTCAGCATGTACACCATCAACTTTGTTAGCAACTAAGTAAACTTTTTTACCCAATGTACGTAGTTCACGGGCAATTTGCTCATCTGATGCTAAAAGTCCAGCACGTGCATCAACTACAAAGATAATAATATCAGCTTCATGGATCGCAGTTTTTGACTGCTCCGCCATGTAAGAGTCAATACCACCCTCATTTTCACCGATACCACCTGTATCAACCACAATAAAGGATTTGTTTTGATAAACCGCGTCACCATATTTGCGGTCACGAGTTAAACCAGCGAAGTCAGCAACCAAAGCATCACGGCTTTTTGTGATTTGGTTAAATAGCGTTGATTTTCCGACGTTTGGACGACCAATGAGCGCAATAACGGGTTTCATAAATTAACCTTAATTCAGACGAGCCATCGTTGATGACAGCATTCTAGAAACAGTATGGAAGATTTTGGTGATTTAAAAAATCACAATAAAAATTCGGGGTTTTGTATACACAAATACCCCGATCATTCTTTTATTAGCAACTGCTAATTAAGCATTTTAACACAAGCGTAGGAAAAATTAACGATTCTGCCAAATGCTTAATGCACCTTTTCGTGTTGCCACATAAAGTTGGTCATTGATGACACGTAAGGACTGCACTTCACCGCTGGTTTTTGCACGCCCAACTAGTTTACCTGACGCTGGATCAATCAAATGCAAAACACCATCTAGATCACCAACCACAAGGTTTTGACCAAGTACAACTGGGTTACTCAGTTGGCGATTCAGTAATTCTTCATTTTGCCAAACCAACTCACCTGTCGCTAAATTGTAAGCATTTAATTTGCCATCAACAGTTGAGATGAAAACTTTATCTTCTGCGACTTCAGGGCGATTGGTACTACTTGCATCCTCGCTCCAGACCACACGTTGTGTCGCTAAGTCAGTGACAGTGACTTGACCTTGGAAGCTTGTTGTAACCAAATATTGACCAGCAACAACAGGATCACCAACAATGTCGATCAAACGCTGGATGTCTGAACGCCCTTCACTGATTGCAACACGGCGTTGGAAACGTGGAACTCCACTAATTACATCCAAGCCATAAACATAAGCATTTGCAGAAGCGACTAAAACTGTTCGCTCATCTAATGCCACTGGTGCTGGTTGACCACGCAAACTGAATTGAACATTTGGTAATTTATAGGCCCAAACTTGCTGCCCTGTAACTGCATCATGAGCAAAAACAGTACCGTCATTTGCAATCGTAATCACACGCCCTGATTGGATTAATGATGGAGATAAAATGGCACCAGACAATTGCGCTGTCCATTTTTGTTCGCCAGTCATTTGATCAATAGCAAATAATTGACCTTTTCGGTTGCCGATAATCACGATGCCTTCAGCAGCTTCCACGCCAGCAGTTAGCTCTTGTTTGGTAATTTTACTTTTCCAAAGTCGATCTTTACCTTTGTAAGCAGAAACCTGACCGTCTGGATCAATCGCAAAAATCACACCGTTATCTGTGTCCAATTGCAAACGTAATGCTTCAGCAGCATTCGTTGAAGAAACACTTTGCGAAAATACAAGGTTAAGACTTTGTTGTTGCTGTATTTTTGGCAAAGGATTCGGTTTTGCTTCTTTAACTTTGTTGCTCGAACATCCAACCAACAAGGCTGAAGCAACTGCAATTGCCAAAGGGAGTTTTAGTATATTCTGCATTAAGACTCATCCACTTTAGTATCTAAGATTGGGCGTTCAAAATCAGGATCATCTACTAAAACGCCAACACTTTCGAGTTTAATTTGTAAAAGCTGACGTTCTTGCTTACGTTCAAGTACATTATTCCATGCACTTTGATACGCCTTACGTGCAGATTCAACATCTTTTTTAGCAACATAAATATCGCCACGCAACTCATCTACTGTTGCTTTAAAAGCAGGTTCAGAAACATTAGATAAGGTTTTTAGAGCCTCATCATATTTTTTCTGTGCCAATTGCGAATCAGCTAAACGTATTTTCACAATTTGCATTAAACCTGCGTCTTTAACTTTTGAGTTTTCGACTTTCTTTAATGCTTTTTCAGCTGCAGCATAATCTTGTTTTTCATATGCTAGCTTAGCCAAAATGAATTGCGTCTGAATTGCTTGCACTGAATCAGCATCATCTTTCACAATCTTATCAGCAGCTTCTGATACCGTCGCAAAAGCATTGGGTTGACCCGCAACCGCTTTAGCTTCGTCCATGAGCTTTTGGACTTTAGCTGTTTGATTCTGTGATTCAGCCAAATTCTTCTTTTGCCAATATTCCCAACCAAAAAAGGCAATCAAGGCAATGAGAATTCCGCTAATCATGGCAGAACCATATTTTTTGGCAAACGACTTTAAACTGTCGAGTTGTTCTTCATCACTTAAGCTCATGTGATTGTCCTTTTCCTAAATATTGTGCAATTTATTGTTTAAATTTTTCGAGCAAAAATGCTGTCAATTCAGTAACCGCAACCTGAGATTGTTCCCCTGTCGCAAGCTCTTTAACCAGAAGCTGTTGTGATTCCCACTCACGCTCACCTAAAATCACCGCATAGATCGCGCCAGATTGATCCGCTTTTTTCATTTGGCTCTTCATGCTGCCCTGAGAACCCGTTTTGAAACGAATCGAACTGTTGACTGCCTCTAACTGATCACGGACTTGTTCAGCCAATACCAATGCTTTCGCTTGGTAAGCAGGCTCAGCCAATAAGAACACTTCACAATCACGAACTGGTTTAGCTTGTTCAACTTGCTCAAGCAAAAGCAGCAAACGCTCCATTCCCATCGCAAAGCCGACTGCAGGAACCGATTGATCTGCTTTACCTTTGAGTTGTCCAACTAGACCATCATAACGACCACCAGCACATACTGTACCTTGTGAACCCAACATGGTTGTTGTCCATTCAAATACAGTTTTGTTGTAGTAGTCTAAACCACGTACTAACTTTTGATTAATAACAAACTGAATGCCAGCATCTGTTAAATATTGCTGTAATTGGTTGAAATGGTTTAATGAGTCTTCTTTCAAGAAATCATGTAGCTTCGGTGCATTTTCTAGAATTTTTTGTGTCGACTCAATTTTAGAATCTAGGATACGAAGCGGATTCGTAGTCAAACGACGCTGTGAATCCTCATCTAATGCATCTTTATGCTCATTGAGAAAGGCAACCAATGCATTACGATATTCTGTACGCTCATCAGTTTCACCTAAAGTGTTTAACTCAAGTTGAACTTTATCCGCGACACCCATACGCTTCCACAAACGCGCCGTCATAAGGATGATTTCAGCATCAATATCTGGTGTTGCTACACCAAAAGTTTCGACACCAAATTGGTGGAACTGACGGTAGCGACCTTTTTGTGGTTTTTCATAACGGAACATTGGACCGACATACCATACACGTGGAGTTGCCCCACGAAGTAAGTTATGTTCCAACATTGCACGCACACAACCTGCAGTACCTTCAGGACGTAAGGTTAATGATTCAGGTGGATTACCTTTATCAAAAAAGGTATACATTTCTTTTTCAACGATATCCGTTGCATCGCCAATCGCGCGCTTAAATAAACCAGTTTGCTCGACAATAGGTAAACGAATTTGCTGATAACCGTAAGCATCCATCAAAGATGCAAGTTGTTGTTCCAGACTTCTCCATGCCGCAGTTTGCGATGGAAGGGTGTCATTAAAACCTTTTATAGCGACAATTGAACTCATGATGAACTACGAATAATTTCTTTAGATTTTGCTTCTTCAAGCTCTTGAACACGTTGACGAACCATCGACTCGATTTCATCAACCAATTGATTTGTATCAATCAAATGGCTTTTTTCACCATTGCGATAAACAAGTGAACGCGGCGACGCACCAACGACACCAATATCAGCTTCTTTAGCTTCCCCTGGTCCGTTGACTTTACAACCAATCACAGAGACATCCATTGGTGTGCGGATATCTTCCAAACGCTCTTCCAATGCTTGCATCACTTGAATAACATTAAATTCTTGACGTGAACAACTTGGACACGCAATGAAATTAATGCCATTCGAACGTAAACCTAATGATTTTAAAATATCAAAACCAATTTTAATTTCATCTTCTGGTTCAGCAGCTAGCGAGATACGCATGGTATCGCCGATGCCTTCCATCAGTAACCCACCAAGTGCAATTGCTGATTTCACCGTTCCAGTACGATAGATGCCTGCCTCAGTCACACCGAGATGCAGAGGATTATCAATCTGTTGTGATAATAAACGGTAAGCATCCATAGTTAAAAATACATTCGATGCTTTTACACTAACCTTAAATTCATGAAAGTCTAAACGATCTAAGATATCAATATGACGCATCGCTGACTCAAGCAATGCCTGACCCGTTGGTTCACCATATTTGACTTGCAGATCTTTCTCTAAAGAACCTGCATTCACCCCGATACGAATTGAAATGCCATGATGTTTTGCAGCAGCAACGACTTCACGCACTTTTTGATCTGAGCCAATATTACCTGGATTGATACGAAGACAATCTGCCCCGTAATCTGCGACAGCCAAAGCAATACGATGGTCAAAATGAATATCAGCAACTAAAGGAACCGAAACGCGTTTTCTAATCGCACCGAAAGCTTCAGCAGCCTCCATAGATGGCACTGAAACACGCATGATATCGGCACCTGCATCTACACAACGCTGAATTTGTGCAACTGTGGCATCGACATCACAAGTTTCTGTATTTGTCATACTTTGAACACTGATCGGCGCATCACCACCGACATACACCGAACCAACACGAATTTTTCGTGTCGGGCGGCGCTTAATTGGGTTCACGATCATCGTATAGCTCTACTCTAATTGGCATTAACGAGACAAACGGAATTCTGCTTTTCCATTAACGGTGTATGGAGATAAGGAGATTTGCTCTTGGTTTAAACTCAATGACACAGCAGTTGCATCATCCAAACGTATTTGGAATGGTGACTCACCACTGAGTGTCAATGTAGATGATTGACGACCTGTTGCCAATACTTTACCAGTCGCATCAACAATATGAACTGATGTTGGACGACTAAAACCAAGCACCAACTGATCACCTGATGTAGTTACGGTATTGCCCATTGGAAGAATTTCGACATCTGAATTCGTCACTTTAGGTACATCAACTTCATCTTTTTGACTTGAGGTCCAGTTCTGTACAGCCATTACAGCTAACCACCCCAAAACAAGTACAGCAACTAAAATCGATAAACGTTTTAGCCATTTACGATTACGTACACTTTTAGAGCCTGAAAGTTTCCCCATAATTTTAATTGGAGAGTTATTCAAAGCGTGATTTGCTTTTAAGCCGGTATCGTTTGCGTAGATTTCATCAAAGCGTTGAATGATCGCACTCGCATCTGCATTTAAGCATTTGGCATACGCACGATAGTAACCTTTGATGAAAGTTGCTTCTGGCAATGATTTATAATCATCTTGCTCTAATGCCGTTAACGTTTTAACAGGCATATTCAAAACGTTTGCAATCTCTTCAAGTTCTTTCTTTTGTGCAATACGAATTTGACGCAAATACTCACCTGGTCGTTGAATATTTCCTAACGTAGACGAAAGTGAGGTTGAGCCAGTTGGCTGATGTGAATTTGGATTTATTTCCATACGGCCTCAGTACTGTACTGTAATTGCAAATAACGTTGATATTCTGGACTATCAGGAAATAAAGCACGCATTTGATTCACTAATACTTGCATTCCTAATTGATCCGCATTCGCTCGAGCAATGCGTATACCGATCCAAAGTGCACGAGCACCTTGATTTTTCTGCCCGACATTACGAACGTATTGTTCATAAAGTTGCGATGCATCTCTATTATTTTGTTGCAAATAGAAAATTTCGGACAACTCTAACATTGAAATTGTCGAATTTCGATTTGCTTGTAAGGCTTGCTTGAATGATTTTTCAGCATTCGCAACATCACCCAGTTTTAAATAGATTCGACCCAAGTTTTCCAACGATTGGTAACGCTGTTCGTAACCTAACGTCGCACCTGCAACGGTAAATTGCTCAATCGCCTCATTATAACGTTGCATTTGATACAAATATGTACCGTAATTATTACGAGCTTGGGCATTATCGGGTTCTGAAGAGATTGCTCGCTTAAAATAAGCTTCTGCTTTCTCCATGTTTGGTTTGCTGCCTTCTTGTTGCAACAAAACACCCATCATCATATTGGCAGTAGCATCACGTGGATCAATTTTTAAAGCTTGATCAAGGGAGCGTTTCGCTGAATCCAAATCACGTGTTCGAATATATTCAGCAGCGAGTTGAGTTCGGACTTGTACTGCCTTTTCTGGATCTTTTCTTAACGTTGTTGATTGGCAGGCAGTCAAACCTAATACAGTAAACACAACAGTAGTAGCTAAAATCGTTTTTAGTCGAGTTGTATTCAACGCTTTTCCCCTAAGATTATCCTTGTGTGCGCAATATTTCTTGTCGTTGCGCCACTTTCTTTTTCCATTGTTCTGCACGGCGAGTTCGGTCTGCAACTTGCCCAACCAATTGACCACATGCTGCATCAATATCATCACCACGTGTCTGACGAATCGTACACACAAATCCTGCATCAGACAAAGTTTTTTGGAATGCAATAATACGATTTCTGCTTGAACGACCGTATGGCGCATGCGGAAATGGATTAAATGGAATCAGGTTGATTTTACTTGGTAGATTTTTTAATAATTTTAATAATTGTTGAGCATGCTCAGGCTGATCATTGACACCTTCAAGCATGACATATTCAATCGTGACATGACGACGTGCGCTTTCATTACCATCTTTGGCTAAATAGCGCTGACAAGCAGCGATTAACTGTGCTAATGGGTATTTTTTATTAATTGGTACTAACTCATTACGCAACTCATCATTTGGTGCATGTAAAGAAATTGCCAAAGCAACATCAATATCTTGTGCGAGTTGGTCAATCTTCGGTACAACCCCAGAGGTCGATAAAGTTACACGGCGTTTAGACATACCATAAGCGAAATCATCTAGCATTAACTGCATAGAACTCAACACCGCATCATAATTGAGTAATGGTTCACCCATACCCATCATTACGACATTAGTTACAGTTCTTTCACGCTCAGCAACAGGTACATCTTCCATATAAGAATAATTTGCCATCCAAAGCTGACCAATAATTTCAGCAGGTGTTAAGTCACGTTGGAAACCTTGTTTACCCGTTGAACAGAATGAACAATCAAGCGCACATCCAACTTGAGATGAAATACAAAGTGTTTTACGCGCACCCGTTTTGTCTTCTGCTGGAATAAGTACAGTCTCAACTAAAGACCCCTCACCATCTCCTACACGGAAAACCCACTTACGAGTGCCATCTTTAGAATAATTACGGTGTACAACTTCAGGAGCTTTGATTTCACAAATTTTTTCTAATTTTTCGCGAAGTTTGCCTGAGATATTGGTCATCTCAGCAAAATCAGTAACAAAATATTGATGAATCCATTTCATCACTTGACCAGCGCGAAACTTCTTTTCACCTAATTCTTCAAAAAAGGTCTCTAATTCTGTACGTGACATGCCAAGTAAATTTACTTTTTTATCGGCAGCTTGGACGACAGATGTAGAAACAGACTGTTGTTTTTCATCCAAATTTTCTGATGAAACGACCACTGCAGAACTCATGTATATTTACCTAAACGATATCAGCACTAGAAAATATTGTGCATTATCCACACAATTCAATCTATAAAAAACAAAAAACCAGATAAGTAGTATACCACTTATCTGGCTTGAATACTTTGGATTAACGAGTGCGTGGGCAAATCTCGTTATCAGCAAAGAAGTAAGCGATTTCACGCTCAGCAGAAGCTACTGAGTCAGAACCGTGAGCAGCATTTTCATCAATGCTTACAGCGAAGTCAGCACGAATCGTACCTGGAGCAGCTTCTTTAGGGTTTGTAGCACCTAAGATTTCGCGGTGAGCAAGAACTGCATTTTCACCTTCAAGAACTGATACAACTACTGGACCAGAAGTCATGAAAGCAACTAAATCACCAAAGAAACCACGTTCTTTGTGCTCTGCATAAAAACCTTCAGCATCAGCTTGAGAAAGGTGTTTCATTTTAGTCGCAACGATTTTCAAACCCGCTTTTTCGAAACGAGCAAAAATGTCACCGATGTGGTTTTTAGAAACTGCATCTGGTTTTACGATAGATAAAGTACGTTCAATCGCCATGATTGACTCCTATTATGTGTAAACTAAAAAATTTGCCGCATTATACCGATGTAATCGTTAATAATCAGCTTGAATATCTAAAAGTTCTGAGATTTCTGATAAATTTTTAACGAACTTCGTCTAACCAAGCCATTTGAATGGCTTCAAGCAAACCTTCTGTCGACTTATTTGGATCATCGCTAAAGTCTGGTAATGCGCAAACCCATGCATGTAAATCAGTAAAACGAATCCATTGTGGATCCACATCTGGATGTGCTTCAGTGAGTTCAATCGCAATATCAATCGTATCTGTCCAACGTAAACCCATGAGTTAACCTAATAGAATGTGATTATTGAACGTACTTTAACAAATGATGTGTTTTAAGAGATAGTGATGACCATCAAAAACATCACAAAATCACGTTAAAACTTGGCGCGAGTAAGATAATGGTGCTGGCTACTGATGCACCAATTATCGCACCAACAATCACATCACTCGGATAATGCAGACCAAGCACCATACGAGATAAAGCGACCAGTATGGTAAACGGCAACATCAGAATGAGTAAAAGTGGTTGTATATAACCTAATGTGATTGTCACCATCGCTGCGTGCAAAGTGTGCCCCGAAGGAAAGCTAAAATGATCTAAAGGTCGCTCACCTAGTACAATCACCTGATGCACTTGATAAGGTCGAGGACGGGTCGTTTTATTTTTCAATAATTTATAAATGAGTGTCCCTATAGAACCCATCACAATGAGATAGAGTATATTCAGACCGTATGCCAAACCCTGTATTGTCCAAACAGACAACAACATGACATACCAAAATGGTCCATCTCCCAAACGACTAATCGTTTTAAAAAATAGTGCAATACGTTGTGACTGTGATAGATGGTTAAGGTAAACACAGCCTTTTAAATCGAGATCGAGCATTTTTATTTTTGCATTTTCAAATTTCATATTTTTTCTCCTCTTAATGAGAATTGCTTAGGTCACGGTCATGGGAGACTCCTTTGCGACCTGATACAGTGCTTGTTCTAATTGTTGTACGGGATACTGCCAGCTATTCGACTGAACGCTTTCACTCGCCAGTTGCCCCATTGCTCTCAATTGCGTTATCGCAGGTAAATTACAGATTAATTCAACAAATTCAGTTGTGTTACCCAAAGGTGTTAGCCACCCAGTCTGACCATGTTTGACGTGCTGATGAGCACAAACATAATCATAAGCAACAACGGCTAGACCACTTGCTATCGCTTCTAAAACTACATTCCCAAAGGTATCCGCCTGACTTGCAAAAGTAAAAACGTCCGCACTCGCGTAAGCAGCAGCAAGATCTTGTCCACTCAAATTGCCAGTAAAAATAATATCTTTTGAGTTCGCTAATTTTGTTAGACGGACACGATCAGGACCATCTCCAACGACCACGAACTTAATATTGTGACCTTGATGAGCTTGTAATGCATGAAAGCTCTTAATGAGAACATCTACTTCTTTTTCTGGAGATAAACGACCCACATATAGCATCACGCGAGTATCTGTATCAGCCCCCCAACTTAGACGTAGTTTTTGAGAGCGATGCTTGGGTGAAAATTTTTCTACATCCACTCCACGACCAACCACGACCAACGGACATGTCACACCAAAACTACGTAATGCTTGTTCAGTAAATTGGCTAGGGACACAGGTTACGTCAGTACTGTTATGAAACCATGTTAGATATCGCTGGATGGGTTTGACTAAAAAAGCCAAATCAAAAAAACGACTAAAATCATGGAAAGCTGAATGAAATCCACTTGAGACTGCAATTTTTTTACTTTTCGCAGCTTGTAAGGCTGTTAAACCTAATGGCCCCTCTGTCACGATATGCACAACATCTGGCGCGAAATTTTCAAAAGCTTTGGAAACTTTAAGATATTGTGGCCAACCGAACTGAACACTTGGGTATTTGGGTACAGGTTGTGACAGCACTAAACACTCTTGATCAGGGTGAAATTCTGTACATACTTCTTTTTGGATCGGGCGTACCAATAAAATTTTATGCCCTAATCTTTGTAATCCTTGACACAATTGCATCATCGACATCGCGACACCATTAATTTCTGGTGGCCAAGTTTCAGTAACAATTGCGATTCTTAAACGTGGGCGAACTAAATCTCGAAGTTCAGACAATTCATCTTGTTTGTTTTTAAGTTGCTTCCTTTTAAAGTAAAACTTAAAGCTTTCAGGAAACTGTTCTTGCTCTAAAAGAGATGTCGCGTATGTACTTTGCATATCGCCATCCATTTGTGTCGTTATTTTCATGCTTTAAAGCTTATAAATATTTTTTGACACTTTAATGATCAGGATATGACAGTTTTTTGACAAGCTATAACAACAAATGCCCAATATCGGATAAATACTGGGCATTTTATAAAATATAGAAAAACTATTGTATTGGATTATCTATCGCAAAGATCTGCTGATCTTCTAAACGATATGCAAGCAACTGCTGCCCCCAAACACAACCACCATCTACATTCTGAATGTTGGCGTTAATTGTTTTTCCCTGTAAAGCTGCCCAATGCCCAAAAATAATATGGTGTGTTTTCGCAGCCAAACTATCATATTCAAACCAAGGCTTAAACCCTTCAGGCATTGTAGCATCTAAAGCATCTTTAAATTTAAACTCTAAACGTCCATCAATATCCGTTAAACGCATACGAGTCAGATAATTGGTAATACATCGTAAACGCTCAGCACCTGATAATTCATCAGTCCACAAATCAGGTTGCTCTCCATACATTTCCCGCAGAAAAGCATCCAAAACGCTCAGATCTTCATGTCCGACAGCGTGTTGCACCTCTTGAGCAAGCTCCACGGTTTTTTCAGCTGACCAAATATGGGGAATCCCAGCATGGGTAATAAGCGTAGTGTCATTTGGCGACAAACTTAATGGCTGTTTACGCAACCAATCGATGAGTTCATCACCATCAATTGCATCAATTACATCTTGAGTCCGATCTTTGTCTTTGATTTTCTTAAACCCACGTGCACAGGCAATCAAGGTCAGATCATGATTGCCTAATACAGTAGCAGCAGCACCACGATCAGCAAGTTTTTTGACGAAACGCAATACACCGACCGAGTTTTCACCACGCGCGACCAAATCACCAGCGAACCAAAGAAAATCCTGATCAGGATCGAAACGGATCTCTTTTAAAAGTGCTTTTAATGCTTCAAAACAACCCTGCACATCACCAATCACATAGTTATAGCGTTTAGACATCAAGACACCATTTGGTCAGATAAAGCCACAAAGTCAGCCAAACTTAATGTTTCAGGACGAGCCATCGGATCTACACCAGCTTTCTCAAAGCCGTCTTCAGCCAACATACCTTTCAAACTATTACGCAATGTTTTACGACGTTGTGTAAAGACGTGCCCAACTAAGCGAGCCAAAGCTTTTTCATTTTTTGCAATAATTGGCTTCGTCTCATAAGGCTCCAAACGAAACACGGCTGAAGTCACTTTAGGTGGTGGGTTAAAGGAACCTGGTGGCACTTCAAATAAGAACGTTGGTTTACAGTAATACTGAATCATTAAAGATAAACGTCCATATTCTTTGGTGTTTGGTTCGGCAGTAATACGATCCACTACTTCTTTCTGCAGCATAAAATGCATGTCTTTGACTTTATCGCCAAACTCTAAAAGATGAAAAAGCAATGGCGTTGAAATATTGTACGGCAAGTTCCCTACTATGCGGAGCGGACGCCCTTCTTGGAATAATTGGGTAAAGTCATATTTCAAAGCATCTGCTTCAACAATAGTGAGTCGCTCAGGATGTGGTACTCGACCAGGTAAACCTGCTGCCAAATCTCGGTCAAGTTCGACTACGGTTAAAGCATCGCACTCACCGATCAATGGAGAAGTTAAAGCCGCTAAACCTGGACCAATTTCAACTATATTGTCGCCCGCACGAGGATTCACTGAGCGTACAATTTTGGCAATCACACGTTGATCATGTAAAAAGTTTTGACCAAAACGTTTTCGAGCCTGATGCCCTTCATCTTTAGGGTTTAGGGCATTAATTTGATACATAATAATTCCAATGCGAATAATTGGCTCGTTAATCAATCACGAGCGAGATCAAGTGCTAAATCAACTGCGACATGCAAGCTAGACGCTTTTGCTTGCCCAGTACCAGCAAGAGAAAGTGCTGTACCATGATCAACCGAAGTTCGAATAAATGGCAAGCCTAAAGTAATATTGACTGCTTCACCAAAGCCCTGTGATTTTAGCACAGGTAAACCTTGATCGTGATACATGGCTAAAACTGCATCCGCATCTTTTAAATTTTCAGAGGTAAACAAAGTATCTGCTGGTAAGCTCAGACTCATTTGGACACCTTGAACACGATACTCTTCCAAAACAGGATTGATCACATCAATCTCTTCACGTCCTAAATAACCATCTTCACCTGCATGAGGATTCAACCCGCATACCAAAATACGTGGTTGGTTAATTTTAAATTTTGTTTTTAAATCATGAATCAAAATATCAATGACTTGATGCAATCGCTCTTGAGTAATGGCGTCTGGAACATCACGTAATGGTAAATGCGTTGTCGCCAATGCTACACGTAAGGTTTTAGTTGCTAACATCATCACAACACGATCAACGTGAGCAAACTCTTGGTAATATTCAGTATGTCCACTAAAGACAATGCCTGCATCATTGATAATCGACTTTTGTACAGGAGCTGTCGCAACACCTACGCTTTTTCCAGACAACGCATAATCAGCTGAACGATGAAGTTGTTCTAATACATAAGAAGCATTCTCGGCATCTAAACAGCCTAAAATGACAGGTTTAGCAAGAGCAATATGCTCGACGTATAATTGACCATTCAAACTCGGTTCAGTCTGACCTGAGTATAGAACTAATTCAACCTCAAGCCCGAGTTGTTCTATCCGCTGTTTCAACATATCTATATCAGCTAAAACGACAACGGGACGCAAATCTTGTCTATTTGCCAAATTAAGACAAATATCAGGACCGATGCCAGCTGGCTCACCTGACGTGACATATAACGGCAGCATCTTACAGACCTAACTTGATTTCAATGCTAACTATTATATACCGCTATTAAATTTTGATTGAGTGCATTTGCTTTATTTTTGGTACTCAGTGAAATATCAAAAATAATTTGAGCAAAATTTTAAAAAGTATTCACACATTGAATTTATCTTGCTCAAGGCGCTTTTACTTTTGGCAAATTAGATGGCACTAAGTTAGAAGGTGAGAAAGTTGGTGTTCTCGTCCATGGATTAATTTTAGGCTTATCTTTTTTCTCAGGTTGAGCAACCACGATTGCTTGTGGCTTTTCCTTTTTCTCAATAGTGATCGTTGTATTCGCAGTTTTCTCAGTCACAACTACAGTACTTGCAGCTTTATCAGCCACAGGATTAATCGGAGTTTCTTTTTTATCGCTAGTTTGTTGAACAAGCTCAGTCTGTGATTCTTTCTTCTGAATTACATTTGATACAACTGTGCTGCTCATTGGAGTTGTATAAGGCTGAGCAGCAAGCACTCCTTGTTTCACAACAGTTTGAGTCGAAGGTTTCACTGTTTGAGTTGCAGCAGCTGAACTCGATGTTCCCTGAAGATTCATCGGATCAACTGGAATTTCGATAGGTTTCATTTCAGCTGTGACAGCCATCATCGGATCAACATGTTCATTACCACGGCTTTCCAAAACCTCAAGTTTGCGTGTCGACCCTTCCTTCGGCTGAAATTCTGAATAATTTGTAATACTATTTCTATCCACCCATTTATAGAGCTTCCGAGCATGTGTTTGGGTTATGCTTAACTGTAAAAGCAAGACAGCTATGGCAATTTTTAAAAAAAACGACGAGTCCATCAAATTCCCCCAAAAAACATATAAGTACTTCTATTTTTTAAATATTTGGTATAAAAATAATAGGGCAGTTTTGAGTCCCTAACAAGCTAAAATTCGTTTCTGACACTTAATTTTAAGAACATTACAAAACTGGTCGAATATTCACAAAATATGACATTTCCAAAGGATTATTGTTGTGGTGATCGATTAATTCATGTAGAATTCGGTCTCCTTTTGTTTGGGCGATTCCTTGCTCAAACCAACTATAATAGGTAGTGGTTAATGAAAACTCTCAGCGCTAAGCCAGCTGAAGTTCAACACGACTGGTACGTTGTTGATGCTTCTGGCAAAACTTTAGGTCGCCTTGCGACTGAAATCGCTCGTCGTTTACGCGGTAAGCACAAAACTTCTTATACTCCTCACGTTGACACTGGTGATTACATCGTTGTTATCAATGCTGAACAAGTTCAAGTAACTGGTAACAAGTCTCTAGATAAAAAATATTATCGCCACACTGGTTTCCCTGGTGGTATCCGTGAAACTAACTTCGAAAAGTTAGTTGCTCACAAACCAGAAGAAATTTTCCAACGCGCTGTAAAAGGTATGTTGCCAAAAGGTCCTCTTGGTTATGCTATGATCAAGAAAATGAAAGTGTATGCTGGTGCTGAGCATCCTCACACAGCTCAACAGCCACAAGTTTTGGACATCTAAGGGATACAGCACATGGCTACAAACTATGGTACAGGTCGCCGTAAGACCGCAACTGCACGTGTTTTCTTATCAGCTGGTACAGGTAAACTCGTAATCAACAATCGTACTTTAGAGCAATATTTCGGTCGTGAAACTGCTCGTATGGTTGTGCGTCAGCCTTTAGAGCTTTTAGAAGTAACTGAAAAATATGACCTTTACATCACTGTTAAAGGTGGTGGTATTGGTGGTCAAGCTGGCGCTATCCGTCACGGTATTACTCGTGCATTGATCGCTGCTGACGAAACTTTAAAACCTGCTCTTCGTCAAGCTGGTTTCGTTACTCGTGATGCTCGTGAAGTTGAACGTAAGAAACTTGGTTTACGTAAAGCTCGTAAACGTCCTCAATTCTCTAAACGTTAATCGTTTTACGAATTGGACAAAAACCTCGGATTTTTCCGAGGTTTTTTATTTTAGATTAAACAAAAGAATTCAAAGATGCTTTTGTATGATTTTTTTAGTATGCTAAAACGTTTATATAATTAGTTTTGTGATATGTCATCGGTTGAAAATACGCCTGTTCAAGGCATTACGTTGTATAGTCATGCAGATGATTTCCGCTCACATTGGATTCGTTTCTTATTAGCTGAAAAGCAAATCAAATATCAGCTCATTATCACAGATCATGAAGATGAAGATCTCGCTGATCTTAATCCCTACAATCAATTACCAATGCTGATTGAACAAAATCTAAAACTATTTTCAGCTACCGTAATTTCAGAATATCTAGATGATCGATATCGTCAAAATAAGCTGTATGCTGACGCACCGATGTCAAGAGCCGAACAACGTCAATATATATGGCGTTTCGAACAAGACTGGTTCAAACTTGCTGATCACATGCTAAAACATGCAGACACATTAAATTTAGAACTTAAGCAAAAAGCACAAAAAGAGCTTAGAGATACGCTTATTTCGCTAACGCCTTTATTTCAACATTTCCCTTTTTTTATGTCCGAAACATTTTCGATTTTGGACTGTATCTTAGCCCCTATTTTTTTACGACTTAAAAACATGGGGGTTGAGTTACCCCAACAGCACTGCCGCCCTATTTTTCTTTACTGTCACCGCGTTTTCAACAGACCAGCATTTATCAAATCAATGACAGCACAAGAAAAAAACAGCTACAATGAGTTAATTTCAACGATTTAATAAGCTTATAAGTTATGTCAGAGCAATTGAATTTCAGCCCTACACGCCCCTATCTTGCACGCGCAATTTATGAATGGATCTGTGATAACCAACTCACACCATATCTACTCGTAGACGCAACCCAACCACATACCGAAGTACCCTTACAATTTGTGAAAGATGGCCAAATTGTTTTGAATTTGGCGCCACATGCTATTCATCAATTACATATGAGTAATGAGGCAATTACTTTCTCAGCGCGTTTTGGTGGTGTAGCAAAAGACATTTACGTTCCTATTCAGGCTGTCTTGGGCATCTATGCGAGAGAAAATGGTCAGGGGTTATTCTTTGACCCAAGCGAATATGATGCTGTAGAAACAAACAATGTTGCTGAAACAGCTCCATCAACGGAAGTAGCTGAACCAAGTAAGAAAAAACCGTCCCTTAGAATTTTAGATTAAAATAAAAGGAAATCGAATATGGCGTTTGACCTAGTCCAATATTTTGCTGAACAAATAAAAATTCAAAAACCTCAACTCTTAAATCAGTATTCGGTAAAAGAAAAGGCTGTCTTCATTCAGGAGATCAATGCTCTTGCACTTGCTCGCCTAATCAGTCTCTGGAAGCAAAACGCTAAAAAACTATATCAAGAAATCCAAACTGCGGATCCTCTGTATATACAAGAAATTGCTAGGCATCTTACGACCTCACAGCATAATCAGTCAGCACTAGCTCCCAATGACTTAGAAACAAGTATTTCAGAGATTCTTGTTCTTCAACTCAATGAATTAAATCAACTCGATCAAACAGGTCATTTTGGTCAAATTGGGATGTCAGAATTGTTATTAGGACAAATCGAACATCTTTCTGGCCAGGCAGATGATTGGGTTTGGTCAAGTGCTCAATTAAATGAGTTAATTGGCTCAAAACCAGTTGAGCAAATAGATATTTCATTAGAAGCAACCATGCAGGAGTTCAATCAAATGGTAAATCAAGCACAACCGCATCATAATGACATTACTGAAGAAAATGAAACAAACATGATTGACTCGCCAAAATGGGCGTACATTGTTTCACCATTTGTTGCATTGGTCATTTTGCTATTTATGTATTGTTCATACAGCCAATTAATGATCAACTAAACACGTCAGAAAGATTCAGCAGGTATTTATTACCTGCTGAATCAATACCTTATAAGCACACTTATTTTCTGATAAAATCTTTAAGCTTGTCTAAGCAACATTCTATTTACATTTATTTACAATCAAAAAACCTACTTAAACCTATTTATTTATGTGAAACAACTCACAATAAAATTAAAATATAGTTCTCAATTATTATTTTATTTTGATAGCTTGACAAAAATTGTCAATTTACAGCCATCTTGTGAATTAAATTATTTTAAAGCCCAATTGATTTAATTATAGATTCCTATAATGATATTAACTGCTTTTGAAGAATAATCTAAAACAAAAGTAGGGAATATAAATTCATAAACAAGATGTATTAGTAGAGATAATATCATAGCTAAAATTTCACTAGAAAGCTTAACAAATATTGATGGGTTCGTTGCAGCAGCGTTAGTAGAAACAGAAAGCGGTTTAGCACTAGCAACTCAAGGTGGGGGATCAATTGATTTAGAACTAGCAGCAGCTGGTAATACAGAAGTAATCCGCGCAAAGCGTCCTGTAGCTAACTCATTGAAACTTAACGATGATATCGAAGATATTTTGATTACTTTAGGTAAGGCTTATCACCTTATTCGTCCTCTAGAAAGCAATGGCAATTTGTTCCTTTATCTTGTTTTAGACCGCAGCAAGTCAAACCTTGCTATGGCACGTCACGAACTTAAAACGTTTGAAAAAGAATTAAATTTTGCTTAATTAGTATTATCTAGTTACTTTATATACTAGACTTCTTGTATATTTTTATATTCCATTAAAATATAAAAATATATGAGAGGTCTATTATTAGTCATTAATTATGACTAATTTTGTGCAGTCCAATTTTTTATAAAACATTAAAGTGATACTATGAATGGACATTGCATTAATATCGCAATTTCAGGTATAAGTTTAAAAGTTTCAGAGGAATTAAAAATAGAACTTAGAAAAACAATACCGAATGAATTTGGCATTAATTGGATAAACATCGCCGATCCAAATATAGACTTGCTACTAATAAATGAAAATTTTTTTGATACTGAAGGTATCCAACGAATTATTAAAGAAAAACAATTACCCTGCTTAAAAGTATCTAAAGGACATCACGATTCATCAACGATAGAAGAAAACAACACACTTTATCTGCCATTTCAGCAAGGGGATGCACTAAACAACTGGATTCAACATCGATTATTAAGTTATTTGGCTAGTCACCAACCACAACAAACCAAAAATGAATTGAAGATAGAACATGATGCAATAAATGAAAAATTTCTTGCTGAAATGTTTAATCCAGAAAATGCAAGATTACACATCTTTGATGATCATGGCACTTTAGCCATCATTGATACGCGTAGCCAAATTGCATGGTTAGAGCCAACTCGATTAAATACACAAACAAATCATAGTTTTAACTATAAATTTGCTACTACATCTGATTTTACTAAGGTTTCTCGTAAAGTCGAATATGACTTACAAGACTGGTTATGGAATCTTTTTTGGCATTCTTCTGAATTCCAAAAGCTATCGCCTAAAGAAAACGAATATTACAAAATTGAGTATTGGCCTCAACCACATCAAAGCACAGATCGAAAAATTGCACTTTTACTTTCAGCATGTTTTATACAAGGAGCTCAACTTTCACAGGTTGCTACACAACTCAAACTCCCTATTCAAACGGTTCAACAATTTATTTCCGCATGCATTATTTCAAATAATGGCGGTGTTATCCCAGCGTCAGAAAGTCATTATTTAAAATTAGAGGAAACCAAAGCCTCTAACGAACAACAAGGCTTTTTAAATAAGTTTTTCGGCAAAATCCGACGCCGATTTGGGCTATAAGGAATTCTATGATTCTTCAACAATATAAAATTGTATTTGCAGGAAGCATGGGTGCAGGTAAAACTGAAGCGATTAAATCTCTCTCCGAAATTCCTGTGCTTGCAACCGAAGCATTTAATACAGACAGTCAGGCACATAATAAAATGCAAACTACTGTTGGCATTGATTATGGTGAAATTACTTTAGATGACGGTGTTAAAATTGGACTTTATGGAACACCTGGACAAGCACGATTCGATTTCATTTGGCCAGTTATTTGCCAAGGTGCTTTGGGTGTGATTATCTTGGTTGATCATAATAGTAAAGTTCCTCTAGAGGAGCTAGAAGGCTATTTAGATACTTTTAAAGACTATACACAAAATATTTCGATCGGCATCACGCATGTTGATGAAAATAAAGGGCAACCGATTTCAATTTATCGAGATTGGTTAATTCAAAATGAGTATCAATATCCTCTGTTTTTTATTGATGCCCGAAAACAAGAACACATTCTGCTGATGATTGAATCACTGATTGCAGCATTAGAAGTCAATCTGAGAGCAACGAATTAATCATTTTGAAAGAGAAGAATTATGTTCAGCATTCCAAGTCAACAACGTACAGCGCCAAAGGAGTTGATCCATTTGGCTAAAGCTCAAGCCAATGACATATTGATGAATATTCGTGGCATTGATTATATTATGCTCTGCTCTACAGATGGTTTTGAATTGGCATCAGTTTACAAGAAGAATCCATATAATAGTACTAAGCTTGCTGCGGTGAGTAGTTCTATTCTGGCTATGGTGAGTGCCTTTTTAAAAGAGATTCAACTTACTGGCTGTCAAAGTATTACTTTAGATGCAGAAAATGGTAAGGCGATCCTGACCTCAATCCCTGCCCCCCACCACCCAATGGTTATGGTGACTTTAAGCAACAAAGACGTATTACTTGGTCAATTGTTATATAGCCTTAAGCAAGCAAGCGCAGCAATCATAGAAGCTGATCAAGCATAATTCATAACGCATAAATTAAGCTCTGATGAATGATCAATTTGTCAGAGCTTTTTTAATTTCGAAAATCCACATTCTATAATTTTCTTTTTTGAAGTATTGCAAATAACCCAACTATTCAGAACAAACCCTACTTATCCAGTTTTTAATATGCTTAAACAACAAGATAAATCATACAAATTCAATTGAATGGTAAAAAAAATTAAATGAATTATAAATATTTTTCAATTATGATTATTTTCGAACAAATCATAACCCAAAAAATATTCAAAAACGAAAATTTAAATGATTATGAAAAGGAGTTTGTTCACAAATAATTAAATTTAACGGAGAAGAACGATGAAGCTGGACAGCTTTAAATTTGCCGCTGGGGTTATGCTTTTAGCAGGTGGCGTATCTGCACAAAATGCATATGCTGATTCTTATGTATTTGTCACGAATACAACACCTCAAACGGTATCTGTACAAATCACTCAAACTGGAACGCATATTTTACAAGCTGGAAATGAGTGGGCTCAGGAAGCGACTCAAATCGCACCCTATGAGACTAAACGCGTGCTGCGAATGAATCGATACTCAGGCATAAAATCAGGTAAAACCTATAATTTTGACACTGTTGTAACGAGTGGAAATTCACAAGTAACGCTCAAACAAACCATGACAGGAACTTGGACAGGTAGTACGATTAAGCATGGTATCCAAACAGCAACCACGACATCGCCATGGTATTCTGATCGTGCAATTCATCGAATTAATACAACTTATGCAGGCTTATCTGCTCAGGCTGCGGTCAAAGCTGAATATACGGGTGGGTATGATGATTTCCACTACACAATTCACCAAAACACAGTGCAAGAACCTGTATCCAATAGCGCAGATGAATTAAAAGTACTGTCATACAATATTTATGGATTGCCTATGGTTGCAAGCAAAATTAGCGAACGCCTAGCAGAGTTACCAAATCATTTAAATGGATATGATGTCATTTTGCTTCAAGAAGCATTTTCATCATCACGGACTAGTATGCTGAATCAACTAGCCCAACAATATCCATATCAAACCCATGTTCCAGTTGGTTCAGGCTATAACTTATATGACAGTGGTGTCCTTGTTTTAAGTCGATATCCAATCGTAAAAACAGCTGAAATGATTTATCCAGATTGTACAGGAACAGATTGTTTTGCTGACAAAGGTGTAATTTATGCTGAGATCATCAAAAATGGAAAAGCTTATCACGTAACATCCACCCACACGGCTTCCTTCGATACAGATGAAGCACGTGCATTACGACAAGTCCAATTTAAACAAATCCGTCAATTAATTAATCAGCAGAATATTCCTAGCTTCGATGCGGTATTAATGGGTGGTGACTTTAATGTAAATAAATTCTTATGGCCGCAAGATTATCAAGATATGCTGACCAATCTTAATGCAACTGCACCAATCAGTACTGGTTACACTGCTTCAACTTTTGACCCACGTGTCAACAAACTAGCTGGCGCAGCTGGTTCGGGTGGAACAACGGTTGAATATTTAGATTATGTCGTTTCTTCAAATACACATCGTCAGCCTATTCAATCTCGCAATGATGTTCGTATTTTACGTTCTACCGCAGATCCGCTTTATATGACTTGGGATTTATCAGATCACTTCCCTGTGATGGGACATTTTAACTACGGTCCCTAAGTAGGAAGTATTATGAATAAAAGACTATGGATCACATGCCTTATTGTTCTATTGGTCTTAATTGCGTTTGCAGTTTGGAAGAGCACCACCTCTTCCGCTGCTACGCAACAAACCAAAAATGAACAGTCCTCCAATCACACTGTGTCTAATTCAAATGATATGCAAAACATAAGTAAGGATGAGATATTGCAACAATCATTACAGACACAGTTACAGGCTTTGCAAAAAAATCCAGGCAATATTAACCAGTTTTTAAATCAATACCGAGCCAGTTGCCATTTAGATGACTGCAATGCTGCATTAACAAAAGCGCTTAATGCCTATCCTGATCAAAAATTCGCTCAAACTGTGCAAAATTTATTGAAGCGTATGCCGCAATATGAACAGCAAATGCAAACTACAGTATTATCAACGGCGCTACCCCCTAAAGAACGCTTTGATGCAATTTGGAAACTTAGAGAACAGATGCTAGGCAAAGACGAAGCGGCTTTAGGTTTTGGACAAGAACGTGAATATGCGGATTATCGTTTTGCTTATGCGGAACTTAAACAAAATACAAAATTGAGTCCCGAACAACGATTGGCTGCATTAGAAACGCTTCAACAAGAATATCCTCGATTAATGAAGCAAGAGGATAATTTCGCTCGTTATGAACAAGCTGTTCAGCTACTTGATGAGAGACAACCGACTGCTGAAACTCAACGTCTAAAACAAGAATTACAACAACGCTATCTCACACAACAAGAGCAATTAGACCTGCAATTTAAGCAACAACGTGAACAACAGCAGCAACAGAAAGTGGATCAATATCAACAGGCACTCAAACAACTGCAACAAGAAATGCAACTGCTTAAGTCTCAGCTTTCCGAAACTGAATGGCAAAGGCAATATCAACAACGTCTTGAAAGCTTGCGATCGAATCTGTTTCCTTAATTGTGATGCCATCTGATATACAAATGGCGACTATTTCAGCATCTAATTTTTTCACCTATATTGAGGTAAAAGTAAAACTCACGAAAAACTTCTTTTTTGGAAATCAATGGAGTGAATTACCCAAAACTGAAACATGACTTAAATACTGCACTAGAATCTGAAATCTTAGGTGAATTGATTTTTCTGAATGCAGCAAAGCATACCCGCTCGGTTGAACAACAATATAAATGGAATGTCTTGGCTCAATTAGAAACTCAAACTTTACATAAGTTACAAAATTTTCTGATTCAAAATGGTCATACCGCAAAGATTCGACCACATATTAAATTACAAGCCAAAGCATCAGGGATTGCGATGGCAAAGCTTCCGTGGAAAGTTGCGATGCATTTACTAAAACAGGGCACCAAACCGTTTATGGAAACGTTTGTGAGAATGAATCAACACGCTGATGTTCAGACTCAAACCTTTCTGCAATATTTATTGGCACATGAACAAGCTTTGGCAGAGTTTGCAACACAAGAATTAAAAGGAAATTCGAGAAGCTCACTCAATACTGTAGAAAAATTATTAAAAAGCTAGGTCAAACCTAGCTTTTTAATTAATAAGCTTTAAGCAACTGCGACATTTAATAACAATTGTCGTTTTTTCACTTGTTGACCGACTTGACCAATGAGCTCATCAACAACACCATCCACATCAGATTTAATCTGTTGCTGGATTTTCATCGCCTCCAAGATCAATAAAGTTTGACCTTTGGTAACGGTATCACCAGCGTTGACCAATAGATTCACAATTGCACCATCCATTGGCGCTCGAATCTTTCCGTCACCGATAACTTCAACCGCTTCAGGTTCTGCGTAAGTGCTATTCTCTATGATGAGATTGCCATTCGCTGTATCTAAATAAAGCTGATTTTGATCAAGTACATAACTCAATTTACGGCGTATACCATCTACATCATAAATGATCTGTGTATCTTGAATCGCTAGAATCTTAATCTTGACTTGCTGATCACATAGCATAGCGATCAGTTGATCATGATCTGTTTGGACATGAAGTAATAGCTGTTGATCAGCACATTTTAGTTTTAATGGGAAAGGCACAGAAATACCTGTTTGCCATGAAACTTTTGCTTGGTTCAGTTGAGTGAACAATGCTGCAGCAACCGCAAGGTTCTCCAAACTTGGCGCTTGCTGATGTAGGCTAACATCATCTTGAAAATGTTGTTGAATAAATGCGGTATTGGTATCACCTGCCACGATAATCGGATGACGTAATAAATTCACCAAAAACTGTTTATTACTGTTCACACCCAATAGCACACAATCATCTACTGCACGCGCTAACAGACGAATCGCATCCTGACGAGTTTTACCATAAGCAATTATCTTCGCCACCATTGGATCATAAAACGGGCTAATTTCACCCTGTTCTAACATACCATGATCAATCCGAACATTTGGTAACATTCCATCAGAGCCTGCAGGTTGCCAACTGAGTACCTTTCCTGTTTGAGGCAAGAAATCCTGTCGTGGATCTTCTGCATATAAACGCACTTCAATTGCATGCCCATTTAAAGTGAGTTCATGCTGCTGTAGAGGTAAAGTTTCACCATTTGCGACACGTAGTTGCCATTCAACTAAATCGAGGCCCGTGATCATTTCTGTTACTGGATGCTCAACCTGTAAACGGGTATTCATTTCCAGGAAATAAAACTCACCTGATTGATCAAGTAAGAATTCAACTGTACCTGCACCGATATAGTCGCAAGCTTTGGCGGCAGCAACAGCAGCCTCGCCCATTTGCTGACGTAATTCAGGTGTCATCACGGGACAAGGTGCTTCTTCGACTACTTTCTGATGACGGCGTTGAATTGAACAATCTCGTTCAAATAAATAAACGTAATTGCCATGCGTATCACCAAATACTTGGATTTCCACATGACGGGGTGCGATCACTGCTTTTTCAATAATCAGTTCACCTGAACCAAATGCATTTTCGGCTTCTGAACGCGCTGTTTTTAAAGCTTCGAGTAAATCAGCAGACTGGTGAACCAAACGCATACCACGCCCACCACCACCAGCAGATGCCTTCACCATCAAGGGGAAACCAATTTTTTCTGCTTGTTCAGCTAAATATTCGATATCTTGTCGATCACCTTCATAACCCGGTACACAAGGTACACCCGCCTCAATCATGGCAATTTTTGACAAACGCTTACTACCCATCAAATGAATCGCAGCGGCATTTGGACCAATAAAAGTGATTCCATGATCATTACAAGCTTGGGCGAAATCGGTATTTTCAGATAAAAATCCATAACCAGGATGAACAGCATCGGCACCAGTCTTTTTGCAGGCTTCGATAATATTGGTGATCGACAAATAAGACTCAGAGACTTTAGATGCACCAATGTATACAGCTTCATCAGCCACTTGAACATGGCGAGCATTGGCATCTGCATCTGAATATACAGCAACTGTCTGATAGCCCATCGCTTTCGCTGTTTGCATCACTCGAACTGCGATTTCACCACGATTTGCGACTAAAACTTTTGAAAATTTCATCATTGCTCAGTCCAAGTTGGTAAACGTTTTTGAATAAATGCCATCGTGCCTTCTTGACCTTCTACTCCACCAACAGCTTGCGCAAATTGCTGTGCAGCATCATCGAGTAGAGAATCTAAAGGTTCATTTAAAGTACGATGTAATAAAGCTTTAGTATTGCGAGAAGCCAATGGTGCAGCACGTTTGATTTGTTGAACTGTATCGCTCAGTAGCTGCTCAAGCTCATTTTCATCATGCACTACATCATGTACTACACCTAACTTCTGAGCAGTCTCACCATTGAAACGAGAACCTAACAATGCCAAACGACGCGCTTGAGTTAGTCCAATGCGTTTCACTACAAAAGGTGCAATTTGCGCTGGCAAAACACCTAAGCCTGTTTCAGGTAAGCCAAACTGAGCATTGTCACGACTAATCGCGACATCAGAAACACAGGCCAAGCCAAAACCTCCACCTAATACCGCACCTTCTAATATCACAACCACGGTTTGTGGCGCTTGATCAACTTGTTCAATCATGGCACCGAAACGACGGTTAAAATCAACATAAGGCTGTAAGCTACCCACATTCGCCGCCTCTACACGGAGTGCTGCCATATCTTTGATGTCACCGCCTGCACAGAAATGTCCGCCTTTACCACGTAAAATCACAGCACGAATCGATACATCATCTGCTATTTGGGTAAAGACCTGTTGAATCACATTGACCATATTGAGACTCATGGCATTGCGACTTTCAGGTCGATTAAGCCACATCGTTAAAATACTGCCCTGTTGTTCAAGTTGGAGACTTTCATCCACTTGTAAATCAGTTAGAGAAGTTGAAAGCGTCATGATCTTCCCCTGCCTTATTTCTGTTTCTTCGGCAGAATATCCATCAACTTGCAAATAATCCCGAGCATAATTTCATCGGCTCCACCACCAATTGAACCAAGGCGACCATCACGATAAAGTTGAGAAGCAGGGTTATCCCACATAAAGCCATTGCCGCCCCAATACTGCAGACAAGTATCAGCGACTTCACGAGTGAGACGCCCTGATTTGAGTTTTGCCATTGAAGCTAACATCGTGACATTTTCCCCAGCAATATGCTGTTCACAAGCTTGATAAGTCAGCGCCTTTAATGCTTCAACTTCAGTCATTAACTCGGCGAAGCGGAAATGTACATATTGGTTATTAATCAAGGGCTGACCAAAAGTAGTACGTTCTTTAGCGTAATCAATCGTTTGTTGAATGACTTTTTCTAAACCGCCTACTGCATTGGCACATGCCCACATACGTTCTTCTTGGAACTGCATCATTTGCATCATGAAGCCCATGCCTTCAGCACCAACTAAATAACGTTGTGGTACTCGAACATTATCAAAATAGACTTGAGCAGTTGTTGTTGAACGCATACCTAATTTATTCAGTGGCTCTGAAAAACTGATACCCGCAGTCTTCGCAGGCACAATAATCATGGATTTATTGACATGAGGTTTGTCATCTGAAGTATTGGCAAGTAAACAGAAGAAATCAGCTTGCAATGAATTGGTGATCCACATTTTGCTGCCATTAATCACATAATCATCACCATCTTTTTTCGCAGTGGTTTTGATTGCTGCTACGTCTGAACCTGCATGCACTTCTGATACTGCAATTGATGCCACATATTCACCACGAATCGCAGGATTCAAAAATTCTTCTCTTAATTCTTTGCTACCAAAACGAGCAAGTGCAGGTGTCGCCATATCGGTTTGCACTCCAATCGCCAGTGGCACACCACCACATGCAGCACGTCCTAATTCTTCAGCGACCACAAGGTTATAGGAATAATCTAAACCCAGACCGCCATTTTCTTCTGGCTTACAAATACCCAGCAAACCTAAATCTGCCATTTTCTTAAACACGTCATGAATCGGAAAGCGTCCCGCTGCTTCCCATTCTGGAATAAGTGGATTTAGTTCGTTTTCTACAAACTGACGTGCGGTACGACGTAATGCTTCATGCTCTGCGGTAAATTTCATTATTTTTTTCCTTAAATTTAATCTCCCCTAACCCCTCTTTAATAAAGAGGGGAACTCCTCCCTTTTTTAAAGGGAGGTCGGGAGGGATTTTTAAAATCTCGATACACCAAAACGTGTTGGATTAAGTTCACGTTGTTGTGCTTCATAAATGGTTTGTAGCAAGAAGATCAGGACTTTACGCGTATCTCTTGGATCGATAATGCCATCGTCATGTAACATTGCTGTATTAAACAAAGCAGTCGATTGTTGTTCTAATTTCATCGCAGTGCTTTGCTCTAGGAAATCCAACATTTGCGGATTCGGTTCCATTCCAGAAGCTTTCTGTTTACCTTCTGCGACGATACGCAACACTTTCCCTGCTTGTGCTGCCCCCATTACCGCAACATGTGAATTTGGCCATGCAAAGATAAAACTTGGAGAGAGACTACGCCCACACATCGCATAGTTGCCTGCACCGTAGGAACCAGCCACAATAATCGAGATTTTCGGTACAGTCGCATTCGCAACTGCTTGGATTAATTTCGAACCATGCTTAATGATGCCGTTCTGTTCAGCATCTGTTCCCACCATAAAACCTGTAGTGTTATGCAGGAATAAAAGTGGTCGTTTGGTCTGCTCACACAGATGAATAAATTGTGCTGCTTTGACCGCACCTTGTGGTGTGATAGGTCCATTGTTGGTAATAATGCCAATATGTACGCCACCCATTTTCGCCCAACCACATACGGTTAAAGCATCGTATTCATGTTTAAACTCAAGGAAATCTGAATCATCAACAATACGAGCTACAACCTCTTTCATATCAAAAGGTTGCTTTGGATCTTTTGGAATGATGCCAAGTAATTCTTCAGGTGCGAAACGCGGTTCTTTGTAGTTTTGATTTAGACTAGTGGTTTGTTCCTTCCAATTCAAATGCTCTAAAATCTCACGAGCAAGTCGAATTCCATCAGCATCATTTTCAGCTAAATATTCAGCTACACCAGAAACCTGTGTATGCATTTCAGCACCACCGAGTTCCTCAGCCGTTGCCACCTCACCTGTTGCTGCTAACAATAATGGGGGACCAGCCAATAACATTTCTGTTTGCTTACGGACCGCAATCACATAGTCAGACAGACCAGGTTGATATGCTCCACCTGCTGTAGCATTACCATGTACCACAGAAATTTGTGGAATCCCTGCCGCAGACATCCGTGCTTGATTGGCAAAGGTCATACCGCCATAGGTAAATACTTCGGCAGCATAATTAAGATTTGCCCCACCACTTTCTGTTAAAGTAACAATCGGTAGTTTTTGTTCAAGTGCGATTTTCTGTAAACGTAAGGTTTTCTGTACACCCATCGGTGACATAGTGCCACCTTTGATCGCACTATTGCTAGCAGAGACTAGGCAGCGTACCCCACTAACAAAACCCAAACCCGCAATAATCCCACCACCTGCTTCTGAGCCATCTTTATCATCATGCATGTTGTAGCCAACTAGACCACATAACTCGACAAAAGGTGAATCCGCATCCAATAGTAAGCGCACACGTTCGTGCGGCAAAATTTTACCTTTCTTATCAAACTTTGGTTTAGCCGCATAAGATTTATCAATACTCTTTTGCTGTACTGCACGTACTTCCGCAATTTGATTCAACAAAGCTTCACGGTTTTGTTGATATTGCTCACTACCGACTGCAATTTCAGATTGGAGAATGGTCATTCTTCTTATTCTCCAGCTTTGTCTTTAAAAATTTCTGGAATAAAAGCACGATGGAAACCATTAAAAGACTGGCTATTAGTTGCATCTGCCAATGGATACATGCGTGTTCCTTGAGATGCAGCACCATCAATACGTAAAGTTACCCCTGAAACAAAAGCCGCTGCATCAGAAAGCAAATAACAAATTGCTGAAGAAATTTCAGATTCTGTACCCATACGTTTTAACGGAACATTACCTGCCAAACTTGGAATGATCACTTTGGCAAAGTCACCACTGTAGTTGTCCATACCTGATGAAATAATCCATCCTGGCGCAACTGCATTGATGCGCACACCCGATTTACCCCATTCTACTGAAGCCGTTTTAGTCAGGTTATCCACACCTGAGCGTGCTGCACCTGAATGTCCCATACCTGGCATACCGCCCCACATATCTGCAGTCATGTTGACGATGCTGCCCCCATGTTTAGCCATCCATTGGTTATAGGCTTCACGCATTAAATAGAATGTAGAATGCAAGTTATTGCGAACCACAGCATCAAAGCCATTAGCAGAAATATTTTCCAATGCCGAAGGAAATTGCCCACCTGCGTTATTCACTAAACCATCGAGCTTGCCAAATTTTTCAATGACTTCAGCAATCATGCTTTTGACTTGTTCTTCATCACGGTTATCACAAACGATAAAATGGACTTTTCCACCATCTTCGCTAATTTCTGCTGCAGTTTTTTCTAACTTTTCAATTTTTCGACCTGTAATCACAACTTGAGCACCTAGAGATGCCAGCTCATGTGCTGTACAGCGTCCAATACCTGAGCCACCACCTGTGACGATAATCACTTTGTCGTCAAATGCATCTGCTCTGAAAATTGATTGATAACCCATTTGATTTACATCCCTTACTTATTTTTCTAACAATTTCGCTGGTACTTTGACTGGCATATCTAACAATTGCTGTGCAAAAGCCTTACCTTGGGGATCAATGCGTAAACTTGCGATCCCACCGCCACCTAAGGCATTTTCCAAAATAAAATTCAGTGCATTCATCGCAGGTAATTCATAACGAATGACCTTTGACTTTTCTGGATCTAAAACATGCAGCATATAGTCTGAAACATTTGCTTCAGTGAGCGCCGCTCGAATCCACGGCAAATATTCTGCTTTACGCGCAATCACACCAATATTGCTATGGTTACCTTTATCTCCACTACGAGCATGAGCAATCTCAATCAAAGGCACTTCGATTTCATCGCCTTGATAAGTTGCGACTTCACCAGTTGGATGGGGAGCGAAATTCTGTGTAGCTGAGCCAGTAGGAATCTCAACAGGATGTCGCTGACCAGCAAAATCAACTTCAACCTTGATTTGATCTTTATCAATCAGGAAAGAGAACAATTTCACGACTGCAGAAGCTTTAGGACGACCACCGACAATGCCCGCTAATGCAGGTGCCATACCTGTAGAAGCTTGTGCGATTTCCGAAGCGAAGAACATACATGCTTCTTTAAACATATGTTTGACTGCAATTTTGACCACGACTTCACGGCTTTCTTTAATGCGTGCATGTGCCCCATAGGTGCTTTCAATACCTAAAATTTCGATCGATTTTTCTGTGAATGGAGGAACAGAACGTAAAGCCAATACACGCTCACATTTATTGATAATGGCATTGGCAATGGTTTGTGCTTTCTCAGGCGCTTCGCGGCCTGTGATTAAGAAACTGACTAAAACACGATAACCATCAGCATAAGTGGCACTCACTTTATATTGTTGAGTTGGTGCTCGACCTGTTGCACCTGTGACTTTAACTCGATCATCACCCACTTGTTCTAAATGGACTTGGCTAAAATCAGCTGTCACATCAGGAAGTAAATAGGCTTGTGGATTACCTATTTCATAAACGATTTGCTCTGCGACCGTTGCAGTCGACACTAAACCACCTGTACCTTGTGGTTTAGTCACAACAAAAGAGGAATCTGCACTGACTTCTACAATTGGAAAGCCCATGTTGTCAAAGCCTTGTACCAAACGCCAATCGGTAAAATTACCGCCTGTACATTGAGCACCACATTCAATTACATGCCCAGCCAATGAACCTTGTGCAAGTTTGTCATAGTCATCCAATGACCATTTGTATTCATGCAACAACGGTGCAAGTACCACAGCCGAATCAACAACACGACCTGTAATCACAATATCCGCGCCCAAATCTAAAGCGTCACGAATAGCAACAGCACCTAAATAGGCATTACTGCTCGCCACATGTGCAGGCAAAGGCTCACCATTAAACATTTCTTTGATATTTTTTTGCTGTAGTTCAGTGTGCTTTGGCAATACATCGTCACCAAGTACCACAGCTACTTTTAAATCTAAGCCTTTTTCATCGATGATTTTTTGTAAAGCATCACGACAAGCTAAGGGATTTACCCCACCTGCATTACTGATTACTTTGATTTTCTTTTCAGCAATTTTATTGATCAATGGAGACATCACACGACTAACAAAATCCAATGCATAACCATGATTAGGATCAGTCATCATTGCTTTAGCCATGATTGACATAGTAATTTCAGATAGATAATCAAAGACCAGATAATCAATATCACTCAAATGCACCAACTGAAAAGCAGCTGTATTGGTATCGCCCCAAAACCCAGAAGCACATCCAATTTTTACTAACTTTTGGTCATCCTGCTTGACGCTTGTCATGAGCTTTCTCATTATTATTAAAAACAACACAACATTACCAAGCAAGTGCTTGGTTTGTAAAGTGCAGAATGATATGCTGTATTAGCAAAAACAGACAAATTCAAGCAAATGCTTGTTATAAAAAGATAAGACAATTCATGAAATGAATTTTGCTACAATACACTTTGATTAAACGGGATAGACGGACAGGCATGATCGCAACTTCAATTGAGCAAATACCAAAAATCGTATGTTTTGACGATAGCCCACGTGGACGTTTGCTCTTAGGTGCCGCCTATCTGTTTTATAAGCAAGGCTATGATAAAACCACGGTTCGCCAACTTGGTGAATTTATTGGTATTCAATCAGGTAGTCTCTTTCATCACTTTAAAAGTAAAGATGACATTCTTGCTACTGTGATGGAACAAACCATTATTTATAACTTTGCACGGCTTAAAGAAGCAGCTGAACGCTCAAATGATCCTGAACAACAATTGCGTGATTTAATCAGAGCTGAGCTGATCTCAATTACTGGTGATACTGGTGCGGCTATGGCAGTGTTGGTTCATGAATGGTTTGCTCTTTCTAAAGAAAAACAAGACTATCTTTTGAAAATGCGTAATGAATATGAGCAAATCTGGCTTGATGTGATTGAAAAATTACGTGCTCAAGGCAAAGTCAAACATGATGCATTTATTTGGCGACGTTTAGTCGGTGGTTCTATTTCTTGGACAGTCACATGGTACAGACCTGAAGGTAAAGTTAAAATTGATGAATTGACGGAAATGGTCTGGGAAATGGCTTTGAAATGAGTCAGATCTATTTACGTAAGCCTCAACTCAGTGATTTAGCTGAAATCAAAAAAGCCTACCAAAATAGTGTTCATCTACATCAACCATGGACATATCCTCCTACAGATTTTGAACAATACCTACAGCAAGAATATCGTTATTTTGTCTGTTTAACTGAAAACCATACAATTGTAGGAACCTTTAATATATCGAATATCATTCGAGGTCACTTTCATTCTGCTTATATAGGCTATGAAGCCTTTTATCCATATGTAGGTCTTGGATATATGCGACATGGGCTTCAACTTATTTTACAAGAAGCTTTTCAAACACTGAACTTGCATCGATTAGAAGCGAATATCCAACCTGAAAATTCTCGCTCCATTCACCTTGTGGCAGGAGCAGGCTTTGTTAAAGAAGGGTTTTCACGCCAATATTTACGCGTTGGTGGTAAAGAATGGAAAGATCATGAGCGTTGGGCGATTTTAAATCATGAGTGGATTGAATCCACATAATTTTAAAAGGGGATGAATTAGTGATCACCCCCTTTTTTACCAATTAATATTTCAACTGCTTACTAATCAAATCCTTCATAATTTCTTCCGCACCACCACCAATCATATTCACTTTCACTTCACGATAAATACGTTCTGATTTCATACCTCGCATAAATCCCATACCACCCAAGGTCTGTACCGCAGCATCAGCACAGAATTTCATCGTACGAGTAGCAACGTTCTTAAGCATTGATATCTGTGCAATGAGCTCACTACCTTGCAGTTCTTTTTTTCCCATACGATATGCAGTATCTTCCAACAAAGCACGAGTAGCTGTAAGTTGCGTAGCCATATCGACAAGTTTATGACGTACCACTTGATGATCAATTAAGCGCTTACCAAAGGTTTTACGTTGTTGTGCCCATTCCAAAGCTTCTTCATAGCAAACCAATGCATAACCATAGGCTATAGCTCCTAGCCAAAAACGCTCCATATTAAAGTTATTCATAATTACTTTAAAACCAGCATTTTCCTGACCGAGCAAATGACTTACTGGTACCCTCACTTCATCAAAATGTAGGTGTGCTGTGTCAGAAGCCCACCATCCCATCTTTTTTAAAGGTGATTTTGTAATCCCTTCGCTATGCGCATCCATCAAAAGCATCGAGATCCCTTTTGGACCTTGTCCATTCGGATCTGTACGTACTGCAACCGTATAATAATCAGCTCGAATACCTGAAGTAATAAAGGTTTTCTCTCCGCTCACAATATAATAATCCCCGTCACGAACCGCTTTTGTTTTTAAAGCGGCAACGTCGGAACCACCACTCGGTTCAGTAATCGCTAGGGCTGAAATTTTTTCACCTGCAATAATTTGCGGCATAACTTCATCACGAATCTCAGGACGTGCAAAGTGATGAATCGGTGGAGTACCAATGCTATGAATCATCAATGAAATATGAACCCCACCCGATGCTGCTTTTGCCATCTCAATTGCAGCAAGCAATACATGAAATGCATCAGCGTCAGGAATTCCACCATGTTCTGCATCGAAACCTAAACCAAGTAAACCAATGCTAGCAGCTTTTTGATAAAGTTCTCGCGGAAAAGTGCCTGCTTCATCCCATTCATTTACATAGGGTGAAATTTCTTTTTCAACAAAGTGTTTAACACTATCTGCAAAAGCTAGATGTTCAGATGTGTAATAAATTGGGTTAAGTGATAAACCATCCATGCCTTTTTCCTAAATTATTATTTAACTCATTCTTGTTATGCGGATCAGGCTTTAAACCAACTTCCTCTTGATTTAAAGCCTTTAAAATTTGTATTAATAGCCCAGTTGACGGCTAGCAAGATCTTTCATGATTTCCTCTGCCCCACCACCAATCATGTTAACTTTCACTTCACGATAAATACGTTCGGATTTCGTGCCACACATAAAGCCCATACCGCCTAATGTCTGTACCGCAGCATCAGCACAGAATTGCATAGTTTGTGTTGCAACATTCTTAAGCATACAAATTTGCGCAATCAGTTCATTTCCCTGTAATTCAGGTTTTCCTAAACGGTAGGCTGTATCTTCCAATAATGCGCGAGTTGAAGTTAAACGTGTCGCCATATCCACCAACTTGTGACGAACGACTTGATGATCAATTAAGCGTTTACCAAAAGTCTGACGCTGTTGGGCCCAATCCAAAGCTTCTTCATAACAAACCAATGCATAACCATAGCTACTGGCAGCAAGAAAAAAACGCTCCATGTTGAAGTTGTTCATGATGACGAAGAAGCCCATATTTTCTGCGCCGAGTAAATTTTTAGCTGGCACGCGCACATTATCAAAATGCAAATGAGCTGTATCCGATGCCCACCAACCCATTTTATCTAGTTTTGATTTTGTAATGCCTTCACTATGTGCATCAATCAGCAACATTGAAATACCATTAGCACCCTTCGCATCGGGATCAGTTCTCACCGCAACAGAATAATAATCTGCACGAATACCTGATGTAATAAAGGTCTTTTCACCACTGACAATATAATCATCACCATCTCGCACCGCTTTAGTTTTTAAAGCCGCAACATCTGAACCACCACTCGGTTCAGTAATTGCCAATGCAGAAATTTTCTCTCCCGATAAAATTTTTGGTAATACTTCAACTTTTACTTCTTCTTGAGCAAAATGTTGAATTGGTGGTGTACCGATCGTATGTGAAAGCAAAGATGCAGCCAAACCACCTGATGCACATTTCGCTAGCTCGACTGAAGCAAGTAGAGTATAGAATGCATCCGTCCCCGCAATACCTCCATAATTTTCATCAAAGCCAACGCCGAGCAAGCCAATATCGGCTGCTTTTTTATAAAGCTCTCGAGGAAAGGTTTCTGCTTCATCCCATTCATTAATAAAAGGGCTAATCTCTTTTTCAGTAAAGCGCCTAACACTCTCAGCAAATGCTAAATGTTGCTCAGTATAATATATGGGATTAAGTTGCATGCTTACTTCCTGACGATTATTGGTCATTGTTTTCGAATATTTAGTGAGCACTAAGGTATCAAAACCACAAAAACCAAGCAAGCGCTTGGCAAAATTTAAGATTAAAAAAATATTCAATTGGTTCGTTTACTTTAACTTCCTACAAGGAATCATTTATCCCAATGGAACTTAGATTTTTAACAAACTACGAAATCCTCGAGTTAAATAATAAGATTGAGCACCATTGTGATAAGTGAAAACTCGTCCATAACGACAATCACAGAAAATAGCTCCTCCTTTCACCCGAATATCATCTGGCGTTTTCACCCAACTCGACGTCTTTAAATCACAATGCTCAATAGACTGTAATTGCTTATATTGCTCTTCTGTCAGTAATTCAACTCCCATCACTTCTACTTCATCAACAGCATTGCTAATTGGTTTGTGTTCTTTCCGTGAATTTAGTGCCTCTCGATCGTAGCAAAGACTTCTGCGACCTTTGGGTGATTCTAATGAACAATCATAAAATATGATCTCAGATGAGTCTGAATCTATTGATACTACGTCAGGTTCTCCACCTATTTCTTCCATTTGATGCAATGACCATAATTTATTTGGTACTTGTTTTAATCTTTCCTCAACCTGATACCAACTTAAGTTCAAATGTCGATGCATGTTGTTTTCAAAACGAATTTTTAATTTATCCAATAAAACATTCTTTTGTCTTTCATCCAATTTTTTTCCATTATATTTACACTCCACTTTATCAATAATCTATTATTTATATCTATAGTAAATGATGAAAACTAGAATAACCACCTAATCAAATTTTCACTTAAATGATCCATTTTATAAATATTTAGATTAAAAATAGAACAAAAAATACACCTGACTTTTTAGCTATTATAGAAATTTGAGTTCAGAATTTTTAGATATATTTTTGATTTATTTAAGCTTATAGGACTTACGCATTGACGGATTCAAAAAAGTACTAAAATACTTTATAAAGTATCTGTGATCAGACGAATTAAACATGCTTCTACAGCAACTTGTACTCTACCCATTTATATGGGCTTTCTCATGACAGAACCGAACTCTATTAGCTGCACACAACTTGCCGAGACTTATAATATCTCGCATGATAGTGTAAATCGCTTTCTAGAGCGTGAAGATTACACACCTCACGACCTATATCAAGAATCAATTCAACATATTGATAAAGATAATAACAAACTTATAGTCAGTATTGATGATACTGTTTTAGATAAACCATATAGTCAGCATATGGACTTAGTTAGCTATTTTTGGTCAGGCAAACACCACCGATCCGTCAAGGGGATTAATCTCATTACCTTGTATGCGACAGATCAGAATGGTCAAAATATTCCAATTAATTTCCGAATTTATGACAAATCTGAGGGTAAAACCAAGAATGATTACTTTATGGATATGTTAAGTGAAGTACTCAGTTGGGGTGCAAAGATTCAATTTATTACAGGTGATAGTTGGTATTCATCGACTGGAAATCTAAAAACCATAAGAAAACATGGTATTCGATTTATGTTTGGTATCGACTGTAACCGTAAGGTTTCCCCAGAAAAAGGACAATGGTTTCAACTGCGTTTATTGCCGAATTTCCATCAGGGTCAAGTGGTCTGGCTCAAAGATTTTGGCTTTGTACAATTATTTAAGACTCAGTTAAAAGAACAGCAGAGGTTTTATATTGTGTATCAAGATGAAGATGATTTATTGTCCTTTGAGGGTTTTCATGAATTACATTCAAGTCATTGGAAAATAGAACAATATCACCGAGTGATTAAACAGGTTTGTCATATTGAAAAGTTTCAAGTAAGACGGTCTAAACTGATTTTGAATCATATTTTTTCAGCCTTGATGGCCTACGTGGAGATACAAAAGAACCAGTTTGAGCGGATCTTTGAAAATGTATATCGTTGGCAGAAGAAATTATTTAGACCAATGATCAAAAACTTCATTGATGACTTTATTCTCGATAAAAATCATCTGCTACCACAGAGAATCTATAAATAATAGTGCGTAAGTCCTAGCTTAATTATTTTTATAGTTCTTAGATTTAATATTAACTACGAAATAAAGTTACTAACTATTAGCCTATTTCTCCAGAGATACTCGAATTTAGCCAAAGTAGCGACAAAAATTGCTTCTCCGCAAATATGCATAATTCCCAATGTCGTCATTTCATGCCAAAACCAACATATTAGAATCAAACAAATAATGCACCAAAATCCATTTGCTATCACAAGAATATTGATGAGAGTAGCTGATCGCCTTCTATAATTTGCTAATATAAATGAATAACATGCATACAATAAGTTGGTACAACCAATGAAAATGATAATGTTTTTTGGTAAATGATAAATTTGACTCAACCATTGTGCTGCAAGCAAAACTATTAAACCGGCTAAAACAGCCGCACAACAATCTACCCATAAAATATTCTTTTGAATCATCATTATAAATAGTCTAAGTCTTTATTAGGATAGGGGCTTAGGAAGTTAAAGAGGATTGTTACGGAGTAATTTAAGCAAATCGAGATATAAATTACCGTTCCGATGATTGAAGCGATACTCCGTTTCTTTAAGATGCAAATAAAACATCTTTTTGTCAATTCCATTAAACTTGACGAGTCGCTTTTTAGCATATCCCCAGAATGATTCTATGCCGTTAATATGACGCTCCCCGCATGCAAATTCGTTGTCCCCATGATTCACTCTTAAATGTTTGTCAAAACCAATATCAACTAAACCATCATAGCCTCTCCATCCATCTCTTTTGAGTAGTCCAAATACAATGGTTTTTCCTGATGCACCACGTCCACGTTTTCCTCGAATACGACGAGCACCAAAGTAGGATTCATCAAGTTCAACGATACCGTTGAAAGGAGATATTTCCTCACATTGAGCCGCAATCTTTTTACGCAACCTGATGTAAATTGTATTGATGGAACGTACAGAAATATTGGTGAGTTTAGCTGTATCTGAAGCAGTTAAATCCATGGCAAAAAAGCGAATGATCTGTCTGAATTTTGCCTCTGTGATTCTTGAACGGGAATAGTATCTATTTTTTGCTTTCATATAAGGAAGTTACCATACTTTTTGATATGCTTAACTTCCTAAGCACCTAGGATATTAGCATAAATTCTATTTTCTTTTTTTCAATAAAAAACACCCCCTCTGCGTATGCGGAGGGGGTGTTTTAGAATTAAAAGCTGGCGATGACTTACTCTCACATGGCAAACGCCACACTACCATCAGCGCGAAGAGGTTTCACTTCTGAGTTCGGGAAGGGATCAGGTGGTTCACTCTTGCTATTGTCGCCAGCAAACTGTTGTGGTGTTTTCGGGTCTTATTCACATTAATTAATAATGTTTGCCTTACTTACGATCCAAAGAGTTATTAACGGATTAGATAATTGGTCTGTATTGTAACTAGTTTGTACACTAAATCAAGTTATGTATTGAATTTATCTTGAATACAACAACTGTTTGGGTGTTGTATAGTCAAGCCTCACGAGCAATTAGTATTGGTCAGCTTCACACGTCACCGTGCTTCCACACCCAACCTATCAACGTCCTAGTCTCGAACGGCTCTTTAGAGGAATAAATTCCTAGGGAAATCTTATCTTGAGGTAGGCTTCCCGCTTAGATGCTTTCAGCGGTTATCCCTTCCGAACATAGCTACCCGGCGATGCCACTGGCGTGACAACCGGTACACCAGAGGTTCGTCCACTCTGGTCCTCTCGTACTAGGAGCAGATCCTCTCAAATTTCCAGCGCCCACGGTAGATAGGGACCGAACTGTCTCACGACGTTCTAAACCCAGCTCGCGTACCTCTTTAAATGGCGAACAGCCATACCCTTGGGACCTGCTTCAGCCCCAGGATGAGATGAGCCGACATCGAGGTGCCAAACACCGCCGTCGATATGAACTCTTGGGCGGTATCAGCCTGTTATCCCCAGAGTACCTTTTATCCGTTGAGCGATGGCCCTTCCATACAGAACCACCGGATCACTAAGACCTACTTTCGTACCTGCTCGACTTGTGGGTCTCGCAGTTAAGCGCGCTTTTGCCTTTATACTCTACGCGTGATTTCCGACCACGCTGAGCGCACCTTCGTACTCCTCCGTTACTCTTTAGGAGGAGACCGCCCCAGTCAAACTACCCACCAGACATGGTCCTCGTCCCGGATTACGGGACAGAGTTAGAACCTCAACATTACCAGGGTGGTATTTCAAGGACGGCTCCATTGGAACTAGCGTTCCAACTTCAAAGCCTCCCACCTATCCTACACAAGTAAGGTCAAAGTTCAATGTCAAGCTGCAGTAAAGGTTCACGGGGTCTTTCCGTCTAGCCGCGGGTACACTGCATCTTCACAGCGATTTCGATTTCACTGAGCCTCTGCTGGAGACAGCGCCGCCATCATTATGCCATTCGTGCAGGTCGGAACTTACCCGACAAGGAATTTCGCTACCTTAGGACCGTTATAGTTACGGCCGCCGTTTACTGGGGCTTCGATCAAGAGCTTCGCTTACGCTAACCCCATCAATTAACCTTCCAGCACCGGGCAGGCATCACACCCTATACGTCCACTTTCGTGTTTGCAGAGTGCTATGTTTTTAATAAACAGTTGCAGCGGCCTGGTTTCTGCGGCTGCCAACCGCTCAGGGAGCAAGTCCCATCACCGTCAGCAGCGTACCTTCTCCCGAAGTTACGGTACCATTTTGCCTAGTTCCTTCAGCAGAGTTCTCTCAAGCGCTTTGGTCTACTCGACCTGACCACCTGTGTCGGTTTCGGGTACGATTCCTGTGTAACTGAAGCTTAGAGACTTTTCCTGGAAGCATGGTATCAGCCACTTCACTGTACAAGTACAGCTTGCTATCGACTCTCAGCATAGAGCACCCCGGATTTGCCTAAGATGCATGCCTACGGTCTTCCACCTGGACAACCAACGCCAGGCTGACTTAACCTTCTCCGTCCTCTCATCGCATTACACAGAAGTATTGGAATATTAACCAATTTCCCATCGACTACGCCTCTCGGCCTCGCCTTAGGGGTCGACTCACCCAGCCCCGATTAACGTTGGACTGGAACCCTTGGTCTTTCAGCGAACGGGTTTTTCACCCGTTTTGTCGTTACTCACGTCAGCATTCGCACTTCTGATACCTCCAGCATACTTCTCAATACACCTTCATCGGCTTACAGAACGCTCCCCTACCACTTGACTAATGTCAAATCCGCAGCTTCGGCACATAGTTTTAGCCCCGTTACATCTTCCGCGCAGGCCGACTCGACTAGTGAGCTATTACGCTTTCTTTAAAGGGTGGCTGCTTCTAAGCCAACCTCCTAGCTGTCTATGCCTTCCCACATCGTTTCCCACTTAACTATGATTTTGGGGCCTTAGCTGGCGGTCTGGATTGTTTTCCTCTTGACTACGGACGTTAGCACCCGCAGTCTGTCTCCCGGATAGTACTCATTGGTATTCGGAGTTTGCATCGGTTTGGTAAGTCGGGATGACCCCCTAGCCGAAACAGTGCTCTACCCCCAATGGTATTCGTCCGAGGCGCTACCTAAATAGCTTTCGGGGAGAACCAGCTATCACCAGGCTTGATTAGCCTTTCACCCCTATCCACAAGTCATCCCCTGGCTTTTCAACGACAGTGGGTTCGGTCCTCCAGTTAGTGTTACCCAACCTTCAACCTGCTCATGGATAGATCGCCTGGTTTCGGGTCTATACCCAGCAACTAAACGCCCTATTAAGACTCGATTTCTCTACGGCTCCCCTATTCGGTTAACCTCGCTACTGAATATAAGTCGCTGACCCATTATACAAAAGGTACGCAGTCACCGAACAAGTCGGCTCCCACTGCTTGTATGCATGCGGTTTCAGGATCTATTTCACTCCCCTCACAGGGGTTCTTTTCGCCTTTCCCTCACGGTACTGGTTCACTATCGGTCAGTCAGGAGTATTTAGCCTTGGAGGATGGTCCCCCCATATTCAGACAAGGTTTCACGTGCCTCGCCCTACTCGTCATCATTATGTGTGCCCTTTCGTGTACGGGAATATCACCCTCTACGTTCGCACTTCCCAGAGCGTTCCACTAAAACACACATAACTTAATGGGCTGCTCCCCGTTCGCTCGCCGCTACTAAGGGAATCTCAATTGATTTCTTTTCCTAAGGGTACTGAGATGTTTCACTTCCCCTCGTTCGCTTCATAAACCTATGTATTCAGTTTATGATACCCGCCTTATAGCGGGTGGGTTCCCCCATTCAGAAATCTCCGGATCAAAGGATATTTGCCGCCTCCCCGGAGCTTTTCGCAGGCTATCACGTCTTTCATCGCCTCTGACTGCCAAGGCATCCACCACATGCACTTAATTACTTGACTATACAACCCCAAACAGTCGTTAACACATACAAGTGAGTGTTATCGTTGCAAACTTAATTGCTACTGGTTTGTTGTCTGTGAATTTAATCACCATACAGCTTCAATCTAAATTCATATACCAAAACGCTTGATTCAGTGTTTTTGCTAGTTCTCAGATTAAATATTAATTTAACAATTACTTGTTATCTTCCTATTTAATCGAGTTTGAACAATTTATTTCAGACTCAATTTTCTAATCTGTTAATGATTAACTACCACCTCGTCGGTGCGTAGTAAACTGTGATAAATCACAGAAGTTAAGAAGCTATTTGCTTACTAAGTTCTGTAATCTTTAGCTCCAAGCTTCGTTCTATGTGTGCCTGCGCACAGCATAGCTGTTTGCTTAAATTCTCGGACAAAGCGTTGCTTTGTTTACCCTCGAATTTGGTGGAGACTAGGAGAGTCGAACTCCTGACCTCCTGCGTGCAAAGCAGGCGCTCTACCAACTAAGCTAAGTCCCCAGCTTTAATCATAATGAACGACATATCTTTTTATCTAGCAGCTTGTGATTATTCATCACTTCGTCAGTAGTGGTGGGTCTGACAAGACTTGAACTTGTGACCCCACGCTTATCAAGCGTGTGCTCTAACCAACTGAGCTACAGACCCTCAGATACATCTTCGAAGAACAACTTGTTGTGGATTCTTACCGGTCACCAATCTTTCGTTAAGGAGGTGATCCAGCCGCAGGTTCCCCTACGGCTACCTTGTTACGACTTCACCCCAGTCATCGGCCACACCGTGGTAAGCGTCCTCCTTGCGGTTAGACTACCTACTTCTGGTGCAACAAACTCCCATGGTGTGACGGGCGGTGTGTACAAGGCCCGGGAACGTATTCACCGCGGCATTCTGATCCGCGATTACTAGCGATTCCGACTTCATGGAGTCGAGTTGCAGACTCCAATCCGGACTACGATCGGCTTTTTGAGATTAGCATCACATCACTGTGTAGCAACCCTTTGTACCGACCATTGTAGCACGTGTGTAGCCCTGGCCGTAAGGGCCATGATGACTTGACGTCGTCCCCGCCTTCCTCCAGTTTGTCACTGGCAGTATCCTTAAAGTTCCCATCCGAAATGCTGGCAAGTAAGGAAAAGGGTTGCGCTCGTTGCGGGACTTAACCCAACATCTCACGACACGAGCTGACGACAGCCATGCAGCACCTGTATCTAGATTCCCGAAGGCACCAATCCATCTCTGGAAAGTTTCTAGTATGTCAAGGCCAGGTAAGGTTCTTCGCGTTGCATCGAATTAAACCACATGCTCCACCGCTTGTGCGGGCCCCCGTCAATTCATTTGAGTTTTAGTCTTGCGACCGTACTCCCCAGGCGGTCTACTTATCGCGTTAGCTGCGCCACTAAAGCCTCAAAGGCCCCAACGGCTAGTAGACATCGTTTACGGCATGGACTACCAGGGTATCTAATCCTGTTTGCTCCCCATGCTTTCGTACCTCAGCGTCAGTATTAGGCCAGATGGCTGCCTTCGCCATCGGTATTCCTCCAGATCTCTACGCATTTCACCGCTACACCTGGAATTCTACCATCCTCTCCCATACTCTAGCTTCCCAGTATCGAATGCAATTCCCAAGTTAAGCTCGGGGATTTCACATCCGACTTAAAAAGCCGCCTACGCACGCTTTACGCCCAGTAAATCCGATTAACGCTCGCACCCTCTGTATTACCGCGGCTGCTGGCACAGAGTTAGCCGGTGCTTATTCTGCGAGTAACGTCCACTATCCAAGAGTATTAGTCTCAGTAGCCTCCTCCTCGCTTAAAGTGCTTTACAACCATAAGGCCTTCTTCACACACGCGGCATGGCTGGATCAGGGTTCCCCCCATTGTCCAATATTCCCCACTGCTGCCTCCCGTAGGAGTCTGGGCCGTGTCTCAGTCCCAGTGTGGCGGATCATCCTCTCAGACCCGCTACAGATCGTCGCCTTGGTAGGCCTTTACCCCACCAACTAGCTAATCCGACTTAGGCTCATCTATTAGCGCAAGGTCCGAAGATCCCCTGCTTTCTCCCGTAGGACGTATGCGGTATTAGCATTCCTTTCGGAATGTTGTCCCCCACTAATAGGCAGATTCCTAAGCATTACTCACCCGTCCGCCGCTAAGATAAGGTGCAAGCACCTCATCTCCGCTCGACTTGCATGTGTTAAGCCTGCCGCCAGCGTTCAATCTGAGCCATGATCAAACTCTTCAGTTAAAATCATTTTGCACCTTAGTTAAGACAAGGTGCTAATTCTGGCTCATCAATTTTCTGACTAAAAATTCGCTCAAATAAACTTCGAGAAATTTCTACCATTCAATCAATGAAAATTATTTCGATCGATCAACCAGTAAAAATCCACACAAGTTGTTCTTCTATTCTCTTAATGATCTTCTCGATGATTCGTCATCATCAAGCTAGGTCGGCTATATTACTCTAAATTTCTTTAAAGTCAACAGGTAATTTAGATATTTTTAAAACTTATCAACCAACCCAAGAATCCAACCATTTTAGCCAAATCCTTGTTTCTCAACAAGTTTTTATCCGCATCACCGCCGATGGATGTGCATTCTACAGTATTTCTAATCGCTTGCAATACCTTTCCAAAAAAAACTTATTCAACAGAACACTTTTTAGACTGAATAGTAATTTTTTATCATTTAGATTTGGTATTAAGAACTTTTTTTAAACAATTAACTCCAGTAGAATGTGCCACTTGGTTCACATTTTTGGTTTTTTTTGATTGAAAGTACGGTTTTTACATGCAACAGCTCAATTTATATTGCTTATAGTTTCAATAACTATAGGTCACCTTTGTTACGCTCGTTCAAATCATACCTTTTATGAACTGACGTTAACTATCTTAAGTTATACTAAATGGCCGAACACATCTAAACCCGTGATTTGTGTTTTAGATAATCCAGAAGCAGCCAATCAATTTCAAACGAGTATTAAGCTGCTCACGTACGACTATCAGGTTCAATCTGTTAATACAAAAGAATTTCCTAGAACAGAATGTCATGTGGCGTATTTTTCAAATACCTCACCTCAACAACAACAATCTTTAATTCAGTCTTACCCATCTCGCTATTTACTTTCACTGAGTACTAATAATCCTGCATGTGAAATAGGCAGTATTTTTTGTCTTTACAATAGAAAATCATTTCCTACGTTTAAAGTTAATTTGGATGCATTAAGTTATTCCAAGGTTCACATCGACCCTCGAGTCTTAATCTTGGCGAAGAACACGGAGTAGTTAAAGTGATTTCAAATTTATATCGATCTACTTCATTACATGCATTATTCCGTAAATCTCAATTTACTATTTTTGCTATTACTTTTGTGATTTGCTCATGTACTTTCGCTACGATTTCTATGTTTACAATGGAAACCTACGCCAAACAAAATCTGCAGTTGTTAAGCCAAACGGTTATTGAACGGATTCAACCAGCAGTCGTGTTTAAGGATAAAGGGGCAATTGATCAAATTTTAAAGGATTACACAACCGAACACGCCATACGTAGTATTCATGTTTATGATCCACAACAACAATTGTTAGCAGAAAGTACAAAAAAAATAGCCAGTACGTCTTTTTTACAAAAAATGTTGGATGAATGGTTCCTGCATGATCCAATTAAACTGATGATTTTCCACCACCAAAAGAAGGTCGGAGAATTGGTTCTTTATGGTAGCTCAGAAAATATTGTTCACTTTTTAAAGACGATTATTATTGGTTTAGCAATTTCAATGTTTTTTATCGTGATTGCATTACTTTGGTCAGTCAATTTAACTTATCGTCAAATTATGCAAGCAATCAAACCACTTACACATATTGCTCAGCTAGTCAGTGATCAAAAAGCTTATAACTTAAGATTTCCTAATAATCACATTAAAGAATTCCAAAATTTGAACAATGTATTTAATGAGCTATTAGAGGAAATTCAAATTTGGAATACGAACCTACAAAAGGAAAACAGGCAGTTATCCTTCAAAGCTCATCATGATCAACTTACGACACTTCCTAATCGTCATTTTTTCTATGAAGAATTATTGAATATCTTTGAAAATCCAAGTTATAGAGAAAATTCTGCTTTAATTTTTATTGATAACAATAAATTTAAAGTCATTAATGATCGTTATGGACACTTAGCAGGTGATGCTGTTTTAAGAGAAATGGCACTACGTTTAAAACAATCTGTCAGACAAGAAGATTTTATTGCTCGCTTAGGTGGTGATGAGTTTGCGATTATTTTGCATTCAATTCATCACGCTGATCATCTCGAAGCGATTGCTGAAGGTTTACTCGCAAGTTGTAAGGAACCTTTAGATTTTAACGGTGAAATTATTCACTTTGGTTTTAGCTTAGGTATCGCTTTCTCCCAGTATGCAGAGAATCCAGAAGATTTGGTAGTGCAAGCAGATCAAGCGATGTATAAAGCTAAAAATTTAATCCCTCATTGGTTTTTATATAAACCAGAAATTTAGGACATGTTATGCGCGCTCAAACCATTAAAATTTCATTTATAGCGTTACTCTGCCTAACATTGGCTGGCTGCTTGAGTTTTGGTCCATTGAAGTATCGTCAGGTCAAAATGTTAAAAAAAGAAGGCTTTGTGCTGACAGAAGAAGGCTGGAGCTTAGGATTACCTGAACGATTACTTTTTGATTTTAATAAATCAGATATTAAACCTGAGAATGGCAAAGAAATTGTTCGCTTGGCCAAACAACTTAACAAGTATGATCTACAAAAACTCAAAATCGTGGGTCATACAGATGATATTGGAAACCCTGAATACAATCAGAAGCTTTCTGAAGAGCGAGCTCAAAGTGTTGCAGGCATTTTCTTGAACGAAGGCTTTAAACAAACAAATTTAAATGTGATTGGTCGTGGTTCAAATCAACCGTTCGTACCTAACACATCAGATGAAAATCGAGCTAGTAATCGTCGTGTAGCGATTATTATTATTCCTTAAAGTAAAACTTACTGAGAAAAGCCAACTGTAATGTTGGCTTTTTTTATTTTAGCTCAATGATATCTATTGTCGGTGGAACTCTGAATCGAAATGGTACACCAACCATACCTGTACCTACGGTCACAAATACATCAGCATGTTCGTGGGTATAAAAGCCCTTTTTATGCCCTAAAATCGAGACTCGCTTCATAATATAATTAGTAATCCACGGCAATTCAATTTGCCCACCATGAGTATGTCCAGAAACCATCAAAGGTCGTGTAGGCAATTCTGGAACCATATCTACGGTATCAGGGTTGTGAGACAATATTAGCCATGGTTTATTCTGTGGTAATTCAGGCATGTATCGCATGTTCGCTTTACCTGCCCAAAGATCTCCAACACCGATCAATCGAAACTCGTCAAACTCAACAATCTTCCCCTCTATATCTATAACATCATTGTGTTCTAATGCTTGTTTCAACAACGCTTGAATCGGTGGCCCAGGATATTGCTCATCATGATTACCAGGTACTGAATAAACTGGCGCATGGATTTCACGCAAAATTGCTAACTCTTGAACCAATCTATTTTCAGGCTCATAAGTCCAATCACCTGCAACGACAACAAGGTCTGGTTGTTGCTGATTCAGTTTTTTAACGATGGTTTTTAATTGGCGTTCATGTCCTGAAAATAATCCAACATGCATATCGGCAACAACTGCCAATTTTATTGGTCTAGTAAACTCTCGGTCTGGATGTAAACGATATTGATGATGCTTCACTTGAACAATATGAGGTTCAATAAATCGAGCGTAAATTAACAAACTACTCAATAAAAATACGAAAGTACTTTGGTGCAGACTATAATAGTCAGACCAACCTGTATATAAGCTAAAAAACCATAGTGGAATTAACAAATAGGATAAATAAAAGGCTAATAAATGAATAAACGCTTTAAAAGGATGTATAGTTTCAGTCCGAGATTGATGAATCCAAGCTTGAATTAATCCCCAAAGTGCTAGAAGTGCAAAAATAGCATAGAAAATAAAAATAACTGTATCTGAACTATACATTACAGACTTCATCAACCTCACCTAAGGACAGCATGCTTATATTTATCTTTTTTGATGAAATGCTATACTCAAGCACAACATTTAATCAGTAATAATTATGACGCAATTTTCTCAGATAAATAGTCAGCATACACATATAAGTACAACTACTTACAATAAAACTATGCTTGCGATTTATTGCAGTATTGCGATCGGCGTTAGTGGCTGTAGTACCTTACCTGAACATAAAACCTTGCCTACAGCTTCAGTTGCCGTAGAACCTATTGACACTTCAGAAACCACTTTAGCTCAAATCATCGAGCCTTTACAGCAACAAAACCCAAATTTGACTGGGTATCATGTTCTTTTTGAACCTTTAGAAGCATTGGCGGCTCGTCTAAGTTTAATTGATAAAGCTGAAAAAACTTTAGATCTTCAATATTATATTTGGGATAATGACAAAGTCGGTGCACTCGCCTTACATGCACTGATTCGAGCAGCGGATCGCGGCGTCAAAGTACGCTTATTGATTGATGATAATAATGCCAAACAAACTGAAGGGATTTTCCTCGCCTTAGCACAGCACCCTAATATTCAAATTAAATTATTTAATCCATATCGTTTTCGCAAATACCGTGCTTTAGATATGATTTTTGACTTAAAACGCATTAACCGTCGGATGCACAATAAGAGCTTTATTACAGACCATCAAGTTGCCCTGATCGGTGGTCGAAATATGACAAATCAGTACTACAATGTTAGTGATAGTTATCAGTTCTCTGATGTTGATGTCATGCTTTTCGGTACGGCAGTCAATGATATTTCCCAATCTTTTGATGATTATTGGAATCATGAATATGCTTATGATGTTAGAGAAATCGTCAATCCCAAATCACATCGCTTGAGCTACGAAAGTTTAAAACAACAATTAGATGATCACTATAAAAAATCAACAGTGCAGAATTATCTTGATTTAACCAGCGAATCCACCGCGATCAAGTCACTAATGAATCGCGAGATTGCATTAGACTGGGTTAAAGCTGAAGTAGTAAAAGACTCTCCCGACAAAGTGAAAGCAAAAGCAAAAAAGCATGAACATTTAAACTTTCAGCTGATCAATCACCTAGAAAAACCTGAAAAAAATATCGACTTGATCTCTGCTTATTTCGTTCCAGAAAAAAAGGGTGCGAAAACATTAGGCGACTTAGCGCAAAGTGGTGTTAAAGTTAGAGTTCTAACGAACTCTTTTAAAGCCAATGATGTCGCTGTAGTACACGCTTTTTATGGTAAGTATCGTCAGAGATTGCTTGAAGACGGCGTTCAACTTTATGAATTTGTACCAGCTTTAGACAAAGAAGATTTGGATAAGCATACCGATGATTTGGCAAAAAAAGCCAAGGTCAATATGAAAGGTTTAAGCCGTTCAAGTTTACATGCCAAACTGATGGCTTTAGATGAAAAACAGGTATTTATTGGCTCCTTTAATTTCGATCCACGCTCAGCTTATCTCAATACAGAAATCGGGGTTTTATTAAATAGCCCACCTCTAGCCCAAGCTGTTCATAACACGATGGATCAAAATTTAAGCAAGTATGCATATAAACTGGTGCTCGATGCCAACAAAAAAATTAATTGGCAACGTCAAACTAATGAAGGCATGATTAATCACACCAAAGAGCCTCGAATGAAATGGTGGCAAAAAGCTGGTGTAAAATTCCTGTCATGGCTACCTATAGAAGGCTTTATGTAACATCGCTGTCAGGCATCACTTTTAATACCTTACGATGTAACTCAGCAAGTCCCTCTCTCATCTTTTGATCAACTTCTTTGGTCAGTGTATCGACTGTATGTCCAGTTACAGGAATTGCAGGTAAAGTTAGTAAGTGAGCCGTGACTTGAGGCATTTCCAAAACTCTTTGTACATGCTCTGCAAAAGACATTTCACCAATAAAAGGTGCGATCATGTCCAATTCACCTTGTTGGTTGACATAGCAAATCACGCAAATCTGCACAGGACGCTGAGCTTCAATCGCTGCCCCCAATAATCGACCATGAACTTTTTTGACTTTACGACCATCTGTCGTGGTGGCTTCTGGGAAAAAAAGAACAGGAATATCTTTTTTCAAAAACTCAGTGATCTGTTCTTTAATTCGGAGAGAATCACCTGAACCACGTTTAATAAAAAGTGTTCCACCGCCCTTTGCAAGATTGCCTAAAATTGGCCATTTCTCAACTTCAGCTTTTGCCAAAAAGAAAATGCGAGCACCTGAACCAAGCACCGCTACATCTAACCATGAGATATGATTGCTCACCCAAAGCGCTGACTCACGAGGAATAGTTCCATGAACTTGTACCTCAATATTGAAAACCTCGCATAAACGTCGACAAAAATACTGTACATAACGTGTGTTAACAGGGTTATTAGGATCTTTATATAAGCCGTGACGATAAATGAGATAAAAACCTTCACCAATCGTTTCTAAGCCCGAAGCCAATTTTCTACTGTATAAACTAAATTTTGATAACAAATTTAAAGGTGTACCAGTAACTGCTGATGTTTCTTGAGTCATAAATCACTAAAACCGTATGCAAGTCTGCATGTTATTAACTTGTTATATCACGCAAATATCTTTAGATAAAAGTTCCATTGATGACAAAAAGCGAACGTGGAGATAATTTTTTTCAATTTTAAATGAATAAATAGATTGATTACCATAATTAAATCGAAATAACTGATCAAAAGGTAAGATTATGACTCCCGAAATGAGCACTCACCACGAAGACGTTAAAATTTCTTATGGATACGCTCTTAAAATGTTTCTAGGTTGGTCAATTTTATATATGGGCACCCTGATTGGCTTTATTGAGTTATTACGTCGCAATCTCATATAAACAGTCTAACTTTTTGCCCTTTCGTTGAAGTTTATTCTAGAATAGGGGTTCAATACCTAGGATAAGATACAGCGTGGAAAATATTACACAGCGACAAAGTGGTGAGCGAGCAGTTTTAGTTAGTATCTCTGTTCAAATGCTCGATGACCTTGATGCTGAAGAGTTCCAATTGCTCGCACAATCCGCAGGTGCAGAAATTCTTGAACATATTTCTGTACAAAGAAATAAACCAGATCCTAAATTCTTTATTGGTTCTGGTAAGGTAGATGAAATTGCTGAATTGGTACAAGAATTAGAAGCTGAGTTAGTCATTTTTGACCATTCGCTCTCTCCTGCTCAAGAACGGAATTTGGAACGCATCCTGAAATGTCGTGTAATTGATCGCACTGGACTTATTTTAGATATTTTCGCCTTACGTGCCCGTACACATGAAGGTAAACTTCAAGTTGAACTTGCACAACTCAAACACTTATCCACTCGCTTAATTCGCGGTTTCACTGGGAATTTAGAACAACAAAAAGGTGGTATTGGTCTTCGAGGTCCAGGTGAATCACAATTAGAAACAGATCGTCGTCTGATTCGTGTTCGAATTACTCAACTCAAAGACAAGTTAGTTAAAGTACAACAAACTCGATTACAAGGTCGTGCAGCACGTCAGAAAGCGGCGATACCGACCATTTCTTTAGTCGGTTATACCAATGCTGGAAAATCGACTTTATTTAACATCTTGGCAAAAAGTGATGTCTATGCAGCAGATCAATTATTTGCAACCTTAGACCCAACTTTAAGACGTTTGGAATGGGATAGTATTGGTACCGTTGTTTTAGCTGATACAGTTGGTTTTGTCCGCAATCTTCAACACGACTTAGTTGAATCTTTCAAAGCAACCTTAGAAGAAACTTTAGAAGCAACATTGCTATTACATGTTATTGATAGCAGTAGTCCCAATATGGATGAACAAATTGAAGCCGTTGAAAGCGTGTTAAAAGAAATCGGAGCAGATGCCCCTATTTTGCATGTCTATAATAAAATTGATCTCAGTGGTGATGCAGCAAAAATCATCTACAAAGCCCCCGATGTTCCAGATCGAGTTTATGTCTCAGCACATTCAGGACAAGGACTTGAATTATTGAGTCAAGCTGTTCAACAATGCCTTATGGGACAGTTACAACACTTCGATTTAGTTCTTAAACCTGCCTACGGTAAACTACGCACTCAGCTATACACTCTGAATGTTATTCAATCAGAACATTATGATGAGCAAGGTAATTTACAGTTAACCGTGTGTATGGCACCTAATAAACTTGAGCAGCTGATTAAACAAGCTCATTTGCCATTCGATGAAATTCTGGGACAAAAAACGACTCTTTTCCAACGACCATTGGAAGAGTTCGAGCTAAATGACACCACCATATCGCATTAACAGCGACCTTGAGAATATAGATACGAGTTTAAGAGAAATGAAAGATATAGATTGGACAGCTTGGTTTTGCACGATCCTGTTAATTATTGTGTTTCGTGAAGGTGCTGTTGCAATTACCAAAGTCTTTCACCATCCTGAATTAGGTAATTTAGTAGGTCTTATAGGTTTATTGGTCACATTATTAATATGGAGACGTTTCAGAAAAATCTCGAATCGTCTCATTGATACCAATAACAAAATTATGAAAGAGAGTGCTTTCGCCTTTCTTCCCATTTGTGCTGGTTCATTAATTATGTTGGTACATTTGGGCAAAGAAATTCCAATGTTTTTGTTTGTATTAACTCTCAGTACTTTATTGCCATTGTGGATTTACGCAAAAATGGCAAAACGCTGGTTATAGGAGTCTCTAAATATGTTCATGATTATTTATGGCTTTATAATCACGTTAGTTAGCTATCTGATCGCTAAACCACTGAATAAACGTATGCCACAAATTCCACTGATTGTCTTTGCGATGTTTATCGTGATTGGTTTTCTGGCTGTCTTAGGAATCCCCTACGAGCAATACATGAAAAGTGTAAATGATGTTTTTAATCATTTACTAGGTTATGTCACCGTTGCATTAGCAATTCCATTGGCTGCAATGCGCTATGATGATTTACCCCTCAAGTCTATGCTCGGTATTTTATGTTTTGCCAGTATCAGTGCGGTCGCTTTACCAATGGGACTTGCATATCTTTTGCATATGTCTGAACCGACAATCTTGGCTTTTGCAACTCGTGCAGTCACCACGCCTATCGCATTAAATATTGCAACCTTACTGCATGCTCCTTTAATGATGGTGACCTTGATTGTAATTTTATCTGGCGTGATTGGTGCTGCATTTTCTCCATGGATTCTGAAGCATATTCATGATGAGCGTGCATCAGGTTTGGCTTTAGGTTTAGCTGCACATGCGATTGGTACAGCACAAGCTTGGCAACGTGGTCCTGTCACTGGACGCTATGCTGCTTTTGGTATGGCTGTAAACGGTGTATTTACAGCGATTTGGCTGCCTACATTTATCTTGTCTTTATCTTAAAATTTGCCGCAAATATCATATAAAGATTGAACTAGTTGCCACAAATCCTACATAATAGAATATCAAACGTTAAAAGGATTTTTAATGATGGGCAAACAACTTATAGGTGCATTATTTTTATCAGTGATCAGCAGTTTTTCATTTGCAAATGACATTACAGGAATTTGGCAAAGCATAGATGACAAAACTGGCGCACCTAAAGCATTGATTGAAATTCGTGAAGAAGCGAATGGCACATATTCAGGAAAAGTCATCAAACTTACGCCTCGTGCAGGATATACACCTAAGGAAACTTGTGTAAATTGTCCAGCGCCATATACCAACAAACCTATTTTAGGTATGGATGTGGTAACAGGTTTAAAGCATGGTGAAGGTTTGAACTATACCAATGGTCGTATTCTTGATCCAAATACGGGCAAGATTTACAGTATGAAAGCGAAATTAAGTTCAAATGGAAAACGATTACACTTACGTGGATACCTCGGTGTTTCTGCTCTTGGTCGTAATCAAATTTGGATCCGCAATGATTAAATCTTGAAGAATATCGAGCATCTAGTCCCATACTACAACTTATTTAAGACTACGGTTCAGCACTAAAAAAGCCTCATTAATGATCATTTAATCATCATGAGGCTTTTTTATTTCTAGTAAAAAATCATTGAAATTTCAAATATTAAAATAATTAACAATTGTAAAATAATGATTGAATCTATTGTTAGTAATCCGAAATAATAGCTAAACAACAATCATGGCTGAGAGGCTCAAACATGTATAAAAAAGGTATTACATTTTTCATTTTATTTAGTCTTGGCCATTTCGCTTTTGCTCAAGATATTACGGGTATTTGGCAAAGTATTGATGACCTTACGGGTGCACCTAAAGGCCAGGTCGAAATTACCCAGGAAGCGGATGGCACCTATACAGGCAAAATAACCAAAATCACCCCACGTACAGGTTACACACCGAAAGAGTTCTGTACGGGCTGCCCTGCCCCTTATACCAACAAACCGATTGTCGGTTTAAATGTAATTACCAAGCTTAAGCACAAGAGAGACCTCACCTATACAGGTGGACGAATTCTCGACCCCAATACTGGCCGTGTATATAGCCTGGCAGCAAAACTCAGCTCAAATGGACAACGCCTACATCTACGGGGCTATGTCGGGGTTTCTGTATTGGGACGCAGCCAGATCTGGATTCGAGTAAATAATAATAAAGCTGCCGAATAATACAAAAGAAGCCCTGATGATCAGGGCTTCTTTCTATGACATTTAAAGATTATCGACCTTGCAATTTTGCATAATCCAATAAAACATTTGCAGCTTCAGTAATAAAAGTTTCTTCCTCAGGTAGCGATGGACGAAGATGAGCTTTCATTTTTGCACGTGACTCAACCAAAGCATCTATTGAAGCTTGATAACTTTCCCAATTTGCATAAGGAGCCTGTCCCGTCGCTTTACGACGTTGGTTTTCTGCATCTAAAGTTTGCTTCTCAAGATCTATCAATTCCGCTCGACGTTGATCAATATCCAATACTACTTTCTTTTGATCAGCCGTTTTTTGTGAAATTGCTTTACGCTCCTCTAAATACTTAAACTGCGGATCAAGTGCTACACGTTGCTGAGATAACTGAGTTAACTTCACTGTATACGGCTGAACTGAACCTTCACGTTTAAATGGCGCAGTAGGAATGGTATCCCATTTCAAGGCATTCTTAGCTTTACGCTCACCAAATTCATCGTTATAAATATCGACCAATTTAATATCAGGAATCACGCCTTTATTTTGAGTACTTCCACCTGTAACGCGATAAAACTTACGCTGTGTTAAGGTCGCCTGACCATGTGCCAAAGAATCTAGTTGAACTTGGGCTGTACCTTTACCTGTGGTAGTACTACCAATAATGATACCGCGCTCATAATCTTGGATCGCTGCAGAGTAAATTTCACTTGCAGATGCAGATGCTAAGTTAACTAGAACCGCCATAGGTCCTGCATAAATTTGCTCGCCCCCATCAGTATCTTCAAAGACATTCACATTACCGTTGCCATCTCTGATTTGTACCACTGGTCCAGATTTAATCACTTGTCCAAGCATACGAGCAACTTCTTCTAAAGAACCACCTGGATCATTACGCAGATCGACTAACACACCTTCTACTTTTTGTGCTTTTAATGATTCAAACGCTTTTGCAGTATCTTCAGACACAGAGCGATATTCAGCACCAGCCCGACGTGAACGATAGTCAAAATAGAATGATGGAATTTCTATGACACCAAAGACATGCTTTTTGCCATCTCGATTGATTTCAACGGTACGTGAACGAACACCTGCATCTTCTTCTTGGATGACATCACGCACTAAAGTAACATTACGAGCCTGACTCATAGATGCCCCTGGACCAAGTAAGCGCACAACGACTTTTGTTCCACGTTTACCACGAATCAGACCAACAATCTCTGAACTCGGCCAACCAATGACATCAACCATTTTTTCGCCATCTTGGGCTACGCCAATAATACGATCGCCTGATTTGACTTGACCAGATTTACTTGCTGGTCCACCTTCTACGATGGTTTCAATTTTGGTGTAATCTTCATTGCCACGTTCAGGACGAATCGATACACCAATTCCCTCCAACTGCAAAGTTGTTTGACGATTCAACTCCATTGCATCAATTGGTGGATAGTAATTGCTATGTGGATCATAGGTCGCCAACATTGCATTTAGAGTTTTATCTAAAACATCATCACTTTTTATACGACCTATTCTTTCTAACTGACGTGTATAACGCTTAGTGAGCGTTTGAACTGGCGTGAGGTCTTCTGGACCCGTCAAATCTTGACCATTGGCAAGAGAAGGATTTGCCTTTAATGCCTTTTGCTTCGCTTGCTCTTCTTCTTTGCTGATCGTCAAATTGATCAACTGTGAAACTAGCATTTTCTGCCAATGACTTTGTTGATCTGCCGATGTTTTGAAATACGGCGCTTTTTCACGATCAATCTCAAGATAAACATCTTTTTGATTTAAGTTTTGTGGCTTCTTCAACTCTGCCAACATGTATTCATAAAACTGCTTCAAACGTTCACGATATTGAGCATGAATGGCATATGGTCCAGTCAAGTTCCCAGCTTTTAAAGCGCTACCAAAACTTGAGCCATATTTATTTTTATAGTCTTCAACTTCACTGCTTAAAAATAAAGAATGATCTGGATCTAAACTATCCAAATACATATCCAAAATACGATTAGATGTTGCCGCATCTAAACGCATATTTAAATAATGTTGGCGATCAACGAGTGTTGCTAACTGGCGTGCGACCAATGCTTGTTCTTGTGAAGGTTTAATTACCGTCGAAACGACTGGCGACTCTGTCGCTGCAAATGCCTCATTTACAGTATGAGAGAAAAATAATCCACCAGTCGCTATTGCAACTGCACACGCTATCATTTGAAGTTTCATAAAATTTTGGTACTTCCTTGGATATGGCAATTATTACACGCTGATCGAATCGAGATGAACATATTTCATTCGTTTTTAACCAATGTGTCTACTTATCGGCTGTGTTAAATAAGTGACCAACAAGTATTTATCATCAATATCATGTAGTTTTATCATATTCTGTACTGACAAAATGTAGCAAATCATTGCACAATTTATCTATCGTTTTTTACATCAAAATTCAAACGGAATCTATATGATCGGCGCATTGATGCTAGATATTGCTGGCACAGAACTTACACAAGAAGATATTGAACTATTACAAGCACCGCAAGTCGGTGGAATGATTTTATTTGCTCGAAATATTGAATCACCTCAACAAGTACGTGCTTTAACCGATCATATGCGACAAGTTCGCCCTGACATTTTGATTGCTGTAGATCAAGAAGGTGGACGTGTTCAACGTTTAAGACAAGGTTTCACCCTACTTCCTGCAATGGGAAGACTTGGAGAACGTTACTTAGACCAGCCAGAACAAGCCGTTACTTTGGCTGAGCAATGTGGTTGGTTGATGGCAACTGAAGTACTGGCTGTAGGTATTGACTTCAGTTTCGCACCTGTACTGGATCTAAATGACATTAGTGATGTGATTGGTGATCGTGGTTTTGCTAAAAATATGCAAGATATCGTACCTCTTGCAGCTGCCTTTATGCATGGTATGAAAAAAGCAGGCATGGCAACTACAGGCAAACACTTCCCTGGTCACGGCTCAGTCAAAGCCGATTCGCATGTTGCAGCTGCAATTGATAGTCGCTCATATCAAGAAATTTATGACAAAGATATGCAAAGCTTTATTCAGCTTATGCCTCAATTAGATGCTCTTATGCCTGCACATGTGATTTATGATCAAGTTGATCCAAATCCAGCAGGCTTTTCTCCATTTTGGTTACAACAGATTTTACGCCAAGAACTAAAATTTGATGGTGTACTATTCTCTGATGACTTAAGCATGCAAGCCGCATGTGTTGCAGGTGGTGCAGATACGCGTATTCAAGCAGCATTAAATGCAGGTTGTGACATGGGGTTGGTGTGTAATGACCGTGCAGCTGCATGTATCGCTTTAGATGGTATTGGAACATTGGCTTTACCAAATCAACAACGTTTAGAACGTATGCGCGGTAAAATTCCAAATATCGAAGTGGGTACTACACTCGTGTTAGATGAAAATTGGAACAACGTCAGAAAAGCCATTGAAGAGTTTAAGAATTCGTTTTAACTTGCGATAAATAAAAGATGATTTAACTCATCATCTGATTGACCTGTTCAGGATTGAATGGGTCAACATCCTCGCGCAAATAGGTTGTGCATGGAAATAGAATAAAATTAAGAATTGAGTCTAAGACAGATGACACAACAACTTTCAAAACATCGCCACATATCATTTACTGCGCACTATACGGGATACATTTGGTATCAAATGGGGATTTCTCATCCTGTCTTTGCTACGGCGAAAGGAAAAACACTGGCTGCGCTTGTACATCCAATCGAAAGCTGGGCTGAGAAATATGTTGGTGGCAGTATGCGCACAACTTTGAAACAACGCCATACGATGCTTGATCAGCATTTAGAAGATCTTATTCAAAAGCATCCAGACCTTCAAGTGCTTGAAATTGCTTGTGGATTATCTCCACGTGGATGGTGGTTTAGACAGCACCACCCAAGTATTTGTTATCGTGAATTAGATTTGCCTGATATGGCAGCCACCAAACAAGCGGCACTACAACAAATTGAAACCGACGCTGATGATGTACTTTCTGTCGATTTATTTACCGAAGCCTTTGCTTCTGCATTTACAGTTTTTGATCCTCATCGTCCCTTGGTTGTGATCAGTGAAGGTTTAATCAACTATTTTGAAAAACCATTACTACAACAACTCATTCAAGCTATTGCCAATTACGGTCGTGATTTTAAACAATTACATTATCTCACTGACCTTTATCCCGAACCCACCCAAAATAAACTAGCTACAATTATTTGGAATAGCAGCAGATTACTGAAATGGATATCGAGAAGCGCTTTTAGCTTTCATTTCAAAACACCAAAAGAAGTTGAACATTTTTTCCACGAAGCAGGTTTTCATCAAGTTATCGTGCAACAGCCTAAACAATTTTTTGAAAATGTGACGTTAGAAAATTCAGAACAACATTTAGGTGATCTTGTATGGATGATTAAAGCATCAAATTCTTAAAATAAAAAAGTGGTCATATAGACCACTTCTTTTTTTACAATAATTAAGCTTGTTTCTGACGCTCAATAAATCGAAGCAAACGATCTGCAACTTCAAAATTGCCATGTTTAAATAAAATACGTAATCCTTGCTCAGTTGCACCAAAGATTAAGCATTCGATTTTAAAATCGCCCTCTTCATCAGATAAATGCAATGCAAGATCACGTGGATGTTGCTTCACAAACTCTAACTGCTCAAGTTGTTCTAACTTTAAGTAAACACCAAAGAAAGTAATATCAACAATTTCTACTGGCGCTTCTGTCACATCATGGCGATGTGATAATTTAGAATGAGGATTGAGTACAGGAATACGCTCTTCACCACGACGTTCAATTTTTTTCATTTGATCACGTGTCATGGTGATAATTCCATCAAGATTGTCGATGGATTCACCCTTTAAAAAAGACGTAAACAAATTCATGGTTTCTTTGCGACGCTGCAATTGAGGCACATGATCAGCATTTGCAATTAAAGCAAATTCCATGTTCTCACACTGAAGCGCAAAATCAGCATTTTCGTGAGGCAAAGTAAAACTATCGTACTGTCCTGCAGCTACCAAAGTTTTACACTGAGGTACAGGTACATCACTTAAACGCAACAAACGATTGCAGTTGATTTCATAACGCTCACGCTCTGTCGCGGTAAAATCCGCCATCTGTCTAAAGAACAAGCGCTTAGCTGTCGGAGACATCCGCGTTTTATCAAGCTTAGCATGATTTACAAGGTACAAAATCACCGCCTGACCAAACTCCTCCATGCGGTCTTCTCGCATGAGGTGAAGTGATTCTTCAAGTAGCATACGCCAGCTTTTACGGGTCTTTTGCATCACACCCATCAATACCATACGGTCAACCAATTCCGGTCGTTGATAGGCAAATGATGATGCGACAACCGAACCCAATGACATTCCCATCACGGAAACTTTCTCAATTCCGACGATATCAAGCCATTGACCGAGCATCTTAGACAAATCTGGTAATTCTAAAATTCCAGCGGACTCACCTGTATCAACATTGCGAATCTGCTGATTTGCACCCATTGACGGTAAGTCGATTAAAATAACAGGCCCACTCTCAAAGAGTTGCTCAACACAATACTTATAAGAGTTAAAGTTTTGAAATGCGCCCCCGACAATTACAATTGGCGTATTGTTGATCGTTTTAGGATCTGCAATTGCCATATATTCAATTTTCCAACCATCTATCCATGTTGTACGCGCTGGTTGTTTAAAACTGTTTTTATTGTAAATGTCGAAAAAACCAAAACCTGTATAGGTATGATTTAAATCCGAGTCCATTTGGATAATGGAATTCATATCCTTCCTCCATCCTTGTTTATTTTTCTGCTGCAAGAGTCTCATTTTTGGCGATTTCTACTTGCAAATTAACAAATTTATAAAATTTGTATTACATTTATCCTCTACATTTTTCATTCTATACAAATGCACGTTTTATACGCAATCATTTCCTTCACCACTCGTCCTGTTTAAAGCAATAATCTTTTGCAAAATATTTTATATTTAACATGTGCATCTCATTTATATAAGAAAAATTGCGCTAATTAACAATTTATAATTTCTTGAATTATGAGTTCAGGCTATTCATTGTTCTTCATTTGACTGTTACTATCATTATAAATACATGCAATCGTTAAAATGCTATGCAAGATTCTATTGAAAACTATATGCAACAGGTTGGTACTCAGGCACGTCGTGCGTCTCGAGTTTTAACTAGTGCATCCACTCATTTGAAAAATCATGCACTGTCTGCTATTTACACGGCTTTGGAAAATAACCAAGCGCAAATTTTAGCAGCCAATCAAATTGATATGGAAAATGGGCGCCAACGCCAATTAGATAATGCGCTTTTAGATCGCTTGGAATTAACCCCTGCTCGTTTTAAAGGGATGTTACAAGGATTAAAAGATGTCATTGCTTTGGTCGATCCTATTGGTGAAATCACAGATCTTGCTTATCGCCCCTCAGGGATTCAACTCGGAAAAATGCGTGTACCGCTCGGTGTAATTGGAATGATTTATGAATCACGTCCAAACGTAACACTTGAAGCAGCATCATTAGCTTTAAAATCGGGAAATGCCATTATTTTACGTGGCGGTTCTGAAGCACTTGAATCCAATAAAGCGATTGCAACAGCAATTCAACATGGTTTACAGGTTTCAGGGTTACCTGAACATGCAGTTCAAGTTATTGAAACTTCTGATCGTGCTGCAGTTGGTCATTTGATCACAATGACTGAGTTTGTTGATGTGATTGTGCCACGTGGTGGTAAAAGCCTCATCGAACGAATTAGCAATGAAGCTCGCATTCCTGTGATTAAGCACTTAGATGGCAATTGCCATGTATTTGTTGAAGCTCAAGCGGATTTACAAAAAGCATTACCAATTGCATTAAATGCCAAAACACATCGTTATGGTGTGTGTAATGCGATGGAAACACTTTTAATCGATGAAGTGATCGCTGAAGAATTCTTACCGAGTATTGCTGAACTTTACGCGGAAAAACAAGTTGAACTACGCGGTTGCCCTGAAACTCAACGTATTCTTGGCGGTTCAGTAAAAACGGCGACTGAAGAAGACTGGTACACAGAATACTTGGGGCCAATCTTGGCGATTAAAGTTGTCAGTGGCATGGATGAAGCGATTGATCACATTAATAAATATGGTTCACATCACACTGATGCCATCATCACTGAAAATTTCAGTTTAGCGCGTGAGTTCCTTGCACGAGTTGACTCAAGCTCAGTCATGATCAATGCTTCGACTCGTTTTGCGGATGGTTTTGAGTATGGCCTCGGTGCCGAAATTGGTATTTCAACCGATAAAATTCATGCACGTGGTCCAGTTGGCTTAGAAGGCTTAACGTCACAAAAATGGATTGTATTTGGTGATGGTCAAATTCGCCAATAAGATAATCCTAGAATAGATCGATCAAACACGATAAAGCATCATTTTGATCTTTATCGTGTTTTTATACAAAAGATACGCTTAAAACAAACAAATCAATTAAAAGAACATTTTAATTTACAGACTATACTGATCAGATTCAATTATAAATCAGTTGTATAGGCTAAAGTCTATCTTCGCCTAAGTTACAACCCATGTTAAAACATTGCGCTTGATTCCACTGCCCCATGCGTTGCAGCAAGATCAAAGTGTTCGTCATAAAATTTAAAATCAGTTAGGTGTTCAAACGTGGCTAAATCTGTACTTGTAATTAACTGTGGTTCATCGTCGATCAAATACGCGCTTGTTTCAGAACGTCGTGAAGATCGTATTTATGGCTTGGCAGAAAACTTAGGCTCTGCTGATGCGCGTATTAAGGGGGTAACGGTCGGTGGCGAACCGCTTGAATTATCAATTCCACATGCAGACCATGCCAAAGCACTGGAAACGTTATTAGCTCGTTTAGCAAATTATAATCCTCAAGCAATTGGACATCGTGTGGTTCATGGTGGAAATCTAACGAAAGCCGAACTTTTAACACCTGAAATCGTGAAGCGTATTGAAGCTGCCACACCACTTGCACCACTACACAACCCTGCGCATTTGATAGGAATCGAAGCAACCATGCGCTTATTCCCAGAATTACCGCAAGTTGCTGTTTTCGATACTGCATTCCACCAAACGATGCCTGAACGTGCATATCGTTATGCATTGCCACAAAATTTATATACTGAACATCAAGTACGTCGTTATGGCTTCCATGGAACTAGCCATGCCTATGTCACTGAACGTGCCAGCGAACTTGCAGGTGCCAAAAATCAAGGCGGCTGGCTCAGCGCTCACCTAGGTAATGGCAGTTCTACATGTGCAGTTTGGAATGGTCAAAGCCTTGATACCTCTATGGGTATGACACCTTTAGAAGGTGTAGTTATGGGTACACGTAGTGGAGATGTTGATCCAAGCTTACATTTATTTTTAGCTAGTAACTTAGGGTGGGATATTCAAAAGATCGACACCATGCTAAACAAAGAAAGTGGTTTACTTGGTTTATCAGGCTTATCCAATGATATGCGTACCCTTGTGGAAGCTTCTGAAAATGGTCATGAAGGTGCGACTTTAGCAATCGAAGTGTTCTGTTATCGCTTAGCAAAATCTCTGTCAGCTTTAAGTTGCGGTCTACCACGTTTAGATGGTTTAGTATTTACGGGTGGGATCGGTGAAAACTCAGCTTACGTACGTGAAAAAACGTTGGGATATTTACCACACTTTGGCTTACAGTTTAGTCAAGATAAAAACAATGCCCTAGCACGTGGTACTGAAGGACGAATTGATGCTGGAACGGGTCCTCAAATTTGGGTTGTTCCAACCGATGAAGAAGGGCGTATTGCCAAAGAAACACGTCAAGTCATTGAACAGACTGCTTAAACTAAAACAGTTAGACAAAAATTAAGGTCATTATGAATACAATTTTATTGATCCCTACAGGTGAAGGTGTTGGTTTAACATCTGCATGCTTAGGTATGATTTACGCATTGGATTGCAAAGGGATTAACGCAGGGTTTCTAAAACCTTTTTCACAAATTGCAGATACCACCATTGACCGTACTACTACGCTGTATAGTCACCTTTTTCAACATAAGTCAGTTGAACCGATTATTTATGAAAAGTTAACTCAACTGATTGCTTTAGGGGAAACTGACGAATTACTCGAAGAAGCAGTTGCCTTACATCGTCAAATCGCTGCAAATCATGATGTCATTATTGTTGAAGGACTTGTTCCAAATGGTCAGGATCATTTTGCTAGTGAAATCAATGCCGCACTTGCACAAGCGCTAGATGCACAAGTCGTATTAGTCAGTACAGCTGATCTTGCAGACCCACGTAAAACAGCTGAAAAAGTTGATGCACATCTACGTCAATTTGGTGGTGCTGCATCAGCACGTACTACAGGTGTGCTCTTTATGCGCACTAAAGGACTTCCTGAAGGCACGGCTGAGATTCCTGTTACACTCGACCCAAGCTTACGTTTAGATGAAAAAATTGCAGAATTCTCAAAAGAACTGCAACGTTATAATCGTTTTATGGGCACAGATGACTTACCGATTATTGGTTTAGTCCCTTTTAGCAACATTCTTAGTGTTCCACGCAGTTTAGACATTGCATCGGTGGTTGATGGGACTTGGTTACACGAGGGTGAAGCGAAGCAACGCCGAATTCTACATACCAGCCTGATTGCTTCAGATATCGAAGCCGAATTGCAAAAATTCGTTGCTGGTGAGCTGATCATCAGTGCAGCACAGCGAACTGACACTTTACTTGCAGCCAGTGTCGCAACTAGCAACGGGATTCCTTTAGCTGGATTAGTTTTAACAGAACAATCGGCCCCAGCGAATAACGTTCTAGAGTTCTGCCAAGGTGCCATAAAACAAGGTTTACCTATTTTACACACACCTTTAGATACGCTAGAAACAGCTCAGCGCTTACACCATTTTGGTAATGAAATCCCAGTCGATGATACTGAGCGTGCTGAACAAGTAACTCGCTTTGTTTCTAGTCATATTGATAATAACTGGCTTGATCAACACACTCAGAATAATCTACATCCACGATTATCCCCATCTGCTTTCCGCTATGAGTTGGTACAAAAATCGATTGCAGCCAAAAAGCGTATCGTTCTACCCGAAGGTGATGAACCACGCACTGTTCAAGCTGCTGCAATTTGTCAATCTCGCGGAATCGCGCACTGTATCTTGCTTGCAAAACCAGAATCAGTTGCTGAGGTTGCAAAAGCACGTGGCATTCAACTACCAAGTGATTTAGAAATTATTGACCCTGACAGCATTCGTGACCAATATATTGAACCGATGGTTGAATTGCGTAAAGGTAAGCTTGATGCACTACAAGCTAAAGCTCAACTGCAAGACACTGTGGTTCTCGGTACGATGATGCTGGCACTTGATCAGGTTGATGGTTTAGTTTCAGGTGCCATTCATACAACGGCCAATACTGTACGTCCAGCATTTCAATTAATTAAAACTGCACCAAATTACTCACTGGTTTCATCAATCTTTTTCATGCTATTGCCTGATGAAGTTTATGTATACGGTGATTGTGCAATTAATCCTGATCCAAATGCTGAACAGCTTGCAGAGATTGCGATTCAATCGGCTGATTCTGCAAAAGCTTTTGGTCTCGACCCTCGTATTGCAATGATCAGTTATTCAACAGGAACTTCGGGGACTGGTGCGGATGTGGAAAAAGTTGCAGAAGCGACTAAAATTGCAAAACAACGCCGCCCTGATTTATTGATTGATGGTCCTTTACAATACGATGCAGCATCCGTTGAAAGTGTCGGACGCCAAAAAGCACCTGACTCACAAGTAGCTGGTCGTGCCAACGTATTTATCTTCCCTGACCTCAATACAGGTAATACGACCTACAAAGCAGTGCAACGTGCTGCGAATGTCGTCAGTGTTGGTCCAATGTTGCAAGGCTTAAACAAGCCTGTAAATGACCTATCTCGTGGCGCTTTGGTGGATGATATTGTGTTTACCATTGCCTTGACTGCGATTCAGGCAAAGCAACAAGACTAGTCCGATCTCTTTAAAATAAAGAAAGAGCCATCACTTGATCAAAGTTGATGGCTTTTTATGTTCTTGGCTATGAAGTTTTAATTGCTCTGAATCGTGGCAGTTTGATAAAGAAAATCGCATTACCACATAAAATGAGAATCACACCAATCACCGCATTCATTTGCCAATCATAACCTTCCCATATAGTCGATATAACCAACGCCACCAAAGGAAATAACAAGGTGCTATATGCAGCTTTCCCCGCTCCAATTCGACCAACCAAATAAAAGTAAGCCGTAAAGCCAATCACTGAACCAAAAATCGCTAAATACAGTAATGCGCTAACCGAACTCCCTGACATGCTCGGAAAAAAGTTGTCATGCTTAAACCATGAAATTAAAGCCATTAGCAAAGAACCATACAACATGGCATAGGCATTAGTCGTAAAAATATCCAATCCTTGTTTTTGATGGCGCGTACTAATCATGTTTCCTAGAGAAAAACCATAAGTCCCTAAAATACATAGTCCAATACCCATCAACGTATTGCTATTCAAGGTTGTACCCATGACATCGTGCCAAAACAAAGCGATGATCCCAAACAGACCAAATAATGCAGCAGGATAAAAACGTGACGATATGTGCTGAGCAAAAAATACTTTGGCATTGATCGTGTTGAAAATCACAGCCATTGAAAAGATCACTGCTTCCAAGCCACTACTAATGTATTGCACTGCATAATAGAAACAGACAAAGTTAAATCCAAAAATACAGCATGCCTGCAACATGCAAAATAAATGATCTCGAGTTGCCAGTTTTTGCAACTTGCGACTCATCACAACAAAAGCAAACAAGACAATTGCTGAAATAAAAAATCGCCAAAACACCGCAACTGTGGTCGATATTTCACTTTGCTGTTGCAGTGTAATTGCAATCCATGTCGTCCCCCAGATCACCACAACAAGAGCATATAACAATGCATTCATAGCTTTTTAACCAAACTCAATACCACACTGTAAAGTTTGCATCTTTGCAGCATTTCATTTCTTTCATTTTCTTGTGATGATTGTCATTTACTTGCGTTTTTTAATGTTCGTTATATTCAGATGACAACTAAGGCTGAACGTCCTACACTTAATACAATCATACTTAACACTTTGTATAGAAGATGAAATATCAGATTCTAGATCAATTACAGCAACACAAAGCTCAATTGCTTGACTCAGTTGAATTGGGTTCAGGTATGCAATTGGCCATGTGGGAAAATAATCAAGATCGCGTCAATGTCTGTAGCAATCACCATACTTTAAGTATGTATATTCACGGTGGTTATCAAAGTTATCAAAAGACACCTCAAGGTTGGCACAATGGCGGTGGGCCTGACCGTATATGCCTCATGCCCCAAGATTATGAGTCGACATGGGACTTGCGTGATCCGCTAACTTTTGTTCATCTTTACTACACAGAACAACATCTAAAACGTGTAGCAGAACAAGTTTGGGATAAAGAACCTAGCCAAATTATTTTAAATCCACAAATCTTCGTCGCCGATCCCCAAATCTCAATGATCTATCGGCATTTTTTACTCAATGCTGAATGGGAAAACCGCGAAAATCATTTACAGATGAGTACAGCAACTACGCTATTGCTTAATCATCTCATCAAGAATTATAGTCATGCACACTGGCAAGCACCTGTCGTAAAAGGTGGGCTTTCACCATATGTGATCAAACAAGTTTTGCAATGGATTGATCAACATTTGCATTTAAGTTTGACGCTCACGGATTTAGCCGAACAAGCGCAATTAAGTGAATATCATTTTGCGCATATGTTCAAACAATCCATGAAAATGCCACCCCACCAATACGTCATGCAACGTCGACTTGAGTTAGCCCACCAAGCTCTACACTTAACTAAATTAAATTTAACAGAAATTTCAATGCGATATGGCTTTAGTTCGAGCAGTCATTTTAGCCATCGTTTTAAAAAACATTTTGGATACGCACCTTCACTGCTGCGAAAAAATCAAAACTAATTATTGAAGTTTCACATATTTTAAAATCTACTTTTGTATATAGACCTTTAGCCAAAAGTCGTTTAAAACTCCCACAATCCAAGCTTTTTGTCATATAATTTAGCCCGCCAGCTTATCGCCCGCTCAAGAGAATTTTGATATGACAACGATCATCAAACAAGATGACTTGATTACATCAATCAAGGATGCCCTCCAGTTTATTTCTTACTATCACCCTCAAGACTTCATCCAAGCGATGAGCCGTGCTTATGATCGTGAAGAAAACAAAGCTGCAAAAGATGCAATTGCTCAAATCCTCATCAACTCACGTATGTGTGCTGAAGGTCATCGACCAATCTGTCAAGATACAGGGATCGTCAACGTTTTCCTTGAAGTCGGCTTAGATGTTAAATTTGATTTAACCATGAGCTTAGACGATGCAGTGAACGAAGGTGTACGCCAAGGTTACTTAGAAAACTCAAACGTACTTCGTGCTTCAGTGCTTGCTGATCCAGCTTTTGGTCGTAAGAATACTAAAGACAATACACCTGCTGTCATCCACTACAAACTCGTACCAGGTAATAAAGTTGATATTACCGTTGCAGCTAAAGGTGGTGGTTCAGAAAATAAATCCAAACTTGCGATGCTAAACCCATCTGATTCAATCGTAGATTGGGTACTTAAAACTGTACCAACAATGGGTGCAGGCTGGTGTCCACCAGGTATGCTCGGTATTGGTATCGGTGGTACTGCTGAAAAAGCCATGATGCTTGCAAAAGAAGCACTCATGGAAGAAATCAACATGGACGAATTACTTCGTCGTGGTCCACAAAGCAAGATGGAAGAACTCCGTATCGAGATCTTCGAAAAAGTAAATGCACTGGGTATTGGTGCTCAAGGTCTTGGTGGTTTGACGACTGTTCTTGATATTAAAATCAAGGATTACCCATGTCACGCTGCGGGTAAACCAGTGGGTATGATTCCGAACTGTGCTGCCACACGCCACGCACACTTCCAGTTAGATGGTACAGGTGTAGCACACATCCAAGCACCTAAACTTGAAGACTACCCTGCTGTAACTTGGGATTCATCTCAATCAAAACGTGTGAATCTTGATACCATTACACAAGAAGAAATGAACTCTTGGAAACCAGGCGATACTTTACTTCTTAACGGTACAATTTATACAGGTCGTGATGCTGCACATAAGCGCATGGTCGACATGTTAAATAATGGTGAAGAACTTCCAGTCGACTTAAAAGGTAAATTCATTTACTACGTTGGTCCTGTTGATCCTGTTCGTGATGAAGTCGTTGGTCCTGCTGGTCCTACAACTGCAACGCGTATGGATAAATTTACACGTCAAGTCTTAGAAGCAACTGGCTTGTTCGGCATGATCGGTAAAGCGGATCGTGGTCCAGCGGCTGTTGAAGCAATCAAAGACAATAAAGCAACTTACTTAATGGCTGTGGGTGGCGCTGCTTACCTCGTTTCTAAAGCTGTACGTGAAGCTGAAGTTGTTGCATTTGCTGACCTAGGTATGGAAGCAATCTACAAATTTGTGGTTGAAGATATGCCTGTTTCTGTTGCCGTTGATGTGAATGGTACGTCTATCCACGCAACTGCTCCAAAAATCTGGCAAGCAAAAATTGGTAAAATTCCAGTTGTAGATGCTGCGGCACAATAATCCGCTCATCAAAAAAATAGCCGAATCACTGCATTCGGCTATTTTTTTATTTAAAGCTTCTGTTAAATTATAAAAATGAATAAGAATAACGAGGCAAATATGAACATAAATCCATTCCATTATCTATTGCTATGCCTTGCTATTTGTACTTCACAGGATGTATCAGCTACTCCTGCGCAAACTAAATCTGTTCAAGAATTAATTAAAGCCAGTGACTTAGAAAAAGTACTGAATAACTCCTTTGAAGAAATGCAACCTGCTTTAGACTTAGAAGCTGAAAGGATTATTTTAGGTATTTTAAATAAAGAAAAATTAACAACCAATCAAGAACTCTTAGCAGTATTAGAACTCAGCCAATTATTAAAAGAGACCAGTTCAAAATTATTTGCTCGACCAGAAACAATTCAAGCGATTGAAAAAATTTATAAAGACACACTCAGTGAAGAAGAAATTCAGGCTTATTTAAAGTTTTTAAAAACTCCTGAAGGTAAGTCAATCAATCAGAAAAACTTACAGATTAGTACAAATGTATTTCAATATATGAATACTCTAAGTCAAAAAACGCTAAGCGATCCTGAACAAAGCATTCAATTGAAAGAGCAATTTCTATCTATCATTCAACCACTAATTCAACAGGAATAGAAATTGCTCATTAATACTATCAATTACCAAGTTAAAGGATTCCAAAGTTTAAATGGTTTAACCAAGTGAACCTCAGACTTTTGATCATATTTGGCAGGTTTTAACTCCTGAGGCTTAGAACGAACTTTACCTGAAGCATCTTGCGCAACAAAATTATAACTAGATGATTATAATCGAGTAAATGCAATTTCTTGACGTGCCACTTTCTCTGGCATTGACATAAATGGACCTGTTGGTTCACTTCTTGGTAACTTATTCTCTTCGTCATATTTAATGAAATAAGTTTGAGCTGCATCAACTGTAAAATCTAAATATTTCGGTTTTTGAAAATGCAAACCTGCTAGAGGACGACTTACACTTAAGCGATAAGTTCCAGCTGGTAATTCCAACCAATAATAATGATTATGTAATAGACTTGGAATGCGATGACCATTGATAAATAGATTAGCAGCAGCAATTTCTTGGCGATTCCAGCGAGTGTCTGGGCGATATAAATAGACTACCGCGGCTTGCTCATTTTGTGGCTTGATAGGAGCGTAATATTGACCTAATTTTTGGTTTACCCATCCACCGACAGCAAAACCACCCACATGATATTGATCAAATAAACCTGGTTTCTTATCTGTATCGACAGGAGGTAAAGTTGCTGTTAAGACGGCTGGATTTTCTTCAACTGCTTTATGGCTTTGACAGCCCGCCAAAATCTCTACACAACATAATGACAATATTAAATAACGCATGACATCCCTCAAGGCGTTTTCTTGGATTTATTTTTAACAGCGCAAAACTATGCGGATTATTCAATTTTTAAGATTAACACCTCATCGTTCAATTGCAAATAAAAAAAGCATGAAAAGCTAAGCCTTTCATGCTTTTTTAGATGAATGTGAATTAAGCAGATTTTGAATCTACAACTTTCAAATCTTTCTTCTCAATCAATTCAGCCGCTGTCGTTTGTGGTAAACGCTCTGGCTTATATGTCGGTTTAGCTGTTCCATTAATCACAGCCTCATCAACAATAACCGTGCCGACATCTTTGCGACTTGGTAAATCATACATTGTTTCAAGTAGTACATTTTCCAAGATAGAACGTAGACCACGTGCGCCAGTATTACGCTCAAGGGCTTTCTTCGACACTGCTCGTAATGCAGACTCATCAAATACAAGGTCAACATCTTCCATCGTGAATAAATACTGATATTGGCGAGTTAATGCATTTTTTGGTTCAGTCAAAATCTGCATCAATGCTTCTTCATCCAACTCATCAAGCGTTGCAATCACTGGCAAACGACCGATAAATTCAGGAATTAAACCAAATTTCACCAAATCTGTTGCTTCAACTTGACGGAATAACTCAGAGACTTTTTTACTGTCATCTTTATTTTTCACATCAGCTGTGAAACCTATACCGCCTTTTTCCTGACGTTGCTGTACAATTTTTTCCAAACCTGAGAATGCGCCACCGCAAATAAATAATATATTTGAAGTATCGATTTGGATAAATTCTTGTTGAGGATGCTTACGCCCTCCTTGTGGAGGAATCGAAGCCACTGTACCTTCAATCATTTTTAATAATGCTTGTTGTACACCCTCTCCCGAAACATCACGAGTAATCGATGGATTCTCAGACTTACGCGTGATCTTGTCGATTTCATCAATATAGATAATGCCTTTTTGAGCTTTCTCTACATCATAATCTGCCTTTTGCAGCAATTTTTGCACGATATTTTCAACATCTTCACCCACGTAACCCGCTTCGGTAAGTGTTGTCGCATCCGCCATAGCAAAAGGGACATCAAGTAAACGTGCAAGTGTTTGAGCAAGTAAAGTCTTACCAGAACCTGTTGGTCCAATTAATAAAATATTACTCTTAGCAATTTCGATGTCTTGATGTGCATGATGTGTTTGCCCAACTTTCAAACGCTTATAGTGGTTATACACCGCAACAGATAACGTTTTCTTCGCAAGATCCTGCCCAATGACATATTGATCAAGCGCTGCACGTATTTCATGTGGCTTTGGCAGTGCTTTGGTTGCCCAATCACCCGCTTCAACCTGTTGACTTGTTTGAACTAAGTCTAAGCAGACATCTACACATTCATTACAAATATATGCGTCCTCACCTGCAATCAGTTTCCCGACTTCAGACTGCGTTTTACCGCAAAATGAACAATGTTTTTGTCCTTGAGGATGTTCGGACATATTTACTCCAATCTTGAATCTTAAAAATTACGGACGCTTACTAAGTACTTGATCAACCAAGCCATACTGTTTTGCAGCTTCAGCCGTCATGAAATTATCACGATCAGTATCACGAGCAACTGTCTCGTAATCCTGTCCGCTATGTTGCGCCATTAAACGATTTAAACGCTCTTTAATAAACAAAATCTCACGTGCATGGATTTCAATATCAGATGCTTGTCCACGGAAACCACCTAATGGTTGATGGATCATCACACGTGCATTTTCCAAGCAATAACGTTTACCTTTTGCACCAGCATTCAAAAGGAATGCACCCATAGAGGCAGCTTGCCCCATACAGTATGTCACAACATCAGGCTTAATAAACTGCATGGTATCGTAAATTGCCATACCTGCCGTTACTGAACCACCTGGAGAGTTAATATAGAGGTGAATATCTTTTTCTGGGTTTTCTGCTTCTAAAAATAACATCTGCGCGACGATTAAATTCGCCATGTTATCTTCAACTTCACCTGTCAAGAAAATAACACGCTCACGTAACAAACGTGAGTAAATATCAAAAGAACGCTCACCACGAGATGATTGTTCAACGACAACAGGAACTAAAGCATTTTCAATTGTTGGAACATACATATGTTTACTTATTCCTAAATTATTGTGACTCGATCTATGCCAACAATATGAGGGATAATCGCTGAAATTGCAAAAGGTTCAATCTGAAATATTCGAATATTTAGACTAAAATCTGGCATTTTTTAGACAAATTAACACATTCATAACACATATAAAAAAAGGCGCATTACGCGCCTTTCTTTTCAACTTTTAAAAGATTAGCCACGGCGAGCTTGTTGTTCTTTTAATAAGTCTTCGTAGCTTACAGCCACATCATTTACTTTAGCAGCAGCCAAGATGTGATCAACAACTTGGTCTTCTAACACAACTGCTTCGATTTGAGCACGTTGTTGTTTGTCATTTTTGAAGTATTCAACAACTTCTGTTGGATCTTCATAAGAAGAAGCCATGTCATTGATATAAGCATCAACGCGTGCTTGGTCAACTTCAAGTTTAGCATCAGCTAATACTTTGCTTACCAATACACCAAGCTTCACTGATTTCTCAGCTTGTTCTTTGAACAATTCATCCGGAAGCATGCTGCTGTCAAATGCGCCTGCACCTTGAGCACCAAACTGTTGAGTGAATTGTTGGATCATTTGTTGACGTTGACGATCAATTTCTTGAGCAACCATTGATGCTGGAACTTCGATTTCGTTCGCAGCTACAAGCGCATCAAACGCAGCTTGTTTAACTTGGTTGCGAAGACCGTTACGAACTTCACGTTCCATGTTTTTACGAACGTCAGCTTTTAACTTGTCTAAGCCTTCTTCTTCAGTTAAACCAAAGATTTTTAAGAATTCAGCATCAATCTCTGGAAGTTTTTGTTTTTCAACAAGTTTCACAGTGATTTTAAACTGAGCTGCTTTACCTGCTAAATTTTCAGCTTGGTAGTCTTCAGGGAAAGTTACATCAATAACTTTCTCTTCGCCTTTCTTCATGCCAACGATACCGTCTTCAAAGCCAGGAATCATACGACCTGAACCAAGAACAAGTTTAAAGTCTTCAGCTGCACCGCCTTCAAACTTCTCACCATCAACAGTACCTTCGAAATCGAAAGTCACTTGCATATCTTTTTTCGCCATGCCTTTGGTTTCAGTCCAAGAAGCACGTTGCTTTTGTAAGTTTTCAATCATTACATCAACGTCTGCATCGTTGATTTCAGATGATTTACGATCAATCTCTAAGTCAGCAAAAGATTTAACTTCTACTTCTGGATACACTTCTACAGTCGCTTCATAAACTAAAGCGTCATCTTTGTTTTCAACTTTTTCAATGTTCGGCATGCCTACAGCATTGATTTTTTCTTGTTGAATTGCTTCGAATACTGTATCGCGAATAAGGTCATTCACAACTTCTTGATAGATGCTCGCACCATATTCACGGCGAACAACATTTAAAGGCACTTTACCTGGACGGAAGCCGTTGATCTTCACAGTTTTGGCAGTGCGTTTTAAGCGAGCTTCAAATTGCTCGTTAACACGGCTCGTCGGTACAGAAACATTTAAACGACGGGCAACGCCCGAAACCGCTTCAGTCGTTACTTGCATGGCTTCCTCGATATATAGTTAGTAGTAACAATTTTTAAAGTGCCACATTATATGACAACTTTGCTGATATACAAAATTCGACAAGCATTCTAGCAGTAAAAGTTGATCTGAACATATCAGCAAGTCATCCACGATTTATTATTTTTCATAGTTTATGAATAAACTCGGTTGTTCTTGGGTAATTTCGTGAAGAATTCTATTAGATCAAAATGCTTAATTTTCACCCAATCAATTACAACACAATTTTACATTTCGCTACACTATTCTATTTCTTTTTCCAAATTTATATGATCTAAGCATCGTTAAATCCAATCGAGAAAAATTGCATATAAGAATAAGAATAATTATTATTTGCATGAATTTTAAGGTTTACATGGATACGATATGTCTTCTTTTATCAGAACACGTAAGAAGTTTGTTTCATCTGCGATTGCATCATCTCTTTCTATGATTGCAACTGCAGCAATCGCGCAAGATAAAGAAAATGTGGTTCAACTCCCAACGATTCATGCAGAAGCAACTGCTGAACAATTAAAAGTTGATGTATCTGCAAACAAGAAATATGTTGCGCCATTAAAAGACACACCAAAGACAGTGTCTGTCTTATCTCAAAAGTTATTGAAAGAAACAAATTCAAATACTTTATTAGAAGCTCTTCGTAATGAGCCTGGTATCACACTAGGTGCTGGTGAAGGCGGCATTCCGTATACAGATATTCCTTATATTCGTGGTTATAACGGACAAAGCGCGATCTATGTAGATGGTGTGCGCAACTCAACAACTCAAACACGTGATATGTTTGCGATTGAACAAGTCGAAGTAACTAAAGGCTCAAGCTCTGCTTTAACTGGCGGAAGTGGTGTTGGTGGCAGTATCAACATGATTCCAAAAGTTGCGCATGAAGGTGATGAATATCAAGGAAGTGTTGCAGGCGGCACAGATAACTATAAGCATATCGTACTTGACGCAAACAAAGACTTTGGTAATGGAATCGCGGGTCGTGTTATTGCGATGGGTCATGAAAATGAGAAACCGGGACAGCACAATGGTGCAGAATACGCTCGTGTTGGTATTGCACCTAGCCTAGCTTTTGGTTTAGGAACTGAAAACCGTGCGACCTTAAGTTACTACTTTATCAAAAGTAATGATGAGCCAGATTCAGGCATTCCATTTAACAATCCGAATATCTATGAAAATGATGGTGTAACTCGAAAAAAACATATCCCCTTAGATGCTGTTAAAGGCGATGGTAAACCTGTTTCAGTTAAACAAGGCTCTTACTATGGCTGGAAAGATCGTGATTTTGATAAGCGTGAAAATCATATAGGCTCATTGAAGCTTGAACATGATTTTAATGATGATTTAACGGTTTCAAACACTGCAACATATAGCCATTCTAAAGCAAGCTATATGTATACAAATCCAGATGATTCAAAAGGCAATATCTATAACGGCAAAGTCTATCGTCGTGCTACACAAACCATTCGTGACACCGATGCATTTACCGACCAACTTTCTTTAGTTGGAAAATTTAAAACTGGAGCATTAGCACATAGCTTCAATGTCGGTGCTGAATATAATCGCGAAGAGACCAATCGCGGCAACTATAATATTAGCTATCCTGGATATACAAACTTAACAACTGCTGGCTTCAATGAAGACTGTAAAGCTAATAATGGCTGGTGCACGGATTTAAATAATCCCAATGCGAATGATCTATGGTTAGGCACTCTCACACCAAATACTAAACAGACTACAATGACCAACGAAACAGTATCTGTATATGCATTAGACAGTATTGAGTTCAATAAATATTGGTTATTAAATCTTGGCGTACGCTGGGATCAATTTGATACAGAATTAAAATATAACAAAGATGTAACAGCTCGTGGTGTAACAACGCCAGCAGGTACTGTGTATTCAAATGATACAGACTACTTCTCCTATCAAGCAGGTGTAGTATTCCGCCCAACAGAGCATGGTAGTATCTATGCAAGTTTCGCAACTGCTGCCAACCCTGTAGGTATCGATCCTGATCTTGATTCACTTAGTGCTTCAAATAAAGACTTAGAACCAGAAAAAGCTCGTACATTTGAGATCGGAACGAAATGGAGTCTTTGGAACAACCGTGCCAATGCGACAGCTGCAATCTTCCGTACTGAGAAGCAAAATACACGTATTAATATAGATGCGAATACAGTAACTAATGCTGGTGAAAGTAAAGTTGATGGTTTTGAACTTGCTTTGACAGGTCACATTACTGATAAATGGGAAATGGCACTTGGCTATAGCTACTTAGATAGCGAATTAACCAAAGCAGCTTATAACTTAGTTGCTCAAGAAGGTGGCCCTCTTCCATTCGTTGCTAAACAGAGTGCTAACTTGTGGAGTACATACCAAGTACTTCCAAAATTAACACTTGGTGCAGGCGTTCAATATCGCGATCAAGTTTTTGCGAATACCAATCCAAACACAGCCACCACTTCAACGAAAATCTTACCAACGTTTACTATCTATAATGCGATGGCAAAGTATGATGTAAACAAGAATGTAAACCTACAGTTGAATGTAAATAACATTTCAGATAAGCGTTATTTTACAAGTGCTCATGCTTCACACTATGCAAACGAAGGTGATGGCCGCAACGCAGTTCTTGCGATCAACTTTAAGTACTAAATCCCTTAAAAAAATTAGGGTATTTACTTAAACTCATCTAAAATAGCCTCTCTATGAGGCTATTTTTTTATAATAATCAATTGAAAGGGATATGCTCAGTGATCCATCACATTCCGAATGTTTTGACAAAAGAACAAGTCGCCGAATTCCGTAAATTAATGGAAGCAGCAAATTGGGTCGGTGGAAAAATTACAGCAGGCACACTCTCAGCTTCCGTAAAACGTAATCAACAACTTTCAGAGAGTGACCCTTTAACCCACCAACTTAGTGCACTTGTAATGGATGCAATTTGGAAAAATCCAACTTTCCAAGCAGCTGCACTCCCCAAGCAAATGATTCCACCTTTGTTTAATCGCTACGATGAACACGAAAGTTTTGGTTTTCATGTTGATAATTCAATTCGTTTAGTGAGAGGGACTCATCAACAACTTCGCACAGATTTATCGTGTACTTTATTTTTGAGTGAACCTGAAGAATATGATGGTGGTGATCTCGTTATTGAAGATACTTATGGCTACCATGAAGTGAAATTACCAGCAGGTGATGTCGTACTCTACCCTTCAACAAGCTTGCATGAAGTCAGTAGTATTAAGCGTGGTACCCGATTTGCTTCATTTTTTTGGGTACAAAGTTTGATTAGAGATGATCAAAAGCGTCATATGCTCTTTAATTTGGATGAAAGTATTCGTCAACTTCGCATAGATCATGGTGATGCATATCCAGAAGTAATGAAACTCACCAATATTTATCACAATCTCATTCGTATGTGGTCAGAACTCTGACCACTTCATTTTTCGTCATGCTGAATAAATTCTATAATTTTTATTAAAAAATAGACTAATTTAGAAAAAATATCCCACTCAACTATCAATTCTTGCAAAAAACAGGAAAACATTTTCCACAATTAAGAGCTAGAATGGTGTTATAGACCTTTGCAGCCAGCTTATTTTCACCTAGACTGATTTTTATTAGATGATTAATATAGCTGCAAAACCGAATCATAATTTTGAATGGTTGATGATGAAAACAAATTACGGCTTTACCCATCCGTCGAATATAAACCATCTTGCTGCTCTCCTGATGCTGCGCCTCGCGCGCGTATAAATTTTATTGCCTAAGTTTGAAGGCATTCGATCCAAATATTCTCTTTTAATTTATTCGTATAGACACCATATATATTTATAGTACGTTGCATTTATAAAAATCCGCGACCCCTGCTATGACAAGGAGTTACCTCATGATGTTGGCTGACCCAAGCAAAAAATACCGCCGTATGTATCAACGAGTGGATTTACCAGATCGTCAATGGCCGAATAACGAAATCAACCAAGCACCGATTTGGATGAGTACCGACCTTCGTGATGGTAACCAAGCGATTTTTGAACCAATGAATATGGATCAAAAATTAAAGATGTTCAAAATGTTAGTCAAAATCGGCTTTAAACATATTGAAATTGGTTTCCCATCTGCGTCTCAAATTGATTTCGATTTTACCCGTATGTTAATCGAAGAAAATTTGATTCCTGATGATGTTTATATCGAAGTCTTGGTTCAAGCTCGTGATCATTTGATTGAGCGTACTTTCGAGTCATTAATTGGTGCTAAACGTGCAATTGTGCATATCTATAACTCGAACTCTCCGACTTTCCGTCAAAAAGTTTTGAATGTAGATGTAAATGGCGCTAAACAACTTGCGATCAATGCTGCGAATAAAGTGAAAGAATACGCAGCGCAATATCCTGCAACTGAATGGATATTCCAGTACAGCCCAGAGTGTTTCTCTGCAACAGAATTGGAAGTTGCCAAAGATGTCTGTGATGCGGTCACGGAAATTTGGGAAGCGTCTCCAACCAATAAAGTGATCTTAAACTTGCCTGCAACGGTTGAGGTGTCTACACCCAATGTCTATGCCGATCAAATCGAATGGATGCACCGTAACTTGGCGCGTCGTGATGGCGTGATTATCTCAGTTCACTGTCACAATGACCGTGGTTGTGGTATCGCTGCCTCAGAATTGGCGATCATGGCGGGTGCCGACCGTGTCGAAGGTTGTGTGTTTGGTAATGGTGAGCGTACAGGTAATGTTGACGTTGCTGCGATAGCGTTGAACATGTACACACAAGGTGTCGCACCAAACCTGGATTTCTCCAACATCAATGAAATCATTGCAACCGTTGAGGAATGCACGGGCTTGCCTGTACATCCACGTCATCCATACGCAGGTGATTTAGTCTTTACCGCATTCTCTGGTTCACATCAGGATGCAATCAAGAAAGGCTTTGAGTTCCAGAAAAATGAAGAAATCTGGGATATGCCGTACTTACCAATCGACCCTAAAGATTTAGGTCGTGATTATGATGCGGTGATTCGTGTGAATAGTCAGTCTGGTAAGGGCGGTATTGCCTATTTGTTGGAGTCGAACTATAACGTGGCTTTACCACGCCGTGTGCAAATTGAGTTTAGCCAGATCGTGCAACAGCATACCGATGAAAACGGTACAGAAATCAGTGCACATCAAATTTGGGAATTATTCCAAAATACTTATGTTGATGTGAAAAATCGTCATTACCAAACCAGGCATTATCAGTTATCCGATATCAATGGCACACAAATCATTGAATTAGATATTGAAATTGACGGTGAAGTACAACGTTTACGCGGTGAGGGCAATGGTCCAATCTCTGCCATGCTGAATGCATTACAGTTACCAATTGATGTGGTGAACTATGAAGAGCGCAGCATTGGTTCAGGTGCAAATGCTAAAGCACTTGCCTTGATTGAGCTTCAAGTGAAAGGTACTGGTAAGAGCGCATTTGGTGCAGGGGTACATGACAACATTGTCACCTCATCCATTGAGGCGATTATTGCCTGTACCAACCGCCTGATTGAACAGGGTGTGTTGACCACTGAGCAAGTGGTTGCCGCAGCCGTTTAACAAAAACAATCATTTAAAAAGGATACCAGAGTTGGTATCCTTTTTATTATTGATAAAAGATTTATAGGACGAACGATTCCAGTGTCTTTTCCATCGGATTCTGTGGGCTTAGTCAGTCCACAAAAATTTTCATTTGAAGCACCTTTAGAACTTGAGTGTGGGCGTGTATTGCCGCGTTTTGATTTAATGGTTGAAACCTATGGAACACTTAATGCAGATAAATCCAATGCTATTCTCATTTGCCATGCATTGTCAGGACATCATCATGCTGCGGGTTATCATCATGCAGATGATAAAAAAGCAGGTTGGTGGGATAGCTGTATTGGACCTGGAAAAGCCATTGATACCAACCACTTCTTTGTGGTGTCACTGAATAATATTGGTGGTTGTAATGGTTCAACAGGCCCAACATCGCCAAACCCTGAAAATGAAAATCGTCCTTATGGTCCAGATTTTCCATTAGTCACTGTTCGTGACTGGGTCAAAACCCAAGCCATGTTGTCTGATCGCCTCGGAATTGATGTGTGGTATGCCGTGATTGGTGGTTCTTTAGGTGGCATGCAAGCACTACAATGGTCATTGGACTATGCTGATCGTTTAAAAAAATGTGTCATTATTGCCAGTGCACCAAAATTATCGGCACAAAATATTGCCTTTAATGAGGTTGCCCGTCAGTCAATTCTGTCTGATCCCGATTTCCATCATGGACGTTATCTGGAACATGACAGCTACCCAAAACGTGGCCTGATTCTGGCACGTATGGTCGGTCATATTACGTATTTGTCTGAAGAAGCCATGAAACAGAAATTTGGTCGTGATTTGAAATCTGGCAAATTTATGTACGGCTTTGATGTCGAATTCCAAGTTGAAAGTTATTTACGTTATCAAGGTGAACAATTCAGTCGCAATTTCGATGCAAATACTTACTTGATTATGACCAAAGCCTTGGATTATTTTGATCCATCTCGTGAGTATGAACATTCATTGACTAAAGCAATGAGCAAGCCTAAATGCAAATTTTTGGTGATTTCATTTACTACAGATTGGCGTTTTAGCCCGAGTCGCTCACAAGAATTGGTTGATGCTTTGATTGATAATCATAAACCTGTTAGCTATTTAGATATCGATGCTGAACAAGGGCATGACTCGTTCCTATTCCCAATTCCGCTTTATGTCAAAACACTTCGAGCATTTTTAGGTGGAGAACAACAGTTGCAATCGACACCGCAGGAGCTTCACTAATGCGTATAGATCAACGACTCGCTGAAAAATGGATTAGCCCTAATTCTAGCGTACTAGACTTGGGTTGTGGTGATGGCGAACTGTTGGCTCATATGAGCAAACAGCACAATATTCGTGCTTATGGCTTAGAAATTGATCAAGAAAAGATTGCAATTGCCATCAGTCGAGGGTTAAATATTATCCAACAGGATTTAAACTTGGGTTTAAGCCGTTTTGCCAACCAGTCGTTTGACTCTGTGGTTATGGCACAAGCTTTGCAAGCTGTAGATGCGCCCGATGTATTACTTCGTGATATGGTGCGTGTCGGAAAACAGGCAATTATTACTTTTCCAAACTTTGCGTATTGGAAGACTCGTTCTTTTCTTGCTTTGAAAGGAAAAATGCCTGTTTCTGAAGCTTTACCCTATATGTGGTATAACACCCCAAATATTCATTTATGTACTTTCCGTGATTTCGAAGCCTTATGTGCAGAAAACGGAATTAAAATTATTAATCGACTTGCCGTTAATGGTGACCAACAAGGTAGTGTGCTGAGTAAGCATATGCCGAACCTATTTGGTGAAGTCGCAATTTATCGAGTGAGCGCTCTATGAAAAAGACATTAATCAGCACGTTTTTATTTGGCATAGTCAGCTTTCAAGCGCATGCAGACTATGTTGCTCAACCACAGTCAGTAGCAACACAAGCAGCTAGATACTCTGTGATGAGTATTGGTGAGTTACAAAGCGCTGCAAAAGCTGGTCAAGCTGGTGCGCAGTTTTATCTAGCTACACGCTATCAATATGGTAAAGATGTCGCTAAAGACGAGAAACAAGCTTTTGCATTGTTTAAGGCTGCTGCCGATCAAGGTATCTCTGCGGCTCAACTGAATGTTGGTCGTATGTATGCAGATGGCATTGGCACAAAGAAAGATGAAGTATTGGCTCGCAAATATTTCGAAAAAGCAGCAAGTAACGGCGACAATCGTGCAAGCTTCAATCTTGCCATGATGGAAGAGCAAAAGAAAAACTACGTAGGTGCGTATCAGTGGTATGAGCTTTCAACACGTGATGGCATGCTCGATACTAAAGTGATTAGTCTTTCTGAAGGTAAGAAAACAGCTTTGGCTGCAAACTTAACTCAAGAGCAAATCCGTACCGCACGAGACCGTGCTGATAAATGGATTCAAGCGCAGTAAACTAGTTTAGATCACCTGATTTATTTAAAAAAACCGACTGTTGAGAGTCGGTTTTTTTATTCAAAGATAATGCACGCTTTTGGTAATATGATGGACTACACTTACTTAGATAAACTGATTAATGATTGTGAAATAGCAAAGAAATCAGAACCAATCAAAACCTATATTTATTCAAGTAATGAAAATTTAGAAAAGTTCTTTATGCTCTACGGCAATGAGCTGAAACAAGATAGTTGTGCAATTTACATCATCAAAGAAATCAATGGTAATTCGAAAGAAACCCGATCAAGATTCATACAATATAAAAATAATGAAGATGTCGCTTGTCCAAAACTAAATCCAAACGCTTCTGATGTATTGTATGTTGGCTCCTCTTCTACGAATGTAATAAATCGCTTAAAACAGCATATTTTAGGTACCCATACAAAAACCTACGCTCTCAGATTGCAACACTGGTTTCAAGGTCAATATGAAATTGAAATTAGAACTTATCAAGTTCCACCTAGCATATTGCAGTTAATCGAAGATAATTTATCTCATAGCTTACAGCCAGCATTTGGAAAAAAAGGAGGAAATAGCAAATAGTTAATAGATGACAAAGGCAAATTCAGAAAATTGTATTTCTAGCTATCTCAAAGTATGGCTACGTAGCTCTACCCTATTCTAAAAAAAAACTCTAAAATTCCACTCAATCTGAGCTAATCTAAAATAAATATGTCTACTCCATCATGGCTTAATCAAGGCAGCCTTGTGCTTGCAAGCAATAACAAAGGTAAAATTGCTGAATTTGATCATCTATTTCAACAACTCAATCTACCCGTCGAAATCATTCCCCAAGGAAAACTCAACATTGAAGATGCGATTGAAGATGGTTTAAGCTTTGTTGAAAATGCAATTATTAAAGCTCGCCATGCATCTAAACTTTCAGGCAAACCTGCTATTGCAGATGACTCGGGTTTATGTGTGCCAATCTTAGGGGGAGCACCTGGCATTTACTCCGCACGTTATGCAGGCGAACATGGCAATGACGCTGCCAATAACCAGAAGCTTTTGGCTGACCTTGTACCATTCCGCAAAGAGGGTGAAGCGATTGAGGGTATGTTTGTTTGCGTATTAGCACTGGTCACCCTTGCCGAAGACCCTCTACCACAAATCTTTCAAGGTATTTGGAAAGGTGAAATTTTAGAAACTGCTCGCGGAGAAAATGGATTTGGTTATGATCCCCTCTTTTGGGTAGCTGAACGAAACTGTTCAAGTGCTGAACTCAGCAAAGAAGAAAAAAGTAAAATTAGTCATCGTGGTAAAGCGATGCAGCTCTTCAAAGCTAGCTTAATATAAATCGAACTGCGTGCTCTAGTTAATAAAAACTAGAGCACTTTTAAATAAAATAAAAATCAAACACGCTGAATTTAGAATAACAAAAACCTTGTATTAAACCTTGATTACAAACCAAAAAGTAAAATTATCTATTCAACTATTTAAAGCTATTTATCCCTCTGTCGCAAAATTGCAATATAAGTGTCACATATTTGTCATGCCAAGCTGTTGAGATATATACAAAGTTTGTATAGGAATAAAATTATGGCTGGTTTATCAATTTGGCACGTACTCATTTTCGCAATCGTAGTTATTTTACTTTTCGGTACATCAAAGCTTAAAAACTTAGGTAAAGATGTCGGTGGTGCAGTTAAAGATTTCAAAAAATCAATGAAAGATGACGAAGCGGCAGCATCTCTAAATGAACCCCGTACGATTGATGCACAAGTAAAAAATACTGAAAGCTCAATCAAAAGTTAAGCGAGCAACAATATGTTAGATGTTGGAATGTCCGAACTTTTGGTGTTCGGCATTATTGCTTTACTTGTGCTTGGACCAGATAAATTACCTCAAGCAGCTCGCTTTGTCGGGAAATGGTATGGCAAAGTGAAGCGCCTTGTCAGTAATGTGCAAAACGATATTGATCGTGAATTACGCCTATCTGAATTACGCGAGCAGATGCAGCAAGAAATACAACGTATTGCTGAACTAGAACAAAAAATGCAAGCTCAAATGTCTGAGCTCGAACAACAAAAACGAGAAATGTTTGTTCAACCAAGCAAACAAGAACAAACAACAGATAACATTAGTTATCCTACTTATCACTATGTGAAAGAGCATTCTTCATTTGTATATGTGGAAAAAAATATTCAAAAGGCTCAGACCACTATTTTTCCTGCACCAGATCATCAACCTGAATTTAAGGTGGCCGTATGAGTACATCCTCTCATTCTCAGTTACCTGCTCAATTGATTGAAGAATCAAAGCAAAAGATTGAACTTGAAGAAATGCCGATTACCAAGCATTTAATGATCTTGCGTCAGCATTTATTCAAGATCGTTGGAATTTTATTACTCTTATTCTTTTGTTTATTACCATTTGCAAATCCTACCTATCAGTTACTTTCTGAACCTTTGCGAGCTCAGCTTCCTGTTAGCTCATCAATGATCGCAACAGATGTGACTGCAACATTTATGGCACCCTTTAAGCTGAACTTTTTTGTTGCACTGATGTTAGCAATGCCTTTTATAATTTATCAGATTTGGGCATTTGCTAAACCTGCATTATATGAACGCGAAAAGACACTTGCTCTTCCGTTATTACTAAGCAGTATTTTTCTATTTTACGCAGGAATTGCCTTTGCATATTTTGTTGCATTACCTTCGATTTTACATTTTTTCATCAGTGTTTCACCTGAAACTGTAGCGCCAATGACAGATATCAATAGCTATCTAGCGTTCTGTTTAAAACTATTTCTCGTATTTGGTTTAACCTTTGAGATTCCAGTGATTACACTACTTTTGATTCTGATTGGAGTCGTGAGTACACAAAGTCTGATTGAGAAACGAAGATTTATCATTGTTGGCTGTTTTTTCGTAGCAATGTTTGTTACACCGCCTGATGCTATTTCTATGATCATGTTAGCCGTTCCGATGTGGTTATTGTTTGAGATTGGATTATTTTTTGGCAAGATTATCGAAAAAAGAAAAACAGCTTGATTACTTAGTTCTTATTACTAAAAACAGGCTTCTCGCCTGTTTTTTTTAATTTTATTACTTTAATTTTTAATTGATTTTTCACAAAGCTGTCACACAAGTGTCAAGGCTTCGTCACATTTAAACATTAAGTTTATTGGGGGAAAACTTTTAGAACAACTGTTATATTTTTTAGGAAAAATTCCATGACCGAGCTATCGCCATATCATGAAGATCAAGAGTTGGATAACAACACATCGGATAATATTCATTTCCGTGACATTTTAGAACAGCACATTAGCCGCCGTAGTCTCATCACTAAAACTGCGAGTGGTGCTGTTGCATTAACTTTAGCATCGACATTAACTGGCTGTAACGACGACGATAATAACTCGAGCAATAATGGTGGAACACCGCCAACACCTGTTGATCCAAATAAAAAACCAGAAAAATTAAACTTCTCTCCTGTTGCTAAAAATCTAAATGACATCGTAACAGTGCCTGAAGGTTATGAAGCAACTGTACTTTATGCTTTAGGGGATTCAATCAATCCTGCTTACGGTGCGTGGGATGATAACAATATTCCTTCAGGTTTAAGTTTTGAATATCGTTCTGGTGATTGCCATGATGGTATGACATTCTTTGGTTTAAATAGCTCAACTCAACGTTACGATGCCAATGTATCTGAACGTGGTTTATTAGTTATGAACCATGAATATATCAATCCAACCTTCCTTCATCCTAAGGGACCAACGAAAGTTGATGGTCGTCGACCTGAAGATGAAGTCATTCGTGAAGTGAATGCTCACGGTGTTTCGGTAATCGAAATCAAAAAAGACAAAACTTCGCAAAAAGTAGAAGTGGTTAAAAACTCAGTTTTTAACCGTCGTATTACAGGTTCTACAGTGATGGATTTTGCTGGTGCTGCTGCAGGTTCAACCCTTCTAGCTACTGCCTACTCTCCAGCAGCTCGTCAAACTCGTGGTACACATAATAACTGCGGTAATGGTTATACACCTTGGGGAACTTACCTGACGACTGAAGAAAACTTTATTGGTTACTTTGCTCGTAGTGCGACAGATGACACCTTGCGTCGTCCAGAAGAAATCATTGCACTTAAACGCTATGGTTTAAAAGCAGGTTCAAGCTCTCGTTATGGCTGGGAAACAGTAAAAGCTGGTGTACTTTCACAAGATCTTTATAATCGCTGGAATGCGGATGTAAAAGCTACTACAGCAGCTGAAGATTATCGTAATGCACCAAATACATTTGGTTGGATGGTAGAAATTGATCCATTCGATGGTCGTCAAAATCCGGTTAAACGTACGTCTTTAGGTCGTTTTGCTCATGAGGATTGCCGTACTAGCCGTGTAATTGCAGGAGAAAATCTTGCTTTTTATATGGGTGATGACTCTCGTGGAGAATATATCTACAAGTTTGTATCTGATGCAAAATGGGATCCAAAAGATATCAATGGTGGCTATGCTGCTGGTGATAAATACATGAATGCAGGTAAACTTTATGTTGCCAAATTCAATAATGACGGTACGGGTCAATGGATTGAGTTAGCCTTTGGTAAAAATGGTTTGAACCAAAGCAATTCAGTCTATCCATTTAGCTCACAAGCTGATGTTGTCACTTTTGCTCGTTTAGCAGCTGATGCAGTTGGCGCAACAAAAATGGATCGTCCAGAGTGGTGTGCGGTTAACCCAGAAAATGGTGAAGTCTACGTTACATTAACCAACAACTCGAACCGCGGTACTAGCTATCCAACTGATGCAGCAAATCCACGTAATTATGAAGACCAATATGCAGGTACAAAAACCAATAAAGGTAATGTAAACGGTCATATTATTCGCTTGCGTGAAACAGCTGATAAAACAACTGCTGAAAGCTTCAACTGGGATATCTATCTATTTGGTGCTGAGGCATCTGGAGCTGCAAACATCAACCTTTCAGGTTTGACAGATAATAATGATCTTTCAAGCCCTGATGGTATGTGGTTTGACCCACGTGGTGTACTTTGGATTCAAACAGATGACGGCGCGTATACTGATGTAACGAACTGTATGATGCTTGCTGCACTTCCAGGTCAAGTTGGAGATGGAGCAAAAGCAACGACTTCAAATGGTACTGAAACCTTAGTTGGTAAGAAAGTAACAGATGAAACTTTGCGTCGCTTCCTTGTAGGACCTAAAGAGTGTGAAATTACAGGTGTAACAATGACACCAGATTACAAAGCAATCTTTATTAATGTTCAGCATCCAGGTGAAGACTCTGCAGACTATGCATCTCCTTCAAGTAACTGGCCAGCAACTCAAACGAACCCAAGCAACAAAACTGCACGTCCACGTTCAGCGACTGTTGTGATCACTCGTAAAGATGGTGGTGTGATTGCAGGCTAAACCCTAAAATCCCCCCCCAAAGAGCCTATCTACAATAATAGGCTCTTTTTTATTTTACTAATGAAATAGTTAATTCGATGAATTTTCCTTGCTGTTCACCTTGTTGTGTTTTTTCAATCCATTGCCATTGATCAGTTGTCATTCTTAAAAAATTGGAACATCGTGTGCCATATATCGGACTTTGAATAAAAGTCGAAGAAAGTAACTCTTCCATTTCTTTACTAATCCCCGTATCAGGTAATAGATCTGGGATAATTTTCCGCTCATCTTCCAAAATATCCCATGCAGCATAATTTAGATCATGTTGAGGAATGTGAGTCTGCTGTAACATCGGCAAAAATTCTTGGGTAAACCGCTTACGCAAATGCTTCGTTTTCTCCCAGTCCTCTGACATTAGACCGTTTGAAACGACATATACACCATTTGCCAAAACCTGTGGTGCTTCTCCCCGATTACTCATGTAAACAGCTTGTTCTCGATCCCCTACAAATAGGTTAAATCCTGCATAATCCTGTTGTTTGCCTTCCAATTGTTGAGCAAAACGTATAGGTGCTAAATCACTTTCTAAAAAATCTTGAATGAGTTTGCCACGTGAAGTTTCGTAATGATTTTGATCTCGTCCATTACGAAAATTAGTCACAATCGCCCAGCGACCTGAAGCTGTGACCCCCATCCATGTTCCGCCCGATTGCAAATCTTTGCCTGCAATGATCGAACTATGCTCCCATGAATGCAGCATTGCACTTGGTCGATGGTAAAATTCATCACGATTTGAAAGTAAACAAAGTGGCATGTCTTCAAGCACATGCCATGCAAAAGCAACAATACACATTATTTTGTTCTCACATCTTTACACATTGAATGTACAACATTTTTCAGATCATTCCGCTACAATCTGCTCAAAACTTAATTTCAAATTCAAAATTGAGGAACAGCAATGCTGACCTATCCAAATATAGATCCAGTTGCATTGAGTTTAGGACCTGTCAAAGTACATTGGTATGGACTTATGTATTTATTGGCATTTCTTTTTGCATGGGGACTCGCCTCCTATCGTGCCAAACAACGTGATGGCTGGACAGGAGATATGATTTCCGACCTTGTGTTCTACGGTGCATTAGGTGTAGTGCTCGGCGGACGCGTCGGTTACGTCTTATTTTATGAGTTTGGGAAATTTCTGGAAAATCCACTTTGGTTATTCCAAGTGTGGACAGGCGGTATGAGTTTCCATGGTGGTTTCCTTGGTGTCATTATTGCCATGTTATTTTGGTGTAAAAAATATCAAAAGACTTGGTTCGAGACTTTAGACTTTATCGCTCCATGCGTACCGACAGGCTTGATGTTTGGTCGTTTTGGGAATTTTATTGGTGGTGAACTTTATGGTCGCCAAGTTCAAGATCCGAACTATGCATTTGGTATGATTTTCCCAACTGACCCTTTAGGTTTGGTTCGTCATCCATCGCAAATCTATCAAGCAATCTGTGAAGGTCTGATTCTATTTATCGTCTTATGGTGGTTTAGCTCTAAACCACGCCCTCGCATGGCAGTATCTGCTTTATTCTTGGTTGGTTATGGAGTCGCTCGTTTCTTTATGGAATTCTTCCGTCAACCCGATGCAGACCAAGGTTTTATCTTATTCGGCTGGATGACCAAAGGACAGATTCTCAGCTTCCCAATGATCATCATTGGACTCTGGATGATTTGGTATGCCTACCGTAAAAATATCTATGATTGGCAAATAACCAAATAAAAATGATGGGAGCTGATGCTCCCATTTTTATGGATTTTTTATTATATAAATTATATTGTTAGCTTAAACAAATATGAGACAACAATATGAGTCACTTTATTTCAACCTATATAGACCGTATTAATCATCGTTATCGACTTGGCAATGCGACAGAACATACCTTTCGTGGCGATCTTGCCCAACTGATTGAATCGATAGTCCCAGATATTACTGCGACCAATGAACCTAAAAGGCAATCTTGTGGCGCACCTGACTATATTTTGACAAAGAAAAATATTCCCATTGGGTTTATTGAAGCAAAAGATATCGGTGATAAAGACTTAGACGGATTGAAAAAGACAGGAAATAAAGAACAATTTGATCGTTACAAAGCATCATTAAACAATCTTATTTTTACGGACTATCTCAATTTTCATATTTATCAGGATGGCGTATTTATCACTAAAATCGCCATTGCTGAGGTGACTGGCAATCATATCCGAGCGCTTCCTGAGAACTTTACTGTCTTTGAAAATCTCATCAAGAATTTTTGTACCCATATTGGACAAACCATTAAAAGTCCTAAAAAACTTGCAGAAATGATGGCAGCAAAAGCGCGTCTACTTTCTGATGTGATTGAAAAAGCCTTAACCAGTGATGAAGATAGCTTTGAGGACAGTACATTAAAAGACCAAAAACAAGCCTTTAAACAAATCCTGATACATGACATTAGCCCGAAAGGTTTTGCTGATGTATATGCTCAAACTATTGCTTACGGTATGTTTGCCGCACGTTTACATGACCCGACCTTAGCGACTTTTAGCCGACAGGAAGCGGCGGAACTGATTCCTAAAACCAATCCATTTTTACGCAAACTATTTGGCTATATTGCGGGCCCTGATATTGATGACCGTATTAAATGGATTGTCGATAGCTTGGTTGATGTTTTTCTACATTGTAATGTACATGAAATCCTTAAAAATTATGGGCGTTCCACCAAAATGGAAGACCCGATTATTCACTTTTACGAAACTTTCTTGAGTGAATATGACCCCAAATTGCGTAAAGCTCGTGGCGTTTGGTACACCCCTGCCCCAGTGGTCAATTTTATTGTGCGTGCAGTGGATGATATTTTAAAAACTGAGTTTGGATTATCACAAGGTTTAGCCGATACCAGTAAAACCACGATTGAAGTAGAAGCAACAGGTACAGCCATTACCAAAGGTAAAGCCAAAGGCAAGCGTATTACCGAAACCAAAGAAGTGCATAAAGTGCAAATTCTTGACCCTGCCACAGGTACAGGGACGTTTCTTGCCGAAGTGGTGAAACATATTCATCAAAAATTTGCAGGTCAGCAAGGCATTTGGAGTAACTATGTCGAAAGCCATTTATTACCACGTTTAAATGGTTTTGAGCTGCTCATGGCAAGTTATGCGATGGCGCATTTGCAACTTGATTTGTTGCTAACCGATACAGGTTATAAACCCAAGCAAGCGCAACGCTTACGAGTGTATTTAACCAACAGTTTAGAAGAAAGCCACCCTGATACAGGCACACTATTTGCCAACTGGTTAAGTAGCGAAGCCAATGAAGCCAACCATATAAAACGTGATACCCCAGTCATGTGTATTTTGGGGAATCCGCCGTATTCTGTAAGTTCAACCAATAAAGGTGAATGGATTCAAAACCTTATTGCAGATTATAAAAAGGATTTAAACGAACGAAAAATTAATCTTGATGATGATTACATTAAATTTATTCGCTATGGTCAATATTTTATTGAAAAAAATGGTGAAGGTGTTTTAGCCTACATTTCTAATAATAGCTTTATTGATGGGATTACCCATCGTCAAATGCGTAAAAATTTACTTGAAACCTTTGATAAAATTTACATTATTGATTTACATGGAAATACTAAGAAAAAAGAAACCACACCTGATGGTCATAAAGATGAAAATGTTTTTGATATTATGCAGGGTGTAAGTATTAATATTTTTGTAAAAACAGCTAAAACCACAAAACTTGGCAAAGTTTTTCATTATGATGTATATGGTAAACGTGAAGATAAATATGATTTCCTTAAAAATAATGCACTACCTAATATAAAATTTAAAAAATTAAATTATGATATGGAAAACTACTTTTTTGTACCTAAAAATTTTTCAGATGATGATAAATACAAAAAAGGATTCAAAATGGATGAATTATTTAATTATTTTAATTCTGGATTGCAGACTAAAAATGATATTTTTACCATTCAACACAATATTAATGACATCAAAGAAATTATTTCAGATTTAAAAAATATATCCGAGTCATCATTAAAAGAAAAGTATAGTCTTCCACCAGATAGACCAAGTTGGAATATATCATCAGCTAAAGAAGACGTGATGACAAATTTTGGACAAGTTTTTAAAATACACTTTAAACCTTTTGATATTAGATACTCTTATTACACAGGTAAATCTAGTGGATTTTTAGGCAGACCTAGAAAAGAATTAACCGATAATTTATTACAACCCGATAATATTGCACTCGCCACACTTCGACAAATTGCAGGTACAAAACAAACATGTGTAGTCATGCTCACCAAAACTGTGATGACAGATAGAGCCATGTATAGCACCAATGGGACACCGTATTTATTCCCCCTTTACCTTTACAACGACAATATACAATCAGATTTAGAAGAACAACCGATTCGCAGCCCCAATTTAAACAGAGAAATTGTCGATAAAATCGCTAAAACGATTAGCCTAACCTTTACCGATGAAAAAGAAAACATTAATGGTACTTTTGCCCCAATAGATATTTTAGATTATATTTATGCAGTGCTACACTCACCCAATTATCGAGAAAGCTATAAGGAATTTCTAAAAATCGACTTTCCACGCGTGCCCTATCCAACGCATACCAAAACCTTTATTGAATTGGTCAAACTCGGCGGCGAACTACGGCGCATTCACTTGCTCGAAAGTCCAAGTGTTGAACAATACATTACTCAATATCCAGAAGACGGCAGCAATATCGTCGAAAAACCAATCTATAAACATGGCAATGTTTACATTAACGACACGCAATACTTTGCCAATGTGCCTGAAGTGGCATGGACTTTTTATATTGGCGGTTATCAACCTGCTCAAAAATGGCTCAAAGACCGTAAAGATCGGGCTTTAGATTTTGAAGATATTTTGCATTATCAAAAAATCATTGTTGCGTTGACCGAAACAAATCGGATCATGCAAGAAATAGACACCGTATTAGTAGAGATATAAAAATAAAAGCCATAGCGGAAAACTATTCTGCTATGGCTTTTATTTTATCACTTTGCAGCCAACGCCTTGACCACTTCACCTAAACGTTTACCTTGCGCTTCGCATAATACTTTTTCATCTGCACTCAAACTTTGATCATGACGAGGGCCACTGACATGACTTGCCCCATAAGGTGTACCACCTGTTTTGGTATTTGATAATGCAGGGATTGAATTAGGTAGACCTAAAATGATCATGCCGTGATGAAACAAAGGAGGCAGCATTGTTAGTAATGTACTTTCCTGTCCACCATGCATCGAACCAGAAGAGGTGAATACACAGGCAGGTTTATTATGTAATGCGCCATTCAACCACAAGCTGGTCGTTTGATCCCAAAAATATTTCATTTCACTTGCCATATTTCCAAAACGAGTTGGTGAACCAAGCGCCAAACCAGAACAGTGGGTTAAATCATCTAAAGTACAATAGATGTCGCCTTCACTAGGGATACTTGCTTCCGCTTGAGTCACAACAGTCGCAAGATTGGGGACTGTTCTGATACGAGCCGTAACGCCAGTTGCTTCTACACCATCAGCAATCAAATGTGCCATTTGTTTGGTTGAACCATATTTACTGTAATAAAGTACAAGAACGTAAGGTTGCATCGCTTTCAAGTATTTTGTTAAAAAGAACACTATACGACATTTTTTATACTTTTCGCGGTAGTAATTCCTATGTATGCATAGGATTTGATTAAAAATAATTAGGATAGAACCCATGATCTTAGACCGTTATCTAAAAAACCGAGCGTTTTTAGAGAAAACATGGTTTCAATTTATTGTATTTGTGTTACGACGTTTTGAGGCTGACCGATGCCGAGAGCAAGCTGGATCACTTACCTATACGACCCTTTTTGCTGTTGTTCCGATGTTGACAGTTTTTTTAGTCATCATCTCCTCCATCAAAGCATTAGAACCAGCAAGACAACAGTTACAACAACTGATCTATAGTAATTTTTTACCTAAAAGCACAATCGCCTTTGACAAAGCCCTGAATGCATTTACTGAAAAATCCAGTAATTTGACTGTGATTGGTGTGTTGTTTTTATTTGTGACCACAGTCTTAATGTTGACTTCGATTGAAACAGTATTTAATCGCATTTGGCGTGTAAAAGAAACACGAACTGGTCTTGTCGGCTTTATGCGCTATTGGACAATCATTTCATTAGGTCCAATTGTGCTGGGAAGTGCGTTTGTACTTTCTTCAACTGTCGCATCAATGAATGTTTTAAGTAATAACTTTGCGGGTTATCAGCTTGATGGTGCGTTAATTTTATGGCTCATTTCCTTTATTTTGACCATTGTCGGATTCTTCATTTTATATTGGACGATCCCCAATCGGACGGTACCAATTTTTTCAGCTGTGATTGCGGCATGTTTCAGCGCGACCGTTTTTGAAATTTTAAAACATTTATTTGGCTGGATCATGAGTAATTTCACCAGCTATGAAATCGTTTATGGTGCTTTTGCAGCAGTTCCTATTTTTCTACTTTGGATCTATTTGTCTTGGAATATCATTTTATTGGGTGTAGAAGTAAGTTATGCACTCACCGCCTTTCATTCTGGTAAAGAAAAAAAGCGCCATCCAATTTTGATGTTATTGGATATTTTAGAATTGTTTTACCGTAAGCAACAAATCGGTGAAAGTGTTAGCGAACAAGAGCTACTCAATATTATTGGTCGTGGTGAGCTTGGTCGTTTACCCTCTTACATCCTTCAGCTTGAAAAGCAAAATCTGATTAAACGCACCGATACGGACGAATATGTTCTGGTACGAAATCTAGCACAAGTCGATTTTTGGAGCTTTTTTACAGCTCTACCGTATCCATTGCCATTACGCCATGATGTTGCCAATATTCATGAAGACGATAAATGGATTGAACGCCTTGGGCCATCGCTAGTGGAAAGTAATGACTACTTAGCAGCAAAACTCTCCATCCCACTTTCAACTATTTTTGAACAGAAATAATTGAATAGACCTCTTCGGAGGTCTTTTTATTTCCTCAACCATCCCTGCAAACTCACAACTAAAATTCCAAGTAATACCAATGCCGTCCCAAAAATGAAATTTGCTTCTATATTCTCATCTAACAGCCATACGCCAAATATGATTCCAAACAAAGGAGTGAGAAATGAAAATACTCCCAGTCGAGAGGCTAAATAATTTCGTAATAACCAAAACCATGCTAAAAAACTAGCAAAAGACACGATTAAAGTATGAAAAGCTAAACTCCCTATTACTAATGGTGTCCACTGTACAACTGCTTGTCCCAAGAAAAATGCCAAACCTAGCAACAGAATAAAGCTACCAGCCAACTGATAAAATAAAGTTTGGGTGACTGCAGCTTGAGCCAAAGAGGATAAACGTACCGTAACTGTAGTGGCCGCCCAAGCAATTGCCGCAGCTAAGGCGTATAAATCTCCCCATAACATCTGTTGCTGAAATGTATTGACCCCTATCTGTTGCGGACGAATAAAAGTCACTACAATACCGATAAAAGCGATACCAATGCCAGTCCATTGCAATAGCGTTAGGCGCTCAGATGGTAACTTCCAATGTAAACCTAGCGCCACAAAGATAGGTGCTGTGTAAAGCAAAACAACTGCATGCGAAGCAGAAGTCAACTGGAGTGCTTGTGCGAGTAAAAAGAATTCTAGAGAAAATAGAACAGCGACTAATGCTCCAGCTTTCACGTTCTTGGGATTCATTAATTGACTTTTTTGATCAAGCAACACCAACGGCAATAAAAGTAATGCTGCTAACCCAGATCGCAAAGCAATTTGCATCAAAGGACTAATGTCTGAAGCTGCCATTTTTAAAATAACTTGCTGTAGCCCCCAAACCATACACAACACGATCATTAGACTTGAGGCTGTCTGATCTAGGGCTTTACGCTCGTCCATAGCAAGCTCCATATACACGATATTGAACCACTATAAGACTGTCGTATTTTAATGATATAGTGAAAAACAGACAAAATATGTGTGTTTTCAGGCAATTCTTTCTATGAAAAAATCAGCACAGCGAGTTCAAGATTTTCAGGAACTCCCTGCATATAACGAAATACCTGAACTTCTGTGGCTCAGCATACGGGATGCACCTGCTGCAACGGTTTATCCACAACATGCGCATGCTTGGGGAGAGTTTATCTATGCTTTTGATGGTGTTTTAGAAGTAAATATTGATCAGGTACATTATCTCACTCCACCACCGTATGGGATTTGGTTACCGCCACATACTCAACATAGTGGTGTGAATCGAAATGATGTAACGCATTGCACCCTTTATGTTCATGAATCACTTTGTGAAAAGATGCCCCAACAGGCAGGAATTTTACTGACCGCACCACTGGTGCCAGCACTACTTGAACATATACAAAAATATGCTTTTAAAGATCACGATCCGGAATATTTGCGAATATTGCATGTTCTACTTGATACCTTAAGCCATGCCGAAATCATCGGGAGTTATTTACCCAGTACAGAGCACCCTGCTTTAGCTCAAATATTAAATCACCTACATTTACATCCTGCTGACAACAGCACTCTAGCTGAGCTGGCAGCGATGATAAATATGACTGAAAGAACATTGGCAAGACATTGTCAAAAAGAACTCGGGATGTCCTTACACGAATGGCGACAACGTTTAAAAGTGATGAAAGCAATGTCTTTATTAAATCAAGGTTACACGATTGAAAGTATTGCTCTAGACTTAGGTTATGCAAGTTCATCAGCCTTTATTTATATGTTTAAACGTTGGATGAATTACACCCCTGATCAGTTTAGAAAATACTATCAGGGACGCTAAATTTATTCCAAACCAAACCGTTTTAGTCGCTCAAGTTCATATGGCGCATCTTCAGCAGGATAACGCGACTGAGTCTTGGCTTGTTGTTTAGCTAAAGACCAAACAATACTTTCCCCTGCTGGCAAAACATTTGTTTTTAATCGATATATCGGATCTTGGTAAGCAGTTTCACTATCTATAAATTGCCACTGATGCAGCTTAAATGCCTCGACTACATCATTGAGAAATGCTGCATTGATTGCATTCACATGAAGTAGCAATACATGCTTTGGAGAATACCCGACAGTCTGTATCGCCAATTGATCATAATAATTTGCTCGATCCAATAAATGATCAATATAAGCATTCTTTAATTTTTCAAGATCAGCTGTTTGTCCATTTTTAGTATAAGAAAGATATTTTAAATTATAAAACCAGTCACTAGCATCAATACTCACAGCACCTGATTCATAACCCTGCTGTTGTAAATAATGCGCCACTGTATCTCTTTTTTCTATGGTATTGCCTTCTTTCAAAAACGGATAACGAAACCTGGGAACCCAACCAGTCAATGGTTTAAATACTTGTTCGGCTCTGAAAATTTGATCAATATATTGCTGCGTTGTGACCTGTTCCTTATTTAAATTGGAATGCAATTCACTGTGGTTACCGATTTTATGCTCTTGCTTTCCCCATGCGGCAACCAAACTCAAGCCTTTATAATCACCGATTTTAATTACACTTGGATAAACAATACTTCGTATATGATTTTGTTTAAGTTGTTCTAGAATTCTTTGATTAATTTGTTGGGCGTTCGGATTTAGATCAGGATTGACCCCATCATCAAAACTTAAAGCCAGCTGCTTGCTATGACTGATAGTTGTGATCAATAAGATCACAAGGAAAAAATACAGTTTCATTTTATTTTTCATTCTTTATATTAAAAATGGCATTAATTCATTCAAATCAATGCCATAAGATCATGCATTATGCATTAACAAAAGTATCCCAATCATACTCACCAGTCTGAGTAATCAATTTCATTGTCAATTTATCATGGGGTTTCAATGCCCCTACACCTGCTGGAGTACCTGTCATAATCACATCACCAGTTTGTAAACTAAATGATTGATTGATCTCAACTAACAAAGCGCCGATATCAAATAGCATATCGCGACTAAATCCATGTTGACGTTCAACTCCATTGATAATCAGAATAAGTTCTAGCTCTTGCAAATTGCCAATTTCATCAATCTCAATCCATTCCGCAAGCAAGCAAGCGCCATCAAATGCTTTTGCTCGCTCCCAAGGCTGCCCTTTTTCTTTTAAATCACTTTGCAGATCACGAAGAGTCAAATCCAAACCTAAAGTAATTGCACCTACGGCTTCTAATGCCTTTGAGATGTCAGTTTCTTTTGAAAGTGGATGTGCAATTTGTACGCAGATTTCACATTCGTAGTGACATTCACCCAATGCTTTATTCCAATCAATTCCTTTTTCTAAGGAACCTAAACTACTTGGAGGTTTCATGAATAAAATCGGGCGATCTGGAATAGCATTTCCTAATTCTTTTGCATGTTCTGCATAATTTCGCCCCACACAAACAATTTTTGAAGGATGTGTACTCATGAAAGCTCCTTGCTTTTATAACCGATGAAAAATTTATTTTTTAAAGCTATTTTCAAACTTATTTTGATCAATAGAATCTGTAAATGCGCGTTTAGGCACAATAACAACAGTATGGTTTTTTAACTCCAACATATACGTCAGCTTTCCAATCGCAAAAGATTGAACCTCTGTGTATTGTACTGTTTGCTTTTTCCCTGCTGCGTAAAGCTCAAATTGGTCTTGATATAAATCAATTCCCTGTTCACTTTTGCCAAACTGGTAACGAACAAATTGTCGTTTAAACAGCAATGGTAATAACCAATAACGCATTAACCCTTGCATAAGCAAGAAAAAAACACCCAATGCAACATAATAACGACCAACACCCGTTAAACCTAAATAGAATCCCCATAGAATCACTGCAATACTAATCACTGGTGTCAGAAAACGAGTGATCGTTTTCTTGCCAAAAGTCACTAAAGCAAAACCATCTTGAGACTCTTCTAAATTGAGATAATAACGCAGTGATAGTGTTGGACGTTGTTCAGACATTTCTTATTTCTTACATTTGAAAGACGTGCCCTATTAGAACATAAATTAATTTTGGCACACTATCACTGTTGTTTTTTTTGCTATGAACTTTGCAACAGATTCAGTTTTTGGATTTATAAACTTATTATGCAAATAACATAAATTTTAGACACAAAAAAACCGCTGTTAGGCGGTTAATTCTTCAAATTGGTGCGCTCAGAGAGATTCGAACTCCCGACCCCTTAGTTCGTAGCCAAGTGCTCTATCCAGCTGAGCTATGAGCGCATATTTGATAGGGGGCATTATACGCACTTTTTTCATATTGATAAGCGTTTTTTCATCTTATCGTCGTCAAATGGTGATAGATTCGCCTATCAATCTTAAATTCAAATAAAAACACATTGCTAAAAACCTTAACACCTAAATATTTAGGGGCTTAGGAAGTTAAAGAGGATTGTTACGGAGTAATTTAAGCAAATCGAGATATAAATTACCGTTCCGATGATTGAAGCGATACTCCGTTTCTTTAAGATGCAAATAAAACATCTTTTTGTCAATTCCATTAAACTTGACGAGTCGCTTTTTAGCATATCCCCAGAATGATTCTATGCCGTTAATATGACGCTCCCCGCATGCAAATTCGTTGTTCCCATGATTCACTCTTAAATGTTTGTCAAAACCAATATCAACTAAACCATCATAGCCTCTCCATCCATCTGTATTGATCACAGAAACTGTAAGTGAATTTACAAACACTGATGAATAATTGAGCACGATTACAGATTTACTTGGTAGCATCACAGGTGATTTGAATGGTGGAGCATTAGGTGAGATCACAAATCTTACAAACACAATCAGTGGAAGCCTGAACGGTGATTCTCTAGATCCAATCACAGGTGAGATTGACGGATTCTGTAGTGATATTGGTTTTGATCTTAATAGTGAAAGTATTATTCTCGGAGTATCAGAACCAACACAAACGATTATCAGTAGTGGTAACTCTGTAATTGATAGTGTTCAAGAAAGTTCTACTCCGATATTTAGCGATAGTACGTTTGAAAGTATTAGTAGCTTGATTAGCTTAAGCGTTGAAAGTGGTGATGATTGTGGTTGTGATGGCGGTGTTGATAGTATCTTGACTGCAATCACAGGTTCGACATCTACACTTACTTCAGTTACGGATACAAGTACTTCAACTGCACCATTAACTGAAACTGTGACTCCACAAACATCGTTAACTAATCTATCAGACAATCTCTTCCATTCATTAAGCTTATTCTAAAAGCTTAAATTGAAAACAAAGGCCGCTATCATTAGCGGCCTTTGCTATTTAAATATACTGTAAAATAAATATCTTCAAAATTTGGGCACAAAAAAACCGCGATTAAGCGGTTAATTGTTTAAGTTGGTGCGCTCAGAGAGATTCGAACTCCCGACCCCTTAGTTCGTAGCCAAGTGCTCTATCCAGCTGAGCTATGAGCGCATTACTTATGTGCCTATTTCGGCATGTGTTACTTTAATCTTTACTTGGTGCGCTCAGAGAGATTCGAACTCCCGACCCCTTAGTTCGTAGCCAAGTGCTCTATCCAGCTGAGCTATGAGCGCCTTAAGTAAAGTGGCGGTGAGAGAGGGATTCGAACCCTCGATACAGTTACCCGTATGCATCCTTAGCAGGGATGTGGTTTCAGCCACTCACCCATCTCACCGTAACACGAGCGCAATAATACAAACTAAAACCACATTACACAAGGGATGATCCTGTTTTTTTCATCTTTTTTAAATCAATCAAATATTTTTTAAACAATTTCTGTATTTTTTCAGCATTTTTTCGTCCAACGCTTGTTAAGATAGTCTTCTCTTTATTTATTTAGATCATTTACATAAACAGAATCTTGCAATCTTTGATGTGCAGTCCAAGTTTGGATGACTTATGCTAAAGTGATCTGCCAGATGTGAAATGGAACGATATGACTAATAATTGGGTTGATCCCGAAGCAAAAGCAGAAGCTGAACGTTACGATAATCCTATTCCTAGCCGAACTCTTATTTTAACTACATTAGAACAATTACAAACTGCAAAATCTCATGCGGAACTTGTTGATCATTTCAACCTACCAGATCAAAAAAGTATTGATGCGTTAAATCATCGCTTAAGCGCAATGGTACGTGATGGTCAGCTCATGAAGGATGGTTTTAAATATCAACCTGCAACAGATTTACCAACACACGAAGCAACGGTTTATATTAATAGTAAAGGTTTAGGTACAGCGAATATTGCTGGACACGATGATGTGCTATTACCTGAACGTGAATTAAGACTCGTTTTTAACGGCGATCGCGTTAAAGTACGTCAGACTTCAGTTGATCGCAAAGGTAAACCTTGGGGTTTTATTACTGAAGTTGTACAACGTCGTGTCAAACAGATTATTGGTAAAGTCGCTGAGCATGAAGGTGAATACTTTATTCAACCGAGTAATCCGAATCAGCACCAACCGATAACTTTAGAAAAAGAATTAATTGAGCATGCCAATGCCAAAGTTGGCGATATGCTACGTGTTGCGATTGATGACTACCCGACCCGTGAAGAATTGGCAACAGGCCATGTCGTTCAATCCATGGCAGATAAAGCAGATACAGAGATTATCATTCCGCAGACTATTTTAGAATTTGGCTTGCCTTATGAGTTTCCTGAAGCAGTAATCAAAGAAGCTGAAAGCTTTAAAGAACCTTCTGAACAAGATATTAAAGGTCGTGTTGATTTACGTGACTTACCGTTAGTTACTATTGATGGTGAAGATGCACGAGACTTTGATGATGCTGTCTATGCTGAAAAACGTTCAGGTGGTGGTTATCGTGTGGTTGTTGCGATTGCTGACGTAAGCCATTACGTTCGTTTAGATTCACCTTTAAATGAAGAAGCAGAAGAACGCGGTACCTCAGTTTATTTCCCACACTTTGTCTTGCCGATGCTTCCTGAAGCATTATCAAATGGTTTGTGTTCTTTAAATCCACATGTAGATCGTCTATGTATGGTCTGTGACTTAAAGTTATCTCGTGCTGGAAAAGTGACAGGTTATGAATTCTATCCTGCGGTAATGCATTCTAAAGCGCGTCTGACTTACACACAGGTTGGTCGATATTTTGAGGGAGTAACCGATGCTATCCCTGAAGATAAAACTATTCATAAATCACTAAATACTCTTTTCCAGCTTTATCAGACCCTCAAAGAGTTACGTGCTAAGCGTCATGCGATGGAATTCGAAACCATCGAAACCTACATGACTTTTGATGAGTTAGGTGGAATCAAAGAAATCCTGCCTCGCTCACGTAATGATGCGCATAAGCTCATTGAAGAATGTATGTTATTAGCCAATGTCGCTGCTGCGGAATATGCTTTAGAACATGACATCCCAATGCTCTACCGTGTACATGAGGCTCCTGAGTTTTCACGTATCCAGAAAGTTCGTGATTTCGTAAAATTACTTGGTTTACCATTCCCAGAACAACCTGCTCAGGCTGATTATCAACGTGTTATTGAAGCGACCAAAGATCGTCTAGATGCGCCAAGTATTCATGCCGTGTTACTACGCTCAATGATGCAAGCGTATTACGGTGCCAAGAATTCTGGGCATTACGGTTTAGCATACGAAGCCTATACGCACTTTACTTCACCAATTCGTCGTTACCCAGACTTATTGTTGCATCGTGCGATTAAAGCCTATCTAGATAAAAAGGTTTATCCTCTTTCAGGTGCAGCACTAGATGATGCAGGTGAGCATTTCTCACAAACTGAACGTCGTGCTGATGAAGCATCACGCAGTGTCACAACCTGGTTAAAATGCCACTATATGCAACAGCATTTAGGTGATGAATTTGTCGGTATCATCAGTGCAGTAACAGAATTTGGCTTATTTGTTACCTTAAAAGACCTCTATGTAGATGGCATGATTCATGTCAGCCAGCTGGGTGAAGATTTCTTCCTCTATGATCAAGCTAGCCAAAGTCTAATTGGTCAGAATCGTGGACAGTCATTTAGCCTCGGTGATGAAGTAAAAATTAAAGTAGCAGGTGTGAATTTGGAAGAACGTAAAATCGACTTCCAATTGGTACAACAACTCACTCATTTAGGTCGTGTGATTCGTCAAAAAGCACCTCGCACTGCAAATCCTTCTAGCTCGAATCGTGGTGCGTCAACAACTGAAGAGGTCTTTGGCAAAGCACCTTCATCGACGAAAGCTAAAGTCAGTGAAGATGGCGAAAAGCCTGTACGCAAGAAAAAAGATAAGAACAAACCAAGTTCTTATAGTAAAAAGCCAGCTAAGAAGGCTTCAGCTAAACCTGATACGAAAGAGAAGGCCAAAAAGAAAGTGAAAAAGAAAAAGTCGAATGCGAAAGCAAAGGCTGAGTAATGGATAAGAGATAAGGGAGCTTCGGCTCTCTTGTTTTTTTCCGATTTAATTTTTTATCGATCAGGTTCGATGTAACAACAAAAGCAGCCCCATAAAACCAGGATAAATAATGTACCAGGTTTGTTGTACCAGCTCCCTTCCCCCAAAAAGGCTGAGTATTACAAAGACCAGTCCAGAGGCAAACAATGCAAGTAGTGCAAATATTGCCAGCATGGTTGCCCAGTCCGTAAAACCATATAACCGTTCCGGTTCTTCACCACTTTTCTTACGTTTAAACCAGCTTAGGAATAACTTATAGTAGACATAGAGTGCCCCAGCACCACACACAAGAAAGAACAACGTCGAAGCTGGACTATTGGCAGATGGACTTCCAATCCCCCTAGAGCCCACATATACCGCATTGTTTATCGTAGCGCTGGAGTGAGCAGAAACACACAAAGTTAAGAAAAAAACACTGATATTTTTTAATCTCATGATTAGGTTTAACCTATCTAGTTACGCATCGCGCTACAAAAAATTCTTCGTTAGATTTTCTTTGATCATGAGTTTAGCAAGAAATCGGCTTTCATCAAGACATTTACACCGCAGATAAAATTTCTTTTAAATTATAATTGCTTATCAATATTTCAAACCACAATCCTAAACCACATACAGGCATTTATAAATAAAAAATGAATCTAGATATAAGAGATGAAGCATAGTTACACTTGATTTCTCCCCCGCTAAGCCCTACATCTATAACTATGTTTAAAGATGAATATGGCAAAAATACAATGACACTACAGCAAGCGACACTCCCCACTCCCCAGTTTGATCAAATTCAACTTGCAGAATTAAAACAACAGATTGAACAGACTATTCAAAATGGTCAAAACTTCTTAAATCAACTCAAAGAAGTTCCACAAGCTCCTGAAGACCAACTGGCAACCTTGGCGGAAGTCGATCAGCTTGAAAATAATATGAGTGAATCATGGGGAATCTTGTCACACCTCAATGCGGTCATGAACAATGCCGAAACCCGTGAGGTGTATCAGGCACTTTTACCAAGTTTAAGCGAATACTACACTCAGCTTGGACAGCACACGGCGTTGTATCAAACTTATCAACATATTCATGATAGTGCAGTATTTCAAACGCTGAGCGAAGCACAACAAAGTGCAATTAAACTCGCTTTACGTGATTTCAAACTATCAGGCGTTGCTCTTGAAGGCGAAGCCAAAAAACGTTATGCCGAAATCTCAGCACGTTTATCACAATTATCTTCAGATTTTTCTAACCATGTACTCGATGCAACACAAGCCTACTTCAAACCATTAACCGAGGAACAGCTCAAAGGCCTACCACAAAGTAGTGTTGAATTATTAAAGCAATACGGTCAACAACGTGAGCTTGAGCAAGCCGTTGCCACACTCGACTTCCCTGCTTATTTTGCGATTATGACCTATGCCGATGATCGAGAACTTAGAGAGGAACTCTACAAAGCCTACGTGACTCGTGCCTCAGAACAATCAGAAAAAACTGAATTCGATAATACTCCTGTGATGGAAGAAATTCTGAGCTTGCGTCAAGAAATGGCTCAACTGCTTGGCTTCAATAATTTTGCTGAATATTCATTGGCTAGCAAAATGGCACCTGATGTTGATACCGTCGATAAGTTTTTGGTCGACTTGGCAGAACATGCCCGCACACCAGCCCTTGCTGAAATCGCTGAACTGAAAGCAATTGCACAACAAGATGGTGTTGAAGAATTAAAACCATGGGATGCAACCTACTATTCTGAAAAATTGAAACAACAACAGTTCAATTTGTCTCAAGAAGCGCTTAAACCGTATTTCCCAGCACCCAAAGTTGTGGATGGTTTATTCCAAATCGTTCAACGTCTTTATGGTATTCAAATCATCGAGCGCCATGCTCCTGTATGGCAGAATGATGTTCGTTATTTTGAAATTGAAGATCAAGGTCAAGTCGTTGGTGGTTTCTACTTCGACCTTTATGCACGTAATGGCAAACGTGGTGGCGCATGGATGAGTGGTTTCCGTTCTCGTGTGCAAACTGCGAATGGTCTACAAAAACCAATTTGTTATATGGTATGTAACTTTACCCCACCGATTGGCGATCAGCCTGCGCTATTGACTCATGATGAAGTGATTACGCTATTTCATGAATTTGGTCATGGCTTACATCACATGCTGACCGAAGTGGATAATATCTCAGTTGCAGGTACGCATGGTGTTGCATGGGATGCCGTTGAATTACCAAGCCAGTTCATGGAATTTTGGGCTTGGGATAATGAAAGTTTGGATGTACTCAGCGAACATACTGAAACTAAGCAAACTTTACCGCAAGAATTGCTATCTGCTTTGTTGAATGCACGTTTCTTCCAGTCAGGTATGCAAACTCTGCGTCAGATTGAATTTGCTCTGTTTGACTTAACCATTCACCGTCAAACACCCGCTTTAAACAGCGAGCAAATCCAAACTACATTAGATGAAATTCGTGCTAAATTTGCGGTTGTTCCGACTGTTCCTTATAACCGTTTCCAACACAGCTTTAGTCATATTTTTGCTGGCGGTTATGCAGCAGGTTATTATTCTTATAAATGGGCGGAAGTTTTGGCGAGCGACGCCTTTGATCGTTTCGAAAATGAAGGTATTTTTAACACCGAGACTGGAAAAGAATTTAGAAAGTTTATTCTAGCAGTTGGCGGAAAAGATACAGCACTTGATGCGTTTCGCAATTTCCGAAAAAGAGAACCAAAAATAGATGCATTATTACGTCATCAAGGTTGGACGAATACGCATAAAACCGCTTAAACTACGTCATTATTGTTCACAGGATGTAATTAACTGACATGAAAAGACAGTTCATCGCGGGTGCTAAATGCCCAAAATGTGGAGCCTTAGATCGTGTGGTTAAGATCATCTCTGTGGATGACGAATGGATTGAATGTATCGAATGTGCTTATAGTGAACAGCGTCCTACTCACGTAGAACCAGCTGAACCCGCTGAGCCAGATGAAATTGGGGTGATACAATTCAAGCCTCGTCATTTTGACTAGAAAGGTTAAAAAATGATGTCCTCGTATCAAAATGAAAACTCTAAATTATTATGGATGATCATCGGTGTAATCAGTATCGTCGTGGTGCTGATTTTTGCAGTACAGTGGTTTCTATCTCAAAAAAATCATGAGGCAACTGTTACACCAACGGTGCCAACGATTAGTAAAGCTGCACCGTCAGCACGTCCAGTCGAAACGACTGAAACTGTACAAGCTGCAAGCGAAGTTACTGCACCTATCCAACTAGTTGAAGAGTCAATTATCAAAGATCCAATTCCTGCAAATGACACTTTAGCCAAAGAAGAAATTGCTAAACTGGATGATATTCATCAACAACTTAAAGATCAGCAAAATGAGCTAAAGCAACAACACACTGATGTTGATACTTTAGTAAAACTGAAAGAAGATCAAATTAAGCTTCTTGAAGCTCAACTTGCAGCACAAAATAAATCATAAATAAGTAAGGCTTTAAAATGGGTTATAGCCTTAACGTCTTCGATGATTTGTTGGCCATGCTTGATTTAGTTCATCCCTTAATGTGAGGTCTTAACCTCTCTACTTTATATAATTCAATCGAAAATAATAATCGTACATTTCTTTAAAGGCAGCAGAGGCTTAGAATACAAGCTGCATCCTTGCTCTCACAATGATTATGACGCTGAATCAACCTAATCGTAAGCTCTTCTTAGCGATTAGCTGCCTGACCATCTCGGCTTTTCTTTTCTCCATCATGGGCATCTGCATCAGATACGCATCTCAAACTGTAGATAATTACACGATTGTTTTTTTCCGTAATTTCGTTGGGTTGATGCTTTTCCTACCATTTATTATGAAACAAGGTACAAGCTTTGTTAAAACAGAAAAATTGTGGATGCATACTTGGCGAAGTCTGGTTGGGCTTGCAGCAATGTATGGTTTTTTCTATGCGATTGCACATTTGAAATTGTCCAATGCCATGGTATTTACGTATTCCTCACCTATTTTTATTCCATTGATTGCTTGGCTATTTTTAAAAGAACGTATTACTAAAGCAATGTTAATGGCAGCTGCATTAGGATTCTTGGGCGTATTTTGTGTTGCAAAACCTGATCAAGGATTGTGGAATTGGGTATCTGCGATAGGCATAGCATCTAGCCTACTTGCATCAATGGCATTTGTAACCGTAAGAGCACTAACCAAAACTGAACCTCCAGAACGTATCGTGTTTTATTTTTGCTTGATCGGCTCCGTACTTTCAGCCATACCGATGTTTTGGGTTTGGCGACCATATGCATTGAAAGAACTTTTTTTTCTTATTGCTGCAGGAATACTTGCAAATGTAAGCCAAATTTTTATGTCTCATGCTTATCGCCTTGCTCCAGCGGGACAGATAGCACCAGTCAATTATATGGCGATCATTTTTGCGGGTGTTTGGGGCTTCTTTCTATGGCAAGAAACACCTGATTTTTATAGTTTATTCGGTTTTGGATTAATATTACTGGCAATTATTTTATGTAGTCCTTTGAGTCAAAGGCAAAGAAAAAGTCTCTAATAAAGCACAAATTAAAAAGCACCCGAAGGCACTACTGTCCCATAGTTTGCTCTAAATAAAAAAAACTGAGTCTAAATAGTTAAAATATGAGTGCAAACAAACACTTTAACTATAAAGGACTCAGGTTTTGTCACATCAGAATACCGTATTTCATCAATTACTCAAACCCATTCTAAGACAAGATTTTGAACGTCTGGCTAAACTGCACCACTCTGGGCAAAAATTAAGATCAGCCACCCGCTGGGATCAGTTTGTTGCCATATTGATGTCCCAACTTTCTTGTCGGCAAAGCTTAAGAGACATTCAATCCAATCTCGAATCCCAGCAGGAAAAGCTCTATCATCTTGGCGCGAAGAGAATTGCGCGAAGCACCTTAGCAAGACTCAACGAAGAACAGCCCGCCAGCCTGTATCAGCAATTGTTCACACAGCTGCTTCAGCGCTGTGAAAACTCTAAAACTGCACATAAATTTAGATTCAAGAATCCACTGTATTCACTAGATGCCAGTCATATTGATCTTTCACTGTCATTGTGCGCATGGGCAAAAGTGCATGAATCCAAAGCCAGTATTAAACTCAGTGTTGGCTTAAATCACAACAATACCATTCCTGAATTTGTAGCGCTTGGGGATGGTATTGAAAATGATATGGTGCAAGGCAGAGCATTTAAATTTCCTGCTGGCAGCATTATCGTCTTTGATAAAGGATATGTTGATTATCAATGGTTTGCTCAGTTGACACTTCAGAACGTCAGCTTTGTAACCCGGCTACGCCCAAAGACAGTTTATCAAGTTAAATCAAGCCGCAGCGTATTAGCGACTAAAGGGATTATTGCGGATGAATGTATTGAATTGAGCAGTGCGTATGCCAAGAAAAGAGGCGCACCTGAATTATTAAGACGTATAGAGTTTTATGATACAGATAAGAAAAGAACATTCGAATTTCTGAGCAACAACTTTCATCTGGCAGCATCCACCATTGCTGCAATTTATAAAGACCGCTGGAAGATTGAGTTATTCTTTAAAGCCATCAAGCAGAATTTAAAACTGAAGTCATTTCTAGGTCGAAGCCGCAATGCGATACAAACGCAAATATGGATTGCATTAATTGCCTATTTGCTGGTGAACTTCGCTAAACACATGGCACAAGAAGGATGGAGTGTTCAGCGTTTACTGAGAATTATTCAGGTCAATTTATTTGAAAGGAAACTTTTAAGGTCACTCTTTGTGCCTGATAAAAAATGGCGAAAACAAGAAGAACCTCAATTGAGGTTCTTCTTGTGATATTTGTGGGACAGCAGTGACCCGAAGGTGCTTTTTTTATTGTTAGTTTAGTTATACCAACCAAATAATTTAAAGAAATACGGAACGTAAGCAATAATTAAGATTGCAGGTACCATCACCAATAAAGGCAATATCCAACGTTCATATCGATAGTAGAAAGACAAATGACGAACTTCTGCATCTGCTTCAGCCACTTCCGCATCACCAATCGATTGTCGAGCCAAGAGATGGTTTAACGCAACTGGAGGTGTGACGTAACCCAACTCAAAACCAATAAGCGCAATCATCCAGAAATGAACAGGATCAATACCATATTGATATGCAACAGGTGCGACTGTAGCCGTGATCAGAATCACAGCACCAAATGGATCCATGATCATACCTACGAAGATCATCAATAATACAATCAACGTAATCACGACAACAATATTATTAATATCTTGCGGGAATGCTTCCATGATATGAATTTGCTCAAGGAAACCACCGACACTCACTGAAAGCGCCATCAGAATCACAAGTGCACCGATATGCCCTACTGTTTCACTTGAAGAAGCATGCAATGCTTTAGCAAAGGAGATATTACGCTCTGGTTTGCGTGGGTCATCTTCTGGATTAATTTTTGGTGCAGGTTGACTACCATCCGCAGGCAATGTGTAGCTATTCAAAGTACTGTCCCAATGACCAACAGGCGCCAACGGTGCAGGTTCTTTACGTAACTTATCAAACAATACCATCATCAATAGAATCACAGGCATCATTACAGGTGCAGTAAATTCATTGAGATCAGTTGCTAATGCATGTTTGTAGAATAACCAAATCAAAACAAAGATCACGATATATGGTGATACAGGTACGAATGCACGTAATGATTTAGGCAATGCAACTTTAAATGGTGCAATACGGAATTTTTGTTCTGCAAAGAATAATGCAATCACCAAGAATAACGTTGAGGTTAATAGGAATGTGTACATCCCGTATTTATAAAGCAAATCAGTCGTTACTTCTTTGTTCAGTGAAGCGACTACTACGATCAATAAACATGGACGTAGAACTACACCCATTGAACCCGATAGCGCCGTTGCTGCTAAAGCAAACTGACGGCGTCCACCCGCATTCCACACTTCTTTATAAATAATCGCACCCGCAGCGATAACGAAAATACCTGATGCACCTGTATAGGCTGTTGGTAATGCCGCTGCAAGAAGGATCAACCAAGTTAAAGTCTCTGGAGCCAGATTCCAAGGACGTAAGATATTGAGGAATAAATCAACAATACGTGTTTGCTTGAGCAACATACCAGCCCAAATAAACAAGGCTAGATTCAAGAAAATATTCGACAATTCAACCAACTGTCCCAGATAAATACCTTGCCCCATTGGATAATCCATGAAGAAAGTAAATGCAACCCCGGTGATAATCGCCATATAGGCATATAAAGGAATACTGAGGATGGCTAAACCGACATTACCACCTTCACGAGTTGCAGCTGGTGGTTTGATCATTTGAAATAAACTGATGAGTGTCAGCACACCAAACAATATCATCCACAACCAATAAATCACGTTCATTTCTGGTGTGATCGGAACACCTGAATTCATGACCGATTTATATTGGCTAATCACAGATGATGTGAGTAATGCATTACCCAACAACATCGCAATACCATAAACACGGAAATCAGTTTTAGTAGCAGGACTACGTAAACCAATGTGATGCGCTTTCAATGTTGCACTGATTGCAGCAAATACAACCATAATAACGAGGAATAACGCGCGGTTCTCTGCACCTAATTTAAAGATACCAAAGAAACTAGTTTCAATTTTACGATAAGTACGAACACTAGGATTGGCTTCGATATGCTTCATTGCCTTATCGTAGAATTGGTATTTCTCATCACATTGTTGCTGAGCCGCTATCAGCGAAGCTCGAACATCTGCCTCAGAGGCTACACCAAACATACTCGCAAACTCATCAGCAGCATTGATTTTCATTTGCTCTTGAACTTGTGCATCTATATTTGGATTTCTGTCACAGGTTGGTTTCTCTGGTTCAGCACGTAGAAATGAATATTGCATTCCAGTATCAGGATCACCATAAAGGCGCTCCCCCATACGTAAAAGCTGACCATGAATCATCTCACCTGTTCCAATAACCAATGTCATTAGAAGCAAGAAAAGTATGACAAAGGTCGAAATCCACTCTGTCCATATATGGCTGAGCAGACCTAATCCAGATTTTTTCTCTTGATCATGTTGCATGTCTATTCCACTTTATTGTTCTCAACATCCATCCAAAGATGTTGAATCATGCGATGTATATGGTTGATAGAGAAATAACACCCTCTTGATAACCAATCCCTATTTAAACCGTCTAAGTTGTTGATAAGTTTGTATGAAAGTGACTTAATGTTTTTATTTCTTAATCCTTTTTAATAGCAAATAACCAAGTCCACAAAATACACCTCCAATTGCTCCAATCAAATGTGCTTCTGTTAGTACAGGACTTCCTATTAATTGTGCTGTACCTGTTTGACCAAAGGTATTTTCCCAAACAAGTTTGGCAAATATGAGCACTAAAACTAAAATTGCGAATGTTCTTTCCTTTGGATATTTTAGATAAACCAAACTTACCGCTGTATAAAGACCATGCAATACGCCTGATAAACCTGCATAAGCTTCAATATAAGGAAAGTAAAAATAAAAAATGAGGCTGATAAATGGTGGTAACAGTAATAACAACCAAACTAGATGTCTATTACGCGCATGTGGAAAAATAAAAGGTAAACAAGCAAATGCAAGCATATTCAAAAAGAAATGCATCCATCCAACATGTACCCAATGGGCTGTCCATAAACGCCAGACTTCGACCAGTACACTAGGCTTCCAATAGATGAAATGATCAGCAAAAACTTGCAGACTTGCAGAGATCGAAATACATACTGCGATCAATATGACTTTCCGTATCCATATTTGATCTTTCATTTACGTACCCCTCTTTTAAAACGAACCTTTTACATTCAACATTAACCAGTAATCTACTTAAATAATGTAAAAGGTCGTTTAATCTAGGTTACTGAGGTGGGGTCTCTTCTGCAGGAGCAGACGCACCATCCCCACCACCATCAAATAGCTCATCTAATTCTGAAGAACTTTCTTGTTTATCATCCCAGAATGTTGATAGACCTTCATCGGTAGCACGTATGCCAGTATTTTCTGTCCAGTAACGATCCGCAATTCCACGAACCATTAGACCTGCCATTTTGTCAATTAATCTAAATTGAGGGTTTGCAGGTTTATCTTCCCCTGTTGCAGCAGCATATGAACGGAATGCATCTCTAAGTTTTGCATCATCACCACTTGCTTGTGCAGCAACAGCATAAAGTGCATGTGCTAAGCGAACACCTTTTTTCTCACCAATTTGCATCGATTCTTTCATCGTTGCATAAGGTTCAGGTTTACCATCACCAGCACCTGGTAATAATGTCCAAATCACAGCACGAGTCGCCATTGGAGCGCCCCAGAACTTTTCATTATCTAGACATGCCATACCACGTTCTACAATACCCGCAATATCTTTCGGTACATTGATTGCACCACCAGAGTTAATATCATTGGTCATCGCTTGCAGACCACTTACCATCCCTAAAAGGTAAACTGTCTGATCTAAATCATTGCGCATTGTTGGGCATGAATCACCCAATTTATATTTATATTTTGATTCCCAACGATTTGCAAAAAGTTGATAACCTGCATATTGACGTTCAGCAGCAATCCCCGCCCAACGTTTTTGTTCAATACGAGCATCTTGAGCTTCAGAAACTTGACCTGCTTTCGAAGCACGCAAATAGCGGAGTTCCGCTTCTAAGGCTTTATTTTCAGCACAAATACCTGCTGAGGTATACAATAACACCGCCATACGTGTTGGATCAGCACCCATATCCTTGGTTGACATCACCGCTGGAGTTAAGGCATTACCTGAATTACACACCATTTCGGCGTCATCCATCGCCAAAATTGGTGGAACAATATGATTTTCACTAAAACTTAATGCGACATTAGCCCCTGTTTTAATGATTTGTGAACACCCTGATAATATTGATGTTGTGAGTAACGCAACCGCCACACCCTGTCCCATTTTTTGGAATTTAGACATTCTTCCTGTCCTCTAATTAATTTGTTTTTCCTTTTAGACGTACCTTATCAGATGCAATACTTGAATTAAAGAGTAATTGCTCTAATTTAACATGTGCATTCTGACACAATTCACAGATAAGAGAATTGACAGAGAGTTGAAAATACAAAAATTTTAGGCAAAAAAAAGTAGCATTGCGACGGTTCAGCACATGCTACTTATTAACTGGTAAAAACTTGAAACTCTTTATCTTTTAGTTTTGTTGAAAGTAATCCTTGAGTGATGTTTCAGCTCTTCCTATAACAATCGCCATAACGACTGCAATTACTAGAAACATCCACATTGAAATCTCCATAGAGACCTCCTACACTTTTTGTATCTACTTTTGATAGATACTAGATCGACGTTCGACATCAGCATTAACGGGATTGTGATATATTGATGACACCTTCAATCTCTTTCTCTTGGTCACTGCAACATTACGTTGATGTGATTCAAGAAGTTCCCTGAGTAAAGTTCCTGCTCTTCCTATTACAATTGCAAAAACGATTGCAATCACCAGAAACGACCATGTTGGAATTTCCATCATTTTAGGACCTCCACCACACTTTACGTTGGTGTTTGTACTTTAGCGAAAAGGTAACGATCTTGATGCTCAGATTGTCTGACAATCATAATTTTCATTATTTTTAGAGTATTTAATCTAACAATTGTTTTTAAATTTGAGTAAAAAAACACTATCTAAATGATTTATATTAAATTAATTTAATTATACAAATGTAGACCTGTCTAACAATTATGCAATTTTTGAGAGTAATTTGAGCATTTTCCATTGATTTAAAGACAATTGATCCCACCAAATTACACATGTTTTTGATTCAATATTAGAAAAATGCAGCACAATATATAAATGATGATCAACAATTTTGAGTAATTTTCCTTGCTCGATATTAGGCTCTACTCCATCAAAACGAATCGACCAATCATCGTCACAGAGATACTCAATTTGATTTATTTTCGGTTTGTTTAATGCCGACCAGCCCGCCCATCCCATAATCAACAAGCACACTAACCATAAAAAAGCTGACAATAATTGATAAAGTAGGATATTGATACCCAAAAAACAAAACAGCTGCAATCCTAGCGAAAATCGACTAGATTGCAGCTCAAAAATACGTTTAGCCGTGTACATATTTTTTTAATTTTAAAATAAACGCTTTTAACTCTTCACGTGGTGGCTCACCCACCTCCATGAACCAATCCAACAAATCAGGATCTTCTTGATCCACCAACTCTGCAAATAATGCTTTTTCTGTTGGGTCTGCAGTCAAATAATATTGTTTAACATAAGGATCAAAGTACACATCAATTTCTTTTAACCCACGACGTGCACGATAAATCACCTTGCGCTCTTCCAGTGTCATTTCATCAGACATTACTTATTCCACTTGCAACAAAGACAGCATAGTGTACCTGATCCAGTTTTATCTGCGCATAGATTTTTATAAGGTGACCAAATACATCAATCAAAATGAGCATTGATCACATTGTTGAATAATTCAGCTTTCTTGTATCTTCATGATGATCATTTAATCCAATGAACTAGGGAAAAAATAACAAATGCAATCAGGTGCAATTCGTCCAATTCCAAACATGCTTCCACGTAAACTTTTTACTCCAGACCATGAAGCATTCCGTGAAACTGTTCGTAAGTTCTACGAAAAAGAAGTTGTTCCCAATATCGAAAAGTATGAGAAACAGCAGCACGTAGATCGCGATTTATGGAACAAAGCTGGTGCGCTAGGTTTGTTATGCACAACGATGCCTGAAGAATATGGTGGCTCAGGTGTTGATCGACTCTACAGTATGATTCTGATAGAAGAACAAGCATATGCGATGGATTCAAGCACAGGTTTTTCTTTACATTCAGATATCGTTGCTAATTACATTAATAATTTTGGTAATGAAGATCAGAAGCAAAAATGGTTGCCAAAAATGGCATCAGGCGAAACGGTTACAGCTATTGCTATGACAGAACCAGGCACAGGTTCAGATTTGCAAGCTGTTCGTACAACGGCTGTACTTGATGGTGATGAATACGTTATCAATGGTTCTAAAATTTTCATTACCAATGGCTATCTTTGCGACATGGCAATTGTAGTTTGCAAAACAGGTAACAGCGACAAAGGTTCAGCCAATCTTTCATTAATTATTGTCGAAGCAGATCGTGCAGGTTTTAGTAAAGGTAAACCTTTAAACAAAATTGGTATGAAAGGACAAGATACATGCGAACTCTTCTTTGACAACGTCCGCGTACCAAAAGAAAATTTACTAGGTATGGAAGGCATGGGCTTTATCATGCTCATGAAAGAATTAGCATGGGAACGTATGTTAGTTGCGATTATTTGCCAAGCAGGTGCTGAAGCAGCTTTTGCACATACAGTTCAATATACTAAGGACCGTAAAGCATTTGGAAAACCAATTGGGACTTTCCAAAATACTCGCTTTAAACTAGCTGAACTAAGAACTGAAATTGATTTCTGTCGTACCTATTTAGATCGTTGCATGGAATTACAGTTAGAAGAAAGTCTAGGTGTCGATGCTGCTGCGGCTGCCAAATACAAAATTTCAGACATGTTCTCTAAAGTTGTAGATGAATGCTTACAATTGCATGGCGGATACGGTTATATGCTTGAATACCCAATCGCACGTGCCTACATCGACAACCGTGCAAACCGTATTTATGCTGGAACCAATGAAATCATGAAAGAGCTGATTTCTCGCACCCTATAATAAGATCTAAAGGGATAGCACTATCGATAATGCTATCCCTTTTTAAATCACCTCTGTTCTGTTTTTTCTGAGTGTTGTGCATCTTGAGCATTCATACGCATCATGATCTTCTTTATAGTGGCATGATCAGCATTTTGTTGCATCGTAGTATTCAGTGCTGCACGAGCATCTTGAGTTGTGAAATGAGCAATCTCACCACCAATACCACTTGCTTTCTTCGCCCAAGCCTTTCCCTCAGCAGATTCATAGAATTTCAATGCTGCTTCTAATTCTTTTTGATTAAAAGTTTCCACATAACGTTGAACGATAAACTGCTTTCGTTTTTCACTATTCAAATTCTTACTCAAATCAACATAAAACTGCTCAGGAATATCTTTCGGCAGTCGCATACGAATTTGCTCAATAATCATTTTATCAGTGTTCTGTAAACCTTGTTCAGTTCCGTCCATGGATACTAGCTTCTGTGCAACCGTCTCTTTCTTTTTAATATCGTCTGCAAAAGTCGCTGTGCTTAACATTAAAGTTATTAAAAGCAAGCCTAACCTCATGATTTATTCCTTGATCGTTATTTAAATTTTGAATCAATATACTCGAATTCTTAACAGAAATTAAAATTTAGAAATAAAAAAACCTATGTATTAACATAGGTTTTTTTTATCAAACAAAAAATTTATGAAACTAATTTAGGCTTACGATCCGCTTGCTCACCACGTTTATGGAATTGCAATACGCCATCGTTAAACTTAGCATCTTTTAGATCTTTACGATCTGCAAGATAGTTATTGGTAATTTTCCAAGGCGCTTGCTTACCTTGTTTTGGCATAACATCAGCTGCACGTGCGATATAACCAGAAGACAATTTACCCATAATAGTATCCTGTTCAAACTGACTTGGGTCAGCATGAGCAATCACTTCATCATAGCCATTCTTATCCATATGATTAATCAAGCGGCAAATATAATCAGCTGCGATATCAACTTTTAATGTCCAAGAAGCATTGATATAACCAATAATCATTGCCATATTCGGTACATCACTCACCATCACACCTTGATACAACATGTGTTTAGAGGTATTAAGTGGCTTACCATCGATTGAACCTTGCACACCACCCAAGATTTGGATCTCTAAACCAGTTGCTGAGATCACAATATCTGCTTCTAAGTGTTTACCAGATTTTAACTGAATACCATTTGCGGTGAATTTTTCAATTTGATCTGTTTCAATACTTGCTTGACCTTCACGTAAAGCTTTGAATAAATCACCATCAGGAACAACACACAAACGCTGATCCCATGGGTTATAGCTTGGAGTAAAGTGTTTCATATCCACTTTACCTTTTAACTGCAACTCGATTCCTTTCAACAGCAAACGACGAACAGTTTTAGGATGCTTTTGTGCTAATGCATAAATTGCACGCTGCATGCCAATGTTACGAGCACGAGTAAATTTATATGCTGTTTCTTCAGACATGAATCGACGTGTCTTTTCATAAATAAAGTCAATTGAAGGCACTGTTGCGATATAAGTTGGAGAACGTTGCAACATGGTTACATGACCTGCCCCACCTTTTACCATTGAAGGAACAAGTGTAATTGCAGTTGCACCACTACCGATAATTACAACTTTTTTGCCTTTATAATCTAAATTCTCAGGCCAGTGTTGTGGATGGATAAATTGCCCTTTAAATTTATCTTGATCTTGGAATTGTGGTGCATAACCTTGGTCATAATTATAGTAACCAGTACATCCCATCACAAAATTAGCTGACCAAGTCTGCTTCTTCTTGTTGTTGTCTTCAATTTCAACCAACCACTTTTTCTTAGCAGAATCATAGTTTGCAGAAAGTACACGATGACCAAAGTGAATTTTCTCTTTTAATTTATTTTCAGAGATGACTTCACCTAAATAACCTTTAATTTCAGGACCGCTTGCTAAAACTTTTTCTTTTGCCCATGGTTTAAAGTTAAAACCAAAAGTAGACATGTCTGAATCAGAACGAATACCAGGATAACGGAATAAATCCCAAGTCCCGCCAAAGCTATCACGACGCTCTAAAATTTCAAATTGGCGTTGCGGGCAGTTCTTAGAAAGATGCACAGCTAACCCAATCCCAGAGATACCTGCACCAATAATTAAAACATCAACTTGCTTTTCCATTTTTTTTATACCCTGTATAAACCATGTCTTTATTAAAGCACAAATTTGACAATACACAATGTCAAGTTTAGTCATTCATAGGTTTTTTTATATCAGTTCGGGACATTTTGAAAAAAAGAGGGTAAAAAAATCCTGAGATTTTTGCTTGGATTTGCTAATTTCTGAAACTGGAAATTAAGAATACATCCTTACTTTATTACAAAAAAATTAATTTAACTAATTAATATTTATAGAACATAAAATAGATTAAGCACATCAAATGTAGAGGCAATTTATAATGAAATTTTAATGTAAATAGGAAGCTTAAATAATTCATATACCTTGTTTTGAAAGCGAATAATCCTATAAACAAACCGTGAAGAGTGTGTACCATTGATTCCGAATTTATTTGCTGAAATTATACCAGCTCAATCTGCTGCAGGAATTGCATTAGGGTTAAATTTCAACACCTTTAAAGCAGTTTCAGATTTTCAAATCATTCATGATTATGAAGAATCAGACAACTTATCTTATGAGCAAAATAAATGGCTAGTTTTACACCGAAATTTAGTACAGCCAAGTGAACATCCTATTAGTGAAATATGTTGTTATTGGAATAAAAGCATTACGCTAACATTCAATGCAGATACAAATAGACTAGAATTCATCTATGTAGGCGAAGGATATCGTGGAAAATTATTAGGTTTGTTAGGAATAGGAGATCGGTTAGATTCAGTCAAAATTCAATATAACTTTCAATTTGAAGGTGATAGACATTATCTTGAATATACGGAAGATAGTAGCCTGGCTGGAGAAATTATTCCTGTTGAGATAGAAACAAACTACAGAATAGCGTACTCAGAAGAATATTCAGACCAAATTATTCAAGGTTTCTTGATCTACTTACCGCCAATTGAAAGGAATAATTTAAAAATAATTGCTTAACTTAATGGTAAGCGTCCGCTGAACCCCATGCCTATTTTTTAATTTGAGTTGGATTTCCAGCGATGTGGTAGTAATTCTTCTATTTGGGTCGCTTTATGCGTCGGCAGCCTTTTCAGCACATCACTGAGATAGGCATACGGATCCAACCCATTCAGCTTTGCTGACTGGATTAAAGTCATGATATTTGCCGCTCGCTGTCCACTGCGCAGCGAACCTGCAAACAACCAGTTCTTACGGCCCAATGCCCAGGGACGCATTGAGTTCTCTGCCCAGTTATTGTCAATGGGTAGATTGCCATCATCCAGATAGCGGCTTAAGGCTGGCCAACGCTTCAGACTGTAATTGATGGCCTTGGCGGTTGGAGAACTCGATGGCACCGTCAGATAATGTTGGTTGAGCCATTCACACAGTTGTTGCATCATCGGTTGGCTGTGCTGTTGTCGGTATTCGCGGCGGTGTTCTGCTGTACCATCGGTCTTTTTCCTGAGTTCTGCTTCTATCGCATACAGTTTCTGAATCATCAGTAATGCCTGTTCAGCGATCTGACTTTTCCCGGTCACATGTAGCTCATGGAATTTACGACGTGCATGCGCCATGCAGCCCACCTCTATGACATCGCCTGATTTAAAGCGTGCTTTATAACCACTGTAATCATCACAGACCAGATGGCCCTGCCAGCCATTCAGGAACTCTTCTGCATGCTGACCTGAACGGCTATCCTGAAAGTCATAGATCACCGCTTGAACTGGATTGTACTGTGTAGTGGCATAGGCCCAGACATAACCTTTCTTCGGTTTTTTCTCATCATCACCCATCCGCATGATGGTGACCGGCGTTTCATCGGCATGGATCACCCGCTGTTGCAGCACCACCTGTTTTAAGGCATTGGCCAGAGGTTCCAGTTCCACACCGCAGCGACCTATCCAGTCAGATAACGTTGATCTAGAAAGCTCGATTCCCGCCCGCTGATAGATCAGACGTTGACGGTACAGCGGTAAATGATCGGCATACTTCGATACCAGCACATGGCTGAGCAGTTCAGGTGAAGCAATGCCTTTATCAATCACATAGGCAGGCATCGCTTGCTGAGTCAGGGTGTCACACTGATCACAGACCCATTTGCCACGCACATGCTGTTCCTTATAGAACTGTGCCGGTCTGAAATGTAGTTTTTCACTGATATCTTCGCCGATACGACGCAAGGTGCAGCCACAAGCACATTGGGTTGATGTTGGTTCATGCTCGATACGGATGGTGTGTAGATGATCGGGCAGCAGTCGACGTTTAGGTTTGTTGACTGTGGCTTTGTGTGTCGCTGCATCAGTTTTATCTGCATTCAGCCGTTCCAGTTCCAGATCAACAGCGGCAATATCTTCTTCGACCGCTTCATCCCACAGATGGATTTGTTTTGCGGTGAGATGTTCGTTTTTACTGCCAAATTTGTGCTGTTTAAATAGTGCGAGCTCATGCTCGTATTTTTGCGTGAGAATGGAAAGATGTTGAACTTTGGCATCCAATTGCTGGTTTGATTTTTCTAATTCTTGATTTGATTGTGCCAAAGACTGATGCTGCATTGCCAACTGCCGGGTAAATTCCAGCAGTTGTTCATGGGTCAGTTGGCTTAAATCAGGCAGCGTATTCATGACCGCAGTATGCCTGAGGTCATGACGCAGAGGAAATAGAACGTTTGGAGAATAGCAGAATGGACCAAGCTAGTTTAGAGCATCGTCACCACCTGCTGTCGTCCAATGCGCTGCCAAGGCAAACCCTGGATCAGTGCCTGTAACTGTTCTGGGCTGAGGGCTACGCTTTCACCCTGGTGAACTTTAGCCCAGTGAAATTTTCCCTGTTCCAACCGCCGGGCACACAGCCAGATGCCCAGTCCATCATGTACCAGCACTTTCATGCGATGGCCACGTTTATTACAGAACAGGTAAGCACAATGCGGTTTGATGTAGCCAAAGGCTCTCACCACCTGAGCCATGGCCGTATCCATACCTGCACGCATGTCCATGGGCTGAGTAGACAACCAGATTTCATCGATACGGATCATGTTGTAAGTGCCTTGAGTAATTCTGCTAAAGCAGATATTTCTGATACTTGCCATTTCAAGCCAATTTCTGCTTTTGAGTGGGGTAAAGTAATTTGAACCGTTAACATGCCAGTAGGGATAGGATCTAATGGTGCGGAGCAAGATAAGGTAATAAATGCAGGTTTATTCGGTAGTAGTGAGCGATCATTCCCTGGCTTAGCATCAATTAAGCGAATCCATTTGGATACAAGATTTGTATTCAATCCATGTTGCAAAGCGACCGAAGCAATTGAAACCTCCGATGCTTTACACGCCTGAACGATCTGCTGTTTAAATTCAGCACTATATGTTCTTAGTTTTATCGTAAGAGATGCGATGGATGTCTGGTTATTTGTAGTCATAAATTTAAGTTCCCACTTGTTTTTAAGTCAGGACTAAATTAAGGCTTATAGGACGAATTCATAAGGTGTGTTCAGCGGACGCTTACACTTAATGCTCCATCAATACATTTGAATACAATGTCCTTAACCTTAAACAATAAAAAAGGTCGGTTATTACACCGACCTTTTTTGGAACAACTGACTGTTCTACACGTAGAAGTATTATTTTACTTCACGGTCAACGAGTTCAACGTAAGCCATCGGTGCAGCATCACCTGCACGGAAGCCCGCTTTAAGAACACGTAGATAACCGCCGTTACGCTCTTTGTAACGAGGGCCAAGAACGGTAAATAATTTACCAACAGTTGCTGCAGAACGAGTACGAGCAAACGCTAAACGACGGTTTGCTACTGTATCGTTTTTAGCTAAAGTGATTAAAGGCTCAGCAACGCGGCGAAGTTCTTTCGCTTTAGGCAAAGTTGTTTTAATTAACTCATGCTCAACTAAAGCATTTGTTAAGTTTTGGAACAACGCCTTACGGTGGCTGCTTGTACGGCCTAATTTCACACCACTATTACGATGACGCATGGTGATAGTCCTACTTAATTAACGGCTACGATAGGCAAAACGGTCATCCATACGGAGACTAGCAGGTGGCCAGTTCTCTAAACGCATGCCGAGTTGTAAACCTTTCGATGCCAAAACATCTTTGATCTCAGTTAACGATTTTTTACCTAAGTTAGGAGTTTTTAACAACTCAACTTCGGTACGTTGAACAAGATCACCAATGTAGTAAATATTTTCTGCCTTCAAACAGTTAGCAGAACGAACAGTTAGCTCGAGATCATCTACTGGACGAAGCAAAATTGGATCAACTTCTTCGCGAGGTTCTTGAGCAACTGGAGTTTGATCTTTCTGAAGATCAACAAAAATTGCAATTTGTTGTTGCAAGATTGTTGCCGCTTTGCGGATTGCTTCTTCTGGATCAACAGTACCGTTTGTTTCAAGATCGATCACTAGCTTGTCAAGATCAGTACGTTGTTCTACACGCGCATTTTCAACGGTATAAGAAACACGTTTAATCGGGCTATATGAAGCATCTAATTGTAAACGACCTACAGGGCGAGTTTCGCCTTCTGGGAAGCGTGAATCAGAAGTTTCGTAGCCACGACCTTGAGCAACTTTAAGGCGCATTTTTAATGAACCACTAGAACTCAAAGTACCAATTAAATGATCAGGGTTAACCACTTCAACATTATGAGGTAAACGAAGGTCAGCTGCTGTTACGTCACCTGCACCTTGCTTCTCTAATGTTAAATATGCTTCGTTTTGATCGAACAGCTTAATAGACAATCCTTTTAGGTTCAGCAAGAGCTCGACGATGTCCTGCTGCAAGCCTTCTAAAGTACTGTACTCGTGCTCGACACCTTCTATTTCTACTTCAACCACAGCAGCGCCAGGTAAAGAAGACAATAGAATGCGACGTAAAGCATTACCTAGAGTATGACCAAAGCCACGCTCTAAAGGTTCCAGAATCACTTTTGCCGAGGTCCCGCTCACCGCTTCGACCTTGATCGCTTGCGGAGTTAGAAACTCGTTTGCAGTACGCGTCATTTATTGCTACCTCAAGGATTATTTAGAATACAATTCTACAATCAAGCTTTCGTTGATTTCAGCAGGTAAATCAGAACGATCTGGAGCAGCTTTGAACGTACCTTCTAACTTAGAATGGTCAACTTCCATCCAAGCAGGGATCCCACGTTGAGCAGCTAATTCAATCGCGTTTTTAATACGCAATTGTTGTTTAGCGCCTTCATGCACTGCAATTACATCGCCCGCTTTAACTTGAATAGACGCAATGTTTACACGACGACCATTTAAAGTAATAGAACGGTGACTTACTAACTGACGAGCTTCTGCACGTGTAGAACCAAAACCCATGCGATAAACTACGTTATCAAGACGGCTTTCAAGCAATTTCAACAAGTTTTCACCTGTTGCGCCTTTAACACGAGCTGCTTCTTTATAGTAATTACTAAATTGACGCTCTAACACACCGTACATACGACGTACTTTTTGTTTTTCACGTAATTGTAGTGAGTACTCAGATTGCTTTCCACCGCGTGCCTGACCATGTTGACCAGGTGCTTTGTTAGCTTTTTTTGTTTTGACGTCAAATGGTTTAACGCCAGATTTAAGTTGCAGGTCTGTCCCTTCGCGGCGAGAGAGTTTGCATTTTGGACCAATATAACGAGCCATGAATGTTTCTCCTTACACGCGACGTTTTTTAGGTGGACGGCAACCGTTGTGAGGAATTGGAGTCACATCGGTAATGCTGTTAATCTTATAACCCACTGCGCCTAATGCACGAACCGCAGACTCACGACCTGGACCAGGACCTTTTACAAGGACGTCTAGGTTTTTCAAACCGTAATCTAAAGCTGCTTTACCAGCAACTTCAGCAGCTACCTGAGCAGCGAACGGAGTTGATTTACGTGAACCACGGAAGCCTTGTCCACCTGAGGTAGCCCAAGCCAATGCATTACCTTGACGATCGGTAATCGTTACAATGGTGTTATTAAAAGACGCGTGAATGTGTGCAACACCTTCAGAGACGGTACGAGTGACCTTCTTGCGTGTGCGAGTATCTTTAGCCATCTTTTAGCTTCCAGAAATCTTACTTTTTAATCGGTTTGCGCGGACCTTTACGGGTACGTGCGTTAGTTTTGGTGCGTTGTCCGCGAACAGGCAAGCTGCGACGATGACGAAGACCGCGGTAGCAGCCTAAATCCATTAAACGTTTAATGTTCATGGAAATTTCGCGACGTAAATCACCTTCGGTCGGAACCTTAGCAACTTCTGCACGAATCGCATCAAGCTGAGCATCATCTAATTCACGAATTTTTGTAGTCTCAGTGATACCTACAGCAGCTAAGATATTCTTAGCAGTGTGGCGGCCGATACCAAAAATATACGTGAGAGAGATAACAGCATGCTTGTTATCCGGAATGTTTACACCGGCAATACGAGCCATTCAATTTTCTCCAAAAAGGCAGTCAAGATAATCAACCGCCCCACAAAAATCTTGAGGGGCGGATAATAACCTAATTAGCCTACTGAAATCAACAGGTCTTAATTAAATTAACCTTGACGCTGCTTATGACGAGGTTCTGCGCTACAAATCACGCGAATAACCCCATTACGACGGATAACTTTACAGCTACCACAGATTTTCTTTACAGAAGCTTGTACTTTCATGATGAAACCTCTAAGTGCGCTTATCCCTGAGGATGAGCAGTCGTTTTTCTCATTAACGTTTGATTATCATATTGATGCGAAGTTAGATGCGCTTGAAGTTGCGCCATAAAATCCATCACTACAACAACTACAATAAGCAATGATGTTCCACCCAAATGGAATGGAATACCAAATGAACTTTGTAAAACCATCGGCATTAAGCACACAACGGTGATGTAGATTGCACCAATAAACGTCAAACGATTAAGGATATGATCTAAATAACGAGCCGTTTGCTCACCTGGGCGGATACCAGGCACATACGCTCCGCTACGTTTCAAATTCTCTGAAACTTCTTTCGGGCTAAAAACAAGCGCGGTATAGAAATAACAGAAGAAAATAATTAACGCACCAAAGAGCATTAAATATAACGGCTGTCCAGGCGATAACACCAATGCCAAGTCTTGCAGACTACGCTTAATAATCCCTGCATTAGGATCAGCACTACCTAGCCATTGCCCCAAACTCGCTGGAAATAATAACAATGAGCTTGCGAAAATTGCTGGGATTACACCTGCCATATTAATTTTCAATGGCAAATGTGTTTGCTGTGCAGTAAATACACGACGCCCTTGCTGTTTTTGAGCATAGTTCACTGGAATACGACGTTGTGCTTTTTCAATAAACACAATCGCAGCTAAAACTGCTAAAGATAATAATCCAAATACAGCTAAACCAATTAAACTACCTTGACCATTTTGTACTGTTGTAAATGACTGAATTACCAAGTTTGGTAAGCCTGCCACAATACCTGCGAAAATGATCATTGAGATACCATTACCGACACCACGTTCAGTAATTTGCTCCCCTAACCACATCAAGAACATTGTTCCAGCAACCAATGAAGTTACCGCTGGAACATAAAATGCCAATCCCGAAGTCAAAGTAATACCCTGACTAATGAGACCAGCACACATCCCCACCCCTTGCACTAGTGCAAGGAATAAAGTTCCGTAACGTGTATATTGATTAATCTTGCGTTTGCCTTGCTCGCCTTCTTTTTTCAAAGCCTCTAACGAAGGGATCACTGTCGACATTAACTGCACGATAATCGAAGCAGAAATATACGGCATGATACCTAACGCTAGAATCGACATGCGTTCTAATGCACCGCCAGAAAACATGTTAAATAAACCTAAGAAGGTACCTTCATTAGCTTTAAAAAAACGTGCCAGCGCTACATTATCAATACCCGGCAACGGAATATGCGCTCCTAGTCGAAAGACCAATAACGCGCCAATTAAAAACATTAATCGGCGGATAATTTCACGATATTTCACATGAAACGGCTGGCCTTTCATCATGTTAACATGACCAGTAGAACTAGGAGTCATAGACACTCGAGATTACTCCTCGACTTTACCGCCAGCAGCTTCAACAGCAGCTTTAGCGCCTTTAGTCAACGCAACACCTTGTACAGTGAACGCGCGAGTGATTTCACCAGAAAGCACGATGCGAGCACGAATCTGGTCACGACGAACAACATTCGCAGCTTTTAAAGTTTCAAGGCTAACGATGTCGCCTTCCACTTTATTCAACTCAGACAAACGCACTTCAGCAGTTTTCAAAGCGATTTGGCTAGTGAAACCGAATTTAGGTAAACGACGATATAACGCAGTTTGGCCGCCTTCAAAGCCTGGACGAGTACCACCACTTTTACGTGAGTTTTGACCCTTGATACCACGACCACCAGTTTTACCAACGCCAGAACCGATACCACGGCCTAAACGACGGTTTTCACGCTTTGCACCTTCAGCAGGTGAAAGTTCATTTAAACGCAGAGTCATGGCTTATTCCTCTACACTAACCATATAGTAAACTTTGTTGATCATACCACGGTTAGAAGGCGTATCTTGCACTTCTACAGTATGACCAATACGACGCAGACCTAGACCTTGTAGGCAAAGTTTATGATTTTTTAAACGATGCGAAGAAGATTTAGTCTGGGTAACTTTAATCGTTTTCATGATTGATTACCCTTGAATTTGTTCTACTGAAAGACCACGTTTCGCAGCGACTTTCTCAGGAGAAGTCATATCACGCAAACCTTTGAAAGTTGCGTTTACTACGTTAGCAGCATTAGTAGAGCCATAACATTTAGCAAGTACGTTATGTACACCTGCAGCTTCTAAAACGGCACGCATAGCACCACCAGCAATTACGCCAGTACCTTCAGAAGCAGGTTGCATGTATACACGGCTTGCACCATGACGAGCATTCACAGGGTGTTGTAAAGTAGTACCAGCAAGGTCTACAGTAATCATGTTGCGACGAGCAGCTTCAAGTGCTTTAGAAATAGCAGCTGGAACTTCACGTGCTTTACCACGACCAAAACCTACACGACCATTACCATCGCCCACAACAGTTAATGCTGTGAAAGAGAAGATACGACCACCTTTAACAACCTTGGCTACACGATCAACGGCAACCAGCTTTTCAACGAGACCTTCGTTTTGTTCAACTTTCGCCATGATTAGAACTCCAAGCCGCCTTCACGAGCAGCATCAGCCAAGGCTTTGATACGACCATGATATTTAAAACCAGAACGGTCAAATGCAACTTTAGTAACACCAGCTGCTTTAGCACGTTCTGCGATCAAAGCACCTACTTTAGTAGCCGCTTCAACGTTACCAGTAGTACCACTACGTAAAGATGCATCTAAAGTTGAAGCTTGCGCTAAAACTTTGCCACCATCTGCTGAAATAACCTGAGCATAGATGTGACGCGGAGTGCGGTTTACACACAAACGAGTCGCACCCAATGCACGGATGTGCAAGCGTGTGCTTTTCGCACGACGCAAACGGGTTTGTTTCTTTTCGTTCATAAGAACCTCGCGCCTTATTTCTTCTTAGCTTCTTTACGAAGAATAACTTCATCCGAATAACGAACACCTTTACCTTTATATGGTTCAGGAGAACGGTATGCACGGATTTCCGCTGCCACTTGACCTAACAACTGCTTGTTTGCTGATTTCAAAATGATTTCAGTTGCAGTTGGAGTTTCCGCTGTTACACCTTCAGGTAAAGCGTAGTCAATCGGGTGTGAATAACCTAATGCTAGGTTAACAACAGTACCTTTAACAGCAGCTTTGTAACCTACACCAACAAGTTGTAGTTTACGTTCGAAGCCTTCACTAACACCTTTTACAAGGTTGTTCAATACAGCGCGAGCAGTACCAGCTTGCATCCAAGCATCTTTCGATTCTTTTACTGGAGCAAGTTGAAGTTTACCTTCTTCCTGTTTTAGCTCGACCAGCGCATGCAGGTTGAAAGACAATGTACCTTTGCTGCCTTTCACTTCGACCTGCCGGCCGTTCTGAGTAACTGTTACACCATTAGGTACAGTTACTGGGGCTTTAGCCACACGAGACATGAGGAATCACCTATTAAGAAACAAAAGCAATAACTTCACCACCAACACCCGCAGCACGTGCAGCGCGATCAGTCATGATGCCTTTGCTTGTAGAAACAATTGCAATACCCAAACCTTGCTTAACGCTAGGAAGTTTATCTTTACCACGGTATTGACGTAGACCTGGACGGCTTACGCGCTTAACCGTTTCGATAACTGGTTTGCCTTCGAAATATTTTAGCGTAATAGTCAAAGTAGATTTTGCATCATCTTGAGCAACTTCTACATTTGAAATATAACCTTCTTGTTGAAGTACGTTTGCAATTGCAACTTTCAACTTAGAAGAAGGCATAGAAACAACTTGTTTCTTCGCCATTTGTGCGTTACGAACACGTGTTAACATGTCGGCAACGGTATCTTGCATACTCATTTAGTCGCTCCTTACCAGCTTGCCTTAACAACGCCTGGTACATCACCCTGCATTACTGTGTCACGTAATTTGTTACGGCTTAAACCGAACTTACGGAAGTAACCATGAGGACGACCAGTTAAACCACAGCGGTTACGAAGACGTACTGGAGATGCATTACGTGGCAATGCTTGTAACTTTAACATCGCTTCGAAACGTTCTTCGTCACTTGCGTTTACATTTGCAATCGTTGCTTTTAATTCAGCACGTTTTGCAGCGTATTTAGCAACTGTCTTTTCGCGTTTCAATTCGCGATTAATCATACCTTTCTTAGCCATATCGACCTCTTATTTGAACGGGAAGCCGAATGCACGCATAAGCGCACGGCCTTCGTCATCGCTACGAGCAGTTGTCGTAATTGTGATATCTAAACCACGAATACGATCAATCTTGTCAAAATCGATTTCAGGGAAAACGATTTGCTCTTTTAAACCCATAGAGTAGTTACCACGACCATCAAATGATTTTGAAGAAAAACCACGGAAGTCACGGATACGAGGAATCGCGATAGAGATCAAACGGTCCAAGAATTCGTACATTTGGTCGCCACGTAAAGTAACTTTACAACCAATTGGCCAACCATCACGGATTTTGAAACCAGCGATTGATTTACGAGCAAGTGTCACAACTGGTTTTTGACCAGCAATGAGTTGCATATCAGCAACAGCACCGTCTAATAATTTCTTATCAGTTGCAGCTGCGCCTACACCCATGTTAAGAGTGATTTTTGTGATGCGTGGAATTTCCATCACATTCTTAATGCCAAGTTCTTCTTTTAACTTTGCTTTAAGTTCGTCATTGTAACGTGCTTTAAGTCTGGCCATTGCCTTTTCAACCTATTACTTCGCTGCCGCCACTGATTCACCATTTGATTTATAAACACGAGTTTTCGTGCCATCAATCACTTGGTAACCAACACGGTCAGCCTTTTGGGTTGTAGCATTAAAAATTGCCACGTTAGAGATATGAAGCGTCGCCTCTTGAGTAACGATACCGCCTTCAGCGCCTGTTACACGGTTTGGCTTTTGATGCTTCTTCACCAAGTTAAGACCTTCGACCTTAACTCGATCTTCAGAAACAGACAAAACAACACCTTGTTTGCCTTTTTCTTTACCTGCGATCACAATTACTTGATCGCCTTTTTTAATCTTAGCCATGATTGCCTCTTATAGAACTTCAGGAGCCAATGAAATGATTTTCATGAACTGTTCAGTACGAAGTTCACGAGTCACTGGTCCGAAGATACGAGTAGCAATCGGAGCTTTGTTGTTATTCAAAATAACAGCTGCGTTATCGTCGAAACGAATAACTGAACCATCTGGACGACGGATGCCGAATTTTGTACGAACAACTACAGCATTCATCACGTCACCTTTTTTAACACGTGCGCGTGGGATTGCTTCTTTTACAGTAACTTTAATAATGTCGCCAACAGAAGCATAACGACGATGTGAACCACCTAGTACTTTAATACATTGTACGCGGCGTGCACCACTGTTGTCTGCTACGTCGAGCATACTTTCGGTTTGAATCATTGCCCTACTCCAAAACCGAGCATCACCGGTCACAATTTCGAAAGGCTCAAAGAGTACTCGAAATTGTCCGATGATGCAACAAGAACGTCTAATTACTCAGCAGCAGCTTCAACTACTTCCACTAAAGTCCAAGCTTTAGTTTTAGAAATTGGGCGGCTTTCTTTGATGGTTACCAAGTCGCCTAATTTAGCAACATTGTTCTCATCATGAGCGTGTAATTTAGTTGAACGGCGGATTGATTTGCCATACAACGGGTGTTGAACGCGGCGTTCAATAAGCACAACAATAGATTTGTCCATTTTGTCGCTTACGACTTTGCCGGTTAACGTGCGGACTGTTTTTTCACTCATTGTCCGTTCCCCTGTTTTTCGGTAAGGAGTGTCTTGATACGAGCAATTGTCTTACGAGCAATTTGCACTTCGTGCGATTTGCCCAACTGACCAGTTGCTTTCGCCATACGAAGACGGAATTGGTTAAGCTGTTGCTCATCAAGCATCGCTTTCAACTCTTCTACCGATTTTTCACGTAGATCTTTAGTTTTCATTACATTACCGTCCGAGTCACGATAGTGGTTTTAAACGGAAGTTTAGCAGCAGCTAAAGCAAAAGCTTCACGCGCTAATTCATCGTTCACACCTTCAATTTCGTACAGGATCTTACCTGGCTGAATCTGGCAAACCCAGTATTCCACGCTACCCTTACCTTTACCCATACGAACTTCTAATGGTTTTTCGGTAATTGGTTTATCCGGGAACACACGGATGAAGATTTTACCACCACGCTTAATACGACGGCTAATGGTACGACGACAAGCTTCGATTTGACGCGCAGTCATACGACCACGTTCAGTCGCTTTAATCGCAATCGAACCAAATGATACTGTACTACCACGATGCGCTAGACCAGTGTTACGGCCTTTGTGCACTTTACGGAATTTGGTACGTTTAGGTTGCAACATGGATTATTCTCCCTTGTCAGCAGCACGGTCACCGCGACGACCACGACGCTCTTGACCTTCACCACGACCACGACCACGTTTAGCTGGACGCTCTTCAGCAGGAGCAGGGTTCATGACTTGTTTCATGCCACCTAAGATCTCGCCACGGAAAATCCAAACTTTAACACCGATCGTACCGTAAGTTGTTTCAGCACGCATAGTTGCATAGTCGATATCAGCACGAAGAGTATGCAAAGGAACACGACCTTCACGATACCATTCAGTACGAGCAATCTCTGCACCACCTAAACGGCCAGAAACTTCAACTTTGATACCTTTCGCGCCAGCACGCATAGTGTTTTGAACCGCACGCTTCATAGCACGACGGAACATTACACGCTTTTCTAATTGAGAAGCGATTGCTTCAGCAACTAAACGAGCATCTAAGTCTGGGCGATCAATTTCGTTGATGCTAACTTGCGCTGGAACACCCATAATGTTGGTGAGTTCGCGCTGTAATTTCTCAATATCTTCGCCTTTTTTACCGATAACGATACCAGGACGAGCAGTGCTAATAGTTACTTTAGCAGCGCCTGTAGGACGTTCGATAAGAATATTGCTTACCATCGCATTCTTAAGTTTTTTAGTTAAAAACTCACGAACTTGAAGATCTTTAAGCAAGTATTCAGCGTATTGTTTCGGACTCGCATACCAGTTAGCGTTATGGCGTTTCACAACACCTAGGCGGATACCGATTGGATGAACCTTCTGACCCATATCAAACCCCTACCTTAACGGTGATGTGACAAGTACGCTTTGTAATACGATCCGCACGGCCTTTAGCACGTGGCAAAATACGTTTAAGGCTCATACCTTCATCAACGTAAATCGTAGTTACTTTAAGATCGTCAACATCTAAGCTGTTGTTGTGTTCAGCATTTGCAATTGCAGATTCAAGCGCTTTTTTAACAAGCACAGCTGCTTTTTTGTTGCTGAAGTTCAAAATATCTAGCGCGCGCGCAACCGATTTACCACGGATCAAATCAGCAACTAAACGTGCTTTTTGTGCCGAGATAGCGGCACCGCGTAATTTTGCAGTTACTTCCATCATAGCACCTATTAACGTTTAGACTTCTTATCAACACCGTGACCACGATAGGTACGAGTTGGTGCGAATTCACCAAGCTTATGACCAACCATATGCTCAGTAACAATTACTGGAACATGGTTACGACCATTGTGAACAGAAATTGTTAAACCAACAAAATCTGGAAGGATCATTGAACGACGTGACCAAGTCTTGATCGGCTTACGGTTGTTAGCTGCAATTGCTGCTTCAACTTTAGCGAACAAGTGTGCGTCGACGAATGGACCTTTTTTTAATGAACGAGGCATTATTCAGATTCCTTTACTTGACGCGACGGTCGCGAATAATCATCTTAGTCGTACGCTTATTGGTACGTGTCTTGTACCCTTTAGCTTTTTGACCCCATGGGCTTACAGGTTGAATACCTTTGCTACGCCCTTCACCACCACCGTGTGGATGGTCAACCGGGTTCATCGCCATACCACGAACAGTAGGACGAACACCGCGCCAGCGTGAAGCACCAGCTTTACCCAATGAACGAAGGTTGCTTTCTTGGTTAGAAACTTCACCAATTACAGCACGACATTCAACGTGGATTTTACGCATTTCACCAGAACGTAAACGAACGATTGCGTAAGAACCATCACGACCTAACAACTGAACTGAAGTACCAGCAGAACGTGCTAATTGAGCACCTTTACCGATTTTAAGTTCAACGTTGTGAAGTGTAGAACCGATAGGCATATTACGAAGCGGTAAGCAGTTACCTGGACGAATTGGAGCATCGTTACCAGATTGTACTTTATCGCCAGCACGCAAACCTTTAGGTGCGATGATGTAACGACGCTCACCGTCAGCATACAAAACTAATGCAATGTGTGCAGTACGGTTAGGATCATATTCAATACGCTCTACAGTCGCTGGAATACCATCTTTGTTACGTTTAAAGTCAACGAGACGATAGTGTTGTTTGTGTCCACCACCAACGTGACGAGTCGTAATGTGACCGTTGTTGTTACGACCACCAGTACGTTTTTTAGCTTCAACCAACGGTGCATAAGGTGCGCCTTTGTGAAGATGGTCATGAACCACTTTCTCTACAAAGCGACGTCCTGGAGACGTTGGCTTACATTTTTGAATCGGCATAATTTTCGTCCTTACTCCGCTGCGTTTTCAGCGGTATCGCCCAAGTCAGCCATTTCTACATCTTGGCCAGCTTTCAGGGTGACGTATGCTTTTTTAACATCAGAACGACGTCCTAATGTACGACCAAAGCGTTTTGTTTTACCTTTAGTGATCGTTGTATTTACTTTCACAACTTCAACACCAAAGAGCTGCTCAACTGCTTTCTTGATTTCAAGCTTGTTTGCATTTAATGCAACTTTAAATACTTGAACACCAGCAGTATCACCTAAAACTTGTGCTTTTTCTGAGAATACTGGTCCTTGTAGGACTTGATATAAACGTTCGTTGTTCATCCGAGTTCTACCTCAATTTTCTTAGCAGCAGCTACAGACATGACAACTTTATCGAATGCGATCAAGCTAACAGGATCAATTGCAGTTGCGTCCACCACATCTACATGTGGGAGGTTGCGAGCTGCAAGATACAAGTTCTCATCTACAGCATCTGTAACGATCAATGCACGAGTTGCATTTAAGTCGTTAAGTTTTGCAAGCAATTCTTTAGTTTTTGGAGCCGCAACAGCAAACTCTTCAACTAATACAAGACGATCTTGGCGAACAAGTTCAGCTAAGATACATTGCATTGCACCGCGGTACATTTTGCGGTTAACTTTTTGAGACCAATCTTGTGGGCGAGCAGCAAAAGTTTTACCACCACCTACCCAGATTGGGCTACGAATAGAACCAGCACGAGCGCGACCAGTACCTTTTTGACGGAATGGCTTTTTACCACCGCCAGAAACATCTGCACGTGATTTGTGAGCACGAGTACCTTGACGACCACCAGCTAAGTAAGCTGTAACAACTTGGTGTACAAGAGCTTCGTTAAATTCACGTCCGAAAGCAACTTCAGACAATTCAACAGCAGAGCCGGAAACAGTTTTTAAATTCACAGTATTTCCCCTCAGGCCTTGATGGTAGGACGCACGATAACGTCGCCGCCAGTTGAACCAGGAATAGCACCCTTAACAACTAAAACTGAACGTTCAGCGTCAATAGATACAATTTCAAGACCTTGAACTGTTACGCGTTCATCACCTAAGTGACCAGCCATTTTCTTGCCTTTGAACACGCGACCAGGTGTTTGGTTTTGACCTGTAGAACCTAAAACACGGTGAGATACAGAGTTACCATGTGTAGCATCTTGCGTACGGAAGTTCCAACGCTTAACACCACCTTGGAAGCCTTTACCTTTAGACTGACCAGTTACGTCAACAATTTGACCAACAGTGAACAAGTCAACACCGATAGAACCACCAACTTCACGACCTTCAAGCTCAGCTTCAGTAACACGGAACTCTTTAACTAAACGACCAGCAGCAACACCAGCTTTCGCAAAGTGACCTTTCTGAGCGCTAGTTACGCGCGATTCGCGACGTTCACCAGTAGTTACTTGAATTGCTTGATAACCATCAGTTTCAAGTGTTTTGATTTGCGTAATGCGGTTTGGATCGACTTCGATAACTGTAACAGGTACAGATACACCAGCATCTGTAAAGATGCGAGTCATACCACATTTGCGACCGACTAAACCAATAGCCATGTGCATAAACCTCTAAAAAAGCGGCTTAATTAACTTAGAGTTAATTAACCGAAAGCCTTAACCCAAAGCGATCTGAACATCAACACCAGCAGCAAGATCCAACTTCATCAATGCATCAACAGTTTTATCTGTAGGTTGAACGATGTCGATCAAACGCTTATAGGTGCGGATTTCGTACTGATCACGAGCGTCTTTGTTGACGTGTGGTGAAGTAAGAACGTTGAAGCGTTCGATGCGAGTAGGCATCGGAATTGGACCACACACTTGTGCGCCAGTACGCTTAGCGGTTTCTACGATCTCTTGAGCAGATTGATCAATCAGACGATGATCAAAAGACTTCAAACGGATACGAATTCTCTGGTTAGACATACCAGTAAACTCCAAGCCAAATATATAAAGAATCACCCATGACGCACCTCACCTTTTGGCAAGTGTCAAGGGCAGTGAAAATCACTATGGTCGTGATCGATGCCACGACTGTAATGCGTTAACTACTTTCTTCGTAGAAAACGCCCTCCATTTGAGGGTCGCCCATTATAGCGATTGTTTAAGTCTTATGCAATTCTTCTTTTATTTTTTACCGTTAAAAAATCAATTTAAGCGCTTACAACATATTCAATTGCTTGATTAAGCAAATCGTTGCCTTGTTGAAATTTATTTTGGTTTGTTTTTTTGAGCTCAGCGATTGATTGAACAAATTCCCCATTAAACACAGCCATGTCTTCTTCATTTTCGATCAACAATTGCAATGCATGTGGCGTCATTTCGGGATGAAACTGAAAACCTAAAACATTACGACCGATTTGATAAAGTTGATTTCTACATACTTCATTTTCTGCTAAACGGATACCACCTCTAGGTATTTCAAAGGTCTCGCTATGCCATTGCATAATGTTAATTTTCTCTGGAATTTGAAAACAATTTTCAGGTATGTGTGAAGCTCGACCAACATCCATCCACCCCAACTCTTGATATTGATTACGGCTAACCGCAGCACCAAGTGCATTTGCAATTAACTGCCCACCGAGACATAAGCCTATAGCAGGCTTTCCTGATGCCAAATAACGACGCAACCATCTTTTTTCCAATTTTAACCATGGGTAATTTGCTTCATCATTCACACTCATCGTACCACCCATGATAATTAACAAATCCACCTCATCTACATGTGGCAATGCTTCCAATTCCAATGGCAGGTCGACGGGCAAAGCAAAAAACTCTGTTGCCGTGATTTTTGCTTTATGTGCTTTCAAGAAATTGTAACAACTACCAAAACCTTCACCTGCGATGTGCTGAAAATAATGCACTCTTAAATGCGACTTCATGCGCTAAAACCTATTATCGTTAGAATGATATTAAGTCTTAGCAAAAATAAAGCCAGTTTCATTCAATCTATTTGATCTGTAACGATTGTGTACAAAACACCTGAACAACTAGCAGAATTGTTGTTTTTCTCTTAACCTAAATCCATCTATTGATTTGATTTAGCACCATGACTAAGCACCAAAATGCACAAACCAACCTTATTCACGCACCAAGAAAAGCCCCTCAATATATAGAAACTGTTCAACCTCCCCTATATCGTGCATCTACCATTATTTTTAAAAGCACATCGCACCTTTTTGATCGTCATTGGACAGATCCCTATGACTATAGCTACGGCACACATGGCACACCAACAACATTTACGCTAGGCGATAACATCGCTCAAATTGAAGGCGGTTTGTTTAGCTTACTTGCACCGAGTGGTTTATCTGCGATCAATTTAGTCAATAGTACTCTTTTAAATTCAGGCGATGAGGTATGGATTGCAGATAATATTTATGGTCCAAATTTAGAGCACCTCAACAACCTTCAAACTCGTTATGGCATTCAAGTTAAAGTTTATAATCCGATTGATATTGATAGTTTCACACCTTCAGAAAAAGCGAAGCTAATTTGGCTCGAAGCAGCTGGTTCTGTCAGTTTAGAATTTCCTGATTTAAAAAAACTAGTCAAAAAAGCCAAGCAATTTAATCTCCTCACCGCCCTAGATAACACTTGGGGGGCTGGTCTGGCATTTAATGCATTTGATTTCTCTGATGAACATTTATCGGTTGATGTAACAGTACACGCTCTTACCAAATATCCAAGTGGTGGTGGAGACATCCTCATGGGCTCGGTTGTAACACGCGATCAAAATTTACATCATAAACTTTATCGCATGCATGCAATCCAAGGCATATCTGTTTCAGGTGATGATACTGCGCAAATTCAACGTAGTTTGGCGCATATGTCGCTACGTTATGAACAGCAATCTCAAAGCACACTAAGATTATTAGATTGGCTAAAACAACAGCCTCAATTTACTCAAGTTTTACACCCAAGTCTTTCTGATTCAGCTGGACATCAATTTTGGAAAGAGGTTTGCACCACAGGCAAGAGTGCTGGCTTGGCAAGTGTAATCTTTGATTCAAGATATGATATGCATGCAGTTCGTAGATTTTGCGATAACTTAAAACTATTCAAACTTGGTTTTAGTTGGGGTGGACCTGTAAGTTTGGTGATGCTCTATGATTTAAAACAGATGCGTGCATTGGAAAATACACATTTACAACAAGGTTTATTGGTTCGTTTCTGTATAGGACTAGAAGATCCTGCGGATTTAATTCAAGATATTCAAAACGCATTAAAACAACTGGAATGACTCTTATAATAGGTGAAGAATGAGTACAACCATCGTAATTGCAAAAAAAACCACAGATACAACACAAGATATTGTTCTACATTCTCAATTTGCTAACCGCCATGGTCTGATTGCTGGTGCAACCGGTACAGGAAAAACAGTAACTCTAAAAGTACTTGCTGAGAGTTTTTCTCGTATCGGTGTCCCTGTTTTTCTAGCAGATGCGAAAGGTGATGTTTCAAGCCTAGCCAAAGCAGGTTCAAGCAGCCCCAAATTTGATGAACGCATTAAAAGTCTGCATCTGGATTCTGTTCCATTTGCAGCTTCACCTGTTATTTTCTGGGATCTATTTGGTCAACAAGGACACCCTATTCGAACCACAATTTCTGAAATAGGCCCTTTATTATTAGCGCAGATGCTAAATTTAAACGATACACAAGAAGGTGTATTGTCCGCAGTATTTAGAATCGCAGATGATCAAGGGCTTCTCCTCATCGACTTTAAAGATCTAAAGGCGATGCTAACTTATGTCAGTGAAAATGCTGCTGAACTGAAAAATGAGTATGGCAATCTCTCTCCTGCCAGTATTGGTGCGATACAACGCAATCTGCTTGCGTTAGCAGATCAAGGTGGAGATCAGTTTTTTGGTGAACCAAGTTTGAATATTCTAGATTTTATTCAAACAGATACTCAAGGTCATGGCTATATCAATCTTCTCGCTGCAGATAAGTTGATGAATACCCCAAAACTTTATGCAACATTCTTGCTTTGGATGCTCTCAGAATTATTTGAGCAACTACCCGAAGTTGGCGATATGGATAAGCCTAAACTTGTCTTCTTCTTTGATGAAGCACATTTATTGTTTTCCAATGCTAGTCCAGCTTTGCAAGAGAAAATTGAACAAGTGGTTCGTTTAATTCGCTCGAAGGGTGTAGGAATCTACTTTATCACTCAAAACCCACTTGATTTACCAGAAAGTGTTCTAGGTCAACTCGGAAATCGAGTACAACATGCTTTACGTGCTTTTACACCTAAAGATCAAAAAGCGGTCAAAACCGCAGCTGACACTTTCCGAGCCAATCCTGATTTTAAGGTTGATCAAGCGATTACTGAACTAGCTGTAGGTGAGGCTTTGATTAGTTGTTTGGATGAACAAGGCACCCCTCAGATTGTTGAGCGTGGTTGGGTGATGCCCCCATATTCCTCTTTTAGCCCAATCACCCCTGAAGAACGACAGGTGATGATGGGGCAAAGTATTGTTGCTGGGGTTTATGATCAAGCCTTAGATCGTGACAGCGCTTACGAACTTTTACAGAAAAAAGTATTACAACAGTCTCAGCAAAAGCAAGCTGACGAACTCGCTAAGCAGCAAGTAAAGGAACAAGAAACCCTCGCAAAGCAACAAGCAAAAGAACAAGAGCGATTTGCCAAAGAGCAACAAAAAGCGGCAGAAAAAGCGCAACGTGATCGTGAAAAGCTCACACAAGACATTGTCGGTACATTTGCAAAAAGTGCTGCCCGAAGCTTAGGTGGTAGCACTGGACAAAAAATAGTGCGTGGATTACTCGGCTCATTATTCGGAAAATAAAAAAATCTCAAAAATAAGGGATAATTAATTATCCCTTATCTTTTTTATGGTTTTTATTATAAGATGTATTGCAAATACATTTTATAAGGTGTATTTTAAATATATCTTATAAAATGATAGTCCAGAGAGATCACTCATGACTCCACAGCAAATTGAACTCGTAAAAGCAACTGTTCCTGTCTTACGTGAAAATGGTGTCGCATTAACAGGTTATTTCTATAATCGTATGTTAGGAAATAATCCTGCACTCAAAGAAACCTTTAACATGGGTCATCAACGCAGTGGTGCTCAAGCTCAAGCACTCGCAGGAGCTGTTTTAGCGTACGCAGAAAATATTGAAGATCCATCTGTGCTTTTGCCTGTGGTGGAACTGATCGCTCATAAACATGTCAGCCTCAATATCCAAGCGCCTGATTACAATATTGTGGGTGAAAATTTATTACATTCGATCAGTGAAGTACTGAATATCTCAATGGAAGATCCCTTGATTGCGGCATGGGCTGCCGCTTATGGACAACTAGCAGATTTGTTTATCAGCACTGAAAAAGCGATCTACGACCAACATCAACAAACTAAAGGCAGTTGGTTAGGGTGGCGTAATTTTAAAATCGCTAAAAAAGTGATTGAAAGTGACGAAATTACGTCGTTTTATTTAGCACCTGTCGATGGCGGTGATTTACCAAACTACGAAGCTGGCCAATATATTTCAGTACGTGTTTTTGTCCCAGAACTCAATTTGAGACAACCTCGTCAATACACTTTATCAACAAGTCCACAAGCAGACTATTTACGTATTTCAGTGAAACGTGAAGATGCGAAAGGTGAGCTTGCCGAAGGCTGGGTATCAAATACATTACATAGTTTAGCGGAAGGTTCTGAAATCGAAGTTTCTGCTCCTACAGGTAACTTTTATCTGATAGATAGTAAAAAACGTAATGTATTTATCAGTGGTGGTGTAGGTTTAACCCCAATGATAGCTATGCTGAATCAATTAGTTACTTTAGATATGCCACAACCAGTAACGTTTATACATGCATGTCGTAGCAGTCAAGTTCATGCTATGAAACAACATATTCATGATCTTAAAGCTAAATTTCCTCGTCTAAGCACATTTACGGCGTATGAATTTCCACATGATGGGGATGTATTAGGCGTGGATTATGAAGCAGCTGGTCGTTTAGATTTAGGGTCTATGGATGCAGCACTATTACCAACAACTGCTGATTATTATTTATGTGGTCCGATGCCATTTATGGCTGAACAACACAAAGCACTTGTTGCACGAGGCATCCCTGCTGAAAATATTCATAGCGAAGCATTTGGCACAGGTGGTGTAAAACTTAGCTAATTAATGCTGCGTTTTGTATAAGGCTAGCCTATGATAGACTAGCCTTTTCTATTTATCGCAATAGATTGAGTGAAACAATGCAACTCAATAAATTTACAGATTATGCACTCAGAATCCTGATGTATGTCGCCCGCCCGAGAGAGATACCCTACACTATTGCTGATATTGCAAAAGATTTGCATGTTTCACAAAACCACCTCGTTAAAATTGTACATTTCATGGGTAAACAACAATGGATTGTTACTACACGAGGCAAAGGCGGTGGAATTCGATTAAATCCGTCAGCACGGACACTTCGACTTGGTGAAATTGTCCGTGTTTTACAAGGTCATCAGCAAATTGTGGAATGCAATACCCCCCCTTGCATCTTGCGCTCTCAATGTGGTCTGAAAGGCATTCTCGATCAAGCACTTGAAAGCTTTTATCATAGCTTAGATCAATATACTTTGGGTGAAGTGGTTCAACACGGTATACTCCCATCTTCCACTCGATCAGATATTACATTCTTAGAACTGGTCCAAAAAGCTTAGATTTAGGATGAAGATTCGCACGAATCCAATACATCCTTTATAATGCTTATTGCTATTCAAATTCAAAAGTAAGCTTCTATGCACCGTAGTGAAAAATCGAAAGACACCAAAGCTAGACTCGCACCTAAAGAAAAAATCAGTTATGAGAAAAAGACTGATCCTGCATTAACCGCTTATGCAGTACAGTCTTTGAATTGGTTACGCCAAGCTGAATTTTTAATGAGTGCACCAAAACTTGCTTTGTGCGTTGAAGATACAGGCTATGAGATTGCATTTGCAGGTCGTTCAAATGCGGGAAAATCGAGTGCGATTAATGCCTTAACTAATAAAAAGCAATTGGCACGTGCTTCAAAAAGACCAGGTCGTACCCAAATGATCAACTTTTTTAGCTTGGGTAATCCTGATCAACGTTTGGTAGACTTACCTGGTTATGGCTATGCCGCTGTACCAGAAGCAATGAAAATTGTTTGGCAAAAAGAACTAGAAAATTATTTGATTCATCGCAAAAGCTTACAAGGCTTAGTTTTATTGATGGATATCCGCCATCCTTTACAACACTTTGATTTAATGATGTTGGAATGGGCGCATTCTCGTCATTTGTTTGTTCATATTCTTCTCACTAAAGCGGATAAACTGAATCGAGGTCCAGCAAATAAAACCTTGCTCGACGTTAAACAACAATTGAAAAAAATGAAGCTCGACTTCTCAATACAACTATTCTCTTCTCTTAACCGTATTGGTCTAGAGGAGTTAGCGAGTGTAATGGGTGGTCGTTTAAATTACACACTTGATCAAACGGTGGAATTTGACCTCGATCAAATCCCAGAAGCATCAGAAACTGACGATAAAGAATAAATTATGCATTTCATGCAACTTGATGCATAAAATAATTTTTAATTGTCCTGAATTGCTAAACACAAACACTAGGTAGTTTTCATATACTGCTTAGTGTTGGTTCATTGCACTATCGATTAGGACTAAAGATGAAATTACTATCATTTGTGAAGAACAAAGTTCTTGGTTCTTCGATTGACTATAAAATTCTCCCTCGAAAAGTAAAATTTGATTGGGAAAAAACCCCTGTAGATTGGATTCCAAATCAACCTTTTGCTAGCTATTTTATTAACGAAATTAATAATATTTTGCCTGCTGGTGAGTTCTGGTTTTGTCGTTTGTACAACAAAGTACTTCCTGAAATCACTGATGAAAAATTAAAAGAAGATGTACAAGCTTTTATTCGTCAAGAAGCGATGCATGCTGTTGCTCACACCTCTGCGAATAAAGAATATCTCAGCCAACGCAACATCGATATTCAACGCAACTTAGACATCATGGATTTCTTATTTACCAAAGCTTTAGCTGATAAGCCTTTTGGTAAAGAAGTTCCTAAAATATTAGATCATCAATGGGATTTATTCCGTCTAGGTGTGATTGCAACCGTTGAGCACATGACGTGTGTTCTTGGTAAATACGCACTCTACAACAAACGTTGGGGAGAACTTGGTGCTGATCCTGAGATGATCGATTTAATTAAATGGCATGGTTCTGAAGAAATCGAACACCGTACCGTAGCATTTGATCTTTATCGTCATTTAGGTGGTAGCTATATTGCACGTTACTACCTCAGCGTTGCGGTAATCGTTCTGGTACTTGGTTTGTGGGTAGATGGTGCTGCTCACATCATGAGCCAAGATCCTCGTTTTGCAGATAAAAAAACAAGTATATTCAAACCTTGGATATGGTTGGAATGGTATAAGATTAGTCGTAAAGACAATCAAATTCTTCCAAATCCAATCTGGTTAGTATCACAACAAATTGATTATTTGATGCCTTGGTATGATCCTGTGAAAGAAGGAAGTACCAAAGATGCTGTGAATTATTTAAATAATTCACCTGCTGCTAAGCGTGCACTACAACATGCTGCATAAGTGAAGAGAAAGAAAAAGCAGGAGTTTTCTCCTGCTTTTTTTATGTCCGTACAACTCGATTAACTTGGCTCTATTTCCGTTTGCTTTGCATAACGATCGACAACCACACTGATCATCATATCTCCCTGTACATTAACTACCGTTCGAACGGTATCCAGCAACCGATCTATCGGCAGTAAAATTGCAATCGCTTCCGCAGGTAAACCAACTGATTGCAACACCATTATCATCGTTACCATGCCCGCACTTGGAATCCCTGGCGCACCTAATGATGCAATCATTGCGGTGAGACAAACGATAAACTGTTGGGTTAGGGTTAAATCCAAACCCATTAAATTGGCAATAAAAAGTGCAGCTGCAGCCTCATAAAGTGCGGTACCGTCCATATTTAACTGCGTACCCAAAGGAATTACAAAGCCTGCCGTTTGCGGTCTTACCCCTAAATTCTCTTGTGCGCAACGCATACTCAGTGGCATGGTCGCTGAACTAGAGCTTGTTGCAAATGCCGTCACCAATGCAGCTCGCGCACCTCTGAAGAACGTCAGAGGATTCATTTTTCCAAAAATCCAAAGCAGTGTAGGCAAAACTACTAAACCATGAAAAATCGTTGTTCCAGTCACCACAAATGCAAACTCAGCAAGACGACTTAATACAGATAAATCCTCAGTCGCAATCAACTTCGCCAATAATGCAAAAATCCCAAGCGGCGCGAGTTTCATTACCCAACTGACAAGCATCATCATCATTTCAAAGAATTGTTGGCTGAGTTGACGAACTGTATTAAAACGCTCACCACCTTTAACGAGAGCAACGCCTAAGAAAAGTGCAAAAACCACAACAGCGAGTACATTCCCTTCACTAAATGCTTTAAAAGGATTGATTAAGGTATTTTGAATAAAATTGGTAAGAAAACTAGAAGGTGTAAGCGTATCAGGCGTTTGATGATTTTGCATTGCTGACTGAAAAAGTGTGATATCAACGCCCTTCCCAACATCAAAAAGATGTGCACAACTGATTCCTAAGATCAGTGCAAGCGTTGTAGTGGTCACACAACTCAAGGCGGTAATCTTCCAAACTCGACCAAACTCCCCTCCAGCTTGTAAATTTGAAACCCCTACAACGATAGAACTAAATATCAAAGGGATCAGCAACATCTTTAACAAACCAATAAAAATGCTACTTAAAATACCTAAAACATATAACGTTGTTTGAGCAAAATCAGCCTGAGGATAGCTAGTCAATAAAAGTCCTAACCCTACTCCCGCGATAGCTGCAATTAAAATTTGGGTATTTAAATTCATTGTGCGTATTAAAAATGAATGCAGTACAGCTACTATGGCATGCTCAAATCTAAGAATCGAGCAATTTTTTGTCACAAGCTTATGACAAAAAAGCCATCATTATGATGGCTTTAATACGATTTCATGCAGAATAATTTCACATTATTGCGTTTCTATTTCTCTGAGCCGAATCAAACCTTCTTGTACTGTACTACAGACTAATTGTCCGTTTTGCCACATTTTTCCAAAGTTCAAGCCACGTGAACTTGCACTAATCGTTGCCTCCATGTCATACAACATCCAATCATCTGCACGCAGAGGACGATGGAAATAAATCGTATGATCAATACTAGCACATTGTAGATTTGGGGAAATCCAAGACAGACCATGTGGACGCAATGCTGTAGTCATCAAGGTAAAGTCAGAATAAAACGCAACAATCGCTTGATGAAGTGAAATTTCATCAATGTTCGATGGGATTCGATCATGAGTACGAATATAGTGTGCGTAAAAAGGAGCTTCCGGCTGAGGTTGAAACGGATTCATAGGCTGAATCGGTTTAATTTCAACATGACGTTCACGCATAAAGCTGGCGCGAACATTTTCAGGCACGAAATTGAGCATACTTTCCTTTAATTCTTTCTCAGACTTCAGCTCTTCAGGACTCGGATACTCTGGTTCTTTATGTTGATAATTTAAGCCTTCTTCTGGATTGGCAAAAGAGACCATTGCAGAAAAAATTGTACGTCCATGTTGGATCGCACGCACTTGTCGACTTGCAAAACTTTTACCATCTCGCAATGGATCAACTTCATAAATGATCGGTGCATCGACATCACCACCATATAAAAAATAAGCATGCAACGAATGTGCTGGACGATCTGTAGTGTAGGATGCGGCCCTTAACGCCTGACCCAGAACCTGCCCACCAAATACCCGTTTACCAACCAGATTGCGGCTGTTGCCCCGAAAGATATGTTCTTCAATCCGTTCCAGCGTCAATAGTTCAACGAGTTCTTGAGTCAAAACATTCATGTAATTACCATCCATCAATCAGGAAAAATCAACCCAGGCATAAGGCACAATATAGTGCCACAATAAAACACTGCTTTTAGCTCATGCACAAGGTGAATTCAGGACAATTCAGATCAACCGTTATGAGCAGCCTGACTTGATTGTGCCATAAATTCCCATAAATATACTCAGGATAAAATGATTTGTCCGTCACGTTATTCTTATTTATAACCGCTAAAAATACGATTTTTAACGATAAAATCTACCAAATACGCTATATTTTGTCAGAAAATAACATATCGTTTTATGTCAGAATAACGCAGAATGTCGTGCTCATCATGACTTACTGTCAGGATTATGATTTAGGAGTTTGTAATGTCCAAGACTGGATTTGGTCAAATGTATCGCCAACTTTCGAGTAAGTTACTTGACCTTGTGGTCACCCCACATGTTCTTGGTGAAGTTCCTACAGAATCCACCGCAGTAGAGCAAGAGAAACAGGATTCAAACAAGCTGGTCTGCTATGTTTTACAAAATTATTCACGTAGTAACGCACTGGTTGTAGATGGTGAAACTCGCCGCCTTCATCTAAAACCTGCTTTGGATGCCTTGAGTTTCGGGACGTATCATGAAAAAAACTCGATTCTATTTTTGCATCAGAATGAAAATAACTTTTTTAATACTCAAACATATCCCCCACGCCTTCTACAGTTGATCGAAGCATTAGAACAAAATCAAGAAGTAGATGTTCAATTAGTTCCCGTTACAGTACTTTGGGGACGTTCACCAGATAAAGAGGATTCATGGTTTAAACTGTTGTTCTCCGATACTTGGGCAACGCCTGGGACAGTCAAACAACTGGTCAATATTGGTCTACATGGTCGTGAGTCTTATTTAGAGTTCCATGCACCGCAATCCTTGCGTGAACTGGTAGATTATGCCAAGAGACATCATCCAAACATCTCTCCTGCCACGTATATCGCAAGTTCACTAGATGGCTACCTAGACCAGCAACGCGAAGTGGTACTTGGGCCTGACTTGTCAGACCGCCGCAACGTGATGCAGTCTATCATTAAGGCACCCGATGTACAGGATGCCATCCGTCGTGAAAGCATTCAGCATAAAATCAGTATGCTTGAGGCAGAACGCCGCGCAATTGGCTATGTCAATGAAATCGTTTCTGATTATTCAGCGTCAGCAGTACGCTTCGCAGATATGGCTTTAACACGATTATGGACACAACTGTATGACGGCGTTGAAGTTCATAATTTCAGTACAGTTCGCGAACTTGCGAAAGACTATGAAATTATTTACACACCCTGCCACCGTAGCCATATTGACTATTTATTACTGTCTTATGTGATTTACAAACGTGGCTTGATGATTCCATATATTGCTGCGGGTGATAACCTAAACTTACCTTTTGTAGGTCAGTTATTACGTGGAGGTGGTGCATTTTTCATACGCCGATCTTTCCGCGGTAATGCACTATATACATCTGTACTCAAAGAATATTTATACAGCATTCTATCACGCAATACGCCTATCGAGTACTTCATTGAAGGTGGTCGTTCACGTACCGGTCGCTTGCTACCACCGAAGACAGGCATGCTTGCAATGACCGTACATGGTCATTTACGCGGTCGCGCCAAGCCAATTGTTTTTGTTCCAACATATATCGGCTACGAACGCCTGATGGAAGGTTCAACTTATGTCGGTGAGATGCAGGGTAAGCCAAAAGAAGCAGAATCAATTTTTGGCATCGTCAAAACTTTACGTAAAATTGAAAGAATTTTTGGCAAGGTACACGTCAATTTTGGTGAACCTGTTTTCCTTGATGATATTTTAAAGCAGCATAATGCAGATAAAATTCAGATCGAAAAAAATGATGCGCCAATTCCAGCAGAAATTTCCAGTGTGGTGTCAAGCTCAGCCAACCTGATTCTGGAAAATATCAACCGTGCGGTGGTGATCAACCCTGTTTCATTATTATCTTTGATCTTATTAGCAACACCAAAACATACATTAGATGAAGAGATCTGTGCCAAACAACTTGATATTTATCGTGATTTAGCGACTCAACAACCGTATGATGAACGCACGCAAGTCACTTCTTTATCAGGTAAAGAAATCATTGCTTATGGTCTAAAGCTCAAACTGATCAAACGTGTGCAGCATGTTCTAGGTGATATTATTGCCATAGAAGACAATCAAGCCGTTTTATTAACCTATTTCCGTAATAACATCTTACATGCTTTTGTCTTACCATCACTGGTTGCATCATTGGTTGAGCACAACGGTAAAATTAACAAGACCGATTTAAGCAACGTCATCCGTACCTTGTATCCATTCCTGAAAGCTGAACTGTTCATGAAATGGCAGCCAGCTGAACTGCAACAGCATATAGATAACTATATCAACGCACTTGTTAAAATTGGTCTAATTTTCCAAGATCATGATGGCAACTTATTTAGCCCAACACCAAACAGTGAAGAGCATCAAAAACTTTTGACTTTAGGCATGCCAGTTAAACAAAGCTTAGAGCGTTACTACATGACGCTTGCGCTGATTACCCAGCGTGGTTCTGGCAATATCTCCACCAAACAGGTGGAGGAACTGAGTCACTTATTGGGTCAACGTCTGTCTGTGCTGTACGAGTTCAACTCACCAGAGTTCTTTGACAAGGCACTGTTCCAAAGCTTTATTAAGGTGCTAACTCAGCAGAATTATATTCGCAACAATGAACAGGGCTTCATTGAATATGATGACAACTTTAGTAAGATGGCGGCAGGCGCACAGTTGGTGCTTGACGAAGCGACCCTGCAGATGTTGCAGCACATCACCACATTCAGTGATGAGGAACTGGCGACAGCGCTGGAGGCAATGGCTTCACAGCAGGCCAAACGCCGTTTGAAACGTAAAAAAGCTTAATGTTTCGGTATTCACTTCTGATGGGTTAGTCAAAAATTTGGCTAACCCAATTTATTTGCGGCATTCTAAATATTTCGGATCATCTAGACATCTGAGTCGTTTGATTAGCTCGACAAAATAGGCATCGTAGTAACCTGAATCCACATAACGATTACGAATCTTAGCAACCAGCGCCTCATAGCCCTGCTTTTCATAACCCGAAATATCAGCCCAATAATACGCTGGCAAGTGATTTTCCGATTGAATCGCCTGTGCGGCCAATACATTACTATTTTTGACAAACCATGTACGAACATGATGCCCAAAATTTGCAGGATATGATTTTGGTTTAATCACAATATTCATTGCAAAATAAGCAACTGGGAAATTCACAACCTGTGTCGCTTCACCAAACTCTTTCTTGAGATTGTAGGGTAAAATTCCATAAGCAGGCGCCGCTAGAATATCAATCTTATGCTGTTTAAATAAATCAATTGCATTTGAAAAATCAACATAAGTCGCTTTAGCAGCAACACTTTGTACTAAAGCTTGTTGTGGTGGGTTATCTTCTAGAATCCCTATGCGCTTGTTTTTGAGTTGGGATACTTTACTGATCTGTTGAGTATTCATGATCATATATGCCGTTCCGATCGGAATCATACCAACCACTTCATACTTCGAACTGATCATTCTTTTTTCAACATTCGGATTATTCATAAGTTGCAAAAACATTCGTGCAACACGATTATTCGAAATTAAGCCAATTCCACCAGTGCTTCCCATAAATGAGTTGTAGCGGTAGGTATTAAAGTTTGATGCGATTAAACCTGTACATTTATTTTGCTCAAAAGCCTGAATCGCATCTTTTTCAATTTTAAAATAGCTGAATTTTAATTGAACTTGGCTTTGCATATCTTGCAAACGACGACTGATATCGCCTTTAGAACTCAAAGGCTCAAAAACACACCAAACCTGCTCACCAGCCCAGCTTGTTGTTCCCATAAATAACAGCAAAATTAAATAAATTATTTTTCTCATATACAACCTTCAATGCCTCACTGCAAACTACGTGCAAACTTAGGCAGTTCCTTAACGGAATGTGTTGGTAATTATCAATCAAGATTCATACCAACTTTTCAATCATGATCGCAGTTTAATCTAATTATTTTTCATTAATATGTACGAACAGCGCGGCTTCATAGTCATTAAAGCAAATCAAATGGTCAAATTCAAAACCAGTTTTAGCAATTCGAGTCGCATAAATACGCTTTCCAGTGTGCTGTTCAGACTCCAATTTCAATGCTGTCAAACCTAATTTTCGCTGAAACCAAAGCAAAATTTCATGCATCGCAATAGGTCTATTATTACTGAGAATATAACTTGATTCAGGACTTTCCAAAGTCGCCAACAAAGCTAAAAAACGAGCTAAATCATTTATATGAATACGGTTACTAAAGTGAATCGTCGGATAGTTCTGTGTGCGCTGGGCAAGCCTTTTTAAACGCTCAACGGATACACCATAAATACCTGTTGGACGAACAATCACAGCCTGTTGTGGATAGCAGGATTGCCATAACAACTCCATTTTTCGTAACAGCTCACCTTGTTCATCTATTGGACGTATATCAGACTCATCATCCACAAGCTCTCCTGCGTTCTCACCATAAACGCGTGTTGAAGAAACGATAATGATCCGTTTGACAGGATGATGTTGTAAAGCTTTAGCAATTGGTTCCACACTATCGACATAGGTATGTTGATAAGCATCAATTCCACTTTCACTTGGTGAAAGAATCACATATACCACATCGATTGGTTCAAATTCACTTAAATCAAGATGATGGGCATCTTGAATATGGTGTGTTGCGTAATGATCTGTTTTTTCAGTACGGCTAATTGTGCTAATGTGGTGACCTTGCTCAAATAAGTGTTTAGCGACACGCTGAGATGTTTTACCATAACCAATAAATAAAATATGCATACCGATCCTTGACCAAAAAATGACTTCAGTCCAGCAATTACAAGGCGTTGGTGCTGCCGCAGCAAGCCTACTAGAAAAGCTCCATATTTTTAGCACGGATGATCTACTGTTTCATCTTCCGCGTGACTATGAAGATCGTAGCACTATTATTCCAATGAATCAGCTGGTTGTTGGACGTAGTTATTTGCTTGAGGGGGAAGTTAAATCTATTGATTTCCCACCAGGAAAAAAGAAATCCTTTGCTGCGTTGCTACAAGATGATTTTGGCAAAGTCACCTTACGTTTTTATCATATTTATAAAGGTTTAACGGATCGTATAAAACCAGGTGCACGTTTAAGAATCTTTGGTGAAGTGCGTGTCGGTGCACGAGGCTTAGAGCTTTATCATCCTGAAATACAAGTCATTCAACGACATACCGCATTACCCAAAACTCAGTTAACAGCGATATATCCAAGCACGGAAGGTCTAACACAACCTAAGTTGCGTGAATATGTTCGCCAAGCACTAGAACATCATAGCGATGCTTTACCTGAATTACTGCCCGCCAAATACAGTAATGGCTACGAATTAAAAGAAGCTCTGCACTATATTCACGAACCACCGATTGATGCCAATATGGTACAACTCAATCAAGGCTCACATCCTGCACAGCAACGATTGATTTTTGAAGAACTGGTCGCGCATCAAATCAGCTTACTTACACGTCGTGCTTATATTCGACAAATAGCAGCACCTCGCTTTAGCAGCAGCAAAGTTTTAGCAAAGCGCCTTTTAGATGCCCTGCCTTTCCAGATGACCAACGCACAAAAAAGGGTTTCTAAAGAAATTCTACATGATCTGAAGCAAGATCAACCCATGCTGCGTTTAGTTCAAGGAGATGTGGGTGCAGGTAAGACATTGGTTGCAGCCGTTGCAGCATGCCATGCTTTAGAAGCTGAATGGCAAGTGGCGCTGATGGCACCCACCGAAATCTTGGCTGAACAACACTATTTAAATTTCAAACGTTGGTTTGAGCCTTTAGGCATAAAAGTAGCTTGGCTTTCAGGTAAACAGAAAGGTAAAGCACGAACATTAGCAGAGCAGGAAATTAAAGAAGGTCACTCACAACTCGTTGTCGGAACGCATGCCCTATTCCAAGACAATGTAGAATTCTCGAAGTTGGGCTTAGTGATTATTGATGAACAACACCGCTTTGGGGTAGATCAACGACTTGCATTACGTAATAAAGGCGTTGATCAATTTACACCACATCAATTAGTGATGACAGCGACCCCTATTCCACGCACACTCGCAATGAGTGCTTATGGTGATTTAGATACCTCAATCATTGACGAGCTACCACCTGGACGAACCCCGATTCAAACTGTCACGATTCCTCTGGATCGTCGAGAAGAGGTCTTACAACGTATCGCCAGTAACTGTCGTGAAGGTAAACAAGCCTACTGGGTTTGCACTTTAGTTGAACAATCTGAAACCTTGGATGCCCAAGCAGCAGAAGCAACTTTTCAAGAAATTAAAGAACGCTTCCCTGATCTAAATGTGGGATTAGTACACGGCAAAATGAAAGCTGATGAAAAGCAAGCTGTCATGCAAGCCTTTAAAGACAACCAGTCACAACTTTTGATTGCCACCACAGTGATTGAAGTGGGTGTCGATGTGCCCAATGCATCCATTATGGTGATTGAAAATGCGGAACGACTTGGACTTTCTCAATTACATCAGTTACGTGGTCGAGTTGGTCGCGGTGCAACAGCTAGTTTTTGTGCCCTACTCTACAAAACGCCACTATCACAAAATGGACAAGAACGTCTTTCCATCTTGCGTGAAAGCAACGATGGCTTTGTGATCGCTGAAAAAGATTTGGAAATACGTGGTCCAGGTGAATTACTAGGTACCAAGCAAACTGGTGATATGGGGTTTCGTGTCGCACGCTTAGAACGTGATGACCATTTGCTCACCCAAGCACATTATGTTGCTGAACAATTACTCAAAGATTATCCACAACATGCTGAAGGACTATTAAAACGCTGGCTACCTAAAGCACCTCGATACGCTTATGTTTAAATTATTGAGCCGAGGAGCACAACAAGTTGCTGATTATTTCACAGCATGTCACTTATGCGATATTGGTGTCAGAGCACACCATGGTGTTTGTCAAAGTTGCTGGCAACAATTACCATGGTTAAAACATAAAATCGAACGACATCAGCAAGATATACTTGTTGCCTGTCATTATGAATATCCGATCAGCCAACTCATTCAACAATTTAAATACGAGCAACAGTTACATCATCTTCGATTACTTAGCGGACTATTACTGGAACTTAAGCTGCCAAAAGTACATGCCATCGTACCAATGCCTATTTCAAATGATCGACTGATGGAAAGAGGTTTCAATCAATCACTTTTAATCGCTAAGGAACTGAGCAAAGTATTGAATATTCCAGTATGGCAGCCCGTGCAACGACTAGCCCAACATTCTCAAAAAGGTTTAAGCCGCTTAGAGCGATTGGAAAATATAGAAGATCAATTTGTCGCTAAAACACATCTTCAATTGATTTATAGAAAAGTGCTGATTATTGATGATGTCGTGACCACAGGCAGCTCTATCAATGCCCTCAGTCAAGTATTAAAACAGTTGGGGTGCCAACATATATACTCAGCCTGTTTAGCCGCTGGTGGTGTTAAACAGGCAAATCATGATGTTATTGCTTAAGACACCAAGGAATGACAACCTCGGTAGTTAATGGTGCAAGCAAAATAGACTCTTCATGCAAATCAATCCATTTCATTTCCGCGATTTCAGCCGCAATTTCAGGTTGTTGATGAAGTTCGACAACAAACAGATGGCTAATTAATTGATGATCAGGTTCATTTGCTGTTGCTGTCTCATATCGCCCCAAATACTGCTTGATGTCACAAGTAGACCCAATCTCTTCTAAAATTTCGCGCTGAATTGCTATTTCAGGCGCTTCATTGGGTTCAAGCTTTCCGCCAACTTGCATAAACACACGCGTGTTCTTTTTTCTTACCAATAACAACTCATTTTTGTCATTCATGATAATGGCAGCAGCGACAGTGATTGTTTTCAAAGGTTATCCTCAAGCTTGAATTTCATTGCGAGACGTCCATTTCGGAACTGCGGGTTGATATTTCTGAAATGCCGCTAAAATATCATGAATATTATCAGACACAATCAAGGTATCTACAAATCGAGCTTGGCTAAAACCATGCTCAACTGAAGTTTGTAACATTTTAATCAGATCATCATAAAAGCCATTAATATTTAAAAATGCACAAGGCTTTTGGTGAATCCCTAATTGATTCCATGTCCACTGCTCGAAAATTTCTTCCAAAGTCCCTGCACCGCCAGGTAATGCAATAAAACCATCTGCCAATTCAGCCATCTTGGTTTTTCGTTCATGCATATCTTTCACAACATATAGTTCGCTAAGTTCAGCATGCGCAAGCTCACGATCAACCAAAGCTTCAGGAATAACACCAATCACTTTGCCACCTGCTTCAAGCGCACTATTGGCAACCACACCCATTAAGCCAGAACGACCACCACCATAAACAAGGGTCAAACCTTGTTCAGCAATTATTTGACCTGTTGCTTGAGTGATTTGTTCATAAACCACATCATTACCGAGAGAAGAACCGCAAAAAACACATATAGAATTCATACAATTAAAACCGTTTTATATAACTGTCATGCTGATAAAGTAGGCTATGAAACAAGATTTTTGACAAAATAGCGTTTAGGCAAGTGTTTTTAGTTCAATCCTTGTCTAAAATACACGCTGACTTTCATAAACTGCGCGAGGAAAAAAGACATGCTTGAAGCCTTTTATGCCACAGAGCGCGGTAGTCTAGAAGATGCAACGATCAATGGGAGTTTTGATCTGCATCCTGAATTAGTTTGGATTGATTTAATCGCTCCATCACAAGAAGAACAACAATGGGTACTTGATGCTTATGAGCGCAACTTACCTACTCTCAAATCACTTGAAGACATTTCCTCATCCGCACGATTTTACCGTGATGATGATGGTATTTTGCATATCAGCACATATTTTTTAACAAAGAATAAAAATTATCAGGTAGATGGTGATACTGACGACTCATCACATATGCTTGCAATGGTACAAACCGTCGCATTTATTTTGCATAAAGATCGTTTATTTACCATGCGTGGTGAGAAGCTCGTCGCTTTCCGTGCATTCCGTGCCCGTGCGCGTCGCAATGACTATGATATGGACTATAAAGATCCGACGTGGATCTTATTGGGGTTACTAGAAGCAAAGCTTGATGAACTTGCGGATATCTTAGAAGATATCCACAAAGACTTAGAAAGATACTCCACAGAAGTACTCAATAATCATCATCGTGAAAAGATCTTAGATCTAGATGACATGATTACACGCCTAGCACAACAAGAAGATATGCTTGGAAAAGCACAATTATGTTTGATTGATTTGCGTCGAGTTCTTACCTTTTTATCTCGCCCACGTGCATTAGGCAGTCATATCTATGATGCAGATATTCGAGAATTAAGCGAGGATGTACGCTCACTGGTTGAGCACGATGCTTTCTTATTCCAAAAAGTACGATTCTTACTCGATACAACGTCTGGGTTCATTAACACTGAACAGAATGACACGATTCGTCGATTCTCTATTTTACCAAGTATGCTTGCACCACCTATGCTGATTGCAAGTATTTATGGGATGAATACAGATGAATTACCATTTGCTCACGGAAGTTTAAGCTTTCTCATCGTCGCTGGCATATTAATGGCATTCTTAGTACTGCCAATGGTCTACTTCAGATGGAAGAAATGGATATAAAATGAAAGGGTTATTCCTTTGTATGGGCATAACTCTTTCGATACCCACAACTTTTGCCTGCGCACCGCTTTCCCCTAATGATGTGTTTATTGCCCGCGTTAAGTCTGTTCAGAAGATCAATTCAATTAATCATACTAAATTTAAATTACAGCACCCTGACTTTGTATTTAAAAATTTTTATCTAAAATCATTTCACCAAGACCTAAAGAATGGATGAGTGATTTTCCAATTAAAACGATAAAAACGAATGACTTAATTATGGGCTTAGCATACCCATCAAATCATAATACATCCCAAAAATATCAAATTGTTTCTTTAGCATTATTAGATTGCAAAGAAAATACCATATCGATTGATCTTCCTATTGCACCATTTACCGCATGGAATAGAAGAATTAAAGGCTGTAATAATGAATCATCTATCAGATTACTAGATGGTTTTTTAGAACATGATGAAAGCTTTTATTTAAAAAAAACTACATCAAAAATATCCAACTTGCGAAGCTCTTTTTTCAGCTTATCCCAAATAATACCAATAAAAAAGAGAGCTTAAATAGCACTGCTGTCCCACAAATATCACAAGAAGAACCTCAATTGAGGTTCTTCTTGTTTTCGCCATTTTTTATCAGGCACAAAGAGTGACCTTAAAAGTTTCCTTTCAAATAAATTGACCTGAATAATTCTCAGTAAACGCTGAACACTCCATCCTTCTTGTGCCATGTGTTTAGCGAAGTTCACCAGCAAATAGGCAATTAATGCAATCCATATTTGCGTTTGTATCGCATTGCGGCTTCGACCTAGAAATGACTTCAGTTTTAAATTCTGCTTGATGGCTTTAAAGAATAACTCAATCTTCCAGCGGTCTTTATAAATTGCAGCAATGGTGGATGCTGCCAGATGAAAGTTGTTGCTCAGAAATTCGAATGTTCTTTTCTTATCTGTATCATAAAACTCTATACGTCTTAATAATTCAGGTGCGCCTCTTTTCTTGGCATGCGCACTGCTCAATTCAATACATTCATCCGCAATAATCCCTTTAGTCTCTAATACGCTGCGGCTTGATTTAACTTGATAAACTGTCTTTGGGCGTAGCCGGGTTACAAAGCTGACGTTCTGAAGTGTCAACTGAGCAAACCATTGATAATCAACATATCCTTTATCAAAGACGATAATGCTGCCAGCAGGAAATTTAAATGCTCTGCCTTGCACCATATCATTTTCAATACCATCCCCAAGCGCTACAAATTCAGGAATGGTATTGCTGTGATTTAAGCCAACACTGAGTTTAATACTGGCTTTGGATTCATGCACTTTTGCCCATTCGCACAATGACAGTGAAAGATCAATATGACTGGCATCTAGTGAATACAGTGGATTTTTGAATCTAAATTTATGTGCAGTTTTAGAGTTTTCACAGCGCTGAAGCAGCTGTGTGAACAATTGCTGATACAGGCTGGCGGGCTGTTCTTCGTTGAGTCTTGCTAAGGTGCTTCGCGCAATTCTCTTCGCGCCAAGATGATAGAGCTTTTCCTGCTGGGATTCGAGATTGGATTGAATGTCTCTTAAGCTTTGCCGACAAGAAAGTTGGGACATCAATATGGCAACAAACTGATCCCAGCGGGTGGCTGATCTTAATTTTTGCCCAGAGTGGTGCAGTTTAGCCAGACGTTCAAAATCTTGTCTTAGAATGGGTTTGAGTAATTGATGAAATACGGTATTCTGATGTGACAAAACCTGAGTCCTTTATAGTTAAAGTGTTTGTTTGCACTCATATTTTAACTATTTAGACTCAGGTTTTTTTATTTAAAGCAAACTATGGGACAGTAGTGGCTTAAATAGCTCTCTTTTTGTAATCTACAAAACCAATTAAATTAACTTCAAGTCATCTTGTAGATGGCAAGCTTGGATGATCTTTAACATCTTTTCAGAAACATTTTTAAAATGTAATCCTTTACTCTCTGGAGTTTGACGTAACCATTGCACCAAAACAGCCAAAGATAAAGTATTACCATTTTCAAGCTGAGCAAGGTCAACAACTAAAGGAAAACTTTGATGTTGCTGAATATATGCTAAACCTGATTGATAAACTTGCTCTGCATTTTCAAAATCAATCGTCTTAGGAACGACGAGTTGTTGGTCGATATATTGAATCACCCGTCACCTACTTATTTTTTATTTACAGCTGCATCAGCATCTGGTTTAAAGGTCGCAATCGCTTTATCAATATTTCCACCATTGCGCTGAACTGTAGCAGCAAACTGGTTACGGAATTGTAAGCCTAGATCAATACCAGAAACATTGATATTACGCACTTTCCATTGATCTCCTTTGTCCGTTAATTGGAATGACACAGGGATCTTCTCACCATTATGCATAAAGTCTAAAGTCACCACAGGATTTTTGCTGTTAGTCGACTTAAACGGACGCATTGTATAACTTTCATTAGTATATTTCGCGAAAGCACCACCATAGTTTTCGATAATCACTTCACGGAAGTTTTTCTCAAATTGAGCACGTTGTGCAGCATTCGTGTATTGGTTATTTGCATAAGTACCCAATACGATACGAGTAAATGCTTGCGAATCTACATATGGATCAAGATTTTGACGGATAATCGTTCTGACCAAAGCTGGATTGTTTTGCAACTTCGGTTTATCAGCTTTCAAACGAGTAATTAAACCATCTGCAACACGTTTTACGAAATCAGGTGGGGTCTCTTTTGGCGCTGCAAAAGCGGCACTCGCAAGCATTGTCGATAATACGCTTGCTGTCAGTGTCTGTTTCAATAATGTATTCACTTCAATCTCCTAACCTGAATTACTCAACAAACGAAGGTTCTGCATCATCCGTAGCAGGTTGAGAAGCTGAACTTTCTGTTGATGAGCTTGATGTGGATTTACCCGCACCACCAGTAATAAATTTACTGATTAAATCTTCTAAATCCATTGTGCCTTGAGTGTTTGAAACGACGTCACCACGTTTCAAGTAGTTGACACCACCACCTGGTACGACTTTCAAATATTTTTCACCCAATAAGCCATTGGTTGCTACCATTATATAAGCATCTTCGTCCAGACTCGTGATGGAGGTCATGTTACCGATCAGTTGCTGTTCCATTTCTTTTTGTTTCGCAGCATCAGCTTGTTGATAATCAGAGCTATAGCGTAATTCCTCAAGTGCATTCTTCTGAACTTCTTTTAACTGCTCAGCATTAAAGCTCGTTAACTTACCATCTAATTCGAATTTCACAGTCGCTAAACGTGTGATTGGATCTAATGTAATAGATTCAACACGACCAATCGTTACACCACTCATCGTAACTTTTGCACGTGGTTTTAAACCATTCACATTGTCAAACTGCGCTGTCATGCTGTAGCTATCACGTAAATTTGTGCCAACTAAACCACTGACTTTCATTGCAAGAAAAAATAGAGCGATACCGAAGATAATGACAAAAATACCTACGGCCAGCTCACTAGTACGTGATTTCATTAAATCCCTCCGAACATGACCGCAGTCAACACGAAATCAAAACCTAATACACAAAGTGAAGAATACACGACCGTTCTCGTCATCGACGTCGCAATACCTTCTGGAGTTGGATCGCAGGCATAACCTTGATATACCGCTACCCATGTACAAATCAATGCGAACACTACGCTTTTGATAATGCCATTAACAACATCATGTCCAAATTGCACACTACTTTGCATTCCACCCCAAAATGAACCTTCGTCCACTCCGAGGAAATCAACACCAACTAATTTTCCACCGACAATACCAATTGCAGCAAAAATGACAGTCAGCATCGGTAAACTTACAATACCTGCCCATAAACGTGGTGAAACGATTTGCTTTAACGGATCAACACCAATCATTTCCATACTGGCAAGCTGTTCGCTCTGTTTCATCGAACCGATTTCAGCAGTAAGCGCCGAACCAGCACGTCCTGCAAATAATAATGCAGCGACTACAGGTGCAAGCTCACGAAGTAATGTCAAAGACACCATCGTCCCTAACATTGCTTCACTACCGACATTCACCAAGATCGAATAACCTTGTAAACCCAGTACCAAACCAATGAATAAACCTGAGACAGAGATAATCAATAATGACATCACTCCGACACGGTACATTTGGTAGATAAAACGCTGAAATCCGCCTTTGGATGGCATTGAAAATAAAATCTGAATCAACATTAGTGACGCTGCACCAATGCCTTTCACCCGCTCAATAACGAGTCTACCTAACCAGGCAATCGTATTCATGGACGAACCTCGTTATCTAAATAAGCTTGATGAGTAAATTGATATTCGACAGGTCCTTCAGCTGATCCTGTTAAAAATTGGCGCACAAATGGTGAAGCATGATTTTCTAATTGTTCAGGTGTACCTTCACCCTGAATTTTACCTTCAGCAACAACATAAATATAATCAGCAATCGATAAGGTCTCTGCCACATCGTGCGATACGATAATCGTTGTTAAATCTAATGCTTCACGTAAAGAACGAATTAATCGAGTTAAAACACCTTTCACAATCGGGTCTTGCCCAGCAAAAGGTTCATCATACATAATCAATTCTGGATCAAGTGCAATCGCACGTGCTAAAGCAACACGACGATTCATACCTCCAGAAAGTTCTGATGGCATTAATTGTTCTGCACCGCGTAAACCAACAGATTCAAGCTTTAAGGCAACAAGCTCTGCAATGATATGTTCAGGTAACTTCGTATGAGCTCGTATCGGAAATGCAACATTTTCATATACCGACATATCAGTAAACAGCGCACCACTTTGAAATAACATTCCCATACGCGCACGAGCTGTAAATAGCTCAGGACGAGACATTGCTGCTATATTTTTACCATCGATTAAAACCTCACCCCGATCAGGAGTTAATTGTCCACCAATGAGTCTTAATAATGTTGTCTTACCTGTACCTGACGGCCCCATGATTGCAGTAATCTGACCACGTCGAATTTTGAGACAAACATCATCATAAATGACACGTTCCCCTCGATTAAAGCTCAAGTGTTTAACTTCAATTAAGGCTTCAGTATCGCGAGGAGTTTTATTATTCATAAGGGCATTCATTCCTGCACTTTTTATGCACGCATACTATACACTGAAAGATTAAGCACTTGTTTTTATTTTGATAAGGGATGTATCAAGATTATTTAATTTATGTAGTTATTCTTAGACGCGGATTCACTCGCAACATGCATCGTATTATTGGCATTAAAACTGTCAGAATTGTTTTCATCAAACAATGCATATGCAAAGAATAATCCATTACATAACATGAGAATGACAAATAGACACGGTAGCCCTTCATTGCAAACGAAAGACCATGCTTGAGCAACAAAACTGTTATTTTGCTTAATATTATTCATTTTTTATATAAAATTTGAACTAGAACACATTTTTACCGATTCTACATGAATATCAAGTAATAAAAAAGCCAGTTTTTCAACTGGCTTCTTCATTTTATCGTTTTTTAACGATTAGAAGTCGTTTTTACGACGACGGTCGCCACCGAAAGTTTCTTCACGTGTACCGCGTACTGGACGATCTTCACCACCAAAGCTACGCTTTGGACGGTCACCGAAGCCACCTTCACGTTGAGGTGCTGGACGATCACCAAAATCACGTTTTGGACGATCACCGAAGCTACCTTCACGACGTGGTTTATAATCTACACGATTACCACGGTTGTCATCATTCGAGTCAAAACGTGGTTTATCGTTGTAGCCACCTTCACGACGTGGACGATCAGAATTGAATTCACGACGTGGGCGATCTTCACCACCAAATGTACGCTTTGGACGATCATCAAAACCACCTTCGCGGCGTGGACGATCAGAATTGAATTCGCGACGTGGACGATCTTCACCACCAAACGATGGACGTTCACCACGTGGTTTATCATCAAAGTTACGACGTGGACGGTCTTCAAAACCACCTTCACGACGTGGACGATCAGAATTGAATTCGCGACGTGGACGATCTTCACCACCAAATGATGGACGTTCACCACGTGGTTTATCATCGAAGCTACGACGTGGACGATCATCACCACCTTCACGACGTTTGAAATTGCTTTCGCCTTCAAAACGACGACCGCCACCAAAACCACCACGACCACGACCGCCGCCATCACGACCACCGCGACCACGACCGCCGCCATCACGACCTGAACGTGCAGGAGGTGGAGATGGCTCTAAACCTTCAATTTCAGACACATTTAAACGTGCATCTAAATAATCTTCTAAAGCACGGATTTTGCCACGCTCACGATAAGTCGCAAGTGTAATCGCTTGACCTGTACGACCCGCACGACCTGTACGACCAATACGGTGTACATAGTCTTCATTTTTCATCGGTAAACCGAAGTTAATTACGTGAGAAATGGTTGGTACGTCTAAACCACGTGCTGCAACATCAGTTGCAACTAAGATTTTTGCACGACCTTCACGAATACTACGTAAACGACGGTTACGAACTGTTTGTGGCATAGCACCATGCAATGCAACAACTGAGTGGCCTGCTTCAGCCAATTCTTCAGCAAGCATGTCTGTATCTTCTTGCGTGCTTGCAAATACAACAGCTTGATCTACTGACTCGTCAGATAACCAGTGTGTAAGTAATTTTTTCTTATGCTCAAAGCCATCAGTCCAATGTAATGTTTGAGTTACATCAGTATTAGTACTGTGGCCTGTTTCGATTGCGATACGTTGTGGATCATTCATCATACGTTCAGCAAGACGAATAATACGATCAGCAAAAGTAGCAGAGAACATTAATGTTTGATTACGGTTTGCAGCTAACTCACCAATTGCTTCTAGATCTTCAGAGAAACCTAGATCAAGCATACGGTCAGCTTCATCGACGATTAAAGATTCAACTTTATCAAGTTTCAATTGACGACGATTAACCAAGTCAAGTAAACGACCTGGAGTAGCAACAATAACTTGCGCGCCTTTAAGCTGTTGAATTTGCTTACCAAAAGGCATACCACCCATAATTGCAGCAATACGAACACCTTTCATATGACGTACAAATGCAATCGCATCTTGGCTTACTTGTTGAGCCAATTCACGCGTTGGGCATAAAACTAAAATACTTGGTTGGGTAATCGCTTTCATGCGCTCTTTAAATGGCACGAAAGTTTCTTGACCAGTTAAAGCATTTAATGTTGGGAGTAAAAATGCTGCTGTCTTACCAGAACCAGTCTGGCTAGAAACTAATAGATCTTTTCCTTCTAACGCAGCTGGAATCGCTTGTTCTTGCACAGGAGTTGGACTAGTAAAACCTAAACCTTCTAGGGCTTGTTGTAAGGTTTCGTGCAAAGAAAATTCGGCAAAAGTTTTGCTCATAGAGAGTTTCACCCTAATGGGTGCTCCATTTTAATAAATACAAAAAATAGACATCGGCAAAAAGCGGCAAAGCGACTCAAGCTGAAAATATATGAAATTCAGCGGCAATCCGGATAACGACGATGTGGACTAACGCACGCTTGATTACTGCCTCAACCTGAAGAATCGCTAAGCGATTTGGGCGCAAGATGTGGTCCTCTCTATGGACAGCGTGCGCATAATATGAATAGAACTGAATGTTCAGGTAATGAACTGGAATTTAAGTGCGTGGGCGGATTATAGCAGAATAATTTTAAAAGTCACCCTTTTTAATAGGTTTTTCTACTGGATCACCTTTATTATTTGTATCTGACCGATTAAAGAAGATGAAATTATAAAAATAACTCCTTCATTATTATCAGATCATAATAAAAAAAACCCTCAAATTATTGAGGGTTTTTTAATCTAAAATTTATTTTGCAGCTTCGCTCCATGCTGGAACTACTGCTTGCATTAGTGGTTTTAACATTTTCATTGAACAAGCAATGACTTGACCATTTTCCATTGAATCATTACCACCACGAGCATCCACAACCACACCGCCCGCTTCTTTAACAATTAACTCACCTGCAGCGATATCCCATGGTTTTAAACCTAATTCAAAGAAACCATCAAAACGACCCGCAGCAACATATGCCAAATCTAATGCTGCTGAACCTGCACGACGAATTTGAGCACCAGATTTTGTGACTGCCAATAACGAAGCAAAGTGTTGCTCTGCATAAGAAACGATTTCACCATTACGCTTTGCACGATAAGGATGACCGACTGCTAGGAATGTTTTATCTAAACTATCTTTGACATTTGCACGAATACGGCGTTGATTCATTACTGCGCCACGACCACGGCTTGCAGAGAATAATTCATCACGAACTGGATCATAGATCACACCGTGTTGTGTCACGCCTTTGTGTTGTACAGCGATAGAAATACAAAAGTGAGGGAAACCATTGATAAAGTTTTGAGTACCATCTAAAGGATCAATCACCCAACACCAATCAGCGTCGTGACCTTTACCTTCTTGCATACCAAACTCTTCACCTAGGAAGCTATGATTTTTATAGCTTTTGCGAAGTGTATCTATTGTAAGTTGTTCCAAATAACGATCAACACGTGTTACTGGACCATCAATGCCTTTTTCTTCAACTTGTAAATCGAGTTTATGACGATTTTGATGTGCCTTTAAAAGCTCTTGACCAACTGTTTGAGCCGCACGCGCAGCCATAACCACCATAGGTTCCATTGAACACCCACTACAAATTTGAAGATTTTGACAAAGAATAATGCATAAAAGCCCTTACATTCTATCAAATATAAGGGCTTTTAGGGGAAAAATGTTTACGAAAAATTATTTCCGTTTTTTATCTAAAACCAAGCACGTTCAATTGAAGCTAAAATCCCATACGCATCCAAACCACAATCGGCGAGCATTTGTTGATGTGTAGCTTGATGTAAAAACTCATCTGGCAAACCCAAATTGAGGAGTGGCTTTACGATTTTTGCTTGTGCGAGGAATTCATTTACTGCACTTCCCGCACCTGCCATCACGGCATGTTCTTCAACAGTTACGAAAAGCTGAGTTCGTTCAGCAAGTGTGCGTATCATTTGTTCATCCAATGGCTTCACAAAACGCATATTTACCACACGCACACCAATTGCATACTTATTCGCAAATTGTTGCGCTGCTTCGACTGAAGCTGCCACTCGACTCCCGAAAGCCAAAATACTGATCTGCTGATCTGCATCCAAATTAAATTCTGCAACGATTTCAGCTTTACCAATTTCTAAAGCAGTCATTTGTTGTTGAATTTCTACACCTGTTCCAGCCCCACGCGGATAACGAACTGCTGTTGGACCTTTATAATGATATGCAGTGTGTAGCATTTGACGACATTCATTTTCGTCTTTTGGCGCCATAATCACCATATTAGGTACAGTACGCATATAGGCATAATCGTATGCACCTGCATGCGTTGGACCATCTTCGCCAACCAAACCAGCACGATCAATACCAAAGGTGACATCTAAATTTTGCAATGCCACATCATGAATCAACTGATCGTAGCCACGTTGCAAGAAGGTTGAATAAATCGCGACAACAGGCTTTAAACCTTCACACGCCATACCCGCTGCTAAAGTCACTGCATGCTGTTCAGCAATTGCAACATCAAAAAAGCGTTCAGGGTATTGCTGTGCAAACTTCACCATGCCAGAACCTTCACACATTGCAGGTGTGATCGCTAATAAACGTGCATCTTGTGCAGCTTCGTCACATAACCACTGTCCAAATACATCTGAATATTTAGGTGGTGATTTTTTAACTGGTGCCGAAGCAGTAGGTGTAATCTTAGTAATGGCATGATAGGTAATCGGATCTGCTTCTGCTGGAGCGAAACCTTTACCTTTTTTAGTGTAAACGTGAACTAATCGCGGACCTTTGCGTTTTTTTAATGCGTGGAAGACTTGAGCAAGTTGTTCAACATTGTGCCCATCAAAAGGTCCGAAATAGTCAAAACCAATCGCTTTAAATAAGTTATCAGCTGCATCTGTTGCAGATTGATGCAAACGCGAATTGTATGTCCATTTTGGATGTGGCTGAACATAAGCTTCGCCCTGTTCATTTACATTGACCAATTGACCAGTTTCCCAAATCGCAGCGAGATGTTTTGCAAAACCACCCGTGCTGCATGAGATCGACATATCATTATCGTTCAATACCACTATTAGATCAGCATTATGTGCAACAGCATCATTCATGGCTTCAAAAGCCATCCCTGCTGTCATTGCACCATCACCGATAATCGCAACAACTTCGCAAGGCTTTTGCTGATAACGGCGAGCCAGTGCCATCCCTAATCCAGCAGAAATTGCTGTTGAAGAATGTCCTACACCGAAAGTATCAAAATCAGATTCATCTCGTGCTGGAAATGCAGCTAAACCACCTTTACTACGAATTGTGGTAATACGTTCTCGACGCCCAGTCAGGACTTTGTGAGGATATGCTTGATGCCCTACATCCCAAACTAAACGATCATCTGGTGTATTGAAACAGTAGTGCAAAGCAACTGTCAGTTCAATCACACCTAAATTTGCGCCAAAGTGACCACCACTTTGTCCTGCTGCATACAAAATATATTGACGCAACTCATCTGCCACTTGAGGGAGTTGGCTTTGCTCGAGCTGACGTAATTGCTCAGGATGATCGATTTCATCCAACAATGGCGTAACAGGGCGTTGAGTTGGAATTTCGGTATACAACATAATGTGGCAAAGCCTTTTTAAGCCTGGCAAATCCGAAGCTGGGTTAAATGGGGGTGATCATACAATTAAATATGATGCACCTTCAATCAGCCACATGTGCGAATGATGTAGTGCTGAACATTCTCTTGCATACATTTACAGTATAGCCATCAGATTATCCTGAATTATGTCACTGTTTATCAACTATTATTATGTGCTTTGTATGAAAAAGAAAAACTTGTGTGAAAAATCAGACATTCTAATTCACGCAATCTTCACACATTAGGCTATACTTTGACAGTTTTTCTGATAATGGTGAATAAATCTGTGCCGATTGAATTTATTGCAACATCAAAGCTACCAACTGCTTTCGGTGACTTCAATATTTCCGTGTTTCAAGACCCAAAGACGGGTGAAGAACATGTGGCGCTTTCTAAAGGTTTAGAAACTCCACCAAATACTCCTGTTTTAGTTCGTATTCACTCAGAGTGTCTTACGGGCGACGCTTTTGCCTCACTGAAATGTGACTGTGGTCCTCAACTGCAAGCAACCCAACATTTGATCAATGAAGCAGGTCAAGGTGTCATCCTTTATTTACGTCAAGAAGGTCGTGGCATTGGATTGACCAATAAAATCCGAGCTTATGCACTTCAAGATCAAGGGCATGATACTGTTGATGCTAATCTTCTGTTGAATCTTCCTGCTGATGCACGTCGTTATGATATGTGCAGTATTATGCTCGATCATCTCCAAGTCAAAGAGGTTAAGTTGATTACTAACAATCCTCTAAAACTTAAAGCACTCACCGATCTTGGTATTAATGTTGTTGAACGTGTACCACTTACTGTTGGAAAAAATCCGTTCAATGAGCAATATTTAAAGACCAAACGTGAGCGTATGGATCATCTCTATCAAAATGATGACTTCTGATTCACGTTCTTAAACGTTTAAAAATAAAGCAATCAAGGGATTTTTAATCAGAATGATTAAAAATCCCTTATTTTTTTTATGGTTTTATGTTTTGATGTTACTAATATATAGATCACCTCAAGAGGATCATCATGCAGCATCCAACTTCAGCTGATATTCAACGTGTTCGTGAATTTTTACTTGATCTACAAGCACGAATTTGCGCAGGTTTAGAACAACAGGAACGTGCAGGCGGTGGAACCGCTGAGTTTATCATTGATGATTGGGAGAGAACCGAAGGCGGTGGTGGTCGCTCTCGAGTTCTACAAAATGGTGAAGTAATCGAAAAAGGTGGGGTGATGTTTTCCCACATTAACATCAGCAAACTACCTGCTTCAGCGACAGAACGCCATCCACAGATTGCTGGTGCAAAAGCACAAGCCTTGGGCGTTTCATTAGTCATTCATCCTAAAAATCCTAATATTCCAACCTCACATGCCAATGTTCGTTTATTTGTAGCCGAACCTGAAGGTCAAGATCCTGTTTGGTGGTTTGGTGGTGGCTTCGATCTGACACCTTTTTACCCAGATGATCAAGATATTCAAAATTGGCATCAAACCGCTTATGACTTATGCAAGCCTTTTGGTGAAAATGTTTATGCAGAACATAAACAATGGTGTGATGATTATTTTTATTTAAAGCATCGAGACGAACAACGTGGCGTAGGTGGGCTGTTCTTTGATGATCTCAATCAGTGGGATTTCGAAACTTGTTTTAAATATATGCAAGCCGTTGGAAATGGGTACTTAGAGGCGATCTTACCTATTTTTGAAAAGCATCGTGAGCAACCCTATACAGAAGCGCAACGTGAGTTCCAACTTTATCGTCGTGGGCGTTATGTAGAATATAATTTGGTTTATGACCGTGGCACTTTGTTCGGCTTACAAACAGGTGGGCGTATTGAGTCAATTCTAGTGAGTTTACCGAATCTAGCAGGTTGGTCGTATCGTCCAGAATGGGACGCTGACTCGTCAGAGAAACGACTTACAGATTATTATTTAAAACCAAGAGATTGGTTAGGTTTAACAAAATAATCCCTACTTTACATCCCTGTTTTTATAAATCAGGGATGTATTTTATTTGTACATTCATTTAAGTTCTAAATATAAAGATCTCAGTGTTCTTGATAGGGTTATGAATTAAATCTGATCTAAAATTTTGCATTAAAGACTTACTCAAACTTTGAGGCTGTTTGATCAAAGTAATCAATAACTGTAAAAACTGTCCGTGTGACAATCACTACGATGATTAATATTTGCAATGCTTTCGGCATGTCTAATAAGAAAGATACTCATAACATAATTTGTATAAATCTCAGCAAAATTCAGTCTTATCTGAACATGTTCTGAAAATTAAATCAGCCTGTCATATGGTGCGAGATGTAAATCAATATTGCGGCACACCATGTATCTTTAATAAACTTTGACCACCGCAATCAAGCTGATGACTCATGACGAAACAATTTGCTGTTATTGGAAATCCAATTGAACAATCCCGCTCACCAGAATTGCATCATGCTTTTGCAGCAAAAACAGGCGTTGATTTAAATTATAAAAAAATTCTTGCTCCGCTAGATGGTTTCGAGTCCGCAGTTAAAGCGTTCTTCGATCAAAACGGTGTTGGCATGAATGTCACTGTTCCATTTAAAGAGCAGGCTTTTGCGTTATGTGACCAACTCACTGAACGTGCCAAGATTGCCAAAGCAGTCAATACTTTATGGATGCAAGACGGTCAACTATATGGTGATAATACCGATGGGCAAGGTTTAGTTGCGGCGATACAAGCTTTGAATTGGAACTTAGCAAATAGCCGTATTTTGATTTTGGGTGCGGGTGGCGCAACACGCGGTGTGATTTATCCTCTGGTTCAAGCTGGTGCAAAACAAATTATGATTGCCAACCGTACATTAGCCCGTGCAGAACAATTAGTTGAAGATTTAAAAACGGCTGTGCCCGATACTGAGCTACATGCAATCAGCCTAGATCAACTGACAGGTGAGTTTGACCTCGTCATTAATGCGACTTCGGCAAGTTTAACGGGTGAAGCTTTGCAATTACCCCAAACACTTATTTTTCATCACGCCTACGAAATGGCATACGGAAAACCATCAAGTTTCCTTGATCAAGCCCTTATGAGACAAGTGCCTTCTAAAGATGGATTCGGCATGCTAGTGGGTCAAGCCATTGAAGCTTTCTCTATTTGGAATGGCGTGAAACCTGAATTAAAAGATTTCTTATAAATCAAACCATAAAAAGAACCTGCATGATGCAGGTTCTTTTTAACTGAATTATTTTGTGCTTATCATTTTCTGATAAACATCTTTGAAGATTTCATAATCAATAAATTCATTATGTTCAATTTTCAATGCCTTCAATGATTTATCAGAAAGCTGATTTTTACGTGCATCTATATATACTTGCCCCAGCACATTCGCTGTTTGCTCCAACAAGCTCTTTTCTTCGCTCGAAATACCATTGGTTTGTTCAAACTGGATTTGATATTGTTTCGCAAACAATTGCTGTGGTTGCTTATATTGAGCTTTTAGCTTTTTCCATTGCTGACGATCTTGGTCACCACGCATTGCATCCGTCACTAAACGATTTACGGCTTGACCCAACTTATCATCAAACTGATCTTCTTGCTCCAAATGGTGTTTTTTCTGTAAGCTTTCGATCTGTTTCAGAGCCTTACCTTCAGGACTATATACCTCTTCATCTGAGAACCAATAAGCATAGACACTTGCGACTTCTTGTAGCTCTTGAGAAGTGTAACGTTTCGCAAGACTTGGATTACTCTCAACCAATTTAGCAATGAACACCGCTTTGTAGGTTTGTTCATATGACTGTGTAGCATCGTAACGCTGCTCAGCAATTACTTTGAGCTGATCATCCAAAGATAATGTATAAGGCTGTGCTGAGCGCTCTTGAATGCCTGTTTGACCTAATTTTTCAGAGAAACTGCCGATCGCTTGTTCAAGGATAGAACCCTTACTCGCTTCCGCCCATGTTTTAGCTTGCTTTAACTGAGCTTGATCAATCGGGGTTGCTTTACCGTAATTTGTCACCAGCATATCTGCTTTGATATTAAAACTCGACTTCAGCTCAGGCAGTGCATAATTCAAGTCATAATCAAGTTTGACTGCACGTCCTTGTGCATCCAAGCCAACATCCATCACGAAAGGATTACGCTTTTCAACGGGTGGTAATGCTTTTTGAATGTCTGCTTGATGCTTCAGCCAAAGTGCTTTAAAGCCCTGATCATCAATAAATTGATTTTGATCGTATTGAACAAACTCTTTTTCAACTGCGACCAATTTTTCAATATAAGACAAGAAACCCGATGGCGTTTTCTGCTCACCCAAAACATCGACATCGTACATGGTTTGACAATACTGAATATCACCAAAATTTGTTTTGGCAGCATTTTGTAATGCTGTACATTGCTCGCCTGTTAGCACATGTTCTGTCGCGGTGGCAGACTCTGCAACGGCATCAGCCTCTTCTGAAATATCTTCAGCTTCTTGAGCCACATCCTCTGCTGCGACTTTGGTTGCATCTGCCTCTTCAGTATATTCATCCTCTGGCTCTTGTACTCCAAAGTGTTGATTCACTAAACGATACAACTCTTGGCTCACCACACTCGCATCATCAGCTGCTGTCTTTGAATTTAATAAAGTGCCACTTTGTTTAGCCTTTGAAGCAGTGTCTGTTTTGTCTTGTTCTGAAATCAATTTTTCAAGATTTTGCTCATCAAATTTCAAAATACTTTGCATTAAGTATTTTTCATTCACTTTGCTATATAGATTCGCTTGCAGAACCAGCTCTTCAATTGTGGTTTTTAAACGAATTTTCTCTACCACACCCGCAGCTTGATCAGCAGAACTCACCGACAAAGCTTGAATACTGTTTGGATCAGCTAAACGATAGTAAATAGCACTCGATGCTTTGATGTATTCTGCAAATTTCTTGTAATCGACTTGTTTAAACAAGCCTTGGTATTTTGAAAAATCTAAATACGCTAAATTGTTCTGATTTTCTTTATTCACCAAGTATGGCATCAATGCAAAATAATTGATGTAGAACTTGTAGTTATTTAAATCCAAAACCATCGGAACTTTTGCTTGAACCAATAAGGTTGGCTTTTCATAACGAGCAGTGAGGTTAAACGAGCCTATCTTTTGGCGATAATGCACAGATCCATCATACTCAAATTGCATATCATTTAAGATATTAGCCATTACTCGAGCAAATTTATCAAACTTGCTATTGCCCAAACCTTTCGGTTGCTCTGCCAAAGCTTTATATAGTGCTTGTTTTTGTTTTGCATCCAAATTGACTTTTTGCTCGCGCAGATATTGATCAACCTTTTGTTTCAAAGCAGCATCTAAAACATCTTTCTGTTGATCTGCTTCAGCTTTATGCTGATCAAGGTCAACATGAATATTAAATTTCCCCCGATAGTCGTAGCTCGGATATTCGTACATCGCATTGATGCTATTTATTGCTTTTTGCTCTAAACTAGAAGAGCTTGAATTGGTTTTAATGACATGCTGAGAACAACCTGAAATACTAAGACCAAACAAACATAATGTTAAATATTTTAAACGCATAGCTTTATCAAACACCTTTATATCGTTATATTTTCAATTACTAAATGGATCATTTTCATATTCAAAACGAGTCTAAAACTTTAGCAGAAAATTGAATTTTCAACTAAGTGTTTTTAGCCTTAATTAGCTTTTCTGACAGTCTTTTCCACAGTGTTTATCAATGTATTTTTATCACCACTGTGAATAATCAAAGTACTGATACAGATAATCCACAACGATTCAAATACAGGATTAAGATTATGCCAGCTTATAAAGCCCCGCTCCGTGATATTCGCTTCTTAATGAATGAAGTGTTCGATTATCCAGCACATTACCAAACTTTGACAAGTGGTCAAAATGCTGATGCTGATACAGTTGACATGATTCTTGAAGGTGCGGCTGATTACTGCGAAAACGTACTTTCTCCAATCAACCAGTCTGGCGACGAAGAAGGTTGTACTTTTAACAACGGCGAAGTAACTACTCCTAAAGGCTTCAAAGAAGCATACGACCAATTTGTAATGGGTGGTTGGCAAGGTCTTTCTTATCCAGAAGAGTTTGGTGGCCAAGGCTTACCAATGTCTTTAAACCTTATCAAATCAGAAATGATGGGTACTGCGAACTGGTCGTTCACGATGTATCCTGGTTTAAGTACAGGTTGTATGAACACCATCATGCAATTCGGTACTGATGAGCAAAAAAATACATATATGCCTAAACTCGTTGAAGGTACTTGGTCTGGCACAATGTGCTTAACTGAGCCTCAATGTGGTACTGACTTAGGTCAAGTAAAAACTAAAGCAGAAGCTGCTGCTGACGGTACTTACAAAATCTCTGGTACAAAAATCTTCATCTCTGCAGGTGAGCATGATTTAACAGAGAATATCATCCACATCGTACTTGCACGTCTTCCAGATTCACCTGCTGGTACTCGTGGTATTTCGTTATTCATCGTACCTAAGTTCATCCCAACTGCTGATGGTGGTGTAGGTGAGCGTAACACGGTTTCTTGTGGTTCGATCGAACACAAAATGGGTATCCGTGCTTCAGCAACTGCTGTATTGAACTTTGATAACGCAACTGGTTACTTAATCGGCGAAATCAACAAAGGTTTACATGCCATGTTTACCTTCATGAACACTGCACGTATTGGTACAGCTGTTCAAGGTATCGCACACGCTGAACTTTCTTTCCAAGGTGCTTTACCTTATGCGAAAGACCGTATGTCTATGCGTGCACTTTCTGGTAAAAAAGAGCCAGAGCGTGTTGCTGATGCGATCATTCACCACGCAGACGTTCGCCGCATGCTTTTAACTCAAAAAGCTGTAGCTGAAGGTGGTCGTGCAATGATTTATCACGCTGCCAAACTTGCAGATAAAATGGCTGATGCGCTGGCAAGTGGTGATCAAGCTGCTTATGAAGCTGCCGATGACAAACTTGGTTTCTATACTCCAATTCTTAAAGGTTTCTTGACTGAATTAGGTTTGGAAGCTGCAAACCATGGTATCCAAGTATATGGCGGTCATGGTTTCATCAAAGAATGGGGCATGGAACAAATCGCACGTGATGCACGTATCTCAACATTGTATGAAGGTACAACGGGTGTCCAAGCACTTGACTTATTAGGTCGTAAAGTGCTTTTAAGCTCAAAAGGTAAAGTTGTTCGTGACTATACTGCTGAAATCTTAAAATTCTGTGCTGCACATGCTCGCAACAAGTATTTACGTCGCTTCGCTTGGGACTTAACTAAGCTTTGCGCTCAATGGAATACATTAACTGTTCGCATCATGCTTGCAGCGCGTAAAGACCGTGACATCGTATCTTCTGCTTCTAATGATTTCTTGATGTTCTCTGGTTATGTAATGATGGCTTACTTCTGGGCTCAACAAGCTGTAATCGCTTCTGAAAAATTAGAAGCTGGTAACGGTGCTGAAACTCCAGAATTCTATAAAGCAAAAATCAAAGTTGCAGATTTCTACTTTGACCGTTTATTGCCACGTGCCCAAGGTCATGCAGAATCAATGGTATCGACTTCTCGTACATTGACTTCTCTTGCACCAGAACACTTCAGCTTCGATTACTAATCGGAACTGCATAAAAAAAGAGCGCTTAAGCGCTCTTTTTTATATTTAAATTCATCATGATTTTACTTTTTCAAAAACATAGGCTTTCTTAGGAAACGGATATTCGTTAAAAAACTTCCGATTTTGTCCGTGATCACCATTCCAAATCTTGTCTAAATTCATTACCAAATCTTGATTCGCATTAATCTGATAGTACAAATTCACATCCGCTGCATCACAACGAATCATGATTTCATTTTGATCTTTATGAACATGCCAATGAACCTGCTTACAGGTCTGTTCAATTTTGGCAATATTCTGTGATGAATCAGTGCCCAAACGTCCAAAGCTGGTATTGGTCCAAAATACAGATCCATCATCTAGTAAATTAATAATATATTCGGCTTCGTTTTCATTGTTCACACATCCAGCAAAAGGATCAGAACATGGAATACGCGCATGATAACGCCCGGCATAGATCAAATCTTGCGGTGATGGTTTTTCTATATGTTTCGATGCAACATGAGGAATGGTTGCCTGACCTGCTACTTTAGTTAAAGCAACACCTTCACTGGAAACTGCTTGATCATCTACAAGCACAGTCGATACAGCCACCTCAACAGGTTTAGGCTGGGTTTGACTGTGTGATATCGCTGGTTCAGGATGATGACCATCACATGCTGTCAAACCTAAAACCAATAGAGTTCCTACACTGAGGGGCTGTAAGAATAACCGAAACTGCATATTCATCATTCTCTAACATCAACATCGTTCATTTTATTCAAGACCTCTCCACCCCGTGTAAATCATAAAGAACAGGATATACATTTACACATCTACAGAAGGAATAGAAATAAAGTAACGATGAGTCTGAAATCGCAGGTTGCTATCACAAGATGCGTTAAGTCGGTGCATTTTAGGCGATAGTGTCGGTTTTTCCATCAATTCTTTACATACCGTAACTATTCTCTCGCTTACAGAAACTTTAAAAAAATGAATTTGACCCTATCTCTAATATAACAACAGCACATTATCTCAATTTTTTGATTTTTCCCTGTTGTTTCATTTATTTAAGGAGAAAAACTCGATGGCCAATTCTGGTTTATATCGCTCAAACCAACAAAGCATGATCGCTGGTGTAATGGGCGGTATTGCTGAACGTTTTGGTTGGAATGCGAATTTACTACGTTTAATCTTTGTGATTATTTCAATTATGAGCGCCGCTTTCCCAGGTATTTTGGTGTATTTAATCATGTGGTTAGTCATTCCAAAAAGACAGGCGAATCGAGTTGAGCACGTACAAGGTTACAACCAACCTGTCAAAACAGTGTATGAAGATCAAGGAATCAAACGTTAATCTTATTTTTTAGTTTGGTCGCTACGGTTGGATTTACCCCTATACAACCGTAGCTTTTTTTTGCTCAAAATACTGAAGATTGTTGTTTGATTTGCTGATGCAAGGCCGCAATCATATCAGCCCGACTAATAATTCCAATTAAACGTAGCTCTTCAACCACAGGAATATAATTAAAAGATTTTTCAACAAAATAAGGTACAAGATCTTGAATCGGTTGTAATGGATCAACTTTCACAACTCGACGACTCATGATCTGTTTCACATAATGTTGCCAAGAATTTCGCGGATCAGTGGCCCCTTTGAACCACTCAACAACTTCGTACAATGCTAGAGTTCCAACCAATTGCTCTTGATCATTCACAACTGGCAAACTCATTAAATTAACCGATTTAAACTTATCCAAAGCCTGATGAATATCGTCATTCTCATATAATTTGATTACATCACGGCTCATAATATCCTGACACACGAACGAATGATTTAATCGCTCATTCGCATGCTCTTGTGCTTCTAAAATGATTTTCTCTAAATCGTATTGGCTGATATCTAATAGTTCAGTGTGTTGCTCTAAGGCATATTCGATATCTTTGGGTTGAATCGATACTTTTTGAGTAGGTGTTGGGTCTTTGGAGCGTTCATTCAGATGAGGCATAGTCGGATAATTTCGCCCAATCAGTCGATTAAAAAACACTGCAAAAACAAGTAATAAAACTGAGTTGAGTAATACAGGGTAAAGGATAAAATGAAAGCCGAGCTTATGTACAGCTTCTCCACCCAAAACCGCAGTAATGGCTACAGCACCACTTGGTGGATGTAATGAATCTGTGGTCATCATCATAAAGATAGCCAATCCAACAGCCACACTAAATGCTGTGGTTAAATCAGGTAAAAGCTGGGTGCAAGCCACCCCAATAAATCCCGCTAAAGTATTACCAACCACCACATTCCAAGGCTGTGCTAATGGACTATTTGGAACTGCAAATAATAAAACGGAAGATGCACCCATCGGCGCGATATACCAGGCATTCATCCCGCCCAATACATACCAACTAATCAAAGAAGAAATCGCCAAACCACACAGTGCGCCAAAGCCTGAGAACAAACGTTCTTTCACTGGAAGAACTTTATAATTAGGTTTTAGTAAATTTATCCAGTCTAATTGGGTCAAGTTCACAATGCACCTTGCTGGTTGGATGTTTTGATTTTCGAACGAAGCAAGTATACGCGCAAAGCCAAATAAGGTGTATTCAAGTTACATCTTAAAGATATGAGATAATCTGATAATCTATTATTCAAGCAATTTTTACCAAATATTATAAATTAACCAACACCGATGATTAATCAATTCAATACTGTGCTAGAGAACTGTTTTGTATAAAACTGAGTTTTTAACACTGCTGCTGTGTGCATTAGCAGCATTACTACATGGTCTGAGTGGTTTCGGATTTCCGATGATCAGTACAGCAGCATTGTCTCTGTTTCACCCTCTACAGACTGCCGTCGCGATGGTACTTATTCCATGTATTATCATGAACCTAAGTGTGTTAGGGACGCATGAAAAAGCCCCGATCTCCCTATTATATTATGTAAAAAATTACTGGAGTCTTATCGGTAGTAGCCTGATTGGAAGTCTGTTTGGCGTCATGCTACTGCTTTATATTGATGAAAGTTATCTCAAGCTGTTGTTAGGGATGGTCATTTGGCTCTATGTATTAGATCAATTTAGATCGGAACCTTTGCACCTAGATCGCTCAATTAAAAACATGCTCATATTTGGGTTGCTTGCAGGTGTGATTGGAGGCGCAACCAATGCGATGGCTCCATTTTTGATGATGTATTTGTTAAGTACACAGCACAGTAAAAATGACATCGTGATGATTACCAACATTAGCTTTCTTGCCAGCAAATTAATCCAGTTCTCGATACTCTACCCAACGCTTTTGACCTTTGATCAGGCACAGATATATCTATTGTGTGCAATTACGTTTTTTTCATTATTTTTTATTTATCTTGGTTCTAAGATCAGAATTCATATTTCCCAACAAAAATTCAAACGCCTTATTTTAGTCATTTTGACTGTACTCGGTACCAATGCACTGTGGCAGGGAATCAACATGATTTAAAAAGATTTTACATAGATGGCAGAACTTAATATTTACTTCTAGTTCTTTGAGACTTTATGGTTATTCAGTTGTATACGCTATCGCAACTAGAACAACTCAAATAAGGATATTTTATGAATGTTCCTCACCTCGAAACACCCACCAATGCCATGCCCAAAGGCTTAATCCGTGGCTGGGTGATTATTGCAATTGCAGCACTGCTGTCTTTCGGTTTATATGAAATTTTGCCTTATGACCAAAATGCCAATAAAGGTCTAAGTCTGTTGTTATTTATCGGTATTTTGTGGCTGACTGAAGCTATTCACATCACCATCACGGCATTGCTAGTCCCTGTGCTCGCGGTTCTCGTCGGTATGCCGAGTGTGGGAGGAGATGGTGAGATTGAAGCAATTTCTACCACTAAAGCACTGAGTACTTTTGCTGATCCAACGATTTTTCTATTTTTTGGTGGTTTTGCCTTGGCAACTGCATTGCATGTGCAAAAACTTGATCGAAAAATTGCCATGTGGATTATTGCAATGTCTAGAGGGCATCTGGGAGTAGCTGTTTTAGCCATCTGTTTGGTCACAGCCGTTTTGTCGATGTGGATTTCAAATACTGCTACCGCGGCTATGATGCTTCCACTTGCATTGGGTTTGCTTTCACATTTTGATGCGCAAAAAGAACGTAAAACTTTCGTATTCATTCTCTTAGGTATTGCTTATTCAGCAAGTATTGGCGGCTTAGGTACTTTAGTTGGCTCACCACCCAATGCGATTGCAGCGAAAGCATTAGGCTATGATTTTGCAGACTGGATGAAAGTCGGTTTGCCTATGATGCTCATCATTTTCCCTGCGATGTTATTTAGTTTGTATATCGTGCTCAGACCTAAACTTAATCATCGTGTGGAATTCAGAACAGAAACTATCCCTTGGAACCGTGATCGTATTCTAACCATGTTAGTTTTCGCTATCACTGCATTGGCATGGATTTTTGGTAAAAGCGTCAGCGAACAGTTTGGAATTACTCAACCTGATACATGGATTGCAGTACTCGCAGCCTGTATGGTCGTGATCTTAGGAATCGCCACTTGGAAAGATATTGCAGACAATACGGACTGGGGCGTATTAATGCTATTTGGTGGTGGCTTAACTTTAAGTGCCGTTTTAAAAGACTCTGGTTCTTCTTTGGTACTTGGGCAAACTCTGGCAAATGCATTTGGTGATGCCTCACCATTCCTAGTCATCGTGATTGTAGCTGCATTTATTATTTTCTTAACTGAATTTACCAGTAATACAGCCTCAGCTGCTCTGCTGGTTCCAGTATTTGCAGCAATCGCTGATCAAATGGGAATTCCAAAAGAAATTCTTGTGGTTGTCATCGGAATCGGGGCTTCATGTGCGTTTATGCTCCCTGTCGCAACACCACCGAATGCGATTGTATTTGGTACAGGGCATATTCAACAAAGTGAAATGATGCGAATTGGCTTTATCCTCAATATTTTATGTATCGCACTGGTTTCAATATTTGTTTACTGGTTTTTCCTCTAAATATAAAAAAGCGCTTCGGCGCTTTTTTTATCGCTTTAAATAAGAGAGAAGATCAAACGTATTTTTCATTCAAATAACGCCAATAGCGTTTAGGCAAATATTGCACATGCAATTTCACATTCTGACGCTCTTTAATATTGATACTATTGAAATAATCTTTCCAAAGCTGATCATATAATTCTTCTTGTTCATCTAATTCTAATTGAAAGTTTTGACTGGCCCCATTTTCAATATTACGGTCAATCTGATGAGCATCTAAAGACACCTCATGAATCTCGTGTAAGTCATAATACAATCCATATTTGCGTTGTTCGTCATAAATCAACCAACGTTGATCTTGATAACGACGCTTAAAATGCGGCTGTATCAAAGGTAATACATTAAAATCAGGTCGAACTAAACTTAAAAATAAACCATCTGTGGTTTTCTTAAACCGCACAAAAGCTTCCATACGATGCTTTTCTCGCCCGACCTTTTTCGTCCATTGCGATATCGCTAAAACACTAGGATGCGAATAATTCTTCTCAACTGAATGTTGATGTCGAAAGACATAGATACAGTAATTAAATAAATGCTGATAGGCATCCAAAGATTCAGATAAATAGGCAAAATAAAATTGTCTCAAAGATGAATGCGACAATTTCTGCTTTAAGGCTGACCAAACACGTGCTGCATGTTGCTCGTGATTTGGAATTTCAACTACCGTGGCAAATAAACCATGCTGTGCGCCTTGGTTTAAACACAATTGCACGTGGAATTCTTTAAATTGAAAAGCACGAAATACGCAGTTGAGTAAACCGACCATAGAGCCATCAAAATAGTAATAAACCACACCATCACTGAGCATGTTTAGAATCCTAAACTCAACTGAGGTGACAGTTGTTTGACGTACTTGGATGAACCCTGCGTTAATATTTGCTGACGAATATCAGTCGTAGAAAGTTCCTTTTGAAACCTTGGACTGTCTTCACAACGAATAAAAAACTGGGCACGTGAATATGCCACACCGAGTTGTTTCAATAAATCAGTATGTATCTTGCCAAAACGACGCGCTTGCACGATTTTCTTAGCTGACTTCACTCCGATGCCTGGTACACGAAGGATCATGCGATAGTCAGCACGATTTAAATCCACTGGAAACTGCTCAGGATGACGCAACGCCCAACTCAGTTTGGGGTCTACATCTAAATCAAGATGTGGGTATTTTTCATTGACGATTTCATTGACTTCAAAACCATAAAAACGCATCAACCAATCACTTTGATAAAGACGATTTTCACGCAACAAAGGTGGTGCTGAACCGACAGCAGGAAGATAATTATTTTCTGTGTTGATTGGAATATAACCTGAGAAATACACCCGTTTCAGTTTAAACTCCTTGTAATGTCGATCTGCCATTACCAACACATCTTGATCGGTTTCTTGATGCGCACCAACCACCATTTGCGTGGTCTGCCCTGCGGGTACATATTTTGGAACATGCTTAATAATTTGACGTTCATCTTTGAGTTGAATTAGTCGATCACGCACTAAGCCTAAGTCTTTTTGTACTTCTTGATGGGATTTTTCAGGAGCAAACGCTTTTAATCCGATCTCAGTTGGCATTTCTAAATTGATGCTCATACGGTCAGCATAAAGTCCTGCTTCATGAATCAGCTCAGGCGATGCTCCAGGAATAGTTTTGAGATGAATATAGCCATTAAAATTTTCCTCTAGACGTAGTTTTTTCACCACTTGAAGCATCCGCTCCATCGTATAGTCTGCGGATTTAAAAATACCTGAGCTAAGGAATAATCCCTCTATATAATTACGACGATAAAAATTAATGGTCAGATCAACCACTTCTTGTACGGTAAATGCAGCACGTTTGACATCATTAGAACGGCGTGACACACAATAAGCACAATCAAAAATACAGACATTACTGAACAAGATTTTCAGCAATGAAACACAGCGCCCATCTTCGGTATAGCTATGGCAAATCCCTGCCCGACTGGCATCACCTAAACCTTTGTCTTTATTTTTACGGTCACTACCACTAGAGGAACAGGACACATCATATTTAGCTGCGTCCGCAAGAATTTGTAATTTTTCACGAATGCGATCAGACATAGCAAACACCTCAGTGACAACATCATTTCAAAGCTAACATTTCATGATTTGAAAATTAAGATTGGTAAAGATGTTATGCGTCATGAGGTGACGTTTATGTGAATGGTCTTCCATTCAGAACTTTGCCAACTGGGAAAATATGTCGGCTATTGGGTCCGTTTTGAATTAACTCGAAAATTAAACAAAAGCGTTTAAATAATTTATTATCAGAACTTGTCGCTGAAACGCTTGAATCCTTTGCACTGCACCCGAAAATCCTTATACTTAACCACAATTTTTGTTTGATTCCAGTGGATGCACCATGAGTCGTGCTATATCGCATATTGATACATTTCAGGGCTTAATTCTTGCCCTACAAAACTATTGGGCGGAGCAAGGCTGCGTCGTATTACAACCATATGATATGGAAATGGGTGCAGGGACATTCCACACTGCAACTTTCTTACGCGCATTAGGTCCAGAAACTTGGAACGCGGCTTATGTTCAACCTTCACGCCGCCCGAAAGATGGTCGTTATGGTGAGAACCCAAACCGCTTACAACACTATTATCAGTTCCAAGTGGTACTTAAGCCAAACCCAGACAATATCCAACAGCTTTATCTTGATTCGTTAAAAGCGATCGGCATCGATACACTGACCCACGATATTCGCTTCGTAGAAGACAACTGGGAATCTCCAACACTAGGCGCTTGGGGCTTAGGTTGGGAAGTTTGGTTAAATGGTATGGAAGTGACTCAGTTCACTTACTTCCAGCAAGTCGGTGGTGTTGAATGCTACCCTGTTACTGGTGAAATCACATACGGTTTAGAACGTCTTGCAATGTACCTTCAAGGTGTAGACTCAGTTTACGATCTTGTTTGGACCAAAGGTCAATTCGGTACAGTCACTTACGGTGATGTATTCCATCAAAATGAAGTGGAACAATCGACCTATAACTTCGAATATGCGCCAGTCGATAAATTATTTGAATTATTCGATTTCTATGAAGCTGAAGCAGCTCGTTTAATGGATGCTGAACTTCCACTTCCTGCTTATGAGCAAGTGATTAAAGCATCGCATAGCTTTAACTTATTAGATGCGCGTGGTGCGATTTCCGTGACTGAGCGTCAACGTTATATTTTACGTGTTCGTACCTTAGCGCGTTCAATCGCTCAAAGTTATGTGGCTGCGCGCGCGAAACTCGGTTTCCCAATGGCAGAACCACATTTACGTGATGAAGTATTAGCACAGTTAAAAGCACAAGTTGAAGCAGAAGCAGCCCAAGCTGAAAAAGCGAAGGAGAATAAATAATGACAAAGCATACTGTTTTATTCGAACTTGGCTGTGAAGAACTTCCACCAAAAAGCTTAAAAACTTTACGTGATGCCTTAAAAGCTGAAACGGAAAAAGGCTTAAAAGATGCAGGCTTAAATTTTGCTGCGATCGAAGCTTATGCTGCACCACGTCGTTTAGCGCTCAAAATTGTTGATATTGATGCTGCTCAAGCAGACACACAAAAACGTTTTGACGGCCCTGCTGTTCAAGCCGCTTATGATGCAGAAGGCAAACCAACTAAAGCACTTGAAGGCTTTATGCGTGGTCAAGGCATCACGGTTGATCAGCTTTCGACGTTCCAAGCAGGCAAAGTTGAAAAAGTTTGCTTTTTGAAAGATGTGAAAGGTCAAAGCCTTGATGCTTTACTGCCACAAATTTTACAAACTGCATTAGACAACTTACCAATCGCAAAACGTATGCGTTCTGCTGCAAGTCGTACTGAATTCGTGCGTCCAGTAAAATGGGTGGTATTGCTGAAAGATGATCAAGTGGTTGAAGCAACCATTCAAGATCATAAAGCAGGTAATGTGACTTATGGTCACCGTTTCCATGCACCTGAAGCCGTGACTTTGGCGCATGCAAATGACTACCTTGCTGCTTTAGAAAAAGCTTACGTTGTTGCGAACTTTGAAAAGCGTCAAGCAACCATTCAAGATCAAGTGAAAAAGTTAGCTGATGAAGTTAATGCAACTGCGATTGTCCCAGCAGACTTACTTGATGAAGTCACCAGCTTGGTTGAATGGCCTGTTGCATTACGTGCAACTTTTGAAGAGCGTTATTTAGCTGTTCCTCAAGAAGCATTGATTACAACCATGCAGGACAACCAAAAGTATTTCTGTTTGATCAATGCTGAAGGTAAATTACAGCCTTACTTCATTACTATTTCAAATATTGAGTCGAAAGATCCGATTCAAATTATTGAAGGCAATGAAAAAGTTGTACGCCCTCGTTTGTCGGATGCAGAATTCTTCTTCCTACAAGATCAAAAGCAACCGCTTGCATCTCGTAAAGAAAAACTCGCAAATATGGTATTCCAAGCACAATTGGGTACGCTTTGGAATAAATCAGAACGTATTGCTAAATTAGCGGTGGCATTGTCTCCAATTACGGGGGCAAATGTTGCTGATGCTGAGAAAGCAGCTTTACTGGCGAAATGTGACTTAACCTCTGAACTTGTGGGTGAATTCCCAGAACTTCAAGGGATTGCAGGAACTTATTATGCTCGCCTTGAGGGTGAGAATCATGAAGTTGCTGAAGCTTTAGGTGAGCAATACTTACCTAAGTTTGCGGGTGACGTATTACCACAAACCAAGACAGGCAGAACGATTGCGCTTGCAGATCGTTTAGACACGCTGGTTGGTATTTTTGGTATTGGTCAAGCGCCAACAGGTTCTAAAGACCCATTTGCATTACGTCGTTCTGCAATCGGTATCTTACGTTTGATCATTGAAAATGAACTCGATGTCACGATTGAAGAACTAGTTAACTTTGCGCTTCAAGGTTATGGTGACGTGGTTAAAGATCATGACAAGACGCGTGCGGATGCCGTTGCGTTCCTTGAAGGTCGTTACCGTGCTAAGTATGAAGACCAAGGCGTAGCAGTTGATGTGATTCAAGCGGTTCAAGCACTTGCTCCAAAATCTCCTCTTGATTTTGATAAGCGTGTGACTGCGGTCAATCATTTCCGTACTTTACCAGAAGCGGCTGCATTAGCTGCGGCTAATAAGCGTGTTGCCAATATTCTTGCGAAAGAAGCAACACCTGAAGGTGCTGTGGTTGAAGCGAATCTCGTTGAAGCTGCTGAAAAAGCGCTTTATGCAGAACTTCAAACATTGACACCAGTAGTTCAGCCTTTACTTGCTGCACGTAACTATACTGAAGCGTTGTCTAAGCTGGCCGCACTTCGTGCGCCAATTGATGCCTTCTTTGAAGGCGTGATGGTCATGGCTGATGATGCTGAATTAAAAGCCAACCGTTTACGTTTATTGGCTCAGTTGCGTGATTTGTTCACGGCAATTGCGGATGTAAGTGTGCTGCAGGGTTAAGTATTTATAGTTCTTGATCTTTCAAATAAACCCCGCTATACAATAGCGGGGTTTATTTAGTTAGGTGGTTATTAATGATGCAAACAAAAATTTGCGCTATGATGTTCTCACTCATAATCTATCCTACCACCTGTTTAGCTCTATCAAAGCAATCACATACTCTTGCTGCAGTAAATTACCCCAATGGTTACGATGCTCCCGAAGGAAGCATTGCTATACTCAAACGGAAAAAGAATATCTGTACAATATCGATCACACTTTATGGTGAGACTGGAAAAATTATTTACCTTTGGCATTTTAATGCATCAGGACTAAAACAAGCTCAGCGGACAGAATATAATTACACTGATGGTGGCTTAGCCATGCTCCCCGAGAATCAAGGCCAGTTTTTAGAATATGTCCATTCAAATCAAAAATTAAATCCTCATGCACAAGAAGTACAATCTGAATTTAAAAAAGTCCGTGGATTCTTTCCAAATCAATTAGTAAGCTGTATATAAATTAAAAATTAGATGAAAGAGGCCTTAGCTTTATTAAATATTGGACATCTAAATCAAAAAACTACTCCCGTATTGATACAGTTTTTATGATTAATTCCAAACTAGTAATTGTGCTCTTATCATATAGATAGTCTCTTTTTAATTAACGTTACGAACATTATCAATTTCATATCACCTACATTCTTTTCTTGAACTTGGCGATAAGCTATAAAACTTGAATTGCAACATTATTGCCAAAAGGATAAAAGATGATGAAAAAAATATCTGCTCTGTGTTTAGCGACTACACTGATCGCATCGTCTTCTCTCTGGGCAACCGAAAATACAACAGCCACAAATGCAAACACGACTACGGCTGAAAAAACACTCCCTTATGGTGACAACCCGAGCCTTGGTCGAGTATTGCTGTATAAAACAGGTAAAGGGCTACAAAACCTAGGTGAATCCATCCAAGGTGCATCGGAAAACACCTCACAAAAAATGAGTGAAAAGTGGAAAACCACAAAAGAATACACGGCTGAACAATCCGTCATTGTTCAGGAACAAACCGAAAAAGCCAAACAATATACTGCTAAAAAATGGCAAGACACCAAAGATGCCGTGATTGGAACCAATGATGGAAATATTCCTATTGAACGTGCTGAACTGAGCCAACCCTCATCAAATTAATACGATTGAACAAAATTTATAGGAATGAATGAAACAATGACAGTTATGCCTTTTAAAACCATTTTGCTTTGTTTAGTCAGTAGTATTGGCTTTACCGCGTGTTCAACGCTCTCTTCTCAAGCCGAGCAGCCTTTACAACAACTGCAACTGGTTCAGAACATTGATGCCCTACCCGATACCAAGACCAATGCCGCATCCTTAAATAAATACAAGAATCATTGTATGATCCAGTTTACAGGTTATTTTGATGGTGGGCAGAGTACGGAATCATGGGAATTTAAAGGCAATCAGTTAAGTCGGGCTTTTTCTGAGACCTATCAATATGTGCCGAATCGTTTATTCAATGCGACCACTGAAAAACCTGTATTAGATCAGAAAACCCGAAAAACCACAGTATTTGACATTCAGAAACCTGAGGTAAAACATAACTTTGACAAGTTAAAAAGCTACTTTAACCAAACCGTTTTGGACCAATGTGGCTAAGTTTGCCATCTCCACAATTTCTATCCAAAGTGTTTTTAAGCTGTAATCTAGTTGTAAAGTTTTGCTGAAATCCATAGCTTTCTCTCATTTGCTCGATATGATTCATTTGCGTTCATGAAGTGCCCCAACATGGCACATCTTTAAAGGAAATCGCAATGAAGAAAATGATCAAAACAGCTATCGTGACAACAACTATTCTCGCTTCTGCTTCTGTTTTTGCACAAAATGTAGGGGTAAATGCGAATGGATCTGCTCAAGTGAATGTTCAATCTGGTGGATTGGTAAAAGGCATTACAGGTGCAGTTGCTAACACAGCACAAGGCGTTGGTCATGCAGCACAACATGTTGGTCATGCGGCCGTCAACACAGGTGTGAATGCATCTCAGAAAACTGTCGGTACTGCTGCAAATATAGGATCAAAAGTGATTCATACTACGGGTACTGCCGTGAAAAATACGAAAGATTATGCTGTAGAGAAAGCCGTAGATGGTCGAACATTTGCTGCTGACAAAACGGCGGATGTGAAAAAACGTATTGCGGACAAGCAAGCAGCTTCTAAGGCGCTAAGCTTAGAAGCTCAAACCAATGCAAAAGCGCAGCTTAATAATAAAACAGCAGCGGTAGATGCCAAAACAGGCTTAAATGCAGATAAGAAAAATCTGCAAGCAGGCACTAACGTGGGTGTAAAAGTTTTAGGTGTAAATGCCAATGTAAACACCAATGCTAAAGTCGGCATTAATTAATTACTTAATACCCATCTAATAAATAAAAGCCCTTAGCAATGTAAGGGCTTTTTTTGTTTAACAGAGTTGTAATCGACTCTGCTCAGCAGAATGACTCTCAATAAAATGCGTCAGACCATCATCTTCACAACTTAAAGTCAGTTGCTTATAACTAAGATTATAAAAATCTGGATATTGTTTAAATATCAGTGGTGATTGATCTAGAGGTAAAGCATCACCGAACTTGATCAGTTTATAAATCCCCCGATCATTCATGGTCAAGAAATAATATTCATCGTTTAAATTTAACTCAACTAGCGCATTCGGCTTTAAGTGCAAAGGCACAAGGTATTGTGAATTTTCCTGAATATGCTCTGCACTATAGCTTTCAAGTTTTAAACTAACCAAGTTAAAAACCAAGAATTGGTTTTGTGGGGTACAGACGTTGGCAGCTGCTGTTTGAATTTTTTGAACAAAATGTGCATGCGCACCTAATTTATGTAAATTCTGCTCAGTTCCCTGTCGCAATTTAAACAACTGTTGAACGAGTTTTTGTTTCATTACAGCATCAAAATATCGTTCATCAAGTGCAAAGTCATTGTTTTCTAAAATCTTTAACAATCCTTGTTGATGCTTCGATAAGGCAGCATCCAAAACATGACGATAGTAGAACTTACTTTGTTTTTTCACTTCACGCACACGGCGATAAAAATACGTCAGCTCAAACGGCTTTTCTACAAAATCATGTAACAGTTGCGAGCTTGCCAATACAGAAAGTGCTTCATGTGCTGTAAAGGGCAAATGAATAACATACATCTGTGGCAACAAAGGTTTTATTTTTAAGAAATGCTCTTTATCTTCAGCAAAATAGGGATCATAGACAAGAATATACTCCCGAGATGCGTCGACCTCATCCGCCTGAATCTGCATATTTTGATGAATAGATGCATCAAAAAATTCTGCATAACGACGATCTTCAACAACTTCTGGATCAATCGAAAATTGTGGTACAAATGCCACAATTTTTTGCATATTCAACAAGTTTGAGTATTTTATTGCGGCATAGCCACCCATTGAACCGCCATAGCCCACTCGCTTTTCAAACTGTTCAAGAATCGGCTGAATCTGTTGTTGCATCTGCAACATGCTAGTTTTAGGAAACCATGTTTTTAATTTCGGCATTATGCCGATGACATTGTATTCATATTTAATTAATGATTTTTCAGCATTGATGGACATTCCTTTGGCTCGACTAATCAAATCGCCAAAAGAAACCACTAATGTGTCGCTTGAACCTTTCAAAAAAATAACGCGAATATGTTCATCTTCAAATATTATTTGCTTATCCATGCTCACACTGAAAAGTTGATCCTAGGTTGGTATCAAAAAGTCACCAAATCATGACTTTGCCAAACCCAAATTGCGGAGTATCTTATTTTATAGAAATAGAACAGATTAAAAAGCGCAAAAAATGACACAATCCCTGCATCCTTCGGCGCAAAAAGGCTTCAGTTCAGGTGCTGAACTTTACCAACAGGTTCGTCCCAATTATCCACAAGAAATAGTGGTTTGGCTGCAAGATCGTCTAAAAATAGGTGAAAGTTCAACTGTTATAGACCTAGGTTCTGGGACTGGCAAATTCTTACCATACCTGATTCAAACAGGTGCCAAAGTGCTGGCTGTTGAGCCTATAAATGAGATGTTAAAGCAGCTCCAACAAAGCTACCCTGATATTGAGTGCTTTCAATCATCAGCAGAGTCACTCCCCTTCAAAAATGCTTCTATTGATCGTGTTATTTGTGCGCAATCATTTCATTGGTTTGCAAATCAACTCAGCCTTTCTGATATCCATCGAGTCCTCAAACCATCAGGTCATCTAGGATTAATTTGGAATCAAAGAGACATCAATGTTGATTGGGTTCAAGCTTTAGCAGATGAAATAGCGCCTTTTGAAGGAGATACTCCACGTTATCATAGTGGTCGCTGGAAAGAAGTTTTCGATGATCAGGATTTATTCAAATTAAATAGTTTGCAGACCTTTCAACTGATACATTCTGGTACGGTAGAACAGGTAGTCAGCAAACGCTTATTGTCCACCAGTTTTATTGCAGCGATGCCCTATCCTGAACAACAACAGTTCAAAGCGAAATTTGAACAAATTGTATTTGATTTTACGGGACGATCTCCGCAAGATCAGATAGATTTCCCTTATATCACCTATGCCTATCACTTTCAGAAAATATCAAATTAATCAGGGATGAATATGTCCATGCCAACCGTTAAAACCACTTATGTCCTTGCAGCATTGTTTAGTTCAGTCCTTTTTCTCACAGGCTGTAACAAAGACAAAGAACCTACAGCAACAACTGAAAATCAAACTAGCTCTAGTCAAGATGCGATTGGTCAATTGAATCAGACACCGATCAAGCAATTTCCTACGACCGCAGATGATGCACATGATATAGCTGTGTTGGATGACTATGATCGTCGCTTTACTGAGATGACTGATAGCATGGAAATCGAACTTGCCAAAATGAAGCAAGAAAATACGTTGACACCAGAGTTTGAAGCACAACGCCAAAAAGACAATGTGAACTCTGCACTCACAATGCTTAAAGATTTAGATCTAAAAACTCAACAAGGACGCTATATTCAAGGTTTGTTATATGATTATTGGGAAAGCCAAGCAAAGGCGCTACAAAATACAACAGACACCAATCAGCAAGTTAATCAGTTAAATGAATATTTACATGCACAAAGTCAACTCCATCATTGGAGAAGTGCTCAAGCTACAGAAAATAAAAGCAATTAAATAAAAAACGAGGGTTATTCCCCTCGTTTTCTTGGATTAATTTGAATTAGATTTTCTGCTTTTCAATCCATTGAATCGAATTCACTCGAAATAACTCACATGCCCCATCGCCAATATCTGTAGGTGATAGCGAAGACTTCCATACTAAGTCTTTATCACGAACTTCAACCAGTTCACCTTTTAACTGGACCAAATCACCACGTTTCACTTGTTTAATCTGTTTGGCAATTTCAGGATTGGCAGGAATGATGTGCATGTTCGATACCATTTGCATGGCTTGATCCGCAGGCACGGGAAGTTTGTCCATTTTCCAATTCAAATAGCGGTCATATTGACTGACTGAAATATTACGTGCGATTTCAGGATGCGCGAACAATCCCCAACTGACAGCATAATCAATCGGTGAAAACTTGGCTTGCTCATCATCTTGATAAACTTTAGATCCTAAAATACGAAAATTACCGTAGAAAGGCTGCAATACCGAAATCGATTGGTCTTTCACTTGAGGGGATAAACCTTTCGCAATATTGTATTCCACTCCACTGGCAGAAGCATGTGCCTGACCCAGTGCAGCCACCATGCATAAACTCATCCATAGACGCTTTTTCATGGCTTTTACTTCCTCAAAAATATGACTGATAGCAAATAAACTCGTTTGAGCTTTCATAGTATGCTTAGACCATGAGAAAAGTTGCTTTTTTTGGTAACAATCAAATAATCTTTAGTCATATTTTTGTGCAGTGTTTAGGGTCTGTTGACATTTCACATCTAGCTGCGACAGCCCCCCATTAAATCTACGAATGGATTCTCTATGATTTATCAATTTTATCAACGCCGAATCTTTCCGCATTTACTCAATCAAGTCATGCAAACGGGCAGTTTGATGGATAAACGACGCGAATTACTCATTCCGATCGAAGGTGAAATTCTCGAAATTGGGTTTGGTACAGGTCTCAACATTCCATTTTATGGCAATATAGATACCCTGTATGCGCTTGAGCCGAATCCAGATATTTATCATTTGGCGATTGAGCGTGTTCAGAATGCACCTTTCCACGTGAAACACGTCCAATCCAGTGCTGAGAAACTACCATTTGCTGATGCATCGCTAGACCATATTATTTCGACATGGACCCTGTGTAGTATCCCAAAACTGGAACAGGCATTAGCTGAAATCTATCGCGTGCTTAAACCTACAGGAACATTTCATCTCGTTGAGCATGTCAAACATCCAGAATCGGTAAAAATGCAATCTTTACAAACCTTACTGACTCCGATTCAGAAGCGCATTGGAGATGGTTGCCATTTAAATCGGGATATCGAACGGAGCCTAGCGCAAGCAAAATTCAAATTTATTGAAAAGCAATATTTTGATGCTGAGGGGATTCCTGCGATCGCACAAAAGATGCTACTTGCACGAGTGCAAAAGATTTTGTTGAATCCTTGAGCTAATCATCAAAGTCGATCCGTAAAGTTTCAAAACGGACTCGACCTTCTCGAACAGCTTGAGCAATCGCCTGTTGTCCTTTGCTCAAGCGCGCACCACCACTTTTGATATCTAATAAAATCACTTCAATATCTTCTGCATCACCATCACCGTCACGAAAATCGGTATAGCCATCAAACACCACATAATCGACAGGATCACCAAGAAATTTGGCATCACTAGGTAAATATTGAAACTCAGGTAAGATCGGGGCAAATTGCTCAGCCATTTTTCCTTTTAAGACTGCACGACTGGTATTCACACTACGCTTTTGAGCATCTAACAATGCCTGTTTATGCTCTAGTTCCAATTCAGCAATATATTTCTCATATTCAGCTTGAATACGACCATTGCGGCTATTTGATAAAATGAGGGTGGTAATCACAACCCCTATACAGCCACCAATCAACATCGCAAGCCAAACCGACATAAGTCATTCCTTTTTCAATAACGCTGCTATTTAACTGCAACATTAAACTTTTGTCATGTGTAGCACACTCTGTTCAAAAAGATGCTAAGGTATAGTGGAATACAAAACACACGTTAAAAAATCTAATTTCATGAAGACAATATTAATCGCAAATCAAAAAGGCGGCTGTGGTAAAACAATGACGGCGATTACGCTCGCCACTGCGCTCTCACAAAAAGGTTATAAAGTCGCTCTCGCAGATGCAGATAATCAAAAATCATCCTTACAATGGCTCAAACAACGCCCCGACTCTGTCACTAATATTCAAAGTCTCGATTGGCGACATGAGAAATCAATCGGCGAAGCTCCCAAAAATCTCGATTATTTAATTATTGATGCGCCTGGCGCTTTATCTGGTGAACATGCTGAACAATTGGTGAGCGAAGCACATGCGATTGTGACACCATTACAACCTTCATTTTTCGATATTGATAGTACACGCCGTTTTCTCAAGCATCTTCACGAGATTAAACGTATTCGCAAGGGAAAAGTACAAATCTTATTGGTCGCAAATCGAGTCAAACCGAATAGCGCGAGCTCTAAAGATATCCAAGATTTCTTTAACAAGATTGAACAAGAACCTGTGGCATGGATATCAGAAAGAAGTGCCTATGGAACATTAGCCATGCAGGGTTTAAGTGTTTTTGATAAGCCACAAAAAAACTTTGTCAGCATCCAACATCAATGGCAACCTGTTTTAAACCAATTGGTCGATGACCCGAGCGAATGGTTCTAAGCACTGTATCTAAAGCTAATCTTTTGATCTTTAATGCTGAAATCCTATAGTGAAAATTTCACTCAGGGTGTTTTTCAGTTAATATGGTTTCAATTATCTTTTGGCACTAGAGAAAACCATGGTGCAACAATACGCTCCAACACTACAACGCGTTTTGCTGTTTGGATTGTTTTTTGTTTTATTGTTTTTGGGCTTTAGTATTCTTAAATACTTTATTGTCCCTGTTCTTTGGGCGGCTATTATCGCCTATATGACATGGCCCGTTTATTTATGGGTACAACGTCGTTTTTTTGGTGAGAACCGCCCTACACTGAACGCTACTATTATGATTACACTTGTAATTTTAGTGATTGGTATCCCATTTATTTTTGCGATTTTCATGCTGCAACTCGAAGGTCGCAATTTATATTTTAATCTACAAAAACAATTATTTTCAGGACACATTCAAGTCCCAGATTTTATTCGTAACCTCCCTATCATTGGCAAAGACATCAGTCGTACAGTCAATGAATTAAGTGCTGATCCGAATAGTATTACCAAAAATGTCGCTGAATGGATTCAAGGTCATCTCAGCTACGGTCGTTTTGTCTTGAGCGAGATTAGTCGTAACCTCGTCAAACTTACGTTTGCCATTATGACCTTGTTCTTCTTTTATCGGGATGGTCAGCTGATTCTGTCACAAGTGAGTCGCGCACTTGAAATGGTGATTGGTCCTCGTGTGCATCATTATCTTGAAACGATTTCTGAAACAACACGTGCAGTCGTTTACGGTGTAGGTTTAACTGCTGTAGCTCAAGCAATTTTGGCAGGTCTAAGCTATTTTGTAGCTGATGTACCCAACCCAATGTTGTTGACTATGGTGACATTTATCTTGGCATTAATTCCTTTTGGAACTCCAATTTCGTATCTCAGCGTCGGTTTATGGTTATTTGCTCAAGGTCAAACAGTTGAAGCAATTGGGGTTGTGGTGTGGGGCTTATTAGTCGTCAGCAGCTCAGATAATGTGATTCGACCACTCGTGATTTCAGGGGCAACAAAAATCCCATTCATCTTAATCATGTTTGGCGTATTGGGTGGTATTGCTAGCTTTGGATTGGTCGGCTTATTTATTGGTCCTGTGATTTTGGCAATCTTATTAGCGATTTGGCGTGAATGGCTACATGAAAATATTCAAGAACCTATTGCTGCGATCGAAGCACCACCAGAAACCAAATCCTAAATGCAATTTTGACCATTTATCTTGTCATACAGAATCTAGCTTGCGCGTTATCCCAGACTTTGTTTGAATCAATCAAATAAAGACAAAATAGATAAGGATAATTCGCAATGCTTTCAACCTTAAAACGGTATGCAGTTTTTAGTGCAATCATGATGAGTATCAGCGCATGCTCATCAACTCCCTTAGACAATAATGCCGCAAAAATTCAGAAACAGCCCACTAGCTCCGACCATAAATATTTAATCCCGATCTATCTGGTTAGCGCCGATGGTATAGGTGCTTCGATTGGTACAGTATCCTTCCAAGAAAGTCCAAATGGTCTGATCATCACCCCTGCATTGTGGAAACTTCCATCGGGTGAACATGGTTTTCATATTCACGAGAAGCCGTCATGTGAAGCTGCAATGAAAGATGGAAAAATGGGTGCAGCACTGGCAGCGGGCGGTCATTACAATCCTGACAATATTGCCCATCACGGTACGCCAGAAAATGGTCATTTAGGTGATTTACCTGCACTCACTGTCAATGAAAAAGGCTTTGCAACCCAAGCCGTTATCGCACCTCGATTAAAGCTCTCCGATATTCAGGGACGTGCGATTATGATTCATGCAGGTGGGGATAATTATTCTGACACACCTAAACCCCTTGGTGGAGGTGGTGAAAGAATTGCTTGTGGTGTGATCAAATAAAGATTGTGGGTATCTCAAAAGATATCCACAATTTAGGATTTTATTCACTTAATTTATCTATAAAGATGACTATAAATAAAAGATGAGCACGAATTTTGCTTAGTTTTATTAAATGAAAAATCAACAAAAATAGGTTGAAAAATTGACTCAATATCTTGATCAGCACATCATTTTAGCTACGCAATATGGCTATATGATAATGAATCAACACATAGCAGAATATAGTCGTGAATAGTCTTTATCATCTTTTTAATCGATTCCGATCAAACTCGATTCTACTGTATTGCCTACAAATTTTGATTGTGTTGACAGGCACTACATTGGTGTTGCACGGATTGGGACTAGGTCAATTCATTGTTCCTGTTACATTAGGCGCAATTGCGGCTGCCCTCACAGACTTCGATGATCGTCTGAGTATTCGGCTACGCAATTTGGTCTATGTCTGTGTACTGTTCTTTAGTGTTAGCACCATTTTAGAATTTCTAGTACCTTATAAATTTTGGTTTATCGTTTACCTTAGCCTGTCCAGTGCAGCACTGATTCTCATGGGGGCTTTAGGTCAACGTTATGCGACGATTTCATTTGGTACGATTCTCCTTTCGATTTACACCATGTTTGGTCTAGGAGAATATGCAAATTGGTATCAACAACCGAGTTATTTTGTCATCGGTGCTGTGTGGTACGGATTGACCTCGATCTTATTTTTTATGATTCGACCAACCCTACCCTTACAGGAGAAGATTTCAACGATTTTCAAAGAAATGGGTGAGCTGCTACAGAGCAAAGCCAAGTTGTTTGATCCAGATAATGTCGATAATGTTGAAACACTGTTATTTGAACTCTCACAAAAAAATGCACAGGTGGTGAATAGTCTAAATCAAGCAAAACAATCCTTACTTTCTCGACTTAAATCCTCACGCATCAATAACAGCAGTATCTATTGGCTAAACTTATATTATTTTGCGCAAGATATTCATGAGCAAGTCACCTCTAATTATTTGCACTATGAAAAAATCCATCAGAACTTTAGCCGTAGTGATTTAATTTTTCGTATTCAAAAAAATATGTTTCTACAAGCAACTGCCTGCAAAAAACTGAGTCAGGCTTTGCTACATAAAAGTACTTATCAAAATACCCCACTCGCTGATGCTGCGCTTGCTCAATTGGAAGAATCCATGCAAGACTGGATTGCTCAACATCCACATAATCTTGAAGTTAAAAACCTAGAACTGATTCTGAATAACTTAAAAAGTATTCATGAACAATTTGCTCAACTGCAATTTCCACAAAACATCGAAATAAGATCAACACAACATCAACAAGCTCATCTCAACTTACTGGATGAGGATATTCAAGGCTTTCAGGATTTATTGTTAAAACTAAAACAGCATCTAAGTCCTCAGTCTGCTTTATTTCGTCATGCAATTCGCTTAGCTATTGTGTTTGCCGTAGGTTATGCCGTGTCCTTGATGCCTTTTGCAAAAAATGGCTATTGGATTTTATTGACCAGTTTGTTCGTTTGTCAGATCACTTACTTTGCCACTAAAAGTCGCTTAAAACTTAGAACGATTGGCACGTTGTTGGGTGTGCTTTTAGGTGTGCCCGTTCTTTATTTTGTACCTAGCATCGAAGGTCAATTGGTTATTACTGTAATTTGCGGAGTATATTTTTTCTATTTGCGTCAGAAAAAATATGCACTCGCAACAGTGATGGCAACGCTAATGGTGTTGTTAATTTTCAATTTAAAAGGCGCAGGTTTCAGCATTATTTTGCCGCGTATCATTGACACGTTGATCGGCTGTGCAATCGCATGGCTAGCGGTTAACTTCATATGGCCAGATTGGAATTTCCGAAATATTCCTGAAAATATCCGCAAAAGCAGTCAAGCAACGCTCAATTATTTGCATGCAGTTGTCCAGCAATATCATCAAGGTCGCTCCAACGATCTTGAGTATCGAAAAGCTCGTCGTGCCGCCCATAATGCTCAGATTGAATTATCTAATATGATTTCTAGTCTGAGTACAGAACCTGAACCAAACCAAGAACTCATTCACTATGCATTTCGCTATTTGGTCTACAGTCATAGTCAGTTGAGCTATGTTTCAGCACTGGGTCATCAACGTGTGCAAATTCAAGATCAAAATATTTTGAAGCTATTAGACCAGAGTGAAATATTGCTTAATCAAACATTGATCGAAAGGCAAGCGCTTCCAGAAAAGCACATCCAAGAGATGTTTAGCGAAATTGATCGTTTAAATTCAATAGCTCAAGTCTCAGAACAACAGCAACTATTGTTAAAACAAATAACGCTATTGCTTGAGACTCTGCCCGAATTGGTGATGTTAAAAAATAAACTACTTGAACTAGAAATTAAGTAGCGCGTTTAGCTCAACGCTAATTAATGAATGCCTTGTTGCAGCCTTGTTTGCATATATTGCTTAAGTACCATTCGAGGTATGCCAAACCAAAAAGCTATCAAGGCAAAACTCGTCAATACAAATGCCCAAATATGAAAATAGGTATATAGCAGACGAACCACTTCAATAATTGAGAAGAAACTCACCATCATCAATATTGAAACCGCAGCCGCGACCGTTCCTTTCGATACGTCAGAGGACATCAATGCAAAACGATAAATCACTGAAAAGCTAATCCCTTCACCAAAACTAATTAAGGTCATACCGATCAGCAAACATGGCACTAAATACATTTGCCAAATCACACCGAGCATCAAAAATAAAGTACCTACTAGCATAATCGGCAAACCCATTAAAATGGTTTTACCCAGTGCATAACGATCCATAATTTTGATCAGAACGATATTGCCTGCAATCAAACCAAAAAACACAGGAAACTGTGCCAAGCCATATTGCACACTACTCAGCTTTAATTCATCTACAAGAATAATCGGCGACAAAGCAATCCACAGCATCAGTGGCATTCCTACAATCGGTAATGCAACACTTAAACCTAAAAACTGGCGATTACTAAATACTTGTTTGAAATCATCCCAGATATAACGAAAGGGTTGTTTCGCTTGTTTACGACTTTCTTGCGAGGCTGGCATAAATTTATTTAAGCCGAACCAACTGAGAAAAGAAATAAAAGCAATCGCCACAAAGCCCCAGTGCCATGACACATAATCAATCAGGAACGCGCCTAATACAGGTCCAAGCAAAGGCGCAAGCAAGGAAATATTTGCCATCAATGCCATGACTTTAATGGCATCACGCTCTTCAAAAGTTTCTTGAATTGCCGCATATCCAACGGCTGATATCACACTTAAACCAATACCCTGCAAGAAGCGCAAGGTCAGGAATTGTTGAATATTATGGGTCAATAAAATCAACAAACAGCAAATCGTAAAAAAAGCTACACCGACCAATAAGACTTTCTTACGTCCAAGCCGATCTGAAAGTGGTCCCAGTAACCAAGCGACACTAGCACCACCCAATAAGTAAAATGACATTGAAGATGGTGCCCAAGTTGCGCTGACTGCAAATTGCTCTGTGATCGCCAACATCGCTGGCTGAATCAAATCATTACCGATATAAACTGAAAACTCAAATAGCACTAAAGCCAATGGAAACATGAGCGTTATACGGTTTAACGTCATGCTTTGATTATTCGTCATCATGTTTTATTCACAAAAATAACCAATTCGTGTGCCGTCTATTTCTCTGAAAAAAAGAAAATAGATTCCGCACCACATCATTTTATGGTTTTGATTTAAATTAAATTTTGATTTCCATGCAGTGAGAGCGCATGTAAAAGTGTGAAAACACCGTATTCACAAGGTGTATTAAGAAAACAATTTATTTACGTGAGATTGGTAAAAAGTTTTACCTATTGGAAAAATTACCAAGCGCAACTTTAGCACTTTTTAAAAATGACCGCAATTTAAGCAAAGCAAATCAATTGTGTGGATATGTGAATAACCAAAAAGTTATCCACAATTCTGCTCAACTTTCACACGACCTTAAAAGATAACTCACCATTTAAGGACATAGCTCAAACTGGAAAGTCTTGGTATTCCCTCCTCGAGCACATTGATAGCTTTGTTTTTTATTCACCACTTTCCAAGTCTCTTGATCACGTTTTAACTGATATTCAGTGCGAATAGCCGCTACCGAATCATCTAACTGCGCTTGCTCTACGGTAATCTCAGCATCTGTAGGATTTTCAGCACTATTAAATTGCTGATCAATTTTGAGATTAGTTTCATCATGAAACAAATTGGGTTGGTCAAGTAGTACCGCATGCATCGCTGTACTTTTTTGCACAGCAGCTTGTTGTTGTGACTGAGCAATCGGTTGATTACATGCAGTCAAAAAAATTGCACATCCTAAAATGATCCAAAGTTTATGCATTTTGTAGTCTTCCGATTTGCATTATTCTTTTATGCTACTATGCAAAAATGAACTGTCGAATAACAAAATGTATGCGACATATGAGAGATTTGTTGTATTTATCAATGCTTTGATAACAATTGTGATCCTCAAAATAAAACAACCCCATAACATCAATATCAGAAACTTTTAGGCATACACACATGTCAGATTTAGCAAAAAAGTTAACTCTAATTTTAATCATAAGCAGTTCAGTGATTGCTTGTTCTAAAAAGGAAGAAGCGCCTGCAGGTGAGGCTGCAATGGCCACTGAAAGTGTTGCCGCAGCGCAAGATACATCTCAAAGTCAGACTGCAAAAAATCCTGAGCAATTACTCAGCGATCAACAAAGCACCCTAGAACAAAGCCGACAATTAGTAAAAACAGCTCAACTACAATTTGAAGTCAAAGATGTTCAAAAAACGACGGCTATACTTGAACAGCAACTCCTCAAACAAAATGGCTATATCGAAGAAAAACAAGTGAATTATCAGGTTAGTGATAGCTCGCAGCGCGAACGTCTCGATGGTCATATAGATGTTTATGAAAAAATCATCCCTACCGTACAACTTACGATTCGTGTTCCAAATGAACAAGTTACTGCCTTTTTGAATAGTCTATTGCCTTTGATGCTCAACTTTAATAATCAAAGCTATGAAGCTAAGCGATATGAACTGAAACTGTTAGAAGAAAAACTTAATACAGCAAATCAAAGCCCTAGCACATCTAATACAGTCAATAATCAACTTCAACAATTGACTCAACTTGAGGTCAAAGATCGTTTGACTTACAGCACAATACGCATCGAATACTTTCAACAAGCACAAGTTCGCAAAACTCAAGATTTAAACATTCATCGTATTGCACATCTCGATAGCGAACCTTTAATGACTCGGATAGCCGATGCATTCAAAATTGGGCTTTCTTATTTTAAAGAAACTATTTTGTGGTTGATCCAATTCTGGGCATTTTTCCTTGTAATTGTTGCAGTTTGGTTTATTCGTAAAGCCTATAAATCTAGAAAACAAAACAGCTAATTATTGATTTTTGATCAATAGTATTTTGCTTATTTGCGCATTTTTACTCATGAATAGATTATCTAAAATGCACTCAAGTTTTAGAAATCTATTTTTGAGTTTAATTTTATGAGCAATATTTTAATTATTAATGGCGCGAAACAATTCGCTCACTCAAATGGTGAATTGAATGACACCCTGACTGACTTTTCAGAATCATATTTAAAAGCTTTAGGTCATACAGTACAAGTGACACGTACCGACAGTGACTATGACATCCAAGCCGAAATTGAAAAATATTTATGGGCAGATGTAGTGATCTATCAAATGCCAGGTTGGTGGATGGGCGCACCATGGACGATGAAAAAATATATTGATGATGTATTTACGATTGGTCATGGTTCCCTCTATGCAAGCGATGGACGTAGCCGTTCTGATGCTTCTAAAAAGTATGGTTCAGGTGGCTTGATTCAAGGTAAAAAATACATGTTGTCGTTGACATGGAACGCACCAATGGAAGCGCTCACTGATCCTGACCAATTCTTTCACGGTGTGGGTGTAGATGGCGTGTATTTACCTTTTCATAAAGCCAATCAATTCTTGGGTATGGAATCATTACCTACATTTATCGTGAATGATGTAATCAAAATGCCTGATGTCCCAAGCTACGTCGAAGCTTATAAAGCACATTTAGATCAGCTTTTTGCGACTGCCCATTAAGAGAGAAATGCTATGTTGACAATTATTGCAGAAATTCAGACACATGCAGGTGCAGGACACCGCCAAGCAGTACTAGATGCTTTCCAAAAAATCATTCCAACTGTATTGGCAGAAGATGGTTGTCATGGTTATGCGCCATTGATTGATCATTTACCTGCAATTGAAATGCAAACACAAGATGAAAATAGCATTGTGATGTTAGAACAATGGGAAAGTACCGCTCACCTTGAAGCACATATGCAAACGGCACATATGCTGAAGCATTTTGAAGCGACCAAAGCGCATGTGGCTGATGTGAAAGTGCGTATTTTGGAAAATGGGATTTAGAACAAAGATTGGTTATTTATCAAATCCTCATAAAATATATGATACTCGGTAATGTCATCTGCAACCTGCGTGATTTCAAGAAGATACTGTTTCTGCGATAAATTTTAATTAATACAAGAAGTGAACAGGTTTTGCAGATGACAATGCCTTTGGTTACTTTGGGCAAAACCAAAGTAACTCCAGCCGAAGGCTAATCTTGAATATGAATGAGAACACAATACGACTCCGTCAAGACAAAGAAAAATATAAGCAAATGATTTTACTGATAATAATACTGCTTCAAATGTCGGCTATATTCTGTTAAATAACATTCTAAGCCCTCTCGACGATCAGCTTTTTGCATCTCTTTAGCAGCCAACTGCTCAATCTTAGTTTCAAGTAAATTCAGAATAGCGGCTTGTTCCGCTTCAGGAAGTTGGGCTTTTTCTTTCTTCTGTTTTTTAATTTCCAAATAATCTTCTGCCCAATGACGTAATGGATCATGCTCAGAGACTTGTGCAAATAAATCGGTAATCAATAATTCAGGCATGACTTCTTGAGTTGCTAACTCTGCCGACATCAAACCACGAATCGAATAAAATACTTTCTTATAAGTAAAATTATCCGCAGTTTGCATCACTTTCATACCGCCTTTCGCCAGCGATAAGTAGTGGTGATATAGCGCACTATAGTCGATTCGCTCAAGCAATCCATCGCGAAAGCTTTGCCATTCTGGAAAAGCATTAAAATAAACAACATGCGCTCTGACCCATTCCAAAACCGTTGGGTTACTTTTTGCCAATAAGCCAAACATTTTGTCGAGATCATAAGAAACGAAATCAAAATCACCGTCCATGATTTCGATTAGATCACGGTACTTTTTATAATCAAAATATTGCTCTTTACTCGGTAAATGAAAACCGCGTACATCATAGTCACTGTCAGGACTTGCCATGCCCCATAAACGGCTGCCACTTTCGATATAAAATAATGGAATGTCTTGGCGCTGTTGAAAGAGTTTTTCAATTTCGTGATGGATGTTCATTGTTAGAGTTTCTTTTAATTTTAGCATTAGATCTTTCATGTTTTGATATTGAAATATATCATAAAAAATATAAAAAAAGAGAGCCATAGAAGCTCTCTTAAAATATATCTGTTATATAAACTAAGCACACTGCCCTGCTTTAGTGTTACTCTTTTCTCGCTTACTTTCTGAAAGAAAAAAGCCCGCCAAGAAACTGACATGCTTATGACCTTTCGCTACTTTAGAAGAAGTTTCACTTGAATTCGATGGTACTGTTGAAACAATAACTCTCATTTTCTTAGGTTCCATAAATTTCCCCTTTCAACTGTTTTTGTGCTGTTTCATAGCTAGTAAATACAGTTCTAACTCCACTCTATCACCAATTTCATCCAATAATGTTGCAAATTCGTTTGCCTCATTTTGATCGTTTGGTGAGCAAAAATAGGTTCCGTATGATACTAAAGTAAAAACATATTTGTAAGTTTTTCCCTGAATTTTTATTGTAACAGGCTTACAATAGATTGAGCCTACATTATTGACACTATCAGATCTAACTGATGTTGAAAAGATATTTTGACGAATCCCTTCATTTAAATCACTCAGAAAAATACTTTCACCTTTATCTAAAGCAACTCTAGCTAAAGATGTAGAACTCATAATTATATTTGCATCTGTATAGTTTTTTTGTCTATCTAACTCAACTTCATATTTCCAGTTATTACAATCATTTGCCCCTATTATAGTCATTTCAATGTTTGATCTTGGCACACCATAAAACTTCATAAAATGGACAACTTGATCCATGATATATCTTAATTGATCTTTTGGATGAGTGATTTCATCAAAAAAATTAATTTTTTTATTGAGTTGGAGTCTAGTGACGCGATCATAAAAACGGGTTCTCTTCGCATGAACAACATTTTTAATAAAAGATAAAAATTCTTTCAATAACATTTCACGATCTTGTTTTATCGCCTCTAATCTTGCTTCTTCTTTATCATCAATATACTCAAGGCAGCATTTAGCAATAACACAAACTATAGTTAAAAACATTAAAATAGAATAAATACAAGCATGTATATTAGAATGTTCCGAGATCCATTTCCAATCATCCCCCCAAATATCTAGCGTCCCATAATACAGACCTGTCAATATAACTGCTGTAGAACTAAGCCATGGCGTTTTTAGTATTTTTTTTAAATTCATAAAAAAGCATCCTCTTCGGATGCTTTTTACGACAATAATTTCTAAATTTCAAGCATTAAAGATCAAATAATTTCCCTGGGTTCATAATCCCATTCGGATCAAATGCCAATTTTAATGCTTTCATATATTCAATTTCTTCAGGTGAACGTGAATATTCTAAATATGGCTTTTTAGTCATTCCCACACCATGTTCGGCAGAGATCGAACCATCATATTTTTTCACAGTCTCAAACACATATTTATTCACCACCTGACACTTCGCAAAGAATTCGTCTTTAGTTAAGTTTTCAGGTTTTAAAATATTTAAGTGCAAGTTACCGTCACCAATATGACCGAACCAGCAGATTTCAAAGTCTGGATAGTTTTGTGAAACGATCGCATCAATTTCTGAGATAAACGCAGGGACATGCGAAATTAACACTGAAATATCATTCTTATAAGGAATATACGGTGCAATCGATTCCGAAATATCTTCACGTAAACGCCATAAACTCTGTGCTTGTTCTAAGCTTTGGCTCATTACGCCATCAATCACCCAACCTTGTTCCATACAATGCTCAAAAATCTGCATTGCTTTGTCCATAATCGGCTCATACGGCGCTTCAAATTCAAGTAATACATAGAATGGGCAAGTTGTTTCAAATGGACGTTGTACATGACCACGATCCAACACTTTTTGCATTGCCACTTCACCAAAGAATTCGAATGCGGTTAAGTCGATTTCTTTTTGGAAAGCATGTAATACAGGCATCACCGCTTCAAAGTCAGGCGTACCCAATACCATTACTTGTAAGTTTTGTGGTTGACGTTCAAGCTTAATTTCAGCTTCTGTCACTAAACCTAATGTACCTTCACCACCGATGAACAAATGCTGCAAGGCATAACCTGTCGCATTTTTAATCATGCCTTTGTTTAAACGTAAAATGTCACCTTTACCCGTAACAACCGTTAAACCAAGCACCCAGTTACGTGTCATGCCGTATTTGATAACTTTAATACCGCCTGCATTGGTTCCGATATTTCCACCAATTTGACTAGAACCTGTCGATGCAAAATCAACTGGGTAATACATGCCTTGTTGTTCGGCATAATTTTGCAATTGCTCAGTCACAACACCTGCTTGAACACGAACCATACGATCCGCTGGCAAGAATTCCAAGATTTGATTCATCTTGTCAAAGCTAATCACGATCTCGCCATTGTTCGCTACCGCACCAGCAGATAAACCGGTACGACCACCTGATGGCGTGATTGCCACTTTAAAACGGTTCGCCAGTTTTACAATCTCTTGAACTTGTTCAGTGCTTGATGGAAAAACGATGACTGATGGGTTCGGATCAAAGTGCTTAGTATGATCTCGTCCCCAATTTTCCAAGCTATCGGCATCAGTTTTAATACGGTTTTCACCCACGATTGCCGTTAAGAGGGTCAATAACTCGGGTGTTAAAGCGACTGGAGCATTCATCGTTTTCAGGCCTAGTAAGAAAGAGATATAGGACTTCTGGATGATCCTGAATGTATTTCAAGGGCTTGAAAACAAAGGATTCAAAACATCCAAAATATAGAAACGCTAGCGAACTATCAAACTGTCTACACAACGAGTTCGAGCTTCGTATTCCTTTATTTTACATGTAAGCAAGCGAGGGATAAAGCACAGGATAAACATCTCGTCATAACAAAATGTGTATATGAACTAAAATTCATTCGAAACTGAAAAAATCTCAACAATTATGCTGAGCTAATTTTAAACGAAATATCTATAACACAAAGCTCTATGCTATGATACCGCAACTAAATTTTGGCCTTTGTAGCGGAGCCGTAATGAGCCAACATCTATCACTACCTAAAGACAAAATCCGTTTCCTTTTGCTTGAAGGTGTGCATCAAAATGCCATCGATACATTAAACGCTGCGGGTTATACCAACATCGATTACCACAAAACTGCGCTTGAAGGCGAAGCTTTGAAAGAAGCGATCAAAGATGCGCACTTTATTGGTATTCGTTCGCGTACTCAATTGACTGAAGAAATCTTTGAAGCAGCGAATAAATTGATTGCGGTAGGTTGTTTCTGTATTGGTACAAATCAAGTTGATTTAAAAGCAGCAATGTCTCGTGGTATTCCTGTTTTCAACGCACCGTATTCGAATACGCGTTCTGTAGCAGAATTGGTTCTTGCTGAAGCAATTTTATTACTTCGTCGTGTACCTGAAAAATCAAAAGATACGCACGCAGGTGGTTGGAACAAGTCGGCTGTTGGTTCATACGAAACTCGTGGTAAAACATTAGGTATCGTAGGTTACGGTTCTATCGGCTCTCAACTTTCAGTTTTAGCTGAAAGCTTAGGTATGAAAGTTTGCTATTATGATGCGGTAACTAAATTACCGTTAGGTAATGCACGCCAAGTCGGTTCTTTGGATGAGCTTTTAGAAACTGCTGATGTGGTTTCTTTACACGTTCCTGATGTTCCTTCTACGCGTAACTTCTTCAAGAAAGAACAATTTGCGAAAATGAAGCCTGGTTCTATCTTCATCAATGCTGCACGTGGTACATGTGTCATCATTGAAGATTTGGCAGATGCGATTAAATCTGGTCACATTGCTGGTGCAGCGGTCGACGTATTCCCGAAAGAGCCAAAAGCAAATGGTGAAGAATTCCAATCTCCACTTCGCGGCTTAGACAACGTGATTTTAACACCGCACGTGGGTGGTTCTACGATGGAAGCGCAAGCAAACATCGGTTTAGAAGTTGCTGAAAAATTCGTTGCGTATTCAGATAAAGGTATGACACTTTCTGCGGTGAACTTCCCAGAAATCGCATTACCACTTTCTGATGGTCAACATCGTTTACTTCACATCCACAAAAACGTTCCTGGTGTATTGTCTAAGATCAATACATTGTTCGCTGAACAAGGAATCAATATCTCTGGTCAATCTTTAATGACTAAAGGTGATATCGGTTACTTGGTAATGGATGTTGATGCTTCTGCTTCTCAAGAAGCTTTGGATACTCTACATAATGTAGAAGGTACAATCCGAGTACGTGTATTGTTCTAATTTAGACAATTCACTCAAAAGCCACGGCACTTGCTGTGGCTTTTTTATTGGTGATTGAATTATTATGTGAATATTAAACCAATTGTTCTAATAATAAGTGTCCCAATGCTAAAAACACCTGTGCACGCTCTCCTCCTCTTAATGATCGCCATGTTATGTGTACAAGGTAGCGGTTCTTTAGCCAAAATTTTATTTCAAATTTTTCCAGTATTGACCGTATCCGCAATGCGCCTATGTTTTGGTGCGATCATTTTGGCAATTATTTTTAAAATTTGGACCATCAATTTTAAAGCTGTTCGTTGGAAAGCCATTCTCAGCTACGGTATGGCACTAGCAGGAATGAACGCCCTCTTTTATTTATCACTGGAGCGCTTACCTCTAGGCTTGGCTGTTGCTTTTGAATTTATTGGACCTTTGAGCGTAGCACTTTATCATGCTCGCCAAAAATACGATTTCATTTGGGTGGGATGTGCCATTTTAGGCTTGATTCTACTTTTCCCACTACAACAAGCCCAGCAAGGATTGGATCTAGTCGGTGTCTTTTTTGCTGTCAGTGCGGGTGCCTGTTGGGCACTTTATATTATTGCGGGACAGAAGCCTTCTGGCATTTCAGGCAATCATACTGTCTGTTTGGGAATGAGTATCGGCATGCTATGTTTATTACCTTTCGCCATCTTTTCAGGGGCGCTTGATCGTGTCATTGAATTGCCAAATATCTACTATTTTATTGGACTGGCAATCTTAGCAAGTGCATTGCCCTTTACTTTAGAAATGATCGCATTAAGAAGCCTAACTCCTTTAAGTTTTGGAACACTCATGAGTCTTGAACCTGCCGTAGCTGCATTATCAGGATTTATTTTTCTGGGTGAGACTTTATTGTGGAATCAATGGCTTGCGCTTGGCACGATTATCATCGCATCGATCGGTTGTACATTTACCACTCAACATGCTCGACAGCAAAAAGTGAATAAATAAAATGAAAGCGTTCCATCACGATGTACTGTCTTCATCTTATAATCAAACCACCTATCTTGTAGGTATTTTTTACTTTGCTTTTGTAGATCTTCCATGAAAAATATCCAGTTGGTCGCGGTGCTGTACATGGTTCTTTCCATGGTGTCTTATCAAATCAGCGCTTCATTTGCCAAACAACTTATTGCAACACTTGATCCACTGACTGTCACGATTCTACGACTCTGTTTTGCAACGATTTTGGTTGCGATCATGTTCCGCTCATGGAAAGTATTATCTAAGCTAAAGTATTTAAAATGGCGTGATTTATTACTTTATAGTGCATCCTTAGGTTGTATGAATATTCTGTTTTATACATCTTTAGGCAAACTGCCTCAAGGGATTGCTGTAGGTCTAGAATTCATTGGTCCTTTAGGATTAGCATTACTATCAATCAAACAGCGCAGTGATTATATTTGGGTGGTTTTTGCTATCTTAGGAATCGCATTAATGGTTCCTTGGCACGATGCGAACTCGGAAAATTTCTCCTATTTTGGAGCTGCTTGCGCTTTAAGTGCTGGACTCTTTTGGGCCTTGTATATTTATTTTGGGCATCGCGTGGTACAGCAAAATATTGGGATGCATGCGCTTACTATTGCGATTGGTTTGTCTGCACTGACCTTATTACCATTCGGACTTTGGAACAACACGCTTGCCTTAATCGACACGCAATATTGGGGAAAAGCCCTAGTGATTGCAGTATTAGCCACTGCCATTCCCTATGCGCTTGATTTGATGGCATTGAAACGCTTAAGCAAACTCAGTTATGGGACACTAACAAGTCTTGCTCCTGCTTTGGCAGCATTAGCAGGACTCTTAATACTGCATGAGCAAATTAGTTTGATTCAATGGATCGCTCTTCTTTGTATCATGATCGCATCAATTGGAGTGACCTTACGTGGTGAAAAATCACAACCACAGTAAGATCACTCCTTAATATTAAAATAGCGAAAAATTAGGCATCTGAACGTTTATATTTTTTATATTCAGCTAGATATTTCTTACCTAATTTTTCCTTTTCACTATCTGCCAAAATTTTTCCTGCTTGTTGGAAAAACTTATGTTCCTCTTCTTTTAAATGATGATGCACCTTTTCACTTAATTGTTTTGCTGTCGCTAACCAACTTGGATTACTCATGTCGGTTTCTTCTAATTTTTCTACCAATTCATCCATTTCATGATGTTCAGCCAATGCATGCCGAGTAATATCTAAACCCACATCATCAAACATCAATGGAATATACAAATAACGATCTTCAGCAACTGAGTGAGCATATAATTCATTTTTGAGCAAATCAAAAAGTTCTTTTCGCTCTTCACTCGATCCACTGGTAGTAATTAATTGATTCGCTAAATTACGTTGCTGTTCATGGCTTTCTCGAAGTGCTTCAAATATATTCATTTTTACCTCTAAGATTGGCGAACAACCACAGTACGAGATCGTGAGCATCTTGTTACTGCGGTTTTTGGCTAAACATCCATCTTAGAAAGTGTTGATTTTTTAGACAGCATTATTTAGGTATGTTTTTGTTGTGAAACTTTATCTATTGGTTCAAACAGTAACTATCATTTGATAACCCAATCGACAAATCAAAATACTCACCAAAATTAAAAACAATATCCGAATAAATCCGCTTCCATATTTTAAAGCAAGGCGTACACCCAACAATGAGAGGTGGTCCCACATGTTTGAACAACTAAAAGCTTATTTATAAGTGATACTCTGCTCTAGTTAAGCTACCTTATTTTGTTGTGGTAGCTGGTCATAGTAAAACTCATCTGGAGTCATTTTGTCCAGACTCGAATGAGGTCGTTTCAAATTATAAAATTCAAAATATGCGTTTAATTGCTTCTTCGCATCCAAAACATTGCTGTAGGCTTTGAGATACACCTCTTCATATTTAACGCTCCGCCATAATCGTTCAACCATCACATTATCAACCCATCGACCTTTACCATCCATACTGATTTGAATGCCATTTGATTTCAATACATCAATAAATGCATCACTGGTAAACTGACTGCCTTGGTCTGTATTAAATATTTCAGGTCGACCATATTTTTCAATAGCTTCATTTAATGTTTCTATGCAAAATGTAACCTCCATACTAATCGATACTCTATGCGCAAGTACCTTGCGGCTATGCCAATCAATCACAGCACATAAATAAACAAAGCCTTTTGCCATAGGGATATACGTTATATCCGTAGACCACACTTGATTACTGCGCTGAATAGCCAATCCTTTGAGCAGATATGGATATTTGCGGTGAGCTTGATTAGCCTGGCTTAAATTTGGTTTGCAATATAACGCATTAATGCCCATTTTCTTCATTAAAGTACGTGTATGACGTCGTCCTATATGATGTCCTTGACGATTCAACAAATCACGCATCATACGGCTACCTGCAAAAGGATATTGCATATGTAATTCATCCATACACCGCATCAGCTTCAGATCTGATGCACTCGCAGGTTTTGGGCGATAATAATAACAACCACGGGAGACTTTCAGCAGCTTAGCTTGCTTAGATACTGAAATCTGAAGTGAGTCGTCGATTAACTTTTGTGGTTGAAGCGGCCCAGTTTCTTCAACACACCTTCTAAAAAATCAATTTCTAATGCTTGCTCACCAATTTTTGCATGTAGTTTTTTTAGATCGATGGGTGGTTCTGTTGGAGCTTTTGATTGATCGAAAGCTTGCGAGGAAGCTGAAATTAATTGATTTTTCCAGTCGATAATTTGGTTTTGATGAACATCAAATTCAGCACTCAATTCAGCAAGTGTTTTTTCTGCTTTAATCGCAGCAAGTGCTACCTTAGCTTTAAAATCATTTGAATGATTTCTTCTTGGTCTACGTGCCATAAAATACTCCATATATTGATGTTTATAACATCATTTGGGGAGCAAAATATCACTTATAAGTGTTGTTCAAATTTCCTGATCCACCTCTAATGAACCAGCAATATTTGCTAGCGCCATCATTAAACCCAATGCAAATAACACATGACCTGTTGGAATAAAGAAGCTTAATGCCGCCAGATTCGTCATGAAATTGCCAATTTTGGATAGTGCAGAAGCATGCAAGAAATCAACTTGCAAAAATCGAATGAAAAAGAAAATAAAGAAGCTGCCTGTTCCAGGTCCAAAGATTCCATCATAAAAGCCAATTGCTAAACTACCGACCGCTGCAAAGATCAGCAGTTTAGGAGTAATGCGTTGATCCACATGAACTTGCCCAAACTGCTTTTTCATAAAAGTATAAATCGCAATCACGACCAGCATGACCAATACAAAAGGTCTTAGAATATGAGTGGGGATCATGGAGACACAAGCAGCTCCAGCGAAAGAACTTATGAATGCAAAGATGGCAATCACAAGTAAAAGTTTCCAGTTTAATTTGACCCGCCTAGCAAAAGAAAATGCCGCCGATGCTGTACCACAAATTGAAGCAAGCTTATTGGTACCAAATATTGTTGCAGGTGAGGTATTTGGTAGTGCCCCCATTAGGGCAGGGATTTGTATAAGTCCACCGCCACCTACTGCTGCATCAATTGTTCCAGCACAAAAAGCAAAAAAGATTAAACTCAGAATGAGTTCCCACTCCATGAGTTATATCCTTATAAATTCAATAAACGTTTTGGCACTAATCGTTTTTTATCTGTAATTTCAGCTAAGCCCAAACAACGATCACCATTAAACACTAACACTTCCGCTGCCGCTTCGTGATCAATATTACTTTCTTGCCCATTACCAAAATATTTCTCGCGTCCCTCAGGAAGCTGTACACGAGGGAAATGCTCAACGGGTGCATAGACAGGTAGCAATAAAGCATCCCGTTGTTCAAGTGACAAACTTTCCAAATATTCAATGGTATAGTTTGGATTAATCTCAAAATGCCCTGTTTGAACACGGTGTAATTTTGTCAAATGTCCGCCACAGCCCAAAGCCTCACCAATATCCGCCCCCAACACACGGATATAAGTTCCTTTTGAACAAGTCACATCCAGAGTTAAGCTATCTTCGGTAAAACTCACTAATCGTAGCTCATAAATCGTAACGGGACGTGCATCGCGCTCAATCTCAATTCCTTTACGCGCAAGTTCATACAAAGGGCGACCTTCTCGCTTTAGCGCTGAATACATGGGTGGAACTTGCTGAATATCCCCACGGAATTTTGTTAATACCTGCTCAATAGTTTCTTCAGTCAGTTGCGGCACTGCTCGTTGCTGTAAAACTTCACCTTCAACATCACCTGTCGCAGTTGTTTCACCCAACTTTACCGTAGTCTGATAACGCTTTGTAGAATCAAGCAAGTAATGTGAAAATTTGGTCGCTTCCCCCAAACAAATTGGAAGCAAACCTGTCGCCAATGGGTCTAAAGCACCTGTGTGTCCCGCTTTTTGTGCATTAAACAGACGGCGAACTTTCTGAAGTGCTGAATTTGAACTCAAACCAAGTGGTTTATTCAATAAAAAAACACCACTTAAATGGCGATAAGAACTTTTTTTCATAAATGAAAAGTCAAAGTATAAAACGGTATTTTATCAAAACTATTCATCGGATTTTTAAAAATTAAACGCTTAAAAAAACAACACTTATGATAAATTTATATTAGTTTCCGAAATTAAAAGCAAATGGATTATGCTTAATGAATAAAAATGGAAAAAAAATAGCATTATTATGTAGCTTATTGATCATTTCAGCAGTCACGCTGAGTGTATTGTATTGGTTATATCCTCAAGATCAGCAGTCACGGTTCAAATCAACTGCTCAATCCAGCGGCACCTCCAATTCAGCAGAACATTCTGAAAATTTAGGGCAGGCACAAGCACTTGATGCAACATTCAACAGCACAAGCCAGCTCGATACTGAAATCAACTGCAAACTACAGTTTAATGCATCACAAAAATTAGTGGTGAATGAGCTGACCCGAAACTGCTTTGAATATTTCATTTCCCAATATGGCGAACGGAATATTGATGAAATCCGTCAGAGTTTTCAGCGCTATATTGCCAAGGGTTTTCAGGCATCGGAGCAACAGCAGATTTTAGCCTTGTGGTCACGCTATGTAGATTATCGCAAAGAGCTGAGTAAATTACAGGTGCAACAGCCTGCTCAGGAAAGCTATCAATATTTCCAGACTGTTTTTAATGCCATGCATGATTTAAAACAACGTTTCTTTTCAAAGCCTGAAATAGAAGGCTTATTTGGCGCTGAGGATATTTATCAGCAATATACGCTCGACCGTATGCAAATTTTAGAAAATAATGCACTGGATGCTGGAGCAAAAGCGAAACAATTACAACAACGCTTTGAACAACTTCCTCAGGATTGGCAAGACAATCTTAAGGATTTATCCAAACTTGATGATTTGCACTCCTTAACTGCACAAATCAAGGCCAGAAATGGTTCAGCGCAGGAACTTCGGGATATGCGGGTCAATCTGGTTGGAGAGGCAGCCACCCAACGTTTAGAGCAGCTTGATCAACAACGTTCTGACTGGAAGCAACGCGTACAATCCTATCTGGATGAACGTAAAACCATTATGGACAGCAACATGAGCACTTCAGCCAAGGATCAAGCCATTCAACAGCTCAAACAACAACAGTTCCAGTCTCCACAGGAACAGCAACGTCTACAAACATTTGAAACGGTTCATGACCAAGGAGGCACCTTACCTTTTAGCAACTAGGAACACGTAATACAAGACATTGAAATAATGCGATTTAGCAAGGATGCAATGTCAGTTCGCAAGAACATCAAGACCCTGATGAAAACAAAAATCGAGAGAAATATCATGCAAAAACTAATCCGCTGTCTTGCACTATCCATGATAGCAATGGGCGTATCAACAAGCTACGCATCAAACGCAACACAAGTTACAGGTACGGCCTCCTCTACTTATGCTAAAACCAAATACCCAATGGTTTTTGTACATGGAGTGGCAGGTTTTTCACGCGCAGGAAGTGATCCATTAGGCGTTGATTATTGGCATCAAATTCTTCCTGACCTTGCTCGTAATGGTGCAAATGTCTGGGCGACACGACTTTCTCCTTTTAACTCAAATGAAATTCGTGGTGAACAACTCGCGCAACAAGTTGAAGAAATTATTGCGATTACTGGACAACCTAAAGTTAATTTAATTGGTCATAGCCAAGGCGGTCCAACGATCCGTTACGTGGCTGGCATTATGCCAAATAAAGTTGCATCATTAACCAGTGTAAGTGGCACTCATAAGGGTTCACCTGTCGCTAGTTTAATTATGAATGTAGATGGTACTATCTTAGGTACAGCTGGCTCTGCCGTCGTGAACTTTTTCTCAGGAGCGATTACATGGTCACAAGGACTTGATCCAAAAAGCTATCCTCACGATGCTTTAGCCGCTGGACGTAGTATTTCGGTAGAAGGTTCAACCCAATTCAATACACGATTCCCAATGGGCGTACCAACTACAACATGTGGCGAAGGTAATTATCAAGAGAAAGGAATATATATGTATTCATTCTCAGGGACTCGAGCAGTCACAAACATTCTTGACCCACTTGATCCTCTATTTGCAGGTACGAGCCTAATTGTCGATATTAAAGGAGATAATGATGGTATGGTAAGCCGTTGTAGCGCTAAGTTTGGACGTACAATTAGAGATAATCTCCCTTGGAATCATGCAGATGAAGTGAATCAGGTTTTAGGTTTGAAATCACTGTTTGCACCTGATCCAATTGATATTTATCGTCAACATGCCAATCGACTAAAATTACAAGGACTATAGAGCAGACATAAAAAAATGCGCCAAAGGCGCATTTTTTTGCTTTACAACAAAGTTAAAATTAACCTTGTTTACGAGCTGGTAACTTTTCACGAATACGTGCAGCTTTACCAGACAACTCGCGTAGGTAGTAAAGTTTAGCACGACGAACGTCACCACGACGTTTCACTTCGATTTTAGCAACGATTGGAGAGTGAGTTTGGAAAACACGCTCAACACCAACACCGCTAGAAATTTTACGAACTGTGAAAGCAGAGTTTAAACCACGGTTTTTCTTCGCGATTACAACACCTTCAAATGCTTGAAGACGCTCACGATCACCCTCTTTTACTTTAACTTGAACGATAACAGTGTCACCAGGAGCAAAAGCAGGGATATCAGTTTTTAACTGTGCATTTTCAACAGCTTGAACTAAAGGATGTTTACCACTCATTGTGGAATCTCCAATATGTGCGGGAGAGAAGAGGTCTCTTACACCGCTGAGGATAGAGGCTAAAGCGCATATCTCTCGTTTAACTTTCCCTTTAAAGCAAAATTGCCCTAAAGAGCCTATTTTTCAACTTAAACTAAGTTTAAGTAGCAACTCGAAGCAATGCTTCTCGTCTGGAACAAAGATAAATCATACTTATGAGCCACATATCTAAAGCATATTTAGATTTGCATTTATCCTTGTGAATTTTTTAACCATTTTATTTGCTGCTTAGTCAATTCTACTTTTTCAACCAACTCTGGTCGTCGATCTAAAGTACGCTGATAACGCTGCAAAAAACGCCATTTTTCGATATTGGCATGATGTCCTGATTTAAGTACCTCAGGCACATCCAACCCTTCAAAATGGTCAGGTTTTGTATATTGCGGACAGTCTAATAAACCATCCACAAAAGAATCTTGGATCGCTGATTGCTCGTCAGACATAACATTCGGCAAACGGCGAATAATACTATCAAGCAACACCATCGCAGGTAGTTCACCACCAGATAATACGTAATCCCCAATTGACCACTCTTGATCAACATAATGCTGGATTAAACGTTCATCTACACCTTCATAACGACCACATAATACAATCAATCCATCATAATCAACGAATTGTTGCACTGCTTGTTCATTTAAGGTTTTGCCTTGCGGTGACATATACACCACTGGCGCTTGAACACAGCCTGCTTGTATTGCAAGTTGTTTAGCATGGGTAATTGCTTTTGCCAAAGGCTCAGCCATCATGACCATACCAGGACCACCACCGAAAGGACGCTCATCCACTCGTTTGTAGTTGCCCTCTGCAAAATCTCTTGGATTTATGCAAGTGATTTTCACAATATTTTTTTTTGTTGCTCTTCCGCTAATGCCATATGCCGTAATTGCTTCAAACATTTCAGGAAATAATGTGATGACTGCAAAAAACATCGCAGACTCCTCTATTCCTGCTGCGTTACAATCCATTGAGGATTAGTAATCTACGCCCCAATTAACGTAAATACGACCAGCTTCAAGATCAACACGTTGTACTACATCTTTATGCCAAGGAATCATTCGTTCTTCAGCATCAATACTGTCAGCAGTCGCTTTGACTACCATGACATCATTGGCACCTGTCTCAAATAATTCAAAGATTTGACCAAGATTTACTTCTTGCTCATCATCACCAAGACCTAATACTGTTAGACCTTTAAGATCTGACCAGTAATATTCATCTACATCAGCTTTAGGAAGCTGAGATTTGGCAATCCAGATATTTGCACCGACTAAGTTTTCTGCACCTGTGCGATCATTCACACCTTTTAATGCAACAACTAAGCCTTTGCCATGAGGTTTCCAACGTTTTACATCTATAGTTTGCCAACCTGCCTTAGTCTCGATGTACCAAGGAAGGTAGTCAAACATATTACTCATAGGTTCAGTATTTGAGTAAACCCAGAGCCACCCATTCAATCCATACGCTGAACGTAACTGTCCAATCTGAATTCGATCTTCTGGCACATTCTGTATTGATGTCATGGGTTATCTACTACCCTTAAGCAGTAGCTGCAGCTTTCTTAGCTTGAGCAGCTAAAGAAGCAACGCGTTCTGAAGGTTGAGCACCTTGAGCAACCCAGTGAGCAAAACGGTCAGCGTCTAAACGAACTTTTTCAGCTTTACCTTGTGCAGTTGGGTTAAAGAAACCAATACGTTCGATGAAACGACCATCACGTGCATTACGGCTATCAGTAACGATGATTTGGTAGAATGGACGTTTTTTTGCACCACCGCGCGCTAAACGAATAACAACCATGAGAACAACCTTATAATTTTTACGGATTATCCCTGCGCCGACCATCGGCAGCACTTCAAACCCCTTTCATAGAGGGCGGTATTTTACGTTAATTTTATGCTAAAAGGAAGAATAATTTAGATTTATCCACAGTTTTGAATTTGGATTTTTTACAAAAAAGGGCATCTAGGAATGCTCTTTTAAGAGACTTCATCAAACGAGAATTAACGACTTTCCCAATTTGAAGAAGCAGAAACACTGCATGTCGTTCCTTTCTCCCAACATTTTTGTCCTTGGCTATTTAGCACCACTGCTCCATTGCCATCTTGAACTGTACTCGGGGTTGGGACTGCCGTAAGCGTCCAAGTTTGATCGAGTGGCGCAAGGGTGATGGTATATACACTTCCTGAAGCAGGATAGGCTTTACTCACTGTGCCATTGTCCAATCTTGCGTTGGTATAATTATGATTGATGACATAATAACTCTGTAACCGTTGGGCTATTTGCATCATTTCACTTTGCACATCTGCCCGATTGGTACGGATTTTGTACTGTGTGTAAGATGGATAAGCAATTGCTGCCAAGATGCCAATAATTGCGACAACAATCATTAATTCAATTAAAGTAAATGCTAAAGAGTATTTTTTCATTACCATGACTCGCTATAACTGCCGCAATTTGCATAACCTGTCACTACATCTTTGACTTTTGTCATACAACGTATACCTGTATTGCTTAAAAGCAGATCGTAATTACGTGGCTGTTTTGGCTCACCATCACTATCCTTAGCCCGCTCTAGCGACATTACCCAACTCAAACCGTTCACACTCGCCGAATCTGCTGTTTCTTGACCATCAGATCCTTTAACAATCGTTAAGGGCTTATGTCCTGTTCCTCCATTCACCAATGTCAACGTATATTTCGCAGTGGAACTCGTTGAGCCTAGTGGTAACAGCAATTGACCCGTCGTTTTATTATAATAACTGGCAGTTGTAGGATTTCCATCAGCATCCGTCTCTGTATATACATACAAATAACTAGCATCGAAACCTTTATAACCAAAATTCCTTGATTTAAACCGTTCAAGCTCTGCAGCAATACGCAAGGCTTCTTGTCTCGCGATTGCCAAATCTCGTCTTTCCATGTATTGCGTATAATTAGGATAAGCGATGGCAGCAAGAACTGCCATAACCACGATAACAATCATCAGTTCAATAAGTGTAAATCCAGCATTGCGGTTGAGGCGGGCGAATCCCTGCTTGCAAGTTTTTAACTCACAAGCAGAGTTCGCAACTATATTCGACCTCTGCAAAAAAACCACCCTAGCAAAGTATTTTTTCATGATTTACCCCTTAACGAGTTTCATACCAACGTAACTGTCTAAGTTTCGCTGTGGTGGTAAACTCCTGACATTCAGGTAAATTTGGGGTAGTGGTACAATTGAGCGTGTTAGGGCGGTTTACAATCAACCCAGTATTATTGGCACTACTACGTCCTTGACCTAAACCAGCACCCAAAATACCCGCACCCAGTTTTACGCGATTCGGCACCCCAGATGTGGTTGTATTAAATGGACATTTTCCTGTAGGCAAACAGAACTGATAGACATAGCTGTCACCTTTGACACCTGCACCACACGAACCACCAATACCTGTACCATCACGATGAAACACATTGACATACAACATGCCATCTAAGGCATACAGCTCATTCATCCCTTTATAGACACCAGCTGTATTCGAATAAATATATTTCCAACCATTATTACCAGTAACTGGAACGCCTGTACTAATATTTGTATTTAAAGAACTAAAGCTAATATTTTGTGTCGTTAATGTAGGAGAAGCATAAAGATCTGTTTTTGCAACGTCTTTATCATAAACGACAAATACACCGTCCGCTGCACTAACCGTGGATCCTGCCTGATTGTTTCTACCTGATGCTGCGACTGCTCCAACTAATGGAGAACTACGATTCCCTGAACTAAATGCAACGGCTGCAACATAACCATTGTCTTCGTGAATCGAAACACTTGGCATTTCGTAGAATCTTGGACTTGCACCAGTGGTTACATTTTCACTAAATAAACGAACGACACGTTTCGCAAAATTGGCTTTTTTATCACTTGCAGTCGTACCTGTTGCTGCATTATTTAGGTCAACACGGAACGCCTGTCCACCCAAATCACCAAAGTATAAGTTATCTACCAAACCATCACTATCACGATCAATGGCATTGATCTGACTGACAACACTGTATTTCATGTTAATAGTAGCTGCACTTGCATTGGTAAATGCTTCTGCTCCACCTGCTGCTGTTGCATTGGCACTCGTCCACCACAGTAAGTCGCCATTATTGGCATCAAACATATATACGCCCGCACCACCGCCTGTGGTGGTATTTTGGTCATAAGCCGCATTTTCATAACCTGCGTCATAACCCCCACCCACAAACATGACTAGTTTTTTCACTCCACCAAAATTCACATAAGCAATGGTCGGTTTAGACCAGCTTTGTCCCATATAGCTTAGAGCGGTTACACCTGTGGTTGTGGAACTTGATTTATAAATTTTTGAGTTGGCTGGGTCGATGTGAAATTTGAGCTCTGGATTATCTAAGTCAGATAAATTCAAGGCGTAATAACTTTTGCCTCCCATACGTAAACCACCATAGACCCACTGCAAGCCTTTAATGGCAATATCATCACCACTGGCATTTTGTGCAACACGACCTGAGTCGTTCACGGTCAATGTTCCATCTGCTTTTGCAACATACTGGGTATAAGCCGTCCACGGTGCATCAATACCATAAAACAGATTCGCCGAGCCACCAGTAGTGCTATCTTCTTTCAGGAATGCAGTCTTTTGGTCTCTCATCATTTCGTGAGGTACAAAAGTAAATACTTCCTTACCACGATCAGCATCAGTTGCATTTTTGCCTGCCCGTACGACATGCAATAATCCTTGTGTACTACCGAATAATAAGTAATCGTCACGATCAGTGGTGTCAATGGTGCCCGAAGTGTATGAAATTTTGCCTGACTGGGTCAGCAAGATAGGGGTTGAGTGCATGACCGAACCGACCTGACGCAGTTCAGGTTTGGTTATAAGATCGGCTAAAGTCACCGTTCCTGTTTCAGCAACATTGTAACCAAGCAAGTTCAACCAATAATTTTTATCTGGGTCGTTCACAAACAATGCCGTGCTACCTGTACCAAATAGCGTCGCCACATTGACTTTTTTCAGTGAACCGATTTCACTTGCTGCATACGGAGCCGCAGTACCTGTAATTTCACGATTGGTATAAATAGTACGGTTTGCAACTTGCTCATTCGCAGCATTAGTGCCTATGCCTAAGGGCAATTGTCCTTTCATGCCCTCGTCAGTCCAAAGCCCTTTGGCGGCTGCGTCAAGCGAACCATCTGCCTTAATTAAGCGAATAGTTTTGCTTGCATTATATAGTTCACCGTTAAAAATATGATATTTATTCATATTCCCAACCCAAAGCTGGGTCGATTCCTGCGGTTTCGGCACAAATGAAGCGTAATAACCATAAGGTTGGATACGCAATGGATTCAAAGCATCTTGAGGAAGGGTTGGAGAACCCGTTGCTACCGCAGGAATTTCAACTTCGATTTGTCCTAAAAACTGTTGCACACTATTTACAACATCTTCCGTATTCCTCCCTGAATACCACCCCCCTTCAGCATTAATTCCCCATCTTGCAGCATTTTTTACCGCTGAACTATCACTACCAACCGCAGCAAGATTCTCAGCTTTAGTTTTTGTAGGATCATAAGATTCAATAGCATTAAAACTATTTCCAAAACCTACAACGGCGGTTTTAATCTTTACCCCTTTTGGATTCTTGTTTGGATCTAACAAGGCACCTGCTAAATTGTTGATACAACCCCACACATCTTGACTATTATTTGGTGAATTGCAAACTTTATCAGACGAATTTAACGCCAGTTTTGCCAAGTCATTAAATTTCATCGTATAATCATAAGGCTCTCCATCTGTAAGTACATAAATCCCTTGTCCATGACACTGCTTTTGGTCTTCTGTCTGCGTCATTGATGCGGGTGCTACATAGTTATCCCCATTTTTAGCATTCTCATTTGAAGACTCAAAGCCAAAATAACCTCCACTCATCTTCGTCGATGTACCAAGCAGATAGGCAGCCGTCTCTGCATATGCTGAGGCTGTAGGTGTATTAGTCACCGCAGCTAGCTCGGCAACTTTTTGCGCCAAATACTTTCGCTGCGTTATGGAGACACCATTTATTGTAAGCGTTTCATCAAGTCGTCGTGCCGGCACCACAATACTGCCATAATTTTCCCAGTCTGAAGCTGTACCGCCCCTTTCATCTTTATAAGTATTGCTAGCTCCTTTTTTTAGCTTGTCCATATTCCCACTATCGGTCATAGGAGAAGTACCTGTTGTCCCATCCCAAAGTAGCTTGCCACTATTTTTTAGGTCAATTAACAGAGGATCTCTAACCCAACCAATGGTAGATAAACCAATAAGTTTATCGCCAGACAATGCGGAAATTCCTTTGCTCTCGTTACCAAATAACAAATCCATCATGCCATCTTTGACACGGGTAATTCTATCAAAGCGTGGTGCGTCAGCAGTACCACAAAATTGTCGTCGATACACAGGCACATCAGTATGAGTATTTGATTTATCGTATGTATATAGTGGCGAACTAGGCTTACCACCTGGATCACAAGCTGAACCACCGCCATGAGACTTATAATCCATACTCCCTGAGATATCGATCAGCATCATCAAGGTAATCGTGGTTGGCTGAGCATTTTGATAGATATCGATATCACTCGCCCGGGAGACACTACTACAGACCATCATCGTCATCAGCGCCGAGACTGCCGTAGAAAGTATATTTCTTGAATTTAATGTTTTCATTTTTTAATCCTCTTTCTTTACGATACCAACTTCGGCTGACCGCCAACGGTATAGTCCGAATGCTGCATGTTATAGGGAATACCTAACCCATCAAAACATGCCCCCACGGCCGAAGCCCGCTGCTTAAAACAGTTCTCTATTTGCGTAGTAGTCGCACCTGCAAAACTTGGTAAGACTGAAATGACAGTCGCCCCGATATTATGCATGGTTACCGGCACATTACTTTGTCCAAGACTTGTTCCTTTTGGCACACCACCAAATGGTGTAGAGGTTGTTGCATTTTTGGTTAAATACACTTGTGACAGCACTGCTGAACGCCCCATTGCAAATTGATTGGCTTTACAAAAGCCATCAACACCAATCTTGAGCGTTGATCCATCCTCTGTAATCGCGCTAGCTTTAGATAATTTAAAGAAAGAATTTTCCGATGCGCGATAGCAAAATACCAATTCGTCATTTGCATTGGCAGACGAGTTAAAATAAGCAAACATACCATCCAGAGCCAATTGTCTTTCAACCTCAGCAGGGTTTTCAATATTAAACAACGCTGAATCGGAGTTTTCTAACAACAACGCATTCACCTGACTATTGGTTGCAATTTTTAAGCCCACAATCCCCATTTTTACCGCAATTGTGCCAAGTAAGGTGACAATGACCAAAATGACCAATACCGTAATGAGTGTTGCACCTTTTTGTTGTTTCATGATGATGCTCCCAAAGTATTACGAATAGCGACCACTTGATTTACCGCCTGACGCAAATATCGCTTATTTACTGCTTCATCCCCTGAAAGCGTGACTGGAGTTCCCGCAACATTAAAGCTGGTTTGAGTATTTAAATTTGCATTAGCACCAATTGTTCCCGTAGAACGAGACAAAATGCCAATATCCATAGAAACAACATTCAAATAGGTTTTTGAACAGGTATCTTCAACTATTGGGGTGGCACAAGCAGCACGAATAGTAGCCATTGCATCAATATAATCATCAATTGTCATATAGCGTAACTGACCCGCAGGATTTTTTACCCCTAAGCGTACTTTAAACGCATCGACCCGCTGCATAATTTGTTGCGCGCCAGTCCCCAAACCCGTCATTACCGCACCCTCATAAGAAGCTGCATCACAATACAAAGAGTATGAAGTCGGTTCACCCGTGACTTGTTGCGGACTTTCTGCTACGTAATAACGCTGCACAATGGTTTTCGAGGACGCATTCGTCACCTGTACGCCTTCACAATTAAAAATCTCACTGCTTGCAGGGACATATTGTATAGTTAACCGATCACTTGCCCCAGTAGTGTTGTCAGTATCCTTATTTTGTAAAGTAACAAATTCAGCTTCTAAATTAGCTGTTGCTTGCAATGCAGTTGGTAGATTTTCTTTTTTAAAAATAATCCCCGAACCATTGTTATAATTATTCACCCTATGTGAAGAGGCAGTATTTAAATTGGTATGACGCAGATCATGTGTGACTAAAGATAAACCAAAATTAGCATTTTGCTGCAACTCACTCATGCCAGACTGTAAACTCAAAGAACGCTGACTACTCAAAAATACCGCCAAACCTGCGGCAACAATTAACAATCCTAATGCTAAAGCAATCATCAACTCCATGAGGGTGAAACCTGAGGTATATCGCTTATGAGCCATAGTTATATACCTCCATGATGATGCATTTCGCATTTGGTACATAAGCCGCACCATTGGTGCAATCAGAACTACTTGTACCATTGGTCGCTGTTGTTCCTTCCCACGCTACATATATACATTTTCGAACTAAGGTAGACCCTTGACAATTAAGCACATCCATACTCATACCCAAGTCAGTTGCACGGCTGCTTACTAGTCTAAAATCGTATTTAGCCATATTTTCAGGGGAGCAAAATGCAGTTGCGCAATTCGTGGTATCGGTATTCGCAACATATCCCGCCAACCCATCCCGATTCATACGCATCCGCTCCGCCAAATCTCGGGCAATATTAGTCGCCTGAACATTCATCGTCGCTTCGTTGCTAGCCGTGATGGCTCTAATTTGTAATGCCACAAACCCCAATACAGCAATACTTAGAAGTACTAAAGCCACAAGCACCTCCACCAACCCAACTCCCGTTTGACGTTTCATCATTTTTATTATTCCTTCCCCTCAAGTCGGACAACTTGTTGCCGCTTTGTTGTAAACAACCGTTCCACCCTTTTGTACATACACATATGCTTTTAACGCAGCATCACTACTGTGTTCAAAAATAAAGCACTGTCCGTTTGTGGAAATACTGGTCTGCCCCAAACGATTAAAAGTCACACTGCTATCCCCACTCGTTTTTGTGACATGCGTCGGCACCCAAGTTTTAAAAGGTGTTGCCACACTACTATCTAACGCTACGATCCGATCACTCTGTTTAAAAATCGCTTCTGATCTCGTTTCGCTCAATAAATCCACAAAATCACGGGTATCGCTTCGCAATTGATTACTCCGAACCATTTGGATAAAAGACGGCGCAGCCATCGTTGCAATAATCGCCGCAATCGCAATTGTCATCATCAATTCTATTAAGGTGAATCCTCGATTTTTCCCCATCGCTCCGCACCCAAGAAAAACTTTTACTTATATTAATAATAAACTTATCTCTTACATAACCAATACAAAGTAGATAAGTAACATAAAAAAACGGATGGAGTGTCGTCCATCCGTTTTAAGTTCACATTTTTCTATACAAATTAGGCCTGTATCACTTGTATTCGTAACTCTTTGGGTAGGCTAAAAGTAATATTTTCCTCGCGACCTTGAAGCTCTTGCGGAGGAGTCGCACCCCAATCCTGTAAACGCTGAATGACCTGCTTGATGAGAATTTCAGGCGCGGATGCACCAGCCGTCACACCAATTTTACTGTCTGACTTAAACCAATCTTTTTCTAGTTCTTCTGCATTATCAACCAAATAAGCTGATTTACCCATACGCTCAGCCAGTTCACGCAAACGGTTTGAATTGGATGAATTCGGAGAACCTACCACCAACACTACATCACATTGTTCCGCCAAATCACGTACCGCATCTTGACGATTTTGAGTGGCATAACAGATATCATCCTTACGCGGTCCCATGATCATCGGATATTTTTTTCTTAGGGCATCAATCACTTTCGCTGTATCGTCGATTGAAAGTGTTGTTTGAGTTACAAATGCAACTTTTTCAGGGTGTTTTACAACTAACGCTTCCACATCATCTTCATCTTCAACGAGATAAATCTCTCCACCTTTAGACTTATCATATTGACCCATTGTGCCTTCAACCTCAGGGTGCCCCTCATGCCCGATCAGAATGGCTTCGGTGCCCTCACGCGCATATTTGGTGACTTCAATATGAACTTTGGTCACCAACGGGCAAGTAGCATCGAATACTTTTAAACCTCGACGTTCTGCTTCTTGTTGTACGGCTTTTGATACGCCATGAGCGCTAAAGATTACAATTGAATCATCAGGAACTTGGTCCAGCTCATCAACAAACACTGCACCTCTTTGACGTAAATCATCGACTACAAATTTATTGTGAACGACCTCATGTCGTACATAGATCGGTGGATTGAAACATTCTAATGCACGATTGACGATCGCTATAGCACGGTCAACACCAGCACAAAAACCTCTTGGATTGGCCAACACGATTTCCATAACAACCTCTCTCATCATTTGAATATTTATGCCAAGCTATTTCGTTTAACGGCACGCTACACTACAATAGCCAAGATATTTTATCATATCAGGAAAAATATCATGTCGGGTCTATTGTTTGTCGTTTCTGCGGCATCAGGAACAGGCAAAACATCTCTTGTAAAAGCCCTACTCGATCGAGTCAGCAATCTACACGTTTCTGTCTCACATACTACGCGTGGACAACGCCCTGGTGAACTTGATGGTGTTCACTATCATTTTACTGATACTGAAACATTTTTAGAGCAAGTAGAACAAGGTGGTTTTATTGAGTACGCTGAAGTATTTGGTAATTATTACGGCACATCTCAAGCAAAAGTAAAAGAACAATTACAACAAGGTCACGATGTTTTACTCGAAATTGACTGGCAAGGTGCTGAACAAGTTCGTCGCCTTTTCCCTGAATCAAAACAAATTTTTATTCTCCCTCCAACCCAGTATGACCTAAGACAACGTCTTTCAAACCGTGGTACGGATTCAGTCGATGTGATCGAACATCGCCTCAGTTGTGCAGTTGAAGATATGCGCCATTTCGCTAGTTTTGACTATGTCATTATCAATGATGATTTCAACAAAGCTGTGCATGATCTCGAAGCAATTATTACGGCAAATCGTTTAGTCACTCTGCAACAAAGCAGTCGCCATCAAAAGTTGATTGAAAACTTAATTACACTCAATCGCGAATAACTTGAGTCTTGAGCAAAAGCCTTTTATACTATTTAGTCTTTTCAAGTGTAATGTTCAAACGAGACAATTTATGGCACGTGTAACCGTTGAAGATTGTTTAGACCATGTAGATAACCGCTTCGAGTTGGTACTGGTAGCGAGTAAACGTGCACGTCAATTGGCACGTCAAGGCATGGAACCAACTGTTGAGTGGGATAATGACAAGCCAACAGTCGTTGCATTACGTGAAATTGCGATTGGTCATGTAACAAAAGACATCTTAAAACAACGCGAACAAGACTACCAAACATCAAATCTTGATATGGTATTGTCTACAAATTCTTTGAATTTAGAAGGATTTACATTTTAAGTAAATCTGCTCGCATAAAGAAGCCCAATGTGAAGACACTGGGCTTTTTTGTTTATTGAAAATTTGGATTCAAATTGATAAAAGCAATCGGTTTAATTGAAAAAAATTCATATTTTTTCCAATGAACAAATTGACAAGTTTATCAATATGCTTTTCATTAGAAGCTAAGTAATTCAATATCGAAATTTAAGTTATATAGGTGTTTTTTATGCCAGGCGAAGAGGTCAGCCAAGCCAAGCAACAACTCAAAGTCATCATTGAAGCCTATCTCAAAGATAGCGAAATTCAGTGTGTGCTTGCTGCCTGTGATTTTGCCGATTTAGCGCATAGTGGTATCACTCGAAAAAGTGGTGAACCTTATGTACTGCATCCTATAGCAGTAAGTTGCATACTTGCACATATGCGCTTGGATGCCGATACTTTGATGGCAGCCTTATTACATGACGTTATTGAAGATACCGAATTTACCAAAGATGAAATCGGACAAAAATTTGGAATAGTTGTCGCCGAATTAGTCGATGGTGTAACAAAATTAAGCCACTCCAGTGATAAAGAATATAACAAAGCCGCTTCTTTCCGAAAAATTCTGCAAGCAACCTTACAAGATCCTCGTGTCATTATTATTAAATTAGCCGATCGTTATCACAATATGACGACCTTGGATGCTTTACGCCCCGATAAAAGAGCACGTATTGCACAAGAAACTTTTGATATTTTCGTACCGATGGCACGTTTGGTTGGTATGAATGAGATGGCTGATAACTTGGAACATCTCTGTTATCAAAATCTTGATCTTGATATGTTTAACGACGTACAAGCAGCCCTACTTGCAACAAAACCAAAGCGCTGTGAATATCAAACAGTATGGGAACAAAAACTAACTGATTTATTAAAGACATACGACTTAAAAGGCCGTATTAAAAAGAAAAACAATAATATTGAATTGCTACGCCATTTTGTAAAAAATGAAATAGACTTAAATGAATTAAGCCACAGCCATGCCTTTGAAATTATTTTAAACAGCATTGCTGATTGTGATCGCTTCGTCGATGCACTCAAAGAGAACTTCCAAGTTTTACAATACAAAGATCACATCCGACGTCCACTTCCAGGTGGCAACCAATCGTTAATGATCAAATTAAAAGGTGAAAAAACTACACTTTCGCTCACCATACAAACCGAACTTATGCGTAAAGCTGCTCGCTTTGGTGTGGTTTTAGGTGAGAACGCGCCTCAAGCTTGTCGTTCAGCCATTCAAGCCTCTATGCAGAACTTGAACACCCTCATTGATGGAGAATGCGCAAAAACTACTTTTAGTGATTTGCTTGATTATTTACATCAAGAAAAAATTTGGGTATATACACCTCACGGGCAGTTACATGAACTACCACAGGGAGCAACTGTTGTAGATTTTGCCTATTCTGCCAGCTTATTTTTAGGTAATCATGCTGTTGGTGCAAAGGTTGATGGTGAAATTCGTCCTTTATCAACACCTTTACACAGTGGACAGGTTGTTGAAATAATTACAGATGTACTAGCCACCCCGAACCCAGATTGGCTGAGTTTCATTAATACGCAAAAAGCTCGACGTGCTCTCCAAAACATGCTCCGCGAGCAAGATATAGATGAACAACGTCTTGTTGGTCAACAAGCTCTTAATCGTGCATTAAAACTCTTCCATCGCTCAATTGACGATCTCTCTCAAACGGATTGGATTAATGTATTGGAGTGGCGTCATTTAAGTAGCAAAGATACCTTGTTTGAGCAAATTGCAGTGGGCGACTTATTGCCTCAACTAGTTGCTAACCATTTGTTTGCACAAGATCATCATACACAGCACCAAGCAACATCAGACCGTTTGATCTCAGGCACAGAAGGTGTCGATGTCAAATATGCACACTGTTGTAATCCTGTTCTCGGTGATCCAATTCAAGGGCATTTATCTCGAAGAGGATTAATCGTCCATCGTTCACGCTGTCGTAATTTACTACATGAGCAGCATCTTCATCCTGAAAATATTATGCCCCTACATTGGCAAGCTGAAGAAGTTGATGATGTTCGTTTTAGTGCCTATCTATGCATTCATATGATGATGAATGATGAACAAATTTCTGATCTGATCTACCAGTGCCGAAAAGCTAAAACAGGCGTAGAAATGGTGGAATCACAAGATCATAAAACTTACGTCAATATAGTCGTCAGTAACCGTAATCAGATCGCGCAAATTATCCGTGATTTACGCATGCATTTTGGATTCCCTCGAATAGAACGCCTCAATATGCCAATTGTGCAAACTGAAATTGCCAAAGCATAAAATCTAACACTTATCCTCACTAGCAGATATAAATCATGACAATAATCGACTGCGACTCCGCAGTCGTAGGCAGTTTCGTGGGCGATCATTTGTGTTAAAGTCACATTGTTTTATGATAAAAACGACATAGGAGAGCTTAATGTCACGTCAAGTAATTCATACTGAACATGCGCCAGCTGCGATCGGAACGTATTCTCAAGCAATTTTAGTCGGTAATACGCTTTACCTTTCAGGCCAAATTGGCTTAGACCCTTATAGTATGGAACTTGTGGATGGAATCGAAGCTCAAATTCGTAGAGTATTTGACAACCTAAAAGCTGTATGTGCTGCAGCGGGCGGAAGCTTAGCAGATATCGCAAAACTCAATATTTTCCTTACAGATTTATCTCATTTCCAACTTGTGAATCAAATCATGGGCGAATACTTTGCACAACCTTACCCTGCTCGAGCAGCATTGGGGGTTGCTAGCCTTCCCAAAGGTGCATTGGTTGAAATGGATGGCATCGTTATCATTAACCAATAATCTATAAAAATTAAATACTTAATTAATAAATTTCATTTTTAATTGGTCATCAATCTCGAGAGGAATTCCGTGTATAACTCGGATTTCCTCTCAAATGATCTTTTTTTATTCAAATTCTCAATAAGAATATATTCACTATTAGAATGAAATTCATTGACAAACGATAATAATTATCAATAATATCAATTATCGCATTAATATTTGTGGATCACTCCCATGTATGTTTGTTTATGCCGTGGAATCACAGACCAAGATATCAAAGATGCTGTTGCAAATGGCGCTGAAAGCTATCGTGAAATTCGTGATTTACTCGACTTAGGCACTTGTTGTGGTCGCTGTGTTCCTGAAGCTCGCTCAATTATCAATGAAGAACTTGCTGAAATTGCAGCACGTATTTCTGTCGCGGCATAACTCCTTTTCAAATATTTTAATAATAACCCTGCTTTAACTACCACTATTAAAATTAACTCTTTCTTTAACCCTCCCTATGCAAATGAGACTCACATGATCTGCTTTTGATTGTGATTTTCATTTGCCGTTCAATAAATTACTCGCGCCAAATCCATTTGTTGATTAATATAATCTAAATTGCCTTAGCGATTAGGGCATTACTGGATGTTTACGGAGTAAGTGCAATGAAAGGCAATCGTGAAGTCATTAATCAATTGAATCAGGTGCTTTATCACCATTTAACTGCGATCAACCAATATTTTTTACACTCGCGTATGTTCAATGATTGGGGAATTGAAAAATTAGGTTCAGCTGAATACAAAGAATCTATTCGCCAAATGAAACATGCTGATAAGATTATTGAACGCATCTTGTTTCTTGAAGGTTTACCAAATCTGCAACACTTAGGCAAACTTTACATCGGACAGCACACAGAAGAAGTCTTAAATTGCGACATTCGCAAAGTTAAAGAAAATATTGAAGCACTCAAGCAAGCTGTAGAGCTATCAGAAACGCAACAAGACTATGTAACACGTGATTTAGTTCAAGAAATTCTAGAGAAAGAAGAAGAATACTGGGATTGGTTAGATACTCAATTAGATCTTATTGAAAATGTTGGCATTGAAAACTATATTCAAAGCCAACTTTAAAACATATAAAAAAAGAGCGACTTAATGTCGCTCTTTTTTATCATTTAGACTATTGATTTAACTCAATAATGTCAGCCAAACTCACATCTTTTTTATACAAACGATTAAGTATGTAAAGGTATTTTTCAGCTTCCTTATTTTGCTGATTGTAGACCAATACTTGTGCAAATTTCTTCAAGTTATACGGTGTCGCCTTATTCTTCACCATCTCAGCAAATTCACTTAACTGCGCTTCAGAAAACCTTGTTTTAGGATCTAAGGCTATCCAATCTAAACGCTTCTGAAATTGTGTTAATAATAAAATTCTTGAGCTGCCCAATATTTCTTCGGTAGGTTGTTTACCTTTAAAGATAAGGCGACTGTTATCCTGAAACAGTTTGTAATCCCGCCAGATCAACAAAAGAACAATGACACTGATCAACCATACACAACGCACGACATTTTTTTGAATGGTAATACCTTTTAATTGCGGTGTTTGTGCTTGAATAAGCCCCAGCAAGAAACCCATTGGCAACAGAAAATACGCATAACGCTGCGGGAACTCCAACATAGCATGAATCAAAATCGCACAAACCATCATAATCGCGATAATTGAGGTACTATCTTTTGCCGTCTTGTTTAACCATAATAACCATAGAGATAAATATCCAACAATCAAAACACCGAGCGGAACACCATTCCAAATTAGAAGATCAAGGATAATATTGTGGGCACTATTAAACCAAACTTGAACAGTATTGAACTCAATACTCTCGACTACAGCGATACTTGTTTGATTCCAGCCATAACCAAACCATGGACGCTCTGCAATCGCATGCAGAATTTGCATCCACATGCCTAACCTTTCATGTCCTGAACCAGCTCTTTGAACAATAGAAGCTGTATGAGCCACTCCCGTATCTAAATGAGAGGTCATAAATTGTGTCAGATATGGCAGTAAATAGCCCGCAATCACAAAATACAATGAAGTCCATAAAAGCAATTTCGGAAAGTTGAATCGCGGATTATTTTTATGTTGTTTATAAATCCAATAAAAAAAGAAAAATATACAAACAATCCATGCTGTTCTTGATTGCGTCAATGTAATGGTAAATAGCAGGATTAGAGAAGAAGGAATAAGCAACCATAAGGATGCTTTTCTTTTCTCATATAGATAAAGCCCACCCATCAATGCCATCACTAAAAAAGTCGAGAGATTATTAGGTTGCCCAAAATTAGCATAAGGGCGGTTGCCTTTGAGCTGCATAATGCCATATACACTTGATTCAAACCCCAGCCATTGCACCATCGCTATCAGGCTAGTCACACTCGCAATAATAAGTAACAGCCAACAAACCTGTTTCATCAACTGTTCACGAGCACTTGATTGTAACGATAGGTTATACCCCATCACCACCATGACCCAAAAACCAAATAAATATGCTGTACTCAATAAGGCAACACTAAAATCAGAGACTAAGCCACTACTCCATTGCAACAATGGTATAAAAGCAACTGGCAATATATAAAGTTGTAGTTTGGGTATCTGAATATTTCGATTGAGAAAAAGCGTAAATAGCGTTAGCGCAGCAGCGAAAGTTGCCAACTCACTAGAAAATGTCACCCAGGGATAGGTGTGAAATGGTGATAGCCAGGCAAAGCTAAGTAAAAGGCTAGCGAGAATGAGACATAGAAATGGCATAGGGTAGTATGTAAAAGGCATTCTCACATATCATACAGTAAAGCGCTTTTATCATCTAAATAGAGATGAGTAAATTCTGATATGACTACCGACCAAACTTACCACCATAATTTTTTTAGAAAATATGTAAAATAAATTATTAAATAATTACAATAAGATATAAAAATTAGACGCAAATAAGAATGTCAAATTAATTTATTAACTCTAATAAAATAAGCGATTTCTAAAATTTAAGTTTTTTTACATTGATATACGTATTAAAATACAAAAATACAACCTCAACTCTTATTCAAGATGGAAAATAACCTTAACAATCAAAGTATTTCTCATATTTATTCAAATATTAGTAAAAAAATAATGACCCATGACTTAAAGATTGGAGTCATTGGATTAGGTTATGTAGGCTTACCTCTAGCTTTAGCTTTTAGTAAACAATTTCAAGTAATTGGGTATGATATAAATTTCAAACGGGTGACTGAACTGGCTAACCAACAAGATTCCACACTCGAAATAGAACAAGATCAACTCAATGATTTAGCTAAAATTAAGATTAGCTCGAATGCTGATGACTTATCAGAGTGTCAATGTTTTATTGTTACTGTCCCAACACCGATTGACCACTTTAAACAACCAGACCTAAGCCCATTAATTGAAGCATCAAAAACTATTGCAAAGTATCTTAAACAAGGGGATATCGTCGTTTATGAGTCTACAGTCTATCCAGGAGCAACTGAAGAAATTTGCGTTCCGATATTAGAAGCAAACTCACAGTGTAAATTTAACCAAGACTTCTTCGTTGGCTATAGTCCAGAACGTATCAATCCAGGCGATAAAACCAAGAGCGTTACCACCATTCAAAAAGTCACTTCAGGATCAACACCTGAAATAGCGGAACTGATTAACCAGATTTATTTAAAAATCATTACAGCAGGCACATATAAGGCTTCGTCTATCAAAGTTGCAGAAGCTGCTAAAGTTATTGAAAACACTCAACGTGATGTTAATATTGCCCTTATCAATGAACTTGCACTTATTTTTAATAAACTCGGCATAGATACCGAAGAAGTTCTAAAGGCTGCTGCGACAAAATGGAATTTTTTACCATTCCGACCAGGTCTCGTTGGTGGTCATTGCATTAGTGTCGACCCCTACTATCTCACCCATAAAGCCCAATCAATTGGTCTACACCCAGAAATTATTTTAGCTGCCCGAAGACTCAATGACCGTATGGGAGAATATGTTGCAACCCAATTGATCAAGGAAATGGTCAAACAGAAAATTCAGGTTGTAGGAGCAAATATTCTTGTAATGGGGTTATCTTTTAAAGAGAATTGTCCTGATATTCGAAATACAAAAATTATCGACCTAATACAGTCATTAAAAGAGTATGATCTAAATCTGGATGTATACGATCCTTGGGTAAATCCACTAGAAGTGATTAAGGAATATGGTTTAGAACCAATTCAAACACCTAAGACCTCTCATTATGATGCTATTATTCTTGCGATTGGACATCAACAATTTAAGAATATGGGATATGAAGCCATTCAACAATTAGGGAAAGAGAAGTTTGTCTTATACGATCTAAAATATATCCTCCCGCCCTCTCAATCTCATCTGCGATTATGACTAAGCACCTTTACATATAGATGGCAAGTACATTTGAGAGATTTGTGAAGAAGCACACTCCCAACGCGCCGATCCATTTCCAGCATAATTCATCATTGCAAAAGTGAGTGTTTTACCTGCAACCCCTGCATTCATTCCTGAGTTATTAAAAGTAAAGTCAAAAGCGCAGATCGCACCTGAATAAGTTGTATTAATACTTATGCTCTGAACATATTTAGTATTCACTGTTCCAGAAGAGTCTAGCCCCAAGTCTACAGGTGATGTAGGGCATGCTCCACTTTCACCGTATTTTGCCATCAATTCCGACTTAAATGCACTTGCCATATTGAGTGCCTCAGAAACCTGTGCCCGTGTGGTATAGTTTTGATAGGCAGGGATTGCTATTGCGGCCAAGATACCAATGATCGCAACCACAATCATCAATTCAATGAGTGTAAATCCTTTCGCACCAATCATGACTTTCCTCCCTAAAAATGTAATTATGGGAGCTTAATTTCAAAAATCATGCCAATTAAATAAAATAAACAATTTCAAATATATAAGTTAAATTAAAAGATCAAATGAATGACCTATTTTGTCATATGATGACTTATAAGGTAATTTTATTGAATAAAAATTTAACGAAAGAACTTCAAATCATATACACTCTAGAAGAGCTTATAATCTCTTAAAATCATGTCTAAGAAAAAAATATTGATCGTGACCCGCAATCTTCCTCCATTAATTGGGGGAATGGAACGCTTAAATTGGCATATAGCAGATGAACTATCTAAGGATCATGATGTTCTGCTTATTAGCCATACCAAAGCAAGAACAATCGCGCCATCAAAATCCACATTTTATGGAGTCACATTAGATCCACTTCCTCTTTTTCTTATATTGGCTTTTATCAAAACATTCTGGATATGCTTAACCCAACGCCCAGATATTTTATTTGCAGGCAGTGGTTTAACAGCTCCAATTACAGTTTTTTGGGCAAAGTTTTTTAGAAAAAAAAGTTTAGTTTATATACATGGTTTAGATATAAAAAATGATAGTCGTATTTATCATTTAGTTTGGACACCATTCATAGGGGCTGCAAATCATATTATTACAAATAGTTCACCTACTCGTGATTTATGCATAAAAAAAAATATTCCATCTATGAAAATATCTATAATTCACCCTGGTGTAACATTTCCAGCAAAAATTCAAAATCATACAGTTATGCAAGAAATGAAAGAGAAATTAAATCTTAATAACAAAAAAATTCTCCTTTCTGTCGGACGCCTAACAGAACGCAAAGGTTTAAGTGAATTCATAAAATTTTCTTTACCTCAAATTGTGAAAAATAATCCAAACGTAATCTTGCTCATTGTCGGTGATTCAGCCAATCATGCTCTGAATAAGAATATGCAAACCCGAAATCAACTCATTAAAATAGCTCAAACTCATAACATAGACCAACATCTATGTTTTGCAGGAAAAGTTACAGATCAAGAGCTTTCTAGCCTATTTTATTTATCCTCTATTCATATTTTTCCCGTTAAACACATAGCAAATGACCCTGAAGGCTTTGGTATGGTCGCAATAGAGGCTGCAACACATGGAATTCCTACAATTGGCTTTGCTACAGGTGGTGTAATAGATGCCGTGGAACAACAAAAGAGTGGGTTTTTAATTGAGAGTAATAATTATCAAGAACTCAGTAATGCTGTTATACAATTTCTGCAGAACAAGACATCAATAGACCGAGGTACGTGCCAAAATTACGCAGAGAAATTCTCATGGAACAACATGAGAGTTAAATTCTCTAATTTATTAAATGATTAGGTTCGCCCATACTCGTCCTTGAAGCGAATAATATCATCCTCGCCTAGGTAAGAGCCTGACTGTACTTCAATCAACTCCAATGGAATAGAGCCTGGATTTTCTAAACTATGTGCTGTCCCCAATGGAATAAAAGTAGATTCATTCTCTGAAATAAAATATTGTTCCTCACCTTTAACTACTTTCGCTGTACCTTTCACAACAATCCAATGTTCTGCACGATGGTGATGTAATTGCAAAGATAATTTCGCTTTAGGTTGAACAGTAATTCTTTTAACCTGATAACGCTCTCCTATATCAATACAATCATATTTACCCCAAGGCCGAACTACCTCCTTATGCTGTAATAATTCCACCCTTTGGGTCTTTTTTAACCGCTGTACTATGTCCTTAATTTCTTGAGATTTATCTTAATGGCAAATTAATATCGCATCTTTTGTTTCTACAATAATAAGATTCTCAACACCTAATACGGAAATTAAACGTGAAGACGAATGGATATAATTATGATAGCTCTGCTCAACTAATACATCACCAAAAATCACATTCTCTTGCTCATCCTTTTGATTGGACTGCCACAAAGATGACCATGTACCTAAATCATTCCAACCAGCATTTAAACTTACAATTACACCATTTTGGGTATGTTCCATGACTGCATAATCTATTGATTCATCTAAACATTGTTGGAATATATCAGCATTAATACGGATAAAGTCCATATCTTGTTTTTTACTCTGCCATGCTAGCTCACAAATTTGATAAATTTCACCTTGATATTTTTTAAGCTCTTCAAGAATGACAATAGATCTAAACATAAACATACCACTATTCCACAGATATTGACTCGTGGATAAGTACTTTTCTGCCGTTGAACGATCAGGTTTTTCAACAAACTGTTTAAGTTTATAAACATCGTTCTTCTTAATTTCATCTCCCAATTGTATATAGCCGTAACCAGTATTTGCTTCTGTAGGAACTACCCCAAAAATAGCTAAATCGTTTTGCTTTGCATAATGATAGGCATTTTTAACACACTTTTCGAAGCATTCAATATCAGCAATAAAATGATCTGCAGCTAAGACAAGTAAGATAGTGTCATGCTCTGGATAGAGTTCGAGTCCCAGTAAAGCGGCTAACGCTATTGCTGGAGCAGTATTTTTTGCGCAAGGTTCTAAAATAATTGAAGCATTTTGAATATTTAACTGTCGAAGCTGCTCAGCAACAATAAATCTATGCTCTTCATTGCATACAATAATCGGTGGTGCTATTGGCTTTGGTAAATTCTCTAAACGTTTTAAAGTTATTTGTAGCATTGTGTAACTTTCATCTACAAGTTTTAAAAACTGCTTTGGGTAAGCTTGACGTGAAAGTGGCCACAAACGTGTACCTGCCCCGCCAGCTAAAATGACTGGAACAATCATGTGTATTTCCTTTCTAAACACATTGAAATATATTAAATATAATCATTTATTAGTAAAATGATATCACGAATTTTATCTTTGCTCTTCTTGGACGCACTTATGACAACACCTGCAATCTGGTTTCCTACAGTCAGAACCAATAGCGGCTCAGATAAATTCACAGAACAACTCGTAATAGCATTGAATAAAAATGAGATTCGGGCTGAAATTACTTGGTTGCCACATTATGCAGAATATTTACCATGGCTAGTAAAAGCACCTACTGCACCAGAATGGGCAAATATTATACATATCAATACTTGGCTTCCCTCAAAATTCTACCCCAAGAATCTTCCCATTGTTGCTACATTACACCATTGTGTTCAAGATAAAAATTTTTCAGCTTATAAAACAAAACTGCAAAAGCTCTACCATTTTTTATGGATTACTCCAATTGAAAAAAAATCTATTCAGCATGCGACTATTATAACCACTGTTAGTCAATATACAGCTAATTGTGCAAAAGAGATTTTTGATATTTCCAATATAGAAGTTATTTATAATGGTGTAGATCTTGATATTTTTAATCCCGTGCCCCGAAATGAAAAGAAAGAAAATCAAAAGTTCCGTCTATTGTTTGTAGGTAATAACTCAATTCGCAAAGGTTTTGACTTACTACCTAAAATAATGGAACAGCTTGGTGATGATTATGAACTGTTTTATACAGCCAAATCTGCCGAAAAACTCCCATCAAATATGAAACAATTACCATATCAAAAAAGCTCACAAGATTTAGCAAATGTTTACAGATCAATGGATGCATTACTTTTTCCTTCAAGACTGGAAGGATTTGGTTTAGTGGTAGCAGAAGCTATGGCATGCGGTTTACCTGTAGTGGTTGCTAATAGCTCGGCACTACCAGAATTGGTAAAACATCAAAAAACAGGATTAATTTGTAAACAAGATGATATTGTCTCCTTTGTGGAAACAATTCAACTACTCAAGCTTGAAAATGATTTAAGAGAAAATTTATCCATGTCATCAAAACTATTTATTGAAAATAATTTTTGCATATTGAATATGATTGAAAAATACATTAAATTATACAAAAACTTAGACTTAAAAAAAATTAAATCAGGGAGGTAATAAATGGACTACGTCGCAAAAATTATTTTATCGATTCTAGGTTTTTTATCTTTGTACACGACAAAAAAAGATAACTCATTGAAATAATGGCATAATACTTGTTTTCTGACGACGAATATGATGACACATTTCAATGAGTTACATCTCATCTTAAACAAATATCTAAAGTGGAACAAGTCACATGCAAAATGTTTTACACTGATTATGCTTGCATTAATTGTAAAACAGACATGTAATCTTTCTTCTGCATCTAAAGCCTTACCCATCAAGTGCTTACCACAATCATTTTATCGACGTATACAACGCTTCTTTGCAGATCAGTATTTCGATTATCGTCAAATTTCTCAGTTAATTTTCAATATATTTTCATTCGATAAAGTCCAATTAACTTTGGATAGAACCAACTGGAAATGGGGAAAACGAGATATCAATATCTTGATGTTAGCCATCGTCTATCGTGGAATAGCGATACCTATTGTTTGGACATTGCTCAATAAACGTGGCAATTCAGATACAAAAGAGCGTATTGCTTTGATTCAACGCTTTATCTCCATTTTTGGTAAAGATCGTATTGTGAATGTGTTCGCAGACAGAGAATTTATCGGTGAGAAATGGTTTACATGGTTAATTGAAAATGACATTCACTTCTGTATACGTGTTAAAAAAACTTTATTGTGACCAATCACTTAGCCAAGAATCATAAAATTAGTGATTTATTTCGTCATCTTCAAGTTGGTCAAACAGAATGTCGTAAACGACGTATTTGGGTTGGTCGAGTGAAACTGTATATTAGTGCGCTACGATTAGAAGATGGAGAACTTTTACTTGTTGTTTCTCCTATGTTTAATGCTTCTGCTATTCGTGATTATGCATTACGCTGGGAAATCGAAACCTTATTTAGTTGTCTCAAAGGACGTGGATTCAATCTTGAAAATACTCGTTTAACAGACCCTAGACGAGTTAAGAAATTGATAGCAGTGCTAGCTATCGGTTTCTGTTGGTGCTATTTAACAGGTGAATGGCAACATGATCGAAAAAAAGCGATAAAAATAAAGAAGCATGGACGACTTTCAATAAGTTTATTTCGCTACGGTTTGGACTATGTTCAAATGGTTATTCTACGTTTGATTGGTTTTGGAAAAAAAGAAGAATTTAAGAAAGTGCTCGCAATTTTAAGAAAGAAAAAGCCTGATAGAACAAGGGCCCTATGAAATTTGTCGTGTACAGAGGTTTTTTATATAAAACTTTCTTTTGGATACCTTTTTTCAATAAGAGAACATATTTCAGATCAGCTTTTTTTTCTACATTGCCTCAAGATAAGCTAGCTATTTCCATAATAGGAACTGAGCAGTTTATACACTCTCCTAAAGACAAACATATAGGTAGATCAGTATTTATTAGAGGACATTTTGATTTTGACAAATTTGAAAAAACAATGGATATTTTAAAAGAACATGAATTCAAATTTCATACACTAATAGATATTGGCGCCAATATAGGAACTATTTGTATTCCTGCGATAAATAGAAATTTTTTTCATAAAGCCATTGCTATTGAACCAGAACCATTAAACTATAGGCTACTAAGCATTAATATTCTATTAAATAAATTAGAAGATAGAATTCAATCATATAATTTAGCATTATCAGACAAGGCTGGAGATTCTATTGATTTTGGATTATCTATAGATAATTATGGAGATCATAGAGTAAAAAGATCAGTAAACCAAGATGAAAATAGAGAAGTAATAAAAGTCTACACAGAGACTTTAACTACTTATATAAAAGACTTAGAAACAGACCAAACATTAATTTGGATGGATACACAAGGATATGAAACTTTTATTTTAAAGGGTGCAAAAGAAATAATAGAAAATAATGCTCCAAAGCTAGTTTTAGAATTCGACCCAAAGCATTTTCTAATGACTGATTCATACAATGAATTCAAAGAAATACTGAAAAATTCAAGTTACAAACATATATATGACATTGAAACAAAAATTAAATATAATTTTTCCATAAGTATAATAGATGATTTATTTAAACTTTATCAAAGTAAAGAAAAATTTACTGACTTACTTTTCATATGAAATATTAACAAATAGTTTAATAATCTTAATCACCGAGATTATTGAACTATAAATCCATTAAAAAATCTCCTATAGATTTCCTAAACTGGTCCTTGGTAAAACGTTTTGAGTTTTCTAAACCGAGCTTTGATAAAAATAAACATAATTTTTCATCTGCCCAAAGATTTTCAATATTTGTCTTAATCTCTTCAATATTTAATGGATTATCCAACATTAAAGCAGATTTATATGTAACCTCAGGTAATGAGGTATTATTAGAAGTGAGTACTGGAACACCTAATGATTGAGCTTCTAGTACAGGTATACCAAACCCCTCACTCAAACTAGGAAATAAAAATGCACGACTATTTCTTATTAGACAAAGCTTTTCAAGATCCGTTACAAAATCTGTTTTCAAAATATTAAATTTTGATAAATTATAGTTATTTACATCTGAGAAATATTCTCGAATATTATACTCATCAACATAATCTGAGTCCAAACTACCAGATATTACTAATGGAATATTTTTATCAAATTTAGTAGCATTAATATATGCTTTTATAAGATTATGTATATTTTTTCTTTTCTCAACTACCCCAACGTAATACATATACTGCTTTGGTTTAAGCTTATACTTATCTAAGACTTTATTCTGTATTTCAGGAATCAAGCTTAATAAAATAATATTTTCATCAACTGGAAGTGGTTGATAAACAACATGAGTTCGATCTTCCATTTTTGGAAAAATTTCTAAAAACTTGTTTTTTGAATAATTTGATACTGCTAGAACCTTGTCTGCACCATTGCATGAAGATAATCTTTTAAGAAAATACTTGTAAAATTTATTTTTCTCCTCCAATGGTATTAAATCATGCACAGTCTGAACAACCCTATGTTTAGATGACTTTATAGCCAGTGGTGAAGTAGTAAAAATAATATCATTATTAGAGCATTCAGCTAGCTCAATATTTTTCTCATAAAATGGGTGTGGAAATATAAGATCCATGTTGTTTTCATAATAAAAAACAGGCTTATTAATAAAAAAATTTATTTTTTTTAAAAAAGGCACATCAATTAATATATCACAATTAAAATTATCATTAGGAGTAATTGAGAAATCTTCAGGAACGACCTTGTTTTTTAAATAATGTAATAATAACTTAGACATACTATTTTCATTTAAAAAATACTTCCTTGGATCAATTAAACATCTATTAATTTCATCCAATCCATTTTGCACACTGTAAACTTGGGTGAAGAAGCCTAAATTATAATTATTAGCATTAATACCGTCTACCAAAGCCTTTGAAAACTGATAGATTCCTCTTTGAGCATTCTTATTTAACTCATAACTCAACAATAAAACATTTCTTTTTGACACCATCCCCTCCTAATAATACATAACTTTATAACTTTATAACTTTATAACTTTATAACTTTATAACTTTATAACTTTATAACTTTATAACTTTATAACTTTATAACTTTATAACTTTATAACTTTATAACTTTATAACTTTATAACTTTATAACTTTATCACAATTATTTACTGCACTTTCTCTATGCGCAATAATGACTATGGTCTTTTTTCCACTTAAATTTTGAATTGCTTCATTTACTGCATGTTCAGTTTCAATATCTAATGCACTGGTTGCTTCATCCATAAATAAAATTTGCGGATTCTTGTATAATGCACGAGCGATTCCAATACGTTGCCTTTGACCACCAGATAACATTACCCCACGCTCACCAACTTTTGTTTGATACGCATGTGGTAATTGCTTCACAATAAACTCATCAATCTGAGCCTGTTGTGCAGCAAGTCTAACTGCCTGCATATCGATTTGCTCGACATCAAGACCAAATGCGATGTTTTCTGCAATACTTTTGTCCGCTAGATAAATGCTTTGCGGTACATATCCTACAATTTGATACCAAGCCTGTATATTATTCTGATTTAACTCAACGCCATCAATTAGGATTTTTCCATTATTTGGGTGCAATAACCCCAACATAATATCCATGAGTGTACTTTTACCACTGCCACTCTTACCCACAATTCCTATGCTTTGATTTTTTAGAATATTTAAATTAAAATCATCAAAAATCAAATGATCAGAACGACTTGAGTAAGAAAAACATATATTTTCTAATTGGATTATTTTTTCAAATTTAAGTTTATAGTCTGGCTTAAAGTCTATTTTTTCACGCTCTAATAAAAACTCATTTTTTATCACATTAAAAACTTTTTGAGAAAATTTTATTTGTGAAACTGCTCTATATATATTTTGTGCGGCTGGTAACATTCGATAAGCGGCTATTCCATACAATCCTAATATAGGTAAAATATGAGAGATTTCTTTACCAGAGACAACTAATGTGATAGCAAGAATAATAATACAGCCATACCCTATCGTCTCCACAATATGTAGAGGAACTTGACCTAAAGTTTCTTTCGTTGCTAAGTGTAGTGAATATAGTCTTGAACTATGATCCACTTTCTCAATGTATTGTTTTTCTGCATGATTAATTATAATATCTTTAATACCACCCAATACTTCCGAACAAGCTTGATAGCGCATTTCATTTGCCTCAACAAAACTTTGGCCTATCCGATCAAGAACTTTTTTCACACTTAAAAAAATAATAATATAAAAAAACATTAATATAAATGCAGTAGAAATTGCCATTATAGGATCATAACAAACTAAAATAGCAATCACACACAGGATAACAACACTATAAGCAATCAAAAACAATATAGGTTGAATAATCCCTCGAACAAGTTCATCCACTTCTGACAATATATTTTTTATCAAGTTTGAGCTATTTTTTTCAATAAAAAATTCATAAGGTTGTTGTAAGTAAATTTCTAAAAGTCGAGTTGAAAAATAATGCCGCTGTAGGTTAGAAAATCTATATAATGCATATTGAGTAATAATCTTAATAACGGTAGAACAAATAACAATGATAAGTGAAATTACACCTAGATATACAATAAATTGACGTGTATCACTCACTAATAAAATTTTTGAAATTTTTTGAAGCAATAAATTACTTTCTATAACTGTAGGATTCGCTAATACGGCGAGAAAAGGCATAATTGAAACAACACCAATTGCTTCAATACCTGCCATAATAACTACAAGAATAAGAACAACCAATAGTTTTCTTTTATCAAGCGGTGTCAAAATTTTCCACAACTGTATTAATATACTAAACACAGTAATTCCTACTTATTATCTTTATACATGAGGGCAGTCACTTGCTCAGAAATTAGCCCCATCAAAAATATCATCACACTTCCCGTGTAAAGCAATGCACTCATATTGGTAAACCGACCAAACTCATATAATGTATAACCATACCAACTGGTTGCCATCATAAATAGTACAACTGCAATGGGTAAAAACATTTTTAACGGTGAAAATAGTGTGGCAATTTTAAAAATAATTAAAAAGAAGCGTACACCGTCTTTCAGGGGTTGAATATGACTTTTACCTATACGTTTTGCTGCATGTATTGGAACATAAGTTACTGAGTAACCTGCGCGGAAAAATGCCATGGTGCTAGTAGTTGGATAAGAAAAACCATTAGGCAGTAAATATAAAAATTCACGGAATTTGTCTGCTCGAACTGCACGAAAACCAGAGGTGAGGTCTTCTACTTTTTGTTCAGTCATATATGTTGCAAGGTTGTTATAGAGTGCATTGGCAATACCACGGCCAATACTGGCTTGTGAACCTTTTTGCCTAGCACCTACCACCAAATCATAGCCTTGTTCAATTTTCTCAATCAAGCGAGGGATATCTTGCGGATCATGCTGCCCATCTGCATCCATAAATACAATGATGTCACCTGTTGCAGTACGTGCCCCTGTTTTAATGGCTGCACCATTGCCTTTTGAGTAAGGATGAGTAACGACTTTAGCACCAGCAGTTTCTGCGACTTGTTTGGTTTGGTCTGTAGAACCATCATTGACCACGATGATTTCATGGGCAATACTGAGTTGCTTAATGCATTCAATGGTTTGCCCAATGGCAGTAGATTCATTTTTGGCAGGGAGGACGATGCTAATGTTCAATATACAATCCTTGGCTGATCTATAGCGAGTGAGATTTTAGCACAATCTCAGCAGGAGTATTTGGTGCAGTTACTTCCTCTGATTGTAGCTGTTGCTTTAACAGTTCTTCTACACGCTGTACTTCAAAGTCATACTCTCTCTTGGTGCGCTGTAGCTTAGTTTGGTGTTGATAGACCACTTTAACTTTTTCTAACAATAGAAGTGCTTGTTTGGTATAACCTGCTGAGCCTAGTTCTGCTACCATCATCATACCTGCTTCTACGTCATTATAACGAGGTAAGGCAGTTAAGTACTGTACTAGTGCCTCATCAGGTTGTTTTTTTACAATATACAGCTTGGCTTTTAGGTAGGGTGATACACGATTATATACCGAAAATTGGCTATATGTAGGATTGGCATCCATTGTGCGGATCAGCTCTAAGGATAAATCGGCGTATTGGTCAAGTTGATGGTCGCTAACGTACTCGGTCAATACTCGTATGGCTTGTACTGCTTGTGCATCGAAAGGTTGTTGTTTTAATCTATGTGCTGTGTCGATAAGATCTTGCTGAGTTGCTGTATGTGTATAAACTTTTTGTAGGAGGAGCTGTAAATTGAGTAAAGCACTGTCTGGCATACGCTGCATCGCTTGCACTAAAAATTGATTGGCTTCTTGCACTCGTCCTTGGTTCATCAATATGCCTGCAATAGAATTTTGTGCTCGTGGTGAATTAGGGCTGATTTTTGCCCAATAAAGCTCAAGCTCGGCAGTGTTGCCCCATAATTTGGCTCGTTCATAAGTAAAGAAGCTGAGTATTGAAAAAATGACCAGTGTAATCAATACCACCAACTTAGGGTTGATTTTTTCCTGTAATAAATATAACCCGCTGCCAACAGGCAAAAATAAAAATAATGCAGCTAAATAATTTCGATGTTCAAAATAGAGTTCGAGCCCCAATACAGTGGACTCCATCAGATGAGCAGCAAAGAAAAACAAAACTGCTAGGCTAAATAATGGAAACCGTTTACGTACAATAAAAGCGCTCAGTGATAGAGCCGCTAAAAATAATATTGACCATAGCGTACTGATTGGCTGTAATAGTCCTTTAGAAATATTATAACCATCTTGATATAATCCTCTTAACTCAATTTGTGGGATATATAAATTGTATAGATATTCCGTGACGATGCGTGCTTCACTGAATAATCGTTCGATTTGGTTAAAGTTGCGGTTTGGCCAAGGATTATCAGAAAAATTTATGCTTTTAAAAACCAGATAGCTGACCGCAATTGAAGGCAACCATAAACAAACTGCTCGCCATTGCCATATTGGTTTATTAGTTTGATTAGGGTTACAAAACTCTATAACCAAGATCAAAAGCGGCAATAGTGCGCCATTTTCTTTACTATATGTTGCCAGTATCGTCCCTGCACCTATAGCGACCATCATACCCAAGTAAGCAGTTATCGGGCGAGTAGCTAAAGCTTGTCTTGCTTTTAAATAGCCAATAATACCCACAAGACTAAATAGTGTAGCAAGCTGAGCCATACGTTGTACAATATATAGTGTTGTTGAAACAAAATAAGGGTGTAACAACCAAATTGCTGTACTGACTAATGCAATCCAAACTGTTTTTTGTTCTTGATATTGATAGTTTCTTAATAAAAGTAATACTGCCCAACAAAGCAAGACTCCATTAAGCAAATGAATCATCAAATTAGTATACTTAAACGAATATGGATCGGCTGGCCATGTATTAGCATCAATCAGAAAACTAGCTAATGAGATTGGACGGCCTGTAGGCCCAGCAAAACCATTCGAAATAAAGGCTTTTACTTTATCCCAGTTATCAATTACGCCATACGCACCCAAGTCTTGTAAATTAGGATAGTCATCAAATAAAAAATCGCCTTTTAATCCAGTCCAATAACTAGTTATTGTCAAAAGTAAAATAAAAAATAAAAAAAGGATTGATTTGTACTTGAGCAACATAAATTATATCTTAACAATAAAAACGCTCATCAAATGATGAGCGTCTATAATAATCTAATTATAGATTAACGACAATTTGTAGGAACGAATTGTGTACTAATACCATTAGTAGCTGCTGGTTTACAAGTCCATTTTACCCCGCCTGTTGAAGTGATTGGACTTAGTACTAATTTATTATTAGTACCATCAACTTTAGAATTATAAGTTACGATAATTTGTCCATTTGCATCCGCACCATCTGTAGTTCCAACACCAACTGAAGTTACAGCATTACCTGTAATAGCTGTTGCAGCAGCTAAACCAACACTACTATTTGACGCAGGTAAACGATTGTTAGAAGAGTAAAACTCAGACACTGCAGCTTTAGCACCACCAGCCAAACTTAAACCTTCAGAAACTTGAGCACGCTTGGTGTAGTTTTGATAAGCAGGAATTGCAATCGCAGCCAAAATACCAATGATCGCGACAACGATCATCAATTCGATAAGAGTAAAACCCTTTTGCATTGTGTTCATAACATTTCTCCAATGTATAAATTTTTATAAGCCTTTCGAGCTACTTTGTATTTAGCATATTTTATGCCAATCCTTAGCTTAGCCAATTTTAACGCAAAAAAACAGAGACTTAAAGAATATTATATTTGCTCACATATAAACCAATCCTGACACATGAAAGAAAAAAATGACAAAAAATGTCAACTTTCGCTTTTTATCTTTAACGTAGTAGGGGTTTAACCTTGATTATTTTCTAATTGTTGTAAAAATGAGCGAAACAAATCACAAAAAAAAAGAATTTATAAAGATAGAAATTTTGCTAACCGTCTATCGGAATAAAGAGAATATTCTCTATACAATTAAAAATACAGAATATTATTTTTTAAAAAATTTAAAAATAAAATCAATAGTTTATATCTACTTCAATATAATGGGTTCATTCGGCAGTTCATTTTGATTATGCAGATCAGATTCGACATAGTATTGATTCAATACTTGTCCAATTTCATTCACACCTTCAGTTACAGCTCGTAAATATTCTTTTTGAGCCAAGGTAACAACGATATTTTGGCAAATTGTATTCCACGTCTCAGTTTGTGTTGCATTTTTAAGACCACGATCAATCACAATCTCAACTTTGCGCTCACAAAGGTTCAAATAAAGCAAAACCCCACTATTGAGTTCAGTATCCCATACCCCTAATTCAGCAAACAATTGCTGCGCCCGTAGCCGTGTATTCTGGTGATAGGCCTGTGAACAAGGAATATGCCCTTCGATTACTACCTGAATTTCACCAACATGACCTTTTTCAGCCTGCTGCACAGCGTTGGCTATGTGCATTCTATCTTGCTTATTGAAATAACGATGCATAGAAGATATATAGAGGAAGTGTTTAAACCAGCGTTTTAAACTTGGTTGAACATGCTCATCCAGTTTAGGCTGGGTAATAATCTGTGTTGTATCTGTTTTTGTTACCATGAGCCTGATGCTCCTCCCCCACCAAAACTGCCACCACCACTATAACCACCGCCGCTGCCACCGCCAAAGCCTCCCCCTCTGCCCCCTCGTCCACCACCTGACAAAAAGGCCTGAAAAATAAGCTGTGCCAATGAAGTAATCAATAGAAAGAAAATTCCCACACCAAGTAATAGACTCATCACAAGACCAGCACCATTAACCAGTCCCGCAACCGTTGCTGCCACAGCCGCAGTGGAAGCACTTAAACGATTTCCCACGATAAAGGACCCCACGATCCCAGCAATCAGGATAAACAGCCCCATAGTTAGCGTATTATCTTTCGCTTGCTGCTCACGTAAAGCTTGTTCATGACGGTCTTTTAATTCTTGGGCAGCCTGTTGGGCAATTTCAGGGTCAAGGTTTACAATACGGCTAATTTCATCCAGTCCAGCTGAAATTCCCTGTGCATATTGTCCTTGTTTAAAATAAGGTGTGATCTTGTTGCGAATAATGCGGCTGAGCACCACATCAGGTAAAACACCTTCCAGACCATAGCCTGTTAGAATCTGAATTTTGCGATCATTCACCGCAATTGCCATCAACAAACCATTATCACGTTTAGCAGAACCTAATTGCCATTTTTCACCTGTCCTTAAAGCAAAATCAAAAATCGCTTCCTGTCCAGTGGTGGGTACAATAATGACACCAATCTGAGCTTTACCTTGTTGATAGAGATTTAAAATTTTCTGTTCAAGTTGCTGTTTATCCGTTGCATTTAAGATATTGGCTTGATCTATGATGGGCTGATTTAAAGTCGGTAAACCACGTATGGATTCACCCTCAGCCATATCATTGGCAACTGTAGCTAGTACGGGAGGTTGTGCTGTGGTTGTTGATGGCTTATTTTGTTGCTGCTGTTGCTGAATAATTTTATCAGCAATCACCAGATCGCCCTGATCTGTCGCAGTGGCGGTCTCAGCCCAGGTTGTATGTTGAAAACAAAGTATTGCAAAAATGATGGTTAAAACATATTTTAATTTTTGCTTTAATTTGATCAACATACGCCCCTCCTAAGCCGAAAACAATTTCAACGATTAATTAAATGAAACTGTTGGCGCCTGTTGTGCAGATGAGTCTGCCTTAAAGTTTTCCTTGGTTTTCATCCCAATCACTTTTGCTGTCATTGCTTGTGGGAACTGACGCACATATGAGTTGTAATCTTGCACGGTCGTAATATAGCGGTTACGTGCCACCGCGATTCGATTTTCTGTACCTTCCAATTGTGCTTGTAAATCACGGAATTGTTCATTGGCTTTTAAATCTGGATAATTTTCAGAAACAGCAATCAAACGAGATAATGCGCCAGTCAATTGACTTTGTGCTTGTTGATATTTTTCGAATAGCGCTGGGTCTTCCAACACTTCTTTATCTACTTTTAAACCCGCAACATTCGAACGAGCTTGCGTCACCTCTGTGAGGACTTGTTCTTCATGTTTAGCATAGCCTTTCACTACATTGACAAGATTAGGCACAAGGTCAGCACGGCGTTGATACTGGTTTTGTACTTCAGACCAAGAAGCATTCACGGCTTCCTCTTTCACCTGCAAGGTGTTATAGCCACAGCCTGTGAACAATAAGGTGCTTGCCAATACAGTTGCGAGCGCAGTTTGTTTGATCACTTTCATAAAAATTTATCCTCAGGTTTTTCTTTATATTTTTGCCATAATTCATTGTAATGTGATTTTTTGTTCGCTGTGTAACATTTATTTGTTGAAATCTTTATATCATTGCATAGAATCATCTGAGAACTGTAACCGTTGTACTGTAACCCCCAATGCCTTGGGAAGATTTAAATAATTTTCTCTGAATTTGCATTTACAACAGCCATCTTTATTGCCTGCACAATTTCCTGATTGGTCTTCAAGTATCATGCTGAAAAATGATCAGCGACAGGGCAGAAAGCTTACAAGATTTGCTAAAACGACCTAAAAGATAAGATGAAAAAAATAAAGCCTGCTTGAGCAGGCTTCATCGCAATCAAACTATAAAGATGAATTAGACACCTAAATAATCTAAAATACCTTCTGCTGCTTGGCGACCTTCCCAAATTGCAGTCACAACCAGGTCAGAACCACGCACCATATCTCCACCAGCGAAGATTTTTGGATTAGATGTTTGGAATTTAAATTCTTGTTGTTCTGCCGCAACGACACGACCTGAACCATCTAAGCTCACATTCGCAGAACCAAACCAGTCCGCTGGACTTGGACGGAAACCGAAAGCAAGCAATACTGCATCAGCTGGTAAAACCTCTTCAGAACCAGGAATTGGCTCAGGGCTACGACGGCCACGACTATCAGGCTCACCCATCTGTGTAGTCACGACTTTTACGCCTGTTACCTTGCCATTTTCGCCGACAATCTCAATTGGCTGACGGTTGAACAGGAATTTCACACCCTCTTCATAGGCATTCTTCACTTCGCGCGCAGAACCTGGCATGTTGCTTTCGTCACGACGGTAAGCACAGGTCACATCATGTGCACCTTGGCGTAATGAAGTACGGTTACAGTCCATTGCAGTGTCACCACCACCCAGAACAATCACCTTTTTGCCATCTACACTGATGTATTCACTTGGGTCTTTTTCCCAGCCTTGGCAACGGTTTACATTCGCAATCAGGAAATCTAGGGCATCGTAAACACCATCAAGATCTTCACCAGGGAAACCACCTTTCATGTAGGTATAGGTTCCCATCCCCATAAATACGGCATCGTATTCAGCAAGGAGTTGTTCAATCGTGACATCAACACCAATTTCAGTATTTAAGCGGAATTCGATACCCATCCCCGTGAAGATTTCACGACGACGTTTCATTACATCTTTTTCCATTTTAAATTCTGGAATACCAAATGTAAGTAAACCACCAATTTCAGGGCGTTTATCAAATACAACTGGTTTCACACCGCCACGGGCAAGAATATCAGCACAGCCTAAACCTGCTGGACCCGCACCAATGATGGCAACTTTTTTATTGGTCCATTTAACGCCAGACATATCTGGACGCCAGCCTAAAGCGAACGCTGTATCATTGATATATTTTTCTGCATTACCAATCGTGACCGCACCAAAACCATCATTTAAAGTACATGCACCTTCACACAAACGGTCTTGCGGACAAACACGACCACATACTTCTGGCAAGGTATTGGTTTGATGGCAAAGCTCAGCCGCTTGGAAAATTTGACCTTCTGCAATCAGCTTTAACCAGTTTGGAATGTAGTTATGTACAGGACATTTCCATTCACAATACGGGTTACCACACCCTAAACAACGGTGAGTCTGGTTTGCAGCCACTTCCGCTGTAAAAGGTTTATAAATTTCCACAAACTCTGCTTTGCGGACAGTAATATCTTTTTTCTCTGGATCTTGACGTGGTACATCCAGAAATTGAAAGTCATTATTGAGGCGTTCTGCCATGTCTCTCTCCGTGGGTAGGCGCAGCGATGTCTCTCATCTCTGCACCTGCCTATGTCTTTGCAGTCGTGGAATTATTGTGGATCAGCTTGGGTTGTTTTCAAAAGCGTTTGCAAATTAGCAGCTTTTGGTTTTACAAGCCAGAACTTACGACTATAGAAGTCGAACTCATTACGGATTTTATATGCCCAAGCACTACCTGTTTCCTTGATATGTTCATCAAGGATACGCAGTAGATTTTCTTTGTGATCTTCCATCGACTCGGTAGAGATACGATTGAGGTCAATCAGCTCATGGTTGTAGTAGTCTACAAAATCATTATCAAGGTCAAGTACATAAGCGAAACCGCCTGTCATACCTGCACCAAAGTTATGACCAACTTTACCTAAGACAGTTACCACACCACCTGTCATATATTCACAGCAGTGATCGCCAGCACCTTCAATGACTGCAAAAGCACCTGAGTTACGAACAGCGAAACGCTCACCCGCAGTACCCGCAGCAAATAACTTACCGCCAGTCGCACCATACAAACAAGTGTTACCAATAATCGCGGTATTTTGCGTTTGGAATGGCGAACCTTTTGGTGGGAAGATCGATACACGACCACCCGCCATACCTTTACCCACGTAATCGTTTGCATCACCTTCAAGTTTGATATGCAGACCACCAGCATTCCAAACACCAAGTGACTGACCCGCTGTACCAACAAGATTCATCACCACTGGGCTGTTTTCCATCCCTAAGTTGCCGTAGCGACGTGCGATCTCACCTGAAATACGTGCGCCAATTGAACGATCACAGTTACCAACAGTGAAATTAAATGAACCGCCTGTACCTGCTTCAATCGCTGGTAGCATTTCAGCAACCATTTTCTCAGCCAATACACCTTTATCAAATGGCGCATTACCTTGAACTTGGCAATACTGAGCTTTACCTTCAGCAGATGGATGTGAAGTCAATAAAGCGCTGAGATCAAGATGAGCATGCTTTTCAGTTTCACCTGGTAAAACCTCAAGCAAATCAACTCGACCAATCAAATCTTTAAGTGATGCAACACCTAGAGCAGCTAACCATTCACGTGTTTCTTCTGCAATAAACTTGAAGAAGTTAATCAACATTTCTGGTTCGCCAATATAGTGTTCTTGACGTAAATGATCTTGCTGAGTTGCAACACCAGTTGCACAGTTATTCAAGTGGCAAATACGAAGATATTTACAACCTAATGCGATCATTGGTGTAGAACCGAAACCAAAGCTTTCAGCACCTAAAATTGCTGCTTTGATTACATCCAGACCTGTTTTTAAACCACCATCAGTTTGAACACGCACCTTACCACGCAAATCATTTACACGAAGTGCTTGATGCGCTTCACTTAAACCTAATTCCCAAGGCGAACCTGCATGGTGAATTGATGAAAGTGGAGATGCCGCTGTACCACCGTCATAACCAGAAATGGTAATGAAGTCAGCATAAGCTTTTGCAACACCTGCAGCAATGGTTCCAACACCTGGCTCAGATACCAGTTTTACCGATACCATTGCTTGAGGGTTTACTTGCTTCAAGTCAAAGATCAACTGAGACAAATCTTCAATTGAGTAAATATCGTGGTGTGGCGGTGGTGAAATCAAAGTCACACCGGGCACCGAGTAACGTAAACGTGCAATTAAGCCATTCACTTTACCACCTGGTAACTGACCACCCTCACCTGGTTTTGCACCTTGTGCTACTTTAATCTGCAAAACTTCAGCAGAAGTTAAGTACGCTGGTGTTACACCAAAACGACCTGATGCAATCTGTTTGATTTTCGAGTTACGAATCGTGCCGTAACGCGCTGGGTCTTCACCGCCCTCACCAGAGTTCGAACGACCACCAATTGTATTCATTGCAATTGCAATTGCTTCGTGTGCTTCTGGAGATAATGCACCCAAAGACATACCAGCAGAGTCGAAACGCGGAAGGATATCTTCAATGCTTTCAACTTGATCAAGCGCAATTGAATTTGTGGTTTTTAATTTGAATAAGTCACGAATCGTAGCTACAGGACGGTTATTCACCAACTCTGCATATTCTTTAAAGTCTTGATATTGACCTGAGCGAACAGCCTTGTGAAGTGAGTTAATCACGTCTGGGTTGAAAGCATGGTACTCTTTACCAAATACAAATTTAAGTAAACCACCTTGATCAATCGGCTTACGGTTCTGCCAAGCAGTTGTTGCCAATTTTTTCTGATCGTTTTCTAAATCTGCAAATGTTGCACCTTGAATACGACTTGGTACACCAAGGAAACACTTATCAACAACTTCAGAAGATAAACCTACCGCTTCGAATAATTGACCACCGCGATAAGAAGCAACTGTCGAAATACCCATTTTAGAAAGAACTTTCAACAAGCCTTTCTCAATACCTTTACGGAAGTTTGCTTGTGCGTGGATTGGATCACCCAATAACTCGCCTTTAGCAACTAGGTCATTGATTACATCATAAGCCAAGTAAGGGTAAACCGCTGTAGCACCAAAGCCGAGCAATACTGCAAATTGGTGTGGATCACGCGCAAAACCTGTCTCAACTAAAATGTTTGCATCTGTACGCAAACCAGTTTTAATTAAGTGATGATGTACGGCACCTGTTGCCAATGCTGAATTCGCAGGTAAGAAGCCTTCACGGAGGTTCTTATCTGTTAATACGATCAGTGTTTTCCCATCACGAACGGCTTGAGCAGCTTCTTCACAAATACGAGCAATTGCTGCTTGTAAGCCTTCAGCTTCAGCATAGTTCAAATCGATATCAACAACGCCATAACCTTCGCGCTCTTTTTCCACATCACGAAGCTGCCGCATTTTTGAGTTTGACAATACAGGGCTTGAGATAATGATGCGGTCAGCGTGCTCTGGACCTTGTTCAAATACGTTTTGTTCACGACCTAAGCAAGTTTCCAATGACATCACAATCGATTCACGCAATGGATCGATTGGTGGGTTGGTTACTTGAGCAAACTGTTGACGGAAATAATCAGACACATGACGTACCTGACGAGACAATACTGCCATTGGCGTATCATCACCCATCGAACCAACCGCTTCTTGACCACTTTCTGCGATAGGACGTAACAACTGATCACGCTCTTCAAATGTCACCATAAACATTTTTTGAGCGGCTTTTAATGCATCGCCAGTTAAACCTTGATCAACTAATTGTTCTTCAAGTTGTGGGTTCGCTTGCAAACGGATTGCGTGATCACGCAACCATTCACGATATGGACGCATGTTTTTAAGATGGTTACTAACATCTTTAGTATCAAGAACTTTACCTGTCAGTGTATCTACAACAAGGATTTGACCAGGACCTACACGGCCTTTAGATACCACATCTTCTGGTTCATAACCCCATACACCGATCTCAGATGCAAGTGTGATGTAATCATTTTTAGTGATCACCCAACGTGCTGGACGCAAACCATTACGGTCAAGCATACATATTGCATGGCGACCATCTTGAATAACCAAACCTGCTGGACCATCCCAAGCTTCCATATGCTTAGAGTTGAACTCATAGAAAGCACGTAAGTCAGCATCTAAGGTTTCAACGTTTTGCCAAGCTGGTGGAACTAACATACGTAGTGCACGGAATAAATCCATACCACCACCAACTAAGATTTCAAGCATATTATCTAAGCTTGAAGAATCCGAGCCAGTACGGTTAACAATTGGATTTAATTCAGTTAAGCCTGGAAGTAATGGGTTTTCAAATTTTGGAGTACGTGCCAAAGCCCAGTTACGGTTTGCAGTGATGGTGTTAATTTCACCATTGTGTGCAAGATAACGGAAAGGCTGAGCCAAAGGCCAACGCGGTAATGTATTGGTTGAGAAGCGTTGATGGAATACAACGATATGTGATTTTAGACGCTCATCTGCCAAATCAGTATAGAAGTCAGCAATAGCAGCAGGCATCATCAAGCCTTTATAGCTAATCACTGTTGTGGCTAAAGTAGTCACATAAAATAAAGGATCATTTTGTAATTGTTGTTCAGCACGACGACGCGCTAAAAAGAGTTTACGATTAAACTCAACTTCAGTGACACCCATAGGGCAGTTCACTAGAATTTGTTCAAATGCTGGAAGTGATTGCAACGCAATTTCACCTAGAGCATCATTATTTGTCGGCACAACACGCCATGCTGCAACGGTAAGACCTTCAGCTGTAATTTCTTTGTTCAGAATATTTTTGGCATTTTGAGCTAAAGCAGGGTCAATATTTAAAAATACAGTACCCGCAGCAAAAATCTCAGTAAGATTAGTACCTAACTTCTGAGCTTCGTCACGAAAGAACTGTTTCGGCATAGCCAATAGCAATCCGCACCCATCTCCCGTCTTACCATCTGCGGCAATACCACCACGGTGCGTCATGCAACTTAAACTGTGAATTGCGGTTTCCACAAGATGATGACTTGAATCACCCTTCATATGGGCAATCAAACCAAAACCACAGTTATCCTTAAACTCATCAGGTTGATATAAACCTTGAGCGGGAGCTACAGTATTAGGCGATGGCATGTGCATAGCGTACCCTTCTTTCAACATGGCTCTTTCGAGCAACAAACAATCAATTCATTTTCTGCGATATTGCCGATCAACTCATATAAAGTTCAATGCTTCGCGAAAACATTTTTTCTGGCGGATTTGCAATATACGCTGTTCTGCTAGGAGATTCATCGCATTTCACCATACAAAGTGTTTTTAGTTATTACACCTTCACACTTCTTTGTAAAGCACAAAAACTTTACATTTCACCAAAATAATGAATCATTTAGCACTAAAAAGAGCAATGAGCAGATAAATTAGCACCACAACGATGCAAAAAATATGCCATAAAATTATAAATTTACTAAATCATTAAAAAAGTTAAAATAACTAAAAATTATAAAGATATGCGACGTTTCCTTTTAGAACAAAATTGCACCAAAAAAAAGCTTAATGCAACAATTTTGAACTATTTTGCACCATTTTAATGCAATATTAATTAAACGGATCCGTTACTTCTCTTCTGGAAGAATCTGAATTTTCTCTTATTTCTTCAGGAGTTGAGCTGTTATTTTGTGGATTAGACTGACTTTGTCTAACATTAACTACATTACCTTGTGCATCGCGCTGAGTCACAGTTGTAGTCACAGTTGTCGATGTATTTACACTCTGAGTTGTAACGGTATTTGATGAACCTTTCGCCTGCTGCCCACTCATCAATAAAGTTTCGTCTATTTTAGGTAATGCTGCTGGCTTCAATCGCACTTCAAATAACTGATTCGAGGCTGACTTTAACTCATCTGAGCCTAAATCATTTACATAAGATATATAAGCAGATAATTGCTGAATGGTCGGATGTATTGACTTTGGTAAAACTAAATTAAGTTGGGAAAATTGACTTTTAGCTTCTTCAGCGTTTGGGAAAAGACCATATGCCAATACATATTGTTCAACTTGTTGATCACCACTCAAACGAAAATAACTAAATTTATTCCGATCTGCACGACTCAACAAAAAGTTTTTAACAATTGCCTCATCCGAACTACGAAAAATTTCAACAACCCATTGACGTTGATTTTCACTGATAAATTTTGTTCCACGGAATTCAGGTGCATGTTCATTCGACACAACAACACGAGTTGTCAGATCTAGTGGTTTGACCTCATTCGTTAATGCACCTAAATTCGTAGTCGCTGTTACTTTTTCGGACTTAATTTCAACCTGTGCTTCATTTTTAGAAGGGTGATCCACCTCAACAAGTGCATCACGATCCGTTACAGCCCAAAATATCAGTGCAGCCACCAAACAAGCGATAGAGAAAAAAAGCCAGCTATACTGTTGAATATTTTGCCAAATTGATCGTGACACAGCCATATTACCCTAATTTTAATTACGCGCTTTGGTTTGCAAGAATTGCTTGTTTCATCAGCTCAACATCAAAATCCTTAGTGATCACTGCTTGTCCAAGTTGTTTCAACAAAACCAAACGCAATTGACCATTCAAAACTTTCTTATCATGTGCCATATAAGCTAAGAATTCTTCAAGAGGAATTTTTGGACATGATATCGGTAAACGAGCACGTTGAATGATTTTTTTTGTACGCTCAAGATCTCCCCTTGAGATCCAACCCAAACGTTCAGACAAATCAGCAGCCATCACCATACCCGTAGCAACAGCTTCTCCATGCAACCAAACACCGTAACCTAAATAAGACTCTATTGCATGCCCAAATGTATGTCCTAAATTCAACAAAGCTCGCTCACCTTGCTCTTTCTCATCATTTGCAACAATTCTAGCCTTATGAGCACAAGAGCGATAAACTGCTTCAGCTAACAGGTTTGCATCTCGAGCAACCAACCCATCCATGTTCTCTTCGAGCCAAGTTAAAAAATCAAGATCACCAAGTAAGGCATATTTAATCACTTCTGCCAATCCAGCCGACAACTCTCGATCAGGCAAAGTGTCTAACTGCACCATATCAGCCAGCACCACTTGTGGTTGCTGAAAAGCACCCAGCATATTTTTACCCAGTGGATGATTAATTCCTGTTTTACCCCCAACACTCGAGTCCACTTGCGACAATAAAGTTGTAGGAACCTGAATGAAATTTACACCACGTTGAAAACAAGCGGATGCAAAACCAGCCATATCACCTACAACACCACCACCTAAGGCAAGCACTGTACAATCTCGATTAAAACCCGCTTCTAATAAAGCATTAAAAATCAGATTCAAATGCTCAATATCTTTATACTGCTCACCATCAGGTAAGATACAAGTTGCAACTTGTTTATCTAATTGCTCTAAAGCTTTAACATAATGCTCCGCGTATAAAGGTGCGACAGTTGTGTTAGATACCAACATCACTTGTCGTCCGTGCAGATAAGGTTCAAGTAATCTCTTGGGATCTAAATGATTACCAATAAAAATCGGATACCGACGATCCCCCAACTCTACATGTAACGTCTGCATAGCATTAACCACTAAATAAATTACTTGACTTGTTTAGATAAAATTAACTGAAGAATTCTTTGAGCTAAATCTCTTGCTGCACCTTGATTTGTTTCAATAATATAATGAGCAACTTCGCGATAGAGTGGATCTCTTGCCTCTAGCAATTCTCTAAGTTTTTTTTCAGGATTTTCAACTTGAAGTAATGGACGATTTTTATCACGATAGGTACGCTGTAGTTGAAGTTCTACAGGCGTATAAAGATAAACAACTATTCCTCGCTGATGAAGGAATTGACGATTTTCTGCTTGAGTAACTGCACCACCACCTGTTGCTAGAACTAATGATGAACGAGAAGTTAAGTCATTTAATACATTTGTCTCGCGTAAACGAAATCCCACTTCACCTTCTTTTTCAAATATCCATGGAATGGTAGCGCCTGTTTTACGTTCGATTTCATGATCACTATCAATAAAATCACGACCTAACAATTCTGCTAAATGCCGACCAACTGTTGTTTTACCTGCCCCCATTGGCCCTACCAAATAAATATTTGGTAGGGATTCAAACGCTTTGCTTGGCAACGCGCCACCTATATTCATTGCGACTATTGAAAATATATTAATGATTTCTTGTCAAAGTGTCATTAACAATTCTCGGCGTAACAAAAATAAGCAACTCGCGTTTATTGTCTTGTTTAGACTCTCTGCGGAATAATTTCCCAACATAAGGTAAATCACCCAAGAATGGAACTTTGGTCTGAGAATTAATATTTTCTTGCTCGAAGATTCCACCAAGAACAACAGTTTCACCATTATCAACCACAACATTCGTATCAATTGTGTTTTTATTAATCGTCAACTGACCTGTAGGTGTTGGTGTTCCTGGTGAGTCTTTGGTGATGTTTAATTTCATCATCACCTTACCCTCAGGGGTAATACTTGGTGTAACATCCAAACTTAAGGTCGCATCAATAAATTCAGTTTTTGGAACAGCATTAGCTCCACCACCCGTAGAAGATGAATAAGGAATTTGAGTCCCTGATTCAATTTTTGCAGCTTGCTTATCTGCGGTTAGAACTTTCGGAGTTGAGATTACTTCACCATAACCATCAGCCTGAACAGCCGACAACTCTAGGTCCAACATAAAATCTGAAAGACTAATTAAACCAAAAGCAATACGACTTGCTCCAGGTGTCACAGCACCTAAATTCACATTCAGATTATCTGGACGCTCAATATCATATTTCCAACCACCAGTTTCACTATCAGCTGTAGGTTCTCGTAAATTCCATAAAGTTGTATCACTACCACCAACAAGCAAATCATTATTAGATGCTATACCTTGAGACAATATCCCCCACTTCACACCCATCTCTTTGGTAAAGTCTGTACTCGCACGCACAATACGTGCTTCAATCATAACCTGCTTAACAGACACATCAAGCAAATCGATCATTTTACGAATCTGATCAATCTTTTGAGATGTATCATTTATAATCAATGTATTAGTGCGAGGGTCAATTGAAACTGTTCCTCGGGGGCTCAATAAACTACCTACACTATCCCCTAAAAGATCATTAGCTCCCTGATTACGATTACCATTACCTGAGCCATTTTTACCTTGTGTGATCAGTTTCTCAATATCTGCCGCTTTCGCATAACTCAATTGAATATACTCTGTTTGCAAAGGTGAAAGCTTCACACTTTGAGCAATTGCTTTCGCCTCATCCTCTTCCGCTTTGATCAACTCCGTAACTGGTGCAATCCAAATTACATTTCCATTACGACGTTTATCCAAATTTTTTGTTTTTAAAACGATATCAAGAGCCTGATCCCAAGGAACGTCTTTAAGACGTAGTGTAATATTTCCTTGTACAGTATCAGCAGCAACCATATTGATTCCGGTAAAGTCTGCTAATAATTGCAAAACACGGCGAACCTCGATATCTTGGAAATCTAATGAAATTTTATTTCCAGTATAGCTTTGTGGCTTAGCTTTATTCGGTGACTTATCTTCTGGTCTTTTTAAACTAATTGTAAGTTTGTTCTCTGCCTGATAAGCCATGTACTCATAGCTACCTGCAGATTGAATAGTAATAACCCCATTTCCTTTGTCGTTATAAGCATCAATACTTGCTACTGGGGTCGCAAAATCATTAGTATTTAAACGACGTGCCAAGTGAGTTGGGATTTTATTTCCAAGAGTGCGAACAACAATTTTACTCCCCTGTTGTTGTACATCTACTGGTGTATTCCCCCCCAATAAATCAATAACAACTAACCCCTCACCTTGATTTCCTCTTTGAAAACCAATATTGGAAACACCTTGTTGAACTTGTCGAGTAGCAACCGTAGGATTACTGATTAATGTTGGTTTTGCAGAATTTATTTTTAAAACAAAAGTATTACCTTCAACACGGGTTGTGAAAGCACCCGAGTCTTTTAAATTTACAATCAAACGTGCACGCTGATCATCTGCAGCCACATTGACGGAACTTGCCTCATTGGTTGAAACAGGAATAGACGTTTGCTTTAAGTTCTGCTGAGCCTTATCAAAATCTAAAATTAAACGAGCAGGCTGCTCAAGTTGATAGGCCTGTGGTTGAGGAGGCAAACCATTAAACATGACTCTGATTTCAGTACCCTGATCCCCCAAGTTCATCGGCACAATATTTGTAATACCCACCTGTGCCGAAGCTACTTGCGAAATAGCAATTGCAACCGCAGCCATAGAAAATTGACGGAATGCATGATTCATGGTCTTCGCTTCCCCAAATAAAGAATCTTTAATCTGTTTTTTCATTTTTATTCCCTTAATTTTATGGTGCCATACCAATTAGAACGAGTGTTCTTGGTCTCTCCACATAACCATCACGCCCATCTGGTACAATTTCCACCAAATCAATTTGAGTCGGACTAATTTTTACCACTCGACCTTGATTCATTCCTAAGTAATTTCCAACCTGCACCCGCTCAATTTGTCGGTCCGGGGTCTGAATCAGTGCTATCGTTTCATTTGTTTTACCACGCATGCTACCCTTCATATTTAGGGATTCCAACGCATAACTTTCAAGTGGTTGCGGTTGACGATTGAAATTTGGATAAACCTGTTTACCCGCCATTATTTTCAACTCAGCCGCCAATGAGCTTGGCATAAATGGACTTTTCAATTGATGTGCTGAATAGTTAAATAATGGTACGGGACTAAATACTGGTGCTGGCTCAATAGGTAAAGTAGGTTCGTTCCGAATTTCAGCCATTTTTTGGTTTACAGCATCAATTTTTGAATCACATCCAACCAAAACAAGCCCAGCCATAAAACTAAACAATAATTTACAATTATTCATTAGTTAGTTCCTCCTTGACTAGGTGGATTATTCTGAGGAGGTACCGCCGCTCCAACCTCAGTATTTGCTGCATCATCAGCACCCACATAACGGTAGGTCTTTGCCTTAACGGAGTAATTTACAACAGGAATATCTGACTTCTTCGTCGTATCTTGTGATGCTTCAACCGTGAAATCATGTAAAGTTACAATTCGAGGCAATGCCGCAATACCCGTAGCAAATGCTCCAAATGCATGATAATCGCCAGTTGCTTCAATACTAATCGGTTGTTCAATAAAGAATTCTTGCTTAACCTCATTTTCTAGGCGAATATTCTTAAACTTCAACCCCGAATTCACACCAGTCAAGTTAATATCTTCAACCAAACTTGGAATCTCAGTTTCTTTCGGCAATTGTTCTAGTTGCTGATTAAAATTAGCTTCCATTTCTTGTAACTGAGCTTGGTAACGCTGCAAATTACGCAATTTAGAGTCTTTTTCTCTAAATTCATTCAATAAACTTTGCTCTTTAGCCTCTTCATTAGCAATACGCTCAAGCTGAGATTTAATAACAACAAAGTAACCAAGCGCTAAAACAGCTAAAAAAACAAAAATCCAACATGTCACTTTTACAGATAGCGGCCAGCTACCGTAATTATTCATATCAAGCGTATTAAATTGCTGAAAGAATTGCTCTACTGTCATTTTCTTTTTCTTTACAGCAACATCTTGATTGAGTTCATTTAATTCTTCTTGACTCATTGTGCTGCCCCCACTGTTCCTGATGCGACCGTTTCTGCTAATGGGTCAGCTTCAACTGTTGTACCTATTTCACCAAGATCAACAGTTACAACAAAACTTCCATAGTTTTCTTCAATACGAGGTATAAGCGAGCTGACGGTTTTGTCTTTTTTCTCTTCAGCCGCTAAAAAGGAATTCATAAAAGCGTTGCGATACCAAGGTGATGCTTCAAGATTTCTCAGTAATTCAGCTACTGTGTTTGGACTTTCAGCTTTACCTTCAATCGTGAACTTATCGCCTGTACGTGTAAATTTAGTCAAATACATGGTAGGCGGAGTAACTCGCACCAATTCATCGATTAAACGTACAGCGACAGGTCTTTGACCTTGCAAACCTTGAATGAGTTTCATCCGTTCAATAATTGCATTACGTCGCTCTTGCAAGCCATCTAAGGATTTTAATTGAGCATCAAGATTTTGATTTGTGCTCACAATCAGTTGGTTCGCTTGTTCTTGATCATTTAATTTGTAATCAAGATAACCCCATCCTGCCAAAACCGATGCCACACCTAATGCAGCAACCCCTACACAATATGCAATAAATTGTTTCTTTCGTTGTTCTCTTAGCTCATCACGCCAAGGGAGTAAGTTAATCTTTGCCATTAATCAAAACTCCTCAATGCTAATCCACATGCCACCATCAAGGATGAGGCATCATTTTCTATTTTTTTGATATCGATTTGGGGAGAAAAGCCCATTTGTAAAAATGGGTTGGCAATCGTTACTCGATAACCTAGCTTTTGTTGCAGCAGTTTAGCTAGACCTGGAATATTGGCATTACCACCTGCTAACAGGATGTGGTCAATCTCATTAAATTGAGATGATGAGAAAAAGAATTGCAGCGAACGTGCAGCTTGTTGTACAACTGCATCAAGAAATGGTTCTAAAACTTCGGTATCGTAATCATCTGGCAAACTTCTTTCTTTTTTAGCTCGACCAGCTTCTTCAAAAGATAAACCATAACGATTTTGAACGTCTTGAGTAAGTTGTTTTCCACCAAACACTTGCTCACGAGTATAGATAATTTTACCTTTTTGCATGACCGATAACGTCGTCATCGTATGCCCAATATCTAGAATACCCACTGTATTCGCACCCATAGGTAGCGTATCAGCGAATACACTAAAAGCACGTTCCATAGCATAACTTTCGACTTCAGCAATCTTTGCCTTTAGACCTGCTAGTTCAAGAACTTCAACACGTGAATCGACATTCTCAGTACGCGTAGCGACTAATAACACATTGACACGATTAGGATTGGCCAATCGATCAGCTAAGACTTCAAAGTCTAAACTAACTTCATCTAATGGGAATGGAATATATTGCTCTGCATCCATACGAATTTGAACTTCCCGTTCATCATCCGTCATGTCAGCATCCATCTCGATGATCTTATTAATGACCATCGAAGTAGGCACGGCAATAGCCACATTGGTAGTGTGAGGGTTTGCAAGATTAACAACTCGTTCAAGCGCGTCGCCAACTGCTTCTGGGTTTAAAATGCTTTTCTCAACCACACTATTTTCAGGTAGTGGCATCAATGCATAACTTTCAACCCAATATCGACCGTTCTTAACAGAGAGTTCCAATAACTTAACAGTTGTCGAACTAATATCGACACCCACTAACCCCTTATTTGGTTTACGATATAACCTGAGCACAGTACTTTCCTATTTATTTTTTTATCCCCAAAAATACAACACACTAATTTGTTTTGGTCTTTAATTTATACGGATACAATATCTCATCTAACAATCCGTATGTCTAAAGGATATACTGACCACAATTAGTTTGCCATTCGCTCTTATTAAAACTTACTTATTATGAAAAAGCTATCCAGTTCTGGCATTGTTCGCCCATTTTTTTTGATGCTTATTATTATCTTAGTCTCACTTCCAATGGGTTTTTATGGCATGTATCTCTATCTAGCACCCTCTTTGCCAGATATGAGCTCTCTTAAAAAAGCGCCATTATTGAAGCCATTACAGGTGTATACAGCTGATAATAAGTTAATTGCAGAATATGGTGGGAAGCTATCCATTCCAGTTCAATATGAGCAAATCCCCCCTACATTTATTCATGCTTTTTTAGCAGCGGAAGACTCCTCTTTCTTCGAACATAATGGCATCAGTTTCAAAGGTTTAGGTCGAGCACTCACTGAATCAATTACAGGTTCTGACGTGCAAACTGGTGGCTCAACAATCACCATGCAGGTTGCGAAAAACTATTATTTAAGCCCAGAAAGGACACTTAAGCGTAAGCTTACCGAAGTATTTTTAGCACGAAAAATAGAGCAAAATCTAACCAAACAAGAAATCTTAAGTTCATATGTAAATAAGATATTTTTAGGTAAAAATGCCTATGGAATTGCTGCGGCAGCCAGAATTTATTACAACAAAAATTTAGATCAACTCAGTATCGCTCAAATGGCGATGATTGCTGGTTTACCTAAGGCACCATCGAAATACAATCCAGTCGTAAATCCTGAACGTGCTTTAGAGCGTCGTAACTGGATTTTAGGTCGAATGTTACAGCTAGGTTACATCAATCAATCACAGTATCAAAAAGCAGTTGCTGAACCGATCAATCTCAATATGATTGATCGCTCTGTGAGTAATATTCATCCTTACGTCGGTGAAATGGTTCGTTCTGAACTCGTAGGACATTTTGGTGAACAAGCGATTGATTCTGGTTATAAAGTTTACACAACGATTGATAGCAACAAACAAAAATTCGCCGAACAATCCATTCAAGATGGTTTAGAGGCCTATGATCGACGACATGGCTGGCGTGGTCCTGAAGATCACGACAAACCACTTAATCAATTTATGGCTTATGCAAATACTTTTCCAGCGCAAGTAACCAAAGTAAATACCAATTCATTTGAAGCTTTGATGCAAGATGGCTCGACTGTCACCGTAAATTGGTCAGGCATGTCATGGGCACGTCCTTATCGCAATGCGAATAGCGTTGGTGGTGCGCCTTCTCGCGCATCCCAAATTGTGAAGGTAAAGGACATTATCCGCTTACGTCCTAATGAAGACAAATCAGCCTGGTCACTGGTCCAAGTTCCAAAAGTTCAAGGGCAATTAATCGCTTTAAACCCAAATGATGGCTCAATTGAAGCAGTTGTTGGCGGATATAATTTTTATCAATCGAAATTTAACCGTGCTGTGCAAGGCTGGAGACAACCTGGTTCGACCATTAAACCTTTTGTTTATGCACTCGCTTTAGAACGAGGTATGACACCCTATAGCATGGTAAATGATAGCCCGATCCGTATTGGGAAATGGTCACCAAAGAACTCTGATGGACGCTATCTTGGGATGATCCCTCTACGTCGTGCGCTTTACCTTTCTCGAAATACGGTCTCGGTTCGTTTATTGCAAAATGTAGGAATTGAACGTGCTAGACAGCTGTTTATGGACTTTGGTTTAGAAGAAGAACAGATTCCTCGCAACTACACAATTGCCTTAGGTACACCGCAGGTATTACCAATTCAAATGGCTACTGGTTATGCCACTTTTGCAAATGGTGGGTATCGAATTCAACCACATTTCATCAAACGTATTGAAGATGCAACAGGTAAAGTTATTTATGAGGCAAAACCTGAATATGCCTGCATCCCGTGTATCAACAATCCAAATGCTTATGCAGAACAACAAGCTGCAGAAGAAGCTAAAACTAAAGAGATCACTAACGAATCTTTAGATAACGCACTCGCAGCTTCAGATGCACAAACAACGACATCTTCAGTCGACACCAAAACCAATAGTGATTATCGTCAAGCTCAACGTATATTAAAATCAAGTTCAGCATATGATATGGCGAATATCTTACGCGATGTAATTCAACATGGTACGGGTCGTGCAGCGCTTAAAATTGGTCGTGATGATTTAGGTGGTAAAACAGGTACAACCAATGATGCAAAAGATGCTTGGTTCGCAGGTTTTAATGGAAAGTTAGTTGCTGTAGCTTGGGTTGGTTTTGATCAGCCACGCACATTAGGTCGTAGAGAATACGGTGGCGTTGCAGCCCTACCAATTTGGACAACATTCATGGCAAATGCACTCAAAGACACACCATCGTCATGGGTACATTTAGATAAAAATGCTAAAGATCCAATTTCACGAGATAAACTACAGATCCAATCAACTGAAGATAAAAAAGAGTATCGCGCCGCTCCACCATTGGCTCGACCATTGTATCGCCCAGAACCAGCACCACAAACACGCTCTGTTGAGAATGATTTTTCTGATTTACCAGGAACAAATGTTTCAGGTGAAGAACAAATTATTGTTCCAGCAAATAGACAACCACCTCCAATGAATAATGATTCACAAAACCCCGCGCCTAAAAAGGAACGGGATGGAATTGAAAACCTAATTAATCAAATACAATAATTCATTCGAAGCCATCAATTTGATGGCTTCTTTCTTTTCTGAAATAAATAAATCTGAAAAGCAGCCGTAACCTCAAATTCATTTTGCTGTTCTAATTGTGCTCTACGCTCAGGATTTGCCTTATAAGCATAAGGAGTCATGGCAATAAGATTCTTCAAATCTTGTTGTTCCAATCGCAGTGACGCTTCTATAACCTGTGCTTGCTTTAAATCAAATTCATCATTTAACTGATCGACGAATTTTTGTGGTTCATGCAGATTCACTTGTTCAAATAATGCTTCTCGCAATGCAAACAAGTGCTTCGGTGCAGGCGTTACTACAATCAAATATCCTTCTGGTTTTAATACCCGCCCAATTTCACTTTGCGGGATGGGACTAAAAAGACTGCTACAAACATCAATTACAGAGTCCCTCACTGGCAATGTAGCACCTGTGCCAACAACCCATGTGACTTTATTATTCAGTTTTGCAGCTCGTTGTACTGCTGTTTTTGCAATATCAACACCGATACAGACTTTTGCACAACCTTGCATTGCACTTGTGTAATAGCCTTCACCACACCCAATATCCAAAATAGAACTGGGCTGCAATGTTTGTAGCAACTCAACAACAGCGTTTTGAAGAGGTGCATAAAAACCTTTTTGCAAGAATTCACGTCTAGCCAAAACTGATTCTGCTGTATCCCCTGGGCTTTTACTATGTTTATGCTGTACCACATGCAAATTGACATAGCCTTGCTTAGCAACATCATAATGATGTCCATTTTCACATCGCCATGAATTTTCAACCAAATCCAATGAGTGTCGACAGACAGGACACATCAGCAAACTCATTTATTTTCTCCAAAAAAAAAGCTGGTATCCACCAGCTTTTTTGTGAATTTTCGCTTAACGTAATTTTAACGTCATTAAACCTAGCACAACGAGGAAAATCGTAATAATCCAGAAACGGATAACAACTTGCGTTTCTTTCCAACCTTGCTTTTCATAATGATGGTGTAAAGGTGCCATCAAGAACACACGCTTATTCCGCATGCGTAAGGATCCGATTTGCAAGAAAACTGAAACAGCTTCCATTACGAAAACACCACCCATAATAGCAAAAACAATTTCTTGTCGAACCATCACAGCAATTGTACCCAACATTGCGCCTAGTGCTAATGCTCCTACATCACCCATAAAGACTTGTGCAGGGTGCGCATTATACCAAAGGAAAGCTAAGCCAGCACCGATCATTGCTGAACAGATCACCACGAGCTCTGAAGTATATTTTACATACGGAATATGCAAATAATTGGCAAAACGAATGTCACCAGACAAATAAGCAAACACGCCTAAACCTGCAGCAACCATAACAACCGGCATAATCGCTAACCCATCTAAACCATCAGTTAGATTGACGGCATTCGACGCTCCATTGATTACCAAATAAGTAAATACGATGAATGCTAATCCAAAAGGAACAACTGAAAGTGGGATCGAAAGATTCTTAAAGAATGGAATAAGCAAATCCAGCATATTTGCTGTATGCACAACACTATCTTGTTGCTTTGCAATAACATACAACGCAACACCTGCTCCTAAAGATGCAACCGAAGTCCAAAAGAACTTCTTACGAGCAGGTAAACCAGCGTTATCTTTATAACGAATTTTAATCCAATCATCAGCCCAACCAACAGCACCAAAGACAACCATGACACCTAGGACAATCCAAACATAAGGATTTGAAAGATCAGCCCACAATAGCGTACTAATCCCAATTGAAAGCAGAATCAGGATTCCCCCCATCGTTGGCGTACCCATTTTTTTAGCATGGTTTTCTGGAGCAAACGAGCTAACTGCCTGACCATATTTCAAAGCTTGTAGCTTGCGTATCATGATTGGTCCTAAAACCAAACCAATCATAAGCGCAGTTAACACGCTCAATAACGAGCGTAATGTTAAATAACGAACAACCTGAAATGAGCTGTTATAGCCCGCCAGTTGCTCAAATAACCATAACAACATTTAGATTTTCTCCATCAAATCAGCCATCAACGTTTCCATGTGGGTAAAACGAGACCCTTTAAAGAGGAAACTCATTGACTGGGGTTGATGTGTTTGAATTAACTGAATTAAAAATGGTAAAGCTTCTGCTTGTGTCGCAAAGGCGTGTAATTTTTCTGAGTGGGATGAACCTTGTAATGCGGCATTTGCATATTCACCCACTACAACAATTTGATCCAAGGCTAAAGCAGCTAAATCGCGACCTAAATCATGATGCTCTTGCCAACTACTATCACCTAACTCACCAATATCACCCATGACCATGACCTTGAGGCCTTGTTGTTGCAAAAGCACTTGGGCAGCAGCACGCATTGAAGTAGGATTCGCATTATAAGTGTCATCGATGAACAAATGGTTTTGATGTTGAATAAAATTCAAACGCCCTTTCGCACCCTGAGCCTGTTCCAAACCCTCTACGATATCATCTAATTCGATACCAATTGCCAAAGCAAAGGCTGTAGCCGCCGTTGCATTTTGAACATTATGCTCACCAGCAAAAGGTAAATTAACTACACGCTGACCTTGTGGGGTATGTAAATTAAATCGAACAGATTGAGGCTTTAATTCGATCTGAGTCGCGTAAACATCACCACCTTGACCAAAGCTTAAATTTGAGTGTGCTTGAGCACTATTTCTAATGTTGGCAGTAAAATCATCAGCAGCAGGAACGATCGCTACTCCTTGAGGTAAAATGTGCGCATAGATCTCAGATTTAGCACGACAGATTCCTTCACGCCCTCCAAATTCACCTAAATGTGCAGTACCAATATTTAGGATTCCTGCGACATGGGGTTGAACCAAATTAGACGTATAATCAATCTCACCTTGGTGACTGGCACCTAATTCCATAACCGCGTATTGATGTTCTTTACGCAATTCAAGCAACATCATTGGGACACCCAAATCGTTATTTAAATTGCCACGTGTAATCAACGTCGGTGCCAAACGAGAGAGAATACTCCCGAGCATTTCCTTAGTTGTTGTCTTACCACTACTTCCAGTCAATGCAATCACTTTCAGATGTGCATTTTGTTTACGACGATAGGCTCCTAGATCACCCAAGGCTAAACGTGTATCTTTAACAACCAATTGCGCAATATCAACATCTATAGGATGTTCTACAATCGCAATTTGACAGCCTTGAGTCGCAACCTGAGCCACAAAATCATGAGCATCAAAACGCTCACCTTTCAGCGCAAGAAATACATCGCCAACTTCTGCATGACGTGAATCCGTCAAAATTCGCTTTATTGCACCTTGAGGAATATTGCCATGAAGCCATTCACCTTGAGTTGCTTCTTGTAATTGTTTTGGAGTCCAAGGCTCTAATGGAACTGTACTGGTCGTGGAGGTATGCATAATATTCCCTATTGCGCAGGATAAGCTGAATCTAAAACATGTGATTGTGCAGCGATTGCTGACTGTACTTCAACCACATCATCAAACCAATGTCTTACACCATCGATTTCTTGATAATTTTCATGTCCTTTACCCGCAATCACAACAATATCGCCTGCCTGTGCTTGCTTGACCACAAATTTAATTGCCTCACGGCGATCATGAATTTCATCTATTTGATGACCATCAAAATCAACACCATGCTTCATATCAGCAAAAATTTGTTCTGGATTCTCAGTTCGAGGATTATCTGAAGTCAGCACTACTGGATTGGCATGATCAAGGGCTGCCTGTGTCATCAGTGGGCGCTTTCCTCGATCTCTGTCTCCACCACAACCAAAAACAGCCCAAAGTTGACCTGTGACGTGGCGTTTCAAAGTGGTCAACACTTGAATCAATGCATCAGGTGTATGCGCATAATCCACCACAAATAAACGTTCATGGTCTTGGATCACCTGCATACGACCAGGTGCGCCTTTTAGTTCGGGTACAAATTTCACTAAGTCAGCAAGATCAAAACCTGCATACTCCGCAGCAATTAAGCTAGCTAAAAGATTTTCAACATTGAACTGACCCAGCAGTGGACTATTTACCGCATAACTTCCAACAGGGCTGATCAGCGTGAAACTTGCCCCACTCAGACGATACTGTAAATCAGCAATATGATAATCAGCAGAAGTTTGAGTTAAAGAATAAGTTAGAATTTTAGGTTGTGAAGGGTTATTTTTTGCTGCTTTTAGCATAATAGAAGCATATTGATCATCTAGATTAATCACGACCGCTTTTAAAGTAGCAAATTTGAATAACAATGCTTTAGCTTCGGCATAAGCTTCTAAAGTGCCATGGTAATCCAAATGATCTCGACTCAAATTACTGTATACGGCAATTTCGATATCACAACCATTTAAACGACCTTGCTCTAGACCATGAGAACTCGCTTCAAGCGCAACAAATTTGGCACCTTGCTGCGCATAATCATGTAATGCAGTTTGCAACTGTAAGGCATCCAAGGTCGTATGTGTTGATGGTGTGAGATTAGGTAAAATCCCATTACCCGTCGTCCCCATAACAGCACACCCCAAACCTTGAGAACTAATTAACTCAGCCACCAAACGTGAAATTGTTGTTTTGCCATTTGTTCCCGTTACAGCAACGCCCCGCAATGCTTGCACAGGCTCACTCACTTGTAGATACTGCTTTTGCCATTCACCCATCAAGTAACGCACTTGGGGACACACCCACTCATTCTTTAAGCCTAAAGCACTTTCGCTAATCACAGCCAACGCACCTGAATCTAGAGCTTTTTGGGCAAACTCAATGGTCTTTTCAGGTTGGCTATAGCTATTTAGTGCGATAAAGATCTGCCCAGAGGCTACCTTGCGGCTATCCAAACAAAAGCCATTGAATGGCTGTGAAACCCAAACCGCATCGATATTAACTGGGTGTATCTGCTGAAAAGTAATCGACATAATCTACCTACGGATTGGATTTTGTGGAGTATCAAGAGGTTTATCTAAAGGAACGTTTAATAAGCGCAATGACTCTTGCATAATTCGAGCAAAAACAGGAGCAGCAACAAGACCACCATAATAACGCCCCTGTGGATTCTCAACGACAATAATCATGGCAAGTCGAGGATCACTAACTGGTGCAACACCTGCAAACAAGGCACGATATTCATTATTGGAATAGCCTTTACGGTCTGCACGTAATTTATGTGCTGTACCTGTTTTACCACCAACACGATATCCTGGAATGTTGGCTTGTAATGCAGTACCACCTGGCATCGTCACCTGCTCTAACATCAACAAAACTTGATCAGCAATTTTAGGATCAAGCACCTGTTTTCCTTCAGGTGCTTTGTCTAACTTACGCAGACTGAGTGGCATTTCAACCCCATGATTTGCCAACATTGCATAGCCTTGAGCTAACTGCAAAATAGTCGCATTCAATCCGTAACCATAGGCCATAGTTCCTAATTGAGAAGGATTTAATTTATCTCCAGAATAAAGTAAACCTGCACTCTCACCAGGGAATTTAACGTCGGAACGATGACCAAATCCAACACGACGGAAAAATGAAGGCAGAGCGTCTTTAGGCAGAGATAGCGCTAATTTTGCGGAACCAACGTTAGAAGATTTAACAATAATACCTGTCAGTGTTAAAGCACCATAATTATGGGTATCACGAATGGTATGCCAACCTAAACGCATGGTTCCTGGCGCAGTATTTACAATCGTATTTGGTGTGTATTTACCACTTTCTAATGCTGCGGCAACAGTAAAAGGTTTCATCGTTGAACCCGGTTCGAACATATCGATCGCACCACGGTTACGCATCGCATCTTTATTGGCTAAACCATTTTTATCATTCGGGTTATAAGACGGCCAACTGGTCATTGCCAAGATTTCACCCGTTTTTACATCTACAGCGATTGCCGTCGCAGAACGTGCATTATTGGCAACACCTGCTGCAGTCAATTCACGATACATGATGTACTGTAGGCGAGAGTCAATGCTTAGTGTGATATTTTCACCAGACTCAACTTCTTTGATAACTTCTGAAACTTTTAAGCGATTACCTTTTTTATCACGGATGATTTTCTGCTCACCGTCCATTCCAGATAATTGCTTATTCAATTGCATCTCTAAGCCTTCAATCCCTTTACCTTCACTATTGGTTAAACCAATAATTTGCGCATTGGGTTGAGGTTGTGGATAGTAACGCTTATAACTTTTCTCAGCATAAACACCCTGAAAGTTACGTTTAACAATTAAATCAGCTTGTTGAGGCGGAATTTCTTTTTGTAAAACTAAATAGCGTGAACGAGGTCGATCATTCATCTGCTTTCTTAAATCTTTACGATCAATACCAACAGCATCTGCTAATTCATCTAAATTTAAGTTTTTATCAGGTAACTGGCGTTTGAGTTTACGATTAGTTGGGTCTTTTTGGAGTTCAGCTGTAATTTCATCATAAAGATGCTTCGCCTCCCAATAATCACGTGGATCAATCACAATTTTCATGATGGGTGTGCTAATCGCCAAAGGCACACCATGACGATCACTAATCACACCTCGCATTGCTTCTAGACGTTCAGTCCGCAAAATATTGGCATTGACTTTATTTTGTAAAAAGTCTTTATTAACGACCTGCACATAAAATGCACGCGCAACCAAGACAACAAAGCACAGTAGCACCGTTCCCCAAAGCAGGTAAAAGCGCCACATATCCAAAGCTAAAGTTGGCTTTTCTGAGATAGACTGCTGTTTTTTACGTATTGGTTTACTTCGCTTATCTGCCATACAGCATGCCTTATTTATCTTGCTTTGTAGTCATAGGTAAAGAAATCACAACGGTTTGCGCAGCTGGAGGTGAAAACATACGCAATTGCGTTACTGCACGTGAACCAATCTGTGCAGTTGCACCAAAGGTTTGTTGCTCGATCAGCAAACGCCCCCATTCAGCATTCAAATCGTCTCTTTCACGCATATAAGCACTCAGGTCACGATAATCATGTCGATATTCAAACACCTGAAATACCACCATCATGGCGCTGATAAATACTGATGCAACTAACACCGCATAAACAACAACTTTTTTTAGACCTTTTTTGGTGTTCGATACAACTTCGTCATCATTTTTGTTGTTCATTGTTAGCCTTTCTTTTCTAAGCGCTCTGCCACGCGCAACCAAGCACTACGCGAACGAGGATTTGCTTTTACTTCTGCTTCACTCGCACGAATACGAGAAACCTTCTTCAAACGACGGGTATCAATCTGAGCTTGAGGCATGCCCCAGCCCGTATCCTCCGCTAAAGTAGATTCTTTTTGGATAAACTGCTTAATTAAGCGGTCTTCTAAAGAATGGAAGCTAATCACAGCCAACTGTCCTTTAGGTTTGAGTAATTCTACAGCTTGCGGCAAAAATATCTCAATATCTTCTAGTTCTTTGTTAATTGCGATACGGATTGCCTGAAAAGTCCGTGTTGCAGGATGCTTATGCTTCTCCCATTTAGGATGCGCAGTTTTCACCAATTCGGCTAATTGCGCAGTAGTTGTAAGCTCACCTGCTTGTTTAATCGCTTTAGCAATACGGCGGCTATAACGCTCTTCACCATATTGATAAATAATATTCGCTAATTTTTCTTCTTCAATTTCTAGTAACCACTCGGCTGCTGTAGGACCTTTTGAATTATCCATACGCATATCCAATGGTCCATTTTGCATAAAACTGAAGCCACGCTCTGCTTGATCTAACTGAGGAGAAGAGACTCCAAGATCTGCCATAATGCCATCGACTTCAGTAATCCCAATATTTGCTAATTCAGATTGAAGATCAGCAAAACTGGCATGAATAATTTTAAAACGTGGATCTTCTTGTTCTAATTGAGCAGCAACTTCTAGCGCTTGAGGATCTTTATCAAATGCATAAACTCGTGCATTTTGATCTAATTTAGAAAGCAAAAGTTTAGTATGACCACCTCGACCGAACGTGGCATCAACATAAATGCCAGTATCGCGACCTGCCAATACGCCATCAACGGTTTCATGAAGTAAGACAGAAATATGCGACATAAGAAATGAATCAACAGCTAAAAATGTAACTGCACATTATCACCTTGTTTTATGCCAGTACCAAACGACTTTTTGTAGAGAATTCTTAACTTTCCATAGATAAAACCGTTTTCTTGTCATTTTTCATCCAATAAAAAAGCAAATACACGACATATTTGCTTTTCACGACTAACTAGAGAGCTGATATAACTTTATTGAGCTAAGGTTTCTCAGCATAAATCTGATCAAAAATCGCCCCATTCACAAAATGAGTTTTTTGCGCCTTTGCCCACCCTCCAAAGACATCCTGAATATTAAATAATTTGATCTTTGGAAACTGTTTTGCATATTTCGTAGCGACCTGTGGATTTCTCGGGCGGAAATAATGTTTTGCAGCTAACTCTTGTCCTAGGGGTGAATAAAGAAAATTGAGATATCCACGCGCTAAATTACGATTACCATCCTTTTCAACCGTTTTATCAACGATCGCAACTGAAGGTTCCGCCAAGATCGAAATAGATGGATAAACAATTTCGAATTTGTCTTTGCCTAACCCTTGTGTCGCTAAAAGTGCTTCATTTTCCCATGATAACAATACATCTCCAATTCCACGCTCTGCGAAGGTTGTTAATGAGCCTCGAGCACCAGAGTCTAAAACTTTGACATTTTGATAAAGTTTTTTTACCAACTCACGAGCTTTGGCATCATTTCCATTCGGCTGTTTTAAAGCATATCCCCAAGCAGATAAATAAATCCAACGTGGAGCACCACCAGTTTTAGGATTTGGAGTGATGATTTCAACTCCTTCTCGGGTCAAATCATTCCAATCACGAATATTTTTGGGATTACCTTTTCGGACTAAAAAAACAACAGTTGAGGTATAAGGTGCAGAATTATTTTTAAACTGTTTCTGCCAGTCTTTACGAATTAATCCTGCATTCGCAATCTCATCGATATCATTAGCTAATGCCAAAGTTACAACATCGGCCTGTAAGCCATCAATCACAGAGCGTGCTTGCTTGCCCGATCCACCATGTGATTGCTTAAATTCGACTTCCTGCCCTGTTTTACTTTTCCAGTATTTGCCAAAAGCTTGATTATATTCTTGATAAAATTCACGTGTTGGATCATAAGACACATTCAAGAAAGAAGTTGCTGCATGGGCACTCCCCCATAATCCAAATATAAATGCAACTGATGTGAATACACGCTTCATATTTATAACAACCTTATTTTTACTATTTATAGCACTATATTTTAATAAATATATTTTACAATCAATAAGTTATAATGTTTTCTTCTTTATTATTCAGTTTTTAATCTAAATCATTTTGATCTATACATTTAGATGAGGAATCGTATTAGCTTATTTAAAATTGAACGTTCTTCACGTTTTCTACATATTTGCTTGCTAAATTTGACTTGCAAACAAACTAGCCACAAGGCTATAAATATTGAGTAGAAATTTACTGGAAGTTTATCTTTTTTATGAAAAGTGTGACGTAGTTCTACTTTTTTATTAAGATTTATGTTTGAATCGTATCATCAAAGCAATAGTATAGTTGTTTAGTTAGTCTTGTAGACTCGGAAGTAATAAGGGGATGTTAGCAATGCGAGCATTAAAATTGAAAAAAACGATATGCTTAAGCCTATTTTTAGCTTGTTCAGTACAAATGGGACACGCTGCTGCTATCAAAGAAAGCAACAACATAAAAACTGTAGACAAATCTTCTTCTTTAATTGTCAAAGCGCTGGATCAGCAAAAACGTAATACATCGATGATCCCGTCGAGCAATGATGAACTTAAAATGTTGAATACGATTCGTACAACACCAACGCAAAACTTCTTTGCTACACAGCACGAACGTTTTTCACGCTTTGTTCAAACCATTTTCTAACCGCATAATTCTTAATTCTTTAAATATGTAACCCCTAACATGTTTAAATGCGCCTAGTCATTCCGTGACTAGGCTTTTTCGTTATAATAGTTTCAATTCTAATTTTAAATTCGATCACTTATGAAAGTCCGTACTCGTATTGCTCCCTCTCCTACTGGTTTCCCTCATGTAGGAACTGCATATATCGCTCTCTTTAACCTATGCTTTGCGAAACAGCATGGCGGTGAGTTTATTTTACGCATCGAAGATACGGATCAACTTCGTTCAACTCCAGAATCTGAAAAAATGATTTTAGATTCTTTACGTTGGCTTGGACTTAACTGGTCAGAAGGTCCTGATGTTGGTGGACCACATGCACCGTATCGCCAATCAGAACGTATGGGTATCTACAAACAATACGCACTTGAATTAGTGGAAAAAGGTCATGCTTTTTACTGTTTTGCGACAGCAGAAGAACTCGACCAAATGCGTGCTGAACAACAAGCACGTGGTGAAACACCTAAATATGATGGTCGTGGTTTAAAATTAACTCAAGAAGAAGTACAACGTCGTCTTGCAGCTGGTGAACCTCATGTCATTCGCATGAAAGTTCCAGAAGAGGGTGTCTGTAAAATCAATGACCTATTACGTGGTGAAGTTGAAATTCCTTGGGCACAAGTAGACATGCAAGTGCTATTGAAAACTGATGGCTTACCAACCTACCACCTTGCAAATGTTGTCGATGACCATTTAATGGAAATCACTCACGTTTTACGTGGTGAAGAATGGCTACCATCTGCACCTAAGCACCAATTGCTTTACCAATACTTTGGTTGGGACATGCCAACGCTTTGTCACATGCCTTTACTTCGTAATCCAGATAAGTCAAAGCTCTCTAAACGTAAAAATCCAACATCTATCAACTACTATCGTGACATTGGTGTATTGCCAGAGGCGTTGCTCAACTATTTAGGGCGTATGGGTTGGTCTATGCCTGACGAACGCGAAGTCTTTACTCTACAGGACATGATTGAAAACTTTGATGTGCAGCGTGTTTCACTTGGTGGACCGATTTTTGATGTAGAAAAACTCAATTGGCTTAATGGTCAATGGATCAAATCATTAACACCAGGACAACTCCTTGATCGTTTGTTGACGTGGAAGTCTGATCGCCAAACACTTGAAGATATTGCAGCGGCGATTCAGCCACGTATTAATCTTTTGTCTGAAGCTGTTAATTGGGCAGGTTTCTATTTCAACCATATGCCTCAAATCAACAAAGAGCAGTTTGAAAGCAAGAAATTGACAGAAGAACAAGTTCGTCAAAGCCTGCAATTTGCGATTTGGCGCTTAGAAAGCCAGTTCACATGGAACAATGAAACTGTCAGTCAAATTTTGATGGATTTGGCAAATCAAATGGAAATCAAACTACGTGATTTCATGCCTGCTTTCTTTATCGCAATAGCAGGTTCAACTAGTTCTACGCCTGTAATGCAAGCAATGGTGACTTTGGGTCCAGATTTAACTTTTGCTCGACTACGCCATGCTCTAGAGATCGTAGGTGCGCCTAGCAAGAAAGAACTGAAAGTGTGGGAAAAGTTAAATGAATCACTAAAATTGCCGAAAAATGATGCAAATAGTGAGACTTAAGTCCGTTTAATCATTGACGTGTGAGCGTAATCCACCTAATATTGCGCTCACACAAACTGGGGTCATAGCTCAGTTGGTAGAGCGCTACAATGGCATTGTAGAGGTCAGCAGTTCGATCCTGCTTGGCTCCACCAAACATTTTGTGTTGCCTCATCTGTCCCTATCGTCTAGAGGCCTAGGACATCGCCCTTTCACGGCGGTAACCGGGGTTCGAATCCCCGTAGGGACGCCAAATTCTTTTATCTAATAATTATATTTTTCTCTCAATCTTTCTCTTAATCAGATTGCACATTTCATAATTTTCCATAAAATAGCCGCTTCTCTATGCGTGGACAAATTGTCGTATGCAATCTTCCAACTCAAATTCGAATTCAGAATCAAAAACATTAAAACGTTCGATGAGCACGCGCCATTTAGTCATGCTATCTCTTGGCGGTGCAATTGGTACGGGCTTGTTTTTGGGTTCTGGTGAAGTAATCGCCCAAACTGGACCAATAGGTGCAATTATCGCCTACGTTTTGGGTGGATTGATCGCCTATATGGTGATGTTGTGCTTAGGTGAACTTGCAGTACACATGCCTGTCGCAGGATCATTTGGCGCATACGCTCAAAAATATATTGGTCCAGGCACAGGCTATATGATCTCATGGGTCTACTGGCTGACATGGACAGCAACATTAGGCACAGAATTTACTGCCGCAGCACTACTAATGCAAGAATGGTTTCCTCATATTTCTATGTGGATATGGACGATTATCTTTGCCGTAACTATTTTTGGACTCAACATTAGTTCAACACGCATTTTTGCTGAATCAGAATTTTGGCTGGCTTTAGTAAAAGTTGTTACAGTAATTGCCTTTATTCTTCTTGGCCTGCTGGCAATTTTTGGTTTAATCCCATTTAAAGGTTCTGAATCAGCACCTTTATTTCACAACTTAACTGCTCACGGTTGGTTCCCAGAAGGTCTTTTACCAATTTTCACCACGATGTTAATTGTGAATTTTGCCTTTTCAGGTACAGAACTGATCGGTGTCGCTGCTGGTGAAACAAAAGATCCTGCGGTGAATGTACCTAAAGCTATTAATGCGGCAATTTGGCGTCTGCTAATTTTCTTTGTTGGTACAATTATTGTGATCAGCGCATTATTACCATTCCAAATTGCAGGATTGGGTGGTGAAGGCGTCAGTAGCAGTCCTTTTGTTACCGTATTCAACTATATTGGCATTCCTTACGCAGACGACATTATTCGATTTGTCATTATCACTGCCCTTCTTTCTGCAGCAAACTCAGGTTTGTATGCAGCCTCTCGTATGATGTGGTCTTTGTCTGATCAACGTCAATTACCGAGAGTTTTTTCTAAACTGTCTAAAAGTGGCACGCCAATTATTGCACTTATCGTGACGATGTTTGGTGCTCTACCAGGATTGTTATCTGAACATTTTGCACCTGAAACGATCTTTAAAAATCTACTTGGAATCGCTGCATTTACGATGGTGATCGTGTGGATGAGTATCTGCTGGAGTCAATTTAATTTTAGACGCCAATGGTATAAAGCTGGATACACAGCAAAAGATTTAAAATTTGCTGCTCCTCTTTATCCTATCGTTCCTATTTTAGGTTTTGTGTTCTGTTTCATTACTGGTTTAAGTATGGCAGCAGATCCTGAAATGCAGGCGGGCTTTATTGGTTGTTTATTATTCATTGCGGCATGTTACTTAAGTCACTATGTCTTTTATCGTGATCAAAAATAAGATGGCAAACAAAAATGCAGCTTAAATAAGCTGCATTTTTTATTTAGGTATAAAAATCATCATCTAAATCGCATTTTATCTCTTAAATCCTTATTTTTGATTATTTATTCCACAATGCGCTTTATTTTTAAACATTCATTTATTTTTTTTAATTTTTCTTTAGAAAAGTGTTTGACACCCCACCTAATTCACCCTAATATACGCCCACCTCTGAAACGTCCCTATCGTCTAGAGGCCTAGGACATCGCCCTTTCACGGCGGTAACCGGGGTTCGAATCCCCGTAGGGACGCCAATATTTATTATTGTTTTCAGATGTATGCCTCATATAAGTCCCTATCGTCTAGAGGCCTAGGACATCGCCCTTTCACGGCGGTAACCGGGGTTCGAATCCCCGTAGGGACGCCAAATTCTAAAAAGCCACTGCATTGACAGTGGCTTTTTTCTTATTCGCTTCCAATCCCAACTTGTACTTCTAAACGACCTGATTGTACGCGCAAGCCTCGAATCTCGAATTGATCTACTAATTGCTGAACCAACTCTCGACTTTCTTGCAAAATGTTTAATCCTGGCAAAATACTAAAGTCAGTCAAACTCAATAATTTATCGACCATCCATGAACGGTTATTAATGAAATCAATAAATCCAGCTTCTTCAAGGTCGATATACCACAAGCGATGTCCCTCTTTTTGAATACCAGGTATATCGCGAACCAAGTGATTAATCAGAAATGGAATCGGTAGGGAGTTAATCAGCTCAAAACTCACGTTGCCGACACGACGTGTTGCCCAATTCGTTAAAGTTCCAGCATGGCGAACTTGCAAATCAAGATGTTCATCGACCTGACGCAAGCGTAAATATTTTTCTTGTCCTATCCGACACTCTAAAACATTGAATTCAAGCGACAGACGATACAAAAAACGACGATAGTGCCCATCCAGTTCGATATGAAAACGATCATTACCGCATTCGATTTTGATATCGTCGATTTCGGTACGGTCAATGCGTTTACGAATTTGATTATTGAGCAACATTTCAGGTAAATAAAGCGTTAAGCTACTTTTGCCTAAAGATGCTCTAGCCATTGCCAATGCGACCTGACGAGCAGCTTCACTGGTTTCCGAAACCATGTCTCGCACAGTATTGCGTACACCTTCCACACCACGTTTCGTATGATGTGTAACATGATCCAATGCATCTAATGCCGCATCCGCCACACCTGCGATATTTCGCGAGGTGTCACTAGCAAATTCAACTGCATCTTGTGCATGTTGTAATGTCTTACTGATTAGCCGACGTGATAAAGATGGTTTCGCAGTCACTTCATTGTCTGCAGGCATAATATCAAACATCGCCTTTTTATCATCTTGTCGATTCAAGATGCTCTCCCTCTTCCCTTTTTACTGGCTCAATACGAATGAGCTGCGATCTGCTTTCTGAACTTATTAGACGTTTTTAAGTAGATTAGCATGCTATCTAGAGCAATTTGCGTATTTTTGTTGCACAGAAATAAATAATCCTGATCAACATTTAGCCCTAGATGGCGTCTAAATTCTACTCCTCATCTTTATGAACGATATTCAATTCATCCTGATCGATCTGCTGTTTCTGCTGCTCCAATAAAGCCTTATATTGTGCAAGCTCCTGTTGTATCGTGGCTATTTTGCTTGGAATGTCGTTATCACTAAATGATCGACTTTCTCTTAAAGCAACCCATGCCGCTTGTAAGTTTTCAAAATCATTTGTTTTCTCAAGCTTTGCTTGCATCCATTCCATCAATCTTTGTGCTCGACTCTGTCGCTCAGATTGGTAAGCAAACAGCGCACTCCACAAAGCTTGCTCAATCGGTTGTTTCAACAATGTTTGTTGTATTTGCTCAAAGAGCTTCAATTGCTGATCACAATATACTGTGAGGATATGCTCATAAAACCAATGTGCAAATTGAGCCATCTCATCTACAATTTTCTCACGTTGCACAAACAGCTGCTCTCGATCAGGATGTTGCTTATTCAAACGGAACTCACCGAAATATGCATTGGTCCCTTGATCTAAAATAAGTTGAATATCTGCTAAATCAAGCAGCTCTCCTAGACGACGTGTTGAAGAAGCCAATTGTTCGAGCAGCTGTAGTCGAGAAAAAGGATCAGATGATGTCTCGATTGATGCAGGATCAGCTTCCATCTCTAACCAAAATTTAGTCAATAATCTTGTATCATGATTTAAATAGTGCTGAAACTGCTCTTCTCCAATCCATCGTCTGAAGGATTGTTGCAGCGTAGCAGTCCGCCCTAAACTCATTATAATTTGATCTGTACTGAGCAATTGGGGTGCACTGGCTATCACATCTTTACTCAAAGGAATATTTAAGTCTTTTGCTCCAAAAATTCCTCCTAAAGTTTTACCCAGTGAGTTTAAACCACGCCCAACATCTGCAAATACACTGGTTTCCGCACTTCGTGATTCCAAGATCGCAGATGGTAGTAACTTCGAAATTGATTGGTCTAATATTTTGTTGTAACTCTTTTCATCTATTGGCTTTTCAAATCGACACAATAAATCAATCGCATGCTCAACATCGCTAATACCTTTTTTGTACTCAGACTGGTTTCGATGAACGAGACACTCGATGTAACTATAAAAAGCAACTTCATTACGTTGTGTTGATTGTTGTGCTGCCCATTCATACAATTCGATCGCCTTTGAATATTCGGTGGCTCCAGCATATGATTTAGCTAATGCTGTAGCGTGCTGAACTGTAGGATATTGCTGGTAAAAATATCTCAATAAATCCAATTTTGGCTGTTGATCCAAACATTGATCCAATTGCCTTAAATAATGATTAATTTGTTGCTGATTAGGTTCAGTCACTAAAAAATTAAGCTGATACTCTAGACATTGTTCATACCAAGCATGTTTTCGGGCATGAAACTCATAGGCAGGGATAAATTCGTTCTCGATCAACTGAATGAGTTGACGTGTATACAGGACATCTTCCTCAGTCTCTGAATGAAACTTCCATTGCTTGGGCAAAGACATCTTAAATAAGCGCAGCAAAAAGTTAGCACTCAGATCTGGACTCTCCATACTCACCAACATCAATTTATCTTGAGTGGAAAGATGCTCTTTACCTTTTTGAATGCGTGATAAACGTAATTTTAGAATTTTAGTCGGTAACATACGTATTCTTCGAATAACTATTCAGTAACTCTTCAACTCAAATTAGCATGGCTGAATACTGCTTAGCGAATAGCTTTAGACGAAGTGCAAAATATATCAATCAAATTATTCAAACTGCTCTAGAATTGGCATACCTACAACTGAATCAGTAAATAAAACAATTTCATAGCCACAACATTTTAGCTTTTTCACAATTTTCGCTAAAATAAGCAAAACCCTATAGGATAAATCTATGCAATACCGTTGCCCTAAATGTCAAAGCGTGAAAATTATGCCTGTCAGTCAGGGTGCAAATAGCCCTCGTCCCAATGTACCTAAAAGCTTAGTACTATTAGTCCCTGCGATCTTTATTTTACTGATCCTTGTCTTAATTAGTATTGGGATGTGGATTTTTGGAAATGGTGCAGGACAAGGCTTACAAATTGCGACAGTTGCTGTATTTGCTGTGTGTGTAATTGCAGGTGTTCTATTTTGGCGTGATCTTCCTGATTTTAAAATTTCAATGCAAGCCTTTATGCAAGCGCAAAAGCATTGGAAATGTCGTGATTGTAATCACGAATGGCAGAATTAATTTAAAAAATAGAAAAGTTCACATCAGCTCAATGCTGATGTGAATGTTCTTGTTCGGCATGTTGATGCGTATGCTGGCAGTTCATTTCAGCATCATCTTCAATTTGTAATGTCACCTCAGCTATACCATGTTCATGTGCCAACATTTCGGTCGCAGCTTGATGTAATTGCTTACGATCAGCATTTGGTGCAAATAAATGTACGGTCAGATGAATATTCTTTGAGGTAATCGCCCAAACCTTAAGTTGATGAATACTCTCAACACCCTGTAACGCCAATAAGTCATTACGCAGTTTTTCAATATCCACTTCTTCAGGTACACCTTCAAGGAGAATATTGATACTTTGACGAAGCAAAATCCAAGTTCTTGGTAACACCCAAAACCCAATTGCAACGGCAATAATCGTATCAACCCAATACCAATTGGTGTAGTAAATAATGACCGCACCAATGATCACACCAACTGAGCCAAGCGCATCACTTAACACTTCCAAATAAGCGCCTTTCATATTCAAACTTTCGGCTGCACTCGACATCAAAATCTTCATAGAAATAAGATTAATGACAAGACCCAAAGATGCAACGATAAGCATACCTACACTCTGAATCTCAGGAGGTTGTGTAAATCGTTGATAAGCTTCGTAAAGGATATAGATTGCAACAAAAAATAGCATGGAAGCATTAAATAACGCCGCCAAGATTTCAAAACGCTGATAACCAAATGTGCGTTTATTATCTGCTGGACGTTTAGCGATTTTAATCGCAGCCAAAGCAATCGCGAGTGCTGCCGCATCAGTAAACATATGCGCTGCATCGGACAGCAATGCCAAACTTTGTGTAATTAAACCCGCAATAACTTCGACGATTAAAAATGTTGTTGTCAGCACCAACGCAATCGTCAATTTTTTTGCGTTGCCTTCAGTGACTACAGCATGACTATGATCATGCCCTTGATGTCCACTCATGTTGGACTCCTTATCATTATCGGCGTAAAACCCCTATGGGTTTTACAAGTCAGCCAAAGTTGAAATGCTTTGGCTGGTTTAGTTTTTTCTTAATAAAATGCTTTACTCAGAAGATAACATAAATAGATTAAATGGTGCTTTCCTGACTTTTGCTGGATTTCGTCTCATTCATCCAACGATAAACGATTGGTAAAATGAGCAAGGTCAGTAAAGTTGATGAAATAATCCCACCAATCACCACAGTTGCTAAAGGACGTTGCACCTCTGCACCAGTACCAGTCGCAATTGCCATTGGAATAAAGCCAAGCGAAGCAACAAAAGCCGTCATTAATACAGGACGTAATCTTAAGATTGCTCCCTGCCATGTGGCTTTATGCACATCAAACTGCTCACGAAGTTCTTTAATAAAACTCAGCATCACAAGACCATTCAATACAGCGACACCTGACAGTGCGATGAATCCCACACCTGCCGACATTGACAGTGGAATATCTCGAAGCCAAAGTGCAACCAAACCACCAGACAATGCGAATGGCACGCCGCTAAAGACCAATAAACTTTCTTTAAAGTTATGGAACACAGCCATCAATAAAACAAAGATGGTAATTAACGCGAGTGGAATCACGATCTGCATACGTGCTGCAGCAGAAGCCAAATTCTCAAACTGCCCACCATATTCCAACCAATATCCCGCAGGCAAAGGTTGTTGTTTAAGGGTTGCTTGTAACTCTTGGACAAATGAACCCAAATCACGCCCTTCCACATTGGCAGTCACAATGACACGACGTTTACCATTTTCACGTCCGACCTGATTCATACCTGAAATGGTTTCCACCTTGGCAATATCTTGCAACTGGATCAAACCACCATTAGGCAATTGGATAGGTAGTTGAGCTAGGCTTTGTGCTGTACGTTGACTATCAGGTAAACGGATTTCAAAATCAAAACGGCGGTCACCTTGTAAAATCTGACCGACATTCTGACCACCGACACTCGCTGCAACAACATCTTGAATCGATTTCACAGATAAGCCATATTGCGCTGCAAGTGCATGATTGATATCTACATTTAACACAGGTAAACCACTAGTTTGTTCAACTTTGACCGCTGTTGCACCTGAGATCTTTTGTACTTTCTGAGCAATTGCTTGTGCTTGTGTATTGAGTACCTCCATATCATCGCCAAAAACTTTGATACCGACATCACTACGTACACCCGAAATCAACTCATTAAAACGAAGCTCAATCGGTTGTGAAAACTCACTGTTATTACCTGGGATATTTTCCAGAAATGCCTGCATCCGCGTCCGTAACTCATCAATAGTTTCCTTTGGATTTTCCCACTGATCTCGTGGTTTTAATAAAATCACCGCATCGGAAATATTGGGTGGCATTACGTCCGTTGCAACTTCAGCCGTACCTGTTCGAGCAAAAACAGCTTTAACTTCAGAGAAATTCTTTAAGATTAGTTTTTCAGTATTTTCCTGCATTCTTAAAGATTGTTCCAAACCTGTGCTTGGAGAGCGCATTTGCTGTAAAGCAAAATCCCCTTCACTCAATTGTGGTGCAAACTCACTACCAATTTGCGTAGTCAACACACCAGTCAAAACTAAAATACTCACCGCTAAAGTCACAACCACCATCTTAAATTGATATGCCCAATCTAAGATTTGTTGATATTTTCTTTTCAGCGCTTGCATCCAACGAGATTCTTTTTCTTTCACCTCACCTGTAATAAATAAAGCCACAGCCGCTGGAACAAAAGTCACCGATAAGATCATGGCGCCAAGCAATGCCATCACCACGGTCATCGCCATTGGATGGAACATTTTTGCTTCTACACCTGTTAGTGCAAAAATCGGCAAGTAAACAACAATAATAATCGCCTGTCCAAACAGTAACGGCTTACGTGCTTGTTTTGCTGCAAGGAATACTTCTTTAAAGCGCTCGCGACGTGTTAATAATCGACCTGCATGATGTTGTGCTTCTGCGAGCCGTCGAATACAGTTTTCGACAATCACCACTGCACCATCGACAATAATCCCGAAGTCCAATGCACCTAGACTCATCAAATTGGCACTAATATTTTGCTCAGCCATTCCTGTTAAGGTAAACAACATCGAAAGCGGAATGACACAGGCCGTAATTAAAGCCGCACGGAAATTACCTAAGAACACAAAGAGAATCACGATGACGAGGATCGCACCCTCAACTAAGTTCTTTTGAACAGTTTTAATGGCTTTATTGACTAAACTAGTACGATCATAAACCGTTTCAATTTCAACCCCTTTCGGCAAAGTCGACTGAATTTCTTGGATTTTTGCATCTACCGCTTGGGCAACAGTACGACTGTTTTCGCCCATCATCATCATGGCGATACCTAATACCGTTTCTTCGCCATTATAGGTTGCAGCACCCGTACGTAAATCATGCCCAATCGCAACCGTTGCAATATCGGCTACACGTATGGGTAAACCATTTTTGACACTTACGGTAATATTTTGGATATCTTCAACAGTGCTCAACATGCCTGGAACACGGACAGTAAGCTGCTGACCATTTTCCTCAATAAATCCCGCACCACGGTTTTCATTATTTTCCTGTAGAGCTGTTTGAAACTCTGTCAGTGAAATTTGAAGCTGCTGCAAACGTTTTAAATCAGGAGAAACGATATAGGTTTTGTTATAACCGCCAATACTATTGATTTCAGCAACACCTTTCACTCGCTGCAATTGCGGACGCACAATCCAGTCTTGGATCTCGCGCAAATCCATAGCAGTATATGGCGTACCATCTTCTTTTTTGGCATCAGGTTTAGCTTTAATCACCCACTGGTAAATTTCGCCCAAGCCCGTAGAAACAGGTGACATGAGTGGATCAACTGCATCTGGCAACTGCCCATCGGCTTCTTGCAAACGTTGATTAATTAACTGTCTCGCCCAGTAAATATCAGTGCCATCTTTGAAAATAATAGTGACTTGCGATAAACCATAACGTGATATTGAACGAGTTTGCTCTAAGTTTGGAATCCCTGCCATGGCGGTTTCAATCGGATAAGTAATCCGCTGTTCGACTTCCAGAGCTGTATAACCATTGGCTTGGGTATTAATTTGCACTTGGGTATTGGTAATATCTGGCACTGCATCAATCGGCAGTTTTTGATAACTCCATATCCCAACCGCAATCCACGTCATCACAAACAACATGACCCAAATCGCATTACGGATCGCAAATTGAATAATGCGATCAAATAAGCCCTCTGGCTTCGGCAATTGAGAGGAATTAGTGTCCATGCGCAGCCTCTCCTTTCTCAAGCTCTGATTTCAGCAAGAAGCTTCCTTCAGCCACATAAGATTGACCTGCTGTTAAACCTTGGGTAATTTCAACCCATTGTCCATCTTGGGTACGCTGTCCAACTTGCACAGGTACTGCAACAAAATCAAAGCCTTTGTTTTGATTTGCTTTTGCAACAAAAACGGTATCTTTACCTTCAACCTGTTGAATCGCCTGTGCACTGACGCGGATAGCCGACTGTTTTGAGCCTACTTGTAGCTCTACATTCACCATCAAATTTGGACGTAATTCGGCTGCATTTGACAATACTTTAGCACGTACTTGTAAACGCCCTGTTTGTGCATCGGCTTCAGTCGTAAGACTTTGCACTTGTGCGTTAAATTTATTGCCCGTTTGCAAAGATTTGAAGCGAATTTGTTGATTTGGCTGAACATTAACGTTCGCCACCGTTGGCATAACAAATTCCAACCAAAGTTGATCGAGTTGATCAATAGTGAACAACTGATCTGCAAGTTGGACATTTTCCCCAATCACAATATCTTTATTACTGATCACACCATTAATCGGTGCTGTTAGAGTGTAACGACCACTAGAATTCGAACCTGCACCAAAAGCTGTTAAACGTGAGCGAGCGGCTTGCACCTGAATTTGCGCTTGGCGATAAGCATTATAAGCACGCTGATAATCTTGTTTTGCAGAAATTCCCTGCGACCACAAACTGCGTTCACGTTCATAATCTTGTTTTGCCAAATCCAAATTTGTCTGCGCAATTTGTAAATTGGCTTGTTGATCGACTAAATCGGGTACCAACAAATTTGCTAGAGCTTGACCACGTTTGACTTGCTGGCCCAATTCAACATACACAGACTCCACTCGCCCTGCAAAACTCGGCGAAACGTGTGCTTGTCTATCCGTATTGACCATTATCTTTGCTGGAAAGGTCTGAACTTGATTGACTGCACCCAAAGCAACTTGAGCAAGTTTGACGTTTTGCTGTTGCATTTGCTCATTGGTCAGAGTGAGTTTTTCCTCGTCTTCCGCCTGCTCTTTTTCACCTTCAGCACCTTCTTTTTCATTTTCTTGATGGGCATGCTCTTGCTCTGCATTCTCTGTGGTTTCAGCTTTTGAACCCCATAACACAGCTCCAGCAAGTATTCCTGTGACAACAATAATGATGCTAATCCAAACCCATTGAGAACGTGTCTTTAATGTGTTGCCCATGTTTATTCTCCTAATTGGTTTGGAAATGAATTACTTTGTTGCCAAACACGTTGATTCAATTGCATCAGTGCATCTTTGGTTGTGATTTGCTCGACAGGAAGACCCATACGCGCACTTTGAACTTCTACACTCAACTGCCATGCTTGTTTAAGGAGTTGTACTTTACGCAAGCGAACATCTTGTAATTGGGTGGTCGCTTGCTGCACGTCAGTCACAGCAAATTTACCAAGACGAAAACCTTCTAAGGTTTTTTGCTGAACTTGGGTTGCCAAGGGCACCTGCTGATCATTCAGTTGTTTAAATTGCATGTGTAAGCCACGTAATTCTGCAAGACGAACATCGATATCCATCTGATTTTGTTGACGGTAGAAACGCTGTTGCTGTTGAATCAGTGTTTGTTTGGCCTCTGCAATCTGAATACCGTATTTTTGTGGATTAAAAATATTAAGAGGAATCTCAACGCCTAAACGAATTTGATTTTCAGTGTTTTGATCTGCTGATCGAGTCCGATTCACCCCTAAGGTCATAATCGGCTGAGGACGAGATTTTGCTTTGAGCTGCTCGATATTGGCTTGTTGACGTTGTGTTTCTAATTGCAAACTACGCTCAAACAAATTCTCAATGTTTTGTTCATCAGTCTTCACAGCTGTGGCTCTTGCCCAAAGCTCATTGACAGTTGGTGCAATCATAAATTGATTCGCATCACTGCCCCAGAAACTGGCTAACTGTTTCTGTGCGACTTGCAGCTGTAAATCAGCCTGCTGAAAAATACGCTGATTCTCTAAATGAGCCATACGCACACGTTCGACATCAACTTGAGCAATACTACCGGCCTGATAGCGTTTTAAAGTGGCATCTAAATTTTGCTGACTCACTTGCAACTGTTCTGCGATCAATGACTTTTCTAATTGGAATAACGCCACTTGCGACCATGCATATTGCACAATCAAATCTAGCTCTGCATTGTAACGTTGCTGTTCTAAATCAACTTGAGTTGCCGAAAGTTGAGCGACTTTCTGCGCTGCACGACGCTGACCAAAAAGATCCAAAGGTTGTGAAACACCAATTGCGAGCTCTTGATCTTTATTACTTTGAAAGCCTGTTTGTTCCACTGAAATACTTGGATTGGCCCATAAAGCACTTTGTTTGAGCTGTGCACTCGCCATCTGTTGTTGTGTTTGCCAACTCGACTGATTCGCTTGATAGCTACGAATCTGTTCAAGGATCTGATCAAAACTAGCATTTCTTTGCATAGCACGATTGGGTGACTGATTGGCATCCAACAATGACTCTGCTTGCACAGATTGATTAGAAATCACCATTGCCAGTGTTAGCAAAAGTACTGAACATTTTGATGAAAACGCATAAGCACTTGGTTTTAGTGCATACGACCTATGCGTATTACTACGCTGATTAAAACTGGAAGACATAATGAAGCCCCGCAAATAAAGGAAAATTGCGGTGGGCTATTTTTCGGCTACCCCACCTATAGCGGGGTAAAAAGCGGCGGTGGGTTTAATCTAGATAAATGCGGGGATTGGTAGGAATTCGACCAAATATAATTCTGCTTAAATTCTTTGACTCTAAGCAAAGGTTCATCAAGTTGCTGCTGTGCTTCAATCATCACAACATGAAAACAGGATGGCAAATGATCATGGTGATCCTGTAAATTCAAAGACATCGGTAAATCAGAGGCTTCCTGATCGGAAACCACTGAATAATGAGTCGATGCAATAGAACTTTCTGGAACATGATGACCAAAGTGCGTAACCACGCTGCTATTTGTCGTATTGATATTTTCATGTCCACAATACGCAGCCGCCACGTTCCAAAGACTTTGAAACATGAACAAACTGAGCAAGACGGTAATAAAAATACTAGAACGCTGCAAAGGTTACTCTTTAAGATAAAAATTGCACAGATGAACTATAGCAAGTAAGGTCAGTGTAATAAAATTACATTTCGGTCAGTTTAAATAAAAACCAACATTGCTGACCTTTAATTACTAAATTCATGTTCAATCTTATTTTTGTTGAGCACTTAACTGCTCACCATGATTGACTTGCTTGGTTTTCGTTTCCTTTTGCGCTTGTAAATTCTTTTCCAAGAACAACAAGCCGCCATCAGCGTGCGCTGTGCCAGCAAAAAGACAGAAAACTAAGGCACATAACTTTAGATTAACTTTAGATAACATAATTCAGACCCTATTCAAAAAATTCATCAATTATTGGAAAAACGCCAATAACCAAATCAGATAAACAGCCTTAGTTTGAGTAAGCTCTGAAGCTTAGATAACTCTTACCAAGACAAAATAAAACTAAAAAACAGTTGCTTAAAACCACCTAAAAATAGATGGGATCACACCTAAAAGCCGAAGCTTTTCAAATAATTGAACCAGTGCTGCAATCCAAAAAAACCAGACTACCTGCACCAAGAAAATCCGAAAATGTTTAGGCGAAATCTGATAGCATTCAGGTTCTGTATACTTTTTAAAACTCGGAATAAACCGAGGAATGCGATCCATATACGCTAAATACTTCATCCCATATTTCTTGCTCAAAAATTTTTCTTCTTGGCTAATCACATAGTGGTAATAAATCAGAAAATAAACAGTGAATATCAATGGGAATAAAAATGTTTCAGTTAAAAACATGATCCCCACACCACCTAAATAACTAAATAGATATAATGGATTGCGACATAATGAATATGGACCCTCCATTACCAATTTATTATTTTTATACCCTGAAATATAAATGCTGCACCAAATCCTTCCCATTGCTCCAACACCTACAAATAACCACCCCATCAACCATAAAAAATACCCGATTAATGAAGCATGAAAATGCCATTTGCTTAAACTTAATGCAACTATTATTAGAAGGAAAAAACCGATAAATCTTGAACTTAGCGTTCTAATTTTAGATGAAAGTAAATAACTCATGAATAAATACCTCCAAAAATCAAATATTTTAATTTTTTGAAAAATATATTATTCACTTGATATTTGAATGCATTTAAAACAACAACCCTAATAGCATTATTCAATAAACCATTTGGTAAATACCTATCATATACAAAGTGATATTTACCATTGTAATAATCAACTAGAAACAACGAATAAACTAAATTCAATGAAGGTTTCTTTAATATAAAGAAAATCCCACCCATATATTTAGAGTATTTTTTACATAAATAATTAAGCATAATATAACCCTTTGAAATAGACCTATTTCTGGTGGGTTATTTTTCGGCTACCCCACCTATAGCAGGGTAAAGACAGGAGGTGGGTCTGAAATGAACAAATCAGGGGATTGATAGAAGTTCAGCCAAGTATATTTTTGTTTTAATTCATATATTTGAGATAAAATGTACTCAACATCATTTTGTTGATTGAACACGGCAAGCTGAAAACACGAAGGTAAATGATCATGATGATTGACTGTCAAAACTGGATCAGAATCTTGTTCAGTAATTGCGAAAGCATCTTGATTCTTTGAAGATTTGTCAATGTCGTGATGACCAAAATGAGTCGTTATAGTAAGTGGTTCTATCATCTGTTCATGAGCACAATACGCAGCCGCCACGTTCCAAATACTTTGGAATGGCTTTGTTGCATAAATAAATTTCATCCCCATACATGTTAGATGAATACAGAATCAAAAAGCCGATACAAAACAACGAACTGGTCTGAGTACAATCAGGCTTTACGTCAACGGGGTGCTTTCACCATTTGGTTTGATCCCCAAATGCAATGGTCTGCAACACCTACTGGAAAAAAAGGACGGCAACCTACCTACACTGATATAGCAATTCAATTTGCCCTGACGATACGAAACCTGTTCCAACTGGCTTTACGCCAAACACAAGGTTTCATTCAAAGCCTTTTGCAAATGGCTCACCTCGACTGGAATGTTCCAGACTTCTCAACATTGAGTCGGCGAGCAGATAAGCTCCAGCCACTTCTACATAAATCAGCAAAAAATCCACAGGAAGACTTGCATATTTTAGTTGATAGCACAGGGATCAAAGTTACAGGTGATGGGGAATGGGTGCGTAAAAAACATGGCGTAAACCAACATCGACAATGGCTGAAATTACATCTTGCGACAGATGCAAACAGTGGAGAAATACAAGCGGTTGAAGTCACGACCTGCCAATATGGTGATGCTGAAATGCTCCAACCTCTTTTAGATCAAATTGATGAACCCATTGCATCTGTCACGGCTGATGGTGCTTATGACACAGTGAATTGTTATGATGCGATTTTGAAACGGCAAGCAAATGTAATTATCCCTCCTCGTTCCAATGCTGCTTTATGGGCGGAAAATGAAATTGGTAAAGCAAGGAATCATGCAGTACAAGGCTGTTGGGACAAGGGTCAAAAGCAGTGGAAACGAGATATTGGTTATCATCGACGATCCCGAATAGAGGCTAAAATGTTTGCCTTGAAACGACTTGGACAAGGTGTATCTAGTCGATGCTTTAATCGTCAGGTGGTTGACTTGCAAATAAGAGTCGATATTTTGAATAAATTTACTCAACTTGGTACAGCTAAAACGGTGGCTGTTGCATAAATATCTGAAGATTAGAACAACTCTACCTTTCGTCTATTTGTGCAACAAAGCCCTTTGGAATATGAATAAGCTAAGTAAGACGGTCATAAATATACTAGAATGGCGCACTTTTATATCAAATGTTCAAATAATATGTAGACTATATCAAGTAAGCTTGATGTAATAAAATTACATTGTAATAAAAAACCATTCGTCAAAATTTTAATTAATTTAGAATCAAACTGATGAAATAAATAAAATTACAACATTTTAGTAAAAAAGCTTTATAGTATAAAAAAGACACAAAAGTGGGAGGCCAATATGAATATCAAACAACTCAAACAATCGGCTCACTCTTTTATAGTAAACCTTATAGATCACCAAGATCTTCCTGATGCAAAGTCTGAGATAAGTAAAGCACATTACTTTGAGAGATTAGCAACACATGAACATCAAACGTTACAATCTCTAAAACAGTCCTCCAACGACCGAAATGCAGTTTGGTATTATTTGCGAGCAGCATTAAGAGGCGATGCAGAAGCAGCTTTTAAATTAGGTGAAAGTTATTTACATGGTGACTTGGGGTTAGACAAAGATTATAGGAAAGCGCAATATTGGCTGGATAGGGCTGTTTCATTAGGTCATCCTAAAGCGAGAGCCTATTTATATAATGCTTTTAGTGAAATAGCATTTTCATAAGTTGTAAAAAACCAGCCCTGAGGCTGGTTTTTTTATTAGCAGAAATTAACCGCTAATTTTTTTGTATTTGGTACGTTTTTGAGCCGCATCTTCACCTAAACGTGACTGACGATATGCTTCGTATTCTGCATAGTTACCAGTATAGAATTCTGGTTGTTCGTTTTCGAACGATAAGATATGCGTTGCAATACGGTCAAGGAACCAACGGTCATGCGATACTACCATTACCGTACCAGGGAATACCAAAATAGCATCCTCTAGTGCACGTAAAGTTTCGATATCCAAATCGTTTGATGGCTCATCCAGTAGGATTACGTTAGCGCCCATTTGAAGGATCTTGGCAAGTTGTAAACGGTTACGTTCACCACCAGATAATTCACCTACGCGTTTTTGCTGATCTTGACCTTTAAAGTTAAAGCGACCGATATATGCACGTGATGCAATTTCGTAATCACCAATTTTTAAGATATCTAAACCACCAGAAACTTCTTCCCAAACAGTTTTATTGTTGTCTAGGGTGTCACGGATCTGACCAACATAAGCGACTTTAACCGAATCACCTAATGTCACAGTACCCGTATCAGGTTGCTGCTCACCAGTCATCATACGGAATAACGTCGTCTTACCTGCACCGTTTGGACCAACGATACCGACAATCGCTGTAGGCGGTACAGTAAAGCTTAAGTTCTCGTACAATACGCGACCATCAAACGATTTACTGATACCTTCAACTTCTACAACCTTATTACCTAGACGTGGACCAGGTGGAATGTAGATTTCAGACGTTTCATTACGCTGTTGGAATTCTTTAGAGTTAAGCTCTTCAAAACGTTCCATACGCGCTTTGTTTTTCTTTTGCTGACCTTTCGCATTTGAACGAACCCATTCAAGTTCTTTTTTCAATGCTTTAGCAAAAGATTCTTCTTGTTTCTGTTCTTGCTCTAAACGCGCATTCTTTTGCTCTAACCAAGAAGAATAGTTACCTTGATAAGGAATACCATGTCCACGGTCAAGTTCAAGAATCCACTCAGCCACGTTATCTAAGAAATAACGGTCATGCGTAATCGCAACGATAGTACCAGGGAAATCTTTTAAGAAACGCTCTAACCAAGTAACTGATTCAGCATCCAAATGGTTCGTTGGTTCGTCTAGAAGCAGCATGTCTGGCTTAGAAAGCAATAAACGACACAATGCTACACGACGGCGCTCACCACCTGAGAGTTTAGTAACATCAGCATCCCAAGCAGGAAGATTTAATGCGTCAGCAGCAATCTCAAGTTGATTATTGAGATTATGTGCATCCCAAGCATGAATAATTGATTCTAACTTTTCTTGCTCTTTTGCAAGTGCATCAAAATCAGCATCAGGATCAGCGTATTCAGCAAAAACTTGATCAAGACGTTCTAGAGCATCAAGTGCCTCACGTACGCCATCTTCAACGTTTCCGCGAACATCTTTAGTAGGATCAAGTGGCGGTTCTTGTTCTAAGTAACCGATTTTGATTCCAGGTTGTGCACGAGCTTCACCAGAGAAATCTTTATCTACGCCCGCCATAATACGGAGCAAGGTAGACTTACCTGCACCGTTTAAACCAAGCACACCAATTTTTGCACCTGGGAAAAATGATAAAGAGATGTCTTTTAAGATTTCGCGCTTAGGCGGAACCATCTTCGACACTCGGTTCATCGTATAAATATATTGGGCCACGCAGGACTCCTCAATTGAAAAACCAATACATCGCAAAAAGCGAAAAATAATCGCACGTATTATACGCTGAAAACCCAATCAACATGAAGTTAAGTTAGATTTTGTTTGTGCCAATTAAAAGCATTTTCTTTTTCAAGACATTACGCAATTTCATTAAACAAATACACCAATTCTTATGCAGCCACATCTTGCTATAGATATGAATAAAAACGCTATAAATCGCATAATTTATGCACCATTTTGGATAAGTTTTAGGCTACACTCGCTGATTATTTAACTCACGAAGATGATGTAACCATGACATACAAAGATGAAACTTTAGCCATTCATGCGGGATATTCACCAGAAGCAACCACCAAAGCAGTGGCTGTTCCAATTTATCAAACAACATCTTATGCCTTTGATAACACTCAACATGGTGCCGATTTATTTGATTTAAAAGTTCAAGGCAATATTTATACTCGAATCATGAATCCCACCACAGCAGTACTTGAGCAACGTATCGCTGCACTGGAAGGCGGGATTGGCGCTTTGGCACTAGCATCAGGAATGGCTGCAATTACCTATTCGATTCAAACGATTGCTGAAGCTGGAGATAATATTGCATCCGTATCTACTTTATACGGTGGTACTTACAACTTATTTGCTCATACTCTGCCTAAGCAAGGCATCGAAGTTCGTTTTTTTGATTATCAAAACCCAGAAGCACTACGTTCAATCATTGACGACAAAACTAAGTTAGTTTTCGTTGAGTCGATTGGTAATCCACTTGGTAATATTATTGACCTCGAAGCAATTGCCAAAATCGCCCATGAATATGGTGTACCCGTCATTGTCGATAATACAGTGGCAACACCTGCTCTACTCAAACCATTTGAGTTTGGTGCCGATATCGTAATTCATTCACTCACTAAGTATATTGGTGGTCATGGCAACAGCATTGGCGGCATTATTGTGGATAGCGGGAAATTCCCATGGGGTAAATATCCTGAACGTTTTAAAACTTTAAATACTCCTGATCCAAGCTACCACGGCGTGAACTATGTTGAAGTATTAGGTGAAGCCGCCTATATCGCACGTGCGCGTGTCGTTCCATTACGTAATACTGGTGCTGCGATTAGCCCACTCAGTGTATTTTTGATTTTACAAGGATTAGAAACCCTAAACCTACGGATGGAACGTCACACCGAAAATGCCCTGAAAGTTGCCGAATATCTGAAACAACATCCAAAAGTAAAATGGGTGAACTATGCAGGTCTTAGTGACCACCCACAGCATAAATTGGCACAAAAATACGTGAAAGGTAAACCTTCAGCGATCCTTTCCTTTGGAGTTCAAGATGGTCGTGAAGGAGGAACTCGTTTTATTGATGCATTACAGTTGTTTACTCGTCTCGTAAACATTGGTGATGCAAAGAGTTTGGCATGCCATCCTGCAACTACAACTCATCGCCAATTGAATGCAGAAGAACTTCAATCTGCAGGCGTGAGTGAAGATCTCGTTCGTTTGTCTGTTGGTATTGAGCATATTGATGACCTGATTGCCGACCTTGAACAGGCGCTTGCTCAGGTTTAAATTCAATGAAATCAATGAGCCCTTAACATAGGGCTTTTTTTCTATGCAAAATTCGGAAAATATAATATCATTTTTAAAATATCGGTTTATTTTTTTAGAGTTTTTACTCTAAAAAAAATTATTATGTTTCATACATTTAAACTGGACAAACCTAAAATATCGGTTAATATTACACCAAAATAAAGTGCAGTGTTTAATCGCAATAAGAAAGCATTGCAAACAACAGCTTGATTAATGTAGGTAACGTACATGAACGCAAAACTCAAAAAACTTTTTAATCAAAAAGTCGACGGTAAAACAATCATTGTCACTGGTGCTTCAAGTGGTATTGGTTTAACGGTTTCAAAACACCTCGCTCAAGCTGGTGCGCATGTCTTATTGCTCGCTCGTACCAAAGAAACTTTGGATGAAGTAAAAGCAGAGATCGAAGCAAACGGAGGAAAAGCATCGGTATTTCCGTGTGATTTAAATGACATGGAATCAATTGATGCGGTTTCGAAAGAAATCCTTGCCTCAGTTGATCATATTGATATTCTGATCAACAATGCAGGCCGCTCAATTCGTCGTGCTGTGCATGAATCAATTGATCGTTTCCATGATTTTGAACGTACTATGCAACTGAATTATTTTGGCGCAGTTCGTTTAGTACTCAATGTATTACCGCACATGATGCAACGTAAAGATGGTCAAATCATCAATATCAGCTCAATCGGTGTACTTGCCAATGCAACTCGCTTCTCAGCTTATGTTGCTTCTAAAGCTGCATTAGATGCTTTCAGCCGTTGTTTATCTGCTGAAGTGCATTCTCATAAAATTGCAATTACTTCGATTTATATGCCTTTAGTCCGTACGCCAATGATTGCACCGACTAAGATCTATAAATATGTACCGACTCTTTCACCTGAAGAAGCAGCTGACCTAATTGCTTATGCTATCGTGAAACGTCCGAAAAAGATCGCAACCAACTTAGGTCGTCTCGCATCAATTACTTATGCGATTGCACCAGATGTAAATAATATTTTGATGTCTATCGGCTTTAACTTATTCCCAAGCTCTACAGCATCTATCGGTGAGCAAGAGAAATTAAATCTAATCCAACGTGCCTATGCGCGTTTGTTCCCAGGTGAACACTGGTAATCTGCGATAATTTGAAAAAGCCTCCTCTACGGAGGCTTTTTTATGTACAAAAATACAATGTGTATAAATCCAGACTTATCCACAGGGTGTTGATTATCTAAGCAGATTTCGGCTGTTGTCCGACCCAACGACTGGTTTTTTCTAAAGCCAATTTCAGATCAGTTTCATGTATATTCCACTTTTGAATCAGTTGAGACAATGAAGTCGTATTCAGTGGCTCAGTTCGAATAAAATCTAACATTTCCTTAGACATCTCTAACTGCTGAGCCAGCCATTTCCATTTTAGTATCACTCTTAAGACAGCTAAAGGCACATAGCGTGTAGGTGCTTGCTGATTAACTTGTGTAGCGATGATATTAAACATCTCAGCTAAAACAAAACGTTGTTGATGAGCTACCAACAGTTCACGTTGGGCTAAACTGTTCTCGGTTGCAGCAAGTGCCATGACTTTCACCAAGTAATCTACTGTCACCAGTGGCAAATAATGTTGAGGTGTAGCAGGTATTGCACCCATTTTTTTCCGCTTTAATAAATCCACCATTTGGGCAATCGGTTGATTGTCAGGAATTTCTCCCGTAAGCGCATCGCCCACAACAGTTGCTGGATGAATGATTGTCCAATCAATCTTTAATTCTTCTGCCAATCTCATCCACGCATAATGAGCTTCGATCTTGGATGCCTCATACGCACCCAATTGTTGATAAACCCTATTCCAATCAGTGGTTTCAGGTTGATCGAGACAAATTCCCGCTTGTTGTAAATGCGAGTGAATAGTCAACATGTACCCTGAAACGTGGATGGCACGATCTAATTTGCAGTATTTATTCAGGCTTGAAAGTAAATTCAGTGCCCCTTCAACATTAACCTTGCGCGCATGTCGCATACTCAAATCCCAAGCAAACAATGCACTACTGTTGTACAAAGTATTCACTTGCTGTAATTGTTCCCAAGTGCTGCTCTCTATACCCAAATCAACTTGCGTCACATCACCTTGCACACACTGAAAACGCTCTAAACTTATATTTCGATTTCTCAGCCAATCTTCGAGCTGTCTTTGCTGCTGAGCTTTATTACGGAGTAATGCAAAAATTTGATGTCCTTGTTGTAGCAATTCAGCAATCAAAAATCGCCCAACAAATCCTGTAGCACCAGCAACAAATGCGACTTGTAAAGATTGCTCTACTTTTAAAGTTGTTTGTTTCATTTGAATGACTCTTTTTTGTCGTTGTAGGAATAGGCTAAAGGGTGGAGTACACTCAAAGGTCAAGGGTATTTTTATAAAAACTCAAAAATAAAAAGGTCTTATTATGTTGATTGGACAATTATCTAAACATAGCGAATTAAGTAAGGATACTATTCGTTTTTATGAGAAAATGGCGCTTATACAATCAGTTACTTGCGCTAATGGCTACAAAGACTATCCAGAGCAAACTTTGCAACAACTGTTATTAATTCGAACGGCAAAAAATTTGGGATTCTCACTCAATGAAATTAAACAAATTTTAGAAATGACCTCAGAACAAGAAATACCTGCGCATCAAATGCAAAATATCTTTCAAGAAAAACTCGCGGCGATAGATGAAAAAATCTTTCAACTCCAACAAATTCGAAACATGCTGAGCCAATTCACTCAAGGTGAACCGTGTCCTTTGCGAAGGGATTGTTCTATTCCACAATTAAAGTAATTGTTTTTTAAAAAAATACTATTTAATCGTCACTATATTCTTACTGCTAAAGCCTTCCAGAACTCTCAGGTCTTTCTCACCATCTAAAAATACAGTCATAAAAAGCATACAAAATAGTGTCATTTTCATGCTTTTTTAGCGGTATATAACAAACGGTAAAGATTCAGTAACAGAATCTTGCTTAGTGTAGAAAGGATCAGATATGAGTCAGACATATAGCAAGGAAGAAAGAACGAGCCGCATTAAAGGCATCGTTGGTGCAGCATCAGGGAATTTAGTGGAATGGTTTGATTTTTATATCTATGCCGTTTTTGCTGCTTATTTTACTCATGCATTAACCGCTCCAGATATGGAACCCACGACCAAAGCCATTTATGTGTGGGGGGGTGTTTGCAGCGAGTTTCTTTATGCGTCCAATTGGAAGCTGGTTGTTTGGACGAATTGCTGATCGGCATGGTCGTAAAAAATCGATGGTGATCTCGATTTGCCTGATGGCACTCAGCTCATTTCTTTTTGCTGCCCTACCAACCTATGATCAAGTCGGCATGCTCGCTCCATTTTTATTACTGATGGTTCGCTTATTACAGGGGTTATCTGTAGGTGGTGAATATGGTGCAGTTGCCACCTATATGAGTGAACTGGGTTTAAAAGGTCAGCGTGGTTTTTTTGCTTCTTTTCAATACGTCACCTTATCAGGAGGCCAACTACTCGCAAGCTTACTTGGGGTCATCTTACTGGGCTTCATGACCGAACAACAATTAAATGATGGGGGATGGCGTATTCCCTTCGTGATTGGCGGTGTCGCTGCATTGCTTTCATTGGCTGCACGTAGCCGTTTAGAAGAAACCTTATCAAATGAAGATGCTGAACGTGAAGAATCGGGAAGCTTAATTGCACTATTAAAGCAACATTGGAAAACTTTCTTATTGGTGGTGGGTTATACCTCAGCAGGTTCACTGACATTTTATGTAGTGACTGTATATTCAAAGACCTACCTAACCAATATTGGCATGGATGGTAAAACAGTGGGGTTTATCATGACCACTGCTTTATTTGTTTTTATGATCGCTCAACCCTTTTTTGGAATGTTGTCTGATCGAATTGGCCGTCGTGCCTCTATGCTCGCTTTTAGTCTATTGAGTGCTATTTTCATCTATCCCGTGATGGTGACAGGAATGCGTAGTTTTGCAGACTCGCCTGTGATTATTACCTTATTGCTCATTTTCTTGATGATGTTGTTGAGCTTCTACACTTCCATTAGCGGTTTGGTCAAAGCAGAAATGTTCCCGCCTCATGTACGCGCATTAGGTGTTGGTTTTTCCTATGCAGTGGGTAATGCACTATTTGGTGGTTCTGCGCCTTCTGTTGCACTGTTATTCAAAGATGCGGGCATTGAAAATACATTCTTCGTATATGTCATTATCATGTTGATCATTTGTTTCTTCTGTAGTTGGGCATTACCGAAAAAACCTGAATATTTAGAACATGACCACTGATAAAATTTAATCCATTAAATCAACCACTTTTGTTCTACTAAAAGTGGTTTTTTATTTTTATTGATCAAGATAAGGATTAAATTTAACTAAATATTTAAACCCACTTTGTACCACCATCGCAGTACGTGATTTCGGACGAGCTTGAGCTTCATGTTGGGTGAATTCAATCATATGTTGATTAAAATCTAAACGTGGATATTGTTGATTTAACTGTGTTCTGAATGTAGTAGAGAACTCAAAACCACGGCTGCCTATCACATCACAACTGGCTGCTTGTTGTAGTAAATGAGCTTCTACACCATCCTCAAGCGCCACGAATGGATTCATATGCATACTGATCGCATCAAATAATTGATCAGCACGTGGTGTTTGCCAACCACGTTGTATTGACCAATCTTTGGCTGCATAAGCGCCCTGTCCTGCAAAGCAGCGACAGTTTGCATGGTGTTGGTAATGCTGCTCAGTCATTCCCAAATCATGCAACAAACATGAAACTGCCAATAACTCCTCATCCATTTTTAGCTTTTGAAGCTTGGAAAATGCAACGGCGTAATACCAAGTCCTCAAACAATGATTTTGTAAGGCAATTGAGCTACAGGACTGCATCTTTTCAATTGCGTGTTTGATCTCGACACTATCAGGCAAATGCAAATCATCTATCTGTAATATTTTTGGAGCTTTGGTCATACTGCTTGCAAATGCATACATTTTTACACTTTGCTGAAGTACAGGCAGCAAACTATGACTTAACAATCTCATACGATCTGTTAAGGATAAATCACCTGAAGTTTGAACCATCCATACCTGTCGACCGATTTGCATTTGACCCACCAATAAAATTAGAGTAATTACTCTAATTTTTATAAGTATTCTGTTTATATGTCAACTCAGGATAATAAACGTTCCAGAAATCAACTAATTCAACCAAAATACCAAACCATAAAAGCATGCCAAACTTAATATAATCGTTAACAAGGTATGACGAACTACATAAGCAATCAAAATCGTCAAAATTGTGGCGAGAAAATAAGGATTGAGTAAGCTCTCACGAAATGCACCATGCTCATCCATAAACACGATTGGGGTGGCAATTGCAGTCAATAAACATGGAGCAGAATATTGCAAAGATTGTTGAAACCATTTCGGCAGTCGCAAAGGAAGATTAGGTTCAAGCAATATATAGCGATTCATAAATACAACTAGTGCCAGAATAATCAGGATAAACCAAGTCATACTTTACGCTCCCGAAAATTCTGTAAGCAACTCGCAGCAAACATCCCGATCACTCCAGCCATGATTGCTGCACTTTTAATCCCCAGACTTAAAAAAACCACCGTTAATGTGACTGAAACAAGCACACCAACCAAAGTATTTAAGTTTTTAATAAATGGAACCACGATTGCAATAAAAGTTGCCACAATGGAAAAATCGAGATTGTATTGATCTAAATTAGGGACTGCAGAAGCAAGGAATACACCACAAGCGCTAAACAGTACCCAACACAAATAAAAACAAAATCCAGCACCAAGTAGATAGTGAATATAATGTTGCTGCTTTTTAATACTCACCGCGAACAATTCATCCGTCAGCAAAAAACCCAGCATCAAACGATTTTTTAAGGGTTGTTTGGAGATATCTTCTCGCAAATACAAAGCATATAAATAATGCTGTGTAGTAATCAGAAAAACTGAAATAATGATCGTTAACGCAGGTGTACCCGCCATAACTAACCCTAAAGTCATCAACTGTGCTGCACCCGCAAAGACAAGTGCAGACATTGCAATGGCTTGCATGGTTGTAAGGCCTGCTTGAATCGCCATCGAACCTGCCAACAAGCCCCAAGGTAATACGGCAAAACACAATGGAAGTATTTTGATCACTCCATTTAAAAATGCCCGTGATTCGGTCATCGGGGTATGATCTATGTTTTCAGCTAACATCTACATCACAATCATTGATTAAAAACCCAATGACTATGCCAAATCTAGATCATCCAAGCTTGTATAAAATTGCTGTTTTTTTTATTTGAGATAAGCAGTATAACCGCCTGGCGTAATACCAAACGTTTGACGAAAATGCCGACTAAAATGACTTTGATCTGAGAAACCACATTGCTGTGAAACTTCTGATAAGTTCAAACCCTGTCTCAATAATTTTTGTGATTTCTGTAATCGCGCTTGGATCAACCACGCATGTGGTGAGAGTCCAACATGCTTTTTAAATTGACGTAAAAAATGCCACTGGCTCAGATTCGCCATTTCAGCCAATTCGATGAGTGAAAACTCTTGCTCAGGCATACTCGCCATTAATTCTTTAATATTTAAAATACGCTGTTTTGCATTACTGAGGTCAGCGGCATGCGGTTTTGTTTGGCTATATTTTGAGATTAGCCAAGCAATCGTAGATAAGAACAAGGTTTGTTTGAGCAAGGTATTGCTCGGTTGCTCTAACAAATCAAATAGTAATCGTAATTGCTGCGCCAGACCTTCGTCATGCAACACGGCTTCTCTAAACCACGGTGCTGTGCCATGAATAGTCGTGAGATCACGCGTCAGTTCATGGAAAATTTCTGGAGTTGGATAAATTGCTCGATAACGCCAGCCCGTTTCTACCGCAGATGAGCCTGTATGTACTTCATCAGCATTCACCAAAATAATATCGCCTTGCGGCGCAACATGATTGCCCCCTGTACGATAAAAACGTTGCGCACCCTCTTCAATCACACCGATACAAAATCCTTCATGAACATGTCGCGAGAACTCCTGCTGAAAGTAACTGGCTTTCAACATTTCTAAACCACCGAGTTCTTCGAGGTGTAAATAATCGACTTGTTCACGAGGTCTGCGTGACATCACGACCTCCTAAGGCATGTATGCATCATTTCAGGTTAACGCGATTTAGATAGATTTATAGAACAAAATTGCTGTTCATAGCTCAAGCTATATAAAACAATTTACTAAATTTTACGTTCAAAAAAATTAAGCGATCTGAGGTAAAAATTATTTTTCAGCTTTTTTTCTTATTAGATTACTAGGTACAATAAGAATAATCGGCAGAGTAAAACTTGAAGTGCGACATAAACCACCTAATTAATTTAAAGGGTTTATGGAGTATATAAAATTGTCATACCATCATCTTAACTTTGAAGATCGTACTGCATTAATGCTTGAGTCAAGAAAAGAAGGCTTTTCAGCCAGAAAATTTGCTGAACTTATTAAAAGACATCCTAGTACGATCTATCGTGAGCTTAAAAGAAATAGCATCAATGACGTTTATCAAGCTCGATATGCTTCTGATAACACTTTTGCTAGACGTAGACGTGGTCACAGAAAACTCAAAATCGATTCAATCCTCTGGAAATTTATTGTTGAAGCGATCCGTTGTTTATGGTCTCCTCAGCAAATAGCAAAGCGTTTAAAGACATTTCCTGATTTGGATCAAACAATGAATGTAAGCCATACAACGATTTATTCAACGATACGAGCATTACCCAAGGGTGAGTTGAAAAAAGACTTATTATCCTGTCTACGTCATGAAAATAAAAAGCGAAAAGCTAACGGTGAACCTAAAAAAGATTCTATATTACAGGATATTAAAACTATTCATGAGCGCCCAGCCGAAGTTCAAGAAAGAAAAATACCGGGTCATTGGGAAGCTGATTTAATTAAAGGTAAAGACAATAAAAGTTCGATAGCAACACTTATTGAACGAAATACACGGCTCTGTATCTTGGCAACATTACCTGATGCAAAGGCAGAATCAGTGCGCAAGGCTTTAACTGAAGCTCTGAAATATTTACCTGCAGAACTGCGTAAAACGTTGACCTATGACCGTGGACGCGAGATGGCAGAACATAAAATACTTGAAGAAGATTTAGGCATAGATGTATATTTCTGTGACCCACATTCACCCTGGCAAAAAGGCACATGCGAAAATATGAATGGTTTAATTAGGCAATATTTACCTAAAGGGATTGATTTAAATCAGGCAGATCAGCATTATTTAAATCAAGTTGCCATGTCACTGAATACTCGTCCTAGAAAAGCGTTAGATTGGCTTACACCATTAGAGAAATTTGCTCAGCTTGTTGATTATCATAAGACTTTTCAAACTGTCGCACCTCATGTTTGAATTCGCCATCTAATTTATATAAGCTATCTTAATATTGTGAGCACTACTGAGAGAGAAATCGCCAAACTTTTTACAAGTAATAGCTTAAGAGCCATTGCTTCTGGCGACGTTTCACCTCTTGAAAAAATAATAAATAACAAGAACTTAAGATCAAATGTAAATACAACTAGTATCGATGATATATATTCATCTGCATTTGAGTTTTTAAGTCGGAATTATCGAAATGAATATGTCTATAAAAATTTGATTGCTCGCAAAATTTTAAGAAGCAAACATTCACTCCAGTCATCCGTTTTACTTTCAGAATTCAGAGTAGGTCAGAATAAAGCTGATTTAGTCTTACTAAATGGCTGTTCAACTTGTTATGAAATCAAAACAGAATATGATTCATTAAACAGATTAGAAGACCAACTACAGTCATATATTCAATTATTTGAAAAAGTTTATGTCGTTTGCCCTAGTTCCCTACAAGTAGATGTAGAAGCTATTATTCCTCATAGTGTTGGTATTATTGTTTTAACCGACAACAACACTTTACGAACTATAAAAGACGCTATATCAAATAATATTTTTGATATTAGCCTTATGATGAAATCTTTAAGAAAAGAAGAGTATTTAGATATTGCTGAAAATATATATGGATTAAAAATTGATGTTCCCAACACTCAAGTTTTTGATCTATGCTTTAAAATTTTAAATAAATCTGATAGAGCTGTTGTGAACAATTTATTTTTAAAAACTTTAAAGAAATACAGAAAGAATAATATTGAAGCCATAAATACTCTACCTTCCCCTTTGACTAATGCTTTGATAAGCTTTAAATTCAATAAAAATGATATTAAAAACCTAATTAGCTTTTTCTCGGAGAAAGAACTTAATGTATTATCCAATTTTAAGAGGAAAACTTAATGAGCTTTTAGCTATTCGAGAACTATCAGAGCTAGGACTTAAAAACTTTACTCCTGTTATTGAGCCTGTAAAAAATGATATAAAAGCACTATGCAAAACCATTGAAGTCCTAAATAAGAATGGTATCGTACCTTATATAATCATCAACCCGACAATTGGTGACTTCAAAAAATCACAAACGGAGTTCAATGAACTTATAACTAAAATAGAGAATATAGAGTATATTCCACTCTACTCAATCAACGAAAAAACTAACTCATACAGTGATTTTTTAGGATTAAACTCTTTTGGATTATTTATCCAAAAAGGCATTGATCAAGAACTTATAAATTTTTCAAATTTATCTAAAATTAACTTTATACAGAATGATAATAGCCCAATAGTTAAAAAGCACATACGCAATAAAGTTGTATATGAAGATTTTTTTAAAAGACAATTAAGAAATGCAGACTATCCTCAAGAGTCATCATTCTCTGCTTTACATAGCTATTATAAAGACGAAAACAATATAGGTTTTGGTGATTATACTATTACAGGCAATGATTTTATTGAAGGTGGTGGTCCAGCTTATGTTGTAACAGTTCATGCATCATATATTGATTCTCAAAGGTTTGATGAATTATTCATTCGCCACTATTCATCAGAAGATGATGGAACACCTACCAACCCTGGTGCTAAATTTAAGCAAGCGTTAACAAAACTTATTTCTGATTTTCAATCAAAAAGAATCCTCTTCGAAGAAACAGAAGGACTACAAGAGTTCATTTTTTTATACAAAATAGGACATTTCCCTGGGTTAGGGCAAGTTAAAAAAATTTCAATAATGCATCATATTGAAACAATAAATATATATTTAGAATCAAAGGATTAAGACTAATGGTTCAAAAATGTTGTAGTAACTGTTTTTCAGACAAAGCATTAAAATTACAAATAAACTCAATCGGTAGAATTTCACGTTGTCATTATTGTGGAACAAATGATGCAAGTACTATAAACATAGATCAATTATATGCACTAATCTCACCACTTATTGAAGTTATTGATAACATATTTGAAGAACATATAGATGGTTATAGTTTATTCCATATCCTATCAAGTGAATTCAAATTATTTACTAGCAAAGTTCACGAGCAAATAATTGAAGATGCTCTACAAAATAGACAAGAGTTAATTAACAAAAAATATAAAAACTTTCCAACTAATACTCAGAGTGAATGGGAAGCCTTTAAATATGAACTAAAGCATAATAATCGGCGAATTCAAACATGAGGTGCGACAGTTTGAAAAGTCTTATGATAATCAACAAGCTGAGCAAATTTCTCTAATGGTGTAAGCCAATCTAACGCTTTTCTAGGACGAGTATTCAGTGACATGGCAACTTGATTTAAATAATGCTGATCTGCCTGATTTAAATCAATCCCTTTAGGTAAATATTGCCTAATTAAACCATTCATATTTTCGCATGTGCCTTTTTGCCAGGGTGAATGTGGGTCACAGAAATATACATCTATGCCTAAATCTTCTTCAAGTATTTTATGTTCTGCCATCTCGCGTCCACGGTCATAGGTCAACGTTTTACGCAGTTCTGCAGGTAAATATTTCAGAGCTTCAGTTAAAGCCTTGCGCACTGATTCTGCCTTTGCATCAGGTAATGTTGCCAAGATACAGAGCCGTGTATTTCGTTCAATAAGTGTTGCTATCGAACTTTTATTGTCTTTACCTTTAATTAAATCAGCTTCCCAATGACCCGGTATTTTTCTTTCTTGAACTTCGGCTGGGCGCTCATGAATAGTTTTAATATCCTGTAATATAGAATCTTTTTTAGGTTCACCGTTAGCTTTTCGCTTTTTATTTTCATGACGTAGACAGGATAATAAGTCTTTTTTCAACTCACCCTTGGGTAATGCTCGTATCGTTGAATAAATCGTTGTATGGCTTACATTCATTGTTTGATCCAAATCAGGAAATGTCTTTAAACGCTTTGCTATTTGCTGAGGAGACCATAAACAACGGATCGCTTCAACAATAAATTTCCAGAGGATTGAATCGATTTTGAGTTTTCTGTGACCACGTCTACGTCTAGCAAAAGTGTTATCAGAAGCATATCGAGCTTGATAAACGTCATTGATGCTATTTCTTTTAAGCTCACGATAGATCGTACTAGGATGTCTTTTAATAAGTTCAGCAAATTTTCTGGCTGAAAAGCCTTCTTTTCTTGACTCAAGCATTAATGCAGTACGATCTTCAAAGTTAAGATGATGGTATGACAATTTTATATACTCCATAAACCCTTTAAATTAATTAGGTGGTTTATGTCGCACTTCAAGTTTTACTCTGCCATCGTTTCTTCCCCCAAATTGAAATATACAGAGATGCTTTTCTTGAGACTGGAAACCTATTCGAGAAATTCACAGAGGTAATTGAGCAATTAAATTATGAAATTACTACTTCTGATACACTTTTCCGAGCCAGAATATCGGATAGCGCACTTGATCACCCAAATATGAAGAAACCACCAATAGACAAGGTGACTATTGGGCGCGCAAACCCTGATGGTATTTCCTATCTCTACACGGCGGAACAACTTGAAACGGCTCTTACAGAAGTCCGTCCAAGTAACGGGCAAACTGTCTATATTGCTTATTTAAAAGTCAAACAAGATATTAACGTTATTAATTTATGTGATCCTAAAAAAGATATTTCATTCATATCTTTAAGCTCTACAGATGATTTCCATAAGATTATGAAATTAGTTAATCTATTAGATCAATTCGCCAAAGAGTTATCTCTACCTGTTTTGCCTAATCGTTCACATCTCGATTATATACCAACTCAATTCATTACTGAGTTTTTTAAAAATTTAGGTGGGATTGATGGATTAATGTTTAATAGCTCTTTTGGAAACGGTTACAACTTAGTCATATTTGATCAAGACAAAATAGACATTCCAATTGATATACCCTTGAAACAATTGAGAATTATGGGCATACAGCCTGATTATACTGAATTATAAAAATAGTATCACTTAAAATAAAAGCCTCCGAAGAGGCTTTTATTTATTTGATCAGTTACTTAGAGCCTTTAATCCCTGCTTGTAATAACAAGGCACCTAAACCACCTATTTTTTGCTCTTGCGGTTTTTCAGCTTTTGGCTTGTTATTTTGCGGACGCTTAAAGTCGCCCTCTTTACGTGGAGGACGTTGACCTTGAGGCTTACGTTCTGAACGCTCAGTACGCTCTTGCTGTGGACGCTGCTGCTGACGTGGTGCTTTAGTAGGCGCAGAACCTTCAGCACGCATACTCAAGTTCACACGATTACGTTCAACATCAACTTGCATCACACGAACTTGCACGATCTGACCTGGTTTCACGACTTTGTGTGGGTCAGAAACGAATTCATTTGCAAGTTCAGAGATATGCACTAAACCATCTTGGTGTACACCTACGTCCACGAATGCACCGAAGTTGGTTACATTGGTTACAACGCCTTCAAGCTGCATACCTTCAGTGAGTTGTGCAACTTCGGTAATGTCTTCACGGAACTTCGCTGTACGGAACTCAGGACGAGGGTCACGACCTGGTTTTTCCAATTCTGCTAAAACGTCTTGAATCGTCGGCAAACCGAATTTGTCATCGACAAACTCTTCTGCTTTTACTTGGCGAATAATTTCTGTATTACCAATGATGTCTTTTACAGTTGTTGCTTTTGCGGCAACAATTTTCTCAACCAAGCCATAACTTTCAGGGTGAACAGCAGATGCATCTAATGGCTCAGAACCATCTTGAACACGTAAGAAACCAGCTGATTGTTCAAAAGTACGCTCGCCTAAACGTGGAACTTTCTTCAATGCTTGACGATTATCAAAACGTCCATTTTCTTTACGGTATTCAACGATTTGTTGTGCAATCGCTTTGTTTAAACCTGCGATATAAGCCAAGATCGCTGGAGATGCTGTATTGACATCCACACCCACCGCGTTCACACAGTCTTCAACAACTGCATCTAGTGTTTTTGCTAAACCTGTTTGGTTTACATCGTGTTGGTACTGACCTACACCAATTGATTTTGGATCAATTTTTACAAGCTCTGCTAATGGATCTTGTAAACGACGAGCGATTGAAACCGCACCACGAATAGATACATCAAGCTCTGGAAGTTCTTGTGCAGCCAATTCACTTGCAGAATAAACAGATGCACCTGCTTCACTCACAGTAATACGTGTTAATTTCAGATCCGTATTTGCCGCCATCATTTCAGCAACAACTGCTTCTGTTTCACGGCTTGCTGTTCCATTACCAATAGCAATAAGTTCCACGTGGAACTCTCTGCACAAACGCGCAAGCTCCGCAATCGAACCTTCTTTATCTTCTTTCGGTGCAAATGGATAGATTGTGCTGTGTGCAAGGACATCACCAGCTTCACTAATCACTGCCAGTTTTACCCCTGTACGAATACCAGGATCAACACCTAAAGTAACACGTCCACCTGCTGGTGCAGATAGAAGTAAATGACGCAAGTTCTCCGCAAATACATCCATTGCTTCAGCTTCAGCAGATAGACGCTTATCTGTTAGCAATGAGTGTTCAATCTGCGGACGAATCTTACCTAGCCAGAATAATTTTGCAGTTTGCTTTAAATAATCTTGACGGCTCTGTGGTTGTACTTGGTCTAAGTTGTATTCAGTTTCAATACGCGCCAATGGTGCATCATCTTCACCATCCACTTTTAAACCTAATACATTTTCTTGACGACCACGAAGCATCGCTAACAAACGGTGTGAAGGAACTTTGTTTAAGTTTTCAGAGAACTCAAAGTAATCACGAAATTTCTTACCAACTTCTTTTTTCTCTTCAGATGCCACAGCACTCTTTAGCACAGCAGTTTTAGAAAAAGTTTGTTTTAATTCAGTGGTTAATGCAATGTTTTGCGCCCAATCATCAATTAAAATATGCTGAATCGCATCCAACTGACTTTCAAGATCTGGGTAGTCTTCATGGCTGAAGCCTGATAATGCTTCTGTAGGATCAACTTGTTCAGCAAAAATCTTTTCTGCGATCGGCCCTAAACCCGCTTCTTTCGCTTTGAAAGATTTGCTTGTGCGTTTTGGACGATACGGCGCATAAATTTCTTCTAATGCATTCTTGGTTTCAGCCGCATTTACACGTGCAAGTAAATCATCACTTAACTTATCTTGTTCTTGTAAAGATTGAATCACTTTCTCACGACGTTCGTACAAATCACGTAGGTAAGCCAAACGTGTGTCGAGTTGACGCAATTGAGTATCGTCTAAGCCTTGCGTGACTTCTTTACGGTAACGTGCAATAAAGGGAACACTGGCGCCTTCATCAATTAAACGAATAGCAGCTTCTACTTGGTTTGGACGTACGGCAAGTTCATTTGCCAACTGCTGAACTAAGTCAGTCATCGTGATTGATTCCACAAGGGTTAATTCTAAAAGCACTGATTATAAAGTCCACGGCTATAAAATCCACCATTGTTTTTTTGAAAATTTTACGAGTAGATTATGCAAATTGATCAATGTTTCTAAAATCCCAAGATTTTTTCAGCTAAATATTGAAAAATAGATTGATTGTCATAATTTTACCTGTATATGTTTGGTATCTATCTCTTGATTTTATTGGCAATATTTGTTGCTTTATAACATAGCCAAACCTGTGCAATGAATCGTATACTGCCTGACATTGCATAATTACGATGACAATAAACGATAAAGGAGCACATCATGAGTTTAGTTGTACCTGCTGAATCGACGGAAACCGTACACCATGAGACAGACCGAGTCGAACGCATTTTAGTGGTCGATGACGATGTGCGTTTGCGTACGCTTTTGCAACGATTTTTAGAAGATAAAGGTTTTGTAGTCAAAACTGCTCATGACGCGACACAAATGGATCGTTTATTACAACGTGAATTGTTTTCGTTGATCGTTCTTGATTTCATGCTTCCTGTCGAAGATGGCTTAAGTATTTGTCGCAGATTACGCCAATCTAATATTGATACTCCAATTATCATGTTGACGGCACGTGGAAGTGACTCTGATCGCATTGCAGGTTTGGAAGCTGGCGCAGACGATTATTTACCGAAACCATTTAACCCAAATGAACTTTTAGCTCGTATTCGTGCTGTATTACGTCGCCAAGTGCGTGAAGTACCAGGTGCACCGAGCCAACAAGTTGAAGTTGTTAGCTTTGGACCATGGTCTTTAGATCTTTCAACTCGTACACTTACTCGTGAAGGTCAAGTCGTGACTTTGACGACTGGTGAATTCGCTGTATTAAAAGCCTTGGTTCAACATCCACGTGAACCTTTGACCCGCGATAAATTGATGAATTTAGCACGTGGTCGTGAATGGGGTGCAATGGAGCGTTCGATTGATGTTCAAGTGTCTCGTTTACGCCGTTTAATCGAAGACAACCCTGCCCGCGCTCGTTATATTCAAACCGTTTGGGGTGTAGGCTATGTTTTTGTTCCAGATGGTGCTGAGTAAGTTCAGGAATTTCAACGTTGAAACTGGAACCCATTGACCCTCAAACTTTTACTGAGTTTGTATCTTACTCTGAACGACCACGTACCAAGTGGGAACGTTTCTTAGATAAGATCAAACCACGTTCCGCTGCGATGCGTACCACTATTTTGGTACTGTTCACCGTATTCTTCAGCTTATTTATGTCTTTGTGGTTCTTCTGGCGAACTTTGTATTTGCCAGAGTTACAACAACATGCACGCTATCTCGCAATTGAATTAGAGCTGGTCAATAATCCTGATATTCGAATTTTGCATCGTGATACAGAAGTCGATATTGATACATGGTTAAAAAACCGTATTGGTATCGAATACATCACTGATCCTAAAGAATTTCCAAAGATTGAAGACAAATTTCTAGCTGAATTATTTACTGATGAAATCGAAGCCAAACTTGCCAAAGAGTTAGGTGTTGATAACGTCACCGTTTATTTTAAATTTAAACCAATTCCTCGTATCTGGATTCAAACTCCAGAGATGAATGGTAACTGGGTGCGTGAACCACTAAAAACCTATACCAATTACAGTGTTGAACTGATTGCAACATGGTTATTTGGTGTACCGATCTTATCTTCAATTATTATTTTAACCTTAGTTCGCCAAATGAATCGTCCATTGCGTCGATTACAAAATGCCGCCAATAGTTATAGTAAAACAGGTAAAGCACCTTATTTAGATACTAATCACGGGCCTTTAGAAATTCGTCAGGTGAACCAAGCTTTTAACCATATGGTTTATACGCTTGAACAAACTGAGCGAGACCGTCAAATTATGTTGGCTGGGATTTCTCACGATTTGCGTACACCATTGACGCGTATTCGTCTCACTGCAGAAATGCTACCCGATGAATTCTTTCGTGAAGGTCTAATTTATGATGTTGATGATATGGATGCGATTCTCAACCAATTCATTTCGTACATGCGTGATGGATCGGATGAAGAACTCACCGATACCAATATCAACACATTGCTGCAAGAACTCGTCATTCAATTCAAACCATTAGATATACGTTTTGAAATGCAGGATTTACCTATTATTCCTGCTCGTAGTCTCTCTTTAAAGCGTCTGATCGCCAATTTAATCAATAATGCGAAACGCTATGGTGCCGAACCGATTGAACTTTCTGCAAGCCATGTAGACGAACACATCCTCATCACTGTTGCTGATCATGGTGAAGGCATTCCACCCGATCAAGTTGAAGAACTCATGCAACCCTTTGTACGTGGTAATTCAGCGCGCACTGTTCAAGGTAGCGGACTTGGCCTTGCAATCGTAAAACGTATTGTGGATATTCATCAGGGTAAAATTAGCATTCGCAATCGTGAGCAAGGTGGTTTAGAAGTTGTGATCTCTTTACCAATCGTGACTCCTCATGTTGAAGAGACTGAGAAAAATACGATTAGCAAGATTAAACAAACACTTAGTGAACACTTCTAATTCAATACGAGACCAATCAAAAATGTCTCGTATTTTTGCTCGCAAATCATCTTCTATTTCACATATTAGACCTTAGCCGTAGTCCAATTCCCTTTTGCTTTTTTAGCGCTAAAATCCATATCTAATGAAAAAGCAATATTGAGAATGGATGATGTCTTTAAGTCGTATTCGCCTTGCGTCTCTACACGACAAAGTGATGAGTGCAGAACAGGCTGCTCGCTTTATTGAAAATGATATGACGGTTGGTATGAGCGGATTTACTCGTGCAGGAGAGGCGAAAGCTGTTCCTCAAGCACTGGTTGAACAAGCTAAAAAAAATCCGTTAAAAATCACGTTAATTACTGGTGCAAGTCTCGGAAATGACTTAGACAAACAACTGACGGAAGCAGGTGTACTTGCACGTCGCATGCCATTCCAAGTTGACAATACCTTACGTCGTGCAATTAATAACGGCGAAGTGATGTTTATTGACCAACATTTATCTGAAACCGTTGAGCAAATGCGTAATCAGCAGCTCAAACGTCCAGATGTAGCTGTGATTGAAGCGGTCGCAATCACTGAAGATGGTCACATTGTTCCAACAACATCCGTTGGTAACTCTGCAAGCTTTGCAATTTTCGCGGAAAAAGTGATTGTAGAAATCAACACATCACTCAGCGAAAACTTTGAAGGCTTACACGATATTTACATCCCAACCTATCGTCCAACGCGTACACCACTGCCTTTAACTCAAGTGGATGATCGTATCGGCTCTACTGCGATTCCAATCGATCCTGCAAAAATCGTCGGCATCGTGTTCAACGATACAGCTGACTCACCTTCAACAGTGACAGCGCCAGATGATGAGACTCAAGGCATTGCAAATCATTTGATTGCATTTTTTGAGAAAGAAGTTGCTGCTGGTCGTTTAGCGAAAAACTTAGGTCCTTTACAAGCGGGTATTGGTTCTATTGCAAACGCTGTTCTCACTGGTTTGAAAGATTCAAACTTCGAAGATCTTGTGATGTACTCTGAAGTACTTCAAGACTGTACGTTTGAATTGATCGATGCAGGTAAAATGAAGTTTGCTTCTGGTAGTTCAATTACACTTTCAGCTCAGTGTGGCGAGCGTGTATTTGGCAATCTAGAGCACTACAAAGATAAATTAGTCTTACGTCCACAAGAAATTTCAAATCACCCTGAAATTGTGCGTCGCTTAGGTATTATTGGGATCAACACTGCCCTCGAATTTGATATTTATGGCAATGTGAACTCAACTCACGTTTGTGGTACCAAGATGATGAATGGTATCGGTGGCTCAGGTGATTTCGCACGTAATGCGCACTTAGCAATCTTTGTCACCAAGTCAATCGCAAAAGGTGGCGATATTTCTTCGATCGTGCCGATGGTGAGCCATGTTGATCACTGTGAACATGATGTTGATATTCTAGTGACAGAACAAGGCTTGGCTGACCTTCGTGGTTTAGCACCGCGTGAGCGTGCGCGTGTGATTATCGATAATTGTGTACACCCAGTCTACCAAGCAGCATTAAACGATTATTTTGATCGTTCATGTGAGCGTGGTGGACATACGCCTCATATTCTTCGTGAAGCATTGTCATGGCATGCAAATTTTGAAGAAACAGGTCATATGCTATCGAACGGTTCTTTAGCTAAAACAGCTTAAAATTCCCTTTGTAGCAAATAAAAGGCTGAATCTGTTGATTCAGCCTTTTTCTATTTAGAACTTCAAACCGTAAGATACACCTAAGATATGTTGATCCATTTCTAGATTTGCCTCACCCCCACCAAATGCTGTCGGGATCGATTGATTGCCTTTTACGGTTTCTTTTAAACCATAGGTATAGGCAACGCTTAACTCTTGCGCTCGATCAATATCCCACGTCGCACCTAGACTAATATGATCTTTAATCACACCTGGTGCTAGAATATTTAAGAAAGTCTGATCTTGTGGGATAGGCTGATCATTATGGCTATAACCAGCACGCATTGTGAGTTGTGGATTGACTTGATAGCTTGCTCCCAACTTATAGACGTTAATATCTTTCCAACCGAAACCCTGTCCCTTTTCTGATCCGAAAGTATTGCCTTGCATCACAGAAGCTAAACTAAAAGGATTACCGACCGAATCAACATCCGAATAATTGATTCGCTGTATATCCGCTAATACAGTCAAAGCAGGGGTTAACTTGAAGCTTGCTCCAACCCCATAACTCTCAGGAACATCAAAATCACCCGATTCAGCAAATAAACCGCGATACTTATCAAATTTATCTGCATCAATTTTTGACGCATAGTTTGCTCCGACAGTAACGACATCATTTAATTTCGCACTCCAGCCCACTCGCACCCCAATCCCTGTAGCAGAGTCTTTACCTTTATTGCTTAGATTTTTTCCATCATTTGAAAATGGGGCAAAACCAGAAATTCCTTTCGCTTCAAAACGTTGATAAAGAAAATTTGTCGCAATCCCGATTGATTGATTTTCACTATAGCGCCATGCAACCGTTGGAGAGACAAATATCTGAGATAAATCAACACCCGCTTCGCCTGTATTACCAAATTCAGCATAAGGATTGCGTTTATAGGTCGTATTCATACCACCATTGCCATAAATCGCTAAGCCTAAAGCAACGCTATCATTTACTTTCTTATTGATCGCAAATTCAGGCAGTACAAAGTATTCACGACCATTACCGCTGTATTGTCCATTGGCACCGGCTAAGTTCCCCTCAATCTCAGCAGAGCGTTTAGGATTAAATAGGGTCGCACCAACATCTACACGGCTATCAATCCAGCTCAAACCTGATGGATTACTCGCTATAGTGAGCGCATCGTTAAATGCAGCGATAGAGGCACCAGCTTGACCTTGGGCTTTCACGCCATAACCATGCATAAAATAGCCTGTAGTCGCAGATGCGTGCTGTGCTATACCCGATAAAAGAACAACTGGAAGAGCTACCCCGATAAACTTTTGCATAACTTATCTTCAACAAAAATAATATATTCGCAAGTATATTGTTTTTCTTTTATTCATATAACTAAGTAAAATTGAGATGCATATTCTTTTTATTCATAAAGAGTTTTTAATATAGAACTTAGAAAGACTTAAATATGAATTACGCATAATTTAACCTATAAAAAAACCCCAAACATTAGTTTGGGGTTTTTGAATATGGTGGCGTGACCCAGGATCGAACTGGGGACACACGGATTTTCAATCCGTTGCTCTACCTACTGAGCTATCGCGCCAATGGCGTGTATTAAGCCGTATCTACAGCAAATAGTCAACAATTATCCTGAGCTTTTGATTTGATTGCCCATTTTTCAGGCAAAAAAGTCCAGATAAAAAAAATCCCTGATGGGATCAGGGATTGAAATTTCGAATCTATGGTGGCGTGACCCAGGATCGAACTGGGGACACACGGATTTTCAATCCGTTGCTCTACCTACTGAGCTATCGCGCCAAAGTGGGCGTATTAAACAATGTTTGTCAAAATCCGTCAAGTTAATTTAAGGATTTTTAGATTAAGTGTTTAATTTAACTCCAATTAGACCCCATATTTAGCTCGCGATTAGATTTTTCCAAGATGTGATAGACAGCGATGAATCGCGCCACATCCAGGTTCAAACTGTTTTACGCCCTGCTCTTCCTCAATACGGCAAACTTCCTCAACGAGACGTTCTGCCACACCGCGACCGCGATTGGATGGATGTACAACAATATATTCCAAAACACGGCTTTCACCTTGTCCTGTGACCCAGATTGCACCTATAATTTTGGTGTTAAATTCAGCGGTATAAACTGTGGTATATTGCTGTAGATCTTGTTCAAGTTGCTGCATTGCATCTTGCCCATCACCAAACTCTGGACTGGTGTCATAAAGTCGCTCTAGCTGGGTACGAATTCCTAGATTTTCTAGTGAACTGTAAGCATGTACGGTAATAGGCATTGATTAACCCTCCTGAGCAAACTATGATGCTGTCACTTTTTCGTCACAGCGAAACTTTGGTTTTTAATTCAATCATTTTTGACGTTTTTTGAGGAACGTGTCCATGACGCAACGTATCAGTGAAGTGGTAAGAAATACCAACGAAACAAAAATTCGAGTTCGTCTCAATCTCGATGGTACTGGTCAAGGCACACTCAACACTGGAGTTCCATTTTTAGACCATATGATTGATCAAATCAAGCGCCATGGTCTATTTGATATCGATATTCATTGCGATGGTGACTTGGAAATCGATGATCACCATACCGTCGAAGACTGTGGAATCACCTTGGGACAAGCCTTTGCGCAAGCTTTAGGAGATAAAAAGGGCTTACGTCGTTACGGTCATTTTTATGCACCACTCGATGAAGCACTTTCGCGTGTTGTCGTTGATCTCTCTGGTCGTCCAGGCTTGTTTATGGATATTCCATTCACACGCGCCCGTATCGGAACATTCGATGTCGATTTATTTTCAGAATTTTTCCAAGGTTTTGTCAACCATGCGTTGATGACCTTACATATCGACAATTTAAAAGGCAAAAATAGCCATCACCAGATCGAAAGTGTATTCAAAGCTTTGGCACGTGCTTTACGTATGGCATGTGAGGTTGATCCTCGTGCCGAAGGCATGATTGCATCAACGAAAGGTAGCTTGTAATGACGCGTATTGCTTTACTTGATTATGGCATGGGCAACTTACACTCAGCAGCCAAAGCGCTAGAGCATGTAGGTGCAACAGTTGATGTGACTAACGATCCTAAGCTGATTGCCAAAGCGGATAAAATCGTGTTCCCAGGCGTAGGTGCCATGCGTGACTGTATGCAAGGCATGCATGAGGCAGGAATTGATGAAGTCGTTCGTCAAGCGGCTTTTAACAAACCTGTACTCGCGATTTGTGTTGGCATGCAAGCATTGCTACAAAGCTCTGAAGAGAATGGTGGCGTAGAAGCTTTGGGTATTTTTGAGGGTGTGGTCAAACACTTCCCTGAAATTCCGAATTTAAAAGTTCCGCACATGGGTTGGAACCAAGTACATCAACTTGATCCAAGTCATCCAATGTGGAACAACATCGAGCAAGATGCTCGTTTTTATTTCGTACATAGCTACTATGTCGAACCAAAAGATTCTACAGTTACAGCGGCAACTTGTGATTATGGTGTGAACTTCTGCACAGCGATTCACAAAGACAATTTATTCGCGACCCAATTCCATCCAGAGAAAAGTCATACTGCTGGTTTACAGTTGTTAAAAAACTTTGTGGAATGGAAAATCTAAGCATTTGAACAAGTTTAGCTCCTGATAATAAAGCCAATTTTAAATTGGCTTTATTTTTTTAATTGCCTTATCTATTTATTTCTCATTATTTTTTGCATATCATGCAAACACTTTGAATAAAAATCAAACAACAGATAATTTCAAAATTAAATTTAAAAATCAGAGACTACAGGAAAATAATATGTCTTCTCAGCTTCAAACAAATGATTCAGGTTTTAGTGCAAATGGGCGTTTTGGCAGACTTTCTTACTTAGGCTGGAATATGTTACTCGTGGTCTTCGTATTCATTTTGGGTATTATCGCAGCGTTTTTTGTTCCAGCTTTGAGTCCTTCAACGACAAGTTCATCGATGTATGTATTTGGTGGACTCTTTATCATTGTTTATATTGCAATGATCTACTTCAGCTTTATTTTCTCAATCCGCCGTTTACATGATCGAAATCAAACAGGTTGGTTGTCATTAGTGATGATTATTCCTTTCATCAATTTCTTATTTTTTATTTACTTGAGTTGTGCAAAGGGTGATGAAAATGCAAATAATTATGGCTCACCTCGTATTACTCAGGGTTGGGAAAAAGTCTTAGCTTGGATATACATTATTATCCTTCCACTCTGCATTTTAGCCATAGCAGCATCCGCAATTCCTGCTTACCAAAACTATATTCAAAAAAGCCAACAGCTCCAGATGGAACAAATGAATAGATATGCAGAATAAACCAAGTCTATTTTTCAAAGCCAAGTGGGAAAACTTGGCTTTTTCAATTGATCAAAACGGTTTAAGCTGAGTGAAAAGATTTGAGCTCATTTCATGGAAATGCAACAACAAACTGCGCTTTTAAGCAAAGAACAAATACGCACCTTCCCTGCATTTCAAAACTTAAATCCAGATCGAATTTATGTCATCCATACACTTAATCAGTGTTTACAAATTGAAGCTGAGCTTAAATCTGTGCAAGTGTTCGGCTTTGATACAGAATCCAAACCGACCTTCAAAGTCGGTGAAAAATCAACAGGCCCTCACCTTATCCAGTTGTCTAGCTTAGAAAATGCTTATCTTTTTCAGGTGAATCCAGAAATATTGGCTTTCTTAAAACCTATTTTAGAAAATGAACAACAACTCAAAGTTGGTTTTGGTTTAAAAAATGATGCCAGTGGTTTTAGACGCAAAGGGATTCATCCAAACGGTCTGATCGATTTAGCAAAATGCTTTTCAAATTTTGGATATAACACCCAGGTCGGTGTACAAACGGCAATTGCTTTGTTATTTCAGCGTTATTTTCCTAAAAGTAAAAAAATTAGCACTTCTAACTGGTCGACTAAGGCCCTGAGCCAACAGCAAATCAATTATGCTGCGGCAGATGCTTATGCCGCGCGTATTATTTTTGAATATCTCTACCAGCATCAAAGTTTCACGTCACCACTTCAACAACAAATCGAAAGAATACTCACAGGTTCTCAATCCAAGACTTAGAGATTGATCAATACTTTGTTAATATGTAGCCAATTTTAATTTACGATGAAGCTAGGAGCGAAAGCATGCTAATCATCCCTGCAATTGACCTGAAAGATGGTAAATGTGTACGTTTAAAACAAGGACGCATGGAAGACGATACTGTTTTCTCTGATGATCCTGTGGCAACTGCACAACATTGGGTTGATGAAGGCGCACGTCGTTTACATTTAGTTGATTTAAATGGTGCTTTCGCTGGTACGCCAATTCACAAACCAGTGGTTGAAGCTATTGCGCGAGCACAACCTGAATTACCAATCCAAATTGGTGGCGGCATCCGTTCACTTGAAACCATCGAGCACTACTTAGATGCCGGCGTATCGTTTGTCATTATCGGTACCAAAGCAGTCAAAGAACCTGAGTTTGTTGAAGAAGCATGTAAACAGTTTGCAGGTCATATTATTGTTGGTATCGATGCGATCAATGGCATGGTAGCTACTGACGGTTGGGCAAATGTCACTGATGTTAAAGCGACTGATCTTGCTAAACGTTTCGCTGACGCTGGTGTATCTAGCATCGTCTACACTGATATTGCACGTGATGGCATGATGCAAGGTGTCAACGTTGAGCAAACTGTTCACTTAGCTCAATATTCAGGATTACCTGTTATTGCATCTGGTGGTGTCACCAATCTTGATGATGTACGCAACTTAAAAGGTCAATCTGGCATTTTAGGTGCAATCACAGGTCGAGCAATTTATGAGGGCACTTTAAGCCTTCGTGAAGCTCAACTTTTACTTGATGAACAATCACTTTAATTGTGTTTAGCTCTAGCGATTTGAATAATGGCTAGAGCTTTTTTCGCTTAAATGTTATCCTCATCCTGATTTTTATCTCGATCTTCAATTCTATAATGTCACTTACGCCACCCTAGTTTTTACAGCCCCCTCTTGTAAATAACTCATCACTGTCTAGTGATGTGGTGTAGTCGTGTGCTTTTTTATATCACATCACTTGCCTTTAAAATATTTTTCAAAAATAGGCTATTTCTATGTTTTCCAATGTACGAGAACAATGGTTCTCTAATATCCGTGCCGATGTGCTTGCGGGTCTTGTGGTCGGCTTAGCGCTGATTCCCGAGGCGATTGCATTTTCAATCATCGCGGGGGTTGATCCCAAAGTTGGTTTATATGCGTCCTTCTGTATTGCAGTCGTGATTTCTTTTGTTGGTGGGCGTCCTGCCATGATTTCAGCAGCGACTGGCGCAATGGCTTTGGTCATGGCAAGTCTAGTGAAAGAACATGGATTACAATATCTACTTGCAGCAACATTATTAACAGGTGTACTGCAAATCCTGGCGGGCTATTTAAAACTCGCAAAACTCATGCGATTTGTTTCTAAATCTGTGGTGATTGGCTTCGTCAACGCGCTTGCTATCCTCATTTTTATGGCGCAATTACCTGAATTGATCAATGTAACATGGCATGTATATGCATTAGTTGGCTTGGGTTTAGCCATTATTTATCTCTTCCCTTTACTCCCTAAAATTGGAAAACTTATTCCCTCTCCTTTGGTCTGTATTATCGTTATTAGCCTGATCGCTGTAGGTTTCGGAATTGATATTCGCACTGTGGGAGATATGGGTGAATTGCCAGATACACTGCCTGTATTCTTATTACCCGATATTCCTCTTAACCTAGAAACGCTACAAATCATTTTACCTTATTCGATTGCACTCGCAGCCGTGGGCTTACTTGAATCCATGATGACAGCCACGATTATTGATGAAATGACCGATACGCCAAGTGATAAATTCCAAGAATGTAAAGGTCAAGGGATAGCTAATATTGCATCTGGTTTTATGGGTGGGATGGCGGGGTGTGCCATGATTGGTCAATCCATGATTAATGTGAAATCAGGTGGTCTAACCCGATTATCAACATTTTCAGCAGGCGTATTTTTGCTGATCTTAGTCGTCTTTATTAGTGACTGGCTCAAAGTTATTCCTATGGCAGCATTGGTTGCCGTGATGATTATGGTCTCGATTAGCACATTTGAGTGGAAATCACTGACAGGTTTTAAATCTAATCCCAAAAGTAGTAACGTGGTTATGATTGTCACTGTTATTGTAGTTGTAGCAACCCATAACTTGGCACTCGGTGTACTCACAGGTGTATTACTATCCGCTTTATTCCTTGCCAATAAATTAGAAAATGATATTCGTGTTGACAGCTATATAGAAAATGATGTACGAGTCTACGATTTAAAAGGTCAAATCTTTTTCAGCTCCTCAGAAAAATTCATGCAGGGTTTTAATTTCCAAGAACCAATTTCTAAGGTCATTATTGATTTAACTCATTCACATATTTGGGATGTAACTTCAGTGGCAATGCTAGATTCTGTGGTGAATAAGTTCCAAAAAAATGGAGTCAATGTCACGGTACGTGGGTTGAATGAAGCCAGCTCAATCATGATTGATAAATATGGAACACATACTAAACATCAGTTTGATGCAATTTAGTTCAACACACTAACACCATTAAACATAAAAAAGCCAAACTTTCATGTTTGGCTTTTTCAGATCAATAAATCACATTTCGAATAAAGCGAAGTATGTCAGTACCTTGATTGCTATAACGGTAAGGAACAGAACTATCAAATAAAAACGATGTACCCGCTGCAACTAAATGTGTTCCAGAAGCAAATTCTAGACTCAGCTCACCTTCAATGACATAGATCAACTCCTGCCACCCTTGTTGATCAGATTCAGCAACATAGGTCTCTCCAACAGCCAATGTCCATGTCCATAATTCGACTTGAGTACGTGCAGGGATGGATGCATGTAAAGTTGCCTGACTCTCAAGATGAGTGCCTTGCCATGCCAAAGTCTTAACGACCGCAGAATCCACAAGCTCTGGTGCTGTCACAAGTTGTTTGAAATTCACATCTAAAGCATTTGCAATCGCATCCAGTTTGGTCAGACTAATATTCACCATTCCTGTTTCTAAAGATGCGATGGTACGTCGGCTTACTCCAGCCCGCTCTGCCAACTCTTGCTGACTTAATTGATGCTGGTTTCGATAAAAACGAATATTCTGCCCTACATATTGCAAGACCGCATCAGGATGATTCATGCAGTTTCACTCTCATTTGATTGTGCGCAATATATTGCACAAATGCATAAATTAATGCAACATGTGCAGTATATTGCACGTAGATTTGGAATTTGGTTTTGACAGCTTTCTCGCAATCACCTAGAGCAGCACAATTTGCATTGATTTTTATCACCATGATTTGGGGTGGGACGTTTCTAGCCGTGCAATATGCACTCAACTTTAGTACACCGATGTTTTTCGTCGGTTGCCGTTTTGCAGTTGCTGCAGGTGTGATTTTCCTACTTTCATTAAAATCCATGTCGGGTTTAACGCTCAAAGAAACGCTGGCTGGAACTGCTATCGGTATCATGATTGCGATTGGTTATGGCACACAAACGATTGGTCTACAAAGTATTTTAAGTAGCGAATCGGCTTTTCTTACTGCGCTTTATGTTCCTTTAGTGCCCATTCTCATGTGGGTTATTTTTCAAAAATCACCATCACTCATGACATGGATCGGCTCAGCATTAGCATTTACAGGCTTAGTCCTACTGACAGGAAATGGTTTTTCCAATATCACGCTCTCTTATGGACAAATACTTACCCTGATCTGTGCTTTGGTGATTGCATTAGAGATTATTTTGATTGGTTATTTTGCAGGACAAGTAAATTTACGACGCGTTACTGTGATTCAACTTATGGTTGCCGCCCTACTCTCTTTCGCAAGTATGCCTTTGGTTGGTGAACATCAGCTACCAGCATTTTCATGGCCTCTCCTATTAATCGCAACTGGATTGGGGCTCGCCAGTGCTTTAATTCAGTTTGTTATGAACTGGGCACAAAGCATGGTTGATCCAAGTCGTGCAGCGATCATTTATGCAGGTGAACCTGTTTGGGCAGGTCTGATTGGAAGAATTGCAGGTGAACGTTTGCCCTTACTCGCATTATTTGGCGGATTACTGGTGGTATTGGGTGTTTTGGTGAGTGAGCTCAAACTCAAAATCCTCAACTCTCCTCAAAACAATAAAGATGCTTAGCTTACTTTTCTTTTTATTGGCGGCTCATTCTTCTTCAGTAGCATCTGAGGTTGATAATATTCAACGATTGGCATTGGATCATAGAAGGGATGTAATAAAGCTTTCCATTCTTGATAAGCAGCGGACTTTCTAAACCCTTCTGTGTGATCTTCAATATGATCCCAAAATATCATCAGAATATAGCGATGATCATCTTGAACATTTTTAATCAGCTGTACAGCATTTAATCCTGCCATCGGATAAATAATCGCTTTGGCTTTTTGAAATGCTGCCTCAAATGCCTGACTTTGATTGGGTTTAATTGTTAAATGCACATGCTCAATAATCATGATCCAACCTGTTTAAATGATTTTTACTAAAAACAGCATCACTTCCATCACAACCACTATATTTAAAATGGCATTTTTCCAATACACGTTTGGATGCATGATTATTTTGATCGACATAAGCCTCTATATTATATATGGCATATTGTTGATTTAAATAGGTTTCAAGCCATTTTAAGGCTTGAGTTGCATAACCTTTATTCCAGAAATCCTTAAAAATGATATAGCCAACGTAAGCAGTTTGCTTATGAGGGAAAATGGTAGCTTGCAGCGTACCAATCGGTTGCTGTTGACTTGTGTCATCAAAAACCACCCAATTTACCCAGACTTCTTCGAGTGTGCCTGAACCTTTGGCGAGTTGTCTAAACCGTTGTCTTAATCCTTCTCGCTCAGGATATTTCACGTCAGGAATAAAACGATATAGATCATCATCAAGCGTATATGAATAAATGAGATCTGCATGCTCAACAGTCAAAGGTTCATAATATAAACGCATCAAATAAATACCAATTCTTCAGGTTCAACACCTCAATTCATTGATACATAGGTTTATTGTCATTGAGAGCAATCAAGCCACGTATTGCACGATATACAATCCAAACCCAAGCAGCGAAAATCACCGCTACACAGAAAACCGTTCCTGATAATGCAACACCCGCAAAGGCATTCGGATTATCGCCTGTAAAAAACAAGAAGAAGAATGGAATAAAGGCAATGATATTCCAAGCGAGATACCACCAAAATGTCCGAATCTGCCAAGTAAAATGACTTTCAAAAATAGAGCCTCTTACATCGCTACGTTTTACATAGTTAATAATTAAGGCAATCACTGCCAATAATCCACCTGTAAAAATCGCAATGATATAAAGTACGTAAAGGACCAAAGTCAAAGTACGGTTCGGGTCTTGATCAACGGAATAATTCATTTTATTTATCTCCAGAAACGAAGTCCCTCAATAGAACACATTGAGTGGAGAAATTAACCAACATATCAATAATATATGGAAGACTATGGTACAGAAATAAATCTTACGAAACGGTTGTTTTTGTGTTTTATGTCTCAGTTTTTGTTGTGCTAACCAACCTGCACACCATCCTCCAAGCGAATCCACGATATGTAAGGTTTGCTCAGGAATACGGCGATTCCCCAATTGTGCTGCCTCTTTGTCTTGAGCATATAGCCAATAACTCAAGACATTCATCAAACTGACGAACAATAAAGTATAAGGCGGTAATAATTTACTAAAGCTCGCGATGACCATGAATACAATATAAATCACAATGGCAATTTGCATCGCTGTCCAACGTTTAGCAGGCTTCGCAGCTGAAGGTTTCGGCTTATGTTCAAATACTTGGGCTGCTTTTAGATAACTGACTTGCTGAGCGCGATAACGACCACGCTCATCTAAGATCACCAAGTACTCCAAAGCACAACCTACAAGAGGTCGAGGACCTGTGCGAGCAAAGTCCTTGATGTGTAAAAAGACCCGATCTTTGTGCTTATCATTCGGTTGAATAAAACCATAGCCTTTATCATCAAACCATTCTACTAAACGACCTTGGTCTCGCATGCTTTTTCCTTAAGCTTGAACTTTTTGTAAACGATCTTGCAGCATCATCCGCATTTCCATCGGGTCTTTTTGTGAAATGTCTTCACCAGTACGACCCTGTTCCGCATTTTTTTGTGCAACTTGGAGACGCATACTCCAGAAACGACATGCAGCCATTGCCAAGAAAATATTTAAACACGCTAGCTCATCAGCTGTGAGTTGACGAATGCTTTGATACGCTGCAAGGAAAGCCTCTGCCTTGGCTTGGTCTATATGAGCGTTTGGATAAGCAGTACAGAAATCATTGATACTAATCGCAATATCAAATAAAAATTCATCTTGATTTAACTCATAAAAATCAAGAATCCCTCGTAATTGATCACCTTCAAATAATGTATTGTCTCTAAATAGATCAGAATGAATAAAACCGACAGGACGATCAGGATATTGCTGTGTAATTTTGGCAAATTGCTGAAAAACTTGATCCAATAGGGATTGATCATCGTCATTCATATTGGGTCTAAGTTGCTCTGCTACATCTGACCAATACTGATGATTACGATTAAAATCACGCTTTAAAGGAAAATCTTTCAACGCCACATGAATTTTTGCTTGAGCCTGAGCAATCGCTTGGATTTGTAATAATGTTGCTTCTTCTGGATGTTCACCCATCAAGCGTGGGGCGATTTGTGCAGGTTTATCTGCGATGCTATGAATGGCTTGACCATGATGTTTCAATGGTACAGCAACGGCAACCCCTGCCTCTCCCAAACAGTCTAGTACGGGAACAAGTTCACCAGCGCCTTCAGCATCAAGCTCTTCAAAAACAGTAAGAACATAATGTTTCTGAGTATGATCCACTAAAAAATAGTTGGTGTTTTGAATACCGCCTTGGATTGGAATCAGATCAATCACTGCCAAACCATAAGGTTCAGCAAAAGCTTGAACATCTTCTAAACTCAACGGGGTATAAACCGACATGGAAAACCTGCAAAAAATAGCTGTGAAGTTTGATAGAATACCCTTTCCCTCCATGAAGGTGTAGCACCAGAGTCGGTCTCCTTTCTCTATTGGCGATTTTTTGGAAAATTTTATGCTCGCAAAACGTATTATCCCTTGCTTAGATGTTGATAATGGTCGAGTCGTCAAAGGCGTTCAATTCCTTGATATTCGTGATGCAGGTGATCCTGTCGAAGTTGCACGTCGTTATAACGAACAAGGTGCCGATGAAATTACCTTTTTAGATATTACTGCTACCCATCATGGACGCGATACGACTTACCGTACTGTTGAGCGCATGGCTGAGAGTGTCTTTGTCCCTTTAACCGTAGGCGGTGGTGTACGTAAAGTCGAAGATATCCGTTTACTTCTCAATGCCGGTGCAGACAAAGTCAGTATCAACTCGGCAGCGGTGTTCAACCCTGAATTTGTTCAAGAAGCATCCCAACGTTTTGGTGCTCAATGTATCGTGGTTGCAATTGATGCGAAAAAAACTGGCGAAAATAAGTGGGAAATTTTTACCCACGGTGGACGTAAGCCAACAGGTATTGATGCAATAGAATGGGCTGTCAAAATGGCAGACTTTGGTGCAGGTGAATTACTGATTACCAGTATGGATGCCGATGGAACCAAAGCTGGCTATGACATCGCTTTAATGCGTCAAATCAATGATCGTGTCACGATTCCAACGATTGCTTCAGGTGGTGTAGGAAATTTACAACATTTGGCAGATGGTATTTTGAAAGGTGGCGCAGATGCTGTACTTGCCGCTTCCATTTTCCACTTTGGTCAACATACGATTCCTGAAGCGAAAAAATATTTAGCTGAGCAAGGCATTGAAATGCGCCTTTAAGCAATAAAAATAGCGAGATCCAAACCTCTCAATGCGATTGCTTGAGAGGTTTTTTATTCGGCAAATTTTAGTCAAAAAAATACCTTGCTCAGCAAGGTATATGAAATGCGTTTATACAACGCTAGAGGGTAAACGAAAAACAATAAATTTGGATAAATATCAAGCAACAAAAAGGCTTGGGCTAAATTAGCGAGATATTCAGCAAAAATATTGACATTAAAAGCCAATTTTATTGACAATTCACGACAGAAGCACGCGACTAGCATCATGTTTTGTCAAAATACCCTCTTCACGCTATATCAAGATGCAACCGATACTTTTTCGATTTCTTCTGTCTGAGCGGCGGTCACCAATTTTGGTTTCTGCTCTACCCATTTTGCAGGAAATACTGATTCAATCGCTTCAGTTAATATCTTCGAAATCGGTGCAGGTAAAGGCAGACCCAATGGATTAGCTTCTTTCAAATCTGCTGAAGACACCACACGCGTCCCCATCACATAATCAAACCAAGGACGAGTAACACACCAATTTGCATCTTGGTTCGAGTTCATGTGGTGATCATAGTGCCACGGGATCGTGCGCTTCGCCCAATCAGGCTCAAGATGGGCACGGCGATGAACATAATAATAATTCCCCGCACTATAAATTGCTGCAAGTGCCATGCCTTTTGAAAAAGGATAGAACACAACACTGGCCACACCTGCGGCTACAGCAAGTGACATTAACTCATTACGCGTACGCCAGTGATCAATGCCTTCCACATAACATTCATCCGAGAAATCTTGTTTACGTACTTCACGATGATGCGCCCAATGCGACTCCATGCTTTTAGGTACAGGGCTATAACGGGGTTGCCCAGGACGATGCAACACCATGCAAAACGTATTTATGTGCGAACCATTCAAATGCATTTGCAACCGCTAAACCAGCGATAAAACCCTTGATCATTTTGATCTCCTAAACTGTGCTTCTTTTTATTTAAGATATAAATTTTTGTAGGCGAAGTATTGACGATACGATATATTAATATTGACAAAACACGACAATAAGAGGAATAGACAGGATGTCTCAACTCAAGAATTATACAGGATCAGTTTACGGTGGCTTGGGGCATTTACTGGCGACTTATTGTGAAGCTAAAAATCTAGCTTTACCTGAACAATTACAAAAAATTCAAAACCTTGAACGCTTTGATTATGTCATTTGGCGGGATCTACTTGAAGAGTTGAATCAACTACATCCAAAAATCGGTTTAGGATTAGAAATTGCGGAATACGTCCAACCTAAGCATTTAGGGATTATTGCTTACTTAGCCTTATCTTGTGAAAGTCTTGGTGAAGCTTTAGCACGCTATCATGATTTTCATCGACTTATTTATGATGGAAGTCCTTTAATTGTTGAATTTAATCAACCCTATGCATCTATTCGTTGGGAAGCACCTGAACTACACCCCACTCAACTGACAGACGAAATTGCAATAGCACTGATGGTGCAATTCCTTAAATTGTTTATGTCAGGGGAAATGATCCATTTACACGAAGTTCATTTTGTGAATCCTGCACCTAAAAACCTCACGGTGTATGAACAGTATTTCCACTGCAAAGTTCATTTTGATCAACCTAAGACTCAGCTCTTACTCCCGATTACTGAAGCATTCAAACCACTAAAAACAGGTGATCACACCCTGCAACAATTGTTATTGCAACAAGCTCAGGCACTATTAGATAAACTACCGAATTCAACACAATTAGATCAGCGTTTACAACATGCAATTTTAACGGGCTTACAGAAGAATCAATATCAGATTGATTTTATCGCTGAGAAATTGGGACTTTCTGTACGACAATTACAGCGTCATTTACAACAGCAAAACACAACATTTCAGGAGCGTGTCCAACAAGTCCGCTTTATGTTGGCTACAGAATACTTAAAAGATCCGCACCTGAGTTTGCAAGAAATCTCTTTATTACTTTGCTACTCAGAACAAAGTGCTTTTCAACGTGCTTTTAAACTTTGGACAGGACAAACTCCTCAACAATGGCGAAAACTCAACACAACTTACAGTTATTTATAAAAACGATTAATGTTCACACCATTTTACAATTGATCACTAATTAAACAATCTTTATACGAGATTCAGTGACCTATGCTTAATTCATTTAATCAGTATTCCTGTGACGAATACATCTGTGAATCCTGCACGTAGTACGGGTGTAGCTTTCTTTGCAGAAACTGCGGCACTTGGTCAATTATGGTTATTCTGGATTGCACCAATTGTAGGTGCAGTTATTGGTGCTCTCATACACAAAGTGGTTGCTACACTCCGAAATTAAATGATCACTCCATAAAAAAACAGCCACTATATGGCTGTTTTTTTATTGGATTATAAAAATGGATTCTCTATTTCCTGCTCTGGCTTTCGCTCGATCTGTGCAGGTAATTCTTCTTTTTCTAAAGCGATCACCACATCATTAATCAATTGCTGTAAAGCTTTAGCCGCTTTTAATCCCACTTGATCTTTTGTAATCTGCAAATTACCGTACAAACTGACGCAGTCCACTTGGTTTTCAAGCGTCAAATCATAAATCGAAGATGATTCATTTCCAGTTTCAAATGGTTTAAACATTTTCTACTCACTTTATTATTGTCGGACTATATTCTGAATCTAAATCAATTTACGACCAAGATCGATTCGATTATCGCAACAATTGTAAGAAATACTGCACAAGTGCATCGACCAATTGTTTTATTAAAGCTTGTTTAGTTTCTTCATCAATTTGCGGAAGACTACTCTGTGAAGTTTGGCTTTGACCCGAACTAAACTGTTTTTGCTGTGCCTGTATCGCTTCTGTAGTCGCTTCTTCAGCACATTGACTTTGACCATCCCAATGTGAATAGCTGATCTCTTTATTGGCTTTTACCTGTTGAGCCAATAATGGTAAATGATAAATATTGCGCTTTTGCTGTTCAGTCAGTTGTGGAAATAAATTAATCCCTAATTTTTCTTCTAGATAACAAACGCTCACCACCTCAACCTGTTCAGAATTATTATTTGGTGCGTAATAAGCCCCAATAATCCCTTGTTTAGGTAAGTACACAGCTTTATAAACCGCAGTCGGGACAATCACACCGCTACCGATTGTTTTGAGTCGTTTTCCTTCAAAAACTGGACCTGTTACAACATATGCATCTTTATGATGTTTGGTCACAACTGCACGGACAGCCTCTTCAAGTTTTCGCCAAACTTCCTGATTGTTTTTAGGTGCTTGAGGTACCATGTTGGCTAAAGAAAAACTATCATATTGTGCAGCAGTATTGTTCATATCTGCATTGGGTGCCATATGCCCACGATCATATCCTGAACCACGATAGTCCGATAACAATGCTCGATGAACCATTTCTACACGTGTTTCTTCGTGGAAATTATCTTCGCGTTTAATTTTTATACTTAATCGATCAGGGCTTAAATACTCGGCTGACCATAGTGGTGTTTTTGAAACACCTGAATACATGACATTAAAATCATTAAAACATAAGGCATAGCTATGTTTGGTTAAGCTTTCCTTATTGAGCAATGGAGGAACTTCACGATAAAACTGATTAAGACACGCTCCACTACTTGATTGCAATGGAATAAATTTAGAAATCTTTTCACTACCAAAGGCTATCGCAAAGCTTCCTGTTGCGATCAACGCGAGCAGCACTTTTCCAGTATTTTTGCTCAAAAAAGTAGTTTGTGATTTACCTTTTCTCGTTGTTTTCTTTGCCATGACTACATCAAAACCTTTAAGAATGCGAAGCTTAACAACTCAAAAGCTTGATGTATATTGCGTTCCGAGCATGAACGACAATTTATGTCGCAAAACTGTACAATTGATCAGCAGACAATAAAAAAGGCACGCGAACGTGCCTTTTTTAAAACCAGTTCTTAAATTTCGATTTGACTACCTAACTCGACGACACGGTTAGTCGGAATTTGATAAAAATCACTAACAGGGCTAGTGTTTCGTTGCATTGAGATAAATAAACGTTCACGCCACGGAGACATTCCATCACCAACACTGTGCACGATACGATCACGTGAAATGAAGAAACTAATCTGCATCAAGTCATATTCAAATTCTAATTGCTCATATGCTTGCATTAATGCACGTGGAACATTTGGCTCATCTTTAAATCCATAGAAGATTTTAATGCGATAGAAATGCTCATTTAGTGTTTCGACTTGAACCCGCTCCTCTTGAGGAACAAAAGGAACATCCTCAATCACAACCGTGACTAGAATATTTCGCTCATGCAATACTTTGTTGTGCTTAATATTATGCAACATCGCATGAGGTACAACATTCGGCGTACCTGTCAAAAATACTGCATCGCCAGGCACACGATGGACATTATCCCCCAGACTTCGGACGAATAAATCCAAAGATAAAGTATCGTGTTCAAGTTTAGCAAAGGTCAACTCTCGACCACGCTTCCAAGTCATTAAAATCATGACCGCGATACTACCGATGAGTAAAGGAACCCAACCACCAGAGAACATTTTTAATGAAGCAGCAGCAACGAGTACAGATTCCAAAAAGAAAAATGGAATAATTAAAAGCAATACTTTAGGCAGACTCCATTTCCATGCATAGAAAATAAAGATCGCAACCAGAATGGTGTCACACAACATCGTTAAGGTCACAGCTAAACCATAAGCACTTGCAAGGTTTGAGCTGGTCTTAAAGATTAAAATTAAAATTACAATCGCGACGAGAAGCAACCAATTCAGGAATGGGACATAAATCTGACCTTCTTCTGAATCTGATGTATGTTTAATACTTAAACGTGGCAGATATCCCAATTGAATCGCCTGACGCGCAAGGGAAAAGACCCCTGAAATGACCGCTTGTGATGCAATCACCGCTGCCATAGTTGCCAAGATAATCATTGGATATAAGGCCCAACTCGGCACCAATAAATAAAATGGATTTTCGATCGCAGCAGGGTTACGAAGTAGCAATGCACCTTGACCCGCGTAATTTAACACCAAGCAAGGTAAAACGACGGTGAACCAACCAAAGCGAATTGGACGAGGACCGAAATGTCCCATATCCGCATATAAAGCCTCACCACCTGTCACGGTAAGGACTACAGCACCCATAATAAAAAAGGACTGTAAAGGATGAGTAAAAATAAATTGGATTGCCCAATGCGGACTCACCATACCCAAAACCACAGGTGTCTGTATGACACTGACAATTCCGAGAATACCTAATGACAAAAACCAAAGTAAGGTAATTGGACCAAAAAATTTCCCGACAAAAGCGGTTCCATGTTTTTGCATCAAAAATAAGGTCGTAACGATCACAATTGCAATCGGTACAATAAAAGGATCGAGTACATCTGTTGCAATGGATAAGCCTTCTACTGCGGAGAGGACTGAAATCGCAGGCGTGATGATGCCATCACCAAAGAAGAGTGATGCGCCAATAAACCCAATTGCAATCAAGTAAATTTTTTTAGTATCTGATATTTTGGCTTTGCGCAAATTCAAGGCCAGTAAAGCCATGATTCCACCTTCACCATTATTGTCTGCTCGCATAACAATAGCGATGTATTTGATACTAATAATGAGCATCAAACACCAGAAGATAATGGACAGGATACCCAGTACATTTTCAGGCTGAATCCCGAGTCCATGTGCAGCATGAAATGATTCTTTCAATGCATACAGTGGACTTGTTCCAATGTCTCCAAAGACTACCCCTAGTGCTGCTAATGCCGTGGCTGGCAACGCTGCTTTTTTTGCAGTACTTTGCATATATTGTCTTCAATATAAAACGTGACTTGACGCAATATTATCATTAGACAAGAAGTTTTTCTGCAAATCTGTTTCGCTACAACTTGGCAGCCTGCTTTTTTTTAGTTACTATCGCACCCCATTGGTGAGGTGTCCGAGTGGCTGAAGGAGCACGCCTGGAAAGTGTGTAAACGTTTATAGCGTTTCGAGGGTTCGAATCCCTCTCTCACCGCCAAATTTGATTTCTACGGGACTTTACCGTAGTGCGAAAGGCTTAAATCTAAAGGGTTTAAGCCTTTTTTTACGCCTGTACACTACGGCGCAGTCCAGTAGTATCCCGACATATTTGTCGGTACTTTTGACGGTATCTCATTAAAAACGACTATTAATGAGGGGAGTTTCGTTTTTTCCTGAAATTTATACCGTCAAATGAGGTTAAAAATTGGCTAAGCAATCCAACAAACTGACAGCTAAAACCGTTAAGAATCTAGCTTACGATCCTGAAAGCAGTAATAAGCATGCTGATGGTGGTGGGCTGTATCTTTTCATTCATAAGAACGGCTCAAAATATTGGCGTTTAGATTACCGCCGTCCAATCAGTCAAAAACGAAATACCTTAGCCTTGGGCGTCTATGATGAAGTCACCCTAGAGAAAGCACGTCTAAAACGTGATGAAGTAAAGCGCATGCTTGCTGATGGTATTGATCCCGCAGAGGAACGTAATCACCATAGGGATGAACTTAGAGCCAAGCTAGAGAATACGTTTGAAAAGTTTGCCCTTGAGTGGCTTAAGATTCGTGAGCTTGAAGGCAAAGTAGACCGAGAAACAATCCGCAAACTCAATCGTGATATTTTGCCGTTCATTGGCAAATTACCTGTGACTGATTTAAGTGTCGAACAGCTTGAGCGTGATGTAACGAATAGCCTTGTAGAACGTGGTGCACTCGAGTCGGCTCGCCGTGTTAAATCTATTATGGGTATGGTTTTAAAACTTCCGTTTAAACGCCGTCTGATCACGTATAACCCAGCTTATGACATTACCTTACCCAAACCTATTAAAGGTAATCATAACGCCGTAGTAAGCGAATCAGAGCTTAAAACACTGCTCCAAAAGATTTGGCGATATCATGCGGAGAGTCCTCGTGCACGTTTAAGAACAGAGCTTGCGTTGAAGCTTTCAGCATACATCTATCAACGTCCAAATGAGATCCGTGAATTGCTATGGGAGCACGTCGATTTTGAGAATCAGCGTCTTTGCTTTCGTGCATCTAAGACACATCAAGAACACATCGTTCCCCTCTCTCGTCAAGCTTTTGACATTTTGAAACAGCTTGAAGATATGCGGACAACCTCAGCATTTGTCTTTCCGAGTGTGAAGTCACCTCATGAAAGCATGAGTGAGGATACGATTCGTCAAGCACTCAATAGACTTGGCTATAAAGGCAAGCACACGGCGCATGGCTTCCGAGCAACGGCGCGCACAATCTTAGGTGAAGAGCTTGAATATCGAGTCGATATTATTGAGCATCAATTAGCACATACGGTACGTGATCCCAATGGTACAGCTTACAACCGTACTAAGTTTTTACGCCGTAGACGTGAGCTTATGCAGTTATGGGCGGACTATTTGGACACTTTACGTCAAGGTGGGGACGTATCTGTATTTAAACCTGCAAATGACGGAAACATAATCAAATTTACTCAATATAGCGCGGCTTAATCTAAATGAAATATTTAACTTTTAAAGACGTACAGCAAAGGCTCACCACTCATAAATCATTTGATATGAATGATTTCATTGATGCTTATTCATCAAAAGAGATCAAAATTTATTTAAAGCATAGCGGTTTTATCGTAAGAAACTCTATCGATTCAAATACCAATTTAATCAAAGGCTACTATGTTGATTCTGTTAAACCTTTCCGTGGACTTGTTGAACCTTTAGATGACATTACCAATCAAGATGTGGTTTCACTACTTCAAGGGAAGCCTATTACTATTAGCTATGTAACTATCAATGATGAAACTTACACACTCTTAAGAAATCTACCAACAAACCTAGATTTTTTGGATATTGAATTTTATGCTCAGTTATACAATAGTTTCGATTTTTTGATTGAAAAAGAAAAGTTTGAAAGTATTTTCAATACAGATGAATTAATTGAAGCAAGAACAGAAAAATCTTTAACTTTAGAAAATCAAAAGTTATTAAGAATCATTGGAGGAATGCTCGCAGGTATGAAAAATTCCGAAAGATATAAAAGCTTAAAGCAAAATACTTTATATGACCTAATGGCTCAATCTATTGATATTGAAAAAGCAGGATTAAGTAGCGATACAGTAGAACCTATTTTTGCGCAGGCAAATAAATCAATTAAGAAATACCTATTTAAAAACACTTAAAAAATCAATTATTTAAAATAAATAAAATCCTAACTAAGATTTTATTAATCTTAGTTAGGATGATTATACATCTTCACTTTTTTAATCTTCTTATCACTACGAAGCACTACCGTAACGATGAGGAGCAATTCATGTCCCCACAAGATCCAAACATCTATAAACGCTTACTTGAGCGTGACTATTGGCGAATCTGCCAACTCGCCACAACAGCCGAACACAAAGAACGTATCTATAAAACCTCAAAAGGCTTGGAACGACGGATCAAAGCTCGCCCTCCTTCAGTCGGCATCTTGCCGTTAGGTCGCTCAACTATCTATGACCTAGTTCGTAAAGGCGATATGCCTGCGCCTGTACGCTTGAGCGAACGTGTGAGTGCGTGGCGTACCACTGACCTAATCGAATGGCTTGAGTCGAAACAGTAATGCAAAACGAATTATTTACAACTTGGGAATCCGCAAGGTTTTTAGCCCAATGGCTACCTCTACGCTCTCAAAAGGCTTGGTATCGGTATCTGATGATTAATCCCTCTCAATATCGATATCAAGATGGATACAAACTCAATGTCAAAGTCATCAACGGCGAGAGACGATACTCAACTGCTGTTCTTACAGCTTTCGTAAATGCTCATTTCAACAAAACCAAATGAGCCAAACAAGGAACATACAACATGGAAAAAATGACACAAACAATGACTCAGCTCAAAGATACATTGGTTCAAAACACACTGAACTCATTACTGAATGAGGGTCAAAGCTTATTTGATCTCACTACAGTAGATGGAATTAAGCATGCAGTTCACTACTTCATTGAATATCACTTTCAACAGGGACTTGAGAGCGGTCAATATCATATTACCGCTGTAGAAGACCATCCAGTAGATAACGGAGAAATTATCTAATGCTGTCTTCTATTATTTCTCATGAGCAGTCGGCTGAATTGTTAGAAGACAATGAGATTCTTCACAAATATGAATCCACAGCTTCTACAACCTACTTTTTAATTTTTCAGGGTCAGGAGGCTGTACTGATTAATACAGCCATTGAAAATTACTTCGTTACAACAGGACGTTAAAGCATGAGTTCATTAAGTAAAACAGAAGTCATCATGAAAGATGGCTCTACAGCCCTTGCGGTCGATGTACTAGATACACTTATTAGCTCTGAAGTCACAAATACCATTGCTCAAATCACTCATGAATATGATCTCAGCAACGCTAAAGACATCATGACCTTAAGTGAAATGATCGCTTATTACCTAGAAATCAGTACTGGTATCTATATTCATCCCAAACAAGTTACCGATGAATTCCAAAAACAATTGAAAGTCAGCTAAGCCCTGTCAAACAAACCAATAACAAAGGGGATGCTAAGCATCCCCTTTTCCATCTGATCCGCTACAAATAAGTCTCCTCGGCTCAAAGATACGCCGTTGAGCAACATGGAATAACTATGAATCAAGACCAATACTGCAATATTCTCTTTGAATCCTTCTATGAAGCAATGGCAACATGCGATGAACGAGCAATCAATATCGAGGGTGATAAGCTATTTAACTTTCTTGTGATGGATATGCTTCAGAACTCATCAGGAAGACCTTTAACATTTTCAGAAAGAACAGGAACGACCGAACTTCATACTTTCTTAGATGCTTACCAACGGCGTTTAGAAATCAATGCTGATGTTGCGGAAACCATTGAAGCTGAAATTTACAGCAACATTTCTAGCTATAGTTTTGAAAAACACATGGACTTTAAAAATCCTGAGCTTCAGGAAAACGGTTATTCAATTCATTTTAAGCCAATCCAAATCAAAGCCGTTATCGATTGGCTTGATCTTTCTTTTGAAGTAGATCCAAGCCGTTGTAGTTTCGCACATAAGCCTAATGCCCGAAGCTATATTAAAAGCTTTCTAACTATGAAGACAGGGAAAAAGCATTATGTGAAACATGATGAGAGTGATATCAATCAAGATGGCTTGATCTTTACCGTCCGTCTTCACGACATCAAAAGTAAAGCCGACTTGCTGATGATTGCTGATCTACTTGAGAAACAATACGGTGCAGAAATTTTCAGAATGAAGATCCGCAATATTGAGCTTTCGCTAGATTTCTATAATGCGAACAATAGAGGCTTACTATCTGCTTTGCATAAATCTCTTCGATACCAAGCAACGGCAAATAACTTTCGCATTTACAAATATGTAAAAGTAGATATTAGAAATAAGTTTAATCCTGTTCCTCATTCGCCATTGATGCTTCTTAAACGGTTTAATCATGACTGGTGTCTGGGTGTAAATCCAAAAGGCTCACCACTATGTTATCGGCTTTATGTAAAGACGACTGATAGCAATAAACAACCTTTACCAAAAGAGGAACATCGGTTACGAGTTGAAGTAACTTTGGATCAATCTATTCTCAAAGAGAACAATTGCTCAATCGAAAATCTGCAAACCATCATTAAGCAAGGATTCAAATTTTTGACATTTACAGAGCTTGATCAGAAAGCAACTGAGGCATTTAGATCAAGCTATGAGGAAAGCATCAAGCCTTATGGGCAAGAACGAGCAGTGAGAAGTGTAAACCGAAATAGAAGGAACTTAGAATATGGAATTAAGACTCATGCGGAGTTGAATAGCATCGTTTCTAAAGCGATATTCAATTTATGCAGGAAGTTTTAAGGTCGTCAAAATCACCTCATAATTGCAGTGCACAAAACCTATTTAAGTATTTATTTTTTATAAAATTAAATAGGTTTTCTTACGAAGACTCCTCTAATACCTATTGAGCTATATATTCATATTAAAAGCATTAGAAGATACTCAAAGCTTTGTACTTAGAGCTTTGGTTGAATTTATTTTACTTTTCACACAAAATAAAATGCTCGCCGTTGTACTTTCTAACTATGAATGAGATTGAAATGGCGGGTTTTTTCACACTTTTAATGCTTTTAGGATGTCTACTGTTTATTATCGGTTTTAAGGTAATAAAGCTCACCAAGCTTAAAAAATATGGTATCACCCTATTTATGATTGGATTATTACCTTTAGTTAGTCGAGAAATCACTAGATCTTACATTGATAAGGAAGTCTCTACGCAAGCTAGCCAATCTATTGCGAGTGAATCAAGTAGTCAAAATTCAATAGAAAAACCTCAAGTAAATTCCGCAGATAAAGCTGTCTCACCTACTGTAAAAACTGAGATTAAAACAATTAAAGAAAAAGCTTTCAGTTGGGATGAATTCGATGCAAGTCCAGAACGTGCAAAGCTCGGTGATGATGTCATAAGAATGCAAAACAATAATTTAAAAGGTGCCCATTTTTTACCTGTCAACTACGGTAAGAGTAACCTAGAAAAATTCATGAGAGAGAATAATCTTAAGTTTACTATGGCTTCTTTAGACTGCTTCTCTAGTGATACTCACTGTAGCTTAACTATTGCTATTACACGTTCGAAATATCCATCTAAAGCTAATGGGGATTTCTGCGGTCCAATGGCAAGATGGACAGCACCTTATAAAGATCTAAATGCTTGGGAAACTGACTTAAGAAGTCCGCTTGATCAATTACTTTTCCAAGGTAACGCTCAAGGTGTATTAAATAAAATTGACTACGAGTATGAACGCCGTTGTTCTTAACAGGAACAATCCATCTAGCGGGTACGTCTCGTTAGATGGATTAAAATGAGCGAAGTCTTAGAATAAAAGCGTTCTACTCTATGGAGACTATTCGTAAATTTTGAACAGATTTGAAAGATCTTATATTTCCCCAATAAGTTTCAAAAAGTTGCCTATAATTTCTCTTGTTTTAACGAATAGTTATGACTTATTCGATAGATTGATGTATAGATGCTAATTACTAATCTTTTTCATGAGTAAAAAATTTTCTACAACCTTTTAAGAACTCATCATTAATATTCATTTCCGGATCATTGGCTTCATCATCGCAGTTATCAACTGACTTTAGCTCATTAACCTTTGCGTATAGATGCCCATTACAGAGTTCCGTGCCCTCTTCATAACCACATAGTGGGTCTATATTTCGTGTTTCACCAATGCGGATGACTAATAAACCTATACCGAAGATTAGACAGGATATAAAAATTGCTATTTTTGAAGATTCATGTTTATCACCTTTATAATTTTTATATCTTCAAGAAGGTCTAAAGAAATATATTTTTCAACTAAACATATGAAATTATAATATAATTTATTTTATATCTCTAATGATAATGAATTCAAATGGCATACGATCATTCCTATTCAAAAGATAATTTGAGTAAATATTTTTTAAACTCAGAAATTGCTAAATTTCCAGCAGCTCAAAGGAATCAGCAAAGAGAAACCATATCTAATAAAGCTTATCAAGATGTTCAAAGGCATTTGAGGAATGTTAACCTTCTCCGTAAAGTTACTATTAACAATAAAAGTGCTTATACAATCAATTTGTTAGAACACAATTTGATAGTAAGAAAGCTACATCAAAATTTGAGAAAGTCTTTTTATTACAGTGCACCCAATAGACATACTATTATTAAAAATTTACTTAGTTTGCTTAGAGAAGCAACGCCTTACAATGTATACAGATTAGATATACAAAGTTTTTTTGAGTCAGTAGATAAAAATACACTTTTTGAACATTTAGATAATAATTATTTCTTATGTGCTTATAGTAAAAAAATCCTGAAAGAGCTGTTTAAACAATTTGAAAGTTTAGGAGGAAGTGGGATTCCCAGAGGCTTATCAATCAGCAATATCTTATCTGATATCTATATGCAGTCTTTTGATCAGGCTATAAGCAAAAACAATGTAGTGTTTTACTATCGAAGATATGTAGATGACATCATCATCATCACTAGTGGCAAAGAAGATAAGGACTCTTTTCTTACCCATCTTTCTTCAGAGCTTCCTAAAGGTCTAATATTTAATAGTGATGATAAATTTCAATTTATATCTATAAGTAAAAACATTAATAACAACTCCCTCCCTTTAAATTATAGATTTGACTATTTAGGGTATAGCTTTTCTATAGAAAACAATCATTCTAAAGATAAAAATAGGGCAATTAAAATTGATATAGCAAACAATAAAATTAAAAAAATAAAAACAAAAATTATTCGTGCTTTTATAGCATTTTCAAAAGATCAGAATTTCGAAATTCTAATAGAAAGATTATTATTCCTATCTACTAATTTCAGTATATATGACAGAAACAAAGGTAGAAAAAAACTCTCCGGAATATATTACAATTATCCAGAACTTAGTGAAAACAATGAAAGCCTATTAGAGTTAGATCAATATCTAAGAACTTTAATCTTATCTAAAGCGACTTTTAAACATTTAAATATATCAAGTAAATTATCTAAAAATCAAAAGAGAAAATTACTAAGTTTAAGTTTCTTTAAATCCCATACTAATAGAAGTTTTAATTATTTTAGCGGCCAACGGATTAAAGTATTAAAGGAGTGCTGGAAAAATGTTTAAAAAAAATCATTTTAAAATTAAGAGAAATGATTACTATAGAGTACTCACCACCGAAGTTTTACCTTATGAAACCCCGCTAATCTTTAATAATTTTGGTCTTTATAATTTTGTTAAATTTGACTTTAAATCTCCTACTGCTATTGAATTACAAAAAAGATTAATAAACGGACTAAAAAAGTCTAATACACATACAATCCCTTTATCATATAAAATTAAAAAGAATTCCCATGAATTTAGAAAATTAAAGTTAATTCATCCTTTATCTCAAATACAAGTAGTAAAATTTTATGAAAAATATGAAAACTTGATACTACATTATTGTGAAGCTAGTCCAATTACGATTAGATCACCCAATAGAATCGCTACGTCATTCTATAAAAAAAACCTTTTAGAAGATATTAATAAGTATAGAAGCAACCAAATTTTAACTTCAAAAACAGAGGAAATTTCCAAACATTCACCATCCTTTTTTTCATATAGAGGCTTCAATAGACTCTATAAGTTCTTTGAATCTAGAAAATTTTTTAATATAGAGGAAAAATATTCAGAGTTCTGTAGTGTAGATATATCTAAATGCTTTGATTCAATCTATACCCATAGCATATCTTGGGCGGTAAAAAACAAAGAGTTTACTAAGGAAAACGTTACTATTAAAACGACATTTCCTAATGAGTTTGATTCATTAATGCAGAGAATGAATCACAATGAGACTAATGGAATAGTAATCGGACCCGAACTAAGTAGAATATTTGCTGAGATAATCTTACAAAAAGTTGATATTCAGGTAATAGAAAAATTAGAAGAAAAATATAAATTAGTATACGGAAATCAGTATACTATAAAGCGTTATGTAGATGACTTTTTTATATTTTCGATAAATAAAGATATTCAAAATAAGATCGTCATATGCTTGTCTGATGTTTTATTAAATTTTAACTTACATCTGAATAAATCAAAAACAGAATATCTTTCACGACCATTCATAACTAGAAAATCTAAACTAGTATATTCTATAAGAAATATTGTTAATGATTTTTTTGATAGCTTCTTAGAATATGAGAACCCTAAGACCTTAAAACCTAAGAGAGTGATAAATACTTGGAAACTAACCAGAAGCTTTATTCAGTCAATACAATATCAATGTAATACAAATGGAATTTCTTATGATGATATTTCAGCTTATATAATATCCTCAATAAATGAAAGGATAAAAAAATTAACTAATAACAAAAATTTAGTCAATACTAAAAACTTTTTAGATGCTCTTGAAGTATTGATTGATATTCAGTTCTTTTTATTTAGTATAAGTCCATCAACTAATAGCTCCTACAAAATATCAACTTCACTAATTCTAGCTATCAGATTTGTCAAAGATAAAATTAATGATAGATATGAGCATATTTCTAAATTTATATATGACCATATTTATAGATATTTAAAAAATATGGAAGATGAAAATCCTCATATAGTTGATGATTATTTTCCTATAGAAGCTATAAATATTATTTTGGCTTCTACGGAGTTGAGTCATGAATTCATGCTTCCAGAAGATTTAACTTTTCAATTTTTCAATATTACTAATGGAGATCACTTAAATTATTTACATGTAATTTCTGCTCTTTATTATTCTGGAAAGTATTCGGCACTACAACAAAGGAAAAAAGATATTTTATGTGCCATTGAGAAGTATCTGTCAGATTTGTCTGATTTCTCTACTAACACCAATAAAGCATATTTATTTTTTGATTCATTATTTCATCCTGATTTTAAAAAAACTGTAAAAACTTCTTGGCTTAAACAGGTACTTGCTTCTTTAGACAAGGATAATCCAGCTCATCCACTCACTCAAAAATCTATTATTGATCAATTTTATAATGAGATATCAAGTCATATCTGGCATGTTGACTGGCATCACCTTGATTTGCTTAGTTATCTTCAAAAGAAAGACTTGAGACAAGCATATTAAGTATATAAGATTACCAGTGGAGATAGAGTAGTTCGTCCTCCTCTGGAGACACAGAGCAATCTGTTAACCAGCATACTTCTTACGATTAACCTCGTAAGAACTTCAGATATCAAAGTGACTAACCTCGCAAGGGTTAGTCAGTTTAATATTTGAGCAACTTCGGTTGCACACACTCAGTGACAACACTCTATCTCCACCTTCTTTGTATCGCTATTCTTATAAGCATCTAGCTGTATTTCAATTTGCTAAACAAATAAGCTCTCTTATTTAAACTCTCAATTTCATAATGATGTCGGTATAAATGTCGGTACATTTACAGCCCTGATTTTTTATGTTTCAATAATTCATATATTTAGATATTGAACCTGACGGACTCTCTCGCCAAATTTAGTTTCTATGATGTCTCATAGAGTTCTAAAAGCTTAAATCTAAAGGGTTTAAGCTTTTTTTATTGCCTTATGTTTTCCAATATATCCTATTAAATCCTGAGTTGGTTGCGATACGAATTGAGATAGAGTAATTCATATAAATTTTATTCCTTAATTTTTTATACAAATCCCTAGACGATTCAGATTAAATCAAGTCACAAAACAAACATAAAAAAAGCCACCTCTTGGGGATGAGATGGCAAAACCAATAAGTATGTATTTTTATTCAGGATAAATATTGATACTTCAACAAATCAGTCATATCTGTAGCTTTAATTTTTCGAAATGTTGTCCAATAACTCAGGCTCTAACATAAAAAACTCTCGCCCAAAGTGTTCAACATCCATTTCCGCAAGATTAATTTGATATTCAATCTCACCATTTAAAAATGATTGAGAAGTTTGAATCATTTTTCCCCAGCCCAATTCTCGCTCACAGTGTGTCAATAAAAAGTGATATACCTTCGCATCATTGATCTTCAATACAAAAGCAGTATCAGATAATTGAAGAATTGAGACATTTTCGGAATATTGCACATCAATCATGAACTATCCCTAATTTAAATGCAGAAATGCTTAATTCATATCAATACATAGAAAGCAAAAAAAATTCAATGAAAAAATGATTTTTTATATATTTGTTATATATTTAGTTTTAATTTTTGACACAAAAAAACCACATTTCTCGTGTTATGGCATAAAGTGTCACTCCTAATATTTATAAATATTTTCTAGGGCATCCCACTCATATAGTTCTGAATCGGGGCAAGTACTTTTGCAGTTTTAGCAGCTCTTCCCATACATCTCACTTTCAAACAAGCAAAAATTGATCAAAATTTGATATAAAAATTTTTAGTGGGGATAAATCGAATTATTTGCTCATTTTTTCGCTTGTTTTTTTCTACGGATTATCTATAATTCTCGCCACGTTGCCGGCATAGCTCAGTTGGTAGAGCAACTGACTTGTAATCAGTAGGTCCACAGTTCGAATCCGTGTGCCGGCACCATTTTCTACTTTTTCTTCCTCATCATTTTCTCAAAATGCAAAAGCTCTGGATTTAACATATCCCACTGATTTGCATGACTCACAAAAATTTCTGCTTGCGGTTGATACAAACTTGGATCATCCAAAGTTCCTGCACGAATCGAAATCATATCTGGTACTATTTCTGGTAACCCAAACATTTGCGAGCCGCATCTCGGGCAAAATGCACGTCGAATTGGCTTCCCAGATGCACCAAATGATTCAAAATAATGAAGTTCACCCTGAATATTGAGTTCTGATTGATGAAAAAATGCGATCGGCGCATATGCAGCACCTGTTGCTTTCTGACAATCTCGACAATGACAATTAAATTGATAATGTGGCTCTACACTAGCTTGATAACTGACCGCACCACATAAGCATGATCCTGAATATAAGACTGGCATATTATTTTCACTTTTTGACTGCACTCACCTGAATATACCGCACCAATCCATCATGGTAGAGCTTTGCACACAACTTGGCAGTCATCTCAATCTTAAGTTGAGCAAAATCAAACGGTTTTTTTATTGCGGTTTTATTTTTTATAAAATTTGAAAAACCGTTTAAAACGGGTTCTGAAAAATCTTGAATAATGATGTCATCTAGACCATTTTCTAGCAAGTTTAGACGCAATTTTGACTCTGTTTGAAGGTTTAAATCATTAACATCCGCAGCCTTTAATAAATAACGGTATTGTTGCTTTTGGAGTTGAGAACAGTTTTGCCAACGGTCAGACCACATTAAATAATGAAAAGCAATTCGTCCTTTTGAATTTAAAACTGATGATGCTGAGAGAAGAAATGAATTCAAATCACTGTGATAAGCTGCATCCAAACACAGCACCACATCAAATAAATTCAAAGTAACGGGTTGCTGTAAATCTAAAAAGGATTGGCAATAAATTTCAACCTGCGGTAACTCATGTTGAATTCGTTTGACACATTCAGCTTGCAGCTCCACTGCACTGAGTTGACGAACATGATACTGCTCAATCCAATGCAATAAACTTGCACCTTGCCCACATCCGAGATCTAAAACACGATCGGAACCTTTAAGCTGAACTGCCTCAGCGATTTGATCTGCTAACGTTTGACATGCTAAGGGATAATCCTGTAGCTGTTGCCAATATCCTAAATTACTCCAAGCAAGCCTAGATTCATCACCAAGTCGTTTTGCATCTATGGCATATTTATGCCCGATGAGGCTTTCAATCCATGCTTGCTTGAAGCGCTTCATATTTAGTAACCGAGTTCAGGTGCAACTTTAACTTGTGGTTTAAGTCCAACAAATGGAACTGGGGCACCTAAAATTTCTGCAATATGCATCGCAGAAGTCACTGCTGATTCTAAAATTGGCAAGCCATCACATGACCAAGAACCACAATAAAAGACCTTACGATTCTGTTGTAGATGACGTTGTTGAATCTCTTTATTCAAAGCAACAGTTTCTAAATCAACCACTGCTCGTGTCAATTTAACCTTAGAAATAATTTTCTTTGGATCGATGTCAATGACTGGACACCAAGTTTGGAACACTGCATTTTTTCCCACTAAAGATGGTTCAACTGCATTAATCCAAACTGTAAATTGTTGGCGGGTAAATTTACGATCCATCATATAGCTCAATACAGCCCAATCTTTACGACGTGCTGGCATGACGACAGGATCGGTATGAATCACCAAATCACCATCTTCAAATCTGAACTTTTTCAATATGTCGATGTCATCAGCAAATTGAGGCTGCTTTAAGAAATTCTCAATCACAGGTGTCGGCGTTGCAATCACAACACGGTCAAAAGCTTTGCTTTCACCTTGTCCATTGTCGACCAATACTTTATCGCTGTGCTCTTCAACCTTCTGAACGGGCGCACCACTATGAATTTCAATCCCTTCGATTAAACGATTCACCAAAGCAGGTGTTCCACCTTTCATTCGTAGTAGTGCTTCGCCTTCCGTCAATTGACGTACAAATTCAAGTAATGGTTTAGCTGGCCATTCACCAATGGTTTTAGGATGGCATGTACAAATGGTGTACAGCACTGGCATCACCGTACCATGCCAAAATACTTCTTCAATATGATATTGATTCATGAATTCAGCTAAGGTGATGTCTTGATTATCTGATTTGAAAAATTGATTAACAGCAGTTTTGAGTTGCAACATCCCTTTTACGAGACGCCAGCCATATTGCTGAATGCCTTTGCGGTTATTAATAATCGGAAAGTTACCAATTCGACTGCGCGAAGTGGTCAACCATGTGTCTGTTTTGTCTTCAAACAACCAACTACACGCCATAAACGTGCGCACTGGAAACGTTTCTATTCCTAAGTGACTGGCTAAACTTAAGGTATTCTTCCAAAGTTTAGGATTCATCACACGTAAGGGTGCATCAATAATACCACCATCGAATTCGATACTGTGGCTATCCATACCTCGTCCAGCGAGTGCTTCGAATATGGTTACTTTGTGCCCTGCATCATGTAGGATTCTGGCGGCAGCGAGTCCTGCCATTCCACTGCCAATAATTGCAATATCCAAAATTTTTGTCCCATCAGTTGATGATTTTTCTTGATTATGACTGATAGTTAACCCAAATGCCGTATTAAAAAATACCAGATTCAGCATTTAAGCCATACTTTTGTAGTAATAATGTCTTCATGTATTGTTACATTTAGCACAGCTGATTTTTTAATCGTAAGCTTATGAATAAATTAATTTTATTATTAAATGAATAATAAAAATATACAGATCGTTCTTTATTTTTCCATTTTTCACGCTGATCCCCCTTTGCAAGTCACAAAAATGGGGCTATTCTGATTACACAACAATGAAAACTGAGTCACATAATAAACTGCATAATTATAAGTGACATAACATTAAAATAATCAATAGAGGAACCTTATAGCCGAAAGCCCATAACGTCAAAGGAGTTATGGGCTTTCTTATATGAATCAATGTTTGGTTAAACTTAATTCATTATTCCAAACTTACCACGATTAAAATCATTAATTGCATCAACGATTTCCGCTTTATTGTTCATTACAAATGGACCATAACCTTCGATTGGTTCATTCAATGGTTGGCCAGTTAAGATCAAGAATTTACTGTTCTGAGTTGCTTGAACAGCAAAATCAATCTCTTCACGGCTTAACACGACTAAACTTGGAGAATCAATGGTTTGATTACTCAATACAACCTGACCTGACAACAGCACAAACAATGTGGTGTGTCCTTCAGGCACATAGAACGTATGGCTTTGACCTTCGATCAATTGACCATCCCAAACATTGACTGGACTAAATGTTGTTGCTGCACCTGCAAGGTCTTGGTATTCGCCCGCAATCACACGTAACTCGCTGCCCACATCATCTAATGCGATTTTCTGAATCTTGCTAGATTCAATCGCTTGATACTTTGCAGGTGTCATTTTTGAGTGTGCAGGTAAATTGACCCATAGTTGCACCATTTCAAACAAACCACCTTGCTGAGCAAACTCAGGAGAATGAAACTCTTGATGCAGAATTCCACAGCCAGCAGTCATCCACTGTACATCACCAGTTTTGATCGTACCGCCGCCACCTGCTGAGTCTTTGTGTGTCACTTCACCCTGATAAGCTATTGTTACAGTTTCGAATCCACGGTGTGGATGTGTACCCACGCCATGCTGAACTGTAGTTGGTTCAAAGCGATAAGGTGCTGCGTAGTCCAAAAGTAAAAAAGGACTGATTGTTTGCCCTAAGCGATCATAAGAAAATAAGTTGTACACTGGGAAACCATCACCCACCCAATGCATATGTTTATTTTGATAAATACCTGTAATCGTTTTCATCTTTTTACTCCTAAAGTGTAGAAGTTGCGATCTTGATGATTATTCTACGCCTCACGGAGACAGACTTATAGGCACAGGACAGCAACACATTATTTCATAAATAGGACAAATAACTTGGTCACAGGGTATAAATCAGGATGAGACTTAAATAATCCTATTTATAGTATTGTTTGTCTCATTTTTCAGACTTCTGAACCTAGAAAATTTCCAATAGCATAATTTTAATTTCAAGCTTCAATCGAAGCCTTTCTTTCAAAATCAACCTAAAACAACTTGAGAATAAAATCATGAGCCAAGACTATATTCGTTTAGATAAGAATAATGCGGCTGTGTTATTGGTCGATCATCAAACAGGCTTATTGTCATTAGTCCGCGATATCGATCCTGACAAATTTAAAAATAATGTGTTGGCACTTGCAGATGCTGCGAAATATTTTAATTTACCGACAATCCTAACAACAAGTTTTGAAAATGGTCCAAATGGTCCCCTCGTTCCTGAACTTAAAGAAATGTTCCCCGATGCGCCTTATATTGCGCGTCCAGGTCAGATTAATGCATGGGACAATGAAGATTTCGTTAAAGCGGTTAAAGCAACTGGCAAAAAACAATTGATTATTGCAGGTGTTGTGACTGAAGTTTGTGTGGCTTTCCCAACACTATCAGCACTTGCTGAAGAATTTGAAGTTTTTGTAATTACCGATGCTTCAGGTGCGTTTAATGAGTTGACTCGTGATGCAGCATGGGATCGTATGTCTAAAGCGGGTGCTCAATTAATGACATGGTTTGGTATGGCGTGTGAGTTACATCGTGTCTGGCGTAATGATATTGAAGGATTGGGAACATTATTCTCAAACCACATTCCAGATTATCGTAATTTGATCAACAGCTATAATCAAAACACTAATCAAAAATAATTGACCTGCTCCATCAGTTGAGAATAGTTCATGCTATTCTCAACTGAATAGTTATAGGATTTGATCTGCCTTGATGAACTCATTTGATGATTATTATTATTTCTATCTAGTGGTAAAACATGGTGGGTTTAGTGCTGCAAGTGAAGCAGAAAATATCAGCAAATCAAAGCTCAGCCGCCGTATCATTGACCTAGAAAATAAATTTAATGTCAGCCTCATTCAGCGTACAACTCGACATTTTAAAGTGACCGAATTAGGTCAAGAATTTTATGAAGAGTGCTGTAAAGTCATCACTCAAGTTGAGTGTGCGGAAAATGTCTTACTCAAACAAAAAAGCGAACCACAAGGCTTAGTTAAAATTAGCTGTCCACCGTTAATGATGCATTTTCAAATTCGCAAAATCCTCAATCAATTTTTAAAAACCTATCCTAAAGTAGAAATATCACTTGAGCTCACCAGTCGACGAGTGGATATTTTACATGATGATATTGATCTCGCGATTCGAACCAATTTTGAACCAAATGAAGATTCTAATTTAATTGTTCGAGATGTCATTAAAACAGATCATTGTCTAGTTGCCTCCCCTGAGTTACTCCAAGGTCGCAGCATCAAGCATTTTTCTGATCTTAAAGATTATCCAAGCATTAGCCTAGGCACCCAAAAAGCAAATTATATTTGGCATTTTTGCAATACTCGCACAGGGGAAACGATGGATGTTCCCTATCAACCGCGAATCAAAAGTAATGATTTGGCCGGTGTGTATTATGCAGTAGCAGATGGTTTAGGTATCGCTGACCTACCATTCTTAACTGTGGAATCCGACATTCGCAAAGGTAAACTGATTCATTTGATGCCTGAATGGAAATCTAATATTGGGACCTTGCAATTGGTCTACGTATCTCGAAAAGGACAACGCCTTGTCGTCGAACGCCTGATCGAAACCTTGATTGAACATTTAAGAAGTTTGTCTGAGAGCCACAAAGGTTATCTTTCGGCTTAATAAAAAAACGGTCATGAATGGGCATGACCGTTTTTATCGAACACATTTGAGTGTTCAGTTATCCAAGATTTACTCAGATAAATCCACACAGAGGTATTTCATTTCGAGATATTCCTCAATGCCGAATTTTGAACCTTCACGACCTAAGCCTGATTGTTTAACTCCACCAAATGGCGCAACTTCATTTGAAATTGCTCCTGTGTTAATTCCAACCATGCCATATTCAAGTGCCTCACCAACACGCCATTGACGAGCTGCGCTTTGAGTAAACACATATGCGGCCAAACCAAATTCCGTATCATTTGCCATGGCTACGGCTTCGTCTTCAGTTTTGAAACGGAATAACGGCGCCAGTGGACCAAAGGTCTCTTCTTTAGATACTCTCATGTCTTGAGTGACGTTGGTCAGTACCGTCGGTTCAAAGAAAGTGCCACCGAGTGCTGAACGCTGACCACCAATACGTATTGTCGCGCCTTTTGAAGTCGCATCAGCAATATGTGACTGGACTTTGGCAATCGCATCTTCATCAATCAATGGACCTTGCGTTGATGTTTCCTGACGACCATCACCGACTTGTAGCTTAGCCACAGCTTCAACTAACCTATCCGCCAAAGCATCGTAGATACCATCTTGTACATAAATTCGATTCGCACATACGCAAGTCTGACCACTATTGCGATATTTACTCGCCATAATGCCCTGAACGGCTTGATCGAGATTGGCATCATCAAACACCAATACAGGTGCATTACCACCCAATTCGAGCGATAACTTCTTAATCGTCGGCGCACATTGCTGCATTAAAATGCGCCCCACTTGGGTTGAACCTGTAAAGCTCAACTTACGTACAATATCGCTCTCGCACAGTGTTTTGCCAACTTCAATCGCATCACCACTGATATTTAACAAGATATCGGCAGGCAAACCTGCTTTGAGAGCTAACACTTCCAGTGCATATGCAGTCAAAGGCGTTTGTTCAGCCGGTTTGACCAACATCGAACAACCCGCCGCAATTGCTGGTGCAGCTTTACGTGTGATCATCGCCGCAGGGAAGTTCCACGGCGTAATCGCAGCAGTCACCCCGATTGCTTGTTTAATAACAAGTAAACGTTGATTTGGCAATGTTGGCGTTAACACTTCACCATCAATACGACGAGCTTGCTCAGCAAACCAACGGATGAATGAAGCGGCATAACCAATTTCACCACGAGCTTCAGCCAACGGTTTACCTTGTTCGGCAGTTAAAATCTGTGCAAGATTTTCTTTATGCTCAAGCATCAACTGATACCATGCCCAAAGCACATCGGCACGAACTAAAGCAGTTTGCTTTTTCCATGCAGCTTGGGCTTGGGCTGAACGCTGAATCGCGGCTTCAACACCAGCACGGTCATAACTTTTCACCCATGCCAGTGTTTCACCTGTCGCAGCATCTTTCACTTCGATATCGTTATGAGCCGCAGGTGCAGCTAATGAAATATCGGGGTGCTGTAATAAATACTGCAAATTGTTTTGAATCATGCAGATTGCTCCACTGCTTGTGCACTGTCTGCTGTTAATGCTGCAAAACCTTGTTTTAAAATATCGAGACCTTGACGGAATTGCTCAGCAGGAATGGTTAACGGATATAGGAAACGAATAACATTACCGTATTTACCACAAGTGAGAATCAATAAACCATGTTCCATTGCATAACTTTGTACTGCTTTTGCTTGTTCAGCTGTTTCTAGCTCTGCAGCGACCATTGAACCCAAAGCACGAATTTGAGTAACAACATCGCCTGAAGTTTCTTGAATTTCTTTTAAAACAGTAACCAACTCTGTACCTAGCTCATTGGCACGATCACATAAGTTTTCTTCTTCGATTGCATCAATCACCGCATGAGCAGCAGCAACTGCAATTGGGCTACCTGCATAGGTGCCACCCAAACCGCCTGGGTTTGGTGCATCCATCACTTCGGCACGCCCCACTACACCTGAGATTGGGAAACCACCACCCAAGCTTTTCGCCATCGTAATCAAATCTGCTTTGGTTTCATAATGATTCATGGCAAATAATTTGCCTGTGCGCGCAAAACCAGATTGCACTTCATCAGCGACCAATAAAATACCGTGCTTATCACACAAAGCACGTAAGCGTTTTAAGAATTCGGCAGGTACAACGTTGAAACCACCTTCACCTTGTACAGGTTCAAGCACAATTGCCGCGACGTCATGTGGGGCAATATCTTCGCTAAAAATATCTTCAACACTTTCAATCGCTGCTGCAACTGAAATACCTTTTTCTGGCACAGGATAACGCGCATGGAATACACCTGCTGGCATCACACCAAAGTCACGTTTATATGGTGCTGTTTTACCTGTCATTGCCATAGTCATAAATGAGCGTCCATGGAAACCATTACCAAAAGTAATGATACCGTGACGACCTGTATATGAACGTGCAATCTTCACTGCATTTTCAACTGCTTCTGCGCCTGTAGTGAAAAATGCTGTTTTCGCTGCACCTGCGATCGGCGCGCGCTGATTAATGCGTTCAGCCAAAGCAACATAACTTTCATAAGGTGTCACTTGATAAGCCGTATGGGTAAATTTAGTCAGTTGCTCTGTGACAGCCGCGATCACTTTCGGATGACGATGGCCTGTATTGAGTACTGCAATACCACCTGCAAAATCGATATATTGCTTGCCTTCCTTGTCCCAAATGGTTGCATTTTCAGCTTTTTCTGCATACCACTGACACATCACACCGACGCCACGTGGCGTTGCTTGCTGTTTGCGTGTATTCAGTGCAGAATGTTGAGTATCCATTTTATTCCCTCATATCTCATCATCAGTTACAGCTTTGGTCGTACATCCTAGGGGTCGATTTTTAGGATGCGATACAATGACTGCCTATAGCTGTAATTTCGCTCGTCTCAAGGCAAGAGACGAGAGCCATTTTTAAACTGTAGGAGAGAGCCAATTGCGTAGTTTACTTGGAGATCATTTGCTGCAAAGGCTCCAACAAGACACGGAGGGAAAACTACATCAACGCCTTTTTCGATGTCTACGTGGTGCAATCATAGAAGGCGTCATTCAACCGATGACGCGCTTACCTGCGTCACGTGATTTAGCCAGTGAAATTCATGTCTCTCGAAACACTGTGCTGAGTGCTTATGAGCAGTTACAAGCAGAAGGATATTTAGAAGCACGTACAGGACATGGAACTTGGGTCGCAGAAAAACTCCCTGAAAGTTTCTTAAACACCAAAAATAAAAAGAAAAAACCTGAACTCCCTAATATCCAAAGTTCATATGTACTATCACAACGTGGCTCAAACTTATTGGGCTATGCTGCTGCATCACTGCATCAATGGGGAGCTTTTGTACCCGGGGCACCTGATGTCACTGAGTTTCCACATCATATTTTTAGTCGTATTCAAGCACGTTTAAGTCGTGAACCTGATGTGAATCGACTGATTTATAGCAATGCTGGGGGATGTATTGAACTTCGGAGTGCTTTGGCAGATTACTTAAAAGTCGCCCGCTCTGTGCAATGTGATGCAGATCAAATCATTATCACCGAAGGCATTCATCAAGCGATTGACTTAGTTTCTCGTGCGCTGAGTGACATTGGTGATCGTGTTTGGATTGAAGATCCCGCATATTGGGGAATGCGTAACACACTCAGGATCAATGGCTTGGATATTCAACCTATGCCCGTTGATGCAGAAGGTATTATTCCTGAAAACAATCCAACTCAACCGCCTAAACTGATCTTTGTTACCCCTTCTCATCAATATCCTTTAGGCTCTCATCTCAGTGTAAATCGACGCAAAGAATTGATTCAAATTGCTCGTCAACACAACAGTTGGATCGTAGAAGATGATTATGACAGTGAGTTTAGATTCTCAGGACAACCTTATCCCTCCTTGCAGGGTTTAGAAAATAATGCCCCTGTGCTCTACATGGGTACCTTCAGTAAAACCATTTATCCATCACTCAGAATTGGATATCTCGTTGTGCCTAAACCCTTGTTCTCATCTTTAAGAATCGTGGCAGCAGAACTATATCGTGGTGGGCATTTGCTTGAACAAAAAGCACTCGCTGAATTTATTCGTGAAGGTCATTATGAAGCGCACATTCGACGTATGCGCCTACTGTATGGCAAACGCCGGGATTATCTGGTCAGTTTGATCAAACGCTATCTAGGTACTGAATTTCTACATGAATATGATGAAGCCGCAGGCTTACATTTGGTTCTCAAATTACCAAGTGATTGTGATGATGTCGCGATTACCAGTAAAGCCTTAGAACGAGGCGTGAAAGTTCGCCCATTGTCGCAATATTACATGCAATCACATGCTCTCGCTGAACGTGGACTGTTGATGGGCTTCGCCTGTGTTAATGAAAAAGACATGGTGATGGCTTTTGGTGTGTTATTGCAATGCTTACGAGAAGCAGGTGTTCCCACGCTCAATTGATGCTGTTTTACGATTGTCGTATCTAAAAAAAAGAGCCTCATGATTTGAGGCTCTTTTTACTTTTAAACGAACTTAGACCAATTTTTCTTCATGCACTTGGCTCAGGTGAGATGCTCGACGCTCTTCACCCCAACGCAATTTTTGCGAGACAAAACCAAAGAACACAATAATTCCAAAGAGCGCTGTGGTGTAAATGACTTCTTTAAAATAGGTTCCCTCTATTAACATGGTGAGAATTGCACCGATAATGGCAAATATCACGAGATAAGTGATATAAGGGAATAACCACATTTTAAATTCAATTTTTGTGCCCTCTGCTTCAAGCTTTTTACGCATACGAAGCTGAGAATAAGCAATGGTTAAATACACATACAGTGTTGCTGCACCTGTAGTTAACATGAAAAAGTCATATACATTCATACTTTCGGTAGCCGTTAAAATCACAGCAATTACCGAGAAAAAGCATGACACAATCACCCCAACCCAAGGGCTGCTCTTGCTATTTACAGAACCAAAACTTTTCGGTGCATCACCACGTTTTGATAATGAAAATAGCATACGTGAACAGGTATACAATGCTGAGTTAAAACAACTACATACTGAAGTTAGCACCACGAAATTCACGATATGACGTGCTTCTGGAATACCGAGTGCCGTTAAAGTCACACTATAAGTTCCCCAAGTTGAGTCTTTTAATAACTCGTTATTATGTGGAATCAAACAAACCGCGACAAACATTGAACCGACGTAAAATAATACAATTCGCCAAACCACTGAATTTGAGGCTTTACGAATTTCTTTCGATGGATTTTCTGATTCAGCGGCTGCAACCGTGACAATTTCAGCTCCAATATAGGCAAACATAACTCCAAGTAATGCCGTAATCACTGACGATACGCCATTTGGCATAAAACCTTGAGCGGTTAGATTACTGATCCCAGAAGCAGACGTATCACCCCACGGCCATAAATGCATGATCGCTAAGCTACCGATCACCAAAAACACCACGATCGCAATGACTTTGATCAAAGCAAACCAAAACTCAAACTCACCATAGTTTTTGACGTTTTGTAAGTTGACTGCAACTAATCCGCCGATGACCAAGACCATATAAGCCCAAATCGGGATAAAGGGAAACCAACTATTCAGAATTTTACCTGCGACATAGGCTTCCCATCCCATCAACATCGCCAAGGTACACCAATACAACCATCCAATTGAAAAGCCTGCCCACCGACCAATTGCACGGTCAGCATAAGTTGAAAATGAACCGCTGTCTGGGTTTAACACCGCCATTTCACCCAACATACGCATGATGAACCAAACCAGTAAACCACCTAAGGCATAGGTTAGAAAGACCACTGGTCCTGTGTTGTAAATAATACTGCCTGAACCGACAAATAAAGAACCACCGATCACACCTGCAATTGAAATCATCGTGAGGTGGCGTGACTGTAGCCCGTGTTTTAGACCTTGGGAGAGATTGGCTTCAGAACCATTTTGATGTGCTGCCATATCATTTTCCTTAATATATTGAAGGTATTAGCGGCTTTTGGCATCACATACACCATGCCGCAAATACCTCCTAAAAACTGTGTCGTTCAACCTATTCCGTCCAGAATGGAATAAGGATTAAAAACGACGCTTCCGCATGCATACTTTCTATGGCTTTAATTTGTCGTTTCGGCTCTGAAGAAACGAGAGCCATTTTTAGAATAACAGAGAGAGCCAATTGTAAAAATAATGCTCAATCTCGGCGAGTTTTTTAAACAATATTGAAAGGAAACATCATCAAATTAAAAAATACAACATCAAATTAATTAAAATAAATCAGTGATTTAATATATCAACCCCTTCTTTAAAATCCTTTCTAAAAATAAAATCTGAATCGAAATAGAAATTTGTCTAGACCCTAAACTTCGATTCAGCTCCATTTAAACTTGGCTTCTAGTTTCAATAAATCTCCATAAAAAAACCTCTTTTCGGATCAGGAAAAGAGGTTTTTCATGTCTTTTAACTGATTAGAACGGTAAATCATCATCTAAGTCAGCTGGAGCAGCAGCAGGTTGAGGTGCGGCTTTTGGTGTATTAAAACCATTACCTGCTTGCGGACTGCCTGCATAATTGCCCTGATTTCCACCACCAAAACCGCCACCTTGACCATAACCATTTTGGTTGTTGTTATAGCCTGTATTTTGGTAGCCACCGCCTTGATTGTTGTTAAAACGCGGTTGGTTAAAATCATTACCCGCTTGATGCTCACCACCTTGCTGGCGAGAATCGAGCATTTGCATTTGGTCACCACGAATTTCGGTGCTGTAACGCTCTTGACCATTTTGGTCTGTCCATTGGCGCGTACGCAATGAACCTTCGATATAAACTTTCGAACCTTTACGTAAGTATTGCTGTGCAATTTCACCTAAACGGTTATGCAATACGATACGATGCCATTCTGTTTGTTCTTTTCGTTCGCCTGTATTTTTATCTGTCCACGATTCACTTGTTGCAATCGAAAATTGGGTCAGTGATCCACCATTTGGAAAGGTTTTTGTCTCAGGATCTTTACCCAAAGTACCGACTAAAATAACTTTATTCACACCACGCATTAGCTTGTCTACGTCCTATCTATTTCTATGTTTTACTTTATAAGAGTTATGCTTAAATGGCTACCTCTTTACCCAACAAGTGCGTTAAATCTTGTCGCGCAGCATCATCTAGATGTTGTTTATCGACCTTAATATAAGCAACTTGTTGCTCAGACATCACCACGACTTCTTCAATACCACGAATTGCCAGTAATTTTGAAGACCATTCATCTGTTTGTTGCGCTTCAGGTAGTCGAAGCACGATTGAAGACAAATATCTTGGTTGAGACAACCCAAAACTAACCAGCAGCCATAGTATAGCAATCCCCGTTAACACACTCCAGCCAAGCGCCGTATTCTGTAACATCAAAAGCTGACCGCCCAATGTTCCACCAAAAAAAGCACCTAAAAACTGACTACTTGCATTGACACCCATCGCAGTGGCTTTGGACTGAATCGGAGCGACCTTCGATAACCAAGAAGGCAATAAAGCTTCCATGACATTGAAGGCAATAAAGAAAATTCCTAAGCCTGTTAGCAACACATATTTCGATTCATAACCAAAAATGAGAATTAACAAGCCCCCAATAATGCCTGCGATTGCAGATAGAAAAATCCCACGCATCTTGCGGTACTTTTCCGCAATGATGATGCTCGGAAATGCAAAAAACAAACTCACCAATAACAAGGGCAAGTAAATCAAACCATGTTTTGCTAAAGGAATTTGTGCGTAGTCGATTAATTGCGAAGGGATGTAAATAAACATTGCAGTGAGCAATAAATGCAATGAGAACACTGACACATGCAAGCGATTTAAATCGCCCATTTGAATCACTTGTTTTAGTTGTGCCCAATAACCTTGTTGAAAATTTCGATGATGGCGAGTGACTTTCGGCACCAATAACAACATTAAGATCGCGGCTAATCCCATGATGGTCGTGACAAAAAATAAACCTGAGATTCCGACTAAACTCGTCAACCACGGCCCTAAACTAAATGCCACCACAAAAGACAAGCCAATACTCATACCCATGGCTGCCATTGCTTTCGTTCGTTGCTCTTCACGGGTTACATCTGCCAACAAGGCCATCACAACTGCCGAAACAGCACCAGCACCCGCAATCGCACGACCGATGATTACACCATAGATCGTCTCGGAAAACCCTGCTATCGCACCGCCAATCGCAAACAATAGCAGTCCGAGAACAACCAGTGGCTTACGACTAAAACGATCTGCCAACAAGCTAAAGGGAATCTGTAAGATCGCCTGCGTTAAGCCATACACCCCGACAGCTAAACCGATCAAAGCAGGTGTTGCGTATTGATATGATTGCCCTGCAACTGAAAAAACAGGAATAATCATGAACAAGCCCAACATGCGTAAGGCAAAAATGCTACTTAAGGCAAAGGTTGAACGACGTTCTAAAGCATTCATCATTGACTAGACACTAAAACTGGCTCAAAGGATTATAAGCTATTCCTTTTAAAGCGTTGAAAAAATAACAATCGAATAAATAAAAAAGGGACGTTACCGCACTACTGTCCCATAGTTTGCTTTAAATAAAAAAACCTGAGTCTAAATAGTTAAAATATGAGTGCAAACAAACACTTTAACTATAAAGGACTCAGGTTTTGTCACATCAGAATACCGTATTTCATCAATTACTCAAACCCATTCTAAGACAAGATTTTGAACGTCTGGCTAAACTGCACCACTCTGGGCAAAAATTAAGATCAGCCACCCGCTGGGATCAGTTTGTTGCCATATTGATGTCCCAACTTTCTTGTCGGCAAAGCTTAAGAGACATTCAATCCAATCTCGAATCCCAGCAGGAAAAGCTCTATCATCTTGGCGCGAAGAGAATTGCGCGAAGCACCTTAGCAAGACTCAACGAAGAACAGCCCGCCAGCCTGTATCAGCAATTGTTCACACAGCTGCTTCAGCGCTGTGAAAACTCTAAAACTGCACATAAATTTAGATTCAAAAATCCACTGTATTCACTAGATGCCAGTCATATTGATCTTTCACTGTCATTGTGCGAATGGGCAAAAGTGCATGAATCCAAAGCCAGTATTAAACTCAGTGTTGGCTTAAATCACAGCAATACCATTCCTGAATTTGTAGCGCTTGGGGATGGTATTGAAAATGATATGGTGCAAGGCAGAGCATTTAAATTTCCTGCTGGCAGCATTATCGTCTTTGATAAAGGATATGTTGATTATCAATGGTTTGCTCAGTTGACACTTCAGAACGTCAGCTTTGTAACCCGGCTACGCCCAAAGACAGTTTATCAAGTTAAATCAAGCCGCAGCGTATTAGAGACTAAAGGGATTATTGCGGATGAATGTATTGAATTGAGCAGTGCGCATGCCAAGAAAAGAGGCGCACCTGAATTATTAAGACGTATAGAGTTTTATGATACAGATAAGAAAAGAACATTCGAATTTCTGAGCAACAACTTTCATCTGGCAGCATCCACCATTGCTGCAATTTATAAAGACCGCTGGAAGATTGAGTTATTCTTTAAAGCCATCAAGCAGAATTTAAAACTGAAGTCATTTCTAGGTCGAAGCCGCAATGCGATACAAACGCAAATATGGATTGCATTAATTGCCTATTTGCTGGTGAACTTCGCTAAACACATGGCACAAGAAGGATGGAGTGTTCAGCGTTTACTGAGAATTATTCAGGTCAATTTATTTGAAAGGAAACTTTTAAGGTCACTCTTTGTGCCTGATAAAAAATGGCGAAAACAAGAAGAACCTCAATTGAGGTTCTTCTTGTGATATTTGTGGGACAGCAGTGACGTTACCGTCCCTTTAAAAGATCTTAAGTGATCAAACTGAAACTAATCTTAAGAGCTTAGCTTCTGTCGTTTACTGTATTGGATCGAGGCAATTACCGCCCAAACAATAAATGCGACACCAATCAAACCAGTCACCACTTCAGGTACATGTAAACCTGTACCACTAGCAATCATAATGAATGCCAATGCACCAATCGCATAGTGCGCACCATGTTCAAGGAAGATGTAAGCATCTAAAGTGCCTTTCTCAACCAGATAGATCGTCATCGAACGGACGAAGATCGCACCAATCGCAAGACCCAACATAATGATCACAACATCACTGGTAATCGCAAATGCGCCAATAACACCATCAAAACTGAACGATGCATCTAGGACTTCAAGATATAAGAAACCACCAAAACCTGCTTTGACAACACCTGATGCAGCCCCATTGCCATCATGCATTACGGCATTACCGTGTTCATCAATTTCAGGTTCACCACCCAATAAATGACTGAGAACTTGCACACCGATATAAACCACGATCCCCCAGATTCCAGCCATCGTCACTACCAGACGTTTGCTTTCCTCAACATTCGCCGCCATGATTAACATCGCAACCAAAGCAATGAAAACAGACATCGCAGGAACACTTGCAAGATGTGAGAGTTTAGATTCGATCCAACGGAACCAATGAGTTTCCTTTTCATCATCGAAGAAGAAATTCAAGAACACCATCAATAAGAAAGTACCACCAAAGGCTGCAATTTCTGCATGATGTTCCATCAAACGAGCTGAATAAGACTTCGGATCGTTAAGTGCCAATTTTACGACTTCCATCATGCCCATATCTGCTGTGACAGCAACAATCACGACAGGGAAAACCAAGCGCATACCAAATACGGCAATTAAAATACCCACCGTTAAGAAGATCATTTTCCAGAAATGATCCCAATTACGGAGTACTGATGCGTTGACCACGGCATTATCAAAAGAGAGAGAGACTTCCATCACTGCCAAAATTGCAGTAATAGTTAATGCTTTCAGCATTGTTACAATACCTGCTTCTGGGCCATGCGTATAGCCCCAGTAAGCAGATAGTGCTAAACACACTACTGTAAAGAAAATTGAGAAACGAAAATGCTTCATGAGCAACCTTTTATTCGAAATCGTTTGGGTAGAAAAATGTGACTATTGTAGGCGAGTTTTGACCGAAAGACAGAAAAGATTGTTGGACTTATTTTGAGATCAAATACGATCAAAGCTAAGTTCTGATATAGTTTGAATAAAATCTTAGACTTATTGTTTTTACAGGTTCAATTTATGACTTTTTCTCAGGATGTCTGGCAGCGCAACATCGACCTTTATCAAAAAATCCTCGCACTTCCATTCAACCAAGAACTTGCAGCAGGAACATTGGACCCTCAAGTCTTTTGTCATTATGTGATTCAAGATGCACATTATCTATTGGCTTATGGTCGTGCGCTTGCAGTTGCTGCTGCTAAAGCTTATGAAGCGGATGATGTAATTCAATTTTCTGAAGCTGCAAAAATTGCAATCATCGTTGAACGTAGTCTGCACAGTGATTTCATGCAAGAGTTTTCCATCAGCAAAACTGAATTTGAAAATACCCCGCTCACCCTTGCCTGTCATCACTACACATCTTTTCTAACGGCTACAGCTTGGTCAGAAAGTTATCCTGTGATTTTAGCGGCATTGCTTCCATGTTTTTGGATTTATGCAGAAGTCGGGAAATCAATTATTCACCAATCCGCTGACAATAACCGTTACCAAGCATGGATTGATACCTATGCAGGTGAAGAATTTAATACAGCGGTAAGTAATGTGATTGCAACGATTGATAAAGTAGCAGCGCGTTGCGATGAAGATACTTTAGCAAAAATGCACGCAGCATATACGATGGGTGCAAAGCTGGAGTGGTTATTTTGGGATAGCGCTTATCAGCAACGCCAATGGTTAGGGTTAGATCACGCTTAATCCCATAAATAATTAAACATGACATTCTTTTAGACATAAAAAAGCCCCATAAAGGGGCTTAGTCGTATATCGTATCGTCCGATATACTGTATGAGGCTCATCTCAAACTGGCTGCATTAAAACATAAATCAGATCGAGTGAATACCTTTATTACTTAAAAAAAGTTAACGGCAATTAAGGCTATCACTGCGGGTACAGATTGGATATAAATAATTTTTTTGCTCGCCGTCAAACCACCATAAATACCTGCAATCAATACACAACCTAAAAAGAAATTCGCCAAAGCCACAGCATAGGTTTCAGGTGCAATTAACGACCAGAATAAGCCTGCTGCAAGAAAACCATTATAGAGACCTTGGTTCTGCGCTAAAACTTTGGTGAGCTGGGCTTTTTCAGGAGTATTCGCAAATGCTTTTAAACCTGCTGGTTTATCCCATAAAAACATTTCCAATACTAAGATATAAACATGCAAGACAGCAATTAATCCTACGAGCAGTTGTCCGATCATCTCATTTTCCTTTTTATTGTATGACTTAATATCAGTAGACCAGCCTCACGACTGGTCATGCAATTTTCAAAATTAAGCTTTTAACAACACTTTACCCTGACGTGCTCCCTGAGTCGCTTTCAGTGCAGCTGTTTTAATGTCATCAAAACTGAAAATGCCTTCTACAGGTAAAATCAGCTTCTTTTGTGTCGCAAGGGTTAATAACTCAACAAATAATGCCTTTTTACGCTCTGCTGGCATTTCTTTATTGACTACACTTGCCCAAAAGCCTTTCACTGTAGCCTGTTTGAAAATCAAATCACCCGATGAAATCTGCATGGTTTCACCCGTCATGCTGCCAAATGAAACTAATAAGCTATTTTCACTCAGTAGATTCAGCATTTCACCACTCGCCGCTCCACCAATTGAATCCACGCCTGCAATTAATGGCTGATCAGCATGAATGGCTTTCACTTGTTGCTTCCAATCCGCCTGATCAGTCGCAACTACATGTTGAATACCTAAAGCCTGCATTTCAGCAATCGCATCGGTACGACGCACGAGATTAATCACTTGCAAACCACGCGCTTGAGCGATCATGGCAACGGTTTTACCCACTGCACCATTCGCTGTGTTCTGAATCAGCCATTGACCTGCTTGAACATTTACAAAGTCCAATAACATCAATGCACTAATCGGCATACCAATCAATTGAGCTGCTGTTTCATCATCAATCGCATCATTTAAAGGAATGATGCTTTGCGCAGGAGCAATAAAATATTCTGCCCAACTGCCATGTACCCCAGCAACTGCAACCCGTTGCCCTAATTTACTTTCATCGACACCTTCACCTACAGCATCGACGATACCTACCGCTTCACTACCACCAATTGCAGGTAAAGTTGGCTTATAGCCATAACTCCCCCTCACCGTCCATACATCATGATTATGGATTGGAGACATAATGGTCTTGATACGCACTTCACCTGCTTTAGGCTTTGGTTGAGGCATATCCGCTACTTCTAAAACATCTACGGGTTCGCCAAATTGGTAGTGGATAACACTTTGCATGATTTATTCCTGTATCGGTTGTAACAGCTGTTTCGTGGTTTCCAAAGCAAGATGCAATGGTGCTTTGTCTTGTGCCAATTTGGTCATCAATGCCGCACCCAACCAAAGCTGATACATCACTTGAGCTGTTTTAAATGGGTCAAGATGTGTTGGAATCAAACCTTGCTGCTGCCCTTCTTGTAATAGCAGCGCTATGCGTTGCGTGAGTCGATGCACACCTAAATTCAAAATTTGTCGCATGTCTTCTGATAAATCAGAGACTTCAGCCGCGAGTTTCACTATTAAGCAGTTTTCTGCCCAACTGCCGTAAATTGGATCGTCAATCCATGCCTGCCACAACCCCATCAAACGTGCATAAGCACTTTGTTCAGTGTGCTGCCATAGCTGCTCGACACGTACTTTATAGTCAGCCATGTACTGTTCTAATAAAGCACAACCAAAGGCCTCTTTAGACGAAAAATAGTGATAGAACGAACCTTTGGGTACGTCACAGGCTTTCAAAATTTCTTGTAAGCCAAGCCCAACAAAACCTTTATGCAATACCAATTCAAAACTGGTATCCAAGATGTGTTTTCGGATTGCTTCACTTTTCATTGATCGTTTCATGTTCACACTATAAATAAATATTAGACCAGTCGTCTAGTAAAGTTATGTATTTTTATTTAGCAACAGCTTTACAGTAGTAAAATGAGAAAAGGAATGATAAAAATATAACTCGGTTTGAGACTGATCATGTTTGAAAAAGTGGTCTGACCGTCACAACTTGTCGTTTTAAATATTTTTATACCACTTGAACAATTTTAAGGCGCTATCATATAAGACCTGTTAAACAGAACGATGCTGCTCTGCAATTATTTTAAATTGATTGGTACTGAACTTTCTCTCAAGACATTCAAATTAAATAATTGATGATGCACCCCATCAATGTTCAACGTCTTTTGATCTTCTATTGCATATTATTGAGATGTTTTCATGAGCCAAAGTCATATCCGTATTCGAGGCGCACGTACCCATAATTTAAAGAATGTGTCACTCGATATTCCACGTGACAAATTTGTGGTGATCACAGGGCTTTCAGGTTCAGGGAAATCATCGTTGGCATTTGATACCTTATATGCTGAGGGTCAGCGCCGTTATGTTGAATCACTTTCGGCTTATGCACGACAATTCCTTTCGCAAATGGAAAAACCTGAAGTTGATTCAATCGAAGGTTTATCCCCTGCGATCGCGATCGAGCAAAAATCAACGAGCCATAACCCGCGTTCAACTGTCGGAACAATTACCGAAATTTATGACTATTTACGACTGCTCTATGCGCGTGTGGGTACACCCTACTGTCCAGAACATGACTTACCGATGGTCGCACAAACCGTTTCGGAAATGGTCGATGCAGTAAAATCGCTTGAAGAAGGTACGGCACTGATGTTGCTCGCACCTGTGGTTCGTGAGCGCAAAGGCGAATACAGTAACTTATTTGAACAATTACAAAGCCAAGGCTTTGTACGTGCGCGTGTCGATGGCGAAATTATTGATATTGATACCCCACCTGAATTAGACAAAAAGAAAAAACATACCATCGAAGTCGTCGTCGACCGTTTCAAAGTCCGCGATGATCTTGGCAATCGAATTGCTGAATCCTTTGAAACTGCCTTACGTTTAGGTGGCGATATTGCAATTTTATCGTGGATGAATGGCGAACACCCAGAACGTGTCTTTTCAGCGAAACACTCTTGTCCTGAATGTGACCGTGCGGTTGCTGAACTCGAGCCTCGTTTGTTCTCATTTAACAATCCTTTTGGTGCTTGCCCTGTCTGCGATGGTTTAGGGACGCGTAGTCATTTCAGCGCCGACAAACTTATTCCAAACCCAGAAGTATCGATCAGCCAAGGTGCAATTCGTGGTTGGGACAGACAGCGTCCGTATTACTATACGATGCTTCAAAAAGTCGCAGATCATTTTGATATTCCACTCGATACCCCGTGGAATCAACTGGATAAAGAGACACAAAAGAAATTCTTACAAGGTACAGGCAAAGAAAAAATCGACCTCAGTTATATTGATGAACGTGGTCGTAAACATAATCGTGTGCAACCTTTTGAAGGAATATTGCCACATTTGGAACGTCGTTATCGTGAAACGGAATCGAATTATGTCCGTGATGACTTAGCCCAATACTTATCTAATGCCGCTTGTGATGCGTGTGGTGGTTCTCGTCTCAATGAAATCTCGCGTCATGTTCGTGTTAAAGACAAAACCATTGCTGAAATCACCAAGATGTCGATTGGTGATGCAGAAAGTTATTATCAAGACCTCAATCTTGAGGGGGCTAAAGGCGAAATCGCCGATAAAATTTTTAAAGAAATTCGTGAACGTTTACACTTTTTGGTGAGTGTTGGACTCAATTATTTAAGCTTAGCACGTTCGGCTGAAACCCTTTCAGGGGGTGAGGCACAGCGTATTCGTCTCGCTTCGCAAATCGGTGCAGGCTTGATGGGTGTGATGTATGTGCTTGATGAACCATCGATTGGTCTGCATCAACGTGATAATGATCGCTTATTACAAACGCTCATTCGTTTACGTGATTTGGGCAACACCGTGCTAGTCGTTGAGCATGATGAAGATGCGATTCGTGCTGCGGACCATATCATTGATATCGGACCAGGTGCAGGGATTCACGGTGGTGCGATCATTGCTGAAGGAACTTATGACGAATTGGCGAACCATGCCGATTCGCTTACAGGTCAGTATCTTTCAGGCAAATTAAAAATTGCAGTGCCAAAACAACGTACCCAATCACCACGTCCTGATGAAGTGATTAAGCTTTCAGGCGCAAGCGGACATAATCTGAAGAATGTTGATTTAACCATTCCCTTAGGCATTATGACCTGTGTCACTGGCGTTTCAGGTTCAGGAAAGTCAACCTTAATTAACCGAACTTTATTGCCTTTAGCAGCCACTCAACTCAATGGTGCAACCACTCTTACCGCAGAAAAGTTTGATTCAATTGATGGTTTACAGCATTTGGATAAGGTGGTTGATATTGACCAAAGTCCAATTGGTCGTACACCACGTTCGAACCCTGCTACCTACACGGGGTTATTTACCCCAATTCGTGAGTTATTTGCGCAAACCCCTGAAGCCAAAGCACGTGGTTATAGCGCAGGTCGTTTCTCGTTTAACGTAAAAGGCGGGCGCTGTGAGGCATGTGAAGGCGATGGCATGATCAAGGTCGCGATGCATTTCCTGCCTGATATGTATGTGCCTTGTGATGCCTGTCATGGCAAGCGTTATAATCGTGAAACACTGGAAGTAGGCTATAAAGGTAAGAATATTTCTGATGTGTTAGAAATGACGGTAGAAGATGCAGCCGAATTCTTTAGTGCAATTCCTGTGATTCATCGTCGTCTAGAAACACTGACTCAAGTAGGACTGGGTTATATTCGTTTGGGACAGGCAGCAACAACCCTTTCAGGTGGTGAAGCTCAACGCGTGAAATTAGCGCGTGAGTTAGCAAAACGTGATACGGGTAAAACCTTATATATCCTAGATGAGCCAACCACTGGTTTACATTTCCATGATATTGCCAAGTTACTCGATATCTTGCATGAGCTACGTAATAAGGGTAATACCATCGTTGTGATTGAGCATAATTTAGATGTGATCAAAACTGCCGATTGGGTGATTGATCTTGGCCCTGAAGGTGGTTCTGGTGGTGGTCAAATTATCGCTGAAGGCACACCTGAGCAAGTTGCTGAAGTTGAGATTTCACACACAGGTAAGTTCTTAAAACCGATGTTGAAATAAATTTAATTGATTCTCCAAAACTGGCGTAAATTTAGGCTGTACTTTTCTCTCTAGCTTGAATTTACGCCAACTCCTTAAATGCGAAACTGAAGCATATTCAATATTATCAAACAAAGAATGCTGTGTTCTCTGTAATTTCTCAGCACGATTTATGCATTCCCTCAACCATGAGTAAGACATTTTCATATAATCAGCGATATTCAGATATGTATATTTGAGTAATTTAGGTTTTAGACTTTCAAATAATTGAACATACGCCAAAGCCATCGAGAAGCTATTTTCTTGAATATGTTTTAATTGTTTCTTTTGGAGGAAAAGTTGTTCTTCATCCTCAATCATTCCCTGTAATGGCTCAGTTGATGTTGAAGATGATATGCTCAAAAGAATCGGATTAGTCGCTTCATCTACATCATTACTAGAACTTTGATCCATACTCAGTGCTTTTCTGAGCACTCGATCAACACCATAACCATAAAGATTTCGCATTTGGCTTTTTAGTTCAATCCAATGTTCAAGATTAACAGGATCAAATACACCTATCCATCTATCTATTACGTATAGAAAAGCATTTTGAGCAATATCATCTGCTTCATATTGTTTAGAAGATTGGGCAATTCTCTGCCAGTCATTATAATGTTGAGTTGAATAAATAGCTTCGCATAATTTTTCTTGGTCTTTTACTAACACAAATAGAATCTTAATTTTGGAACTCATATAAACTAGCAATTCTAAATTTAAATATGATGACCAAAAAAGATAAACTTAAAAATTTCACGGCAACTTTTTTTATCCCTCCACCACATTCTTCCCTTTAGCCTTCGCTCTTAACATCGATTGATCCGCATTTTCTAGCAGTTCAAGCCAGCTTTCTGCTCCGACAGCTACTCCAATACTTATCGATACTTGGATGGATTCACCTAAACTCGAAACCTCTATAGACTGACTGGCGATTTCAGTACGAATACTTTCCGCAATATGCTTAGCTGCATCTAACTGAATATTTTCAATAACCACTAAAAACTCATCACCACCATAACGCACAATCAGATCGGATGCCCTTACGTTATGCTTCAATTGATCCGCGATCATTGTAATCACCTGATCACCCACAATATGACCATACTGATCATTGACCAACTTAAAGTTATCAATATCAATCACGATCACACCTGTTTTAGAAAACGCATTTGGGCGACTTTCCAAAACCCGAATGTATTCATCCAAAGCTAAGCGATTCGCTACACCAGTCAGCACATCTGAGTTCGCGATTTTCTTCAACTGAGACTCCATCATGTCTCGTTGTTTTAACATCGCTTTTAAACGATCGATCGCTTCGAATAATGAAGCAAATTCCTGTTTTGATGCTTTCGTATTCAGGTCTTCATAGGATGTGTTAGATAAGCGTAAGATCATTTGCCGAGCCCTAATTAAAGGCATAAATACCTTTCGCTTGGTATAAATCATAATAAATAGAGCTGTCAGCAATGAAACACTGGTCATACATAATGTAAAAATCAGTTGTTGTTTTGCTTTTCTATTCTGTTCATACGCTACTTGGATACTGCTATCCAAAATATAATTTTGTAGATCCATCACCGTAATAAATTTATCTACAATTTGCTCGGTAAGTTGCGTTCCTGTAAGTGAATAAGTTTGTTTCTTTGCACTCTCATCTAATAATCTTGAGATCAGTGGTAGTCCCTGATCAAGAAACTCCGTTTTTACACGTCGATGTAAACGATAATATTCTGTAGTTTTGGTTTGTTCAGGCTGAATCGTATCGACCAATGACCATAGATATCTGGCTTGATGTTGAGTTTGTAATGATCGAGCACGATTAATATCTGATATCGTTTCCTTAAACGTCACAGGTGCCATGATATTAGATGCTACGCGACCCGCTTGATCACGCATATCCGTTAAAACAACAATCGAAATAAAGTAATTTGACATCTTACTGTCTTTACTTTTTGCTTCTAGCATCAGAGCACTCAGATATTCACGTGTCTTATCCCATGCAGCGAACATGGATACTATCGCATGATCTAATTCTGCTGCATTACGTTGTTTTGGAGGGATCAGAGCATAGTCATCAACGACTTTTCGTGACTGTGCTAATTGAGTTTTTAAATCAGAATTTAAAGCCGTCGCGATAGAGTTAAAACCTGCTTGATGAAGTGTTGTAATCGCCTCATCAATTTGCTGATCGACAACCAGTCTAAATTCTTTCAACTCCTTTTGATGTTGCTGAAGCTCATCAGGCGTACTCGACATGAGCTTATTGGCAGGCGCTCGCTCTCTTGAAATCTTATTGGCTGTTTTTACTAAGGCCCGCAAACTTGTGATTTCTGATAATACTTGTTGAGTTTTTATATAATCTTGATAACTATGAATTATTAATGGAATAGAAATGTATAAGATCGAAAAAATAATCACGACCATGCAAGAAAATAGACGAAGGCTAATCTGCTCTGAACGTAATTTAACACGTTTCAAACTACGTTCCATGAAGACATCCTACTCTTTTCAAAAACTCATCCTATTTGATTTCTTGAGAATATTAATCTTACCTTAATTTTTAATTTGCGCTGATATGATTCCAATTAATTTTGAGACTTTTATAATCAAAGAATAATATGCAACTTTTTAAATTTCATTTTATTAAAATAACACTTTAAAATAATTAAACTATTTTAGTTTTAACAATACTCTGGTGTATTTACAAGTATTTATAAAAAATGAATAGTCTCTTTATCATTCGACACAGCAGAAAATTTCAAGCTATTGATTTAATTAAAAAAACAAATAATCGAAAAAACAAATTCTGAAGATAAATATTATCAATTTCCCTAATTAAGTAAAAAGAGACACAATCAATTTAGATAAGAAATTAAGCAATTTGATACAAATTCCTCAAGGATGTTTCTCCCAATGATCAAACATCCTTCTTCTCATACCCAACCCACCTCATAGGGTTGGGTCTTTTTTATTATTAATTTACTAAAAAACCATCAAAACCAAAAACTAAAGCAGAATATAAACACCACGTAAAAATAATATATATCCCAGATGATCTGATTATTAGCCATATGATATATGTGATTCATTATCAATATAAATTTATGCCAAATGCAATCGAAGTACTTTCAACATCTTGAATATCGGTCATTGAGATATTGCTATTTTAATATTATTTTTAAAAACTAACTGCATGTGGTTTTTTTTAATATTGTCATACTTTGTCTTACAACTTGATGTCTGAAGCTGATCAAACAGTCGAGCGAACAGCTATTTCATAGATTTATAAATAATTTTTTATTTGAACAACTTATAAATCAAATTTCCTACACTAAAAAATTGATAAAAAAAGCTCAGCCTTGGGGAAAGCCGAGCTAGTAAAATCAGATGCTTTTAAACATCGAATACTCAAGAAAATGTTATGAGATAGAATGCTAAACAAATATCTCTTGGGCGCAATTATGTGAACTAAGTCTCCAAATGTAAAGTCGATTAAATAGATCAGGATTCTTTTTTTGATCGTTTTTTGGAATTAAAAAACAACACTGTTCAATTAAATAGCAAACCTTGACCCGAACTACTGTTAAAAAATATGATTTATCATTCCAATTTGTAAAAAAAATAGATTTTGAACACAATTTTTCCAGCCAATTATGACAGTTTTAAGAAACCAATAATTGATAAATTAGATTAATACAATCGTATTTATCAATCAAAATAGTAAATTATGAACCCCAAATAATATGTGCTTTTATTCACTATTTTGAATCTATCTATTTGTAAGATATAAACTTCAATCTCGGTTGACAGCACCACACACAGTTGTATGTATTTTGATCACAACCTGAGTGCATTATGATCGTTTATCGGGTTCTCAGATTTATTACATTGACATCATATTTTGTTACAATACAATGACTCAACTTTATTCATTACTGTTAAAGCTGGAAATTATTATGAAAAAACTCGGTTTAGCCACTGCTTTAGTATTAGCCATGACCGGTGCTCACGCTTACCAATTCGAAATACAAGGTCAGTCTGAAGCTCTAGATTCTAACGATGAAAACAGAGATTTTAATAATTACACTGTTGGCGGACAAGCAACTTACTACTTCAAAAATGTAGATGCTTCTAAAGGTCCTTTAGCTGAAGCAGCTTTTGTTAACCAAGCTTCTAACGTATCTCTTGGTTATAACTTTGCTAATCTTGACGAAGTTAAATCTCAAAACGTAGGTGTTAAAGCTGAAGCTTATGTACCAACTCCATATACACCAGCGTATGCAAGCTTAAGCTATAGCGCGACTGACAATGACGGTAAATATGGTCTTAATGATGACCGTGGTCAGCGTTGGGCTGTTGAATTTGGTTCGGTAATCGCTCCAAACTTCCTTGTTGCTGTAGGTTATACAAACGTTGTTGAACAAACATCTTTGGATACTTTCAAAATCTTAAATAGTGGTTTTGCTAAAGCAGTTGGTGAAACAGCGACTATCGCTGATGACCAAGATGCAATCACTGCTCGTACTAAATACGTTGGTGCGATCGATGGTACTCCAATGTCAATCGGTTTTGAAACTGGTCTCGTTTATGGTGAAGACACTGCATACGAGTTAAAAACTGATTTGTACTTAAACTCTCAACTTAGCGCTGGTGTTTCTTACGCTGAATCTAGCTTTGCTGGTTCACCAGACTCAGCTTGGGGCGTGAACGTAAATTACTTCATCACTCCAGCGATCGCTGTTGGTGCAAGCTACTTAAATGCTAATGGTGTTAATGCAGCTGATATGCAAACTGTTGGTTTAAACGCTAAAGTACGCTTCTAATACAGTCATAGATGTTCTAATTAAGCATCTATGCATAAAAAACCCAGTTCATATGAACTGGGTTTTTTATTGTCTTTAAACATTTGAATAACCGAATGAGTTATTCAACTTGTTAATTACATCTTTTTATCTTCGATATTTAATGCACTAATCGCAAGTACTGCCTGCGTACGGTTTTGTACGCCTAATTTGCGGAAAATTGCTGTCACATGCGCTTTAATTGTCGCTTCTGATACATCTAGCTCATAAGCAATTTGTTTATTTAACAAGCCTTCAGCAACCATCATCAACACACGGAACTGTTGTGGTGTGAGTGATTGTAAACGTTCTGCCAAAGCCGTTTCATCGGCAGCACGAGGATCAAAACCTGAATGTGTCGGTAGATTTGGAGGTAACCAAATCTCACCTTCCAAAACATGTTTAATAGCTTCACCAATATGACTTGGATGAGATGATTTTGGAATATAACCCATCGCACCATGTGCAATCGCACGCTGAATGATGGAGGTTTCTTCATGTGCAGAAACAACAATGATTGGAATTGCAGGATATTGCGCTCTCACATATACCAACGCGGAAAAACCAGAGGCACCTGGTAGATTTAAATCCAACAAAACTAAATCTGGCTCTGCACCATGTTCTAAGCGTTCATAAAATTCATCAACATCTGCAGTTTCCTGAATTTGTGCCTGCGGAATGCTATAACGAACCGCTTGAATCAAAGCGTGTCTAAATAACGGATGGTCGTCTACAATTAAAATATTCATAAGCGCTTTACGCAATCTGCAAGTACGTCACTGTACGGTGTTTATTCAAATCTAATCTATCTTAGCCTATTTTTGAAATAAACTGTTGTAAGAGCATCAAAACTTATTTATTTCGCAAATATGAAAAATAAATCAGATAATGATATAACTCACACAACCTAGATCATTCCCAAACTACTATACCGAAATAGCGAATAGAAACAGAGCATTAAATTCATTTAATTTGCTTCAAAACGTGATTTTTCAACTTATATTTAAAACAGATAAGCTTGCAGCATTTCCTTATTTTACAGTCGACAGGAGCTATAGATAAATAAATAGCAATTCCTTATTGCTGATTTAGGCGTTTATCCATGTCACATCAAAATAACCTTTCTACTCCCTTAAATATTGTTGCGGTCTCAGGTGGCTTAAATAGCCCATCAAAAACAGAAAGCTTGGTACAAGCAATTTTGGATGAACTTGCGGAGGCAACTCAGATCCATGTGCATTTTATTAAACTCAGTGAGATTGGTCCCTTATTAGGAGGTGCCATCTATCGAAATCAGTTACCACAACGTGTCCAAGATGATTTAGCTGCAGTTGAAGCTGCCGATGCATTGATCGTGGGAACACCTGTTTACCGTGCTTCATTTACAGGGTTGTTTAAATACTTTTTTGATTTCGTAGAGCAAACCGCTTTAGTTGATGTACCTGTTTTGTTGGCTGCATCAGGAGGAAGCGACCGCCATGCTTTGGTACTAGAACATCAATTACGCCCGTTATTTAGCTTTTTCCAAGCACAAACCTTACCTATCGGGGTTTATGCAACTGATCGCGACTTTACCCCAGAATATACTGTTAAAAGTGAACAATTGGCGGATCGAGTCACCTTGGCTGTAGCACGAGCTCTGCCTATTTTGGAATGGGCACCCACCAAAGGCAAACGTGCCGAAGTTATCAAAGCAAAAACTGAACAGGCCAATCAGAATCTCGGCATTAATAAACAAATTGAACAAGCCGAAGTTCTCCCTTCAGCCGCTGTCCCAGATTTGGATGCTGCGGAATCACGTTTACATCAGAAATCTAATAAAAATTTAACTCAGGTTGCATAAGCGACCTGAGGGAGGAAAATCTATGTCCTTGCAATCATCAGAAATTAAGTTTGCATATTGGGTTCCAAATGTGAGTGGTGGTTTAGTGGTCAGTACAATTGAACAACGTACTGACTGGAGTTATGACTACAACATTCGTTTGGCGCAAACAGCAGAAAAAAATGGTTTCGAATATGCACTCACTCAAATCCGTTTTACTGCGGGCTATGGTGCAGAAAATCAGCATGAATCGGTGAGCTTTAGTCACGCTTTGTTGGCAAAAACAGAGAAACTCAAAGTGATTGCGGCGATTTTGCCAGGGCCGTGGAAACCAGCACTTGCAGCAAAGCAATTGGCAACGATTGATTATTTAACTCAAGGTCGTATTGCCATTAATGTGGTCAGTGGATGGTTCCGTGGAGAATTTGATGCAATCGGTGAGCCTTGGCCTGAGCATGATGAACGATATATCCGTTCTGAAGAGTTTATTCGAACCCTTAAAGGCATTTGGACTACAGATAATTATAGTTTTGAAGGTAAATATTACCAATTCCAAAACTATACGCTAAAACCAAAGCCAGCACAGAAACCCTATATCGAAGTCTTTCAAGGTGGTAGTTCACGCGCCGCACGAGACATGGCAGCTCGTGTTTCTGATTGGTATTTTACCAATGGGAATAGCGTTGCAGAGATTAAGAAACAGATTGATGATGTCCGTGCCAAAGCAAAACTCGAAAATCGCCATGTGAAAATCGGAGTGAATGCTTTTATTATTGCACGTGATACGGAGCAAGAAGCTCAAGCCGTGCTGAATGAAATCATCGCTAAGGCAAATGTCGAAGCAGTCAATGCATTTGGTGATGCAACACGTGAAGCAGGTGCAGCAGCACCAGAACAAGAAGGAAATTGGGCTAAATCAACCTTTGATGATCTAGTACAATACAACGATGGTTTTAAAACTAATTTGATCGGTACACCACAGCAGATAGCTGAACGAATCGTGGATTTAAAAAACGTAGGCGTTGATCTCATCCTGTCAGGCTTTCTGCATTTCATTGAAGAGGTTGAGTATTTCGGTGAAAACGTTCTACCTTTGGTTCGACAAATCGAACAGCAGCAATTACAACACTTGCAAGTACCTGCCAAATCAGCTTGACACACTGTGATATAAGAAGAAAAAGAAAGAGTAAAAAACCTTTTCCTCAAGACTCGGCTTGGGGATTTTTATTTTAGTGAAGCTCTATTTCTCGCATCACAGTTTCAACTGAATAGCGACTCCACTGCGATAATTTCTCTATAAACTGATTGAATTCGGATGGATTAAAATGACTCACAATCATATAGCAGCCATTTCCTAAGGTTTTAAAACATTCATCAATCTGCGGATATTGCTTGACCAGTTGCTCAATCTCTGTAAAAGCCTGTTGCTCATTTAAGAACAGTTGAATGAATTGTTTATATTCATAACCTATCGTGATGGTGTAATTCTTAATAATACCCGCATCCATGAGTTGTGCGATGCGAGCACCTACGGCTTGCCCTGTACGATGCACGTGTTGTCCGATCTGCTTATGAGTCAGACGTGAATCGTGTTTGAGTAACGCAATAATTTTTAAATCAATTGGATCAAGTTCAATATTCATTTTTCATTACGAAAGAAAATAGGATTCAAAGCTTTCATCAGACTATAGCTGATTTTTCATCATCTCCCTAAGCTTGTTTTATCTCCTATTGGGACATTTAAAATGAAACAAGCACTCCTCATTATCGACGTTCAAAATGATTATTTTAAAGATGGCAAAATGGAATTAGTGAATCCAGAGCATGCTTTAGAAAAAATCAATCAATTAGAATATTACTTTAATCAAAACAATTTACCGATTATTTATATTCAACATATCAACCCTGCATCTGCGGGCTTTTTCCTTGAAAATACGCTGGGTGTGGAATTACATCCTAAACTTCTACTTAGCGACTCATCACTCGTTGTGCAAAAGCATTTTCCGAATAGTTTCTTGAAAACAAATCTTCAATCAATGCTTCAAAAGCTTCAGATCGAACAACTCGTGATTACAGGCATGATGACGCATATGTGTATAGATTCAGGTACACGTGCCGCATGCGAGCTTGGCTATCAACCCATATTAATTGCCGATGCAACAGCAACTCGTGATCTAGAATATAAAAACTCCATCGTCAAAGCATCGGATGTACAGTCAGCGTTTTTATCAGCTCTAAATGTTTTTGCGAAAGTACAAAATACCTCTGATTTCCTGAACAATCAGTAAGCGCGAAAATAAAAAAAGAGCGTTCAGATGAACGCTCTTTCCAGATATTTTAAATTCAACGATTTGGATAAACCGTTGCAATCAGGTTTTCCACCACTGCTGGCTCAGCCAATGTTGAAGTATCTCCTAAGCTATCTAACTCATTTGCCGCGATCTTACGCAAGATACGACGCATGATCTTACCTGAGCGTGTTTTGGGTAAAGCAGGCGCCCAATGCAAAGCATCTGGTGTCGCCACAGGACCAAGTACTTTACGTACCCAATCCACGAGCTCTTTACGAAGTTCTTCAGATTCTGCAACATCAGCCTGCAAAGTGACAAAAGTACAAATTCCTTGTCCTTTAATATCATGTGGCATACCAACGACCGCCGCTTCAGCGACTGCCTCATGCGCAACTAGCGCACTTTCTATTTCAGCTGTTCCCAAACGGTGTCCTGAAACATTGAGCACATCATCTACACGTCCAGTAATCCAGTAATAGCCATCAGCATCACGGCGTGCACCATCTCCTGTGAAATAGCAGTTTTTAAAAGTTGAAAAATAAGCTTCGATAAAACGCTGCGGGTCACCCCAAATCGTACGCATTTGACCTGGCCAAGAATCTTTAATCACAAGATTCCCTTCTGCTGCACCCTCTAACTCGTTGCCTTCACCATCAACTAAAGCAGGTTGCACACCAAACAATGGACGTGTAGCAGAGCCTGGTTTGAGTGCAGTTGCACCTGGTAATGGTGAAATTAGAATACCGCCTGTTTCAGTTTGCCACCATGTATCAACAATTGGGCAACGGCCTTCACCGACCACTTCGTGATACCAGTTCCATGCTTCAGGGTTAATTGGTTCACCCACCGAACCAAGCAAACGTAAACTGCTGCGATCACTTTCACGGACATAGGCATCACCTTCACGCATCATCGCGCGAATCGCAGTTGGTGCAGTATACAAAATGGTAACGTTATGCTTATCAATTACATGCCCGATACGTGCCCACGTTGGGTATTGAGGAATCCCTTCAAACATCACTGTGGTGGTTGCATTGCTTAATGGACCATACAACAAATAGCTATGTCCTGTAATCCAACCCACATCAGCAGTACACCAGTACACATCATCTTCTTTTAGATCAAAGACTTCTCTAAATGTGGTGTTCACATAAACTAAATAACCACCTGTGGTATGTAATACCCCTTTTGGTTTGCCTGTAGAACCCGAGGTATAGAGAATGAATAGAGGATCTTCCGCTTTCATCGGTTCAGGTGGGCAATGCTCATCCACTTCCATGATGGCAAGGTGGTACCAAACGTCACGATCATCATTGAATTGAATTGGGTTTCCAGTACGATGAACCACGATTACATGTTCAACACTTTCTGTCCCTTTGATTTGCAAAGCAGCATCTACATTCTCTTTCAATGGAATAAGCTTGCCACCGCGCATGCCAGCATCTGCAGTAATCACTAATTTTGCTTGGCTATCTTCAATACGACTCGCCAATGAGTCGGGTGAGAAACCACCAAACACTACACAATGGACTGCCCCAATGCGTGCACAAGCCAACATCGCAATTGCTGCTTCAGGCACCATTGGCATATATAAAACGACACGATCACCCTTCACAATGCCCTGCTTTTTCAATACATTTGCGAAGCGGCATACTTCGTCATGTAATTCAGCAAAAGAAATAATTTTATGACGTGATGGATGATCACCTTCCCAAATAATGGCAGGCTTTAAAGGGTTGGTTTTTAGATGGCGATCCAGACAGTTTGCGGAGACGTTCAACTCCCCATCTGCAAACCATTCGATCTTGAAATTGTCCTGTTGAAAACTAGTATTTTTCACTTGGGTAAAAGGCTTGATCCAATCGACCTTTTTCGCTTCTTCAGCCCAGAATGCATCTGGCTGCTCGATAGAGTACTGATAACGTTTGAAATAGTCTGTTTCCGAGATTCTTGCCGTTTCTTTAAATTTCTCTGGCACTGGGTAGATTTCTTTCATAGCTCACTTCCTTGGTTTTTTATTTCATACCTTAGATATACTCATCTAGCATTGGTATGTTTTGTTTTCTCTTGCAGTATGGTCACCATTAACAAGAGCAAACAATTCGGCTTTGGTCGTAGGACTGTTATTGTTTTACAACCAATTTTATTTCAAAAATTTACTCAAAATAATTTAAAATTTAACAGCTTGTCTATGCTTTTTCTTTTTAAAATAAGTGAATATTTTGATCATTATGCATAGATTTAAAGATTAAATAATCAAAAAAATAGGTATCTGTAATGTTTGACTCTTCATCCACTAGTCGTAATGCTTTAGTAAAAGATAATCCACTGTCACCTAAAGGACGTTTTAATCGTCTGAGTTATTTGGGTTGGTATGGGTTACTGACCATCGTTTATCTCGCTACCTTCATGTGTATTATTGTCTTTGCAGGTCAATTGAGCATCAACAGTGTCAATGTAAATGATCCTATCATGCCTGCATTTTCAGGCATTGCGGTACTCGCACTAGTGATCTCATGGTTTCTCGCTTTTTATTTTCAAATCGTTTTTCTTATTCGACGTTTACATGATTTGAATAAAACAGGTTGGTTAAGCTTGTTATTACTGGTGCCATTTATCCAATTAGTTTTCACTCTCTATGTATTACTTGCAGCAGGAACACCTCACCGCAACGATTATGGGGATGTTCGCCCATCAAAAACTTGGGAAAAATTACTCGCTTGGATCATGATTCTCCTCAGTCTATTTATGATTTTCGGCATGTTTATTTTTGCTTATTATTTCGCAAGTCCTGATTTTTGGGATGCACCGACACAGATGATTCAAAACACAACCGAATATTTCTAAATCGACATCAATCGCTACTGTTAACGAATTTTTCATGCGTGCTGACGATAAATTTATTATGATTGCGTTCCTCATCACACCCAACTTTGCGAAATAGAGATTTTCTTGTGGCAAATGAACAACCGACATTGACTGATGTCGCAAAAGATACTGGCGAATTGATTCACCAAGCAGGTGCCAAAACAACGCAAACTGTATTGGCACACACTGAAAAATATCAAGATGCATATACGACCATCGATAAGATCATGGACAGTTTCTGGGAACGTGTTCCTTATATTTGTATTGCCTTGGTCGTTTTTATCATTTTCTGGTTACTGACCAAACTATTTAAATTGTTTATTCGTAAAACCTTGGAAAATCGAACTTACACGCGTCAAAATTTGGTGTTGGTATTAAACCGTGTCGGAAGTACCTTTATTATTTTCTTTGGTTTCCTAATCGCACTTGTGATCGCAATTCCAGGTTTTACACCGAGTCAATTGATTGGTGCTCTTGGAATTGGTTCGGTAGCAATTGGTTTTGCCTTTAAAGATATTTTCCAAAACTTACTGTCAGGAATCTTAATCTTGCTCAGTGAACCTTTCCGTATCGGTGACGATATCGTAGTCAATGGTTTGGAAGGAAATGTTGAAGATATCCAAATTCGTGCAACATTTTTACGCTCTCCCGATGGTCGTCGCATCGTGATTCCAAACGCGACGGTATATACCAGCGCTGTTATTGTGAACAGTGCGTATCAACGTCGCCGCTGCGAGTTTGTTGTAGGAATTGGGTATGAAGATGACATACAAAAGGCTAAGAAAATTATTCTGGATATCCTGAATAATAATATGACTGTACTCAGTCAGCCTGCTTTTTCTGTAAATGTCACTGCTTTGGCGGATTTCTCAATTAATTTAACCGTGCGTTGGTGGGTCAACACCACCGAGACATCGACCTCTGCATCGATCAGTGAAATTCAAGAATTGGTTGTTACGGCTTTTGATGAGAAAGGGATTTCGATTCCTTACCCTGTGCAAGAAGTCAAAGTCTATCGCGGTGATCAATCAGATAACACCGAAAATTTAGACAAACAAACGACCTAAGATATTCGACACCGCTGTTTCAGTTCGCAAAATTCGGTTGCCTAGACTCATTGCTTGGCAACCATTTTTTTTGAGTAACTCAATTTCGTACGGTATAAACCCACCTTCTGGCCCTACAATTAAATTACAGCCATGAGCTATCGCATGGGGCATCGATTGTTCTGCATAAGGATGTGCGACATAAGCAGGTCTTTGCTCTGAGATCAAAGTTGGTAAGACATCTTCAACAAAAGGTTTAAACCGTTTGTAGAGTTGAATTTCAGGAACAATCGTATCGCCAGCCTGCTCTAAGCCGAGTGTCACATAATCATCGAGTTGTTGCAGAAAAGGACTTTGCCAATAACTTTTATCAACCCGATAGCTATGAATCAAACTTATGCGTTCCACACCTAGCGTCACCGCATCCATAATCATACGTCGCAACACTTTGGGGCGAGGTAAAGCCAAGATCAAATGCACAGGAACTTTGTTCGGCACACTTTCTGTTTGAATGGGTCTTAGCATAATCTGCTGTGCTGTAATACTCTGCACCTCAGTGAGATAACGCTGACCATCACGAACGCCGACCTTTAAAGTATCTCCAGCCTTTAATTGAAGATGTTGATTCAAGTGCTTGATTTGACGTTGATCCTCGATTGACCAAATATCACTTGAGCAATCTTGGTTCGCGTCCAGTAAAACGATATTCATGAAGCAGTTCGTTGCGCTAAATAATGGTCAATTAATTGAATATGTTTTTGCAATGAGCCTTTATTGCGTTGCAACACCAATTCAGCTTGATGAATCAATCGCTGGCTTTGCTCTGGATGATTTAGGCAACTCATCAGATTTTGTATAACTAGTTCAGCATTTTCAGCAACAAAGATCCCTTGTTCAGTCACAAACTCATCGACAATCGTTTGAAAATTAAAATAGCGAGGACCAATCACAGTGGGCACATCTAAAACCATTGGTTCTAAGATATTGTGCCCACCGCCTGGTTCATTGAGTGAACCACCGACAAAACATGCCTGACTTAATGCATACCATAACCACATCTCACCCATACTATCTGCAAGATATACCTGTGTATCCGCTGTAATCTCTTGTTTAAGACTACGCCGCTGCGTATTTAAATTCAGGGTTTGGCAGATCTTATTTACCTCATCAAAACGCTCTGGATGACGTGGTACAACGATACACAACAAATGAGGATTTGAATTTAAATGTGGCTGTAACTGTTTAAGTAACTGTTCTTCTTCAGGTGCATGTGTGCTGGCTAAAGTAATAATTTGGCGTTTCTCTAACTGCCATTCCTGTTTTAACTGTTCAGCTTGCTCAATAAAGGAGGTTGGAGCACTAATATCAAATTTAATATTTCCAACAACCTGACTTTTGGCTTTCTCTAATCCTAAATCCACATAGCGTTGCTGTGTCGCTTGATCTTGCGTCAACATCCACGTTAATTGTTGCAACATGGCTTGGGTAAGTCGACTCACCTTGGCATAGCCTTTGGCGGATTTTTCGGAAAGACGTGCATTAAGCAAAATACATGGAATCTGTTGCTGTTTCGCTTGGGCAATTAAATTTGGCCAAATCTCAGTTTCAACTAAAGCGAGTAGCTTCGGCTGATACAAATCAAAAAATTGCTTGAGTAATGGTTTTTGATCAACAGGCAAATATACAGCTTGAAATAACGCTAAGTAGGGTGCTTTAAGAAAAAGTGATTTGGCACGGGCTTGTCCCGTTTTTGTGGTATTGGTCACTAAGACAGGATGACCTAATTTTAAATAATGCTCGATAAGAGGTTGTGCAGCATTGGTTTCACCTATAGAAACCACATGGAACCAGATCGTATGCAGGTTTTTTGGCGTTTGAAATGGTCCAAAACGCTCAAGGCATTCTTGTTGAAAGAGCTCTTCGCTTTCAGCACGTTGTTTTATTTTCCAGCGGTATAAAGGCTTGAGACAAGCCAATAAAATGTTATACCAAAATGGTGTTTGTTGTGCTGCGATTTCCTGCGCCATCCTAGACCATATATTTCGATTTGATTTCAGCACATTATGCGGAATTTCAAAAAAAAACTCATGCCATTTTGGTAAATGACATGAGTAATTCTAAAAACAACTTAAGCTTCGAGTTGTTCAAAAACAGGATAATCCGTATAACCTTCGGTACTCGGACCATACAAGGTATCGAATTGAACCTGATTAAGCGGTAGATCATTTTCCAAACGCTCGAATAAATCAGGATTTGCGATATATGCTAAACCAAATGCAACTGCATCCGCCTGTTCAGTCGCTAAAATACGCTTGGCTGAATCTGGCGTTAATTTTTCGTTGGCAATCCAAGCACCTTTGAATTTAGGACGCAACTTTGGTTGTAAACTATCTTCAGCTTCATACTCGCGAGTAAAGATAAACGCAACATTACGCTGATCTAATTGCTCAACGACATAACCAAAAGTTGCTAATGGATTATCATCACCCATATCATGAGAATCAGCACGTGGCGCTAAATGTACACCGACACGACCTGCCCCCCATACTTCAATAAATGCATCAACGACTTGCAACAACAAACGTGCACGGTTTTCAATTGAACCACCGTATTCATCTTCGCGAGTATTGGTTTTACTTTGCAAGAATTGATCGATTAGATATCCATTGGCAGCATGCAGCTCAACACCATCAAAACCTGCAGCCTTTGCAAGTTCAGCAGCGTGTTTATACTCAGCTACAATTTCTTGAATTTCTTCGTGCGATAAAGCTCTAGGTGTCACAAACGGGCGTTTCGGACGAAGTAAACTCACTTCCCCTGCTGGCTGGATTGCACTTGGTGCGACAGGTGTATCACCATCTAATAAGTCTGGATGTGAAATACGTCCTACATGCCATAACTGAACAACAATTTTTGAACCTTGCGCATGCACGGCTTTTACGATTTTATTCCAAGCTTGCGCTTGTTCTTGTGACCATAAACCTGGGGTATTGGCATATCCTACCGCTTTCGGGCTAATCACAGTCGCTTCAGTAATAATCAGACCTGCATTAGCACGTTGTTGGTAATATTCAACCATCAGATCATTTGGGATACGTTGTTCACCGCTACGTGCTCTTGTTAACGGTGCTAAAACCAAACGGTTCTTGATTGTAAAGTCACCGACTTGCAATGCAGAATTTAACTCAGCCATAATCGCCTCAACTTACACTTGTTACTTTAAAGTGTTTGTTTTAAATGTTCGATGTATTGCTGAATCAAAGCTTCATTACGCGTAAAATATGACCATTGCCCATATTTCTCAACCTTAATCAAACCTGCTTGCTGTAATACAGACAGATGATTTGACATGGTCGATTGAGCAACCTTTCCTAAACGTTCGATGTGTCCTGCACATACGCCGCGTTCGAAACTGCCACCACATTCTTGTAAAGGTAAAAATTGCTCAGGCTCTTTTAGCCATTGCAAAATCTGTCGACGCAACGGATTGGCTAAGGCTTTGCTTATAACATCAATATCCATAGACTCACCACGTTTCTCAACAGGCAAAGCTTTGTTCAGCATCTCGACCCAGTATATCGAATTTTATAAATATTAATATCTATTTTTTTCGATATTAATATCATATTTTTTCGATTAAGGGTCGAGAGCTGAACGAGATTGCCATTTTTATTGGATAAAACTTACAGACCTTGTTTTAAACTCGCTTCAATAAACTTGTCTAAGTCCCCATCAAGCACAGCTTTTGTATTGGAGTTTTCGACACCTGTACGCAAGTCTTTAATACGTGAGTCATCAAGTACATAAGAGCGAATCTGACTTCCCCAGCCAATATCCGATTTAGAATCTTCGAGCGCCTGAGCTGCTTCGTTGCGCTTGTTCATTTCTAACTCATAGAGTTTGGCACGTAGTTGTTTCCACGCATGGTCACGGTTGGCATGTTGTGAACGTTGGTTCTGACATGCAACCACAATACCTGTTGGCGCGTGAGTCAGACGAACAGCTGAGTCAGTTTTGTTAATATGCTGACCACCCGCGCCTGATGCACGATAGGTATCCGTACGGACATCTGATGGATTGATATCAATTTCGATATTGTCATCAATCTCTGGTGAAACGAATACGGCAGAGAATGAAGTGTGACGGTTATTATTACTATCGAATGGAGATTTACGAACTAAACGGTGTACACCACTTTCTGTACGTAACCACCCATAAGCAAATTCACCATCAACTCGAATCGTCGCTGATTTAATACCCGCCACGTCACCATCAGAAACTTCCATCAGTTCTGCTTTGAAACCATGACGCTCGATCCAACGCATATACATACGTAATAACATCGAAGCCCAGTCTTGTGCCTCTGTACCACCCGAACCAGATTGGATTTCAAGGAAGCATGGGTTTGGATCCATCGGATTACTAAACATACGACGGAATTCGAGGTTCCCAAGAGCTTGTTCAGCGCTATCTAATTCTGCTTGCACATCTTCAAGTAAGCTTTCATCATCGGCTTCAACAGCCAGATCAAGCATCGCTTTTGCATCATCTAACTGTTCTGCAAGACGATCAAATACACCCAAAGTATTTTCTAAACTGCCCTTTTCTTTTGCAATTGCTTGCGCACGACTTTGGTCATTCCAAATCGCAGGGTCTTCTAATTCTCTTAAAACTTCTTCTAAACGCTCTGCTTTTAGATCGTAGTCAAAGATACCCCCGTAGTGTTTGGCTACGATCAGATAAATCTTTCAATTGGATTAAATACGGATTGATTTCCACGCGTCTGTTCTCACAAATTTTCACCTAACCTAATATTTTAACATAAGTGCTTTATGCGACACAGCCATAACCTTTTAAAGTGTTTTTCTTATAGATTTACTATTTACTTATCAGAAATATTGAAACAAAGTAATCGTACTTTGAAACATCTAGCGACAAGATTGTTGCTTAAATACACGAAAATTACCTAAACACACAATCTCTCCTAAGTTTTAATAAATCAAAACATTATTAAATACTAGTTATAAATCAATATTTTATATTGCAAATTTTACAAAAAAAATACATTCGTACAGTTTGATTACTTTCCTTTGATTGACCCGCTAAAGTTTTTAACTAGACTGAGAGTTGTAACAAAACATGTAATTAACATTCAATTGGTTCATTATCTCAAAGGGGAGTAACCATGAAAAAATTAGCAATTGCATCAGCACTTTTATCTGCTTTGGCAGTAACAGGTACTGCACATGCGTATCAAGCTGAAGTAGGTGGTTCATATACTTATACAGATTGGGATCAGTTCGATAGTACACATAGTTTTGGTGTAGATGGGACTTATTACTTTAATCCAGTCCAAACACGTAATGCACCTCTTGCTGAAGCAGCGTTCTTGAACCGCTCTAGTAATGTAAATGCAAAAGTGAATTATGCCGACAATGACGGTGTGAAGAACTCGCAATACGGTGTTGGTGTTGAATACTTCGTTCCGAACAGTGACTTTTACTTAAGCGGTAATTTAGGTCGTGACGAACTTGAAGTAGACAACCTGCCAATCGATCAAAAAGTAACAACTTATAGTGCTGAGGTAGGTTATTTACCAGCACCAGGTTTATTACTTGCACTTGGTGTTAAAGGATACGATGAGAAAGATGGTGAAGATGGCGCTGACCCAACAGTTCGTGCTAAATACGTCACTCAGGTTGGAGCGAATGATGTCAACCTGGAAGCTTATGGTGCATTTGGTGATTTAGATGAGTACGGTGTTAAAGGTGACTTCTATCTCGACAAAACCTTAAGTGTCGGTGCAGATTACTACAACAATGACCTCACAAAACGTGATGAATGGGGTATTTCTGCGAAGAAATTCCTAAATCAACAAGTAAGTTTAGAAGGTCGTGTTGGTTTTGGTGATGACTACAATACCTATGGTATCCGTGGTGCATATCGCTTCTAAATAAGAAAGTGACTAAACATCACTTCATACGAAAAGACAAAAGCCCTGCTCTTTAAGATCAGGGCTTTTTTTAATTTCTTAGATAAAAGTACATAGAAAAAGAATTAAGTCTCAAACCAATGGGTCGAAAAAAATATCAATAAAATTTTACTGTCCATTTAAGCATTATTGACGTGTTTTCAAATATCACTACACTACATCGCGCAATAACTTATTAATAGCACGTATTATTTTAAAAAGGGGTCAGGTTTTTTTATGAAAAAATTAAGTCTTATTACTGCACTATTAACATCTTGCATCGGTTTAAATGCAAATGCATACCAAACTCAGCTTATGGGTGCTTATGAATATACATATATTAAAAACAGCGAAATGGATAGCCATCGCGTTAATACCGCAAGTGTAAACGGTAAATATTATTTTAACCCAGTTCAAACACGTAATGCTCCACTAGCGGAAGCGGCATTCTTAGATAAAACATCAAACATTGGCTTAGGTTATACCTATGCAGAAGAATCAGGTATTTATTCTTTTGTGAATTTTGGCGGAATACCGCAAATAAACGTAGATTTCAAACAAGAGTTCAACTCTATCGGTCTTAATGGTGAATTTTATATTCCCAACACGCAATTCTATATCTCAGGAAGTCTGCATAGAACCGACATAGAAGCGATTGCAAAGAGCTATAATGAGTCTTACAAATTTGCGAGTGATGATGGCAATGGTTATTCGGCTGAAGTAGGCTTTCTTCCAACACATGGGATGCTACTTGCCGTAGGTGTCGCAGATTTATCGAAAAGTTTTGATCCTATTCAAGCTGCTCAATATGGCTTTATCACAACTTATTCAAATGCAGTCGCTATCACAGGCGAAGACGATGAAGACACTGCGATTACGCTTCGTGCTAAATATGTTTCACCTATTGCAGGTTATTACACCAATTTTGAAGCTCAGAGCTATATAGGTGATGAGACAACATATCGTTTAGCTGCTGATCTCTATCTAGACCCAACACTCAGTGTCGGAATTGCATTCGCAGATTCAACCGCTGAAGATGCAGATACCATTTTCAGCATTCGTGCGCAAAAATTCTTTACTCCAACATTTGCTGTGGGTGTTGGTTATACAGGGATCGACGGCGCGAACTCGTATGGAATTAACGGCACATTCCGCTACTAATCTTTCTAAAAACCGCTCAAATTTGAGCGGTTTTTTATTGTTTTAAATGCACAACCTGTAATTGTAGACTGACATTTCCATTAAAAACATTACGCTCCAAGGTATAGACCAAATCAACAAAACCCTGCATTGGATTAAACTCAAAACGGTCAACCGCATTAAATGCAATTGCATCAATCGACTGTGTACCAAGTGAAAGTTTTAACTTGAGATGCTGATCTTTCAACCAGCGATAATCAATGACTTTGAATGTTCCTTGAAATTGTGGAAATGGAAATTTTTGTCCCCATGGGCCCATTTGTTCAATCCAATCCACTGTAGATAGATCTAAAGCGTTCTCAGGCAATTCACCATCTGTCCAAATCGTTGCATGAAACAATTCAGCATCCATTTCAGCAATTGTCTGAATAAATAGCTGTTTGAACTCATTAAAATGTGCTTTTTTGAGCGTCAAACCCGCTGCCGCTGCATGCCCACCAAAATGAGTCACAAGATGCGGATATTGCTCTGCGACATGTTCAATCATATCGCGGATATGAATCCCATCAATAGAACGTGCAGATCCCTTAATATGAATACCATCTTCATCGGGGGCAAAAACTAAACTCGGACGATGAAACTGCTCCTTTAAACGTCCAGCGACAATCCCAATTACACCTTGATGCCACTGTTCGTCATACATCACGATAGCGGGCGGAATTTGATCTGTTTCAAGTTGAACGTTTTGCAAAGCAATTAATGCTTGTTGCTTCATTTCAGTTTCAACTTGGCGTCGCTCAACATTTAACTGATTGAGTTGCTGTGCCAGTGGATAAGCTGTTGCCATATCCTCCGCGAGTAAGCATTCGATCCCAATTCTCATACTTTCCATACGACCAGCAGCATTGATTCTCGGTCCTAAGACGAAACCCAAATCTTGTGCTCGCAAAGTTGAAGCCTCTCGACCTGCGACGTCAAGTAGCGCGAGAATACCTGCCCGACATTGGTTTTGCTGAATACGTTTTAGACCTGCATCAATCAAAATACGATTGTTATAATCCAAACTTGCAACATCCGCATAAGTACCTAAAGCAACCAAATCCAAGTATTGAGACACTTTGCTAGTACTTTTATTTTGCTGACTACGGTGAGTTGCCAATTTTGCTAAGACATAGAAAGCAACGCCAACCCCCGCCAGTGACTTACTCGAAAAGTCACAATCCAACTGATTAGGATTAACCACAGCTTCCGCACTTGGTTTTGGCTTAGTGGTCAGGTGATGATCTGTAATGATCACCTGCATCCCCAGTGCTTGAGCGACCTCAACACCTGCATGGCTTGAAATTCCATTATCAACGGTAATCAATAAATCTGGGCGATAAGTCTGGGCTGCTAACTCTGCAATCTTAGGTGTTAAACCATAACCATATTTAAATCGATCAGGAACAAGATACTCAACTCTTGCTCCCATCTCTCGAAGTACGAGAACCATCAAAGCCGTACTGGTTGCACCATCAGCATCATAATCTCCCACAATCACGATTTGTAATTGACGATCAATTGCTTGATCAATGATTTCTACAGCTCGATCCAAATCTTTTAGATTGGGTGCAAGCAGATGTTTAAGCTTCAGTTCTAGTTCTTGCTCTGAGGCAACACCACGTCGTGCCAAAATCTCGGCAATAAACGTTGGCACGCCCTGAAACTGTTCAGGGCGTGTGAGTAATGGTCTTTCTAAAATTTGAATTTTTGTCATTTATGGCATCAATCGTTGAACAACCCAAACCTGATCTGTTCTTTCATAACTCAAACGATCATGTAAACGATTTGGTCGACCTTGCCAAAACTCATAATAATCTGCTTCTAAACGATAACCGCCCCAAAATACAGGTTTAGCAAGCTCCTCTTGATCGCCCACTTGCTGCTGCAAGTCCTCAAAACGAGACTGTAATGCTTCACGATCAGCAATCACACCACTTTGAGGTGTACTGATATGTGCTGCAATCTGACTGTCACGTGGGCGTTTATGGTAATAGTCGGTTGATTCCTGTTCAGAAATCTTAGTCACCTTTCCACTAATCCGCACTTGTCGTTCCAAACTCGGCCAATAAAACAATAACTCAGCGTATGGATTTTCCGCGAGATCCAAACCTTTTTGACTATCGTAATTGGTGTAGAAATCGTATCCGTTTTCAGTCGCTCCACGGAGTAAAACCGTACGAACATGTGGTCGACCTAGTCGATTAGCTGTTGCCAACGACATTGCGTACGGTTCATGCAAATTTGCAGCTAAGGCGTGATTAAACCAGTTTAAAAATTGAAGATGAGGATCATGACTGATTTGAGACTCATGCAACTCACCTTGCTCATAGCTTAAACGTAGTTCACTCAAATCTTTAATAACATCGTTCATTCTTGTCACCTTTTAAGCAGCTTGTGCTTGAGCTCGGACCGCTTCTGCTAAGTGATTTGCCAAGGCTTCAACTTCTTCCAATTGATCACCTTCCACCATGACACGAATCACAGGCTCAGTACCTGATTTACGAATCAAAATACGTCCACGACCTTCAAGTTGTTTTTCGGCTTTATCAAATTCAGCAACTAAGGCTGGGATAGAATATGGGTCGAGCATTTGCTGCAAACGAACATTTACCAACACTTGAGGGAATAAAACAAAATCTTCAACCAATTCATGCAAAGCTTTACTTTGCTCTACCATGACAGTGAGCACTTGCAATGCAGCAATAATAGCATCGCCTGTCGTGCTCTTATCAAGGGTCAAGATATGACCAGATGGCTCACCACCAATCACCCAATTATTTTCTTCAAGTGCCTGTAATACATAACGGTCACCAACTTTAGCACGTACAAAATTGACATTTGCTTTTGCTAAAGCCAGTTCAAGTGCCATATTACTCATCACTGTACCCACAATACCCGCAGGTTTATGACTTGCTTGAGTCGCCAGAATATACAGAATATGGTCACCATCAACCAATTGACCGTGTTTATCAACCATCACGACACGATCTGCATCACCATCAAAAGCAATACCTAGATCTGCTTGTTGCTCTACAACGGCTTTCTGCAATAGTTCAGGATGCGTTGAGCCACAGTTTTCATTGATGTTTAAACCATCTGGCTCATTAAATAATGGAATTACCTTCGCACCCAACTCACGGAATACAGAAGGTCCAACGCTGTAGGCTGCGCCATTTGCACAATCGACCACAATTGTTAATTCACTTAAGTCGAAGTGATATGGAAAAGTTGATTTGCAGAACTCGATATAACGACCATTGGCATCTTTGACACGAACACTTTTACCTAAATTAGCTGTATCCTCGATGATCAAATCTTTTTCTAATTCTTGATTGATTTCTTCTTGCAAACAATCTGGTAGCTTTTTGCCTTCACTCGAGAAGAATTTAATTCCATTATCAAAATAAGGATTATGTGAAGCAGAAATCACAATACCCGCATGGGCATGGAGGGCACGTGTTAAATGCGCAATCGCAGGTGTCGGCAATGGACCTAGTAAGTGAACATACACTCCTGCTGCATTCAAACCTGCTTGCAAAGCGGCTTCCAAAATATAGCCCGATAATCGCGTATCTTTCCCCAAAACAACAATCGGTTTATTTTTGGGACTGTTTCGTTTCAACACCTTGCCCGCAGCAAAACCTAATTTTAATGCAAACTCAGGAGTAATGGGCATTTGTCCAAACTTGCCACGAATTCCATCAGTTCCAAAATAGCTCATCTTTTACTCACTTTCTTATCTTTTATATGACCTTTGGTCATAGCTTTTTTACCCGTTTCACTTTACACCAAAACGAAAAAACCGTCAGCGAACTGACGGTTTTTCTATCGGTAAAATTACGAAAAATCAACCAACACGATAGTTCGGCGCTTCTTTTGTAATCGTAACGTCATGCACATGTGATTCAGACATACCTGCTGAAGTAATTTTCACAAATTTTGCATTTTGGCGAAGATCTTCAATTACAGATGAACCTGTATAACCCATAGAAGAACGTAAACCGCCCATCATTTGGTGTACGATGTTACCCATAGGACCTTTATAAGGAACACGACCTTCAATACCTTCTGGTACTAATTTTTCAGCACCCGCTTTAGAGTCTTGGAAATAACGGTCAGCAGAGCCAGTTGCTCCAGCCATTGCACCCAATGAACCCATACCGCGATAAGCTTTGTAGTAACGACCTTGGAAGAATTCAACTTCACCAGGTGCTTCTTCAGTACCTGCAAGTAGTGAACCCACCATAATTGTGCTTGCGCCTGCACCAATTGCTTTTGCCATATCGCCAGAGAAACGAATACCGCCATCTGCGATCAATGGAATTTGATCTTTTAGTGCATTGGCAACACTATCAATTGCCGAAATCTGCGGCATACCAATACCAGCAACAATACGTGTTGTACAGATCGAACCTGGACCAATACCAACTTTAACAGCATCAGCACCCGCATCAAGTAACGCCAATGCAGCATCACCCGTTGCAATATTTCCACCAATCACTTGAACTTGTGGATAGTTTGCTTTAACCCAACGTACACGCTCAATCACACCAGCTGAGTGACCATGTGCAGTATCAACGACGATCGCATCAACACCCGCATCAACTAAGGCTTCAACACGGCTAGGTGTTTCAGCACCTGTACCAACTGCTGCACCAACGCGTAAACGACCAAGGTCATCTTTACAACTGTTTGGATAGCTTTCCGCTTTACGGAAGTCAGTCACCGTAATTAAGCCTTTGAGTTCATTGTTTTCACCAACAACTAAGACTTTTTCAATACGGTGCTTTTGTAGCAAAGCTTGAATATTTTCTTTCGACTCACCTTCACGAACAGTCACTAGACGGTCTTGACCCGTCATAATATTGCTCACTGGTTGTTCAAGATTGGTTTCAAAACGAGTATCACGACCTGTGACAATACCCACAACTTTGCCATTTTTTACAACAGGTACACCGCTAATATTATTGGCTTGAGTAATTGCAATAAGTTCACGAACTGTCGTTTCAGGAGTTACTGTGATTGGGTCTTTCACCATTCCAGCTTCGAATTTTTTTACACGGCGTACTTCCGCAGCTTGTGCGGCAATATCCATGTTTTTATGCAAAATACCGATACCGCCATTTTGCGCCATCGCAATCGCCATACGTGATTCAGTCACGGTATCCATTGCAGCAGAAACAAGAGGGATATTAAGTTGAATTCCGCGAGTTAAACGTGTCTTTAAGGAGACATCTTTTGGGAGAACAGTTGAGTAGGCAGGAAGTAATAAGACATCATCGAAGGTTAACGCTTCTTGAACGATGGTCAGCATAACAATCTCACTGGTAAATTCCGTGAGCTATTATAAACAAATTTCAGGGTGATTTTCATTTTCTATGATGAAAATTATTTGAGAAAAGCTGTTGATCGATATATCAACTGCTTCAAAAACTCAATTTAAGCTATCGCAATCAACAGACTTGATCATAATCTTCATTATTTTCTGAGTCTTGTTGTTCAATATCTATCAACGGGATCAGATTGTATTTGAGCCTTGCTTTATTGCATTGTTCATCCGCAATTTTCACTTCTTTACAAGTTGTGCTTCGAGCATGATATATCGAACAACTCACACGCGTTCCAACCTCACCTTCAAGAGCAATGCATTTGGGCTGTGATTGGTTGGTTCCCTTCATACAAGAATAAATAGCTGTGAGTGGTTCAACCATAGTTTCAGGGATATATTCAGCTTCAGCCCAATAAAATGAAACTCGATAATTCGCGCAGCATGCACCACAAGTCATACATGCATCTGGCGTTGCAATTTGAGACAACATTTTTTTAAAATTCTCGTTATCAAAACCAATTCCTTTGCAACGAGAATCCTAAAAAAAGTCATTCTGAAAAACAATATTGCCTATAAATTTTTTATGCAATCATGCGTCGATTTTGCTAAATCACCTACATCCAAATTAGGTTGTTGGGCAGCTAAATACGTATTCGCTCATCAGATCAACACCGCATTCAAGTGTTTCAACCCAATCAAGAAATTGATTGATCATTTCTTTACCGACAAATGCCGTGCCATGCTGTGGAACGATCATATCAATATCCATTTGACGAACCATATTGACCCATAAACGTATCACTTTGTTGGAACACATATAACGTTGGTGAAAGCCTTTCATTTTTTTAATATGCGCTTCAAAGTCGACTATCGGCAGACTGGCATCTTCAACAATTGATGCCCCCATATCACCTGAGAAAAGAATCTTTGCAGTTGGGTCATAAAACTGAAAATTCCCGACTGAATGTAAGAAATGCGCAGGAACTGCAATAATCGCCGACTCTCCCAAAGGAATAACTTGACCTGTATCAGGGAGTTCAATCAAACGCTCTTCCCAATTGCCTTTCATTCGATCACTCATAAAAGCAGAATTGAGATGGGGTAAGAAACGTGCCCATAGCTTAGATGCAACGACTTTAGCATCGGTATAGACCAACCAACGTGGCATCGAAGTGATAATGTCAGGATCTTGATGCGAAGCCATCACATAATCTAGATTCTTCAATTTGGTATAGCGATTAAGCTCCATCGTGAGCGGGACATAAGTCAAATCACCACCTGGATCTAAGACGGCTGCACGATCATGATCAATAATTAAAAACTGGTTGGCTTGAATTCCCTCACCTTTTACCAAACTGGTAAAACTAATACATTTATGCTGACCATTATCGAATAATATCTGTGATGTTGTCCTTTCAAAGCTCATAGCAACCCCATAAAAAATCTTTAAATATGAATTATTTTAATTCCATAATAAAATAATGGGATTAAGTTCATGTTTCAATCGAATGTTGGATATTTATCGTAATTTTTAAAAAATTCTTTTTCGATTTATTTATTGGATTTAGCACGCCTAAGCTATAAAATATAATAATTCTCATTAGCATCTTTATTAATCTGCCCTTTCTTGGAAATTTCTATGCTCTTTACGCGCCCCACTTTACTTGCAACCTTTATTTTGAGCTATATAACAAGCGCTGCTTATGCAACTGAAGATCAAAGCAATATCCTTCCAACAATTTCCATCAAAGCTCAACAAGATAAAAAAAATGATTATGTGGCGACACAAGCAACATCCACTTTGAAATCAAATGCGCCATTATTTAAAACAGCACAGTCTGTTACGGTGATTACCCAAGAACAATTACAACAAAAACAAGCTCAAACTTTGGCTGAAGCCCTAAATGGTGTTGCAGGGGTCGTCTCAGGGCAATTCGGAAGACGGGGTTGGGATGATTTTATTATTCGTGGGCAAACTTCGTCTGATCAGGTCTTTATTGATGGGTTACGTCAAGGTCAAAGTACCTTTGTTGCTACTGAAATTTCAGGTATGGATCAAGTTCAAATTTTAAAAGGACCTGCATCGGTTAACTTTGGTTTAGTTCAACCTGGTGGCATGGTGAACATGGTCACCAAACGCCCACAAGCCGAGAGCTTTTACCGCAGCGCTTTCACCTACGGCTCTCATCAACTCAAGCAAGCAACATTCGATATCAACTACAGTCCGAATGAAAGTGAGAAAGGTGCTTTTCGCTTAAATGGTCGCATCTCTGATCAAAATGATCCGACTGACTTTGTTTATTTTAAAAACTACTATATCTCACCTTCTTATAATTTTGATTTAGGCGATAAAACCGATTTATCAGTGATTGCCAGCTATCAACATCGTGAATATCTACGACAACAAGGTTTACCAGTCTTAGGTACATTATTAAATAATCCAAATGGCGCATTGAATTCCAAACTATTGATTAGTGAACCATCACATGGCGCTTATGAGGCCGATGTCTATCGTGTAGGTTATAATTTCGTGCATCGTTTTGAAAATGATTGGCAATTTAAACAAAACTTTGCAGTGCAAAAAACAGAAATGCTTGGACCCGCAGTATTTGCTGCAACAGGTAAAAACTTTTGGGCAAAAAACGAAGAAGGTAAAATTGATTACACCACGATCCAACGACAAGGGCGTTATCAAGATGTCGATAACCTAAATTTTTCTATCGATAATCAACTGCTAAAAACATTAAATTTCGGTAATACCTCACATGAAATCACTGTGGGAGTTGATGCCATGCAAGAAAAAAGTGATTACATCAATAACCGTTGTACAGTGGGTAATTTGAATCTCTATCAACCTGAATACAATACCAAGGTGACTTGCCCAGATATACCGACCAACCATGATATCAATCGTCTCAGATATACAGGTTTATATCTTCGTGATCGAATCGAATTGAATGATCAGCTGGTTTTGAATCTCGCGGGGCGACATGACTGGACTGAAACAACCACTCAAAATCTAGTTAAAAATACCGAAACAACCCAATCTGAGAATGCATTTACAGGTAATGCCTCTTTGCTTTACAGCATCAATGAAATCGCTGCACCTTATGTGAGTTATGCAACCTCATTCTTACCTGTAAGTGGTACGGATTTCCATGACCATGCCTTTAAACCCGAGAAAGGCAAGCAAATTGAAGTAGGTCTAAAACTACAAAGTCCAGATCAACGCATTCAAGGCAGTATCGCTTGGTTTGATTTACGTCGCCAAAATGTTTCCGTGACTGATCCAATCAACACAGGTTTTAAAGTACAACGTGGTGAACAACTGACACGTGGAATCGAAACAGAGCTTGCAGCTCATTTATTTGATCAACTCAAAATTACTGCTGCCTATACCTACACGCCTGATGCAGAAATAAGTAAAGATACTCAAGCTGAAAATATCGGATTAACGATAGATAATGTTCCAGAGCACAGTTATAGCTTATCTACACGCTATCGTTTTGAACCCAATTCAAATTTGGGTTGGTATGTAGGCGCTAGCTTTCGCGGTGAAAGTAAAAAAAGTGTCAATGGTTTAGCGATCGATCTTCCAAGCTATACCTTGTTTGATACTGAGGCAGGTTATGATGCCAAACACTGGGGTGCTCAACTGGCAATCCGCAATATGTTTGATAAAGATTATTATGCTGGTGCGCTCAACGAGAACTTGGTTACTTTAGGCAATCCACGCCAAATTAATTTTACAGTGAAGTTTAATTATTAATTTTCTCTCGACATAAAAAATGCACCTGCTCAACAACAGGTGCATGTTTGAATAAGATTAAGCAAAATAATAATGCTGAACTAAGGTTGAAATACCTACCACCAAGAAAATCGCTGCACCGATTTTATGGATTAAAGAGATTGGTAATTTATCAGCCAACTTATTACCAATAAATACTGCTGGGGCATTTGCAAGCATCATCCCAACAGTAGTACCACACATGACCCAAAATACGCTGTCAAAACGTGCGGCTAAGGCAACAGTTGCAATTTGGGTTTTATCACCGATTTCGGCCAAGAAAAATAAAATAAAGGTCGCGCCAAATACTCCAAATCTCTGCCATTTATTGATGCTTTCTGTTTCATCACCAAGTTCATCAGGGATCAACATCCAGATCGCCATCCCGATAAAACCAAGTGCAAGTATCCAAATCAAAATTTCAGGACTGAGAACGGTCGTAATCCATTGACCAAAAACAGCAGAAATACCGTGGTTAATCGTGGTTGCTAATAAAATTGCGATGAGGATTGGAACAGGTTTTCGGAAACGTGCTGCTAACAATAAAGCGAGTAATTGTGTCTTATCACCCATTTCAGCAAGGGCAACGATCGAAGTAGAGATGAGAAATTCATACATAATTGAATGCTCTGGCTAGCAATATATACCGATGATCTACCCCTCCTGCTAGCCAAAATCAATTAGATTGATGCAGAGTGATAAATCAAAGGTCTTGCCAACAAAAGCACAGCTAAATAGCTGTTCTTGGTTCTTTGCTATGATGACCATGTTCTGTTGAACAATTATGTTGATCATCACCTCTTTACTTTGCGTAAAGAGCGGCTACTCCCCAATGAAGTGTTTTTATTCTATCAAAGAACTTTATTGTTTTGAATCTTTAAGTCCAAAATTTTTGGTAACTCCACATTAACAATCGAACCAGACCTAATAGCAGAGCTAAATAAACACTTATACCAACAAAACTAAAACCACCCCAACCACTGCTCGTATTTAAATTTTGTGCCTGATATTCCATCGCCATCACAATGGTTGCGACTAATAGTTCAATCCCCATCACAATATAAAGCACCCACTCTGATGGAAAATGCAGAAAGCTCACCCATAATCCCATAAGCACAGAAACTAGCAGCAATAATGGCAACATGACTCTATAAATCGCAAACATTTCTCCACCTCAAATTCAGTGCTTGATTCCCTCATTGCTCATTTTCAAATTGATAGCAAATAAAGTAACGTTTTTCTATATTCAATAAAAAGAAAACCCCGCCTGAGCGAGGTATTCTTAAATCAATTATTCGTTAGAGCAATAAACTACGAATATCTTTTAATAGCTTGGTCAATTTATTGGTAAAGCGTGCCGCATCAGCCCCATTAATAACTCGATGATCATATGACAACGATAATGGCAACATTAAGCGTGGATCAAAATCTTTACCATTCCATACAGGTTGCATGGTTGCTGGAGAGATACCCAAAATTGCGACTTGAGGCCAGTTCACTAAAGGCGTAAATGCAGTTCCACCAATACTACCCAAGCTCGTAATGGTAAAGTTGGCACCTTGCAAATCTTTCGGTGATAACTTACGATCACGCGCTTTTTGACTGAGTTCAGCCAGTTCCATCGCGATTTGCTTAATGGATTTTTGGTCTGGATTACGCAGTACAGGAACTGTTAAACCATCAGGTGTAGCGACTGCGATACCCATATGAATTTCGTTACGCAACAACACTGACTTTTGATCATCTGCCAAATGACCCGCGAAATAAGGTTCTTCTTTTAACAAGTGAGCAACCGCTTTCGCGATGAACGCTAAAATAGTTAAGCTAATTCCTTGTTTTTTGAACCCATCTTTCAGTTCGCCACGCCATGCTTCAAGCTCAGTGATATCAGCCAAGTCAAACTGCGTTACTTGTGGTATGAAGTTATTCAATGACAATTGCGGAACAGAGACCTGTTGCAAACGTGTCATTGCTTTTACTTCGCCACCACCGAAGGCAGTGAAATCAGGTAATGATGGCAAGCCTGAAGCGACAGGTGCAGCCTGTGTACTAGGAGCAGCTTGTGGTGCAGTTAAACGCGTTTTTACATAAGCAAAAACATCGTCTTTCATCACACGACCGTGTTCGCCAGAGGCTTTCACTTGACCAAGGACTACTCCGAGTTCACGCGCCAATTTACGTACCGCTGGACCCGCATAAACTTTGGCATTGTCAGCTTCTTGCTCTTTGGTCAGCTTCTCAGCTTGCGCTGGCGCACTCGGTGCTGCTGTCGCTACCGTCTGTGGTTTTACTGGTGCAGCTTCAGTAGCAGTTGGTTGAGTTTTTGGTGCTACTTGAGCAGCAGCCTGACCACTCACCTCTATCGTTGCCAAACCCATGCCTTGACGAACTTCTTGATTGGCTGACACATGGATTGCTCTCACAATTCCCGCAACCGAGCTTGGAACTTCAACAGATGCCTTATCTGACTCAACCACGCATAAGCTTTGTTGAGCTTTAACGCGATCACCAACATTGACCAAAATTTCTGAAACAAGTGCTTTTTCTACACCTAGATCAGGTACTTCAATTTCAACATTACCTGTTGAGCTATTAGTTGCAGCTGAGGCTTCTGTAGTTGCTACTGTTTGAGCTGGAGCTACTTGCGGTTCAGATGGTACTACAGCACTCGCGGTCTTGACCTGAATCAACACCACTCCTTCCTTAATGCTGTCACCCTCTTTGATTTGAATCGCTTCAACTACGCCTGCAACTGAACTCGGAACTTCGACCGTTGCCTTATCTGACTCAACAACGACAATACTTTGTTCAACTTCAATTTCATCGCCAACTTTTACAAGAACTTCGGCAACCAAAGCTTTTTCAACACCAATATCTGGAACTTTTACATCCACAACTTGCGTCGAAGTCGCAGATTGGTTAACGACAGGTGCAGATGGAGTTTCAATCTGTTCAGATTGAGTTTCTACCTTCGGAGTTTCAACTTGAGCTGTTTCGACAACACGACTTTCCGTTGCTTGAGATTCTGCTTCCAGTTCAACTAAAGCAACACCTTCAGTAACTTCATCACCTTGCTTAACCAAAATACTTTTCACGATACCTGCGGCAGTACTTGGAACTTCTACCGTCGCTTTATCAGACTCTAGAACTAAAAGGCCATCTTCTACAGCAACTCGATCACCTATTTTTACCAAAATTTCGGCGACCAAAGCTTTATCAACGCCAATATCAGGTGCTTGGATTTGCATGATTAGTTCCCCTCACCTGTTTGGTTTTCGTGATATTCAGCCACAGCTTGCACTTGCGGGTGCGCCTGTGGTGCCCATGCAACTGGACGATCTGTATCTAACTCAAATGATGAGATTGCATCTTTTACTAAACGGTTTTCCACTTCACCTTCATCGGCTAATTTTTTCAAAGTCGCAACCACGATATGTGCCGCATCAACTCCGAAATAGCTACGCAAATTAGCACGAGTATCTGAGCGACCATAACCATCTGTCCCCAAAGTGACATATGGGCGATTGTCTGGTAAATATGCTCGGATTTGCTCACTATAAACGCGCATGTGATCCGTAGCTGAAACTACAATACCGTCAGTATCACGTAATTGCTGAGATACCCAAGATTCTTTTGCTGTCTCAGTCAATGGATGTAAACGATTATATTCGTCACATGCCATACCATCACGCGCTAGCTCGTTGAAACTCGTCACACTCCAGACATTTGAATGAATCTGATATTCATCACGAAGTATTTTTGCTGCTTTGATCACTTCACGTAAAATGACACCTGAGCCTAATAGTTGAACCGTTGCTTGCTCATCTTTCTGCAACAAATACATACCACGCTTAATGCCTTCTTCTGCACCTTCAGGCATTTCAGGATGTTCGTAGTTTTCGTTCATCACTGTTAAATAATAGAACACACGCTCTTGATCTTGATACATGCGTTTCAAGCCGTCATGCACAATCACCGCAAGTTCATAACCAAAACAAGGATCATAAGAAACACAGTTTGGAATCGTACCTGCCAAGATATGAGAATGACCATCTTGGTGCTGTAGACCTTCACCATTTAAAGTGGTACGTCCAGCAGTTGCACCTAACAAGAAGCCTTGCGCTTGTGCATCACCTGCCGCCCATGCAATATCCCCAATACGTTGGAAACCAAACATTGAGTAATACATGTACATCGGAATCATTGGTAAGTTATTGGTTGAATAACTAGTCCCTAACGCAGCCCAAGCACTCATCGCACCAGCTTCGTTAATCCCTTCTTGCAACATATGACCATCTTTCGCTTCACGATAATTCATGAGCTGTTCATTGTCTTCAGGGGTATATTTTTGTCCGTGTGCGGCATAAATCCCGAGTTGGCGGAACATACCTTCCAAGCCGAATGTACGAGCCTCATCTGGAACGATTGGGACAACATGATCTTTGATAGCTTTTTCTTTTAACAAAGCTGAGATCAAACGTACCATCAACATCGTCGTTGATTGCTCTTTTCCACCGCTGCCTTTTAATACGGCATCAAATACTGACAGTTCAGGTATTGGCAAAGAAGTACTTTCCTTACGACGTGCAGGTAGGTAACCACCTAACGCTTCACGACGTGCTTTCATGTACTTCATTTCTGGAGAGTTTTCACTTGGACGGTAGAATGGAAGCTCTTCTAACTTATCATCTGTAAATGGCAAGTTAAAACGGTCACGCACATATTTCAAAGAGTCGATCTGCATTTTTTTGATTTGGTGAGTTTTGTTCACCGCTTCAATTTCTTCAGACAAACCATAACCTTTAACCGTTTTTGCAAGAATAACGGTTGGTTGACCTTTGGCTTTCATTGCTTCTGCGTAGGCAGCAAAAACTTTGTATGGGTCATGACCCCCACGGTTCAGATTATCGATATCTTCATCGCTTAAATCTTTTACCAGTTCTGCAGCTTCTGGGTACTTGCCAAAGAATTTCTCACGCGTATACGCACCGCCTTTCACTTGATAGCGTTGGTACTCACCATCAACAGTTTCTTCCATGACCGCTTTTAAAGCGCCTGAAGTATCTTGAGCAAGTAGTGGATCCCAATGACGACCCCAAACTACTTTAATGACACGCCAGCCTGCACCACGGAATAAAGATTCTAATTCTTGAATAATTTTACCGTTACCACGTACAGGACCATCGAGGCGCTGTAGATTACAATTCACGACCCAAATCAGGTTATCAAGCTTTTCACGCCCCGCAAGTGAAATTGCACCAGTACTTTCTGGCTCATCCATCTCACCATCGCCAAGATATGCCCAGACTTTACGATTCTCTTCTTTAATCAAACCACGATTCATCAAGTACTTTTGAATATGAGCTTGATAAATTGACATGATTGGACCAAGACCCATCGATACGGTAGGGAATTGCCAATAGTCAGGCATCAAATATGGATGAGGATAACTTGGGAGACCATTACCACCCACTTCACGACGGAAATTATTAAGTTGCTCTTCATTCAAACGTCCTTCCAAGAAAGAACGCGCATAAATACCAGGTGCACAGTGACCTTGGTAGTAAATCATGTCGCCACCAAAATTATCAGAGGCAGCGCGGAAGAAATGGTTAAAACCAACATCATATAACGTCGCAGAAGATGCGAAACTAGCAAGGTGACCACCTAAGTCATCACCTGTTTTGTTTGCACGTAAAACCATTGCAAGTGCATTCCAACGAATCAAGGCACGAATACGACGCTCCATGTCTTGATCGCCTGGCATTGCTGGTTGTTCTTCAACTGAGATCGTGTTGAGATAAGGTGTATTTAAGCGTTGGATCGGCACATGTTTTGCAATCGCACGTTGATATAGTTTTTCTAGTAAGAAAGCAGCGCGTTCTGTGCCCATGTGTTGTAATACTGAATCAAATGCTTCTTGCCATTCCTGGGTTTCTTGCGCGTCAGAGTCGCCATAAAACGCCATACAATTCACCTTTTCCCTTAAGTTATTTTGACGTTCTATTTTTATCATGTTTTGGCTTCATAAAGGTATCGCCCCAAATGAATACAAAATGCCTTAATATTTTCTCACTAAATAGTCATTGACCTAAATAAAACAAAAGACATAAAAAATCGCCAATAATGGCGATTTTCTCAGAATTAATATACAAATGTTATACAAATGACTTAAGGCAGCATCGCTAAGTATGTTGATGGATTTTTACGCTGACCATCTTTAACAACTTCAAAATGTAAATGCGGACCAGTACAACGACCAGTACAACCTACATTTGCAATGTGTTCACCTGCACTCACTCGATCACCAGCATTTACGATTAAACGCGAAGCATGAGCGTAGCGTGTGATATATCCATTGCCATGATCAATTTCAACGTATTGTCCATAACCTGAACCCCAACCAGATTTTGTTACAACGCCAGGACCGGTTGCATAAATCGGAGTTCCAGATGGTGCTGAAAGATCAATACCTGAATGGTGACGAGTAGAACCGAGTAAAGTACGAGTTCCCCAAGATGAACTTACACGACCCTCTTCCAACGGATGGCTCACTAACCAAGAATAACCCGTATTTGATGAAAATGATGATGTAGATTTTTCTTTCGGAGTAGAAATTGCCGAACGGCCATATTTCTTTTCAATCATTGCGTTGTTTAATTCAATCGTCTTTTCACGCAACTGAACAGATACATTTGAAACTGCTGGTAGATCTATATCATCTGGATGATTATAAGAACCTTGAGCAAGTGTTTTTGATAATTCTTCTAAACGGTCATCACCCGTAGTTTGAGTGATATTTTGATAATCTGCAAAGGCAACCGATGCTGCAGAAGCAGCTAATGAAAATGCGAGTAAAATACGACGCGTATGATGCATAAAAAACCTCTTGAAACCGTCCTTACTAAAGTTCCTTTATCATCTCTTCCTTGAAATCAGCTGAAGTGAACGCTTAAGATGAACATCTAACCTCGTGGGAAGTTAAAATGTCTGAACCTACAAACGTCTTTCAACAGAAAGGACAACACATAAAAACAGGAAACTTAACGTTTCTGACTACGCAAGTCACACAATGGAAACAACTTACGAAAATTATTCAACCATTATTGCCCCAACCAGAACAATGGCAGGTTGTTTGTTATCAACATGGCGTTTTGACCATAACAGGTGAAAATCAAGCAATGATTAGTCAGCTCAGTTATTTACAAAGTCACTATGTTGCGCAGTTAGCTCAGCTTGAAGGTCTCAGAGATTTAAGAAAAATCCAAGTCCGTTTAAGAAATAAGACCGTGGTTTCTCAACAAGTCTCTCCCCCGCCTCAAGCACTTTCTTCAGAGACAAAGGAGCTATTACGCAGTGCCGCTGAATATGTGAGCGACGCTAAGCTTAGCCAAGCTTTACTACGTTTGGCAAGCAATAAAAAGTAAAGTACCGATATTGACGATCGAAACACTCAATCAAATAACGAGAACTACATCACAATTTTAATTGTTATAATATAACATACACAATATAAGACAATGACTTATGTCACACTTACATACGGAATCGGACATTCATTCTCGTTAATAAATGTTACAATTTCATAGCTGCTTGGATCGTTTTGAACATTGCGAAGAAGCTGATTATTCAGAGCGTGTCCTGACTTATAGCCATCAAATTTCGCAATAATTTGATGCCCTAATAGATATAAATCACCTACTGCGTCTAAAATCTTATGGCGAACAAACTCATCGGCGAAGCGCAGCCCTTCTTCATTGACTACGCCTGTATCATCAACACCAATCGCATTTTCCAAACTTGCACCTAATGCAAGATTGTTGGCTTTTAAATAATCCAAATCTTTCATGAAACCAAAAGTTCGGGCTTCGCTAACTTCATAGACAAAGGTTTCTGTAGAGAAGTCGATACTGACAGATTGATATTCTTTTGCGAAGGCGGGATGGTCAAAATCGATCGTAAAATTAAGTTGAAAACCTGAATGAGGGGTAAAAATAGCACGCTTATCCTCAAGCAGCGCTTCTACAGGTTTTAAAATTCGGATAAATTTCTTCGGTGCATTTTGCTCTGCGAGCTCACCTTGCATAAGAAGATAGATAAATGGACCAGCACTACCATCCATGATTGGCACTTCAGATGCAGACACTTCAACGATAAGGTTATCAATCCCCAATCCTGCAATCGCACTCATCACATGCTCAATCGTTCCGACTTTAATGTCTTCTCGAACGAGATTGGAGCACATAAAGGCTTCTTGGATAAGTAAAGCATTTGCTGGAATATCAACTGGCGGATTTAAATCAATACGGCGAAAGACAATACCTCCATCAATATGGTGTGGAACAAAATTAATCAGCACCTTTTGACCACTGTGCAGACCAATACCGCTCGCTTTCACCACACGTTTCAAAGTACGTTGTTTCACCATGCCACGCCAACTTCATTTGCAAAAACCGATATAACTTAGCATATTTTGCCATTTTAAAAAAATAAAAAAGGGGACAATTACTGTCCCCCTTTAGCTAAACATATGATTTTGTTATTTACGCTGTTGATTTTTCAGATAGTCCTGAATGCTCATCGGCGAAGAACGCGGGGTTGAACTTGGTGCGTTCGCTACTGGTGATTCAGCATTTGTACGCTTACTAATTGCAGGTACATCATCTTCATCAACTGATTGTTGGGCTGTATGTGCTGTGGCATGATGCGTTGTCGTAACGCGCTTCTTCGCCTCAACTTCGCTCGCATTACGAGTCAGACCAGTTGCAATTACAGTCACACGAAGTTCATCACGTGCATCAGGATCAAATACCGTACCGTAGAAGATTTCACCTTCGTCCAAATCAACAATTTGATTGACCACATCGGTAATAATTTCTGTTTCACGTAAGGTAATATCATCACCACCAGTAATATTGATCAATACACCTTTAGCATTGATAATATTCACGTTATCGAGTAATGGGCTACGGATTGCTTGTTCAGCTGCTTGGCGAGCACGGTCTTCACCACGTCCCAAACCAGCACCCATCATTGCATAACCACGTGTGCTCATCGCAGTTTTTAAGTCAGCAAAGTCTAGGTTAATGTGACCACGATTTACCACTAAGTCAAAAATACTGCGAACAGCATTTAACAATACATCGTCTGCCTTTTTATAGGCATCTTTCATTGAGATGTCACCATACACGCTGAGTAAGCGTTGATTTGGGATAATAATCAACGAATCTACATGTGCTTCAAGTGCATCAATACCTTTTTCAGCTGATTTTTGACGACGACGACCTTCAAAATTAAAAGGGGTTGTCACAACACCAACGGTCAAAATACCCATTTCTTTAGCTACTTCGGCAACCACAGGTGCTGCACCTGTACCTGTACCACCGCCCATACCTGCAGTGACAAAAACCATGTCCGTGCCTTCGAGATGTTGACGAATCACTTCACGGCTTTCTTCAGCAGCAATCTGACCAACCTCTGGATTTGCACCTGCACCTAAACCACGAGTACTTTGCTCACCCAGCTGGATCTTGAATGGAGCATTCATGCTATCTAGGGCTTGTTTATCCGTGTTTGCACAAACAAACTTTACGCCTTTGATGTCTGACTGCACCATGTGTTGAACAGCGTTACCGCCACCACCACCCACGCCAAATACTGTGAAACGGGCTTGACCGTTGCCATCGTCTAGTTCATCTTCTATAAATTCAAATGAGGCCATGACCTTTAGATTTCCTAATATATAAATGGCAGTTACTTCAGCCCGTTACTGCCTTGATTTTTAAAACTACTGATGCCTAGGATGCTGTTCAATATTACTCAGCTTGTCAAGTCCAGTGACTTACTATTACAACTTCCTAACAATTTTTCCCCAAAATACCTACAAGTTAGAAAATCGCCTTAAGCTTGCTATTGAGTGCATTCCAACCATTTGCGACACGATCCATAAAACTCCGATCATTCGCTTCTTCAGGTTCTTCAACAGCATCTTGTAAGTCACTTTGGCTAAACATCAACAACCCTGCCGCTGTCGCATACATTGAACGACGCAATGCAGGTAAGTGCTGATCTTCAGCATAAACTTGCAAAGGCGGATTACCCAAGTGTGCAGATACACCAAGCATACGACGTGCCAAATTCACCATTCCTTCAATTTGACAAGCATCACCTGTGAGTACAACACCATGATATAAACCATGTATTGCACCACTATGCTCTAACTCTTCACGGATAGATGTAAAGATTTCTTCATAACGTGCAATTACAATTTCTGCAAGCTCAATACGACTAATGGTTTGCGTACCATCAATACCTTGAACTTGAATCATATGGTCTGGTTTGACCACACTGATATCGACACAACCATGTAAAATTTTGATGCGTTCGGCTTCTTCAGTTGTAGTCTGTAAAACTGCTGCAATATCACGTGTCACATTTTCACCACCACGCGGTAAAGTACGTGCTAATGCCAAACGTCCATCCAAATAAACCGCAATATTGGTAATACCTGCACCAATATCAACTAAACAAACACCATATTCTTTTTCATCTTTCAGCAAGCTCGATTCAGCTGTTGCAAGGCAAGATACCACCATTTTCTCAACACCAATGTTCGCACCTTTCATCGCGCGATCAAGGTTTTGCATAGTGCTGATCGGCATCATCATCAGCTGATAGTGTCCTGTCATGCTATGTGCTGACATATTCACAGGATTTTGTACCCATTCAGCAGAGTCACCTAACTCAAAGCCTAAAGGCACAGCACTTGCCAAATAATAATCAGGGGTCACATGGCTCGCTTTAGCCAACTCTAACGCTCTAACTACTTCATTTGTCGTAATAATATGATCATGATTTGCGACAGGAGTGCGACCTGAAGCATAAAAACTTTGTAATTCAGTACTTGGTATCGACACCCATGCGCTATGAATACGACATTCCGCCATATCTTCTGCTTCGGATACTGCATTTTTAATGGCAGCAATCACTTTGTCTAAGCTGACAATCTTGCCTTTAACCATACCTCGGTTGCGAGCAGTTGCCATGCCGATCACTTGGATTTTATCCGGTGCATGGATCTTACCAATCAAAACTGAGACTTTATGAGTCCCAATATCAATCGCAACAACTGAGGGAACAGCTTCACTCATTACTTCAATACCATATCTTTTGTTGTTTATACGGGCAAAATTGCCTGTTATTTTCAAGCCACGTATTATGGCTTTGCCTGAATTGCACCCGCAAGGTTTGTGTCATCAATCGTTACAACTAATTGACCATTGACAATCTTTGGCGGCATTGCATTTTTCCACTGAATGGCTAAACCATTTCGGTAACGTAAATCAATCGCCGAGATTTTTGACCATACAGGTTTTAAATCCGTTTGTGCCAATTGGCTCAAGCGTTGTAACTTATTCATGGTTTGATCTTGGTCAACAATAATACGTAAACCTGAGTCAAACTGCATGAACCATGTCATACGCTCTGTTAAATAAAGCTCTTTTAACCGCAAATTTGCAGGATAAAACAACTGATTAATTTCATTATAGCGACGCATCATCATTTTGGATTGGCTGACTGGACCATGCAAAAGCGGCAAGTTTGGATGTACCTTTGGCACAGCTTCGCTAAATACATCGCCATTATCACTGAGCAAGCGCCCTGTTCCCCAACGTGCAATCGCATGTCGCGGCATCACCCGCACACGAATTGCATTTGGCCAAGCTCGTGAAACTACCACCCGATCAACCCATGAGACTTGTAACGCCTGATCACGAATTAATTCTAAATCTGAAGTGAAATAATTATCTTTAATTATAGGATTGAGATGTTGAACCAACTGTTGGTTCTCAACTTCTGATTGAGTACCCACCACCTGCAATTGTGCCACAGTTGCATCTGTCATGACTTTATATAAGCCATAAAGACCAACTGCAAGCACGGCAAATGCAACAACAAGAAGCAGCCAACCACCCGCGTTCACCATTTTTTGTTTAGGCGAAGGCGGTTTCTCATGAATAGAGCTGATGGCAGGTCGTGTTTTACGACGCATTGATGCAGGAAGTTGAGCCATGAATAATTAAGCCGACTTTGCTAAAGTTTGCTCTAAAATTGCTAGGCAAAGCTCATCAAAACTATAACCGACCGCTTGTGCAGCTTTAGGTACAAGCGAGTGGCTGGTCATACCAGGTACAGTATTTACCTCTAACAACCAGAAATTACCTTGCTCATCTTGCATCGCATCAATACGTCCCCAACCTTCTGCACCTACTGCTTGAAATGCACGTAAGCATAGCGCTTGCAAAGACTTTTCTTCAGTTTCACTCAAACCACATGGAATACCATATTGCACATCATCGCGTTGGTACTTCGCTTCATAGTCATAAAATGCGACATCAGCTGGGGGTTGCAAACGAATAACTGGCAACGGTTGACCATTCAGGAAAGAAATCGTGAATTCACGACCCGTAATCCATTTTTCAGCCATGACCACTGCATCATGTTGAGTCGCTTTCTCGATTGCCGCAGCAAAATCTTCTGCTTTTTCAACTTTACTCATCCCGACACTCGAACCTTCATGTACAGGCTTGATGATCACGGGCAAGCCTAGATCAGCTATAACTGAGTTCAAATCAGAATCTTTTGTAATAATGCGGTATGGAGCTGTTGGCAAATCACTACCCTGCCAAATTTGTTTGGTTTTGACTTTATCCATACCAATCGCAGAGCCTTGAACGCCCGTTCCTGTATATGGAATATTTAACCACTCAAGCACACCTTGAATTTGTCCGTCTTCACCACCACGACCGTGCAATACAATAAATGCACGATCATAGGCAACAAGCTCAGTTACGCTTTTTTCTTGTGGATCAAATGCTTCTGCTTGTACACCTGAACGCAATAAAGCCTCTAATACAGCTTGACCACTGTCTAATGACACAGCACGCTCAGCCGACTTCCCACCAAATAACACAGCAACTTTGCCGAATTTTGCAGCATTTGACACGTTTATATCCTTAAAACTTTTCTAAATTCTCTAAATCTTCCCGCCCCATCTTTATGAAAGAGGGGAACTCCGCCCTTTGTTAAAAGAAGGTTGGGAGGAATTTTCTAAAACTACTGGGCATACAAGCGATGCTGAGCCAATTCTACCGAAATTGCACCGACGTTACCCGCACCTTGTGTTAATAACAGGTCATTCGGTTGTAACACTTTTTGCAAAACGTTTGGTAAATTTCCTTCAACAGGATCAACTAAAATCGGCTCAACCTGACCACGCAAACGAATACTACGCGCAAGAGCACGGCTGTCTGCACCCACAATCGGCTTTTCACCCGCTGGATAAACTTCTAACAATAAAAGTTGATCAACTTGCGAAAGAACATCCACGAAGTCATCAAAGCAATCACGAGTACGACTAAAACGATGTGGTTGGAACATCATGACTAAACGGCGATCTGGATGACTGGCACGCGCTGCCTTAATCGTTGCTTCAACTTCTTTTGGATGGTGGCCATAATCATCAACGAGTTTAACAGTGCCTTCACCAACCTCAAATTCACCTTGAACTTGGAAACGACGACCAACACCGCTAAAGCCTTCTAAAGCACGACAAATCGCACCATCAGAAACACCTTCATCTGTCGCAACACCAATCGCCGCAAGCGCATTTAGGACATTGTGTAAACCTGGTTGGTTAATCGTGACACGTAATGGCTCACGATCTTTACGCAATACAGTGAAATGTGAGCGCATACCATCTTGTTCAACGTCAACGGCACGTACATCATTATCTTCATTAAAACCATAGGTCAGTACTGGACGCCCAACACGCGGTAAAATTTCGCGAATATTGGCATCATCACCACATACCACAGCCAAGCCATAGAACGGCAAGTTATGTAGGAATTGAATAAAGGTATCTTTTAATTTATCGAAACTACCTTCATAAGTGTCCATATGATCGGCATCGATGTTGGTCACAATCGCGGCCATTGGCTGCAAATATAAGAATGAAGCATCTGACTCATCCGCTTCTGCCACGATAAAACGGCTTTCACCCAATGCCGCATTTACCCCTGTACTATTCAGCAATCCACCAATCACGTATGTCGGGTCAAGATTTTCTTCCGCCAACATCGTTGTTAATAAACTAGTCGTTGTAGTTTTACCATGTGTACCTGCAACTGCAATACCATGACGATAACGCATCAACTCACCAAGCATTTCAGCACGGCGTACAATCGGTGTGCGTTGTTCAATCGCGGCTTTAATCTCTGGATTTTCAGGATCAATCGCTGTTGAAACAACAAGGACGTTGGCATTTTTAATATTGTCAGCGCTATGTCCAATAAAGACTTTAACGCCATTCGCTTCGAGTTGCGCTGTGGTTTTTGAGGCTTTAATGTCTGAACCCGAAATTTTATAACCTTGGTTGGCTAATACCTCAGCGATACCGCACATCCCCGCACCACCAATACCAACAAAGTGGATGTTTTTAATACGGCGCATTTCAGGCACTTTGATTAGCTTTTTGGCTTGGTTTGGATTTGTAGGTGACATAGATGGACTCGAATTACAATTTTTTAATCAGATCAACCACATGCTGTGTAGCATTTGGTTGTGCTTGTTGACGTGCTTTAACTGCCATTTCAGAAAGTAACTGACGATTGATCAAGCTACTTAGCAGTTTATCTAACACATCAGGTGTCATTTCTGCTTGTTGACAAATCTTAGCCGCACCAACATTTGCTAAAAACTTCGCATTTGCAGTTTGGTGATCATCTACAGCGATCGGTAGTGGAACAAAAACTGCAGCAACCCCTGCTGTCGCAACCTCGGTGACGGTTAACGCACCCGCACGACAGATAATCAAATCTGCTTCACTATACGCCTTTGCCATATCATGAATGAATGGCTGAACATCAACTTTTAATGTCGCTGGCGCATCTTGATAACGCTCAAGCGTGACATCCTGTTGGTTCTGACCACATTGATGGAATACATTGAGAGGCGCATTTATTTTTTTCAATGCTGCGGGTAAGCGCTCATTCAACGCTTGTGCCCCCAATGACCCTCCCACAATCAAGATGCTAATCGGTTGATGCTCCTGCTCTCGGGTTTGATAACGCCAAGAAGGATTCAAAATCGAACTAATTTCCGCACGTACAGGATTGCCTGTGGTGACGACTTTATCACTGTTTGGGAAAGTATTTGGAAATGCCTGACACACGGTTTTGGCAATACGAGCCAATTGGGTGTTGGTAAATCCTGCAATCGCATTTTGCTCATGAATTAATACAGGAATACCAAGTAAACGTGCAGCTAAACCACCTGGTCCTGCGACATAACCACCAAAGCCTGCAACTACATCAACTTTCAACTGTTTCATGTAGCGCATAGCGCTTAAGGTCGCTTTTAAGATTTTAAAAGGTGCGCTGAGTTTACGGACTAAACCATTACCGCGTACACCTTGAATATCAATTTGATAGATTGGAATATTTTGATCTTTAAGTAAGCGATTTTCCATACCCGATGGTGTCGCTAACCATGAGACTTGGCAACCTTCTTGTTGAAGTTGTTTCGCAACTGCAAGTGCTGGAAAGACATGTCCACCTGTACCAGCGGCCATCATCATGACATGTTTGGGTTTGTTCTGTGGCGAATTGGTCACGGTCTAATTCTTCAACTCAAAAAAGAAGGTTATCGTCTATTGTTTTCGGGAGTTATTTTAATCCTAAAGCTTCATTCACGAAAAGCGAATTTCACCTGTTTACAACAGAAAGCGTAGCTTTTTTCAATTGTTTGCTAAAAACATGGTTCTGTCGACATCTAAATGCCCATTCGTATGTTAATTTTCGCAAAAAACAAATGGGCATTTGGGTCAAAATCTAACAGCTCAATTAATTTGAACGGCCTGCTTCTAAGACATTGAATAGATCGTCTGCAATCGACGTCCCAAATTGTGCATCAATCTCACGGATACAGGTTGGGCTCGTGACATTAATCTCTGTCACATAATTACCAATCACATCAAGACCGACAAAAACTAAGCCTTTTTCACGCAGGAAAGGACCCACTTTTGCTGCGATCATTTTATCATTTTCAGTGAGTGGACGCGCCTGACCTAGACCACCCGCAGCCAAGTTACCACGCACTTCGCCATTTTGTGGAATACGTGCCAAACAATAAGGTACAGGTTCACCGTTCACCATCAAAATACGCTTATCTCCTTCGACGATTTCAGGAATATAACGTTGCGCCATGATTGGACGTGTGCCCATTTCGGTGAGCATTTCTAGAGTTGAACCGATATTTACGCCATCTTGATATAAACGGAAAATCCCCATTCCACCCATTCCATCGAGTGGTTTTACGATCACATCGCCATGTTCTTTAATAAATTCACGAATCAGGCTTTGTTGTGAAGTCACTAAAGTGGGCACTTGAAGTTCTGGGAATTGAGTTGCAAATAATTTTTCATTGCAGTCGCGTAAGGATTGGGGTTTGTTAATAATCCACGCGCCTTCACGTTCTGCTTGTTCCAAAATATAAGTGGTATAGACAAAATTCATGTCAAATGGCGGGTCTTTGCGCATCAACACCACATCGTAGTCAGCCAATGACTCTTTGCGCTTGTCACCCAACTCATAATAATGATCATAATCTTCAAAGACTTTAAGCGGTGCAATCAGACCAAATGCTTTACCTTGATCAATATATAAATCGTGTTGTAATGCATAACCCAATTCATGCCCACGACGACTTGCCGCCCATAACATTGCCATCGTGGAATCTTTCTTAAGATTTACCGTTTCGATTGGGTCCATCACTACAAGTACACGCATAATTTGACGCTCGTATTTTTAATCTTGGCAAAAAGTATAGCGAAGTTTAGTGATGATGTTTAAACAAGTTATGTAATTCTTAAATCTAAAAAATTCTAATTTATTCAGATCACTAGATTCTATTTATTTAAATAGACGATTTTCTGAGTGATAAAAATTATAAAATTACTGGCAAATGATTTCATTGCCAGTAATTCGTGCAGCATTCGCTTTCAGCATCAAATTAAGCCAAAAGTTTCTGAATATCTTTGCCAATTTTTTCAGGTTTGGTCGTTGGAGAATAACGTTTAATCACTTCGCCATTTTGATTAATCAAAAACTTGGTGAAATTCCATTTGATGCTTTCACTACCTAAAATACCTTTGGCTTCTGAGGTGAGGTATTTATAAATCGGATGTGCATTTGAACCATTCACATCGACTTTGGCAAACATAGGAAATGACACACCATAGTTGCGCTGACAGAAGCTGCCAATTTCTTCATTGCTTGATGGGTCTTGGTTTGCAAACTGATTACATGGAAAACCTAAAATCACCAAACCTTGTTGTTGATAGTCTTGATATAGCTTCTCAAGCCCTTCAAATTGTGGGGTTAAGCCACATTGACTTGCAGTGTTCACTACCAATAAAACTTTGCCTTGATAGTCTGCAAGGTTCTTTTGCTCACCTTCTAAAAGTTCAGCCTGAAAATCATAAATTGTGGTCATACAACATCTCGCTCTGATTCAATCCATCTTATTTGCTTAATAGCTTTGTCTATTTGTTCAGCTATGCGAATTAATATTGCACACAATTATCTTGCATACAAGTTAATTATGCGCAATATACTTTTCTTATTAACCAATCTATACTGTGAGCTAGCAAAGGTGACCTTGGGGAGTAAAGCATGACTGAATTTTCTTACTTGGATAATCAAGTGTGTTTTGCAATGTATTCCGCGACCAATGCAATGATTCGTCAATATCGTCCCTTACTTCAGGAATACGACCTAACCTATCCGCAATTTATCGTACTGTTGGCTTTGTATGAAAAGGACAATGTGACGTTGTCTGAAATTGGACAAAAGACCTTTTTTGATTCAGGCACGCTGACGCCAATTATTAAAAAACTTGAAGAAAAGCAATTTTTAAAGCGCGTTGCGGTAAAAGAAGATGAGCGTATGAAAAAGGTAATCTTGCTAGAAAAAGCACTTGCTGCAAAAGATCAAATTACCTTAATTCCTTTTAAACTCGCCTGCTCATTGGGTCTCGATCCCAATGATTTGGTGGCAATTCATAATCTATGCCATCGTTTTTTAAAGGGTTTAGAGGATTCTAAACTCGAAAGTTTGAGTGAATAAATGCAGCAAGCTATTGTTGGTTTTCATATCGATGAAGAAAATCATTGGGTTGCTGATCTAGCTTGTGGTCATACGCAGCATGTGCGCCATGATCCACCGTGGCAAAATCGCCCTTGGGTGTTGACGGAGCAAGGGCGTAAGGAAAAGTTAGGGGTGATGTTGGAATGTAAGAAGTGTGAGGAGAAGTGATTCGCATTAGAGATTTTATGTTAAATGAGAAAGCACCTAGGTAGGTGCCTTCTGATTTAGATTTTTGATTCAATGAAGTCTTCTATATCTCTCTCAAATATATAAGAACTATTTTTGCAAAATATTGATTCTAATAATATGAGTAGTTTATGGACTGTACTTATAGGATTAATAGAGTCAACAGAAACCTGTTGCTCTATTAGCTTTGTAGAGTGATATATAGCTCTCTTATATTCATAAGTTAGTTTTTCAATGCTTTCTTTATTCGTCTCAGAATATTCATTGTCAAATTTTTGCCTAAAGTAGTCTTTTACAGTATCTCCAATAGATTTATTACCTGTAACATGAAAAGGCTTCGTGCATATTTCAAAATGAAGAGAAAAAAAGACTTCGATACAAGGAAAAGAATATATTGGAAAAATTCTAGTTTCCTTTGATTTGTAGTTACTTATCACATCAAGGAACTTTTTATTTTTTACCGTATCCAAATCAAATATGCAGAATATATATGTATAAGCATTCCCTTTTCTTTCTTCCGCTTTTGCTAATTTCACAGCCTCACTAACAATACCTACACTATCCGTACATGAGCTTTTTTCAGAAAAAACAGTAGGTAACGACATATTTTCAATTAGTTTCTGAAAATATATTTCTTCTGAATCGCCCTCTGTAAGTATTAGGACTTTAGGAATAAGACTACGATTACCGGCTGAACGTTTTGCAAGTTTACGATCTTCTTTTGCTTTGCGACTGGCTGCAATTCTCTTCTTCGCTATATCATCAGTACCCATTAAAAATCTCTATGTACAATTATTTTAAAAATGGTGTTGCACCATACCTTCCTGATAAATAACGTAACTCCCAGTTTTCGCGATCATTTCTTGGGTTAAATTCTAATAAAGAATAAAGAGATGAAGCTTGATCGTTATCTTTTTCTACAAAGTAGATTTGATCTTTTCTTAAGAAATCAGGATCAATTAAGTGAGTGTCGTGAGTGACACAAATCATTTGGTTATCATTCTCATGAAAAGTTTTTAAAAAATTTCTTACAAGAAGAGGGTGTAATGCAGAACTAAGTTCATCTACGTAAAATGTCTTAGTGGGTTCTTCTGAATTTTTTACAACAAGTGGAGATAAAGCAAATAATTTATGAGTGCCATTAGACTCTAATCCAAATTCGAAAGGTACTAAATCACCATCAATGTCCTTATGGACAGTTTGGATATCATAAACCATCTCATCTTTGAAATTACTCATAATTTTCTCCTTCATTTCTGGAGGAATATTTTTATCACTTTTAAGAATTTTTTCAGCTAATGATGAGGGATCAACATTAACATTAACAATGTCTATATCCTGTTTACTAATAAAATTTAGAAACTGGTTTTTGAAAGTATCATCACTATAGATTTTTTTTGCAGCGTCTTCTAATGAAGTTTGCTCTACAAGTACTTGATCAAACCAATCATAAATTGGTTTTAAAAACTTACTATTATCTTGAACTGCTTTTGATAAAAATAAAACATTTTCGGAAGTTCTGATTGCGATATCTTCATAAATTCTTTTAGGTTTTAAATCATCACCAAAGCTATAAAAATATTCTTTTGTATCGTCTAATTGTCGTGTAAAAATATTCTTTTTGTATTTCTTTGGATAATAAGAAAGATGCTCAAAATAGACTCTCTGTGAATCTAGTTCAATCAAGTAATTATATCTGATGCCATTACATAAAAAATTAAGCTCAAAAGTAGAAGGAGTAATACGACTTTCTTTATCTAACTTGAATGGCAAAATTTTAGTTTCATCATTTGGTGAATGACTAACAGAATTTACAACTAATTTTTTTAAACGATGTAGAGCTGATAAAAAATTAGATTTTCCTGACGCATTAGGGCCATAGATGACCGCCACTTTTAAAAGTTTAAGATCCTTAATAGGTGTATCTAATAAGTGGTTACTATGGGCTAAATTCTTATTGTCAGCAATAAAACTTAATGTTTGTTGTTCTCTAAAAGATAGAAAATTTTCTACTGTGAAGTCAATAATCATATATAAAACCTAATTTCTATGGACATTTTATCCATAAAATGGATTATTCATTATAAATTTTACTATATCAAATCTATTTGAGAATGAAAGACAAAATTAATCTTTCTTTTTAGAGATTATTTATTAATTTTTCTAAAATTAACATAATACACCTTATGCGAAATACTTGAGATTTTAACATAAATATCAATATCTTAAATTAGGTCGTTCTAGGGTTCAGCATACTGAAACGGCTTTTATATGATTTTTCACGTTCCACGCTTATTTTTCAATCATTATTTCCAATAATTGATGAATTAAACTCAATAAAAAGGAAGCATCAGCTTCCTTTCTCTATCTAAAACTTAGATGCCATATTTTTCACGATAAGCCTGCATATTTGCCAATGCTTCTTTCTCGCCTTTGGCATCCAAATAATCCATCAAATCTTTCATTGTGATTAAAGCATGCACTGGGATTTCGAGTTCTTTTTGTACTTCCTGAATCGCAGAAAGTTCACCTTGACCACGTTCTTGACGATCTAATGCAACCAATACCCCCGCAATCGTTGCACCAGCATTTTTTAAGATAGTCACAACTTCACGAATCGCAGTCCCCGCAGTGATCACATCATCAATGATCCAGACTTTTTGACCTGCAACCGATGCACCAACCAACACACCACCTTCACCATGATCTTTAGCTTCTTTACGGTTAAAACCCCAAGGAACGCTCTTGCCATGTATTTGAGACAAGGCCACCGCAGTTGCTGCTACAAAAGGAATACCTTTGTACGCAGGACCAAAAATCAAACCGACATTGTCACACTGAACCAATTTATCTGCATAGCCTTGTGCTAAAAGAGAGAGTGCTTCACCATCATTTAACAAACCTGCGTTAAAGAAATAAGGACTGACACGACCTGATTTTAAGGTAAACTCACCAAATTTAAGCACACCACGTGATAATGCGAGTTCAATAAAAGCTTGCGGATTAAATGACACAGGCGTTGTCATAAGGTGCTCCAAATTCATCAATTGAGGTTAAACATACGCATGATACCAAAGGATAGCTATCCAAGTGATGTAAAAATTCTTCGAGTCGTCTCAATTAACGTAAATGGGCTACGTTCATCAGTAACCAAAGGTCTACTCGAATGGTTAGAACAGTCCGATGCGGATGTCGTATGTATGCAAGAAAGCCGCATCACCCATGAACAATGGACTGATAAATTCAAACCTGAGGGTTGGTATACGCACTTATTTCCAGCTGAACGTGCAGGCTATGCAGGTACAGCAATTTATAGTCGTTTGCCATTTATTACGGTGAAAAATGGACTTGGCTTTGAACTTGCTGACTCGCAAGGGCGTTTTATCACGGCGGAGTTTGATTTAGGACTGTCACATCCTGTTCATATTGCTTCTCTATACTTACCATCAGGTTCAAGTGGTGAAGATGCACAAGCACGTAAAGATTTATTTTTACTAGAATACGCCAAGATTTTAAAACAATGGCGAGATGAAAATAAATCGATCATCGTCTGTGGTGACTATAATATCGTGCATAAACGTATTGATATTAAAAACTGGTCAGGCAATCAAAAATCATCAGGCTGCTTACCACATGAACGAGCATGGCTTGATCACATTTATGATGATTTGGGCTATGTGGATACTTTCCGTGAAGTCCGCCAAGAAGCAGAATTATATTCATGGTGGTCAAATCGCGGTCAAGCCCGTGCGAAAAATGTCGGTTGGCGCATCGACTATCAAGCTTGCTCTCCAGACTGGAAAGCACGTACAACCAATGCATGGGTCTATAAAGAACAATGGTTTAGCGACCATGCCCCTGTGATCATCGACTACAAAATAAACGAATAAGTGAACAAGTGTTCACTTTGACCGCTTCTTTAGCTTACATACCGTGTCGTTTTTTGTGTATTTTTATTTATCCCCTGTAACGGCATTATAGCACCACGGCACAGGGAAGCGGTCAGGATGACCAGAAGGGATAGGACGCCGTAGGAAGATAAAATAAACTTAGTTTAAGTTTATTTGCAAGGATGAGACATTGGACGTTGAAATGAGACCCGCATGATCAGGATGATTAGATGCGGGTTTTCTCTTTTTTAGATATTCGATTTTTTTCTTGACGCTGTCTTTAGCTTTTATGCTCAATATATAAGAACAATTTAATCAATCGCCCATCTTTTAAAAAACGCTCAATCAACTTTATAAACAATATCGATTGGCAACTGAGTCAGTTTTTACGTTAGGCTTTCGAATAAATCTTTTCATCAATCTATATGGTTTTTCAGTATGTTTAAAATTTACGGTATTAAAAATTGCAATTCAATGAAAAAAGCTTTCGATGCTTTAACTGCCAAAGGAATTGCTTACGAATTTCATGATTATAAAAAACAAGGTATTGATGCTGAAACTTTAACAGTCTGGCTGAAAGAGATTGGCGCAGACAAAGTATTAAATAAAAAAGGCACCACATGGCGCAAACTCAGCGAAGCGGAACAAAATCATGCGACTAGTAACGAATCAAATCTGATTGAAACATTGATCGCACAACCGAGCTTGATTAAACGCCCAGTTTTACAAACTCCTCAAGGTTATGTGATCGGTTTTGATGAAGCGGCTTATGAAAATTTATCGGCTTAAAATAAGCAAACAATAAAAAACCGAGTGGATTTACACTCGGTTTTTTATATCGAATTCGGTTTAGTTGGTACGAATCCAAGTTTGGTTACGACCTAATGCTGCAACGCCGATGTAGCCACGTAATTTAAGCTTTTTACCACCATCGATGATTTCAGCTTTCAATTTATAAGTTTTACCATTTTTAGGATCAATGATAGAACCGCCATCATAATTTGTACCGCCTGCATTTTTAAGACCGTGAACAATTGTCACGCCTTTCAGCGGTTTATTTTTAAAAGTACCTTCACATTTAGTGCAGGCATTTTCCTGACCAGCCACTAAATATTTTTGAATTGATGCATTGAGCGTGCCGTCTTTTTGCTCTGTAAACTTCACAATCGCTTTAGGTTGTTTAGTTTCATCATCAATGGTTTGCCATACTGAGCCATTTAATGCATCTGCAGCATTGGCAAAAGTTGTTAAACCGAGCAATCCAAATGCTAAAGCAATTTTCTTCATTTTTGTAATATCCTTAAGGGGTCTTTTCAAGATTAAGAGTATTGAGTATTTCTATCAATATTGCAATTCTTGATTATGACTATTGGGTATAGCCTGACCAACAACAAAACATTGCAGTAATGACAGCGCAAGGCACACGAGTCAAAATTCTCTTAGTTATATACTGACCTAACAATATGGAAAAATTATGAAATTTGGTACTGTTTGGAAATATTATTTTACTGAATCGTTACTAAAAGCGACTATTCGCACACCCAGTCAGTTTAATTTAGCACCGAATGCGTTACGACCTGTTTTAGATCAACTTTGTCGCTTGTTTCCTCAGAATCCAACAGTACAAATTCGACCACTACGTTTGGCGGGTGTTCGCGGTGAAGAAATCAAAGCTCAAGCTTCTGCAACCCAACTGATCTTTCATATTCATGGGGGTGCCTTTTTCTTAGGTAGCCTAAACACACATCGTGCGTTAATGACTGACATCTCAGCTCGTACTCAAATGCAGGTGATCCATGTAGATTATCCACTCGCACCTGAACATCCATTTCCAGAGGCGATAGATGCAATTTTTGATGTATACCAAGCACTACTGGTACAAGGAATTAAACCCAAAGATATTATTGTCTCTGGCGACTCGTGTGGGGCTAACCTTGCATTGGCGCTTTGCTTACGCTTGAAGCAACAACCTGAACTGATGCCAAGTGGTATGATTTTAATGTCACCATATTTAGATCTGACACTCACTAGTGAATCATTACGTTTCAATCAGAAGCATGATGCTTTACTTTCGATTGAAGCATTACAAGCAGGAATCAATCATTATTTGAAAGATGGGATTCAAGCGGATGATCCTCGGGTATCTCCTTTATTTGATGATCTAAAAGGTTTACCGCCAACGTTGGTTCAAGTCGGCTCTAAGGAAATCCTATTGGATGATTCAAAACGCTTTAGAGAAAAGGCGGAAAAAGCCAATGTCAAAGTGAACTTCAAACTTTACACAGGTATGTGGCATAACTTCCAAATGTTTAATGCATGGTTCCCTGAAGCGAAACAAGCACTAGCGGATATTGCTGAGTTTGCTCATTCCTTAGATCGAAATTAACTCATTTTCTCCAAATGAAAAAAATGGTCAGCAATGGCTGACCATTGTCACTCTTAATTTATTTTTGTCATAATAGTTAAAATTTGATCGATTATTTAGATAACCAAGTCTTTTTCCAAAAAATTTTCCCTTGCGATTTAACATTAAAAACCGAGAGCTAGACTTTTTTCTCAATCTAAAGATGCTATTGTAATTTCAATAATCGTTTTTCAATTTTTTTGATCACAAATTTACACTTATAACCGTTCTTAGGAATCTCATTGCATAAAGGATGCATGTCAATCATGAAGGTTCACTTTAAGAGTTTAGCAAAACGTGAAAAATGGAATTTCTCACAACTTTGGGAGCATGAACCGCTTATCAATTGGGACATGCTGAAAAAAAGTATTTTGTTGCTAATACTCACTGCACTGATGAGCTTGTTTGGAATTTTGTGGGACAGTTTTGTCTTGCTGAATCCTAGTACATGGCAATGGGTGAATTTACCACTCGTTCGCTCAAAACTACTCACCAACTTGATCATGCTGATCGTTTTTCTCAGCTTGATTATTGCTTGTTATTTTTACAAAGATCGAGTGTGGGTTCAGGAAATTATTCCTATTTTGAGTGTACAGATTGTTACGGTATTGCTTTGCCATACAGGCTATCTGATCGGCAGTTTTAGCCCTGCGACCATGGTGACATACGCTAGTGTAGTCGGTGTCGGTCTCATCTTGTTTGATCGTCGTATGATCTACTGCGCATTGATTCCCGCGACTATTGCTCTGCTCTTTTGTAATTTCCTCAGTATGTATGGCATCCTTCAGTATGCGCCAATATTTAATCCTGAGATCTTAAATCAAGCGGAAATGCACCCTTTCTGGGTTGGCAGTATGTTCTTCTTCCTGCTCCCAATTCTATTGGCTTGTTTGTATTTGTTTGAAATTTTACTGCAACAATGGCGTACTCGTGAAACTGCCATTCAAGCTCTGAGCCGCCTCGATCCTTTAACCAATGTCATGAATCGTAGAAGCATTAGTAATCAGCTAGAGAAGCTCAATCAACAAGCCGATCAGTTGTATTCTGTGATTTTGCTCGACCTTGATCATTTCAAAAATATTAATGATCACTTTGGACATAGTTTAGGGGACGAAGTATTAGTAAATGTCGCGAAATGCTTAACTGAAAATCTACGTGATCAAGACATGATTGGTCGCTTTGGGGGCGAGGAATTTATTATTTTGCTTCCCAACACCAGTACAACACAAGCAAAAAGTATTGCTGAACGTTGTCGAATTGCGATTTCACAATTAAGTTTTATTTCTGAAGATCATCAAGAATTTTCGGTTAGTGCTAGTTTTGGAATTAGCAGCTCACAAAATGCCAGTGAGTCACACTTAATTATTAGTCAAGCTGACAAAGCATTGTATGCAGTCAAAGCAAATGGGCGCAACCAAGTCAAAGTATTTAGTGAGCTGGTGGGTTGATCAATAAAAGAGGGAAATTCCCTCTTTTACTTTTTGTCTATTTCTTTAAATATTCATCTCGAGTCTGACGATATGGCTCATCAAATGGTACAAACATTTGCTCTTGTTTTGCTTCCGTAATCCACTGTTGAACCGATGGTAAAGACAAAATCTTGTCTATATAGCTTTTGCCTGATGCTGAAATAGGTAGGTCAAAACATTCAAAACGCATTACCACTGGTGCATAAAATGCATCGGCAATACTAAACTCACCACACAAAAACTGATCTTCGCTTGGTCGCTCTGACCAAATTTGATCAATACGTGCGACTTCATTACGCAGTTGCTCATGCTCAGCCCAAAGCTGTTTTCCTATATGTGATAAATCCGCTTCAACATTCATCGGACAAAGATTGCGTAAATTCTGAAAACCACTATGCATTTCTGCACTAATACAACGTGCGCGGGCACGTAACTTTTTATCTTGAGGTAATAAATTTTTATCAGGATGTTGTTCAGCAATATATTCTGCAATCGCTAGACTATCCCAAACAATAATATCCTCATCAACTAAAGCAGGTACTTTTCCTGTTGGATTAAGTTTTAAAATTTCAGTTTTAAACTGGCTATCTGGCTCAAAACTATCAAACTGAATCCAATGTTCTTGAAATGCAATACCCGCCTGTTTTAACAAAATCCACGGACGCATCGACCATGTGGAGTAATTTTTATTTCCGATGAACAGTTGATAACTCATAATGATTTCTCTTTTAATGCAGCGAGTTGTTGTATTAGTTCAGATTTCTGGAATGCACCCGTCAAACGTAAAGCACGTATTTCTTTCTTTTGTTGATCTAAGAATAAATAAGTTGGCGGACCTAATATGTCCCATTGATTGAGTAAGTTCTGATGCGATAGATCATACTGACTGAGGTCAAGCTTGATCAAATAATAAGGAGCCAAAGCATTTTGGACCTCTGAGTCTTTTAAAATCCGATGCTCAATCGGTTGGCATGCTACACACCAGTCTGCATACACATCAACCACGATCATTTGATCTTTCGGCGCAGTTGCAAGAAGTTGTTCAAACTCATCTGCTGTTCGTGCAATATGCCAAGTAGCAAGTTGATCAGCTTGTTGCGTTGTCAAATTCTGTACATGCTGATATTGATTAAATGCCAAAAAAGGAACAACAACCAATAACAATAATGCGTATAGCCATTTTAATTGGCTCGTCTTCACAAAGAGTCGATACGCTGCAAAAACAATAAATCCAAGACCTAATAATAGACTGAGAATCTGCATCGCCAATTCAGGCAAAAGTGGTCGAATAAAATACAAACTGAGCGCTAACATCAAAAAGGCAAAAATCACCTTGATTTGATGCATCCATTCTCCCGCTTTAGGAAGTGCTTTTGCACCAAGTACACTCGCCAAAAGCAAAGGTATACCCATCCCAAATCCGAGCGTAAACAAGAGTAATGCACCTTGCCATTGACTTTGGGTCTGTGAAATAAACAGTAGCGTTCCAGCAAGTGGAGCAGTCATACATGGACCAACCAACAAAGCTGAAATCATCCCCATCACACTTGCGCCAATTAAGGTGCCACCTTGTTGCACCGATTGCATTCGATCAAGATGATTGACCCATTTTTGTGGTAGTTTAATTTCAAATAAACCAAATAAATTGAGTGCGAAAACCACAAACAATAAACTAAAGGCAATTAATGTTGCTGGCTGTTGAAGCCACCGTTGAAAGTTCAACCCTGCAGCTGATGCGATTAATCCCAGTACCGCATATACCATCGCCATGCTGATCACAAAGGTCAATGCAATCATCCATGCTTTAACACCTTTATGTTCACGCACGATCAATGATGTCAAAATAGGCAACATCGGCAATGAACATGGCGTGAATGCCAGTAAAATCCCTAATCCTAAGAATAAAGCCAAACTATAAGCTAAAGAATGTTGTTCTAATGTGCTCGACCATTTCTGATCTTGGGCCATAACAGTATTGTTGCTGTCTACCGTTGATTGGTCTTGTGGCGTTTCACTTAATACTGCGTTATTTGTATTCGCTGCCTGAGCAGATCGAGCAACATCTAAAAAACGCTTTTGAGAGTTTGCAGTGGTATTTTGCATACTCACCAAACCATCAATATCGGTTTGAAAGTCAATCGTTTGAGGTGGGTAACAAATTCGATCTTTGGCACAACCCTGCCATGTGACACGGTAGTGCTGCGATGCTAGTGTCGGAATATTGAATTCAACTTGCTGATAATAAACTTGGCTATGACCATAGTTTTCATCATATTGCTCAACGGCTTTGGGCAAATCCAACGCAACAGCTTGATTGCCTTGCTGAACTTCAAATTTATGTTGATATAAATAATAGTTTGGCTGAATTTCCCAACGTAATCGTGCTTGATCGGTTTGTGTCGATTCAACTGAAAATGTAAATGCCTCTTCAGGGCTTAGTAATGGTGCTGCTGAATTTTCTTGGGCGTAGGTTAAAGACCCACATAACAGCAATAATGTACCCAAAAAGTATTGGATCAGCGAGACACTAGCCTCACCCCGAACATTCATTTTCATATCATCTCTCTATGTTCTCTCAAATGCCCGATTTCTTGAATGGCAGTTCAACATAGAGCATTTGAGAGATCATCTATCAGAATAAAACGGATACGCCTAAACCACCGTTATAACTTCGCACATCACCATCTAAATCAACACCCACACTTGCATCAAGCTGTGCACGATCATTGATGGCATAAACCAGTCCAGTCCCTAAACCATATTGATAGTCTTGGCTCTCTGCTTTGCGATAAATAAACTCAGAATATCCTGATAATTTACCTGCAATTTTATAATCAATGGTTGGAATCGCTGTCACTGCCCAATTACTATTTTGTGCTTCATAGCGCATGGTAATTGACGTACCGATTAAATCACTGAACTCATAGGCAACAGCTGAAGTTAAGCTATAAATATCATCATGTGCTGTGAATTCATCATTACCCGTTGCAATAATCGCTTCAGCTAACACCGCCATCGATAAACGATCATCTTTCAGATCAATCGCTTTCTTTAAACCAATACTGACATCGCCTAAACCATCAGTTTCAGTTTTAAATCCAGCTCGCTTGTGTTGTTGCCATACTGGACCTTGCCAACCCAATTGCAGTTCTAGACCATTTGCTAAACCTGTACGCAACAACATATCGCCATTTAGGGTTAAAGTTTTATCTTTTACACCTTCAATATTTTGTTCTTGGTAACTTACTGTTGGTAAGCCCTGTTCCCAAGCAAGTTGACCAACAGGTGTAATCCCTGTTCCGATCCCTGCACCAGGACGATCAAATGAAAATTCTGCCGCAAAAGTCGTGCTTGCTAGCATTGACGCAGCCACAAAAGTTAAAGCATTAAGCTTCTTCATGATGAACCCCTTTTCCTTGTTTTCGCTAAACTTATGCTGTTAGCTCTTTTGACATTTTAGCGCCATGCTGACGCAATAATTCGAGTGTCTCGCGCTCTTCTTTCAGCGATTCTGACCAATCAATTTCATCAAAATCACAATCAAAGAATAATTGGCTAATCGAAGATAAAATCGTTAGTCCTTCTTCATCACGTGTATTTGGATCAACTTTTTCGTCTAGTAAACGCTGTACCACAGGGACACATGCCGAGCTTGCAGCATCCCAAAGCGGACCATAAAATTCTTCAGCATCCCACAAATGTAGATTTGCTTTGGCTTGAATTAATGCGTCTAAAATAGCAAGATAAACGTGAAGTTCTTGTTGTTTTTCATCTTCACTTAATGGCTTGCCAGCTTCATAAGCCTCACAAATTTTTTCCCACCACGCAAACAAACCATCACAAAGAACTGAAACAGGTGGTCCTTGTTCTGGATCAATAAAGTTTGGGTCAAGTCCTTCAGCAAGTAATGCTTGCACTTGGTCTAAATCGAGTTGCTGTATGGCTTGCACCAAGGCCTGTTGCTGATTGCTTAACATGACCAATTCTCACAAAGTATTTAATTCGCCTATTATGCCGAATATCCCATCGGGATTTTATAAAACGACCTAAAAATCATGTATAAATTTGATACAGGCATAAAAAAAGCCCAATACTGGGCTTTTTTTAAACGCGCTCACTACGCCTCATCATCTACTTTTATATCATCATCGACATCAACATATTCTGGTAAAGCTCCACGATGGTGGTCTTTTTTCTCATATAAATGTTCCAAACTACGTTGTAATTTATCAATTGCACCATGGATAGATGCATCGATATTTGCAGCTTTGTGTGTCACAGCTACAGGTTTCATACCTGCTGGACGGGCTTCGATCATACAGCGTTTGTCATGATCTCCCGTTTTTTCCCCATTTTCATCACTAATATGAACCGAAAAATGTGTAATACGTTCGCTATAACGTTGAAATTCTTGTTTAAGCTCTGCACGGATATAACTAATTAAACGTTCGCTACCATGGATGTTTTTATCTGTACGGATTTCAATATTCATAAATATCTTCCTCTCTTCTATATTGAGACGGTTCTACGAAGCTTTTTATTCAGCACACTTTGAGCATGCATTCATTCAGTGCAGTTGTATATTCTGATTATGTAAATGCTTGTCGTCTCCTTGCTTCACATCAGTTGTGTTTCAGTTATTTAGAAGATCTTCTATAATTCCAATATCTGTCTTTCATCAGAAATATGCAAGCTGATTTTTGACATTTTTATTAAAACTTGATCAAAAAGATTCTCTTACCGAATCTTATCTTTAGCAGAGCTTTTACCGTATACAATTCTTTTGAGCATTTGGTCAAATTTGGCTTTATTTTTGCTTCATAACTTGTATGCTTTACACGCCTTTTGTGGGGGAGATTTTTTAAATGCAATTGAAGCAACTTGCGGCTACATCTTTATTGTTATCTACAGCAGTTTTCGCTCAAGCGAAACCAATTTGGCAGGATTTCAGCCTAACGGGTTTATACGGCGAAAACTACGAAGTGGTTGATGAAAAACAAACAACTTTAACAGTTGAATATGCGGCAAAAGTAAAATATGCCGATGTGTTCTTCTTTATGGATCGTATGCGTGGTAGCGACGATCATAAAAGCACTTATTTCGAGCTTTCTCCACGCTTGAGCTTGGGTGAGGTTTCAGGTCAGAAACTTGCTTTCGGCCCAGTCAAAGATGTGTTGATCTCAACAACATGGGAAAGCAATAGTGCCAATGGCAATAACTTTGACAACTTCTTGTACGGTGTAGGCTTTGATTTAGCAATTCCATATTTCCAATATGCGAATGTAAACTTCTACCGTGCCAATAATGAAAAAACCGCTGATGACTATCAAATGACGATTGCCTATGCAGTGCCATTTAAAGTATCAACTGAAGATTTCTTGGTCGATGGTTTCCTTGACTGGTCAAGTGCTGCCCACGATGGTAAGGAGCGTCATGAAAGTGAACTCAACTGGACCACACAATATAAGTGGAATGTTGGCAAACATATTTCACCTGAAACACGCTTATATTTAGGTGTAGAACACTCTGTTTGGAATAACAAGTTTGGTATGAAAAACCGCGATGAAAACAATGTCAGCGCCTTGGTTAAATACCACTTCTAAACAGTCAATCAATTGAAAAACAGCAAGCTTAGTCTTGCTGTTTTTTTTGCAATCAGGCATATTCAGAATATATGAACTTTCATTAATTCATCCATGCCATTCAAACTTAAGCTTGCAGCGCGTTCTTTGCATTCACCTTATCAAATTCGTTTTGCCACACTAAATGATTTGGAACAGATTCTTACGATTTATAATCATGAAATCCTGACAGGTACAGCCAACTGGAATGATCAAGCTGTTGCTTTAGAACAATATCAACAACGTTTTCAAGACATGCAACAGCAGCAATTCCCAATGATTGTGGTTGAAGACCAACACCATAATAAAGTTACTGGCTATGCCTACTATGCTGCATTTCGTAGTATCAGCGGCTATCGTCAGAGTATCGAACATTCTGTTTTTGTTGATCCGAATTATGCTCGTCAGGGTTTAGGTAAAGCCCTCATGCAACAACTGATTCATCTTGCGACTCAACAGCATATGCATGTCATGGTGGCTGCGATTGATAGCGAAAATACGGGTTCAATCGTATTACATCAACAACTTGGTTTTATTCAAACTGGCTATATGCCACAAGTGGGACAAAAGTTTGACAAATGGCGTGATTTAGTTTTGATGCAGCTACAATTGAGTCGTTCATAAACAGAACAATTTCATCTCTACTATGCATATGTAGTTGGTTAGAATAAAAACATCTCATTTACAAAATAATTTAAAACATGAAAATTTCACAACTCGCTTTAATCATTACATGTGCTTCAGCAACAACCGTTAGTTTTGCAGAAACGTCTTTTGAGCAAGAATTACAGCAAGGCTGTGCCAAAGTAAAACAATACGCTCTAAATGGGAAAAAGCTCTACGACCAAAAGCAATATGCCAAAGCAGTGAAACAATTTGAAGATCAAGCCGCCTGGGCACATTTCTGCCAAATGAATGCTGAAGAAAGCGGTATTAAAGTGACTGATCGAGAGATTGAAATAGCCAATAATAATGTCGGGTTGAGTTATGCAAAATTAGGTAAACCACAATGGGCAAGGGTATGGTTTTTAAGAGATGAAGATTCAAAAATCAGTCTATACAATTTAAAACAGCTTCCTAAACCGCAGATCACGAAAGACCTACAAGGCACTTATGTCCGAGCCAATGGTTTCGGACAATGGGATTACATCACGGTCAAGAAACAACAAAATAAATATCTAATTAATTTTGAAGGTTATTATTTTGGCATTCGTGGTCTTATTTATGGTCCCAATTTAGGTGAATTTGATACCACAATGCCGATCACTGCAAAGCAAGCCAACTATCATTATGAGGACTGCCAGATTAAGCTTCAATTTACGAATGATACAAATAATGGTCAAAAAATTGAGGTGAAACAAAATAGTGGCGAGTCTGGATGTGGTTTTGGGCATAACGTCTATGCGGGCGGCACGTTCTATAAGGTTGAAGGTAAATAAATGATCTTTACCCTCAAACTCAACAAAAAATTTAAGAAAACTTATGAGTCTCGGAAACGTCATTCACAACCTGCGTAATCTTTGAAAGATATTGTTTCTGCGAAACAATAGAAAAAATCCAAGAATTGAACAGGTTTTGTGAATGACAATGCCTTTGGTTACTTTGGGCAAAACCAAAGTAACTCCAGCGGAAGGCGTATTTAAAAATTAGAAGACTACTAGGTATGACTCCGAAAGATAATCATTTTTTTAATATCTAGTTTCTAAATAGTAAAATGAGATATATAGGGTCGATACTAAATCGCCACCAATTCCCGAATCCCCTTTTCCGGCATTTCTGCACCTTGCCCGTTTGCAATCACTTGACCACGCGCCATCACCGTATAGTTATCTGCCAGTTCTTCAGCAAAATCGTAAAACTGCTCCACCAAAACGATCGCCATTTCACCCTGATCTGCCAATTTACGAATCACCCGCCCAATATCTTTGATGATCGAGGGCTGAATCCCCTCAGTCGGTTCATCCAAAATCAAGACTCTTGGCTCCGAAGCCAACGCTCTCGCAATCGCGAGCTGTTGCTGTTGACCACCTGACAAATCTCCACCACGGCGATGCTTCATTTCATCCAAGACAGGAAAAATTTCGTAGAGATGACTCGGTACTTTTCGAGTTTTCGCACCTGAAAATTTCGCCATACCAATTAAGATATTTTCCTCTACGGTTAAAGTTGAAAAAATATCTCGTCCTTGCGGCACGTAAGCCAATCCTGCACGTACTCGTTGCTCAGGGGACATTTTGGCAATATCTTTGCCATCTAGCAAAATCTGTCCTGATTTAATCGGGAGAATCCCCATCAAGCATTTCAGCAACGTGGTTTTACCAACGCCATTCCGTCCTAGAACAACACTGCATTCCCCTACAGGCGCTTGAAAAGACACGTCACGCAGAATATGACTACCACCATAAAACTGGTTAATTTCTTTCACTTCTAACATGGCAGTCTCCTAGCGTCCCAAATACTTTTCAATCACATCTTCATTGGCTTGTACCTCTGCCAATGTGCCCTCTGCCAAAATTGCGCCTTGCGCCAATACCGTAACTTTCTCGCTGATGGTGTCAATAAAGCTCATGTCGTGCTCCACGACCACCAGCGTATGATTTTTTTTCAATTCCAAACACAATTCAGCAGTGCGTTCTGTTTCCGCATCAGTCATACCCGCCACAGGCTCATCCAATAAAATCAGCTTCGGACGTTGCATCAACAACATGCCGATTTCTAACCACTGCTTTTGACCATGCGATAATAATCCTGCGGGCTTTTTCACAAACTCCTTTAAGCGAATTTGCTCCAAACTTTCATCCAGTGCTAACTGCGCTTGTGGATCAAGTCTGTTAAATAAGCTTTTTTTCACTCGCTTATCACGGGGTGCAGCGAGTAGTAAATTTTCCATGACTGTGAAATTTTCAAATACCGTTGGTTTCTGAAATTTGCGCCCAATCCCAGCTTCCGCAATTTCCTCTGTGCCCATTTTGGCAAGATCATAGTTTTGTCCAAAAAAAGCAGTGCCCGTGGTTGGACGCGTTTTACCTGTAATCACATCCATTAGTGTGGTTTTCCCCGCACCATTTGGTCCAATGATGCAGCGCAATTCACCTTCAGCGATGTACAGTGATAAATCATTGAGAGCGCGAAACGAATCAAACCACACACTGACTTTTTCCAAATACAAGGCAATCCCATGACTAAAATCTGCGCCCTCAGTTTTGGCACGTCCATAACCCTCGCCGAGTTGACCGCCATGTTGAGCTGAGTCTAGGAATAAATCACTCATTTAATTGCTCTCCTTTTTAAAACGGTCAAATAATCCAATCACACCTTTCGGTAAGAAAATCGTCACCACGATAAATAAAGCGCCTAAGATCAATAACCATGCTTCTGGTGCTGCTACTGTAAAATAAGTCTTCACAGCATTGATTAAACCTGCACCAAGAATCGGTCCAATCAAGGTGCCACGCCCCCCTGCTGCAACCCACACTGCCATTTCAATCGAATTGACTGGATTCATTTCACTTGGGTTAATGATACCGACCTGTGGCACATACAACGCCCCTGCGATACCTGCGATCACAGCCGACAATACCCATGCTGAAAGCTTGTACCACAACGTGCGATAACCCAAATATTGCAAACGGTTTTCGCTGTCACGAATCGCGCCAAGCACTCGGCCATAAGGACGATTCATCAGTTGACGTAAGCCGATAAAGCACAGCATCAAAACCAAAGCGGTGACAAAACATAAACTGGCACGCATTGGCGCAGAAGTGATATCAAAACCGAGTAAGGTTTTAAAACCCGTAAAGCCATTGTTACCACCAAAACCCGTCTCATTGCGGAAGAACAAGAGTGCCGCTGCAAAGGTCATGGCTTGGGTAATAATTGAGAAATACACACCCTTGATTTTTGAGCGAAAAGCAAAGAAACCAAAAATAAACGCAACTAAGGCAGGCACAGATAAAACCAAGATCATCGCCCAAGCAAAGTGCTCTGTGCCCATCCAATACCAAGGGAGTTCTGTCCAACTGAGGAAGCGCATGAAATCAGGTAAGCCATCACCTGCTGATTCGCGCATCAAGTACATGCCAAAGGCGTAACCACCGAGGGCGAAATACAAACCGTGCCCCAAGCTTAAAATCCCTGCATAGCCCCACACTAAATCCAGTGCCAATGCGACCAAAGCCAAGCACATGATTTTGCCAATTAACGTAATCCAATACGCTGACAGATAAAATGCCGAATCAGGGGATAACAGATGTAACCAAGGTAAGCTCAATAACACGGCAAAACAAATGGCAATCGCAATTGCACTATACGGTTTATCTGCAAATAAAGAAGTGATTTTCATTGGCTTACTCCACGAAACGACCTTTGATGGCAAACAAACCTTGTGGACGCTTTTGGATAAACAAAATCACAAGAACCAAGAGAATAATTTTTGCTAAAACTGCACCTAGACCAATCTCTAGAACTGTACCGCTAATCCCTAGACCTAAGGCTGCAAGTACCGCACCCCACACTTGCCCCACACCACCGACGACAACAACAAGGAAAGCATCAATAATGTAGTTTTGTCCGAGGTCAGGCCCGACATTCCCTACTTGTGCTAGCGCGCAACCTGCCAATCCAGCTAAGCCAGAACCTAAGCCAAATGCCATCATGTCGATACGTGCAGAACGAATGCCCACGGCACGCGCCATTTGACGGTTTTGTGTCACAGCACGAACAAATAATCCAAAACGGGTTTTGTTTAATAAGAAAACTAGAAGCAGTAAGACCGCCACAGTAAAACCAATAATCGCAATACGGTTATATGGCAACATCAGGCTTGGCGTCAGGGCAATACCACCACTGAGCCATGCGACATTCGACACTTCAACGTTCTGTGCACCAAAGATCATGCGAACCGATTGCATCAAGATTAAGCTCACACCAAAGGTTGCCAATAATGTTTCTAGTTGGCGACCATACAACGGGCGAATCACCGTGCGTTCAATCAACATGCCAATCAGTGCACTCACCAGAAATGCAGCAGGAATCGCTGCCAATAAATACCAATCAACCAAGCCTGCAAAGTGCGTTTTAAAAAAACTTTGAATGACGTAAGTGGTATAAGCACCGATCATGATGAGTTCACCATGTGCCATATTGATGACACCAAGCAAACCATAGGTGATTGCAAGACCAAGCGCTGCTAAAAGTAAAATACTAGCGGTACTGAGACCTGAAAATACATGCCCTGACCATTCACTGATTTGAATGCGCGTTTTAATTTTATTTTGTGCTTCAAGCAAAGCTGCTTTTAATGCGGGATTATTTTGTGGCTGTTCTATGCTTTGGTTGATCAACGCCAATACATCGGGACGATTCGAATCCGCCAAAACTTTTACTGCTTCGATCTTGGTAAACTCATCTGAGCTATTAAAATCTAAACGTGCTTTCAGTTGTGCCAAACGTGCTTTAACCGCTTCACTTTTTTCATTGAGATAGAGTTGCTTAACTGTAGCAACATCGAGCTCATCTAAATTATTTTCTAAAATGTCCACCGCAGCTAAACGTTGTGCTGCATCGTCAGAATTCAATTTAACTTTGGCTTGTCCAAAGTTCAGTGCCTTACGTAAAGTATTGACCAGCGTCACTTGAGATAAATCTGAGGGCCAAGTGTCGATGGCTTGCAATTGCGGATAACTTAATAATTTTTCATCGTTTTTTAAAATGTAAGTATGACCTGAACTATCGGTATATAACTCATTTTGATCAATATACGCGACCAATTGATCCAGTTGTTCAATACTGGCTGGCCATTGATTCAACATGGCACGGCGAGTAGCAAAGTCAGATTTAACAAAAGTTTGGATGGCATCCTGAGAAGTTGTAGACGTCACGGTTGTTGGTGAGGTAACTTCTGCCCATGCAGGATTAAACATGATCTGTGCCATGATGCAGAGCATTGCCAAAACATAGTGTTTCGCCATAAGACTCCCCTTATATTTTCTATTTAAACCAATCAACAAGAAATAAAACTAAGAAAAACCTGCTGCCGAAACAGCAAGTTGCATAGGAAAATTATTTAGGAATGTATGGGCTCCAAGGCTCAGCTTTGATGGTTTGAGGCGTTTTATAAACCACATCAAATTGCCCATCACCACGAATTTGCCCAATCATCACAGGCTTATGTAAATGGTGATTGGTTTCATCCATTTTGAGGGTATAACCCGATGGTGCTGCAAATGTTTGACCTGCCATTGCATCACGAACTTTATCAACCTCAGTAGTACCTGCCTTTTCGACCGCTTGTTTCCACATATTGATACCCACATAGGTCGCTTCCATCGGATCGTTGGTCACAACTTTATCGGCATTTGGAAGTTTGTACTCCACCGCATATTGTTTGAATTTATTCACAAACTCGGTGTTTTTCGGATTTTTAACTGACATGAAATAGTTCCATGCCGCTAAATGACCCACCAATGGTTTGGTATCAATTCCACGTAATTCTTCTTCGCCAACGGAGAATGCCATGACTGGAATATCAGCCGCTTTAATACCTTGGTTACCAAGCTCACGATAGAAAGGTACGTTAGAGTCACCATTGATGGTCGAAATCACCGCAGTCTTTTTGCCTGCAGAGAATTTCTTAATATTGGCAACAATGGTTTGATAGTTGCTATGACCAAACGGTGTGTATTCTTCCATGATGTCTGCATCGGCAATGCCTTTAGATTTCAAGAATGCCCGTAAGATTTTATTGGTCGTACGTGGGTAGACGTAATCTGTACCAAGTAAAACAAAACGTTGTGCTTTACCGCCCTCTTCTCCCATCAAATACTCAACTGCAGGAATCGCTTGTTGATTCGGTGCTGCGCCGGTATAGAAAATATTTTTTGATTGTTCCTGACCTTCATATTGCACTGGATAGAACAGTAAACCATTCAACTCTTCAACCACAGGAAGAACCGACTTACGTGATACTGATGTCCAGCAACCGAAAATAACAGCAACTTTGTCCTGAGTAATTAACTGGCGAGCTTTCTCAGCAAATAACGGCCAATCTGATGCTGGATCAACGATAACAGGTTCTAATTTTTTACCGAGTACACCACCATTAGCATTGATTTCATTAATAGTCATCAATGCTGTATCTTTCAGGGAAGTTTCAGAAATTGCCATAGTACCTGAAAGGGAATGCAGAATCCCCACTTTAATGGTGTCACCACTTTCTGCTGGTGCTGTTTTTGCTTCAGCTTTTGTTTGTTCTGTTTTTTCTGTTGGTTTTGAACAACCGACCAGTCCTACCCCCATCATCGCTGCCATAAGTACAGACATCGACATCAATTTATTTTGCATCTTTGTTCTCCACAGGTTGATCTTTTGATTTTTACTGAATGGAGTTATTCAATATCTGTGCCAACACAACAAGTTATTGTTTTGTAATAAAAATTAATTCAAACCAGTAGAAAAAAATCCAATCTTGTATACAACGTTGCATACAAAAAATACATGCTGAACTAAAATGAAGCACAATTAGGCAAAATAGAAAATTGATAGCTTGCTCAGATAAAGAGTATTTAACTTTTTGATCCAGAAGATTCAAAAAATCAGATTGTTTCAACGAATCCAAGTGGCATTTCGGTATTTAAAACATAAAGCACACATGGTGACAGCTAAGCTATACGACCCAATTAAAGCAATCCAAAACCCATCAATACCTAATGGAGTAATTTCAAAGATCCACCAATCCACTCACCAATATGCCAATAGCTGTCCACCGCCTAAACCAAAGATCAACAATGAAGTGCTATAAATCATGCTTGGCACAATCGTTATGCCCCAACAGCGTAATACCGTTGCAAAAATACATAACATTGCATCTGCTAAATGAAACAAGATTCCGAGGATAAAGAGGGAGGTCGTGATTTGAATAACTGCTAAGTCTTGGGTAAATAGAGAAATGAACTTATCTCGAACAAGCAGTAATACACTGCATAAAGTGACGGCAAAAATAAAGATAAGCAGAAAGGCTTTTTTTGACCAAAGCAAAGCAACTTGTTTCTGTTGAGCGCCAATTTTTTCAGATAACATCAAACTGAATGCAACAGAAAATGCGGCAGGTAAAATATATAGCATGGAACAAATACTAGCGACCACTTGATGTGAAGCAATCACGATACTTCCTAGTGGCAATGTTAGAATCGAAATTGCCATAAAAGCAATCACATCAATCACGATCATCAGTGCGGTAGGTATTCCAATTCGAAGAAAACGGCGCCATAGACACCCCAAGGTGCAATATCAAAGTACGCTACTCGATTGATCAAAGCATAGGACAGAGGCAATTTAATCAATAAAAAAATTACGCCTATATAAGTTGCGATAATTGGACGATCAAGAACCTGTATTTGTATGGTTAAAATACGGCAACATAGCCGAACCACCAGATCGATTGAAAAAATCATCAAACAATTTTTAACCAATAACAGGACGGTATCTGATGCTTGAAAAAAGGTTAATAAATGCTCGGCATTATTGATCAAAACAATCGCAACAATACTAAATACAGCTGCGATTAATACCGCCAAGCTTACGATATTGGTTAATTTCTGCTGATTAATTTCCCTCCCTTTTTCTTCAGCGAGGATTTGAAACATTCCTTGTAGTAATCCGTAGCCCACCACAAAAACAATCATATAAACTGAGAGAGAAACCGATAAAGCCGTTAAATGCACATGGCTATAGTGAGATAAAAATGCGGTATCAATGACACCACTCATAATAAAAATCGTATTACTAAACAGAATTGGGAAAAAAATACTTAAAAAACGCTTCATTCTATTTTCACTATATCATTTAAAGATTTGATATATTTGAATTTTAAAATCTTAGAAACAAACAAGCTATTTTGATCAATACGCTTCAAATGTTAGATAAAATTTTACCAAGAGATAAAAAGCAAATAGCATTCCATGTTTGTTTTTCAGCTTATGAATTTACATTTTTTAAAAAGGCATAAAAAAAGCCCAGATCAACTGGGCTATGCAAAAAATCGATTCAAATCAAACCACAATATCCGCCAAATTACCTTTCTGCTCTAACCAGTGTTTACGATCAGCCGCTCTTTTTTTCGCGAGTAACTTGTCTAACAAACCTGCAGTTAAATGTGCATCATCTAGATCCAGTTGCACCAAACGACGTGTATTTGGATCCATCGTGGTTTCACGTAATTGACTGGCATTCATTTCACCCAGACCTTTAAATCGAGTGATTTGTGGATTTTTATTACCTTTTACTTTTTTCAGAATTGCCTCTAACTCATCATCATCTAGGGCATAGTGCACATCTTTGCCAATATCAATACGATAAAGCGGTGGCATCGCGACAAATAAATGACCGTCCTCAACTAAAGCTGGAAAATGTTTCACAAACAATGCACAGAGTAAAGTTGCGATATGTAGACCATCTGAGTCCGCATCGGCAAGGATACAGATTTTGCCATAACGTAGTTCAGACAAATCATCACTACCTGGATCAACACCAATCGCAATCGCAATGTCATGGACTTCCTGAGATGCCAAGACTTCATCCGAAGAGACTTCCCAAGTATTTAGGATTTTTCCACGAATCGGCATAATCGCTTGGAAATTTTTGTCCCGTGCTTGTTTAGCACTGCCACCTGCTGAATCCCCTTCGACAATAAACAGCTCACTGTCTTCACGGGTTAAGCCGACACAATCTGCTAATTTTCCAGGTAATGCTGGACCAGCCACAATCTTCTTACGTTCGACTTTCTTAGCTGCTTTTAAACGACGACCTGCTTTGGCGATTGCCATTTCAGCTAGTTGAGTTGCAATCTCAGCATGTTGGTTTAACCATAACGCAAATGCATCTTTGGCAATATTGAGCACAATATTCGAAGCTTCACGACTCGAGAGACGCTCTTTGGTTTGTCCTGAAAATTGTGGCTCTTGGAATTTTAAAGATAGGATGAAATTCACCCCATCCCAGACATCTTCTGCCGAAAGTTTCATGTTACGCGGTAATAAATTACGTAATTCACAGAACTCGCGTAAAGCCTCTGTGACCCCCGAACGCAATCCATTCACATGCGTACCGCCTTGCGCAGTTGGAATCAAGTTGACATAACTTTCTTGAATCTGTTCACCACCCTCAACATTCCAGCAAATTGCAAATTCACATGCGGCTCTTTCTGCTTGTCCACTACTCACAAAAGCAGGTGCTGGTAAAATCTCTCGATCTTCCAATTCATCCATTAAATAGTCAACGAGACCATTTTCGAACTGCCATTCGATTTTTTCATTATTGATTTTATCGTCATAAATAATTTTTAAGCCTGCCGCCAATACAGCTTTGGCTTTTAAATTATGTTTCAGCGCTTTTAATGCAAACTTAGGACTATCAAAATATTTAGCTTCCGGCCAGAAACGAACGGTTGTCCCTGTCGCACGTTTCGCAACTTTACCTTCTAACACAGACAATGGCGCAACAGGCTCACCTTGCTCAAATGCCATTTGATACAAGTTACCCTGACGTTGTACAGCGACTTCAACCCGTGTAGATAAAGCATTGACCACAGAAATACCAACACCGTGCAAACCACCTGAAAACTGATAGTTATCAGTACTGAACTTACCACCTGCATGTAGCTTGGTCAGAATGATTTCAATACCACTTTGACCATACTCTGGATGGATATCGACAGGCATACCTCGACCATTGTCTTCAACTGACAACGAACCATCCTCATAGACCGTCACACAAATTTGGTCAGCATGTCCTGCCAGCGCCTCATCGACAGCATTATCAATCACCTCTTGCGCCAAATGGTTTGGGCGTGAGGTATCTGTATACATCCCTGGACGACGACGAACAGGATCTAAACCAGAAAGAACTTCGAGGGATTGTGCCGTGTATTGTGTCACTTGATCTGACTTCCTTTTTATATGCCTGCCGACAAAAATTCGAGTACTAAGGGTAATTTGTCTTTAAAATCATCCATTGCATGATTACCACCCACATCCGTTAATATCAATGCAGATGGATGTAGGGCACTATAATAGCGTTGTGCCTGACGATAATCCAAGACCTCATCATCTTGTTGCAACAGCACGAGAATTTTATCAGCCTGTTCTGTTTTCGTATCAGCAATTGATTGTAATTGCTGCAATTGATCGTGATCAAGCGTCCATGATTCAGTGACTTTGAGTGGGATTTGCTCAATACCAAACAACTCTTGAAAGAGTTGCCATGGTTGCATAGCAGGATTGATCAGTACAGCAGGACAATCATATTTGGCGACAAAATATGTCGCATAGAACCCACCCAAACTGCTACCGACCAAGACAACTTGATCGAGTGGTAAACTTTCGATTAAATTAGAAACGTATTTTAAAACCACTTCAGGTGGTTGATTCAAATCGGGCAAATGCACGTGAATATGATCGTGATTTGCACAATATTGATACAGCTCTTGCCCTTTTTTTGATAGTGGGCTGCTTCTAAAACCATGTAAATAGATAATTTGCATATGCACCAAATTAGACAAGTGCTTGACTTATTGTCAAATAAATCACATTATTTTGCGTAATGATTAAACATATAACAATATAAATTACATTTAAGCTCGATATTGTCTGACACAAAAAACGATACTGAATTCCATTCATCAGTATTCTAAAAAAATTAGTTCTGAAAGACATAAGATGTAAGAGTTTGTTGTAGTTTATCTAAACAATGTTAAGTTAATAACTTCAAACCTTCGGTATATATATCAAGGATGGGGAAAAATAATATGCCAAGTTTAACACCTCTGCATGAAACCTACTGCAAATGGGACAGTACGCCCCCAAGTCAGGCAGATGTTTTGGAAGGTTTGGCACAATTAGTGAGCACAAGTTTAAGTGGTGTTCATGAACTGGTGCAATTAATTCAAACTGAAGTGTTAAGGACTACGCTCGGTTTAAGTGCACAAAAAGCCAAAAAATTACAGAAACATCCACAATTACAGAAATTCTATCAATTTTCATATGATGCTATTCAAAAATACGGAAGTAGCTTTCTTGCTCCTAGTCTGCGTCATATCGTTGAAAAATTTCCAGTTCTACACGATAAACCATTAACGCCAAGCCTTCATTTTGTTGTAGGGGCATTGAATGGGATTTTTGGGGATTTCTTCCTAAAACAACATAACCCAATGGCATTACCGATGGTGTTATATGATCACTATGGATCATTACAGCAAGGTGAACTTACTGGGCGTATCGTAATACTCACACATGGTTTATGTATGAACCATTTGAGTTGGTCAAATCATCGTTATGGCGGAATCGGTGAGCGTTTACTTGCTCAGCGTGACAATAACACGATGCTGTATTTAAATTACAATACAGGTCGTCGAATCTCTGCAAATGGTCGCAGTTTTGCCAACGTATTAGAAGATTTGATCCAGAGAAACCCTCGTATTACCAGTATCGATTTGATCGGACATAGTATGGGTGGACTGGTTTCACGCAGTGCGCTTTTCTATGGCAAACAAAATCTACATCAATGGGTACATATGGTAGAAAATCTCGTATGTATCGGTTCCCCACATCACGGTGCCGTACTGGAACGATTTGGTTTTGTCTTACAAGACAAATTAGGGGCATTCCCTTTTATCAGCCTGATCGGTCAATTAGTAAATGTACGCAGTAATGGGATACTCGATCTACGATATGGTAGTGTTCGTGATGATGACTGGGAACATAATGATGCGCGTATCGGCTTCGCGGACGACAATCGTAAACCTGCACCATTACCATCTCATATCAACACATTCCTGATTGCTGGAACATTAGAATTTGAGAAAGTTAAAAATAAAGCACTTAAAGTGATAGGTGATTATCTCGTCAGTGTTAAAAGTGCTCTTGGTGAACATCCGAACCCTCGTTTTCAGCTTAAATTACCAGATACACATAAAGCTGTTTTCTATGGTTTGAATCATTTTGAAATTCAATACCATTCGAGTGTTGCTGAGCAAATCACAAGATGGCTTTATCCAGAAGTTGGGGAAGTCGTTGAAGAAGGTGTTCAAACACATATGATTAATGTACCCAACAATTATACCTTTGATGATTTAGAAGGGATTGTTGAGACATAAAAGTAAAAAAGCTCAGCTGTATAGCTGAGCTTTTTTTAGATTTTTGAAATTAAATATTCAGATTAATTTTGCTTAACTGTAATTCTAATCATAAAATTCACTGTATCTTAGGTAAAAAAAATCTAAATTTAGAGCATTACTCCTCATAATCGCTGCAATCAATTTTATTGTTTTTCAAATTTTCATCAGTTGTATAGCCAATTTTAAAATTTAAATTCAATAAATCTTTTTTTCTAAAAACCTTAGGAACAATATTCCAAACATTTTTTCCATTAGTGACAAAAACTAAATTAAATTCTGGTACTTTATTATTAGTAGTATCAATTTGATACTCTACAGAAAATCCATCTTTTTTCTTACCAACAATATTATATATACGTGGCTCCTTTAACCCTTGATCACAAGCTTGATATATATAAATTTTATCTTTTAAAATCTTAATTGTACTTTCACTACAATAACATCCACCTGTTTCCAAATCTTTCATGATACCATTTGTATATTTAAATGGTTTTATTAGCTTTCCTTCTAAACTATCAAGGTCCAAATATGAATTTTTCAAATCTTTTATTTTAGAATTATTAAAATCACTTAAACATTTATAGTTTCCACTATTTGCTTCTTTTCCATTAAAATTACATTTTAAATTTCTATTTTTCAACCAAGAACATTGAGTATCAACAAGATATTTAACTTCATTTTTATTATCACTGATATAGCCTTTTATATCTGAATATACACTATTCAGATCATACTCACTATTACTAGACCTCTTGCAAAAATCATTTTTCAACCAACTCCATGTTGTAAATTGCAGCAATTAAATTCAGACGTAAACCCATGCGTTTACGCCTATTTCGATAACGTGTAGCCAGAATTCTAAAGGTCTTTAATTTTCCATTGACGTGTTCAATTCGAATACGACGTTTACTAATTTCCCGATTTATTTGCTTCTGTAATAAAGTTAACGGCTTCTTTTTACTTGCCTTGAATGGCATCAGGCATTTTATCCCCAAACGATTTAAACCTAAATAACCTTTATCAATCAGCATAAAGGCTTGATATCTCTGCTTTTTACGTTGAGCCTTAAACAACTGGAAATCATGTGTACTCCCATGTGTAAGACCTAATGAAATAATCTGCATCGTTTCATAATGAATGATGAGTTGAGCTTTGATCGTATGTCGTTTTTTCTTACCGCTGTAGAATCTTTTCTGTTTTTTTTGGACGCTCAATTGTCATTTCAGTTGCATCGACAATAACAACATTCCAATCTATCCATGCACCATGCGGTAGTTTCTTAGGTAAATGAAATTTATCAGATTTTATTAAAATATTTTCTATTTTATGAATAATTCTGGACGCAGTTGATTCGTGGATTCCATAACTCATAGCAACATGAAAGAGCGTGCGATATTCACGCCAATAACTTAGCGTCATTAACAGTTGGTCTTCAAGTGAAAGACTCGAAGGTCTACCTCGTTGAGTATTGACTTGGCTTGACTCTAATACTTCAAGCATTTCTAAAAAGGTTGAGGGTTGTATTCCAATCAGTCGTTTAAACTGACTATTTGATAGCATCTTTACTTTTTCATATTTCATGTACTCATGATAGTAGAACATGACTTTTTAATGTGGATAAAAAACAAACAAAACGTTGATCGTTTTTTGATTTTTGCAAGAAGTCAACTATATATTTTTTCTCGTCTAACCGTTGTGGTTTATAATCTGCAGCATTTGAATAGATACTCAAACTAGAGACTAATAAAACGTTAGAAAACTTAGTGAAACTATTTCTCACTATATGTACCTTCAATAAAAATCAAAACTCAGACAAGTTGCTATTTTTATAGTTTTTTTCTAATCCTAAAAACAAATATCACACCTAAGTTATTCATTTTAATAAACTATATTAGGTTGAAAAATGTAAGACTTACCATTCTTACATTTTTATTCAAAAAGAAAAACTAAATCAGTTTACCTGCTTAAAATATACTTTTTCCCCTTCAGAACATACTCCATAAAAAACTCCATAAGATTCATTCTTTACAGAGGGATTATTCAAATAACTATTACAGTCCAATACTAAATCTCCAGCATTTTTCTTAAAAAATATTTTTTGCTTTTGATAATATGGAGCACCCGTATAATTATCAGCTAAATAATAGATTCCCGATTTAAAATTCTTTGATTCAGCCTGTTTAGTTGCATATCCATTTTTTATAAAATCAATCCCACCCAAGGCGAGGTTAACTTTATCAATATTTAAACTCAACTCACTACTATTATTTTTATCAGCTTTAGCTTCTGCCCATCCAACTTGAACATCTTCACTATAAACATTTTTATAATATAAGGTAAAATTACCATTATTATCTTTTATATAAAATTCATCATATGCAGGATCAAGTCTTTTAAAGAGATAATTATCCATCTTTTTTGTAGGTGTAAAATTCTTACACTTTCCTGCCTTTTCACAGATTCGATATGAAAAATAAAGTTTTGTGTTACTTGATTTAGGCTGATCCGCCTCAGTTGTACATGCATACATTAAACTAATTACAAATAAAAGAAATAGTCTGCTCATCATTGTATAATCTCTATGTGCATAGCACGGCGAATTCAAACATGAGGTGCGACAGTTTGAAAAGTCTTATGATAATCAACAAGCTGAGCAAATTTCTCTAATGGTGTAAGCCAATCTAACGCTTTTCTAGGACGAGTATTCAGTGACATGGCAACTTGATTTAAATAATGCTGATCTGCCTGATTTAAATCAATCCCTTTAGGTAAATATTGCCTAATTAAACCATTCATATTTTCGCATGTGCCTTTTTGCCAGGGTGAATGTGGGTCACAGAAATATACATCTATGCCTAAATCTTCTTCAAGTATTTTATGTTCTGCCATCTCGCGTCCACGGTCATAGGTCAACGTTTTACGCAGTTCTGCAGGTAAATATTTCAGAGCTTCAGTTAAAGCCTTGCGCACTGATTCTGCCTTTGCATCAGGTAATGTTGCCAAGATACAGAGCCGTGTATTTCGTTCAATAAGTGTTGCTATCGAACTTTTATTGTCTTTACCTTTAATTAAATCAGCTTCCCAATGACCCGGTATTTTTCTTTCTTGAACTTCGGCTGGGCGCTCATGAATAGTTTTAATATCCTGTAATATAGAATCTTTTTTAGGTTCACCGTTAGCTTTTCGCTTTTTATTTTCATGACGTAGACAGGATAATAAGTCTTTTTTCAACTCACCCTTGGGTAATGCTCGTATCGTTGAATAAATCGTTGTATGGCTTACATTCATTGTTTGATCCAAATCAGGAAATGTCTTTAAACGCTTTGCTATTTGCTGAGGAGACCATAAACAACGGATCGCTTCAACAATAAATTTCCAGAGGATTGAATCGATTTTGAGTTTTCTGTGACCACGTCTACGTCTAGCAAAAGTGTTATCAGAAGCATATCGAGCTTGATAAACGTCATTGATGCTATTTCTTTTAAGCTCACGATAGATCGTACTAGGATGTCTTTTAATAAGTTCAGCAAATTTTCTGGCTGAAAAGCCTTCTTTTCTTGACTCAAGCATTAATGCAGTACGATCTTCAAAGTTAAGATGATGGTATGACAATTTTATATACTCCATAAACCCTTTAAATTAATTAGGTGGTTTATGTCGCACTTCAAGTTTTACTCTGCCCACCTTCACCTGCTACATCTGCTGAAATAAAATATATTGAAACATTTGATACTTAATTTTGAACATCAACTGTTTTACGTAATTTAATATCAAATATTTTAGTTAAATATAATTAATAGTAATACATACCATCTTACACCTAATCTTATTACTTAAATAAGATTAGGTGTAAATAATATTATTCTCATATCAAGTACTTAGTCTCTCTAATTTATAAAAGTAAAAAAACTTACCACTCTTGCTATAAAGTTAAAGAGTTAATATAGTAAAAAACAACCTTGGTTATAACTCTGGAATTTCTTTAAAATAAATTTTTTCCTTATCAGAACAAACGCTATAGAACATGCCTGAATAATTATTCTTCGGATCTAAATCTTTCATATAACTTTTACAATCAAGTAAAAGCTGCTTATTTTTCTTTATAAAAGTTAATTTTTGATATTGTTTGAAAGAGTAACCATCATAGAAGTCATTAATTATATACATATCTTTTCTATAGTTTCTCGAGGGAACATAATTAGAGTTATCACCACTACCTATAGAATTATAGTTTCCTAAAGTTTGAAATATCTTATTAGTTTCCATAACTAGATTATTTTCATTATTTGTAACTATTTTCATTTGTGCCCACCCCATTTCAACACCTTCTGAAAAGATATTTTTATATATAACATAATATTTATTATCTTTTATTTCTATATAAAATTCATCTACCGGAGGCTTATAAGCAAACAATGCATAGCTGTTTTGATTTTTTGTATAATTAAATTCATTACAAATGTTTTTTAAAGTGCATTTTTTATATGAATAATAAATTGTATTAGCTGTATTAGCTGTATTAGCTGTATTAGCTGTATTGAAACATCCAGAAATTAATAAAACTAGTATTAATAATAAAGTATTTTTCATTGGGTTATCTCTATATGCATTGCACCTTCTCCAGGTTCATCCCCAGAAATAAAGCCACTAATGATACCATTAAGCTTAGCATCCTTACAGGCTTGCTTAAATTTTTTCCCTTGTGCATTCAAGTGACTATTAGTACCAAAACCATTACTATTCGTACCTAAATCAATAATATTATTTTTTCTATATTGCTCTTCTGAAACGCAGTGTTTCGAAACTCTTACCCCTTTATTTTCTATCAAAAAATCAATAAACTCACCATGTGTAGGCGTATTAAATTTAACAGTAACAATATTATCTGTAGCTTGTAGTATACTAAATTTACCTATATCATCTTGTGCATTACTTAAAATATTAAAATCTATATTGCATACACCATTTAAATTACTTCTACAAGCATAATCTTTTACTAACATATTTGTTAATTGATTAGAAAAAAACCTAGAAATAGTTTTTCTATCAGCACTCTCAATAATTTTATTTCCATCCACAGGATAGTTTTTATATAAGTTTGTGATTAAACTTTTTGAGTCTTCAAAACATTTATCATCGTTACTTGCATTTGTAACACTACATAAAATAGATAGAAAAATAAATGTAAATAATTTGTATTTCATAAATTACACCTAAGCTGGTGCTTTATTTTATAAGAAAACTTACAAAAAAACATCATAAAAATATTTTTATTTAACTCATCTATAATTATATTTTGCATATATTTTTAGAATTACACATTTTATCTTATACTTTTATTAAAACTCACATAAAGTAATATTTTTTAGCTTAAAGTATTTTTAAATTCAGTGCCACCTAATTTTTCTAAAAAAATTTCTTGCTAGTTTTTTCCTCATGTACATGATTATGTACAAGAAGATATTCAAACTCATAATTGATGAATGGAACTATACACTCAAAGATTTGGAAGGGATTTTAGAGGCGTAAAGAAGCCCAACTTTTGTTGGGCTCCTTTAATAAATTAGCTTTTGTAGAAGAAAGAAAATATTTTAAATTTCAACCTTCCAAGCTTTATTAGCAACTACTTTTCCATTTTTTACATTTAAAACAATATTGTAAGCTGCTGCACCACCATTATTAAAAGTATTTAAAATATAAATATTATTATTTAAATAATAGACTTTTTGCAAAAATCAAAAAACGATCAACGTTTTGTTTGTTTTTTATCCAGATTAAAAAGTCATGTTCTACTATCATGAGTACATGAAATATGAAAAAGTAAAGATGCTATCAAATAGTCAGTTTAAACGACTGATTGGAATACAACCCTCAACCTTTTTAGAAATGCTTGAAGTATTAGAGTCAAGCCAAGTCAATACTCAACGAGGTAGGCCTTCGAGTCTTTCACTTGAAGACCAACTGTTAATGACGCTAAGTTATTGGCGTGAATATCGCACGCTCTTTCATGTTGCTATGAGTTATGGAATCCACGAATCAACTGCGTCCAGAATTATTCATAAAATAGAAAATATTTTAATAAAATCTGATAAATTTCATTTACCTAAGAAACTACCGCATGGTGCATGGATAGATTGGAATGTTGTTATTGTCGATGCAACTGAAATGACAATTGAGCGTCCAAAAAAAACAGAAAAGATTCTACAGCGGTAAGAAAAAACGACATACGATCAAAGCTCAACTCATCATTCATTATGAAACGATGCAGATTATTTCATTAGGTCTTACACATGGGAGTACACATGATTTCCAGTTGTTTAAGGCTCAACGTAAAAAGCAGAGATATCAAGCCTTTATGCTTATTGATAAAGGTTATTTAGGTTTAAATCGTTTGGGGATAAAATGCCTGATGCCATTCAAGGCAAGTAAAAAGAAGCCGTTAACTTTATTACAGAAGCAAATAAATCGGGAAATTAGTAAACGTCGTATTCGAATTGAACACGTCAATGGAAAATTAAAGACCTTTAGAATTCTGGCTACACGTTATCGAAATAGGCGTAAACGCATGGGTTTACGTCTGAATTTAATTGCTGCAATTTACAACATGGAGTTGGTTAAAAAATGATTTTTGCAAGAGGTCTAATATATTTTAAAATCAGCAAGCTCGTTCTTGTCACCATCTATACCATTTTTAGGAAAAAAGTATTGCTCTATATCATTTTTACCAATTTCTATTTTCTTATCTTTATCCTTAATTATGATTTTATCAAGTTGTAAAAAATTATTATTAGGTAAACTACCATCAGTACCAAAGAATTGTTTATTATTGCCTACTTATATTCACCTTTAAAAGTTTTATAAAGTTTAGGATCTAAAATAGCTTTTTTTGCATACACTTCTACTATTATATTTTTATCACTATAAACAGCTTTTTCTCTAGAATATTGAGATAGTTTAATAGAAGTGTAACCACCAAAACTATTTATTCTATTTTTATAGACAAATCCAGTTACACCATTACTTGCATTAACTAAACAAAAATTATTAGTCTCTTCATCCATCACACAAGAAACAATTTCATTATTATTTAATTTGGTTGTAACTTTCGAACTTAAACTTGAATTTTCCCTTACATTCACATACCCATCTTTATCTTGAATAAAACCAAAATCAGCATATGAAGCCTCAGTAGATCCAATCATGAAAGTGTTAAAAACTATAAATTTAAGATATTTAGTCATTTGGTATTAACTTTTATTAATAAGAAAATATTTTCAATATTACCAATTATTTATAAGCAGCAAAAAATTATATTAATTTATTACTGCTTATAATAATATATTTATATTAAAATATTTCTATTTTAAAAAATATGAATACATATCATTATTTTCAATTTTCGAAACAATCTTTTTATCACCCTTTCTCTTTTCAATAATATCTTTAATTAAAAAAGGTTTATTTTTATCAGGAATCAAGGAAAAAGAATATTGAATTGGGAAATTCTCATAATTAACTTTTCCAGTTGAAGTAAAATCTTCAGTTACTTTCTGAAAATCATATACCACTTGATAGGACTTATCATTTTTATTATATTTTATAGATGATAATTTTGTAAACTTCATTGAAGCATCATTTAAACTTTTTAATTTAACATTTATTGATAAAAATGATGGATTATATATTCCTAAATTTTTTTATTAAATATATATATATCACTTTTAAATTTTTTTGAATTATTATTTGACACAGGATTTGCATAACTTTCAATTGAAAAAATAGCAATATTATTATCATTATAAATAATACTAGTACCAATTGCTCCAACATCTGAAATAATAAAAGGAAGCTTATACTGATTTTTTCCTAATAGAATTTTTGGTTGATAGTTTATAAAGTAATAATCCTTTCCTTTTATCTCATTATTATTATTCAAAACTGGGTTTAGTAAAACTGTAACTTCGCCATATGGAACAGTAACGATATTTTTTTTCAAATCTACATTTTTGCTGACATCAGTATATATAAAGGAAGAATTTAAAACATTCTGATACCCTAATTTGATATATACAGGCTGATTTAGATTATTTTCTATATTAAACTCAGCATTAGCAACATTAATCCAAGCTAACATACCAATTAAAAATATTTTTCTTCTAAACATGCTATGCTCTTAATTTAGTAAAATACTATTTTTTAAATTTATAAATAATAATCTATTTGATTATTCTAATCTAGGTTTTCAAATTAAAGTTATCAAAGCGCAAAAGCTATTTTTTATAACCTAAATCATTTTGAAATTTATGATTGATAGTGGACCTAGTATGTATTTGAAGATTTAAAAATATTTGAAAAGCCCAACTTATATTGGGCTTTTACAAATTAATTTGCTTTTGTAGCAGGAAGAACCCCTATTGTCTCACATCCCAAAGTAGATGAAATACACTTTAAATTACTGTTAAAAATAGTTTTTATAGATTGAGTTTTTCCTGTTTTATAAGATTTTATATTTGCAAGATAAATATATTGCCCTTTTTTTGAATCATATGTTAACTGATCTCCTTGTAAGATATCGGTCGACTTACTTTTATCCTCACTATCTGAATTCAAAACTGGCACTTCAATAAATTTATTATTTATCAAATTATAAAAATATGCATTTGCAGTAAAATTTTTATATGGTTCTTTCACATAATCTATATTACTATTTTCTCGAATTCTGAAAGCCACAATATTTTTATCATTGTACAACAATGTAAAGTCAACATTAGATTTTAAAGGAACTTTACCTTCAAAAATATTATATACTTCTTTCCGATTTAAAATTTGAACTCCATACTTTTTTAAAGAATATTTAATCTCTTTTTTAGTTTTATTAATGTTACCAAAGTCTACTAATTTAATTTTCAAATTAGGATTTATAACTGTATATTTATTATAAGAATCTATATATTCTATAGGTGAATTTATTTGGGTAGAATCTTGTAAATAATCATTCCACTCGCTATTTTCTTTTGCATAACAAATATTAAAAGAAACACTACAAGCTATCATCATTGCAAAAGAATTTAAAACTTTCATAAGTACCTCAAAATTAATATGGTAAATTTGCATTTATAAATGGGATTGGGTCAATTCTTCCATCTAACCCTACTCCTAATAAGGGAGCGCTTCTGGCTTCAAAATGAAGATGAGCACCTTTGGATATAGTGGTCATTTTATTAGCATTACCTGTTGCACCCGTTTTTCCAATTACTTCGCCAGTATCAACTGGATCACCTTTATCTACATCAATAACTGATAAATGAGCATAAAAGAAGTAGACATATTTATTTTTTGTAAGTTTAGTTTGAGCATATTTCTTTTGCTTTTCAGGTAAATCGTTTATATCAACCTTTAAGACAATTACTTTACCATATGCACCGCCAGTTGCCCCAGCAAATGCAATAACACCACCGCAGACTGCATATATTTTTGTACCTGGATTAGCTTGTAAATCAACACCCTGGTGATTCTTAGTACCATTATTTCTTACTTTACCAAATGTTGCACCTTTAGCATTCGCTAAACCTGCTGTTCTTAATTTGCAATCTGCTAAAGGATTATGCCACTTATTATCTCCTCCAACATTAATTGTTGGGGCTTGGGAAGTATTAATTCCAATTTTAGATTCAGATTTTTCAACAGTACTGACTTTTGTCGCTTGTTGATTATTAGTAGTAGTTGATATTTTAGGAGCAGGAGTGGAAATTGTTTGTCCTTTCAATAACTTTATAGTTTCATCCGTACTTAAGTTTATTCCAGAAGTCTTGCTCTTATCTACAACATATTGATAAATATTTATATGCCCATCAATATAATTTCTCAGCCATGCTCCATAAGCAGCTTTTGCATCACCTTTATACCGGCTTAAAAAATCTGCAGCTTGCTTAGCGCCATTCTTTCCAAATTGAGTAAAAAGTAATTTGTGTGCACGTTCCTGACTTAAAGTGTTTAGTACAAAATTTTTACCTCCTGTAGCTCCTTCATGATGTAACAAATAAGCAAACTTAGCGATTGAACTTGGTTCTGTTAGTTTCTGATAGGGCAAACCAGACGATTTAAAATTACTAATTGCATAGGCTGCGGCAGCATCAATAGCCATTTCCGCATTAAATCTTAAATTTAATTTCTGCTCTTTAGTTAGTTTAGGATTATTCATTACATATTGCCCAACTAATGAACTTTTATCCTTACACATAGCTAACCATGTTTCATCTAAGAATTGGGTCAATCCTGCTGCAGTACTCGAGTTTGCTTTACTATTAGTATTCCATTCACCTGTCTTTTTTATTTTTGCTGCTTCAGCTTCAATAACAGCTGCTAAAGAGTGGGGGGTGAAACCATGTCTTTTAGCTGCGTTCACAATATAAGTTCGATATTTATTATTCACAGGTTTTAATAAAAAATTATCTTCTGTAAATTGTGCAGCAATTATGTGGGTACTATTACCATTATCAGTACGCTTTTGCTCTATTTTTTCTTCAGGTATTTTTGGTGGTGGTTGCTTATTTTTCAATTCATCTTTATTTGATGTAGTAGATATACTTTCAACTATAGGTTTTCCAATCCTTTTTAAATTATTCATAATCTGATTAACTGTTTCATTTAATATTCCATCTTTTGCATAATGTGAACCTTCTACTTTCATTTTTCTTGATGTTAATTTTAATACTTTTCGCCCTAATGGAAGCACTTTATGATCAGCAATTAAATCGAAAGTACCATTTAAGTTTTTAAAAAAAACTTTTAGTCCTTTCGAATGATCTTGAATGTTTATATCTTCAAAAATACTATTTTTTGTACTTCTAATAATTTTTTTTCCATCAAACTCTAATTGAATGGTAGCTTTTGGTATAGGCTTAAAAGAAAGATCCATTAAAATAATTTTTAATTGGGTTTCAAAATTATTAGTGTTATTTACATCATTTTGTAAATAAATCTTTTGCCCAATTCTAAGATTATGAATCATTCTACCTGATAATGAATTAATTCTAGCTAACTCTTTTACTGAGGTATGATGCTTTTTTGAAATTCCCCAAAGAGTATCACCTGATTTAACAATATAAATTTTTGACATAAATTATACCTATTCTTCTAAGTTATTTTCTTCAGCTTGCATACCATGCTCACCTATTTCAAATTCTTCTTCATGTTCTTCTTCATAATTATCTTCATCATCAAATATACTTGACCAATCATCAAAGCCAATCAGAGCTTCATATCGTTTTGACTCATTCTGGAGAGATAAATTACTTTTCCCTCTTAAATCTGTTTTACCCTCCCAAATAATTTCTTTTTTGTCTGGTTCATACAGCTGTATTTTTGCATTTTCTATACCATTTCCAGCTAAACTAGCAAATAAAAAATCAACAGCATAAGGCCCATTTTTTGGCAACTCAGGAACCTCATATGAAACCTTGGCCCCACTCGTAAACAAATGCTGCCCAGCTTTACTTTCAAACTTACCGCCTGTTGTTGAAAATACGCCATTGGCATTAATTTTGAGCTGTGACCCACCTGCCGTTAATACAATTTCTTTTGGACTCGTAAGCTCGATTTTTTCTTCAGTAGAAATGAGCTTGATGACTTTCTTGGCAATTGCTTCAATAGCATCATCTTGCGCTTGTAGTTCGAGCTTTCCTTTTGCTGCATAAGCACGCAAGCCTTTTTGCGCAGCAAACAAACTGATTTTGTCTTGTGCATGTCCAATAATATTTTTTTGTGCACTCAAATTAATTGAACCACTGGCACTTTCAGCAATATCTTGCGACGCTTGCAAAATAATATTTTCAGGCGTCGTCAAAGCAATGCCATTTGGCGATGCTAATAACATAAGCGCTTGTCTAAAAATTTTGCCTTGTTCTTGCTGTTTAGTATCGGAACTACTTTCTAAACCTTGGGTATAACCCTCCATAAAGCCTTGTAAAGAACTCAATGCTTTAGAAGGTGATACTTCCAATTTACTGCCTTTACTAAAAGTTCCGCATACACTCATCATGTCAAAGTCTTTAGTCTCGACATTCGCTAAGACTTTTCCGACCTCTTTAATACTCTCAAATGGATTTTTATGAATGCGATCTTTAATGCTTGCAAGCTTACCTTTAACGATGTCGGCACCATGTTCTTCAACGTTTTCGATGAACGCTTTTAAGTTTTCCACTGCATCTTTGGCATCGGTAAAGAAAGCATTAAATTCATCTACAACGCCTTTTGCATTTCCACCTAGTGCACCAATGTCTTGGATAAAGCCGCCACAGTCTTTTAAAGCGTGAATAGGGTCGTTATTAATGCCTTCTTTAAATAGGTTTACCGTACTATTTAATGCCTGTCCTGTGGTTTTTAGCTCAAGCGACTGGATAAATTTAGGTAAGCGATTAATCACATTCAAAGCATCAGTTTGTTGCTTAGCTGCAACTTCACTGAGCATTTTCATGCTTTCATAGCCTTGTGAAAGTAAAGATTGTGCTTGTGCAGCCTCTAAATGGTCTGCAATCGCCTGCTCTTGTGCATAGGTACTAATGAGCATGCCTTTACCCGCACGCACAGCTCCCCAAGCATCTGTTCTCAGCTCAAAGCCTTCACCTCGGCCTTGGCTCGTCTCTTGTTCTTTCGGATGGCTTAAGTTCCCTAAATTCAGCTGTGTTGCTGCATGGCTACTTTGGAGTTGGGTACTAATTTGTCCTGTTGTGTCATCAAAACGTAATTGGTTAAAGCCGCTCCCGTTTATTTCCTGACTGCGAATTCCACTCAGTTTTTTAGTTGCTGGAAGCTGACCTTTTACATCGAACTTGGTGGGTGAGCGCTGCGCTTCATGGATGCGCCCAGTCACAAATGGACGGTCGATATTGCCATCAAAAAAATCAATAACGACAACTTCACCGATACGAGGTAAGAAGCGAGCTCCATACCCCTCTCCCGCCCAAGGTGTTAACACATCCACCCATGCTGAATCGGTATCATTGTCATTACTGCCCGCACCGCCATCATGTCCGTGATCATCACTACGGGTAAACAGAAAGCGAACCTTGATACGCCCCCATTCATCTACATAAATAGTTTCCCCTTCTGGTCCAACAACTTTAGCGCGTTGTGGATAGGCGATTGGGCGATGCTGTAGAGGATCATATTCTGGTGTAATTTTGATTTGACGGCGAATCAATGTCAGTTCATTTGCCTGCCGCTCAGCCTCTTCATCTTCCAGTGCATGCCAACGACTTTGTTTTAATAATTGACGTACCTGTTGCTGTAAATCTTTCGGTAAATTATTTTGGTTGTAGAACGTTTTAGCAATAATCAAGAACTCTTGATCTACGACGTCATGCTGATTAATTTCTGGATGATCAATCAGGTTGAACCAATATCCTACTTGGCTGTCACGCACTGAACTATAAGCTTTAAAAAACTTGGCTTGAAAAGCATACCTGTCATTTAATATTTGATTTTGCTTTTCTAATTGGCTGTTACCTGAAGCTGTAGCTTGATCTTCACCTTTTAAATCCTGCATCCATGCTGGACTTACATGCCATGCTTGTTCAAGACCTAAACTGACTGAGTCAAAACTTGTAGAATGACTATGTGTGGTGATGACTGAACCAGCGCCTTCGTCTTGTGCTAAAGCATCAGGCTGCCAACGTTGCAAATGAACAGCAGTGGGTTGCAAACTTCGCACTGCGACAAAACCTGTAATACTGTCTTGGTATTCGGTTGCACTACTTCGATGGTGGCGAATACTGCGTCGAGCTAAGGCTTGATATTGACTATTATCATCAATCAATCGTAATTTTTGTGATTGAATCGGTATGGAAAAATGCGGAACAAAAAGCTCTGCTTCATCAATGAGCCAACTAATCCCTTCACTACGCCATAGGCGTGTAAGAAAATCATAATCAGATTCATTATGCTGCATCACAAATGGACGCACATCATAACTTTGCTTTAGTCCATTCAGATCAAGACTCAAACTTGCAGCAAATAATGGGCTTTTTTCTTGCCATTCTTTGAATAAAACTTCTGTAACTTCAACAATTGTTTTATTCATAAAAACACGACTATTACGGCGTTTATGCCATAAGTTTGTCGCATCATTCAGACTCAGTTTATATAGAGTTAAGGCACCATCACTTTGTCCATAGCACGCTTCAGTTACTATGCCAGTCATACGGAACAACTGTCCTGAATCTGTGACTTGATCCACAGCCAGTTGAACACCGATAAATTGTTTTAATGCAATATGAGGATTGGTAGAGAGGCAAATTAATTCCGCATGTAAGCCATCATTCAGTTGATGCTTTCCCTCGATACGCTGTAAAAAAACTTGGTTATTTAATTCTTCATTAGAAAATTGTACGTGTATTGCACGTTTTTGTGCATTTAGCCCTATTTTTTCTAATACATTAGATATATTAAAAAGCATTTTTTTATAATCATAGGATAAAGAAACGGCTGCACTTTATAAAAAACAGACCTATCTGTCTATAATTATATTTTATTTTTAGCAAATCTTTACATTTTCGCTTATCAATAAAAAAAGAGCCTATAAATTTCGGCTCTTTTTATTCAAAATGGTATTTTAAGCTTTAGTAGAATCATATTTTCTAAACAACTGCCACAAACAAATCAGCAGAATAAAACTAAAATATACCAAAGACCAAACAGGTAACGACTGACCTAAAAAAGTCCAATCGATCAAGGCGCATTCGCCAGAACCTGTTAAGACTTGCTGTAAAACCGTTTTCATCGGCAAAGCTTCTACCAAATAATCCAAACCAGGACCACAACTTGGCACTTGATCAGGTGGTAGATTCTGCAACCAAACATGACGTGCAGCAACACCCGCAGACCAACCAATTGATAAGGTCGCTAATAATGCATAAAAACGTTTGAATCCATTCGAAATCGGATTGTGAATAAACGCAATCAATGCGATAAATCCCATACCGATCAAACCAATACGTTGGAAAACACAAAGTGGACATGGTTCTAATCCTTGTACGTGTTCTAAATACAAGGCAAATGAGATACCAATAATACTGGTCAGAACAAGTAAAGCACTGACCAAACGGTAATTCCAACGCATGGGAAATCCTCTAAAAAATTTTTAACGGTATTTTGCAAGATATTGGCTAAAACTCATGTCGTTATCTTGTTCAAGTTCAGCCTGTTTTTGCAACGAAGTTTGTCCCAGCTCATCAAAATACTGTTTTCTTTCTTGGTTTAATACATGCTGATCATAATATTGCACATGTTGCTGAGCCATAACGCTGCCAAAACTCCATGTACCACCATGCTTCAAGGTATCTTCAATGACATGCGCTGAAAGCGTATTTTCAACATGTGCTAAGCGTTGTTGCATCACAACAATTGCGTCTTGATACAACTGTGTTTGATTCGCTTGATCGAGTAAAGTCGCACATTGTTGAATAGTAGCTAAATGCTGCTGTGCCCAAGCTTGAAAAGTCATTGTATTCTTACCAAGCTCAATCTTTACATCAGCTGCACGACCTCGATTCACAACCTCAGTTTGATTGCGATCAATCTGTTCTTGTTCATCTGCATACAACTCTGGACTATCACTCAGTAAACAATATAAAGCTAGACTTTCAAGAAAACCTGCAGCGATCTCATCAATACCGATTGAACTATACGGATTCACGTCAACAGCACGAAGTTCGACATAACCAACACCACGATTTTTCAACGCTTGTGATGGCGTTTCACCGGCCTGAGGAACTTGTTTTGGACGGACCAAACTATAGTATTCATTTTCGATCTGAAGCACATGATCATTAATTTGGATAGGTTCACCAGACTCATCGTCTAAGCCCAACGCACTAAACTCTGGATAAGGTGTATGAACTGCTTTCTGCAATCCATCCAAATAGTCATGCAGATCGTTATAATGAATGCCTAATTCTTTCTGTGCTGAGTTTTGGTATCCCAAACGCCCCATACGTAAAGCCGTAGCCTCTGGTAAATACAAAGTGCCTTTAACCAAAGGTTGTAAATGATGTTCACGACCTGTCAGGAAACAACGACAAACGGATGGACTCGCTCCTAATAAATACATCACCAAAGGAGTTAAACGAATAAAATTACGAATTAAGCCAAAATAACGATGGCTACGATAATCTTGAGCACTGAGTTGTTTTAATTCTTGATCGCTCTCTTGTTGTTGTAACTCAGCAAACAATTGATCAGGGAAAGATAAATTATAATGCACCCCTGAAATCGTCTGCATACGGCGACCATAACGCACACCTAAACCACGGCGATAAAGCGTTTTAAAACGACCAATATTCGAGGTTCCGTACTGTGCTAATTGGATATTCTCTTCATTATCATCCAGCATACATGGCATCGACAGTGGCCATAAGCGCTCACCTTCTTCTAGGTGTTGATGCACCACGGTGTGAATATCTCGCAACTCATCTAATGCCGCTGCAATAGTAGATTGAGGAGTGGTAATAAACTCCATCAATGCTTCTGAATAATCCGTTGTAATATGAGGGTGCGTGAGTGCAGACCCTAAAGCTTTTGGATGATTTTTTTGTGATAAAAATCCATTGCTTTGCATTCTTAAACTTTCACGTTCTATGCCGCGTAACATCCCCTTCAATAGCGAAGCATCTACCCATGTTGGAATCACAGAGGAAGAAAATGTGTTGGGTTGATTCATAATTTATATGCTCGCTTATTCAAGATCGGCCAACAAGATAAGTGTTAGCGACTTCGTTATTCTGCCAATTATAACGACAATTGTGATCTAGTCATCTGATTTAATTTAGCAATTTTTATCACAATCTTGTTACATAAGACACGCTGAATTTGTGATTTTATTAAAATAATCGATCTTTCATTTGGCACTTCTTCATGCAAGCACAAGACATTCTCGACTTTTGGTTTGATCCTAATCATCATTCACTTTGGTTCGCGAAAAGTGATGCTTTTGACGATAAAATTCGCGAGCAATTTCAAATAATTCACCAGCAAGCAATACAAGCAGAACTTTGGTCTTGGCGCAAAACACCAGAAGGCCGTTTGGCTGAAATCATTGTACTCGATCAATTCTCTCGTAATATCTACCGTGACCAAGCACAAGCATTTGCTTATGACAGTTTGGTATTGGCACTGGCACAGGAAGCGATTAGCTTACAACTTGATGCGCAATTGAGTCCTGAACAACGTTCTTTCTTATATATGCCGTTTATGCACAGTGAATCTAAATTGATGCATGAATATGCGCTCAAACTTTTTCAACGCTTGGGTAATGAAATCAATCTGAGTTTTGCAAAGAAACATAAGATCATTATTGATCGTTTTGGCCGCTATCCACATCGAAATGAAATTTTAGGTAGAACATCAACGGCGGAAGAGTTGGAATTTTTAACCCAACCCAACAGTAGCTTTTAAGTCAGTTTTACAGACATTGAAATAGGAATTGCATATGAAAACTGTATTGAAATGCACCCCTCTCCTTGTCGCATTGGCATTTACAGGGTGCGCGACCATTCCACAACAACCCAAAACCTTTGACCAACTTGGTCAATTCACCGCTTATCCATTAAATAGCAAAACGTATCGTATTGGTTTTCAAGCAGGTCCAAATCTAAGTTATGGTACAGCTGAAGAAATTACCTTATTAAAAGCTGCTCAAACAACACTCAAAAATGGATACCGTTATTTTACGGTTGTGGATGACCCAAGTAATGCACGGAATAAAGCACCGCGTCAGGCTGTGATTTATCCATCGCCTAGCTATTATCCATATGGCTACTATCGTCGCCATCCAGGCTTTTGGCCCGATCCATTCTATGATATGCCACAAGTGGTCAATATTGATCCAATCCAAGTGTCGTATACTATCGAGTGTTTCAAGACTCAAGATCAATCTCCAGATGCTTTTGACGCGCAAATGATTTTGCAATCATTAGGATCAAAGTACGGATTGAGTCCATCAGGAGATGTGTTACAGCCCGCTGTGCCCACTCAAAACAAAAAGTGAATAAAGGATGACTAAATGAATTCAGTCGAAGAAATCCACGTACCTAGCCTCCAGAGAAGTAAATACTTCGCCACGATGGCACTGATTATTGCGGTAGTGTCGTGGATTGGCTTAATGGTCGCGGCGCATTTTTTTCCTGAATACAAATGGATCATCCATATATTTATGCTTGGTGCAGAAGCAGGTGTGGTTGGTGGTTTAGCAGACTGGTATGCGGTCACAGTACTATTTCGTAATCCTTTCGGCAAAATGCCTTTACCGAAATTACTCCGTGACCACACGGAAATTATTCCACGTAATAAAGCCCGTATTGCCGAATCGATGGGTCGCTTCGTCCAAGAAAACTTTTTATCACCGCAAATCGTAGAACGTAGTCTCAAAAATGCAGACATGAGTTTGGCAATTGGTGAATGGTTAGCCAATCCTAAAAACAATACGCAAGTGGTGCAGATGATTCAGCACACAGTGCCTAGAATTTTTGAATTTGTCAGCCAAGATCAAATTGCTCACTTTGTACAGAACAATAGTGTGCAATGGGTTCGTAGCACCAAAATCAACAAACTTGCCAGTGAAATGTTACGTGCTGTTTTAGATAATGATTTCCACCAAGATGTATTGCAACGTGGGCTTGATCTGGCACATGAATGGATGGTGTCTCATCCTGAAGAAGCACGAGACCTATCTCGTAAATTATTTCAAGAATTAGGCGTATGGAAGCTGGCAAAAGGTGCGAGCTGGATTGGAATTGATGTACAACAACGGACGATTGATTCACTGATCGAAAAAGTTGAATCGATGTTAGCTAACCCTGATCACCCATGGCGCCAAGATATTGAAGCCACAACACATACACTGATGTTACAACTTGCTGATAACGATAGCGAAGCCAGTCTACGTCTAAATAGTGGCAAGGATGCTTTGCTCGATAGTCCTCAGGTGCTCAATTTTATTAGTGGTGCTATCGCGATCCTGTGTGATGCAATTAAAACGGATTTAATGCAAGAAGATTCAGGTATCGCAACGAATTTAAGAACTGCGATTCAACAGCTTGGTATAAGCTTGATTCAAAATGAAAAAGTTCGTGAAGTTTTGAATGAAAAAATGGTCGGCTTAGCAACCAACTTCAGTGAACAATATAGCGATAAAATTATTCGTTATATCAGTGAGCGCATCCACGAGTGGGATTCTCGAGAAATGATCGCCAAAATCGAAAGCGAAGTGGGTGGCGATTTACATATGATCCGTGTGAATGGTGTGATTGTTGGCGCATTTATTGGTTTGGCACTTGGCGTCATTCGTGCAATTGTTGAAAACGTTTTATAAACGATAGAGCCATATACGGTAGAGTCTTTCGACTTTGCCGTCTTTTGCTCTAAGCACCCTGTGATTAGGGCTCATCCATCTTCCCAACAAAAACACATAAAGAGAAAGATCTCTTTTCCTGTCATTCATCAGCAAACCAACTGCTTACTTTCTTGATAATAGCGTGCCAAAGCTTCGGTATCTTGTTTTAAAAAGGCAGTTAAGTACGCTTTTACTTGAACCAATGACAGATGGCTAAAATGAATTCGCTCTTTTGCCTGAAATTGTACTAAACCAAAGATTTGTTTTTTAGCAACGACCACAGGAATATCTGTTTTTACCGTGAAGCTCAACTCTTGAGATGAGGCATAGGGATTTAAAACGATTTCGATGGTGTGTTCTGTATTACCATCTGTAATGGTAAAAGTCGGGCTTGCACCGTCGAGCTGCAACCAACGATTGAGTTGTTGTTTCCAACCCATTCTGTCAAATCGAGTTAATACCCCAATGGTATTTAATGCTCCACATTGTTCTACATCATTTAAATCAAGATGATGCGGATAGCGTATTTTTAGATCGAAATTGTCCATTGCTTAATGTCCTATTTCACAATTATTCGTATTTATTTTAATCTCTCGATATAAATTATATCGCTTAAATAATTAAATTAAAACACCATATGTAATTGAAAAATAATAATTTATTATACAAATTTAATTAAAAAATGACCAATTCTGTCACTATTGTTTTGATTAAGACACTATTCCACTATTTCTCTTGATATTTAGCACATTATTGAAGCAAGGAAGAGACGTAAATCTCTGTTCGCACCAGTTGCGACGATTTGGATATCTCATCCTTTTACCGATACAATCAACTCAAAACAAAACTTCAATTAGGTTAATCACCATGCTGCAACTTCAGTCAAAACTTCCAAGTCAAGGTGTGACCATTTTTAGTGTAATGACTGAACTCGCTCACAGGCTCAATGCCTTGAACCTATCACAAGGTTTTCCTGATTTTCCTGCCCCACCCGCTCTGTTAGAAGCACTTAGCCAAGCAACATTAGATGGCTATAACCAATACCCAGCAGGAGATGGTGTACTAGCTCTGCGCGAAGAGTTAGCACAACAATTTCTGCAACGTGATCAATTAAATTGCGACCCCATCACCGAAGTTACCATTACACCTGGTGCAACCATTGCCATTTTCTGTGCAATTCAAGCCTGTATCCACGCAGGTGATGAAGTTATTATTTTTGATCCAAGTTATGACAGTTATGCACCTGCGGTACAACTCGCAGGTGGTAAGTCGATTCATATTCATTTGGAAGCACCCTCATTTCAGGTAGATTGGCAAAGGGTTCAAGACAGCATCACTGCCAAAACTCGCATGATTATTGTCAATACACCACATAATCCTACAGGAGCAATTTGGTCAGAGCAGGACTGGCAACAACTGATTCAACTTATTGAAGATAAAAATATTGTTGTATTGTCTGATGAAGTTTATGAACATCTGGTCTTTGATGGGCAAAAACATTTTAGTGCTCTAAGTTTTCCCGAACTGCGTGAACGTAGTTATGTCATTGGTTCTTTCGGAAAGACCTATCATGTCACGGGTTGGAAAACAGGATATTGTGTTGCTGCACCAGAATTAATGCGTCTATTTCGACAGATTTATCAGTACGCAAATTTTTGTGGTACTACACCATGCCAAATCGCACTGGCTAATTATATGCAGCAGCATCCTGAGCATATTCAAGAACTTCCTCATTTCTACCAAGCAAAACGTGATCGTTTTAATGCTCAAATCCGAGACTCACATTTTAAATTTCTACCATCTCAGGGAACCTATTTCCAAAACCTAGACTATAGTGAAATTCGACCTGATCTGAATGATGTGGAGATGTGCCAATTCCTTGCAGAGCAACACAAAATTGTCGCTATCCCAATTTCCGTCTTTTATCAGCAGCCTCCTGAATCACTCAGACTCATTCGATTTTGTTTTGCTAAAACCGATATAACCTTGCAACGTGCGGGAGAAATCCTCGTACAGTGTTGATCAACAAAACATAAACTGAACTCAACCCAAGCTCGTGCTGCATATGTTATTTTGAAGAGATGATTTGCGTTTCCAATAGACGCGTAAAGGAGTTTAAATGACGCCACGCCAAACGTTGGTGATGCAACCCAATCTCTGGAAAACCTTTTTTGTTTTTCTTGTCCCGCTAATCGCCACAAATATTTTGCAGAATCTTTCAGGTACGATTAATACGATTTTTGTCGGTCAGATGATGGGCGTGGATGCGATTGCAGCCGTTTCTGTATTTTTCCCTATCCTGTTTTTTCTCTTGGCTTTTGTGATTGGAATTTCAGCAGGCACTACCGTATTAGTTGGGCAAGCATGGGGAGCACAAAATCTTGAAAAGGTTCGCTGTGTCATCGGCTCAACATTATTTATTACCCTGATTGGGGGCACCTTGATTGCCATTTTAGGTCTGGTATTTGCTGAGCAGATTTTAAATGTGTTGGGCACCGATCCTAAAGTCATGCATCTATCATTACCCTACGTTCAATGGATGCTGGTGGGTAGTCCGTTATTATTTGTTTATATTATTTATACCTCGATTTTACGGGGTGTTGGCGATAGCGTGACACCGCTAATTGCCTTGAGTTTAACCAGTTTAATTGGCTTGGTGGTTACACCTGTTTTATTAAAAGGCTATTTTGGTTTTCCTGAATTAGGCATTATCGCACCTGCAGTTGCCACCATCATGGGTTATGCGGCTGTACTCATTTTTCTAGCTTTCTACTTAAATTATAAAAATCATCCTCTTAAAATTGATCGTCAACTGCTTCGAAGTATTCGTCACGATCCAAGTTTAAGTAAGTTAATTTTAAAACTGGGTATTCCGACAGGCGTACAAATGGTCACCACGTCTTTGGCTGGCTTAGTGATTATTGGCTTAGTTAATCGTTATGGCGCACACGCAACTGCCGCATATGGCGCAGTCAATCAAGTTCTGAACTACATTCAATTCCCAGCCATGTCGATCTCCATAGCGGCATCAATCTTTGCAGCGCAAGCGATTGGGGCTGGAAAATCCGACTTATTGGCTAAAGTGACACGGACTGCCTTAGGCATGAATATCTTGTTTACAGGAACACTCATCACTTTGGCTTATCTATTTTCTAAGTATTTAATGGCGCTTTTTATCACCGATCATAGTGTGGTGGTATTAGGGCAACAGCTATTATTTATTGTGCTATGGTCAATTTTGTTTTTTGGAGCAAGCGCTATTTTTGCTTCAATCATGCGTGCCAGTGGCACAGTCAATGTCCCAATGATGATCAATATTTTGACCATCCTTCTGATCGAAGTGCCTTGTGCTTATTGGTTTAGTTCTATGTGGGGCTTAAATGGTATTTGGACGGCTTACGCGCTCGCCTTTGTATGTCTATGTATTTTTCAAGCAAGTTATTATCAATTTGTCTGGAAAAGACGTGATATTAAACGACTCATCTAATAAATAAAAAAGCCATTCAAATCTGAATGGCTTTTTGATCAAGCATATAAAGCTTAAAGCATCTTAGTTGCAAAAGCTGCAATACGTTGATAGCCCGTAGGGAATAGACGTTGGAAAGAATCTAAAATTCGAGCATCTGTTCCAATCAACAAACGGCGTTTATCTTTTAATACCGCATTTAAAATTTGACGTGCAGCTTCTTCTGGTGGTGTACGCAAGAATTTATCAAACTGCTTGATTGATTTGCCTGGATCCATACCTAGGCTCTTTAAGCTGTCGTTCATTTTTGCAGCTTTGGCAATATTGGTACGAATACCACCTGGGTGTACGCAAAGTGAACTTACACCGCTCTTTTCAATATCAAGTTCTTGGCGTAATGACTCTGTGAAACCGCGTACCGCAAATTTTGTTGCGTTATAAGCAGATTGAGTTGGTTGTGATGTCAAACCAAAAATACTTGAGATATTGATGATGTGACCATCTTTAGTTTGTTTGATGAATGGAAGGAATTCTTTTGTTCCATACACCACACCCCAGAAGTTAATTCCGACGATCCACTCTAAATCTTCGTAGCTTGCACCTTCAACGGTAGAACCCAATGCAACTCCTGCATTGTTAAAGATCATATTGACACAACCATGATCTTGAACTGTTTCTTGTGCCCATTGTTTTACCGCTTCGCGATCAGAAACATCAAGCACTTTGGTTGTAACTGTAATTGGATTATCTTTCACAAGCTCAACAGTTTGTGCTAAGCCTTTTTCATTGATATCGCTCAATGACAAGTGACAACCTTGTTTAGCCAATAAAACTGCCAGTTGTTGTCCAATCCCAGAACCTGCACCTGTGATCGCTGCGACTTTATTTTTAAAATTTTTCATTGCCTATCCTTTGTATTGCGAATGAATTGCACACATTTGAGTAGATCATGTGCAGTTTGAGTTATAACCAATATAATTTTGACAATACATATTGTCAATATAGTACAATATCACTTTAAGACAAATGGCAAGAATCAACATATTGCTTGTCATATTAGGTCTATTTACATTTCATGACCTAAGATCTTGGAACGAGACAAAGCATATTGCGTGGAATTTAGTTATGCTAGAGCCGCATAAAGCATCGACAATTGGTAAAAAATGTTATTGTCGAGAGTGTTAGGACTAAGATGTTTCCCCAAACTTCGTTATAAAATTTAACAAGGGGAATAATTTTGTCTACCTTTTGCAAGTTGTGGCATGGATGGTCATCTTCATGATTTTTGATCTGAAATGACAGTAATTCAATGCAAACTCGTCCGAGCCACACGATTTAAAGATTTTTTAGGGAACGGTTTTTCTAATGACGACTCAAGATCAGGCGACACGTAAAAAAAAGAATGTTGACGCGAAAGAACGCCAATTCAAAGGGCTGTCTTTGAGTGAGCGTAAAGAAGCGCGCCGAGAGAAACTGATTGAGGCGGGTATCGCCACTTACGGGACACAAGGTTTTTTCTCTGTCACTGTGAAAGATGTCTGTAATGAGGCAAAACTTACTGAACGCTATTTCTATGAATCTTTTAAGAAAAGTGAAGAATTATTCCAAACCGTTTTCTTAAAAATGATTGGAAAAATGCAAACTTGCTTGACCCAAGCGGTCATCATGGCTGCCCCTGAACCTAAAAACATGGTGACTGCAGGTTTATCTGCATTGCTCACTGCGATTAAAGATGATCCGCGTATGGCACGTATCATTTATATTGATGCCATGCTCGTTCAAGACTTACATAACCAAGCCACAATTCAAGAAACATTGACGCAATTTGACCGTATTATTCAGGCTTTCGTCATGATCACGATGCCGAATGCCCCTCAAGGCAATGATGAAGTGTCGTTAATGGCAACAGGGCTGAATGGATACGTGACTCATATTATTATTCGTTGGGTCTCTGAAGGCTTCAAGCAACCACTTGATGAAGTTCTTGCAGCCTGCTGTGCCGTGTTTTTATCCTTTATCGAAACCACATCACAAAAAAATTAAAATCCTTTTACAGTTTTGTTACAAAGCATATACTTAAATGATGATCCGATTAAATGAATGAATTCATTTGATTTATTAATCAGCAATCTGTCATCATTTGGTCATTGCTCTGCCCCACAATTGTCACAATTTATTGCTAAATTCGACTTTATTAACTCTTTTGCAATGATATTGTCATAATTAATCTTTGTAATAAGCCTGTCATAACAACAAAACGGTTCACCGTTACAGATATTAAGGGTATTGCGCTGTGAAAGATGACTATATTTTAATTGTCGATGATGAACTACCGATCCGCGAAATGATCCATACATCTTTGGATATGGCAGGCTTCCAATGTTTGCAAGCGGAAGATGCTAAACAAGCGCATCAGATTATTGTTGACCAGCGTCCTGCTCTTATTTTGCTGGATTGGATGCTACCGGGTGGTGTGAGTGGTGTCGATTTGTGCCGTCGCCTAAAACGCGATGAAAACTTAGCAGAAATTCCTGTGATCATGTTGACTGCACGCGGTGAAGAAGACCATAAAGTTCAAGGTCTTGATGCTGGTGCTGATGACTACATGACCAAACCATTTTCGACGCGTGAACTGGTTTCACGTATTAAAGCAGTGTTACGTCGTGCCAATGCGCTGAGCGGTGAAAAAGTTATTGATGCCAATGGCTTAATGCTTGATCCTGTCAGCCAGCGTGTGAGTTTTGGAAACAGCATCCTCGAGATGGGGCCGACTGAATATCGTTTGCTTGCTTTCTTTATGACTCACCCTGAACGTGCATATACACGTGCTCAATTACTTGACCAAGTTTGGGGCGGCAATGTATATATCGAAGACCGTACTATTGATGTACATATTCGTCGTTTGCGCAAAGTGTTAGAACCCTTTGGTGTTGATCGTTTTGTTCAAACGGTACGTGGCACTGGTTATCGTTTTTCTACACGAGCTGACTTAGCAGCAGGTTAAAACCCTTTATGTATGAACCTTATCCCGTCCCTGAACTGGCACGTGAGCACCAACAATTTCGTTACAGCAGTTTGTGGACGTTTGCAAAACAAGATTTAAGACTGTTGATGTTTTTCTTATTGATTGCAAGCTTAATTGGATTTGGGGTTGGATACTTTTGGAGCTGTATCTTTGTTGCCTTTGTTGTTTTCTTTCTTTTGCAGCTCCGCTCGCTTTATCTAGTCAATGATTGGATTTCAAATCGTCCCTACGATATGCCACCTAATCTAAATGGCATTTGGGGCGCACTATTATTTAATGTCTACCGCGCACAACGCCAAGAACGAATCGTACAAGCTGAGATGGTGGGATTAATAGATCGTGCCCAGTCATCATTAGTTGCATTAGCTGAAGCGGTGGTTTTAATCGATGATCAGCATCAGATTGAATGGTGGAATCCTGCTGCTGAAAAGTTATTGGGAATTAATCCTTTAGATCGTGGTCGCAATTTACTCTCTATTTTGCGCCAACCCAATTTCATTGAATATTTCAAAAATAGTGATCAAGCGCCAGATGGAATTCGTCTTCAAGCACAGATGGACGAAGAGCGTTATGTACAAGTTAAAATCACACGTTTTGGTGGGGAAAGCCGTCTCTTGGTTGCACATGACATTACTCGAATGCATAACCTTGAACAGATGCGTAAAGATTTCGTGGATAATATTTCCCACGAGCTACGCACGCCACTGACGGTATTGAGCGGATACCTTGAAACCTTTACCGATCAAGATGATATTACCCCACGTTGGAAACGTGCTTTTACCCAAATGCAGTCGCAAACCAAACGTATGAATGCTTTGGTTAATGATTTATTACTATTATCCAATTTAGAGAATAATAAAAAAGTCGCTAAAAATCAGATTATTGATATGGCAAATCTGATGAATCAATTATTTGATGATGCACGTGCCTACAATCTCGACTATGGTCATACACTCAACTTAGATATTGATAGCCACTGTGATCTGATTGGTTCAAACATGGAAATTGCTAGTGCTTTCAGTAACTTAATTACTAATGCCATTAAATACACACCCAAAGGTGGAATTATTACCATTGGTTGGCACGAAGATGGTGATCATGCCTATTTTTCTGTCCAAGACAATGGTATTGGGATCAACCCTAAACACCTCCCTCGTCTCACGGAGCGTTTTTATCGGGTTGATAGCGCTCGCAGTCGTCAAACAGGCGGCACAGGTCTAGGCCTAGCGATCGTTAAGCATGTGCTGATGCAGCATGGTGCACATCTCGAAATCACCTCTAAAGAAAATGAAGGCTCTACATTTACAGCCGTGTTCCCGAAAGAACGCCTTTACCATATGATCTAAAATAATTACAGGGAACTGCCAAGTTCCCTGATTTATGATGTTTTTCTATACTTTTAAATAATATAATAAGTTGTTGTTTCATTTCGCTATTTCTACACTTCATCTCGATGTAAAAACGACTTATGATTATTTCTTTAATTCGCAGCTTTGCGTTACTCCTCGGACTCAGTACTGCTTTTCATATTCAAGCAAGCCCTTTTGATCCTCTAATTGGTACATGGAAAGTTGTCGATGAACGCACTGGTTCTTATGTGTCAGATATTGTGATTCGACGCAATTCTAAAACAGAACAATACAGTGCTGTCATCGTCAAAATGTATCCCTCTGCTAAAGAGGCCGCTCCGACTACTTGCACAAAATGTACAGGTGCTTTGAAAGATCAACCTATCGTCGGTATGGAAGTATTAACTAAGCTCAAAAAACTCAATCAAGATGAGGAATTTGGTCAAGGTGTCTGGATCAACCCTTATGATGGTTATAAATACAGTATTCAAGGACGTTTAAGCAAAACTGGTAAAATGCTAAATATCAGTGCCAAACATCCAAGTAATAATAGCTTTCGTGCTATGACATGGATTCGCTTATAAAAAATATACATCGTTTAGTGTCATAGTTAAAAAAATATGGGGGGGCGAATTCAAACATGAGGTGCGACAGTTTGAAAAGTCTTATGATAATCAACAAGCTGAGCAAATTTCTCTAATGGTGTAAGCCAATCTAACGCTTTTCTAGGACGAGTATTCAGTGACATGGCAACTTGATTTAAATAATGCTGATCTGCCTGATTTAAATCAATCCCTTTAGGTAAATATTGCCTAATTAAACCATTCATATTTTCGCATGTGCCTTTTTGCCAGGGTGAATGTGGGTCACAGAAATATACATCTATGCCTAAATCTTCTTCAAGTATTTTATGTTCTGCCATCTCGCGTCCACGGTCATAGGTCAACGTTTTACGCAGTTCTGCAGGTAAATATTTCAGAGCTTCAGTTAAAGCCTTGCGCACTGATTCTGCCTTTGCATCAGGTAATGTTGCCAAGATACAGAGCCGTGTATTTCGTTCAATAAGTGTTGCTATCGAACTTTTATTGTCTTTACCTTTAATTAAATCAGCTTCCCAATGACCCGGTATTTTTCTTTCTTGAACTTCGGCTGGGCGCTCATGAATAGTTTTAATATCCTGTAATATAGAATCTTTTTTAGGTTCACCGTTAGCTTTTCGCTTTTTATTTTCATGACGTAGACAGGATAATAAGTCTTTTTTCAACTCACCCTTGGGTAATGCTCGTATCGTTGAATAAATCGTTGTATGGCTTACATTCATTGTTTGATCCAAATCAGGAAATGTCTTTAAACGCTTTGCTATTTGCTGAGGAGACCATAAACAACGGATCGCTTCAACAATAAATTTCCAGAGGATTGAATCGATTTTGAGTTTTCTGTGACCACGTCTACGTCTAGCAAAAGTGTTATCAGAAGCATATCGAGCTTGATAAACGTCATTGATGCTATTTCTTTTAAGCTCACGATAGATCGTACTAGGATGTCTTTTAATAAGTTCAGCAAATTTTCTGGCTGAAAAGCCTTCTTTTCTTGACTCAAGCATTAATGCAGTACGATCTTCAAAGTTAAGATGATGGTATGACAATTTTATATACTCCATAAACCCTTTAAATTAATTAGGTGGTTTATGTCGCACTTCAAGTTTTACTCTGCCGGGCTTTTAATAAGTCCCCATATTTATATGCAATCATGATTGCTTGAATAGGCTTTGATTTAAATTAAAGCTTAGTCGTTGAAGGCAATGGTTTAGTTTCAAGCAAGTGACTTGGCAAGCCAAATAAATGATCAAAAAAGTAATTATAAACAAAGGTATAGCATGGAATAATGATCATCAAACTAAAATCTAATAAGAAGGCTTTGACTAAACTGATTTGCATCCACCAAGCAATCAATGGAATCAAAATAATGACTAAGACCACCTGAAAACCGATAGCATGCACGACACGTCTAAAAATGGTTCGTGTCTTAGAATGCTGTCGTTTTTCCCACCATTCAAAGGCATAGTTGTAAAAGAAATTTACGCTGACAGCGATCACCGCAATTAATAATGACAAAGGTCCAGTGTGACTGATCGTTGAGCCTGAAAGTACAGCCAAAATCATCGCACAAATCAAAAAACTGAGTACTTCATAGAAAAATACATAGGTCACTCTTCTTTTCATTCCTTGCATGACAGCACCTCAAAATCAACAAAACGTGGATTTTACGCGCTCTTTCTGATAAAAAAAGTTAATCGTGATCAGTTTTACTGACAAGCAAGCTAGAGATAAATATGAATAGTGAACAGCTAGAATTAATTCTTGAAGTAATTGATCAAGGCAATTTCTCTGCTGCAGCACGTGCTTTAAATCGAGTTCCTTCGGCTGTGAGTATGGCCATTGCGAATTTAGAAGCAGAATTGAATTTAAAATTATTTGAACGTAGCAAAAATCATTTAGAACCTACCGAGATTGCCCTATCTATTGAACCGCATGCACGATTAATTGTGACCAAATTGCGTCAACTTGAAATGCATCTCACCGAGCTTTCTATGGGATTGGAAACAAATCTTAAAATTGGTGTTGCGGCTGATATTAATCAAAAAATTGTATTGGCAGGCATCGAAGATTTAACGCATCGCTATCCGCTGTTAAATATCGAAATGCACTGCGCAGCACAGCAAGAACTCAAAGCATGCCTTAGAAATAATGAAATCGATCTGTATGTTGCTTATAGTTCTTCTACGATTGATGCCAATGAGCGCTTCCGCTTATTGGGTGTTGAAAAATTTGTTGCTGCGATTTCCCCTAAAGAAGCACAACAGCTTCGGGCACAACATAAAAATGAGCTGACGATGTTATCTGAGCTTCGACAAATTATTGTGGCAAGTAAAAATTATCCTCTCCCTGACCCACGTATTTTGGTCTCAGATGCCTACTGGCATACGGATAATTTATCCATGGCGATTGGGATGGTGGAGCAAGGACTCGGCTGGGGTAATTTTCCGTTGTCTATTGTCCAAGAGCATTTTGCTAAACAAAGTTTGGTTCGTTTGGAGTTTAGTGATACCACCAACGGACTAGATATGCCAATCCATGCGATTTGGCCTAGTTACAAACCTCTCACTAAAACTCTCCAGTTGCTGATAGAACTTTGGGCAACACAACAGCTTTAACAGAAAAGAAAAAAGCCCGACATCCTGTCGGGCTTTTTCGTATTCCTTTCACTAGATACAACTCCTGTCATATCTCACATCCTGATGCTCAAACTTATTATTATTGTTTTATGTTTTGGAACTTCCTGTTCCTGATGAGCCCATATTAGGTGATTTTGGTGGGTACGGATATGGGTCATTGACTGGAATTGGTGTAGGAAATGGCTTACAGAATAGTTTTATTCTTGGCAAGAAATATCAAACATGCTTAAAAAGCAGCCGACTTGTGTCTAAGTCAGTTTCTTTATCTTTTTTAGGACAGTATAAAAACCATTAAGGAATTGATTTAATATAATTTTTCCAATATGGTTTCACATAAGCGCCACTATGTTAAATGGATGATGAATTGGTGGAAAATTCCAGTTTTTAAATTAAAATTGCGAATAAGAGTTTTTATGTTAACTAATGGAGTCTAAAAATATCTAGGCTCTCTATAAGGGAAAGCACAATTACCCCTTGCGTAGATACGACCTATGCGTGGCTCCGTCAGCCCGAATTAGGTGAGTGCATTAGAAAACTAAATATTTATTTTAGTATGGAATACGACTTAACCTGTCGCTAAAAAAAGATTAACTATATCAATAGTTAAAATTAAATATGTATAATTGTGATATAACTTTATAAGAGAAATACTGTGGATATTAATTGTGTTCCTGAAGTAGTAACTGGAGTAGATTGGTCAAAAATAGGGCCTGCAATTTTAGGTACTGTATTATCGGTTGTTGTATCAGGTGTCTTATTTTTCGTCAAAAATAATATTGATAAAAAGATTAGAGAAGAGAATCAGAAAAAAGCTGATTTAGACCAGCTAGATAAGCAGCTTGATGATATTTTGAAGATAGCTATTTCATACCCTTATCTTGAGACAAAGAAATTTTGTGAAACTTGGGATAAAACCAAAGCTGAAATTGGAGATGATTGTGATAGATATCAGAGATATAGCGTTTTTTGCAATTTAGTTTTTAACTATCTTTCTCGCTTAGCTGAATATTGTGAATATGATTTGGAATGTATTCAGAAACAGCATATTAATATGAAAGAATGGGTTAGATTACACCAAAAAAATTGGAATGATCCTTTAAATGATCCGAATGAAAATATTGATAGTTATGATGAAAAGTTTGTAGCACTTGTTAATAAATGTCTAGGAAAACACTGATGAAGAAAAAAGCAATAATTATTGCCAACCAAGATCCTCTGTTAACTGGTGTTTCTAAAGATATAGATCATATTCAGGTATTTTTAAAAGATATTGTTGGGGGGGCATGGAACTCAGATGAAATTGAGGTTCATATTAATCCTACGTTAAGCTTTCTTAAGTTAGCATTAGCGATAGATAAATTACATAGCTATGACTACATGATGGTTTTTTTTACAGGTCATGGAGGACATAAGCGTCAACAAACTTATGTTCAAATAAACAATGATAAAGAGTTAATAGCACAGTCTGAATTGGAAAATTTATGTAAAAAGCAGATTAATATATATGACTGTTGTCGTAGTGAAATTGAAACTCTTACTGAATCGAGAGCTTCAATGAGCATGGAGTCTTACAAGTTTGGAGATTCTTTAAAGTTGACGAGATTAGAAGCTAGAAGGCTGTATGAAAATCAAATTGAAAGGGCAAAACCTCAGCAATTGATTTTATATTCATGTTCTTTAAATGAATACTCGCAAGATGAAAGCTACGGTGCTTTATATTTAACAAATCTTCTAAGAGATGCTAATACATTTGAAAACTGCCAATATCACGGAAAAAGGTTCAAAGTCGCTCTAGAAAGTCACAACAATGCTGCTATCAGAGTGAAAAGAGATAATCGTGATAAACAAAATCCGCAGACACCTGATTATCAAGTAACTAAATTTCGTGATATTGAAGATCATTTGATAATTAGTATTAATCCTGAGAAGCATATTTATCGTTAAATATTTCTAAAATTAACATAATACGCCTTATGCGAAATACATAAAATAAAAACATAAAATAAAAAGCCCCTATCTATAGGGGGGCGAATTCAAACATGAGGTGCGACAGTTTGAAAAGTCTTATGATAATCAACAAGCTGAGCAAATTTCTCTAATGGTGTAAGCCAATCTAACGCTTTTCTAGGACGAGTATTCAGTGACATGGCAACTTGATTTAAATAATGCTGATCTGCCTGATTTAAATCAATCCCTTTAGGTAAATATTGCCTAATTAAACCATTCATATTTTCGCATGTGCCTTTTTGCCAGGGTGAATGTGGGTCACAGAAATATACATCTATGCCTAAATCTTCTTCAAGTATTTTATGTTCTGCCATCTCGCGTCCACGGTCATAGGTCAACGTTTTACGCAGTTCTGCAGGTAAATATTTCAGAGCTTCAGTTAAAGCCTTGCGCACTGATTCTGCCTTTGCATCAGGTAATGTTGCCAAGATACAGAGCCGTGTATTTCGTTCAATAAGTGTTGCTATCGAACTTTTATTGTCTTTACCTTTAATTAAATCAGCTTCCCAATGACCCGGTATTTTTCTTTCTTGAACTTCGGCTGGGCGCTCATGAATAGTTTTAATATCCTGTAATATAGAATCTTTTTTAGGTTCACCGTTAGCTTTTCGCTTTTTATTTTCATGACGTAGACAGGATAATAAGTCTTTTTTCAACTCACCCTTGGGTAATGCTCGTATCGTTGAATAAATCGTTGTATGGCTTACATTCATTGTTTGATCCAAATCAGGAAATGTCTTTAAACGCTTTGCTATTTGCTGAGGAGACCATAAACAACGGATCGCTTCAACAATAAATTTCCAGAGGATTGAATCGATTTTGAGTTTTCTGTGACCACGTCTACGTCTAGCAAAAGTGTTATCAGAAGCATATCGAGCTTGATAAACGTCATTGATGCTATTTCTTTTAAGCTCACGATAGATCGTACTAGGATGTCTTTTAATAAGTTCAGCAAATTTTCTGGCTGAAAAGCCTTCTTTTCTTGACTCAAGCATTAATGCAGTACGATCTTCAAAGTTAAGATGATGGTATGACAATTTTATATACTCCATAAACCCTTTAAATTAATTAGGTGGTTTATGTCGCACTTCAAGTTTTACTCTGCCGGGCTTTTTATAATTTTACTAATTAAATCGAATGACCTAAACGCTCACCCATTACTACAGTCGAGTTCGCTTTAAACTGCTCTTCCCATACCATTTTATCTTTTTCAAATAAAACCACAGCAGTAGAACCTAAGTAGAAACGACCTAACTCAGCACCTTTATCTAACTGCATTTGATGATGCTGTAATTCAACTTTACCTGAAGGTTTTACCTTACCTGTCGCAACAGTTTCAATCCCAGCTACAATCATCGCGCCAACTAAAACCACCGCCATACGACCAAGTTCTGTATCAAACAAACATACCATACGCTCATTACGTGCAAACAAACCTGGTACATTTTCAGCAGTCGTTTGATTAACTGAGAACAACTCACCTGGGATATATAAAGTTTCAGTCAATGTACCTGCAAATGGCATATGTACACGGTGATAATCTTTTGGTGATAAATAAACTGTTGCAAACTGACCATCTACAAATGGCTTTGCAAGTTGCGGATCACCAATCAATTTCTCTACAGAAAAACTTTGACCTTTGGCTTGGAAAATATCACCTGCCTCGATCTTACCCAGCTGAGAAATTGCACCATCCGCAGGACAAACAATACTATCCGCACGCTCGTCTACACCGCGTACACCTTCCTTCAATGCACGGGTGAAGAACTCATTAAATGATTTATATTGATTCGGATTAGTCTGCTCAGCAATGCTCATGTCAATGCCGTATTTAGCTTTGAATGCCTGAATCACAGCAGTTTTTACCAAAACATTTTCACTGGCTGCCACTTTGCCGATAACACGGCTCAGTTGATGTTGAGGTACTAAGTTTTGTGCTTTGATAAAAAGTTGTTTTTTTAGGTCTGCTGAAAAACTCAAGATGGTGACTCCCCTGAAATAATAGGACTATCGAGGCGATTGCCCCATTCACTCCACGCACCATCGTAGGCTCTCACTTGCCAATTGAGTAATTTTGCCAAGATATACGCCAAGCCCGAACGGTGATGTGACTGACAATACACCACCACAGGTTGTTGTAAATTAAAGCCTAATTGTTCCAAACGTTGTTGAGTGCGTTCAAGCGGGTGTAATTTTAGATGATTTTCACGATTTAGGGCAGTACTCCATTCAAAATGCAAAGCACTTGGGATGTGACCACCGCGTCGCGCAGCAAGACGTAAACCCGTATATTCATCTATGGTACGGCAGTCCCAAAGTTGAATATTCTTATGATTGACTGCATTGAGGAGTTCATCATATTCAATACGATGCTGTTGTACGGCTTGCTCATCAATAGCAACCAACTCTGCAACAGGTTTGTATGGTTCAACTTCAGATGTGGTTGGCAAACCTGCACCTAACCAGCCGTGAATACCACCATTAATCAAATTGGTACGTGTGAAACCTAAGCAGTGTAAATTCCAAATCAAACGCCCTGCCCAAGCACCACCCTCGTCGTCATACACCACTACATGATGTTGCGGTGAAATATTTAATTTCTCAATCAAGGTTTTTAAACCATCGACATCTGGCAATACACCATTCGCTTGTTCATTCTGCGCAACTAAATATTTAGGTTGCAAATGAATAGCATGTGGAATGTGCAGTTGCTCATAAACCGAAGCTCGGCTTAGATCGATCACTCGAATCAACTCATGACCCAAGTATGGTACAAGTTGTTCAGGTTCAATCAATAAACCTAATTTAAAATCTGTGTCAGTCATTGTTATGGTGTCTTGTGATTACAGCATTGCATCAAATTTTAGCATAGCTCACTTTTTATCTTTGTCTGATTTTTCATATTCATTTAGCAGAAAACAAGATATAGGAAAAAACCCAACGATTTTAGATTTAAAGCATAAAATTTGCTGACAATTGCGAAAGTTAAGCCATATAAACCTGTCGAAAAAATTTACTGGTGCAGAGGCGGCATCCATGCCGTCTCTGTGGCTGCCTTGCGCTGCTTTCAAAGCGTTGCTTTGAAATTGCTGAGGATGTGCCGTCAGTTCAACAAAAAATTGTTACTTTGGATCTTTCAAAAGTAAAGAGTACCTATTACAGATCTCTCATAACATTTGAGCGATTCCACAGCCGTACTAAATTTTGAGTATGAAAGAATAATTAGGCCTCTTCAATCTCAAACACCTGACGCAAATACGCCAAAAACGTTTCATTATCGCTCATGGTCTTGCCTGAACTATCAGAAATTTTTGCTACCGATTGCCCATTACATTCCACCAGTTTTAAAACAATATTAAGCGGTGTCTGTCCCATGTCATTGGTGAGATTAGTTCCAATACCAAAACTAACCTGAAAGCGATCTTTAAAATATTGGTGCAATAACCATGCTTTCTCTAAATTTAAACCATCACTAAAAGTTAACATTTTGGTCTTGGTATCTATTTTTAATTTGCGATAGTGCGCAAAGGCTTTATCACCCCATTCATAAGGATCACCACTATCATGGCGCAAACCATCAAATAATTTGGCAAAATACAGATCAAAATCTCGCAAGAAAGCATCCATCCCAACCACATCGGTCAAAGCGATACCCAAATCCCCTCGATACTCTTGTACCCACGCTTCTAAAGCCGCTTTTTGGAAATTACGTAACCGTACATCCAATGCCTGAAAAGCCTGTAAAAACTCATGTGCCATGGTTCCGATCGGGCTAATGCCTAATTCTTTCGCTAACAGCACATTGCTGGTGCCACGGAAAACTTTGGGTGCAGCTGAGTGAAAGGCTTGAACTACATGTTTTTGCCATTCAAAACTATAACGTCGTCGTGTTCCAAAATCTGAGACTAAGAATGGAGGATCATTTTCTTGCTGTTGCTGAGCATAATCTTGTAGTTGAACTAGCTTCTGCTGTAAACGGCGCTCGCCTTCTACAAAAACGTCATCATTACGGATGCGTTGGAAATACAGCTCATTGACGATAGCTAAAACGAAAATCTCAAACATCATGGCTTGTACCATTGGACCTTCGATTCGAATATCGAGCCGACCTGCCTCATCCATACTGGCTTGGATAAAACGACGTTTAAGTTGAAATAACTCTAAGTAATCAACAAAATCACTTTTAATAAAACGCAAGGAACGTAAATACTGTAACTCATCATCGGTGAAGCGCAGCTCACACAACAAATCAAGTTGATGGTTCAAATCATCCAAAATCTCAACTAGCGGATAAACCGTGTCATCTAAATTGCGGCAACGAAATAAATAAACACTGTGAGTTTGCGGAAACTGATGTAGCACGACTTGCAACATCGTGAATTTATACAAGTCCGTGTCGAGTAAAGATCGAATAATGGCAGGCATAAAGGATGGTTTTAACCAATTTTTATTAGATATCTGTTGTTATACAACCAAACGCTGGAGATTGAATAGTAGACTTTTGCTGCACGACTCATTTTTATCCTTTTGCTCTGCTAAAATTGCGCATCTCCTATCATCCAATTTTTAAAGTTATGCGTGCATTAATTCAGCGAGTTCTTGAAGCAAAAGTGGTTGTGGACGGACAAACCACGGGCGAGATTGAAAAAGGCTTATTGGTTTTTCTAGGCTTAGGGAAAGACGATACTTTAGAAAAGGGTAAGAAACTGATCGATAAGATTCTCAAATATCGAATCTTTGACGATGAAAATGGCAAGATGGGGTGGAATGTGAGTCAAGCCAGTGGCGGTATTTTATTGGTATCTCAATTTACCCTCATGGCACAAACTCAAAAAGGGTTACGACCAGACTTTGGACCTGCGATGCCACCTTCAGATGCCAAAGCACTCTACGAGCAATTGGTTGAATACGCACAACAGCAATTTGAAAATGTACAAACAGGTATTTTTGCTGCGGATATGAAAGTACATTTGGTGAATGATGGACCTGTGACTTTTAATCTAGAGATTGAATAACTTTAGGCAATAAAAAAACTCCCATCTAGGGAGTTTTTTTCAGGCTTGTTATTTACCTGTTTTTTCTTTAATAAACGCACGTGCTTGGCGAATTTTTTCTTTTACAGGTTTTGGTACTTTAGGTGGGATCAATTTCGCTGCTTGGTTGAACCAAACCAATAAGCTAAAGTCACCTTCCATTTTAATGCTACCGTCTTGCATACCTGTCATGAATGCTGTTGGGTCGCCTTTTACTAAAGTTTTTACGCCTTGCTCACTTGAAGCAAATTGCAAAATAAAATCCGCTTTTTCAGGATTGCCTGCAACTGTATCGATCTTACCGTGATTGACAATAATCTGACGCGCCATACCCAAATCTGTACCAATTTGAATACGAAATTCACGATCATGAACTAACTCAATAAACTTAGGGCTAGTACGTGCCAATTGCTTCATACGCAACGCCAAACCTGCCACCAACAAATCCAGTGGATCTGTACTTACATCAACGATAGGTAACTTAACCACAGGTAGAGAAGAAAGCTTCATGACAATTATGCCCACAGTATAATGATGAAAATTAAGACAACCCGTATCCTAGCACAATTGTGAAGAACTCTGTAAAAGCTTTGTTTCAGAAAGTGAATGTAAAAAAGGCGTGCTGAGCACGCCTTTGATGTGATTAGAATTATTATGTATTTATCGACTAGAACATTGTTGTTGGTCATCCTTATAAACAGGCGTGTGTTCAATATACTGGCGATTTGCCAGTTGTTTTTGTGCTTGTTTGTCTTCACGTAAAAGAATAAATGTCACCGTCACCATCGCAAGGCTGAGCGCTGTCAGATAACTATAAGCGACAGACATTTCGAACATGGTTTGCACACCAAAGCGTACCACTTCGAGCAGTCCCCAACTAATCATACCCGCCAACATAAAACCTAACCAACGACGATAAGGAGAGAAGAAAACAGCAATAACTGCGACAGCGATCAAGCCAAATCCAACCCACATGGTGAAATTCGCTGCTTCCATAGAAACCTCCGTCTTTAAAAGGATGTCTGAATCAACGTTCAGACCTTATATTGTTCTGTAATCTCTAACAGTACTTCGTGTTGCATTAACGTCTTTATGCATTATGGAGCGTTTTTTTTAGAAAAAAAGAGCTTAAAATTAACGATACGACACAAGATGTCGCAATATGCTTTTGTAATTACATTTTTTAAAAATCATAATTCTGAAATTTCTATATAGCATCAATTACTGAGTGTCATTACAAAAAAATACGCTTAATTTTGACGTCAAAAAAACTTTTTTCTGAATTTTTTAATTGTAGGTTTTCTATACATTTAGACATAAATATGACGAAGTGATGACAGCCAATAAAATCAATAAAGCCACATGATCTGTGGCTTTATTTGAGGGCTCAGATCTACATTTATCTATGCTCGATTGAGGTCTTTATCATGCATACCTAAAAGATAAAGCACGCCATCTAAACCCACACTCGAAATTGCCTGATTGGCATTTTGACGAACTAGAGGTTTGGCACGGAAAGCCACACCTAGCCCAGCGATTGACAGCATTGGTAAATCATTTGCGCCATCACCAACAGCCATCGCCTGCTCTAATGAGATACCCATTTTATCAGCCAACTGGCGTAACAGCTCTGCCTTACGCGCACCATCAACAATCGCACCTTTCACTTCACCAGTGACAAGCCCATCTTGCACATCCAAAATATTGGCATGCACTTCATCAATGCCAAGTTTAGCTTGTAAATACTCTGCGAAATATTGGAAGCCACCTGAAAGAATTGCTGTCTTATAACCCAAGGCTTTCAACGTTGAAATTAAGCGCTCTGCACCTTCTGTCACAGTTAGACGCTCAGCAATTTTAGGCAGAACAGATGCATCTAAGCCTTTTAACAACGCAACACGTGCACGGAAACTTTGTTGGAAATCAAGCTCACCTTGCATTGCACGCTCTGTAATTTCAGCAACTTGCTCACCTACACCCGCTTCTAATGCAAGCTCATCAATCACTTCTTGCTCAATCAATGTAGAGTCCATATCAAAGCAAACCAAGCGACGATTACGGCGATAAGCATTATCTTCTTGTACGGCAACGTCGATGTTTAACTCACCTGATAAACTCAAACAAGCAGCACGCATTGCTTGTGCATCCAGCATTTGTCCGCTTAATCCGAACTGAACGCAAGCGCGTCGTGGGAACTGACTTTCTTCTTCTAGTTCTAAACGTCCTGATAAACGTGTTACCGTTTCTATGTTAAACCCTTGACCCGAAACAATTTGAGTCACAGCTTGCAAATGCGCAGCGGTCAGTTCAGGTGCAAGAGCCGTCACGATATAGCGTGTACGTCCGCCCTCACTCACCCATTGGTCATATTCTGCGTTGCTGATTGGTTTAAATCGCACAGTTAAGCCAATATCATGTGCTAAAATCAGAATCTCTTTCATTGCTAATGCTGTTGCAGTCTCGTTATCTGATGCAACAACGATCCCAAGGGTCAGTTGATTGTGAATAACCGCCTGACCGACATCGAGTATTTGCAAAGAATGTACGGAGAGTACCTGCATTAATCGAGTAAACTGATTCGGTTGATCTGGTCCTAAAAAGGATATAAGAATGATTTCTCGCATGAATTGACTCGTGTTAGAGCGACAACTATTGTAAGAATCATAACATAACCCATGAATCTATTTGCCTTGGAAGTTTAACTTGAATGCGCCTCGCCAAGGGCTATTTGCTAGCCTACTGATCGTTAGTTTTGCCTTGCATACCTTTTTATTGGTGATTGCAACGACTCATCAACTCAATGAAAACCGCGCCAGCCAAGGACAACTGATGACCAGTCAGTTAGTGGCAGAAACTCTTTCTGAAATGGAACCCGCCAATACTGTTTCTTTAGCATTGGTTGCTAATCGCTATGCGACCAATCCAAGTGTTGCCTCAATCCGTATTTTGGATGCCAACAAACAAGTGTTAGCAACTAGCGGTATGGCTAAAACTCGTCAAGGCGAAGTATTTGTCCGTGATGCTTTACAGAATGAAAAGAAAGTGGGAACAGTCGAAATAACACTGATACAACCAAGTATTGGTGAAATTTTGCGCACACAGTGGTTGGCGATTCTATTGTCTCTCTTGATTCATGGATTAATTTGGTTAGGCTACCGTGCTATTGCACGCCCAACGCGAACCGAATATCTTGCTCGTATCAATCAAGAAAATCATCTCAAGCATGAAATTCAACGTTTAACTCAAGCTTTGGCATTAGAAAAACAAAATACCGTTACTTTGGTCGCTCAAGCACAACAACAAGCAAAAGTACAACCCAAAACGCGAGTTGAGAAGGTCAGCACTGAAACACCTCAAGTTGATCAGCATACATTGGCGCTTAACATCCAGTTTTATGATCCAAAACAACTTTTAAATAGTGTTAACCAATCCGTTTCATTGCCTTACTTTAAGCTATGTCAGTTATTTTTGGATAAAAGTATCGATCTATGTGCTAAACATTATCAAATTGATCCATCTAAAATTTGTGTTGAACAAGAGTTTAATGCTGAAGGGGCAACCTTAAGTACTCAGTCAGATCAAACACATGCTTTAGAATGTCTTATGATGATTGGTGCTGTTTTCCAACTGCTCGCAGAGGTACTGTATAAACGTTATCGCGAAGACAAACGCTTTGCCTTGCAAACGCGTGGTTCTGTTGCTAGCCCTGTAGATGCCATGCAGCTCGACGCAATTGAAGCTTCGAAACGCCTAACTCAACATTTACATGCAAAAGAAGCTGCCTTGCATTTGAATCACGAGCAATTAAAAGCGATTCAACATAGCTATGAATTAGTTGCTATGCCTAACCCAAGCAACATCATGACACGTCATGCATTTATGATTAATGGTATGAATGAGGAGTGTGCAACTTTAGCTCAAAATCTGCGCACTGAAATTTTAATGGGTAAAAAGGCAAAAGTCTCATCTGAATCATCCAGCCTTTCGTAATTCACCTCGATAAAATATCCCCATTTTTTTAAGTATAGAATGGGGTTTATTATTTGAATAACGATAAAGTTCATTCCATCAAAAAGTGCTTGATTTGCATAAAACATCAACACACTCAAACTATATTCTTAAATCGATTCAGCGCAGCTTGAGTTAAAAAATTATTGCAAAGCAATGAAATTTTTAGAAAAAACAAAATATTATATTCTGAATCAAAACCAAATATTTAGATCAATAAAAGCGTTTACTCAGCATGATGTATAAATTCGTCACGTGCGATAAGAAGCACAGGCGAAAAGTTTTAAAATGCGGTAAACTATGCCAAATTTATCGAATACTAATGCCTTAAAAGGCTGCTTAAAAGGTGAAAGCGAATGCCGCTGAGTCGTGTTGAAGAACTTGTCGCAGATATTCGTGCAGGCAAAATGGTTATCCTCATGGATGACGAAGATCGAGAAAATGAAGGTGACTTAGTCATCGCTGCTACCCATGTTCGTCCTGAAGACATTAACTTCATGATTACACATGCACGTGGTTTGGTCTGTCTGACATTAAGCCGCGAACGTTGTAAGCAACTCAACCTTCCGCTTATGGTTGATCAAAACGGCGCTCAACATGCCACGAACTTCACCCTTTCAATCGAAGCAGCCGAAGGCATCAGCACAGGTATCTCAGCAGCAGAACGTGCACATACTATTCGCACAGCTGTAGCTGCCCATGCTAAACCAAGTGATATTGTTCAACCTGGTCATATTTTTCCATTAATGGCTCAACCAGGTGGTGTCTTACATCGCGCAGGTCATACCGAAGCTGGATGTGACTTAACACGCTTAGCAGGTTTAGAGCCTGCTTCAGTGATCTGTGAAATTATCAATGAAGATGGCACTATGGCGCGCCGTCCTGATTTAGAAGTATTTGCAGAAAAGCATGGTCTCAAGATTGGTACGATTGCGGATTTAATTCACTACCGTATGACCAACGAGCAAACTGTTGAACGCTTATCTCAAGAAACCATTCAAACTGAATACGGGACTTTTGATCTTTATAAATATCGTGAAATCGGTAACCCAGACATTCATTTAGCTTTGGTAAAAGGTGAGCCGAAAGAAGGCGTGACCACTGTTCGTGTTCATGGATTCAATCCTGTTCGTGATCTTTTAAAGCTCAATAAAGCTGATGGTTCTCCAGCATGGAATCTTGATCTTGCAATGAAAACGATTGCTGCAAGTGACCGTGGTGTATTGGTTTGGATTGGACAAGATCACTTGGAAGATTTAGGTCATGCCATTCATCATTTGAACCAACCAAAGCCACTGAAATCAAATGCAGCGCTATCGCAGCAATATCAAACAATTGGTGTCGGTGCACAAATTTTACGTGATCTTGGTGTTGAGAAAATGAAGTTGTTGAGTTCTCCGCTTCGTTTCAATGCTTTATCAGGATTTCATTTAGAGGTGGTGGAATACATCACTGCCGATCAAATCACAGCAAAATAATCGAGGTTGCTATGGCAATTCGCCGAATTGAAGGTTTATTACATCTCGCAAGCGAAGGTCGTTATGCGATCTTAGTTGGTCGTTTCAATAGCTTCGTTGTAGAACATTTACTTGAAGGTGCGATCGACACATTAAAACGTCACGGCGTTGCAGAAGATGCGATCACCGTGATTCATGCACCAGGTGCATGGGAACTGCCGATCGTTGCGAAGAAATTAGCGGCTTCAAACAAATTTGATGCCATCATTGCTTTAGGTGCAGTAATTCGTGGTAGCACACCTCACTTTGACTTCGTTGCTGGTGAATGTGCTAAAGGTCTAGGTGTTGTAGCACTTGAAAGCACAATGCCTGTGATCAACGGTGTTTTAACTACCGATAGCATCGAACAAGCGATTGAACGTTCAGGTACGAAAGCAGGTAATAAAGGTAGCGAAGCTGCACTTACTGCTATCGAAATGGTTAACTTATTAAAGGCAATTTAAAGCATGTCGCAAACACTTCAGGCCGCTTATGCAGCGAAACGCAAAGCACGTCGTTTTGCTGTACAAGGGATTTATGAATGGCAAATGAGTCAAAATCCTGTTCATGAAATTGAAGCACGTACACGTGTTGAAAATGCCATGCACAAGGTTGACCTCAACTACTACCATGAATTACTCACTCAAGTGGTTGCTCAACATGAAGCTTTAGATGAGTTACTCATTCCTGTACTTGACCGTGAGCTATCTGCACTTGATGGTGTAGAACTTGCAACCTTACGATTGGGCGCTTATGAATTACGAGATCATCTCGAAGTTCCTTATCGCGTTGTACTTGATGAAGCAATTGAGCTAGCAAAACACTTTGGTGGTGCAGACAGTCATAAATACATCAATGGTGTATTAGATCGTCTTTCTTCAAAGCTTCGTGAAGCTGAAAAACAACAAGCGAAATAATAGGCTTGATGTTTCATGGCTGAGTTTTCAATTATTGACCGTTACTTTAAACGAGCATCTCATCAGGATGTCAGTTTAGGTATTGGTGATGACTCAGCCATTCTCACCCCTCTTACCTCGCAACAACTCGTCATTTGCACAGACACTCTAGTCGCTGGTCGCCATTTCCCTTTAGACACCTCCGCACATGCTGTGGGTTGGAAAAGTGTAGCCGTAAATTTATCAGATATCGCGGCAATGGGAGCTCAACCACACAGTATCTTGCTTGCACTCAGTTTACCAAGTGTAGATGAGACATGGTTGGCTGAATTCAGTCGAGGACTCTTTGAATGTTGTGACCAATTCAATGTTGCATTAATCGGCGGAGATACAACGCAAAGCTCCCAATTAACGATTACAGTGACAGCGCTAGGTTGGATCGAACAAGGGCAAGCAATTACGCGAGCTGGTGCGCAAGTCGGTGACTATATATGCGTGAGTGGGCAAGTCGGTGATGCTGCGTATGGACTTCACCATTTAGGTCATACTCTACAACAACGTTTAGATTATCCAACACCGCGTTGTCAGTTAGGTCAGCGACTGAAAGGTCGAGCGACCAGTATGATCGATGTCTCGGATGGTTTAGCACAAGACTTAGGACATATTCTGAAAGCCTCTGGCGTGGGTGCGACTTTATTTTTAGATCGTTTGCCAATAGATTCAGCACTAAAAGCATTAGATCAACAACAAGCTTGGCAATATGCGCTCGCTGGTGGGGATGACTACGAATTATGCTTTACAATATCACCGCAAAAATTCGAAGAACTATCGCGACATCAATCTGATGTACCGTTTACAATAATCGGCGAAATTACCCAACAAACTGGATTGTTATTTAAGTATATGGGCGAAGTTTACCCATTACATGTTCATGGATATCAACACTTTGCATAAACCCCCTATTCACTTTAGCCAAATGACTTGGTTTGACCGCTTTATTGTGTTCTGCGGTGTAGGATTTGGCTCTGGTCTCAGTCCCAAAGCACCTGGTACTTTTGGGTCAGCGTTTGCTCTTCTTTTCATCCCCCTGTGGCTAATACTTGGCTTCAATGCCAGTGTTTTTGCAATCCTACTCATGTCGATTGCAGGCATTTATATTTGTGGTCACACTGCCAAAGTGATTAATGTCCATGATGATGGTCGTATCGTTTGGGATGAATTTGCGGGACAATCGATTACCTTTTTACCTCTGCTTTACTTACAGCAAATGAATTGGTTATGGGTCATTGCAGGTTTTGTCTTATTCCGTATCTTCGACATCTGGAAACCATTTCCAATTAATTGGGCTGACCAAAAAGTTTCTGGCGGCTTTGGTATTATGCTTGATGACCTGATTGCAGGACTTTGGGCTGCATTATGTATTTTTCTTATTCAATTTTATTTTTTGACCTAACACATTAATATTAGGGTTAATTATGTCAACAACCGTCATTATTCTAGCTGCAGGGAAAGGAACGCGAATGCGTTCAAAGCTTCCTAAAGTATTACAACCACTTGCAGGTCGTCCACTTTTGGGACACGTCATTGAAACCGCAAAAAAACTCAACGCCCAAAATATTATTACCATTTATGGGCATGGCGGTGAACTTGTTAAACAAAGCTTTGCACAAGAACAGATTGAATGGGTTGAACAAGCTGAGCAATTAGGTACTGGTCATGCTGTACAGATGACATTACCAGTTTTACCGCAAGATGGTATCTCACTCATTTTATATGGTGATGTGCCTTTAGTTCGACTCAGTACTCTTGAACAATTACTAGAAGCATCTAGCCAGTCTGGTATTGGGATGATCACACTCGATGTCGAAAATCCAACGGGCTATGGTCGTATCGTTCGTCAGGCAGGAAAAGTTCAAGCCATTGTTGAGCATAAAGATGCCAATGAAGAACAACGTCAGATCCAAGAGATCAATACGGGTATCTACTGCGTTAGCAATGCAAAACTACACCAATGGCTACCAAAGCTGTCGAATAATAACGCACAAGGTGAATATTATCTTACCGATATCGTAGCGATGGCGGTTGCAGATGGTCTAGAAATCGCTTCCATTCAACCTGAACTTGCATTTGAAGTTGAAGGCGTAAATGATCGTCTACAACTCGCTACGTTGGAACGTCAATTTCAACAACAACAAGCCAAAGAATTAATGCAACAAGGCGTTCACTTAATTGATCCAAATCGTTTTGATCTACGTGGCACATTAAAATGTGGGCAAGATGTTCAAATCGATGTCAATGTTATTATTGAAGGTCACTGTGAGCTCGGTGATAACGTACAACTTGGTGCAGGCTGTATCCTAAAGAACACGCGTATCGCAGCAGGCACTAAAGTTCAGGCTTATAGTATTTTTGAAAATGCGGTGGTAGGCGAAAATACTCAAATCGGTCCTTTTGCTCGTTTACGTCCAGGCGCAAATCTTGCAAATGATGTGCATATCGGTAACTTCGTAGAAGTTAAAAATTCTAATATTGGTGTAGGTTCTAAAGCCAATCATTTCACTTATCTTGGTGATGCTGATATTGGTGCGGATTGCAATATCGGTGCAGGTACGATTACTTGCAACTATGATGGTGCAAATAAGCATAGAACTATTATTGAAGATCATGTATTTATTGGCACCAATAATTCACTGGTTGCTCCGATCAAAATCGGTACTGGTGCTACAACTGGCGCTGGTTCAACCTTAACACGAGATGTGGCTGACCATAGTTTGGCTGTCGAACGATCTAAACAGTTTGAAAAAGCAAATTATCAACGTCCCCAAAAGCTGAAAAAATAAGAGGATAAAATTATGTGTGGTATTGTTGGAGGCGTTGCTCAACGTTGCGTAACTGATATTTTGATCGAAGGACTCAAGCGTCTTGAGTATCGTGGTTACGACTCTGCTGGCTTGGCATTACTCAATAATCAAAAAATTCTACGTGAGCGTCGCGTAGGAAAAGTAGCTAATCTTGCCGAAGCTGTTTCAGACCAGCATTTAATGGGTAATATCGGAATTGCACACACACGTTGGGCAACTCATGGTAAACCAACTGAAAATAATGCACATCCACACGTTTCTGGAAATGTCGCTGTCGTACATAACGGTATTATTGAAAATTACCAAGAATTAAAAGACGATCTACAAACCTTAGGTTATGTATTTACCTCTCAAACAGATACCGAAGTTGTTGCTCATCTCGTACATGACGCATTAAAACATACTGATAGCTTACTTGAAGCCGTACAAAAAGTTATTCCACAACTGAAAGGTGCTTACGCTCTTGGAATTATTCATACTGAACATCCAGATGAATTAATCACTGTCCGTGAAGGTTCTCCTCTCGTGATTGGTGTAGGTATCGGTGAAAACTTTATCAGTTCAGATCAATTGGCTCTACTTCCAGTCACGAATCGCTTTGTTTATCTAGAAGAAGGCGATATTGCTCGCTTAACTCGTACGAGCATTGAAGTTTTTGCGCAAGGTGAAGCTGTTCAACGTCCAGTGAAAGAACTGGATGCTACGGTTAGCAACGCATCTAAAGGTGAATATAAGCACTTCATGCTCAAAGAAATTTATGAGCAGCCTGAAGCGATCCAGCAAACCATTTCTCAAGCCCTAAATGGCAATTATTTGCGTGAAGATTTTCTTCAATATGCCAATGCTGATTTTGCTAAAATCCAACAGGTACAAATTATTGCCTGTGGAACCAGTTATCATGCAGGCATGATTGCAAAATATTGGTTTGAACAATTAATCGGCGTACCTTGCCAAGTCGAAATTGCCAGCGAATTCCGCTATCGTACGCCTGTTATTGTGGCAAATACGCTGTATATCTGTATTTCTCAATCTGGTGAAACGGCAGATACTCTAGCAGCCTTACGTGAAACCCAAAAACGCGCTAAAGCCAACACGATTGACATTAGCACGATGACGATTTGTAACGTTGCGACATCATCGATGGTTCGCGAAACAGATCATCATTTACTCACCCTTGCTGGCCCTGAAATTGGTGTTGCTTCAACCAAAGCATTTACCACGCAACTTGCTGCATTAATGTTACTGATTCTAAAAATCGGTCAAGTGAAGCAACGTCTCTCTGATGCCCAGTTAACAGAAATTACTGAAGCTTTATGGCATTGCCCGAAAGTAATTCTAGATACTTTACAGCACAATACTTCGATTCTTCGTTTGTCTGCTTTATTTGTAGAAAAGAACCACTGTTTATTCCTTGGTCGTGGAACACACTTTCCAATCGCATTGGAAGGTGCTTTGAAGCTCAAAGAAATTTCATATATTCATGCTGAAGGTTATGCGGCAGGTGAACTCAAACATGGTCCATTGGCATTAGTTGACAATGAAATGCCTGTGGTTATTTTGGCACCAAATGATGACATGCTCGATAAATTAAAATCGAATATGGAAGAAGTACAAGCGCGTGGCGGGGAGCTTTTTGTTTTTGCTGATGAAAATAGCGGAATCCAAGAAAAAGATCGCCAACACGTGGTTCATATCCCAGCAGTCAATGAATGGTTAGCACCTATTGTTTACAGTATCCCTGTACAGCTTCTGTCATATCATGTCGCTGTATTGCGTGGTACTGATGTGGATCAGCCACGTAACCTTGCAAAAAGCGTAACGGTCGAATAATAAAAAATGGAAGAAAGGTTCGTCTGTATGAGAGTAATAAAGTTTCATACTAAGTAATAAAGTCCCATACTGAGTAATAAAGTGTAATACTGAATTGCTCAAAAAATCCACACAAGCTATGCTCTAAACAGTATGATGTGTGGATTTTTTTATGGCCAACTTTAAGAACACACAAAATCATGAACTCAAAATTCAAAAATGGATTAAAGAAGGACGAGGACAGGGTTTTGGAAATAGCTATAAACCTTGGCTCACAATTCGAGATGTGAGTTCAGAAGGTCGATCTCACCGAGTTTTTGGTCATAAAAGCCAAAGAACTCATCACCTTCTCTCTGATCTAGAACTTTCTACTTTTCTATTACTAGAATGGCATTCAACGACTATCGATATCCGAGAACAATATCCCTTAGACCTCGAACAAACTCTAGAAATTGCGAAGACAATTAGAATCCCTCACCCTAGATTTGGGAAACATTATCAAATCATGACAAGTGATTTTTTAGTGGATACACATAATTCAATAAGTAAGCGTCCGCTGAACCCCATGCCTATTTTTTAATTTGAGTTGGATTTCCAGCGATGTGGTAGTAATTCTTCTATTTGGGTCGCTTTATGCGTCGGCAGCCTTTTCAGCACATCACTGAGATAGGCATACGGATCCAACCCATTCAGCTTTGCTGACTGGATTAAAGTCATGATATTTGCCGCTCGCTGTCCACTGCGCAGCGAACCTGCAAACAACCAGTTCTTACGGCCCAATGCCCAGGGACGCATTGAGTTCTCTGCCCAGTTATTGTCAATGGGTAGATTGCCATCATCCAGATAGCGGCTTAAGGCTGGCCAACGCTTCAGACTGTAATTGATGGCCTTGGCGGTTGGAGAACTCGATGGCACCGTCAGATAATGTTGGTTGAGCCATTCACACAGTTGTTGCATCACCGGTTGGCTGTGCTGTTGTCGGTATTCGCGGCGGTGTTCTGCTGTACCATCGGTCTTTTTCCTGAGTTCTGCTTCTATCGCATACAGTTTCTGAATCATCAGTAATGCCTGTTCAGCGATCTGACTTTTCCCGGTCACATGTAGCTCATGGAATTTACGACGTGCATGCGCCATGCAGCCCACCTCTATGACATCGCCTGATTTAAAGCGTGCTTTATAACCACTGTAATCATCACAGACCAGATGGCCCTGCCAGCCATTCAGGAACTCTTCTGCATGCTGACCTGAACGGCTATCCTGAAAGTCATAGATCACCGCTTGAACTGGATTGTACTGTGTAGTGGCATAGGCCCAGACATAACCTTTCTTCGGTTTTTTCTCATCATCACCCATCCGCATGATGGTGACCGGCGTTTCATCGGCATGGATCACCCGCTGTTGCAGCACCACCTGTTTTAAGGCATTGGCCAGAGGTTCCAGTTCCACACCGCAGCGACCTATCCAGTCAGATAACGTTGATCTAGAAAGCTCGATTCCCGCCCGCTGATAGATCAGACGTTGACGGTACAGCGGTAAATGATCGGCATACTTCGATACCAGCACATGGCTGAGCAGTTCAGGTGAAGCAATGCCTTTATCAATCACATAGGCAGGCATCGCTTGCTGAGTCAGGGTGTCACACTGATCACAGACCCATTTGCCACGCACATGCTGTTCCTTATAGAACTGTGCCGGTCTGAAATGTAGTTTTTCACTGATATCTTCGCCGATACGACGCAAGGTGCAGCCACAAGCACATTGGGTTGATGTTGGTTCATGCTCGATACGGATGGTGTGTAGATGATCGGGCAGCAGTCGACGTTTAGGTTTGTTGACTGTGGCTTTGTGTGTCGCTGCATCAGTTTTATCTGCATTCAGCCGTTCCAGTTCCAGATCAACAGCGGCAATATCTTCTTCGACCGCTTCATCCCACAGATGGATTTGTTTTGCGGTGAGATGTTCGTTTTTACTGCCAAATTTGTGCTGTTTAAATAGTGCGAGCTCATGCTCGTATTTTTGCGTGAGAATGGAAAGATGTTGAACTTTGGCATCCAATTGCTGGTTTGATTTTTCTAATTCTTGATTTGATTGTGCCAAAGACTGATGCTGCATTGCCAACTGCCGGGTAAATTCCAGCAGTTGTTCATGGGTCAGTTGGCTTAAATCAGGCAGCGTATTCATGACCGCAGTATGCCTGAGGTCATGACGCAGAGGAAATAGAACGTTTGGAGAATAGCAGAATGGACCAAGCTAGTTTAGAGCATCGTCACCACCTGCTGTCGTCCAATGCGCTGCCAAGGCAAACCCTGGATCAGTGCCTGTAACTGTTCTGGGCTGAGGGCTACGCTTTCACCCTGGTGAACTTTAGCCCAGTGAAATTTTCCCTGTTCCAACCGCCGGGCACACAGCCAGATGCCCAGTCCATCATGTACCAGCACTTTCATGCGATGGCCACGTTTATTACAGAACAGGTAAGCACAATGCGGTTTGATGTAGCCAAAGGCTCTCACCACCTGAGCCATGGCCGTATCCATACCTGCACGCATGTCCATGGGCTGAGTAGACAACCAGATTTCATCGATACGGATCATGTTGTAAGTGCCTTGAGTAATTCTGCTAAAGCAGATATTTCTGATACTTGCCATTTCAAGCCAATTTCTGCTTTTGAGTGGGGTAAAGTAATTTGAACCGTTAACATGCCAGTAGGGATAGGATCTAATGGTGCGGAGCAAGATAAGGTAATAAATGCAGGTTTATTCGGTAGTAGTGAGCGATCATTCCCTGGCTTAGCATCAATTAAGCGAATCCATTTGGATACAAGATTTGTATTCAATCCATGTTGCAAAGCGACCGAAGCAATTGAAACCTCCGATGCTTTACACGCCTGAACGATCTGCTGTTTAAATTCAGCACTATATGTTCTTCGTTTTATCGTAAGAGATGCGATGGATGTCTGGTTATTTGTAGTCATAAATTTAAGTTCCCACTTGTTTTTAAGTCAGGACTAAATTAAGGCTTATAGGACGAATTCATAAGGTGTGTTCAGCGGACGCTTACTTCAATAACACCTAAATTTGTAGTCCAAGTTAAATATTCAAATGCTCTCAATGATCCACGCACAATAGAAAAAATAGAAATTGAGCGACAATATTGGAAACAGCAAAACATACCTTTTTATATTTTTACCGAGCACCAAGTTCCTAAAACTGTCAGCCAGAACATTCAATGGTTGTACAGTTCAATAAATACCATGGAACTGAGTGAACAAGATACGTTAGATAAACTTAACTTTTATTCAGATATTTTCATTAAACATAAATCTAAAAAGATTAATGAATTAGCGAGAATCATTGATCAAAAATATCATTTTGAGTTAGGTCAATCTTTAAGAGAAATTAGAGACCTGCTGGCTCAAAGGTATTTCATATTTGATCTTAATATTTCTTTTAAGGATTTGAATACAGATCATATTCAATTGGGCGAGCTTAATATTTGGAATGAGGTACTTCATGCTGAAAATCAATGAAGTATTAAGTTTCGAAAGCTCTTTATTTAGGATTTTAACTATCCTACCTGACTCTGTGATTTGGATTAATCTTGACTTGGAAAATGCTTTTCCAATTGAAGTTAGTAGAACAGAAATCTTAAAAGGTTTGGAAGACGGCAATATTGAAAGAGCAATAGACCCACATGAGTCACTTGCTTTCATTCAGCCTGAGAAGGAATCAGTACAAGAAATAAAACGTGACCAAAATTATGCCCTTATTTATCCTCTGATCTCTCATGAATTATTTTATTTTCCAGTACAAAGAGGAAAAATAATTAGTGAAATCATGAATCAACATGAAGTCACCAAACAAACTATTTATCGCTTAGCTCGCAGATATTGGCAAAGAGGACAAACTCCTAATGCATTGCTTCCTGATTACAGAAATAGTGGAGCTAAGGGTCAAAAAAGAACAGCTAAAGACAAAAAATTAGGTCGACCTCGTATCTATAATAGTGAACAAGGCATTAATGTTAATGAAGATATTGAAAAACTTTTCTATCGCACCATTAAATTATTCTTTTTAAAAGACAATAAACATTCACTCCCATTTGTATATCGAAAATTTCAAACCACATATAAAAATCTCTATCCCGATACAGCCGAATCAGATATTCCAACAATATGGCAGTTTAAGTATTACTACGAAAAAGAATTCAAAAAAATTGAAAGCGTAAAAGCTCGTATAGGTACATCCAACTACAGCAAAGACTATCGTCCTTTGCAATCAACATCTAACGCTCAAGCCTTAGGCCCTGGTGCACGTTATGAAATTGATGCCACGATCGCTGATATTTATCTTGTTTCAAATTCAAATCCAGAAAGTATCGTTGGTAGACCTACCATTTACTTTGTGATTGACGTCTTCAGTAGATTAGTCGCAGGCTTTTATATCGGTTTTGAATCACCTTCATATTTAGCTGCAATACAAGCATTGAATATAGCGATGACCGACAAGGTTAAGTATTGTGCTGAGTATGGGATCTCAATTCAGCCAGAAGATTGGCCAGCTGTGGGTCTACCTGATGCTTTACTCGCGGATCGAGGAGAACTATTAGGCTATCAAATTGAAGCTTTAGAAAAAACTTTCGCTGTAAGACTCGAAAATGCGCCAGCTAGACGTGGTGATGCTAAAGGCATCGTAGAGCAAGCTTTCAATACGTATCAGGCTTATTTCAAAAAAGAAGGTAAAGGAAAAGGTGTTGTTGAAGGCACCACTGTAAAAAAGACTGGTGGTCATGATTACCGCCAAGATGCCACATTAAATATTCACCAATTTACTGAAATCATTCTTGCCTGCATCATCTCGCACAATCAATTTCATGTGTTAAAAACATATGACCGTGAAGCAGATATGCCCAATGACTTACCAACCATACCCTTACATTTATGGAATTGGGGTATTCAAAACAGAACAGGAAAATTGAGGAGTGTTCCAGAGGAAGCACTCAGAATCGCATTATTGCCACGTACTAAAATCACAATATCAGACCTAGGTATCAAAGCATTTGGTCTTTACTACCTAGCGAAAGAAGTACTTGATCTCGGTTGGTTACATCGTAAAACAGGAAGTTCTCGTCCTCAAAACCTTGAAGCCGCATATGATCCTTACTCAGTGAATAAAATTTATATTTTTCCGAAAGATAATAGTCTCGAATATTGGATAGGGTCTCTCTCCGATCGATCGAGAGAATTTAAAGATTGTACTTTGTGGGAAGTCAAAGAAAGGCAAAAAGCCCAAAAAGAGCACCTTGTACAACACGAACTAGAGGCTTCAAAAAAACGAAGAGAGCTTGAAGCTTGGCGAATTCAAACATGAGGTGCGACAGTTTGAAAAGTCTTATGATAATCAACAAGCTGAGCAAATTTCTCTAATGGTGTAAGCCAATCTAACGCTTTTCTAGGACGAGTATTCAGTGACATGGCAACTTGATTTAAATAATGCTGATCTGCCTGATTTAAATCAATCCCTTTAGGTAAATATTGCCTAATTAAACCATTCATATTTTCGCATGTGCCTTTTTGCCAGGGTGAATGTGGGTCACAGAAATATACATCTATGCCTAAATCTTCTTCAAGTATTTTATGTTCTGCCATCTCGCGTCCACGGTCATAGGTCAACGTTTTACGCAGTTCTGCAGGTAAATATTTCAGAGCTTCAGTTAAAGCCTTGCGCACTGATTCTGCCTTTGCATCAGGTAATGTTGCCAAGATACAGAGCCGTGTATTTCGTTCAATAAGTGTTGCTATCGAACTTTTATTGTCTTTACCTTTAATTAAATCAGCTTCCCAATGACCCGGTATTTTTCTTTCTTGAACTTCGGCTGGGCGCTCATGAATAGTTTTAATATCCTGTAATATAGAATCTTTTTTAGGTTCACCGTTAGCTTTTCGCTTTTTATTTTCATGACGTAGACAGGATAATAAGTCTTTTTTCAACTCACCCTTGGGTAATGCTCGTATCGTTGAATAAATCGTTGTATGGCTTACATTCATTGTTTGATCCAAATCAGGAAATGTCTTTAAACGCTTTGCTATTTGCTGAGGAGACCATAAACAACGGATCGCTTCAACAATAAATTTCCAGAGGATTGAATCGATTTTGAGTTTTCTGTGACCACGTCTACGTCTAGCAAAAGTGTTATCAGAAGCATATCGAGCTTGATAAACGTCATTGATGCTATTTCTTTTAAGCTCACGATAGATCGTACTAGGATGTCTTTTAATAAGTTCAGCAAATTTTCTGGCTGAAAAGCCTTCTTTTCTTGACTCAAGCATTAATGCAGTACGATCTTCAAAGTTAAGATGATGGTATGACAATTTTATATACTCCATAAACCCTTTAAATTAATTAGGTGGTTTATGTCGCACTTCAAGTTTTACTCTGCCCTTTTATCAGTGAAAAACTTAAAACTAAGCTTCCGAAGAATCCAATTAAACCATCTCAACGAATCGCTGAAATAACTAAAAATAAAGCAAAAGAGAAAAATATTGAACGCAAAGCTAAGGTAAAACAGCAAGAAATATTGGATACAAATATTATTCCAATGCCTAAACTGAAAGCCTCAATTAAGCCTCAAGATGCTGAAGCGGTTCATTATCCAGACTTAACAGACGAATTATTTGGTGAGGATGACTAAATGACTTTGCCATTAAACTGTATTCAAGCACGTTACACACCTAGTTTTGGTGAATATAAAGACAATCCATTTATTGAGGCTCTACCACCAATCATGCAAGAAATTGCGGATATCAAAGCTAATCTGATTGGAAAGGTGGACTTTAACCCTGAAGATATTCTGAGATCTAAGAACGAAAGAATTCATCTTTCATCGCAACTTCTTCATCAATTTTTTCAACCCATTACTCGACATATTTCATTAGAACAAAAAATTGCAATATTAATTCGTCAAGGCTATGTAGGACGCAATATTGCTGATGGTAAATTGCACCAACATTTGCAAAACGGTTATGAGCGTATTATGTCAGGAGACATTAACGCCTTTCGTTTTGATGCACCAAAATCTACAGCTTTAAGCTATTCACTGATCGGTTGTTCAGGAAGTGGCAAAAGTACAACCCTACAGCGAATTCTGAACCTTTATCCTCAAGTGATTTATCATGAAAAATATAACTTCACTCAACTGGTTTATCTCAAAATTGACTGCCCTCATGATGGCTCATTAAAAAATCTATGTTTGCATTTCTTTAAGGCGATTGATGTTGCATTAGGAACAGATTTTGAAAGAAAAGTTGCCTTAAAAAGATTAGGAATCGAAGCTCTACTCAACTATATGCGTCAAATTACCAATACCTATGCTATTGGCGTACTTGTGATTGATGAAATCCAACACCTGAGTGTTAAAAATTCAGGTGGTGCTGAAAAAATGCTGAACTTCTTTGTCACCTTAATCAATGTTGTAGGTTTGCCAGTGGTTATGGTCGGCACACCCAAAGCCAAATTCATATTTGATGGAGATCTGCGTTCAGCGCGTCGTGGGGCTGGTTTCGGAGCTGTTATATGGGAACCTATGAAGAACAATCCCCCATTATCAAATACCGCGACTAGAACAGAATGGATGGCTTTCACTAATGCCCTTTGGAAATACCAATGGCTAACCAATAAAGAACAACTGAGTGAAGAAATTCGAGACTGTTGGTATGAACTCTCTCAAGGTGTACTGGATATAGTAGTCAAACTTTTTGTTTTGGCTCAATGTCGAGCGATCATGACAGGATTAGAAAGAATAACGCCAAGTTTGCTTAGACAAGTCTATGAGGATGAACTCAAATTTGTCCATCCAATGATAGAAGCACTCAAGTCTGGAGATCCTAATCGCATCGCACTTTATTCCGACTTAACTATTCCATATGTGGACAAAACCTTACTTCTACTTCAGAAAAAAATAGAAGAAGAACAAGAAAAAGTTGAACAATACAATGGAAATGTACATGCACAAAGATTGCATAATCTACTGATTGCCACTGGATATCCAGAACTTAAAGTAATCGCTGTAATCAAAAAAGCCTTTGTCGATTTCCCTCATCTCAATATGCAAGAACTCATGCCTATCGTTTCAAATTGGCTCACTGAAGTTGAGGCAGATAAAGACACCAAACCTGAAAAAATGAATACCAGAAAAATAAAACAAAGTGAATGGATAAGCTTACCGTCAGATGATTTAAGGTTTAAGTTTTCTCAAAAGCAAAAATCCCAAAATTTTTATGACGTTCTTCAATCAAGCGATTTAATTTTCGATACTCAAACTTGGGTGAAATCAATGTAATAGCGGAATTGGCATGTTGAACTTTCCTACACCATATCCCAATGAGTTAATTTACAGCACGATAGCACGAGCTGGAATTCACCATGCTATTACAAGTCCTAAGCAATTACTCGAAGAAGTATTTGCTAATCGTAAGGTTATTGCCACGATTGATTTACCTAGCCATCTAACATGCCTTTTAAAGCATTTACCACCACACTACACGCTTGAAAAGATTGTTTATGAACATACTCTTTTTCCAATCCACGCTCTATTTTCTTCTGAAAATACACGGTTAAAATGCCTTTACTGGATGGGGAGTCAATCAAAAGGTTCTATCCATTTAGCATTAGGCGTTGCAGCATCCAAAGTTAAGCAGATAACAACACATCGATATTGTCTCTATTGTTTAGAAGACCATTATCGCCAATATGGAGAATTTTTTTGGTCAAGAGTTTGGTATATCCAAGGCGCAAATTGTTGTAACAAACATAAAGTTAAATTGTCAGAATTTTTACCACCAGCCGATTTAAATGGACGACATCAATTTATTCCTGCAAGTTTCATCCTAGATCACAAGCAACCTGATACCCCTGCTCATGAGTTAGATCTAATCGTGAGTAGACGTGTTGATGAACTCTTAAAACTTCCTCCAACAACATCGCCTACCTTTCATCAATGGAGTCAATTTTATCAACGTATTGCAAAGCGATTAGGTTTCAACAAAGGTTCTAAACACATTGTCCATTCAAAAATTTATTCAGCCGTTATAAAAATATGGGATCTAAAATGGTTACAGCAACATCACCTAGATGAACTGAAGTCCGAAACAAGCTGGCTTAAAGCTATCTTTAGGAAGCATCGTAAGTCATTTAGCCATCTTGAACATATTATCGTCTTAGAGACGTTTTTCGCTAAAGAATGGACATGGGCTACCATTCTGAGTGAAATCCATCAGTTACCATCACATTCATCTGATACCGATAAACTAACTCAAAAAACTAAGTTTAAAGACAGCTCTATACTCAGTACAAAGCGTAATGAATGGATGTCTTTGATTCAAAATTTTGGAATAAAGCCATCCAGAGTCAAAAACTCTGCTTTATATGCATGGCTCTATCGCAATGATAAGACTTGGTTACTCACAAAAAATAGAAGCTTTCACGCTTTGCCTGCAAATATTCCCAAGAAAGTAGATTGGCCTCTTAGGGATTGGCAAATGGTGAGGCGATTATTCGAAATATTCTATCAATCATTAGACGATTTGAGTCTACCTCGGCAATCTAGAAACTGGTATCTCAAGCAACTACCGCAACACTCCACCGTAGAAAAAAACCTATATCAACTGCCCTTAACAAATAAATTTTTGGCTACTTTTTCAGAAGATATTAGCTCTTATCAAATCCGAAGAATCACTCGAACGATTATTCAATTTCAAAAAATTAATCAATACCAAGCGAGTTGGCAATTATTACGATACTCGGGATTAAGTGAAGAACGATTAACAGATGAAGCTCTCAAATTCCTAAATCAAATTAAAAGGATTAATAATGGCTAAGATCAGTCACATCGCTAAAAATATGAAAATAAAAAAGATTGGTACTTTGTTTAAAAAACTTAACTCAGGCAGTTGGGCAATAAATCTAGCTTTGGAAAATGAAAATAAAATACCTGAGACGACTTTCACTAATTTTTCTAATGCAAAATTATTAAGAAAAAATAGTCACATCAACCCCACTCAAGAATATCCCAAAGGCTACAATTTACGCTTTAAAATTAGTTCAACTCAAGATTGGCTATCTTCTATCAATGATACAAACTTACCGAAAGGAAAGTTTGTAGAGCATTATTTCCTATTTGATGCAGTCCGTGTGGATCAATTCGGTCAGCCAATGTCCGAAACCATTAAAATTAAGCTCCCTCAATTTGAACTTGCTCGATCTCTGTTTTTCTACACTCCATATTTAGCAAGATCAGCAATCATAGAGAATAGTTTGAGTATCGATTTCGATATTGTTTCAAATCGAGATCACTACCTTATCAATATTTTACCAGCCTGTTCATACCCAATTTCGCATTTCAATGATTCAGGTATCCGACGCATCTTATCTTGGATTCTTCTTGATCCTGATATTCGACAATCTTTTGAAAGTATCAGTCAGTTTTGTACCAAATATGGCTATGACGTTGACCAATACCGTATATGGAGTTTTTGTTTTAATCCGCCTCAACTGAATGGAGTGATTTTTGATTCATATGGCTATTACAAGGCTGAAACTTCAGAGTTTTTTGTCAATGAAATATCAGGTTTTGAAAGAATCTCAAGTCGTATTTCAAAAGAAGTCGAGTTCTATAGCAATAAATTCATTGAGTCTAAATCAGGCGGTAAAGGTGAAAACTCTTCAGGAACTAAAAATAATGGCAAAGAGCCGACCATCAAAGATGATGAAGATGGCAATAGCGATGATACTCAAATCATTGATGTTGTACCGACACATTTCGACTTCCTAGAAGCTATTGAAACAAGGAAAACCACTAAGAAATCTAGACTTAGAAATCATGGTGTAAAAGATCAAGACTTACCATCCAGCAATGCAACCTCGGAAGTTAACACCAACGCGCCTATTTCTGAGGGAACTATCCCCTCTGCTGAATTCAATGGTGTTGAAGATGAGACTGAGGACCTTCATCTGTATCTTGATCGATTCTCAGCATTTCAACGAATGATTGATTTGTTTTGCAAGGAAAACTCAGTTAAAAATTTTACCTTTCTACTTCACAAGTTACCTAACATTCAAGGCCACTCCAAACATATAAAGACTGATGGTAATTCTAGGTGTGTTGCAGAAGTCAGTTTTCAATATAATGGCCAAAATATCGTGATCTTAGAAGTAGATACATCCGATAATAAAAAGCCTCTTTCTACTCGTGTTTTAACGATTAAAGACTTAAATAAATGGAATCATACTGATCGAGCAAAAGTACTTGAGCTTGTCATCACTCAATGCTTACGTTGGCCAAAAGGCATCTTTAAAAATATTAGCTCTAAAAATAGTACATTGAACCATCCTTGGATGAATTCAAAAAATCAGGAAATATCCGAACAAGAATTAAAAGGATGGATGAAACGATTGGAATCCTTATTGACAAAATAAGTGAGTTAATTTTGCTAAATCTAGAATTTCCTGGTATCCTGGCAATTATTTATTTGCTTTTGATGTTGTATGTCTAGCCCTTTAAAATTTCTCGATTTGTTTGCTGGTGCTGGAGGCTTGTCTGAGGGTTTTATCCGCGCTGGATTTAAACCAATTGCTCATGTCGAAGCAGATGCTTCAGCCTGCTATACGCTTAAAACACGACAAGCATTCCATTGGCTAAAAAAAAATAATGCTTTAGACATCTATTCAAAATATTTAAGAAATGAAATAACACGTCAAGAACTCTATGATGCTGTGCCATCCAACGAAATAGATTCAGTCATCAATGAATTCATTGGCCCAGATACTCTAAAAACAATTTTTCAGAAAGTTGATAGCCAATTAAATAACTCAAAACTAGATCTGATTATTGGTGGTCCACCTTGCCAAGCTTACTCACTCATTGGTCGAGCTCGAGGGAATATGGATGATGATCCTCGTAATCATCTATATAAATACTATGCGGAATTTCTAAAAAAATATAAACCTAAATATTTTGTTTTCGAAAATGTACTTGGGCTGTTGACCGCTAAAGATCCAAACAACGAGCTTTATTTCGATAAAATGAAAAATTTATTTATCGAAATCGGTTATTCAATTGAATATAAAGTCTTATCTGCAAATGAATATGGGGTTCTTCAGAACCGAAAACGAATAATTCTGGTCGGTAAACGGGGACATCGTGGTAAAAAATCTTTTTATCCTGAAATTGCAAAATGGGTTCCTGAAGCAACTGTTTGGGATCTACTCAATGATCTTCCTAAAATTAGTGCTGGTGGAGGTAAATCTTCCCCATCAGAACCGATCTCTAAACCATCACAATGGCTGAAAGATGCTTATATATCAACTAATCTTCCTTTAACTTGGCATGAGGCACGCCCACACTCTGAGCAAGATTTAGAAATTTATAAGCATGCTGTTAAGTTATGGAATACTGAAAAAAGACGTCTTCATTATGACGATTTACCCGAACACCTAAAAAGTCATAAAGGGCGTAACTCTTTTGTCGATCGCTTTAAAGTGGTTGCTGGAGATTTGACTGCCTGCCATACTGTTGTTGCACATATTTCTAAAGATGGACATCATTATATCCACCCAGATATAGTACAAAATCGTTCATTGACACCTAGAGAAGCGGCAAGAATTCAAAGTTTTCCTGATGATTATTATTTTGAAAATGTTTCAGGAAAACCAGCACGTACAATTGCATTTAAACAAATTGGTAATGCAGTACCTGTTTTACTTGCACAAAAAATTGCCGAGAAAATATTAGAGGGATGGTAATGGACACTATAGAAAATAAAGAATCTGGATCATATAAAATTCGCCCTGCTGGCCGACATTTATTAACTATAGGCAGGGACCTAATTCAAGACAATAATGCAGCACTTATAGAATTAATTAAGAATGCGTTTGATGCTGACTCTCCTTCTATAAATATCACCTTTTCGATGAAGCCCGATCAAACCTTCTATAAAATACTTATTGAAGATAAAGGTCATGGAATGAGCCGTGACACGATTATAAATAAATGGATGGTCCCATCAACTGCCGATAAACTAACAAGAAAAACAAGTCCAAATGGAAGAATATTACAAGGACGAAAAGGCATAGGTAGATATGCTGCTGCAATTTTAGGTAACGATTTACTCTTAGAGTCAGTGGATCAAACTGGAAAAAAGACTACTGCTTATATTGAATGGAAACAATTTGAAACTGCAAAATTTTTAGAAGATGTTGAGATTCTTATCGAAACCTTCGACTCAAATGAATCACCAGGAACTACACTCACTATCACGGGCAATGAAGATGGCCTAGCTGAATGGAACGAGACTAAACTCAAAGATTTAAAATTTCAAATTAAAAAATTAATGTCTCCGTTAAATAAGGAATTACAAGCCAATAGCTCAAATACGTCTGATAAATTTGAAATCATAATTAAAGAAGATCATTTTGTTCAATATCCAGAACAGCTAATTGAAGAAACAATAGAACCTTTCCCACTTGTAAATATGTTTGACTACCGTATATTTGGGAAATTAAATTCAAATGGTAATGGTACTTTTTATTTCCAAACTCAAAAATCTACAACTCATAATTTCGATGAAGAAATTCTCTTTAGTATAGGAAAAGAAACAGGTTGTGGATCTTTGGAGTTCGATATTTCAGTATTCGACCGTGAAGTAGAATCTTTAGATCAATTAATTGCTCGTGGTATTAAACATAATCCTGAAACTTTTTTTTCTCGCCAAGAAACAAGAAAGTTATTAGATGATTACAATGGTATCGGTGTATTTCGAAATGGATTTAGAATTAGACCTTTAGGTGATGCAGATTTTGATTGGTTAAAATTAAACAAGCAAAGAATTCAAAACCCTTCACAAAAAATCGGTAGTAATCAGGTGATTGGGCATATAAATATCCAATCAGAGGAGAACTCAAATTTAATAGAAAAGAGTGCCCGAGATGGTCTCAAAGAGAATAAAGCCTTTGAAAATCTAAAAAATATTTCTTCAGAAATAATTTCATTACTCGAACTTAGACGATTCGACATTCGAAGAAAGCTAGGGATTTCGAGACCAGCTGTTAAAATTGAACAAGAACTTGAACTTTTATATTCTTTCAAAGAATTTGGTGATGAGCTTGTAAAGAATTTGAAATCAAAGGGCTTAGATGATGAATCTACACAAATGGTTTCAAATTTATTACTTCATAAAAGTAAAGAAATTACCCAAGCTGCTGAAAATTTACAAAAAATGATAGCAATGTATCAGGGGCAGGCAACTGTAGGAAATATTATTAATTTAGTTTTGCATGAAAGTAGAATGCCGCTTGCTGCCATCAAGTCTAATATTAAATCTTTTAAGAAAAGACATGCAAAATTCATTGAAACTCAAGATGAAAACAAGTTACAAGAAATTTCGCCTATTGCAGATGAAATTTCTAAAAATACTGAAGATTTTAGTAGGTTATTCGAAAAACTCGATCCATTAGCATATAAAAAACGTGATAGTGTACAAACGTTTAATATCTATAAAGAATTGGTCTCAGTCATTTCTATGTTTGCAAATGAGATGTCTGAGAAGAGTATTGTTTATAAGATTGAAGGAAGCCAAATTGTTGAATTTGAAGGCTGGGCTCAAGACTTTAGGGCTATTTTTATTAATCTTATTCAAAACAGTATTTATTGGATACATGAAAAAAATTCACCTAAAAAAGAAATTTCTATCTTTATTGGTGAAGAAAATAACTCTTTAAGCTTTATCGATTATAAAGATACTGGTCCTGGTATAGACAAATCAATAAAAGATAACAATCTCATTTTTGAACCTCAATTTACTACTAAGAAAGAAGGTATGGGATTAGGATTAGCCATTGCAGGTGAAGCGGCACAACGTAATGGCTTACACCTCTCTATCTTTGCTCAAGATGTGGGTGTTTATTTTAGATTAGATGTTGCTAATGAAGCTTAATTAGGTAAAAAATGGAAACTATTAAGATATTATTTGTTGAAGATAATGAAACTCCAATTCGAACTTTTGAAAATGAATTAAAGGATTTCAATGATGAAAGTACGGATTTAAAAATCGAAGCAATTATAAAAAAGACATATGGCGAAGCAATACAAGCCATAGATAAAAGCTTTGATGCTATTATCATAGACTTAGCATTAGGCCAAGATCAAGATGCTGGTAATAAAATCGTTAAAGAGCTTGAATCATTGGGGTTAAGAATACCTATTCTGTTTGTGTCAGGAAATCATAGCAACGTCTCTCCTAATCCACTAATCATAAATATCCGAGCAAGAGATAATGGTGATTATGAACAAGATTTCAATAATATTGTTAACATTTATAATACTGGATTGACTAACATATTGGGTGGTAGAGGAGAAATTGAAAAAAAATTGTCTGAAATATTTAGTGAAACAGTTCTCCCTGAATTAGAAATTTGGAAAGACTATGCATCTAGGCAAATTCATACTAAACAAACTGAAAAAGCTCTTTTAAGATTAGTAGTAAATCATCTTAATCACCTTTTGGAAGAAGATGAAATACCATCATACCCAGAAGAATTTTATATTTATCCAATAAAGGATAAAATTCTGCGAACAGGAACGTTAATTAAATCAAAAATAAATGATTATTATTTTATAAGTTTAAGCCCAGCATGCGATTTAGCACAGAGAAATGGAACATGTAAAACTGATCGTTTACTTATTGCAGAGATTGAGCCAATACAACATATCAAGGATATTGTTTATCGACAATTTTCTACACAAACTGCAGGAACTAAGAAAGATCAAAATATTTCTAAAGAATTAAAAAAATATTTTTCTAATAATTATAGTAATTACTATCATAGTTTGCCAAAGATTAAAAACTTTGCAGGTGGTTTTATTAATTTTAGAAAGGCACAGTCTTTGACTCAAGAAAACTTAGATTCTGATTACGAAGTGGTAAATATACAAGTGGCAGCACCATTTATTAAAGATATTTTATCAAGGTTTTCAAGCTATTATGCGAGACAAGGACAACCAGTGATTTTCTTTGACACACATATCGAAGAAATTATTAGCTCTAATCAAGTTTAGGTCTATTCTATGGTAAAAGTAATGTTGGGCTAATATTTAAAGTATTTGCCACTTCATAAATTTTTTCTAATGTAGGGTTGACCTCCCCTCGTTCAATCCGTCCTAAATAACTCCGATCCATGTTACAGAGCAATGCCAGTTGCTCTTGTGACATGTTTCTTTCTTTTCTGTATTTACGAACCAATTGCCCAAATTGAATAGTAAGTTCTGACATAAACATTCAAATGCTTAAAAAACAGAACTATCACTATTTGAGGACTATATATCCACGGACTATAATCCTCTTTTTAAGTTTTCTAGTTTTTCCTTATGAAACAAATTGCTTCACCTATCTTTCAGTCATTTCTACTACTCCTATCCCACAACCAGATTGATGGATGGACATCAAACAAAATTTGGAACAACTTAAATCTTTCAAAAGATGAAAAGGAACGAATCAACCAGCAACAACTTTATAGACTTTTAAGAAAACTAGTGAAACAAGGTTACTTGGCCAAAAATATTCATCATGACAACTCAAGACTTTCAACATTTGTCGAGACAGAAAGTATGAATGACTTTAGAAAACAATTTGAAAATCATGCTGTGATACATGGCGAATTCAAACATGAGGTGCGACAGTTTGAAAAGTCTTATGATAATCAACAAGCTGAGCAAATTTCTCTAATGGTGTAAGCCAATCTAACGCTTTTCTAGGACGAGTATTCAGTGACATGGCAACTTGATTTAAATAATGCTGATCTGCCTGATTTAAATCAATCCCTTTAGGTAAATATTGCCTAATTAAACCATTCATATTTTCGCATGTGCCTTTTTGCCAGGGTGAATGTGGGTCACAGAAATATACATCTATGCCTAAATCTTCTTCAAGTATTTTATGTTCTGCCATCTCGCGTCCACGGTCATAGGTCAACGTTTTACGCAGTTCTGCAGGTAAATATTTCAGAGCTTCAGTTAAAGCCTTGCGCACTGATTCTGCCTTTGCATCAGGTAATGTTGCCAAGATACAGAGCCGTGTATTTCGTTCAATAAGTGTTGCTATCGAACTTTTATTGTCTTTACCTTTAATTAAATCAGCTTCCCAATGACCCGGTATTTTTCTTTCTTGAACTTCGGCTGGGCGCTCATGAATAGTTTTAATATCCTGTAATATAGAATCTTTTTTAGGTTCACCGTTAGCTTTTCGCTTTTTATTTTCATGACGTAGACAGGATAATAAGTCTTTTTTCAACTCACCCTTGGGTAATGCTCGTATCGTTGAATAAATCGTTGTATGGCTTACATTCATTGTTTGATCCAAATCAGGAAATGTCTTTAAACGCTTTGCTATTTGCTGAGGAGACCATAAACAACGGATCGCTTCAACAATAAATTTCCAGAGGATTGAATCGATTTTGAGTTTTCTGTGACCACGTCTACGTCTAGCAAAAGTGTTATCAGAAGCATATCGAGCTTGATAAACGTCATTGATGCTATTTCTTTTAAGCTCACGATAGATCGTACTAGGATGTCTTTTAATAAGTTCAGCAAATTTTCTGGCTGAAAAGCCTTCTTTTCTTGACTCAAGCATTAATGCAGTACGATCTTCAAAGTTAAGATGATGGTATGACAATTTTATATACTCCATAAACCCTTTAAATTAATTAGGTGGTTTATGTCGCACTTCAAGTTTTACTCTGCCCATGATTTAGAAAAACTTGAATTAAAAACTAAAGAGTTAAAAGAAAAACAAAAGATTTGCGAAAGCCAAATTAATGCTTCTGAACTAGCACTTATAGACTTTCCAGAATTAAAAAGTGAAATATTAAGAAGAAAAAACCAATTACTTCAAGATATTGAAAAAATGAAAGCTTACACTGACTTTCTAGCATCATTGATATAATATGAAAATAAATTAAACGAGCCTAAAGTTTCATTTCAGTATGAAACTTTATTACTCAACTGGTAGTAGAAATTGAAGAAAAAATAATTTTAGTATGAAACTTTATTTTTTCTTCAATTATTTACAGTTTATAAATATCAAGAAGTTAAGGCTGAATCAGTATGAAACTTTATTACTTTCATACACGTCTTTCTTCCATTTCCTTTTTAGAAACTTTTGATCGTATTAAGCAATATAACGACTGGTTTTATGGTTCAATAAAATAATTAAATTTAGAATTACCGCACCCAAAATTGAAAATAGAACTAACTTCCAATCCACATAAAATAACGATGCCAGTAAAATTACAACATCGATGCCCATCTGTACTTTTCCAGCAGGAATTTTAAATCGCTCTTGCAGATATAAAACCAACAAGTTAATTCCACCTAAACTCGAACGATGTCGAAATAAGATCAAAAAACTGACTCCCATCAACACATTTGCAAAGATGGTTGCATAAATCGGATTGACATCAGACAACTGAAAAAAATGTGGAATGGTCTCTGTAAAGCTAGCCAGCAAAGCAACAGCAATGAAGGTTTTGACCACCAATCCCATACCCATCTTTTTATAAGCAAAATAATAAAATGGAATATTAATCAGGAAAAAGAGTACCCCGAATTTAATATCGGTCACATAGTGGATGAGTAAGGATAGACCTGCTGTACCACCTGTCATAATGCCCGCTTGCTGCAATAGCGTCATCGCAAAAGATAAGATGAAAGTACCGATTAACATGGCCAAGGCATCCTCAATCTTAGAATGCTGATCTATTGCAGACATGACTGGACTTACCAAAGATACATTTTGATCGGTATTCATAATGGTATAACTCAATAGGAGAACAACAGAAGGGAGAGATCTTTAAAAAAGATATGACATATTTGATCATTTTTATTTAATTTTCGCAATTTTTTCTTATATTTTTATCATAAATGCAATTTATATTCACAATAACGGATTTCGAATGATCAATCAGATATGAATATCCAGCAATTTGACTAATCAGCTTTTAGCGTCATAGATCAAATTTTTTTATTTCATCGCGATGCCATTTTCTTTTAATTTTTCTAAAACAATTGAGGTATTTAAGTTACTTACACCAAAATCACTTGAGGACAAGATCCCAATCAGTTTTACCATTTCATCTAAGCTTTTAACAGCGACTTTAAGGGCGAAGTCATAACTGCCTGTAAGTTTATGAATATCTTTAACCGCAGGTTCTCTTAAGAGAAAGTCGACAAAGCGATCATGCGTCGCATCATTATAATTCTGCAATTTAACTTCAATAATTCCCATAATTGGCGTGGGATCTGCGCTTAGAGCCACCTGAGCATAATATCCTGTAATCACTTTGGTCTGTTCTAAATGGATTCGTCGACGAGAACATTGCGAGGTTGAAAGCCCCACCAACTCAGCCAATTCTTGATTAGCTAAACGACCATTGAGTTGTAAATGATGAATAATTTTTTTATCAAAATCATCTAATTCGTCAATCATACAACTCTCAAATAAATCTGGGTAAATACAAAGCATCACTCAATAAAGTGTAGCTTTTTTGGGATATAAACCACAAGTTTAAAGCAAAATACTGGAGGCTTCGATGCGATGCACGCTCTTTTGCGACATATCTTGCCATGCTTGTTGCAAAGAGCCGTTTAAATCAATTGCTTTGCAAGCATCTTCTATCACATAAGTATCAAAACCCAGTTCAGCAGCATCAATCGCAGTCCAAGCGACACAAAAATCTGTAGCAATCCCAACGATAAACACAGTATTTATCTGATGTTCTCTCAAATATCCATTCAATCCAGTTGGTGTCTTACGATCTGCTTCCATAAAAGCTGAATAACTATCAATATTTTGATGGCAACCTTTTCGAATAATCAGTTGGGCTGTCGGGATATTTAAATGGGGATGAAATTCAGCATCATGCGTCCCTTGAACACAATGTTTAGGCCATAATACTTGGCGACCATAATCCAATTCGATGGTCTCAAAGGGCTTTTTATTGGGATGATTATCTGCAAAAGAAATATGTTGGACAGGGTGCCAGTCTTGCGTTAGCACAATATGCTCAAACTTTTGTGCAAGTTGATTAATCTTCGGAATAATTTCATCGGCGTTTGCCACCGCTAAATTTCCTCCTGGCGTGAAACCATTTTGCACATCCACTACAATTAAAACACTTTGTTTTACTTGCTTAAGCATCTGATCACCCTATTTAAATTCCATCATTTTAAAATACGCTGCTGCTTGTTCTATGACTAGTCATGTTTAACTTTTTCAGCAAATGAAAAGAATTCAATACAAAGATCAATTAAAGTTTTCCACAGTTTAACTAAAGCATATTGTTCTTATGTCGCTGATCAGTCATAATTTGCATAATTGTCATTCAACTCACCATATTGATTGAGTGACGAATCAAAATACTGCAACCATCCAATATTTCGTTTCAAATACTTCAATCTCGGATGGGAAAATAGGATATTTTTTCAAAATGACTCAGCTAGCACAGAATATTCAAGGCTCAATTGTCGCAATCGTCACCCCTATGTATGAAGATGGCAGCGTAGATTGGAAGAGTCTTGAGAAGCTTGTTGAGTGGCACATCCAACAAGGTACTCACAGTATCGTTGCGGTCGGCACAACAGGCGAAGCATCGACCCTTAGTATGGAAGAACATACTCAGGTCATAAAAGAGGTGATTCGTGTTGCAAACAAACGCATTCCGATTATTGCGGGTACAGGTGCAAACTCAACACGCGAAGCGATTGAGCTGACCAAAGCTGCGAAAGAATTAGGCGCAGATGCAGCATTACTTGTAACGCCATATTATAATAAACCAACTCAGGAAGGCTTATACCAACACTATAAAGCTATCGCTGAGGCCGTTGATATTCCACAAATTCTTTATAATGTTCCAGGTCGTACAGGCGTGGATATGCAAAATGAAACTGTTATTCGTCTTGCAGATGTGAAAAACATTATTGGTATCAAAGATGCGACAGGCGATGTTCCACGTGGACAAGCTCTCATCGAAGGTTTAGCTGGTAAAATGGCTGTTTACTCAGGCGATGATGAAACTGCTTGGGAACTGATGCTACTAGGTGCTAAAGGCAACATCTCTGTAACTGCGAATGTTGCACCAAAGCAAATGAGTGACGTCTGTGAAGCTGCTTTAGCTGGCGACAAAGAAAAAGCTCAACGTTTAAATCAACAAATTGCAAATCTACACAATATTTTGTTTTGCGAATCAAACCCAATTCCTGTGAAATGGGCTTTGCATGAGATGGGTTATATTAGCACTGGTCTTCGTTTACCGCTAACCCCTCTCGCTGAACAATATCGTGAACCTATCCGTAACAGTCTAAAAGCTGCGGGAATAATTTAATACGAGCAATTTATGATGCAATTACGTCTTGGTGTTGTCCTTGTTATTTCAGCTTTAAGTTTGGCTGGTTGTGGTCGCTTTGCCCTCAATAATCACTCATTAGATTATAAAAATGCGAAAACACTGGAACCTCTCAAATTCCCTGAGAATGCAACGGTAAGACCATTTACACCATTGTATCCAGCTCCAACGGTTGATCCACTTGCGATTCAACATGCACCTACATTCGAAAATAAAAGTGGCAACCGTTACGCTTTACCTCGCCCTGATCCGATGCAGGCAACAGCGAATACCAGTGATGCGACTACAGCAACTTTAGGTCGTCCTCAACTTGTAATGGATGGCAATAAAAACCCATTACTTAAAGTTGAAGGTCCAACTGCTGCAGCTTGGCAATACACTTTCGCAACATTGAGTAGTCTCAACTATAAGATAGTCTCTCAAGCAGATAATGGTTATGAGGCGACGATTACTGTAGGTGATCAAAATTACCTACTCAAACTCTCTGCTGTGGGCTCAAGTAATACTGTTGCTCTGTTTAAGCTTGATACAACTTTTGCTGACCCTACTGTCGCAACTGAAGTATTAGCCCAGATTTATCAAAATTGGCCAGCCTAGTCGTTTACTAGGCATATTTTTCAAAAGGTTCCCCCATGTTAAAACAAACCTTGCTCTATACTGGTAAAGCAAAATCTGTGTATGAAACAGATAATGCTGACCACCTGATTTTAGTCTTTCGTGATGATGCCTCTGCGTTCAATGGCGAAAAAATCGAACAACTAGATCGTAAAGGCAAGGTCAACAACCGTTTTAACGCCTTCATCATGGAGAAGTTGGCTGAAGCAGGTATCGAAACTCATTTTGAAAAGTTACTTTCTCCAACTGAAGTACTTGTTAAAAAGCTTCAAATGATTCCTGTAGAGTGTGTCATCCGCAACTATGCTGCTGGCTCACTTTGCCGTCGTTTAGGTGTTGAAGAAGGCAAAGAGTTAACGCCTCCTACATTTGAATTATTCTTCAAAGATGATGCTCTTGGCGATCCAATGGTCAATGAGTCTCAAGCAATCGCTTTAGGTTGGGCAACTGCTGATCAACTTGAAAAAATGAAAGAACTTACTTACCAAGTGAATGATGTACTTAAAGGATTATTCGATGCAGGTAATATGATTCTTGTTGATTTCAAACTTGAATTTGGTGTGTTCCATGACCGCATCGTATTGGGTGATGAATTCTCTCCAGACGGTTGCCGTTTATGGGATAAAGATACCAAGAAAAAATTAGATAAAGACCGCTTCCGTCAAGGTTTAGGCGGTGTGGTTGAAGCTTATGAAGAAGTTGCTGCACGTTTAGGCATTAACTTAGATGATATCTAATCATTTTAAGCATTCATGATTTATAGAAAACCAGCTCCTTTGAGCTGGTTTTTTTATGTCTTCATTTTGACTACTGCTGATAAATAAGTTTACCTTCTTTATAGGTCGCCAAAACTTTAATTTTTTTGATTTCTCGGCTTGGTACAGTCAGTGGGTTATTATCTAAAATCACTAAATCGGCGAGCTTTCCTTGCTTTAAGGTACCCTTATCTTGATCTTCAAAATATTGATAAGCAGCCCAATCTGTCATGGATTTTAAGGCAAGATAAGGACTTATACGTTCATCGGCACCTAGAACATAATCACTACGCGTCACGCGATTGACTGTAGCATCGAGCATCATCATGCTATGTGGTGGAACAACGGGAGCATCATGGTGTTCGGTAAAGATTAAATTTTTCTTTAGTGCAGTTGCTGTCGGGGAAATATGTGCTGCTCGCGTCTCGCCTAGTGTTTGTTGGCGATGCCAATCCCCCCAATAATAGGTATGTAATGAGAAGAACGAAGGAATAATATCTAAAGCCTTCAATTGGTCTAGTTGATCATCTCGAATCGTTTGCGAGTGAATCAATACACTTCTGCGGTCTGCTTTACCTTGTTTTGCCGTAGCATCTTTGACAGCACCTATAAACTGATCTATTGCCGCATCTCCATTGGCATGAGCGAGCACTTGCCAGCCATGTTTGAAGGCTACATTAATATATTGATCGACCTGTTGATCGTCTTTGATCGCTGGATAGCCTTTATAATTTTTATCTTTACCTTCAGGTGGAATCTTATAGGCTTGAGTTAACCATGCCGTCTTACCTTGAGGTGAACCATCTAAACTGATTTTAACGCCACCTATACGGAAGTGATGATCGATCGTATTGTCGGCTACTTCCTTGCTTAAGCATATATTCTTGGCTAGTGGTGATATCAGGATAAGATACGACATCTATCGGAAGTTGATTTTGCTTGGCAAGAGCCTGCCACATCTCCGTCGTACCTTGATCTGCTCGTCCCTCTTGTACTGTAGTGAAACCATTTTTAACATAAGCATCAAGACCTTTACGAGCAATTTCAAACATCACTTGCGGTGGCACATCTTTGAATATTGAACCAATCGCAGTAAATAATGCGGACTCTTCCAGCACCCCATTAGGAACATTCGAATTTGCTTCTCGACGAATAATTCCCCCTGCTGGATTTTCAGTATTTTGATTGATATTTAACAAGGCTAGTGCTTTGTGATTCACTGAAGCGAGATGCCCTGATTGATGTAAAATCATCACGGGCTGATCTTTGGAGACTCGATCTAAATCGGTTGCTGTCGGATGACGCTGTTCACTTAATTGCGCATCATCATAGCCATTTCCTAAAATCCATCCCCCCATTGTTTGAATGACTTGAGGATTTTGCTTTTTCCATTGTGTTAATACTTGAACCAAAGAATCAATATCAGAAACTTGACCGTCTGGCGCAGGATAAAGATTTGCAACCATCTGATGGAATCCAACCATATTTACATGGCTGTGTGCATCAATAAAACTTGGCAAAAGTGTTTTATTTTTTAAATCAATGGATTGAACATTCGAATTTGCTAAATGCTCTGCTTGCTTTTTTGAACCAACAAAAATGATCTTTCCATCTTTAACCAGCAAGGCTTCTGCATATGTTGGCGTCATACCTTCCATCGTTAAGATCGGACCACCAAAGAACAATTGTTCTGACCGATCTTGATCAAGTGGAGTACTTGCACAGCCTGATAAGGTAAAGGCGCTGATTGTTGCTGTCGTCAGTTTATTCAAATATTTAAAAGTCATAGATTAAAACCATATTTTAATTATGCCTTTTTAGATTAAAGCTCATTCTTTCTGATATAAAAAGGCATAACTTGTTATTTTTGTAATGCTTGATAAATTTTTGAATCAATAAATAGTTTAAACCATTGATCAATAGCTATTTCACCAAACTGATTTGAATAAAAATCACTGTTTGTTTATGACTTCGCCTGTGTCGCCAACCAACACAGTATAGAACCGACACACACCATCAGCGCACCATACCAAAAAGAAAGACCTAATGGCGTACTCAGTAACAATGCAGCAAAAAAAGCGGAAAGCACAGGAATAAAATAAGATGCTCCTGCCAGTAATGTCACATTACCATGCAAAATTCCAACATTCCAAGCTGCATAGCCGAAGCCCATCGCAGCAGCAGCAAAAACCAAGGAAATAGAGGATGACCAATCAAAAATAAAGCCATTCCCCCCCATCACAAGATATTTAATCCAAAGCACGATCGAAACCAAAATAAAGAATAAAGTAATTCCATTTGCTCCCTGAGCGATTCGTGCGGTAAGGGTACAATAAGCCGCCCACAACAATGTCCCAAGAAATGCCAATCCATAACTCAGTGGGTTCTGCTGAATATTGTTAGCCATGCCAATCAAATCAAATCCTTGCTCTCCTCCCAAAACCCAACAAATACCGAGTAGAGAAACAACGAAGCCAGGAATAATCAGAAAATTTGCTTTTTGTTGATTAAATAAAATCGCCGCAACCATCGTGAAAGTTGGCCATAAATAATTGACCATTCCAACTTCAATTGCTTGTCTATTTGTTTGGCTATATCCAATTGAAAGTGAAAGACAAAGTTCATAGGCAACAAATAAAAAAGCACCCCAAATCAAATAAGTTTTTGGAAAACTTTTGAGAGGCGTCCAACCAACAGAAAGTAATAAGAATATTGAAGCAAGTGTATAGATTAATGCCGCACCACCAACTGCACCAAACTGAGTACTTACTTCTTTAATGAGCGCAACAATTAAACTCCAAAGCAAAATGGCAAGCAGTCCAATCAGTGTTGCTGTTTTTGAGTTCATATTGATATCAATTGAATCTTGGAACCAAAGCAACATGCCATCAATCGGGACTAAAATGCTGCTTTGGTAAATTTAAAATGAGGCATGCGCCCAGAAAGAATTATTGCTGTTGCTGTTCTTGCTGCCAGCGGCGCTGTTGCAAACGTTCAGCTTCAACTTCACGTTTATTTAAGGCTCGTTCATACAGCTTCGTACCACGCAATTCAGGTGGTAAATAGTCTTGTAATACAAAATGTTCAGGATAATTATGTGGATACAAATAATCCACCCCATATCCTTGTTGCTTCATCAGTTTGGTTGGCGCATTGCGCAAGTGCAATGGTACAGGCAGATTCGCCGTTTTCTCTGCCAACTCTAAGGCACGATTGATGGCTAAATAGGTACTATTACTTTTCGGGCTGGTTGCCAAATAAACTGCGCATTGTCCTAAAATAATACGTGCCTCAGGCATACCCACCGCTTGAACTGAACGGAAGCACTCCCCTGCAAGTAACAAGGCATTTGGATTAGAATTTCCAATATCTTCTGATGCCGCAATCAACATGCGACGAGCAATAAATACTGGGTCTTCTCCACCTTTCAGCATTCTTGCCATCCAATACAAGGTAGCATCTGGATCACTTCCCCGAATCGATTTAATAAATGCTGAAACCAGATCGTAGTGCTGCTCACCTGACTTGTCATAACGCGCAATGTTCTGCTGTGCAACTTTGACGACAATCGCGTTGGTCACGACATTTTCAACATCAGCTTCAAAGGTACTGGCGATTAAATCGATCAGATTAAGCGCCTTACGCGCATCACCTGCAGCAAATTGAATCAGTGCATCATATTCTTCAACTTGAATAAAACGCTCTTTGAGAAACTTATCACTTTGAATCGCTTTATTGATGAGTGTTTGAATGGCATCAGCATCCAAACTATTCAGCGTGTAGACCTGACAACGCGACAATAAAGCGCTATTAACTTCAAAAGATGGGTTCTCTGTGGTTGCGCCGATCAGCGTAATTTTGCCTTTTTCGACCGCATTTAGTAACGCATCTTGCTGCGATTTATTAAAGCGATGAATCTCATCAATAAACACTACTGGGGTCAGCAGATCACCACTTTCCGCAATCACTTCTCGCAGCTCTTTTACACCAGTATTCAGCGCAGATAAGCTAATAAATGGGCGATCAACTGCTTGCGCCAGCAATAATGCGATCGTAGTTTTACCTACCCCTGGCGGACCCCAAAAGATAATCGAAGGTAAATGCCCTTGATCAATCATTTGGCGCAAAGGTGCATTTTCACCTAACAAATGATCTTGTCCGATAATTTCGGATAAGTCACGAGGACGTAAACGTTCAGGTAAAGGAATATGCGTATCTGACATCATCACTGGCTTTATGCTGTTTTATCCTAGTCTATTGTGTCTGAATCAAATCTACAATTTGAATCTACCAACAACTGAATAAGTTAACGGGTCGCTTTCTCTTTAAGAATCTGCTGCATCGCTTGATAGGTTGCTTTAATACGCGCTTCATTTGGGAAATTGGTATTGGCGAGCATCACCATACCGATTTTATGCTGAGGGACAAATGCGGCATAAGCTCCAAAGCCATTGGTAGATCCTGTTTTATTAAAATAAGTGGATTGTGAGGCAACTTTGGGGTGTTTGATCAGCGTTACTGCATGGCTTTCTAAAGCCATTTTACTTGAGTTGCCTTGTAAAAGTGTTTCAAGCTTAACGGGATAAGCATATTGTTCCCAACCCAAACCCTGCGTCATTGCACCGACTTTATAATAACCGATATGGGTATTTTCAACGGCTTGACGAATTGGCTGATTTAATTGAGCTGAATTGATCTGTGCATCTAAAAATTTCAGCATATCCGAACTACTGCTTTTGACACCATAGGCTTCAGCATCAAACATCCCCGCTGATACACGGATTGCTTGGTTATTCTTATAGCCCCAAGCATATTGTGACATCTTTTGTTCAGGGACATGAATATAACTCCGCGTCATTCCTAATTGAGGAAGTAAGGTTTTCTCTATCAATTCCGCATATGGCTTTTTCATCGCCAAAGCTGTGACATAACCCATTAAACCAATACTCGGATTTGAGTATTGACGAGCCTCCCCGATTTTGGTTTTTGTTTTCCAGTTGTGAAAATATTGAATCATATCCTGCTGAGTAACAACTTCATCTGGAAATTGCAGTGGAAAACCACCTGCACTATAGGTTCCCAAATTCAGCAATGTAGCCTGATTCACGGCTGTATTTTTAAGTTCAGGGAAGTATTTGGCAGGATGATCCGATAAAGACAACCGCCCTTGTGCTTGCGCATACCCCGCTAAAGTCGCATTGAACGTTTTACTGACTGAACCAAGTTCAAACAAGGTACTATTAGTCATAGCTTGTTTGCTTTGTAGCGAAGCAACACCATAATTTACAAAGTAATGTTGACCATCTAAAGTCACGGCAACGGCTAAACCAGGAATTTTATATTCCTCTAAAAGTGGTTTAAATTGCTGATCGACAATCTTTTTTATTTGTAGCTCAGTTAAAGGCTGTGCCCACAAACTCGAGCTACAGGACAACAGCCCAATCAACATCAATGTTTTATTTGAAAATAAATTTTGGTATTTCGACTGCATCATTAATCTTTTCAATTTGAGTTCATATTTAGTTTGCATTGAGCTTTAGCAATTTCGCTTGTGGACCATCCTCATTCACCCAAATCGAACCGTCTTGTGCTTGTTGTAAGCCACGAATTCGTTGCTTCATATCCAAACGTTGCACTTCTTTAACGGGTTGCGATTTTAAATCAACCACAATAATCGACTTGGAAGACAAACCACCAATCAAAGCTTTCTGCTGCCATAATGGGAATTTATCGCCCGTGTAAATAATCATGCTTGAAGGTGAAATCACTGGTGTCCAATCGATTGCTGGTGCTTTAAATTCTGGGCGTGTTTTGTGATTTGGAATTGGTAATCCTGAGTAATGATCGCCATTCGATACGATTGGATAACCATAGTTCGCGCCTTTAAGAATCTGATTAAGTTCATCACCTCCTTTCGGCCCCATTTCCACTACCCACAATTGTTTTTGGTCATCAAACGCCATACCTAGTGGATTACGATGACCCAATGACCAAATTTCAGCAGTCACGCCACCTTGTTGACTAAAAGGGTTATCTGATACAGGAGTTCCGTCTTCATTTAAACGTAAAACCTTACCTAGATTGCTTTTCATATCTTGGGCAGGATCGAATTTTTGTCGCTCACCTGAACTTACCCAAAGTTTTCCATCAGCACCAAATAACATACGATGAGCATAATGTCCTTGCCCTGACACTTTAGGTACTTGCTGCCAAATTCGTGTTAAATCGGTTAATTTCGGTTGTTCAGGATTAGATAAATCAAGTTTGGCACGAGAAATTTCAGCACCATAACCACCACTGCCTTGCACAGCATAGCTGAGATAAATCCAATGATTATTTTTAAAATCAGGATGCAAGACTACATCACCTAAGCCACCTTGCCCCCCATAACTTACAGTTGGGATGCCCTGAACATTAAGACTTTTCTTAGTTTTAGGATCAAATAATTTTAACTGTCCTTTACGCTCAGTGATCAGTAAACGCTGATCAGGTAATACAACAACAGCCCAAGGTTCATCAAACTGGGCAAAAGTATCAATTTGAAAAGTTTGGTTGAGCGTATTTTGAGTATGTTGAACAGAGTTTTCTGGTGCCTTAGAGTTGGTGTTATTGGGACCACAAGCGAGTAGCAAAAGTGCACTGCTACAAATTAAAGGTGCTACAAATAATTTTGACATGACTGATCTCCCTTCGCATTCATTCATATTACGGGGATCAGCATATAGAAATACTGTAAAATTGTTGTTTTTGATCAAGATCCATTTAACCAAACGATATGATTAAAAGATCAACGCACCCACCGTACGACATAATCTTCAATGTCATCTTCATTAATTTCAGTTTCTGAAATACAACGCCCTGCCGCAGATTTTTTTGCTTTTAGAACACTCTGACGAGAGCCAGTATTCAAATAATGCCATGACGGAAGATTTTTCCCCTCATTCAAACGTCTGTAAGCACAGCTTGGGGGCAACCATGTAATCGTTTGCAAACGTTCAGGGGTTAATTGTAGACAATCTGCAACATGCTCTTGGCGGTGTGCATAGTCTGAACAGCGTGCCGTTTTACAGTCTAGAAGCTTACATGCCACTTTGGTATATACGACTTCTGCGGTGTCTTCATCTTCAAGCTTGACCAAACAGCACAAACCACAGCCATCACATAAGGCTTCCCACTCAGCAGGGTTTAGCTGATCAAGTGAGTAGTTTTTCCAAAAGTTCGGTCGCAGTTCTAAAGACATGGTTTTAAGTTAAAGAGGAGAATGCGCATAGTATAGCATTCCAATTCAAAAAACTGAGTTACTGAAATCATTCGCTTTTTAACACTTCTTTCTATAGTGAACATTTCAACCACAGAAACACCACATTTTGCTCAAAAAATACACGCTATAGTCAAAACATAATAAAATTAGGAGGGTAACTCATATGTTCCGTTGGGCTATTATATTTGCAATCATCGCATTAATTGCTAGTTTACTTGGCTTTGGTGGTGTAGCAGGTTTATCCAAAGATTTTGCCGTTATTTTACTGGTTGTCGCTGTTATTCTCGCTGTCGTTGGCTTCTTGTCACGTGGCAAAGTATAGAAAATTAACATCTCAATTTATAAAAAGAAGAATCTTTGTATTCTTCTTTTTTATTGCCATTATTTAACAAAAGCAACAGTTTATTAGTTTTCTCAGCGTATCAACTTTTGCTTTTTATGTTTTAATCAATGCATTCTAAAAATACAGATTAGGATTTGAAAATGAGCTTCCCGATTACAACTCGTGAAATTGAATATACAGCACCAGATGGTCAACGTTTGGTAGGTTATTTTGCTGCACCTGCAATCGATATGCCGACAGCAGGCGTAATCGTTGCACCTGAATGGTGGGGACGTAATGAATATACAGAACAACGTGCACGTGAACTGGCTGAACACGGCTTTGCTGCTCTCGCAATTGATATGTATGGTGATAAGAAAGTAACAACAGCTTCAGCACAAGCATACGAATGGATGATGCAAACGTTTGAGCATGTGGATACTGTAGTTGATCGTGCACAAGCAGGTCTAAATACTTTGGCAAATCAGCCTGAGGTAAATGCCGAAAAACTTGCAGCGATTGGCTTCTGCTATGGCGGCAAAGTGGTATTGGATCTAGCTCGCTCAGGTGCTAACTTAAAAGCGGTAACAACGTTCCATGCGAATCTCAGTCCCAAAGCTCCTGCTGAAAAAGGTAAGCTAAAAGCAGAAATCTTAGTGTTACATGGTGAACTGGATAGCATGGTGACTTTGGACGATGTTGCAAGTTTCCGAGAAGAAATGCACGCTGCTGAAGTGAACCATGAAGTAATTATTTTCGAAGATGCTAAACATGGTTTTAGTAACCCTCAGGCTGATGAGCGTGCTAAAGCAAATAATGTCGATTTAGGCTATAACGCAGAAGCAGAGCGTCAAGGTCTTGAAGCGATGTATGAGTTGTTAGATAAGCATTTAAAGTAATTTTAAAATTCGTATTTATACCAATACTCGCCAGGATTGACTTATGAAACGGCGACATGGATGTCGCCAACAGACTGCAATTTTTTTCGAGAGTTTTTAGAAATTTCAGATGATCCTCTCATCCTCCTAGATAGAAATCGTAAAGCTCATAAGCTCTTCACACAAACCCTCTAGTGCATATTTCCGCTATACTATAATTCTACTTTTCAATGTTCTGATTCATGTCTGATTTCTCATTTTCTGATGCTTTACTTACATGGTTTGATCAACATGGTCGCCATGACCTACCTTGGCAAGTCGCCGATGACCCGTATAAAGTTTGGGTGTCAGAAATTATGTTGCAACAGACTCAAGTCAAAACAGTGTTGCAATATTTCGATCGTTTTATTCAACGCTTTCCTACCGTAAATGATCTAGGTCAGGCAAGCTGGGATGATGTTGCTCCTTTTTGGGCGGGTCTTGGATATTATGCAAGAGCAAGAAATTTACACAAAGCCGCAGCGATTGTTCATCAGCAAGGTAAATTCCCTGTAACCTTAGAACAATGGATTGAACTTCCTGGGATCGGACGCTCAACCGCAGGGGCGCTCATGTCACTCGGTTTGCGTCAATACGGTGTGATCATGGATGGCAATGTGAAACGTGTTTTGGCTCGTTTCTTTGCGATTGAAGATGATTTGTCCAAGCCACAACATGAACGTGCTTTATGGAAAATTGCTGAAGATTTATGTCCAGAACAGCGAAATCATGACTATACCCAAGCCATTATGGATTTGGGTGCAACAGTCTGTACTCCGAAAAAACCTCTCTGTTTATATTGCCCTATGCAACAACACTGTCAGGCATATCAACAAGGCCTAGAACAAGAATTGCCATTTAAAAAGGCCAAGAAACCTGTTCCTGTTAAAGCAGCAAGTGTCGTTGTGATTCAGTCAGGTAAAGAATGGTTTTGGCAACAGCGTGAAGCTCATGGTCTTTGGGGTGGATTGTATTGTCTTCCTATCATTGAAAGTGCAACTGAATTACAACAGATCGAACAGCACTTTAAGTTACAAGCTCAAGTATCATCCTTACAGATCAGTCATAGTTTTACACACTTCACATGGTTGCTCGATGAAAAAATGTTCCACGTGGAACATAATCAGAAAGAACAACTGAGCATAGAATTAAATGGGATATGGCTCACACCAGAATCTGCGATTGCTAAAGGTATTCCAACCGCGATGAAGAAACTGATCACTGCAAAACAAAAAACTTAAACACTTTAAAATGCGATGGATCAAAACATAGGAGTTTATGTGCGACATTCAATTTCGTATACGGTGATTGGACTGCTCATTATTTTTCTATCTGCGTGTACCACTACACCCCAAAAACCATCTCCTTTACCCAGCGCACAGGTTAGCAAATTAAAAAATATGCGCTTAGACACTCGTCTCCCCATACCTGTAAAAGGTGTTCGCAAAAACGAGTTGCGCGATACTTGGGGAGCTGCACGTAGCCAAGGGCGAAGCCATGAAGGGATTGATATCATGGCAGAGCGTGGCACGAAAGTGTATAGTGCAACCGAAGGACTCATCGCAGATTTACGCAATAATAATTTGGGTGGCAAGGTCATTTGGATCTTAGGACCATCAGGTTCTTGGCACTACTATGCACATCTGGATGACCACAAACGCGGACTTAAAGTTGGGGATTATATTCGCAAGGGTGATGTGATTGGCTATGTCGGCAATACAGGTAATGCACGTCATACTGCTCCGCATTTACATTACGGTATTTATTTAAATGGCAAAGGGCGTGGAGTAGTCAATCCATACCCATATTTACGTTAGGAACACACAATGTCAGAAGCATTGATAGAACGTCTGGTTACATTTGCAGAATCAGGAAATCAGCAAAAAATTATTCTGAATGGCACCAGCTATCAAGGTTGGATTATGGAAATCACAGAAGATGCTTTGCTGATCAGCACAGGTTTCGCAGATAAATCTGGTAAAGACTTTTGGTTGAAATTCACTGATTTGAGTTCTGCTGAGTTGTATTATTGGGATACTCGCCCAAATGAATGGGTTGCATTCAAACTTTAATTTTCTCGATATTTATAACGATAAGGAGCATCAAAATGACAATTCAACGCTGTGGTTGGTGCTCTGATGATCCCCTGTATATCGCTTACCATGATGAAGAATGGGGTAAGCCTGTATACGATGAAGCGCGTTTATTTGAAATGCTTTGCCTAGAGGGTCAACAAGCTGGTCTCTCTTGGATTACGGTACTCAAGAAAAGAGAACACTACCATGCTCATTTCTTTCAACATCCTGTAGCAAAAATTGCCGAGCTTACAGATGATCAACTGGAACATAAACTGACTGATACAGGTCTGATTCGCCATTTAGGTAAAATAAAAGCCATTCGAGACAATGCGATTGCTTGGCAACAATTAAAGCAGGATGTTGACGATGTCTCTGCATGGCTGTGGGCTTTTGTCAGTCACGATGTATTGAACAATGATGTGATCAATTATCGAGAAGCCCCTGCACAAACAGAGATCAGCCAAACCCTGTCTAAAACCTTAAAAAAGCGTGGATTTAAGTTTGTGGGTCCAACGACTTGTTATGCATTCATGCAAGCTGTGGGCATGGTCAACGATCACGAAAATCATTGTCCCTTTAAATAAAATACAATCCTCTCCAAAGGAGTCCTTCCATGAGCAACAATCAAATACGTGCTTATGCTGCGATGCAAGCAGGTGAACAACTGGTTCCTTATCAATTTGACGCAGGCGATTTACAAGCCCATCAAGTCGAAGTCAAAGTTGAATATTGTGGTTTATGTCATTCAGATATTTCAGTGATTAATAACGATTGGCGATCATCTACTTATCCTGTGGTTGCTGGTCATGAAATTATTGGAACCATCACTGCTCTTGGTTCTGAAGCGAAAGGACTCAAAGTAGGTCAACGTGTAGGTATCGGATGGACAGCAGAAAGTTGTCAAGCTTGTGATCCCTGCATCGGTGGTAATCAAGTGTTATGTACTGGCGGCAGTGTTGCAACGATCGTAGGACATGCTGGTGGATTTGCAGATAAAGTTCGAGCTGGCTGGCAATGGGTGATTCCGCTACCCGATGATTTAGACCCAGAAAGTGCAGGTCCTTTGTTATGTGGCGGGATTACAGTTTTCGATCCTCTACTTAAACATAAAATTCAAGCCACGCATCATGTCGGTGTAATTGGTATCGGTGGCTTAGGTCACATGGCGATTAAACTGCTCAAAGCATGGGGTTGTGAAATTACGGCATTTAGCTCAAATCCTGAGAAAACTGATGAGCTGAAAGCCATGGGTGCAGATCACGTGGTGAATAGCCGCGATGCGCAGGCCATCAAAGCTCAACGAGGAAAATTTGATTTATTGTTGAGTACAGTCAATGTGACGCTAAACTGGCAAGCCTTTCTCAGTACTTTAGCACCTAATGGCTCATTGCATTTTCTAGGTCTGACTTTAGAACCTATTCCAGTTTCAGTCGGTGCTTTGATTGATGGTGCCAAATCAGTAACAGGTTCACCGACGGGTTCTCCTTTAGCACTTCGTCAACTTCTTCAATTTGCAGCACGTAAAAATATCGCCCCGCAAATTGAACTCTATCCTATGTCACAGCTCAACGATGCCATTGAGCGACTTCATTCAGGTCAAGCACGTTATCGCATCGTCTTGAAAGCAGACTTCGACTAACTCAATTTCGACTTGAGACTTTCTCTGACCCAATCCGCCAACTGCTGAATAGCTTGGCGGATTTCATCAGTCAAAGCATGGCCAGCGTTTAATCGTAGAAAATGCTGATAACGCTGATCTTCACCAAATACCTCACCTGGAACGATATTGATTCCATATTGCTGCGCGCGATAATACAACTCTAAACCTGTAATGGTGTTTGGTAGTTGCATCCACAGCGCATATCCACCACTCGATTGGCTAAGTGCGATCGGAATCCCCTGAAACTGCTCCAAAATACATGCACGATATTGTTCGACTTGCTGCATGAGAGCAGGTCTTAAACGTTCCAAATGTTCTCGATAGGCACGACTATAGATAAAGTCGGCTAAACCAAGCTGTAAGGGGGTATTAACCCCAACATTATTTGCTAACAGAGCTGGTCTTAAGTGCTGTAATTGTTGACCTAAACAAAACCACCCCACACGATAAGCACTCGATAAAGATTTAGAAACAGAACCACACCAAATTACATAGCCCTGTTGATCCCAATAACGAATCGGTAAAGGGCGTTCTTTTTGAAAACTACATTCAGCATAAATATCATCTTCCAAAACAAAGCATTGATACTTTTGTGCCAACTCCGCAATTTTTTGCTTTTGCTGATTGCTTAGACAATAGCCCAAAGGATTTTGAAAATTAGCAGTCAGTAAGCATAACTTCGCACTACCCTGCTGCATAAAATATTCTAAACGCTCAAGGTCTATGCCTTGATGATCTGCAGGTATTTCAATAATTTTACGTTTCAATCCTGCAAGAAGCTGAAGCTGACCGTTAAAGGTTGGTGTTGGAACGATAATACTGTCGCCCTCTCGACTCATTTGCTGAATCAACAGTGACAGTGCAGGCATACATCCATTACTAATAAAAATATCGTCTGGGGCGATGTAGATACCATCCTCACGCCAATGATCAGAAAGTGCTTGTCGGAGCTGTAGATGTCCTTGTTTATTACAGTACAAAAAATCTTCAGGTTGGCAATGCTTCAAAGCTCGCTGCAAAGAACGGCGTAATCCATCCACAGGTATTAAATGAGGAGATAACTGAATCGCACCTAAGGGCGTTAAATGACTTTGTATGGATGCCGTTTGGATTTGATTTTGTAACTCTAAATTTGAAACTCGTCTTGGCATCGATTCAAATTTTGGGCTTTCAGGTACCGGACTTTGGTATTGTCTTGAGCTAACAAAGTAACCTGATTTGGGTTTGACATAGATCAAGCCTTTGGCTTCTAACAATTCATAACATTGCTGCGCTGTGCTTAAACTGATTTTTTGTTGGCGTGCAAATTCTCTTAATGAACTTAACTTCTGTTGCGGTTGCAGTTCATGTTGGTAAATCTTTTGTGACAGCTGTTCCGCCAAGCGTTGATATTGAAATGTCACGTCTGTACTGGTTTTTTAAAATTTTCTGTATCTGTATTGGTTTATACAACACCTTTAAGCTATAAAAATCAACAGCAGAGGAGTAAAACAATGAAAATTAATAACTTATTTTTAGTGAGTATATTGCCACTTACAGGTTGTCAGTTGCCTGATCAGAAAACACATCAGCAGCAAGAAATTTGTAAATCTCTCGCTGAAGGTTATTTGAAAATTCAAAACCGACAAGGTTATGAGCTATGGAAACTGAAAAATCATAACCCTCAAACCAAAACAGATACGGTAGAGTTGACCTATAAAAAACCCAATGAAAATGGTGTGGTCGTAAGCGCATCATTATTACCAACAGTTGTTTTAGAGTGTACACGCAAAGAGCAACAGATTGTCATGTCTATCCCTCAAACAACAGGAGAATCTATTCCTGTTCTCGAAGTTCAAGTTCCACCCACGTCTACTGACACACAGAAAAACCTTGGCTTAGTTGCTCAGACAAAAATTCAATAAAGAGACGAACACGTTTGGGTAAATGCTCTTGTTGGTAATAAACAGCATGGATGCTTTGATAAGAGTGCTCAATTTGGTCTTCAAATAATGCGACCAAACGTCCTTCGTTTAAATCTTGCCAGATTTCAAACTCAGATAATCGTGCAATTCCCTGTCCTCGTAGACACAATTGCCGTACTGTCTCCCCACTAGATGCTTTGATTTTGGCTTGTGCAAAGAAGTATTCATCATCTACTTTAATCGGCCACTGATTAATATGAATCGGGCGTGTGAAGCCAATTAAATCATGCTGTAACAATTGTTTTGCTTGCGTCGGTGTCCCCATCCGTTTTAAGTAATGTGGACTAGCCACAATATACAAGCGACTTTTACATACCAATTTTGCATAAAGACTTGAGTCATGTAATTCACCAAAGCGAAATGCAACATCAGTTTTATGCTCTAGTAAATCAATCACTTGATCATTACTGTTTAATTCAATCTCAATATTCGGATAGCGCTGCCGAAATACGCGCATCAAAGGAGCAATCACATGCAAGATAAATGGCGCGGCCGAATCAACACGAATCAAACCAGATGTATCTTGATCTGAACGCTGCAAAGCTTCTTCGGCCGCACTCAAATCATTTAAAATCTTTCGGGCATGCGCTAAGAACTGCTGACCTTCTTGAGTGAGTTTTAATTTTCGTGTGGTGCGTTCCAGCAAAGTCACTTCAAGCTTAGACTCTAAACGACTTAAAGAACGACTCAAGCCAGATGCTGTTTGACCTAATCGCTCAGCAGCTGCAATAAATGAACCTGTATCAACAATCGTTATAAAGGCGAGCAATTCCTCAATACTTGATTTCATCATCACCCCCTATTGTTGATATTCAGTCAACTATATTTTGCAAATTCATCTATTTTTTAGCAACAATAATCATCGCAAAATTGCCTTCATCAACAAATTAGACTCTTTTGAGTTAAAAAATTAGGTGAAGAATATGCAAATCCCTCAATTTGGTTTAGGTACTTATCGTTTAAATGATCAAATCCTGATTGATTCAGTCAAAACTGCCTTAGATGTCGGCTATCGCGCTATTGATACAGCACAAATTTATGAGAATGAAGCAGCAGTAGGACAGGCTATCCGTGAAAGCGGGATTGCTCGCCAAGATTTATTCTTAACTACAAAAATATGGGTCAATAACTTTTCTGAACAACGCCTGATCCCAAGCCTAAAAGAAAGTTTGCAAAAATAGGCACTGAAGCAGTTGATCTGACCTTAATCCATTGGCCAGCACCATCGCAAGGGACAGATATCACAGAAGTGATGCAATTATTATTAGAAGCCAAACAACAAGGCTTAACCAAACTCATTGGGATTTCAAATTTCAATATTGCACTTACTCAACAAACGATTGATAGCATTGGCGCAGAACATATTGCCACCAATCAAATCGAACTAAGCCCTTATTTGCAAAATCAAAACTTGGCAAATTACCTGATACAACAACAGATTGATGTAACCTCTTATATGACTCTTGCTTACGGGAAAGTGCTCAAAGACCCAACTTTGCTTGAGATTGCAGCACAACATCAGGCTACTTCAGCACAAGTTTCTTTAGCTTGGGCACTACAAAAGGGTTATGCGGTTATTCCATCATCAACCAAACGTGAGAACCTGATCAGCAACTTGAAAGCACAAGAATTAAAACTAAGCGAACAAGAAATGCAGCTGATTGCGGAACTGGATCGTAATGGTCGTGAAATTGACCCACCTGAACTTGCACCAGTATGGGATAAATAAACATGAAGCAGCGCATCAATCTTCCTTTGCTCGCATTAGCTATTGGTGCGTTTGCCATTGGAACCACTGAATTCTCGCCTATGGGCTTATTGCCGAACATTGCCCATGATCTTGGTGTTTCGATTCCAAGTGCAGGTATGTTGATCACAGGTTATGCCTTGGGGGTGATGCTAGGTGCCCCAATTGTCACTTTATGGTTCGGTGGTTTTGCTCGTCGCAATGCTTTAATTCTTCTGATGGCCATTTTTACCATAGGCAACTTAATTGCGGCATTTGCACCAAATTATATGAGTCTGATGGGCGCACGCTTGATTACCAGTCTCAATCACGGTGCTTTTTTCGGGATTGGCTCAGTCGTCGCTGCGAGTGTCGTACCTGCACATAAACAAGCCAGTGCTGTAGCTACCATGTTCATGGGACTAACAATTGCCAATATTGGTGGCGTTCCTTTAGCGACATGGGTAGGACAAACAATTGGCTGGCGGATGTCTTTTCTTGCGATTGCGGTGTTGGGTGTAGTAACGATGTTTTCTCTATGGAAAGCACTGCCTGTGGGTGCTGTTGGAAAAAAACCCGACGTTAAAATGGAATTAAAAGTTCTCACTCGGCTCCCTGTGATTTTGGCACTTCTTACCACCGTGTTCGGTGCCTCAGCAATGTTTACCCTTTACACCTATATCGCCCCGAGTTTAGTTGCTTTCAATCACGCCTCACCGATGTTTATCACCATGATGTTAGTTTTGATTGGGGTTGGCTTTTCGATTGGAAACCATCTAGGTGGCAAGCTTGCAGATCGATCTATTGATAAGACTTTAATTGGCTTCTTCATCGCCTTGATTGTATTGATGGCAGTTTTCCCTCTGCTGGCTCAAACCCAAGTCGGAGCTGCTGTTGGGCTGGTTTTATGGGGCGCGGCAGCATTTGCAATTGTGCCATCACTGCAAATGCGCGTTATGTCGGTAGCACATGAAGCATCTGGTCTCGCTTCCTCTGTAAATATCGGAGCATTTAACTTAGGCAATGCAGTTGGCGCAGCGGCTGGAGGAGCTGTTTTAAGTCTAGGTCTGAGCTATGCCTCAGTATCAATGATCGGAGCAGCTCTTGCAGCGATTGGATTACTTTTGGTGTTTATCCAAATCTTTCTCGCATCTCGATCTAAGCTTAACTATCAGCACTGCACCCAAACCTAGAACATAAAAAAGCCTGATTGAATCAGGCTTTTTTATTACTTCAGTACATCTGGTAATTTCGGTTGTACATACAAAGGATTATTCACTTCCTTTTTCATTTTCATCAGCATTTGATAGGGTTGTTGCTGTACAAACATATTCACAAAACTAAGCGGAATTGCACCAGCTGGATCTGCATAACCTGTTGTAGATACTTTGACTTTATTATTTGCTAACTTTTGAAAAGTCCAATCACCTTCATAGCGGGTTAAACGAATCACATCAGGCTGTTCAGGATAGTTATTTTTAATGGCATTGTTTTTAATACTAATACTGCCATCCGCATTTTTACTCATTTTCCCTTTAATCACTACATCACGATCTTTTAATGGAAAAGGAAAATCAAGCACCATATATAACGTGAACTCACCCTTCTTCTCATCTCGAGATAATAGTTGAGCCTTACCCACATAAGGAACCCATTGTGGGGTGCGTTCAACATCAAGAACTACGGCTACAGCCCGTTCTAATTGCACATCAAACGTTGTTTCTGCTTTATATTGGAATACTGGATTATTTTCAGTTTGATATGTCCAAACTTTAATATTATTTCGGTGCAAACTGAGTTTCGGAGCTTCTGCGGCACTGACGACCAAACTCGTCGCACTTAGCAGCGTAGCAAGAACAATATGTTTTTTATTCATGTCATGCTCAATTGTTGTAATGAAGTTTGGAGCTTATCGTGCTTTTTGGGATTTATTGAAAGCGCAATAAGCTCTTTTTATAGTGCAAAAAGGGAACTTTTTATACTTGAATATCGTTAAAGCCTAAGACATCTTTCATGTCATATTTACGAGCTTCACGCCCTACAACCCATGCTGCTGCACGTACTGCACCCGAAGCGAAGTTCATACGGTTTGTCGCTTTGTGCGTCACTTCAACACGTTCACCTTCACCGATAAACATAACGGTATGCTCACCCACAATATCGCCACCACGAATGGTTTCAAAACCGATAGTTTGACGATCACGTGGACCCGTATAGCCTTCACGACCATAGACTGCAACTTCTTTTAAGTTGCGCCCTAAGGTATCAGCGATTGCTTCACCCATCATAAATGCTGTGCCAGACGGAGCATCTACTTTATGACGGTGATGTGCTTCAATGATTTCGATATCGACCGTATCACCAAATACTTTTGCTGCAAGTTCCAAAAGTTTGATTGATACATTTACACCTACAGAATAGTTTGCAGCATAAACAACTGGGGTTTGAGTTGCTGATTCATCTAAGAATGCTTTTTGTTCCTCGGACATGCCCGTTGTTCCAATCACCATCGCTACACCAGCTTCACGACAAAGCTTTAAGTGTTGTTCTGTTGCGGCTGGTGCAGTGAAATCAATCACCACGTCACAATCTTTTAATACTTCAGCTAAACTGCCAACGATCTTTACGCCCAAACTTCCAACGCCTGCAAGCTCACCTGCATCTGCGCCGACTAAACTGCTTTCAGGGCGTTCTACTGCTGCTGCAAGTTGATAGCCTGCTTCTTGTACAGCCTGAATCAGAATACGGCCCATGCGTCCGCCAGCACCTAAGATCCCAATGCGTGGAGAAGTTGACATAATGTTTCCCAGTCTTTTATTTAAACAATTTCGCTACTATAGCAAATGAATGGCATCTATACATCTATAAAGTATTACTTATCATAGACTTAAATACCCCTAACACCTCTTTAAAAATAGAGGGTAAATTTCTGCTAATTCAGTATGTTATAGGATAGACAATGCTCCCTCATTTGAAAAATGAAGGTTGATGAGGATTTAAAATTTCCCATAAAAAAACCTGCCGAAGCAGGTTTTTTTATTGATGCCTATTAATCAAAGAGGCGATCAAAGAATGATTTTTTCTTTGGAGACGATGCATGACCATCACCATCTAAAGAGGCTTGTAATTCTTTAAGTAACTCGCGTTGACGGCTGGTTAAATTTACTGGGGTTTCTACAACGATGCGGCAAAGTAAATCACCCACCATACTACTACGTACAGGGCGAACACCTTTGCCACGTAAGCGGAATAATTTACCCGTTTGAGTTCCCTCCGGAATCTTCAAACTCACACGACCGTCCAAGGTTGGGATTTCAATTTCTTTACCCAAAGCGGCATCCGCGATACTAACTGGCACATCCATATATAGATCAGCGCCATCACGTTGGAAAATTTCATGCTCGCGCACAACCACTTCAACGTATAAATCACCTGATTGACCATCACGAATCGCTTCGCCTTTACCTGTTAAGCGAACACGATCACCGTTGTCCACACCCGCAGGGATGGTAACTTCAAGTGTTTGTTGACGATCTGCAACACCAGAGCCATGACAAGTATTACATGGATTTTTAATAATTTTGCCTTGACCACGACAGGTGCTACAAGTTTGCTGCACAGAGAAGAAACCCTGTTGCATACGAACTTGACCTGAACCATGACAAGTGCGACATGTTTCGACATCGTTTGGATTTTTAGATCCTTTACCATCACAAGTTTCACATGGTGCAGGAGCAGTAAAAGTAATGGTTTTTTTAACGCCTTTAACTGCTTCTTCTAAGGTCAATTCCATCACATAGCGGAGGTCTGAACCACGGCGTTGGCGTTGCTGCTGGCGACCGCCACCAAATGCGCCACCAAAAATATCACCAAATTGGCTGAAAATATCTTCGGCACTAAAACCACCACCGAAGCCACCGCCACCACCAAAACCGCCTTCAAATGCACTATGTCCAGCACGGTCATACATACTGCGCTTTTCACTGTCAGACAGGATTTCATAGGCTTCTGATGCTTCTTTGAATTTTTCTTCAGCTTCAGCATTGTCAGGGTTACGGTCAGGGTGATACTTCATCGCCAACTTACGATAGGCTTTTTTGATCTCATCATCACCTGCGGTTTTCGAAACGCCTAAAACCTCATAATAATCACGTTTAGCCATGGTTGGCGATGCTCCTCACGGAATTTATTAAATCTCTACGAATAAATAGGCTCTGTTGATCTTATTTTTGAGATCAACAGAGCCTAGATAGGGGCTATATTACAAATTTACAAGGTCTAAGTTAATAAAAAAGCAGCTTTATTAGAAAACTGCTTTATTTTTTAAATACTTAGAAAGTCCTTTCAGCCAAGCATTCAACAAGAATAACCAAGCAATTGAACTAAATACAACACCTGCGACTGTTGTAGCAGTCACCCAAATTGCACTGTCCCATGCAAAAAAGAACAATGGGATAAACCACAAAGAGGCAAAAAAAGCCATCATAATAAATAACAGCACATTACGCATGATCCATAGGGCATGCGCATGAATCCAAACTTCGGCATTATCCACAATCGCAACTTTTCGTGCAAACATGTATGCAAACGCAGCAAACAAAATTGTAAATAATGCAAGAAACATGAACACGTAAGAAATCGCTACATAGCGACGATGCTGCTCAATATTGTCTTGCCCCATGCTCTATTTCACCTCAATCCATGCATTTTGCCAAATCAATCATGCAATGAAATTCAATTATTTTTTGGTCTTAAAATATAGGTGCTACTATATTGAAATTTTCAATATTTCGCACCTTTATTCACAAAATAATTACGTTAGATATGTTGCTTTTTTAACCTTAAACCACGCTGCATAGAGTGCAGGCAGGAAAAATAGGGTTAATAAGGTCGCAACAATCAATCCACCCATAATTGCAACAGCCATTGGACCAAAGAAAATACTGCGTGAAAGTGGGATCATTGCAAGAACTGCAGCGAGTGCTGTCAGTACAATCGGACGGAATCGTCGCATTGTCGCATCAATCACCGCATCCCATGCTGCTTGTCCAGCCTGAATATCTTGCTCAATCTGATCAATCAAGATCAATGAGTTACGCATGATCATACCAGACAAGGCGATTGTCCCAAGCATAGCCACAAAACCAAAAGGCTTATTAAACAGTAGCAAGAATGCAACAACGCCTATCAACCCTAATGGTGCGGTTAACAACACAATCGTCGCACGCGACATACTGCGTAATTGAATCATGAGCAAAGTCATCACTACAGCTAGGAATAATGGCATTCCTGCATTGACTGAACTTTGACCCTTAGCAGATTCTTCAACAGTTCCCCCAACTTCGAGCAAATAACCATTTGGCAGATCATCACGCAAGTCCTGCATCTGATCAGCTAACTGCTGAACTACCGTGGCAGGTTGTAGATGGCTACGAATATCTGCTCTTACAGTAATGGTTGGTAAACGGTTACGATGCCAAATCAAGCCTTCTTCAAATCGTGATTCTATTTTTGCAATCTGTGCCAATGGGACTGTTGTGCCCTGCGTTGTCGGAACTGCTAAAGATGCTAAAGATGCCACTTCTGCACGCTCAGCCTGATCTCCTCGCAAGCGAATTTCAATTAACTCACGTTTTTCGCGATACTGATTCATCACTGTACCAGTCACAGAAGCATTTAAGAAATTGGCTAAATCAAAACTCGTAACACCCATTTGACGCGCACGGTCTTGATCGATTTCGATAGCAATAATCTTACTTGGCTCGCCCCAATCTAAATGCACATTGGTGGTATTCGGATCTTCACTCATCACTTTTGCCACTTTTTGTGCCCATAGACGCACGGTGCTTAGATCTTCTCCTGAAACACGATATTGCAATGGGTATCCCACTGGTGGACCATTTTCGAGCAACGAAACACGCGTACGCACTTGAGGCAATAATTGCTTGATTTGCGTTTCTAAAGAACGGCGAATTTCATCACGATCATCTAAAGACGATGCGAGTACGACAAACTGCGCAAAACTGGCTTGCGGTAGTTGTTGGTCTAAAGGTAAGTAAAAGCGAGGAGAACCTGTTCCAACGTAGGCAACATAATTATCGATCCCTTTTTGTTTAGATAAGAATGACTCCACCTTTTTAACAGCCTGTTCAGTCGCTGTCAGTGACGCACCTTCTTCAAGCTTTAAATCCACTAAGATTTCTGCACGGTTAGATGGTGGAAAGAATTGTTGAGGAACGAATTTAAACATCGCAACTGATAAAACAAAGATTGCCACCGTGACTCCGATTACTGTTTTACGATACGTAATACAGAGCTCTACCATACGACGGAAAGACTGATAAAACTTGGTTTGATAGGGATCATGGTGCTGTCCATGTGCCTGTACAACAGGTTCAGGCTGTTTCCGCAATCTCGCCCAAAGCCTCAAATACCATGCTGCTTTCTGTTGTTGCTTGGTGAAGTCAGGGAGTAATTTTTCACCCAAATATGGAACAAAGAGTACGGCTGCTATCCATGACACAATTAACGCAATCGTTACGACTTGGAAAATAGAACGTGTATATTCGCCAGTGCCTGATTGTGCCGTTGCAATCGGTAAGAAACCTGCTGCGGTAATCAATGTTCCTGTCAGCATTGGAAATGCCGTGGTTTGCCACGCAAATCCTGCTGCTTTGAGTCTGCTATAGCCCTGCTCCATTTTAATTGCCATCATTTCAACAGCAATAATGGCATCATCGACCAACAAACCGAGTGCAAGAATCAAGGCACCGAGGGAAATCTTATGCAGACCGACATCAAATAGATTCATCCCTGCAAAGGTCATTGCCAAAACGAGTGGAATAGACAAAGCCACCACCAGTCCTGTGCGAAAACCCAATGAAAAGAAGCTGACCAATAAAACGATAATGACCGCTTCAGCCAATACCTTTAAAAATTCCTGAATACTGCGTTGTACTGCGACTGGTTGATCTGAAACTTTTTGAAGTTTCATGCCCACAGGCAATGATTTCTGCAAATGATTAAATTCGGTTTCTAAGTTTTTGCCCAAAGCGATGATGTCACCGCCTTTGCGCATCGAAACCGCTATGCCAATTCCATTTTCCCCCATAAAACGCATACGAGGTTGAGCAGGTTCACTGAAGCCCCGATAAACATCAGCAACATCCCCCAATTGAATGGTTTTATCACCCACCAATAGCGGCATTTTTTTCAGATCATCTACACTGTGCAAATGTCCACTGACGCGAAGTTGAATACGATCTGTACCAGTTTCAAAGAATCCTGCACTTGCCATATCATTTTGCTTTTGTATCGCTTCTTGAATGGCTGTCACAGGTACACCGAGCTGCACCGCTTTGGTATTGGATAATTCAATCCATATTTTTTGATCTTGTAATCCGACTAAATTGACCTTGCTCACATCTTTGACTCGTTGCAATTGCAGTTGCAAACGATCGGCATATTCTTTCATTACCGCATAGTCAAAATCGTTCCCTGTAAGGACATAGATGTTGCCAAAAGTATCGCCAAACTCATCATTGAAAAATGGTCCTTGTACACCACTGGGTAACTGATGGCGAATATCATTGACCTTTTTTCTGACGTTGTACCAAACATCAGGTATCGCACTCGAAGGTAAACTGTCTTTAGCAACAAAAGTCACCAAAGATTCACCAGGACGTGAGTAAGCCATGATGCGGTCATACTGACCAGTGGTCATTAATTCTTTTTCAATTCGATCGGTCACGAGTGTCGAGACTTCTTTAGCCGTTGCACCAGGCCAGTAAGTCTGTACCACCATCACTTTAAAGGTAAAAGGTGGATCCTCACTTTGCGACAGCTTGGAATAAGACATAATCCCGACGATGCCGAGTAGCAGCATAAAGTAAAGCACAATGCCTTTATTTTTCAGTGCCCATTCTGAGAGGTTAAATTTCATGATTAACCTCCAGTTTTGATCGTGACTTCACGATTCTCTCGGTCTACAGGATGAATCTTTTGTTGCTCACGTAACAAATGCACACCGCCAACCACAACCCAGTCCGTTGCTTTTAACCCAGACAGGACAGGAACACTATCTCGACCATAGGCACCCAAGCGGACTGGAACTTTACGTAAGGTCTTGTTTTTCGTCACGACCCATACAAATGCCTGCTGATCATTAGCCGTTACACTAGAGAGTGGGACGCTGAGGACATTCGTTTGATTTGCAACAAAGAATACACGCGCACTTTGTCCCAACTGAATGCTAGATTGACCTTCCAATAAGGAAACCTTGACCGTAAATGTTCGAGATTGATCAGCAGCAGGAGAAACCTCTCGTACTTTAGCTGCAAAGCGAAGGTCTGGCTGAGACCACAGTGTGACCCAAGCAGGCTGCCCCACTTTAATCGTTGCGACTGCTTGTTCAGGGACTCCAAATACAACTTCACGCTCTCCATCAATCGCGAGCAGATAGGCAGCCTGTCCTGCTGCAACCACCTGACCCACTTCAATTTGACGTTCGGTAATCACGCCATTTTTATTGGAGATCAGTTGGTTATATCCCGTTTGATTCGAAGAAACTTCATAGTTTGAGCGTGCTTGTTGCAAACTTGCTTGCGCCGCTTCGTATTGATTTTTGATGGCATCAAATTGTGAGCGACTGACTGCATTTACTGGCAATAATTGCTGATAACGCTGATATTCTTGCGCTGCAATTTTTGCTGCTGCTTGTGCACTGTCTAGCTGTGCTTTAGCTGCATTAAGTTGTAACTGAGCATCTTTAACATCTAACTTCGCTAATACTTGCCCAACTCTGACTCGATCACCAACATCAACAAAGCGTTCGGTAATTTGTCCTCCAACACGAAATGCCAATGCCGTTTGCTGTCTCGCCTGTACATCACCTGCATAGCTTTTTTGATCAATATGATTACTACTCGGTTGCGCGACCATGACATAAGGAATTTCTTCCGTCTTTGGAACCTCTTTTTGACATGCTGTTAAAGTGACACTGCTGAGTACGAGCAATCCCACAATTACATGATTTAGCAGATTCATCTCTTTTTCGCTCTTATTCAAATTGATTTTTTAAGGCACAATATGAATATCATGATAAATTGTTTATTTTTTAATTAATATACCCATGAGTACACTAATTAAAAATTAAAGTTATTTATTTGATTTTTAATTTAATTAAAAGAGAACGATAACGTGCAAAACAGTAGTGGTCGCCCTAAAGATTTGGAAAAAAGAGCTAAAATTTTACAGGCTGCGAAATCTCTTTTCCTAAAAATGGGTTATCACGCTGCCAACATGAATCAAATTGCCAAAGAAGCAGGCGTCACGAAACTGACCGTGTATAACCACTTTCAAGACAAAGCCAATTTATTTATCTGTGCAATTGAAGAAACCTGTGATGAATCTATTTGTGCTAAAGAAATCATTCTCACGGCAGAAACCAATTTTACACAAGCACTCTATCTGATGTGCCATCGTGCTTTAACTATTATTTATCTTCCTGAGGCATTAAAACTTGATCGTTTATTGTTCGAACTCGCAGCAGAACAAAGCCCTTTAACACAGCAGTTTTTCGATGCTTCACATACACGTATGAGCAATGTTTGGTGTAATTTTTTTGAGCAGGCAATTGCACTTAAATTTATTCGTGCTGACGATCCTTTAAAACAAACTGAATTAATCGTGTCTTTAATGTTGGGCTTACGTCATTACCGAGTTCTACTCGGATTGGATGAAGTGCCGACCGCGAATGAAATCGATCAGATGATTCAACAAGCGATTGAGCTTTTTTTGCTTAAATATCAACCCAAAAATTAAATAAAATTCACATTTTTTTACGTTCTGCTCTTGGATTGTCTCTCAATCACGTTATAGTCGAATGAGAACATCAGGAGAAATAGAATGATTCAACAAATCACAGCTCCATTACGGGAAGACGTCCGATTACTGGGCAACTTACTTGGCGAAACATTAAAACTACATGCTGGGCAAGATTTGTTTAATCAAATTGAGCAAATTCGCGCTTTAGCTAAAGGCGCACGTGATGGTCAAATAGAAGCAGAGAAGCAGTTAGAACAGCTTTTCCTTGGGCTAAAAGATGAGGAGATTTTGCCCTTAACACGAGCATTCTCACATTTTCTTAACTTCGCTAATATCGCTGAACAATATCACGTGGTACGTAGTCGACGTCATGCAGAGTTTGACGAGCATGCGCCTAGCCCAAATCCACTCACTCACCTTTTTGAGAAATTTAAAAATCAGCAAATTTCTGAACAGCAATTATTTCAACAAATTTGCGATCTAAAAATTGAACTAGTACTCACAGCGCATCCAACAGAAGTGAGTCGTCGTACCCTGATCCAAAAATATGATGATATTACGGATTGTCTATCACAGCTTGATCAAAAGAAATTAACGCCTCGCGAACGTCAACAGACCATCGCCACACTCAAACAGCTAGTCACCTCTGCATGGCAAACCGATGAAATCCGTCAACATCGCCCGACGCCTGTAGATGAAGCAAAATGGGGGTTTGCAACGATTGAACAAACGTTATGGAATGCTGTACCTAAATTTATTCGTGAATTAAATGAATTAACACAACAGCATTGCCTGCAAGCTTTGCCTCTCAGCATAGCGCCGATCCGTTTTGCTTCATGGATGGGTGGCGACCGCGATGGTAATCCGAATGTCACTCATCAAGTGACACAGGAAGTTCTGTGGTTATCGCGTTGGCAGGCTGCAGATTTATACCTCCGTGATATTGAAAATCTACGTTGGGAACTTTCTATCCAAAATTGTTCTAAAGAACTTAGTGAAGCTTTAGGTTATGAACATCCTGAGCCGTACCGTGAATATCTACGCATTACCCGTGAACGACTTAAAGCAACACGTTATTGTTTAGGTCAACGTTTACAAGGCTTGGATGCCGACGATAGCAATATCATTCGGAATAAAGATGAATTATTGGCCCCTCTTCTGCTTTGCTATCGCTCCCTTGTGGACAGTAACCTTGCGGAAATCGCCAATGGACAACTGCTTGATTTTATCTATCGTGTGAATTGTTTTGGGATTGAACTACTCAAACTTGATATCCGCCAAGAATCAGGTCGTCATCGTCAAGCCATTTCTGCGATTACGGAATATTTAGGTTTGGGTAATTTCGAATCGTGGACAGAACAAGCGCGTCAAAACTTCTTGATTCAGGAATTACAAAGTAAACGTCCATTATTACCTAAGTATTTGAATGAGCCAGAAGGTAGTCTCATTCAACATCCAGATGTGCTCGAAGTGTTTGCCACTATGCGTACCCTAGCTGAGCAACCAGCAGAGAGTTTAGGGGCTTATATCATTTCAATGGCTGAATATCCTAGTGATGTATTGGCCGTATTGCTCTTGCAAAAAGAAGCGGGCATTCAACATCCTCTGCGTGTCGTGCCATTGTTCGAAACCTTGAAAGATTTGGACGGCGCTGCCAAAACCATGGATACCTTGTTTAATATGCATTGGTACAAGCAGCATATCCATGGCAAACATGAAGTGATGATTGGTTATTCTGACTCTGCCAAAGATGCAGGCTTTATGTCAGCAAATTGGGCTCAATATCGTGCACAAGAAGAACTCACCGCGGTTGCAAAAAAACATGATGTGCAATTAACCCTATTCCATGGTCGTGGTGGTTCAATCAGTCGTGGCGGTGCTCCAACCCAACAAGCACTCTTTTCTCAACCACCAGGCTCAATCTCGGGTGCTATTCGTGTCACTGAGCAAGGTGAAATGATCCGCTTTAAATTTGGTTTAGAAGGAATTGCTTTACAGAACTTGGAAATCTATACCGCTGCGACCTTAGAAGCGACTTTATTACCACCGCCAGAACCTAAGAAAGAATGGCGTGATTTGATGAATCAGATGACGGATCTCTCCGTTAAGGTATATCGCCAAACGGTTCGTGAGAATCCAAATTTTGTGAGTTATTTGCGTACGGTTACACCAGAATTAGAGCTGCAAATGCTGCCATTGGGATCACGCCCAGCAAAACGAAAAGTCAGTGGTGGCATCGAATCCTTACGTGCAATTCCATGGGTATTTGCTTGGACACAAATTCGTTTGATGTTGCCCGCTTGGCTGGGAACTGGCACCGCAATTAATCAAGTGCATGAACAACATAAAAATACGCTCAATGACATGCTAGATCAGTGGCCGTATTTCCAAACCTTAATTGATATGTTGGAAATGGTACTGTCTAAATCAGATGCAGACATTGCGTTGTATTACGAATCTCATTTGACTGATGATCAGGACCTCAAAGCACTCGGAATAGAGTTAAGACAACGATTACAAAATGCGGTTGATACACTTTTGAATCTGAAAGGCGAGTCCAAACTTCTGAGCAATAATGAAGTCTTAGATCAGTCGATGCAGGTTAGAAAACCTTATCTATTGCCACTTCATTTGTTGCAAGCTGAGTTGATGAAACGTCGTCGTTTATATTTAGCTGAGCATCAAACAGAACATACACCTGTTGATCATGCCTTAATGGTGAGTATTGCAGGTATTGCCGCAGGGCTTCGCAATACAGGTTAATCATTCTCTATGTCTAACCCTCATCAAATCATTCAGTTTGATGAGGGCTAAATTGGCAAAATATGCCAACTGGACAAAATTTTTTTAAATTTATTTTAAAAATTAAATTGAGCTATTTTGCAAATACAACAATCAAAATCAACAATGAATTCTAAAGTTTATTTACATATATATTTTACCAAAAGGTAAAAATATGAAATTTATGACCATTTGCGTTCATTCAGATCAATGACCAATAGATGAAAGCATAATTTAAGACAGGGTATCATACGCGCTGATATCACATAATGAGTCTACTTTATGTCAAATTGGTTTCCAAAATGGCAGCCGTATCAGGGGAAGATTGATCATCGCCCTGTTGCGACAAACGAATATTTACCGCCCTTACAAAGCGCGGTACTCGGGGTACAACACGCATTTGCAATGTTTGGAGCAACTGTTCTTGCGCCATTGCTGATGGGTTTTAATCCAAATCTCGCGATTTTAATGTCAGGGATTTGTACGATTATCTTCTTCTTGATCACAGGTGGACGTGTACCGAGTTATCTCGGTTCAAGTTTTGCGTTTATTGGTGTGGTTGCAGCCGCTACAGGTCACATCACGGGCTCTGGTGCAAACCCGAATCTATCAGTTGCACTTGGAGGTATCGTTGCTTGCGGTATCTTGTATGCTTTAATTGGCTTTGCCGTCATGTTGACAGGCACACGTTGGATTGAAAAATTAATGCCACCTGTTGTAACAGGTGCGATCGTAATGATCATTGGTTTAAACCTTGCCCCAGTAACAATCAAAGGCGTTGCAGGTCAGCCTTTTGAAATGTGGATGGCACTTATCACTGTGCTGAGCATGGGTGTTATCGCGGTATTTACCAAAGGCTTATTACAGCGTTTATTACTGTTGGTAGGTTTACTGATTGCCTATGCCATTTACGTCATCGCGACGAATGTGCTTGGCTTTGGAAAACCAATCGATTTTTCACAAATCGCGGCAGCACCATGGTTTGGTATTCCAAGCTTTTCTCATCCTACTTTTGATATGAATGCCATGTTAATTATTGCACCTGTTGCATTAATTTTAGTTGCAGAAAACTTAGGTCATATCAAAGCAGTGGGTGCAATGACAGGCGAAGACCTAACCCCTCAACTTGGTAAAGCATTTGTTGCCGATGGTTTAGCAACCACGTTATCAGGTGGTGTAGGTGCACCAGGGATGACGACTTACGGTGAAAATATCGGTGTCATGGCTGTTACCCGCGTTTATTCAACCATCGTCTTTGTAATCGCTGGTGTCTTTGCAATCTTTTTAGGTCTATCACCCAAATTTGGTGCCGTGATCAGCACAATTCCTACCGCGGTACTTACGGGTGCCTCAATTGTGGTCTTTGGTTTAATTACTATTGCTGGCGCAAAAATCTGGATCGAAAACAAAGTCGACTTCTCTAATAATAAAAATCTGATCGTTGCATCTGTGACAATTATCTTAGGTGCGGGTAATTTCGAGTTATTATTCGGAAGCTTTAACTTAGGTGGAATTGGTACAGCAACCTTCGCCGCTATCTTTCTAAATGTTCTGTTTAGCCTAAAAAAATAAAAATTTAATTATCAAAGGCAGCATGAGCTGCACTGCTGTCCCATAGTTTGCTTTAAATAAAAAAACCTGAGTCTAAATAGTTAAAATATGAGTGCAAACAAACACTTTAACTATAAAGGACTCAGGTTTTGTCACATCAGAATACCGTATTTCATCAATTACTCAAACCCATTCTAAGACAAGATTTTGAACGTCTGGCTAAACTGCACCACTCTGGGCAAAAATTAAGATCAGCCACCCGCTGGGATCAGTTTGTTGCCATATTGATGTCCCAACTTTCTTGTCGGCAAAGCTTAAGAGACATTCAATCCAATCTCGAATCCCAGCAGGAAAAGCTCTATCATCTTGGCGCGAAGAGAATTGCGCGAAGCACCTTAGCAAGACTCAACGAAGAACAGCCCGCCAGCCTGTATCAGCAATTGTTCACACAGCTGCTTCAGCGCTGTGAAAACTCTAAAACTGCACATAAATTTAGATTCAAAAATCCACTGTATTCACTAGATGCCAGTCATATTGATCTTTCACTGTCATTGTGCGCATGGGCAAAAGTACATGAATCCAAAGCCAGTATTAAACTCAGTGTTGGCTTAAATCACAGCAATACCATTCCTGAATTTGTAGCGCTTGGGGATGGTATTGAAAATGATATGGTGCAAGGCAGAGCATTTAAATTTCCTGCTGGCAGCATTATCGTCTTTGATAAAGGATATGTTGATTATCAATGGTTTGCTCAGTTGACACTTCAGAACGTCAGCTTTGTAACCCAGCTACGCCCAAAGACAGTTTATCAAGTTAAATCAAGCCGCAGCGTATTAGAGACTAAAGGGATTATTGCGGATGAATGTATTGAATTGAGCAGTGCGCATGCCAAGAAAAGAGGCGCACCTGAATTATTAAGACGTATAGAGTTTTATGATACAGATAAGAAAAGAACATTCGAATTTCTGAGCAACAACTTTCATCTGGCAGCATCCACCATTGCTGCAATTTATAAAGACCGCTGGAAGATTGAGTTATTCTTTAAAGCCATCAAGCAGAATTTAAAACTGAAGTCATTTCTAGGTCGAAGCCGCAATGCGATACAAACGCAAATATGGATTGCATTAATTGCCTATTTGCTGGTGAACTTCGCTAAACACATGGCACAAGAAGGATGGAGTGTTCAGCGTTTACTGAGAATTATTCAGGTCAATTTATTTGAAAGGAAACTTTTAAGGTCACTCTTTGTGCCTGATAAAAAATGGCGAAAACAAGAAAAACCTCAATTGAGGTTCTTCTTGTGATATTTGTGGGACAGCAGTGGCATGAGCTGCCTTTTTTCACCCTGTTCAATTGGTTATACGATCCCACCATTTACTCGAATAGTCTGAGCATTAATCCAGTTACCATCATCACTAACTACAAAATTAAGTACCGCCGCAATGTCTTCAACTGTGCCCAAACGCTCAAGTGGGGATGCTTTTGCCAATTGAGCAATCAACTCATCACTTTTTCCTTCAAAAAATAATTCCGTTGCAGTTGGACCGGGTGCGACTGCATTCACAGTAATATTTTTAGCTCTAAGTTCCTTGGCTAGAATGGCAGTCAAAGACTCGATCGCAGCTTTAGAGGCTGTATATATTCCATATCCTTCTAGTTTCATACCAATCACACTACTCGATAAATTAATAATTTTCCCGCCTTGCTCAAGTCGTTTCGCTGCTTCTCGCATGGCATACAAAGAGCCTTTTAGATTAATCGCAATCACTTTATCGATTGTTGCATCATCCAATAGCGCAATTTTTTTGAAATTCATAATGCCCGCATTATTGATCAGAACATCTATTTTTCCATACATATTAATCACGTAATCAAACAATAATTCCACCTGATTTGATTGGCTGACATCCGCTTTAAATCGGCTCGCAGTACCTCCAGCCGCTTTAATATTTTCTACGATTTGAGTGGCTTGTTGATCATTATTGGCATAGTTAATCACCACCTTATGTCCTTGTTGCGCTAACAAAGTTGCGGTAAAAGCACCAATTCCGCGTGATGCACCTGTAATCAGAACAACTTTTTTATCATCGCGATCATTTGAAGATGTATTCATTATAGACCTCACATAAGTCAACTTATCATTGAATACCAATCATGATAATGTTCTGTTAGAGGCAAATAATCCTGATAAATTCGGCATCATTATCCGAAGAATACGAACAAAAGAAGGGCGCTATGGATAAACTCAATGCGATGTCAGCATTTATACAGGTGGTTGAGCATAAGAGTTTCACTAAAGCAGCGCAGTTCCTTAATTTACCTCGCTCGACCCTTACTGATGCTGTCCAGCAATTGGAGGCTCAACTCAATACACGTCTACTTTTTCGCACAACTCGTCAAGTGAGCCTGACTGATGAAGGTGCGATCTATTATCAACATTGCAAATATATTCTGGCTTATATTGATGAATCCGAAAATGACTTCATTCATGCTAAGCCTAAAGGCATATTAAAAATCGAAGTGCATGGAATCTTCGCATCTCATTTCATCATTCCACATTTACATTTATTTTTAGCAGAGTATCCAGACATACAACTTCATTTGACTGAAAGTGACCGATATGTCGATCTCATAAAAGAAGGAATTGATTGTGTTATTCGAATCGGACAACTGAATGACAGTGAACTTGTCGTTAGAGCACTAGGACAGGTTGAACAAATCACACTTGCGAGCCCTAAATACTTAGAAAAATATGGTGTACCAAAAACATTAGCGGATTTAAAACAGCATTTTATGGTCGGGTTTTATTCTTCAGCTCGACAAAAACCACTACCTTTAGAATTTGTAGTGCGTAATGAGTTAAAGCTATATGAGCTAAATTCAATGCTTCAAGTCAACGGCGCTCACTCATACTCAGCCGCAGCAATTCAAGGTTTTGGAATTATCCAAGCGCCTCGTTATGGTCATCTAGAAGAAATTGAAAATGGACTACTTTGCCCATTATTAACAGAATATATCGTCCCCTCTTTACCAGTCTCTTTACTTTATCCATCTAAATCATTGGTCTCGCCTAGACAACGTGTGTTTATCGATTGGGTTGTCCAGCATTTTAAAGATCATCCTTTAAGGTAGTACTCAAAAATAAAGAGCCACAAATGCGGCTCTTTTTCTTTTAATTTAAAGCATCTTTTAACTGCTGAATGTTCCCCAACCATAACTCATATTCATCGGACTCTAGCCACAACTCCTTGAGTTCAGAATCATCAGCAACTATTCGTTCCAAAACACGCTTCGCCAATGACAACAGATCATCCCTTGGTTGCTCCGAAATAGTTTCTAACCATTGATCTACTTTCTCAGTGTAAACATCGGATTGAGTCCCTTTGCCAAGACGCTTTGCAATGACTTCAACCGCAGCAATCGCTTCCATCGCTAAATCAGCATCTAAGTACTCATCGCCCTCATCAAGTGCCACCTGTAAAGCAGCCTCAATCACTGAAAAGTCTGTCGCATCCTCTAGTTCGTATGCCCAGTCATTTGCAGTGTCATTTCCAAACGATTCATGTGACCACGTTTCCATCATTTTTTCCTTTTTTATTGTTCAGTATTAAAATGCTCAAAGTTACTCTTGGCTTTGTTGTTTATACTTTTCTTCTAAAACATTACTAATAATGCTTTCAATCATCCACACTCGATACAAACTATTAAACACATAAGTTTGTCCGTCTATACGAAACTCTAAGACTGGAAAATCAGGTTGATGCTTTTCCTGACACAGAACATCATTTTGCTTTAAGTATTGTTCAACATCTTGTTCAGTCAGTTGGTCAATATCCAGACGCTTTTGCATTTTTTGAAAATGCGCCTTAAAGGATAAGTCTTTTCCACGTGTCCAAACCGCTTCTAAAATCTCATGCATGCAGTCGACTTGTTGCTCAACAGGGACGCTATAAAACAATTTTGCCATTTCATAGGTTGCCTCTTTGGTTGGTCGACAAAAAGGTGTAAATGCAACTTGTGTCCGTTTAGATACTCGTGTTGCCAAACTCCAATCAAACCAATCACGTCCGTGATAACTTAATGGATACACGCTTAATTGGATATTGTAATAATTTGCCAGTTCTTCTTTGATGTAGGCGAGTAATAGCCAGCTCATTGGATCTTCAAGAGCGATATATAAATCCAGCTCTGGATGCAAACCTTGAACTTCAGTTATAGACTCACCGTCATTGATTAAATGCTCTCGCCACTCAATATGATTAATCAAAAAGATGGGATTACCCTTAAGTAGTTTTTGTTGTTTTAAACGGCGGGTCAAACGTAATAAATCATCAACAGCTTGATACTTACGCTCACCAAATTCGAAATAGCTAGCAATCACTGGCACATCTTTAAAAATGCGTTCTGGGTAATTTTGTGGAGTTTGATGCTTGCTGGCCATGGCATGCAAAGTACGTAATTTTCCATATTGCTGCTGCCAAAGCATATGAAAGACATCTTCTAGTAAATGTAAAAAATTTTGTTCTCTTAATGGCGTATTTCTTAGAATTGTTTCTGCTTGTTGTAAGGCTTCTGCTGTTGGTATTTCAGGTGTATCGTCAAATCCAAAACGATGCTGTTTTGCTAGAATCTTGGCATCATTTAGACAATATTGAAGCCAATCTTCGGCTGTCATTCCATTTGGGGGTTCTGCACCCTGTCTAGATATAATCACCTTTAATGGTTTGAGTTCGTCACTCAAAATCTCATTCAACTGATCCAGTTGTTGTACCGCAAGATAACTATAAACATCGTCTAAACGAAGATAAATGCTTAAACCCTGTTCCGTGGGTAATTCCGCCTGACGAGAAGGTTTTTGGTAAAACCAACGCGATCGGATGGGATCAAACCAACGACGTAACAAAGACATGTCGATAGCCTCTAATGGTCATAAAATCTGTAAGTGAATGAAATTGTACTCACGTATCAATTTATACGTCAGCAAAAATTATCTTCAGTATCTAATAAAATCAAAAAAAAATCCCCCTTTTATTGTAAGAGGGATCTCGCCGCTTTAAGCGGCGATCAGAATTACAGAACGCGAACAGCGCCTTTTGCTGCGCTCGTAGAGTGCATTGCATAAATCTTAAGTGATTTAGAAACTTTACGTTTGCGCTCTTCAGCTGGATGCCAGCCTTTCGCTTCTTGAACCGTACGACGATGAGCCATCGTTGCATCATCTACATTCAAGTGAATCGTACGATTTGGAATATCGATTTCAATGGTATCGCCATCTTCAACTAACCCAATCGCACCGCCTTCAGCAGCTTCAGGAGACACGTGACCAATTGATAAGCCTGAAGAACCACCAGAGAAACGACCATCCGTAATCAAAGCACAGTCTTTACCTAAACCTTTTGATTTCAGGTAGCTTGTTGGATACAACATTTCTTGCATACCTGGACCACCACGTGGACCTTCGTAGCGAATCACAACAATGTCACCTGCAACGATCTTATGATCTAAAATAGCTTCAACCGCTGAATCTTGGCTTTCAAAAACACGTGCTGTGCCGGTGAATTTCAGAATCGATTCATCTACACCCGCTGTTTTAACGATACAACCATCTAATGCGATGTTACCGTAAAGTACAGCCAAACCACCGTCTTTAGAGAAAGCATGTTCCGCATTACGGATTACGCCTTTCTCACGGTCACCATCAAGCGTTGAATAATAACGGTTTTGTGAGAATGCGACTTGCGTAGGAACACCGCCTGGAGAAGAGCGATAGAACTCATAAACATCAGGATCTTCAGTGCGAATAATATCCCACTTATCTAAAGCATCTTTCAGTGTTTTTTCATGTACGGTTGGGCATGAAGTATTCAGTAGATTAGCACGATCAAGCTCACCTAAGATCGCCATAATACCGCCCGCACGATGCACATCTTCCATATGTACATCAGATTTTGCAGGTGCAACTTTAGACAACACTGGTACTTGACGAGACAAGCGGTCAATATCATCCATTGTAAAATCAACTTCAGCTTCATGTGCAGCTGCAAGTAAATGTAATACAGTGTTGGTTGAACCACCCATTGCAATATCAAGCGTCATTGCATTTTCAAACGCAGCTTTAGTTGCAATTGAACGTGGCAAAATGCTGTCATCATTCTGTTCGTAATAACGTTTCGCAAGTTCAACAACTAAACGACCCGCTTTTAGGAATAATTTTTCACGATTGGCATGAGTTGCAACAATTGAACCATTGCCTGGTAATGATAAACCTAATGCTTCTGTTAAACAGTTCATCGAGTTTGCAGTAAACATACCTGAACATGAACCACAAGTAGGACACGCAGAGCGTTCGAAAGCAGCAACTTCTTCATCGGTATAGCTTTCATCAGCAGCAACAACCATCGCATCAACAAGGTCAATCGCTTTTTCATCGCCACGGAATTTAACTTTACCCGCTTCCATTGGGCCGCCAGACACGAACACCACTGGGATATTCAAGCGCATAGCCGCCATCAACATTCCCGGTGTGATCTTGTCACAGTTCGAGATACAAACCATCGCATCTGCACAGTGCGCATTGACCATGTATTCTACAGAATCGGCAATTAAATCACGTGATGGTAGTGAATACAGCATCCCGTCATGCCCCATGGCAATCCCATCATCCACGGCAATGGTATTAAATTCTTTTGCGACACCACCAGAAGCTTCAATTTCTCGTGCAACCAGTTGCCCTAAATCTTTAAGATGCACGTGACCTGGAACGAATTGGGTAAATGAGTTGACGACCGCAATAATAGGTTTGCCAAAATCTTCATCTTTCATACCTGTCGCACGCCATAAACCGCGCGCGCCAGCCATATTTCTTCCATGTGTTGATGTTTTCGAACGATAATCAGGCATTTTTTATTCCCAACAAGTTTGTGCTCGAGATGAATAGGACATTCTCTCTGGCGAAATGATACTGAGCTTTTCCCATCATACTACAAGTTATCGTTTAACTGATGACCAGCGAACCTATCTTTTTTTGTTCAAAGACAATTCCTTCCACCTAATTAGGGGCTAGTGGCTTTTTGGCTTATAATTTGGGGTAAATTTTCTGTGGATTATCTTTGTGAAGATCATTTTTGCTGGTACGCCTGAATTTGCGGCAACCGCATTGGCGGCATTATTAAAAACACCACACCAGATTATTGCGGTTTACACTCAACCTGATCGTAAATCAGGACGCGGACAAAAGCTTACGCCATCTCCTGTAAAGCAACTTGCACTTGAACATGGTTTACCTGTTTTTCAACCACTGCATTTTAAAGCGTCGACTGAAGAAGGTTTTGCTGCTCAACAAGAGTTAGCAGCTTTGGGTGCTGATGTCATGGTAGTCGCCGCTTATGGTCTGATCTTGCCACAAACCGTATTAGATATGCCTAAATACGGTTGTTTAAACATTCACGGTTCTCTATTACCTCGTTGGCGTGGAGCAGCTCCGATTCAACGTGCAATCGCAACAGGAGATGCTGAAACAGGTATCACCATCATGCAAATGGCAGTAGGTTTGGACACAGGCGATATGATGTACAAAACCTATTGCCCAATTACTGCAGAAGATACCTCTGCAACCTTGCATGACAAGTTGGCAACTCAAGGTGCTGAAGCCATTTGTACCGTGCTTGAATCTGAGCAAAGTTTGCAATCATTTATTGCCAAACGTGAAGTTCAAGATGAATCCCTGACGGTTTATGCACATAAATTAGTAAAATCAGAAGCACGTATTGATTGGACACAAACTGCAATCCAAATCGACCGCAATATTCGTGCATTCAATCCTTGGCCTGTGGCTTTTATTCAATTGGATGAAAATAACGCTTTACGTGTTTGGAGTTCAATGCCCTCCGAGATCAGTAAAGCAAATGCTCAATTAGGTGAAATTCTTGCAATTGATAAGCAAGGCGTACATGTCGCTTGTGGTGAAAACAGTGTCGTGTGCTTAACCAGTTTACAGTGGTCAGGTGGTAAAGCGCTCAATGCTGTCCAAATTGCCCAAACTCAAAAATTACATCTTGGACAAATTCTCCCATGAGCCAATCGAATCAATCATCTACAAAAAATCTGAATCTACGTGCGCAAGTGATCAAAACACTTTTGGCTGTTCAAAATGGGCAATCTTTGACTTCTGTATTGAATCAACATATCAATATGGTCTCTGAACGTGATCGTGGTTTATATCACGAACTGACTTTAGGTTGTTTACGCCAGTGGTATTCTTTAAAAGCCATTACCTTACCATTGCTCACCAAACCGTTAGACAATGAAGCATTAGAAAGCTGTTTATATCTTGGTTTATATCAAATTTTATGTACCCGTATTCCTGTACATGCTGCAATCTCGGAAACTGTAAATGCTGCTAAGCAACTCGGTTTCGAGCCAATGAGTGGTTTGGTCAATGCAATTCTGCGTCGTGTTTCACGTGAAACAGATGAATTTCAAACAGCTTTGAATAATACACATGGTTTACCAAGTTGGTTATTCAAACGAATCAAAAAAGATTGGCCTGAGCAAGCAGAGCATCTGTGCCAAGCCTTAAAACAAGTCGCGCCACTCACCCTGCGCGTCAATGAACGCCAAGTTAGTCGTGATGAATATTTAGAGATTTTGGACGAAGAACAGATTGATGCTCGTCCTTGCATGCTTTCCGACGTTGGTATTGTTTTGGAACAAACGGGCAATATTACCCATTTACCAGGTTTCGAAGAAGGTGGCTTTTCTGTTCAGGATGAACATGCACAATTGTGCGCCACGCTTTTACCGAACCTAGATGGCAAAGTGGTGGTTGATGCTTGTGCTGCACCAGGTGGAAAAACAGCACACATCCTTGAGCGCTTTAATCCTAAAAAGCTAATCGCATTAGATCATGACGCAAAACGTTTATTGCGTGTTTCTGAAAATATCGAACGTCTTGGTTTAGATCAAACTGAGGTGGAGATTATCGCAGCCGATGCCACCACATGGCAGGCACCAGAACCCGTCGATTGTATCGTGCTGGATGCACCTTGTTCTGCAACAGGTGTTATTCGTCGTCATCCTGATATTCGCTTGCTCAGACAATCCACAGACATCGCACAAACCGTGGCTTTACAGCAACAGATTTTGAGACAGATGTGGCAACAGCTTAAAGTTGGCGGTACGCTGCTTTATATCACCTGCTCAATATTAAAAGTCGAGAATGAGCAGCAGATGGTCGAGTTTTTTGCAGACCATCCCGATGCAAAAGAAATTAAAATCTCTGCGGATTGGGGTATAGAACAGATTCATGGTCGTCAGCTGTTGCCTTCAAATCAATCAGGTGATGGTTTCTATTATTGTCATATCCAAAAACAAGCGTAATAAAAAAGCAGGCTTAAAAGCCTGCTTTTTTTAAGAATCAATCATAGCGTATGCTGATCTTTAACTTCTTCAAGAACATCATCTAAATCTTCTGGATTCTTCATTAGGTGGCGAATCGACAAAGCGAGTCCACCCCATAAAAACACCATTGAAATAATCATCATTACGATTGCTGAAGTATTCATAATTTTATTCTCCTAGCGATCTTTCATTCTGCTTAAAACTAGCGCAACGACAGCACAGAAAATGACACTGCCCCATCCAAACACGCCTTGTAAGCTCATACTATAAGTATCGTAACCGTTCTTAATCAAGTTAATCACTGTCATGCTCAAAGTCGTTAACAGGATCAATGATGTGATCACAGTAAGCGTAAACGCCCAACCTTTACCTAACTGAATCGTAGAAATACGGTTCACATGATCACGAAGTTCAATCAAAGCAGAGCGTTTAAACCAAGCAATACTAATGATAGAAACCAATGCTCCGCCAATAATACCGATGTTATTGATGAAGTGATCCACAATATCCACCAGCTTAATGGCATTAACGCTTGAGAATAGAATCACTGAAACTAGCGCACTACCACCACCGATGATCGTTACTGCCTTCTTACGTCCCCATTTCAATTTATCCTGCATTGCTGCGATTGGCACTTCAAGAATACTCACCATCGATGAAATACCAGCAACAAACAACGATGAGAAGAACAACAGACCAAATACGTCTGCGCCTGCACCTAAGCTTGAAATAATTTTAGGGAATGCAATAAATGCCAGACCAATACCACCACTTACGACATCTTTAACTTCTGTACCCGCAGCATGTGCCATAAAGCCGAGTGCAGCAAAAATACCAATACCAGCAAGGATTTCAGTCGATGCATTGGCAAAACCAACGATCAAACCAGAGCCTGTTAAGTTAGTTTTAGGCTTCAAGTAAGATGCATAGGTCACCATGATCCCGAAACCTACAGAAAGTGAGAAAAACGTATGACCATAAGCTGCTAACCAAACTTTATAGTCCATCATCGCTGCCCAGTTTGGCGTAAAGAAAGCATTTAAGCCTTGAACCGCACCAGGTAAACGTAAAGATTGAACAACAAGGATAGTGAACAATACGAACAGTAAAGGCATGAAAATCTTGTTCGATAATTCAACACCTTTTTTAACCCCACCATAAAGAATGATGAGTGTTAATGCCCAAATTCCCACAATTGGCCAAAATAGATGACTAACAAACTGAAAATCAAAACCTGAAGCTTTTGAAGTTTGTAGGTAAGTATTAAAGAAGAAGCTTTCAGGATCACTACCCCACGCTTGCCCGATCGAGAAATAAATATAACTTCCCGCCCAAGTCAAAACACTAGCGTAATATAAACCGATGATAATACAGACACAGACTTGCCACCAACCTAATGTTTCACCGCCTTTAAATAAAGAACGATAAGCTTTCGGTGGAGAATTACGAGCACGATGACCTGTGGCATAATCTAAAAACAAAAGCGGTAAACCCGCAGTGATAAGTGCCAATAAATACGGGATAAGAAAGGCACCACCACCATTTTCATAGGCAACATATGGAAAGCGCCAGATATTACCTAAACCTACAGCTGAACCTACAGCTGCAATAATAAAACCAGATCGTGATGTCCAGTTTTCACGAGAATCTGCCATAGAACACCTAATATATTCATGTGGCACTTTTCAAACTGCGTTCACTTGTTATTATCCAACAGAGAGAAAAGTACCGTAAAAATCTTGTTTTGCTTGCATGAAAGTTCAACCTTGTGGGTCTCTTATTTCCATGTACAAACAAGCAAAAACCAAACCATCTTCCTTAAAGATTGGATTTTGTTTTTCTGCTTTTAATAGCTGAACAATACCTGTTTTTATTTCTTTTTACTGTAAATTCCTGACGAAAAAATCACACTTTTCGAGCGATTGATTATTTTTCAACTCAGTTAATAGTTGACCTTACAGTCAAATGATAAATTTAAGATACAGAAAACTATTAGGTGCAGAATCACAAGGTCTACCTGAATAATCTATTGCTTGATCGCCAGCAACCGTTCTTCCTGCATATCTCGAATCGCGGATTGAATTCCCTCTCGACCTAAGCCTGAGTCTTTCACACCGCCATACGGCATATTATCGACACGGAAGGTTGGCACATCATTGATAATTACACCTCCTACATGTAAATGATCCCATGCATACAACATTTTATTGAGATTTTGTGTATAAACTCCTGCTTGTAATCCAAAACGACTTTGATTAATTGTTGCAATTCCTTGCTCGAAATCCTTATATTTTTCTAAAATGGCAACAGGGCCAAATGCTTCATCTTTATAAATTTCTAACTTTGAATCAACATTTTCCAATAAGGTAGGTTCAAAACAAACACCATCTAAAATACCACCAACAAGTATTTTTGCACCTTTCTTCTCGGCTTTATCAATCCATTTTTTCAGTCGAATCGCTTCAGCTTCTTTAATCATTGGACCGACCAACGTTGTTGCTAAGCTTGGATCATCAACTTTAATCTTTTTTAATTTTGCGATTAATTTCTTTTTTAGATCCGCATAAATATCAGCATGCACTAAAATCCGCTGCACGCTAATGCAAATCTGACCTGCATGACCATAAGCTGCACCAATTAAACGGTCAATCAAAGCATCATCAATGATTGCATCCGCCTCAATCATCACCGCAGCATTACCCCCCAATTCAAGCGTAACCTTTTTACGACCTGCTCTCGCTTTCATATCCCAGCCGACTTGATCAGAACCCGTAAAGCTGAGCAACTTAAAACGATCATCGGTAACTAAAATATCCGCCGCTTGGCGATCACAAGGCAATACTGACCAAGAACCTTTAGGCAAATCTGTTTCAGCCAATACCTCTGCAATTTTAAGCGAACTAATTGGCGTTAAACTTGCTGGTTTCAGCACAAAAGGACAACCCGCTGCGATTGCAGGTGCGATCTTATGCGCCACTAAATTCAAAGGAAAATTAAATGGACTAATTAAGGAAACTGCGCCAATCGGCACCTGTTTAACCATCCCACGATAACGAGAAGCTGCTGGTGTTACAGCTAAAGGTATTATTCGACCATCATCCATTTGAGTCACTGCATCCGCAGCCAATTGGAAGGTATTAATCAGCCGTTCAACCTCAGCACTTGCTGCACCACGAGGCTTGCCGCCTTCCGCAATCAAAATCTCAATCAATTCACCACGCAACTCATTGAACCGTTTCACGCAATGCAACAATATTTTTTGTTTTTCAAAAGGTTTTAAAGCAGCCATTTCGGCCTCTGCTTTAACAGCTGATGCAATTGCCTTTTCTAGTGTTTTAGCATCAGCCAAAGCAACTCGTGCGAAAACCTGAGTCTGATATTTATGATGTACATCTAACCACGCTGCTGTTTTTACCGCTTTACCAGCCAAATATAATGGATATTCAACAACGTTTTCTTGCTCTTTCATTTCTTATTCTCTTTTCAAAAAACTAAAATTAGACTACTGCATAATTTTACAGATCACTATATGATTCGCCCAATCTATGATGAATTCACAACAATTCATTACGGTTTATGCTCATAAATTAGGACTATATGATGAAAATTTTAAAAATATCGATGCTTGCTTTAGGAACAAGCCTTTGTGGTTTAGCACAAGCAGATGTTATTGGTGTCAAAGGTGATGTGAGCTACTGGGCATACGACGGTAAAGCAAATATGGCAACCCAAACTTCTGCTCAAGATCAAGACCTTGACCGTAAAGGGGCTGCACAAATTTCTCTTGCTGTTGAACACCCTGTTCCATTAATTCCAAATGCAAAAATCCGTTATGTGAATTTAAAAACACAAACTGAAAATGAAGTTTTAGGTCAACCTGTTTATGACTTAGATATCGATCATACCGATTTCATTCTATATTATGAAATTCTCGATAACGTTGTGAATGCAGATGTTGGTTTTGGTGCAACCAATTTGAATGGCGATGTCAAAACGTTGAATTTAACAAAAACTGATATCGATAAAACCATTCCAGTAATCTACGGTTCAGCTGGGGTCAAACTACCGTTTACAGGTTTGAGTGCTAAAGGTGAGTTACTCTACAGCAACTTTAATGATGCTAAAATCACAGATGCCCAAGCAGAATTACAATATAACTTTATTGATAATTTATTGGTCGATGTAGGATTGAAAGCAGGCTACCGTATCTTAAACATCGAATTAGATGATTATGAAAAAAATGATCTTAAATTTGATTTTAAAGGGCCATATGTTGGTTTAGACATTCATTTCTAAATCAAATTAATAAAAAAGCGGAGTCTGATGATTCCGCTTTTTTTATTATAAAGCATATATTTGCCATGTAAGCTTAAGCCTACAACTATCGTCGTCATTGGCGAATAGTTCAATTTAAAACTTTGCCTTATCATACAAAACATAAAGAGAGAGGAAGTCTCATTGAAAATAAAAAGATACGCAGGAAGCGGTCGTTGATAAGGAATATAAACGACAAGAAACTGAATACTAAGAAGCCCTGTCAGGATGATGGGGCTTCTTTTTATTTATCATTTTATGCGTGATTTAAAGACTTTTTAGGTAGACAACCACTTCGTCATGCTCTGCCATTTCTGCAAGCTGCAGCGCAGTATATTCGCCTTTATACGCAACATTTGCTCCTTTACTCACTAGTAGCTTCACCACCGCCAAATGATCATTCTCAGCGGCAGCCTGTAATGCACTATAGCCTTCGCCATCAGTCTGGTTTGGGTCTATACCGTCAGCCAATAATTGTTCGACTTGTTCCATATCACCAAGAGAAGCCCAATAGACCAGTTCAGGAAGATGAAGTTCTTCATCATCTTCGGAGAGTGGAGAGAAAGAGTTTTGTTTCATAATAATTCTCTTTAATAACCTTTCAAATTAATAATTCTCAGCGATAAATTCGCCATGAGATTCAGCAACAAGAAATTGAACCACATTTTCACGTGTCTCTAGAACCCATACACCTGTAAATTCTGGTGTCCGTATTACAGTAAAATACAACTTAAAAAGATCACGGATGGAACTTATACCATCCCTTACTACTAAAGCAAAATCTTCCCATTCTTTATTGTTGCCCCAAGGATTATCAGCGTGTAAATATTTTCCTAATCGATCATACAATTTAATAAACTGATTTTTGTCAAAGAATTTTCCTGTTTTTCTATCAAAATGCCAAGTCCCATTCTCTAACTTCTCAGCTGGTAACAAAGGTATAGGGTAAAAGTCAGAATTTATTCCACTTAAAGCTTTTAAAATTGAGCTAGCTTTATAATCTTTTGTATAGTCAGGATTTTTATCAGCTTGAGCACGATATTCTTGATATTTAATTTTATTTGGGGCGATCGAAGCTAAAGCAAATATTTCTAATGCTTTACGTAAATGTAATATTGAGGATTCTAAATCTAATAAATCTTTGATTTCGAAATATGACTCTATAAGACTTTCACACTTCTGTAATCTAAAAAGTGCCTCGTTTACTTTATCAGTATAAATTTTTTGTAAATCTTTCATTTTAATATCTGTTTAAAATTCAAACAATATATTACTTTCGCAATAAAAAACACCCCCTGCTTTTTTGAGTAGGGGGTGTTTAGATTTAAAAGCTGGCGATGACTTACTCTCACATGGCAAGTGCCACACTACCATCAGCGCTAAGAGGTTTCACTTCTGAGTTCGGGAAGGGATCAGGTGGTTCACTCTTGCTATTGTCGCCAGCAAACTGTTGTGGTGTTTTGGGGTCTTATTGATCATGTTGTGTTTTCACTTCATGTCTGCCTTACTTACGAACCAAAGAGTTATTAACGGATTAGATATTGAGTCTAACTTTGTGTTCAGCATTTTAACTAGTTTTCACACTAAATCAAGTTGTGTATTGAATTTATCTTGAATACAACAACTGTTTGGGTGTTGTATAGTCAAGCCTCACGAGCAATTAGTATTGGTCAGCTTCACACGTCACCGTGCTTCCACACCCAACCTATCAACGTCCTAGTCTCGAACGGCTCTTTAGAGGAATAAATTCCTAGGGAAATCTTATCTTGAGGTAGGCTTCCCGCTTAGATGCTTTCAGCGGTTATCCCTTCCGAACATAGCTACCCGGCGATGCCACTGGCGTGACAACCGGTACACCAGAGGTTCGTCCACTCTGGTCCTCTCGTACTAGGAGCAGATCCTCTCAAATTTCCAGCGCCCACGGTAGATAGGGACCGAACTGTCTCACGACGTTCTAAACCCAGCTCGCGTACCTCTTTAAATGGCGAACAGCCATACCCTTGGGACCTGCTTCAGCCCCAGGATGAGATGAGCCGACATCGAGGTGCCAAACACCGCCGTCGATATGAACTCTTGGGCGGTATCAGCCTGTTATCCCCAGAGTACCTTTTATCCGTTGAGCGATGGCCCTTCCATACAGAACCACCGGATCACTAAGACCTACTTTCGTACCTGCTCGACTTGTGGGTCTCGCAGTTAAGCGCGCTTTTGCCTTTATACTCTACGCGTGATTTCCGACCACGCTGAGCGCACCTTCGTACTCCTCCGTTACTCTTTAGGAGGAGACCGCCCCAGTCAAACTACCCACCAGACATGGTCCTCGTCCCGGATTACGGGACAGAGTTAGAACCTCAACATTACCAGGGTGGTATTTCAAGGACGGCTCCATTGGAACTAGCGTTCCAACTTCAAAGCCTCCCACCTATCCTACACAAGTAAGGTCAAAGTTCAATGTCAAGCTGCAGTAAAGGTTCACGGGGTCTTTCCGTCTAGCCGCGGGTACACTGCATCTTCACAGCGATTTCGATTTCACTGAGCCTCTGCTGGAGACAGCGCCGCCATCATTATGCCATTCGTGCAGGTCGGAACTTACCCGACAAGGAATTTCGCTACCTTAGGACCGTTATAGTTACGGCCGCCGTTTACTGGGGCTTCGATCAAGAGCTTCGCTTACGCTAACCCCATCAATTAACCTTCCAGCACCGGGCAGGCATCACACCCTATACGTCCACTTTCGTGTTTGCAGAGTGCTATGTTTTTAATAAACAGTTGCAGCGGCCTGGTTTCTGCGGCTACCAATAGCTCAGGGAGCAAGTCCCATCACCGTCAGCAGCGTACCTTCTCCCGAAGTTACGGTACCATTTTGCCTAGTTCCTTCAGCAGAGTTCTCTCAAGCGCTTTGGTCTACTCGACCTGACCACCTGTGTCGGTTTCGGGTACGATTCCTGTGTAACTGAAGCTTAGAGACTTTTCCTGGAAGCATGGTATCAGCCACTTCACTGTACAAGTACAGCTTGCTATCGACTCTCAGCATAGAGTACCCCGGATTTGCCTAAGATACATGCCTACAACCTTCCACCTGGACAACCAACGCCAGGCTGACTTAACCTTCTCCGTCCTCTCATCGCATTACACAGAAGTATTGGAATATTAACCAATTTCCCATCGACTACGCCTCTCGGCCTCGCCTTAGGGGTCGACTCACCCAGCCCCGATTAACGTTGGACTGGAACCCTTGGTCTTTCAGCGAACGGGTTTTTCACCCGTTTTGTCGTTACTCACGTCAGCATTCGCACTTCTGATACCTCCAGCATGCTTCTCAACACACCTTCATCGGCTTACAGAACGCTCCCCTACCACTTGACTAATGTCAAATCCGCAGCTTCGGCACATAGTTTTAGCCCCGTTACATCTTCCGCGCAGGCCGACTCGACTAGTGAGCTATTACGCTTTCTTTAAAGGGTGGCTGCTTCTAAGCCAACCTCCTAGCTGTCTATGCCTTCCCACATCGTTTCCCACTTAACTATGATTTTGGGGCCTTAGCTGGCGGTCTGGATTGTTTTCCTCTTGACTACGGACGTTAGCACCCGCAGTCTGTCTCCCGGATAGTACTCATTGGTATTCGGAGTTTGCATCGGTTTGGTAAGTCGGGATGACCCCCTAGCCGAAACAGTGCTCTACCCCCAATGGTATTCGTCCGAGGCGCTACCTAAATAGCTTTCGGGGAGAACCAGCTATCACCAGGCTTGATTAGCCTTTCACCCCTATCCACAAGTCATCCCCTGGCTTTTCAACGACAGTGGGTTCGGTCCTCCAGTTAGTGTTACCCAACCTTCAACCTGCTCATGGATAGATCGCCTGGTTTCGGGTCTATACCCAGCAACTAAACGCCCTATTAAGACTCGATTTCTCTACGGCTCCCCTATTCGGTTAACCTCGCTACTGAATATAAGTCGCTGACCCATTATACAAAAGGTACGCAGTCACCGAACAAGTCGGCTCCCACTGCTTGTATGCATGCGGTTTCAGGATCTATTTCACTCCCCTCACAGGGGTTCTTTTCGCCTTTCCCTCACGGTACTGGTTCACTATCGGTCAGTCAGGAGTATTTAGCCTTGGAGGATGGTCCCCCCATATTCAGACAAGGTTTCACGTGCCTCGCCCTACTCGTCATCATTATGTGTGCCCTTTCGTGTACGGGAATATCACCCTCTACGTTCGCACTTCCCAGAGCGTTCCACTAAAACACACATAACTTAATGGGCTGCTCCCCGTTCGCTCGCCGCTACTAAGGGAATCTCAATTGATTTCTTTTCCTAAGGGTACTGAGATGTTTCACTTCCCCTCGTTCGCTTCATAAACCTATGTATTCAGTTTATGATACCCGCCTTATAGCGGGTGGGTTCCCCCATTCAGAAATCTCCGGATCAAAGGATATTTGCCGCCTCCCCGGAGCTTTTCGCAGGCTATCACGTCTTTCATCGCCTCTGACTGCCAAGGCATCCACCACATGCACTTAATTACTTGACTATACAACCCCAAACAGTCGTTAACACATACAAGTGAGTGTTATCGTTGCAAACTTAATTGCTACTGGTTTGTTGTCTGTGAATTTAATCACCATACAGCTTCAATCTAAATTCATATACCAAAACGCTTGATTCAGTGTTTTTGCTAGTTCTCAGATTAAATATTAATTTAACAATTACTTGTTATCTTCCTATTTAATCGAGTTTGAACAATTTATTTCAGACTCAATTTTCTAATCTGTTAATGATTAACTACCACCTCGTCGGTGCGTAGTAAACTGTGATAAATCACAGAAGTTAAGAAGCTATTTGCTTACTAAGTTCTGTAATCTTTAGCTCCAAGCTTCGTTCTATGTGTGCCTGCGCACAGCATAGCTGTTTGCTTAAATTCTCGGACAAAGCGTTGCTTTGTTTACCCTCGAATTTGGTGGAGACTAGGAGAGTCGAACTCCTGACCTCCTGCGTGCAAAGCAGGCGCTCTACCAACTAAGCTAAGTCCCCAGCTTTAATCATAATGAACGACATATCTTTTTATCTAGCAGCTTGTGATTATTCATCACTTCGTCAGTAGTGGTGGGTCTGACAAGACTTGAACTTGTGACCCCACGCTTATCAAGCGTGTGCTCTAACCAACTGAGCTACAGACCCTCAGATACATCTTCGAAGAACAACTTGTTGTGGATTCTTACCGGTCACCAATCTTTCGTTAAGGAGGTGATCCAGCCGCAGGTTCCCCTACGGCTACCTTGTTACGACTTCACCCCAGTCATCGGCCACACCGTGGTAAGCGTCCTCCTTGCGGTTAGACTACCTACTTCTGGTGCAACAAACTCCCATGGTGTGACGGGCGGTGTGTACAAGGCCCGGGAACGTATTCACCGCGGCATTCTGATCCGCGATTACTAGCGATTCCGACTTCATGGAGTCGAGTTGCAGACTCCAATCCGGACTACGATCGGCTTTTTGAGATTAGCATCACATCACTGTGTAGCAACCCTTTGTACCGACCATTGTAGCACGTGTGTAGCCCTGGCCGTAAGGGCCATGATGACTTGACGTCGTCCCCGCCTTCCTCCAGTTTGTCACTGGCAGTATCCTTAAAGTTCCCATCCGAAATGCTGGCAAGTAAGGAAAAGGGTTGCGCTCGTTGCGGGACTTAACCCAACATCTCACGACACGAGCTGACGACAGCCATGCAGCACCTGTATCTAGATTCCCGAAGGCACCAATCCATCTCTGGAAAGTTTCTAGTATGTCAAGGCCAGGTAAGGTTCTTCGCGTTGCATCGAATTAAACCACATGCTCCACCGCTTGTGCGGGCCCCCGTCAATTCATTTGAGTTTTAGTCTTGCGACCGTACTCCCCAGGCGGTCTACTTATCGCGTTAGCTGCGCCACTAAAGCCTCAAAGGCCCCAACGGCTAGTAGACATCGTTTACGGCATGGACTACCAGGGTATCTAATCCTGTTTGCTCCCCATGCTTTCGTACCTCAGCGTCAGTATTAGGCCAGATGGCTGCCTTCGCCATCGGTATTCCTCCAGATCTCTACGCATTTCACCGCTACACCTGGAATTCTACCATCCTCTCCCATACTCTAGCTTCCCAGTATCGAATGCAATTCCCAAGTTAAGCTCGGGGATTTCACATCCGACTTAAAAAGCCGCCTACGCACGCTTTACGCCCAGTAAATCCGATTAACGCTCGCACCCTCTGTATTACCGCGGCTGCTGGCACAGAGTTAGCCGGTGCTTATTCTGCGAGTAACGTCCACTATCCAAGAGTATTAGTCTCAGTAGCCTCCTCCTCGCTTAAAGTGCTTTACAACCATAAGGCCTTCTTCACACACGCGGCATGGCTGGATCAGGGTTCCCCCCATTGTCCAATATTCCCCACTGCTGCCTCCCGTAGGAGTCTGGGCCGTGTCTCAGTCCCAGTGTGGCGGATCATCCTCTCAGACCCGCTACAGATCGTCGCCTTGGTAGGCCTTTACCCCACCAACTAGCTAATCCGACTTAGGCTCATCTATTAGCGCAAGGTCCGAAGATCCCCTGCTTTCTCCCGTAGGACGTATGCGGTATTAGCATTCCTTTCGGAATGTTGTCCCCCACTAATAGGCAGATTCCTAAGCATTACTCACCCGTCCGCCGCTAAGATAAGGTGCAAGCACCTCATCTCCGCTCGACTTGCATGTGTTAAGCCTGCCGCCAGCGTTCAATCTGAGCCATGATCAAACTCTTCAGTTAAAATCATTTTGCACCTTAGTTAAGACAAGGTGCTAATTCTGGCTCATCAATTTTCTGACTAAAAATTCGCTCAAATAAACTTCGAGAAATTTCTACCATTCAATCAATGAAAATATATTCGATCGATCAACCAGTAAAAATCCACACAAGTTGTTCTTCTATTCTCTTAATGATCTTCTCGATGATTCGTCATCATCAAGCTAGGTCGGCTATATTACTCTAAATTTCTTTAAAGTCAACAGGTAATTTAGATATTTTTAAAACTTATCAACCAACCCAAGAATCCAACCATTTTAGCCAAATCCTTGTTTCTCAACAAGTTTTTATCCGCATCACCGCCGATGGATGTGCATTCTACAGCATTTCTAATCGCTTGCAACCCTGTTTTTTATTATTTTCTTTTGCATGTTTCTTTTTTCTACAAATCTGATGTTTTCGTTGTTTTTATCATCTATTTATGTACAAAAAGCAGGCTCATGGCCTGCTTTTTATTTTTTCCATTGCCGTATTAGTCAGTAAACGTCACACGGGCGATGGCTTTTTTACCAGACTGAATAATATAAGTTCCATTCTCTTTTACAGAGAAACTCATATCCACAACATTCCAATCGACTTTAACTGCACCACGTCCAACGGCATCTTTAGCTGATGCTGCATTCGGATTTAAACCCGCCACACGTAAAATAGTTGCAATAAATAATTCACCACCAAATTCAGCACGAGAAATGGTTACTTCAGGCGTATCTTCAGGAACTTCACCTTCAGTGATTCGATTCCCTGCACTCTTATGTGCATTTTCTGCTGCTTCTGCATCATGGAAACGTTCAACAAGCTCAAGTGCTAAGATGCGTTTAATTTCTTGTGGATTACGACCTGCAGCCATTTCCTCAAGTAGAACTTTAATTTCATCTAATGATTTAAAGCTAAGTAGATCAAAGTAACGTTCAATTAAACTATCTGGCATCGACAAGATTTTTTGATACATTGCACCTGGTGTGTCGAACACGCCAATGTAGTTGCCTAAAGATTTAGACATCTTATTTACGCCATCTAAACCTTCAAGAATAGGTACTGTAATACACACTTGTGATTCTTGACCATAACGACCTTGCAAGGTACGCCCCATTAATAAGTTAAAGGTTTGGTCTGTACCACCTAACTCAACGTCTGCTTCAAGTGCAATTGAGTCATAGCCTTGTACTAATGGATATAAGAACTCATGAATGGCAATTGGCTGATGATTGTTATAGCGCTTAGTAAAGTCATCACGTTCTAACATACGTGATACGGTTTGTTGGCTCGCCAATTGGATCAAATCAGCTGCAGACTTCTGATTGAACCATTCTGAGTTAAAACGGACTTTGGTTTTATTTGGATCTAAGATCTTAAAGACTTGTTCTTGGTATGTTTTTGCATTGGCAAGGACTTGTTCTTTTGACAACGGCGGACGTGTTGCACTTTTACCCGTTGGGTCACCAATCATCGCAGTATAATCACCGATTAAGAATGTGACTTCATGCCCTAAATCTTGGAAGGTTTTTAACTTATTGATGAGAACAGTATGTCCTAAATGTAAATCAGGAGCCGTAGGGTCAAAGCCTGCTTTTACACGTAGTGGACGATTCTCTTTGAGTTTTTTCAATAAATCTTCTTCAGAAATAATCTCGTGCGTGCCTCGTTGGATGAGAGCAAGCTGTTCTTCGGCGGGCAAGAAATTTGACATCACAAAACCTAAACACATCAGTTATTCAATTTGTGCGATATACTAACATTTTTTCAGCGTCTTGCAGGGGAAGTTGTATATGAGCGCAATCTATATTGGTGTAATGACTGGCACAAGCATGGATGGTGTTGATATTGTTGCAGCTTCTTTTAATCCTTTAACTTTGCACGCAACCCTGACTGTTCCGTTTGATCCAGAATTACGTGATGAATTGATGGCGCTCACTTTGCCTGATGATAACGAAATCGATCGTATGGGCAAAGCTGATGTGGCTCTGGCACAGATGATTGGATATGGTATCAATGAACTGATCAAACAAAATAATTTAGACCGAAATCAAATTAAAGCCATTGGCTCACATGGGCAGACCATTCGTCATCGTCCTGAACATGGGTTTACCTTGCAAATCGGTGATCCCAATATTATTACTGAAATCACTCGTATCCCTGTTATTTCGGATTTTAGACGTCGAGATATGGCTGCTGGTGGTCAGGGTGCACCTTTAGTTCCTGCTTTCCATCAGGCCTTGTTTCAGCATGACAGTATTCATCGCGTCATCTTAAATTTGGGCGGAATTGCAAATGTCACTATGCTACCTGCAAACAATGCGGACGGCGTATATGGATTTGATACAGGTCCAGCCAATATTTTGATGGATGCATGGTGTCATCGTCATACAGGTCATCCATATGACGAGAATGGTGACTGGGCTGCATATGGCAATCCCATTCGCTCATTGCTAGATCGTTTACAAACACACGAATTTTTTGCCAAAGAACCTCCGAAGAGTACGGGTCGTGAAGACTTTAATTTAGAGTGGTTGGATGAGCAGCTCAGCGATTGGCGAAGTGATTTAGAGTACGATGAACTTGAAGATACGCCAGAGAATGTTCAAGCAACCTTAATGAAACTGACAACTCGTGCAATTAAGAAAGCAATTTATCGCAGTAAAGATGCTATGCCGACAGGTGAAATTTATGTCTGTGGTGGTGGCGCATATAATTCATATTTACTTGAACAACTACGCTGGCGTTTGCGCAAGCATAATTGGTCTGTGCAAACTACAGATGCGCTGGGTCTTGCTCCAACATGGGTTGAAGCCACAGCTTTTGCTTGGTTAGCGATGCGTTTTATGGAGCAACTCAGTGGTAATTTACCAGCTGTCACGGGTGCATCAGGAAATCGTATCTTGGGGACAATTACGGCGGTGTAATAGCAAAAAAGCTTCTCATATCGAGAAGCTTTTTTATATCTTTTTTAAACTTAAATCGAGAAAGAAGATCCACAACCACACGTCGTTGTTGCATTTGGGTTTTGTACAACAAAACGTGAACCTTCCAAACCTTCTAGATAATCAACGACTGAACCGACTAAATATTGATAACTTAATGAGTCAACCAACATTTTGACATCACCATTGGTAAATTCAGCATCGTCTTCATTGGCACTTTCTGCAAAGTTAAAACCATAAGAAAAGCCAGAACAACCTCCACCTGTTACATAGACACGTAACATAAGATCATTATTCCCTTCACTTTCGCGTAATTGGCGAACTTTTTTGGCAGCATTATCTGACAATTCAAGAGCTTGTGCGTTCATGATGGATATTCCTCGACTTTTCTTTGTCTTTCATACATAAAAGACCCGATATTCAGTATAGCATACTCAATATCAGGTCTGTATTTGAAGTTTTAAAGGGCTATTCAAAATACTTTTACAAGATTATTTGTAGTTTTCGTCTTGTAAGCCACATTCAAAATTCTTTGGATTTTCTTTACAACGGAATTGCCATAAAAGCTTCATCATGCGTTTATCGTAAATCCCTTTTGCTGTCAGGTTAATACGTGATTCTCGCATAAGTTTTTGATAGCCTGGCTTATCAGACTCAGGAACTTCCATCCAATATTTTTGCGGAATATCCGCCTTCATTTTACCAAGGATACCAAATGCACGTGGTAGTTGGCTTTTAACCCACTCGCGTGACTTTTGACCAAATCCTGCTGGGAATTTATCTGGATGAATAATCAAATTACCTGTCACTTGTAAGATCGGATAATTCACAATTGCGCCTTTTGTACCCAAACCTTTATGCAATTCCAAAGGTTTAAATGCAGCTGCTGGCGCACCAATAATATCAACCTGACCATTATTAAATTTTGCACCAAAGTTTGTAATATCTGAACTTACAGCCTGCGCTCCGACTTGTGAAGCCATAATTTTTTGTGCTTCATCATAGTCTAATACCGCAATTTTCTTACCTGCAGCTTTTGCCACCGTATTGATATTACGATCATTAACAAGTAAATAAGCATCACCGACTGGGATCACACCGACAACTTCATATTTGCCATTGACCATCGATTTTCCGAACACTGGGCTAGCAAGACCTTGCATCACTTTAACTGCAAGTTTTAAGTCAGTGATTGCGCCAATTGCATCGAGAGAACCTGTAAATTTATTGAATTGGCGACCACGCATTCCTGTGATACTCACACCATCACATTTTCCAGCTTTAAAGTCTTCAGCAATTACAGCCTCATTGGTGCCAACTTTCAATTCGATATCAGCGCCCCAAGTCTTTGCAGCGAGCTGATAATCTTTCATAAGTGCGTAAACATCGCCACTTTTACCAACAATATCAAATACACAGATTGTTTGCTTTGCTTGAGCGCCTGCGGATACGACTGCAACACCTGTTGCAAGCATTAATGTTTTAAACCATTGCATGTTCTTTTTTCCTTTGCATTTTGGTGATTGTTGTGACATCACACCCAAAATCGTAGAACCACGTTTAATTCCCTAATGGTATATAAACGAAATCCCTCATCATCAATCGTAAATCTTCCTGATCAAAATATATTTTAATCTTCACGATTTCATTTGATTTTTATCTCATTATGATTACGAGATTTTAAAGTAAAGGCTATGACTTAAATGACGATCACAAAAAAACAAAAAGCCTAGATAAATCTAGGCTTTAAGTGTCATTTTTGGCAATTACTGATTATTCACCAGGTAATGCACATTCAAAGTTTGATTTGTTCACTGAACAACGAGATTTTTTCAATACAGACATCATACCTGCATCGTAAATACCACGCTTAGTCAAATCCATACGACCATCACGTAATAATTTTTGATACTTCAATGTATCTTCTGCGCTTAAGTTCATTTTGTACTTCGCTGGAATTTCAGCTTCGTAACGTTTGATCATTGCGAATGCTTTTGGAAGTTGCTTCACAAAGTAATCACGAGATTTTTGACCAAAACCAGCAGGGAATTTTTCTGGACGAATAACAAGATCCGCAGTTACTTGTAAAACTGGGAAGTTGAAGATACCACCATTAGTACCTAAACCCTTGCTCAATTCTAATGGTTTGTATGCATAAGCAGGCGCACCTACCATATCAACTTGACCATTGTTAAATTTAGCAGCGAAGTTAGAAACGTCAGAAAGTACTGCTTGAGCGCCTACGCGTTGTACCATGATTTTTTGAGCATCATCGTAACCCAATACAGCGAATTTCTTACCAGCAGCTTTTTCAATTGAGTTAATGTTCTTGTCACGTACGAAGATATACGCAGCACCCAATGGAGAGATACCCGCTACTTCATATTTGTTACCACCAAGATTAGTCGTCATCTTCGCAGCATTACGAGCATCTAGAACGTAAGTAATCGCACGTTGAGCAATTTCATTGCTCGGCGCACCACCTAAAGAATCGATAGAACCCGCGAATTTGTTGTATGGGCGAGCACGCATTGCTGTCATTGCTACAGCAGCACATTTACCAGCCTTGAAATTATTGTCAGCAACTTGCTCATCAGTGATTGCTAGAAGGTTAACGTCAGCACCCCAACCTTTTGCAGCAAGTGCCCAGTCTTGCATCATTTTGTATGATTCACCTGACTTCCCTAATAAGTCGAATACACACACATCGATTTTTGCTTGAGCAGATGCTGACATGCCCATCATCGCAGTTGCTGCAATAGCTAATGCAATTTTTTTCATATTTTTCATCCTTTCACAAACTTTATGTTTGTCTCCTTGTTCGAAGCAAATATTAATCATGTTTTCTGAAAAAAAATAGAGCTTGTACTCTATTTTTATGTCAGGATTGTTTAATATTTGTCCTTTTTTATATCATCCACTTCTTTTATTAGACATTTTTGTGATAAGTCAAAAGTTGTACGCTAAGGTTCACGATTTGAAATAACGTAAAACTTCTATTCTCCACTCAATGTACATTCAAAGTTTGTACGTTCAACAGTACAACGTGCACGTTTGAGTACGTTCATCATAGTAGCATCGTAAACGCCTTGTTTTGTTAGATTCATACGCCCTTCTCGTAACATTTTTTGATAGCGTACTTTGTCTTCATTCGATAGGTTAATTTTTCGGGCATTCATGCCTGATTCTAAACGTTGCACCATGGCAAAGTTACTTGGAAGTTTATTGATGAACCATTGTCTCGATTGAGTACCAAAATTTGCAGGAAATTTACCTGGACGAATAATCAGATCACCTGTGATATTCACAACAGGAAAATTAAACAAAGCACCATTTGCCAATCCTTTGCTAATTTCCAAAGGTTTATAGGCATATGCTGGTGCAGCAATTACATCGACCTGACCGCTGTTAAATTTTTTCACAAAATCAGAAATATCGGATGGCACAGCAATCAGATCTAAGCTTTCAACAATTATTTTTTGTGCCTGATCGTAATGCAAATAAGCGAATTTTTTTCCTTTCGCTTTTTCTATCGTATCAATTCGTTTATCCCGCACAAAAATATAGGCAAGACCGACTTCAATGATTCCCGCAACTTCGTATTTTTCTCCATTGACGGTTGCAGTCAGACGGCTTTTATTACGTTTGTCGAGCACATAACTAATTGCTTTTTGCGCAATTGCATTACTCGTTACTGCACCCACAGCATCAATCGAACCAGCGAATTTGTTATATTTACGCGCACGCATTGAGGTCATGTAAACCCCATCACACTTACCAGCATCAAAGTCTTGTTCAGCTTTTTGTTCATCTTGATAAGCAATTAACTCAACGTCACCCTGCCAAGTTTTTGATGCAAGCTTCCACTCTTCAATCAGTTTATATGACTCCCCAGCCTTGCCTAACAAATCGAATACACAAATTTCTTGTTTTGCCTGCACAGAAGTGGTCATGGCAAAAAGCGTTGCAGCGCTCAGTGCCCAAAGTCCTTTTTTCATCTTGTTTTCCCTTAATTGCTGTTTTTGCATATTTTTCCACCAGCTAAGGACAAATATAGTCAGGTTTTATTTAAAAGCCTAGTCCTTTTGTCTACATATGTCGGGTTTTTCAGATATTTAACTATCCTGATCACACTTTCTAAAGAGTCAATTGACGATGTCTCATAGCAAAGCATTTGATTGAAATATTTGGACTAATCAGAACTAGGATCAGGATATTTACTATTCACCACCTAAGGAGCATTCAAAGTTTGTGCGTTCTACCGTACAACGTGCGCGTTTCAGAACACTCATCATAATCGGATCGTATACACCTTGTTTCGTCACATTAATACGTTCGTCTCTTAGTATTCGTTGATAGCGAACCTCATTTTCTTTACCTAAGCTCAATTTATATTTCGCGGGTATAGAGTCTTCTAGGCGTTTAACCATCGTAAAGCTTTTCGGTAGCTGCTTAACAAACCATTCCCGTGACTTTAATCCAAAATTAACAGGAAACTGTTCAGGACGAATAATTAAATCTCCTGTGATATTTACAACTGGGAAGGTAAACATGGCTCCCGACTTTGCAATCCCTTTTTCAATCTCGAGTGGCTTATAGGCGTACGCAGGTGCAGCAATCACATCAACCTGCTTGCTATTGAATTTTTTTACAAAATCAGAGATTTCTGAAGGTACTGAAATCATTTGTAAACTATCTACTACTGCTTTTTGAGCTATATCGTAGTGAAGATATGCAAACTTTTTTCCTTTGGCTTTTTGGATCGTATTTAAATTTTTATCTTGTACAAAAACATAAGCCAAACCAAATTGTAAAATGCCAGCAACTTCGTAGTTTTGATCATCAACTTTTGCCAGTAATCGGTGCTTATTGCGTTTATCTAAAGCAAAACTAATCGCCTTTTGTGCTACATCATTACTGGTCACACCACCAATCGCATCAATCGAACCTACAAAACCATTGTATTTGCGGGCCCGCATAGAGGTCATATACACACCTTCACAGATTCCTGACTCGAAGTCTTTTTGTGCCTTCGCCTCATCCTGATATGGGATCAATTGAATTTCAGCTTGCCAATTTTTAGCCGTGACAGCCCATTCTTGCGTCACTCCAAATGTTTCACCTGCTTTTCCTAATAAATCAAATACACATACTTTTTGTTTTGCTTGAACAGTCGTTGCAAACCCCATCAATGTTAAGATTGATAAAGCAAATAGCCCTTTTTCATTTTTCCCCCTATAAAAAAAATAAAAACACACTTTAATAAAACAAAAAATTATTCACCACCAAGACTGCATTCAAAGTTTGTGCGTTCAACCGTGCAACGTGCACGTTTTAAAACACTCATCATGGTTGAATCATAAATATCACGCTTGGTTAAACTGATTCGTGCTTCACGTAGAATTTGTTGATAACGGGTTTTATCTTCCTGACTTAAATTAATTTTGTATTTTGCAGGTAAATCCGCTTCCATGCGTTGTATCAAGGTGAAATTACTTTTTAAGCGTCCAAGAAACCAATCTCGTGAGTTTTGTCCAAAATTACTCGAAAATTTTTCAGGACGAATAATCAGATCCATTGTCATATTTACAGCTGGAAAGGTAATGATTGCTCCATCCTCTCCAAGCCCCTTATATAGCTCTAGAGGCTTATATGCGTAGGCTGGTGCTGCCATGATGTCAGCTTGACCACTATTAAATTTCTTTGCGATATCCGAAATATCTGACAATACTGCTTGCCCACCTAGACTTCGAACAACAATTTTTTGTGCTTCGTCATATCCTAGCACCGCAAATTTTTTCCCTTTGATTTTCTCAATGGTGTTGATCTTTTTATCTCGGACGAAGATATATGCCAAACCAATTTCTGATGTACCTGCAACTTCATAGCTCTGATTTCCGTCCCTACTTACCAAACGGCGCTGATTACGTTTATCTAAGGCAAAGCTGATTGCTTTTTGGGCTATTGCATAGGTTGGAACTGCACCAATTGCATCAACAGACCCAGCAAATTTATTGTAAGTTCGCGCGCGCATAGAAGTCATATACACGCCATCACATTTCCCTTGTTGAAAATCCTTTTCAGCCTGAGCTTCATTTTGGTAACTGATCAGATCAATATCACCACGCCAAACTTTTGCAGCTAACGCCCACTATTCAATCATTTTGTAAGCCTCTCCTGACTTACCTAATAGATCAAATACACAAACTTTTGCCGCATTTGATGATGTCTTTACCCCCAAAAATTAACATTGCCCCCAATGCCAAAATTCCCTTATTCATCCTGAATTCCTGTCGTATAGTTTTGGTCTTGTTACTTATTTTTTCATCTAAACTAAATAATATTCTGATTTTAAACACAGAAGTAGAGTTTTTACTCTATTTTTATCATCTAAATGCATTTGATTTCAGCTTTGCATAAATTCATATAAAAATTTGCAATCGCTTCGGATCACCTTAAAATGCGGCTATCTATTCGCTATTTTGCATACTCATGATCCAATTTGACCAAGTTTCTTTACGCCGTGGTGGGCGCGTTCTCTTCCAAAAAGCATCTATGCAACTTCATCCAGGCTGGAAAATTGGTCTCACAGGCGTAAATGGCGCAGGAAAATCTACGTTATTTGCAGCACTTTTAGGTGATTTAGTCGCTGATGAGGGAAATCTAAGTCGTCCGTCTGTTTGGACAGTGGCTCATATGGCACAAGAAATTAAAGCCTTAGATATTCCTGCCATCGACTTCGTACTTTCAGGTGACGAAGAGTATTGGACGATTCAAGAAAAACTCGCGCATCCTGATCATTTAAGTAATGAGGATTTGGCACAGCTTCATGGTCGTTTTGATGAAATTCATGGTTATGCTGCCCCTGCTAAAGCAGCACAACTGATGGCTGGACTAGGCTTTTTAGATCATCAAATTCGATTAAATGTAGCCAGCTTTTCAGGTGGATGGCGCATGCGACTTAATCTTGCTAGAACACTGATGAGTCGTTCAGATTTATTATTATTAGATGAACCAACCAACCATTTAGATTTAGATGCAATTTTATGGCTTGAGGACTGGCTTAAAGCTTATGAGGGTACTCTGGTTTTAATCTCACACGATCGTGATTTCTTGGATGCAGTGACTGATCATATTCTGCATATCGAAAACCAAGAATTAACCTTGTATACAGGAAATTACTCAACATTTGAGACCACACGAAGCGAACGTTTAGCACAACAACAACAAGCTTTTGAGAAGCAACAAGAAACACGTGCTCATTTACAGAAATTTATTGATCGTTTCAAAGCAAAAGCCACCAAAGCCCGCCAAGCCCAAAGTCGGATTAAACAATTAGAACGTATGCAGCAATTAGCACCTGCACATGTGGATACACCTTTCACCTTTAGCTTCCGTGAACCTACCAAAATGAGTTCCCCATTACTCAGTCTTGATGGTGCAACGATCGGTTACGGTGACAAAGTCATCGCTGAAAAAATTCGTTTGCAGATTACGCCAAGCTCTCGAATAGGCTTACTCGGAATGAATGGCGCAGGTAAATCCACTCTAATCAAAACCTTGGTTGGTGACTTGCCACTATTAGCTGGAGAGCGTAAAGCTTCTGAACTTCTTAATATCGGTTATTTTGCTCAGCATCAAATGGATGCTTTAGACGCGCATGCAAGCCCAATGCTTCAACTGGCACGTATCGCAGATAAACAAATCAGTGAAGCATCTTTACGCTCTTTCTTGGGTGGCTTTGGCTTCAGTGGTGAACGCATGGACACACCATGTGAGAGCTTCTCTGGTGGAGAACGTGCTCGTCTGGCTTTAGCTTTAATTGTTTGGCAACGTCCTAATGTACTGATTCTAGATGAACCGACTAACCATTTAGATTTAGATATGCGCCACGCTTTGACCATGGCATTGCAAGATTTTGAGGGTGCAGTGGTCTTGGTTTCGCATGAACGTCAATTGATTGCAAGTGTGTGCGATGATTTGTTACTTGTTCATGCAGGAAAATGCACAGAGTTTGAAGGTGATCTTCAGGACTATGCAAAATGGTTACGTGAAGCGCGCCAACAACAAATAAATGCACAGAGTGCTTCACAACAAGAGAGCCATTCATCTCAAGTTGCTGCTCCTAAAGTTGATAAAGAAGCTCAACGTAAAGAAGCTGCTCGCCGTCGTGAACTGACTCGACCTATCCGAAAAGACATGGAAAAAGTCGAATCACAGATTGGTAAAATTCAACCACGACTCATTGAGATCGAAGAACTTCTAGGCGACACGACACTTTATGAAGCAAATCGCAAAAACGATCTTATGAAGCTCATGAATGAACAAAATGAACTCAAAGCCAAATTGGAAAATTTTGAAGAGCAATTATTAGAATTCATGATGAGTTTAGAGGAACTTGAAGGCTCATTTGAAAACTAAGTAACATCCCCTAACCACACCAAATGTGTGGTTAGGTTTTTTCAATTTAATCAATACAAGAAAAATAGAAACTCAAACTCAATTACATCGATAATCCACATTTAAATACCATGTTTTTTCTATCTACTCAGTTAAATTAAAAAATGGAAATTTCCTCAAAAATTGAGCTTTGTGTTTAGGCTCGATATACTCAGCTCCCATCATTCTAAAGTTGTGACTTTCGATTGACGTTTAAAACGTCTACTTTCTTAATATTTTTTGTACTTCAATTTGGTAAGTACCCGATTTGGACTCATACAAACTGAATGAATTCTTTAGATTTTATTTTTAATTTTGAACATTTTCTTCCAATCTTGATCCAAGAATATGGCGTTTGGATCTACGCTATTCTTTTTTTAATTATATTTGCAGAAACCGCTTTTGTTTTTATGTTCTTCCTCCCTGGTGATAGTTTATTACTCACTGTTGGTGCACTCTGCTCAGTCATTGAAATGATGCATCTTGGCTATATGATTAGTTTATTGTTTGTGGCCGCAACATTGGGCTATATGGTGAATTATCATATTGGTCGTCATTTTGGTGATCGTATTTTTAAAATGGATTCACGCTTTATCAAACAAGAATATTTAAGAAAGACTAATACATTCTTCCTAACTCATGGTGGTAAAACGATTCTTCTGGCACGTTTTATTCCTTTTGCGCGCTCTTTTGCCCCTTTAGCAGCGGGCTCTGGCAACATGAATTATATGCGTTTCGTAGTCTATAACGTTTTAGGCGCATTGTTATGGATCAGTGTTTTAGTCACGGCTGGATATTTATTTGGTCATGCCTTAATTCAGGTGAATGATTTGGTTGACCAATAGTAAAGGTTCCACGTGGAACAAAAAAGAGCTTAAAACCAGTTTAGTTTTAAGCTCTTTTTTATAATGATCTTAAATTTAATCTAAGTATCATTTAAATTGTTGGTGATACTCATTGCGCAATTTAACCAACTCTAGTGCCTGTACTTTGGCTTGTTCGAGCTGCCCCTTTTCAACCAAAGCATTGACTGAATCAATTTGAGCTAACAATAGATCTAAGCCATGTTGATATGCTTTAAGCTGTTCATCATCTTTAGACACACCTTCAAGCTTATGCGGTGAAGAAGCCTTTGAAGCAACAGCTGCTTTGCGCATAAGCATCAATTGTTTCTTCGCTTCTGCTAAATCCTGAGTTTGAGCAAAAGCCGTCATACTTTTAGCCAATACTCGCATATCTGTTTCAAGTTGATGAGCAGATACACCTTGATTGAACATCAACACACTTGCAAATAAAGTAGCTAAGCAAAATCCTTTTTTCATTAAAAATATCCTTTTTAGCGCTTAAGCATCAATATCTGCATTCAAGGCATTCTCTTCAATAAATGCACGACGTGGTTCAACATCATCACCCATTAAACAAGAGAACATACGATCAGCTTCAATGGCATCATCAATCGTCACTTGGAGCATATGACGGTTTTCAGGATCCATCGTGGTTTCCCAAAGCTGCTCAGCATTCATCTCACCCAAACCTTTATAGCGTTGGATCATCATGCCGCGACGAGAATCTTGCAAAATATGCTGCCATACTTGATGGAAACTATTCACCTGAATACGACGATCACCCTTCTGCAAATAAGCGCCCGTTTCGAGCAACGTAAACCAGCTCTTCGCATTCTTCAGTAAGCGTGCATATTCAGCAGAGTTTAATAATCCTGCATCAAGCAAATATGAATGTGGCAAGTTATGCACATACACGGTGACACGTGGCCAATAATGAACTGATTTCTCGCCGTGTGAGTTCTCACGTTCAAATGATTCTAAAGAAATCTCTGGACGTAAACTTGGTTGGAGTTTCTCAATTGCAGCACGTAATTGTTCTGCCCAAGACTCAACATATTCACGCTCATGATTGTGATCCGCTTTAAAAGCTTCTAGTTCAAGCAGACCATCTAACAAACTCGCAGGATAACGTAGTGTTAAACGCTGCAAGCTTTTTTGCGACACTTGATAATCTGCAATAACTTTAGCCAAAGCTTCACCCGTAATCGCAGGTGAATCTGCACTTATATGCAAAGCAAGTTCATCAATCGCATTCGAAATAAGGTAGGTTTCTAATGCATCATTATCTTTGATGTATTGCTCCTGCTTACCTTTCTTTAATTTATACAAAGGTGGCTGGGCAATATAAATATGACCACGCTCTACCAATTCTGGCATTTGACGGAAGAAGAAAGTCAACAACAAGGTACGAATGTGTGAACCATCAACGTCCGCATCGGTCATGATAATGATTTTGTGATAACGTAATTTATCAGGGTTGTATTCTTCACGACCGATACCACAGCCTAAAGCTGTAATCAGCGTTCCAACTTCCTGACTTGAAATCATCTTGTCAAAACGTGCTCGTTCAACGTTCAGGATTTTACCTTTCAACGGCAAAATAGCCTGCATCTTACGGTTACGACCTTGCTTGGCACTACCGCCCGCAGAGTCACCCTCGACTAGATACAGTTCAGACAATGCTGGATCTTTTTCCTGACAGTCGGCTAATTTCCCTGGCAAACCTGCAATATCTAAAGCGCTCTTACGACGTGTCATTTCACGCGCTCGACGAGCTGCATCACGTGCACGAGCTGCATCAATAATTTTGCCCGCGATTGATTTTGCTGCTTGAGGGTTTTCAAGCAAATAAGCTGAAAACTCTTTATTCATTGCTTGTTCAACAGCAGGTTTAACCTCACTCGAAACTAACTTCTCTTTGGTTTGAGAAGAGAATTTTGGATCAGGAACCTTTACTGAAATAATTGCAGTCAAGCCTTCACGAGCATCATCACCTGAAACAGCCACTTTCTCTTTTTTGAGTAAGTTTTCATTTTCCATGTAGCTGTTTAAACCACGGGTCAAAGCCGCACGGAAACCTGCTAAGTGAGTACCACCATCTTTCTGTGGAATATTGTTGGTAAAGCAACGAACATTCTCTTGATAGCTATCATTCCACTGCAATGCCACTTCCACCCCAATGCCATTGTCAGCATCAGTCGTGAAGTGAAAAATTTCATTGAGATGTGTTTTGCCTTCGTTAATGTATTTAACGAATTCTGATAAACCACCTTCGTAATCATAAACATTTTCGAGATTAACGCGTTCATCACGCAATACGATACGCACACCCGCATTCAAGAAAGAAAGCTCTCTTAAACGACGTGCGAGGATATCCACACTAAAAATGGTCTGACTAAAAGTAAGCTCACTTGGCCAGAAACGAACAGTTGTTCCTGTTTTATCTGTCTCACCCACAACCTTCAATGGATATTGAGGATCGCCATGGCAATATTCTTGCTCATAAATTTGACCTGCACGTTGAATGGTCAAATGTAATTTTTTAGACAGGGCATTTACAACTGAAACACCAACACCGTGTAGACCACCAGAAACTTTATAACTGTTGTCATCAAATTTACCACCTGCATGCAGGATAGTCAGAATCACTTCTGCCGCAGATACACCTTCTTCAGGGTGAATATCTGTCGGAATACCACGACCATTATCAGATACGCTAACAGATTCATCTTCATGAATCGTCACTAGAATTTCATCACAGTGACCTGCTAGTGCTTCATCAATCGCGTTATCCACCACCTCAAACACCATATGGTGCAAACCTGTACCATCATCGGTATCCCCAATGTACATACCAGGACGTTTACGAACCGCGTCTAATCCACGTAATACTTTAATGCTAGAGGAATCATAAGCCTTTTCATTTGTTTGTTCTGTTTGAGAGACTGATTGAGACTCTGAACTCATGGTTACTCCCTAGTTAATATCGAATCTATCCAAAAATGAGGAAATAAAATTATGGTGCAGCAAGACTGACTTGACCGTGTACAACATGGAACAATTGAAAGGAAATCGACAAATCATGTAAGTGTTTTAATACCGACGCATGGTCTAAGGTGGTCAGAAAAACCTGACTTCCTAACTGACTCAGTCGCTCAATTAAACGTTGTTGTGCAGCTACATCTAACTCTGCTGTCAGATCATCTAATAATACCACAGTTTCCTTATTACTCGCATGTAGCATTGCAATTTGTGACAGTTTTAATGCCATGATTAACAACTTTTTTTGCCCTCGAGACAACACATCATCAGCGTTACCTTGTGGGGTTTTTAGACGTAAATCAGCCCGATGCGGACCGTATTCAGTATATCGACGCTCAAGGTCTTTTTGATGCTGTTGAATAAGGTCTTGAAACAACCCTTGCTCAGTATGAAATCCTGAATAGTATTCGAGTTGAATATCAATATCTGGCAAAAGCTGCTGTAAATCCTCACGAAAATATTGATTCCATTGCTCAACGATACTGATCCGTTGTGAATGTAAAATTTCACCATATTCACTGAGCATTTTGTTCCACGGCTCAAGTTCAGACAAACTGAGATTTCGACGTGTTTTTAATAAACTGTTTCGTTGTTTCAGAGCACGCGAATAATACTGCCAAGCAAAATAAAACTCAGGTTCCACGTGGAACATCAACCAATCCAAGAGCTGACGACGAGGTTTAGCACCATGATCGATAATATCGGTACTTTGCGGATCAATATGCTGCAAAGGGAGCAACTTTGCTAGCTGCCCTTGCGTTGCAATCGTATCGCCATTGACCTTAATTAATTGCTCACCAGAAATGAGTTTTTTCATGCCGACACGCTCAGTTGCGGACTGAGCAAATACGATCGCATCATTACACTGATGCTGAATATAATGTTTTGGAATATGCGTGCGAAAAGAGCGTCCAGTTGCTAACAAATGAATAGACTCTAGAATTGATGTTTTTCCAGAACCATTTGCACCATAGAAAATATTAAACGGCTGCAACTCAGTGAGTGCAACCGTCTTCAAATTTCGTACACGTTCTATATTTAAACGCGTGATTTGCATGATTTAAACCTAATACAACAATGCAAATTAAACTCGCATAGGCATAACAACATAAGTTTGATCAGGATGTGCAGGATCTTGTACCAATACCGACTGATTCGCCTCTGTCATACTCATTCGCACATCATCACCATCAAGAACACTCAACACATCAAGGATATATTGAGCATTAAAAGACATTTCAAGAGGTGCATCTTGATATTGGATTACTAAATCTTCACTCGCCTCGTCCTGTTCAGGGTTATTGGCGCGTAATTGCAATGTATCTTGGCTAAAGTTCAAGAAAACACCACGCAATTTCTCATTACTTAAAATTGCAACGCGTTGTAGCGATTGCTTAAATACATCATGTGCAATCAACACATGTTTGTCACCACCGCGAGGAATCACCCGGCGATAATCAGGGAATTTACCATCAATCAACTTAGTCGTAAAACGAACTGTAATATCACCCTGTTCCTTATCTCGACTTGGCGTATTGATAGTTACATTCAACAACTCACGACCAATTAATAAAGTGAGTTGTTCATCTTCAATACTAAGCAAACGTTGTAACTCCCCTACTGCCTTGCGAGGAACGATCGCTTGAATTGAAGATGTCGCTGTTGATGAAGCTAACACCTCACACAATGCTAAACGATGACCATCAGTTGTCACTGTACGCAACTGATTTTGATCAATTTCTAGTAATGTTCCTGTTAAATAAAAGCGAACATCCTGAACTGCCATAGCAAATGCAGTCTTTTCAAATAAACGTTTGAGTTCACGCTGAGTGACTTGAACTTGCGTGCCTAAACTATTCTCAGTAGAAAGTAGTGGATAGTCTTCAGCTGGAAGAGTGCCCAATACAAAACGACTGTTACCTGATTTCAAGATACAACGTTGATCTTCTGTGATTTGTAAATCGATCAAAGCCGCACTAGGAAGTGACTTACAAATTTCGACTAATTTACGCGCAGGAACCGTCGTTTCACCTGCTTCTATACAAGCACCATCAGCTAAGGTCGTACTGGCTACCAACTCAACTTCCAAATCAGAACCTGTGATCGTCAAGGCCTGCTGTGTGGTTTGAATTTTAACGTTTGAAAGAATATTCAACGTATGACGGCGCTCCACCGCACCCACAACGTGTGACAAAACATTGAGTAAACTTTCTTTAGCGATTTTCAAACGCACGATTTTATTCCTCTTACAACGGAAGCCGATAAAAATGTTAGCAGTGTACTATGCTGCACTTAAAACGAGTTTGCAACTCTGAAAATGAGTTTAACTTTGTAACAGACGAAGTAGATTTTTATAATCTTCATTAAAAATCGGATCTTCTTCGCGAAGACTTACAACCTTTTCACAAGCATGCATCACCGTACTGTGATCTCGACCACCAAAGGCCATTCCAATCTCAGGGAAACTATCCCCTGTCAATTCACGTGCTAGACCCATTGCTAACTGACGAGGGCGAGCATAAATACGGGTACGCTTCGGTCCAACCAATTCTTTTAAGGGAATACGGAAATACTCACTCACGACACGTTGAATATTCTCGACACTAATCGTTCTCGCTCGAATCGCTAACACATCTTTCAATGATTCACGTACCACATCAAGATCAATAGAGGTACCTTTAAAGCGAGAAATAGCGACAACCTTATTCAACGCGCCTTCAAGTTCACGAACGTTTGCCACTACTTGTTGAGCGATAAATAAAGCACAATTTCGAGGTAAATCAACACCACTATTTTCAGCTTTTTTAAGCAAAATCTCGATACGAGTTTCAATATCTGGTGGTTCTACACCCACCGATAAACCCCATGAAAAACGAGAAACCAAACGAGGATCCAATTCAGTTAATTCTTTTGGATAACGATCTGAAGTTAAAATAATTTGCTTGGATTCGTCTAACAGAGCGTTAAACGTATAGAAGAACTCAACAAGACTTGCTTCTTTACCTGCAAGTAAATGAATATCATCGACCAATAACAAATCTAGAGAACGACAGTTTTTCTTAAATTCTTCAACCTTGCCTTTTTGCAAAGAGCTTACAAAGTCTTGTACAAAACTTTCAGAAGTCATGTACATGACACGTGCATTCGGTTTTGCTTGTAACAGCGCATTTCCGACAGCTTGCATCAAATGTGTTTTACCCAAACCTGTAGGGCCATAGAGAAACAATGGATTATGTTGCGATGCACCAAGCTGCGTTAAAACTTTTCGACAAGTTTCAGCTGCCATCTGGTTTGAACGACCTTCAACAAATAAAGAAAAAGTGAATAAAGGGTTTAATTGTCTTTTCTTAGGAATTTTAGAAACTGGGGGATTCGCTTGAACCAATTCAGCTTCTTTTTTTACTTTCATTGGGGAAGGCACTGCTGTGCTCAAAGCAGCTGTCGTTGTTGCAGGCTGTTCACTCGAAGATAAAATCGTTCCAGGTCTTGAATCTACCAATATCTCTACTTGACGCACTCGCCCTTCAGACAGTTGTTCAGCCAATATAGAAATCAACTCGAGATGATTATCTTGAATATAACGAGTCCAATAAGGGTTGGGTGCATATAAACGCATCACACCATCCACTTCTTCTGCAACTAACGGGCGAATCCACATCGCAAAGACGTTATCAGATAGCTCTTGTCGCAAGCGAGTTA